>NZ_CP178181.1:0-3971257 GCF_047041125.1 Gordonia sp. LUNF6
GTGGCCGGCGACCGGGAGTCATTCTCCGACATCTGGAACGCAGTCGTCGCTGATCTGTCGGCCAACACCGGTCCGGCCGAGGTGGAGCCGCTCACCCGACAGCAACGAGCCTGGTTGTCGCTGGTCCAGCCGCTGACGATGATCGAAGGATTCGCACTGCTGGCCGTCCCCAACACGCTCGTGCAGGAGCAGATCGAACGGAATCTGCGCGACGCGGTGCGCCTCACACTCAGTCGACACCTCGGCCAGAGCGTCGACATCGCGGTCCGCGTCGCCGAGCCGGAGGAGATCTCTCCCCAGCCCGTGGATGGTGCGGAAGCGGCTGGGGATACTCATCCACACTCAGGCGCCACAGGTGCAACAAACGTCACACCGGAACCATTCGTTCCGAGCTCCCCGTACGACGCCGCGAACGCCGCCGGCCCAGCGATCCCGACACCGACCTATCCCGCGAGTCCCGCGATCCCGTCCGACGAGCAGCTCGCTGCGCTGAACTACCCGCAGTCGGCGCCGCCGTCGCGTCCGGTGGAACCGCGCGAGTGGTCGAACTACTTCGAGCAGCGAGAGACGAGCGCACCAGACAACGGCACCACCTCACTGCATCCGAAGTACACCTTCGACACCTTCGTCATCGGCGCGTCGAATCGATTCGCACACGCCTCGGCCGTGGCCGTGGCCGAAAATCCGGCGCGCGCCTACAACCCGATGTTCATCTGGGGCGAGTCCGGCCTGGGCAAGACCCACCTGCTGCACGCCGCGGGCCACTACTCGCAACGACTCTTCCCCGGCATGCGCGTGAAGTACGTGTCGACCGAGGAGTTCACCAACGACTTCATCAACTCCCTGCGAGACGACCGCCGCGTCGCCTTCAAGCGCAGGTACCGCGACATCGACATGCTGTTGATCGACGACATCCAGTTCCTGGAGGGCAAGGAAGGCATCCAGGAGGAGTTCTTCCATACGTTCAACACGCTGCACAACGCGAACAAGCAGATCGTCGTCTCCTCCGACCGGCCGCCCAAGCAGCTCGCGACACTCGAGGACCGGCTCCGCACCCGGTTCGAGTGGGGCCTCATCACCGACGTCCAGCCACCGGACCTGGAGACGCGCATCGCGATCCTTCGCAAGAAGGCCCAGATGGACAAGCTCGCGGCACCGGACGACGTCCTCGAACTGATCGCGTCGAAGATCGAGCGCAACATCCGCGAGCTGGAGGGCGCCCTCATCCGAGTGACCGCGTTCGCCTCGCTCAACAACACAGAACTCGACATCACCCTGGCAGAGGTGGTGCTCAAGGCGCTGATCCCGGACTCGGGTCCGATGGACGTGAGCGCCGCGAGCATCGTGGCGGTGACCGCGGACTTCTACGATCTCTCGATCGACGATCTCTGCGGTCCGAGCAAGGTCCGTGCACTGACGCTGCCGCGGCAGATCTCGATGTATCTGTGCCGTGAGCTGACGGATCTGTCGTTGCCGAAGATCGGTGAGACCTTCGATCGCGACCACACCACGGTGATGCATGCGGACAAGAAGATCCGCAAGGAGATGCATGAGAACCGCAACATCTACGACCAAGTGCAGGAGTTGACCGCGCGCATCAAGCAGCGCGCGAACCGCTGATCGGCACACTGGCGCGCACTCTCGACGTCGGCGGCAGACTCTGACGAGTCCGCCGCCGACTTTTTTCACGTTTCCTCCGCGAGGGGGACCCCATGGAAATGCCCAGGACGCGCGTGCGTCGCACGTGTGGATGATCTGGTGACAACAGGGGCGATTTCTGTGGACAACAGGTGCGTGTCGGTTGAACAGTTCGATCCGTCCACAACCGCCCCGATTCATCCACCGCCGTCGTCCACCGGGAGTCCACACCTCGTCGGAGGCCGTGACCAGCACAGACGAGCTGTTACCCACAGAACTCACACCGCCTATTACTAAGAAGATTTCTTCTTTGAAGAAGATCTTTTAAAAGAAGCTGTGTGCATACACAGCCTGCGGCGACCGCGCGACCGCGTCCGCTTCGCCGGACGCTCCGAAGTCGCGACCGAGTTATCGATCCGGTTCCGCATCCGAGGCCGAAGCGCTCTACAGTGGGGTTCTGCGACCAACCACCGCCGGGCCCTGCTGCACCCTGCGCCAGACCCGGCATGTCGAGAAGGGGTTACACCACCGATGAAGTTTCGTGTCGTGCGTGACGAGTTCGCCGATGCTGTCGCGTGGGTGGCCCGGAGCCTGCCTTCCCGGCCGCCCGTCCCTGTTCTCGGCTGCGTCGTCCTGACCGCGGACGAGCACGGACTCCAGGTAGCCGGTTTCGACTACGAGGTCTCGGCCACCCAGACCATCTCGGCCGAAGTCGCCGAAGGAGGAAAAGCCCTGGTCTCGGGCCGGCTGCTCGCCGACATCACCAAGGCGCTGCCCAACAAGCCGGTCGACGTCACGATCGACGGCAGCCGCGTCGCGATCAGCTGCGGCAGCGCCAAGTTCTCGCTGCCGACGATGCCGGTCGAGGACTACCCCGAGCTGCCCGAAGTGCCGCAGAACACCGGATCGGTTCCTGCAGAGCTGTTCTCCGAAGCGGTCTCGCAGGTGGCCGTGGCCGCGGGCAAGGACGACACCCTGCCGATGCTGACCGGTGTTCGCGTCGAGATCGACGGCGACAAAGTGGTTCTCGCGGCCACCGACCGCTTCCGGCTCGCGGTCCGCGAGCTGCAGTGGAACCCGGCGGATGCGAGTGCGGCCGGTGCGGCGCTCGTTCCCGCCAAGACCCTCTCCGAAGCCGCGAAGTCGGCCGGTGCCGACGCCACCGGCAACGTCGAACTCGCGTTCGGCGCCGTGAACGCGATCGGCTCCGAGGGGATGCTCGGCATCACCAACAACGCGAAGAAGACCACCACCCGGCTCCTGGACGCGGAGTTCCCGAAGTTCCGCCAGCTGTTTCCGGCCAACCACACCTCGATCGCGGTGGTCGAGAGCGCCCCGCTGATCGAATCCATCAAGCGCGTCTCACTGGTGGCCGAACGCGGCGCCCAGGTGCGGCTCGACTTCTCCAGCGACTCGGTGCTGCTCACCGCGGGCGGCGACGAAGCCGGAAAGGCCGAGGAAGAGCTGCCTGTCCAGTTCTACGGCGAACCGATCATCATCGCGTTCAACCCCCACTATCTGCTCGACGGACTGGCGGCGATCGGCACCGACACGGTGGAGTTCGGGTTCACCAACCCGGAACCGGACGGCTCGGGCCAGCGTCGTGCGGCGATCCGCCCGGCGGTGCTGCGGCCGTCTTCCGGTGACGAGCCGGCCGCCGACGAGTCGGGTGCTTACGCCGCGTCGGCGAGCGAATTCAGCTATCTGCTGATGCCGGTCCGTCTCCCGGGCTGAGCCTCTGCAGCCGACCTGAATTCCTTCCCGGAGAGGACGCCATGCAACTCGGACTCGTAGGACTCGGCAAGATGGGCGCCAACATGCGCACCCGACTGAGGGCCGCCGGACACGAGGTAGTCGGCTACGACCCGCGGCCCGAGGTGTCGGACGCGGAGAGCCTCGAGGCGATGGTCGGCGCGTTGTCGACTCCGCGCGCGGTGTGGCTGATGGTTCCCGCCGGGGACATCACCAGGCAGAACGTCGCCGCTCTCGCCGATCTTCTCGCTCCGGGCGACATCGTCATCGACGGCGGCAACTCGCACTACTCCGACGATCGGCCCCACGCGGATCTGCTCGCCGAGCGTGGTATCGGGTACCTCGACTGCGGAGTCTCGGGTGGCGTGTGGGGTCTCGAGAACGGCTACGGTCTCATGGTCGGCGGCTCAAAGGCCGACGTCGAGACGGTGATGCCGATCTTCGACGCTCTCCGTCCGGATGGAGAGCGTGAAGACGGCTTCGTGCACGCCGGCCCCGTCGGCGCCGGTCACTACGCGAAAATGGTGCACAACGGCGTCGAGTACGGGCTGATGCACGCCTACGCCGAGGGGTACGAACTGCTCGATGCCGAGCCGCTGATCGAAGATGTGGCGGGCACGCTCCGGGCCTGGACCCAGGGTACGGTGGTGCGGTCGTGGCTGCTGGAACTGCTGGTCCGGGCGCTGGACGCCGATCCCGGCCTCGCCGGGATCTCGGATTACACCACTGATTCCGGCGAAGGTCGCTGGACGGTGGAGGAGGCGATCAGGCATGCGGTGCCCGCGAACGTGATCTCGGCGGCACTCTTCGCCCGATTCGCCTCGCGGCAGGACGAGTCGCCGGCGCTGAAGGCCGTCTCGGCTCTGCGGAACCAGTTCGGCGGCCACGCGATGATCGACACCGCTGGTCAGAGCATCGGCGAGACCGCTGGTCAGAGCTCCGACGAGACCGGTGGTCAGAGCATCGACGAGACCGGTGGTCAGAGCTCCGGCGAGACCGCAACGCCGAACTCGTGACGGCGAGGTAGCGGTTCGTTGTTCGTTCGCGAGCTGACTCTGCGCGACTTCCGGTCCTGGCCGCACGCGCAGTTCGCGTTGTCGCCCGGGACCACGGTCTTCGTCGGTCGCAACGGTTTCGGCAAGACCAATCTCCTCGAATCGCTGTTCTATGTCGCGACCCTGCGCTCGCATCGGGTCTCGTCCGACGCTCCGCTGGTGCGGACCGACGCCGAGGCGGCTCGGGTGACAGCAACGGTGGAGAACGACGGCCGCGAACTCACCGTCGAGCTGACGATCCCGGCCCAGGGCGCCAACAAGGCGACGATCAACACGCGACCGGTTCGGCGCACCCGCGAAGTGCTCGGAATCCTGCGTGCGGTGCTGTTCGCACCCGAGGACCTCGCACTCGTGCGCGGCGAACCGGGGGAGCGTCGCCGCTTCATCGACGAACTGGTGGCGCAGCTGCGACCGCTCGCGGCGGGCGCGAAGGCCGACTACGACCGGGTTCTCCGACAGCGATCCGCGCTGCTCAAGACTGCGAGTGCGGCGATGCGCCGGGGCGGGTCACAGGCCGATTCGGTGCTCGGCACCCTGGACGTGTGGGACGCCCAACTCGCCGAGACGGGTGCGCAGGTCACCGCCTCCCGCATCGCGGTGGTGCGGCAGCTCGCCCCGTTCGTCACCGAGGCCTACTCGTCGATCGCCCCGCACTCGAGGCCCGCGCACATCTCGTACCGGTCCGCCGCCGGCGCCGCCGTCGACGCCAGCCCAGGCGGTGACGACGCGGTGCCCGCGATCCGCGACATCCTCGCCGAGCGTCTCGCCGAACTGCGCAGCAAGGAGATCGAGCGGGGGATGTGCCTGGTGGGACCGCACCGCGACGACCTCCTGCTCGGTCTCGGCGACGAACCCGCGAAGGGTTTCGCCAGCCACGGCGAGAGCTGGTCGTTCGCGCTGTCGCTGCGGCTCGGCAGTGTCGAACTGCTGCGGGCCGACGGCGTCGAACCGATCATCATGCTCGACGACGTCTTCGCCGAACTCGACGTCACCCGGCGCAGACTGCTGGCCGAGTTCACCTCCGGCGCCGATCAGCTGCTGATCACCGCCGCCGTCGCCGACGACATCCCCGAATCGATCGGCGGACGCCGGATCTGTGTCGGAGTCACCGACGATGATGGTCGCAGGCACTCGGTGGTGACCGCCGACGACGCGCCCGAAGGGGGACCGACCTCGGCCGGGGCGTCCGGCGCGGATACCGCTCCGGACGAGGGGAGTGATTATGACTGACGAGAAACCCACTGTGCAGCCGGAGGGGCTGTCGGGGTACGACCTCGCGAGGGCTGCTCTGGAAGAGGCCCGGGCGCTGGCCCGCGCTCAGGGCAAACCCGTCGGCATGGGACGGTCAGCACCCATCAGAAGCAGGCGCCGGACCAGTGATCGATCGCGTCGGCGCTGGTCAGGAGCAGGTCCGGACCCTCGCGACCCGCAACCGCTGGGAAGCATGGTCGGCAGGGTCGCCAAGCAGCACGGCTGGGAGTCCCGCATCTCCGAGGGCGCGCTGTTCGGCATGTGGCCGTCGATCGTCGGCGACGACATCGCCTCCCACGCCGACCCGACGAGGCTCGAGGGAACCGTCCTGCACGTCAGGGCCGAGTCGACGGCGTGGGCCACACAGCTGCGGTACATGCAGGGTCAGATCATCGCGAAGATCGCGAAGGTGATCGGCCACGGAATGGTGACGAGTCTGCGGATCACCGGCCCCCAGGCGCCGTCCTGGCGGAAGGGGCCGCGGCACATCTCCGGACGCGGTCCGCGCGACACGTACGGCTGAGCCGCGCAACGATCGCCCGATTTCGACACGAGAGGCTTTAAACCGGATCGACCCATGATCGGTCCCGGCTTGAACCAAGTTCGTCGGTCTCCGTCGCTACTGGGGCGTGGTAAACGCGGCTCTGGGTTGATTACCAAGTACACTGGTCGGTAACTGTCCCCAACACGAATGGGAGCTGACCGGAGTGGCAGACACCAGCGGCAACGCACCTAAGAAGTCAGGCAAGTCAAAGCCGAGCGAATACGGTGCCGACTCGATCAGCATCCTCGAGGGTCTGGAAGCTGTCCGCAAGCGTCCCGGCATGTACATCGGTTCCACCGGTGAGCGCGGTCTGCACCACCTGATCTGGGAAGTCGTCGACAACTCGGTCGACGAGGCGATGGCCGGCTACGCCACCCGCGTCGACGTGACCCTGCTGGCCGACGGCGGCATCCGCGTCGTGGACGACGGTCGTGGCATGCCCGTCGGCATGCATGCGACGGGTGTGCCCGCGGTGGAGGTCATCATGACCCAGCTGCACGCCGGCGGTAAGTTCGATTCCGATTCATACGCGGTGTCGGGCGGTCTGCACGGCGTCGGCATCTCGGTGGTCAATGCGCTGTCCACGAAGGTCGAGCTGGAGATCAAGCGCAACGGTTCGGTGTGGCGGCAGACGTACACCAACGCCGAGCCGGGTCCGCTCGTCGAGGGCGAGGCCGCGTCCGGCACCGGGACCAGCGTCTCCTTCTGGGCCGACGGGAAGATCTTCGAGACCACCGAGTACAACATCGAGACGATCGCCCGGCGGCTCCAGGAGATGGCCTTCCTGAACAAGGGCCTCACCATCACCCTGACCGACGAGCGGGTCCACGAGGCCGTGCTCGAGGCAGAGGTGGAGGAGTCGGAGGACGGCGACGCCAGCATCAAGACCGAAGAGCAGAAGGCTACTGCCATCGCCAAGGTCAAGACGCGGACGTACCACTACCCGGACGGCCTCATCGACTACATCAAGCACCTCAACAGCCGCACCAAGGCCCCGATCCACAAGACCGTCGTCGGCTTCACCGCCAAGGGTGAGGGCCACGAGGTCGAGATCGCGATGCAGTGGAACGAGGGATACGCGGAATCGGTCCACACCTTCGCCAACACCATCAACACCGCTGAGGGCGGTACTCACGAAGAGGGCTTCCGCGCGGCGCTGACCAGCACGGTCAATCGGTATGCGATCGACAAGAAGCTCATCAAGGAGAAGGACGGCAAGCTCTCCGGCGACGACATCCGAGAGGGTCTGGCCGCCGTCATCTCCGTCAAGGTGGCCGACCCGCAGTTCGAGGGCCAGACCAAGACCAAGCTCGGTAACACCGAGGTCAAGAGCTTCGTCCAGAAGACGTGCAACGAGCACCTGGCGATGTGGTTCGACGCGAACCCGGCCGAGGCCAAGACCATCATCCGCAAGGCCGCGGATTCGCAGCAGGCCCGACTCGCGGCGCGTCGCGCACGTGAGCTCGTCCGCCGCAAGACCGCGACCGACATCGGCGGCCTGCCCGGCAAGCTCGCCGACTGCCGCAGCAACGACCCCAGCAAGTGCGAGGTCTACATCGTGGAGGGCGACTCCGCGGGCGGTTCCGCCAAGTCGGGCCGCGACTCGATGTACCAGGCGATCCTGCCGCTGCGAGGCAAGATCATCAACGTCGAGAAGGCCCGCATCGACCGCGTTCTCAAGAACGCCGAAGTCCAGTCGATCATCACCGCCTTCGGCACCGGCATCCACGATGAGTTCGACATCAGCAAGCTGCGCTATCACAAGATCGTGCTGATGGCCGACGCCGACGTCGACGGTCAGCACATCGCGACGCTGCTGCTCACGCTGCTGTTCCGCTTCATGCGGCCGTTGATCGAACAGGGACACGTCTTCCTCGCGATGCCCCCGCTGTACAAGCTCAAGTGGCAGAAGGGCGCCGAGCCGGAGTTCGCGTACAACGACCGCGAGCGCGACGCGCTGCTCGAGGCCGGCCGCGCCGCGGGCAAGAAGATCAACCCGGACGACGGCATCCAGCGTTACAAGGGTCTGGGCGAGATGAACGCCAGCGAGCTGTGGGAGACCACGATGGATCCGGAGGTCCGCGTCCTCAAGCAGGTCACCCTCGACGACGCCGCTGCCGCCGACGAACTGTTCTCGATCCTCATGGGCGAGGACGTGGTGGCACGCCGCACCTTCATCGCGCGCAACGCCAAGGACGTTCGCTTCCTCGACGTCTGATCCGTCCACCGACTTCGACTCCGCGGATCCCGGCAGTGCCGGGGACCGCACCCGATGCCAGCACGCGGCGTTGGCCGCAGGAAAGTGATTCATGAGCGACGAAACTGATCTGCCAGAGAACAACGGCGGGGACCGCATCGAGCCCGTCGATCTCGGGCAGGAGATGCAGAACAGCTACATCGACTACGCCATGAGCGTGATCGTCGGACGCGCCCTGCCGGAGGTCCGCGACGGCCTCAAGCCGGTGCACCGCCGGCTTCTGTACGCATCATTCGACGCCGGTTTCCGTCCCGACCGCGGCTACGTGAAGTCGGCCCGCCCGGTGTCGGAGACGATGGGTAACTACCATCCGCACGGCGACAGCTCGATCTACGACGCGCTGGTGCGTCTGGCGCAGCCGTGGTCGATGCGGTACCCGCTCATCGATGGTCAGGGCAACTTCGGTTCGCGAGGCAACGACGGCGCCGCCGCCATGCGATACACCGAGGCCCGACTCACTCCGCTGGCCATGGAGATGCTGCGCGACATCACCGAGGAGACCGTCGACTTCATCCCGAACTACGACGGCAAGACGCAGGAGCCGACGGTGCTGCCGTCGCGCGTCCCGAATCTGCTGATCAACGGTTCCGGCGGCATCGCGGTCGGTATGGCGACCAACATCCCGCCGCACAATCTGCGCGAGGTCGCGGACGCCGTGTTCTGGGCGTTGGAGAACCCGGAGGCCGACGAGGAGGCGACGCTCGCCGCCTGCATGGAGGCCGTCAAGGGGCCGGACTTCCCGACCGCCGGACTGATCGTCGGCAGCCAGGGCATCCGCGATGCCTACATGACCGGCCGCGGCAGCATTCGGATGCGCTCGGTGGTCGACATCGAGGAGGTCAAGGGCACCACTCAGCTGGTCGTCACCGAGCTCCCGTACCAGGTGAACCCGGACAATCTGATCAGTTCGATCGCCGAGCAGGTCAACGACGGCAAGCTCAAGGGCATCAGCAAGATCGAGGATCAGTCGTCCGATCGTGCCGGCCTGCGCATCGTCATCACCCTGCGACGTGACGGCGTGGCTCGCGTGGTGCTCAACAACCTGTACAAGCACAGCCAGCTGCAGACCAACTTCGGCGCCAACATGCTGTCGATCGTCGACGGTGTGCCGCGCACCCTGCGGCTCGACCAGATGATCCGCCTCTACGTGGCGCATCAGATCGACGTCATCATCCGGCGCACCCGGTACCGGCTGCGCAAGGCCGAGGAGCGCGCACACATCCTGCGCGGCCTGGTGAAGGCGCTCGACGCGCTCGACGAGGTCATCGCCCTCATCCGCGCGTCGGCCAACACCGAGGCGGCACGGACCGGCCTGATGGATCTGCTCGACATCGACGAGATCCAGGCCGATGCGATTCTGGCCATGCAGCTGCGTCGACTCTCGGCTCTCGAGCGGCAGAAGATCATCGACGAACTCGCCGAGATCGAGCGCGAGATCGCCGACCTGAAGGACATCCTGGCCCGCCCGGAACGCCAGCGCGCCATCGTCAGGGACGAACTCAAGGAGGTCGTCGACAAGTACGGCGACGATCGCCGCACCCGGATCATTCCGGCCGAGGGCGATGTGACCGACGAGGACCTGATCGCCCGCGAGGACGTCGTCGTCACGATCACCGAGACCGGGTACGCCAAGCGCACCAAGACCGATCTCTACCGCAGCCAGAAGCGCGGAGGCAAGGGAGTCCAGGGCGCCGGATTGAAGCAGGACGACATCGTCGCCCACTTCTTCGTCTCGAGCACCCACGACTGGCTGCTGTTCTTCACCACCAAGGGTCGCGTCTACCGCGCCAAGGCCTACGAACTGCCGGAGGCCAACCGCACCGCCCGCGGCCAGCACGTCGCGAACCTGCTGGCCTTCCAGCCGGAGGAGCGGATCGCGCAGGTGATCCGGATCTCCGGCTACGACGACGCGCCGTACCTGGTGCTCGCCACCCGCAACGGACTGGTCAAGAAGTCGCGGCTGGACGCCTTCGATTCCAACCGCTCCGGCGGCATCGCGGCGATCAATCTACGGGGCGACGACGAGCTGGTCGGCGCGCGGCTGTGCAGCGCCGACGACGACCTGCTGCTGGTGTCGAAGAAGGGTCAGTCGATCCGCTTCACCGCGGACGACGAGACGCTGCGGCCGATGGGACGTCAGACCTCGGGCGTGCAGGGTATGCGGTTCAATGCCGACGATGAGCTGCTCAGCCTCACCGTCGTCCGGCCCGACACCTTCCTGCTGGTCGCGACGTCGGGCGGCTACGCCAAGCGGACCGACATCGAGGAGTATTCGGCGCAGGGCCGCGGCGGCAAGGGCGTGCTGACGATCCAGCACGATCCCAAGCGCGGCGACCTGGTGGGTGCTCTCGTCGTCGATCTCGACAGCGAGATCTACGCGATCACCTCCAGCGGAGGCGTGATCCGGACCAAGGCCAAGCAGGTCCGAAAGGCCGGCAGGCAGACCAAGGGCGTGCGCCTGATGAATCTGTCCGAGGGCGACAACCTCATCGCGATCGCGCGCAATGCGGACGAGCCCGATGAGGACGAGGGCGCGGCAGACGACAACTAGCCCATCTCAGCGGTTAGGGTTTGGGGTAGTACCCGTTCAGTGAGGAATCGCCTGTGAGCACACCGAATCAGCCGGACGACAAGAACGTCGAACGCGGGGTCGTGCCCCCGCCGTGGAAGCGTGCGGAGACCTCCGCCGCGACCGGGCTGACCGCGGGGGAGATGGCCAAGGCCGCCGGGACGGTCGGCGACGACCGTCCCGGCGGTCCGCCCCCGCGCGGCGTTGTCTCGGGTGCTTCCCCGCGGACGGAGTCGAAGCCACCGGTCCCGTCGAGTCCGCCCTCCGGTCCGATGCCGGCGGTCAAGGCTCAGCAGGGGCCGACGCCTCAGCCCGGAAAGCCCGGTCCTGCGGGACCGCCGGCCGGCGCCCAGCCGGGTGCGAACCAGCCGGGTGCCAAGCCGCAGGCCCCGGCCGCTCCGGCTGCTGCGGGAGCGGCCAAGCCCGCCCCCTTCGTCGAGTCGGAGACGCGGAACATTCCGCGCGAGGATCTCGCACCGAAGGACGAGCTGCCCGATCTGGACTCCATTCATCACACCGAGCAGGCGAAGGAACAGGCCATCGCCCGCGCCGCGAGTCAGACGATCCCTGCCCGGGCCGTCGGCACGCCGCTGCGCGCCGCGGTTCAGATCCGCCGCGTCGACCCGTGGTCGGTGTTCAAGGTGACCGGGGTCCTCTCGGTCGCGGGGTTCTTCATCTGGATGATCGCCGTCGCCATCCTCTACGGCGTGCTGGGCGGCATGGGCATCTGGGATCAGATCAACAGTTCCTTCGGCACGCTCGTCAGTGCGGACGGCAGCACCAGCGGTCAGGACTTGATCAGCGGCGGCCAGGTATTCATGTTCAGTGCGCTCTTCGGTGTCGTCGCTGCGATTCTTCTCACAGCCCTCGCCACCATCTCGGCCTACATCTACAACGTGTGCGCGGACATGGTCGGTGGTGTCGAGGTGACGCTCGCGGATCTTGACTAGCGCTGTGACCAGCCGTTTTGGAGATGTATCGCGGTTCGGGTAATCTTCATTCTCGGTTCAAGGGCCTATAGCTCAGGCGGTTAGAGCGCTTCGCTGATAACGAAGAGGTCGGAGGTTCAAGTCCTCCTAGGCCCACCAGAATTCACCGGCCGGTGACCCGGCACGGGGCCTTAGCTCAGTTGGTAGAGCGCCGCCTTTGCAAGGCGGATGTCAGGAGTTCGAATCTCCTAGGCTCCACAATTTCGACAGAAGTCAGAGCTACTCCCTCTCACGAGGGGTAGCTCTTTTCCTTCCTCGGGCACATTCCGAGGCACCACACCACCAAGAATGGCCAACCTCCCGGGTAGCGTGCGAAGCCATGAGCGCCATCCCCAGTCACTGGATCCCACACCGTCGTGAGGACGGAGAAGTCGTCGGATGGATCGACCTCGAGTCTCAGGCGCCCGACCTGATTCCGTTCGACCGTCTGGGCCGGCCGCTGGAGCCAGTGGCCGATTGGTCCGCAGCCGAGGAAGCACTCGAAGAGCGCGGGCTGGGGTTCCTGCGCAACCGGTTTCACTACCGCGGATACACGGTGCGGATCCGGCAGCTCTACTCGGATCGCGTCATTGTCACCACCGCGGTCTCCGACGCCATCGGTGACGTCGGCGACGAATTCACACTCCCATTCCCTGCCGGAGAAGTGCTCACCGAGATCTAGTCGAGTTCCCGCCGCATTGTCACCGTCGACCGTCTCCCGACCGGTGATCCGTCGTACGCTGCACTGAGCTGGAACTTCACGAGCTGAGGAGAGAGCGATGCGACCACTCCGATACTCGATCAACGTGACGCTCGACGGGTGCTGTCATCACGAGGCGGGGATCGCGCCGGACGAGGAGTCGATGGCCTACTGGACAGCCGAGATGGCGAGAGCCGATGCTCTGCTCCTCGGCCGGGTGACGTATCAGATGATGGAGTCGGCGTGGCGGAGACCGCCGACCGGCGTATGGCCGGACTGGATGGAACAGTGGGAGGTTCCGTTCGCGGAGGCGATCGACGGGGCGAAGAAGTACGTGGTGTCGAGCACCCTGGCCACCGTCGACTGGAATGCGGAGTTGGTGTCGGGAGATGTCGGGGAAGCGGTTCGGCGGCTCAAACAGGAACCTGGCGGGGGACTGTGGGTCGGCGGAGTGACGCTCCCGCTGGCCTTGGCCGACTCGGGCCTCATCGACGAGTACGAGTTCATCGTCCAGCCGGTCCTGGCCGGGCACGGGCCGACATTGCTGTCGGGTCTGCGCGAGCGCATCCGACTCGAGCTGGTGCACCGTGAGGAGTTCCGGTCGGGGGCGATGGCTTTGCGCTACCGGCGTGTTGAGAATCCGGGCGGACAGTAGAGACGCGCTCCTCAGTCCGCTGAATCCCGACCGGCACGCGCCGTCCGTTCACGATGGCCGTGCGGCGCAGTCACTCCCCATCGTCTTCGGCACGGCGGCGCTGCGCCTCGGCCCGTTCGCGAACCCGGCGACGGAACTCCTCTTCCTCGCGGGCGGCGATCGCCGCCTTGTACTCGGGACGCTCGTATTCGGGGAAGCCGGTGGTCCGGGGTGGCACGGGAGCACCGCCTTCGGGGCGGCCGACCAGGAACCAGACCAGCGATCCGGCCAGCGGAATCAGGATCACGATCAGCACCCAGGCGACCTTCGGCAGGTGACGGACGCGGAACTCGTCGGCGATGATCACGTCGATCAACGCCGCCACCCAGATCAAGAAGACGATTCCACCGAGATACGGCATGCTGACTCCCCCATAGCAGTCGAAACGGATGCCTCACGGTAGCGCAGTACGCACCGCGCCGGAGGCGGGGAAGCCGGAATCGCCCGAGTTCAGGGCACCGGTGCGACGGTCGGCTGGGGCCGCGGGTCGGATTCGAGGTTCTCCTTGGCGAGCTCGCGAATCGTCGTGAACACGCGCTTGGCGGACTCGGCCCACGGCATCAGGATGGGGAAGACGTGGAACATGCCGGGTTCCTCCATCGCATGCAGATTCACGCCGCCCTCGCGCAACCGCTCGGCGAACTCCCGGATCGCGTCGCGGAACATCTCCTCGCCGCCCCAGCACACGAACGTGGGTGGGAACCACTCCGGATCCGGATGGCTGTAGACCGCCGAGACCCGCTCGTCGTTGGGCTGGATGCCCCGGAGATAGAAGGTGACGGGGATGTTCCAGGGCAGGACATCCTTCGACGCGTTGTCGACGATGGAGTCCTGCGACAGGTCGAGGTCGACCTCGGGCGAGAACAGCACCAACGACCGCGGCTTCGGCATGCCCTGCTCCTGCAGGTAGACGACCAGCGAGGTGCTGAGCCCGCCGCCGCCGGAGTCGCCGGCGACGATGATGTCCTCGGCGGGGATACCGAGGTCCATCAGCCCCTGGTAGGCATCGGCCGCGTCGTGCAACGCGGCGGGGAACGGGAACTCCGGCGCCATCCGATAGTCGGGGATGAACACCTGGCATCCCGTGAGGCGGACGAGTGCTGCAGCGAACATCAGATACATGTTCGGGGTGGTGCCGAAGTAGCCGCCGCCGTGCAGATACAGGATGGTCTTGTCGCGCGCCTTCACCTCCGGATCGGCCTCGCGCACGGCGACCTTCTCACGGCACCAGACGCCCTCTTGGCCGCCGACGACGTCGCTCTCGATCTCGACGCCGCCGAAGTATCCGACCACCGGATGGAGGATGGCCCCGCACACGGTGTCGAGGATCTTCTCCATGGAGCGGAAATCCTCGATCGGCAGGCTGACCGAGTATCCCAGGAACGATCGGACCGTGGCCCGGGTGACGGACTGACCTATGTTGTCGAGGATTCCCCCTGCGCCCTGGAAAGGCCGACTGAAGGGCACCCGAGCCAGCCCGTTGAGCATGTTGTCGACCAGACCCACCACCGTCAGCGCGGTGATCGGTCCGGAGGCTGTCTTCACACCGTCGCGGTCTGCCATAACCATGGCTCTCAGGATAGTGACAAGACCGTGCCGGACCGCGGTATCGGCCGACCACCGCATTCTCGATCCGATGCGGCGTCGGGGTTTGACGCCCGTGCACGCGGGTACTCACTGACTGTGGGGGAGAACGCCCCACCTGAGGGAAGGAGAGTTCTCATGGCAGATCCGAACAACCCCGGCCAGTTCGGTAACCGGTCGGACACAGAGGAGCAGGCCCGCAAGGGCGGAGAGTCCAGCCCCGGTCAGTTCGGTTCGTCCGAAGGCGCAGACCCGCATGAGGCGGGCAAGAAGGGCGCCGAGAACGAGCCCCACGAGGCCAAGGTCCGCGGCGGCGAGCACAGCCACGGCGGCGGAGGCGGTCAGAGCTGAGTCGACTGACCGTCGGCGGCGGACGGGGATCTCCCTGTCCGCCGCCTTCTGGCCGTTGCACAGCAGACCGACGGAAGGAGAGCCGACATGGCGGTCTGTGACATATGCGGAAACGAGTACAAACATGCGCTGCTGATCTCGGTGGAGGGCCGTGAAGGACGCGGCGTCTACGACAGCTTCGAGTGCGCGATTGCGGGACACGCGCCCCGCTGCACGGTCTGCGACACGCCGATCATCGGGCACGGCGTGCAATCGGACGGCAGGGTGTTCTGCTGTGTGCACTGCGCCCAGCGCGGCGGAGACACCGAACTGGTCGACCGGGTCGGCACGGCGACGCTGCATTGACCTGCGGCGACCCGCGGCCTCGGCCCGCACGACAACCGCCCACCTCTACGTCGGGGTGGGCGGCTTCGCGTGTGCGCGTCGAGCCTAGACCGGTGTGATCGCACTCGCGATCGCCGAGCCGGTGAACGCCATCCGGCGGCCGTCCTGCTCGAACTGCACCTCGAGGAAGTCGACCGGGAAGTGCCGCACGGCCACCACGACGCAGTCGGCGACGTGACCGGACGCCAGACGGCACCGCACGCTGGTCCCGGGGGCGTATACCACAGTTGTCGCGGTCATGACGTGCTCCTTCGGTTCGCTGTCGGTGAGTCCTCTCCGGCTACCCCGAGCGGAGCGATCCCAAACACCGGCGATCGATGGTTGGCCGTGCGGTGATCCGGGTACTCGTCGGTGGTCCGACGAACCGAGCCTCAGGAGGAAGCCATGCCGGCAACGAGCACGAGTTCGCTCGTCGAGAAGACTTTCGCGACTGTGGCCGGTCTGCGTCACGGCCGCGCCGTCCATCGACACGGTCTGGTGTGCGCTGGCGACGCCACAATCGAAGCCGAGCAGCTGCCGCTGGCATCGGGTCCGACAGTGGTGCGGATATCGAAGGGACTCGGCACCCCGGCCGGGCTGCCCGACCTCGTCGGAGTGGCCCTCCGACTGCCGACCGGAGACACCGACGACGTCGGCGAGCCCCGGCACTGGGATCTCCTGCTGTCGGGTCCGGTGCGCAGAATCGGTGTCGTCGACGTCCCGACCCCGACTGCCACGTGGAACGACCTCGAGGTCTCGACGATCAGTCCCTTCGCGTGGAATGGCGAACACTGGACGGTGTCGGCGCGACTGCTGGCCCCGCACGTCCTCGGAGGCCTTGATCTCGCCTCGCTCGCCGACGCACTGCAGGCGGGCGGTGGCCTGTCGTTGGAGGCGCGACAGACAGATCACCGCACACCGCTCGGGTTCGTCGATCTGACGCGGGTCGGCGTCGATCCCGATGTGGCCTTCGATCCGGTCGACACGATGCCGTCGGGTGTCGAACAGGTACCCGCCTGGCTGGGCTCGCTGCGGCGTAACGCCTACCGGGGAAGCAGGCGCGGCCGGCCGGCTCCGCCTACTTCGCGGTCGGCATGACGAATTCCGCAGCGGAGCTTCGCCCCTGCGGCCAACGGATCGTCGCCGTCTTGTACCGCGTGTAGAACCGGACGCCCTCCCTGCCGTGGATATGGTGGTCGCCGACAACGGCCCAGAGTTCATCTCCGAGGCCCTGCGCGAGTTCTGTACTGGGACTGTCGGGATCTCCTACATTCCGCCGGGTACGCCGTGGAACAACGGGTTCATCGAGTCGTTCAACAACCGACTCCGCGACGAGTGCCTGAACCGCAACTGCTGGCCCACTCTGCTGGAGGCGCGCGTAGTGATCGAGGACTTCAAGGACGACCACAATCACCGGCACCGGCACTCGGCGCTGGGCTACAAGACACCGGCCGAGTACGCTGCCGGATGCACCCACCGACACCACCCGGCCGGGTGCGAGATCAACTGATCAACGACAAGTTGGAACTGGCTCTAGAACTACCTGGACCGGAAATCGGGGATCTGTCAGTGTTGAGCGTTTTGCGACTAGCACATTGGGTCCGTCGACCAGGTAGGCGTTGATACTTCCCTGCACTGGTTGCTCGATCGCGACCCCGCGTACGTCGGGGTAATCGAAGAGACGTGGTTTACCCGCTCTCGACTTGGTGAATCCGATGATGATGCAGTGCACGGCTGCTTTACCAGGAGCGTCGGAGTTCCAGGCGAAAGTGCGGTGTGCGTACTTGATGCGCCAGCCAGCATCGAAGATTGGCGCAAATAAGCGGGGAACCTGATCGCCTTGGCTGATCGAGTTAGTCGTGACAAACGCCCATTCGCCGCTTCGAGACGCGAGGAAATCGAGGGACTTCGCGTGCCAAGCGGTGACGTAGTCCAAGCGGCTGATGTCATTGGAGCCCCACACGTCGCGCAACTCCTGCGCTTGGCGTTCTGTCCTAGTCGCATGGCCCAGGAAAGGTGGATTTCCGAACACATAGGTGTTGCCGGAGGGGGCTGGGAAGAGGTCGTTCCAGTCGGCCTGGAGGGCGTTGGTGTGGTGGATGTGGGCGGTGATCGTGATGGGCAGGCGTTCGGGGGCTTGACCGACGGCGGCGGCGAGCTCACGGTTGGCTTGATGGTCTACCAGGAACATGGCGGTCTCGGCGATTTTGGCTGGCCACCAGTTGATCTCGATGCCGTGGAACTGGCCGATGGTGAGTTTGGTTTCCAGCGTGGCATCTAGGGCCATGCCGGTCTGTCCTTCGCGGGTGCGGATCTCTTGGATGATCTGGGTTTCGATTCGTCTCAGGTCGCGGTAGGCGACCACGAGGAAGTTTCCGCAGCCGCAGGCCGGGTCGATGAACACGTGGGTGGCGAGTCGGTCCCGGAACTCTCGTAGCGCTTTGACGGTGGTGGACTTATTGCTGCACAGGCGGTTCGCTTCGACCTGGAGTTCGTCGAGGAACAGCGGCCCGATGGTTTTTCCGATGTTCGTCTCGGAGGTGTAGTGCTCACCGGCGGCGCGGCGGGCTTCTTTGCTCTTGACGAGCTGGAACATGGCGCCGAACACGGCTGGGGATATGCGGGTCCATCTGAATCGGCACGCTTCTAGGAGTGCGTCGCGCATGCCGGGGGTGAAGTACTCCAGCGGCAGGGCATCGGCGAAGAGTGCGCCATTGACGTATGGGAAGCGGGCAAGCAGGTCTCCGAGGTTCTTGTTGCGTTTGCCAGTCGGGGTGTTGAGCACGCCGAATAGGGAGTGAAGTTGTGCGCCGAGGTTGTCGGCGTCGGTGCGTTGTTCGACCCACCTGTGGAATAGATCCGCTTCCCAGAGGCCGGCATCGTCGCCATAGAGCAGGAACAGGATGCGTGTCAGCATCATCGAGGCCCGCTGCACACCCTCGTCTTCGTCTTTCTCGTCGGTGTCCTCGTCGAGGGCGAGGTCGTCACCGACGGCTTGGTCGGCCTCGTCGCCGACCATTGCTTCGTAGAGCTGGGCCATCAGTTGGGCGGCGTGAATGGAGGCGTCTTGCTCCTCGCGGCGCGTGACGGTCTCGTGTCCTGCCAGGAATAGCATTGCGTCGAGATGCTCCGGCGCCTGGTCGATGGTGAACTCGACGTGGCTTCCGTCTACACCGAGTTGGTCAATGCGGATGCGCTCGAAGTCGGTGACGATCACGTACTTGGGGAACTCGTGCTGTCCAACGGAACCGCCGGCTAGATAGTCCTGGGCCTGGGCTTGGGCCTTGTCCAGGTCGACGCCGAGGGACTTGGCTTCGCCGATGAATACCCCGGACTGGAACACATCGATCGAGCCCTTGTTGCCCGTAGTGGCGCGGATAGCTTCGCGCTCGAACAGGTCGATCCGGGCGGCGTTGATGTCGAAGCACGCGAGCAGGTCAGACCAGAATGATTGAGCGAAGCTCGACTCGGTTCCGGTGACCTTGTCCTCGCGCCACCCTGTGATGCGATCAGACCAGTGAGCCGAAAAATCCCGGAGGTGTTGAAGGATCTGGCCGCGGTCCAAGGTCGTCGCAGACACTTACACACTCCTGGTCTCTGTACATGGGTTGCGGGTCATCCTGCCAGCGTGGGCACTGGCGTAGTCGTCATCGTTTGGTGCCTATGGCGAAACGTAGCGATATACCGAGGTGCGGTGGATGCCGAAGAAGCGGCCGAGCTCGGCGGCCGTGTATCCCCCACTGGCGTGCATTTCACGAAGCCGCTTGGCGTCGGTGGGGGTGGAGTGTTCCCGCTAAAGTGGCCACTGCAATTAAGCGGCGAGTCGTATATGTCTCTGAATCCTAGTTCAAACTCGGCTGGTGTCAAATAGCCCAGTGTGGAATGTCGTCGGGCCCTATTGTAGTACTCCTCAATCCAGGTGAATGGGCGGTGTCAACTCGTGGAAGCAACGTTGTCCTTCAGTAGGCGTTCGAAGACTTCCCGTGGAGTGTAGAAGCCCAGGCACTGCCGTGGCCGCTCGTTGAGCTCGCGGGCGATCGCTTCGAGGTACAGCTGATCGGATGGGATTTCGGTGCCCTTGGGCAGGTACTCGCGGATCAGGCCGTTGGTGTTCTCATTCGTCGGGCGTTCCCATGGCGAGCGGGGATGAGCGAAGTAGATCGGCAACTCGGCGGCCACGGTGACGCTGGCGTGCTCGGCCATCTCGGTGCCTTGATCCCACGTCAGGCCCTGTCGCATGAACTCCGGCAGTCCTCGCAGGTGATCGATCAGCACATCAGCAACGCCGGGTGCTTTCTTCCCGTCCGGCAGACCCAGGATCAGCGTGTACCGGCTGGTGCGCTCGACCAAGGTCACCGCCGCGGACTGGCCGGCCTTCCCGACGATCAGATCTCCTTCCCACCAGCCCGGCACCCGCCGATCGGCCGCGGTCTCGGGGCGGTCGTCGATGCTGACCATGCCCACGATCCGCGCCGACCGCTCACCGACTGACTTGCGGGGTTTACGCGCGGTGCGCTTGGACTGCAACAGGATGCCCTGAGCAGCCAACTCTCCCTTCGGAAGAGCATAAATCCACCGATAGATCGACTCGTGTGACACGCGGCGGCCCTGCGCGTTCGGTGAACCCGTCATGGGATCCACTGTGGGGTCTTGGGCCTCGAGCTTCAACCTCCCCGCGATCTGGCGCGGCGTCCGCGACCTGCGCAGGTCGGACCGTACCCGGTCGGCGAGCACCGAGTCAGCATCGATCGCCCTCGTCTGCGGACGGGCCCGCCGTGCGCGGGCGTGCTTGTCGGCGTGCACCACCTGATACGCGCCCGTCTTGGTGGCATTGCGTTTGATCTCGCGAGACACCACCGACTTGTCGCGCCCGATCTGCTCGGCGATCGCCGTGACCGTCATCCCCGCACGCCGTCCGACCGCGATCTCCGTCCGGTCCGCCACCGTCAACATCATCCGTCCCAGCCCCACCCAGGGTCTCCTACCGCGCTACCCGCAACCCCTCGTGGCCTGCAGTGTTGCTACGACGGTATGACACCGCCATGTGCTCTTTTTGAGTGCTTTTAGAGTGGGCCACGGGCGCGTGTGAATGAGTTCCTTCTTGTAGCTCGCGAAGAATGATTCTGCGACCGCGTTGTCGAAACAAATGCCAGTGCGCCCCAATGATCGTCGGATATTGTTTTTCGTGCAGTACTTATCGAAGTCGGTGGACGTGTATTGAGTTCCGCGATCGCTGTGGAATATGACTTTTCCGGGTGGTCGACGACGAGCGATGGCCATGTCCAGTGCGTCGGTGACCAGCTCGGTTCGCATGTGGTCGGCCACGGCCCATCCGACGACCATCCGGGAGTGCAGATCGATGACGGTGGCCAGGTACGCCCAGCCGTTCCAGGTCCGTACGTAAGTAATATCGCCGCACCATTTGGTGTTCGCCTCGGCCGCCGTGAAGTCGCGGCCGATGAGGTCAGGTGCCCCAACGGGGCTGTCTCCGGCGACGGTGGTGCGTTTCCACGCCTTCGGGTGGCGGCCTTCCAGACCTGCGACCTTCATGAGCCGCCACACCCGCTTGTGCGAGACCCGGTGGCCGCCGGCGGCGAGTTCCGCACGCATGCGCCGAACGCCGGGACGGCCGTTGAGGTGCTCGTAGTGGTACTCGATCAGCGCTGTTAACTCGTCGTCTCGGAGGTCTCGAGCTGAGCGCGACTTGCCGCGCCACTTGTAGTAGCCAGAAGTCGATACGCCGAGTTGAGCACACATGAACGTGACCGTATATGAATCGGATTCAGCCCAGTCCGCGATAGCCGCGAATTTCACCGCGGGTCTTTCGCGAACCAGGTCGCTACTTTTTTTGCGAACTCCACCTCCATCCGGGCGTGCTTCACTTCTTCGCGAAGGCGCTCGAGTTCCGCCCGCTCGTCCTCATTCAACGGGCGGTCAGACTCACCGTTTCCCTCGTCTCGAGTCTTCTTCACCCATTTCCCCAACGTCATCTCGTGAACGCCGATACTGCGTGCAACTTCGGCGATCGCACGGCCATCATCGATGACCAAACTTACCGCGTTGGCCTTGTACTCGGCAGTGAAGCTCCGACGAGTAGATCCCATAATCCGCTCCCTCTATCTTGGGGGAACTCACCGCTCATCTCCGGGTGTCCACCAGAGCGGGAACGGTCCAGGGAGAGCTTGGGTTGCCGACCCCGATACTTGCCTTCAGCTTTGGCTCGGGCGACGCCTTCTCGGGTGCGCTCGCGGTTCATGGCGACCTCGAACTCGGCGGTCATGCCGAGTACCTGGAACATCATGGCACCGACCGGGTCGGCGGGGTCGTAGGTAGTCCTCCCGACAGTCAGTGATGCGCCCTCTCTCCGGATCTGGTCCGCGATGTCGAGCAGGTCGCGCAGCGATCGTCCGAGACGGTCGAGCTTGGTTACCACGAACTCGTCGCCATCTCGCAGTTCAGCCAGCGCCCGATCCAGCGCCGGGCGCTGACGGCGCCGGCCACTGACACCGCGGTCGAGGTGTATCCGCCGGCGATCAACGCCGAGCTCGATCAGTGCCTGTCGTTGGGTCTCGACGTTCTGTTCGTCGGTAGACACCCGCCCGTACCCGATCTTCACCCCAGCAGTGTTGCATATGCCTGTGATTTATCCACTCATATTGCGCTACATGTCATTGATGCAGCGGCATGAGTCGCCGTTAGGGTCCGAGCTGCGCGAGTCTCCGCCCGGGGGCTTGCTCACGGCGTGTCGCGTTAGACGATCGTCAAATGCGACACCAGACTGACGGCCCATGGTGACCTGGGGGAGTTGCCACAATCCCCAGTGCCCTTCGCGGCAGTTCGGCTTTGGGTGTTTAGGTTGGCCCATCCCTGTTGCCGTCGGGCGCGGGACGTTTGCTCTCGGCGTCAGTTGCCGCCACCCAGACTCTGTTCTCTTCACCCTCCGCGAGAATGCGAGTGGCACGGGCGTCCGGGTCTCCCGGGCTGAGCGCTACGATGCCGTCGTCGACGTAGTCGACGACGGCATCAAGGAACGCTGCGACCTGGCCAAGGTGGTGTTCTTCTCCATCCAACTCGATGTTTAGCCTGGGTGTTTCATGGGGATCTGCGGATCGCTGGGCGAAAATAGACCGAAGTGCTTCCTGAGCAGGGGAAACTGGGACTTGTCTAAGGTTCCATGTTCTCCAGCAGAAAGCACTCGGTAGGTGAAGCGTACTTCGTGGTCGGCCGGTCTGTCCGTTACTGCTGATGGTGTCGGGGTGATCGCCCACGCCGGGGCCATCGTGCCTCGACTTCTGGCTGATCAGGTCGGTCTGACCGCCGAGCTGTCAGGGGCCATGGCTCGCCGACAATTCATCCCGATCCACGACCGCGGCCGTGTGCTGATCGACACCGCGGTGATGCTCGCCGATGGCGGCGAGTCCATCTCCGACATCGGCGTCCTGCGCCACCAATCCGGGGCCCTGGGCCCGGTCGCCTCGGCGCCGACGGTGTGGCGCACACTCGATGAGGTCACTGCCGGCAAGCGCAAGAAGATCCAGGTCGCGCGTGCCCGCACGCGGCGGCACGTGTGGTCCCAACTGCCCGGCGGAGTACCCGCATCGGCGTGTGCGGGGCGGGATCTGGGATCGACGGTCGTGCTCGATGTGGATGCCACCATCGTGGTCACCCACAGCGAGAAGGAACATGCAACTCCGACATATAAGCGCACGTTCGGGTACCACCCGATCGGCGTGTGGTGCGACAACACAGAAGAGTTTCTCGCCGCGAGCTTGCGCCCGGGCAACGCCGGGTCGAACACCGCTGCCGACCACATCGACGTCCTGGGCCAGGCCATCGCGCAGATCCCCGCCAGTCATCGGCGTGATCTGCTGATCCGCTCCGACGGTGCCGGCGCCTCCCACGACTTGCTGGAGTGGATCACCGAGCAGAACCGCGTTCGTGGTCGACAGGTGGAGTACTCGGTCGGCTTCGCTATCACTGCCCCGATTCGCCGGGCCATCGCGACCTGCCCCGAAGCCGCGTGGGGACCAGCGCTCAACCCCAACGGGGACATCCGCGACGGGGCCGACATCGCGGAGCTGACCGGGTTCCTCGCTCCCGGGATGCTCGCAAAGTGGCCAGACGGGATGCGGGTGATCGTACGCCGCGAGCGGCCCCACCCCGGCGCCCAGTTGTCGATGTTCGAGGAGATCGATGGATGGCGCTACCAGGCTTTTGTCACCAACACCGCCACCGGCCAGCTGCAGTTTCTTGAAGCCAGGCATCGGGCTCACGCCCGGGTCGAGGACCGCATCCGCCACGCCAAAGACACCGGCCTGGGCAGGCTTCCCTCGCGGGAGTTCGCTCTCAACCAGGCTTGGCTGGTGGCGGTGATGATCGCCGCAGATCTGGTGGCGTGGACTCGGATGCTGGCCTGCACCGGCGACGCCGCAGTTCTGGCCTTGTGCGAGCCCAAAGCGCTGCGCTACCGCTTCCTTCACGTGGCAGCCCGACTGGTCCGTAGTGGCCGGCGGCGGCGCGTGAAGATTCCCGAAACATGGCCGTGGGCCACCGCCATCGTCGCAGTGTTCAACACGATCGCCGCGATCCCAAAACCCGCCTGACCTCACCTGCCCGCCCACGACATCACCACCCGGAGACCCGCCCACCGGCAGCGCCAGCCGGCACACACGCACGCCCACACGCGAAAACAAGCCCGCCGTCACCCGACAGCAGCAGTCACACCGGCCCGTGAATCAGCGGGGTTAGAGTGGTGTAACTCGGTGGCCGAGATCGTCTCCGACATCCGTGTCGTTGACGGATGTAGAGCGGCCACCGTGTGATCCATCGAGTCAACCTTCCAAAGAATCCTCGAGGAGTCATCACGATGACCGCACCCCATATTGTCGACCCGGCAGGCCTGCTTGGCCAAGCCCTCACAGAGGCGTCTCCAGATCTGATGCGTGAGCTGCAGCAGACCATGATCAACGCCCTGCTGTCCGCGGACGCCGATGGACCGTTCCCGCTCTGGTGGACACCCGGAGATGAGCGGTGAGTTCCCCCAAGATAGAGGGAGCGGATTATGGGATCTACTCGTCGGAGCTTCACTGCCGAGTACAAGGCCAACGCGGTAAGTTTGGTCATCGATGATGGCCGTGCGATCGCCGAAGTTGCACGCAGTATCGGCGTTCACGAGATGACGTTGGGGAAATGGGTGAAGAAGACTCGAGACGAGGGAAACGGTGAGTCTGACCGCCCGTTGAATGAGGACGAGCGGGCGGAACTCGAGCGCCTTCGCGAAGAAGTGAAGCACGCCCGGATGGAGGTGGAGTTCGCAAAAAAAGTAGCGACCTGGTTCGCGAAAGACCCGCGGTGAAATTCGCGGCTATCGCGGACTGGGCTGAATCCGATTCATATACGGTCACGTTCATGTGTGCTCAACTCGGCGTATCGACTTCTGGCTACGGCGGTGTCATACCGTCGTAGCAACACTGCAGGCCACGAGGGGTTGCGGGTAGCGCGGTAGGAGACCCTGGGTGGGGCTGGGACGGATGATGTTGACGGTGGCGGACCGGACGGAGATCGCGGTCGGACGGCGTGCGGGGATGACGGTCACGGCGATCGCCGAGCAGATCGGGCGCGACAAGTCGGTGGTGTCTCGCGAGATCAAACGCAATGCCACCAAGACGGGCGCGTATCAGGTGGTGCACGCCGACAAGCACGCCCGCGCACGGCGGGCCCGTCCGCAGACGAGGGCGATCGATGCTGACTCGGTGCTCGCCGACCGGGTACGGTCCGACCTGCGCAGGTCGCGGACGCCGCGCCAGATCGCGGGGAGGTTGAAGCTCGAGGCCCAAGACCCCACAGTGGATCCCATGACGGGTTCACCGAACGCGCAGGGCCGCCGCGTGTCACACGAGTCGATCTATCGGTGGATTTATGCTCTTCCGAAGGGAGAGTTGGCTGCTCAGGGCATCCTGTTGCAGTCCAAGCGCACCGCGCGTAAACCCCGCAAGTCAGTCGGTGAGCGGTCGGCGCGGATCGTGGGCATGGTCAGCATCGACGACCGCCCCGAGACCGCGGCCGATCGGCGGGTGCCGGGCTGGTGGGAAGGAGATCTGATCGTCGGGAAGGCCGGCCAGTCCGCGGCGGTGACCTTGGTCGAGCGCACCAGCCGGTACACGCTGATCCTGGGTCTGCCGGACGGGAAGAAAGCACCCGGCGTTGCTGATGTGCTGATCGATCACCTGCGAGGACTGCCGGAGTTCATGCGACAGGGCCTGACGTGGGATCAAGGCACCGAGATGGCCGAGCACGCCAGCGTCACCGTGGCCGCCGAGTTGCCGATCTACTTCGCTCATCCCCGCTCGCCATGGGAACGCCCGACGAATGAGAACACCAACGGCCTGATCCGCGAGTACCTGCCCAAGGGCACCGAAATCCCATCCGATCAGCTGTACCTCGAAGCGATCGCCCGCGAGCTCAACGAGCGGCCACGGCAGTGCCTGGGCTTCTACACTCCACGGGAAGTCTTCGAACGCCTACTGAAGGACAACGTTGCTTCCACGAGTTGACACCGCCTACTACAAGTGGCGCGGCAAGTCGCGCTCAGCTCGAGACCTCCGAGACGACGAGTTAACAGCGCTGATCGAGTACCACTACGAGCACCTCAACGGCCGTCCCGGCGTTCGGCGCATGCGTGCGGAACTCGCCGCCGGCGGCCACCGGGTCTCGCACAAGCGGGTGTGGCGGCTCATGAAGGTCGCAGGTCTGGAAGGCCGCCACCCGAAGGCGTGGAAACGCACCACCGTCGCCGGAGACAGCCCCGTTGGGGCACCTGACCTCATCGGCCGCGACTTCACGGCGGCCGAGGCGAACACCAAATGGTGCGGCGATATTACTTACGTACGGACCTGGAACGGCTGGGCGTACCTGGCCACCGTCATCGATCTGCACTCCCGGATGGTCGTCGGATGGGCCGTGGCCGACCACATGCGAACCGAGCTGGTCACCGACGCACTGGACATGGCCATCGCTCGTCGTCGACCACCCGGAAAAGTCATATTCCACAGCGATCGCGGAACTCAATACACGTCCACCGACTTCGATAAGTACTGCACGAAAAACAATATCCGACGATCATTGGGGCGCACTGGCATTTGTTTCGACAACGCGGTCGCAGAATCATTCTTCGCGAGCTACAAGAAGGAACTCATTCACACGCGCCCGTGGCCCACTCTAAAAGCACTCAAAAAGAGCACATTCACCTGGATTGAGGAGTACTACAATAGGGCCCGACGACATTCCACACTGGGCTATTTGACACCAGCCGAGTTTGAACTAGGATTCAGAGACATATACGACTCGCCGCTTAATTGCAGTGGCCACTTTAGCGGGAACACTCCACCGATGCCGTCTGCGGCGCCGAGTGGAACGCCCGCTCGGAGCAGCGCACCAACCACCGCAATGGCTACCGCCACCGGCCCCTGGATACGCGGGTCGGCACCGTTGATGTCGCCGTCCCGAAGCTGCGCTTGGGCAGCTACTTCCCCGAGTGGCTGCTCGAGCGCCGCAAGCGGGCCGAGTCCGCGCTGATCACGGTCGTGGCGGACTGCTACCTGCGTTCCGGGCACCGCGCCGGGAGCGGTCGAGTGGAGGAGGTTGTCGTGCCGGGGCAGGACGACCGGCACGCGGCCATCTCCCAGACTGAACCCCCCGGCCGCCGGCTCGTGGAGGAGAGCGGTGGTGATTGTCTGGCGGACGCCCGGGGCTGCCTCGCCCAGCGCATTTCTTGAGCTATCACTCGGCGGGCGGCGCAGGAACGAAGGATCCTTTCGATGGACCGCTGAGGTAGGTACATGCCTGCATGAACGAATGTATAGTCACGTAACCGCATGCCCGTCCAACCGGAAACCGCGCAGATTGCTGCGACGCCGATTCAGGAGATGTCATGTCAGTCGAGGTCCCTACCCGTCATCCAGAGCCGCGACGAGTCCTACTGGACTATCCCCACCGTCAGGCAGGGCATTGTGGTTCCGGAGCGCTGAGAGACCTCCTGGAGTGGGCCGGTCTGGGCTGGGACGAGGTGCCGAGCGAAGGTCTGGTCTTCGGAATGGGCGGTGGTCTCGGCTTCACCTACCTGCGGGCACCGGGTCTCGCCCCTCCCATCTACTTCGTCGGGCGTAGCAGCGACCTCGAGGTCGACCTTCTCGCCAGGCTGGGTGCAGAGGTCGACGTTCGGGGAACCGACGATCCCGAGACCGGCTGGGGCTGGGTCCGCCGCGAACTCCAGCAAGGCCGTCCCGTGCTGATGTGGGCCGACATTTCTGAGCTGCCCTACCTCAATGTCCGCCTTCAGATGAGTCGGCACGACATCGTCGTGATCGGTTACGAAGACGACACCGAGACGGCTTTCGTGGTGGACAACGACCGAGCCGAGATGCAGAAAGTCCCCTACGAGGCTCTTGCGCGGGCGCGCGCGTCCCGATCGTTCCCCGTGCCCACGAGGCACACCACGTACTTCGTGAACTGGCCCCAGATCCTGCCCGATCTCCGCCAGACTGCGGCTTCGGCCCTCGTGGCCTCGGTCGAAAACATGCAGGCGGCGACAACCGCGATTATTCCGGACGCGTCGGTGCTACCGCCGGATGCCGTTGCCGCTGCCGGGATCAGTGGAGTCACGGTCTTCGCCGAGGATGTCGACCGGTGGCCGGGGCTCATGCCCGAACCGGAACTGGACATCGCGCTGCGTTCTCTCCACGCCTTTGTAGAGAAGGCAGGCACGGGCGGCGGCCTGTTCCGCCGGTTGCAGGCACAGTTCTGTGGCGACGTGGCCCGGCTAACGGAGTCCGCGGAGATGGCGAAGGCCGGAACTGCGCTCTTGCGCTGCGCGGACACGTGGTCGGCTCTGGCTGCGGCCGGCCGTAGCGACGGATCGACGCTCGATCGCTGGCGACGGGTCAATGAACTCGCCGCGACGCTTCCCCGCGACGAAGGCCATGCCATCTCTCACATGCGCAAAGCGGCGGGGGAACTGGGGATGGGTGACCCATTGTAGGCAAGTCGGCGAACGCAGCAAGCGAGCACCACTGCCGGGTTGCAGCAGCAAATCTGCGGCCACCGCGGACGTAAAGGCGACCCGCTCTACGGGATCCGCACCATCATCCGCTGCGACCCGGCACGGCTGACCGAGCGGCAGTGGCGACGGTTCAATGACGCATTGGCCGCCGACCCCCGGCACGAGGAACTGTTCCTCGCCTGGCAGATCGCCCACGAACTCCGACAGGCCTACCACCATAAAGACCTGCCAGCCGGGCGCAGCGCTGCGGAGAAGATACTCGCGACCTTGCCGTCCTGCCCGATCCCAGAGATCGCCCGCCTCGGCCGCACTCTTCGCAAGTGGAAGGACTCCTTCCTCGCCTACTGGACCACTGACCGATCCAACAATGGTGGAACCGAAGCGATCAACGGCCTCATCGAACTCCACCGGCGCCTGGCCCGCGGCTACCGCAACCGCGACAACTACCGCCTGCGGATGCTCCTCATCGCCGGCGGGCTACGGACCTGACCCCACACTCAGATGCGAAGAGCCCCTTATCCGGCCCTTCCGGAATCAGAGTGCATTGATCCGGTCGTGAAGCTGACCGGAGTGGATCAGTGACCGCAAGATGTAGTGCTTGAGGTTGCGGAAGCCCAGGGCGATTCCGCGGAGGTGTTCGAGGCGTCCGTTGATGGCCTCGACGGGGCCGTTGGAGGCGCCCACGTCGAAGTAGGCGAGGATCTCGCGGTGCCGCTTCCATAGCGACCGGCCCAGCTGGGCGAGCTCGGGCAGTGGACCGTTCCCGCTCTGGTGGACACCCGGAGATGAGCGGTGAGTTCCCCCAAGATAGAGGGAGCGGATTATGGGATCTACTCGTCGGAGCTTCACTGCCGAGTACAAGGCCAACGCGGTAAGTTTGGTCATCGATGATGGCCGTGCGATCGCCGAAGTTGCACGCAGTATCGGCGTTCACGAGATGACGTTGGGGAAATGGGTGAAGAAGACTCGAGACGAGGGAAACGGTGAGTCTGACCGCCCGTTGAATGAGGACGAGCGGGCGGAACTCGAGCGCCTTCGCGAAGAAGTGAAGCACGCCCGGATGGAGGTGGAGTTCGCAAAAAAAGTAGCGACCTGGTTCGCGAAAGACCCGCGGTGAAATTCGCGGCTATCGCGGACTGGGCTGAATCCGATTCATATACGGTCACGTTCATGTGTGCTCAACTCGGCGTATCGACTTCTGGCTACTACAAGTGGCGCGGCAAGTCGCGCTCAGCTCGAGACCTCCGAGACGACGAGTTAACAGCGCTGATCGAGTACCACTACGAGCACCTCAACGGCCGTCCCGGCGTTCGGCGCATGCGTGCGGAACTCGCCGCCGGCGGCCACCGGGTCTCGCACAAGCGGGTGTGGCGGCTCATGAAGGTCGCAGGTCTGGAAGGCCGCCACCCGAAGGCGTGGAAACGCACCACCGTCGCCGGAGACAGCCCCGTTGGGGCACCTGACCTCATCGGCCGCGACTTCACGGCGGCCGAGGCGAACACCAAATGGTGCGGCGATATTACTTACGTACGGACCTGGAACGGCTGGGCGTACCTGGCCACCGTCATCGATCTGCACTCCCGGATGGTCGTCGGATGGGCCGTGGCCGACCACATGCGAACCGAGCTGGTCACCGACGCACTGGACATGGCCATCGCTCGTCGTCGACCACCCGGAAAAGTCATATTCCACAGCGATCGCGGAACTCAATACACGTCCACCGACTTCGATAAGTACTGCACGAAAAACAATATCCGACGATCATTGGGGCGCACTGGCATTTGTTTCGACAACGCGGTCGCAGAATCATTCTTCGCGAGCTACAAGAAGGAACTCATTCACACGCGCCCGTGGCCCACTCTAAAAGCACTCAAAAAGAGCACATTCACCTGGATTGAGGAGTACTACAATAGGGCCCGACGACATTCCACACTGGGCTATTTGACACCAGCCGAGTTTGAACTAGGATTCAGAGACATATACGACTCGCCGCTTAATTGCAGTGGCCACTTTAGCGGGAACACTCCACAGTTCGGTGGGCACCCCGGCCCGGATCGAGCGCAGGAGCTTGTACATCGCGATCTTGCCCTCCCGCTTGCCCGAGGCCTCGTAGGCGGCGATGAGTCGCTGGTAGACGCTGTAGGTGACCTCCACCGCCGCGTGCGCGTCATTGGCGGTGAACGCCTTGAACAGGCGGACCTTCTGCTTGTCGGTCAGTAGCTCAGCGCGGGTGCGCAGGGTGCGGCGGATGCCGTACAGCGGATCGCCGGTCCGTCCCCGGTGTCCGGTGGTGGCCTGCTGGATGCGTTGGCGGCACACGGTGAGCTTGTCGGCGGCCAGGTGCACGACGTGGAATGGGTCCATCACCGTGCGTGCTTCGGGGACGGCTTTGGCGGCGGCGGTGTGGTAGCCGGCGAATCCGTCCATCGTGACCACCTTGACTCGGTCTCGAAAAGCCTGGTCGCGGGCGTTGAGCCACTCGGTGAGGACCTTCGCCGAGCGCCCGGGGATCATGTCCAGCAGACGAGACGGGCCGGTGCCGTCCACGACCGGGGTGAGGTCGACGAGAACGGTGACGAATGAGGACGTGCCGTCGCCGCGGACGTGCTTCCATTTGTGCTCATCGACCCCGAGAATGCGGACGCCGTCGAAGTGTCCGGGCTGGTCGTAGACCATGGCGCGGGTCTCGGTGACCGCCAGGTCGTTGACCAGGTCCCAGCCCAGCCCGAGGGCCTTCGCGACGGCGGACACGCTGGTGCGGTCGATCGCCAGGCGCTGCAGGATCCAGCGGCTGCAGCGGCGGGTGGTCTTGGCCCGCGGCTTAGCCAACGCCGGCATCCGCTGCTGGAAAATCCGCGTCTCGCATTCGATGTTGTCGCAGGTGAAGCGGGGTATGCGTACGTGCAGTCTGGTGGGATGGCCGACGATCGGTAGATCCGTGACCTTCCGCTGGACGTGGTCACGCAGCCTCCCCTCCGTCCCGCAGTCGGCGCACACCGGGTCCAGCGTGACCGGGGAGCAGAACAGGTGCGTGAACTCGTCGGCCACCGCGGCGTCGGTGATGGTGACCCCGAGCTCGACGGTGCGGCAGATGGTGTCGGCAAGCAGGCTGGCGGTAGCGTTCAAAGCGGGTCCTGGGTGGTTCTGGGTGCAGGTGTAGGAACCGCAATCCTCACACCCCCAGGACCCCTACATCTTGTGCCTCACCGCATCACCGCAGCATCCCCGCTACGCACTCCGGATCCGGAAGAGCCCCCAAACTAGACTATACGTCGGTACCGCATACTGTATGTTCGTACAGTACATGGTGTCCCGGCTCAGTCGGCCTTGTCGACCTGACTATCGCGCCGTCGGCAGCCAGTTGCTCAGGCCACCCGCATCGGCCTCCCGGCCCCTTGGACGCCAGGTGGAGGTTGGGTCACGGGTCGGACGTACGGGTGTCGGCGATATCTCCGTCGCCACAAGCCGAGGTATCGCACCCAGCACAACTTCATCGACAGGAAGGTCTGGACATGGACACATTTCGCGACAAGGCCGGCGGGCCGATAGGTACCGATATCGACACCTGGGTGCGCTCGTTTACGCGCATGGAATCCGGTTCCTCCGAGCTTCCTCCCCACCACCCCAACTGCCTTGGCTGTGGACCAGAGAACCCGAATGGTCACTTCCTCTCGGTACGGCGTGACGGAGACGGCGTCGTCGCACACCACCAGTTCGACCAGCGCCACGTCGGGGCACCCGGCATTGCACACGGCGGCGCGGTAGCGACCGTGATTGACGACCTCTTCGGCTTCTTGCTCTATTCGGTCGGCGAGCTCGCCGTGACGCGCCGTCTCGAGCTCGAGTATCTTGCGCCAGCACTACTCGACACCCCGTACATCCTGCGCGCTGCAGTTCGGTCTCGCGATGGCCGGAAATTGGACCTCACGTCCACGATGGAGGATGCAGAGGGCCGCACTGTTATTACTGCCACTGCCCTGTTCATCGTGGTCGAGGTTGAACACTTTTTGCAGTCACAGAGAAACTCGAGGGCTTAGGCCAAACTCACCGCCGCGAGCACCAGGCCCGAATACGTCGAGGATGTCGGCGGAGCCTGAAGCTATTGAACGCCACGCCCAAAGAAAGGGCGAAGCTGAAGGCACCGTGCATCGCCAGTTGCCCTGTACGAGTCAACCAAGAGGCAGCGCTACCTACGACGGAACCCCGTCGGCGGGTGGCCGGTCCAGTGCTTGAAAGCGTGTGAAAAGCTGGCGAGGTCGCTATATCCGAGGTCCGTGGCGATCTCGCTCGCGGACACAGATCCGTCCAGTAAACGAAGAATCGCGTACTCACGAATGACCGACTGGCGCAGTCCGCGATAGGTCATCCCTTCCTCAGAGAGGCGCCGCTTAAGTGTGCTCGTAGAGATGGAGAGTTCGTCTGCAATCCACTGACTTCCACAATCTGCGGGACGCTTCTCTATCAGACGTCTCACCTTGTCCGAATACGAGGCGATTTTACTCCGCTCGTCGAGGCGGTGTCATACCGTCGTAGCAACACTGCAGGCCACGAGGGGTTGCGGGTAGCGCGGTAGGAGACCCTGGGTGGGGCTGGGACGGATGATGTTGACGGTGGCGGACCGGACGGAGATCGCGGTCGGACGGCGTGCGGGGATGACGGTCACGGCGATCGCCGAGCAGATCGGGCGCGACAAGTCGGTGGTGTCTCGCGAGATCAAACGCAATGCCACCAAGACGGGCGCGTATCAGGTGGTGCACGCCGACAAGCACGCCCGCGCACGGCGGGCCCGTCCGCAGACGAGGGCGATCGATGCTGACTCGGTGCTCGCCGACCGGGTACGGTCCGACCTGCGCAGGTCGCGGACGCCGCGCCAGATCGCGGGGAGGTTGAAGCTCGAGGCCCAAGACCCCACAGTGGATCCCATGACGGGTTCACCGAACGCGCAGGGCCGCCGCGTGTCACACGAGTCGATCTATCGGTGGATTTATGCTCTTCCGAAGGGAGAGTTGGCTGCTCAGGGCATCCTGTTGCAGTCCAAGCGCACCGCGCGTAAACCCCGCAAGTCAGTCGGTGAGCGGTCGGCGCGGATCGTGGGCATGGTCAGCATCGACGACCGCCCCGAGACCGCGGCCGATCGGCGGGTGCCGGGCTGGTGGGAAGGAGATCTGATCGTCGGGAAGGCCGGCCAGTCCGCGGCGGTGACCTTGGTCGAGCGCACCAGCCGGTACACGCTGATCCTGGGTCTGCCGGACGGGAAGAAAGCACCCGGCGTTGCTGATGTGCTGATCGATCACCTGCGAGGACTGCCGGAGTTCATGCGACAGGGCCTGACGTGGGATCAAGGCACCGAGATGGCCGAGCACGCCAGCGTCACCGTGGCCGCCGAGTTGCCGATCTACTTCGCTCATCCCCGCTCGCCATGGGAACGCCCGACGAATGAGAACACCAACGGCCTGATCCGCGAGTACCTGCCCAAGGGCACCGAAATCCCATCCGATCAGCTGTACCTCGAAGCGATCGCCCGCGAGCTCAACGAGCGGCCACGGCAGTGCCTGGGCTTCTACACTCCACGGGAAGTCTTCGAACGCCTACTGAAGGACAACGTTGCTTCCACGAGTTGACACCGCCACGCCCAGCCGTTCCAGGTCCGTACGTAAGTAATATCGCCGCACCATTTGGTGTTCGCCTCGGCCGCCGTGAAGTCGCGGCCGATGAGGTCAGGTGCCCCAACGGGGCTGTCTCCGGCGACGGTGGTGCGTTTCCACGCCTTCGGGTGGCGGCCTTCCAGACCTGCGACCTTCATGAGCCGCCACACCCGCTTGTGCGAGACCCGGTGGCCGCCGGCGGCGAGTTCCGCACGCATGCGCCGAACGCCGGGACGGCCGTTGAGGTGCTCGTAGTGGTACTCGATCAGCGCTGTTAACTCGTCGTCTCGGAGGTCTCGAGCTGAGCGCGACTTGCCGCGCCACTTGTAGTAGCCAGAAGTCGATACGCCGAGTTGAGCACACATGAACGTGACCGTATATGAATCGGATTCAGCCCAGTCCGCGATAGCCGCGAATTTCACCGCGGGTCTTTCGCGAACCAGGTCGCTACTTTTTTTGCGAACTCCACCTCCATCCGGGCGTGCTTCACTTCTTCGCGAAGGCGCTCGAGTTCCGCCCGCTCGTCCTCATTCAACGGGCGGTCAGACTCACCGTTTCCCTCGTCTCGAGTCTTCTTCACCCATTTCCCCAACGTCATCTCGTGAACGCCGATACTGCGTGCAACTTCGGCGATCGCACGGCCATCATCGATGACCAAACTTACCGCGTTGGCCTTGTACTCGGCAGTGAAGCTCCGACGAGTAGATCCCATAATCCGCTCCCTCTATCTTGGGGGAACTCACCGCTCATCTCCGGGTGTCCACCAGAGCGGGAACGGTCCAGATAAGGTCGCCTGGCAACTGGCCATGGACGTCCCAGTTCATACGGAAGTCTGCTTCGACTTCGACGGGCCCGAAGCGGGCCCTAAGTGCAAGCTCCACCTTGCCGGTCCGGTCAGCCCAGACGATTCGCTGGCCGCCGCGCACCCCCGACGTGAAGCTCTTCCGCTCCAACCGCAGTTCGGCGACGACATCACCTGTAGCGTCTCGGACTCCAACGGTGATACTAGATGCCGGTTCCGGACCGCCCGCTTCGGCCGTGATGGCGGTGAAGTGGATCTCAGCATTGTCAATAGTGCCGCCGAGCCCGCCGGGGAGGTTGAGTTCTGCGGACGCAGCAGACGAGGGAATCGTGAGATCTGTTCCGAAATTGAGAAACTGCTCGAAGCTCTCGGCGAGTGCCGGGTCGCCGGTTACGTCGACCTGCACGGTAGTGGTTATCGGACGCTCGCTGAGGGCGGCAGCGAACTTTGCATACACCTTGATGTGAAGCCACATGGGGCCGTGTTGCTCGGCTGCGACAGCGACCAGCCAGGGCTCGTCGACTTGGTGTGGGGGGCAATCGGATGTTCCGAAGTGGTACCGGTAGTGAGGGTCATTGTTTGCTGCACGTTGCAAGATCCTGATTCGTTCGCCGACGTCGGCAGGTTGCAAACGAGTCCCGCTAGCAAGGGTCGTGTCACCGCGAATGATGGCGGTAAGTTCGGCGAGTTGATCAGCGAAACGGTCTTTGCCCCCTTTGAGGTAGTAATCGATGAGCTCCTGGTGGCGTGCTGCGAGAATATCGAGCTGAGTCAGGCCCATCCATGACCACGTCGGGATACCCAGAGATTTGATCTCCTCTTCGATGCGAGCGCGGTATCCGGGGGCGGTGTCAACTCGTGGAAGCAACGTTGTCCTTCAGTAGGCGTTCGAAGACTTCCCGTGGAGTGTAGAAGCCCAGGCACTGCCGTGGCCGCTCGTTGAGCTCGCGGGCGATCGCTTCGAGGTACAGCTGATCGGATGGGATTTCGGTGCCCTTGGGCAGGTACTCGCGGATCAGGCCGTTGGTGTTCTCATTCGTCGGGCGTTCCCATGGCGAGCGGGGATGAGCGAAGTAGATCGGCAACTCGGCGGCCACGGTGACGCTGGCGTGCTCGGCCATCTCGGTGCCTTGATCCCACGTCAGGCCCTGTCGCATGAACTCCGGCAGTCCTCGCAGGTGATCGATCAGCACATCAGCAACGCCGGGTGCTTTCTTCCCGTCCGGCAGACCCAGGATCAGCGTGTACCGGCTGGTGCGCTCGACCAAGGTCACCGCCGCGGACTGGCCGGCCTTCCCGACGATCAGATCTCCTTCCCACCAGCCCGGCACCCGCCGATCGGCCGCGGTCTCGGGGCGGTCGTCGATGCTGACCATGCCCACGATCCGCGCCGACCGCTCACCGACTGACTTGCGGGGTTTACGCGCGGTGCGCTTGGACTGCAACAGGATGCCCTGAGCAGCCAACTCTCCCTTCGGAAGAGCATAAATCCACCGATAGATCGACTCGTGTGACACGCGGCGGCCCTGCGCGTTCGGTGAACCCGTCATGGGATCCACTGTGGGGTCTTGGGCCTCGAGCTTCAACCTCCCCGCGATCTGGCGCGGCGTCCGCGACCTGCGCAGGTCGGACCGTACCCGGTCGGCGAGCACCGAGTCAGCATCGATCGCCCTCGTCTGCGGACGGGCCCGCCGTGCGCGGGCGTGCTTGTCGGCGTGCACCACCTGATACGCGCCCGTCTTGGTGGCATTGCGTTTGATCTCGCGAGACACCACCGACTTGTCGCGCCCGATCTGCTCGGCGATCGCCGTGACCGTCATCCCCGCACGCCGTCCGACCGCGATCTCCGTCCGGTCCGCCACCGTCAACATCATCCGTCCCAGCCCCACCCAGGGTCTCCTACCGCGCTACCCGCAACCCCTCGTGGCCTGCAGTGTTGCTACGACGGTATGACACCGCCGAAGTTATCGTCTTTAACGCACCTGAACTGCGCAATCGAGACAATCTCCTGTTGGAGAGGCTAGCGGCCCATGAGGCCGGCCACGTCAAACTCGGCAAACGCGGCGAGGGCGTGATAGGCCGCCAGCACCTCGTTGACTCCGAGTGGCGTTGGCTGCTGATGTGCCTCGGAGCCCTGGCCATTGATGAACTTCGGATCGAGCGTGGGCTCGCTGACCTTGGGTATCCGGTCGCAATGACCGGCGACGTTGATTACATTGATGAGGCAATGTTCTGGCTGAACTGCGAACTCATGAATGCCTTGGTCGACCCGGCCAGCTCAGACGTGGAGAAGTTTCAAGGCGCCGTCATGTCAACGCAAGATTGGCTGACCAAGCACCTTGCATATGTTGCCGCATACGCTTCTAGCCCGACGCTCGATTTATCAGCTCTGTCGAGCCATTCGAGACAGAACTGGGATGATTACATCGCGGCACATTGGGGCAAACGTGTTGCCTTCTACGAAAACATCCCGGACGTCCGCACGGCACTCGACGCCTCGGAACTGGACTCAATCCTGCTTTCGGCTATCGATATTGAGGCGGATCTGCTCAGCTCACTTGGATTTCGACTTTCTGACGGTGGCCACGGTCAAGGATATGCCTTCCGTCGAGTCTCCAGCGATTCTCAATGTGCTCGTCGGCTGCAGCGCGCGCGAGAAGCGTTCGCGCTGCGAGACAGTGCCTGAGGTGGGGGAATCCGCACTGGTGGCGCACCATATTCGATGGTGAGCTATGCGGCGGACAGTCCCGCAGAGGTGAGGCTGTCATTGGTCAGTGGGATCGCACTGGAGGTGATTCCGGTAAGCAGTTCTAACACTTGATGTTCCGTTTTCGGGCCAGGATGATTTTAAGTCCGTCGACGCCACAGAGACTGTGGCGGGGTGCTTACAACGCAGCCGAAGACGACTGGAGTAGTGGTGACCGGCATGCGGTCAGGTGTCGATTCATCAGATGCAATACGCATACTTCTACTTGTCATAAGGTCTGGTTACCGGTGCTCGATGTGGGTGGCAAGGCGACACGAGTTTTCGGACACTGCTGCCCTGCGGAAACGACTGGTTCTGTGAGTGTCGCGAAATCGATCGCTAGCTAGCGGACGCGCTCGGACGGGGGTTTGACTACCTTGAGCCACCGTCGTGAGGTGGGGTCGTCACGTCCCACGCTGACTTGCGGATACGAGATGAAGGTCGCTTCGTCGATGTAGGGCGGGACCGTTGCTCTTTCTGGTGACGTCCTGCCGTGTGTCAGTTGAAGCCTCCGGACGGTGTCGTGGCCTGCTCTCTTTGCCACATGACGATGGTCAGTTCGGCGTAGAGGACGGTGTGGTCGTCCTGATCGGTCAGCCGCATTTCTATCTTCACTCGTCCGCGTGTTCCGTCGAGAGTGATCTCGGCAATTTGGGCGGTTCCGGTGAGAACGTTGCCGGGTCGGACGGGCGCCGGGAACCGTACCTTGTCGAATCCGAGCCCGGCGATCACTGCCCATTGGTTGAGCATTGTTTGTGTGAGCAGCCGTTGAGCGATGGCAATGGTGTGTACCCCGCTGGCGATGAGTCCGCGGAAGTGACCCTGGTTGGCGGCGTCCTCATCGATGTGAAACCACTGTGCGTCCCAGCGGGTGGCGAAATCGACCAGTTCGGCCTTGGAGACGGTGTGATCGCCCAGTTTGTGAATCTGGCCCGGGGTGAAGTCTTCGGCGTAGACGGACGGACTTGGGGGAGTGGCGTTCACAGCGACCTGGCTACGAGCAGCTTCATGATCTCGTTGGTGCCGCCGTAGATCCGCTGCACGCGGGAGGCGGTGTACATCTGGGCGATGGGGTACTCCATCATGTAGCCGTAGCCACCGAACAGCTGTAGGCACTTGTCCACCACGCGGCACTGCATGTCGGTGGCCCACAGCTTGATCATCGAGGCGCCGGCGGCGTCGAGGGTGCCGTCGATCTGGCGGCGGATGCCGTCGTCGATCAGCGCCTTGCCGGCGTAGACGTCGGCCTTGCACTCGGCTAGTACGAACTGGGTGTTCTGGAAGTCCAGGAGTTTCTTGCCGAACGCATCGCGCTCTTTGACGTACCGGATGGTCTCGATCACCGCGGCCTCGGCCACTGCCACGCCGGCGACTCCGATGATGAGTCGCTCCCGCGGCAACTGGGTCATGAGTTCGGCGAAGCCGGAGCCCTCCTCGCCAAGGATGTTCTCCACCGGTACCCGCATGTCGTCAAAGAAGAGTTCGCGGGTGTCCCATCCGTGCATGCCGATCTTCTCGAGGACGGCGCCGCGGGAGAAGCCCGCGACGTTATTGTCGACCTCGGCGACTAGTAGGGAGATGCCCTTGCCGCCGGCCGCTGGATCGGTCTTGGCCACGATGACAACCAAGTCGCAGTGGGTGCCGTTGGAGATGAAGGTCTTGGCGCCGTTGACCACGTAGTGGTCGCCGTCGCGGATCGCTGTGGTCTTGACGTTCTGCAGGTCTGAGCCGGTACCAGGCTCGGTCATGGCGACGGCCACCACTTTCTCGCCGGAGGCGAGCCCGGGTAGCCAGCGGCGCTTTTGCTCCTCGGTCCCGTAGGCGTTGATGTAGTGGCTGACGATCGTGGAGTGCACGGTGAAGCCGAACGCGCTGTCGTGCGCGTACGCCAGTTCCTGGGCCACTACAGCCTCGTGGCCGAAGTCGCCTCCCCCGCCGCCGTCCTTTTCGGCGATGTCGGTGAGCAGTAGGCCTGCCGCTCCGGCTCTGTTCCAGAGTTCGCGGTCGACGTGGCCCTGCCGGGCCCAGTCCGCCTGGCGGGGGGTGACTTCTCTGGCGAAGAAGGCGCGGGCGTGGTCCCGTAGCAACTCGTGGGACTCGGTTTGCCAGGTGGGGCGGTGGTCGGGGAACAGGGTGGTGGTCATGATCTTGTCCTTGTCGGGCCGGGTCAGCGGCCGGTGAAGTTCGGCGAACGCTTGGCCACGAAGGCGGCCTGGCCCTCGTGGCTGTCGTCTGAGGCGAGTGAATAGACGAAGTTGCGCTTTTCGTGCTCGAGCCCTGCGGCTATCGACCCGGTCTGCGCGGCCAGGGCGGCGTCTTTGGCCAGGGCCACGGCCAGCGGGGAATTAGCCGAGATCCGCTGCGCCAGGGCGATCGCCTGTTCGACGACCTCGTCGTCGTCGACCACCTTTCCCACCAGGCCGAGGGTGGCGGCCTCGGTCCCGGTGACCAGGTCGCCGCTGAGCAGCAGTGCCATGGCGCGAGGTTTGCCGAGCGCCCGGATGAGTCGTTGGGTGCCGCCGCCGCCGGGGATGACGCCGAGCTTGACCTCGGGTAATCCAAGGCGGGCACCCTGGCCGACGATGCTGGTGTCGCAGGCCAGGACGAGTTCGAGCCCGCCCCCCAGGGCCAGGCCCTCGACGGCTGCGATCACCGGTTTGGGGAAGTTCTCCAGGTCGGCCCATAGAGTCCCCCCGGAGGCCCGCCGCTGCCCGATCAACGGATCGGCCCGCAGGGCGTCGAACGCGGTGATGTCTGCTCCAGCGCAGAACACGCCGCTCGCGCCGGCCAAAACTATGGCGCGCACGGAGTCATCGGTCCGCAGCTCGGCTAGGTGCCCGTTCAAGGCTGCGAACACCGCGGCGTTCAGTGCATTCCGGGCCTCGGGTCGGTTGATGCGCAGGATCGCGACGGCTCCGCGTCGTTCGCTGCGCACCACATCATCGTGTCCGCTCCGGTTGTTCATTCCTCGGCTCCCCGGTAGAGATCGGCGTAGTCGGTGCGTAGCGTCTTTTTGTCCAACTTGCCGACGCTGGTGCGCGGCAGCGCGTCGGCGAAGATGACGATGTCGGGCAGTTGCCACTTGGCGAACTTGTCTTCCAACACGGCGTGGATGTCGTCGACGTCAAGATCGGCACCGTCTTCTTGGACGACGATCGCAACCGGGCGCTCTTGCCACTTGGGATGCTCGATCCCCACCACGGCGGCTTCGCGGACCTGTGGGTGGGCGACGATCGCGTTTTCCATGTCGATCGAGGAGATCCATTCGCCGCCGCTTTTGACCACGTCCTTGATGCGGTCGGTCAGCTTGAGGTAGCCGTCGGGGCGGATCGTGCCGGCATCGCCGCTGCGCCACCACCCATCGGCGAACGCGCCGCCTTTGTCTTCCATCTTGTGGTAGCGCTCGATGATCCACGGGCCGCGCATGAGCACCTCGCCCTGGGAGACACCGTCGTGGGGTAGTTCGGTTCCGTCCGGTCCGACGACCTTGATGTCGATCCCGTTGACCAGCAGACCCTGGGCCCGCTTGAGATCCCACTTCTCCTTCTCACTGAGCACGTCCCGCAGCGTGTGCTTCAGGCCTGCGTTGACGGTGACCAGCGGAGTGGTCTCCGTGGCGCCGTAGGCGTGGATGATGTCGGCGCCGGTGAGGTCATGGAAGCCGCGCATGAGCGTGAGCGACGGTTCGGTCGCCCCGGACAGCAGACGGGCGCGGCTGAAGTCCGGGCGCGTCTTGAGTGTGCGGATGTAGTCGAGCATCGGCTCGAAGATCGCGGGGGCACCGTTGGCTACGGTGACGGACTCGGAGATCATCGCGTCAACCAGCACAGAGGTGTCCTCGGCCGTATACCGTCCGGGCAGCACGACCTTGGCGGCCGAGTAGATGGCCGACTGCGGCAGTCCCCAGCCCTGGCCGTGGAACATCGGGGTGATGACCATGACGGTGTCGTCGTCGCCCATCTTCAACTGCGCTGCCTCGGCAAGAGTGTGGAGGTAGATCCCGCGATGGGAGTAGTACACGCCCTTGGGGCGGCCGGTGGTGCCGGTGGTGTAGCACGCGCTGTACGCCGAGGTTTCGTCGATCATCGGCCAGTCGAAGGTCGATTCCGCGGCCGTCAGCGCGTCTTCCCAGTGGACGACCCCGGGCAGGGTGGTGGAGATCTCCGAGAGTGGCTTGTCCGTCATGACCACCCAGGTCTTCACCCCGACGCCCTGCTCGACCAGCGCCTCGGCCACGGGCAGCAGGGACTCGTCGACCAGCACGATCGAGGCTTCGGCGTGGTCGGTGACATAGGCCAGGTCCACCGGGGCGAGCCGCAGGTTCATCTGCAGCATCACCGATGCGATACCGGGAATCGCCCAGTACAGCTCCATATGGCGTTTGGAGTTCCAATCCAGGATTCCCACCACCGTTCCGGGGCCGGCCCCCAGCCCGGTGAGCGCGTGGGCTGACTTCCCGACCCGCTCGAACATGTCTGCGTAGGTGTAGCGGTCCCAGCCCCCGTCGATGGTGCGGAATACGATCTCCTGCTCGGGGTAGGTCCGGGCGGAGTGCCGCAGCAGGGTGGTGGTGTTGAGCTGGTAACTGTCACCGTGTGTCGACGGCAGACCGGTGACGATGGGGTGGGACGTCATGTTGGTGCTCCTGAAGTGGGGTTGGGACGGTGGCTGGGACGGAGGGGGCTCGTCAGAGGCGTTCGATGATGGTGGTGTTAGCGGTGCCGTGGGCTTCGCAGATGGTCTGTAGCCCGTATCGGCTGCCGGTGCGTTCGAGTTCGGTCAGCAGGTCCGTCATCATGCGGGCGCCGGTGGATCCGAGGGGGTGGCCGACAGCCACCGAGCCGCCGTTGACGTTGAGTTTGTCGTCGGGGACGCCGAACTCTTTTTGGAACATCAGCGGTACTCCCGCGAACGCTTCGTTGACCTCGAACAGGTCGATATCGTCCACCGTGAGCCCCGACCGGTCCAGGGCCTTGCGGGTGGACTCGAGGATTGCGGTGAACTGGATGATCGGATCGGCCGCGGCGACCGCGTGGACCACGAAGCGGGCGCGGGGGGTGAGCCCGTGGGCCTCGGCGAACTCGCGGTCGGCGATGAGTAGTGCGGCGGCGCCGTCGCTGAGCTGGGAGGAGTTGGCTGCGGTGGTCTTGCCGTCTTCGGCGAACACCGCCCGCAGGGACGCCATCTTCTCTGGGTCGAGCTCGGCCCGGATCCCCTCATCCGCGGTCACGGGCTCGCTGGAGTCATCGAGCGGGTCGCGGCGCAGCGGAACCAGCTGGGTCTCGAAGCGGCCGTCGCGGGTGGCAGCCAGCGCCCGCTCGTGGCTCCGGCGGCTGAAGGCGTCGAGTTCCTCCCGGCTGAGGTCGAAGCGGGTGTTCATCAGCTCACTGGACGGGCCTTGAACCAGCAGTCCGCCGTCGTAGCGGGCCAGTTCGCGGGGGGAGTATTGCGGGCCTAGCGGGGCGCCGGGTTGTAATGAGGATGGCAGCGCCACCTGTGACATCGACTCCACGCCGCATGCGATGGCGAGGTCGTAGGACCCCGCCTCCACACCGTGGGCGGCAAATGCGACAGCTTGCTGCCCCGAGCCGCACTGTCGGTCCACGGTCACGGCCGGCACCGAATCGGGCAGGCCGGAGGAGAGCACCGCATGGCGAGCGATGTTGGAGCTCTGCTGGTCGTGCGTCATCACACAGCCAGCGATCACGTCGTCGATTTTCTCCGGCGCCACATCACTGCGGCGAACCAGTTCACTGAGGGTGGCCCCCAGCAGATCGGCGGGATGCCAGGCGGCCAGCGCCCCGCCGCGCTTGCCGACCGGGGTCCGGACGGCATCGACGATCACGGCCTCGCGGGTGGCTCGGGAACTACGGGGCTGGGGGGAGTCGGTCATGACTGGGTCCTTCCTCAAGGTGGTCAGGTGGTGGGCGCCGTGGGCGCGTGAGTGGTCTGCGCTGTGGCCGGGTGGGCATCGCGAACGGCGGTGAGCGGGATGTCGTGGCGCGCGGCCAGATCCTCCCAGTGGGCCGTGGTGTGCGCGGCGAAGGCGCGGGTGTAGGCGGCGGATGTGCCGTCGCAATCGAGTACTTCTCTGGTGCGGGCCTCGAAGTGCGGTTCGAGTGCCCCCAGGGCGATGTGGCCGTCGGCGGTGGCATAGATGTTGTAGGAGGGCAGAGCCCCGCCCAGTGGTGCTCCATTGCCAAACAGGCCGTGCCGGAGGGCAGCCGCGGAGTCGTACGCGGCCGCGTCGAGAGTGATGCGTTGATGTCCGCCGGAGTCGTGCTGTCCCCGGGCCAGCAGCAGGGCCAGGGCGGCCGAGATGGCCCGCTCCCCACCGACGGTGTCGGCGACCGGGACCAGCGGCAGGTGCGGCGGCCGGATGGTGCCGTATCTCGCCTGATATGTCAGGTCGTGGCCCGCGACCTCCTCGTCGGCGCCGTCGTAGCCCACGATCTCCACATGGCACAACCGCGGGTAGCGGTCGCTGAGATCGCCGAGGCCGAGTCGGCAGAACGCTGACGGGCGCATGGCGGTCACCAACACGTCCGCCGTATCGAGCAGCCTGGTCAGCTCCTCCAGGCCGCTACGACTTTTGAGGTCGGCCCGACGAACCTCCACTCCCTGTGTCAGTTCTGCGTACCAGGAGGGCGCGGCCACGGCCAAGGCGTCACCCACCGGCGGCTCCACTTTGATCACCGCTGCGCCGAGGTCACGAAGGCCTGCCACGGCCAGCGGACCGGGCAGGTTGGTAGCCAAAGAGACGACCTGTATGCCGGCCAGGGGTCGGAGCGATCTGGGACTCATTTCAGCGACTATACAAGTAGTCAGTAAACTTAGCCACTGTATAGCTTTAGCGATTGGCGCGTCCCCGTAGACTCGTTTGTCGACCGAAGGGAGACCGCGTGGACCGCCCCGCCCAGCACTCCGGCGACCAAGATCTCACCGCCAAAGCGCGAATCCGCAACGCCGCTCTCGAGCTTTACGCGGCCAACGGCGAGGACCGCACACCGATGCGGGCGGTCGCGGCCGCCGCCGGGGTTACCGTAGGGCTGGTGGTCCATCACTACGGGTCCAAAGACGGCCTCCGCGAGGCCGTGGAGCAGATCGTCGTGGAGCGTTTTGCGTCGGCCCTTGCTTCGGCGCCGACCGACGGGGCCGGCGAAGAAATCGCTCGCGTGCGGAACGAGGCTGTCTCGGAAATGCTGGTCAGAAACCCGGAGGTGGTCAACTATCTCCGCCGGGCGCTACTCGAACCCGGTGGTCAGCGGGGGCAACTGCTGGAGCGGCTCACCGAACTTACCCACCGGGAGGTCGTTGCGATGCGCGAGACCGGCGCGGCCTCGCGGGGTCGCGCCGACTCCGTCCAGGTGGTCGACGTGATCATCAACCAGATGGGCCGGCTGTTCCTGCAGCCGCTGGTGGATGCCGTCTGGACCCACCTCGGGACCTTTACCCACACCGAGGGGCGCAGCAAGCCCGAACTCGGCGTGAGCGTGTCCGGGGGAGGAGCTGTCGATCGTTCCCACGGGTCAGCCACCTGACTCGAGTTTCACTTTCACTGAACATCTGTACAAGCATCACGCTGGCGGTTACTGTTCCTGCTGTGTCCGGGGTCACATATCCGATCTCGGAGTCATCGACACCTCAGGAGTCACCATGGCCACTCTCGGAGGCGCCCTCGCGCTCAATGCCCGCCGGCACCCGGACAAGACCGCACTGATCTTCGGCGAGAGCACCTACTCGTACGAGCAGCTCGCGGCCCGGATCAATCAGTATGCGCACGCGTTGGCGTCGCTCGGAGTCGGCAAGGGCGACAGGGTGGCACTGCTGAGCCCGAACTCCGACGCGTACATCCTGGGCCTGTACGGAGCGTTCCGACTGGGGGCCATTGCCGTGCCTCTCAACCCTCGCGTGCCGGCCCGCGAACTTCGCTACCTGCTCGAGGACTCCGGTGCGACGGTGCTGCTGTACTCCGAGGGGCTCGCGGTGGTGGTGGCCGGCCTCGACGAACTCGATCCGCTGCCGTCCGCGCCGCAAAGTCTGGTGCTGGACGAGCCCGCCGCGCAGGGCATCGCGCGGCTCGCAGACACCATGCCGACCACCGCGCCGGAAGTGGAGGTCATCGAGGACGACGACTGCATTATCCTCTACACCTCGGGCACGACCGGGCGTCCCAAGGGAGCGGTGTTCGACCATCACCGCATGCTGTGGGTGGGGAACTCGGTTTCCGCACTCGGTATGAATATCTTCGACCGGAATCTGCACGTCGCGCCGATGTACCACTGCGCGGAGCTGGTCCTGTTCGTTATGTCAGGGTTCAGCCTGGGCACCACTCACGTGGTGCTGCCAGCGTTCGAGCCCAAGGCGGTCCTGGATGCGCTGGAGAAGCACCGCATCACCGTGTTCCTGGGCGTGCCCACCATGTACCAGATGCTGCTGCAGCACCCCGAGCTCGGCACGCGCGATCTGTCCGCGTGGCGGCTGGGCTTCTTCGGCGCCGCACCAATGCCGCCGAGCGCGGCGACCAGCTTGCTCGCCACCCTGCCGCACGTGCAGTTCTTCCAGCTGTGCGGCCAAACCGAAGGCGGCCCGACCGGCATCTTCCTCACTCCGGACGAAGTACGCGCCCGCCCAGATGCCACCGGACGGGCGTCCATCACTAACGCCGAGACGCGGATCGTCGACGACGAGGGCAACGACACCGCGGTCGGCGAGCCCGGGGAGATCATTTACCGAGGCGAGACCATCATGAAGGGCTACTGGAACAAGCCCGAGGCCACCGCCGATGCGCTCCGCGACGGCTGGCTGCACAGCGGCGACGTGGCGGTCCGGGACGCCGACGGGTTTATCACGATCGTTGATCGGATGAAGGACATGATCATCACGGGCGGGCGCAACGTGTACTCGGTGGAGGTCGAACAGGCCCTCGCCGGCCACCCGGACGTGGCCGATGTGGCGGTCGTCGGGCGGCCGGACGAGATGTTCGGGGAGAGCCTCATCGCCGTCGTCACCCCGGTCGAGGGCCGCGAGGTCACCTTGGAGTCGCTCCGCGAGTACGGATCCCAGTTCATTGCGGGTTACAAGCTTCCGCGCGAGCTCATCACCCGGCCCATTCCCCGTAACCCCTCGGGGAAGACTGGTTCTCCCGAGACAGTTCGATGTGTGTTCACAGTTAGAGAACTCAACGTGTACGATGTGTGTTCACAGTTAGAGAACTCAACGTGTACTTTTGAAGGAGTGGATGTGCCCCGTACTTTCCTAGCAAGATCGATTGGATACGCAGCTGCTGCGCTACTCGTAGCAACAGCAACAGCAACAGCGGGCGCTCCGGCCGTTGCAGAGCCTGCGGACGCCCCTGTCGAGAACGGCGGCCTGCTGCGGTCTGTTAAGACGGATCTCCTGGCAGGCGCCATCCCTACTGGGGTGAAGGCGACTTCGGTCACGTATCGAAGCTCCGATACCCGCGGCAAGCCAGTCGCTACAACGGGAATTGTTATGGTTCCGGCTTCGAAGTGGACTGGTAGAGGACCTCGCCCATTGGTCACCTATGCAGTTGGCACCCACGGCTCGGATCCGAGTTGCCGACCTTCACAGCTGCTGACTCGCGGACTGACCACCGACCGCTCTGGCGTTCCTATGATCGAGCTACAGCTGCTTGACGTGGCTTCCCTCTTGACTCGAGGGTTCGCTGTAACCATGACCGACTTTCAGGGGACGGAGGCGCCGGGGCGGCTACCTTACCTGCAGCCCATTCCCCAAGCCCACGCAGTGCTTGATGCTGCGCGCGCCGCTATATCGGTGGGGGCAGTTGATCGCCGAGCGCCTGTCGGAATCTGGGGATACTCACAGGGGGGCGGGGCAGCTGCCGCCGCTGCCGAACAGGCCAAGTCTTATGCCCCTGAACTCAATATCAGAGGGTCTGTGGTCGGTGCGCCCCCGACCAACCCGGCGCGAACAATGATGTTCAACGAAGGGAAGCTATCGGCCGGAGTTATTGGCTACTTCGTGAACGGGGTACGGGCTGAGTATCCGCAACTTGCGCCGAAGATCGATGCGAAACTAAACAGTCAGGGTAGAGATTTTCTGCGTAAGACTGCGGGTGAGTGTCTGGTGGGCAGTGTCGTCGGCCACTATTTCAGATCGACAAAGGGGATGACGGTAAGTGGGCGACCGTTAATCGAAGAGTTGGCTTCCGATCCTGAGATAAACAGCGTATTCCAGAGTTTCGTAATGGGACGAACGGCACCGAGTCATCCGGTACTCCTTATGCAGAACGTGAACGACGACGTTGTCCCCGCCGACGATGCGAATGCCACGGCAGACGCTTGGAAACGCGGGGGTACCAACGTCGCCAGGGCGAATATCAACACACCATCGCTACCGCCCATCGGAGCTCCAGGACACGCAGTCGGATTGGTTACCGGTAATATCGCAGTCAACTGGCTGGCAGGCCGACTCACCCAATAAATGGCTCACAGCGAGGACCTGCGGAAGTCAAGCGTGTCTGCCGGCTTCCGCAGGTTGGCCCCTGAAGCATGGCCGTCACCGACACAGCTCGTCTATGCATCTGGCCACCAAGTGTTTGTCCACCACAGCAGCACGTGACCGCTGGTCCAGCGCTTAGTGATCGACGCAGGTCGCAGACACATGGCGTCCAAGCGGGTCGAAACGACGCGTAGCCAGCGCGCGATCACCGCCGGGTGAACTCCAACCCCACGGGTGACGCGCGCCGGACCAAACTAGGCGTGATCGTTGCGAAAGTACTTCGCTCGAGTCTCTGTCGGCAGCACTTCTAGCCGTCCCCTGAAATGAGAGCGTGCCGCCTCGACCTTCTGCTCATGACTTCGTGTGGCGGTCGTCAGCTGACTCTTGGCTCGCTCGATCTTTTCGGGAAGCGTCTTCTTCTCGTCAGCGGCCAGCCGTGCTTGTTTGTTGATCGCTGCCGCCAGCGCGTAGGCGTTCGGACCGGCTTTTGGGTCTTTCGATGCATCAAGGGTGGCGACACCATTTACTGCAGGACCATCAACCACAACGTACGCGTTGCCGGCACCGTTGGTGGATTCGTCGGCTGCCGATGCGGTGACGCCGATGATCGACCCGCTACCTTGCCTGGTGTCGATCCATCGCTGGTAGACCGTCACTCCTCCGCCGGCGGCGACCCGCTGGCCCTTGACGCTGCTCAGTTCGCTGATGGTTCGCTCGATGCTGGCGACTTCTGTCGTCATCAGCCGCGATGCAGCCCGGAACTGCTTGCGTGCAGACCTGGCGGCTGTCACTGCGTGCTGTACCTCGACATCGAGCTTGCCGAACTCCCGCCGGCGGTATTCGAACCAGCCGACGCCGACGATCACGGCCAGCGCGATGATGACCGCTACTGCTATTCCGGTGGCATCCATGTGGTTGGTCCTTCTGCTTGGTCACAATTGTTGTCGGGAACGGCGGATTGACATGAGAGTCTGTCAATCTTTGGATGGGCCTCGAGTCCTTGACCGGGTCGATCAGGGAGCGTCTTGCGAGTAGCGCTCTCGATTTGGTGGCGCAACTCCGTGGCTATGCTCGCGGGAACATCGATGTGAGCCTTGCCGAAGAGTTCGGTCACTCGTCGGTAGGCAGTTGCTCGTTCGTTAGGAGGAGATCGATCGTCGAGCGCCACTTTGATTGCCGATTCAGCGCGTCGCAGCAGAGTTCGTTGCTCAGCCGACAGACCGCTGTCACCCGAGGCTGAAGCAGCTGCGTACGCGGCCCTCCATGCGGTTTCGGCAGCAACGGCCCGATCGGCGAAGTCACGCACGAAACCGAGTTCGTCAGGAACGGTGCCATCTACTCGCAAGGCATCGGCATGGGCGAAAGCAGTGTAGAAAGCTTGCACGAGCGGGTGTGTTCGATCGGCCAGTAGTGGGCGATGGAAGAATGCCGTTGCGTCGGTCTCGTAGGCAGCGAACGGCGGTGTCATACCGTCGTAGCAACACTGCAGGCCACGAGGGGTTGCGGGTAGCGCGGTAGGAGACCCTGGGTGGGGCTGGGACGGATGATGTTGACGGTGGCGGACCGGACGGAGATCGCGGTCGGACGGCGTGCGGGGATGACGGTCACGGCGATCGCCGAGCAGATCGGGCGCGACAAGTCGGTGGTGTCTCGCGAGATCAAACGCAATGCCACCAAGACGGGCGCGTATCAGGTGGTGCACGCCGACAAGCACGCCCGCGCACGGCGGGCCCGTCCGCAGACGAGGGCGATCGATGCTGACTCGGTGCTCGCCGACCGGGTACGGTCCGACCTGCGCAGGTCGCGGACGCCGCGCCAGATCGCGGGGAGGTTGAAGCTCGAGGCCCAAGACCCCACAGTGGATCCCATGACGGGTTCACCGAACGCGCAGGGCCGCCGCGTGTCACACGAGTCGATCTATCGGTGGATTTATGCTCTTCCGAAGGGAGAGTTGGCTGCTCAGGGCATCCTGTTGCAGTCCAAGCGCACCGCGCGTAAACCCCGCAAGTCAGTCGGTGAGCGGTCGGCGCGGATCGTGGGCATGGTCAGCATCGACGACCGCCCCGAGACCGCGGCCGATCGGCGGGTGCCGGGCTGGTGGGAAGGAGATCTGATCGTCGGGAAGGCCGGCCAGTCCGCGGCGGTGACCTTGGTCGAGCGCACCAGCCGGTACACGCTGATCCTGGGTCTGCCGGACGGGAAGAAAGCACCCGGCGTTGCTGATGTGCTGATCGATCACCTGCGAGGACTGCCGGAGTTCATGCGACAGGGCCTGACGTGGGATCAAGGCACCGAGATGGCCGAGCACGCCAGCGTCACCGTGGCCGCCGAGTTGCCGATCTACTTCGCTCATCCCCGCTCGCCATGGGAACGCCCGACGAATGAGAACACCAACGGCCTGATCCGCGAGTACCTGCCCAAGGGCACCGAAATCCCATCCGATCAGCTGTACCTCGAAGCGATCGCCCGCGAGCTCAACGAGCGGCCACGGCAGTGCCTGGGCTTCTACACTCCACGGGAAGTCTTCGAACGCCTACTGAAGGACAACGTTGCTTCCACGAGTTGACACCGCCAACTCTTCCCGCACCGTGTTCAGTCGGCGAACAGCGTCAATCCATAGCGCAGAGCGTAGTTGAGCATCGTTACCAATGCGCCCGGACGGTGGTGCCGCTGCGACGTCCGCGGCTGGCGGCTGTGGCCGGACTTCGCCACGAGTGTGCGGAGTATGAGAGGCCTGATGAAGGACTGCTCCGGGCGTGACGCACAGGACGCAGAAGCTGTTTCGCGCGCTTGTCACCGACTGAGGGGGAACCAGTTCGTTACCGGTGCTGCCTCGTATGGGACGAGTGATTACGACTGATCCGGATATGGGCCAAGCTTCATACGGTGCAGTGACAAGCATGTCAGCAGCTGCGGAGCGGAGACGACGCAGCCACTCCCGAAAGGCAGGGTCACCGTCCGCGATTATCAGTGGACCTTTGTTGTCGTCAACCCACTCAGCCACAGTGAGACCGGTTCCTGGGATCAGTAGTGTGGCGACGGCTTGACTCAGGTAGTAGCTCGTGGGGGCGTCGCGATCATTGTCGGCGTCATCGGCCGCGTGCATGGGCGAAATTCCTTGCCGGTACTGGGTCTCAGGTTTCGCTGAGTGTTGAAGCGCCCTGGGTTCCGTTCCGAGTCTCAGCAAGGAGAATCGGAGTATGCCCAAGAAGTTCAGTCCAGAGCTGCGTGAGCGTGCCGTGCGCATGGTCTACGACCGCCAAGCCCGCGAGGGCGGCCCTCGCGCAGCATCGATCCGTGCCGTCGCGCCGCAGCTCGGTGTCGGCACAGAGACGCTGCGGATCTGGTGCAATCGCTACGGCGCCACCGAGCCGGTCGGACCGGGAGAGCCGCTCGAGGAGGAGAATCGCCGTCTCCGGCGGGAGCTCGCCGAGGCGCGACGTGCGAACGAGATCCTGAAGGCCGCCTCAGCGTTTTTCGCAGCGGAACTCGACCGCCCCACGACGAAATGATCGCGTTCGTCGACATGCATCGCGAGAAGTTCGGGGTCGAGGCCATCTGCCGCATCCTCAGTGCGACAGAATGTGGGTTCATCACCTCCCGCGGATACCGCGCTGCCAAGAACAGGCCGGCCTCCGCTCGCAGCGTTCGGGACGAGATGCTGGCGGAGGAGGTGCAGCGGATTCATCAGGCGAACTACAGCGTCTATGGGGTCCGGAAGATGTGGCACGCAATGCGCCACGCAGGATGGAACGTCGGTCGCGACCAGGTCGCGAGGCTGATGAAGATCGCCGGCCTGCAGGGCGTTCGCCGAGGTCGAAAGCCCGTCACCACCTGCTCCGCAGACGGAGATGACCAGCGCCCGGACCTCGTTGAACGGCGGTTCGTCGCGGATCGACCGCAGCAGCTTTGGGTCGCCGACATCACCTACGTCCGGATGCTCTCCGGGTTCTGCTACGTCGCATTCGTTACCGATGTCTTCAGTCGCAGAATTGTCGGCTGGGCGGTCGCGCCCACGCTCCACACGGAGTCTCTGCCATTGCTCGCACTGGAGCATGCACTGCAGTCCACCGGGGTGAGCAGGAACGAAAGCGGATTGATCCACCATTCCGACAGGGGTAGTCAATACGTTTCGCTCGCCTATTCGGACGCTCTGCTCGCCGCGGGAGTTACGGCTTCAGTAGGTACCGTCGGCGATAGCTACGATAACGCGCTGGCCGAGACAGTGAACGGCCTATACAAGGCGGAGTTGATCTACTCCAAGCGGATCTGGGAGTCAGTCAGCGAGGTTGAGCTCGCCACGATGGGCTGGGTCCACTGGTGGAACACCTCCCGGCTCCACGAAGCTCTCGGCTACCGCACCCCGGCGAACGTCGAAGCGACCTACACTCACACCACGACGACCGCGCCCGCGACCGTGTAACCACGGAACGAAACCCAGGGCGCTTCAGTGTATCCGCCTGTCCGGAGAGCTCGTTACGCAGACTGAGGACCCGAGGAGTGGTGTCGGCGAGCATGGTCAGTTAGGTTTTTGCCGCCCGCGGGCGTCGGCAGCGTGGTGCGCTCGAGCACGACTCCAGGCTCAACTAGCCGTTGCCTGTTCCCATGTCGCCTAACAGCAGCACAGCTGCGGATGTCGTTCCGAGACAGGTGGGTGGCGTGCGCGCCGCGAGCTACTACGTACGGCTAGCGAACGGCGGTTGCAACCGGCTCAAGCAGTAGCAGGCACGACCGATCCTCGTAGCGGTCGACTTCGGCCGTTATGTCGAGGTTCGTCCCCACGCCGATCGTGTCCGGTACCGGGCCGACCCAGTGGAGGTCGTTGAGGGTGTTCTCATCACGGAACTGGAAAGCCGGTCCAGTCGCTGACGCAGCGTCGCCCGCGTTGATTAGGATGTCGTACCTAGTCTTCGCGTTCCCGTGCGGTGCCATCGCGGCGATGCTGCCGGGAAACACGATCGTTCGACCACGATGAGCCGCAGCAAACGCTGCGATGTCCGGCGAGCAGTAGTCAGTGAACGCGAGGACAGCCGCGAACTCAGGACTGTTCTCAGGCGTGAGCACCTCGCCATCACGGGTCGATGACCGTGACGCTGCTTCGCCAGTCGCTTCAGCGGACGGTTGCCCGCTCGGCGAAGCTGTCGCTTCACCCGGCGCGGGATTCGCCGGGGCAGTGTTCTTCTCGATGACTAGCCCGACGGTCACAATGATTGCCAGCACGAGCACAACCACGCCGCCACCGATGATCCAAAGCAGCCGACGAGACTTCGGCCGGGGGCGACGGAAGGTGATTTCAACCTGAACCATACCTGGCGACTGCGAGACCAACTCCCAGCCGTCGGCCTCCCACTTCTTTACAATCCGCGACTCCATGCCGCGGACCGCACGGATCGTTTTCGTCTCGTACGTGACTCCGGTGTCCGTTGCCATGCTCACAGCCCCTCAGCTTCATGCCAGGAAGGTGGCCGGCCCGTGCTGAGCCTACTGGCCATCCGAGCCCGTACCCGCCACTGGGACACCCCATATCCCTTTGTCGCCCGCGGGTGATCCTGCGGAGGGTCAGGGCCGAAGGACGGACGAGTGCGGCTAATCTTGTCGAGTTTCGTCAAGAGAGGGCACCCATACGACCACTCCACCGCCTCCCCCACCTGGGTGGTATCCAGATCCATCGGGAGGTTCAGGATCACGGTACTGGGACGGCAAGAAATGGAGGGCACAGGTGGCGCCCGCCCCGCCAGCACCCGACTTGGGTAGTGGAAAGCTAGCCCCGCTGCTGTCTGATACACGGGGTGCTGCGGGTGCTCCGATGTCAACGGCCAGTTTGATGTCCCCGCTGGTGGCCAGGTAAAAGTCCCCACCCTGTGCGGGATGTTTTAGGTGGGTGGTACCTCCGTTCGGTGTGTCATGCGGTAGGAGTCGCCGTCGGTGATGACGATGGTGGCGTGGTGTAGGAGTCGGTCGAGGATGCTGGCGGCGGTGGTGTGTTCGGGCAGGAATCGTCCCCATTGTTCGAAGGGCCAGTGGCTGGCGATCGCGAGAGATCGGCGTTCGTAGGCGCCGGCGACGAGCCGGAACAGCAGTTGGGTGCCGGTGTCGTCGAGCGGGGCGAATCCGATCTCGTCGAGGATGAGCAGATCTTGGCGCAGCAGGGTGTCGATGGTTCTGCCGACGGTGTTGTCGGCCAGCCCGCGATACAGGGTCTCCACGAGGTCGGCGGCGGTGAAGTACCGCACTTTGTGTCCGGCGTGCACTGCGGCGATCCCCAACCCGATCAGGGTGTGACTCTTACCCGTCCCGGCAGGGCCGATCAGGGCGACATTATGTTGCGCCCGAACCCATTCCAGTGAAGACAGGTATTCGAAGGTATTGGCCGGAATAGAGGATGCGGCCACGTCGAACGATTCCAAGGTTTTGGTGACCGGGAACCCGGCAGCTTTGAGTCGGTTGCGGATGTTGGAGGCATCACGAGCGGCGATCTCGGTTTCCACCAGGGTTCGCAGTACTTCTTCGGGTGTCCACCGCTGGGTTTTCGCGGTGAGCAGGACCTCGGGTGCGCTGCGGCGGATCGAGGCCAGTTTCAATCGGCGTAGCGCGTGATCGAGGTCGGCCGGTAGCGGCGGCACTGTCTGAGGTGCAACGGGTGTCGATGTTGTGGTGGTCATGACACCTCCTTGTCGCCGGCGCCCAGCTTGTAGGCATCCAGCGAGCGGGTGGGCGCGGTAGGCAGGTGACCCAACAGTGCTGTGCCGGCCGGTCGCGGGTTGGGGGTGCCGGCTCCGGCATCGAGGATCGAGCGCACATCGGCGGCCTTGAACCTCCGGAACGCCACCGCCCTGGTCAGAGCGGTGAGCACCTGTTCGCGGCCGTGGGAGGTGACGAGCCCGAGGATGTCATCGAGTTCACCGCCCAGGCGGGTGTTCCCGATGGCCGCGGCACCGACCAGGAACTGCTCAGCAACCTCACCGAGATCGCAGAACTGTTTCTCTACCGCAGTTTTGGGCCGTGGTGCACGACTGGGCGGGGTGCGTGGCCCCCCGTAGTGATCATCGTTGAGGACGACCTCACCAGGTGCGGCCAACAGATGATCGGCGACCACCTCACCGGAGGCAGGTTCGGCGATCAGGAGCCGCTCACCGTCCTGGATGAGGGTCACGGTGGTGCCGATGAGCCGGTTGGGTACCGAGTAGCGGGCCGAGGCGTACCGGATACACGAGAGGCGATCGACCTTACGGGTGACCGGCGGTGGACCGACCTGGGCCCGCAGAGACGGCAACGGGCTCAATGTGTCTCGTTCGATCGTGAGTTGGTCAGCAGGCACGCACAGTGTGTCGCTGTGACGGCGGGTGTTGACCTCGACACACCAGTCCCGCGCGGCCCGGTTCGCTGCGTGCACATCCAGCTGCACGTCGTCACGACCAGCAGCGATCTTGGCTTCGGTCCACAACGGCTGCGCCAGATCCGACTGCGCGTACCCGCAGAGGTTCTCCACGATCCCTTTCGATTCCGGATCGGCGCCGTGACAGAAGTCCGGGGAAAACCCGTAGTGGGTGGCAAACCGCACATACGTGGGGGTGGGTACGACGACGTTGGCGACGACTCCACCTTTGAGGCAGCCCATCCGATCAGCGAGTACCTTGTTGGGTACTCCACCGATCTCTTCCAACGCCTCGGCGATGAATCCGAGTGTGGTGGTCGCTGTTTCGTTGGTGGCGAACCGAACGAAACGCCACCGCGAGAACGCCACCACCGCGCAGAACATGTGTAGCCCGCCGATTACGGCCCAATCGATGACCAGGTAGTCACCCGGCGCCCACACTGCCGGGCGGCGGCCACGATGATGGTCACGGCGCCACTGTGTTTTCTCCTGGGCGACGAGACGACGGAAGTTGCGGGCCGAGCCCTCATAGCCCGCGGCACGTGCTACCGGCAGCAGTCGCTTGGCGGTGATCCGGCCGTGTGACCGCTCGACTCGCTCAGCGACCAACTCGGCGACCGCATCGTAGTTGCGGGCCCGTTCCTTGCGGTCGGGTGGTTGATCGTCGGCCTCGAACCGGTCGACCACACGCTTGACGGTCTTGTGGGTGGTGCCGCACACCTCGGCGGCGGCGCGATAGCTTCCGAGTTCTCGGTAAGCAGAAATGATGTCCATACGGTCCTTCGCAGACTTCAATGGAACTCCCAGGCGGTGATGGTGATCGGTTGGCACCTTCACCGTCATCGCCTGGGCCCTCAGTTCCGGGTCGACACGACGAACACAGGGTGGGGACTTTTATCTGGCCACCAGCGGGGACCTCGACCTGGCCACCAGTGGGGACTTTCTCATGGCCATGGACACATGGCTGATCGGATCGGGACGTTGCTGAATCGTTCGGGTGGCGAGGAGGTGCTCATCGTCAGCCGCGGGAAGGTGCGGACTCGGTTCCGTCGTCGGGATGAGTTGGGTTGGAACTTTCGGGTGGAGTCGACGGACTCGGAGAACGTCATCGAGGTAACGCCAAAGCCGAAGCCAGATCCGAAGCCGGCTCGCCGATCTTCGCATGCGCGTGGGCAGCGGGTGGCGTACGTGCGGGTGTCAGCCGCGGATCAGAACGAGGCGCGTCAGCTCGAGGCGGTGGGGGAGTGCGACCGGGTCTATATCGAGAAACAGTCGGCACGCTCGCGCGCTGATCGCGTAAAGCTCGAAGAGTGCATCAGGTATCTGCGGGACGGTGATGAGCTGGTTGTCGCGTCGATGGACCGACTCGCTCGTTCCCTGGTTGATCTCAAGCAGATCGTCGGCGAGGTCACCGCGAGGGGTGCGAGTGTGCGGTTCGTCCACGAGCGGGCCACCTACGCTGCTGGTGCCCAGGATCCTCGAGCCGACCTGATGCTCTCGCTGCTCGGGGCGTTCGCAGAGTTCGAGCGGGCCATCATTCGCGAACGCCAGGCCGAGGGTATCGCCATCGCCAAGGCGAAGGGCAAGTACAAGGGACGCAAACGCGTCCTGACTGAGGAGCAGATCGACAAGGCCCTTGCCCGTATCGAGGCGGGGGAGGGGCCGTCAGCTATCGCCCGGGATCTCGGGGTGGGTCGATCCACGCTCTACCGCGCACTCCAGCGAGTAAGGAAGTAGGCGCCGCCGACACGTCGCGTTAGCCCGCCCACTGCGCGACGAAGCTGGTGCGACACCCTTACAGGACACCGAAGTCGTAGCCCTTGCGTCGAGATGCCGCGTTCGGAGATCCCCGCTACGGCATGGACGACGAGGGTTCGAGCACGCGTCAGTGAGTCCCGGTTGGAATGAGCTCCACCGTCTCGTTCGGCGCGACCTAGTGCGCGCCCGGGTGACCACCACTCGCCAGTGAGACCGCCGCGAAACGTCCGTAGACCACCGCCACCGCCACTTACCGGCGAAAGTCACAATCACAACCCTGCATAGCCACAGGATTTCACGCCAGCCACCACACCGGGCTCCTGCCACGAGGATTGTGCAGCAGTCTCCTAGTAAGCGGGGTGGTCCAGCTCGTCGAGCACGCGCTGGGCGATGCGGTAGGCCGCGTTGGCATCGGGCACGCCGCAGTAGATCGCCGTCTGGAGCAGCAACTCTTTGATCTCGTCGTTGGTCAGCCCATTGGTACGCGCGGCCCGCACGTGCATGGCCAGCTCCTCGTGATGGCCGCGGGCCACCAGGGCGGTCAGCGTGATGAGTGAGCGGCTGCGCCGGTCAAGACCCGGACGCGTCCACACCGACCCCCAGGCGTACTGGGTGATGAAATCCTGGAAGTCGGCGGTCAGATCGGTGATCGCCGCGGTCGCGCGGTCGACATGGGCGTCGCCCAGGACCGCCCGGCGCACCGCCATGCCGGCGTCGCGCACCCCGGCGACGGTCGTGGGAGCGGCAACCGCCTGCCCCGCGTTCGCGTGATCGCGGATGAGTTGGGCGACCTCGGACGGTTGCTCGGCCGGGGGCAGGTGCGCGACGCCGTCGAGGACGACGAGCCGCCCGTTCCGGACTCCAGAGGCGATAGCCGCGAGATCGGCCGGCGGAGTGGGGACGTCGAGCAGACCCGACACCGCCAGCACTCGCGGTTCGATCTCGCCGAGGCGGTCACGGACGTCGAAGCCCGCCAGCGCCTCGCACACCAGCGCATAGCCCTCGTCGTCGGCGTCCCGCAGGTCGTGCAGCAGGGCTGCGCCGATCTCCGGCTCCCGCTCCAGGAATCCGGGTGCGAACCAGCGCTGGGCCGACCCTTCGATCATCGACGGGGTGCCCGACGCGCGCACGGACGTGGCCCGTGTCCGCCAGGCATCCGGCTCGCCGATCCGTGCGCCCGTCGACAGCAGGACAGCGGAGTCGATGCGCGCGGGTGCGTCCAGCAGCAGCTGCAGCCCGACGGCGCCTCCCACCGAGTCGCCCGCGTAGGTGAAAGTGCTGGCGAACGTGTCGCGCTGGGCCACCACGTCGTCGACCATCCCGAGGACACCGGCGGCCAGCTCGGCCATCGTGAACGGCTCGGCGGAGCCGGCGTTGGACCCGTGCCCGGGCAGGTCCCAGGCGAGAACCTCGAATCGATCGGTGAGTCCGGCGGCGCAGCGCGCCCACAGTGACTGAGCGGACGTGCCCAGCGAGGGCCCCAGCACGAGAAGGGGGAGGGCCGGCGATCCGCCGAGCCGGACGGCCGTGATGCGAGGGATGTTCACTCGTTCTCCTCCAAGAAGGTCCGGGCCCGCTCGACGGCGCCCGCGATGAGGTCCTCGGAGAATCCGAGGTACGTGGTCGGATCGGCGCTGGCGGTGGCGTCCAGCAGCCCGGCGATCGAGCGGCGTTCCGCCAGCACGCTCTCGGCCGACGTGTCGAGCGTCGTGCGCATTCGCTCGGCGTCCACGTGCAGACCCGTCAGCAGCTCGGTGGTCTGGGATGCGGCCACGACGGCGCGTCGGCCGAGCAGGTGCAGGGTCGACCACTCGACGTGCCACGCCCCGTCCGGACGTTGGTCGCCGGAGGCGGCCGACGCGACGTGCAGCGTGGCGGCAAGACCGGGGGCTCCCAGGGCCGCGCGACGCACCAACACGGATAGGACCGGGTTGTTCTTGTGCGGCATCGTCGACGAGCCGCCGCGACCCTCAGCCGTCGGCTCGGCCAGCTCGCCGATCTCCGTCCGTGCCAGGGTCGCGACATCGGTCGAGATGTGTCCCCACGCGTCCGTGCACGTCACCAACGCGTCGGACGTCCGGGTGACCGTCGCCCGCGAGGTGTGCCACGGGCGCAGCTCGCGCAGCCCGAGGGCCACGGCGGTGTCGGCGACCAGGTCAGCGCTCGTCCCCTGGGGATCGTCGTGCCCCCGCAGGCCCGCCAGCTCGGTGGCCGCCGAGAACGTCCCGACCGCCCCGCCGAGCTGCACCGGCAGGAGGGAGCGGGCGTCGAGGACCAGATCGGCGGCGTCGACCAGGCCGTCGAGCCAGCCCGCGGCGACCGCACCGAATGTCGTGGGGACGGCGTGCTGGGTCAGGGTGCGGCCGACCATCGGCGTGTCGGCGTGCTGCGCGGCGAGACGGGCGAGAGCGGTCACCTGGGCGCGCAGCTCGCCGATCAGCCGTTCGAGCGCATCGCGCAGCGCGAGCATGAGGGCGGTGTCGAGGACATCCTGGCTGGTGAGCCCGCGGTGAAGCCAGGTGGCGGCGGGCTGCGGCGCTCGCGAGCGGAGCAGCCCGACGAGCGGGACGACGGGGTTGCCGCTGCCCTCGGCTGCCGCCGCGATGTGCGGCAGATCGTCGGCGGTGACGAGCGGGGCGAGGTCGGTGGCGGCGGCGGACGGCGCGAGCCCGGAGGCCACGAGAGCGTCCAGCCACGCGGACTCCACCCTGACCATGGCGGCGAGCAACGCCTCAGCACTCATCAGGTCGCCGGCGCGCTCGTCGCCGGGCCAGAACAGGTCGGTCATGGCGTTCAGTGTGCCGCCCCGTGGCCCGGGAACGTCAGGAAGACGGTCTCGCCCTGGCCCTGCAGACGGATGTCGAACGCATGTCCCTGCGCATCGGCCTCCGCGACCAGCGTCGCGCGACGGTCCGGCTCGAGGCTGCTGAGAAGGGGGTCCGCAGCGAGGGCGGCCTCGTGTCCCGGCAGATATGCGCGTGTGAAGAGCCGATCGAGCAGGCCACGCGCGAACACCGTGAGCGCGAAGAACGGTGCGCCCCCGTCGACCCCACCCGGCGCGATCGTCGAGAACGAGTAGTGGCCGGCGTTGTCGGTCGACGACCGGCCCCAGCCCGTGAACGTCCAACCGTCGCGGCGCAACGAGCCCGGCTGCTGGACGATCGCGCCGGACGCGTCCGCCTGCCAGAGCTCGACCAGCGCGTCGGGGACCGGCGCACCAGAACCGTCGAGCACGCGGCCGTGGAACCGGATCGCACCCGGGCTGCTCGCAGGCACCAGTTCGGAGTCGCCGTCATAGGGGAGTGCGTAGTGGAAGAACGGGCCCACCGTCTGGCCGGGCGTGGGGTGCAGGCGGGGGCTCATGCGTGGTCCTTGTCGTCGTTGTTCTCGGTCCAGGTGCGGTGGGCGCCGGTGAGCACGATGTCCCACCGGTAGCCGGTCGACCACTCGGGTCGCGTCAGGTCATGGTCGTAGCGGGCGACGAGGCGGTCACGGGAGCCCTGGTCGGTGATCGACTGGTAGATCGGGTCCAGCGCGAACAGGGGATCGCCCGGGAAGTACATCTGCGTGACGATGCGCTGGGTGAACTCGGTGCCAAACAGGGAGAAGTGCACGTGGGCGGGACGCCACGCATTGCGGTGGTTCCGCCACGGGTACGGACCCGGTTTGATCGTCTGGAATGAGTAGCTACCGTCCGCACCGGTCAGGCACCGCCCGGCGCCGGTGAAGTTCGGGTCGAGCGGCGCAGGGTGCTGATCACGCTGGTGGATGTAGCGTCCTCCGGCGTTGGCCTGCCAGATCTCGACCAGCTGGCCCGCGACCGGGCGTCCGTCGCCGTCCACGACCCGGCCGGAGATCGTGATGCGCTCGCCGATCGGCTCGCCCGAGCGCTGAATCGTCAGATCGGCCTCGAGTGGATCGACGTCCCGGTGGCTGAAGCACGGAGACCACAACTCGACGCCTTCCGGATCGACCTGGTGCAGATCCTTGGTCGGATGCCGCAGGAGGCTGCTGCGGTACGGGGAGTAGTCGAGGCGGGGCCGGATAGCGGACGGGTCGGTGCCGGCGGACAGGTCGGCGATCTCGGCGCTGATCTCGGCTTGGGTCGATAGGTCAGGAGTGCTCACCAGCCCGACGGTAGGTGGCCGGGGCGTACGCTTCGAGCTATATCGTTCACTGAGTGAAAGGGGGGCGACGATGGCCGGCAACACCTCCGACCCGGGAGCCAGTGTCGCCTCGCGCCTGCTGACCGTTCTCGGCGCCTTTGACGATGAGCACCGGGCGATGACGCTGAGCCAGATTGCGCGTCGGGCGGGTCTACCGCTGCCGACCACTCACCGATTGGTGGCCGAACTGGCCACCTGGGGCGGCTTGGTGCGGCGGCCGACCGGCGAGTACGTGGTGGGTCGCCGGATCTGGGAGCTCGCACTACTGGCGCCGACCCAGACCGGCCTGCGCCAGATCGCTGAGCCGTTCCTCCACGACGTGTACGGCGCGACGCTGGCCACCGTGCACCTCGCGGTGCGCGAGGGCGCCGAGGTGTTGTACCTCGACCGGCTGTCCGGCACGGCGTCCGTCCCGATCGTCAGCACCGTCGGCTCCCGACTGCCGCTGCACTGCACGGCGGTTGGGAAGGTGCTGCTCGCGCACGCGCCCGACGACGTGCTCGCCGAGACGCTCGGCTCGTTGACCCGGATGACGCCGTTCACGGTGACCCAGCCCGGGCTCCTGCGCCAGCAGCTGGCTCGGGTGCGGCGCCATGGGTATGCGACAACGGTCGAGGAGATGTCCCTCGGGGCGTGCTCGGTGGCCGTCCCCGTGCTTCGAGACACCGCGGTCGTCGCATCCCTGGGTCTTGTGGTTCCCCGCTTGACGAGGGACAGGACCCGCCTCGTCGGAGTCCTCCAGGCCGCGGCGTTCGGTATCGGCCGGGAACTGGCGTCAGGCGGGTGATGGGAAGGAGATCTGACGCGGGCTAGAGGGAGACAGGGGCCGACGCTGATCCATCTAGACCGATGTCCGGCGAAGTCGTACTTGAGGCATGAGAATCCAAAAAATCGAACCCCACGGAATCCGGGGCACACCAATGTGCCCATCAAACCCGGGGCACACCAATGTGCCCATCAAACCCGGGGCACTTCAGAAGCGGTATTGCTCGCACCACAGCCTTGACCTGGAAGGGCAGGAATGCCAGCCATGAACTTTTTACCGCCCTGCCCACGGGTGCGTAAGCGCAGCGTGCCGGAGATGGATGCGGCATCGGATGCCCCGGTGGCAGGTCACAGCGCGTGAGACATCCGGGCCGTGGATTCGCCGCTTTGGCTGTGGCCGTACTGGTGACTGTCTTAACAAACATGCCGGTGTTTCTCCTTGGGGCGCTGGCCACGGAGATCACCGCAACAATCCGCGTCCCGGCCTACGGGATCGGCCTGGCGGTAGGGGTCTACTGGGCTGCGGCCGCCCTCACCTCCGCGTGCACCGGTGTGATTGGTCGTGTGCTCAGCGAGAAAGGCATGGGCATCGCCGCCTTGCTTCTGGCGGTCGTGAGCCTGACCGGCAGCGCGTCCTGGATCTCTGCGTGGCCGTGGCTAATTGTATGGGCATCCCTGGGGGGACTCGGGAACGGTCTCGGGCACCCTTCCTCCAACCACTTGCTCGTCACGCACATCCCAGCCGCCTCGTGCGGGCTGGCCTTCGGGGTGAAACAGGCCGCGGTCCCTGTGACGGGGTTGGTCGCCGGCGTTTCGATCCCGTTGGTTGCGTTGACTCTGGGATGGTCCATGGCCTTCCTGCTGATGGCTGTACTGGGCATGCTCGTACTGGTCCCCGTGGCCCGGACCCGGACCATGCCGGTCGTTATGGGTACGACCCGGCCGGCGGGGCAATGGGATACCCAGATGCGTTCGGCGTTGGTGCTGATGGCCGCGATGACGATGTTCGCGGGCGGTGCCGTTACGTCCGCCGTGGCCTTTGCCGTGATCGGCGCGCTGGAGCGGGGGATTGCAGTCGGCCCGGCTGGTGTGATTCTGGCCGTCGGCAGCGCCTTAGGAGCCGCGACCCGTATCGTCATTGGCGGAGTCGTCGATCGAGGCGGCGTGTCAGCACTTTCTCTGATCCAGACAGCACTCATCGTCTGCGCCGTCGGGCTTTCACTCATGGCGATCCCCACCACCTGGAGCTACGTGGTAGGTGTCCTGCTAGCGGTGGGCCTGGGGTGGGGGTGGCCAGGTCTGGTGCACTTCCTCATCTCGCACATGGCGCCTGGGGCCACCGCAGCGGCCACCGGCATTGTCCAGACCGGCACGTACATCGGCAATACCATCGGCCCCGTGCTCACCGGGGTGGCCCTTAGCCCCGCTGATTCACGGGCCGGTGTGACTGCTGCTGTCGGGTGACGGCGGGATCGATTTCGTGGGTGGGCGTGCGTGTGTGCCGGCTGGCGCTGCCGGTGGGCGGGTCCCCGGGTGGTGATGTCGTGGGCGGGCATGTGAGGTCAGGCTGGTTTGGGGATCGCGGCGATCGTGTTGAACACAGCGACGATCGCGACGGCCCAGGGCCATGTTTCCGGGATCTTCACTTTTCGCCGTCGGCCGCTGCGGACCAGCCGGGCTGCCACGTGAAGGAAGCGGTAGCGCAGTGCCTTGGGCTCGCACAACGCCAGGACTGCGGCCTCGCCGGTGCAAGCGAGCATCCGCGTCCAGGCAACGAGGTCCGCTGCGATCATCACCGCGACGAGCCAGGCCTGGTTGAGCGCGAACCCCCGCGAAGGTAGCCGCCCGAGCCCGGTGTCCTTGGCGTGGCGTATCCGGTCCTCGACCCGGGCGTGAGCCCGATGCCTGGCCTCGAGGAATTGCAGCTGACCCGTGGCGGTGGTGTTGGTGACAAAAGCCTGGTAGCGCCATCCATCGATCTCCTCGAACATCGACAACTGAGCACCCGGATGGGGCCGCTCGCGGCGCACGATCACCCGCATCCCGTCTGGCCACTTGGCGAGCATCCGTTGGGAGAGGAATCCGGTCAGCTCCGCGATGTCGGCCCCGTCACGAATGTCCCCGTTGGGGTTGAGCGCTGGTCCCCACGCGGCTTCGGGGCAGGTCGCGATGGCCCGGCGAATCGGGGCAGTGATGGAGAAGCCGACCGAGTACTCCACCTGTCGACCACGGACGCGGTTCTGCTCGGTGATCCAGTCGATCAGGTCGTGGGAGGCGCCGGCACCGTCGGAGCGGATCAGCAGATCACGCCGATGACTGGCGGGGATCTGCGCGATTGCCTGGCCCAGGACGTCGATGTGGTCGGCGGCGGTGTTGGACCCGGCGTTGCCTGGGCGCAAGCTCGCGGCGAGGAACTCTTCTGTGTTGTCGCACCACACGCCGATCGGGTGGTACCCGAACGTGCGCTTATACGTCGGCGCAGCAAGCTCCTTCTCGCTGTGAGTGACCACAATGGTGGCGTCCACATCGAGCACGACCGTCGATCCCAGATCCCGCCCCGCACACGCCGATGCGGGCACTCCGCCGGGCAGGTGGGACCACACGTGCCGCCGCGTGCGAGCCCGCGCCACCTGGATCTTCTTGCGCTTGCCGGCAGTGACCTCATCGAGCGTGCGCCACACCGTCGGCGCCGACGCCACTGGGCCCAGGGCGCCGGACTGGTGGCGCAGGACGCCGATGTCGGAGATGGACTCGCCGCCATCGGCGAGCATCACCGCGGTATCGATCAACACCCGGCCGCGATCGTGGATCGGGATGAACCGGCGGCGAGCCATGGCCCCTGACAGCTCGGCGGTCAGACCGACCTGATCAGCCAGAAGTCGAGGCACGATAGCCCCGGCATGCGAGACCACCCCGACACCATCTGCAGTAACGGACAGACCGGCCGACCACGAAGTACGCTTCACCTACCGAGTGCTTTCTGCTGGAGAACATGGAACCTTAGACAAGTCCCAGTTTCCCCTGTTCAGGAAGCACTTCGGTCTATTTTCGCCCAGCGATCCGCAGATTCCCATGAATCACCCGGGTTAGCCTCGGTAACTCGACACTGACCTGGGCGATGCTCGTCACTATGGCAACCGTCGCCGTGGTCATTTCCTTCTTCTTCGGGCTCCGACTGCGGAGAATCGACTCTCTGGAATCGCCGCTGGCCTGAGGTGGTCCTGTCCACAGCACCACCGTCACCGGCCGTCGAGATCCTTAAACGAGCAAGTTCTGGATTTCTTTGGCGACTGTCTGGAGCATAGCTCCGAGTTCTGTGCGGAGTTGTTCAGTCATGCGGTGAGCGGGCACGGATACATTGATCCCGTAGTATCCTCCGCTCGGGCTGGTGATGGGAACAGCGACTGACATGACGCCGTCTTCGCTTTCTTCCTGGCTCGTTGAGTACCCGGTTTGCCGAATCGTTTCGAGGGCACGCTCCAGATCGGAACGGGAAATGATAGATCCCTTGGTGAGACCCGGGAGCTCCTCATACGGGTACAGGGCATGCAGTTGTTCCGTGGTGAGTAGGCTCAGCATTGCTTTGCCCGTTGCAGTGCAGTTGGCAGGAAGCATCGCACCTTGACGTGAGGCAACGCGGACGGCACGTTGGCTTTCGATGGCCTCCAGAAAGTGTGCGTTCGAGCCTTTGAGCTCGGCAAAGTGCACCGTCTCTCCGGTTGCCTCGAATACCCTTTCCATTGCTGGACGAATTAGCGTTCCGATGTCGACGTGGCGCCGTATGGCGAAGGCGATGGAGCTGAGTGCTTGTCCGGGTTCGTACGCTTTGGTCTGAGGGTTCTGCCGTACGAAACCTCGGTAGAGGAGCATCCCCATGAGGCGATGGGCCGTAGATGACGCCACTCCGAGGTACTTGCTGGCATCGGTGAGCCGGATGCTCGGCCGAGTCTCGAAGAGCAGCAACAATCGGAGTGCGTTGTCGACGGATTCGATGGGGTACTGCGGAGGAGGGCCGTATCTGGAGTCGTCCTCCGCCCGTGATGCGGACATGAGCTTCATGTTACTGACCGGGGGTTCAGTCTCTGTCCGGCTAGGGCGCAGGCCATCAACGAGGCTCACCAAGTCGTGCGAGTTCATGTCTCCAAGCAGTCTCTGTGTTGAATGCTCCTCCGAGGTCGGGCAGTTCGGCCATATCGGCGTCGGGCAGATCGACGAGGTGCCCACCAGCCGAAGTCACTTGCAGTGCCAACCCGGACAGGCCGTCCACGCTGATGGCCTGGAGAACTGCTTGCTCGACGGTTTCGGCCGCGCTGGTGAGGCCGTGGCCCCGCAGCACAACAACGGGCCTTGTTCCCATAGCATCGGCCATTTCGGTGGCGAGCCGACGGTCGCGGATGAGTACTCCGCGGGGATAGACGGGCACCCCGTTGGCGGCGAGGCGGGCTCCGGGAATGTCGTACGCCCCTACGATGGGGCGTACTGCAAGCCCTGCCAGGTCGGCGGCAACCACTCGCGGGGGATGGGCGTGAACGACAGCCCGGATGTCTGGGCGGCGCCGGAAGAGCTCGGTGTGCAGCGGCAGTTCGTTGGGGACCGTGTATCCGCCCGCGAGCTCGCCGTCGGCGGCGGGATTGCCGTCGAGGTCCACCATGCGGATGTCTTCGGCTTGCGTATACGCCAGTCCGCGTTCGTACGGGCCGCGACAGCGCACCAGCAATGTGCTGTCGGTAATTTTCAGGCTGATGTGACCCAAGATTCCATCTGCAAGGCCCCGATGGGCCAAGACCCGGCAGGCGAGGGCGATACGTTCCCGGCTGACGCTCTCGGTCTGGGGCAGCAAGTTTCCGGGTGTCATGACGCCCTCCTCGGCGGTGGCTCCAACTGGGGTTCGAGCTTGGCGCGCAGATCCTGCACCGTGATGCCCCTGGCCATGCCCAGACGGCAGGCAATGAGGGCTTTGGGCCAGTTCACGATGGCTGCGCCCCGGACGGTGGTGCCGTCGATGGTGTAGAGGGCGGCGAACTTGCCGTGGACCTGCGGGTGTCCGATGAGGACGTGGTCGACATTGCCTCCGACGCGTCCCACGACCTGGATCTTCCAGTCGTGCTGGTCGCTCCACACGTATTCAATGGGCGTGTAGGCGCGCGGCTGTTCCGGATGGATGATGTTGTAGGCCACGCAGGCGGCCTGTTCCACCGCGTTAGTCCAGTGCTCGGTCCTGACGTCCTCGCCGTGCTTCTGGTGGCGCCAGCGGGCTACGTCGCCGACGGCGTACACGTTCGCAGCGTCGAGGGCTTGACAGTACTCGTTGAGCACGACCCCGTTGTCCACCAGCAGGCCGGATGCGCTAAGCCAGGAGTCATTGGGGATGACGCCAATACCGATCAGCACGGTGGCCGCCTGAACGCTCTCACCGTTGGTCAGGTGGAGGGAGAAGTTGCCCTCCTCGCCTTCGATAGCTTCCACTCCGGTGCCGAACATGGTGTCGACCCCGTTGTCCTGGTGAAGGTCTGCGAACCACTGGCCGATCTCAGGGTTAAAGAGGCGGCTCATGGGCACGGGCACCGGGTCGATGACGGTGACCTCCAATCCCAGGCCGCGGGCGGTGGCTGCCGCTTCGGCGCCGATGAACCCTGCCCCGATAACGGCCAGCGCCCCACCCCGGAGAAGGTCCCCACGTAGTTCGCGGGCGTCCTCAAGGGTGCGCAGCACGTGAATCCCTGGAGACTGGCCCCAGGGAGAGGGCCGGGGTGATGCTCCGGTGGCAATGACGAGGTTGTCGTAGCGAAGGGGGTCATGCCCTTCAAGCTTCAGCAGGTTCTCGGCGACGTCCAGATCGACAGCGCGGTGCCCCAGCAAGAGTTGGATGTCCTCGGCATCGGCCTGCTCCTGTGTCAGCAGCCGGATAGAGTCCTCGTCGGCGGATCCCGCAAGAACGGATTTCGACAATGGCGGCTTATCGTAGGGAAGTTCGGTCTCTTCTCCCACGAGGATGATCTCCCCCTTATAGCCTTCCAGCCGGAGGGACTGCGCGGTGCGCACCCCGGCAATGGAGGACCCGACGACGACGACGGTGCCCGGGCTCATGCGTCCTCTACCACCAGTGCGGAGACCGGGCAGCTGCGCGCGGCTTCGGTGACGCGGGCGCGGTCGGCTTCGGGGACTTCGGTCTGGAGCAGCACGACGATCCCGTCGTCGTCCAGGTCGAAGTAGTCAGAGGCTCCGACGACGCAGTTCGCGTATCCCTGACAGGCCTGCAGATCGGCTTTTACAACGGGCATGGTCGAACTCCTTAGCTTGAGACGGTGGTGCTCTGGCGGTTGGGGTGTTTATTCGTCTTCGGCCACGAGCGGCCCGAAAGGGTGTCCGATCATGGCCGAGAACGTGGCCGGGGCCTGCCAGGTCAGGGACTCCAGTTCCAGCGGACAGAGCGTTACCCACTGGCCCGAACGAGGAGATTGAATCATCAGCCGCGAACCGTTGCGGGTCTCGATGCGGGTGACCTGGACCTCCGAGAACTCGTTAGCGATCACGATCGGCTTGCCGGTGACGTGCTCTTCGAGCCGGCGGCGTTCCTCGGTGGCCTGGATCGCCGCGAGGCGGTCTTCCTCCTCGCCTTCCCATTCCAGTTTCACAGGAAGATCGCCAGGTTCTGCATGCGGATGACCGACTCGTCGACCATGATGGTGCGACGGGCCAGCTCCCACCCGGACCCGGATGAGGTACGGCGGAGGAGATCCTCGCGTCCTGCCGAGACAGTGGAGGACTCCCCGACGTCACCACGGCTGCGGAAGAGAAGAACCGCCGAGTCCACGATGATCTCTTGCGGGTCGGGGGTGCGGAAGGTGCGCACGTTGGTGATGTAGTGGCGCAGCCGTGATGGGGGGTCTTCGGTCCACGCGTGCTCGGTGGCGAAGCGTGCCACGCGGCGACTGAGCGAGTACTTGTTCTCGTCCCAGTGCGCCATCCCCGGTGAGGTGGAGTATCCGGCGCCCAGGGCAGTGGTGACGCGGACGGGCATGAGATAGTGCACGTCATCGGCGATCCGGGAGAGCCACTCGTCGTAGTCCTGGGCGTCCAACAGGTACGCCTCATCGACCAGCCAACGATGCGCCTCCAGGTGAAGTTCATCGTTGAAAGGCAGGGTCTGCCCCGTCCGCTGAGTACGCGGGGCGTGGGCTCCCAGCGCCGATTGTTCGGACAGCGTCAAGTTCTCGTTCTCGTGTGCCGTTCCAACACTCATGATCAGACCTCCTCGTGAAGGGTTGCTGCGGGCGCGGTCTCTGCGCTGCCGCAGGCCGGGCGGGCGGGCCCCGATCCGGCGGCCGGTGGCGCTTGCACCGGGTCCGAGCCCACGTGCACCTGCGCTGCGGCTTCTACCGGACGTTCGAGGTGATCGGCCCACCGGCGCAACAACTCCCGCTGGTTGTACTCGCTGTAGCCGACACGGGTGGCGCCGGGTCCCGAGTATTCCTCGGGGGACAGGGCCTCGACGACGTTCTCGCCGTTCTCGAGCATGCCCATCCGGCTGTTGAGCAGCAGACGCCGTGCCATGGAGCCGGCGGCAGTATTGGTGAGGGACACCCAGTTCTCGACGTCGTCCTGCTCGAACATGCCGCCACTGCCGAAGCACATGAGATACGCCTTGTAGGAAAGCGCTTTGTACTCCTCCGGCGCGTTCTTGTCGACGGCGAACCACGAGAGGACTTCCGTCTCGTTCTCGCTGATCGGCTGCCACACGCGGATAGAGATGAAGGGGAGCACCTCGTCGGAGCCCTCTTCGACCCGCGGCCAGTTATGGACGAAGCTCATGTTCGGGAACAGTGAGGCCGCCGAGATCATGAACCCGTCCTTGCCGACCACGTCGAGCTGCTCCTGGGTCCACTGCTCCTTCATCCGGGCGATCATCTCGTCCGGGTAGCCCACGTAGCGCAGGCGCTCCTCCAGGCCACCTTCGGGCAGCTTGTAAGTGGTGCCGCCACCGTTGCCAGCCCAGTACGTGGTGCCGTCCTTGCGCTTCTCCGCCTTGGGCTCGCGGAAGAGGCCGATCTCCACCACCGAGGTGTGGGTCTGGGGCGTGTGGTACATGTCCCCGGCGAAGTTCTCGGCCCCGATCTTCCAGTTCGCCTTGACCCGCCAACGCTGAGGGCCACGCAGCTCGATGCCGTCCGCGCTCTGCTTCGTGTAGTAGTCCAGGTAGAACTTGAAGTCCCCCAGGAACTCCTCCAGGGGCTCGGCATCCGGGTCCATGCTGATGAAGATCAGACCGTTGTACGTGGCCAGCGAGGGAGCAGGCAACAAGGTCTGGCCCTTCTTCTTGAAGCCTTCCTCCCCGCCGTATGCCTCCTTGTGAAACGGCAGGCCAACGAGGCGCCCGTCATTGCGGTAAGACCAACCGTGGTACGGGCAACGGAAGTGGGAGGCATTGCCCATCTCCGCCCGGCACACCTGCATGCCCCGGTGGAGGCACATGTTGAACAGGGCCCGGACCTGGCCCTGTTCGTCCCGAGAGATAATGAACGAGTCCTCGAGGACCCTGCGGACCACGTAGTCACCAGCCTCGGGGACCTCCGACTCGTGGGCGACGAACAGCCAGCTGCGGCTGAAGAGACGTTCCTTCTCGAGTTCGAAGAGCTCTTTGTCGTTGTAGATATGTGCAGGGATCATGCCCCGCCGTACGTCCTCGAGGACGCCGTGATGGTCTGCCATGGGAGAGCTCCTTCTCGATCATCGATCAGTCAGTCTGTAGAGCAGAGGTCCACTCTGTCGTGAAGAGGTTTCCGCATTTTGTGATCTACGTCAACCCCTCCCACTCTTCGTGCCAGGTACGGGTGGGTGCGGCAAGGGTCAGTGGCCGTTTTCGGGGGAGTCGGAGTCGCGGGCGGCGTTCTCTCCGCGGTCCAGCCTCGCCAGGGCGGCCATTTCCTCGGCAGTCAGGGAGAAATCGAACACCGAGATGTTCTCGACCAGCCATGCGGGTTTGGCGGCCTGCGGGATCGGGACGATTCCTTGCTGGACGTGCCAGCGGAGCAGAACCTGCGCCGGACTCTTTGCTGTCCGTTGCGCGATCTGCACCACGATGGGGTGGTCACGCAGTCCCGATTCGCGACCAATAGGGCTCCAGGCCTCGGTAATGATGCCCAGGTCCTGGTGCACTGCCCGCGGGGGTAGCCGTGCGAGATCGGGGCTGAGCTGGATCTGGTTCACGTCAGGAACCACGCCGGTCGCGGCAATGACCTTCTCCAAATGGTCCGGCTTGAAATTGGAGACACCGATCGCTTTGACACGGCCTTCGTCCAAGAGCTTGACGAGGCCTCTCCATGCCTCGGTGTACTGGTCCAAGGCCGGCACGGGCCAGTGGCACATGAACATGTCCAGGTAGTCCAGGCCCAAGGCTTGGAGACTGCGGTCGTAGGCCCTCTGCACACCGTCGACGCTGTGGGACTCCTTGTTGAACTTGCTGGAGACGAACAGCTCTTCACGCGCAACGCCGGCAGTGCGGACACCGCGTCCCACCGCGTCTTCATTGCGGTACTGGAACGCGGTGTCGACGAGCCGGTAGCCGCTTTGAATGGCGTAGCGGACGGCCGTCTCGCACTCTTCCCCCACCAGTGGCCAGGTGCCCAGGCCCAGATGCGGAATGCTATGCCCGTGCCGCAGTCGGAGCCTCGGGACCGTTGCGGGGTCATCGCTCGGATGGGTTTTCGTCGTCATGGACAGCCTCTCGTCGAAACGTCTTGCTTTCTTGTCACCGGAGGCAAATAGCGCGAGCCTCGGGGTCTGTGTCGGTCAGTCGACATCTTTGTTGGATCTCCAGGTGGTTGCAGCTGGGGTGATGATGAGCAGGCCCGCGGCCAGCAGGGCCGCGGTCACCGGAACGAGGGTGACCAGCCCGGCCATGCCCAGCGGTGAGAGGAAGAGCGCCGTGGCGCGGAAAGTGCCCGTCAATGCGAGGGCGTCTCCGCGTTCTTCTGGGTGCACCTTCTCCGCTGCGATGGCCGGACCGACGGTCTGCAGGACCCCGGCACCGATGCCGGAGATGGCCAGGGCAATGGCCACCGGGGCGGTCAGACCGGCGAACGGTCCCACTGCGGCCAGTCCCAGCCCTGTAGCTATCATCCCGATGACCAGAGACGCCCTGACGCCCCGGCGCCGGACCCACCCGCTGGCGGTACTACCGACGAGAACGGTGGCGTTGGCGATGGAGAGCAGGATACCGATGACTGCAGCCGGTTGGCCTGCCAGGGACAGGGCCAAAGGGACGTAGGAGTTTAGAAGGCTTTTCCAAACCCCTGCGCCCGTGTTCATCCAGCAGGCAGCGTTGACACCGGGTCGTCGCCACAGACGGACATCCCTGCCAGTGGGTGAAGAAGGCCTGGCCGCGAACGGGGGAAACCTGATCAACAAGGCCGCGGGGACGACGGCGACGGAACCTGCGACGATCCCCATCATGAGTGGCAGTTGCACCGAGGCCTCCCAGAGGTATCCGGCCACCGTGGGGCCGAGAAGCGCACCGATCCCCGCCGCCAGATTGACGTCCCGGAGGCCACTGACCGGTGCGGCGGATGTACGAACGGCGTGGGTCTGGCTGCTGGTCCAGAAGAACGCCCGGGCTATTCCCTGGACCAACTGGGACGCGACAAAAAACACGACCGCGGGAGAAATCGCGAGCAGTGCGCACGAGATCGCGATCATCAGCCCGGATCCAGCTTCCTCTTCGAAGTTGTTTGTATCAGACATCTGGGGCGGTGTCATACCGTCGTAGCAACACTGCAGGCCACGAGGGGTTGCGGGTAGCGCGGTAGGAGACCCTGGGTGGGGCTGGGACGGATGATGTTGACGGTGGCGGACCGGACGGAGATCGCGGTCGGACGGCGTGCGGGGATGACGGTCACGGCGATCGCCGAGCAGATCGGGCGCGACAAGTCGGTGGTGTCTCGCGAGATCAAACGCAATGCCACCAAGACGGGCGCGTATCAGGTGGTGCACGCCGACAAGCACGCCCGCGCACGGCGGGCCCGTCCGCAGACGAGGGCGATCGATGCTGACTCGGTGCTCGCCGACCGGGTACGGTCCGACCTGCGCAGGTCGCGGACGCCGCGCCAGATCGCGGGGAGGTTGAAGCTCGAGGCCCAAGACCCCACAGTGGATCCCATGACGGGTTCACCGAACGCGCAGGGCCGCCGCGTGTCACACGAGTCGATCTATCGGTGGATTTATGCTCTTCCGAAGGGAGAGTTGGCTGCTCAGGGCATCCTGTTGCAGTCCAAGCGCACCGCGCGTAAACCCCGCAAGTCAGTCGGTGAGCGGTCGGCGCGGATCGTGGGCATGGTCAGCATCGACGACCGCCCCGAGACCGCGGCCGATCGGCGGGTGCCGGGCTGGTGGGAAGGAGATCTGATCGTCGGGAAGGCCGGCCAGTCCGCGGCGGTGACCTTGGTCGAGCGCACCAGCCGGTACACGCTGATCCTGGGTCTGCCGGACGGGAAGAAAGCACCCGGCGTTGCTGATGTGCTGATCGATCACCTGCGAGGACTGCCGGAGTTCATGCGACAGGGCCTGACGTGGGATCAAGGCACCGAGATGGCCGAGCACGCCAGCGTCACCGTGGCCGCCGAGTTGCCGATCTACTTCGCTCATCCCCGCTCGCCATGGGAACGCCCGACGAATGAGAACACCAACGGCCTGATCCGCGAGTACCTGCCCAAGGGCACCGAAATCCCATCCGATCAGCTGTACCTCGAAGCGATCGCCCGCGAGCTCAACGAGCGGCCACGGCAGTGCCTGGGCTTCTACACTCCACGGGAAGTCTTCGAACGCCTACTGAAGGACAACGTTGCTTCCACGAGTTGACACCGCCGGGTCTTTCGAGCACGAAAGACCGACGAAGGGTTCTGCTAAAGCGAGATGAACGCACCAACCGCGGCGTTGAACTTTTCGCGCTGGTCACTGAACACGTGATGACCAGCGTTGTTGATGAGATAGAGCGAGCTATCCAGGGTGTTGGCAGCGATCAGATCGAAGAGCCCCTTACCCATCGACACCGGCGCCGATCGATCATTGACTCCCCACACAACCAGCGTCGGCACCGGGATTCCTGCGTCGGCAAGCCGTTCCTGAACCCAGCGCCTGCCCTCGCTGAGGCTAGGCAACCAGTGCTCCTCCGCATTGCGTGCATATCCGGCGACAGCGTCGCGCTGCTTTTCGCTCTCGAGCCACTTTGTGGCGATCCCGATGTAGTCCTCGGGCAGATCTCCCTCATTAACCGCCTGGGCAGCATGATAGTGACGGATCAACTCGGCCGAACCTCCGGGGGCAGTCCTTTCGACTCGCTCGTAGAAGTCCATGTCGGTTCCGACGGGCGGCGCCGGTGCCGCAGTCGCACTGCTGATGATGACCAGCTTCTTTACCATCTCAGGGTACTTCAACGCGAGAAGGACCGCCGTCATGCCGCCGCGCGAGTGACCCACCAGGGTCAGGTTCTTGAGCCCCAACTGAGTTGCAAAGTTCGCAACGTGTTCGGCGACCGCGTCGACAGTCCAGTCTTCGTCATTCAGCGGGAGACCAGTCTCGCCCTGACCGAGTTTGTCGACCGCGAGGACACGGCCGTACTCGCCGAAATCCTCTAGAACGTTGCCCCAGGATTCGATTCCGGCCGGTATGAAGAACCCGAAATGCCCCCCATGGATGAGGAGGATCGGATCCTTGTCCTGGCCGTCGTCGAAATAACGCGTCTGAACCCCTTTCACATCGACGAAATGGAACTTCTGGGTGATTGAAGAGCTTGGCACGGATAACGCCTTTCTGTGCACGATAACGATTGAACAATTCATCGCAGTTCGACCCCTACCGACGTGGTAGTTCTGGCCAGTAGAAATCTCTTCTGCGTGTGCCTGAAAGCTACGCGCCTCCGCATCGACTGTCAATAGAAAGGGCCCTTCCGGATTCAGAGTGCATTGATCCGATCCTGAAGCTGTCCGGAGTGGATCAGTGACCGCAAGATGTAGTGCTTGAGGTTGCGGAAGCCCAGGGCGATTCCGCGGAGGTGTTCGAGCCTGCCGTTGATGGCCTCGACGGGGCCGTTGGAGGCACCCACGTCGAAGTAGGCGAGGATCTCGCGGTGCCGCTTCCATAGCGACCGGCCGAGCTGGGCGAGCTCGGGCAGCTCGGTGGGCACCCCGGTCCGGATCGAGCGCAGGAGCTTGTACATCGCGATCTTGCCCTCCCGCTTGCCCGAGGCCTCGTAGGCGGCGATGAGTCGCTGGTAGACGCCGTAGGTGACCTCCACCGCCGCGTGCGCATCGTTGGCGGTGAACGCCTTGAACAAGCGCACTTTCTGTTTGTCGGTCAGCAGCCCTGCCCGGGTGTTGAGCGTCCTGCGGATGCCGTACAGCGGATCGCCGGTGCGGCCCCGGTGCCCGGTGGTGGCCTGCTGGATGCGTTGGCGGCACACGGTGAGCTTGTCGGCGGCAAGATGCACGACGTGGAACGGGTCCATCACCGTGCGTGCTGCGGGCACGGCCTTGGCTGCGGCGGAGTGGTAGCCGGCGAACCCGTCCATCGTGACCACCTTGACTCGGTCTCGAAATGCCTGGTCGCGGGCGTTGAGCCACTCGGTGAGGACCTTCGCCGAACGGCCCGGGACCATCCTTTGGCGCGGCCGAGGAACTTGTGCCCGCCGCCGTCGGGGATGCGTCCGAGCTTCTTGATGTCCACGTGCACCAGATCGCCCGGTGCGGCGTGCTCATAGCGCTGCGGGCGTCGCTTGGTGGCGCGCACCGGGGCGCCGGTGGCCGGGTCGGTGAACGCCAGGCGCACGCACCCGAAGCGGGACAGGATCTTGTGCACCGTCGAGGGGTGCATTCCCAGGTGGTAAGCGATTCGGGCTGGCCCCCACCGGCGCGATACGCGCAGGCCGATCACCCGGCGCTCCCGACGACGCGGGGTGCGGTGGGGGCAGGTGTGCGGCCGGCTGGAGCGGTCAACCATGCCGGCCTTGCCCTGCTCGCGATACCGGCTGGCCCAGCGTCGGGCCGTGGTGACCGAGACACCGAACCGTTCCGCAGCTCGGGCCGGGGGCCAGCCGTCTTCGACGACACACCGGGCCAGGCGCAGTCTTCCCGTGGGCGTCAAGGTCGCGTTAGCGTGGGACACGAAGACCTCCGTTGTGGGTGTGGTTGCTTGGTCGCTTTCACACCTCACACGGAGGTCTTCCTCATTTCATCTCGCCATGCCGACCGGAGACACAACCTCCGTGGTCAGTACATCTAGCCGACTGGGCCAGTGCCCGAGGTGCGGCAGGAAGGCAGGCCGGTATCCTCTTGGGCGTCAACGATATGCCCGCCGCGGCGACCAAATGCTGTACGCGTGGCAGCCCGACAACGAGCGCTTCCAGCCGCCGAAGGAGTGAAACGCCATCGGGACCGGAATCGGGACGTTGATCCCGACCATCCCTGCCCTGACTCGCGAAATGAACGTGCGCGCGGTACCGCCGTCGGCAGTGAACAACGCAGTCCCGTTGCCGAATTCGTGGTCGTTGACGAGTTCCAATGCCTCCTCGAACGACTCGGCTCGCACCATCGCGAGAACGGGCCCGAAGATCTCCTCACGGTAGATCCGCATCTCGGGAGTCACATGATCGAACAGTGAAGCACCAAGGAAGAAGCCGGGTCCATCGCACCGGTCTCGGCCGTCCACAACGAGTTCCGCACCGTCTTCCACACCGGCCGACAGGTAGGAGATCACCCGATCGCGATGCTCGCGTGTAATCAACGGACCCATCTCCACGTCGGGCTCGGTGCCCGCGCCTACGCGCAATGCTGCGATCCGCTCGACGAGTCTGTCGCGGACTGCTTGCGCGACCTCGTCTCCGATGGGCACGACGACGGAGATTGCCATGCAGCGCTCGCCGGCCGAGCCGAAGGCCGATCCCATCAGGGCATTGACCGCGCTGTCTATGTCCGCGTCCGGCATGACCACGAGGTGGTTCTTGGCGCCGCCGAGCGCCTGCACGCGTTTGCCGGACTCGGTAGCGGTCCGGTAGATGTGCTCCGCGATGGGCGTCGACCCGACGAAACTGACGGCTTCTACTCGCGGATCCGTTATCAGGGCGTTCACAACCGTCTGACCGCCTTGGACGACGTTGAAGACTCCGTCCGGCAAGCCCGAGTCGGCGAGCATTGATGCCATCTTCAACGCCAACGTGGGCACCTTCTCGGATGGCTTGAGAACGAAAGTGTTGCCGCAGACCAGTGCGATCGGGAACATCCACATCGGAACCATGGCCGGAAAGTTGAACGGAACCACACCGACCACCACGCCGAGAGGCTTCCTCATCGACATTCCGTCGACGTTCGTTCCGACGTTCTCTGTGAACTCGCCTTTCATGAGATCAGGTATGCCACAAGCGAATTCAACGACTTCGATACCGCGTTGCAGCTCGCCCCTCGCATCGTCTAGAACCTTGCCGTGCTCGTCGCAGATGATCGCGGCGAGATCGTCGATGTCGGCGAGCAGGCGGTCCCGGAACGCGAACATCACCCTGGCGCGAATGTGGGGCGGTGTAGCAGACCAGCTTTCGAAGGCTCGGTGCGCCGCCGCAACCGCGGCCTCGGCGTCGGTACGGGAACCCGCGGGGACCCGTTTGGTCACCTCGCCGGTGGCAGGACGGTAGACGTTGGTGGCGTCGGGACTGTCGGAGGTGGCAGTGCGGCCGTTGATCCAGTTCCCGACGGTATCGATGGTGGTTGAAGGCATGGGTACTCCTCAGGTGTGCATGTAGGCAGGGTGGAAGTGATTCCGAACAGTGTCGAAGTAGAGAGTCAGTACACGCGCCGATAGATTTCGCAGATCTCGTCGGTGCTCGGAACTACCGGATTGTTCTGCGGGGAGCCCGATGCGAGTGCCTGTTCGGCCATGGTCGGCAGAAGCGCGGACCAGCGCTCGGGCTCGATCCCCAACTCGCGCGGGCTGGGTACGCCCAGATCATGGTTGAGGTGCTTCAATTCGTCGAGGAACAGCCTGCTCGCGACCTCGTCCGAATCTTTGTCGCCGGCGACGCCGTATGCGCGGGCACAGTCGGCGTAGCGGGATAGGGCACCCGGCAACGAGTACTCGGCGACCGTCGGAAACAACATCGCGTTCGACAGTCCGTGACTGATATGGAAGTGAGCCCCGAGAGGCCGGCTCAGGCCGTGCACCAGAGCAACGCTCGAATTGGAGAACGCGATGCCGGCTTGTGTCGCCGCCAGCATCATCTGCTCGCGCGCATCTTCGTCGGAGCCGTCCGCATAGACACGACGCAGGCAGGAGCCGATAGTCGAAATTGCGGTGAGGGCGAACCCGTCGCTGAACGGATTCGACTTCACGCTGACGTACGCCTCCACCGCGTGCGTCAGAGCGTCGATGCCGGTGTCGGCGGTGAGTCGTGGCGGCATCGACATGGTCAGTTTGAAATCGATGATCGCTGCTGTCGGCAGGAACGCCAGGCCGGGGCACAGCATCTTCTCGCCGGTCTCCGAATCCGTGATGACCGTGAACCGCGTGGCCTCCGACCCACTGCCCGCGGTCGTCGGAATCGCGATGAGTGGCAGCAACGGTTGATCGGTCGACGTCGGAGCTTTGAAGTCGCGCATCGGGCGATCGGTGGTGGCGAGCAGCGCAACCGCTTTCGCTGTGTCGAGTGAGCTGCCGCCGCCGAAGCCGATCACGGCGTCGCACCCATCGGCGCGCACCGTCTCGGCGGCGGGCTGCAGGGAATCGGTCGTGGGATCGGGGATCACGCGGTCGAAGACGCTGCAGTCGACGCCGGCAGCCGACAGGGCTCCGGCGATCCGGGCCACCGCACCCGTCGACGTCAGAAACTGATCGGTGACGATCAACGGCCGTCGACTCCCGAGATCGGCGAGAACTGCGGGAAGATCGTTCAAGGAGTCGGCGCCGACCCGCAGTATGCGGGGCAAAGCGATGAGGTTGGACATGAGACGGCCTCTGGTCGGGAAACGGGTCGACTGTGACTCTGCTTCACCGCAGACGGCTCGACAACGGCCAGATCCACACATCCCTGTGCGTTGTTGCACGACCTCCCGCAGCCTTCGCCAAGCACGCGAGCAAGAGCAATGCTCATACTTCGCTGGTATGGCCCGACGCGGGTCGGTCTACACGGTGATTCCGTACTCCTTGATGTGGTGGTAGAGAGTGCTGCGACTGATGCCCAGGTAGTCGGCCGCGTGGGCCTTGTTCCCGTGGCATATCTCCATGGCTCGCATGATCGCGTCGCAACTCGCCTGCTGCCACGGTGTCATCTGCTTCGTCGTGGCCTTCATCCGCAAGGCGATCGGCAGATCAGTGACATCGATGAGAGTGCCCCGAGAGCGCTCCAGCGAGCGCAACACCCCTGCGAGTTCCCGGTGGTTGCCTGGCCATGAGTACGATTCCAGGACACGGGTGGCGTGAGGTGTGAAGCGGTACCGGACGCCAGGTCCCGCGACTTCATTGAGCAGATCGATGAGCTCGGAACGCTGATCGCGGAGAGCCGGCAGATCCAGACGATCTTCGAACAAGTCGAGCAGGCGGGCATTGTCAGCGTCCCCCGGTCTCGGGGCGGATGTGGCGGCTAGAACTCGCTGCGCCTGACCGACGAGCAGATTCTCGGTGAGGTTGCGGGCGGACTGGGGCAGTAAGTCGAGATTGTCGATCGTCAGCACTTCGCGACCGGGATCGTTGATCAACGACCGCAGTCTGTTCTCGACCTCGGTGGGATCATCGGTCCGCCCGTCGATCGCATGGCGAGCCCGCCCGCCAGCCGCGCCGGCCAATGCTGTGGTGCGACCACTACCCGGCTCACCCACGATCACGCCCGAGCGGCAGCTGTCTCGAATGTCGTCGACCCAGTTCTGCACCCGGCTCCAATAGCGCAGGCGGTCGGCAGTGCGAGGTACAGCCGGACGTTGACGAGCCTGTACACGGATCAGGACTCCATCGGCGCCGTCGATCGGCTCCATCTCGACACGGGCGGTGTTGCCACTGGTCAATTCGAGTTCCGTACGTGTGGCTGTCCGCACCCCGTCGGCCAGTTGCTGCAGGGCCGAGACGTCGGTTGCGGACAGAGTGCGAGCTGCCATCGAACTCTGCAGAACCATTGCCCGAGAGAGCGCCACGACGACTACGGCGGGGTGCCGGGCCGCGTCCTCGAAGGCTCGGATCACTGACCGTGTGCTGCCACTCGAGGTGCTCCGAATGTTCCGTTCGATCTCCGCGATCGCCGTGTCGATGAACGGTCGCATCAGTCCCGATTCGGCTCCGGCGACACTCATGATGTCGAGTACGCCCATCAGTCGGCCGTTCAGCGGATTGAAGATCGGCCGGCCGTAGCAGCTGTAGCCGTGGAGATCTTGTACGTAATGCTCAACGCCGCGGACGAACAGTGGGCGCCGGGTCTCGAATGGGGTCGCCAGCGCGTTGGTGCCGGTTGTGTCTTCGCGCCACACAGCTCCCGGCGTTGCGCCGATCCTTTCGACCACGTGATCGATCTGGGCGCACCCGTTCACCGTGGTCAGGATCTCTGCTTGAGCGCCGATGAGCATGACGGACAAACGTTCGCCCTCGATCCCGGCGCACATACGGCGAAGCACGGGAGTTGCAGCGCGGAAGAGCCGGCTCCCCGTGTCGATGCCGTCAGTGGTCGGCGGATCCATCGGTTTGGACGGGTCGAGTCCGTACTGCTGAGACCTCATCCACGACGCGTGCAGCGCGCGGTCGGACCAGAGCGCTCCGCGCGATGTGAGTGTGACTGCGTCGTTATTGCTCATGGGGTCGGACCTCTCGCTATCCCGACTGGGAAGACCAGCGCATGCATACGCGATGGCCTGACATGCCGCCTGTTCCTGTGAGTTCCATCACTGGAGTTCAAAGCCAGTCTATCGAATGTTCTGCCGACGGAAACCGGCGATTTCAGGTGTACGGATACCGAACACATACGTGTGACGCAAGTCGCAACACTGAATCGTGTCGCTCTTCCCGGTACGCCGACCGGACCCGCCGTGGCTCTCACGAAGCGCTGTGCGAGGCGACCTCCACTGTGCCGGGTGGCACTCGAATCGAGAGGAATGCAATGACCTCAGTTACACCTCCAGCCACTGCTCTGACCTTCGATCTGGCGACGAAGAGGTACGGGCAGTTGATCAACGGGCGGCTCGTCGACGGAGCTTCCCAGGTGTCGGTGATCGACCCGGGGACGGCCCAGCAGGTCGCGACCACGCCGGCGGCATCGGTGGAACAACTCGATGACGCCGTGGAAGCGGCGAAGCGGGCGCTGCCAGGGTGGTCCGCGCTCAGCGTCGATGCGCGCGGTGCGATTCTGCATCGGATTGCCGACGTCCTCGTCGAGCACCACGAGAAACTCGCGCATCTGACCACCCTGGAACAGGGAAAGCCGATCGCGCAGGCGCGTGACGACGTCAGTTGGTCGATCGACTTCACTCGGTACTTCGCCGACTATCGACTGCCGAACGAAGTACTGCGTGACGACGAGAACGGCTACGTCGAACTGCGTCACCGACCGGTCGGTGTGGTCGGTGCGATCACTCCGTGGAATTTCCCGCTGTTCCAAGCGCTCTACAAGCTCGCTCCCGCATTGATCGTCGGAAACACGATGGTCCTGAAGCCGTCGCCGACCACTCCGCTGGCGACGATGCACTTCGCAGAACTCGTCCGCGACGTGATTCCGCCCGGCGTGTTCAACGTCGTCGGAGATGCCGGCGACCTCGGAGCCCACCTCACCGGGCATCCAGGCATCAACAAGGTGTCGTTCACCGGCTCAACGGCGACTGGCCGCCGTGTGATGGAGGCCTGCGGCCCCACTCTCAAGCGGCTCACCCTCGAACTCGGTGGCAACGACGCAGCGATCGTTCTCGACGACGCGGATGTCGAGAAGACCGCCGAAGGGCTGTGCACCTGGGCCTACGCCAATGCCGGACAGGTCTGCGTCTCGATCAAGAGGATCTATGCACCCTCGTCGATGTACGACCCGCTGGTGGAGGCCCTCGCTCGGCGAGTGTCGGAACTGACCGTCGGGCACGGCCTCGACGAGGACACTCGGCTGGGCCCGGTGCAGAATGCGGCGCAATACGAGAAGGCCCGCGCCAGCCTGGAGTTGGCACACGAGCACGGGACGGTCGTCGCCGGCGGCCACATGCTCGACCGGCCCGGTTACTACGTCGAACCGACGCTTCTCCGTGATGTCGACGAAGACAGCCCATTGGTCAGAGAAGAGACCTTTGCTCCGATCCGTTCGGTTCTCCGCTACGACGATCTCGAGGACGCGATCGACCGTGCCAACGACACGCCGTATGGCCTGGGGGCCTCTGTCTGGGGGACTGACACCGACCGAGCCGTCGCAGTCGCCGACCGCCTCGACGCCGGGACCAGCTGGATCAATCATCACTTCCAGCTGACCCCCGACGTGCCGTTCGGCGGAGTGAAGCAGTCAGGCCTCGGCGCGGAGTTCGGTCGCATCGGCGTCGAGGGATTCGTCGACGTCCACGTGGTGAACCTCAAGCGATCCTAGCCGGGTCGATACGCACCTACCCGTCCCTCCGAACGTGCCGCATGCGGTGCGGTCGGGCCGCATCCACCCATTAATCAGTCCCCACCACAAGGAGAAGTCATGAAAACTCTCGCAGCAGTCGTCGTAGAGCCCGGAAAGCCGATCGAGATCGAGGAACTCACGCTGGCCAAGCCGGGTCCGCACGAGGTCTTGATCCAGTACCAGTACGGCGGTCTCTGCCACTCGGACGTGCACATCGCGATCGGTGACACCATCGCCAGGCTGCCGATGGTGCTGGGTCACGAGGGTGCGGGAATCATCCAGGAGGTCGGCCCGGGCGTCACCCGCGTCAAGCCCGGCGACCACGTCATCTGTTCGTTCACCCCGGCCTGCGGCCGCTGCAAATACTGCGCCACCGGCCGGCAGTCGGTGTGCGACATGAACGCCGCGATGCTGGAAGGTCATCTGGAAGGGCCGCGTTGGCCCATCAGTGGTCCGCGCGGACAGTACGGTGCCATGTGCACCCTGGGCACTTTCAGCCAGTACAACGTGATCAACGAGTACTCCGTGGTGAAGGTCGACGACGATATTCCGCTCGACAAGGCCGTGCTCGTCGGTTGCGGCGTCCCTACGGGTTGGGGTTCGGCGGTGTACGCCGCGGACACCAAGCCCGGTGACATCGTGGTGATCTTCGGTATCGGAGGCATCGGCATCAACGCGGTGCAGGGCGCCAAGCACGCCGGTGCCGAGCACATCATCGTCATCGACCCGCTCCAGAACAAGCGGGACAAGGCCATCGAACTGGGCGCGACCCAAGCATTCGACAATGCCGCCGACGCGAAGCTAGCCGTTGATGAATTGACCAACGGCCAGGGCGCCGAGTCGGCCATCATCACGACGGATCTGATCACTGCGGAGCAGGTCAGTGCAGGATTCTCGATGATCGGGCGCTGCGGCACTCTCGTGCTCACCGCGTTGAACCGGATCGATGAGATCACGGTCAAGGTTCCCAGCACTGAGATGAGCTACTTCCGAAAGACGATCAAGGGCTCGCTGTTCGGTGACTGCAATCCCACGTACGACATCCCGAAGCTCGTCCGGATGTATGCCGACGGAAAGCTCAAGCTCGACGAACTCGTCACGAGGGAGTACAGCCTCGAGCAGGTCAATGAGGGCTACGACGACCTCCTCGCGGGCAAGAACATCCGCGGAATCATCAAGCACCAGCACTGACCGATCGCGCTGCGGCGCCGCGTCGTCGATCCCACTTCGATCGGCGGACGGCGCCGCAGCGGCGCACGCCAGAACCTTATGTGAGGAACCACCATGACACTCACCGTGAGCGAACTCGTCGGTGCGGCCGGCGGGGGTGCGCTCGGAGCAGCGCTGGGCGCAATCGGCGCCTTTTCGCTGATGGGCGTGATAGTCGTCGTCGCAACGCTGATGACAGCGATCAGTCCAGACGCCGAACTCGTCCAGAACCTGGCGTTCGGGCCCGTCTTCGGTCCGCACGTGATGTTCGCCGGCGGCGCCGCCGCTGCGGCGTATGCGGCGCACATCCGTCGTCACGAATCCGGCCGCGACATCGCCAAGCCGCTGATCACCTATGACGCGATGTCGATCATCGGGGTCGGGGCCGGCTTCGGAGTCGTAGGCCAACTGCTGGCCCGTGCAGTCGAGCAGCTCCCGACGTGGCATGCATCGGACGGTTCGGAGGTCGCATTGGTCGATTCGCTCGCGGTGAGTGTCGTGTTGACCGCGTTGATCGCCGCGGTGCTCTGGGCGCGTACGCCCGCGCCGGTGCGCCTCGAGTGGTTGCCCTGGCAGCACCGACTGTCGTCGGTGCTCGTCGTCGGCGCAGCCGGTGGGGCGATCGCCGGGTCGGTGTTTCTGGCATGGCCGCAGGACTCGCGGCCGATGGTCGGACTGTTTCTGTACGGCGCGTCTGCGGTGACCCTGTTGGCACTGGTGTTCGGCGCGGCGGTGCCGGTAACGCACCACATCACTCTCCCCGCGGCTCTGGCGGCAGGTGTTGCAGCAGCGCACACCGGCGAGTCCACGTGGATTCTGGTGTCGGCTGTGCTCACCGGCATCGTCTCGTCGCTTGTCGCCGAGGGCTGGGCTCGGCTGATACTGGAACGCTGCAGGATCCATCTCGATCCGCCCGCCTTCGCGATCGCGGTCATGGCGACGCTGTTGGCGTTGATCAAGATCGGGGTCGCGTGATGGGTCCGGCTCGGCCATTGCACGGGAAGGTCGGCGCGGACGATCTGCGGATCCTCCTCGCAGTCGCACGCAACGGTTCCATCACCGGCGCCGCGGCCCGCCTCGACGTCGATCACTCGACAGTGAGTCGACACATCGCGCGGATGGAGAGAAAGGTGGGACGGCGGCTGTTCGACCGATCACCGAACCGATGGCAGCTCACGGAGACGGGACGCCGGCTGCGGGCTATCGGAGAACGGATTGAACACAGCATCGACGATGCGGTCCGGGTCGTCGACTCAGACCCCGGGGACGGAGTGTGCGGACCCGTACGCCTCCTCACTCCCGATGCCTTCGGTTCGTACCTGGCCCCGCATGCGCTCGCATCGGCACTGCGCAAGCACGGATCGCTGCGGATCGAGTTGCTCACGTCGACCACCCAACTTGATCTGCGCAATTGCGAGTACGACGTCGCCGTCTCGTTGGAACCGCCTCCCTCGCGCGCGGTCGTCTCTCGGAGCCTGTGCACCTATTCCTTGGGGCTGTTCGCGTCCGTGGAGTACATGGCGACGCACGGTCCGATCGCCGGAATCGAGGATCTGCGGGCGCACCCTCTCGTCTACTACCTCGACGGCTGCCTCGATATCGCCGCTCTGCGAGTACTGGACGGCCTCCTGCCCGGCGTATGCCCGCGGGTGCAGTCGAACAGCGTCGGCGCTCAGATTCAGTCGGTCCTCGCCGGTCACGGCATCGGATTGCTTCCGAACTACGCCACCTCATTCCATCCGGGCCTCGTGCCCGTGCTGCCCGACTGTGTCGCGGTCGGACAGCAGTACTGGATCGTCGTGCCTTCGGCGGTTCAGCGGGCGCCCCACGTCCGCGTCGTCGTGGACGCCCTGATCGAGAGGCTGTCCGGGCATCTCGACCCCTCATCCGCGTCCCCTGGCCAAAGTCCCTTCACACAAGGAGTTCTCCTCAGCGATGTCCGAATATGACACTCTTACTCTCGCCGTCGGCGATGACCGCGTGGCCCTTCTGACTCTGAATCGGCCCACGGCGCTCAACGCGTTGAGCTCGCAGATGATGCGGGAATTCACCGAGGCTCTCGACGAGGTGACACGCGCTGACGCTCGCGTCCTGGTACTCACAGGGGCCGGGCGGGCGTTCGCCGCAGGCGCCGACATCGCCGAGATGCGCGATCGCACGTTCGGAGAGATGACCGACGCCGACCATCTCTCCGCTTGGGAGCGGCTCGCAGCACTGCGTATTCCCACGATCGGTGCGGTCAACGGGTTCGCGCTCGGTGGCGGTTGCGAGATCGCCATGATGTGCGATCTTCTGTTCGCCGGTGAGGGCGCTTCGTTCGGACAGCCCGAGATCGCACTCGGGATAATCCCCGGCATCGGCGGAACGCAGCGGCTGACTCGCGTGGTGGGCAAGCCACAGGCGATGGATCTGATCCTCACCGGGCGTCGGATAGATGCCGATGAGGCCTTCCGTCTGGGTCTGGTCAGCCGTGTGGTACCCGACGACGAGGTTCTCGACTCGGCGATGACCGCCGCACGTCAGATCGCCGGCTTCTCCTCGAGGGCGGTCCGGGCGGCCAAGGAATGCGTGCTGCGCGCTGATCAGACATCGCTCTCCGAAGGTCTCCTCTTCGAACGCCGGTGGTTCCACTCGTTGTTCGCATTCGCAGACCAGACAGAAGGCATGACAGCGTTCCTCGACAAGCGTCCGGCGAGGTTCAGTGATGACTGACAATCGTCCATCCCAGGGCAACGAGCCCGATCGATACACGCGCGCAGCCGCCGACGCGGCACACGACCTCGGCCAGTTCTGGTTATCGGCGGCGCGTGACATCGACTGGGAGAACCGGCCACGTGATCCGTTCCATGAGAGGACCGACGGCACCGCCGACTGGTTTCCCGGCGCGAGCATCAACACGGCCTACAACGCGCTCGATCGTCATGTCGCCGCAGGGAACGGTGACCGTGCTGCGCTCGTATATGTCTCACCGCTGACTGGCCGCGAAGAGACCATCACCTACGCACACCTGCTCGACGACGTCCGCCGTGCCGCGGGCGCGCTGAGCCGACTCGGGGTCGGCGTGGGAGATCGCGTCCTGGTCTACTTGCCGATGATCCCGGAGGCGGTGGTCACGATGCTGGCCTGCGCCCGACTGGGCGCGGTGCACGCGGTGGTCTTCGGGGGCTTCGGGTCCGCCGAACTGGCCGTACGGATCGACGATGCGCGGCCGACCGTGATCGTCACCGCGACCGGGGGCTTGGAGCCGGGACGAACGGTCCCGTACTTGCCGTTGCTCGATGCGGCGCTGGAGGAGGCCGGCCACTGTCCGCGGCACGTCATCGTCGTCGATCGGCCGGAAGTTCCTCCGCCCCCAGACAGGGTCGTCGTCTGGCCCGCGGACGAATGGGCCGAGCACGACTGGGGAGAGTTGCTGGCCTCGGCCGGACCAGTCGACCCGGTGCCGGTGCCCTCCGCGGCCCCGCTGTACATCCTCTATACGTCGGGCACCACTGGACTGCCGAAGGGAGTAGTCCGTGACAACGGTGGCCATGCGGTTGCCATGGCGTGGTGCATGCGTCATGTCTACGGCGTGGAGCCGGGGGACGTGGTCTTCGCCGCCAGCGACATCGGATGGGTGGTGGGCCACTCATTCATCGTCTACGGCCCCCTCATCGTGGGTGCGACGACTGTACTGTTCGAAGGCAAACCGGTGGGGACGCCCGACGCCGGTGCGTTCTGGGACATCGTCGAACGGTATCGGGTCAACGTGCTCCTCACCGCACCGACCGCGATGCGTGCTGTTCGGCGCGAGGACCCGAATGGAACCATGCTCGCCGAGCGCGATCTGTCCAGCCTGCGCGGCTTGTTCCTGGCCGGGGAGCGTCTCGATCCGGACACTCAGCGCTGGTTGGGTGAGGTGCAGTCGTCTCCGGTCATCAACAACTGGTGGCAGACCGAGACCGGATGGCCTGTGATATCGAATTTCCTCGGTCTGACGTACTACGAACCCCGTCCGGGTTCGTCGACCAAGCCCGTTCCCGGCTTCACTGTGGAGATCCTGGGACCCGACGGCGATCCGGTTCCCCAGGGCCGAGAAGGAGCAGTGTGTCTGCGTCTCCCGCTGCCTCCAGGCGCACTGATCGGCATATGGGGTGATGAGGGCCGACTGGCGCAGACCTATCTGACGGAACATCCCGGCTTCTACAGTTCCGGCGACGGAGGCTGTATCGACGCCGATGGTTACGTCTACATCTTGGGCCGGACCGACGATGTCATGAACGTCGCCGGCCATCGAATGTCGTCCGGGCAGATAGAGGCCGCGATCTCAGAGCACCCTGGTGTGGCCGAGTGCGCGGTCGTCGGAGTCCGCGACGAGCTGAAGGGTCAGCGCCCGCACGCGATTCTGGTGCCGGCCATCGACTACACGGACCGGACAGGCGAATTGCAGAGTGATGTTGCGACGCTGGTGCGCAACAGAGTCGGTCCGATCGCATCGCTCGGCGGAGTCCACGTAGTCGGCGCACTCCCGAAGACCCGGTCGGGCAAGATCGTTCGCCGCTGCCTTCGCCAGCTACTCGACGGCGCAGATCCAGATGTCCCACCCACGATCGAGAACCCGGCCGTCGTCGCCGATCTCGTACGAATTCTCGATACGCGGCGCGCGAATGACCCAGCACGCCGCGGCAACACCTAATTCCAGGAGGAATACATGTCCACTTTCCAGGCCCTCACGGCCGTTCTCGACGAGGACTCGATCCGCGCAGAGTTCGCCGACCGCGAGCGGCAGCCCCTTAGTCCAGGCGACCTGCGTCTCGAGATCGCCTATTCGAGTGTGAACTTCAAAGACGCTCTCGCATTCGCGCCTCGCGGGGGAGTGGTCCGCAACTACCCGATCGTCCCGGGAATCGATATCGCAGGTGTGGTCACCGAGTCGGCGTCACCAGACTTCGCGGTCGGCGACCACGTGATCGCCCATGGTTACGAGATCGGCACCGCTCGCGATGGTGGTTACGCTCAGGAATCTGTGGTTCCGGCCGACTGGGCGGTGAAGCTGGAGACCCTGACATTGCGCGAGGCCGCCACGATCGGCACCGCGGGTTTCACTGCTGCGATGAGCGTTGCCGCAATTCTCGACTGGGGCGTCGCGCCTGCTTCGGGGCCGGTGATTGTCACCGGCGCCACCGGTGGAGTGGGTTCGGCGAGTATCGATCTGCTGGCCGCAAAGGGATTCGACGTGGTCGCGTCGACGGGGAAGTCGACAGAGGCAGACCGTTTGCGCGCATACGGCGCGAGTGAGGTCATCGGTCGTCTGCCCTTGGATCCGGACGCTAAGCCGCGCCCCCTCGGCCGTGCGCGGTGGGCCGCGGCGGTGGACTGCGTCGGGGGCGCCACGCTGGCCGACATTCTCAGTACCACTCACTACGGAGGCGTGGTCGCGGCCAGCGGACTGACGGGCGGCGCCCAGCTCAGTACCACGGTCATGCCGTTCATTCTGCGCGGAGTCGGCCTTCTCGGCATCGACTCGGTGCAGATGCCGATCGATCGTCGGCGTGCACTGTGGCGTCGGATCGAAACCGAATTGAAGCCGCGCAACCTGGACTCGATCGGAGTCGGTGTGCACATCGGGGAAGTGCCGGACGTCGTCGAACGCCTGCGTCGAGGTGAGTTCACCGGACGCGCGGTGATCGACATGAGCCGGGGGTGGCCGTGATGGAACTGCTGAACGCATCGGTACCGCGCCTGGAGCCCGGTCGGGTGAAAGTGCGCGCCGCACGCCGTGGCGAGTTGCTCGAGGGCGACGGACTGCTGTCGTGGTTCGTCAGCCAGGACGGAAGCATCTCCCTGGTACACAACTTCACCCCGACCACCCTCCGTGACGACACGCTGGTGGGCGCGCTCTCCTCGTTGGTCGACATCGGGGCTCTGGCGGGACAGGCCGAGTTCGAAGCGGCGGCCGTGGAGATCATCCAGACGTCCGGCCCTACGGCGTCGCAAGGATGGAAGGCCTTCTACGACAACACCCTTCGCAGTCTCAGTGACGGCACAGCGGCCTTCGCACCGATCCACCGACGTGCGCGGTCGCTCGTCGAGGGCGAATCGGTTCTCGAGGTCGGCAGTTGCTTCGGCTTTCTCGCTATCCAGTTCGCGCGGGACGGCAGAGCCGTCTCCGCATGCGATGTGAGTCCCGGTGCGATCTCGTTGTTGGACGACGCGTCGCGTCGGTACGGGCTGAGCGTGAACTGTGAAGTCGCAGACGCGACTGCACTGCCTTATCCGAGCGCGAGCGTCGACACGGTGACTCTGATCCACCTCCTCGAGCACCTGGAGTCGGCAGAGGTGCTCGCCGCGGTCTCCGAGGCCCTCCGAGTCGCTCGCCGCACGGTGGTCATTGCGGTGCCTCTCGAAGAGACGCCGAGCGAGCACTTCGGTCACCGGCAACGGGTCACGATGGAGACGCTTCATTCGTGGGCAGATCAGGTCGCACACGCAGGAGCGGAGGTATTCGCCGATCATGGCGGCTGGTTGGTGCTGAGGCCTGTTTCGGAACCAGTCCAGTCCTGACAGTCCTCCGGCCGGCCTAACGGCGACCGAGCACGATCAAGTCGAACTCGCTTCGGGTCTCCCGCGGCAACTGGGCGTTCCGGATCGCGGATTCGACGATCGCGTCGCACAGATCCTTGAGCTTGATGTTCTCCTGTTGTGATCGCCAGCGCAGCACGTCGAAGGCGTGCTCGGCGGTGACCCCGTAGACCACCATCAGCATCCCCTTGGCCTGCTCGATGGTGGCGTGCGACTGCCGGAAGTCTTCGATGTGCGCGGCCACCTCGGCGCGGACGGTCTCGTCGGGAACGGTGACGTCGACGTAGTAGCCCTCCGTGCCGATCGGGGTTCCCGACCCGCCGTCGAAGGTACGGCCGATCACGGTCACATCATGGACTCGCCCCTGCACGTCGATGATTCGGTGGCGGCTGGACAGGTGCGTGTGTTCCCGGTGCACCCGGGTCAGTTGGTATTCGAAGGCACCGCGGTCGTCGGGGTGCTTATGACTGATGATGAGTTCCGTGGTCGGTTTCACGCTGCCGGGCCGATAACCGTGCATGCGAGCCACCTCGTCGGACCATTCCCATTCGTCGGTCGCGAACAGATACCGGAAACTGCCGACCCGGGAGTCCTGGGAGTGCTCAGTGGTGTCCCCGGTCATCACAGCCCCTTCTCGGGTTGCGGTCCGCGCACGCACGAAGCGTTTGGCGACCCAATCATTCGGATGCGAACGATGTGAGTTCAACATCTACCACGCGGACGGGGCTCGTACCCGGCGTCGGCGTCAGTCGGCGCCGGGGCGGACCGTCACGACGTCGTCGTCGACGGAGACGACGTCGCACCACGGGATCAGCCGGGACCCGCGCTCGCGCCACCTCAAGAGCCGCGCGATGATCGACGGCCGCACGCCGTCGAACCGGTACGAGCCGAAGAACGAGGCTCGAGGCCGCAGGCCGACGACGAGTCCGGCGATCAGCAATGCGCCGCCGTCGTCCTCCCGCAGGCGCACATCCATCACCCGTCCGATCGATCGGCCGTCGCACCGGACCTGCGTGCCGAGGAGTGTCGAGGCCCTCATCGCCGGCCTCCGGAGCCGGGGATGCGGGAGACGATCTGATCGCGGAACCACCGTTCGGGCCAATTCGAGAGCAGGTCCTCTCCGCTGCCGGTCAGCTCGACCGTCACTCCCACGTCGGCGATCGCCTCCGCCGGGATCGATTCCAGCGCGGTGGTGTCCGGTGTTTGCGCCACCAGCCGGTCGAGCAGGGCCCGCCCGGTGAGCAGGGCCACCACTCGTGGCGTCTGCCCGCCGGGCGACATGTCGAACTCCACGTCGTCGACCACACCCACCGGCACGCCGTCACAGTCGATGATCTGGCGATCGAGGAGATGCACCCGTAGATCGAGGGTGCGTTCGGAGTCCGTCATCGGCCCGCTCCCGTCGCGATCATCAACGGGATCGCCGCCGCCGACGCCACGAGGACGACGCCGAGGAAGATCAGGCCGAAGAAGTTGGTGACCCGGCCGTTCACTTGGTCGCCCATGTACTCGGGATCGTTGGCCACCACGAGGATCGGCAGATAGGTCAGCGGCAGTGCCACCGCGGAGAAGACCACCGAGTACTCGGTGACGGCGATCGGATCGACGCCGGTGGCGAGAATCGCCGCGGCGATGAGGATGAACACGCCGATGGTCACGTGGAATCGGGCGGCCTCGCGCGGCGGGCGGGACGCCCCCCACGACCACCCGGCGTACTGGGCCAGTGCGTAACCGGTCGACAGGGCCGTCTCGAGTGCGGCGCCAGTGGTCGCCGCGAGGATTCCGACCAGCGCGAAGCCGACTGCGACCAGGCCCCCGGCCTGCGCCACCGGAAGCATCAGTGCCGACAGGGAGTCGACCTCGACCGACATCGGCTGGAAGGCCACCGCAGTGACACCCATGATCGCGAGGGCGCCGAGACCGCCGAGCGGGAATCCGACGAAGACGTTCAGCCGCATGCGCCGCAAGTCGCGGGCTCCCCAGCGTTCCTCCACACCGCCCGACGAGAAGAAGAAGACTTCGTACGGTGTCATCGCGGCGCCGAACAGCGCGATGGCGTAGTACCAGTACGCCGGAACCGTCTCGTCTTGCGGCACCGCGGGAACCAGATCGCCGGCGAGCTCCGGCGCCGGCCGCAACAGGAAGAAAACGACGGCGAAGACCATCAGGAACAGTCCGAGCAGACCGGTGACATTCTCCATCGCCGAATACTTCGCTCGCCAGAGGATGATCCAGACCCCGAAGGCTGCGACCGGGATCCAGAGGAAGGGCGCCACACCGCTGACCAGCTGCAGAACCAGCGCGATGCCGCCCAGTTCGGCCGTGAGGGTGAGGCCGGTGACCGCCAGCGAGGCGAGCAGGTTGAGCCCGCCGACTCGAGGTCCGAGACGCTCGCGAATGATCTCGAACGTCGCCCGGCCGCTGCACGCCACCACTCGCCCCGACATCTCGGCGAACAGGATGATGCCGACCACGCCCACCGGAACCACCCACGCGAGAGACAGACCGAACCGCGAGCCGACCACTCCGTCGGTGACGATGTCGCCGATGTCGAGAAACCCACCGATCGCGGTGAGGATCCCGAGTGACGCGGACGTGATGCGAATCTTGTTCTGCTGCAACATCATCGACCACCACTGACGTCTTCGGACAGCGTGTCGAGGCCGGATGCGACCCGCTCGAGCCGACGTTGCGCGGACTTCGCGGCCGCGGATCCCGGGTCGCCGAGCAGCACGCCGCGAGCCTCCACCGCGGCTTCGACCGACGAGGCCAGAGCCGCGTGCACTCGCGCCCGGACCCGCTCGTCATCCGCCGACTCGACCTTCAGCGCGACGATGATCCCCTGAGCTTCGAGCGCATGCGAGACGGCGTCGTCGAGCACGACGCGGGCGGTGGGGCGCAGCAGGTTCCGCTGATTCCACTCGTCGATTCCCCAGGCTGCGGTCAGCACCGCCGACCTCGAGCTGCGCAGCGATTCGGCGAACTCACCCGCCGGTCCTCCCGGAGCACTGGCGCAGGCGCAGATCCCCACCGCGGTCACGATCGCGCAGACGGCTGCCACCGTGCGCCGCGCAGTCCTCCGCCGTCGTGACGGCGTACCGGTCACCGGCACCCGATCAGGCGATCTGGGTGCGCAGCTGACCCAGCGAGGACGCCAGAAGACGAGAGACGTGCATCTGAGAGATACCCATTCGCCGCGCGATGTCGCTTTGTGAACGACGCTCGAAGAACCTCATGCCGACGATCCGCCGGTTCCGTTCGGGGAGGCGGCGCAAGGCCGGCCGGAGAGTGAGCGAGCGTTCCACTTGCTCGTAGCCGGGCTCGTCGGAGCCGACCGTCTCGAGCAGCGAGCGTGCGTCGTCGGTACCCGACGTGCTGCCGTCGAGAGAGACGGTGGACTGCGCGGCCGACGCGGCCTGCGCACGTCGTACAGCGGACTCCGGCTCGTCGAGCGCCTCGGCGATCTCGGCGACGCCGGGCATGCGTCCGTGTGCCTGGGCGAAGGACTCCTCGGCCTCCCTGATTCGGCTGCGGAGTTCACCGGCGCTGCGTGGAATCCGGATCGACGCCGATCGGTCGCGGAAGTGCCGTCGCACCTCGCCGGTGATGGTCGGTACCGCGAAGGACAGGAAGTCGGTCCCCATCGAGGGATCGAATCGGTCCACCGCGTGCACCAGCCCCACGCGCGCCACCTGGATCAGGTCGTCCATCGACTCTCCGCGTTCGCGGTACCGCTGGGCGATGTGTCCGGCCAGCGGCAGACAGGCTTCGATCGCCTCGTCGCGGAGACGGTCGTTCCGCGGGTCGGTGACGGGGATGTCCGCGCGTCGGCGCAGAAGTTCACGGACACGGTGGTACTCGTCGGTCATCTGCTGAGCTCCTTTGATCGCACTCTCGCCGTCGCGCGGCGGGTCCGAAAAAGGAGCGGCCGCGCGCGGCGGATCGGAGAGTTCTTGCTCGACGAGAGCGGGAGAATCCGCCGCTCAATCGTCTGCGGGAACCCGGCTGTGCGTTCAACCGAGTGATATCGACCCTACCGACCGGGCAGGTCCGCGACAACCGCTTGAAGGGATCAATCCTTCTTTCGCGCCGAACGCGTCGCCTTGCGGTTCGCCTTCTCGATGGCGTCGACGAGTTCCGCCTTCCGCATACGCGACCGACCCCGGATGTCGAGCTTGCGGGCGACGTTCATCAGATGCTCCTTGGTGGCCTTGGTGTCCACTCCGCCGGCGCTCCTGCCCGATGGATTGGGCCCGCCGCTCTCGTCGCGGGAGTCGGACGGTCCGCGCCTGCTCTTGGCCTCCCAGTGGTCGCCGACCTTCTCGAACGAGTGCTTCAGCGCGCTGTAGGCCACCCGATGCGCTCGCTCTTCCGAGCCGTACTCCTCGAGCGCCGCATCATGGGCCTCGGCGAAGGTGCGCTGAGCCTTGGCGGGCGATCGTTTGATCGTGTCGGGGAGTTCGGACTTCTTCGGTCGGTTCTTCTCATCGGTCTTGGGCATGACCGTCACCTTCCTCTCGGATCAGCCGGGCAGTGTCTCGCCGCCGGTGGGCGCGAGAACCTCTCCCGTGTAGTACGACGACAAGCGGTCTGCGGCGAAGAAGACGTACGAGGGCGCGATCTCATCCGGCTCCGCGGCGCGGCCGTACGGGGCCTGCTCGCCGAACCCCTCGACCTGGTCGGGAGGCATGGTGGCCGGGATCAGCGGTGTCCAGACGGGACCGGGCGCGACGCAGTTCACCCGGATCTCGCGATCGAGCAGGGCCTGCGCGAGCGAGAAGGTGAGGGCGTGCACCGCGCCCTTCGCGGCCGAATAATCGATGAGCTTGCGGTTTCCCCGCAGACCGTTGATCGAGCCGGTGTTCACCACCGTCCCGCCCGGCGTCAGATGCTCGAGAGCCGCATGAGTGGTGTGGAAGACGGCCGCGACGTCGACGGCGAAGGTACGGTTCCACTGCTCTGCAGTCAGCTCCGCGAAATCGTCCACCACCGTCTGAGTGCCCGCGTTGTTCACCAGCAGGTCCAGGCCGCCGAGGGCGTCGACGGTGCCGTCGACGATCCGGCGGCATTCGGCGGCCTCGCCCAGATCGGCTCGCAGGGCGACGGCGCGTCGTCCGGTCTGTTCGACCAACGCGACGGTGTGCTCCGCGTCCGCGTCCTCAGACAGGTAGGCGATCGCGACGTCGGCGCCCTCCTTCGCGAAGGCGACGGCCACCGCGCGTCCGATGCCCGAGTCGCCGCCGGTGACCAGTGCGCGCCGGCCCTCGAGCAGACCGCTCCCGACATAGCCGCGCATCTCGTCCTTCGGCTGCGGATCCATGTCCGCGGTGTCGCCGGGATACGCGATGTTCTGCCGCGGCGCGCCCGCGCCGCTGCGTTCGGTGCTTGCGTTCATGGTCGAGGCTTCCCGGTACGCCCGCTTCTGAAACATTCGCCAGTGAGCCCGACGGTACTCGGCCGCCGCCGTCGGATCCGCGGAATCGCGGGTACGTCGAACAGCCGACACGTACCGTCGACGAACATGAGATCGGGTATTCGCGGAACACTGGCGGGCCGAATCTTCGTGCTGGTGGCGCTGGTGGGGACGACCCTGGCGCTCGTGCCGGGGACCACTCGGGCGGCGCTGTCGAACTCGGCGGGTTCGGTGATCGACGTGGTGACCCGACCGCCCGGCTGGCGCGGTCTCCAGAACGGCCGCGCCATCGACTACTGGACTCAGGACCCGCAGGGACGACCGGTACCGACCAGCGGCGCACTGTTCGTACCGGCCGGACCGGCGCCGAAGGGCGGCTGGCCGGTGGTGGCGTACACGCACGGCACCTCCGGATACGGTCCCGGCTGCGGAGGCCAGAGCGCACCGGACGCCGAGCCGAATCGGTACATCACCCGCCTCGTGCACTCCGGCTACGCCGTGGTCGCCACCGACTACGTGGGCTTGGGCCGCTTCGATACAGGCGTTCACCCCTACCTGAACACTCGCAGTGAGTCCGCCGCGACCATCGACATGCTGCGCGCGGCCCGCAGCGTCGAACCCGCGCTCTCGAACCGCTGGGCCGTGACGGGCGATTCGCAGGGTGGCCAGGCCGCACTGGCGACCGCGCATCGACAGCGGTGGTACGGCCCGCGCACGGACTTCCGCGGCACCGTCTCCCTCGATCCGGAGTCGGACGTCGAGAAGGTCATGCCCTTCCTCGGCCCGTACATCCCGGCGATGCCGACACCGCTGAACGGCTCGTACAACTTCCTGCTCGCGATTCTCGCGGGCCTGCGAGCGGCCGACCCCGCTGCGGACGTGAACACCTATCTCAACCCGAAGGGAGAGGCGCTCGTCGATCAGGTCGGCCGGACATGCGACGGTCCGGCCGTCGACCCGGGGATCGCCTTCGGTTCGCTGCTGTCGCGGCCGCTGGGCACCGGGCCGCTGGCACCCGCGCTGATGAAGTACATGGCGGTGCCGGTGTCGGGATACGACGCGCCGATACTGCTCCTGCTCAACACTCGGGACACCACCGTGCCGTCACCGCTGCACGCCAAGCTCGCGGCGGACTTCGCACTCAATCGAGTCGATTACCGAATGGTGGTGGGCAACGGCTCACACACCGACATGGACGCCGCCCAGTGGGCAGCGTTCGACCGCTTCTTCGCGACTCACTTGAAGCGAGTCTGAGTCAGATCAGAATCCACAGGTACGCGAGCAGGCCCAGGACCACGAAGACGATCCACAGCCATCCGATGATGATGGCGGCGGTCGCGAACTCGCGGCCGAGCTGCCGCTTCGCATCGATCTGCCTGCGGGTCTTGTAGCCCAGCCAGATGCCGACCGGCGACAGCAGACCGATCGCGGACAGGACGAAGGCGATCACCGCGTTCCAGTTCAACGGGGCGGCGACTGACGATCGAGCGGTCGATGCGTTGGTCACGGGCTGGGAGTCCTTGTCGGTGACGGGCGACGGCTTGGCCGGTGCGGGCGCGCCGGCCGCCGGAAGGGCGGTGGTGGGGTCGGGTCGCTGCTGATCACCGACCGCCGAGTAAGCGAGTGCGGGTCCCGCACCGGGGCGTTGACCGCCGGTGGGGGGAAGAGGGCTGTTCGGCGGCGGAGAGCCCGCCGGCCGTTGCTGCGCCGGAGGCGGGGGAACGCTGCCCGGCCGGGGCGGTGCCGCGCTCGGAGACGGACCTCCCGGCCGGGCCGCCGACGGCGCCGGACTGCCGGTGGGCCGGACCGTCGGCGGTGGCGTGGGCGCCTGCGGAGTGGGGGTCGGTGCACTTGCGTGACTCGGCCGCCCCGGCGGGCCGGCGGGAGCGGGTCGCTGCCCGGGTGCCGTGTTGGGGGCGACCGGCGGCTTCTCCCACGGCGCGGCCTGCCGGCCGGGCTGCGGGGTCGGCGGTGCCGGGGGCGTCGAACCCGGTCCCGGAGCGGGATTCGGGCTCTGATCGCGCGAGTCGTCGGAAGTCACGATCTACAAATTACCTGTCGGCGGTCAGTCACCGCTCCCGCGCACGTCTTCGATACGCGGTACCGCGGCGGCGACGGGCGGATGCGCGGTCCGCGACCGACGCAGCACCACGGTGATGGCGGTCAGCAGGAGAAGCAGCGTGGAGGCGAGGGCGACCAGGAGTTTGTTCGGCATCCGTCCAGCGTGCCAGGAGGCACCCGGTGCACGCCACTGCCGGTCACGGTCGGCGCCGACGTGGTTTCATGGAGCGTGTGAGTGAGCAGAACAAGACCGCGACCCTGCACACCAATCGCGGCGACATCGTCATCGAACTCTTCCCCAACCACGCGCCCGTGACCGTCGAGAACTTCGTCGGGCTGGCCGACGGCTCCAAGGAGTACTCCACCCAGAACGCGAAGGGCGGCACCAGCGGGCCGTTCTACGACGGGGCCGTCTTCCACCGCGTGATCGACGGATTCATGATCCAGGGCGGCGACCCGACCGGCACCGGCCGCGGCGGCCCGGGCTACCAGTTCAAGGACGAGTTCCACCCGGAGCTCCAGTTCGACCGCCCGTACCTGCTCGCGATGGCCAACGCGGGACCCGGCACCAACGGCTCGCAGTTCTTCATCACCGTCGGCCCGACCCCGCACCTGAACCGTCGCCACACCATCTTCGGCGAGGTCAAGGACCCGGCGTCGCAGGCCGTCGTCGACGCGATCGCGACCACCGCGACCGACCGCATGGACCGTCCGGTCGACGCCGTCGTGATCGAGAGCGTCGAGCTCAGCTGAACTTGACCCAGACCTGTTACCGGCACCCCGACCGCCCGACAGCGCTGTCCTGCACACGCTGCGGGCGGTCGGCCTGTCCGGACTGCCTCCGGCCCGCCTCCGTCGGGCAGCACTGCGTCGACTGCGTGAACGAGGCCAACGCCACCGCCCGAGTACGGACCGACGCTCCCGTCGTCGACGCCTCGGCCGCCGCCCGCAGACCGATCGTCACGTACGGTCTCATCGCGGTGAATCTGGCGGCCTTCATCGCTGTGGTGCTGCAGGCGGGCGGGACGTCGAACCTGCTCGTGAAGTCGAGCATCATGCAGCAGGGCGCCCTGGTCACCGGACTCGGTCTCGAGAACGAGTACTGGCGACTGCTGACTTCCGGCTTTCTGCACTGGTCGATCCTGCATGTGGCGATGAACATGATCTCGCTGTACCTGATCGGCGCCGATCTCGAACGCGTCCTCGGTCCGGCCCGCTATCTCGCGGTCTACCTGATCGGCCTCTTCGGCGGCAGTGCGGCGGTGGTGGCGCTGGGTCCGGAACTCGCTGCGACCGCCGGCGCGTCGGGTGCGATCTACGGCCTTCTGGGTGCGCTGCTGATCGTGGTCATCCGGCTCAAACTGCCCGCGACCACGCTGATCACGGTGATCGTGCTGAACGTGGTGCTCTCGCTCAGCATTCCGGGTATCTCGATCTGGGCGCACTTCGGCGGTTTCGTCTTCGGAGCGGCGAGCGCGGCCGCGATCATCTGGCTCCCGGTCAAGGTACTGCCGCCCGAGAAGCGGACGTATCAGCAGGTCACGCGCGTCGGGTGGATCGGTCTCGCGGCGCTTCTCGTGATCGCGCTGGCGATCGGAACCGGGTTCGCCGCAGCCATCGGCTGAGCGCTTCGGCTCTCAGTTCGTCGAGTCCTTCACCGGCAGGCCCGCGGCGCGCAGCTTCTCGGCCACGGCTGCCGGCTCCTCGCCGAGATCCCACCGGCCGAACACCAGCAGGCGGTCGTCCGGCAGGTCGATCACCAGTTGGCGTCTGCGTCCCACGATCCGCCGCGTGGTCAGCACCGACACCGCGGCGATATCGCCTGATCCGAGGCGGACGGTTCCCCGGAGCGTTCGCACTTCCAACTCCGGACCGTCGAGCAGGACCAGCCGCGGTCTGCGGAGCAGGGAGACCGCGCCGGAGACGATCAACGCCACCGCGGCCAGCCCGATGAAGACCATTGCGGGCGGTTCGGCGTACGACGCGGCCGCCGCGGCGCCCAGCGCGAGGCCCGCTCCCACGAGTGCGAGGGCGGCGGGAAGCGGCGTCGCCCACTGTTCATGCACAGCCAAGTCGTTGTTATCCACAGGATCTATCCACAGTGGGGATGAATAACATGTGTGTCATTTCGGCAGCGGCAGTCGCGACCTGGGACTTCGTCGTTTCGGCAGCGGTCAGCGCCAACCCATGGTCATCAACAGGCCGACGACCATGAAGCCGAATCCGATCAGCATGTTCCACGGGCCGAGCGAGGTCATCCAGTCGAGCGCCGAGTACTTCGCCGTCGACGCGCCGAGGTAGTACACCATCAACCAGACCAGACCGATGAGCATCAGGCCGAACATGACGATCTGGTACCAGAGGCCGGACGGTCCCGCCTTCACCTTCACCGGAGTGCGGCTCGCGGTGTTGATGGTGTAGTCGGTCTTCTTCCGGACTTTTGACTTAGGCATATGTCTACGGTAACTGAGTCGAAGCCCAGGTGGGGAACCCGTTAATCTGGACGACGTGCGCATCCTCGTCATCGACAACTACGACAGCTTCGTCTACAACCTGGTCCAGTATCTGGGTCAGCTGGGTGTGGACGCCGTCGTGTGGCGCAACGACGACGAGCAGCTGGCCGACCTGCAGAAGGTGGTCGGTGAATTCGACGGAATCCTGCTGAGCCCCGGACCCGGAACCCCCGACCGTGCGGGTGCCACCGAGCCGATCATTCCGGTCGCGGCTGCCGCGGGCACCCCGATTCTGGGCGTCTGCCTCGGCCACCAGGCGATCGGGGAGGCGTTCGGCGCCACCGTCACCCGGGCTTCCGAACTCCTTCACGGCAAGACCTCGCTCGTCTTGCACGACGGCGTGGGTGTGCTGGAGGGACTGCCGCAGCCCTTCGTCGCGACCCGGTACCACTCGCTGACCGTGGCACCGGAGACGATCCCGGACGAACTGGAGGTGACCGGCCGCACCGAGACCGGCATCGTCATGGCGATGCGGCACCGGGAGCTGCCGATCCACGGAGTGCAGTTCCACCCGGAGAGCGTGCTGACGCAGGGCGGTCACCGGATGCTGGCGAACTGGCTCCGGATCTGCGGCCTCACAGTTCCCGAGGGCAGGGTCGCCGAACTCGAAGATCAGATGGCGAAGGCGCTGGCCGGCGCCGAGTAGCCGGCGTCCCGGTCAGCCGGGGAGCAGGCTCGCCCGGCCGATGACCACCGACACCGTCGCGTTCTTGCGCAGCTTGCTGCCCGCGGCCGGGCTCTGCGAGATGACCTTGCCGTCGTCCTTGCTGGCGAGACCGACGCCGCGCTCGCTGGAGCTGAGAGTGTTCGGCTCCCAGCCCGCGTCCTCGAGCGCCCGCTGGGCGTCCTCGAGACTCTTGCCGCGCAGATCCGGCATCACGAACATGTTGCCGCGCGAGACCTGAACCTGGATCACGCTGCCGACCTCCACCGTCGCTCCGGGGTTGGGCGAGGTGCTGACCACCTGTCCCGCCGGAAGCTCGGAATCGACCTGCACGGTCTTCATCTCCAGTTGGAGCTGGTCGAGCACGTTCTGGGCCTGGCCGGAAGTCTGGCCGCGCAGGTCCGGAAGGGTGACCTCCTTGGGGCCGGTACCGATGTACAGGATCACCGGTGCGTTCACCGCCGCGGGAATGCCCGTGCGCGGATTGGTCCGGACCACCTTGTCCTTGAGCGCGACCGTGGATTCGGAGTTCTGCGTCTTCACCTCGGTGAATCCGAGCACCTTGAGAGCTTCGGTGGCCTCGTCGGCGGATTTGCCGCGCAGATCGGGGATGGGCTGTCGCTGGGGCCCGGACGAGATGTACAGCGTCACCTCGGAGCCCTTGGGGGTCGGGACGTCGTCGCCGGGCGCCGTCCGGGTGGCCAGGCCCGCCGCGATGTCGGTGCTGGCCTCCTCGGTCCGCTTCACCGTGAAGCCGGCCTGCTCCAGGTTCGCCTGTGCGGCGTCGGCGGCCAGGCCGGCGACTTTCGGAACGGCGATGAGCGGCGCCGTGGTCTTCCACGGCGACCACGCGAACAGACTGATCAGGAGCACGACGATCGCAGCGATAGCGATCGCCACCTGCACGCGCCCGCGCCGCAGCAGACCGCCGCGTCCTCCGGTCTCCTCCTCATCGCCGTCGTCTCCGGTTCCGCGACGGCTGGGCAGGGTCTCGTTGCGCACCGCGAGGCGCGGCGACTCGATGAGGGCGGTCTGCTCCTCGTCGGTCAGCAGCATCGGCGCGGACGGTTTGCCGCCGGCGAGGACCTTGATGAGGTCGGCGCGGAAATCGGCCGCGGTCTGGTACCGGTTGGCCGGGTTCTTGCTCATCGCCTTCATGATCACCGAATCGAGTTCGGGGGTGATCTCCGGCCGGATCGACGACGGGCGCCGCGGATCCTCGTGCACGTGCTGGTGGGCGACGGCGATCGGCGAGTCACCGGTGAACGGCGGTTCTCCGGTGACGAGTTCGAACAGCACGCAGCCCATCGAGTAGATGTCGCTGCGGGGATCGACCTTGATGCCGCGCGCCTGCTCGGGCGAGAGGTACTGCGCCGTCCCCATCACCGCGGACGTCTGCGTCATGGTCGCCGACGTATCGTCCATGGCGCGGGCGATGCCGAAGTCCATCACTTTCACCGCGCCCGTGCGGTCGATCATCACGTTGGCCGGCTTCATGTCGCGGTGGACGATGTTGTTCCGGTGCGAGAAGTCCATGGCCGCGGCCACGTCGGCCATCCAGGTCATCGCCTGCTTCTGCGCGATGTGTCCCGACGAGCGCAGCAGATCCCGCAGAGTCTCACCCTCCACGTACTCCATGACGATGAACGGCAGCGGGCCCTCGTCGGTCTCCGCTTCGCCGGTGTCGAAGACCTGCACGATGCTCGGGTGGTTCAGCTTCGCGGCGTTCTGCGCTTCGCGGCGGAACCGCAGATAGAACGTGGGGTCCCGGGCGAGATCGGCACGCAGGACCTTGATGGCCACGTCACGGTGCAGCAGCAGGTCGCGCGCGAACTGCACCTCGGACATACCGCCGAAACCGAGTGTCTCACCCAGCTCGTAGCGGTCAGAGAGATAGTGCGGATCGATCATGATCGCTCACCCCCCGCCGCCGGGCAGGCCCGGAATCGTGATCGGGGGGAACAACGGCCGCGTCGTCGGCTCCTCCGTCGTCGGCTCCTCGGAGGTCGTCGTCGGCTCCTCGGTGGTGGTGGGCTCCTCGGTGGTGGTGGTCGTGGGCGTGTCCGACGTCGTCTCACGAGTCCGGGTTGTGGTCTCGTCGGTCGTGGTCTCCCGCTCGGTCACCGTGGTGGTGACGTGCGAAGACGAGGGCGTCGGTGCGGTGGGCGTGCGAGGGCTGGTGGTGAGCCAGTAGGCGACGAGCGCGATGGCTGCGAGCAGCAGCAGTGCGGCCACCGCCGTGAGCACCTTGTGCGTGGTGCTCCATCCGCCGTCGTCGACCGGCGTGGCGGCCGTCGAGACGCCGGTCTGCGGCGGCTGCTGCAGGCCGGGCGAAGTCATCGCACGGGTCGACGGGCGCGGTGCCGCGGCAGCGGCGGCGACTCCGGCGGCGCCGAGAGCGCTCCGGGGAATCGGCGGACGGTTGCCCGCGCGGACCGCGGCGACGGCGTCGGCGAACTCGCCGCCGGTCGCATACCGCTGCGCGGGGTCCTTCGACAGCGTGATCTCGATGAGTTCACGCACCGGTGCCGGCAGGTTCTGCGGCAGCGGCGGCGGAGGCTCCTGAATGTGCTTCATCGCGACGGTGATGGCACCGTCGCCCAGGAAGGGCCTGCGGCCGGTGAGCGCCTCGTATCCCACTACGCCGAGCGAGTACACGTCCGATGCGGCGGTCGCCTCGCCCCCGGTGGCCTGCTCCGGAGAGATGTACTGGGCGGTGCCCATCACCATGCCCGTCTGGGTGACGGGCGCGGCGTCGACCGCCTTGGCGATGCCGAAGTCGGTGATCTTGACCTGACCGGTGGGCGTGATGAGGATGTTGCCCGGCTTCACGTCGCGGTGCACGAGACCCGCCGTGTGCGCGGCCTGCAGTGCGCGGCCGGTCTGCTCCAGCATGTCGAGGGTGTGCGGCAGCGAGAGGTGGCCCATCCGGGCGATCACCGAGTTCAGCGGCTCACCGTCGACGAGTTCCATCACCAGGTAGGCCAGCGGGTCGCCGCCGTTGCGATCGGGGGTCTCGCCGTAGTCGAAGACGTTGGCGATGCCCGGATCGTTGAGCCGCGCGGTGGTCTGCGCTTCGGTGCGGAACCGGCCGAGGAACTCCGAATCGTTGGAGTACTCGGCCTTGAGCACCTTGACCGCCACCCGGCGGCCGAGACGTGTGTCCAGGGCTTCCCAGACCTGGCCCATGCCACCAGTGGCGATCAACCGGACCAGTCGGTACCGGTCGGCGATGATGGTGCCGTTCTGCAGGCTCATCGAGCACCTCCCGCGTATGCGTTGATGACAGCGCGTCCGATCGGGGCCGCTGCGAGGCCGCCGTACGAATTCTGTCCCCTATTGCCGTTTTCAATGATGACCGCGACCGCGATCCGTGCGTTCGAACTCGGCGAGAACGCGATGTACCAGGCGTACGGCGTCTCACCTCCGCCGGCCGTGTCCGAATGCTCTGCGGTGCCCGTCTTGGACGCGATGCCCGCCTGGGCGCCGGACGTGTGCTGCTCCGACTTCACCATCATGTCGGTGATCTGATCGGCCTCCTCGGCCGTCAGCGGCCGGTTGAACGCCGACGGCGCCGTGGTGGAGATGGTCCGCAGGTCGGCGGTCTGCAGCTTGTCGACGAGATACGGGCGCATGCGGACGCCGCCGTTGGCGACGGTCGCGGCGATCTCCGCGTTCTCCAGGACGGTCAGCCGCACATCGCGCTGTCCGATCGCCGACTGCGCCAGCGCGGCCCGATCGTCGCCGATGTCGCCGACGGTCGACTTCGCGACGTCCATCGGAATCCCAGGGGGATCCTCGCCGACGCCGAACTGCTTGGCCGTGGCGGTGAACTCCTCCGACGCGTCACCCGGCACCTTCTCGGTCATCAGCTGGGCGAAGGCGGTGTTGCACGAGTACTCGAAGGCCTGCGTCAGGGTCACCGTGCCGTTCGAGGCGCCGGGACACGTGCTGCCGCTGTCGTTCGAGAGGGTCGCGGTGCTGTCGGGAAGCGTGATGACCGACGACGAGGTCAGCCGTGCGTCCGGCGACACCCCGGCCTTGAGCGCGGTCGCAGTGGTGACCACTTTGAAGGTCGAACCCGGCGGATACAGCGCGTTGATCGCACGGTTGGTCAGCGGATCGTCGTTCCCCTCCGCGTTGAACTTCTCCCACGCCTTCTCGGCCTTGCTGAAGTCCTGGGTGGCCAGCGCGTTCGGGTCGTAGCTGGGAGTGGACGCGAGCGCGAGGATCTTGCCGGTGCTCGGTTCGAGCGCGACCACCGCGCCGCGGCACGGCCCCTCGCAGCCGGCGTCGGTGAGTTCGCGGTAGGCCACTCGCTGCAGCTTCGGGTCGATGGTCGTCACGACGTTGCCGCCGCGCGGATCGCGGCCGGAGAACATGTCCATGAACCGCTGGGTGAAGAGGCGGTCGTCGTTGCCGTTGAGGATCGAGTCCTCGGCGTACTCGATGCCGCGGTCGGCCCGGTACACGAACGAGAAGTAGCCGGTGACCGGGGCGAACGTCGTCGGATCGTTCGGGTACTGGCGCAGGTACTTGAAGCGGTTGTCGGTGGGGACCGATTCCGCGAGCACTGTGCCGTCCGCGGCCACGATCACGCCGCGCTGACGCGCGTACTCGTCGAGCAGGACACGTGAGTTGCGCGTGTCGGTGCGGAGCTTGTCGGCCTTGAAGACCTGCACGTAGGTCACGTTGGCGAGCAGGGCCACGATCATGACGATGCAGGCGATGGCGACCTTCTGAATGGGACGGTTCACTGGCGACGCACCGCCCGGGTGGCCATCGCGTCGACCGGACGGCTCGGGCGCGGCTTCGGAACGTCGGGCTCGCGCGAGGCGTTCGAGACCCGGATCAGCAGTGCCAGGAGGATGTAGTTCGCCAGCAGCGACGAGCCGCCGTAGGCCAGGAACGGCGTCGTCAGACCGGTGAGCGGGATCAGCTTGGAGACGCCGCCCAGGACGACGAAGACCTGGAAGACGATCGTGAAGCTCAGGCCGGCGGCGAGCAACTTGCCGAAGCTGTCGCGGACGGCGACTGCCGCGCGGAGTCCGCGGATCGTGACGATCAGGTAGAGCATCAGGATCGCCGCCACGCCGACCAGTCCGAGTTCCTCGCCGAACGAGGTCAGGATGAAGTCGGTGTTGGCGAACGGCACGATGTTGGGACGCCCGGAACCGAGTCCGGTGCCGAACATGCCGCCCGTCGCGAAGCCGAACAGGCTCTGCGCGATCTGGTATCCGTACGTGTCGTACTGCGCGAACGGGTCCTGCCAGATGGAGACGCGGATCCGGAGGTGCTCGAACAGCTGGTAGGCCACCGTGGCGCCGAGGGCGAACAGCGTGACGCCCAGCATCAGCCAGCTCACCCGCGAGGTGGCGATGTACAGCATCGTCAGCACCGTCGCGAAGATCAGCAGCGGCGTGCCGAGGTCGTTCTCGAGCGCGAGGACGCCGATCGCGATCACCCACGCCGCCAGCAGCGGACCGAGGTCGCGCAGGCGGGGGAAGTCGATGCCGGCGAACTGCTTGCCCGCAGTGGTGAACAGGTCGCGCCGGGACACCAGGAACGCCGCGCTGAAGATGATGATGAGGATCTTCGAGAACTCACCCGGCTGGATGCTGAACCCCGGGAGGATGATCCAGTTCCGCGAGCCGTTGACCTCGGCCATCGACGCGGGCAGGATCGCCGGGATGGCGAGGAAGATCAGCCCGCTGACACCCAGGGTGTACGCGTAGCGCGACAGCGTCCGATGGTCGCGCACCACCATCAGGGTGACGCAGAACGCGACGATGCCGAGGACCGCCCACAGCAACTGCTGGTCGGCGTTGTGGGTCACCTCGTCGGCCTTGACGACTTCGTCGTGCCGTGACGATCCCAGGTCCAGACGGTGGATCATCACCAGGCCGAGGCCGTTGAGCAGGGCCACGCACGGCAGCAGCAGCGGATCGGCGTAGGGAGCGAACCGGCGGATCGCCAGGTGCGCGACGCCGAAGAGCGCGATGAAGGCCGCGACGTACTTGACCAGATCCCAGCTGAGGGTCTGGTCCTGCGCGGCCTGAACCGTCAACAGCGCCGCGAAGACCACGAAGACCGCGAACGAGAGCAGCACCAGCTCGGTGCGCCGTCCCGCGCTCTTGGGCCGCGGAGCGGGAGGTGCGTGGACAGGTGGAGCCGACGTCATCCGTCGCTCCTGCAGGTGTTGTGGCCGTCCGCACCGACCGTAGGAATGGGCGCAGACGAGGTCTCACCGGACTTCGGCGCACCGCTGGGTTTCGGGGCCTCCGGCTTCGACGTCTCGGGCCTGGGCGTCTCCGACCGCGGCTCGCCCGGCTTGGGTGCTTCGGGCTTGGGAGTCGCCGGCGGCTCGGGCGGTGCGCACTTGGGCAGGAACTCGAGTCCGCGGACGCGGTCCCGGGTGCTCTCGAGTGAATTGTTCTTGATGCTGTTGGAGGTCACGGCGCTGCGGCCGATACCGGTGAGGTCGTCGACCTTCATCGGCGTGCACGACGCGGTCGAGTCGGACGGCTGGAACCGGACGGTCGGCGAGTCGGCGGTCAGGTCGTCGACGCAGACCCGCTCCTTCGGCGCCCGCACTGTGAAGAACAGCAGGTTGTCGGGGGTTCCGGAGTAGATCTCGACGTTGCCGTCGACCGCGGTGACGAAGGTGCTCGCCATCGCCTTCGACCGCACCACGAAGAACGCGGTCACCAGAAGTCCGATGATCGCGAGGACCGCGATGATGAGGACCGGCCAGCGCCAGCTCGCCTTCTTGGCGGGCTCGGGTTCGGTGGCGGTGATGGTCGGGCGCGCCGGTGCGGGTGCGGGCGGGCGGAGGGCGGCCGCGCGACCGGCCGCCGTGGCCGGATTGGGGACGTATCCCGCGGAATCGTCCTCGCCCGCGGCGCCGCCGACGATCGGCGTCGAGTCGCCGTACTCGTCGTCGACGACGTCGGCCACCACGACGGTCACGTTGTCCGGACCGCCGCTGCGCAGTGCCAGCTCGATCAGCCGGTCGGCGCAGGCCTTGTGGTCTTCGATGGAACCGAGGGTATCGGCCAGCGTCTCTTCGCTGACGACGTCCGACAGCCCGTCGCTGCAGAGCAGGTAGCGGTCGCCGGCCCGGGCTTCGCGCATGATGAGTGTCGGTTCCACGGCCTGCCCCGTCAGGGCGCGCATGATCAGGGAGCGCTGCGGGTGGCTGTGAGCCTGCTCGGGGGTGATCCGGCCCTCGTCGACCAGACTCTGGACGAAGGTGTCGTCACGCGTGATCTGGCTCAGCTGGCCGTCGCGGTACAGGTAGCCGCGGGAGTCGCCGACATGGCACAGGCCGATCCGGCTGCCGGCGAAGAGGATGGCGGTGAGCGTGGTGCCCATGCCGTCGAGTTCGGGTTGCTTGGCGACTTGCTCGGCGATGGCCGCGTTGCCGTCGGCGGTGGCGCGTTCGAGTGCCGACAGGAGATCGCCGCCGGGCTCGTCGTTGTCGAGCGGTCGCAGCGCCTGGATCACCAGTTGGCTGGCGACCTCGCCCGCCGCGTGACCGCCCATGCCGTCGGCGAGCGCGAGGAGTCGCGCGCCGGCGTAGACGGAGTCTTCGTTGTTCGAGCGGACCAGGCCGCGGTCGCTCCGCGCGATGTAGCGCAGCACTAGGGTCACGGGCGTAACTCAATCACGGTCTTGCCGACCCGGATCGGTGTGTTGATCGGAGCGCGGACGGCGGTGGTCACCTTGGCACGGTCGAGGTACGTGCCGTTCGTCGAACCGAGGTCTTCGACATACCAGTCGTCACCGCGCGGAGAGATGCGCGCATGACGCTCTGAGGCGTAATCGTCGGTGAGAACCAGCGTGGAATCGTCGGCCCGCCCGATCAGGACCGGTTGCGTGCCGAGGGTGATGCGGGTGTTGGCGAGAGCGCCCGCCGTCACCACCAGATAGCGCGCGGTACCGCGGGATCGCGCGGCCCGCTGCTTGCGCTCGGCTCGTCCGGAGGTCAACGGCATCCGTGCGCCACCGGCCGCGGCCAGATCGGCGCGCATCGCCCGGATGATGGCGTACACGAAAAGCCAGAGCAGGATGAGGAATCCGAATCGGATCACCTGCAGCAGGATGCCCTGCATCTACTCCCATCACCTCCCTCACAGACGGGTATCCGGTTCCTCGTACCCCCGGATGCATTCAACGGTCGGGTGACCGTGCAGTCACCCGATGAGCATCTTATGCGGAAACTACTACTGGAACCGGACGGTGATGTCCGAGTGGCCGAGCCGGATGCGGTCGCCGTCGGCGAGCTCCCAGCTGCTGACCTGCAGGTCGTTGACGGTGGTTCCGTTCGTCGAGTTGAGGTCGGTCAGCATGGCGGTCTGACCGTCCCAGCGGATCTCGACATGGCGGCGCGAGACGCCGGTGTCGGGCAGGCGGAACTGCGCGTCCTGACCGCGGCCGACCACATTGGAGCCCTGCCGCAGGGAGAAGGTGCGGTTGCTGCCGTCCTCCAGCACGAGGGTGATGGCCGACGGCGCGTAGCCGGCCGGCTGACCGTAGGCGGCCGGAGCGTACCCCTGCTGCTCGTAGGGCGGCTGCTGCGGAGCGTACTGCTGGTCGTACGCGGGCTGTCCGTACTGCGGCTGGCCGTAGCCCGGCTGCGCGTACTGCTGGTCGTAGCCGCCCTGGTCGTACTGCGGCTGCTGGCCGTAACCCTGCTGGCCCTGGTCGTAACCCTGCTGGCCCTGGTCGTAACCCTGCTGGTCGTACTGGGGCTGCTGGGCGTACTGCTGGTCGTAGCCGGGCTGCTGGTTGTAGTCGTACTGCTGGCTGTAGCCCTGATCGGCCGGCTGCTGCGGCGGGTACTGCTGCGCCTGCTGCTGTCCGTATGCCTGCTGGTCGTAGCCGCCGCCCTGGTCGTACTGCGGCTGCTGGCCGTACGGCTGCTGCGGTTCCTGACCCTGCTGCGGATACCCGCCCTGCTGGTTGTAGTCGTACTGCGGGTAGTTCGGATCGCCCTGCGGGGCGTAGCCGTAGTTCTGGCCGCCCTGGTCGTTTCCGGGGGGATTTGTCATGGCTCGGGCTCCTCGGTCGAGACTTTCAGGTCGGTATGTCGGCTGCTGCTCCGCCGGCGCACGGCGCTGTGCCAGTGGTCGTGGCGCGACGTCGGGGTCGACGACGCCACGAGTGTGGAACTGACCGGTGTGCAACGACGGCGCTTGTTCGAACTCTACGACGACAGACCCGTAAGTCTGCCACCCATTGTCCCGGATGAAGTCCTCCAAATGGCGCGAGAAGATCTTCCGGTTCAGTTCGTACTCGGTTGCGACGTGATCAAGATCCGAGTCGCTCAGCGTCACCACGTAGCTGTTGGCCACCAAGGTCGCGCCGTCGCCCAGGTCTTCGGCCGAGGTCTCGGCCTCCCGCTGCAGGGCGTGCTCGATCTCCTGCGGTGCGACCTTGCCGCCGAAGACCCGGGCGAACCCGCCGTCCACGGCGGACTCGAGCTTGCGCTCGATCCGGTCAAAGAAACCCACGAGATCTCGTGCCCTTTCCCTCGGTTGGCGTGTCGACGTGCATACCTTGTCTCAACATGTTACCGGCCGGAAAGACATGACGGAGACTCGTGAATGACTCCTGTACCGGGCGTCACAGGAGTAACAGGTGGGGCAGGCGGGCGCCAATGTGCGTCGTCGCAGGTCATCACCTCTGTGGAGGCGTGGTTTTTCATTTGGCCGGGTGTGCGTGCTATCTTTTTCAAGTCCACACGGACGCCGGTCGTTCGATCGACCAGCCACGGGCGAGTGGCGGAATGGCAGACGCGCTGGCTTCAGGTGCCAGTGTCCTTCGGGACGTGGGGGTTCAAGTCCCCCTTCGCCCACAGTTGTGATGAGTCGCGACATCGTTTACACACGATGTCGCGACTCATTGCTTTTCCGGGGGTTCAGGTGTGGCCTTCCCGGCCGGAAACGCCCGAGACCTTTAAGCCCCCGATGGCTTGAGACCCAAGACCGGTAGGGCGAATCCTCTTGGTCGCAGCACGCACAAGACTGCCAGGACTGCCCACCTCCGCACGCGGAGGTGGGCAGTCCTGTGCGTGCACCTGCACGCTCGCGCCGCTTTCGTGACTGCTCCGGAGTGACGTGAACGCCCCGCGTTGGATCAGGGCGTGACGATGGAGAAGTCGGGGTCGCCCGGATCGATGACCGAGGCGAGTCGTTCCAGCACCGTGGTGTCACCGCTGAGTTCGATGCCCGCCTCGGTGAGACGGTCGGCGGAGAGGGCTCCGGTGGCGAGCACCGGAAGCGCCTGCTTCGTGGTCGTGATCGTCAGCTCCGCGTCACCGCTCTGGGGTGCGGAACTGTAGGTCAGGGCGCCGTTGGACAGCCGGAGCCGGTAGCGAACGTCGGCGTCGGTGATCACGACGTCGATGCTCAGCTTCAGGTCCCACGCGCGCGGACCGTTGATCTGGATCGCGACAGCGTCGAAGAGCATCTCAGGGGTGAGCGCGGAGATCACGTCGGGCGACGCCGAGACGGTCGGCGTGCCGAACTTGCCTTCGCGGAGCTCGGTGGCGCCGGACAGGTAGATGTTGCGCCACACGCCGTTCTCGCATCCGTAGCCGAGCTGCTCGAAGGTATCGGCCAGGAGGGTGCGGGCCCCGGCGTGGTCGGGCTCGGCGAACACGACGTGACTGAGGACCTCCGCGGCCCATCGGAAGTCGCCTTCGTCGAAGGCCGCCTGGGCGTTCGCTACGGCCGCATCGGCGCCGCCCGCGAGCTTGACGTAGCGCTTGCCCTGCGCGACCGGCGGATGCTGCCAGAGGTGGGCCGGGTTGCCGTCGTACCAGCCCATGTATCGCTGGTAGATCGCCTTGAGATTGTGGCTCACCGAGCCGTAGTAGCCGCGCGCATGCCAGGCGTTCTCCAGCACGGGCGGGAGTTCGAGGTGCTCGGCGATCTCGATTCCGGTCCAGCCCTGGTTGATCAGCCGCAGCGACTGGTCGTGCAGGTAGGCGTAGAGGTCGCGCTGCTCGGAGAGGAACTTGACCACGCGCTCGTTGCCCCACGTCGGCCAGTGATGAGAGGCGAAGACCACCTCGGCCTCGCCGCCCCACAGGTCGATGGTCTCGGTCAGGTATCCGGCCCACGCATGCGGGTCACGCACCAGCGCGCCACGCAGAGTCAGCAGGTTGTGGAGCGTGTGGGTGGCGTCCTCGGCCGCGCACAGCGCCTTGTGCTCGGGGAAGTAGACCAGGAACTCGGCCGGCGCCTCGGTGCCCGGCGCCATCTGGAAGACCATTCGGACGCCGTCGACGACTTCTTCCTGGCCGGTGGTGGTGATGTCGAGTGTCGGCGCGATCAGAGTGATGTTGCCGGTGGCGACGGTCTGCGCCAGACCGGTTCCGATGGCGCCCTGGGGGCCGCGAGCGAGGGCTGCACCGAACATGTACGCAGATCGGCGGGCCATGGCAGTGCCCGCGTAGACGTTCTCCGACGCGGCGTGCTCGGTGAAGTGCTCGGGGGCGATGACCGGAACTCGGCCCGAGTCCACGTCCTCCTGACTCACGATGCCGCGAACACCGCCGAAGTGGTCGACGTGCGGATGGGTGTAGAGCACGCCGGTGACGGGCCGGTCGCCGCGGTGTTCGCGGTACAACTCCAGTGCGGCCGCGGCCGTCTCCTCGGTCACCAGCGGGTCGAGGACCAGAACACCGGTGTCGCCCTCGATGAAAGTGACGTTGGAAAGATCGAACCCGCGAACCTGGTAGATCCCAGGAACGACTTCGAAGAGGCCCTGGATCGAGTTCAGCTGCGACTGTCGCCACAGGCTCGGATTCGCGGTGTCGGGGGCTTCGCCCTGCAGGAAGTCGTAGGTGTCGTTGTCCCACACCACGGTTCCCTCGGCGTTCCTGATCGCATTCGGAACGCGCTTGCCGAGCAGACCGCGATGGCGTCCTCGAAATCCTGCGTGTCAGAGAACGGAAGCCGTTCTCGAAGTGCGGCGTTCTGCGCGATGATGGTGGCCGTCGCCTCGCGTGAATTGGATGACATCATTTCCTCTCATAAACCGCCGGTTCGGCTTCACCGTAGGTCCGCACGATCGGACTCAGTGGAACCACTCACCGGCAACGGGTGACCATCCCAGGGCGAAGACTGCACATCCGGAATTCGCGGTGTCGAGTGCGCCGAACTCCTGAGAGATGCCAGGATCACCACACGTCTACCGAGTGGTGTGGGAGTCCTCGGCCACGTCTCGGAGATTCTCGGGATCCCGGCGAACTGCGCGACAACCGAGCGGTACCGCACAGCGACTCCACCGGCACGATCATCCACCCGAGCCGTTGTTCAGGGCGCCGAGGCGGCCATGAAAGGCAGGATCAGCGCCGGCAGCATCATGGTCAGCAGCAGCCAACCGACGCCCTGCCACTCCACCCAGCTGCGTCCACGGCGGTATGCACGGAAGGCCATCGCCAGAGCGACGAGGCCGCCCACCCCCAGGACTCCGGGGACGGCGGCCGCCAAACCGATCGGGGCGCCGCCGATCACGAAGGCGACCAGTACACCCAATGCGATCACCACAACGGCGCCGAGGAACAGCGCCGGCGACCTCAAGTCCTTCGGGTGGCCCCAGCGCTTCTCCGCATCTCTGCGCGCGGCGTCCGGCCTGCTGTTCATGCCGGACGGATACCCACGTGAGGCCGGGATCAACCATCCTGTGGCCCGGAGTTTGATCCACGTCACAGTCGGGTATCCGATACCAGGTTCCCCGTGTCGGGGACGAGGTGGACAGGAGTGACGATATGGCTTCTACCGCACTGGGATCGGTTCCTGGATCGCCGGCTCGACGCCGATTGACCTCCGGTCACCTCGCCGATCGCGACGTGGTCGTTCACAACGGTCTGCGCACGGCGTCGACGGGCTCAACCGTCGCCACGACGATCACCTCAGTCCGATGAGGGCCGCGTCATCGGTCGACCGCCCGCTGCTCCCGGCCGCTCGAGGCCCGGTCTCCGACGTGGTGATCGACTGTCTTCGGCGGAACCGCGAAGCGGCGGTCATCTCGTACGACCGGACCGTGTGTCTCTCCGAAGCGTGGTCCGACGACGCGATGCTCGCGCTCGTGGTTCTTCACGAACTCCACTACCGCGGGTGGCACGGGGTCGACTCGGAACGTTGTTCGGACCGGCATCTGACGAAGATTCGCCTGCTCCTCGAAGATCGATTCTTCACGAAGGTCTCATCGAGGTATTGCGGCGCTCGGGGTTCGACGCGCGGGGTGCCGAGCACCGAGCCCGCACACTCGTCCGGCGGCGACGCCTTTCTCGCGCTGGACGGGTATCTCGCCGAGGTGGCCGATCTGCGGGAGTTCGCCGACTATTTCGCGGTGGGCTCGTTGTTGTCTCCGCGGGGTTCGTCGTCGCAGCGGGAAGTGTTCGACGGAGTACTCGAATCGTTCGGGCTCGACACGGGCTATCTGGCTTACCTGCCGACGGCACCGGCTGCGGCGCTCGGCCCGCTGGTATTGACCGATTGCGTGCGAATACGGCCGACGTGGCGCAGCGCTGCGGTCGGCCGTGCCACCGCGGCGGAAGTGAACGCCACGACGAGGTCCGCCGGCATCCTCCTCGGACTGCAACGGCTCGGAGCGGCCGACGCCGCGATCCATCGCTATCTCGCGCAACTGCAGGGACAGGCAGGCCCTTCAGGAGACGTGCGTCGAACCGGCCTCGACACCTTCGAACCCGGCGAGCAGGAGGTGGTCGCGGGTATGCGCGCCCATCAGACCGTGGAGGAACGATTGTCGATCGCCTTCCGCGACGCCTGGCGCCGCGGCCGCACACTGGTGACCTGACCGCTCCGCAGCCGGGCCCGGGCCTTCGGAGACGACCGCTCGACGCAAGATCAAACGAGACGACGCGGAATCCGCCGATCCCAGCTCTCCGCGTACACCCGACGAGAGCCTCGATCGTCGAGCTCGTAGGCATCGAGTTCGGCGGTCAGAATGAATTCGTTGCTCGTCGAAGAGAGCACGGTGTGCGTCTTCACCTCGATACGCCAGTCGCCGCGTTCGACGCGCCGCACCGTGCGCGTGGTACCGCGCGCGGATGTCACGTCGTTGTTCCGGTACTCGAACCACTCGGTGGCCGACCGCGTCACCGCGGTGTCGGTCTCCTCGATCAGGGTGGTTCCCTGATCGTCTTCGATCTCGAGTGTGGTGGTGCCGAACGCGAGGTCGCGGGTGGTGCGCCAATGGTGCCGACCCGACTCCAGGTTCCGGCGAGCCATCGGCGGCGCGCTCTTCGGCGTACCCAGGTCCTTGAGTAGGGCGTCGGCGTCACGCGGAGGACGCACCGGGACGCTGAGCCGGGATTCGCCGGTGTAGACGGTGACGGTCGCCGGCTCCGGCGGCGGCCAGGCGAGCGGGAAGTACGAGGTGGACAACGACAGCCGCAGTCGGTGCCCGGCGGGCAGACGCTGTGCCAGTCCGTTGAGTTCGACGTCGATTCGGTATTTGGTTCCCGGTTCCAGAGGCTCCGGCGCAGCGCTCGAATTCCGGTGCGTGAGATTGCAGAGACCGTAGGTGATGCGGGTGGCCTCTCCGTTCGGGGCGATGTCGGAGAGACGGGCCGCGATCTGAGCGACCGGCTTGTCCGCCTCAACCGCCGCGGTCAACGTCGGTCGCCCCAGGATCTCCATGTCGTGTGCCATCGGCTCTGTCTCGAACACGAGTGCGCCGCCGTCCTCGTCGCGCTGGTCGGTGGGGAGGTCCGGCGTCGCGGCGTACGACGCCCACTTCCCGCCCGATCCACCGACCGACAGCGGCGACAGGATCGCCAACGGTCGCGGCCGCACCTCGGTGCTGTCGACGAAGTCGTCGAGCGTGTATCGAGTGAGTACGTACTCGTGATCGTCGATGCGCGACGACGGCCAGCTGTCCTCGCCGACCCAGCGGCCCGGCCGTTCGTCGTACGCGGGGTTCGGCGCGATGCTGTCCTGCATCCAGGCCCGCAGCATCGGCCCGTCCATCGCTCCGTTGTCGATGCCCTTGAGCCAGTGATCCCACCACCGGACGGTCTCGTTCAGGAAGTCGATCGCCGGACCGGGCACACCGAGGTGCGGATACTTATGACCCCACGGGCCGATGAGCCCCTTGCGCGGAACGTCGAGGTTCTCCAGCAGGCGGAAGATGGCGTTCGTGTAGCCGTCGGCCCAGCCGCCGACGGACATCACCGGCACCTGGATCTGTGAGTAGTCCTCCGAGACGGACGCGCGCTTCCAGTAGTCATCGCGATGCTGGTGCTCGATCCACTCCGCGGCCCAGAGACCGCTGCCCTCCAGTCGTTCGCGCCACATCTCGCGCCACCGCGGTCCGACGATGTCCGGATCCGGGGGGAGGCTGTTATTGACGAACATGACGGTGGCCTCCGAGAGATTGTCGGAGAGGAGGCACCCGCCCATGTAGTGCATATTGTCGACGTAGAGGTCGTCGGTCGCGGATGCGCTGATGATCGCTCTCAGCGCCGGTGGTCGGCGCGCCGCAACGTGCAGGCTGTTGAAACCGCCCCACGAGATGCCCATCATCCCGACATTGCCGTCGCACCAGGGCTGCTCGGCGAGCCAGGCGATCACTTCGCAGGCGTCCTCCTGCTCGCTCGGCAGGTACTCGTCCCGCAGCACTCCGTCGGAGTCGCCGGTGCCCCGGATGTCGACGCGCACGGACGCATATCCGTGCCCGGCGATATAGGGGTGATGCAGACTGTCACGCTCACGCGTGTCATCACGCTTGCGGTACGGGAGGTACTCGAGCACTGCGGGCACCGGTTCGGAGTTCGCGTCCTCCGGCATCCACACGCGGGCGGCGAGCCGTGTCCCGTCATGCATCGTGATGAACAGGTTCTCGATCACTTCGACGCGGCGGTCGAACCGGTTGACAACCTCCATGCTCTATCCTCCCCGTAGGTCACTCGAACGTGAACGGCAAGAGTTCCGACGCTCGCTCGTAGGCCTGCTCCAGATCGTCCACCTCCTGACCGCCGACGTACACCGTCGCCAGGACGTAGCGGTAGGGGTCTTGGTTGGGCAGTTCGCTGAGACGATCGCCCGGCTGCACATCCACCTCGACTGTGCATCCCGGTTCCTCTGCGCGCAGCCGTGCCAGATCGTGCTGGGTCGGCGTCGACGTCACGACCCCGTCGTCGGCGCGGCCGAGCAGACACTTGGACGCCATCCGGTACGGGCCGCGCCGAGAGCCGGGTTCGGGCCGTCGCCCGAGAGCCACATCGATGGCGTACTCGTGGTTCGACGTGCCGTCCACCCGCAGGAACAGCTCACTGTGCGACTGCGAGATTCGTGTGTTGACCTCGATCACCCAGAGTTTGTCGATCTCGTCGTCCCACATGAATTCGACGTTGAAGCAACCGTTGTCGAACCCGATGTGTCGCAGGTAACGTTCGCTCACGTCGAGCATCCGGGCGATGAGTTCGTCGCCCACCGAGCCCGCCGGGTAGTCCAGTCGGTCGAAGGTGAGACCGTTGGAGCTCTTGCGCATGTCGAAGACGCCGTGGGTGATGAATTCTCCTCGGTACATTGAGCCTTCGGGCGCCACCTGCCGTCCCGAGATGATCTGCTCGGCAAGACAGCTGTTGCCGCTGAAGCGCTCGATCTCCGGAGGTAGGTCGACCATGCCCAACGCCTGATTGAAGGCGTCGCCGATCACCGTGATCTCGCGGCGGATCTGGGCCACCGCCTCGTAGAACTCGTCAGCGTCGTGGATTTCGAAGCCTAGTTGCGATGAGTGCGACTTCACCGGCTTCACCCAGAACGGGAATGCCACCTCGATTCCGCTCAGCGGGTCGTCGTCGAAGGGGTCGAACGCCGCGAAATCCGGGACGCACTCGGGTACTGCCTCGGCCTGCATCAATCGAGACCAGTACTTGTGTTCGCACGTCAGGAAGCTCTTGAGACTGGGCGACGGTATCGAGTTCTCCATGGCCAGGATCGGCACCAGGATGCTGGTCGGAAAGTCCCAGTGGGCGACGATGGCGTCCACCCGGCCCAGCGTCGCGAGTTCTTCGCGGGCTCGGTCGAGCAGCGACTCGAGGTCGAAATGAGGCGCGGCGGTGAGCGTCTCGACGTCCAGGAGACTGTGGAACCGCATCTGGTCGGCGCCGGGCAGTGCCTCGAGTTCGGCTCGCTGCCGGTCGCTGAGGCCCGGGACCACCACGTTGACAGTCACTGCATCGACCCCTTCGAGGTCGTGGATCGTCCCCGCAGGTGCGACCCTCCGTCTTCGAGACGTTCGGAAATGAAGGCCTCGAGTTCCCTGCGCGCCCGACTGGCCTCCGGGATCTTGTGCATGATCCAGTTGTGGAACATGCCCGGATGCTCCTTGAGGCTGATCGTGGCGCCTGCTGATCGCGCCCGGCCGACGAAATCGCGGGCATCCGGGTTGAGGACGTCGCGTGTGCCCGTGAAGACGATCGTCGGGGGCAGCGCCGAGAGTCGCTCGCCGTCGACGGGCCCGAAGTCGGTGGGCGGCGCGTTCCCGGCGAACCACCGTCCCGCTTGACGCAGACCGGCGATCCCGAGTTCCGGATCATCGGGGTCGATCGCGTCGGCTTCCGGCATCGAGACCGTGAGATCAATCCATGGCGAGAGCAGTACGACGGCGTCCGGTTCGGTTCGCAATCTCCGATCACCGCAGCACAGTTCGAGAGCCAGTCGGCCGCCTGCGGAGTCACCCGAGAGCACAGTGGGCCCGGGTGCGCCTGCTAGATAGGTGTGCGCCGCATCGGCCACCGCCGGGATGATCGTGCGGTGATCCGCCGATGGGCAGAGCGGATAGATAGGCATGATCACAGAGGCGTCGGCGGCCCGCGCCAGCCACGCGAGGAACCGCCAATGATGGCGCTGCGGCTCCTCGACGAAGCCACCGCCATGAAGGTGCAGTATGCGGGTGTCGCCTGCACCGTCGCGCGGTTCGATGCGGTAGCAGCGCATGTCGCCGACGTGTTCGAGAGAGACCTGCACCGTGGGCAGCCACGGCGGCGTGGTCATGCTCTTGCGCTGGTGCCGGGGGAGGCGCTCGGTCATCACCGCCGGGTCTGCATAGAACTTCTTGCTCCTCGTCGCGCGCAGTGAGGCCATCGTCAATCGAGCCGGTATCGAGACCATCGGGTCCCTTCCCTTCCGTGTCCGTTCAATGTCCTGGGGCACGGGGTTCCCGGGTCGCGGTTGCGCGAAACGTGGGGTGCGGCGACTGCCAGCCGGCGGAAACGGGAGGGTGCGAATGCCTCAGGACTTCGCGACCGCGGCGTCGTTCCGGTGATGCCAGGACGCGGAGGCGACTCCGGCGGCGAGGATCGCAGCGACCAGCGCGGCCAGCACGAGGAGCTCGATACCTGTCGATGCGGCGACAACGCCGATTGCCGCCAGGACGGCGAGGGTTGACGCCGTGACAGTCGATTCGAAGCGGTCCAGGCCGCCGATCGACGCCACGAAGAGCGCGAGGCCGATGTAGAACAGCGCCGGGCCACCGGCGAGGAGCAGCGCGTAGACGGTGGTCGTCTCATCGTGGGGATGCGCGAGCATCTTCTCGGTGCCGACGGCGGTCACGATCACGCCGCCGACCAGGATGGCGTGCGCATATGCGAAGCCTCCGCGGGCGAGGGCGGTCGGATCGTCGGCCTCTTCGAGCCGTCGTTCGGTGCGCTCCGAATGGTGGGCGAAATACAGCCACCAGAAGGCGACCGGGACGGCGAACGCCACCCCCAGTGCAACGAATGAGTACAGGCTCGATTCCATGTGCATGAACTCGCGCCCGATGGAAAGGACCGTCTCGCCGAGCGCGATGATGAAGATCAGCCGATTACGTTCCACGAGATGTGCGGGCGTCAATTCCCACATCCGCATGTCGATTCCGCCGAACCGCGGCAGCCAGGTGCGCAGGAGCGGGGCGGCGACGTCGATGGCGAGGGCGACGATCCAGACGATCAGCCGGGTGTCGGGTTCGCAGAACGCGCCGATCACCCACACCGCGGCGGCCACGGCGGACCATGCGAGCAGATGCGCGTAATTGCGGCCGATCTGCTGTCCGCGCATCGCAATCGCGATGAACAACGGCCTGACCACCTGCATCGCAGCCAGCGCGATGGCGAACTGGGGTCCTCGGTCGCCGAACGCCTCAGGGATGGACGCGGCCATCACCAGGCTCAACAGCATGAGGACGACCAGCAGGATCCGGACGGGGATGCGGGCTGGGTCGACGAAGTTGGTGGCCCACGCGGTGTAGTTCCACACCCACCAGACTCCGCCGAACATGACGATCACCTCGACGGTCCCGCGGCCGGTGAGGTGCTCGGCGAAAAACGATGCGAGTTGGCTGAACGCGAATACGTAGACGAGGTCGAAGAACAACTCGATGGTCGCGACCTCGCCGCCCTTGCTGCGTGCTCGCCCCAATGCCGGCATAGCCACGGCCGACCCCCTTCGTCGAACTCCCTGACGGTGCGGCTCAGCGTAGCTTGACGCCGACTCGAGCTGAGGGCGTAACGACGTCGCGGGGAGTGCCGATGCCGGTTTCACGTGGAACCAGTCGGCAGAATCTCTCAGCGCCACTCCGGTGCGCTTGCTCCGGGAGTACCGTCGAACGACGATGGCACTCGCTGACGCGTTGGAGCAGCAGGGCTGGCCCCAAGTGGGTGAGCTGGTACTCGCGTTTGTCCTCAGCGCGCTGATCGGGCTTGAGAGACAGCTTCGCGGGCGCAGTGCCGGGCTCCGCACTCAGGCGATCGTGGGCACTTCCGCCGCACTGTTCATGCTGATCAGCAAGTACGGATTCATGAATGTGCTTTCGGACGAAGTGGTCGTCGATCCGTCGCGAGTGGCCGCTCAGGTGGTGTCGGGCATCGGCTTCCTTGGAGCGGGCATCATTCTGACGCGCCGGGGTGCGGTGCGCGGCCTCACGACTGCGGCCTCAGTGTGGGAGACCGCAGCGATCGGCATGGCGGCCGGCGCCGGCCTGTGGCTGCTGGCCGTGGTGGTGACCGCGCTGCACTTCGTGACGGCGTATGGACTGCGGGCCCTGTCGCGACTGTTGCCCGGGCAGGTCTCCGAATCGCAGATCGAAGTCACCTACGCCGACGGGCACGGATTACTGCGGCAGATCATCGAGTCGATCACCAGCGGCGGGTGGACGATACGGCAGGCCCGGCCTCAGGACGTGGAAGTCGACGGCACCGCCGCACTGATCCTGGAGGTGGCCGGGGGAGCGAGGACGGAGGCGTTGGTCGCGGCTCTCGCCGAGATCGACGGCGTCCGTGAGGTGCAGGTCCTATCCGAGCAGGAGTCGGAATAGCTACCCTGGGCCATCGCGAGTGCGAGGAGACCAGGGTGGCGGAAGTGGCGAGCGGCAACCGACTGCGCAGCGGTGTGCGCGGGTACGCGGCGCCGCTCGCCCTGGCGACCGCGGCACTGGTGGTGACGGTGGCGCTGCTTCTCCATCTGACGTGGAACACGAACTCTGCCGCGGTGCAGCCCGCCACGCATGCCGCGGCGGTTCCGGCGAGCACGATCTCCGATCCCGCCGCCATTCGCGCAGCAGGAAGTGCCGAGTGCCGGACCAACGCGCCCGGACGACGACTGATCCGAGTCAGTCTGTCCCAGCAAGCCATGTGGATGTGCGACGGGCGACGTCCGGTGTCGTCGTCACCGGTGACGACGGGGAACGTCGCGCGCGGTGACGGCACGCCGACCGGCACCTGGACCGTTCAGAGCCGAGAGACGAATCGGGACCTCGTCGGACCCGGCTACCGAGACCATGTTCGCTACTGGCTGCCGTTCTTCGGTGACTTCGGATTCCACGACGCACCGTGGCAGAAGACGGCGTTCGGCGACCGCGAAGCCTTCAAGACCGCGGGATCTCGCGGATGCGTCCACGTTCCGGGACCAGAGATGAAGCATCTCTACGACTGGGCCGAGGTCGGCACGACGGTGACCGTGGCCGAGTGAGGCGCTACTCCCGCGTCCACTCGTCATAGAACTCCGGCATCCGAGACGCCTTCGAATCGAACTCGGCCGGTCGCTTCTCGAGGAAGGCTCGAACATCGTCGTCGCCGTCGCCGATGCTCGTGTAGAACATCGCGAGCGAATCGATGCGATGGGCCTCTGTCGGATGTTCTTGCGCCGCGTTGCGGTACAGCATCTGGCGGGCGAGCGCGACGGCCACCGGCGAACGGCCCTGAGTCCAGGAGTCGGCGAGCGAGCGCGCAGCGTCGAGCAGATCCTCCGGCTCGTGGACGCTCTGTGCCAGGCCGGCGTCGAGTGCGCTCTGCGCATCGAGGATGTCGGCGCGGTACACCAGGTCGAGCGCTTTCGGGAGGCCGACCACTCGAGGGAGGAACCACGATGACGCCGCCTCGGGAACGATGCCGAGACGTCCGAACACGAAGCCGATCCGGCCCTTGGTCGATATGAGTCGAGCGTCCATCGGCAGCGTCATCGTGGCGCCGATGCCGACTGCGGCGCCGTTGACGGCCGCGATCACCGGTTTGCGGCAAGCGTAGATCGCGAGCGTCACCCGCCCGCCGATGTCGCGAATCCGCGCGATTCCGGGATCATCCAGATCGGCCATGTCCGCGAGCGTGGGCCGCTTGGCGCCGTCGAGCCCGAACACATTGTCGCCCTCGGTCGCCAGGTCCATGCCGGCGCAGAACGCACGTCCGTTGCCGGTGACGATGACAGCCCGAACGGAGTCGTCATCGTTGACCGAACGGAAGGTGTGCTCCAATTCCTGCGCCATCTCGACGGTGAAGGCGTTGAGATGGTCGGGGCGGTTGAGCCGGACTGTGAGGATGCCGTCTTCGTTCTCGTGCGTCAGCGTCGTCAGTTCCATGCGATGTGCTCCCTGGTCGGCGGGTGTGTCGATTGCAGCTTAGAAGCGCGGCGCACCTTGGGAGGACGCGTCAGGCCGCGGCGTGGGGTGACTGGGCAGATTCGGAATCTGCCGGGGGAGCTTGTGACTCCTGCGGTGGAGTCCGAGGCGGCGGATGCGCCGGCGGTGGGCCCGATTCTTGCCGATGCAGTTCTGGCGGGTGCAGGTGCCGTGCTTGTCCGGCGTGGTGGATGGGGTTCAGGCGCCAGGGTTGGTCGGTGGTGGCCGGTCGCCAGCCCATGCGTCCGGCATCGGGTCCGTCGGTGAGGATGGTGGTCTCCCATTGGCCGCGGTTGGTGCCGACGGCGCGGTTGTGGCGCCCGCACGCGGCGCCGAGGGCGTCGATGTCGGTGCGCCCTCCCGGGGTGATCCAGTCCGGTGCGTGATGGGCCTGAGTTTGCGCGAAGGGGCGGTCGCAGCCGGGGGCGGTGCAGCCGCGGTCGCGGGCGAACGCCAACCGCTGCGCCTTACTCGCGAAGCGTGCACCGCGGCCTTGGTAGAGGACTTCGCTGGTGTGATGGCGGAAGACCGCCAGATGCGGCACAGCCTCGGCAGCGAGCCGCACGAGTTCACCGATCGGAATGCGGGTGCCGGTCGCGGTCAACGCGATTCCGGCGTGGGCGGCGAGTTCCTGGTCGGTGACGGTGATGACCAACTCCGCCGGTATCCGGCTCGGTGCACCGAGTCCACCGTGGGCGAGAACGTAATCACACAACGCCAGCAACGCATCGTGTGTGCGCTGAGCGGCACTGCGCAGATCCCGACCCCGCGCCGCCGCCAAAGCCTCGGCGTCGATGCCGTCGGCGTCAATGGTTCCAGTCGGCGAATCCGGGTCGGCGGGATTGTTCATCCCGGGTGCGGCCCAGGCGGTCAAGATCACCTCGAACTTCGCCCGCAACTCCGGAGTCATCGCGCCGCGCACTTTGCTCATCAACTGGCGGTCTTGCGGGAGGATGCTGATTCCGCGTTGGCGTTGCCGGTCGACGTGATCGCTTTCCTGCCCGTCGGGGTCCAGGTGAGCGAGCAGGCGGTCGCCGACCTTGCCCAGATCATCCGGATTCAACCCGGCCGCAGCCTCGGCCAACTCCGCCTCAGCACGGGCTTTGACTTCCGGCGAGATGCAGCCGGGCACTTTCGCCAAAACGCCCGAGATCACCAACGCGTGTTCGGCGCCGACAGTCCCGGCCGCCACCGCGGCGGCGGTAGCCGGCTTGCGCGGAGGCAGCGTCTGCCCTTGAAAGTTGGAGAACTCGCCGATCGCCTCAGCCATCCGCAGCCGTCGACCGGCTTCGCGGGTTCCGAGCCGCAGCCCTTGTGAGAGGTATTGGTGCGGATTCAGATAGCCGGCGGTGCGGTGCGCGTTGCGGTCGGAGACCTCCACCAGCAGCGCGGCGGAGATGCCGTCCCAGCGTCGCCGGATGCGTTCGGCGGTCTGTGTGTGGGCCAGCAGTTCCGGTTCGGTCTCCGGTGACAGGGAGGTCTCGGCGAGTTTGACCGCCGCGGCATCGATCAGGGCGAGTAGTTCGGCGGGCTGCTCCGGCAGCGCGCCGGTGGCGACGACAGTCGCGATCGAATCGGTGATCGGATCGGTCATCGCTGCCACCTCCCCCGAGTGTTTCGGCTGGTCACACCATGTTTTCTTGACCTACCTGAAAGCTATCACCCACCTATGACAAACAACATTGACGCGATCGACCTACGTTCGATTCTCAGTCGCCGACGCGAACAACACCGGCGGCCGACATCCGCTGCACGTCCTGCTCGTCGTAGCCGAGTTCCGCGAGCAGCGCGGCTGTATGGCGGCCGAGTGCCGGAACGTCGCCCATCGCCGCCTCGACGTCATCGAATGTGACCGGCGGAAGTAGTGCCTTGACCTGCGCGAACTCGGTACCGACAGTGCGCCAGCGATCCCGTGCGGAGAGCTGCGGATGCTCGGCGACCTGTTCGAGCTCGTTGATCTGGGCTGCCGGAACACCCGCGGCGGAAAGCTTCGCGTCGAGCTCCGCAGTGGTCCACAGCCTGGTCCGTTGCGCCACTGCGGCGTCGCACGCCGCCCGGTTCTCGACTCGCTTCATATTGGTGGAGAATCGCGGGTCGGTCGTCAGCTCGGGGACGCCCAACACTGTGGTGAGCGCCTTCCAGCCTCCTTCACTCTGAACGCCGATCAAGATCTGTCCGTCGCTGGTGGGGTACGAGTCGTACGGCGCGATCGACACATGACTCACGCCCATCCGCGGCGGCTGCACGCCCGTGTACATCTGCGTGTAGAGCGAATGTCCCATCCATTCGACGGTCGATTCGAGCATCGAGACCTCGACCGCCGCTCCGACTCCGGTGCGGCAGCGACGCAGGAGCGCCGCGAGAACCGCCTGTGCGCAGTACATACCGGAGGCGATGTCGGCGGTCGGAATCCCGGTCTTGGCGGCATGCTCCGGTGTACCCGTGATGGAGATGAGGCCGCTCTCGGCCTGAATGAGCATGTCGTACGCCTTGCGCTGCTCGAACGGACCGCCTCGGCCGTAGCCCGACAGATCGACCGTGACCAACTCGGGGTGACCCTCGCGCAACTCATCGGCCCCCAGGCCGAGCCGCGCCGCTGCGCCCGGCGCCAGGTTCTGCAGAAAGACGTCCGCGTCGCGGATCAGCGCACGGACCACCTTGCGCCCCTCGTCCGACTTCAGGTCGACGGCGATGGATTCCTTCCCGCGGTTCAGCCACACGAAGTGCGCGCCGGTGCCGTGCACGGCGTCGTCGTAGGCGCGGGCGAAATCGCCGCCGTCGGTCCGTTCCACTTTGATGACGCGGGCGCCGAGATCGGCCAGATGGCGGGACGCGAGCGGCGCGGCGACGGCCTGTTCGAGAGTCACGACCGTGTAACCGGCGAGGGGGAGGAGTTGGTCGGGACGCAGTGCCATACACTCCACTATCGCACCGCGGCGATGGGCGGCTCCGGCGGGCGGCGTGTCACCCGATCGAGCGATTTGTGGTGTGACGACCGGCTCCCGCGACCCGCCCGAATCCGTCGTTCGGGGCCGCTGCACACGGTTTGGACCTGCACCGTTATCAGATTCATCGCGCTCTGACCTGCAGGTCGAGACGGATCGTGCCATTTGTCGTTGTGACAACGCGGTGATTCACTATCCCGGACCAGCGAGCCGGACAGGCTCGCGTGATCGGTGCGGCCTCGAGTCGCAGGAGGTGACCGATGCGTTCAATTCGCACGATCGGCTGGAGGGCCGTCGTTCTGACGGCAGCGGCTCTGGTGGTGGCCCTGGCCGGATCGGCCGTCCTTGCGCCGCCCGCGTCGGCCGCCGGAGAGTTGGATCGGTACCTGGATCTGCCGTTGGTCAATCGCCATGCGGATCACGGTCCCGGCGGGGTCAACCCGGCACTCCCCACCGACCCGAAGGTCCTCAAGAACCTGCTCGACGAGGCGCGTGAACGAGGGGTCGCGCCTACGTCGTACCAGGCCCTGGTGCTTCAGTACTGGCTGGCCGACACAACAGTGGCGGCGGGAATCGACCTCAAGTCGTGGAACCCGCGCGCGGGAGTGACTGCGAACCGCGGAAACCTCACGAAGTCGTACCAGTTCTACAAGAACCTGCAGCTCAAGCACCGCGAACTCCAGTGGGCCGGGATGGGCGGGCTCGTCGGTGCCGATTTCGGCGGCGGGCTCCTCGACTTCGAGCTGGCCACCGACGTCTACGAGTTCACGCGGTTGGCACCGGTGGCGAACGCCATCGTCACCGAGACCAACAGGGCGTTCGGACCGACGATGATCGACAAGCTCCCCAAGGGTCTGCGCGCGCTGGCCCGCGTCGGCGCCACCCTCACGCCGGCCGACCTCCAGTACGTGCAGGGCTCGATCCTCGTGATGCAGAAGAACATCTTCAGCGACCTGATGCCGATGCACCGCGCATACGTGACCGGCGGACTGTCGGCACTGCGAGAGATGTACCGAGCGGGACTCTTCCCCGCCGACGTCATGAAGGCGTGGGAGGATGTCGCGAGCAAGACGCTCGACGGGATCGCGGCGGGCAATGCGCGCCTGCTCAGGCGTGAGCAGGGCGAGATCATCAACGAGCAGTGGGACACGGTCCGCGCCTACCGCGGGGACGTCGGTGAGGCGATGACCTACGCGAGCACCCTCGCCGGGTCGCCGTCGGTGGCCGGAGTCCTTCCGCTGCGCTCGTACAAGCCGCTGAAGCTGACGGGGACCACGCCCGACGGGCGGACCGTCACCGCGACCGTGCCGCTGCCGTCGTGGAACTGGTCGGTCTTCGACGAGCGATGGGATTACATCACCCACGAACTGCTGCCGAAGTACCGATTCCAGGTGGAGAACCGCTGGCCGGACCTGCGCCGAGAACTGGTGATGCCGGCCGATCCGCAGATGGAGCAGCACCGCCCCATCTTCAATCTCCTGCCGATGATGCAGTCGGCGCTCGACACGCTGAAGGTGGAGGTCCGATGAAAGCGCAGCGTTGGATCGTCGCGGCGGTCGCACTGCTGAGCGCCCTGACCGTCGGTGCCTCCCTCACAGCCGCGCCGGCCGCAGCCGGACCGCCGAACCGCACTCCGCAACTCGGCGAGGTCTTCAACGGTTTCGTACTCGGGACCTTCCAGCACGGCCGGATGGGTACGCCCGACGAGATCCTCAAGCCGCTGCAGTCCACCGACCCGTTCTACAAGGAGCCGCGACTCACGGGGTCGGAGAAGGCCGGGACGCTGCTGAAGGCCGAGCCCGTGGCCATCCAGTTCGCCGGCTTCCGCCCGGGCGACGTGGATGCGTACAAGATCATGTACGTCACCACGGCGCTCGACGGTGAGCCCGATATCAGCACCGGGCTGATCATGATCCCGCGCGACGGCCGCAAGAACGCCACGCGGCCGATCGTCAGCTACCAGATGGCCAACGACAGCGTGGGCGCCAACTGCCATCCGTCGGTGATGTGGACCGGTGGCGATCCGATCGACGGCGCCTCGTGGTCGGCCCTCGGGCCGCTGGCACAGTTGTTCGGCAAGGGGTACGCCGTCGTGATGTCGGACGTCGGTAACAACGGCGACCCGCGCCCGCACGGCGTGTTCGCCGGAAAGTACAACGCCCGCACCAGTCTCGACGCGGTGCGCGCCGCGCTCGCGGTCCGCGATGCCGGCCTGTCCGCATCGTCTCCGATCGGCATGTTCGGCATCGCCGGCGGCGGTGTCGGCACCGGTCACGCGTTGGAGATGAAGGATCAGTACGCGCCGGAACTGAACATCAAGGCCGCGGTGCTCGAGGGAATGGTTCCGAACTACCGGAACTTCATCGCGACCGCCGACGGCTCCGTCGGTTCGGGTTTCGCGATGGCGACCCTTCTGGGCCTGGAGCCGCACTACCCGGACATGCGGATCGACGACCACCTCACGGATGCGGGACGCGCTGTGGCCGATTACTACCGGACCCAGTGCCAGACGCCCGCGTACTTCACATTGCCGCTGGTACCGCTGAACACGCTGTTCAAGGGGAATGAGTCGCCTGCGACGATTCCCGCGTTCCAGCGCGCCTACCGGGACAACGTGATGGGGCAGGGGACGGCAGCGAAGGGCGTGCGCACACTCGTCGCGTCGTGCGTGGCCGACGACTCGCCGATGTCGCTGGTACCGGCTGCGGATTCGCGCAAGCTGGTCCGAGCGTGGCGCAGCCGAGGCGCTCGCGTCGACTACCAGCCGACGGACTGCAGCATGGTCAAGTTCATCACCGACATGTACGGCTGGGGCACTGACCTGTTCGGCATGCAGACCGTCGACTGGCTGGCGGCGAATCTGAAGGGGTAGAGGGGGTTTCGACTCGCTTCGCTCGCTCAACAAGCCTGGGGAGGGATGCTCGCTCAACGAGCCTGCGGGGGTGCTGGGCGGGGTCTGGGGTTTCGACTCGCTTCGCTCGCTCAACGAGCCTGAGGAGGGATGCTCGCTCAACAAGCCTGAGGAGGACGCTCGCTCAACCAGCCTGGGGAGGGCCTGGGAGGCGCTCGTCAGGACTTCTTCGACGTACCGGGGAGCACGCCGGCGTCGAGCACCGGCTTGACGAAGGGGCGAGTGCGCTCGATGAGGTCGGCGACGTCGGTGCCCAGACTCGCGCCGGTCAGTAGGTCGGTGCGTGCTTCGATGTCCTGATACAGGTCGAAGCCCGCCGAAGTGAGGCGGTGTCCGTCGTCGCCGATCTCGACGAGACCGCGCCGCGCCAGTCGGTCGACGGAGGCGTCCCAGTCGTCCTCCGACCACCCGCGGGTGAGTAGGAAGAACCGATGCCCCATCACCCGTCGACGGACGGTCGGGTCGGGCAATGCGGCCTCGTGGAAGACGCCGGCGTCGATCCCGTCCAGACCGTGGCCGATCAGCTCGGCGATGTGGTTGTCGCCGCGCCATTCCCGGAGTACCGACAAGTGACGCCAGAGGGCGAGATGCGGCGCGTCGGGAATCGGGGTGGACGCCCACGCCGCGCCCAGGGGCCGACCGGAGACGGGCAGTCCTCCGACCGCCTTCTCGTACTCGGGCAGCAGCGGCGTGATCCGCTCGCACGCGTCGCCGAGGATGGCGCGGTACTGCTCGTCGAGCATCGCGTACCGCCGTTCGGCGACCTTCTCGAGGCCGACGGCCCGAGCGCGGTCCCATGCGGATTCGATGAGCGCGGGTGAGAAGTTGTAGAAAGCGGCGGCTACGACCGCTCCCGTGGCTTCGCCCATCGGGGCGCCGCGAGCGCCGACGTAGAACGCGTGGCCGTCGAGCCCGAGGTCGGTCTGGGCGTCGCCGAGGCCCGGATTGAAGTAGGCGAGGACGTGGAAGGGTTCAAGAGTCTCGTAGGCGCGGCGCGCGATCGCCGCCTGTTCGGTGCTCATGAGTGTCACTGTGCCATCACCGGACCGGCTCCCGCGCCCGGACGGACACGGATCACCGTCGGACGCGGATCGCCGGCATCGGCGACGAGACCCGGCAACGTGCTCTCGATCCGCATCGCGGCCTCGGCCGGTGCCAGGGCGACGACGCTGCCGCCGAATCCTCCGCCGGTCATCCGGGCCCCGAAGGCGCCGAGGTCGCGGGCGGTCTCCGCGATGCGGTCGATGCCGGGTGTGGTGATCTCGAAGTCGGCGCGCATCGAGTGGTGCGACTGATTCATCAGTTCTCCGAAACGCGTGCAGTCTCCGTCGCGCAACGCCTGTGCTGCGTCCCGGACCCGTCGGTTCTCGGTGAGAACGTGCCTGGCGCGGCGCCGCAGTTCGTCGCCGCGGAGTGCTCGCCAGCCGTCATCTCGGACATAGCGCAAGCTGGGCGCCGACAGGCGGCGGGCGGCGTCCTCGCACGCCGCTCGTCGCCTCCGGTACTCGCCGTCGGCGTTCCGGTGCGGGGACCGCGAATCGATGACGAGGAGCACCGCGCCGCCCAGAGTCACCGGCACCGGCGTCACCTGCAGTGAGCGGAAGTCGAGGAGCAGAGCGGTGCCGTCGGCGCCGTACAGACTGCTCAACTGGTCGAGCAGACCGGTGGGGGCGCCCACGTATCGGTTCTCGGCGCGCTGGGCGATCAGCGCGAGGGTGCGCCGGTCGACGGTGGCCTCGGCCGCGGCGGCCAGCGCGTGGAGCACCGCGCACTCCAGAGCGGCAGACGACGACAGTCCCGCTCCGACCGGCACATCGGAGCGGATCGCCATGCGCCCGCCGGGCGCCCGGACACCGTGTTCGCGCAGCGCCCAGACACAGCCCGCCACATACGACGCCCAGCCGGTCACCCGGGTGCCGTGCGCCGCGTCATCGTCGGGAGCGGTGTCGATGGGCACGCCGGCCCGGCCGGGCGCGAGGTCGGAGGAGACGACGACCGATTCGGCGGCCGGGTCCGGCCGGAAGCTCACCGTGGTCCCGAGCTGCAGCGCGATCGACAGCGCCAGCCCGTCGTTGTAGTCCGTGTGCTCACCGATCAGATTGACTCGGCCCGGCGCATATGCGCGCACCTCCGGCTCCCGCGACCGCGGTCCGGGAGGCGAGGTGCTGCCGGCCGATCCCTCAGGCATGTCTGCCATGGTCCGCCTGTCGGCCGAGCGCCGCACGCAATTGCTCGGCGATGTTCTCGGGGGTCTTGTCCGTGATGAAGGCATCGCGCGCCGACTCGGACCCGGCCAGGTATTTGAGTCTGTGGGCGCTGCGGCGGATCGAGAAGATCTCGGCGTGCAGGTAGCCCTCGGCCGCGTCGGCCGGATACTGATGCCACGACGCGACGTAGGGCAGCGGGGCGTCGTACAGGGCGTCGCAGGCTCGAAGGACCGCGAGCTGGGTCCGCGCGAGGTCGTCGGCCTCCCGGTCGGTGAGTTCGCCGAGACCGCGGACGTGCCGGTTCGGGTAGACGTGCACCTCCACCGGCCAGCGCGCCGCGAACGGTACGAACGCGGTGGTGTGCGCGGTCGACAGGAGAATTCGCTCGCCGTCTTCGAGTTCGCGGGCGAGGATCGCTTCGAAGAGGTCTGCGGAGTGCTCGCGCCGATACCGACCGGCCGACCGCAGCATCGATTCGGTGCGTCGGGTACGGAACGGGTAGGCGTAGATCTGGCCGTGCGGGTGACCGAGGGTCACGCCGATCTCCTCGCCGCGATTCTCGAAACAATGGACCTCGCGCACGCCGTCCAACGCCATGAGCTCGGCGGTCCGGTGCGCCAGAGCGTCGAGGACCAGGCGGGCGCGGCGTTCGGGGAGTGCGCCGAACGAACCGTCGTGGTCGCTGGTGAAGCAGACCACCTCGCAGCGGCCGGTGCCCGGAATCTCGGTCCGCAGCGGATCGTCGCTCGCCGGCGGCGACGCTCCGGCACCGGCATGCTCCGGTGGTGCGGCGAGCGACGGGAAGCGATTCTCGAACACCGCCACCCCGTAGTCCGACGCTGGGATCTCGCTTCGGAGACCCTCCGGGTCGGGGCACAGCGGGCACTGCCGCCGCGGCGGCAGATGGGTACGGTCCTGGCGCGCGGGCGCCACGATCACCCAGTCGTTCGTGACGGGGTCTCGGCGGACGGTCGTCGCACCGCGATCCGTCGGCAGGTCGCGGCGGTCGGGGCGCAGGACGGAGGCCTCGCCGTCGTCGAACAGCAGTATCTCGCGTCCGTCACTGAGCCGTCCGCGGACCGGTTCGGGGAGAGACCTCGCCGTCGACACGCGGCGAATCTACCATCGGGCTCCGGTCGCGACGACCTTCCGCGACCGGAGCCCGGCACGCGTTTTCAGATCGTCACGGGGAGATGACCCCGAGCCCGGCTCATCCCTCGACCACCTCGGCGTCGATACGCGTACCCGCGGGAACCAGGGCGTACACCGCCGCGGCGACCGCCAGCATGATGAGACCGCCGGTGAGGCTGGTGATCTGCAGCGAATCGGTGAACGCGGTACCGGCTTGCTGTGCCAGGTTCGGCATGTGCAGCTGATCGGCGACGCCCGCCGCGGACCCGATCGACTCGCGGGCCGCGTCGTGCAATCGGGGATCGAGGTCGTCCAGCGCGCCGGACTCGTCGAGCCGGCTGCGATAGAGCACCGCGGCGACGCTGCCGAGGAGCGCGACACCGATGACGCTGCCGAGTTCGTAGGAGGTCTCCTCCATCGCGGCGGCGTTGCCCGCGCGGTTCTCGGGGCTGCCCGACATGATCAGCGCCGAGCCGATCGCCAGCGATCCGATGCCGACACCCACCAGGATCAACGACACGACGGCCGACGCGTAGTGCAGCTCTCCGGGGATCAGGTACACGGCGATCATGCCGATGCCGGCCACCGCGATGCCGCCGGCAATGACGATTCGCGGACCGACGCGTTCGGCCAGACGCGGTGCGGCGAGCGAGGCGGCGGCCGAGGCGACAGCGAGCGGGACCAGCTGCAGGCCGGCACGGATCGGTGAACTGCCCTCCACCGACTGCAGCCACTGGGCGAGCAGCAGCAGGGCCGCGGCCATCGCGAACATCGAGCCGAGGGCGCCGGCGATACCGCCGGTGAAGACGCGGCTGCGGAACAGCCCGACGTCGAGCATCGGCCGGTCCTGGCGCAGACTGCGGCGGACGAAGACGGTCAGCAGCAGCACTCCTGCGGCGAACGCGGCCCAGCCCTCGGGGACCAGCAGACTCGATTCGGCACCGAAGTGCTTCACCGACCACATCAGGAGCACCATGCCGGAGAACGAGAGGGCGATGCCCAGCCAGTCCCAGACTCCCGGGTCGGCCGACCGCGACTCGGGGAGCAGGAAGACCCCGGCGACCACGGCCAGCGCCATCAGCGGAGCGTTGACGAGGAAAGCCGACTGCCAGGAGAAGTGCTCCACCAGGAAACCGCCGACCAGCGGGCCGATCGCCGCACCGAGACCGGCGACCGACGACCACACCGCGAGTGCGCGCGCCCGCCGGCGCGCGTCGGTGAACAGGACGCGGATCGTCGACAGTGTGGTCGGCATGATGAACGCGCCGCCGATGCCGAGGAGGGCGCGGATGGCGATCACCGCGGTCGCCGACTCGGCGACCAGGACGAGCAGCGATGCGGCGCCGAAGACGGCGTACCCGGCCAACAGCATCCGCTTGCGTCCCCAGCGGTCGGCCAACGATGCGGCCGGGACGAGCAGCCCGGCGAGCACCAGCGAGTAGACGTCGACGATCCATAGCAGCTGGGAGGCGGTGGGCTCCAAGTCGGCCGACATCGCGGGAAGAGCGATGTTCAGGATCGTCATATCCATCACGATCACGAGCAGGCTCGCACTCAACACAGCGGTCGCGAGCCAGGCGCGGACGGTGGAGTAGCCGGTGCTCCCCGTGGTGGGTGAGGCAGTCATCACGGTTGTCTTTTCTGCGCCATGAACGGCGCGACGAGAGTGTGCAGGAAGTCTTTGGAGACGACGGTGTTGTGCAATGCCGCGTGCATCACGACGCCGTCGGAGACGATCGCGAGGGCGAGCGCGTTGTCGGGTCCGACGTAATCGCTCAAGATCTCGACGAGATTGGTCTGCCAGCGGAGCGACAGCGCGCGCAGTTCGGGATCGAACAGGCCCGCCGACATCAGCGAGACGTCGGCCGCGACGGCGCGGCTGTCGGCGAGGTAGTCGTGAATCTGATCCACCAGCGCTTCCGCTGACCCGCCGGCCGCGACCAGGCTGCTCCGCACGGCGGCCAGGTCTTCGTCGACCTCCGCGGCGAGCCGCTCCAGGGCCTGGGTGCGCAGGTCGTCGATGGAGGTGAAGTACTGGGTCGTCGATCCCAACGGCACACCCGCACGCTCGGCGACGCGGCGGTGCGTCAGCGCGGCCGGTCCGAGTTCGACCACCAGATCCGCCGCCGCGGCGAGAATCGCCGCCCGCCGTGCCTCCGGGTCGTGCTTGGCCATGACTCCCTCACAATTCTGTACGAATGTACATGTACTTTTGTACAGGGCTGGCGGAGGTCTGTCGACCGAATATCGGAGGGCTCAGCCCCACGTCTCGCGGATGTGTGCCGACAAGGCGTCGAGCGGTGCGGTGGAACGGGTGGCGCGAGAGGTGATGATGGCGCCTTCGAGGGCTGCCACCAGCATGTCGCCGGCGCGTCGGGCGGCGTCCGCGGCCAGTCCGTCGGCCTCGAAGGACGCGGCGATCTGGCCCGCCAGCGTTTGGAAAGCCGTGGCGGCGCGCTCGGCCGCACCCGGGTACTCCGCGGCGGAGGTGGAGGCGGCCACCAGGGGGCAGCCGAGGCGGTAGTCGTGGCGCACCAGGGTCTGCTTCCACTCGTCCACGATGACGATCAGACCCGCCACAGCGGTCCGGCCGTACAGTGCGGCCGCGAGGCGCGACGAGGCGTGCCTGGCCGCCTCGTCGGTGGCCTGCTCCAGCAGTTGCGCCTTGCCGCGGGGGAAGTGCTGGTACATCGAGCGCCGCGCCACGCCGCTGTGCTCCATGAGCTCCGACATTCCGAATCCGTCGGCTCCCTTGCTCCGGAGCAGCTGAGTCGCCGACAGGAGCAGTCGGTCGCGGACGGGGAGTGTTGCCATGCACCCAGGGTACGCGTGAGTAGAACGATCGTTCTGTTACCGTCGACGCATGACTCACGTTTTCGATGAGGCCATCGCCCTCACGCCCACGGCGTCGGACCATGTGGTCCGCGCGCAGACGCATCCCGCGTACAACAACATGGTCGGCCCGTTCGGCGGCATCACGGCCGCGACCGTCGTCAACGGCATCCAGCAGCGGCCCGACGTCCTCGGCGATCCGCTCGCGCTGACCATCAATTACGCGGCACCGATCGCCGAAGGACAGTGGGATCTCGACCTGCGGCCCGTCCGGACCAACCGCACCAATCAGCACTGGGTGGTGACGATCAGCCAATCCGGACAGGTGGCGGCCACCGGCACCGCGGTCTTCGGCGTCGCCCGTGACACCTGGTCCGACACCGAGCCGACGCCTCCGGCCGCACCGCCCGCCGAGGAGGTCGAGGTCAGCGAGTACGTGGACTTCATCGCCTGGGCCAAGAACTACGACAAGCGGTTCGTCGCGGGCGGCATGGACGGGAGGAACGACGCCGACTCGACGTCGACGTTGTGGCTGCGCGACCGGCCCGAGCGGCCGCTCGACTTCCCGGCGCTCACCGCGATGACCGATGTCTTCTACCCTCGTGTCTTTCTCCGGCACGGAACCTACATGCCGGCGGGCACCATCACCCTGACCACGTATTTCCACGCCACCGCGCAGGAACTCGAGGCGCATGGAACCGGACACGTCCTCGCGACGGCGCGCGCCGCCCGGTTCGGGCACGGTCACTTCGACCAGTACGGACAGCTCTGGTCGGGCGAGGTGCTCCTCGCGACCACGCACCAGCTCGTGTACTTCAAAGACCCCGCCTGATTCGAGGTCGCCCGAGTGTCCCGGCCGTGCCCGGATACACTCGGGCGATACGTCACGGTGCTCGGGAAGTCCGGTGAGAAGCCGGCGCGGTACTCGCCACTGTGAACAGGTCCGGAAGTCGCCGGGAGTGCAGGACTCCAGCCACTGGGTGCTCGTCATCTGGGAAGGTGCGACCGCCGGCAGTCCTGTGTAGCCAGGAGACCGGCCGCGGCGTACCCCGAAGTTCCACGAGTATCTGGAAAGGGGGGTCGCATTGCGCACCCTGAAGAACGCGGTGATCCTGGCCGTCGCCGGCACCGTCCTCACCGTCTCCGCCTGTTCCGGCGACGATCCCGCATCGGGCGCCGACGGCTCGGCGATCAGCCTGCAGAACTGCGGCCGCACCGTCACCCTGAAGAAGCCGGCCGACGCGGCCATCACCGTCAACCAGGGGGCCACCGAGTCGGCCCTGGCCGTCGGCGCCGGCGGGCAACTGGTCGGCACCGCCTACCTCGACAGCGCCATCGCCCCGCAATGGGCCGCAGCCTACGGCGAGATCCCGGTGCTGTCGGAGAAGTACCCCACCCGCGAAGCGGTCCTCGAGAAGCACCCCGACCTGATCGCCGCGTCGTACAGCAGCGCCTTCGACGACAAGGCGCTGGGAAGCCGGCAGTCGTTCGACGACCTCGGTGTGGCGACCTACGTGTCGCCCTTCGGCTGCGAGGACAAGTCGAAGCGTCCGGCCTCGTCCTGGGACGCGGTGGCCGGTGAGACCAGCGACTACGGCGTGCTCTTCGGACGGACGGCCGATGCCGACCGGGTGAACGCCGACATGCGCGCGAAGCTAGCCGACCTCACCGCGAAGTCGGCCGGACGGGGCAAGACGGTTCTGTGGTGGGATTCCTCGACCGACAAGCCCTTCGTCGGTGCCGGCGACGGCGGGCCGCAATTGGTGATCGACGCCGTCGGCGCGAAGAACGTCTTCGGGGATCTCTCCGGCAACTGGGCCGAGACCGGCTGGGAGGCGGTGCTCAAAGCCGATCCGGACGTGATCGTCCTGGTGGACGCCGACTGGGATCCGGCCGCCGCCAAGCGGAAGTATCTGGAGTCCGACCCGGCGCTCAAGGACCTGAAGGCCGTCGCGAAGGGATCGTTCGTGGTGATCCCGTTCGCTGAGAGCACCCCCGGTCCGCGGCTGATCGACGGCGCCGCCAAGCTGTCGGACGCGCTCGCGAAGTAGTCGGCGCGTGCGCGAACGGCTCCGCGGTACACCGGCCCTGGCGGGTTGGCTGGCCGGACTGACGGTCCTGCTGCTGATCAGCATGGCGCTGGGAATCGTGGTCGGATCGGCCGATCTGCCGCTGGGCACGGTGGTGCGAGCGCTCGGCAGCAGCGTGGGCATCGGCACGTCCGATGTGCTCGACGAGAACATCGTCGTTCAGCTGCGGCTGCCGCGGGTGGTCGGAGCGGCACTCATCGGTGCGGGCCTGGCGGTCTGCGGCACCGTCCTGCAGTCGTTGACGGGCAACCAGCTGGCCGACCCGTACATCCTCGGGATGTCCGGCGGTGCGTCTCTCGGCGCCGTGGTGGTGTTGAGCACGGGAGTCGGCATGGGCAGCATGGCCGGTGGCTCAGTGGTCTCCGTCGCAGCGTTTCTGGGGGCGATGGGTTCGCTGCTGCTGGTGTTCGCGATCGCGGTCACGCGCGGGGGCGCGCTGCTTCCGGGCAGACTGATCCTGGCCGGCGTCGCCGTCGGGCAACTCGCCGCGGCGCTGAGTTCGGCGTTGATCTACTTCGGCCCGCACGGCACCGCCGACCGCGTCATGTTCTGGTCGATGGGGTCGGTGGCCGGCATCCGCTGGAACACCCTCGCGCTGACCGCGATCGTCACCGTGTGCACGATCGTCGCCGTGCTGGCCCACGCCCGAACGCTGGACGCCTTCGCCTTCGGTGAACGCGCCGCCGCGAGCCTGGGCACTCACGTGGCCCGCACTCGCTGGGTGCTCTACGCGCTGGTGTCGCTGTGCACCGCCGTCCTGGTGGCGCTGTCGGGGATCATCGGGTTCGTGGGGCTCGTGGTGCCGCACATGGTGCGCTTTCTCGTGGGCCCGCTGCACTATCGGGTCCTGCCGGTGGCGGTGGTGCTCGGGGCATTGGTGGTGGTCTGGGCCGACATCATCGCCCGCGGCGTGATGCCGTCGCGGGAACTGCCGCTCGGGCTCGTCACCTCGGTGATCGGCGTGCCCGCCTTCATCTACCTGCTCCGGCGACAGCGAGGCACCGAATGACCGGGACCGAGACCGGGATGCCCGGCATCGAGATGCGGGCGGTGAGCTTCGCCCGCGGCGAGCGGAGAATCCTCGACGACGTCACGGCCCGGGCGCCCGCCAGCCGATTCACCGGCGTGATCGGCCCGAACGGGTCCGGAAAGTCGACCCTGCTGTCGATGGTGATGCGTTGGCAGCGGCCCGACGCCGGCCAGGTGCTGCTGGGCGGCACCGACGTCCGGGAGTTGGGCCGCCGCGAGTTCGCGCGCACCGTCGCCGAGGTGGAACAGCACTCGGCGACCGTCCTGGAACTGTCGGTGGAACAGATTGTGGAGCTCGGCACCATCCCGCACGCCGGGGGATGGGCCAGGCCGCTCGGAGACGCCGCGCACGAGGCGCATCAGGCCATCGGAACGCTCGGCATCGAGCATCTGCGGCACCGCACCTGGCAGACCCTGTCCGGCGGCGAACGGCAGAAGGTCCAGATGGCGCGGGCGCTGGCGCAGCGCCCGAAGGTCCTCGTCCTCGACGAGCCGACCAACCATCTCGATGTGGCGGCCGGGCTTCACCTGCTGCAGCTGGCCCGGGATCTCGGCCTCACCGTCCTCGCTGCCCTGCACGATCTGCAACTCGCCGCGATGTACTGCGACCACCTCGTCGTGCTCGACGAGGGCCGCGTCCGTGCGCAGGGCAGCGCCTCCGAGGTGCTGACGCCCGAGTTGCTGGCGGACGTCTACGGCCTCGACGCGCAGGTGCTTCGCCATCCGGTCACCGGCGGGCCACTGATCGTCATGTGCGGCGTGGTTTCGGCCACAGGCGGGGAGAAGTGATGATCGACGCCGACTGGGTGATCGTGACGGCGCCGACGGATCGCGGCGCGGATGTGCACGGCGAACTCGCCCGTGCGCTGGGAGAGGTCGCCGAACGCCATCCGGGCACGGTCTTCCGCTCCGCCGTCCTGGGCGGTGAGTCCGACACCGTCACCGAGGTGCTCGACGAGGCGGCCCGCGAGGGCGCCGACTCGGTGGTGGTGCTGAGCGGTCAGACGCTCGCCGACCGAAAGATGGACGCTTGGTTCCGCCGCGTGATCGGGCACTGGCTGCGGAACCGCCCGGCGGGCTCCGCGCCGGATATCAGGATCGGCGGATCGCTTTGCCAGACAACGGATTACGCGAATCTGATCGAGCGGGCTGCCGCCGACGGCGGGGCCCCGGCCCGCGATACCACCGCCCCGCTCGCGACGAAGGCCTGGGACGCGGTTCCCGGGTTCGCGCGACACGTGCTGGTCTGCCGCGGTCCCCGATGCTCGGCGCGAGGGGGCGCCGAGACGCAGTCGGAACTCTCCGCCGAACTCGACGCCCGGCGGCTCGGCGACGACGACGTCCTCATCACGCTCACCGGGTGCCTGTTCCCCTGCTCGCAGGCGCCGGTGGTCGCGGTCTATCCGGACGACGTCTGGTACGCCGGACTCACAGCGGCGCGAGTCGCCGATGTGGTGGAGCGGCACCTGGTGGGAGGTGAACCGATCCGGGAGTGGTTCGGAGACCGATCGGCGAGCCGGTGAACCGGACGCCCGAGCGGAGACGGCCGGGGACGGCCCGGATGTCCGGCAAGTACATTCAGTACTGAAACCACAGTCGAAGGGGACACATGGCGGGCAGGGCGATCCGGATGTCGGTGGCGATGCTGGCGGGTGGCGCAGTGCTCGCCTCGGTGGGATGCAGCACCGACGGCTCGTCCACCGCTGCCGAGCGCGAGGCCGCCGAGCTGCCGCTGACACAGGCCGAACTGCCCGCCGGTTTCCACACCGCCCGGCTCAGCAAGGACGCCCTCGCGCAGATGACGGAGCAACTCTCCGATTCCACCGCACACGTCGACATCGCACCCGCGCAGTGTGCGGCATCCGGAGCGATGGTCACCACGATCGACCCGAAGAGGGTCGGCGTGATGGCGGCGACCGATGGTGACGATGCGATCAGCGAGTCGGTGCAGCCCGTCGCCGAGATCGACGGCGGCGTCGACCTCGAGGCTGCGCGCAAGCAGGTCACCGGCGACTGCGGCGTCGTCCGTGTGCACGTGAAGGCCGGCCCGGTCAAAGGTGCGGAGATCACCGTCACGCATACCGTGATCGACGTACCGCGCGGGGCCGCCGACCAGGTCCTGGCGGTGGAGAGCCGGAGTAGGACCGTGAACGGTTCCAAATCCGGTGAGACGAGTCTGCTGGTAGGAAACGCCCTCGTCAACGGTTACGCGGTCACCGTACAGATGAGCGCCGTCGACCAGACCGCCGATCTGAATCGTGCGGTTTTCGAGGACGTCTTCGCCAGGGCGATCGCCAAGGCCGCGCGCTGACCGCCGCCTCGACGGGATGCCGGTGCCGCGCCCGGATTCCGCATCGGTCAGGATTGTCCCGTCTACTCAGTATCACCAGATAGGGATGAAGACCGACGTGATGACAATGAAGAGGATTGCCGGCGCCGCCGCTGCCGCGAGCGCGGCATTGCTGCTCGTGACCGGCTGCGGCTCGACCGAGGACGGCGCACCGGTGCCGGGTCCCGCATCGTCGGCCGCCGCACCGTCCGTAGATGCGGGCAAGGCGCCGACGCTGGTGATCGGCAAGGCCGATTTTCCGGCCGGGTACCAGGTGACCCCGGTTCCGCGAGACCAGATCCAGAAGGTCGCCGATTCCGTTCTCAGCTCGACGAAGAGCGCGAAGGTGACGCCGGCGAACTGCATGCAGCTGAGTGCGTTTCCAGACAAGATCGACCTCGCCAAGACCGGCTTCGTCATCGCGATGAAGGGCACCTCCGTGCTCGCTGAGACCGTCTCCGTGGTCGACCACTCCGTGGAGGACTTCCGCAAGGCCGTGACCGGCGACTGCGGCAAGATCAAGGTCGAGATCACCGAGGGCCAGGCCGCGGGCGCGAAGGGCACGGCCGTCTCGAAGGTGATTCCGGCGCCGAAGACGAAGGCGGACGACGCGATCGTCGTGCAGCAGAGTTCCACGATCGACTTCAAGGGAACCACCACCAAGACGTCGATGATCGTCGGTTACGCGATGGTCAACGGCTACCTGGTCAGCGTGCAGGCCAGCGACGCCTCCCCGCAGTCGACTCCCGACCTGGCAGCGTTCAACAAGGTCTTCACCAAGGCCGTCGATCGGGTGGCCACCGAGACCGCCTGACCACTCCCGGACAATGAGAAAGGCCCGCCGACGGCGGGCCTTTCTCATATGACTGCGTCGGTCAGATGACGCCGAGCGCGTTCATCGCGTCGGCGACCTGAACGAAACCGGCGACGTTGGCGCCCAGGATGTAATTGCCCGGGTCGTTGTACTCGTCGGCGGTCTGCAGGCAGGTGTGGTGCAGGGTGCGCATGATGGAGCTCAGACGCTCCTCGGCGTACTCGAACGTCCAGGAGTCGCGCGAGGCGTTCTGCTGCATCTCCAGCGCGGAGGTCGCCACACCGCCGGCGTTGGCGGCCTTGCCCGGCGCGAAGCCGACGCCCGCAGCGAGCAGGACCTTGGTGGCCTCCGGTGTGGTGGGCATGTTGGCGCCCTCGGCGACCACCTTGCATCCGTTGCGGACCAGTGCCTCGGCGTCCTTCTCATCCAGCTCGTTCTGCGTCGCACACGGCAGCGCGATGTCGGCGGGCACCTGCCAGAGGTTGCCCTCGGTGACCAGGCGGGCACCGCCGCCGCGCAGTTCGACGTACTCGCTCAGGCGGGCCCGGCGGACCTGCTTGACCTCCTTGAGGATCTCCAGGTCGATGCCGTTCTCATCGACGACGTAGCCGGAGGAGTCCGAGCAGGCGATGACCGTGCCGCCGAGCTGGTGGATCTTCTCGATCGCGTAAGTGGCGACGTTTCCGGAACCGGAGACGAGGACCTTCTTGCCCTCGAAGCTGTCGCCCTTGGCCTTCAGCATCTCGTCGACGAAGAAGACAGCGCCGTAACCGGTGGCCTCCGGGCGGACCTGCGAACCGCCCCACGACAGTCCCTTGCCCGTCAGGACGCCGGACTCGTAGCGGTTGGTGATGCGCTTGTACTGGCCGAACAGGAAGCCGATCTCGCGGCCGCCGACGCCGATGTCGCCGGCGGGAACGTCGGTGTACTCGCCGATGTGGCGATACAGCTCGGTCATGAACGACTGGCAGAAGCGCATGACCTCGAGGTCGGAGCGGCCCTTGGGGTCGAAGTCCGAGCCGCCCTTGCCGCCTCCGATCGGCAGGCCGGTCAGAGCGTTCTTGAAGATCTGTTCGAAGCCGAGGAACTTGACGATCGACAGGTTCACCGACGGGTGGAACCGCAGGCCGCCCTTGTACGGGCCGAGGGCCGAGTTGAACTCGACGCGGAAGCCGCGGTTGATCTGGACCTGGCCGGCGTCGTCGATCCACGGCACGCGGAAGATGATCTGACGCTCGGGCTCGCACATCCGGGCCAGGACGTCCTGGTACTCGGGGTGCTTGACCATGACGGGGCTCAGCGACTCGAAGACTTCCTGAACGGCCTGGTGGAACTCGGGCTCACCGGGGTTGCGGTTGATAACCATGTCGTAGCAACCCTGGAGATCGCTGTCCCATGCGGTCATGTGTAGTACTCCCAACTGGTGCGCTGGACGAGGCGGGCTCGGCGCACACCGCAAATTCCGGTCCTCTCGGGCCAATTTCCGTTGGTCACTCTATCGGCGCAGCGGGTGCGGCATGAAACCGGATGCTCGTTTCGTGTGGTTGACCACTGCATTACATGCTTATTACGGCGCAGCCGCCACGACGACGGGGCCGGCGCGCGATGCACCGGCCCCGTCGCGGGAGAGCGGGTCAGATCCGGCTGGTCTTGCCGTACGCGTAGTAGACGTAGACGCCGGTTTCGGTGGTGACGGAGATCTTCGTGAACGGACGCACCGAGATCGGGCCGAGCGCGTTGGTCGCGTGAAGCTCGACGCCGGACAGCACGATGTCGGCCGTCGGCTTGGTGAGCGCGATCTTCGCGAGCGAGACAGTGGTGATCTTGCCCGCGGCCACCTCGAACTCGAGGTCGGTGGCCGGGATGATCGTCGACTCCGCGCCCAGGCTGACACCCACGTCGCCGACCGAGCCGCCGCCACCGGTACCGGAGACGGTGACGTTCGGGTTCACCTTCGCGTCGACGCCGCCGGTGAGCTTGAGATCCGGGGTGTGCGCGGTGATCTTGACGCCACCGGGTGCGATCGAGACCGGATACCCGATCTGGTAGCCGACCTCCAGCGTGGCGCTGACCTTCTTGTCCTTGATGCCGGTCAGCGCGGCGTGCACGTCGGACGAGAGCAGGGCCTCGGCCGAGGTGGGAGAACCGTCCAGCGGCGGAATCCGCTTGGCCGAGAGCTGGCCGGTGGTCAGCTCCACGGTGACACCCTCACGGGTGTGGTGGGTGGCCGCCGTTGCGGTGGCCGGAATCAGTGCGGCGGTCGCGAAGAACGCGACGAGCAGCGTGAACGCTGTGATCAGACGCTTGGTCATGTGTTGATTACCCCGACGGTAGAAGAGAGAGACCCGCCCGGCGGCGAGTCCATATCACAGTAGGAATCCGCGATGTGCCGATTCAACGAATCTCTCGCCGATGTCCGCATCGTCACTGGTCACAGGTGTGGATGAGTTATCCGGACCGGAGAAATTCCCCGGAATCCGGTGCTCGGATAACCTCACAGTCGTGACCTCGACGCCGCCGGAGAGCGAGTTCGGTCCGGCGCTCGCGAGACTCTTCCGCCAAGCCGGTAAGCCGACGCTGCGTGCGGCATCGGAGGGAATGGCCAGATTCGGTCGCGCCGAGGCCACGCCGCAGCGGATCAGCGACTGGCGCAACGGCAGACACGTCCCGCGGGACTTCGACACCGTCCTGCCGCTGATCATGTGGCTCAACCGGCGGGCGCTCGACGCCGGTGCCGACGACCTCGTGTCCATGCCCGAATGGAGACGGCTCTGGGAACGCCACCACGACCCCGCGTCGGGCGCCAGGCTGGACACGCCCTTTCCCGGACTCGCCTCGATGGGTGCCCGCGACCGCGACAGGTACTTCGGACGCGACGACACGATCGCCGCCCTCTCGGGGCTGCTTTCCGAGGCACGGGACTCGGCGGGCAATCGGGTCGTCGTGGTGACCGGAGTGTCGGGGGCGGGCAAGTCGTCACTGCTCGGTGCCGGGCTCGCCCGCGCCGGTGAACCGTGGAACACCGCGATCGCGCTGCGCGTGGGGCCGTCCGGACTCGTCGGAGACGAGGTGGCCGCCGGTGCGGCGCTGGTGGTGATCGACCAGTTCGAAGAGGTCTTCGCGCTCGACGACGAGACGCGGCGACGCGCCGTGCTCGATCGGGTGCAGGAACTCTCGGACGCCGGGAGCGTGGTGGTCCTGGGTATCCGCGCCGACTTCTTCCGCGCCTGCGTCGAGTACCCGATGCTCGCCCGAGCGTGGCAGGACCGTTCGATGATCCTGTCCGAGATGTCCGACGACCAGCTCCGTCAGGTCATCATCGAGCCGGTGCGGATGGCCGGCGGCCGGATCGACGAGGGTCTGGCGGATCTGATGATCGACGATCTGCACCAGGCCTCCACCGAGGGCGATCGCGCGGGACGGCTCCCGCTGCTCGCCCACGCTCTCCAGGTGATGTGGGCGAAACGGACCGGGAACCGGCTGACGGTCGGGTCGTACCGCGCCGCGGGCGGGATCACCTCGGCGCTCGCCGAGACCGCGGAACGCACCTGGGCCGCACTCGACCCGGCCGACCACGAGGAGGCCAGGGCACTGCTGCTGGCGCTGGTCCAGTTCGGTCCTCGCCGGACGCCGATGCGCAACGCCGTCGCCCCGAGCGATCTGCGGGAGCGCTTCCCCGAATCGGCCACGCGGATCATCGACGCCTTCTCCGACGCCCGATTGCTGACGGTGAGTTCGGAATCGGTCACCTTCATCCACGAGGCGGTCATGTCCGCATGGCCGCGGATGGCCGACTGGATCGCCGAAGACGCGGATCTGATCCAGTGGATGCAGCAGTTGGCGGCGGACACCGACGCGTGGAACGAGAGCGGCCGCGCAGCGGACCACCTCTACAGCGGAGCCCGGCTGGCGACCTCGCAGGCCAACCGCGCCGAACTGGGCGCTCACCGTCAGGTCCTGCTGCCGGCCGGTGCCGCGGAGTTCCTCGACGCCGCAGGCAGGCAACGGACCGTCCGCAAGCGCCTCCGGTTCGCCTCGATCACGTTGGTGGTGGTCCTCGGGCTGGCGTCCGCGATCACCGCGATCATCGCCACCCGGCAGGCGAGCGATCTCGCACGGCAGCGCAACAGCGCCGAACACGCGGCCGTCATGTCCAGCATCGAAGGACTGGTGAGTTCGGATCCGTCGCTGGCCGCGCGGATGCTGGCGGTGGCGGATCAGCACTACGCCGACGACACCGAGGTCAGCAGCGGCTTGCTCGCGGCATACACCTCACCGCTCGCACGCTCGCTCGACGGGCACACCGGCGCGGTCTACGACGTCATGTTCTCCCGCGACGGACGGCTGCTCGCGTCGGCGAGCAACGACCGCACGGTTCGCGTGTGGCAGCGCACCGATGGTGCGGTGAAGCCCTTCCGCGAGGTGGCCCGGTTGGGCGGCTTCGGGTCGTTCGTCACCTCGGTGGATTTCGATCGCTCCGGCCGGCTGCTCGCCGCGGCGAGCGGCGACGGCACGGTCCGGCTGTGGAACGTCGCCGATCCCGGGTCTCCTCGGGAGATCGCGACACTGAGGCCCGGCAGCGGCGCGGCGTATCTCACGCGCTTCAGTCCCAGCGGCGCTCACCTGGCGGCCTCGTCCGACGACGGAACGGTCACCGTGTACCGCGTCGACGGCGACCGTCCGCCGACGCAGACCGCGGTCCTGCGCGGCCACACCCGCGCGGTCCGCTCGCTCGCGTTCAACTCCGCGGGCACGGTGCTGGCGACCGGCGGGGAAGACCAGACGGTACGGCTCTGGACGGCCGCCGACACCGACACCCCGCGGCCCGCGGGCGAACCGTTGCGCGGATTCCCCAGCATCACCCACGCGCTGGCCTTCACCCGCGGTGACTCGGTGCTTGCCGTCACCGGCGACAGCGCCAACGTGCAGTTGTGGAACGTCACCGACCCGGCGGCGCCCCGGCCGGACACCACGTCGCTGGCCGGCGTCACCGGCGGCTCGTGGTCCATCGCCGCCAACCCGGTGCGCCCGCTGCTGGCCCGCGCCGGGACCGACGGGATCGTGCATGTCTGGAACACCACGTCGATCTCCGATCCGTTGCCGCTCTGGGAGCTGCAGCGATCGGCCGCACCCGGAGCGGTGCGCATGGTCAGCACCGTGTTCAGCCCCGACGGTCAGGAACTCGCCGTCGGGCGGTCGGATGGCGAGGTGGACCTCTGGACCCTGCCGCCGGGCCTGCTCCCGGACCGCGGCGCACTGATCAGCGGCGTGGACATGGACGCGTCGGGCCGCCGGCTGGTGACGGTCGGTTCCGACGCCCGGCTGAACGTCTGGACCCGGGACGACGGGCAGTGGCACCAGCGCGGCGGTGTCGACATCGATCGCCGGGCCAACAACCGGCCCAGCGTCGCGGTGACCACCGACGGGATGCTCGCCGCGACGGCCAACAACAACGGCGGCCTGGTGGAACTGTGGGATCTCGGCGATCCCGATCGCCCGCGCCGGGTGGGCGAACTCCGAGTCGGGACCCGATACACCAATGCGCTCGCCTTCGCTCCCGGCACGCGTGAACTCGCCGCCGGGATCGACGACCGGCGCGTGCAACGTTGGGATCTGACCGATCCGGCGGCGCCGCGACCGGTCGGCGATCCGCTCGGCGGGCCGGGGGATCTCATCCGCAGTGTGAGCTATGCGGTCGACGGTTCTCGGTTAGCCGTCACCGCCGACGACGGCAACGGCTACGTCTACCGGCTCGACCGGGCCGATTCCCGACCGCTGGTGCTGCCGATGGGCGAGGAGGTGGCCGACGCGACGTTCGCCCGCGACGGCAGGTACGTGGTTCTGGCGGCCGGTGATCTGGCGGTGTGGCGGATCGACGACGGCCCGCCGACGGTGGTCAGCAGGGTCAGCGACCTGCACGCCGAGTCCATCGGCCGATCGGGAGGCCGGCTGATGATCAGCACGGGGACGCGGGAGGTGGTGGACTTCGCCCTGGGCGCCGACGGCTCGCTCACTCAGGGGGCGGCGGTCTCTCCTGTGCTCGGCGGGTCGCGGACGGTGTCGAACTGGGTGGTGCCGACCGATGCCGGCTCGGGTCCCGGGTATCCGGTCGCCGGCGACGGCACCGGCGTCGTCTACTTGCAGACCACCGACCGCGAATCCGCGCGCCGCTGGGTGTGCAGTGCCACCGACCCGCTCTCGGGTGCGGAACGCGACCGCTATCTCGGCAGACTGTCGGCGGACGACGGCTGCCCGTGACCTATCGGGTTCAGCGCATCTTGGGTTCGCGCGCGGCGGCGTCCGACGTGATGAACGTCCGCAGCACGTCGTCCTGATCCGCCACCAGATAGCTCGGATCGGGCACGCCCCACACCTCCCGTAGGGCGTACTGTGCGGCCATCGCCGCGGCGTCGACTCCGCGCCGGGCGAACTCGACGATGCACGTCTGGTCGCGCAGCGAGCGCCAGCCCCGGTCGGTCAGCATGGCCACCCGCTGCCGGTCCTCTGGCCCGTACGGATACAGATCGCGATGCGCGACGGTCAACCGCAGGCGGGAGTTCAGCGTGTGGGTGAATACGACGGTGGGCTGCGGGCCGAACAACTCGGTCCAGAGTGCGAATACGGTGACGGGGTGGTCGTGACTCATCTGGTCGAGTTGGTCGGCCAACTCACACCGGAATCTGACCCAGACTCGATCGATCGCCGCGTCGAACGCGGCCTCGGAGAAGACGCCGGATGAACTGTCCATCGTGACCTCCTGAGCGGATGGCCCTACGGTAACAGCGGACACCGACAGATCGGGCGCGCTCAGCCGCCGATCTCGGCGCGTTCGCGCGTGGCGGTCTCGCCCGGCGCGGTGCGGGCGGACGCCTTGCGGCCCGAGACCGCGAGCACGACGCCGGCGGTCACGGCGAGCACTCCCACCACGGCTGCTGCGACGGCCGGAGCCCAGAATTCCACCGAGTTCGTCCACTCGAAGGCCGCCAGACCTGCGACGGCGCCGAGAGCCAGGGCCACGGCGAGGGCCAGGACTCCGATCACTCCGAGCCCGATCGCGAGGGCGGAGGCCCGGCGGCCGAGATCCTCGCCGATGAACCCGGCCGGGCGCTCGCCGGTGTACGGGCGCTTCCAGATGTGGAAGTCGGCGGCCTGACCCACGTGCTCCCAGCCCTGCGCTTCGCGGAACCGGAAGTAGTCGACGGGTGCGGGGACGGCGCGCCGCTCCACCGCGTACCGGACCCGGGCCGGAGCGGACTCGGTGAACCGCATTCGCAGCGGACTGAGCAGCGAGTAGTCGGTCAGCACGCGGCCGTCCGCCGCCTGGGCTTCGAGCCACAGTTCGAGATCGGCGGGCGACGGGTGCCGGAGCGCGACGAACCACGATGAGGAGCTCATGAGAACCTCCTGGGGAGAGCTGCCTGAGTAGAGCTTGCACTCCACTGTTCCGCCGGTCGGACGACCCGGTCAAGGAATTTGAGACTGAACTCACCAGGCGTCTCTTCCTGCAGTTTGGCGCCGATCCGCGGCGTCGCCGGCGATACACTCCGAGCCACTGGTGTCGAGTCGATTCGCGGAAGGGACTCCCTTGAACGAGACGATGATCATCGCCGCGGGCACGGTCGTCGCCGACGGCGTGGTCCACCGGCCGGGCTGGGTGGAGATCGCGCACGGCTTCATCACCGGTGTCGGCGCGGGGCCGCCGCCGGCCGCGGCGAGTGCGACCTTCGCCGACGGAGTGATCGTGCCGGGTTTCGTCGACATGCACGTCCACGGCGGCGGGGGATCGTCGTACACGGACGGGATCGGCGACGACGTGCGGGCCGCCGCCCGATTCCACCGGGAGCACGGAACCACGACGACGGTGACGAGCACGGTGAGCGCCGGTCGCGCCGAGCTCCGCGACATCGTCGCGCGTCTGAGCGTTCTGGTAGGCGAGGGGATCAGCGCGGGCATCCATCTCGAGGGACCCTGGATCAGCGGTGCGCGGTGCGGGGCGCACGACCCGGACGTGCTGCGCCCGCCGTCGCCGGGCGAGATCGACGAACTCCTCGAACTGGCCGACGGCGCCGTCGTGATGGTGACGCTGGCTCCCGAGCTTCCCGGCGCGATGGAGGCGATCGACCGCTTCGTGAGTGCGGGTGTCACGGTGGCCGTGGGGCACACCGACGCCACCTACGACCAGGTCCGAGAGGCGATTGCGCGGGGAGCTCGGGTCGCAACGCATCTGTTCAACGCGATGGCGCCGCTCGGCCACCGCGAACCCGGACCGCCGCTGGCCCTCATGGAGGATCCCCGCGTGGTGGTCGAGCTGGTGGCCGATGGGGTGCATCTGCATCCGGCCCTGGTGCGCGACGTGCAGCGTGCCGTCGGCTTCGACCGCGTCGCGCTCGTCACCGATGCGATGGCGGCCGCCGGCATGCCGGACGGCGCGTATCGACTGGGTGCTCTGGACGTCTCCGTCGCCGACGGCGCCGCGCGGGTCGCGCGGACCGGCGCGATCGCGGGAAGCACCGCCACCATGGCCGGATTGTTCGCGCGGACGGTCGCGGGCCTGCGCTCCGACGCCCCGGGCGTGCGAGACCGCGTCTCCGACGAGATCCTGCTCGGGGCGGTGGCCATGACCTCGGCCAACCCCGCCCGCGTTCTGGGGCGCGCTGACATCGGCGCCCTGGCATCGGGCCGCCGCGCGGATCTGGTGGTGCTCGACGCCGACCTGCGTGTGGTTCACGTTCATTCCGCACGCTGACCCCGCTGTTCGGATCTGCGGCGACGCATGCTACCCGCGAGTCGCATCGCGGGGTTTGCTCACAGTAGGGTCACAATTGACCCGGTCGGGCACTCCGGCTGGAGCCACAGACATATGGAGGTACACCAGTGATGAGTGGCAAGAAGAGCTTGATCAAGCGACTGGAGAAAGAGGTCAAGCGCCTCTCCGCCGAAGTGGTCGCGCTCCGCGACACGATGCTCGCCCGTTCTCCGATGCTGCCGAAGAAGCCTGAGACGCCCGCGCCCGCATCCAAGGCACCGACCGCCGTGAAGCCGGCGCAGCCCAAGCCCGCCGAGCCGAAGGCTGCTGAGCCCAAGTCCGCCGCGAAGCCGGCGACTGCGAAGCCCGCGACTGCGAAGCCCGCCACCCCCAAGACCGCCGAACCCGGCGCCAAGACCACCGGCGCCACCGCCAAGCCCGCCACCGCCAAGTCCGCCACCGCCAAGTCCGGTGCTGCCAAGCCGAGCGCCGCGAAGACCGCCGCCAAGTCCGGTGCCACCAAGCCGGCTGCTTCCGCCAAGCCCGCGCCGAAGTCGGGAACCGCGTCGAAGACGGTGGCGGATCTGCGTGCCGAGGCCAAGGCGGCCGGAATCAAGGGATACTCGACGATGAAGAAGGCAGAACTCATCGCCGCTCTCGGCTGAACGCGTCGAAGTGCGGCCGTCCGACTAGGAGAACACGTGCCCATCGTCGTCAAGGGAGTCGTCTCCCGCAGCAAGAACGCGCCTACCGAACTGGTCGACATCACGATCCCGGATCCCGGACCCAATGACGTGGTGGTCAAGATCAAGACGTGCGGCGTCTGCCATACCGACCTCGCCTACGCCACCGGCGGCATCAACGACGAGTACCCGTTCCTGCTCGGACACGAGGCGGCGGGCATCGTCGAGACGGTCGGCGACGCGGTGACCCACGTCGCGGCCGGCGACTACGTGATTCTGAACTGGCGTGCCGTGTGCGGCGAGTGCCGCGCCTGCAAGCGCGGTCGGCCCTGGTACTGCTTCGACACCTTCAACGCCAGTAAGCCGATGACCCTCGCCGACGGCACCGAACTGACTCCGGCGCTGGGCATCGGCGCCTTCGCCGAGAAGACGCTCGTCCACGAGGGACAGTGCACCAAGGTCGACGAAGCCGCGGATCCAGCCGTCGCCTGCCTCCTGGGCTGCGGGGTGATGGCCGGGCTCGGCGCCGCGATGAACACCGGGGAGGTCGGTCGCGGCGATTCGGTAGCGGTGATCGGCTGCGGTGGAGTCGGCGACGCGGCGATCGCCGGGTCGCGCCTGGCCGGTGCCACGACGATCATCGCCGTCGACCGCGACCCGAGCAAGCTCGACTGGGCCAGAGAACTGGGCGCCACCCACACCATCGACGCGTCGGCGATCGACGACGTCGCCGAGGCCGTCAAGGAACTGACCGGGGGATTCGGCGCCGACGTGGTGATCGACGCCGTCGGCCGCCCCGAGACCTACCGGACGGCGTTCTACGCCCGCGATCTCGCCGGTGTCGTGGTGCTGGTCGGTGTGCCGATGCCGCAGATGCGCCTCGAGATGCCGCTGGTCGATTTCTTCAGTCACGGCGGGGCGCTCAAATCGTCCTGGTACGGCGACTGCCTGCCCGAACGCGACTTCCCGATGCTCATCGACCTGTTCCTGCAGGGCCGTCTTCCGCTCGACAAGTTCGTCACCGAGCGCATCGGCATCGACGGTGTGGACGACGCCTTCAAGGCCATGGAGGAGGGCCGCGTCCTGCGTTCGGTGGTGGAGCTGTGAGCACCGAGTCCACCGGACCCGAAGGATCGGTCCCCGCCGGTCTGCGGATCGACCGAGTCGTCACTTCCGGAACGTTCTCGCTCGACGGCGGCACCTGGGACGTCGACAACAACGTCTGGGTGGTCGGCGACGACGACCAGGCCGTCATCATCGATGCCGCGCACGACGCGGCGCCGATCCTGAAAGCCGTCGGCGACCGCGACGTGGTGGCGATCGTCCTGACCCACGCGCACAACGACCACATCGGAGTCGCCCCGGAACTCGCCGAGGCGACCGGCGCACCGATCCTGCTGCATCCGGCCGACGAGATGCTGTGGGACCGGACTCACCCGGGAGTGGCCCACGACGAACTCTCGGACGGACAGCGGATCGTGGTCGGCGGCCACGAACTCGAGGTGATCAACACGCCGGGCCATTCCCCCGGCTCGTGCGTGGTGTGGGCGCCGTCGGCGAACGTGCTCTTCAGCGGCGACACCCTGTTCCAGGGCGGACCGGGCGCCACCGGGCGTTCGTTCTCCAGTTTCGACGACATCATCGCATCCATCCGCGACCGAATCCTGGTGCTCGACCCGCAGACGCGCGTGTGCACCGGGCACGGCGACGAGACCACCGTCGGTGCCGAGGCAGGTGACCTCGACGAGTGGATTCGTCGTGGCCATTGACCGGCTGACGCGTCTTCGCCCGCCCGCGCTGAGCGGCTATCAGCGCTCCTGGCTGCGGGCCGACGTCCTCGCCGGGGCGTCGCTCGCAGCCGTCGCGATCCCGGAGGCGATGGGCTACAGTTCCATCGCCCATGTCCCGATCGGCGCCGGCTTGTACTCGCTGATCGTGCCGGCGGTGGTCTTCGCGCTGATCGGTGCGTCTCGGCTGCTGGTGGTCGGAGCGGATTCGGCCACCGCGGCGCTGCTCGCCTCGGGCATCGCGGGTCTCGGAGTGGTCGGGTTGCGGCCCGACACGGAGCAGTGGCTCGCCTGGGCCGGCCTCATCGCACTGGTGACCGGCGTGATGCTGCTGGTCGCCCGAGTTCTGCGCCTGGGCTTCCTGGGCGATTTCCTGTCGACCTCCGTGCTCGTCGGCTTCCTGGCCGGCGTCGGCGTGCTCGTGGTGACCGAGCAGATCCCCGGTATGCTCGGCGAACCGAAGCGCGACGCCGGCCACACTCTCGAGAAGTGGGCGCACGTGATCGGGGACGTCGACCGAGTGCACTGGCAGTCGATGCTGTTCGCCGCGGTGACGCTGGCCGGCCTGCTCGGCGTCCGACGGCTGCGGCCCAGCCTGCCGACGCCGATTCTGATCGTGATCGGGTCGATCGTCGCCGTGGCGGTATTCGGCCTCGATCGCTGGGTGCCGACGGTCGGGCCCGTCGACGCCGGTCCGCCGTCGATCGACTTTCCACCGATGAGCGAGGTGCTCGGGCGCCTTCCCACCGTTCTCACGGTCTCTTTCGGGTGCGTCTTGGTGATCTTGGCGCAGAGTGCGGCGACGGCACGCAGCTTCGCTCAGCGCCACGGAGATCGGATCGACGTCAACCGCGACATCCTCGGGCTGTCGGCGGCGAACGTCTCCGCGTCCCTCACCGGCTCGTTCGTGGTGAACGGCAGTCCCACCAAGACCGCGATCCTCGACCGGCAGCGCGGCCGCACTCAGGTCGCGAACATCACGACCGCCGTTGTGACGCTCGTGGTGGTGGTCGCCGCGTCCGGCCCGCTCGGTGATCTCCCGGAGGCGGTGCTGGCAGCGATCGTGTTCATGGTCGGACTCGATCTGATCGACTGGGCGGGGTTCGCGCACATCTGGCGGATCCGGCGCGTGGAGTTCGCCATCGCGGTGCTGACGACCGTGATGGTGGTGGTCTTCGGCGTGTTGACCGGCATCGTCGCCGCGATGGTGATGTCGGTGCTGCAGATCATTCACCGTCAGTACCGCCCGGAGCGGTTCGTCGTCGGGGTCGGCCGGAACGGGCAGCGCGAGTACGAGAGCGCCCGACCCGGGCATCAGACCCTGCCCGGGCTCATCGTCTTCCGTTACGACGCGGACCTCTTCTATGCCAACGTCGGACGGTTCACCGACGACGTGACCGCGCTGATCAAAGCTGCGCCCGACCCGGTGCGATGGCTGGTGCTGGACTGTTCGGCGATCTCGGACGTCGACTATTCGGCGGCGAAGGCACTGCGCGATCTCATCGACTACGTGCATTCGGTGCATGCGAGGTTCATCCTCGCCGGTGTGACCCCGGAATTGCGGGGCGCACTCGAGACCGCGCAGTTGCTCGCCGATCTGGCACCCGACAGCGTGTATCCGAGCGTCGGCTCGGCGGTTCGCGCGTTCGAGCAGTCACCGCACTGAGCCGGTCCGCGCCGAGTCGTCACGCCGCGCAGGCGCTGGACCGCCGGCCGCCCTGTCAGGATGTCGCCGACAGCGTCAGCGTGGCCGCCGCGACGATGGCCGGAGCGGCGACAGCACCGACGAAGACGTATCTGCGCCAGCCGAACTCGACTCCGTCGTCGACCAGCCGCTGATGCCAGAGCAGCGTCGCCAGCGAGGCCCACGGCGTCACCAGGGGTCCCGCGTTGACTCCGATCAGCAGTGCCGCCAAGGTGATCGGCGAGGTGGTCGCGGGTTCGAGGAGCAGGAAGCCCGGCAGATTGTTCACCAGGTTCGCGCCGACTGCGCCCGCCCCCGCGAACGCCCAGACACTCGCCGTGCCGTGTTCGGAGAGCCGACCGATGGGGTCGAGCAGGCCCGAGGCCTCGACCGCGCCCACCACCAGGAACAGGCCGCCGGCGAACAACAGAAGCGACCACGGAATCAGGCCGAACTGCAGCGCCTCGGGTCGGCGGAGGGCGAACGTCGCCGTGAGGGCGAGCGCGGCGAGGCAGGCAGGCACCCACGGTGCGGGCATCACCACCAGCAGCGGGATGAGAAGCAGGAGTATCGACGAACAGATCCGAAACAGTGTCTGATCGCCGACGTACGGGACCGGCGACGCACGGAATCGGCCGCGGAGCTCGCGTCGATGCAGCAGCCACAGGACCCCGACCGTTGCAGCCGTTGCGCACACGGCCGGCAGCCCGAGCAGGGAGACGAAGCCCGCGGCGCCGCGAACGTTCATACGGTCCAGTGCCAGCAGATTCGTCAGGTTGGAGACGGGAAGCAACAACGAAGCGGTGTTCGCGAGCCACACCGTGGTCAGCGCGAACGGTGCGGGCGCGACGCCCGCGACGCGCGCCAATGCGAGTACGACCGGTGTCAGCAGGACCGCGGTGGTGTCGAGCGACAGGAAGGCCGTGCAGACCACGGCCAAGAGGACCGTCAGCAGCCACAGGCCGAAGACCCGGCCGCGGGCCAGAACGCCGAGCCGCGCCGCGACCACTTCGAACACCCCGGCTTCCGCGGCCAGTTGCGCGACCACCGTGATCGCTACGACGAACAGCAGCACCGGCCACGCTCGGTCGAATGTCGCGGCGGCGTCCGCGGCGGGCAGAACTCCCGTCACCAGGGCCGTCGCACCGGCGAGCACCAGTGCGCCGCCGATCCACGCCATCGCCACGGATCAATGATGCCCGGCCGAACAGCGACCCGCGGGACCGGACACCGCCGGCACCGCCCCGTCACCGGTCGATTCAGTACGCCGCGCGCGGATCGTTGGTCGAGACGATCTCGGCGCCGAGCGGTACCAGGGAGATGGGGATCATCTTGAAGCTCGCGACACCCAGCGGGATGCCGATGACGGTGATGCACAGGGCGAGGCCGGTGGTGAGGTGGCCCAGCGCCAGCCAGATACCCGCGACGATGATCCAGATGACGTTGCCGACCGTCGACGCGGCGCCCGCGGTCGGCTTGCGGACCACGGTGCGTCCGAAGGGCCACAGCGCGTAGTTCGCCATGCGGAACGACGCGATACCGAAGGGGATCGTGATGATGAGGATGCAGCAGACGATGCCGGCCAGTACATAACCGATCGCCATCCACAGTCCGCACAGGACCAGCCACAACACGTTCAGTATCGTCCTCATGGCCCCATTGTCCTGCGTCGCCTACGCTTTCGGAATGGGTATTGACCCCGAACCCGGAGCCGGTCGCCGAGCGATCTGGTCGGCGGCCGCGCTCATCGTGCTCACCGTCCGAGTCCTGGCGACCATCGCGACCGTCTTCTTCACGATCGCCTGGCTGGTCGCCGCGGTGCGTTCGAGCCTGCTCAACGGCTGGCTGTGGTGGGCCGCCGGCGCGGCCATCGCCATGGCGATCAGTTGGTATCTGTACAGCTACCTGCGGGTCCGCTATCCGAGCACGAGCCGCCGGTGGGAGCCCTGAGGCCTTCCCTCCCGGCGGCTCGCGAGTGCGCTGCTGCTCAGAACTGAACCTGCGGCGGCTGCTCCTGTCCCGCCGGGGCCTGGTAGAACTCGCGGACGCGAACCCCGGCCATGCCGGAGAACAGCATCCACGGGATGGTCTGCACCGCCTGGTTCAGGCGCGAGACGGCGTCGTTGTAGTACTGGCGCGCGAACGAGAGCTTGTTCTCGGTTTCTCCGAGTTCGGTCTGCAGCGCCATGAAATTGGGCGCTGCCTGCAGCTGCGGGTAGTTCTCAGCGACAGCGAACAGCCGGCCGAGGGCTCCGCTCATCTGCGCCTCAGCGGCGGCCTTGTCGGCCACTGACGCCCCCTGCGCCGCCTGCTGCATGTGAGCGCGGGCCTCGGTCACCGCCTCCAGCACGCCCGACTCGTGGGCCGCGTACCCCTTCACCGTGTTCACCAGGTTGGGGATCAGATCGGCGCGCCGAGTGAGTTGGACGTCGATACCGCCGAGCGCTTCCTGAGCGGTGATGTCCGCCTTGCGGAGTTTGTTGAAGCCGACCATCGCGAAGACGGCCAGCAGGACGAGCAGGACAACGATGACGATCAGTGCCCAGATCACGATTGGTGCCTCTTTCTATTAAGGGACGTGCACAGAGAATGGCATGGAGGGACGGTCGGCCGCGACGGGCTCACCACGAACCGCCTCCTCCGCCACCGCCTCCTCCGCCGCCGAAGCCGCCGCCGAATCCTCCGCCGCCGCCTGAGGACGACTGCGACGAGCTGTACGCAGACAGGGACGACGAGAGGCTCGATTCGAAGCTGTCCATGCCGGAGCCGGCGCCGCCGAACAGGGCATGCGAGCTGCCGATGTAGAAGCCGGGGAACCAGATCGGGTCGGGCGGTTCCTGCCCGGTCGCATAGCGATACTTGGCGGCCCACGCGTCGGCGCAGTCGAAGGCCATCGCGTACGGAATGTAGCTGGTGAAGAGGTCCTTGCGGGCGGAGAAGTCGAGTCGTTCCCGGTTCGACGTCGTCGACAGGAGCCGCTCGAAACCGCCGGCCCGCGACCACACCTCACGGCCCAGCCGCGTACGCCGGGTGCCGACCCCCGCCACGTAGAGTCCGGCGCCGCCGACCGCGAACGCTGCGAACGGCAGCGCCATGATCGTGCCCGGGAGGAGTTGGAAGATCATCAACACGGCTGCGACGACCACCGCCGCCGCCACGACCACGCGCCCAGCGAGCTCCGAGCGGCTGACCCGCAGCGCTCCGCTCCCGGTGCCCCAGTTGGCGGTCGCGGCGTCCATCTCCTTGGTCGCCGTGGACAGCCGCAGTCCGGCGTTCTTGGATCCGTCGGCGGTGAAGGTCGAGCCCTCGTGCGACAGGCCCAGTGCCGCGACCACCGCGTTGGCGGCGGGATCGAGTGAGGCGAACCGCTCCGGCGTGAGCTGCGAGATGACGGTCCAGTCCTTGTTCGACGTCCGGTCGAGCCGGACGTGTCCCTGCTCGGCGAGGTGGAAGAGGGTGGAGACCAGCGCCTTCTTGGGCATGTCCTCGTATGCGACGTAGTAGGTCTGGACCGGTCCGAGCTCGCGGCTCTGATTCTGCGGGTCGGCCGGCGGCTCGTACATGACCGGCAGCAGCGGCGCGTGCTCCCGGCTGCGCCACATCCAGTAGAAGCCCCCGGCGAACGTCAGAAGCGAGAGCAGAACGATGACGATCGGCATGGCCTTCGAGGTGCCCAGAATCGGGTCCATCGACACCGACCACGGCAACTGTGCGCGGCCGGGACCGGGGAAGGGCAGGTCGGCCTTCACCGCGACGCCGACGTTCGGTTCCAGCGGGCCGGTGGTGACCACTCGCGTGGCCGGGTCCGGTTCCGACACCTGGCACGCGGTTCCGTTGTTGGTGCTGCACGCGAACGACGTCGGCGCCTCGGGGAAGTGGACGGTGCTGGTGGAGCGCTCCATCCGCATCCGCCAGCCGTTGCCCACCACGCGCCAGATGAAGCGGCCCGGGTCGCCGTCCGCGATGGTGTCTGCGATCCGGTACGACACCCGGTACACGTGCTCGCCGGGCGAGACGAGGGTGTCGGCGTCGCCGATCCGTGCCGTCTCGAACTTGCCGCCCTCCTCGGAACCCAGCTCGAACGGAACCGCCTGCCCGTCCATCGTGATCCGGATGTCGCGGGGTTCGTAACGCACGCCCTTGTTCTCCGGGTCCGCGTCGGAGACATCCCAGAATTGGAAGATCCCGTGCTTGCCCTCCGGCAGATCGACCGTCAGCGTCTCGTCCACGGCCAGTTCGCCGTCGCGCGCGAGGGCGTAGTCGGCGCGGTAATCGGTGATCACGGCCGTGTCGACGGTCTCGTCGCCCGACGACGCCGAGTTCGCGACCAGCGGCCAGAAGACGCCGATCACGGTGGCGATGAGCGCCACCAGCGACAGCAGGAATCGTTTCATGCGGCGATCCTATGCGCCGCCGGCCGAGTTCTCTGTTCGATGAATGACTCGGCCGGCGACGCCCAGGATTACCGCGACGGCATCACTGTGCCGCGCGCACTCCCGCCTCGATCGCCGCACCGGTGTCGGCGTCGATGTTCCGCCAGTACTCGAAAGCCCTGGACAGGACCGGCTCGGAGACACCGTCGAGCAGGTGACCGACCACGTTGTCGACCAACCGGCTTCGCGCGGCGTCGTCCATCACGTCGCGGACGAGTGTTCCGGGCTGCGTCACATCGTCATCCTCCGGGTGATCGACGTAGGCGCTGCGCACGATCTCACCGTCGGCCGCCCACTGCGGTTCGGCCTGTCCGGGGTACACCGCGGCCGGACCGCCCTTCGAGTTGGGCGCGTACACGGGGTCGGTGACCGGATCGATCCGCATCGCCCCGTCCTTCGAGTAACTGCGCACCTCGTTGCGCGGACGGTTGACAGGGATCTGCTTGTAGTTGGCTCCCAGCCGTGCGCGGTGTGCGTCCGAGTACGAGAAGACCCGGCCCAGGAGCATCCGGTCGGGGCTGAAACCGATTCCCGGGACCACGTTGCTCGGCTCGAAGGCCGCCTGCTCGATCTGCGCGTGATTGTCCGTCGGATTGGTGTGCAGGGTCATCTTCCCGACCTCGTGCAGCGGATAGTCGCCGTGCGGCCACACCTTCGTCAGATCGAACGGATTGAAGCGGTAGCCCGCGGCGTCGTCGAACGGCATCAGCTGCACCTTCAACGTCCACGTGGGATGATCGCCGCGATCGATCGACTCGTACAGATCCCGCATGTGGTAGTCGCTGTCCTGCCCGGCGAGCCGGTCGGCCTCCTCCTGGGTCAGGAACTCGATGCCCTGATCGGTGATGAAGTGGTACTTCACCCAGTGCTTGACGCCCTCGGCGTTGACCCACAGGTACGTGTGGGAGCTGTAGCCGTTCATGTGCCGCCAGGTGCGCGGGATGCCGCGATCGCCCATCAGCCAGGTGACCTGGTGTGAGGACTCGGGCGACAGCGTCCAGAAATCCCACTGCATGTCGTGGTCGCGGAGATTGTTGTCGGCACGCCGCTTCTGCGACCGGATGAAGTGCTGGAACTTCATCGGGTCCTTGATGAAGAACACCGGCGTGTTGTTGCCGACCATGTCGTACACACCCTCGTCGGTGTAGAACTTCAGGGCGAATCCGCGGGGGTCGCGCCAGGTGTCGGGGCTGCCCCGCTCGCCCGCGACGGTGGAGAAGCGCGCGACCATCTCGGTCTTCACTCCCGGCTGGAACAGCGAAGCGCAGGTGTAGGGCGAGACGTCGGCGGTGGTCTCGAAAGTGCCGAACGCGCCGCTTCCCTTGGCGTGGGGCTGGCGCTCGGGGATGCGTTCACGATTGAACTGGGCCATCTGCTCGAGCAGATAGTGGTCGTGCAGAACGATCGGCCCTCCGGGGCCGACGGTGAGCGAGTGCTCATCGCTGCCGGCCGGAGCGCCGGAGTCGGTAGTCGTGTAGTTGGTGGTCTCCTCGGACATATCACCCTCCCAGGAAGGTTGAGTGCGGGCTGTACGGGGCTCGGCGCCTGCCGAGGCCCCGCCTTCGACACTATCGCCCGTCCGGCAGACGTGCCCGACAAACGGACATCGGTCGCCGCGTGGCGTCCGCTATCGGCGGCGCTGCCGCGAGATGAACTCAGCGGCCGCGCCCACAGCCCGCTCCGACTCGGGGGAGAAGTACGGGAACATCTGGAAGACATGCCCCTGACCAGGCCACTCCTGCAGCTCCGACAGTCCACCGGCGTCGAGCAGCCTGCGGTGGACGGTGCGGGCGTCGTCGGCCATGATCTCTCGCGCGCCCACCTGGATGAGGGTCGGCGGCAGGTCCATCGCGGGGGAGAGCTTGATCCGCATCCGCGGATGGTCGGGATCGGCGCCCGCGGTGTAGAGACCGAGGAAGGTCACCGCCGCGCCGACGTCGATGATCGGGTCTCGGACGCCGCGGTCGGCCAGATCTCGTGCGAGCTGGAAAGTGGGGTCGTACAGCGGCGAGAACAGTGCCATCGCCCGCGGTTGCGGCACGCCGTCGGAGTGATTGGCGGCCAGGAGGTCGAGCGCCAGGTGGCCACCGGCCGAGTCGCCGGCCACGATGATCTGCCCGGCGTCGAACCCCTGATCGAGCAGCCAGCGGTATCCGCGGACGGTGTCGTCGCCGCCGCTGGGCCAACGATGCTCCGGACCCAACCGGTAGTCGAGGCTGAACGCGCCGATCCCCGCGCGCCCGGCGAGCCGTGCGACCAGCCCGCGATGGGTGCGCGCCGAGCAGATCACGTATCCGCTTCCGTGCAGGTAATAGAGAATCGTGTCGTCGGTCGACGGTGCCGGGACGTCGGCTCGCCCGCGCCCGTGAACCCACTCGCCGCGGACCTGCCCGGAGTCGGTGAGTTCGCGGACCGGGGTGATGCGGGTGCCGCGCGGAACCGGGCTCAGCAGCGACAGGCCGCGGTTGACGCCCGGGCGGGTCATCGTCAGGAGCCGCGGACTGGCCAGGACACTCCGCCCCGCCGCGGCCATCAGCGGCCGCGAGGCGAACGTCGACCTCGAGAAGGCGCGGGCACGCAGTGACGCGCGACTTTCACCCGCGTGTGACGTGGTGTACACAGTGGGACTGTATCCACTTTTTGCCTCAGCCGGGCCCGAGTGGAATACTTGAAGTACTGCGCTTTGCGTCGAGGGGTCACCCCCTGCGACCTGAGCGGGCCAGCAATGAAGCTGAATCCCCGGGCGGTGCGCTGGTTCGCACTGACCTCTGACCCGGGACTCTCTCCAGTACGTATCAGTACGCAGCGTCGCGTGCGGAGTAGGCAGATTCATGAAGCACTTGCCGGGGCCCGTCGGGCTCTACGATCCGATCAACGAGCATGACGCGTGCGGCGTCGCGTTCGTCGTCGACATGCACGGTCGCCGCAGCCGCGACATCGTCGAGAAGGCCATCACCGCCCTGGTGAACCTCGAGCATCGCGGTGCGGCCGGTGCCGAGCCCAACACGGGCGACGGCGCGGGCATCATGATTCAGGTCCCCGACCGCTTCCTGCGCGAGGTGGTGGACTTCGACCTCCCCGCCGAGGGCTCGTACGCCACCGGCATCGCCTTCCTGCCCCAGTCGGCCGGCGACGCCGCCGAGGCGGTCGAGGGCGTCGAGGAGATCATCGCCGCGGAGGGGCTCACTCTCCTCGGATGGCGCGACGTGCCGGTGGACGAGAGCTCGCTCGGCGCACTGGCGCGCGATGCGATGCCGACCTTCCGGCAGGTCTTCCTCGCGCTCGCCGGGAGCGAGGCGAGCGGGCGCACACCGTCCAGCGCGGAGATCATGGAACTCGAGCGCAAGGCCTACGTGGTCCGCAAGCGCGTCCAGTACGAGCTCGGCGAGAAGGGCGCCGGCCAGGACGGCCCCGGCCGCGACACCGTCTACTTCCCGAGCCTGTCGGGGCAGACGTTCGTCTACAAGGGCATGCTGACCACGCCTCAGCTGCGCGACTTCTACCTGGACCTGCAGGACGAGCGTGTGGAGAGCGCGCTCGGCATGGTCCACAGCCGCTTCTCGACGAACACCTTCCCGTCGTGGCCTCTCGCCCACCCGTTCCGCCGAGTCGCGCACAACGGCGAGATCAACACCGTCAGCGGTAACGAGAACTGGATGCGCGCCCGCGAGTCGCTCATCAAGACCGACGTCTTCGGCGACAGCCTCGACAAGGTGTTCCCGGTCTGCACTCCCGGCGCGTCGGACACCGCACGGTTCGACGAGGTCCTCGAGCTGCTGCACCTGGGCGGACGCACCCTGCCGCACGCCGTGCTGATGATGGTCCCGGAGGCCTGGGAGCGCAGCGAGGACATGAAGCCCGAGCATCGGGCGTTCTACGAGTACCACTCGGCACTGATGGAGGCATGGGACGGACCGGCGTCGGTCTGCTTCACCGACGGCACTGTCATCGGCGCCGTCCTGGACCGGAACGGACTGCGTCCGTCCCGCATCTGGGTCACCAAGGACGGGCTCGTGGTTCTGGGGTCGGAGGTCGGCGTCCTCGACATCGACCCCGCCGATGTGGTCGCCAAGCAGCGACTCCAGCCCGGAAAGATGTTCCTGGTCGACACCGCGCAGGGCCGCATCGTCGCCGACGAGGAGATCAAGGACTCGCTGGCCGGCGAGCAGCCGTACCAGGAGTGGCTCGACGCCAACCAGGTCGCACTGTCCGACCTGCCCGCGCCGCCGCACAAGCACATGGCGCACGATCGCGTGACGCTGCGTCAGCAGATGTTCGGCTACACCACCGAGGATCTGAAGCTGCTCATCTCGCCGATGGCCGCGACGGGCGGCGAGGCGCTGGGCTCGATGGGCACCGACACCCCGGTCGCCGTCCTGTCGAACCGGCCGCGGATGCTCTTCGATTACTTCCAGCAGCTGTTCGCCCAGGTCACGAACCCGCCGCTCGACGCCATCCGCGAGGAGGTGGTCACCAGCCTCGGCGGCCGCATCGGCGGTGAGCGCGATCTGCTGAACCCGGCCGCGGGTTCGGCCAAGCAGATCGTGCTGAGCCAGCCGATTCTCGACAACGACGATCTGGCGCGGCTCGTGGAGATCGACCCGGCCACCGGCTTCCCCTCCGTGCACATCCACGGTCTGTACCCGGTCGCCGAGGGCGGCGAAGGTCTGCGTCGGGCACTCGACGGAGTCCGCAGCAAGGTGTCGGCGGCCATCGCCGACGGCGCCCGCATCATCGTGCTCTCCGACCGCGAGTCGGACGAGACCCTCGCGCCGATCCCGTCGCTGCTGCTGACCGCGGCGGTTCATCACCACATGGTGCGTGAGCGGACCCGGACCCGGGCCAGCCTCATCATCGAGTCGGGCGACGCCCGCGAGGTGCACCACATGGCGCTGCTCGTCGGCTTCGGCGCCAGCGGCATCAACCCCTACATGGCCTTCGAGACCATCGAGGACATGCTCGAGTCGGGCAGCCTCGACGTCCCGGGGACCGAGGACATGAGCCACGAGGCCACCTTCGCCGTCGCGCGCGCCAACTACATCAAGGCGGCGGGCAAGGGCGTCCTGAAGGTGATGAGCAAGATGGGCATCTCGACGGTGCCGTCGTACACCGGCGCTCAGCTGTTCCAGGTCATCGGCTTGGGGCAGGAGGTCGTCGACGAGTTCTTCACGGGTCTGAACAGCCAGCTCGACGGCATCGGGCTCGACGAGATCGCCGACGAGGTGGCCCAGCGTCACGCTCTCGCGTTCACCAAGCGTCCCGCCGAGCGCGCTCATCGCGAACTCGAGGTCGGTGGCGAGTACCAGTGGCGCCGCGAGGGCGAGTACCACCTGTTCAACCCGGACACGGTGTTCAAGCTTCAGCACTCCACCCGCACCGGTCAGTACTCGGTGTTCAAGGAGTACACCAAGCTGGTCGACGACCAGGCCGCCAAGCTGGGCACACTGCGCGGTCTGTTCGACTTCAACTTCGGCGACCGCGACCCGATCCCGATCGACAAGGTGGAGCCGGCCAGCGAGATCGTCAAGCGTTTCTCGACGGGCGCGATGAGCTACGGCTCCATCTCGGCGGAGGCGCACGAGACGCTCGCGATCGCGATGAACCGTCTGGGTGGCCGGTCGAACTCGGGTGAGGGCGGCGAGGACCCGCGCCGCTTCGTCCACGACGAGAACGGCGACTGGCGCCGCAGTGCGATCAAGCAGGTCGCCTCCGGCCGCTTCGGTGTCACCAGCCACTACCTGAGCAACTGCACCGACATCCAGATCAAGATGGCGCAGGGCGCCAAGCCAGGCGAGGGCGGCCAGCTGCCTCCGCACAAGGTGTACCCGTGGGTCGCCGAGGTGCGCGGCAGCACGCCCGGCGTCGGCCTCATCTCGCCGCCGCCGCACCACGACATCTACTCGATCGAGGATCTCGCTCAGCTGATCCACGACTTGAAGAACGCGAATCCGCAGGCCCGGATCCACGTGAAGCTGGTGTCGGAACTGGGTGTGGGCACCGTCGCCGCGGGCGTCTCCAAGGCGCACGCCGACGTCGTCCTGATCTCCGGACACGACGGCGGCACCGGTGCGAGCCCGCTGACCTCGCTGAAGCACGCCGGCGCCCCGTGGGAGATCGGCTTGGCCGAGACCCAGCAGACACTGCTGCTCAACGGTCTGCGCGACCGCATCGTGGTGCAGGTCGACGGTCAGCTGAAGACGGGCCGCGACGTGATGATCGCCGCCCTGCTCGGTGGTGAGGAGTTCGGTTTCGCGACCGCTCCGCTGGTGGTCTCGGGCTGCATCATGATGCGCGTGTGCCACCTCGACACCTGCCCGGTGGGCGTCGCCACGCAGAACCCGCTGCTGCGTGAGCGGTTCTCCGGCAAGCCGGAGTTCGTCGAGAACTTCATGCTCTACGTCGCCGAGGAGGTGCGCGAACTGCTCGCGCGCCTGGGCTTCCGCACCCTGCAGGAGGCCGTCGGACGGTTCGAGGCGCTCGATACGCGCAAGGCGCTCGAACACTGGAAGAACCACAAGGCCGGCAAGCTCGACCTGACGCCGATTCTGACGATGCCCGAGTCGCCGTTCATGAACCAGGACCTGTACTGCTCCGGCACTCAGGACCACGGCTTGGACAAGGCCCTCGACAACGAGCTGATCGAGAAGGCCCGGGCCGCGATCGAGTCCGGCACCCGCGTCACGCTGGCGTCCCCGATCAGCAACGTGAACCGGACGGTCGGAACCATGCTGGGCCACGAGGTCACCAAGGCCTACGGTGCCCAGGGACTGCCGGAGGGGACGATCTCCATCGACTTCACCGGTTCGGCGGGCAACAGCTTCGGCGCCTTCGTCCCGCGCGGTATCACCATGCGCATCGAGGGCGACGCGAACGACTTCGTCGGCAAGGGGCTCTCGGGCGGCAAGATCGTCGTTCGGCCGCCGCGCAACGCGCCCGCCGAATTCGTGGCCGAGGACAACATCATCGGCGGCAACGTGATCGCATTCGGCGGCACGGCGGGCAAGATCTTCCTGCGCGGTGTGGTCGGCGAGCGGTTCTGTGTCCGCAACTCGGGTGTCCAGGCGGTCGTCGAAGGCGTCGGCGACCACGGATGCGAGTACATGACCGGCGGTACCGCCGTGATTCTGGGACGTACCGGACGGAACTTCGCGGCGGGCATGTCCGGCGGCGTCGCATACGTCTACAACCCGCACGGTGAGTTCGAGGCCGACCTGAACACCGAACTGGTGGAGCTCGAAGAGCTCGACGCCGACGATCTGACCGTGCTGTCGGGCCTGCTCACCGAGCATCGCGACGAGACCGGTTCGCCGGTCGCCGCGGCGATCCTCGACGACTGGGACGTCGCCCGCGGGCACTTCGTGAAGGTGATGCCCCGCGATTACAAGAAGGTGCTCGTCGCCATCGACGCCGCCGAGCGCTCCGGACGAGATGTGAACGAAGCGATCATGGAGGCGGCACGTGGCTGATCCGAGAGGTTTTCTCAAGCACCCCGAGCGGGAGACGCCGGTCCGCCGGCCCGTCGAACTGCGGCTGCTCGACTGGAAAGAGGTGTACACCGAGTTCGACAAGGGCACCCTGCAGACGCAGGCGAGCCGCTGTATGGACTGCGGAATTCCGTTCTGCCACAACGGATGCCCGCTCGGTAACCTGATCCCCGAGTGGAACGATCTGGTGTACCGCGACCAGTGGGACGCAGGCATGGACAGACTCCACGCCACCAACAACTTCCCCGAGTTCACCGGGCGGCTGTGTCCGGCGCCCTGCGAGGCGTCGTGCGTGCTGGGCATCAATCAGCCCGCCGTGACCATCAAGCAGGTCGAGGTGGAGTTGATCGAGAAGGCCTGGGGCGACGGGACGGTGACTCCGGTGATCCCCACGCAGCGCACGGGCAAGAAGGTGGCCGTGGTCGGTTCGGGACCCGCCGGACTGGCGGCCGCACAGCAGCTCACGCGTGCCGGCCACGATGTGACCGTCTTCGAGCGCGCGGACCGTATCGGCGGTCTCCTCCGATACGGGATTCCCGAGTTCAAGATGGAGAAGCGGTTCATCGACCGCCGGCTCGAGCAGATGGAGGCCGAAGGCACCGTCTTCCGTACCGGAGTCAACGTCGGTGTCGACGTCACGGTGGAGCAACTCCGCGGCGACTTCGATGCGGTGGTCCTGGCCAACGGTTCCACCATCGGCCGTGACCTCCCGATTCCGGGACGCGAGCTCGACGGCATCCATCAGGCGATGGAGTTCCTGCCGCAGGCCAACCGCGTCCAGCACGGCGACGTGGTGGACGGCCAGATCACGGCGGAGGGCAAGCACGTCGTGATCATCGGCGGCGGAGACACCGGCGCGGACTGCCTCGGCACCTCGCTGCGCCAGGGTGCCGCGCAGGTGCACCAGTTCGAGATCATGCCCAAGCCGCCGATCGAGCGTGCCGAATCGACTCCGTGGCCGACGTACCCGCTGATGTACCGGGTCTCGTCCGCTCACGAAGAGGGCGGCGAGCGCGTGTACAGCGTGAACACCGAGGAGTTCGTCGGAGAGAACGGCAAGGTCACCGCGCTCAAGGCCCACGAGGTCAAGATGACCGGCGGCCGCTTCGAGAAGGTGGAGGGCACGGACTTCGAATTGAAGGCGGACCTGGTGCTGCTCGCGATGGGCTTCGTCGGCCCGGAGCGCGGCGATCTGCTCGACAAGCTCGGAGCCACCTACGACGCTCGAGGCAATGTGGCCCGCGGAGGCGATTTCGGTGCGGTCGGACTCCCCGGCGTGTTCGTCGCGGGCGATGCCGGACGCGGACAGTCGCTGATCGTCTGGGCGATCGCCGAGGGACGGTCCGCCGCCGCCGGCGCCGACGCGTACCTGATGGGTTCCACCCAGCTCCCGTCGCCGATCCTCCCGACGACGGTCGCGCAGCGGTAGCGACGCGGGGCCGGTCATACGTCCAGACTCATCGAACTTCTCCGAGGCTCGTCGAATCTCCTTCCAGGCCCATCGAATGTCCTTCTAGGCTCATCGAGTAAGCGGAGGAGCGAAGCGGGGGAGCGCATCGAGATTCCCCCACCAAAACACCCCCACAGGGCGGTCCGGCCGAAAGCCGGGCCGCCCTGCGCCGTTCCCACCACCACTGCGCCAAGTACTTGTCGCAGGTCACACCTGCGCCGATTTGACCTCACGTCCATCTGTGCGTAACTTATTCGGAGTCAGAGCGGCGAGGCCGCGACGACGTCCCCTTACTCTGATCGCCGCGATTTCGGTCGCGGTGTTCTTGTGCGGGGTCGGCCGAATCGGGTCCGAAAGCTTCGACTATTCGGTGAGTCCTGTGAGGGATCACTGATTGGTGGGTGTCTGGAGGATTGTGTTAGGCTGGTGAGGTTGCTCCGGAGACGGGGTGGCTGACAGATAATTGCAGATGTCTGCTGGTGTTCGGCCCTTGTTTGTGGGGGTTGGTTCTGGTGGGTGTGTGTTCTTTGAGAACTCGATAGTGTGTTTTGGATTTCTTGTGCCACTAATTTTTTTTGTTTTGTGGCGTGGGAGATTTTTGGACAGATTGTGCTTGCCGGCCCTTTTTGGGGGGTTGGTGAGTGTTTTGGATGAATTTTTTACCATGTCAGTTTTTTGGATTTGGTCAGGTTCTGTTTTCTGGCTTTGTGTTGAAATCTTGTGGTTTCTGCATTTTTTGTTGGAGAGTTTGATCCTGGCTCAGGACGAACGCTGGCGGCGTGCTTAACACATGCAAGTCGAACGGAAAGGCCCAGCTTGCTGGGTACTCGAGTGGCGAACGGGTGAGTAACACGTGGGTGATCTGCCCTGGACTCTGGGATAAGCCTGGGAAACTGGGTCTAATACCGGATAGGACCACTGATTGCATGGTTGGTGGTGGAAAGCTTTTGCGGTTCAGGATGGGCCCGCGGCCTATCAGCTTGTTGGTGGGGTAATGGCCTACCAAGGCGACGACGGGTAGCCGACCTGAGAGGGTGATCGGCCACACTGGGACTGAGACACGGCCCAGACTCCTACGGGAGGCAGCAGTGGGGAATATTGCACAATGGGCGCAAGCCTGATGCAGCGACGCCGCGTGAGGGATGACGGCCTTCGGGTTGTAAACCTCTTTCGCTAGGGACGAAGCGTAAGTGACGGTACCTGGAGAAGAAGCACCGGCCAACTACGTGCCAGCAGCCGCGGTAATACGTAGGGTGCGAGCGTTGTCCGGAATTACTGGGCGTAAAGAGCTCGTAGGCGGTTTGTCGCGTCGTCTGTGAAATTCTGCAACTCAATTGCAGGCGTGCAGGCGATACGGGCAGACTTGAGTACTACAGGGGAGACTGGAATTCCTGGTGTAGCGGTGAAATGCGCAGATATCAGGAGGAACACCGGTGGCGAAGGCGGGTCTCTGGGTAGTAACTGACGCTGAGGAGCGAAAGCGTGGGGAGCGAACAGGATTAGATACCCTGGTAGTCCACGCCGTAAACGGTGGGTACTAGGTGTGGGGCTCATTTCACGAGTTCCGTGCCGTAGCTAACGCATTAAGTACCCCGCCTGGGGAGTACGGCCGCAAGGCTAAAACTCAAAGGAATTGACGGGGGCCCGCACAAGCGGCGGAGCATGTGGATTAATTCGATGCAACGCGAAGAACCTTACCTGGGTTTGACATACACCAGAAAGCCGTAGAGATACGGCCCCCCTTTGTGGTTGGTGTACAGGTGGTGCATGGCTGTCGTCAGCTCGTGTCGTGAGATGTTGGGTTAAGTCCCGCAACGAGCGCAACCCTTGTCCTGTATTGCCAGCGGGTTATGCCGGGGACTTGCAGGAGACTGCCGGGGTCAACTCGGAGGAAGGTGGGGATGACGTCAAGTCATCATGCCCCTTATGTCCAGGGCTTCACACATGCTACAATGGCGCGTACAGAGGGCTGCGAGACCGTGAGGTGGAGCGAATCCCTTAAAGCGCGTCTCAGTTCGGATTGGGGTCTGCAACTCGACCCCATGAAGTCGGAGTCGCTAGTAATCGCAGATCAGCAACGCTGCGGTGAATACGTTCCCGGGCCTTGTACACACCGCCCGTCACGTCATGAAAGTCGGTAACACCCGAAGCCGGTGGCCTAACCCTTGTGGAGGGAGCTGTCGAAGGTGGGATCGGCGATTGGGACGAAGTCGTAACAAGGTAGCCGTACCGGAAGGTGCGGCTGGATCACCTCCTTTCTAAGGAGCAAACAACACGTCGATGCTGGTGCCGAATGTGTATCGGGTCGGTGTTTGTTCATGGGTGAAACACAAGAAACCATCATTTGTTTGTCGGTGGCCTGCGAGATGCGGGCGGGCCGGCGGGTGGTCGACCGTGAGTGATTGCGGTTGTGGACGAAGCACACTATCGGGGTTCTGAGGGAACACGCGTTCTGCGCGGGTTGTCTTGGTGCTCACTGTTTTCCGCCTCGAGTGTGGGGTGTTGGGGGTGGTGGGTGTGTGTTGTTTGAGAAGTGCATAGTGGATGCGAGCATCTAGCCCGGCAGCATTTGTTGTTGTTGGGTTTGTGTGTTCTGCAATTTCGATTCTGGTTTGTGCGATCGCGTGTTGTGATCGTTGTTTTTGTTTGTTGTCCGCATTCGCGCCTCGGGCACTGTTTGGTGTGTGGGGTGTGTTTGTGGGTGTTGTTGTAAGTGTTTGAGGGCGTTCGGTGGATGCCTTGGTACCAGGAGCCGATGAAGGACGTGGTAGGCCGCGATAGTCCTCGGGGAGTTGTCAAACGAGCTGTGATCCGAGGGTGTCCGAATGGGGAAACCCAGCACCAGTGATGTGGTGTTACCCACTCGTGAATGTATAGCGGGTGTGGAGGGAACGTGGGGAAGTGAAACATCTCAGTACCCACAGGAAGAGAAAACAAGTGTGATTCCGTGAGTAGTGGCGAGCGAAAGCGGAGGAGGCTAAACCATGCGTATGTGATACTCGGCAGGGGTTGTGCGTGTGGGGTTGTGGGGTGATCGTTCATCGTGCTGCCGTGCGGTGGGTCAGTGATAAATCGACATGTTAGGTGAAGTGGCCTGGAATGGTCTGCCGTAGTGGGTGAGAGTCCCGTAGCTGAAAGCGTGTTGACTGGCTTCGATTGTTCCCAAGTAGCAGCGGGCTCGTGGAATCTGCTGTGAATCTGCCGGGACCACCCGGTAAGCCTAAATACTTTCTGGTGACCGATAGCGGACTAGTACCGTGAGGGAAAGGTGAAAAGTACCCCGGGAGGGGAGTGAAATAGTACCTGAAACCGGACGCTTACAATCCGTCAGAGCTTGCGCACCTTTGGGTGGTGGGTGATGGCGTGCCTTTTGAAGAATGAGCCTGCGAGTTAGTGCTCAGTGGCGAGGTTAACCCGTGTGGGGTAGCCGTAGCGAAAGCGAGTCTGAATAGGGCGTGTTGAGTCGCTGGGTCTAGACCCGAAGCGGAGTGATCTACCCATGGCCAGGGTGAAGCAGCTGTAAGAGGTTGTGGAGGCCCGAACCCACTTCAGTTGAAAATGGAGGGGATGAGTTGTGGGTAGGGGTGAAAGGCCAATCAAACTCCGTGATAGCTGGTTCTCCCCGAAATGCATTTAGGTGCAGCGTTGCGTGTTTCTTACTGGAGGTAGAGCTACTGGATGGCCGATGGGCCCTATCAGGTTACTGACGTCAGCCAAACTCCGAATGCCGGTAAGTGAGAGCGTGGCAGTGAGACTGCGGGGGATAAGCTTCGTAGTCGAGAGGGAAACAGCCCAGATCGCCGGCTAAGGCCCCTAAGCGTGTACTAAGTGGAAAAGGATGTGGGGTCGCTGAGACAACCAGGAGGTTGGCTTAGAAGCAGCCACCCTTGAAAGAGTGCGTAATAGCTCACTGGTCAAGTGATTCTGCGCCGACAATTTAGCGGGGCTCAAGTACACCGCCGAAGCCGCGGCACTCACACATTTCATCCATGCCTGCCTGCGGGTGGGTGTGTAGTGGTGTGGGTGGGTAGGGGAGCGTCCTGCATCCGTGGAAGCAGCGGAGTGATCCAGTTGTGGAGGGTGTGGGAGTGAGAATGCAGGCATGAGTAGCGAAAGACAAGTGAGAAACTTGTCCGCCGGATGACCAAGGGTTCCTGGGCCAGGTTAATCCGCCCAGGGTGAGTCGGGACCTAAGGCGAGGCCGACAGGCGTAGTCGATGGACAACGGGTTGATATTCCCGTACCCGTGTATCCGCGCCCAGTGATGAATCATCTGTACTAACCATCCAAAAGCTGTCGTTGATTTCTTCGGATTTCTCTGATGGTGGCTGCGTGGGACCTTGGGTGTAGTAGTCAAGCGATGGGGTGACGCAGGAAGGTAGCCGGGCCAACTGGTGGAATAGTTGGTGTAAGCCTGTAGGGTGAGACATAGGCAAATCCGTGTCTTTTTGAGCCTGAGAGGTGATGCGTAGCCGTTGTGGTGAATTCGGTGATCCTATGCTGTCGAGAAAAGCCTCTAGTGAGTTGGTACACGGCCCGTACCCCAAACCGACACAGGTGGTCAGGTAGAGAATACTAAGGCGATCGAGTGAACTGTGGTTAAGGAACTCGGCAAATTGCCCCCGTAACTTCGGGAGAAGGGGGACCACGACCGGTGATCACTTTTTCGGTGTGAGCTGGTGGTGGTCGCAGAGACCAGAGAGAAGCGACTGTTTACTAAAAACACAGGTCCGTGCGAAGTCGTAAGACGATGTATACGGACTGACGCCTGCCCGGTGCTGGAAGGTTAAGAGGACCGGTTAATCATCTTTCGGGGTGGTGAAGCTGAGAATTTAAGCCCCAGTAAACGGCGGTGGTAACTATAACCATCCTAAGGTAGCGAAATTCCTTGTCGGGTAAGTTCCGACCTGCACGAATGGCGTAACGACTTCTCTGCTGTCTCAACCACAGGCTCGGCGAAATTGCAGTACGAGTAAAGATGCTCGTTACGCGCGGCAGGACGAAAAGACCCCGGGACCTTCACTATAGCTTGGTATTGGTGTTCGGTGCGGTTTGTGTAGGATAGGTGGGAGACTGTGAAGCCGGCACGCTAGTGTGGGTGGAGTCGTTGTTGAAATACCACTCTGATCGTATTGGGCTTCTAACCTCGGACCCTGATCGGGTTCAGGGACAGTGCCTGGTGGGTAGTTTAACTGGGGCGGTTGCCTCCTAAAGTGTAACGGAGGCGCCCAAAGGTTCCCTCAGCCTGGATGGCAATCAGGTGTTGAGTGTAAGTGCACAAGGGAGCTTGACTGTGAGACGTACATGTCGAGCAGGGACGAAAGTCGGGACTAGTGATCCGGCACCGGCGTGTGGAAGCGGTGTCGCTCAACGGATAAAAGGTACCCCGGGGATAACAGGCTGATCTTCCCCAAGAGTCCATATCGACGGGATGGTTTGGCACCTCGATGTCGGCTCGTCGCATCCTGGGGCTGGAGTAGGTCCCAAGGGTTGGGCTGTTCGCCCATTAAAGCGGCACGCGAGCTGGGTTTAGAACGTCGTGAGACAGTTCGGTCTCTATCCGCCGCGCGCGTGTAGAAACTTGAGGAAACCTGTCCCTAGTACGAGAGGACCGGGACGGACGAACCTCTGGTGTGCCAGTTGTTCCGCCAGGAGCACTGCTGGTTAGCTACGTTCGGAAGGGATAACCGCTGAAAGCATCTAAGCGGGAAGCCTGTTCCAAGATGAGGTTTCTCACCCACCTTCGGGTGGGGTAAGGCCCCCTACAGATGATGGGGTTGATAGGCCGGAACTGTACGCACAGTAATGTGTTCAGGTGACCGGTACTAATCGGCCGAGGACTTACCAACAACACTCACCAACAATTCTTTTTTCGGATTCAACGAATCACGAGGTTGTGTGAGTCGGTTTCGGTGATTGTTACACGCACACAGAATGTTTGCTCGTTCATCCACTATGTACTTCTGAAACAACACACAAACCACAACTCTGGTGAGGGGTTGTGGTGTGGATGGTTTCATATTGTTACGGCGGCTATAGCGGTGGGGAAACGCCCGGTCCCATTCCGAACCCGGAAGCTAAGCCCACCTGCGCCGATGGTACTGCACTGTAATGGGTGTGGGAGAGTAGGACACCGCCGAACACAACTTGTTGAGCCCCGATCAGACACCGTCTGATCGGGGCTCAACCCATTTCCCGGGACGTGACCCCCGGCCGGCGGGTGGTGTCTGGGGTATGGCGCGCCTGACGGACCGCGAACGCGCACTCTTCAGACTGGCTTCAGGCTGGTTGAGCGAGCGAAGCGAGTCGAAACCACCACACGAGGGGTGCAGGCTGGTCTCGATACGGCGTGCTCGCTACGCTCACCCGCCCACTCGACAAACCTCGAGGGAGCCGGAGATTCCACGCCGGTCGAGCGAGCACCCCCTTCAGGCTTGTTGAGCGAGCGAAGCGAGTCGAAACCACCACACGACGGGCAGAGTGGTCTCGATACGGCGTGCTCGCTGCGCTCACCCGCCTACTCGACAAACCTCGAGGGAGTCGGAGAGCGGTTCCCGTAGGCTGGTTGAGCGCGCACCCCTCTTAGGCTGGTTGAGCGAGCGAAGCGAGTCGAAACCACCACACGACGGGTGCACAGTGGTCTCGATACGCCGTGCTCGCTACGCTCACCCGCCTACTCGACAAACCGCGGGGGGTCGGAGAGCGGTTCCGGCAGGCTGGTTGAGCGCGCACCCTCTTAGGCTGGTTGAGGGAGCGGAGCGAGTCGAAACCACCACACGACGGCAGAGCGGTCTCGATACGGCGTGCTCGCTACGCTCACACGCCTACTCGACGAGCCTCGGGGCGACGGCTGGTTGAGCGAGCGGAGCGAGTCGAAACCACCACACGCGGGAGCAGGCTGGTCTCGATACGCCGTGCTCGCTACGCTCGCTCGCCTACTCGACGATCCTCGGGGGGGGGGACGGCGATCGCTTCCCGCAGGTGTGGACTGTGTTGATACGGCGGGGTTCGTGTGAGGGGGCCGCGGCGCGGTCTGGGCTACGAGGTTGCGGGCAGCAGCTCGCGGCCGAGGCGGTCTCGTTCGGGGTCGGGGGCGGGGACCGCGTGCACCAGAGTGCGGGTGTAGTCGGTGGCGGGCTGAACGAAGATCCTTGTCGCACTGCCGGACTCGACCACGCGACCGGACTTGAGGACGGTCACGCGGTCGGACACCTGGCGGACGACGGCGAGGTCGTGGCTGATGAACAGTGCCGCGAAGCCGATGTCGGCCTGCAACTGTGCGAACAGCTCCAATACGCGGGCCTGGACGGAGACGTCCAGCGCGCTCGTCGGCTCGTCGGCGATGAGGAGTTTGGGGTCCGTCGAGAGCGCACGGGCGAGGGCGACGCGCTGACGCTGACCACCCGACAACTCGTGTGGCAGGCGAGAGGCGAACGAGGTCGGCAATTGCACGGCCGACAGCAGTTCGGCGACCCGAGCCGCGCGTGAGCGGCGGTCCCCGATCCTTTGGATCTCCAGCGGCTCACGGATGGACTCGGCGACGGTGAAGCGCGGGTCGAGAGAGGCGGTCGGGTCTTGCGGAACGAAGGCGATGCGGCGCCGCGCTGCTCGGAGGTCCTTGCCGGAGAGTTCGGCGAGATCGTCGCCATCCAGCAGGATACGACCGCCGGCCAGGGGCAGCAGGCCGCCGATGGCTCGCCCGAGGGTCGTCTTTCCGGAGCCGGACTCGCCGACCACCCCGACCACCTCACCGGACTCGACCACCAGCGACACGTCCGACAGCGCTACGTGCGGGTTCGACCCGAACGATCCCGGATGCTCGACGGTCACGCCGTCGACCACGACGACCGGCGTCGGTCCGTGCGCGGCGTGGCGTCTGCTGTCCCGCGACGCGGTGTCCAAGCGCGGAACGGCGGCCAGCAACTGGCGTGTGTAGGGTGCGGAGGGCTCGGCGAAGATCCGTCCCACGTCGCCGGTCTCCACCGTCTCCCCGAGTTGCACCACCACTACGCGGTCAGCGATCTCGGCGACGACACCGAGGTTGTGCGTGATGAGCAGAATGCCTGCGCCCGTGCGCTCGCGGAGACGGACGAGGAGTTCGAGGATCTCTCGCTGCACCGAGACGTCGAGGGCTGTGGTCGGCTCGTCGGCGAGCAGCAGGGCCGGGTCGCCGGCGAGCGCGAGTGCGATGACCACACGCTGTTTCTGGCCGCCGGATAGCTGGTGCGGATAATAGCCGACACGGACCTCCGGTTCAGGGAGGTCGACGAGTCGGAGCAGTTCCACGGCCCTGGCGCGCACCGCCGCCCGGGACAGACCGCTGTGCCGGGTGAGCGCCTGGCGAAGCTGCCAGCCGATGGTCTGGACCGGGTTCAGCGCGGTCTGCGGTTCCTGGAAGACCATGGCCACGCGGTCGCCCCGAAGGCGAGCGAGGTCCTTCTCCGGAAGACCGAGAATCTCGCGTCCGTCGACCCGAACCGAACCGGTGGCCGTCGCACCGTCGGGCAGGAGACCGATCGCGGCCCGTGCGGTCATGGTCTTGCCCGATCCGGATTCTCCTACGAGAGCGACGATTTCGCCGCGATCGACGCGGAGGCTGATTCCGGAGACCGCCGGACGCGGATAGGCGAACCGCACGTGCAGGTCGGTCACTTCCAGGGCCGGAGGAACGGACGGTACGGGTACGGCGGGGGAGGACGCGGCGGTCATCGGAGGTTCCTTCTGTCGTTCGAGATCGACTGGGCGATCAGGTAGAGCCCGAGTACGAGAGCGGAGATGACGAACAGTGGTCCGAGCGAGAACCACGGATTGGTCTCCAGGTAGTTGTTTCCGGCGGCGATGAGGCCGCCGAGCGACGGAGTCGGTGGGACGACGCCGATCCCCAGATAGCCCAGCGCACCTTCGATGAAGACCCCGAGCGACAGCGACAGCGCGAACTGCACGCCGAGCGCCTCCACCGAGTTCGGCAGCACATGCCGCAGCAGGATCCGTCCGGTCCCGGCGCCGCTGACCCGCGCTGCTTCGACATACGGCTGCTCGCGTACTCGCAGTACCGAGGTCCGCACCAGTCGGCCGAAGACGGGGATCTCGGCGACCGCGATGACGATGCCGACCGTGAGCGCGCCGGGACCCAGGATCGCGGCCAGCGCGATGCCGAGGATCAGCGCCGGGAAAGCGAGGATCACGTCGAAGACGCGCTGCGCGACGCTGTCGGCGAGCGGCACGGTGACCGACACAAGCCCGACGAGCGTGCCGAGGGCGGCACCGATGGGGACGGCGATGAGAATGATGAGCAGGTCCACGCGGATGCCGACGAGCGTGCGTGCGAGGACGTCGCGGTTCACGTCGTCGGTGCCGAACCAGTGATCGGCGCTGGGCGCAAGCAGATACGCACCCTCGATCTGCTGGTCGGCGCCGTGCGAGAGGAAAAGGGGACCGAATACCCCGGCGGCGACGACAGCGAGGACGAGAACGGTCCCGACGAGGCCGGAGCCGCGTAGGAGGCTCCGGTAGAGCGGCAGCCGCGCGCGTGTCTCGTCACGGTCTGCGGGTGCCTCCGGCAGCAGTCCCGGACCGACGGGCAGGGCTTCGCCGGACGAACTGGATGGTGGCTGCGGTATCAGCACCCCGGGCCTGGGGTCGGATGGTCGGGCGTCGGAAGAACGAGTCACTGTGCACCTGCCAGTCGGATTCGAGGGTCGAGCCAGGCGTGTACGACGTCGGCGGCGAGCTGAATCAGCACGAACGCGGTGACCGACAGGAGCACGAGCACCTGGACGAGGGGGTAGTCGCGGGCGGAGATGCCCTCTTCGGTGAGCAACCCGAGCCCCGGCCAACCGAAGATCGATTCGACGAGCACCGCCCCGCCGAGCAATGCGCCGACGATCAGACCGAAAGCGGTGACGGTGGACGGCAGCGCGTTGCGCAGAGCGTGCTTGAGGACGACATCACGACGGGTCGCGCCGGTGGCGATCGCAGTGGTGGCGTACGGCTGTGCGAGTTCGGTCCGCAGGGCTTCGGTGAGGAACCGCGCCAGCATCGCCCCGGCGGGAAGCCCGAGGGTGAGGGCGGGCAACAGCAGATACTGCGCGGTGATCCCGAGGTCGTCGGTGAGTCCGTTGGGCGGGGTGCCGCCTGCGGGCAGTACTCGCCAGCGGATGCCGAAGAGGGCGATCAGGACAGTGCCGACCACGAAGGTGGGCAACGCTATCGCGACCGCGTTGATCCCGGTGAGGACCGCGTTGAGTACCCGTCCTCGCCAGATCACGGCGCTCAGCGACAACGCCAGCCCGAGGCTCACCGCCACCGCGGTCGCAGCCGCGGTCAGCACGAGGGTGTTGGTGAGGCCGAAGGAGATCAGATCGCCGATGTCGCCGCCCACCTGGTAGCTGGTTCCGAAGTCGAGGGTGACCAGGGCGCTGATCCATGCCCAGTACTGACTGAAGAAACCACGGTCGAGTCCGAGGTCATGACGGATGGCGGCGAGTTGCTCCGGCCCGGCGTCGGGACCCGCCAGAGCCGATTCCGGACCTCCGGGGATGAGCCGGAGCACGGCGAACACGAGCAGAGAGGCGGCCAGCAGAACGACGACGGCCGTCGGAATCCGGCGAATGAGATATCTGGTCATGGTCAGGACCTCCGATCAGAGGTGGCGAGGCTGGTGTGATCGAAATGGAGCTGGTCGCGGCGGTCCCAGTCGACGCCGTGGACCGTCGGCGCCGCGGTCACGCTCGAGATGACGACACCGATCTCGATCAGGAAGAGGTCGTCGAGCCAGACACGGTCGAGTCGGCGGTAGGCGTCCAGAGCCTGCGGAGACGCCGGATCGGCGATCTTCCAGGCGGCGTCGGCCGCCGACGAGTACTCGGCGCTCGAGTAGTTCGAGGAGTTCTTGGCTGCGTTGAACGGATACGCCGAGACCGCCAGCGTCGACGGTGTGAACTGTGCGAAGGCATGCTGCAGTATCCACAGCCCGGAGAACTGACCGCCGATCAGTTTGGTGGCCTGCACGGTCCGGTCATTGGGAACGAGATTCGCGGTGATCCCGACCTCGCGCAGGTTCGACTGGATGATCTCCGCAACGATCCGGTCCGAGCCGCCGGTGGTGTAGTCGAGGTCGATCGGCGGGACCGGCCCGGCCTCACGCAGGAGGTCGCGGGCCCGCTGGAGATCCCGGCGATAGGTACGGTTGCCCGACTCGTCGTAGGCGGGCGAGGTCCGGGGCCACGGCAGATTCACCGGATATCCGGAGCCGCGATAGACGTCCTTGATGATCCGATCCCTGTCGACCGCGTAGGCGATGGCGCGACGCACCCGGGGGTCGCCGAGCGCTGGGTTGGCCACATTGACGCCCACATACACCTGGGACTCGCCGCCGGTGAGCTGAATGTCGCTGAAGCCGTAACGGCGCGTGGCGATCTGGTGGTCGCTGTCGGTCAGTCCGCTGGCCACGTCGAGCTGTCCGGTGCGCAGCCGGGTGTAGAGCGACTTGGGATCGCGGGCTTCGACGAAGGTGACGGCGTCGAGCGGCGCCGCCCCGCCCCAGTACCCGGTGTTGCGGACCAGACGCACCGAGGAGTTCGGCGTCCACGAGTCGAACCGGAACGGGCCGGTGCCGTTGAACGACTTGCCGGCCTTGAGCTCATCGATCTTGGATCCGTCGAGGACGGGCGCGGAGTCGAGCAGGTCGAAGACGTTGCCCGTGGGGTGCGCGAACGTCAGCACGATGCGGTGGGGATCGCTGACGTCGTACGAGGTGATGGCGGCCGCGGTGCGCTTGAACTGCGGTGTCCACGGACCGCCCAGGTACGCCTGGAGCGACGCGCGAACGTCTGTCGAGGTGAACGGGCGCCCGTCGTGGAAGCGGACGTGCTCGCGCAGATTCAGCGTCAGTGTCTTGCCGTCCGGTGCCGTGCTCCACGGGGTCGCCAGTGAGGGCCGCGGCGTGAGGGTGGCGTGGTCGTAGGTGATCAGAGTGTCGTACACGTTCGCGAGAACGTGGCCGTTGACGCTGCCGGTACCGATCTGCAGGAAGGTCTTGGGCGAGAGGTCGCCGAGTACTCCCACGCGCAGATCACCGCCGGCCGCGACGGGGCCGGACGTCGCGGTGGTCTGCTGCGCCTCGACCGCGCTGCGGCAACCACCGAGGCCGAGCACGACGACGACGGTCAGGGCGAGCACCCACGGTTTTCGCGAGCGCGGAATCGGGAACATGCGAAGGTCTGCTTTCTCGAAGAGGACGGTGATCGCGGAAATGCGCGACTTCGAGGAATCATTCGCGGGTGGCGGCCGAATGTAATCGGTTGCGTTCAGCCCGAATCTAAACTTTGACCACAGATCGGAGAGTGAGGCATCTTCGCGCAAGCGCCGAAACGCTGATTCGGCGAATAACACGAACAGGAAGCAGGCAGATGTCCGGCAACGACGGCAATTCAATTCCCGCTCATGCGCGAGGTTACGAGGATTTCGGCGGCGCAGTCGGCCGCACCACCTCGGTGTCGACGCCGTGGTGGCCGCCCGAGCCCGAACCGCCGGCCGGCGCGCCGAACATCGTCGTGGTCTTGGTCGACGATCTCGGATACTCCGATGTCGGTCCCTTCGGCGCCGAGATCCCGACGCCGAACATCGACCGGCTCGCGCGGAGCGGGTTCCGGCTGAGCAACTACCACACCACACCGGTGTGCTCACCGGCGCGTGCGGCGCTGCTGACCGGCGTCAATCCGCACCGTGCGGGCTACGGCAGCGTCGCCAACTCCGACCCCGGCTTCCCCGGGCTGCGCCTGGAACTGGCCGACGACGTGCTCACGCTGCCGGAGATACTGCGGGAGTCCGGGTACGCCACCTTCGCTGTCGGCAAGTGGCATCTGGTGCGGGACGCCGACATGAGCCCGGGGCGATCGCGGAAGTCGTGGCCCCTGCAGCGCGGCTTCGACAGCTACTACGGTTCGCTGGAGGGCTTGAACTCGTTCTTCAACCCGAATCAGCTGATCGCCGACAACTCGGTGGTCGACGTCGACGAGTATCCCGACGGGTACTACGTCACCGACGATCTCACGGACCGGGCGATCGACCAGATCACAGCGTTGCGCGCACACGACTCGGACAAGCCCTTCTTCCTGTACTTCGCGCACATCGCGATGCATGGACCGCACCAGGCGAAAGCCGACGACCTGGCTCGTCACCGCGGCAGGTACGCCGAAGGCTGGGACGAGGTGCGCCGCAAACGCTTCGCGCGACAGATCGCCGACGGTCTGTTCGACCCCGGCACGCCGATCGCCGAGCGCAACACCGAACCCGGCTACGACGCGCCGTGCTGGGACGACTTGAACGACGACGAGAAGCGCCGCTACCAGCGTTACCAGGAGGTGTACGCGGCGCTCGTCGACAGCGTCGACCAGAGCGTCGGGCGGCTCATCGGCCTACTCGAGGATCTCGGTGAGCTCGAGGACACGATCATCGTGTTCACCTCCGACAACGGTGGCACCGCAGAGGGCGGGGCCACCGGAACACGGTCGTACTTCAGCCAGTTCGTGCACGGTCCGGTGCCCGATGACTGGGAGCGCGACGTGCCGCACGACGAGGAGCTGATCGGCTCGGCCGACCTCGGCGTTCATTATCCGCGCGGCTGGGGCCAGGCGTCCAACACCCCCTTCCGCTTCTACAAGGGGCAGACCTTCGCAGGCGGCGTGCGGGTGCCGTTCGTGATGTCGTGGCCGAGCGGGCTGCCGCGGACCGAGGGAGACAACGGCGTCCGGCGGCAGTTCTCGTACGTCACCGACCTCGCGCCGACTCTGCTGGAGCTGGCCGGCGTGCCGACTCCCGCGACACGTCAGGGCGTGCCCGCGGTGGAACGGGACGGCGTCAGCATCGCCGAGGTGCTCCGCGACCCGGCGGCGTCCTCGCCGCACATCGAGCAGTACGCGGAGTTCGGGGGCCATCGCGGTTTCTATCGTGACGGCTGGAAGCTGTTGTCGCTGCACGACCACCGCCCTGACCACGTCGACGCACCCCGCTGGCAGCTGTACGACGTGCGCACCGACCCCGCGGAGACGAACGACGTGGCCGCGGAACATCCCGACCTCGTGGCGGAACTGGCGCGAGCATGGGACGCCGCGGCCTGGCACAACACGGTGTTCCCGCTCTTCGACACCGCGGACGCACCGCAGCGGCGACGCCCGGCCGAGGACCGCCGGTACGCATCGCCGGTCCGGATCCTGGCCGGGACGCCGACGCTCGAACGGTACCGGTCGAGTCGGCTCATCGCCTACCGAGACTTCGACGTGATCGTCGAACTGCGGGGCTGGTCGGCCGAGGACGAAGGGGTGCTGGTCGCGCACGGCGACCAGCAGGGCGGCTACCTGCTGGCGGTGGAGGACGGGCGGCTGACGTTCACCTTCAATTCCTACGGCCGGATCCAGCGGGTCACCGGTGCTCTGCCGCCCGGAACGGACACCGTCACCCTCCGGGCGGCCGCGACACCGCGGGTGAGGTGGGACTTCACCGTGCTCGCCTCGGCCTCAGGCGATGAGACGGTGGTCGCGTCCCTGCCCGATGCGGTGCAACTGGTCGGAATGGCGCCGTGGACCGGGATCTCGGTGGGTCGCGACGCACGCGGCGCCGTCGACCCGCAGCTGCGCCGCCGTCGCGGCGTCTTCCGTGCCGGTCCCGCCCTGGTGGCCGTCACCTACCGGCCGGGCCCGGTGCGGGTCCCCGAAGACGTGCGGCGAGAGATCGACGATCACGCCGCCGACCACGCGGATTGAGGCTCTGCGTCCTTTCGATCAGGGTGAGTGAATATCTCGCGGCAGGTCGAGCCGACTGATTTCATTGAATTACCGAATCGGTATCTCATCAATCAGTTCCTCACTCACAGGCGAAGCATCGGCATTCGCCGATTCAGTGATGAATTCACACCATTCCAACCACATTCTTCGAGAGGGATCTCGCTATGACCGTCACGTCCATCTCCAATCGCGCCGACCGCGAAGAGGCCGCGCGAAAGATCTATTCCGAAGCAGGCATCACCGTCGACCGACTCGGCGAGAACATCGGCGCCAGAATCGGCGGAGTGCGCCTGGGCGGGGAGTTGCCCGCCGAACAGGTCGAGGCGATCCGCCTCGCCCTCGCCGCGAACAAGGTGGTCGTCTTCACCGACCAGCATCATCTCGACGACGACGGTCAGTACGCGTTCGCCGAACTGCTCGGCGATCCGACTCTTCCGCACCCCACGGTCACCTCCCGCGGTTCGCAGCTGTTGACGATCGAAGGCGCCGCCAACAGCTGGCATACGGACGTCTCCTTCGTCGACCGCGTCCCGAAGGCGTCCATCCTGCGTGCGGTGACGCTGCCGGCGTGGGGCGGAGCCACCACCTGGGCCTCGACCGTGGCGGCCTACGAGCAACTGCCCGCGCCGCTGCGGGCGCTGGTCGACGGGCTGTGGGCCAAGCACACCAACTTCTACGACTACGTGACCGCCGAACACGACGGCGGTGACGAGGAGACGCGCCGTCGCGCCGACCACTACCGCGAGTTCACGAGCGCCGCGTACGAGACGCTCCATCCGGTGGTGCGGGTGCATCCGGAGACCGGGGAGCGGAGTCTGCTGCTCGGACATTTCGTCAAGGAGTTCCCGGCGCTAAAGCCCGCCGAGTTCGGTCCGCTGTACCAGCTGCTGCAGAACCGAATCACCCGGCTCGAGAACACCTTCCGGTGGAATTGGAGTCTCGGCGATGTGGCGATCTGGGACAACCGTGCCACGCAGCACTACGGCATCGCCGACTTCGGCGGGCAGAAGCGGGAACTGCACCGGATCACGCTCGCCGGCGACGTCCCGGTGAGCATCGACGGCGAGAGCAGCCGGATCATCGCCGGCGACGCATCGCACTACTCGGTGGTGGAGGAGCCGCGCCGGTTGGGCGTATACGCGGCGTGACCTACGCTGCGTGACCTACGCGGCGGCGGCCCGGCACTGCGGTGTCGGGCCGCCTCGGGCTCACCGCGGCCGGGGTCCGACCGCCGTCTCACTACTCTCCCGCGCAAAAGAACGCCCACATCACGCCGAATCGGTCGAACACCTGGCCGTACCATCCGCCCCAGGGCGCGCGGGCGAAGGGCATGGCCTCGCGGCCGCCGCCCTCGACCAACCGCTGGAGGTAGGTGCGCGCCTGGTCCGGAGTGTCCGTCGTGTAGAGCAGCGAGTAGGCCGTTCCCTGCACGGCGTAGTCGTGACCGTCCGGCATCGCGTCGGCGCCGGCGATGATGCCTGCGTCCGTCACCAGAGTCGCGTGCGCTACCGCCTGCGGGTCGGGGTCGAAGGGCATTCCGGGCATCGGGTTGTCTCCGTAGCGGAGGATCTGGAGCTCCCCTCCGAAGACGTCGTGCCAGTGCTGCATTGCCTCGGCTGTGGTGCCGGGCAATGCGATGTACGTTGCGATCGACTCTGCCATGTCTCGCTCCTTCGGGGCCGGTGGTCTCTGTAGTATGCGCGCACCTCGAGGGCGCGGGGGAGGTGTCCGGCCGACCTGGCTCATACCGCGGCCCGTGAGTGAAACCGGACTCTTTCCGCGCCGGAGGCTAACGCGTGGTGCGTCGTCGACGACACTCTGGATAGGGAGTGAGCCTACTGCGGGCTCGGAGTGGAAAGGACAGACATGCCGACGAGTCGCCAACGACGCAAGACCCCGCGAACGATGCTCGCGCGTGTCGTCGGCAACTGGCGCCGTGTTCCCCGGGAGCTGTCTGAGCAGCGAGAACGTCTCGTCACTCAGCAGGAGCTCACGGAGTTGAAACTCGCACGCTGATTCCGCCCAGCTCGACCACGTCGCCGTCGCGCAGCTGACGGCCGCGGCGGATCTCCGGCCGGCCGTTGACCGTGACCAGCCCGTCGGCGATCACCGCCTTGGCGTCGGCCCCGGACTCGATCAGGTTCGCAAGCTTCAGGAACTGCCCGAGTCGGATGTTGTCATCCCGGATTTCGATCTGATCCACTCCTGCATTGTGCCGCGCGTCCTTCTCCGTCGGCCGGGCGCCCGGATAATTTGAAGGCATGCCAGAACTGGAGAACGGATCCCGTGACGCGATGCCGAGTGCGGCGACGCGGGAGGCGAGTCGACACGCGACCGCCAATCGTCGATCGTCCGCGATCGTCCGGCGCATCTCCAATCCCAGCGGCTTCGGCCGGCGGATACCGCGGATCGCGGGGACCGTCGTGGGGTTGCTCGCGACCGTCTCACTGCTGTCGACGCTGATCCCGCCGTTCCGGCATCTGATCCGCATTCCGCGGATGTTCGTCGACGACTACCTGTTCCCCATGCCCAGCACCAGCCTCGCGTGGACGGTGGTTCTGGGGCTGCTCGCGGTGTCGCTGTCGCTGCGCAAACGTGTGGCGTGGTGGATCACGGTCGCCTACTTATCGCTCTACACCGTGCTGAACCTGCTGGTGGTCCTGGTCGCCGCGTCGGACCCGGGCTGGGCGGACGAGTGGCGGCAGTCGGTGAGCGGTCTGATCGTCAACATCGCGCTGATGGTCGTGCTGATCGCGGGCTACCGGCAGTTCAACACCCGTGTCCGGCGCGGCGCCCTCCGGTGGGCGGCGGTGGTGCTGGTCGGCGGACTGGCCGCCGGAACCCTCGCCGGCTGGGCGCTGCTCAGCGTCGCACCCGGTACCGTGGCACCGAACGAACGGCTGCCGTACGCCTTCAACCACGTGGTCGCCTTCGCGACCATCGATGTGAAACCCTTCGCGAATCATCACGCGCCCTGGATGGTGAACTGGCTGCTCGGTCTGTTCGGGGCGCTCGCGCTGATCTGTGCGGCCGTCGTGCTGTTCCGGTCGCAGCGGCTCAGCTCGCTCATGACCGCTGAGGACGAACGCTTGGTGCGTGCGCTTGTGGACGCCTACGGCGACGAGGACTCGCTCGGCTACTTCTCGACGCGGCGCGACAAGGCGGTCGTCTTCTCCCCCGACGGACGTGCGGCGATCACCTATCGAGTGGAGATGTCGACAGCGCTCGCCGGCGGCGATCCCGTGGGCGATCCGGACTCCTGGACCGAGGCCATCGCCGAGTTCTTCGCGCTCTGCGAGACCTATGGGTGGCATCCGGCAGTGCTCGGCGCCAGCACCAGGGGAGCCGAAGTCCTGCACGCTGCCGGCCTCGACGCAATCAACCTCGGCGACGAGGCGATCCTGAACGCGGCCGACTTCAGCCTGTCCGGGCCCACCATGAAGGGTGTGCGGGGGTCGGTGTCGCGGGTCAGACGGCTCGGTGTGACCGTCCGGATGCGGCGCATGAGCGAACTGCCGTGGGCCGAGGTGGAAGGAGTGGTCCGGCGCGCCGACGAATGGCGCGACACCGAGCAGGAGCGCGGCTTCGCGATGGCGCTGGGCCGGGTGGGTGACCCGGCGGACGGCGATGCACTGCTCGTCGAGGCGGTGGAGGCCGAGGGCACCGCCGACGAGAAGGTCATCGGCATGCTGTCGTTCGTTCCCTGGGGCCGCAGCGGTGTCTCGCTGGACCTGATGCGGCGCGACCGCAACGGCCCGAACGGCGTGGTGGAGACCATGGTGTCCGAGCTGGCGCAGAACGCCGAGTCGGTCGGCGTCACGAAGATCTCCCTCAACTTCGCCACTTTCCGAGACGTCTTCGAGCACGGGCCGCAGGTGGGGGCCCGACCGGTGCTGCGGCTGGTGTACGCGGTGCTGAAGTTCTTCTCGAAGTTCTTCCAGATGGAGTCGCTGTACAAGTCGAATGCGAAGTATCAGCCCCGGTGGAAGCCGCGCTACATCTGCTACGAAGACGCCAAGGTGATTCCACGCGTCGCTCTGGCCGCGATGGTCGCCGAGGGATTCGTCCAGCTTCCCGGCAAGCACTGGCGGGCCAGGCACTATCGGAGCGGTGCGTCGTCGGTCCCGGACGGCATCGACGTCGACGAACTGGTCGCCGAACTCGAATCGGAGTCGCGGACCCGAGGGATCGCCGAGGTGCGTCGGCCCGAACAGGTGCGCGTGCGGCTGGACAAGCTGGAGCGGCTGATCGACGACGGAGTGGACCCGTACCCGGTGGCGCAACCGCCCACGCACACCGTGGCCCAGGCCGCGGCCGCGTCGCTCGGGACCGTGGTGCGCATCGCCGGAAGGCTCACGCGCAAACGCGACTTCGGTCGAGTCACGTTTGCCGACGTGCACGACCAGAGCGGCGAGATCCAGATCCTCGTGGAACCCGCGGCGATGGGGGAGCACTCGCTCGACTTCGCGTCCACCGTGGATCTGGGAGACCTCGTCGATATCACCGGAACCATCGGGACCAGCCGATCGGGCGAGCTGTCGGTGCTCGCGACGCAGTGGCGTCTGAACGGCAAGTGTCTGCACCCGCTTCCGGACAAATGGAGCGGTCTCACCGATCCGGAGGCCCGGGTGCGGCAGCGCTACCTCGACCTGGCGGTCAACGCTCGCAGCCGCGAACTGCTGGCGACCCGCAGCGCCGTGGTCCGCGCCCTCCGCGATCATCTCGCCTTGGAGGGATTCCTGGAGGTGGAGACGCCGATCCTGCAGCAGGTGCACGGAGGGGCGAACGCGACCCCGTTCCGTACGCACATCAACGCCTACGACATGGACCTGTACCTGCGCATCGCCCCCGAACTGTTCCTGAAACGACTGTGCGTGGGAGGCATCGAGAAGGTCTTCGAGATCGGCCGGAACTTCCGCAACGAAGGCGTCGATTTCTCGCACAACCCGGAGTTCACCAGTCTGGAAGCCTATGCGGCACACCATGATTACGAGTCGATGATGACGCTTGCGCGGGAGCTGATCGTCGCAGCGGCCACCGCCGCCAACGGGCGGGCGGTGATCGAGCGCACCGGGGACGGCGGCGTGGAGACGGTCGACATCTCCGGACAGTGGCCGGTGAAGTCCGTTCACGCCGCGGTGTCGGAGGCTGCGGGAGTGCAGATCACTCCGGAGACGGGGGTGGATGAGTTGCGGCACGTGTGCCGCGGGCTCGACATCGCGTTCCGCCCCGATTGGGACGCCGGGCATCTGGTCCTGGAACTGTACGAACACCTGGTGGAGGCACGGACCACGTTCCCGACGTTCTACAAGGACTTCCCGACCTCGACGTCGCCGCTCACCCGCGCACACCGCCTCGTCGACGGCCTCGCGGAGCGCTGGGATCTGGTGGCCTGGGGTGTGGAACTCGGCACCGCCTACACCGAACTGACGGACCCGGTGGAACAGCGCACGAGGCTCACCGAGCAGTCGATCCTGGCGGCGGGCGGTGACTCGGAGGCGATGGAGCTCGACGAGGACTTCCTCACCGCGCTCGAGTACGCGATGCCTCCGACCGGCGGCCTCGGCCTCGGCGTGGACCGCATCGTCATGTTGATCACCGGTCAGTCAATCCGCGAGTCGCTTGCGTTCCCGCTGGCCAAGCCGCACCAATAGACCCCGAAAACTTTGGCTCCCGGAACGGGCTGTGAGACCGGTCCGGGAGCCAAAGTTTTCGAGCGCGTGCGGTCAGACCGCGGCGAGCGACAGCGTGCTGTCTGCCGCGGCCATCACCTCGGGGTCGTGGGTCGCGATGACCGTGATGCAGCCGGACTCGGCGGTCACCTGCTTGATCAGGGCGGTGATGCGGCCGGCCTGGCTGCGGTCCACCGCAGCCGTCGGCTCGTCGATCAGCAGCAGTCGTGGCTCGTGGACCAGGGCGCGTGCGATCGCGACTCGCTGACGCTGGCCGCCGGAGAGTTCATCGGGCCGCTGCTTCTCGTGTCCGGCCAGCCCCACTTCATCGAGCAGGTGCAGGGCGCGGTCGCGGGCCTGCGACGGTCGGCGTCCGGAGATGACGGCCTGGGCCAGCACCTGGTCGAGAACGGTGAGTCCGGGAAACAGGTTGCCGGACTGGAACACGTATCCCACCCGGGTGCGCCGCATCCGGTCGCGGGCGCGGACCGACAGGCCCGTGACCTCGGTGTCGTCGAGGGTGACGCTCCCGCTGTCGGGCTGTCGCAGGATGCCGCACACACCGAGAAGGGTGGACTTGCCCGAGCCCGACGGGCCGACGATGGCCGTGGCCTCACCGGCTCGGAAGGTCGCGTCGAATCCGTCGAGGACGGTGAGACGCTCCTCACCCGAGTGGTATTCGACGCGGACGTCGCGGAGGTCGAGGCTCATCGGGATGCTCCCAGCATGGTCAGGGGATCGGCAGAGACCACCCAGCGGAGGGTGACGGCGGAGCCGACGAGCGATGCCGCGATCACCGCCAGCGTGGTCGTCGCCAGGGACGAGAACGAGAGGTCGAAGGGAACGGCGTCGCCGAGCAACAGGCCGAGCAGATACGCGACCGCCGAGCCGATGATGGTGGAGAGCGCGACGACCACCGCGGCCTGGGCGAGTGCGGAACCGATCAGCGACCAGCGAGACACGCCGAGCGCCCGCTGCAACGCGTACACGCCCTGACGCTGCAGCACCCAGACGGCGAAGAACGCGGCGACGATCAGCGGAGCGATCACGTAGAGGAAGGCGAGGATCGAGTTCATGGTGAGCCGCTCGCCGGAGTAGCCGGGAGCCGCGGCTAGCAGGACGTCCTCGCTCTGCGTGGTGGTGCCGCCGAGCGTATCGGGCGGTGTCCCGCCGACGATGACCACGGCGGCGGCGGTTCCCTGCTGGCGCGGGCCCAGATCGGTGGTGCCGTACCGGATGGTCCGCCAGGTGTCGAGCGAGGTGTACGCGGCGGGGACGTGTCCGTACGAGCGGGCCTCGGAGATACCGACCACCCGCAGTCGGACGTCGCTGTTGTCGATCGCGAGCACGTCGCCGATGCCGACGCCGTCGTCGTGCAGCTTGTCGGAGACGACCACTTCGCCGGGTGCCGGCGTCAGTCGATCACCGCTCTCGGTGTCCGGAGCCAGCGGACCGTCCGGATCGACGCCGAAGACCGCGAGGTCGACCATCGTGCCCTTCTCCGTCTCGCCGTGCGACATGGTGACGCCCATCGGCGCCGCCTCGACGCCGGACTGGAATCGCCAGGCGTCCACGTCTTTCGCCGAGATCACGCTCCGGTTGAAGTCGGAGGTTCCGTCGGCGAAGGCCACGGACTGGGCGTTGAGCGCACGCAGCGCCGACACCGTGTCGTTGCCCAGGCCGATCGTGAAGCCCGACACCATTCCGACCAGGGCCGCGACCAGCGCGACCACCAGGCCGATCATCGCGAAGCGGCCCCAGGCCGCTCGCAGTTCACGCAATGCGATGAACACCATCGCTCCCATCTTAGAGACACTATGTCGCGAAGGACGGTACATGATCGCGACAGGGTGTCCCTAACTGGGCTCAGTCGGAGTCGACGATCGCCTCCGCGGCGCCGCACATGAAGTCGATGACCGACTCCGAGTCCTGTTCCGGACCGACCAGGGCGAGTGAGGAGTCCACGAGCGCCCCGACCGCGGCGATGACCAGGTCGGGGTGCGCGGCGCCGGAACGCGCGACCGCCTCGTGCAGCACGGCTGCGATCTGTCCGTGCAGGTCGGAGATCCGCTCACGGGCCGACTCCGACAGGCCGGCGTGGGCGAGTGACCGCTGCAGAGCGTGCTCGCCGCCGGCCGCGAGTGTGAGGTTGCTGCGCACGTAGGCGACCACGGCGGCGCGCGGGTCGGCAGCGGCGGCGACGTCCGCGCGGACCTGCGACGCCCACTCCTCGAAGCCTCGCGCGACCACCATGTCCACCAGATCGTCGATCGAGGAGACGTAGCGGTAGATGCTGTTCCGGGCGATGCCCGCCTCGGCGGCGACCGAGGCCGCGGTGAGCCGTTCCCGGCTCAGCAGAATCCGCTCGGTTCCGTCGATCAACGCCGACAGCACTGCCTCGCGGTGCTCGGCGAGCGAGTCGGCACTGATCTTCGGCACGTCGGTCGGCCGCCTTTCCGGAAGTGGAGACTCGGGTCGTACGGATAGAACACGCTACCGCCGCCGCGCGGGCCGCCGAAGCCGGTGCCCGAAGCCGGTGCTCACCGGCTGCGGCAGCTGTGACGTAACCGGGCGTTACAGATAAGAGTCCGCCCGCCTAGAATCGATGGCCATGAGCACGTTGAACTTCACCCCGACCGCCGACCTCGTCGACGAGATCGGCGCCGATGTCCGGAGCTGCGACACCCAGTTCACCCAGTACGGCGGGAACCGTGAGTTCGTCGGTACCGTGACCACGGTCCGGTGCTTCCAGGACAACGCGCTGCTCAAGTCGATCCTGTCGGAGCCCAACCCGGGCGGCGTGCTCGTGATCGACGGCGACGCGTCGGTGCACACCGCGCTCGTCGGCGACATCATCGCCGAACTCGGTCGGTCCAACGGCTGGGTGGGAATCATCGCCAACGGCGCTATCCGCGACGCGAAGACCATTGGCGGCATGGCCATCGGCGTCAAGGCGCTCGGGACCAACCCGCGCAAGTCGACGAAGACCGGTGCGGGCGAACGGGACGTGCCGGTGGAGCTCGGCGGCGTCACCTTCAATCCGGGCGACATCGTCTACTCCGACGACGACGGCATCGTCCTCGTCGCGCCCCAAGCCTGACCGCAGGCCACAGAACTCTAGGAGCACATCATGCCGAAGCCCGCACCCGCATACTTCCAGCGTCTGGCCGCGCTGGCCGCGATCGACAACCCGGCCGACCGCCCGACCCGGCCGGTGCTCGAGGCCTACAGCGGCGTCGAGATGGCGACCGTGCCAGTGGGCACCGCCGAGGATCTCGAGTTGGCCGTGGCCCGCGCCCGCGCAGCTCAGAGCGCATGGGGCGATCGTTCGGCCGCCGACCGGGCCAAGGTGATCAACCGCTTCTCCGAGCTGGTCAACGACCACGCCGAGGAGCTCATGGACATCGCGCAGGCCGAGACCGGCAAGGCGCGGATCTATGCGCAGGAAGAGGTCATCGACGTCGCGCTGACCGCCCGCTTCTACGCGCAGCACGGTCCGAAGATGCTTGCCGATCGCAAGGTGCAGGGCATGCTTCCGGGCGCGACCGACACTCGGGTCCGCTACCAGCCCAAGGGCGTCGTCGGCGTCATCAGCCCGTGGAACTACCCGCTGACGCTGGCGGTCTCCGACGCGGTGGCCGCGCTCATCGCGGGCAACGCCGTCGTCATCAAGCCCGACAGCAACACCCCGTACTGCTGCCTCGCGCTGGCTGAACTCCTGTACCAGGCGGGACTCCCGCGCGAGCTGTACGCGGTGGTGCCCGGTCCGGGCTCGGTGGTCGGGCAGGCGATCGTCGCGCAGACCGACTACGTCATGTTCACCGGATCATCGGCCACCGGGTCGACTCTCGCGGCTCAGGCGGGCAAGCGGCTGATCGGTTTCTCGGCCGAGCTCGGTGGAAAGAATCCGCTGATCATCACCCGCAACGCCGATGTCGACCGGGCCGTCGCCGGTGCCGCCCGCGCGTGCTACTCGAACTCCGGGCAGCTGTGCATCTCGATCGAGCGGATCTACGTCGATCGGGCCATCGCCGACGAGTTCTCGGAGAAGTTCGCCGAGCACGTCAAGGGCATGAACCTGGCGGGCACCTATGACTTCAGCGCCGACATGGGCTCGCTCGCCTCGGCACAGCAGGTCGACACCGTCGACGCGCACGTCACCGACGCCGTCGCCAAGGGCGCCAAGGTGCTCGCCGGCGGATGCAAGCGCGCCGACCTGGGCCCGTTCTTCTACGAGCCGACCGTGCTCGCCGGCGTCACCGAACAGATGACCTGCTACGCGGACGAGACCTTCGGCCCGCTGGTGTCGATCTACCCGGTCGACTCCACCGACGAGGCGATCAAGCGCGCCAACGACACCGAGTACGGTCTCAACGCCAGCGTCTTCGCGGGCAGCAACGACGAAGCGCAGAAGATCGCCGAGCAGATCCACGCGGGCACGGTCAACATCAACGAGGGCTACGCCGCCGCATGGGGTTCCACGGCAGCTCCGATGGGCGGCATGGGCATCTCGGGCATGGGACGCCGACACGGTGAGGAGGGGCTGCTCAAGTACACCGAGCCGCAGACCATCGCCACCCAGCGGTTCATCGGTCTCGACGGCATCCGCGGGATCCCGCAGAGCCTGTACTTGAAGCTGACCCCGCAGATCATCAAGTCGCTCAAGTACCTGCCCGGCCGGTAAGCGAGGGTTCGAGGCCCGGTCGCCTGACCCTCAGGCGGCCAGGGCCGATCGGCCGGGGGCCAGGGACGCCGCCGTGATGCCGAAGTCGGCGAGGTCGGCGGGCAGATCGCCGGTGAGTGCCAGCGACGCTCCGGCGCGCGCGAGCGCCGGAGCCATCTGGATTCCGTAGCCGCCCTGGCCTGCGAACCAGAAGAGGCCGTCGACCGCGGGATCGGGTCCGACCACCGGCGTGCGGTCGGCGGTGAAGCTGCGGAGGCCGGCCCACGACGTCGAGACGCTGCGCACGGCCAGCAGCGTCGCCTCGTTGAGCCGTTCGATCGCGCGGGCGATCTCCAGATCGTCCGGTTTGGCGTCCGAGGGCGGCTGCGGTGTCTCCTCCGCGGGGGAACACAAGAAGCCTGCGCCGTCGGGTTTGAAGTAGAAGTCCTCGTTCGCCGACATCGTCATGGTGCGGCGCGCCGCGATGGAGCGGGCAGGGGTCTCCCGCGGGTCGGGAACCATGAACGCGGTCCGGCGGAGCGGAGCGATGCCGATCGGGGCGGCGCCGAACATGCCCGCGACTTCGTCGCACCACGCCCCCGCCGCGTTGACCACGGTGCGGGCGCGCAGTTCGTCGCCGGCCGCATCGCGCAGCACCCAGGACGACCGCTCGCGGCGGGCTTCGACGATGCCCGCCGACTTGAGCACGGTGCCGCCCCGGCGCCGGAGCCCGCGCAGAAAGCCCTGGTGCAGGCCGTGAACGTCGAGTTCCAGCGAACCGTAGTCGACCATCGCGAGGTCGGTGTAACCCGACCGGAGCATCGGATTCAGCTGTTCCGCCGCGTTCCCGTCGACCAGCTCGATGGTCTGGCTGCGTGGACTCACCGTCTCGTACAGGGCGCGAAGTCCGTCGACCTCGGTCTCCTCGGCGACGATCAGCAACGGCAGTTCGGCCACCAGCGGGCCGTCGACGATGTCGGGCGGCGCGACGAAGAAGTCGCGGCTGGCCCGGGTTAGCGCACGCACGGTGGCGTTGCCGTAGCTCTCCAGGAAGGTCGCGGCCGAACGGCCGGTGGTGTGGTAGGCCAGCGTCGATTCACGTTCGACGAGGGCGACCGATCGGTGGGCGGCCAGTTCGTACGCGATCGAGACGCCGGCGATTCCGCCGCCGACGACGATTGTGTCGAAGTCGGCGGCGGTGATCGAAGCGGTGTTGTCCATGGGGCTTCCCCTCGGCAGGTCGAAGAGGCGAGATGTGTCCTCCCCTCCGAGGGTAGGCACGAGATGTGATCCACGTCTTGGTCATCAGCACGAATCGGTAGGCCGCAGATCGGTGAGATCCACAAACCGACCAGTCGGAGAGGTCAGTCGGGCGGACGTCCGCCGGCGAGGCGCTCGATCAGCGGAAGGGTCCGATACCCGATCGCCTCGTGCATCACCACCGATACCGTCGTCCGTTCCACTCCCGGAACGGCCAGCACATGTCCGGCGATCCGGTAGAGATCGTCGGCGTCGGCGGCGACCACCAGCAGCTGCAGATCGGCGATGCCGGAGACGCCTACGGCTTCGAGTACTTCGGGAATCCCGTCGAGCGAGTCCAGCACCTGCTCCAGGCGATGCTGGTCGACCACCACGGCGATATAGGCGCGCAGGGGGAAGCCGAGGTCGCGCGGATGCACGCGACGGTCGAAAGGGGCCAGCACGCCTTCGGTCTCCCACCGCCCGATCCGCGCCTGGACGGTGTTGCGCGCCATGTCGACCAGTCCCGCCAACTGCACGCCGGTGGCGCGCGGGAACTCGCACAGAGCACGGAGAATCTTCGCGTCGGTTCGGTCCAGCCTGGCCATAGCGCACAGTATCGCTCGTCGAACGGTGCTGATGTTGGGCATTCTGATCAATTTCCCCGATGGACCTTGCGCAGGCTGCAATCTACTGAGACGGTGGCCACACGGACCAGGAAGCGTGCGATCCACGCGGACGTCCCGAAGGAGGCAGTCGTGTCCGACATCGACGAAATCGTTCAACTCGTCACCATCACCGGCGAGCGGCACATCCATCCCGACTTCTCGACCTACGTCGACGACATCGACATGGCCGAACTGCGGAGACTCTACGAGGACATGGTCGTCGTCCGACGCATCGACGCCGAGGCCACGGCGCTGCAACGCCAGGGGCAGCTCGGTCTGTGGGCGCCGCTGCTCGGGCAGGAGGCCGCTCAGATCGGTTCGGCCCGAGCGCTCGACGCCGAGGACTTCGTCTTCCCGAGCTACCGAGAACACGGCGTCGCCTACTGCCGCGGCGTGGCGCTCGAGGAGATGATGCCGTTCTGGCGCGGCACGTCACTGTCCGGCTGGGATCCGCACGAGCACAACATCGCGACTCCGGCGATCATCATCGGGGCGCAGACCCTGCACGCCGCGGGCTACGGGATGGGACTGAACCTCGAGGGTGCGGGCAGCGCGGTCATCACCTACTTCGGCGACGGCGCCACCAGCCAGGGCGATGTCTCGGAGGCGATGGGCTTCGCGGCGAGCTTCGCCGCGCCGGTGGTCTTCTTCTGCCAGAACAACCAGTGGGCCATCTCCGAGCCGGTGACCCTGCAGAGCAAGACGCCGATCGTCAACCGCGGCCGCGGCTACGGGATGCCGACCGTGCGGGTGGACGGAAACGACGTGCTGGCCGTGCTGGCGGTCACCCGGGCGGCTCTGGAACTGGCGCGAGAGGGCGGCGGCCCCACCTTCATCGAAGCGGTCACCTACCGCCGCGGACCGCACACCACGTCCGACGATCCCACCCGCTACCGCACCGCGGCCGATGATGCCGAGTGGATCCGGCGCGACCCGATCGAGCGCATCCGCCTGCTGCTCGAGGCCGCGGGTGCGCTGTCGGACGAGGACGCGAAGCTGATCGGTGAGCACGCCGACGCCGCGGCCGCCGAACTCCGGCGGGGATGCCTCGCGCTGGACGACCCGCCTGCGCTGTCGATCTTCGACGACGTGTACGCCGAACCGCACCCGTTGATCGACGCCGAACGGCGCGAGTACGCCGCCTACCTCGACACCCTGGAGGCATGATGACCGCCGCGGCGCCCGCCCCGACTCCACTCGGGAAGGCCGTCACCGCGGGTCTGCGAAAGGCGCTCGCCGACGATCCGAAGGTCGTCCTGATGGGCGAGGACATCGGTCGCCTCGGCGGGGTCTTCCGCATCACCGACGGATTGCAGGAGGAGTTCGGGACCGGCCGGGTCATCGACACCCCGCTCGCCGAGTCCGGCATCATCGGTACAGCGGTCGGGCTCGCCTTCCGCGGCTACCGCCCGGTGTGCGAGATCCAGTTCGACGGCTTCATCTATCCGGGGTTCGATCAGATCGTGTCGCAGGTGGCCAAACTGCACTACCGGACCGCGGGCCATGTCTCGATGCCCATCACCATCCGGGTCCCCTTCGGCGGCGGCATCGGCGCGGTGGAACATCACTCCGAGTCGCCCGAGGGCTACTTCGCGGCGACCGCCGGTCTGCGGGTGGTGACCTGCAGCAACGCGGCAGACGCCTACACGATGATCCAGCAGGCGATCGCCTCAGACGATCCGGTGCTGTTCTTCGAGCCCAAACGGCGCTACTGGGAGAAGGGCGAGACGGACTACCCGGCTCTGGACGCCGATCCGTATCCCCTCCACAAGGCGCGCGTCGCACGTCCCGGCGAGGATGTCACGCTGGTGGCCTACGGGCCGCTGGTCACCACCGCGCTGCAGGCGGCCGCCGTCGCAGAGGACGAGGGACGGTCCGTCGAAGTGGTCGATCTGCGATCGATCTCGCCCCTCGACACGGACACGCTCTCGGCCTCGGTCCGGCGCACCGGCCGGCTGGTGATCGCGCATGAGGCGCCGGTCTTCATGGGCGTCGGCGCCGAGATCGCCGCCCGCGTGATGTCGGAGTGCTTCTACCATCTGGAGGCACCGATCCAGCGGGTCGGCGGGTTCGCGACCCCCTATCCGCCGGCGAAACTCGAACGTCACTTTCTGCCCGACGTCGACCGCATCCTCGCCGCCGTCGACGCGGTACTCCTCGACTGACTCCTGCGGAAGGACCCGGCATGTCCGTCATCTCGACCTTCGATCTGCCCGACCTCGGTGAGGGGCTCACCGACGCCGAACTGGTGCGCTGGGAGGTGACGGTCGGTGACACCGTGGAACTCAACCAGGTGATCGCCGAGGTGGAGACCGCGAAGGCCGCCGTCGAACTGCCGTCGCCGTATGCGGGCACCGTGGTGAAACTGCACGTCCAGGAGGGGGAGACCGTCGACGTCGGCAGCCCGTTCATCGACATCCGGGTCGCCGGCGACGAGGCGGATGCGCCGGAGGCCGATGCCGTCGAGCCGCAGGCACCCGAACCCGTGCTCGTCGGGTACGGCGTCGCGGCGGAGAGCGGCACCCGGAGGCGGCGGAAGCCCGCGCCCGCCTCCGACGCGCGCGACACCGTCGGGGCGGTCGGCCACAGCGCTCCGGAACGACCGCTCGCCGCTCCGCCCGTCCGCAAACTCGCGCGCGAACACGGCGTGGACCTGACGGACGTGCGGCCGACCGGACGCTCGGGCGAAGTGACTCGAGCCGACCTCGACCGGCATCTGACCGCGGTGAAGGCCGGTGCGGTCGACGAGGCAGCGCCGACCGCGGCGGGGGCCGCCGGGCCGGACGAGGAGCGCACCGCGATCCGCGGCGTCCGGCGCCGCACCGCCGAGGCGATGGTGGCGAGCGCGTTCACGGCTCCGCACGTCACCGAGTTCGTGGACGTGGACGTGACGGCGATGACCGAACTCGTCGACGACCTCGCCGCTCACCGACGCTTCTCCGGAGTACGGCTGACACCTCTCGCACTCGTCGCGAAGGCGGCGCTGGTGGCGCTGCGCGGCAACCCGTCGCTCAACTCGACGTGGGACGAGGACGCGCAGGAGATCGTCACCAAGCACTATGTGAACCTCGGGATCGCGGCGGCCACGCCCCGCGGACTGCTGGTCCCCAACATCAAGAACGCCCACACGATGAGCCTGCTGGAACTCGCTCGGGCGCTGGGCGAACTGACGACCGTCGCGAAGGCCGGTGCGACGCCGCCCGCCGACCTGCTCGGCGGCACGTTCTCGATCACCAACGTGGGCGTCTTCGGCGTCGACTCGGGTACGCCGATCATCAACCCGGGTGAGGCGGCGATCCTCTGCTTCGGCGCGGTCCGGCCTCGACCCTGGGAATGGCAGGGTGAGATCGCGTTGCGGCAGGTGACGACCCTCAGCCTCTCCTTCGACCATCGGCTCGTCGACGGCGAGCAGGGCTCGGTCTTCCTGGCGACGGTCGCCGACGCGCTCTCGGACCCGCTGTCGCTGATCGCCCTGAGCTGAGCGGGGTACCGGGCCGGGGCTCGCGGGTCGCGCTACAGGTGCCGGGCGACGTAATCGGCGGCCTGATCGGCCATGCCGTTCACCGAGTACAGCAGGTGCAGCGCGTTCGGGCCGCCGAGCGGTGCGCCGTTGCAGATCGTGTCGCCCTGGATGCAGTACTCGACGGTCCGGTTCCGGTAGACCGCCTGCGGCTGGACCGGGGGAGCGCCTGCCTCGCGGAGGAAGCGCGCCGACGGCGGTGCGAACTCCACTACGGCGGCGATGTGGGGCGCGACGGCCGCGGGCAGGGGTTCGGGCACGTATGTGCGGTACTGCTGATAGCGATCGGGGACCCGGTAGGCCGAACTGATCGCGTATCCGGCGAGTGCGCCGCCCTGCGAGTAGCCACCGATGACGATCCGCGTGTCCGGGCACGCGGCGGCGATCGACTTCACCCGCCGCTGCGCGGTCTTGACTCCGTCGACGAAGGTGCGCGCGAACGCGAGCCGGTCGGTGAAGTTGCCGCTCGCGGCGTAGTCGACGGCTTCGATGCGGACAGACTTACCGGGCAACCGGTTCCTGACGGCGTTGCCGAACGCGATCCCGGTGACGCCCAGCGGGGGAGCCTCCTCGACGGTGCCGCGCGCGAACAGGACGTGCACGTCGACGCACCGCGGTGCCGCGGTCGAGGGGGCGCGGCCGAGGGTCGCGCCGCCGGTCAGCAGACCCGCGGCCGCAACGATCAGGCAGGACAGCAGCGCGAGTACCCGGCGCGTCACGGCTCAGCCCGCCTGGACCGGATGGACGTTGAGCCGCGCCAGCAGATCGTTGTCGATCGCCGTCAACTCGTTGTCGATGGCGCGCTGGGCGTTCTTGCGCTGCTGAGCGGGCATGGTGTCGGCGGCATCGGCAGCGACCTGGAGGTTGTCCAGGCGGCTGGACATCGCCGAGACGAAGGCCTTGCCCTCGGCCGACTGTTCGAGCGCCGCGACCTCGTCCGCGGTGGCGCGACACGCCGCGATGCGCGCCCGCAGCGATGCGCTGGGGCCGCCGTACTGGGTCAGGAGCGCCGGCGACACGCCCGCTCGGCGGGCCTGGACGGCGGTCACCTGGCTGCGGGCGCCGACCGCGGCCCGATACGCGATCGGAACCACGATCGGGGCCGCCATCCGGGCCACCGCGAGGTACCGCTTCATCTTCGCCGGCGTGAAGAACGCCGCGGCGGCGTCGGCCTTCGCCTGTTCGGCTATCGCCTTGGCCTCGGCGGCCGCCGCCTTCTGCTGGGCCTTGCCGGTGGCCTTGACCGTTTTGCGATCCTGTTTCTGCGCCCGCTTGTGGAACTTGTGCTCATCCTTGAGCCGACGCTTCTGCGCCTTGCGGCTCGCGCGGGACTCGGCCTCCGCCTGGACCTCGGCGCGCTTGCGGATCGCCTTCTCCTCCGCCTTGCGAACCTTCGCATCGGCCTTGCGCTGAGCCCTCTTCGAGCTCATAGATGAGAGCAGTCCCATGGCGACCTTCCCGTCGGATACCCGACACCTGCGATCAGTTGTCTCCAGCTTTGCATAGTCTCTGTGGGTAATGAACAACTCGGCCCCCGTGGCCGTGTTGCCGCTCGGAAACGGAAAGTCGAGGCCGATCACGTGGGATCTGCGATTCTCGGTGCGCGGAATCTCACGGGTTGCGAGCACCGGCTGGCGCTCGACTCCGCGGCTGCCGCGGACGGTGTCGCGAAGCCGGAGACCGCCGAGGCGAATCGACGGATCGAGGCAGCTCAGGCGCATCGACGTCACGTGCTCGATCTGATCCGCGGGTTCTGGAGCGACCGTCCGGAGGGAACGGTGGTCGTGGTGGAGGCGGCCGATCACCGAGACCGGGTGGCGGCGACCCGTGCGGCGATGGACCGCGGGGCGCAGTGGATTCTCCAGGCCGCACTGCCGACCGACGTGGAGCGCGGCCGTCGCGGTCACGCCGAGGCGCTGCTGCGGCATGGGGAGGGCTATCTCCCGATCATCGTCGTCAACCACCGTGTCACGACGACGATCGCCGAACCCCGCGAGGGCGAGGTGCCGACGTTGCGGACCAGTCCGTTGTTCGGCTGGCATCCCGAGCCGGATGCGACGCGGTCGTTCCGCAGCCGGCGCGGCGACGTGATGCGGCTGGCGCAGATCGCGGCGATGCTCGACGACCTCGGACGGCTGCACGCCCCGCGGGAGGAGGCGCTCGGCGGACTGATCGGTCTCGACGCCGACTGCATCGTCGTGGTCCCGCTCGGCGAATCGGCCCACGACTACGACGAGACCTTCGATCGCCGCCGGGCGATCGCCGCGGGGGACATCGCGACCTCGCCCCGACGGGTGAGCGAGTGCCGCAGTTGTCACTGGTGGCCGCGATGCGAGGCCGAACTCACCGAGAAACGTGACGTGAGTCTGGTGGTCGGCGGGAACCAGGGGCAGATTCTCCGCGACATCGGGGTCGTCACCATCGATCAGCTCGCCGATTATCGCGGCGCGGAGCCGGCCGAGTGGGTGGGTGCGGTGCGCTTCGACGACACCGTCGTGTCCGCGAAGTGCTGGGTCCGCGACATCCCGCTGGTCCGGCGGCACGACCGCCCGCGCGTCCAGCGGGCCGATGTCGAGGTCGACGTAGACATGGAGAGCTATTCCGAGCGCGGTGCGTACATGTGGGGCACACTCCTGACCGACAACACCGATCCGGCGCGGCCGGTGGCCTATCGTCCGTTCGTCACGTGGGATCCGCTGCCCACGCGCGACGAGGGGCGGTCGTTCGCGCAGTTCTGGGCGTGGCTGACAGCCGAACGCGATGCGGCGCGTGCCGCAGGCAAGACCTTCGCCGCCTACTGCTATTCGCAGCATGCCGAGAACCGGTGGCTGCGCGGCAGCGCCGACCGGTTCGCCGACATGCCGGGTGTTCCGTCGCGGACCGCGGTGGACGCCTTCATCGCATCCCGCGAGTGGGTGGACGTGTTCGAGGCCGTCAACGACAACTTCGTGTGCCCGAAGGGCAAGGGACTCAAGCGCATCGCTCCGGTGGCCGGATTCAACTGGCGCGACGACGAGGCGGGCGGCGAGGCGTCGATGGAGTGGTACGCCGCCGCGGTGGGTCTGGACGGCGCGGTGCGCGACGAGAGTCAGCGCGAGCGTCTGCTTCAGTACAACGAGGACGACGTCCGCGCCACCAAGGTGCTCCGCGAATGGATCGACTCGGACGAAGTGCTCGAGCTTCCGCTGGCCGCCGATCTGTTGGCCGAGAACGCCGGCGGCGGCGTTCTGCCCGGCGGGCGGTGACGGGCCGGCGTTCACCGGCCGGCCCGCCACCGCTGCGCGAGGTCCTCTAGCGCGGAGCCATGCGCAGTGCGCCGTCCATGCGGATGGTCTCGCCGTTGAGGTAGTCGTGGGAGACGATGAACGCCGCGAGGTCGGCGTACTCCGAAGGCTCGCCGAGACGCTGCGGGAACGGGATGCCCGCCTCGAGCGTCTTCTTGAACTCGTCGGTGACGCCGGCGAGCATCGGGGTGTTGATGGTGCCCGGGGCGATGGTGCACACGCGGACGCCGGCTCGAGCGAGGTCGCGGGCGGCGGAGATCGTCATGGCATGCACGGCACCCTTCGAGGCCGTGTAGGCGATCTGCCCGATCTGGCCCTCGAAGGCCGCGACCGACGCGGTGTTGACGATGACGCCGCGAGCGCCGTCGTCGGTGACCGCGGACTCATGCTGCATCCGGTTGGCGGCCAGGCGCATCACGTTGAACGTGCCGACGAGGTTGATGTCGATGACCTTGCGGAAGAGCTCCAGATCGTGCGGGCCCTCCTTGCCGAGGATGCGTGACGCCCAGCCCACGCCCGCGCAGTTGACCGCCGCGCGCAAGGGCAGACCGGCTTCGGCGATCTGATCGATGACGGCCTGGACCTCGGATTCGCTGGTGACGTCGGCGGCCACCAACTGCACGCCCGGGACGGACTCCGCCTTCTCGATCGACTGCGGCAGGTCGATGCCGAAGACGGTCGCTCCCTGCTCGGCGAACCGACGTGCCGTGGCGGCACCCAGGCCGGATGCGGCGCCGGTGACGATGACTGCGGAACCTGTGACGTCCATGGACGAATTCCTTTCAGGCGGGTGCGGCCCGCACCGGACCGGGCACCGTGACGGATTGATCGGCCACAACCCCGAGCGCTCGCTCGGTAGGGCCGATGCAATAGTACCCGCAAGCCTCTCTCAGTACAGTTCGCGGATCCGGTCGGCTTCGGCGACGTCGTGTTCGGCGACCTGCGAGCGCGCCTGCCTGCGCCGATGCGTCACCCGGATCCAGAACACACCCGCGACGACGATCAGGACCGCGGCCGGGACCGCGACGGCCACGAGGACTCCGGAAGCACCCGACAGACCCTCGACCAGCAGCCAGACGGCGAATCCGAAGAACAGGACCGCCGCGCCCACCGCGATGGCGCGCTCGGGGAGATGCCTGCCGAGCAGTCGGCCGACGGCGATCGCGAGCGCGTCGGCGGCGACCATGCCGACCGTCGAGCCGATCCACACGCCCACCCAGTCGTGATCGGTGGCGAGCGTGATGGTGGCGAGCATCGTCTTGTCGCCGAGTTCGGCCAGCATGAACGAGCTCATCACGGCCAGGAACACCGATGCACCGACCCGTCGCGCCCGGGCGGACTCCTCTTCGTCGAGCTCGTCGCCCCGCAACGTCCAGAGTCCGAAGACCAGCATCGACAGTCCGGCCAGCACCGACATGATGTCGGACGGTATCGACAGGCCCAGGAAATGACCGAAGAAGACCGAGACGGCGTGGACGAGGGTGGTCGCGGTCAGGATCGCGGCCAGTACCACCCACCAGCGGTATCGGAGAGCGTAAGTCATCGCCATGAGCTGAGACTTGTCGCCCAGCTCGGCGACGAAGATGATGCCCGAGCTGAGCATCAGAGCGGCGAACATATCGCTAGGTTAGGGCGGCCTATCTGCCGTACGCAACAGATCGACGGCCTGGAAAATCGCTGGTAGGGAGCCCAAAAGGGGTGATTCGGGTACCCGTACCGACCCGCCCCGGGAGCCCTGAGCGTCGGTGTCCGGCACCCCGACCGGGCACAATGGACAGGTGGTCAGCAAAGCAATCGACGTCCCGGCGACGCCGACAGGGGGCCTGCGTGCCCGTGAGATCGCGGCCATCGCGATCTTCAGTGGTCTGACGGTGGTGCCCGCCGTCATCGTCTCCGTGGTGCCGTTGGCGGCGGCGCTCGGGTTCATGACACCGGTGCCGGTCGCGCTGCTCGCGGCGCGCACCCGCCCGCGGGCGGTCCTGGCGGCGATCGTCACGACGGTGGCGGTGACCTTCGTGGTCGCCGGACTGGGGCCCGCCTTCGCGGTGCTCGTCTCGGCGGTGATGGGCGGATTGATCGGCGAGGTGCATCGGCGCGGCGGGCGGATGCCCGCCATGGCGCTGATGTCGCTGCTGGCCTCGCCGATCCTCGCCGGGGTGTCGGTACTGCTGATGTGGGTACTGGTGCCGCTGCGCAAACTGGCACTCGAAGTCCTCGACAACGTGCTGACCGGAATCGCGAAGACCGCGCGCGCGATCAGACTCGACGCCGTCGGCGACGCGATGGACGCGCTCTCGCGCAATGTGGTCGACAACTGGTGGCTGTGGATGTGGATTCCCGGCGTGATCGGAACGCTGGTGACGCTGCTGATCGCCGGGTGGCTGCTGGGCAAGGTGCTCGACCGCCTCGACGAGGTGCCGCTGGAGGACACCCTGGAGATCGCCGGGATCGCCGACGGCGATCGCCCCGTGGAGCCCCTTCCGCTGCGCATGGCCGGGGTCGGCTACACCTATCCGGGGTCGGACCGGCAGGTGCTCCACAACATCGACCTCTCGCTGATCAGCGGTGAGTTCGTGGCTGTCGTCGGCGCAAACGGTTCCGGGAAGTCGACGCTCGCCAAGCTCTTGGCCGGGGTGGATCCGACCATCGGTATCGTCGACCGCCCGGGTGCGCCCGGCCTCGGCCGAGAGGGCGGAACGGCACTCGTCCTGCAGCGGCCCGAAGCCCAGATGCTCGGTGCGCGGGTCGCGGACGACCTCGTGTGGGGACTGCCCGACGACGCGGAGGTCGACGTCGACGGACTGCTCGCGGAAGTGGGTCTCGCCGGACTCGGCGACCGCGAGACCACTGATCTGTCCGGCGGTCAGCAGCAGCGACTGGCGGTGGCCGCCGCGCTCGCGCGCAGCCCGCAGCTGCTCATCGCCGACGAGGTGACGTCGATGGTCGACCCGGTCGGGCGCGCCGAGTTGATCGAGATCCTCGCTGAACTCCCGCGCCGCCGGGCGATCACCGTCGTGCTGATCACCCACCGCGACTCCGAGGCCCGCGCCGCAGACCGCGTGATCCACCTCGAGGCGGGCCGGGTGGTGGAGCACCATCCGGAGTGGATGCGGCCGGAGGCGATCAGCCCCCCGCTACCGCAACGGCACGACGAGCACGGGCAGGCGCTGCTCGTGGTCCGCGATCTGGCGCACACCTATCTGCCCGGATCGCCGTGGGAGGTCACCGCGCTGAAATCGGTGAACTTCCAGGTCAATTCCGGTGACGGTGTCCTCATCGTCGGCGGCAACGGCTCCGGGAAGTCGACCCTCGCCTGGATTCTCGCCGGACTGATCACCCCCACCCGCGGCTCGGTGCTGCTCGGCGGTGAGCCGACGGCGGAGCGGGTGGGCGACGTGGGACTCGGCTTCCAGCACGCGCGACTGCAATTGCAGAAGACGACGGTCGCCGACGAGATCATGGCGGTGGGCGGTCTCGAAGTCGGTACCGCCGAGGTCGGGCATGTGCTCGACCTGGTCGCGTTGCCGAGGGAGATCGCCGCGCGGCGGGTAGACGCCCTCTCCGGAGGTCAGATGCGCCGCGTGGTGCTCGCCTCCCTGATCGCCTCGGGGCCGGAACTCCTGGTGCTCGACGAGCCGCTGGCCGGACTCGATCCGCAGGCGCGCGAGGAGGTCCTCGCCGTCCTCGCCGGACTGCGGGAGAAGGGCGCGACCATCATCATCATCTCGCACGATCTGGAGTCGCTCGATCGGGTGTGCAACCGTCGGATCGAACTGGTCGACGGTGTGCTGGAAGGCGGTCTGTGATGCAGATTCCGATGCTGCGCGAGATCCCCGGCGATTCGCCGGTGCACCGGCTGTGGGCCGGCAGCAAGCTGATCATCATCTTCGTCCTGGGGCTCATGACGTGGGTCCTTCCCTCCTGGCCCGGGCTCGGCTTCGTCGCGATCTGCCTGATCGCCTTCGTGCTGATCGCCAAGATCCCGCTCGGCGCGCTGCCGCGGCCGCCGTGGTGGTTCTGGGCGCTGATGGCGGCGACGGTGGTGTGGTCGTGGATCGCCCGCGGCAGCGACGGCGGCATCACGGCGTTGCGCGGGGTTCTCCTCGGCCTGCTGGTGGTGTCGATGTCGGTGCTCGTGATCTGGACGACTCCGATGGCCGAATTGGCGCCGGCGCTGGCGCGCCTGATGTCGCCGCTGCGGATCCTCCGGCTTCCCGTCGACGAATGGGCCGTCACCATCGCCCTGGCGCTCCGCGGCCTTCCGCTGCTCGTGGAGGAGATCCGGCTCCTGTGGGCCGCGCACCGACTGCGACCGCGGTCGAGTTCGGACTCCGGACACCCTTCGGCGGAGCTGTCGGTGCTCGACATCATCGTGGCCGCGATGTCGTCGGCCATGCGGCGCAGTTCGGAGATGGCCGAGGCCATCACCGCGCGCGGCGGCACCGGGCGGCTGACCGCGTATCCGTCCCGTCCCGGCCGCATCGATGCGCTGGTGCTCGGGGTGTTCGCGGTGGCGTGTGCGGCCGCGGTCACCGTGAGCGTGATCTACCTGTAGTCAGCGGCGGCCCGTCGAACACAGCAAGAACGGTCAAGCGTCCGGCCGAGCGCCCCGGGGATACTCGGTGCATGAGCGAACCGAGGCCCGATCCGCTGCGCATGCTCCTCGACGCGGTTCTCGACGACGCGAACGACGATCTCGATGCGATGGCGGGCGAGGCGTACACCTCGCAGTTCCACTTCGCGCGGCAGGTGCGGCAGGGAAGTGGCGAGTCGCCGGTGGCGCTGCGGCGCAGAGTGACCCTGGAACGAGCCGCGTGGCAACTGCAGCGCGGCGCCTCGGTGACCGAGACGGCCTTCGCCAACGGCTACGGATCGGTGGAGGGGTTCAGCCGGGCCTTCGCCCGCGCGTACGGACACCCCCCGACGGCTCTGCCGCCCGCCGATCGATCCGGCCACTGGCTGCCGGCCCCGAACGGCATCCACTTCCATTCGCCGACCGCGCTCTACGTGGACGCCGGCGACAGCCGCACGGCAGGCTCCGGACCGGCCGGGGACGTCGTCGAGATCATGTCCAGGCACGACGTCGCGGACATCGGTGTGCTGATCGACGCCGTCGCGCAACTCGGCGACGACGAGTACACGCGGCGCAGGCTGCCCGGGAGCCGTCCGCGTTCTTGGGACGGGCCGGACGAATCACGTCGGAGGTGATGTGGCATCTCGTGGTCAGCAAGCAGCCGTGGCTGGCGACGATCGCCGGCGAACAGATGCCCGACCTCACACCGGTCCGCGAGATCGGGGCGCTGAGGGACCGGCACGCCGATGTCTCCGCGCGCTGGCTCGCCACCGTCCGCGACATCGATCGTCGCGACGCTTGGTCGGACCGAGTGGTCGATGCGCTGTGTGTACCGCCCGAGTCCTTTCTGCTGGGCCAGATCGTGGCTCATGAACTGACGTTCTCGGCACACCGTCGGCTGCTGGTGCGATGGATGCTCCGCGACGCGGGCGTCGACGTCGACGTTCCGGCCCTCGACCCCGACCCGATCGTCTGGCACCGACGCCACACCGGAGGAGGAACCCCATGACCGACTACACGTACTACACCGCTTCCACACTCGATGGATTCCTCGCTGATCCGGACGATTCGCTCGACTGGTTGCTGTCGCAGCCGATCGACGAGGACGGTCCGTTCTCGATCGCCGACCTGATGGCGGCGACCGGCGTGATCGTGATGGGCGCGACCACTTACGAGTGGGTGCTCGAGCACACGCCCGACGAGCCGTGGCCCTATCCGGATCAGCAGACCTTCGTCTTCAGTCACCGCGAACTGCCCCTGGTGCATCCCACGGTGAGAGTGATCTCCGGAAGCCCTGCCGAGCACCGCGAACTCCTGGAGACCGCGGCCGGTGAACTCGGCGTGTGGGTGGTCGGCGGCGGCGGCCTCGCCGCCGCCTTCGCCGCGGACGGGATGCTCGACGAGATGGTGGTCTGCTACGCCCCGGTCGCGCTGGGAGCGGGGCGGCCGCTGTTCACCCGGCCCTTCGACTTCGAATTGCTCGAGACCGCCCGGAACAAGGCCTTCGTGATCGCGCGCTATCGCGTGGTGGGGGCCAGGGGCCCGTCGCAGTGACAGTCGGACCGGTCCCTTCCGGGCCGGCCCCTCCCGAGACGCAGAGCGGCCCGGCACCTTTCGGTGCCGGGCCGCCGTGCCGGGTATGTCGCCGGGCCCAGTGTCAGGCCGGGACGATGAGGCCCGCGCCCTGGGTGCGGGCGCGATCGAAGCGCTCGCCGGCGTCGGCCCAGTTCACAACGTTCCACCAAGCCTTGACGTAGTCCGGCTTGACGTTCTGGTAGTCGAGATAGAAGGCGTGCTCCCACATGTCGAGCATGACGACCGGGATGAGGGCGGCGGAGGTGTTGCCGCTCTGGTCGGTCAGCTGCTCGATGACCAGACGCTGTCCGATGGTGTCCCAGCCGAGGATGGCCCAGCCGCTGCCCTGCAGGGTGGTGGCCGCCGCGGTGAAGTGGGCCTGGAACTTGTCGAAGCTGCCGAAATCGTTGGCGATCGCGTCGGCGAGGTCGCCGACGGGCTTGTCGCCGCCGTTGGGCGACAGGTTCTTCCAGAAGATCGAGTGGTTGGTGTGGCCACCGAGATGGAACGAGAGGTTGGCCGACAGTCCGTAGACCTTGCCGGCGATGGTGCCGTCTTCGCGCGCCTCGGCCAGCTTCTCCAGAGCGGTGTTGGCACCGTTCACGTAGGTCTGGTGGTGCTTGCTGTGGTGGAGCTCCATGATCTTGCCGGAGATGTGCGGCTCCAGGGCGCCATAGTCGTAGTCCAGCTCAGGCAGAGTGTATTCAGCCACGATGGTCCTCTCTGTGGAAAGTGTGAAAGATCCGTACCCGGGTCTGGTTTCTACATTTCCGTAGACTGAGACGCTTTGCAACAGAGGGCGGCCGACTGCGCGAAACCCGCCGACCGCCCGGGCTCAGATGAGCACGACGAGCACGATCGCCACGATGATCGCCGCGATGGTGGCCGCGGTCGCGGCGCACTGCTGTCCGATGTGCAGGTCGAGACGTGAAGTGTCCTCCGCGGGCCGATCGAGTGCTGACCGTGCCTGTCCCGCCATCGTTGAGCCTCCCCGACTGTTGGACGTGATGTGCCTCACACCAGACTTCCTGGGTACCAGACGCTACTCGGGATCGACGGCCCCGACAACCGTCCGGATCGACGTACGCTGGAATGCATGAGCCTCTTCGATCGGATTCTGGCCGCAGCCGACGTCAAACGCGTGATGGTGGCTCGCGACGACGCACTTCCCGGCCGTCGGGCGCCGATGCCGATACCGGCGGAGCATCGGGTGCTGCATCGGCCGCTGCGCGGGGCGGCCGACGAGAACGGAGAGTTCGCTCCGGCGGGTATCGGCGATTGGGGCCCGGACCTGCGCGCCGTGGTGTTGGCCGGCGGATGCTTCTGGGGGTTCGAGGAGATCTTCTGGCAGCTGCCCGGAGTCCACACCACCGCCGTCGGGTACGCGGGCGGCTACACGCCGAATCCCACGTATGAGGAGGTGTGCACCGCACAGACCGGCCACACCGAGTCGGTGCTTGTGGTCTACGACCCGGAGGTGCTGACCTTCCAGAAGATCCTCGAGGTCTTCTTCACCTCGCACGACCCCACCCAGGAGATGCGGCAGGGCAACGACATCGGCACTCAGTACCGGTCGGCCGTCTTCACCTTCGACGAGGCCGAGGCCGACCAGGCCGCGGCCGCCGCACGCCGGTTCGAACCGGTCCTCGCCGCTGCCGGCTACGGTCCGGTGACCAGCCAGATCTCGCTGATGTCGGAGGCCGGCGACGGGATGTTCTACTACGCCGAGGACTACCACCAGCAGTATCTGTTCACGAACCCCAACGGATACCGCTGCCATGCCACCACGGGCCTGGAGTTCCCGGCGGCAGGCTGACTCGCGGCCGTGACCGGAGCGATCAGTCTGCGCCAATGGAACCGCACGCTGCTCGAGCGGCAACACCTGATCGAGCGGGTGGACGAGGACGCCGTGGAGGTCGTCGACCGGTGCGTCGGCCTGCAGTCGCAGGATCCGCAGGCCGCGTTCTATGCGCTCGCCTCCCGGATCGAGGACTTCGATCCAGCCGAATTGGACAGTCTGATCCAGGATCGATCGATGGTCCGGATGGCGCTTCAGCGGGGCACGGTCTTCCTGATGGACGCCCTCGACGCGCGGTGGATCAGGGCGCTGCTGAGCCCGACGCTGATCAGCGGCGCTCGCCATCACGTCCGACGACTCGACGGTCCGACCCCGGACGAGGTGGCGGCCGTGGGCGCGCGGATCATCGGCGGTGGACCCGAGCCCGTGACGGCGGCCCGGCTGCGTACGGCGCTCTCGGAGACCTGGCCGGCCGAACCCGTCGACGCGATGGCCGCGGTGGTCCGGGCGTGGATGCCGCTGGTCCAGACGCCCCCGCGGGGACTGTGGCGACGGCCGGGCGGCCCGGCCTTCCGCCTACTGGACGACTGGATCGGACCGGGGGAGCCGGCCGTCGCCGGTGATGAGGCGATTCGCGACCTGATCCGCCTCTACCTGAGGGGTTTCGGGCCGTCGACGGTCGCGGCGGTGCAGACCTGGTCCGGTCTGCGCGGACTGCGCCCGGTACTGGAGCAGATGACGGACGACTGGGAGTTGGTGCGTCTCACCGGACCCGACGGACGGACGCTGTACGACCTGGACGGGCTGGCGCTCGCTGATCCGGAAACCGCGGTGCCGATTCGGCTCGTCGCACCCTTCGACAACGTGATCTTCACCGCCGCCGACCGCGCCCGAGTCGCCGACCCGGACGTCTACGCGCGGACCGTGACACCCAACGGGCAGTCGCCGGGATTCATCCTGGCGGACGGGCGACTGGCCGGGACCTGGCGGCGGACGGCGGCCGGCGTCGAGCTCACCGAGCTCGTGGACCTGCGGCCGGCGCAGCGCCGTGAGTGTGAACGTGAGGCCCGCAGACTCGCCGAATTGGGCTGACGGACGCGTGGGGCAGTCGGGGGTGGTCTCACACACCGGTCCGCGGATTGCGCGCAGTGATGCAGTAGAGCCGGCCGCACGGGTCGGCCATCTGCACACAGTCGGCGGAGCGTGCGACGACCGTCGCGCCCCAGCCCTCGTGCCGCTCCACTTCGTCCGGCACGTTGGTGGCGGCGATCGCGGTGTGCGCGCTGGCGATGCTCTCGTCGGTCCGCATGATGACGACCTGCAGCGAGAGTCGGGGACTGTTGTTGAGAGCGACCGCATCGACGCCCTCGGTGGGGCCGGCGTCTTTGCCGGTGAGTCCGGCCCAGAACTGCACCTCGGTACCGAAGTCGGCGGACGGCACCTGGAATCGGAGCTGATCGATGATGCTGATGCCTCCTCCGGGCCACCGGATGGGCCGGGCCCGGACTGATTCGTTCCGCCACGGGATGAGGCAGAACACGCCGCCGGCGGGCGAGCGCATCGTCACGACACCGTCGGCGACGGACTCGACCGTCGCGCCCCTCGACTCGGCCTCGAGCATCGCCTGCGACGGATCGTCCACGTGGAGATCCAGATGCATCCCGCCCGGACCGCCGTCGACCCGCTGAACACGCAGATAAGGGTCGCCGTGGAACGGTTCGAGCGTCGCGAACTCCTTGAACTCGCCGCGCGGCGGGGACACCGTACTGCCGGAGATCGCGCGCCAGAAGGTCACCTCCGCGCCGAATTCGGAGGCCGGGAAGTCGAAGAAAGCGGTGAGCCAGCGCACGTGCACAACCTCGGAGTGTAGTGTGCCGCGATCAGCGCCCGAGCAAGTCGCAAGTAGAACTTGAGGGTTTGTTCGACTGGGTTATCCCCACGTTGTCCACAGTGCACTTGGGGAAGAATCGCTTGGCCGTCAGGCGACAATCCAGGGGAAATGCGATGAAGATTCAGGGAATTGTCAGCCGGAATGAGACGTGCGACACAGAAAGTCTTGCTTCACCTCCCCTTATCCACAAATCCACAGGGCTGTCCACAGGGCTGGCGGAGGTTGTGGGTATGTGTGGATCGACAGTGCGACACGCCGCTGTGGATAAAAATATGCAACCTTGCATATGGGTGAGCGCGTTGCGCCGCTGGGCGGTTGTGGTAGCGCCGAAGGCTCCGCGATGCGGTCATCCGCGGCGGCTCCGCATCGAGTTCGGGGCACTTGTGGAAGCATGGGAACGGTGAGCATGGACGAGATCGAGACGGTGGCGGTCACCGACCTCCCCGACGACTTCAGCGATGTCACCGACAAGGTCCTTCTCGACGTTCGAGAGAACTACGAGTGGGAGGAAGCCCACGTGCGCGGGGCGCTGCACATCCCGCTCGACGACGTGCCCGCGCGGATCGACGAGATCGACCTCGACTCCGAACTCCTGGTGATATGCCGGACCAGTGGGCGATCGTTCCGCCTGCTCCAGTACCTGGCGATGCGCGGTATCGACGGAACCTGCGTGGAGGGCGGCATGGTGGCGTGGCAGGCGGCGGACAAGCCCGTCGACACCGGAACCGAAGGGATGTATGGGAGCGGCGACGCCTGATGCTCGACGTCTGCCCCAGCTGCCGCATCCAGGCGCCGCATCGCGAGGGACGTGAACTGTGCCCGCGCTGCGGCCGTCGGCTCATGGTGCTCGACGCACAGGGCCGCGTGGTTCAGCGGCCGCAGTCCGGTGCCGCGCGAGGGGCTTCGGCACCGCGCACGAGTGTCGCGCGGGCCGGTCTGCGCTGGGTCGCCGACCGTCCGGCCGAGGCGCGTCCGGCTCCGGTCACGGTCCGCGCGCACGAATGGACACCGACCCCGTCGTACCGGTACATACCGCGCTGGGGTCTGTCGGATCGCGGGCCGATCTCGCCGGGGGAGAACCCGGAGCCCGCGGACCCCGGCGACGCGCTGCTGCGCGCGCTGCGGATGGCGACCTCCATGCTCGGCGCGGCGGCGGTGGTGCATCTGATCCGGTACGTCATCGCGGCCGTCAACCGCTCGACGCCGATTCCGATGTGGCTGGATCTGCTCTCGGGCGCCGCGGTGCTCGTCTTCGGAGTCTTCGCCTTCGTCGCAATGCTGGTGGCACTCGTGGCCTTCGTGCGCTGGCTGCTTCCGGCGCGGGCCGCAGCGTATCGGGCCGCCGACCGCCGGGACCCGCGGCCGGCCCGCGTGGTGCTGGCGCTGGCGGCGGTGCCGCTGGCCAATGTCGTCGGAATCCCCCTGCTGCTCAGCGAGGCCGCGCTGTGCGGCGACGCTCCGGCTCCGGCGATCGGACGCATCAAGCGTCTGGGGACCGCGTGGGCGATCGTCAATCTCGTCGCGCTGATCGCGGTCTGCTATCGAATCGGCTCATGGTTCAGCGACTCGGTCCAGGTGAGCGCCAATGCGCTCGCGCTGGTCACGTTCTCGCTCGCGGTCTCCGCGGTCTTCGCCCACTGGGTGGGTCCGCGGCTGGTGACGGTCCTCACCGGTCCGGTCGGTTCCAGCGCATCCGGACGACGACTGGTGGCGGCATGATGTCGGCGGGTATCTCGCGCTCGGGCAAGCCCGCGGTGGTCGCGCATCGCGGCGCCTCCGGCGAGCTGGCCGAGCACACGTTGGCCGCTTACGAGCTGGCGCTGTCGCAGGGCGCCGACGGCCTCGAATGCGACGTCCGGCTGACCGCCGACGGCGAACTGGTCTGCATCCACGACCGCACCATCGACCGGACGTCCGACGCGAGTGGTGTGGTGAGCGAGATGAGCCTGGCGCAACTGCGTGAATACGACTTCGGCTCGTGGCACCGAAGCGGCCGGGCGGCGTCGGTGCTCACCCTGCGCGAATTGCTCACCCTCACCCTGGACTGGCATCGGCCGGTGCGGTTGTTCATCGAGACCAAGCATCCGGTCCGCTTCGGCAGCATGGTGGAACTCAAACTCCTCGAAGTCCTCCACGAGTTCGGCGTCGCTGCGCCGCCGTCTGCCGACCACAGCCGTGCCGTCGTGATCTCGTTCTCCCCGGCGGGTGTGTGGCGGGTGCGGCGCACCGCACCGATACTCCCGACGATCCTCCTCGGCGACAGCATCCGCATCATCGGCGGGACGGCGGCCACGGCTGTCGGCGCCACCGGTGTCGGACCGTCCATCGAGACCCTGCGGCTGCACCCCGACCTCGTCGATCGGGCCGCCGCAGCAGGCCGCGTCACTTACGCGTGGACGTGCGACGACCAGGCCGACGTGCAGCTGTGCGCCGACCTCGGCGTGCGCTGGCTGGCGACCAATTACCCGGCCCGAGTCCGGGACTGGCTCGTCACGGTGGAGTGAGACGCCAGCGATCGGGTGCCCTCGTGCGCCGCGTCCCGGCGGATGAGAGGCTGGTCGCATGGGAAAGAAGAGTAAGCGCGGCAGCGGCCCGCGTCCGGGGAGCAATCGAGCCGAGCGGATCGCCGCCCGCAAGGCACGGCAGGAAGCCGCACTGGCGGCGCCGGCGCGCCCGTTCGAAGGACTCAAGGCGGAATGCGATCTGGTGGCGTTGCGCGCCTTCATCGCTTCCGCCACTGCCCGGGTGCCGTTCGCCGCAGAGTTCGACGCGGCGCACGAAGCCGACTTCGCGACCATTCTGCCCGGTGCGGTGCCGGCCCAGGTCCGGCAGCGCGACGCAGCGGTCTTCGGCGAGCGCGGAGCGGCGGAGGGGGACGAGGGCGGGAAGGTCACCGGAGGCCTCGTGGCCCTGCAGACCAACCCCGAGCCGGCCGACCTCGCCGGCTCGCTGTCCGCGGCTCTGACCTGGGCGAGTGCAGCCGCCGCCGGCGACACCTACCCGGGCGGCGTGCTCGATCGTCCGCTCACCGAGATCATCGACCCGGAGGCCGAACTCCAGGTGGTCGTGCATGAGGACTTCGGTTGGTGGTTCGCCGACGACTCCGACGTTCCGGCGGAGCTCTCGATGATGCTCGAGCGCGCCAACGCGACAATCCTTCCGACCGCCCGGCTGCACCCGTCGAGCGGGGTCGGTGCACCGTGGTGGGTCGACGCAGGCGATCGTGCACATCTGAGGTGGGTGCGTCCGGAGGAGGAGACCGCGTTGATGAACGCACTCGCCCGCGTGCACGCGGCCGGCGGGCTGACCTTGGGCGAGGGTTCGCGCTTCGCGGGTTCGTTCCGCACCCACGGTCTGGTGGTTCCGGTCTTCGACCTCGATCCCGAGGCGCACCACGAGGAATGGCACTCGGGAGTCGAGGAGTTCGACGCCCGGCTGACCGAGGCGCTGGCGGAGACCTCCGACCTCACCGCCGCCGAGCGAAGCTCCCGGGCGGGCATCATCGGGCGTCAGGTCACGCTGCGGTAGCCGCCGGAGCCGTCCCGCCGGCCGTCAGAGGTTTCCGCCCGCGGCCGGCGGTTCGGCGGCGTCGGGTGCGGGGCCGCCGTTGTTGACCTCGCGTTCCACGAAGTTCTCGAGATCGAAGATGTTGCCGTTGGCGCGGTCGGCGATGGTCTGGAGCGTGGTGATCGTCGCGACCTCCTCCACCTGCTCCTTGAGGAACCACTGCATGAACTGCTCGCCGAGGTAGTCGCCGCTGTCGCGGGCGGTCTTCGCCAGATCGACGATCTGCTGGGTGACGATCTTCTCCTGCTTCAGCGCGAGTTCGATCGGGCCGCGGTAGTCGTCGAACTCGGTGATCGGGGCGTCGGCGGCGGGGATCTTGACATCGATGTCGCGGTCCAGGAAGTACTGGACGATCATCATCGCGTGATTGCGCTCTTCCACGGACTGGGCGTAGAAATGCTTCGCCAGCTGCGGCATGTCGTGGCTGTCGTAGTACACCGCGAGCGCGATGTACTGCTGAGATGCGGAGAACTCGTTGCTGATCTGGTCGTGCAGCAGCTGATGGAACGGCGTGCGCGGCGTTTCGGTCATGGGACGAGTCTAATGGCCCGGCTCCGCACCCGGCTGGTGGCGACGGGCGGCGCCCGACTCCGATTCGGTGGCGGCGGCCACTACGACACGGCGCCGGTTCCTCCGCTCAGCAGATCGGCTGGAACCGCCCGGCCGCGCGCGATGTAGTCGAAGAAACTCTTCGTCGTCTCGCCCGGTATCAGCGAGTCGCCGTCGTCGGTGAACTCGTCGCCGTCGGCCGGCGCCGTCGTGGTGATCGGATCACCGCTGATCTTGTACGCGAGCCAGGCCAGGTTCCAGATGTGGTCGCCGCTGTCGACGGTGACCGCGTCGACCGCCCCGCTGACGAACGGGAACAGCCGGAACGGGTTGAGCAGCACCCCTGGGCTCGTGGCCTTCGACATCAGTGCCGCGAGGAACTTGCGCTGGTTCACCACTCGCTCCAGGTCGGCGTTGGGGAAGGCGCGGGTGCGCACCAGTCCGAGTGCCTGAGCGCCGTCGAGTCTCTGGCATCCCGCGGGCAGGTTCAGCCCGGCCTTGGGGTCGTGCAGGGGCTGATCGAGGCACATCTGAACCCCGCCGACGGAATCGACGAGGTTGTCGAAGCCGCCGAACCCGATCTCGGCGTAGTGGTCGATGCGGACGCCGGTGAACTCTTCGACGGTCTGGACCAGTAGTTGCGGCCCGCCGTTGTTGAAGGCGGCGTTGATCTTGTGGCTGCCCATTCCGGGGATCGGCACGTACAGGTCGCGGGGGATGCTGATGAGCATCGGCTTACCCGAGGTCGGCAGGTGCGCCATCATGATGGTGTCGGTGCGCGCTCCGTCGGCGTCACCGGTCGCCAGGTTCTTCTTCTGTTCCTCGGTGAGTCCCTGACGGGAGTCGGTTCCGACGATCAGCCAGTTGGTTCCGGGAGTATCGCCGATCCGTCCGGGATAGCCGGACAGGGCGTTGACCCGATGCAGCTTGCCGTCGTAATAGAACAGCAGCCCGACTGGAATCACGACGAGCAGGAGCACGATCACGAGCAGGATCCGGCCCAGCCGGAACCGCCTGCGCTTGCGCGGTTTGGGAGAGGTCGCGGCGCGGCCGCGGCGCCGGGGCGGAGTCGGCGGCGGTGTGGACCGCCTCTCGTCGGAGCGACGGCGAGGCGGTGCGTCACCTGCGGCCGGTGCGGGAGACGGAGGGCGCCGCCGCCCCGCCGGGACCGGCTGGGGCTCCTGGCGCGGGGCGTAGCCGACCGCGCCGGGAGCGGCCGGGCGGGGACCGGCGGGCGGCGCCTGCCGGTTCGGGGGCAGCGGGTTCTGGGGCGGCGGCGCGGGCGAACGTCGCCGCGAACGGGGGTCGGGTTCCTGCGACCACGCGAGTGGCGGCCGGTAGCCCGGCTCCCCGGGCGGCGGACCGGAGACCCTGCGGGTCGGCGCCTCCGGTCGAGGGCCTCCGCTCGGTCGCCGCTGGTACGGCGGCTCGGGTCGCTGGGAGTTCATCTGAACTACGCTACCGGTCCCGCCACCGTCGGTGCGGCCGCCGAGCGGCGCGGCACCTCGGGCGAGGTCGCCGGTCAGACCGTCGCCGCAGCCGTCGTCTCAGCGACGAGACTGTCAGGCTCGTCGTGAAAGGGCCTTGAGGACGACGAGGAGCAACACCGCACCGGCGAGCGCGGTGAGGAATGTGAACCACATCCCGGCGCTGGCGGTGTCGAGGAAGAAGCTCAGCACGAATCCGCCGATCAGAGCACCGACCACGCCCACGACGATGTTGGCGAACAGGCCCATCTGTGCGTCCACGCCGGTGATCTTGCTTGCGAGCCATCCCGCCACGCCGCCGATGATGATGTAGCCGATCCAGCCCACAGAGGTGAACATGGACGAGCGCGCCAGAACCTCGTCGGCGAGCAGTAGGTGGTCGGTCATGCCGGCTCCTTGAGTGAGATCTCGGTCTTTGCAGGTCGGTGGAGAACTTCACGGGGAATGCCCGCGGACCCCGGAGACGAAACATCCGTCGGCATCGGCTGTGCGGGCTCGTACGCCCACGTACGACCGCGAGAGCCTTCTCCTCGGGGAGTCGCGTCGAGATTCGCCGAGGTTTCAGAGCGGTTCGGTCGGGTACCCGCTGGGCAGCGACAGCGTTGTCAAGCAGGGGAGTGATGGCCGTGACCGACATCTGGGGGCCGCGCACCCCGTACAAGAGGGCCCAGATGTGGCCGCGACGGGTCGATACCGAGCTGGCGGCCGGCACGACGTCAGACGACGTGGACTGTTGGGTACCGACCGCGTCGGTTCTTCACTCGAATGGCGACGGCCTCGAGATCGCCGTCCGGAGAGGTCGGATCGTCGGAATCCGAGGCCGTGCCGACGACCGGATCAACCGCGGAAGGCTCGACGTCAAAGACCGCTACGGCTGGAAGGCCAACGCCTCCCCGGACCGGCTCAGCACGCCGATGGTGCGCAAGGACGGTGAACTCGTCCCCACCGACTGGGACACCGCGATGAGCCGGATCGCCGAACACGCCGAGGACCTGCTGAACTCCAGCGGCCCGAGTTCGATCGGGTTCTACACATCCGGCCAGCTGTTCCTCGAGGAGTACTACGCGCTGAGCGTGATCGCCCGCGCCGGGATCGGTACGAACCACCTCGACGGCAACACTCGCCTGTGCACCGCTACCGCCGGTGAAGCACTGAAGGAATCGTTCGGCAGTGACGGCCAACCCGGTACGTTGGCAGATGTCGACCATGCGGACGTCATCGCGCTTTTCGGGCACAACGTCGCGGAGACCCAGTCCGTCACCTGGATGCGGATACTCGACCGTCTCGCGGCTCCGGATCCGCCGAAGCTCCTCTGCGTCGACCCGCGGACAACCGCGGTCGCGCGACGGGCGAGCGTCCATCTGGCGCCGCTGCCCGGAACGAACCTCGCACTGATGAACGGTCTGTTGCGCGAACTCGTCGTCAACGGGTGGATCGACGACGAGTTCATCCGGGAACACACCGTCGGATTCGAGGACCTGTCCGACCTCGTCTCGCAGTACCCGCCGGAGCGAGTATCAGACATCTGCGGAGTCGGGGCCGACGACATCCGGCATGGGGCGAGGCTGATAGGCGAAGCCCAGAGACTGTTGTCGACGGTCCTGCAGGGGTTCTACCAGTCGCATCAAGCCACGGCGTCGGCGGTACAGGTCAACAACATCCACCTGCTCAGAGGAATGCTGGGACGTCCGGGCTGCGGCGTACTGCAGATGAACGGGCAGCCGACCGCACAGAACACCCGTGAGTGCGGCGCCGACGGCGACCTGGCCGGTTTTCGGAACTGGGCCAACCCCGCACACGTGAGAGAGCTCGCCTCGGTCTGGAACGTCGATGCGGCGACGATCCCGCATTTCGCGCCGCCGACCCACGCGATGCAGATCTTCCGGTACGCCGAGCAGGAATCGCTGAAGATGCTCTGGGTCTCCGCGACCAATCCCGCTGTCTCGATGCCGGAGCTGCGCCGGGTACGGTCGATCCTCTCGAAGGAGAGTCTGTTCCTGGTGGTGCAGGACATCTTCCTCACCGAGACCGGCATGCTCGCCGACGTGGTGCTGCCCGCGGCGGCGTGGGGCGAGAAGGTCGGTACCTTCACCAACGCGGACCGCACCGTGCACCTGTCGGAGAAGGCGGTGGACCCACCCGGAGGGGCCCGTGCGGATCTGGACATCTTTCTGGACTTCTCGCGACGGATGGACTTCCGTGACCGAGACGGCCGCCCGCTGACGCCGTGGTCGAACGCGGAGGCCGTGTTCGAAGCGTGGAAGCGGTGCAGCGCCGGCAGACTCTGCGATTACAGCGGCATGAGCTATGCGGGGCTGCGTGAGCAGGGCAGCGTGCAGTGGCCGTGCACGGACACCGCGCCCGGCGGCACGGCACGCCTCTATGCGGACGGTCGTTTCTGGACCGCGGCCGACGAGTGCGAGACGTACGGCAAGGACCTGATCACCGGATCTCCCGTCGACGCCACCCGGTACCGGGCGAACGATCCGAAAGGACGCGCGCTGATCAAGTCCGCAGACTATGAGACGCCGCACGAACCACCGTCGGCGCAATACCCTTTCGCCCTGATCACGGGGCGGACCGTCTACCACTTCCACACCCGAACCAAGACCGCCCGGGCACCGGAACTCAACGGTGCGGCCCCGGAGGTGTGGGTCGAGCTGTCAGCGGCAGATGCGGCCACCCACGGCATTCGCGACGGCGATCCGGTCGAGATCCGAAGTCCCCGCAGCACGGTGCGCGCCGCCGCACGGATCGCGGACATTCGACCGGGGGTGCTGTTTCTGCCCTTCCATTACGGCTATTGGGACGTGGAATCACCGGCAGCTCACGACCGGGCCGCCAACGAGCTGACGCTCACGGACTGGGATCCGGCGTCCAAGCAACCGATATTCAAAACCGCGGCCGCCGCCATCGCATTGCTCTCCAGGGAGAGCGAGGGGACGCGATGAAGAACCTGGGCCTCCTCCTTCGTGAACTCGAGCGCTCCGAACGACTTCTCGCCCTGGAGCTGGAATCGATCGCACGAGACCACCCGACCGACCCTGAGATCCACTATCTCGCTGCGGATCTCGCGGCCTGGTCGCGCAATCACGCCGGTGCCGTCAGATCGCTGGCCGTCGCTCGCGGCGTCGAGTCGGAGGCGACGTTCGACACTCAGGCCGCCGTCGGCCCGTCGAGTGTGTTCGAGACTCCGGCCCGAGAGCTCCCCGCGTCGCTTCTGCCGGTCGCCGAATTGTGCGGCGTCTGTCAACGGATCGCAGGGCTGACGATGCAGTGGGAGATCCTCGGCCAAGGCGCCGCCGCTACCAACGATTCCGAGTGCTCCGCGCTCGTCGATCAGTGTCTGTCACAAGCTGAGCGCCAGTTCGAATGGGCCAGGAATCTGGTCAGAACCCTCTCGCCGCAGGCACTGTCCGCCGGCTGACGCAGATCTCACCGCTGTCGATTCTCACCTGCCAGCGCGGCTCCGGCACCGCGGCCGGCCCTCGCTCGATGCCGCCGTCCGCGAGACGGAATGTACTGCCGTGCAGCGGACACACGAGGCACGGGCCGGAATCTTCATCGATCACCATCCCGTCGTCGAGCCGGCCCCCGGCGTGGATGCACGTGGCCGAGAGCGCATGGACGCGGCCGTCGACGAGCACGAGAACGACGGGCACCGCCGCGGCCTCGACACGCAGGGGTTTGCGTTCTTCGAGCTCGTGCAGCGCCGCCACTCGCGTCCACTCGGTGACCGCTGGTTCGAATGCGGTTCGGTTGACGCCGACGCCGCGGGCGAACGAGAGATGGCCGCCGAGGTACCCCGCCCCCGCCGTGAGGGCGAGACCTATCGTGCTCAGCGCCACCCCCGCCTTCGATCGCCCGCGCATCCGGGCCACCCATGAGCAGGCGTGCACACCCGTGGCCGCCAGGTTCATCACGCCGTGGACGAGGCCTATCCGCCGGTCGCCGCCGTACGAATCCGACCAATCGGAGGCTCCGGCCGCAGCGGCGGGCGCAGCGCTGAGCACACCGAGCGCGACCAGCCGCCTCGCGCCGTCCGCGTGACGAGTGCCGCCGAAGTAGTCGAGCGCGGACGCCATCGTCCAGGCGCCGATCGGCAGATCGGTCAGCACCGGATGCAGTTGATGGCCGAGTGCGCTGCCCGACAGTGCGTTCTTCACCGCATCGCGCCGAGTCACGCGGTGTACCGCACCGGCGAGCGGCGCTGCGGCCCGATCGGCCTCCTCGAACTCGCTGATGCGATCGATCAGTCTCTGTGGCACGTCCATCGACCCGAGGTCCTCTCTGGCGGTTTCATCCGTGCCGTCGGATACCCGGCGACGGCACGGATGAAACGGTTTCGAGGGCGCGGACGACGACGTCCGGAATGCCGACTACACCGGTCGGATGTGTTCCACCCCGACGAACCGCGCGAGTTCCTCGGGAAGGCGAACCGAACCGTCCGGCTGCTGGTGGTTCTCGAGGATGGCGACCAGCCACCGGGTGGTCGCGAGGGTGCCGTTGAGGGTCGCCGCGATCTGAGGCTTGCCGTTCTCGTCCCGGTAGCGGACAGAGAGTCGTCGTGCCTGGAAGGTGGTGCAGTTGGACGTGGAGGTGAGTTCGCGGTACGTGCCCTGCGTCGGAACCCATGCCTCGCAGTCGAACTTGCGGGCGGCCGAGCTGCCCAGGTCCCCGCCTGCCACGTCGATGACTCGGTACGGCACGTCGATCGCCGCGAGCATGTCCTTCTCCCAGCCCAGAATCCGCTGGTGCTCGGCCTCGGCGTCCTCCGGCTTGCAGTAGATGAAGCCCTCCACCTTGTCGAACTGGTGCACGCGGATGATGCCGCGGGTGTCCTTGCCGTACGACCCCGCCTCGCGGCGGAAGCAGGTGGACCAGCCCGCGTAACGCTTCGGTCCGCCGGAGAGGTCGAGGATCTCGTCCTTGTGGTACCCGGCGAGAGGCACCTCCGACGTGCCGACGAGGTACAGGTCGTCCTCGTCGAGGTGGTAGATCTCGTCGCTGTGCGCGCCCAGGAAGCCGGTGCCGCCCATGATCTCCGGTTTCACCAGGACCGGCGGGATCATCAGCGTGAAACCGTTGGCGGTCGCCTTCGCCGCGGCCATGTTGAGCAGACCGAGCTGCAGCATCGCGCCCAGACCGGTGAGGAAGTAGAACCGCGAACCCGACACCTTGACACCGCGGGCCATGTCGATGAGGCCGAGGCTCTCTCCGAGTTCGAGATGGTCCTTCGGGTCGTCGATGGCGCGCGGTTCACCGACGTGTTCGAGGACGAGGTAATCGTCCTCGCCACCGGCCGGGGCATCGGTGATGATGTTCGAGATGGCGCGGTGCGCGGCCTGCGACGCGGAGTCGGCGTCGTTCTGCTTCGCGACGGCGGCCTTCACCTGCTCGGCCAGTTCCTTGCCCTTGGCGAGCAGAGCGGTCTTCTCGTCTCCGGATGCCTTGCCGACGAGTTTGCCGAGCGACTTCTGCTCCGCGCGCAGGGCGTCGGCTTCGGCGATCGCCGAGCGCCGTGCCGCGTCCGCCTCCAGGAGCTGGTCGACGAGTCCGGGATCCTCGCCGCGGGCACGCTGGGAGGCACGTACAAGGTCGGGGTTCTCACGCACGATCTTCAGGTCGATCACACGTTGAACCCTACTCGGAACACGAGGCGAGCAACGACCAGGCATGATGGAACGCGATGACTTCGAAGAGGGATCAACCGATGCATGACGGCCGCGGCGACGACGAGGCCCGCCCCGTCGTCGACGGCGATGCCGACGTGTGGGGGCCGGTCGGTGCCGTCGAAGGCGATGAGCAGGCGACCGCAGAGCTCCCGGAGATCGGCGGGGAGGCGGAGCCGACGGCCGGACTCGACGACTACGACGCGGAGGTCGAGGACGACGTCGAGGAGTGGGGCGTCGAACCGGAGGACGCCTACGACTACGGCGACGACGGATACGGCGACGACGACTACGGTGACGACGGAGAGCGCGATGGGGACGACGGGGGGCCCGAGCCCGCCGACGGCCGCGAGCCGGCCGACTCCCGCAACCGGATGCCGAAGAACTCGTTGCGGCTGGTGCTCGGGGCCGTGCTCGTCGGTGCGCTCGCCGCGGGCGGAGTGATGCTCGGAACCGGTGTCTTCGACGACGTCGGCGATGTCGGCTCGTCGGTCATCGGTGAGGGATCGCCCGCGCAGGAGAACGACTTCACCCGATCCGAGGCGGGCGACTGCCTCACCTGGAGCGCCGACACACCCGGCGAGCCGAGCGCGGTGGCGTGCGAGTCGCCGCATCGGTTCGAAGTGGCCGGTGTGCTCGACACCTCCGCGTTCCCGAGCTCCGAGTTCTCCTCGGAGGCACCGTGGCCCGGACCGGAGCGCTTCGCCGCGATCCGCGATGAGAGCTGCGGCGTGATCGTCGACCGCTACCTGGGCGGTGGACTGGATCCGCAGGGCCGGCTCTCGCCCGGACTGATGTTCCCGTCGAAGGTGGAGTGGGAACGCGGCGTGCGCAGTCTGCGCTGCGGAATCGAACAACCCGGTGCCGGCGGCGGCCAGGAGGAGTTCACCGGCCGCGTCCGCGATGTGGACCAGTCGTTCGCATGGCCCGACGGCACCTGCATCGGCATCGACAAGACCACCCGCAAGGCCACCAGCAGCGTCGTGAACTGCGCCGAACCCCACGCCTTCCAGGTGACCGGCACCGTGGACCTGTCCCAGCGCTTCGGGGGCCGCAACTCCGGCAAGCCGTGGCCCAGCGTCGCGGATCAGAACGACTACCTGAAGACGATCTGCCCGACGCAGACGAACAGGTTCTTCGGCGGCGCGCAGAAGTTCAAGGCGACCACGCTCAACGTGCAGTGGTCGGTGATCTCCGAGGTGAGCTGGCTGACGGGAAGCCGGCGTGTGGTCTGCTACGCGGCGCTGCCCGACCGCGGCGGCTTCGCGACCCTGGTCGGCGACGCCCGCGGCGGACCGGACACGCTGCTCATCAACGGCGGCAGTCCGAAGCCGGTCGACGTCGGCCCGCCGGGACGGTCGGTGGGCGAGCCCGTGCCACTGCCTCCCGGTTACACGCCGAACGACGCGCAGCTTCCCGCGCCGGCAGGCGGCTGACATGCCGCTGCGGATGTCGGAGCGAGAGTTCGAGAACCTCGTCGGCGATGCGCTCGACCTCCTCCCCGAGGAGCTGATGCACGCCATGTCGAACGTCGTGATCCTGGTGCGTCCGCACAACGAGGACGATCCCGGCATCCTGGGCCTGTACACGGGTGTGGCGCTCACCGAGCGGACCACCGAGTACAGCGGCTTCCTGCCCGACACGATCGAGATCTATCGCGAGCCGCTCCTCGCGATGTGCCATTCGGCCGAGCAACTGCGCCGAGAGGTCGCGATCACCGTGCTGCACGAGGTGGGGCACCATTTCGGTATCAGCGACGAGTGGCTGCACGCCAACGGTTGGGGCTGACCGGATCAGGCCGTCGGGGCCGGGTCAGCCCATCGGATCCTCGTAGCCGGGTGCGGTATCCGAACCGTCGGCGTCCGGCAGTGCGGCTTCGCCCCATCGGTGGCAGACCCACAGATCGCCGGTGAACTCCAACTCCACCGAACCGGTGTTGTTCAGGTAGTTCTTCATGGCGAATTCCGGGTCGAGCCGCGTCAGGTGTGCGGCGATCAGCCGGATCGCCGCACCGTGGGAGACCAAGTACACGTCCCGCTGATTCGCGCCGGTGAGGTACCGCGACGCCAGATCGTCGATGATCGGCAGATAGCGGTCGTGAAGCATCTCCAGCGACTCGCCACCGGGCAGCCGGGCGTCGAGGTCGCCCCGGTGCCAGCGCACGACGATCTCGTGGAACTGCTCATGCGCCTCGCGGTCGCTGCGCCCCTCGAGGTCGCCGACCTGGATCTCGTGAACGCCTTCCACGGTCTCGGTGGACGAGTCCCACACCGATCCGATCAGTTCCGCGGTCTGCTGCGCCCGATTGGCGACAGAGTTCACCAGCACCGCCGAGTCGGTCAGCGGGTGTTCGAGCCCGAACCGCACGCCCTGTCGCGCGCCGAAATCGGTCAGCGACGCGCCGGGAAGTGCGGTGTCGAGACGTTTGAGCACGTTGGACGTGGTCTCGCCGTGCCGGACCAGGTGAAGCCTTGCCATGTCTTTAGAGTTCTCCAGAAAGAAGACGGTGGAACCACTCGCGTGACTCGGTGTGGTCGGGCGGTGTCGCGGCCGTGGTCACGGCCAACTGCGGGTCGACCGGCCACGATCCGAGAAAGACCACACGTTCGGCACTGCGGTGCAGGGCGCGGAGCGCCTCGCCGACCGCAGCGTCCCGAACGTGGCCTCGCGCGTCGAGATAGAAACGGTACTGTCCGGGGCCGACCGGCCGCGATTCGATACGGGTCAGGTCGATGCCGCGCATCGCGAACTCGTTCATCGCCGCGACCAGGCTTCCGGGCGTGTTCGGAAGGTCCAGAATCACCGACGTGCGGTCTGCTCCCGTCGGTTCCGGCGGCGGCCCCGCAGGCCCCAGCAGCAGGAACCGGGTGACGGCGTCGTCGGAGTCGGCGACGCCGTCGGCCAGCGTCGCCAGCTCATGCATCCGCGCCGCGGCGGCCGTGGTCACGGCGGCGTCGGCGCGACCCTCGGCCACGTCGCGCGCTGCGCCCGAATTGGAGGTGGCGACGACCACCTCGGCCCGCGGGAACAGCTCTTCGATGCTGCGGCGGACCTGACCCGCGGCCACCGGATACGCCGCGACGGTCCGCACGTCGGCGGGGTCCATGGGCGTTGCCGCGGCGACGGTGAAGGAGATGTCGAGAGCCGCCTCCGCGTACGCCTGGACGCGCGGGAGGCCGGCGCTCGGCGACAGGGCGTCCATCGTGGCCGGGACCGCTCCCTCGAGCGAACTCTCGATGGGGACGCAGCCGAAGTCCGCGCCCCCGCTGCGGATCAGATCGATGACGGCCGGCGGATTGCTCACCGCGATCTTGGTCGCCGTCGATGCCTCGCCGCGTCGGCGCAGGACGGCATCGAGCGCCATCTCGGTGAACGTGCCGGCGGGGCCGAAGTAAGCGTAGACGGGCACCATTTCACAGTAGTCGAGAGAAACCGGCCGTGCGGCCGGGGCGTTGACGGCGAAAAGCCCTCAGGTTAGGTTAGGTGAGCATAAGTTAGGCTTAGCTAATTAGACCGTTTCCTGGAGGTGGACGTGAACACGATCCTCGCGCCGTGCGATGCCGAACTGATCCAGACGGCCTGCCGTCGTGCTCATTCGGGAACGCTGTCGGTCAGTGCGCCGGACTGTGCGGCGACCGAGCCGAAGGGGTGCGATTCGGTCGGGATGGTCCATCTGTTCGAAAGCGACGCCTTTCTCCTGGTTCCCGACGAGACGCCGGCGCTGCGCCTGGTCCGCGAGGGCGGAGACGTCACGGCGATGGTCGAGGTCATCGACGTCGCACCGGTCAGGATGCGCGAGCGGGTGCGGTCGCTGATCTGGTTGTCGGGCACGCTTCACGAGGTGCCCGCACGGCTCGAGCGCGACCTGGCGGTGGAGATCGCCGGTGACCACCCGGACGAGAAGCTGCTCGACGTGGGCCACGGATACAGCCTCATGCGAATGGCGCTCGAGTCGGCTGTCATCGCGACGTCGACCGGGGCGGGCGGCGTCGACGTGGACGCGCTCGCCGCCGCGAGTCCGGATCTGTTCTGGGAGTTCGAGAACGACTGGCTGGTGCACCTGGACGCCGATCACCAGGACCTCATCTGCCAACTCGCTCAGCGCTTGCCCGACCACGTCCGAGGCGGGCGCGCCCGGCCGCTGCGCCTGGACCGGTTCGGCATCACCTTCCGCGTGGAGGTCGGCAATCGCGATGAAGACGTGCGGATGCCGTTCGCCCGCCCGGTCTCCCGCATCCCGGAACTGTCCGCGGCGATTCACTCGCTGGCCCTGCATCCCTGCTTCGGCGAGGACTGAACGCATCGCCTCAGTGCTGCCGCTACCGTTGGAGCGGTGAGTTCTGAGGCGGGCGGCATCCGCGGACTTCTGCGGGCTTTCGTCCACCCGCCCGCGCCTGCCGTGGGACGCGTCGACGACCGCCGCGAACGGCGTGCGATCGTCGTCGAACTGATCCTCGTCGGCGTTCTCACCTTCGGGTTCTCGGCCGTGTACGCGGTGCTGTCGTTGGCGGAGAACGCTCTCACCGCGGGCATCGGCGACACGACGGTCGCCCTCAACCCGGTGAGCTCGTCGGTGGCCGCGATCGACGTGATCCGTCAGTCGATGAGCGTGGTCCGCCTGCTGGCGATCGGTGGGTTGGGCGCGTACCTGCTGTGGCGCAGCGGAATCGGCCTTCGGCGGATCGGCCTCGGGCGGCCCGTGCGTGCGGATGTGCCGCCCGCCGCAGTCCTGGCGGCGATCATCGGACTGCCCGGTCTGGCGCTGGTCGCGTTCTCTCAGGCGATGGGCTGGAATTCGCAGCTCGTGGCGGCGCCGGACGACGGTCTGTGGTGGCGGATCCCGGTTCTGGCGATGAAGGCGTTCGGCAACGGGTTCGCCGAGGAGGTCGTCGTGGTCGGCTACTTCATGACCCGGCTACGGCAGTTGGGCGTCGGAGAGCGGGGTGCGCTGGCGTCGTCCGCGCTTCTGCGCGGCGGCTACCACCTGTACCAGGGCATCGGGGCCGGTGCGGGCAACCTCGTGATGGGTCTGGTGTACGGACGCTGGTATCAGGCGACGGGGCGGCTCTGGCCGCTGGTCCTGGCGCACGCGCTGATCGACACCGTGGCCTTCATCGGTTATGCGGTCCTGGTCGCGACCGGTGTGCTGAATCCGTCCTGACCTGCGGCAAGAGAAAGCGCGGCGCAGTTTGCGGATTCTCCCCCAAACCGGCGCCGCGCCCTCCGGCGATCCGAGCAGCTCCCTCCCAAGAGCCCCGATTCCACCCGGACCGAGCACGCGGTGTGAGACTCTAGCGTCTCAGAACCTGTGCCAAAGCTATCACGGTTAACCGGCTGTGTGCACTAGTCAGTGCGGTCGATTGCGATGTGAACGAGTATGTCCGACAGCAGATCTACGATCTCCGACCGGTCCGGACGCTCCTGTGCCGTCCCCCAGCGGTGAACGACCGAGGTCAGCGCGCCGATGAAGGCAGTCGCGGCGTAGTCGACGTCTTTTCGCGTGGTTCCCGGGATCGTTGAAATCGTGTCGGCGATGAACCGCGCCCATGTCACACGACCGGCGAGACGACGCCGTTCCACTTCGGCGGAGACGCCGACGACCTCGATGAAGGAGCATCGGATAGCTCGCGAATCGGTCGCGATCGTGTCGATGTAGGCGCTCATCGCCGCGCGCGCCGCCTCGCGGGGATTCGTCTCCCCGAGCGCCCGCACCGCGTCGACGACAGTCTTGCGTGCGTGTTCCTGGATCTTGTCGTAGACCTCGGCGAGCAACGCCTCCCGGCTCGAGTACTCCTCGTAGAACTGTCTCCGCGACAATCCGGCCTCGGCGCACAGCGCCGAGACCGTGACGGAGGAGAAGCCGAGGGTGCCGAACAGCTCGAGGCCGGCCTCCTGGAACCGTTCCCGCCGCTCAGCCCTCCGCTCGGCCAGTGAACGGCCGGCATAGCACCGGCTGGGGGCGTCCGGACTAGGGCTCGGCACGCTGTGCTCGCAGCTCGTGTCCCTTCGACGTCAGGCAGCGCCCGCTCGCCAGATCCCACTGCCAGCCGTGCAGGTTGCACGTGAGCTTCTCGCCCTCGATCACGCCGAACTTGCTCAGATCGGCCTTCAGGTGCGGGCAGCGGCGCTGGATCTCCCACCCGTCGAGCTCGATGGACGCCGAGTCGTCGTGCGCCTCGGAGAACCAGCCGTCGGCGTAGGCGATGCGCTCATCGGTGAGGCACTTGAAGAAGGTGTACAGGTACTCGTTGTATCCGCCGATCCGCCAGGTGGTGAACCGGGTCGAGAGGAAGATGGTGTTCACCCAGTCGGGTTCGTCGTCGCGCAGCACCGTGCGCACCAACTCGGGGGCGATCCGGAATCCGTACCGGTACTTGCCGTCGCCGTCCTCGCGCATCCGCACCGTTCGCTTGGGGAAGTCGAGCACGTACGTCTCTTCTCCCACCACCAGACCGACGGGGTAGCCGATGCCGTCGCAGATCAGGTCCGACTGCTTCATGATCGGCTCGAACTTCTCGCGCAGCGGTTCCAGGAGCGACGGTCCGTCGGGCGAGGCCCAGGTGGCCTTCTGCGCGGCGATGACCGGAGCGAACTTCTCCTTCATCGCCTCCAGGTAGGCCTTCTTGTTCTCGCCGAAAACCGTCTCCGGGGGATACGGGTGCACGATCTCGCGAAGTTCGTCTCCCGCGAAGTCGGCCGCCGACCCGGAGACCATCATCAGTCCGCGGTGTTTGACCCCGTCGTCGGTGCCGTGCGTGCGCATCTGTTCCAGGAACTCCGCCTGATCGGGGAAGATGCTGGCCTTGTCGGCATCGCTGCCGGTGTTGAAATCGTTGAGACCGAACAGGTCGTCGTCCAGGAACATCGGCGGCCCGGCCGACGGGACCACCCACGTGGCACCGACCTGCTCGATGTACGAGCGTGCGCGGTCCATGCCGCGCTGGCGCTTCTGCATCGCGAAGTTGGCCTTCGACTTGCGGGGGATGTCGTAGACCATCGGGTACCAGATGGCGCCGGAGTACTGCAGCAGGTGCACATCGACGCGGCCGAACTCGTCGGCGATCACGTCGAGATCGATCGGGCGGGCGTCGTTCATGTTGAAACAGACGGTCTCGCCGTCGTCGACCACCAGACCGGAGTCGCCGATGGGGCCGTCGGCGGGCGCGCGGAGCGCGATGATCATGATGTCCAGATCGCCCTTGGGTCCCGAGACGGTGTGCTTCGTGGAGTCCTGCGTCTCGACGAACTTCGTGAAGCCGAGGCGTTCGAGCTCGCGGCGCAGATCCGGCACCGGGTAGTCCGGCAGCAGCACGGTCGCGTCCTTGTTCACGTTCTCGAGCAGGTTCTGCTCGTCGTAGTGGTCGCGGTGCAGGTGCGAGACGTACAGGTAGTCGCAGTCGCCGAGCGCCTTCCAGTCCAGATCGGAGTTGTCGGGGAAGGGCACCCAGGAGGCGAAGTACGCGGGGTTGACCCAGGGATCGCAGAGAATCGATCCGGCTGCGGTCTGGATGTGGAATCCGGCGTGGCCGATGCTGGTGATCTGCACGGGGTGCTGCCTTTCGGGTGGCGCAGGGGCTGTTGTTCCAGGGTATCGCCGAGCACGGTCGGCGGTGGGGGCAGATCGTCGCGCCGTGACCGGCGTCGCTATCGCGGATCGGCGCGCATCAGGTCAAGTGCGAAGCCGACGTACAACTGTGCCACCCGCTCCGGCGACAACGGGCCGCCCGGTCGCCACCAGCCGGAGATCGCCGTGCACATGGTCACGACCGCGCGCGAGGCCTCGTGCGGATGGTCCGGGTGGAACCGCCCCGCGCGCACGGCGGCGTCGACCTCCTCGTCCACCATGTGCTGCAGATCGGTGCGGCGTCCGGCGATCCGGCGCCGATTCTCCGGATCGAGACTGCGCAGTTCGCTGGTGCCGATGAACGCGAGCTCGCGCCGGTAGGTGTGCAGCAATGCCAGATGCTCCACCAGGAAGCAGAAGCGTTCGACGGGGTTCCGGCCGTCCGCGCGGGCGACGGCGCCGCGGTCGGTCGCCGCGCTGACGGCGAGCTCCTGCAGCGTCATCAGGATGTGCTGCTTGTTCTCATACCTGGTGTAGAGAGCCGAGACCGTGCTTCCGCACCGGTTCGCGATGCTGCGGATGGTCGCGCCGTGGTATCCCACTTCGACGATCTCGTCGAGCGCTGCGGCGAGAACGGGATCGAGGACGAGTGGGCGGTACCGTCGCCAGTCGCCGTCGTCGGGCAGGATGCCGCCGGCTGTGGGCGGCCCCGGAGCCGGCGGTTCGGGGACTTCGGGGCACAGGAGCGCCGCCGGCGGAAGTCCGAGTGCGTCGGCGATCCGGGCGAGCCGAGCCACGCGAAGCCCGGATCGCCCGTTCTCGATCAAGCTGAGCGTGGCCGTGCTGACGCCGACCGCCGCGGCGAGATCGCGGAGAGTCCGCCGCTGAGCTAGGCGTGCCGCTCGGATCCGCGATCCCAGCTCGGCTTCGATAGTGGCGGCCGACGCCGAATCATCGTTCATGGATTTAAGGATACTAAATCTGCCGTGTGCGATCGGAGCGGTTCACGAAAGGACTGACGGTCTGTTTTAACGGGCTTGAAGTGCGTGGATCGGGCTATTGACGGAACGCGTCCGAGCCTTCTACGTTCGGATCGAATACGAACGATCGATCTGGGCCGTCACGGCTCGGATCGGTGGACAGGAAGGCGACCATGACCGAGACGGGTTCACTGCGCGGCAAGACGCTCATCATCTCCGGCGGCAGCCGCGGCATCGGCGAGGCTGTCGCGATTCGCGCGGCGCGCGACGGCGCGAACATCGCGCTGCTCGCCAAGACGGCCGAGCCGCACCCGAAGCTCCCCGGGACCATCTACACCGCGGCCGCGGCGATCGAGGAGGCCGGCGGGCGGGCGTTGCCGATCGTGGGCGACGTCCGCGACGACGAGTCCGTCGCCGGCGCCGTGGCGCAGACGGTGGAGCGGTTCGGCGGCATAGACATCGTGGTCAACAACGCATCGGCGATCGATCTCACCGCCACCGACGACATCCCTATGAAGAAGTACGACCTCATGCAGGACATCAACGCGCGCGGCACGTTCGCACTCTCGAAGGCGGCGATCGAGCACCTGCGGAAGTCGGAGAACCCGCACATCCTGACCTTCTCGCCCCCGGTGGACCTCGCGCCCGAATGGTTCGATCAGGTCGGGGCGGCGTACACCGTGTCGAAGTTCGGCATGACCATCCTGACGCTCGGCTTCGCGCGGGAGCTCGCCGCGGACGGCATCGCCGCGAACACGTTGTGGCCCCGGACCTCGATCGCGACCGCGGCGGTCCGCAATCTCCTCAGCGAGGAGATGCTCCGGGGTGCGCGCAGTGCCGACATCATGAGCGACGCCGCGTACGCGGTCCTGACCAAGCCCGCGGCGGAGTTCACCGGCCGGTGCCTGATCGACGACGACGTGCTCGCCGCGGAGGGGATCACCGACTTCGAGCCGTACCGGGCCGAACCCGGCACCGGACCGCTCGAGTTGGACTTCTGGATGCGATGGCCGGACCGGTCGCCTGGGCGCTGACCTGGCCGCGGATGATCCGGGTCAGGCGCTGATCCCCGCTGTGAGGAGCGCCGCCAATTCGCGGTAGGCGCCGGCGTCGTCGAGGCCCGTGGCCGCGCGCACGTCGCCCTGCTGGATCCGGACCATCGCGGTCGCGGCCAGGTCGGCGGCGAAAGCCGCGTGCACGTCCCGGAACTGGCCGGTGGCGACGCCCTCGTCGATCAGCTCCCGCACGCGCGCCGCCGCGATCCGGGTGTTCTGCTCGTACGCCTCTCTCGCCGGAGCGAAGGCGGCGAGATCGGTCATGAACGCAGGCGAGGCCCCGCCGAGTGCGTCGCCCACCGCCTCCAGATAGGCGGTGATCTTCTCGCGCGGCGACGCGGCCTCCGCTACGGCGGCCTCGACGTCGTCGGTGGCCCGGCGGAAGAAGTGGATGGTGGTCGCGCGGACCAGTTCGCCCTTGCTGGCGGCGAGCGTGTAGAGCGTCGACTTGGAGCACCGCAGGCGCCCGGCGATGGCGTCGAGGGTGAAGTGGGCGAAGCCCTCCTCGAGGAACATCGCGAGCAACTCGTCGAACAACTGCGAGCGGCGTCGCGTGGCGAAGTCGGGATCGGTCGGCGCGGACATGGGTTCGATAGTACTGACCAGGGGTACTGCTCCTTGTCTTGTAGTACTGCCGGCCCGGCAGTACTCTGAAACCGTTCCCAGTACTGTTCGCTTTCGAATCCCGAGGAGTCCGACGTGCCCGTCGACCGCCTGCTGCCGACCGAAGAAGCCCGCGATCTGATCGACCTGACGCGCGACATCGCGGACAAGGTGCTCGCTCCGATCGTCGACGAGCACGAGAAGGCGGAGAAGTATCCGGAGGGCGTGTTCGCGAAGCTCGGCGAGGCGGGGCTGCTCAGCCTCCCGTATCCCGAGGAGTGGGGCGGCGGAGGCCAACCGTACGAGGTGTACCTGCAGGTACTCGAGGAGATCGCGGCGCGCTGGGCGGCGGTCGGCGTCGCAGTGAGCGTGCACAGCCTGGCATGTCATCCGCTGTTCGCCTTCGGCACCCGGGAACAGCAGGAACGCTGGCTTCCGGAGATGCTCGGCGGGGCGAGCATCGGTGCGTACAGTCTGTCCGAACCGCAGGCCGGATCCGATGCCGCGGCCCTGGCATGCCGCGCGGAGGCGGTCGGCGACGACTACCGGATCACCGGCGAGAAGGCGTGGATCACCCACGGCGGCGTCGCGGACTTCTACAACCTGTTCGCCCGGACCGGCGAGGGGTCCAAGGGAATCTCCTGCTTCCTCGTGGCGGACGGCACGGAGGGCCTCAGCTTCGGGCGCCCCGAGGAGAAGATGGGCCTGGCCGCCGTGCCGACCACCTCCGCCCGGTACGACGGTGCGCTGGTGCCGGCCGAGCGCCGGATCGGTGCGGAGGGCCAGGGACTCCAGATCGCCTTCAGTGCGTTGGACTCGGGACGCCTCGGCATCGCGGCGGTCGCGACCGGCATCGCACAGGCGGCCCTCGACGAAGCGGTGGCCTACGCCAAGGAGCGCGAGACCTTCGGCCGCAAGATCATCGACCACCAGGGGCTCGGCTTCCTGCTCGCGGACATGGCCGCGGCCGTCGACTCGGCGAGGGCGACGTACTTGGACGCGGCACGGCGCCGAGACGCCGGACTGCCGTATTCGCGCAATGCGTCGGTGGCCAAGTTGGTGGCGACGGATGCGGCGATGAAGGTGACCACCGACGCGGTCCAGGTGTTCGGAGGCAACGGCTACACGCGCGACTTCCGGGTGGAGCGATTCATGCGCGAAGCGAAGATCACTCAGATCTTCGAGGGCACCAACCAGATCCAGCGGCTGGTGATCAGTCGATCGCTCGCATGAGCGCGGGAGCCGGCGACGACGCCTCGCGGAGTCCTGCGGTGTCGGAGCCGGTGACTAAGCTCTGTTGACATGGAACCCGTGTACGCCGGAGTCGTGTCCACCGCCCGTCTGCTCTGGCTCGCCCAGGGCTTGAAGTTCGATATCTCCGGTGTGGAGAACATGCCGGCCCACGGTCCCGGGGTGGTGGCCATCAACCACACCGGCTACCTCGACTTCACCTTCGCGGGCATTCCCGCATTCCTGCAGAAGCCGCGGCGGTACGTCCGCTTCATGGCCAAGAAAGAGGTCTTCGACAACGCCGTCGGCGGACCGATCATGCGGTCCCTGAAGCACATCCCGGTCGATCGCGCCAACGGTGCGCAGAGTTATCGCGACGCCGTCGACTACCTCAAGCGCGGTGAGTTGGTCGGCGTCTACCCGGAGGCGACGATCAGCCGGAGCTTCGAACTCAAGGAGTTCAAGTCCGGAGCGGCGCGGATGTCGCTGGAGTCGGGCGCGCCCATCATCCCGACCATCATCTGGGGAGCGCAGCGGATCTGGACCAAGGGACATCCGCGGCAGCTCGGCCGGACCGGATTCAAGATCATGGTCGGGGTCGGCGAGCCCCTGAGGCCGGAGGGCACGCCGGAGGAACTGACTCAGCGGTTGTTCGACTCCATGCGGGCCAAGCTCACCGAACTGCAGGACGGCTACGGCGAGTACCCGGCGGGTGAGTTCTGGGTGCCCGCGGCGCGCGGCGGCGGTGCCCCCACGCTCGAGGAGGCCAACGCGATGGACCGCGCGGATGCCGAGGCCAAGGCGGCGAAGAGGGCTCGGCGCGAGGCGTCCGGAGATGCGGACTGACGATGGAGCCGGTCTATCGAACCCTCGAGGGGATCGCCGGATCGATCATGCTGGCGCAGGGGGTTCGGCGTCGCTACTTCGGCCTCGAGAACGTTCCCGCCGCGGGCGGGGGTGTCGTGGTGATCAACCACACCAGCTACGTGGACTTCATTCCGGCCGGTCTGGGGCTCCACCGGCGCGGTCGACGCGGGCGGTACCTCATCAAGTCCGAAGTGATGGACCTGGGCATCATGAGATTTCTCGTCAAACACGCCAGGGCGGTGCCGGTGGACCGTTCAGCGGGCGGGGACGCATATCGATCCGCCGTCGACGCGCTTCGCGGCGGTGAACTCATCGTCGTGTACCCCGAGTCGACGGTCAGCCGCAGCTTCGAACTCAAGGAGTTCAAGTCGGGAGCTGTGCGGATGGCGGCCGAGGCCGGCGTACCCGTGATCCCGACGATCGTCTGGGGCGCACAGCGGCAATGGACCAAGGGCGCCAAGCGCCGGATCGGATTCCATCGCATCCCGATCGACGTCGAGTTCGGTGCGCCGATGACCTTCTCCGCCGACGAGGATCCCGCCGTGGGCACGGCCCGACTGCGCGAGACGATGACCGTCCTTCTGCACCGGGCGCAGGACCGGTACCCGGAGGCGCCCGCCGGTGCCGATTGGTTGCCGGAGAGACTCGGCGGCAGTGCGCCGACACCCGCGGAGGCACTGGTGATCGAGGACGCGGAAGCAGCGGAGAAGGCGCGACGTCGCGCAGCCAAACGGGGGAGCCGATCCGAATGACCACCGACTCGCCGACTCCGACGATGATCGCCTCGGACGTCGACGGCACCCTGATCGACGACGACAACCGGATCTCCGGCCGCACGGTCTCGGTGCTGCGCCGCGCCCGTGAGCGCGGCGTCGAACTGGTTCTGGCTACCGGTCGCCCGCCACGCTGGATTCCCGAGATCACCGATCAACTCGCGGACACCCCCGCCGCCGTGCGCTACGCGGTCTGTGCCAACGGCGCCATCGTGTACGACGTCGCCGCCGACACGGTGCTGCACGCCGCGACCCTCGAACCGGGCGCACTCGCTCGGATCGCCGAGATCTGCGCGGACGTACTGCCGGGATGCGGGCTCGCCGCGGAGCGGGCCGGAGGCTCCGCCTACGACACCGCGACGCCGCCGTTCGTCGCGACGCCGGGCTACGAACACGCCTGGCTCAATCCCGATCACGTCTATGTGAGCCAGGACGAGGTCGCCGCGTCGCCTGCGGTCAAGCTGCTGGCACGAATGCCGAGCATGTCCTCGCGCGCGATGGCGGAGGCGGTGGCGCCGCGCGTCGGCGACCTGGCGGAGATCACCTTCTCGATCGACACCGGCCTGATCGAGTTCTCACTGGCCGGAACGCACAAGGCCGCAGGGCTCGCGTGGCTCGTGGAGCATTCGGACGTCGACGGACGGGCACCGATAGCGTTCGGCGACATGCCCAACGACGCCGAGATGCTGCGGTGGGCGGCGCACGGCGTGGCGATGGGGCACGGCGATCCGGCAGCGGCGGAGGCGGCCGACGAAGTGACTTCGTCGAACCTCGACGACGGTGTCGCCCAGGTCCTCGAACGCTGGTTCTAAAAGCGTGACTCGGTTGTGACCGTCTGAACTTGTCGTGTCCGCAGTCTGGTCACTACTGTCACAGGAGTCCCACTAGTCACACGGGCCACACGCATGCAGTGGTCCCGCCATAAGGGGTTGTGCAGTTGCCGAATGTTCGACCGAGCCGAGCCAAGAAGCGAACTCTGACCTTCGCTGCCCTGGGCCTGGCGCCCGCGTTGCTCGCGGGTGGTCTGGTCGTCGGCGGCACCGACGTGTTCTCCTCCGACGGGGTCGCCCTGGCGGCGAACACGCCGATCGTCCTCGACGGGCACGGGCACGGGCACGGACGCGGTCTGGGCCAGTGGGGTGCGTACGGCTACGCGAAGCAGGGGTGGTCGGCGGATCAGATCCTCCGGCACTACTACGGAAACACAGTCGCGGGGAAGGTGAGCACCCCCGACGTCACGGTCTCGCTGAGCGAGAAGGCGTCGGTCGGTGTTCATGCGGCTGCCGGAATGCGCGTAGGCACGCAGACGGTCGCTCCCGGGCAGGCGGTCAGCCTGTCCGGGGGTACGGCCACGATTACCGACGGCTGCGGCGGCGCCGTCGTCAGCACTGTTCCGGCCACGCAGGTGGACCCGATCAACCCGGGGACCAACCGGCCGGACCAGGAACTGCTGACCTTCTGCAACGGGGGCGACAAGTACCGCGGCTCCATCGGCATCGGTCCGGGCGGCGTCTACAACAAGCTGCACGTGGACGACTACGTCAAGGGTGTGATCCCCAAGGAGTCGATGCCGTCCTGGGGTGACACCGGCGGATTCGAGGCCCTCAAGGCGCAGGCGGTCGCGGCGCGCTCCTATGTGTTGGCCGGACTGGCCGCGGGTCGCAAGATCGACAACACCCAGGCGTCCCAGATGTATCACGGCGCCTCCGGCGAGGATCCCCGGACCAGCCGGGCCGCCGACGCCACCGCCGGGCAGATCCGGTTGCTGAACGGCAAACCCGCTCTCACCGAGTTCTCGGCCTCCACCGGCGGGTACACCGCGGGCGGACTCTTCCCGGCCGTCCGCGATGCGGGCGACTCCATCGCACCCGACCACTCGTGGTCCGCGACCGTCAGCGCGTCGAGCATCGGCTCCGCGTTCGGCGTCGGGTCGCTCAAGAGCTTCGAGGTGATCGAGGCCAACGGTCTCGGCGAAGGCGGCGGCCGCGTCGTCAAGGTCCGGGTGACCGGCACCGGCGGAACGGTGGAGGCCTCGGGCAACGACGCGCGGGTCAAGCTGCAACTGAAATCGGACTGGTTCTCCGTGCGGGGCCAGAAATCGATGCCGAAGATCGTCAAGCCGCAGGTGGGACCGGACTCGCCGGGAGGGGGACTGCTCGACCTCAGCCCGCTGGGCGCCGTCCTCAACCAGATCGTGCCCGGGCTGTCGGCGGTGGGACTGCCCGACGTGACCGGCATCGTGGGCGAGGTCACCCCGATGCTGGAGAAACTGGTCACCGAGGGACTCAAGCAGCTCACCGCGAAGCAGGTGGATCTGAAGCAGGTGAATCTGGAGCGCAGCGACAACTCGCAGGGCTCCACGGGCACCGTCGCCAAACCGGAACTGCTCACCGACGGCAAGGGACTGCCGGGTCTGGTGCAGGTGCTGGAGAACGGCGTCATCTACTTCAGCCCGCTCACCGGCGTGCACGCGCTGATGGGCCAGTCGCTGACCGACTTCCTGAACGCGGGCGGCCTCGCCGCGCTCGGTTTCCCCACGCGGGACGGCCTGGGCTGACGGTTCTCACGGCCTCTTTCACGGACGAATCTCACACCGCCGGGCGGGCCGTCGCGCGTGCTCGCTGCGGGAATACTCAGGATCGGTCCGATAGGCTGAACAGTCGTGACGAACAACAGCACCTACGACTTGATCGTGGTCGGCTCGGGTTTCTACGGCTTGACCGTCGCCGAACGCGCAGCGACGCAACTGGGGAAGCGAGTGCTCGTCGTCGAACGGCGTGACCACATCGGTGGCAATGCGTACTCGGAGGCGGAGCCGGAGACCGGCATCGAGATCCACAAGTACGGCGCGCACCTGTTCCACACGTCCAACGAGCGTGTGTGGGAGTACGTCAACCAGTTCACCGACTTCACCGGCTACCAGCATCGAGTCTTCGCGATGCACAACGGCCAGGCCTACCAGTTCCCGATGGGCTTGGGCCTGGTGTCCCAGTTCTTCGGCCGCTACTTCACCCCCGACGAGGCGCGTGCGCTGATCGCCGAACAGGCGTCCGAGGTCGACACCGATGCGGCGGCGAACTTCGAGGAGAAGGCGATCAGCCTGATCGGCCGTCCCCTCTACGAGGCATTCATCAAGCACTACACCGCCAAGCAGTGGGAGACCGATCCGAAGAACCTCCCGGCGGGCAACATCACCCGTCTGCCGGTCCGTTACAACTTCGACAACCGCTACTTCAACGACACCTACGAGGGTCTGCCGGTGGACGGCTACACCGCGTGGCTGGAGAACATGGCGGCCGATGAGCGCATCGAGGTGCGGTTGTCGACCGACTGGTTCGACGTCCGCGACGAGCTGCGCGCCGCGAGTCCCGACGCACCCGTCGTCTACACCGGCCCGCTGGACCGCTACTTCGACTACTCGGCGGGCCGGCTCGGCTGGCGCACGCTCGATTTCGAGCTCGAGGTGGTGCCGACCGGCGATTTCCAGGGCACCCCGGTGATGAACTACAACGATGCCGACGTGCCGTTCACGCGGATCCACGAGTTCCGCCACTTCCACCCGGAGCGGAAGAGCTATCCGACCGACAAGACCGTCATCATGCGGGAGTACGGCCGCTTCGCCAAGGACGACGACGAGCCCTATTACCCGATCAACACCCCGGACGATCGCGCCATGGTGAACGCCTACCGCGAATTGGCGAAAGCCGAGGCGGCCTCGTCCAAGGTGCTCTTCGGCGGTCGCCTCGGCACCTACCAGTACCTGGACATGCACATGGCCATCGCCAGCGCGCTGACCATGTTCGACAACACGCTGGCGCCGCACCTGCGCGACGGTGCGCCGCTGGCCGAGGGAGCGGCCCGATGACTCAGGCACAGCAATCCGGAGCGGTCAGCCTGCTTCAGCGCGTGATCTTCCCGCGTCCCGGTGAACCGCTGGACGTTCGGTCGCTGTACCTCGTGGAGTCGCCGAGCAACGCCTCGCGCGCCCACGCGCCCGACCGCACCAGCGTGCGGCTCGGCGCCGATTCGGAGATCAGCTTCGCGACCTACTTCAACGCCTTCGCCGCCTCGTACTGGCGCCGCTGGAGCGTCCTGGACTCGGTGGTCCTGCGCGTCGAGGTGCGCGGAAATGCGCGCGTGGACCTCTACCGATCCAAGATCGACGGCTCCCGTATCGCGATCGGCGGCGATCTGGTTCCGCTCGGGGACGACGGGACCGGCGTGTTCGAGTTTCAGACCGACCTCGGCCCGTTCGAGGACGGCGGCTGGATCTGGTTCGACATCACCACCGACACGGACACCGAGATCCTCTCGGCCGGGTGGTATGCACCGATCGAGCCCGCACAGGCCGGCACCGACCGCGTCACCGTGGGCATTCCGACCTTCAACCGCCCGGCCGACGCGGTCGCGGCATTGAGCGCGCTGACCTCGGACCCGATGGTCGACGCCGTGATCGACGCCGTCCTGATGCCCGACCAGGGCACCCGCAAGGTGGTCGACGAGGACGGCTACTCGGCCGCCGCCGAGCGCCTCGGTGATCGTCTGCACATCTTCGACCAGGGCAATCTCGGTGGGTCGGGCGGCTACGCGCGCATCATGTACGAGGCGTTGCGGCTCACCGACAGCCCGTACATCCTGTACATGGACGACGACATCATGATCGAGCCGGACTCGATCCTGCGTGCGCTCGCGATGTCGCGCTTCGCCAAGTCGCCGATGTTGGTCGGCGGTCAGATGCTGAACCTGCAGGATCGCAGCCATCTGCACTGCATGGGGGAGGTGATCGACCGCAACCGGTTCATGTGGACCGCCGCTCCGTTCGTCGAGTACGACCACAATTTCGCCGAGTATCCGCTCAGCGATCGCGAGAACTCCAAGAACCTGCACCGGCGCATCGACGTCGAGGGCAACGGCTGGTGGATGTGCATGATCCCCCGCGAGGTCGCGGAGACCATCGGCCTGCCGATGCCCCTGTTCATCAAGTGGGACGACTGGGAGTTCGCGCTCCGTGCCGAGCGGGCGGGCTATCCGACCGCGACCATCCCGGGCATCGCCATCTGGCATATGGCGTGGAGCGACAAGGACGACGCCATCGACTGGCAGGCGTACTTCCATCTGCGCAACCGCCTGGTGGTCGCGTCGATCTACACCGACGGCTCCATCGACGGCATCCTCAAGTCGATGGCCAAGGCCACCGCGAAGCACCTCCTGTGCCTGGAGTACTCCACGGTCGCCATCCAGAACGAGGCGATCCGCGACTTCCTCGCCGGGCCGGAGCACATCCGGTCGCTGCTGCCCACCGCCCTGGGCAAGGTGGCGCAGATCCGCAAGGGCTACCCCGACGCGGTGGTGCTTCCCTCGGCCACCGACCTGCCGACCGCCACTGGGGAGGCCACGGCGCTGGGCGCAGACGTCCCCACCGGCCCGGTCGCGAAGGTGAAGGCACTCGCCGCGGCGGTCGTGAACAACGTGCGCCCGGCCGATCCCCGGCATCACAGCGTCCCGCAGGCCAATTATCCGCCCATCGAGGCGCGCTGGTTCTCGCTCGGCCGGGTCGACGGCGTCACCGTCACCACCGCCGACGGTCGCGGGGTGGTCTACCGCCAGCGTGATCGCGACAAGATGCTGTCGTTGGCAAGGGAGTCGGCGGCTCTCGTCAAGCGTTTGCGCGATGAGTTCGACGCGAAGCGGGACGAGTACCGCGCCGCACATGACGATCTGGTGAGCAAGGAGAGCTGGGCCCGTGTCTTCGGAATCGATTGATCAGATCGCCGCGCCGGAACCCGCGACCGGCGAGGCGGCGATGCTGGTGGCCGTTCAGTCGGCGATCGCCGACCGGCCCGGCGTGCTCTCCGGCGCACGCGGACTCTCGCATTTCGGAGAGCACTCGCTGGGCTGGCTGGCGCTCGCCGGGGCCGGCGCCTACGCCGCGCACCGACGTGGCGACGAGGTCGCGCGCCGCCGCTACCTGGAAGCCGGTGCCGGCGCATTCGTGGCGCATGCCGCGTCCGTGGTGATCAAGCGCGTGGTGCGCCGCAGGCGTCCGAGCCACCCCGACATCCGCGTCGGCGTCGGGACCCCCAGCAGGCTGAGTTTCCCGTCCAGTCACGCCACGTCCACCACCGCTGCGGCGATTCTGCTGGGGCGGGCCGCGGGCAGTCCCGTCGCGCAGGTGCTGGTGCCCGCCGCGGTGGTTCCGCCGATGCTGCTTTCGCGTCTGGTTCTGGGTGTCCATTACCCTTCCGATGTGGCCGCCGGCGCTCTTGTCGGTGCAGTGACCGCGGGAGCGGTGATCGCCGCCGATGCACAATCCCGCAACCGAGACTCGAGCAAGTGAGGAAGCACCGATGAGCGAGGAGCCGATCGAGCACGGCGTCCCCGGTCCGCCGAAGAATCTGGCGACGGGTCTGATCAAGGCACTCCGCCCGCGCCAGTGGGTGAAGAACGTCCTGGTCTTGGCGGCGCCGCTGGCGGCCGGAACCGAGGTCCTCAAGGATTCGGACCGGATGCTGAACGTCGGCATCGCGTTCATCTCGTTCTGCCTGGTCGCGTCGTCGATCTACCTCATCAACGACGCTCTCGACGTGGAAGCCGACCGCAACCATCCCACCAAGCGCTTCCGGCCCATCGCGGCGGGCGTGGTGCCGCGCAACCTCGCCTTCGTGCTCGCCGTGGTGCTGGCCGCCGGATCGATCGGCATCGCGTTCATCGCCAACTGGCAGACAGCCGTGACGATCGCGGTGTACCTGGGCGTGCAACTCGGTTACTGCTTCGGGCTCAAGCACCAGGCCGTCGTCGACATCTGCATCGTGTCGTCGGGCTTCCTGCTGCGCGCCATCGCCGGCGGCGTGGCCGCCGAGATCGACCTGTCCAAGTGGTTCCTGCTGGTGATGGCCTTCGGTTCGCTGTTCATGGCCGCGGGCAAGCGCTACGCCGAGTTGCAGCTGGCCGAGCGCACCGGGGCCAAGATCCGCAAGTCGCTCGAGTACTACACCACTACGTACCTGCGGTTCGTGTGGACGCTCTCGGCCACCGCCGTCGTCCTCTGCTACGGACTGTGGGCCTTCGACGGCATCCACTCGCAGAACGTCTATTACGCCATCTCGATGGTGCCGTTCACCGTCGCGATCCTCCGCTACGCCGTCGACGTCGACGGCGGCCAGGCCGGCGAGCCGGAGGACATCGCGCTCGGCGATCGGGTGCTGCAATTCCTTGCGGTGGCGTGGGTCGTGCTGGTGGGTGTTGCGGTCTATGTCCCGCTCTGATGAGTCCCGGTCCGATGATCCGACGACGGTGATCCCGGTCGTCTCCGACGACCCCGATGGCCCGGAGGCCCTCGACGAGCCCCGCGACGGCGGACGGCCCGCGAACCGCGGCGACCGGCGCAGGCTGATCGCACCGATCGCCAGCTTCTCGATCGGAGCCCTCGCCGTCACCGTGCTGTTCGCGATCGGTGCGTGGCAGCGCCGCTGGATCGCCGACGACGGCCTCATCGTCCTGCGCACCGTGCGCAACCTCCTCGCGGGCAACGGACCGGTCTTCAACGCCGGTGAACGGGTGGAGGCCAACACCTCCACCGCGTGGACCTACCTGATCTGGTTCTGGAGCTGGGTGACCGGCGCCGAGCACACCGAGTACGTCGCACTCTGGGTGGCGCTGGTGCTGTCGGTGGCCGCGCTGCCGCTCGCCATGTACGGCACGGCGCGCCTGTACGGTCGCCGGGTGCTCGGGCCGGGGCTCACACTGCTGCTGCCGTTGGGCGCGATCGTGTACATCGTGATTCCGCCCGCGCGCGACTTCGCCACGTCCGGCCTCGAGAACGGTCTGGTGATCTTCTGGATCGCCGCGCTGTGGTGCCAGTTCCTCGCCTGGGGCCGGCGTGACCCGGACGACGGGAGCCGGCGGTCGCGGATCGCCTTCCTGCTCCTGGCTTTCACCGCGGGCATGGCGCCGCTGATCCGTCCGGAGATCACGGTCTTCGGCGGACTGGTCCTGCTGGTGCTGTTCGTCTCGCGGATCGGCTGGCGCATGCGTGTGGCGATGGTGGTGGTCGCGGGAGCCGTCCCGATCGGCTATCAGATCTTCCGCATGGGCTACTACGCCGTCCTGGTGCCGAATCCGGCGATCGCGAAGGATGCGAGCGGTTCCAAGTGGAAGCAGGGCTTCGCCTACCTGGACAACCTGTTCACCCCGTACACCCTGTTGCTGCCGGTGATCGTCGCGATCGTGGCGGGCGTACTGCTCGCCGTCGGCGCGTACCTGGCTCGCCGCGAGGCTCCTCGGGCGGCGTCTGCCGTCTCGGCGGCCCCCGCCGACGATGCCGATGCGCCGGAGATCCTCGGGGCGCCGCCGGTCCCGCCGATGCAGCGGCTCCGTCGCACGTGGTCGTCGGCCGTCGACCACGTGCAGTCCCAGAACGCCGTCGTCGTCACGACGCTGGTGGCCGGGCTGATCCTCGGCCTGTACTGGATTCGGCAGGGCGGGGACTTCATGCACGGCCGCGTCCTGCTGGCGCCGCTGTTCATTCTGCTGCTGCCGGTGATGGTGATCCCGGTGACGATTCCCGCCTCGCTCTCCAGCGCGCGGTCGCGGTACCAGCTCGGCGCCGGGCTGCTGCTGCTCGGCGGCGTCGTCACCACCGTGTGGTGGGGGGTGGCGGTCAATCAGACCGTGCTGCCCAACGCCGGTATGGACATCGGCCGCGACGGCATCGTCGACGAGCGTCGCTTCTATGTGACGAACATGGGCAACGAGAACCCGATCACCGCAGAGGACTACCTCGAGTATCCGCGGATGCGCGCGATGGTCGAGAAGATCCGGCAGACCGAGGCCGCCGGAGGCGGGGTGATCCTCCCGTCGGCGAACTTCGACGAGTGGTACGTGGCTCCGCTGCCCGAGCACTTGAAGCCCGGGATCCCCAGACAGACCACGGTGTACTTCCTCAACCTCGGCATGACGAGCATGAACGCTCCGCTCGACGTCCGGGTGGTGGACCAGATGGGCCTGGCGTATCCGTTGGCGGCGCACACGCCGCGGCTGACCGACGGGCGCATCGGGCACGACAAGCATCTGCCGACCGAATGGGTGGTCGCCGAGAGCGGAAGCGTCTCGGGTTTCCCGGCGTTCATCGACCGGGACGAGGTGAAGATGGCCCGCGTGGCACTGACCTGCCCGATGACCGAAGCGCGATTCGCCTCGTACAAGGGCACCTGGACATTCGCCCGATTCCGGCACAACCTGCGGCAGGCCGCAGAGTTCAATTCCTACCGGATCGCCCGCGAACCGAAATACGAGATCGAGCGGTGCGGCTTGGCGATGCCCAAGGGGCTGACCTCGGATAACTGAGAGCCGCCTCAGGTGAAGCTGAGACGGACATGTGTCAGATAGCTCTCACCGATTGGCGGGCCAGATATCGAAACGGTAACGTCCTTGCTCGGTTGCACGATAGAAACGGCGTGGCCGCAACGAGGGTGAAGGCCCACGGAGCGGCTGTGCACAAGTCGACTGACCAGGCGATGTGATTGCGATCACAGGGTTTGGTGAGGGTGGGAGAGTCGAATAGGCTCGCTCTATCCAGTTGCAGATGTGACTTTTGTGACGTCAACGACGGTGCCCACGCGTGCCGAAGAGGTTCACAGGTGGTCTCAGGACCGCCGGTGAGTGCAAAGCAGAGTTAGGGAGAATGCAGTCAATGCGCGTAGCTAAGAGCAAACCGCAGGCCGGCCATCGCCGGTTCACCGCGGTCCTCGTCGCAGTGCTCACTGCCATGGGGCTGATGGGTACCGCCATCGGAGCGGGTCAGGCGAGCGCCGCGTCGTACGCGGGGTTCTGGATCGACGCCTGTGGCATGCCGACCAACGGCGCCTTCGGCAACAAGTCGATGGCCCCCGGTCAGGTGAAGGTGCAGGCCTGGCGCAAGCCCGGCAACACCCGCACGGTGATCCTGCTGGACGGAATGCGTGCGCGCTACGACCGCAGCGGCTGGGACATCGAGACCAACGCCCGCGCGATGGCCGATCGCGGCGTCAACGTCGTCATGCCGGTGGGCGGTCCCGCCAGCTTCTACACCGACTGGGATGCGCCGTCGAACTTCAACGGCCAGCGCAAGGCGTACAAGTGGGGCTGCGTGCTCGACAAGCGCCTCGTCCCGGCTCTGCGCAGCAAGGGTTTCGCGAGCAAGGGCGGCAAGTACGCCATCATGGGTCTGTCGATGGGCGGCGGTGCCGCGCTGACGCACGCCGCGCAGCGTCGTGACCTCTACTACGCGGCCGGCTCGCTGTCGGGCTACCTGACGCTGTCGGCGCCGGGCATGCGCACCGCGCTCCGTCTGGCCATGCTGGACGTGGAGCCGCAGCCGTGGAACGTCGACGCGATGTGGGGTCCGCCGTGGAGCCCGCGTTGGACGCAGAACGATCCGTTCATGCTCATCAACCGCATGCACGGCCTCAAGATCTTCGTCGGCTCGGGTAACGGTCTGTTCGGCCGCTACAACTACCCGCAGAACACCTTCGACGACCTGTTCAAGGGCACGCCGCTCGAGCTCCTGGCGTTCGCGCAGGCCAAGGCCTTCGAGGCTGCGGCCTTCGTCCAGGGAGTCCCGGTGATGTCGTACTCCGCCAACGGCACCCACGCCTGGGGCTACTGGAGCGACATGCTGTGGAACGCCAAGGCCCGGGGATTCTTCAACTGATCCCACTGGCCGCGCGCTAGAGCACATCTCGCCTGAGCCGCGACATCGCATCCGCGATGTCGCGGCTCAGTCCGTAGTCGGGCCGACTGTGGCCGGGCGGGGGCCGGGCGGGGCTGGTTCGGTCGCGTCATTCCGGGACGTCTTAGACACTTCAGTCACATAATTCACACGAGTCACAGCGTGGCGCGCACCGAACTGAGGATTTCCCGTGTAAAAACACGGGAGACGCCCGGTGTCGCGTGGGCGCGAGAAGGCACGGCCGGGGACTTGTGAGGAGTACGCAGTGAAGATCTGGACCAAGACGACGACCGCGAGACGAGGCGCGGCGAGTCTCGCCGTGGCCGTATCGATGGTCGCCGCCGGTGCGGGGCCCGCGTTCGCCGATCCGGCGCCCCAGCCGCCGCAGCAGGCGCCCGCCAAGCCGGCTCCCAAGCCCGCGCCCAAGCCGGGCGCCGACAAGCCCGCCCCCGCCAAGCCGGGCGCGAAGCCGGACGCCAAAACCGGCGACAAGCCGGGAGCCAAGCCCGCTCCGGCCAAGCCGGCACCGCCGGCCGTGGTCACCAAGACGTACTGGTACAGCTCGCACCGCGTGGCGCTGTGGGTGCACTCGCCCGCGATGAACACCGACATCCAGGTTCAGATCCTCCTGGCCCGCGACTGGTTCTCGAACCCGGGCGCCAAGTTCCCTCAGCTGACCATGCTGGACGGACTGCGGGCGCAGGACGACCAGAGCGGTTGGCTCATCAACACCAACGCCGAACAGTTCTATCAGGACAAGAACGTCAACGTGATCATGCCGGTCGGCGGAGAGTCGAGCTTCTACACCGACTGGAAGGAACCCGACCGCGGTAAGAACTACCAGTGGGAGACCTTCCTGATCCACGAGCTGCCGCCGATCCTCGAGGGACAGTGGCGATCCACCGACGTGCGCGGCATCGAAGGTCTGTCGATGGGCGGTTCGGCGGCGATGATGCTCGCTGCCCGCAACCCCGGCTTCTACCGGTTCGCGGCGTCCTTCTCGGGCATTCTCCAGCTGTCGTCGTACGGAATGCCGCAGGCCGTCCAGTTCGCCCTGCGCGACGGCGGCGGCTACGACTCGATGAAGATGTTCGGACCGCCGAGCGACCCGGCTTGGAAGGAGCACGACCCGTACGTGCTCGCATCCAAGCTGCGGGGCACCAGCCTGTACATCTCGTCGGGCAACGGCGTGGTGGGCCCCCACGACAAGCCCTCCGACATCCCGCTGTTGGCGACCAACTACTCCGGCGTGGGCCTGGAGGTCCTCTCTCGGGTCACCAGCCAGCAGTTCGCCTCCCGCCTCAACAAGCTGGGCATCCCGGGGCAGGCCGTCTACCGGCCGTCGGGTACGCACACCTGGCCCTACTGGGAGTTCGAAATGGCACAGGCGTGGCCGCAGGCCGCGAGCGCGCTGGGACTCAGCGGCGACAAGGTGGCGTGCCAGGTGGGCGACGCCTTCAAGAAGGCGCCGCAGGTCAAGGATCTCGGCGGCTGCCTCACCCCGCAGTACCCGGTGCCCGGAGGCAGTGCCCAGGACTTCCGCAACGGACGCATCTTCACCGGACCCAAGGGACCGAAGGTGGTCGGCGGCGCGATCGGCGGCGCGTACGTGCCCGCCGCGGACCGGTTGGGACTGCCGACCAGCGACGAGCAGACCGGCCGCGACGGCGTCAAGTTCAACACCTTCGAACGCGGCAAGATCACCTGGACTCCGCAGGGCGGTGCCCGGGTCGAGTGACCCGCACCACCACTGCCTGAGTTTCGTCTGAGGAATTGCCATGTCTTCGCAGGTGAACCCCTTTGCGCGGCGGGTCGGGCCGCTCGACGGCGGTAGGCTTGCCGTCATGACTGCCAAGTACCTCCGGCTCGCCGTCGCGGCGGGAGCGCTCGCCGTCGCGGTCGGCGCGCTCACCGCGTGCAGCGATTCGTCGACCGCGAGCGCCCCCATCGGCACCGCGCCAGTCACCACCACCACGATGCCCGGATCGGATTCGAGCAAGGCGTCCGCATCGGCTGAGGCGTCCAAGCAGGCCGAGAGCGGGGCGTCGAAGGCCGCCGTGTCGCCGCCCGAGACCAAGCCGAACTCGTCCACCACTCCGCCGGGCAACTTCCCGGGCGGATCACCGCCGCCGAGCGGCATCAAGCTGAGCGACAAGGACAAGGCGTATCTGACGGATCTGAAGAAGCAGAACGTCTCGTTCATGGGCGACGACGACAACAACGTGGCGCTGACCATGGGTCACTACGTGTGCGACGCGAAGTCGCAGAAGGCCGATCCCATGCTGGTGAAGGCGTACGTGCGTGCCGCGATCGGCCCGATGACCAAGAGTGACGCCGAGGCGAACACGAAGTCCGACAAGGTGATCACCGCGGCAGAGAAGAACCTGTGCTGAAGCGCCGCCGAATCGGGCGGCTGCTGCTGATCGTGCTCGTCCTCGCGATCGTCGCTGCGCTGCTGATCGGATTCCTGATCTATCAGTGGCTCAAGCCGCCGCCCCCTCCGCCGGGGCCCGGGCAGCCGGGCACCACCACCACGGCGCCGTCGAACCGTCCGCAGGCGCAACCGGCCGACTGTCCCGACGTGTTGACCCTGGTGATCCCGGGAACATGGGAGTCGAAGGCGGGCGACGATCCGTACCATCCCACCGCGAACCCGAAGTCGCTGATGCTGAAGGTCTCCTCGCCGCTGGAGGAGAAGTTCGATCGGTCGCGGACCGAGGTGTACACCGTGCCGTACAAGGCGCAGTTCCGAAATCCGACCAACCTGGCGGACCGTCAGGCGAGCTACGACGATTCGCGTGCTCAGGGCACCCGGCGTGCAGAGGAGAAGCTCCGCAAGACGCATGCGCACTGCCCGCTGACGCGGTACGTGCTGATGGGCTTCTCCCAGGGCGCGGTCATCACCGGCGATGTCGCGAGCGATATCGCCAACGGCCGCGGTCCTATCCCGGCGGCCGACCAGGACCTGGTCCTGGGCGTGGGGATGATCGCCGACGGCCGTCGTCAGCCGGGCGGTCAGCACGACGTGGCGCCGAGCCCGGCCGGTGTCGGCGCCGAGATCGCACTCGGCGGTTTCGGCAGCATGGTTCCCGGAACCACGCTGTCCGGCGCTCGCAGCGGCGGTTTCGGCGACCTCTCCGATCGCGTCTACTCGATCTGCGCGCCCGGCGACCTCATCTGCGATTCGCCGACCGTCAACGATCCGCTGAGTGCGATCGGCAAGCTGGCGAACGCGGCGGGCAACCCGGTGCACGCCCTGTACGCGACCACCCGGTACTGGAAGTCGAACAGCGGACAGAGCGCCACGCAGTGGATGACCGCGTGGGCCTCGAAGCTGATCTCCGGTGCGCCGCATCCCGAGCACACCTGAACCGGAGACCGGCTCCCCGAGACCCGCGCCGCCCGACAGGGGCGGTATCAGTGCCGGTCAGCTTGGGCGATGCGACTGCCTGCGATAGCCTTCTCGGGTTGGGGCCCGCGCAGCGGGCCGCAGACCTATGAGGAGAACGCTTCGTGACGACTGCCAAAGACTCGTCGACGCACACCGCCGACGGACTTCGGAAGTTCCGCTTCGGCGCGGGCGGCGAGGGCAACAAGGACGAGGGCGGCGCCCGGAAATTCGTCAAGCTCGCCCAGACCGCTGAAGAGTACGGGTACGACACCTTCGCGATACCGGATCACATGGGCAACCAGGTGGGGCCGCTCGCGGCCCTCGGTGCGCTCTCGCAGGCCACCAGCACCATCCGTCTCGCGACGTCCGTGCTGGCCAACGGTTTCCGGCATCCGGCCGTGCTGGCCAAGGAGGCCACCACCATCGACGTCCTGTCGAAGGGCCGGCTGGAGCTGGGCATCGGCTCGGGCTGGATGAAAGAGGAGTTCGACAAGGCGGGCATCGAATTCGGCACGCCCGGCGAGCGGATCCGCAGGCTCGACGAGTCGTTGACGATCCTGGACAAGCTGATGCGAGGCGAGACCGTCGACTTCGACGGCGAGTTCTACCAGATCAAGGGCCTCGAGGGGTCGCCTCGACCGCGCCAGGGGCCGCGACCGCCGATCGCGGTCGGCGGCGGAGGTCCCAAGATGCTCGCGCTCGCCGCCAAGCACGCCGACATCATCTCGGTGGCGACCGGCACCACCCGCGAGGGCAAGCTCCGGCTGTCGGACATGACGATCGAGAAGACCATCGAGCGCGTCGACCGGATCCGCGAGGCCGCCGGCGACCGGTTCGATCAGATCGAACTGAACTGGACCATCGCCACCATCGTCGTCACCGACGATCGCGTGGCCACCGCGGAGATGGCGCTCAAGGCTCTGGAGCAGGGGTATCCGCCGAACATCGCGCGCGATGTGGAGCTGACCGTCGACGACATCCTCTCGTCGCCGTACCTGGCCTTCGGCTCCTTCGAGGAGATCGCCGAGCAGATCCGTGAAGTCCGCCGCCGGACCACGATGAGCTACGTGGGAGTATTCCCGACGCAGATGGACGCGTTCGCGCCTGTCATCCCGCTTCTGCGGGGAGAGTAAACTGACCGAGGTTTTCGTACGTTCGGGGGGCTGGGCACCGTGGTGCCACGGGGGGACGCGTGCGGATCAATTGACCCAAGGCCGTGCAAGAGTGCGGGTAACAGGAGTTAACGGATGCTGAATACCGAGTTCGAGCAGTTCCTCGACGAGACCGGCAACCTCCATTTCGAGGACGACGTGACGCTGGTCGACTATGTCGAGCGCAACGTTCGGGAACAGGCCGACACCCTGGCCTACCGCTTCCTCGATTTCAGCCGGGAGCGGGACGGTGAGCGCATCGACCTCACCTGGGCGCAGTTCGGCAAGCGTCTGCGCGCCGTCGCCGCGCGGCTGCAGCAGGTGACGCAGCCGGGTGACCGGGTCGCGATCCTCGCGCCGCAGTCGCTGGAGTACGTGATCGGCTTCTTCGCCTCGCTGTACGCGAGCAATATCGCCGTGCCGTTGTTCAGTCCCGACGAGCCCGGCCACACCGACCGGCTGATCGGTGTCCTCGAGGACTGCAAGCCCTCGGCGATCCTCACCTCGACGAAATCGGCCGAGGCGGTGCGCGACTTCTTCGCCGACCGTCCGGCCAAGGAGCGCCCCCGCGTGATCGCGGTGGACGCGGTTCCCGACTCGGTGGGCGCCTCCTGGGTGCCGCCGGTGGCCGACCGGAACAGCCTCGACTCGGTCGCTTACCTGCAGTACACCTCCGGCTCGACCCGCGTGCCCGCCGGCGTGGAGATCACCTACCGGGCGGTGGCAGCGAACTGTCTGCAGATCTACGACACCATCGAGATCGACCGCAACGCCCGCGGCGTCACCTGGTTGCCGCTGTTCCACGACATGGGTCTGCTCACCGTGATCCTGCCCGCGCTGGGCGGCCGCTACGTCACGATCATGAGCCCGATGGCTTTCGTGCGCCGCCCGGGCCGCTGGATCCGCGAGCTGGCGGCGGTCGACGACCACGCCCCGACCTACGCCGCGGCCCCCAACTTCGCCTACGAGCACGCTGCGCTGCGCGGTCTGCCCCACGAGGGCGAGACGCTCGACCTGTCGAACGTGATCGGCCTGATCAACGGTTCCGAACCGGTCACCGTCAGTTCGATGCGCAAGTTCAACGAGGCCTTCGCGCCGTACGGGCTCTCGCCCAAGGCGATCAAACCCTGCTACGGCATGGCCGAGGCCACGCTGTTCGTCTCTGCCACCCAGCGCGACAACGAGGCGCTCGTCCGGTACGTCGACCGCGAGAAGCTAAATCAGGGCGAATTCGTGCCGGTCGACTCGGAGGCCGAGGGCGCCGTGGCGCAGGTCTCGTGCGGTCAGGTGGCGCTGAGCCAGTGGGCCGCCATCGTCGACCCGGAGACGGGCGAGGAGCAGGCCGACGGGCGGGTCGGTGAGATCTGGCTGAACGGACTGAACATCGGCGAGGGCTACTGGAACAAGGACGAGGAGACCGTCGAGACCTTCCACAACCGGCTGGCCAAGCGGCTCGAGAGCGGCAGCCACGCCGAGGGCGCACCCGACAACGACCGCTGGATGCGGACCGGCGACTTCGGCGTCTGGTACGAGGGCGACCTGTACATCACAGGGCGAGTCAAGGACCTGGTGATCGTCGACGGCCGCAACCACTACCCGCAGGATCTCGAGGCGAGCGCCCAGGAGGCGAGCGTCGCGATCCGTCCGGGCTTCGTCGCCGCATTCGCGGTGCCGGCCAACCAGTTGCCCGACGAGGTCTTCGAGGGCGGTTTCAGCGGACTCACCCGCGATCCCGACGACTCGTCCGAGCAGTTGGTGATCGTCGCCGAGCGTCCCGGACGCAAAGCCGACCCGCAGGAAGTGGCCGACGCCGTACGCGCGACCATCGCCGGCAGGCACGGCGTGATGGCCCGCGACGTGCTGCTGGTCCCGAACGGTTCCATTCCGCGCACGTCCAGCGGCAAGATCGCACGCCGCGCCACCAAGGCCGCGTACATCGACGGAACCCTGCGCGGCGGGTACCAGCAGACCGCGTTCCCCGACGCCGACGCATGAGACGGCGACCGGCCCGGTATGTCACGCCGTGACATACCGGGCCTTTTGCTGAGTAACGAAATGATTAACGCCACCGGTAGGCTGAATACGATGTCTGAAACTGAGAACACCGCGCCGTCTGACAGCACTGCGCCCTCCGACACCACTGGGCCCACCGAGCGCACCGGGCCCTCCGAGAGCACTGAGTCCCCGGCCGGCCGCGCCGTCTCGAACGGCGAGACCGTCGGCGACCTGACCGTCGACGAACTGCGCGACTGGCTCCGCAACTGGGTGTCGCGGGCCACGGGTGTGGCCGTCGAGCAGATCTCCGACGACCGCCCGATGGAGGAGTTCGGACTGGCCTCGCGGGACGCCGTCGCGCTCGCGGCCGACGTCGAGGACTTCACCGGGGTCATCCTCACCGCGACCGCCGCGTACAACCACCCGACGATCGCGTCGCTGGCCAAGCGGATCATCGAAGGCGATCCCGACGAGGGACTCGACGTCGAGGCCGACCGGTTCTGGGAGCGTGAGCGATCGGCCGACGACGATATCGCCATCGTCGGCCTGGCCACCCGGTTCCCCAAGGCGGGCACCACCCCGGAGTCGACCTGGGAGGCGCTGATCAGCGGCGTCGACGGCATCACCGATCTGCCGGACGACCGGTGGCTCGAGTTCAAGGCCGACCCGCGACTGGCCGAGGCCATCGAGAAGGGCAACGTCCGCGGCGGCTACCTGGACGACGTGACGGGCTTCGACGCCGACTTCTTCCAGATGAGCCCGCGCGAGGTGGAGAACGTCGACCCGCAGCAGCGGCTCGCACTGGAGCTGACGTGGGAGGCGCTGGAGCACGCGCACATCCCGCCGAGTGACCTGCGCGGTGGCCAGGTGGGCGTCTTCATGGGCACCTCGACCAACGACTACCAGTTGCTGGCGACCCTCGGGCTCGGCGAAGGCGCATCGGAGACGGCCGCGTACGCGCTGACCGGTACGGCGACGTCGATCATCGCGAACCGAGTGTCGTACTTCTTCGACTTCCACGGCCCGTCGCTCGCCATCGACACGGCGTGCTCGTCGTCGCTGGTCGCCGTTCACGAGGGCGTGCGCAGCCTGCGGAACGGTGATTCGGATGTCGTCATCGCCGGCGGCGTCAACATGCTCATCACCCCGGCCGCGACGCTCGGCTTCGACCAGATCGGCGCACAGGCGCCGGACGGTCGGATCAAGGCCTTCTCCTCGGACGCCAACGGCATGATCCGCGCCGAGGGCGGCGGCGTCTTCGTCCTCAAGCGGATGGCCGACGCCCGCCGCGACGGCGACACCGTTCTCGCGGTGATCGCCGGTTCCGCGGTCAACTCCGACGGACGCTCGAACGGCATCTTCGCGCCGAATCCCGAAGCCCAGGTGGAGGTGCTGCGCTCGGCGTACGCCGACGCCGCCATCGACCCGCGCACCGTCGACTACGTCGAGGCGCACGGCACCGGAACCGTGCTCGGCGACCCGATCGAGGCCGATGCGCTCGGCCGCGTGGTCGGTCGCGGCCGCAGCGGCGACGCGCCGATGCTGCTCGGCTCGGCCAAGACCAACTTCGGTCACATGGAGTCGGCGGCGGGCGCCGGTGCGCTCGCCAAGGTGGTGCTCTCGCTTCAGAACGACAGACTCCCCGCTTCGCTGAACTACGCGGGACCCAACCCGTACATCCAGTTCGAGGCCACTAACCTCCGGGTGATCACCGAACCGACCGAGTGGCCGCGGTACTCCGGGCACGCCGTCTCCGGTGTCTCCGGATTCGGTTTCGGCGGAACCAACGCGCACGTCGTGGTCCGCGAGGTGCTGCCGTCCGACTTCGAAGACCGCGCGGCCTCGCCCGCCGACGCCGACGCCGCCGCCGGGGTCCCGGTGCCCGACGATCTCGACGACGACTTCCTCACCGAGGCCGAGCGGGCGGTGCTCGCGGCTCAGGCCAAGCGTGAGCCGGTGGCCGCGGAGGCACCCGAGGCCGATCCGGCGGAGGGCTTCGCGCCGGCCGCCGTCCCCGGCGCTGTAGTGCCCCTGGTGATCTCCGGTTTTCTGGCCTCACGCCGGCGCAAGGCCGCCGCGGAGCTGGTCGAGTGGCTGGAGTCGGACGAGGGCAGGCAGACGCCGCTGGCGGAGATCGGCCGTGCCCTGGCTCACCGCAACCACGGCCGCACGCGCTCGGTGGTGATGGCTCGTACGTACGAGGACGCGGTCAAGGGCATGCGCGCGGTCGCCGAAGGTAAGTCGCTGCCCTTCGTCTACACCTGCGACTCTCCCGACGCCGCGTCCGCGGTGTGGTTGCTTTCCGGTTTCGGCTCGCAGCATCGCAAGATGGCCAAGCAGCTGTACACCGAGAACCCGGTGTTCGCGAAGTACGCCGACCGCGTCGACGCCTACATCCAGCGGGAGCTGGGGTATTCGATGGTCGAGATCTTCCTCGACGATGCGCGGACGTACGAGATCGAGACCGCGCAGATCGGCATCTACACGATCCAGGTGGCGCTGGCCGACACGATGCGCCACTACGGCGCCGAGCCCGGCGTCCTTGTTCCGCACTCGATGGGCGAGGCGTCGGCTGCCTACATCAGCGGCGGACTGTCGCTGGAGGACGCCACGCGGGTGATTTGCCAGCGTTCGCGCTTGATGGGCGAGGGCGAGGCGATGCTGACCGGCGACGCGGTGCGCTTCATGGCGTTGGTCGAGTACAGCGCGGAAGAAATCAACGACGTCCTCGTGGACTACCCGGACCTCGAGATCTGCGTCTACGCGGCTCCCACGCACACGGTGATCGGCGGTCCGGGACCGCAGGTGGACGCGATCGTGGCGCGTGCCGAGGCCGAGGGCAAGCTGGGCCGCAAGCTGCAGACCAAGGGCGCGAGCCACACCTCGCAGATGGACCCGCTGCTCGGTGAACTCTCCTACGAGATCACCGGCATCGAGCCGCAGCCGTTGAAGTACGGCGTCTACAGCTCGGTGGACCGCGAGACCTTCTACCGTCCGGGCACCCCCGACGTGTTCACGATCGACTACTACCTCAAGGGCCTGCGCCACAGTGTGTGGTTCGCCCAGGCGATCGCGAAGTCGGTGGAGGCCGGGCACCGCACGTTCGTCGAACTCTCGCCGAATCCCGCCGTCCTGATCTCGGTGGCCGCCACCACGTTCGGCGCCGGGGTGCACGACGCGGAGCTGATCGAGACGCTGCGCCGCAAGGAGGACGAGAGCTACGGGCTCGTCAACGCGCTGATGAAGCTGTACGTCCACGGGCATCCGGTGGATGTGGCGGCTCTGTTCGGCACTGGACCGGATCAGCGGTTCGCGAACATTCCGCGAACGCGGTTCGAGCGCAAGCCGTATTGGATCGATGCAGTGATCTCCGGTGGCTCGGGTGCCGGTTCGGTGCCGGGCGCGCACGTCGCGCTGCCCGACGGCAGGCACGCCTGGGAGGTCAACGCCGCGGCGGTCACCGATCCGCGGGAGCTGGTGCTCGCCGCGGCGAAGCAGGTGCTCGGTTCCGGCGCCGCGGTGGCGGCAGTCGAGTCTCTCGGTGATTTCCCGACCGACGGCACGGTCACGACCACGCTCACCGGCCACCCGGGTGGCGCGGCGATCAGTGTGCACGCCGGTCCGCAGGGCGGATTCGCGCTGCTCTACCAGGCCGCGGTGACCGGCGGCACGGTGCGCGAGCCGGTGCCGTCCGCGACCGGCGCGGACGCGCAGACGCCTGCCGAGGCCGCGAAGGCCTCCGGCTTCGTCGACGAGAAGGTGGTCGTCGAGGACGAGGTCGTCGACGTGATCGGCGACCGGTGGAGCCCGGACTCGGGAGAGAGCGTGGGCGACCGCCTCGCGGTCATCGTCGGTGAGTCGATGGGCTACGACCCCGAGGACCTGCCGCGGGAGATCCCCCTCATCGAACTGGGCCTCGACTCCCTGATGGCGGTTCGCATCAAGAACCGCGTCGAGTACGAGTTCGAGATCCCGCAGCTGCAGCTGCAGGCGATGCGACAGGCTGATCTGTCGGACGTCGAGAAGTTCGTCGCCTTCGCGGTCACCCACCGCGATCAGCTCGACGACCTGGAGAAGGCCACCGGCGGCGGAGAACTCGACACCGCCGCGCTGAACGCCTACATCGATGCGGAACTGGCCAAGGATGCTTTGAAGGGACAGGCGCCCGATGCGCCGGAGCCTGCAGAGCAGGTCGAGCCCGTTGAGCCGACGACGAGCGCGAGCGAGGAGTCGAGTCGGAGCCAGGTGACCGAAGCGCCCAAGATGGCCGAGACCGCCACCGACACCCCGCCCGCACAGGCTCCCACCATCACCGACCAGGCGTCGGTTGCGGAGGCCTCGGGCACCGATGTGCCGCCGCGCGATGCTGCCGAACGCCTGACCTACGGTGCGTACGCGGTGGTGACCGGCAAGTCGGCCGGTGGCGTCTTCAACAAGCTGCCGGTGCTCGACGACGAGACCGCGGAGAAGCTCACCGAGCGGCTGAACGAGCGCACCGGAGGCGAGATCGACGTCGAGGACGTCCTCGATTCGGAGACGATCGAGGAGCTCTCGAACTACGTCCGTCAGCACATGGAGGCGTCTGCCGACATCGACGGCTTCGTGCGGTTCCTGCGTGTCCCGAAGAATTCCGACGGCACGCCGAAGCACACGTTCGACACCGCCGCGGGCGACCCGACGCCGATGCTGGTGTTCCACCCCGCGGGCGGCAACACCTCGGCCTACGAGGCACTGCTCAAGCGGCTGCCGGACGACCAGCCGGTGATCGGCTTCGACCGAGTCGAGGGCACCATCGAAGAGCGGGTACGGCAGTACATGCCGCGCCTGCGCGAGGTGCAGCCGCACGGTCCGTATGTGCTGGTGGGCTGGTCTCTGGGCGGGGCGCTGGCCTACGGCGCCGCACAGCTGCTCCGCGAGGAGGGCGAGGAGATCGCCTTCGTCGGACTGATCGACGTGGTGCGCCCGACCCGGGACGTGCCCGACACCCCGGAGAACAAGCGAGCGCGGCTGGAGCGTTGGAAGGCGTTCGCGATCAAGACCTACGGGCTCGACGAGGACGTGCCGATCCCGATGGACCGGCTCGTCGCCGCCGACGACAACGAGCAGTTCGCGATCATCACCGAGATGATGTCGATGTCGGGGACCAAGATTCCGGGCGGGATCATCGAGCATCAGCGGACGTCGTTCCTCGACAACCGTGCGCTCACCGAGATCGATCCCACTCCGTACGACGGCAAGGTGGTGCTCTACCGCGCGGACAAGATGCACGACGGAGCCATCGAACTCGAGCCGCAGTGGGCCGAGATCGATGAGGACGGGCGCTGGGGCGAGGTGGTGGACGATCTGGAGATCATTCACATCGGCGGCGACCACCTGGCCATCGTGGATGAGCCCTACGTCGCGAAGGTCGCAGCCGACCTGGCCCGCCGCATGGCAGATATCAGTACCGAGAAGTGACGGAAAGGGCACACGTAGTGACTGACACGACTGCTGCCAAGCTCGCCGATCTGCGCGAGAAGCTCGAACTGGCGAAGGAACCCGGGGGCGAGAAGGCGATCGCCAAGCGCGCCAAGAAGGGCATCCTGTCGCCGCGCGCACGGCTGGAGTTGCTGTTCGACCCGGGGACCTTCGTGGAGGTCGGTGCGCTCGCCAAGATGCCGGGAGCCGGGGAGACCGGTTACGGCGACGGCGTGGTGACCGGTCACGGGCTGGTCCACGGACGGCCGGTGGCCGCCTTCAGTCACGACCAGACCGTGATGGGCGGCACCGTCGGTGAGATGTTCGGCCGCAAGGTGTCGGCGCTGATGGAGTGGGCGGGCAAGCTCGGTTGCCCGATGGTCGGTATCAACGACTCGGCCGGCGCCCGCATTCAGGACGCCGTCACATCGCTGGCCTGGTACGCCGAGATGGGACGCCGCAACGACCTGCTGTCGGGTCTGGCGCCGCAGGTCTCGGTGATCCTCGGCAAATGCGCGGGCGGCGCGGTGTACACGCCTGCCAACACCGACATCCTGGTGGCGGTCGAGGACAAGAGCTACATGTTCGTCACCGGGCCCGACGTCATCAAGCAGACCACGGGTGAGGAGATCTCGGCCGAAGACCTCGGCAGCGCCCACAACCAGGCGCGGTGGGGCAACATCCACCACATCGCACCGGATGAGGCGGCGGCATTCGAGTGGGTCCGCGAGTACCTGCAGTACATGCCGTCGAGCGCACACGAGGAGCCGCCGATCATCAACCCGGGTCTGGAGCCGGAGATCACGGAGTCGGACCTCAGCCTCAACACGTTCATGCCCGACAACGACAATGCCGGCTACGACATGCGGGACATCATCATCCGACTGTTCGACGACGGCGCCTTCCACGAGGTCGGGGAGTTGTTCGCCCCGAACATCCTCACCGGCTACGCGCGAGTGGACGGTCGGAGCGTCGGCGTGGTCGCCAATCAGCCGAGCGTCATGGCGGGAACCCTCGACACCGACTCGGCGGAGAAGGCGACGCGCTTCGTCCGGATCTGCAACGCCTACAACATCCCGCTGATCTTCCTCGTCGACACCCCCGGCATCCTGCCGGGCCTGGTGGAGGAGCAGAAGGGGACCATCCGGCGGTCGGGCAAGTTCCTCTACGCCTACGTGGAGGCCGACGTTCCGAAGATCACCGTGGTCTTGCGCAAGGCCTACGGCGGCGCGTATGCGGTGATGGGCTCCAAGCAGCTGGGCGCCGACATCAACTTCGCTTGGCCGACGGCCAAGATCGCCGTCATGGGTGCGGAGTCGGCAGCGGCCGTGCTGACCCGCAAGCAGACCGAGGGTCTGTCGGCCAACGACGCCGACAAGGTCCGGCAGGACTTCATCGCCTTCTACAACGCGATGATGGCGACCCCGTACCTCGCCGCGGAGAAGGGGTACGTCGACGCGGTCATCGAACCCGCGCAGACTCGACTCCAACTCCGCAAGGCGCTGGCACAGCTGCGCGACAAGCAGGTGCTGCGGAACCCGCGCAAGCACTACTTGATGCCGATCTAGCGATCGGTATCCTTCCGGCCGCGGCCGGTCTCTGCTCGTGGTCAGGCGGCCAGGAGGGTGTCGAGGTAGTTCTCGATGCGAGATTCGCTGGGTTCGGGCGGCGGTTGGGGTTCGTGGTCCGGGAGTAGTTCGGCGTGGTGGATCTGGTTGATCCGCCATCCGGGCGGTCTTGTCCCGCCGCGGCTGGTGTTGCCGCTGGGTCGCCAGGCGACTCTGCCGGCGTGGGGTCCGTCGATCAGGATCGTGGTCTGCCATTGGCCGGGGCGGGGTCCGACGGAGCGATTGTGGCGTCCGCATGCGGCGCCGAGGTGGTCGATGTCGGTGGGTCCGCCGTCGGCCCAGTCGGGGAAGTGATGGGCTTGGGTGCGGGTGAACGGGGCCGCGCAGCCGGGGGCGGTGCAGCCGCGGTCGCGGGCGAAGAGCATCAACCGCTGTGCCCGCGACGCGAGCCGGCGTCCCCGTCCGAGGTAGAGGGCTTGTCCGGTGTGGGCGGAGAAGACGGCCAGGTGCGGGGTCGCGGTGGCGGCGACTTCGATCAACTCCGTCACCGGCAGCCGGGTCCCGGTCGCGGTCAACGCGATCCCGGCGTGCTCGGCCAATTCGTGGTCGGTGACGGTGATGACCAGATCACCCGACCGCCGACCACCCCCAGCACCAGTGTGGGAGGCGCGCAGCAGGGCTTGCAGACCGTCGTGGGTGCGCTGCCCGGGTGTGCGGGTATCGCGTTCGACGGCGGCGGCGAGGGCGGCCGGGTCGGCCGATTCGACGGTCCCGGATGGGGAGTCGGGGTCGTCGGGGTTGTTCATTCCCGGTGCGGCCCACGACGGCAGTGCGGCTTCCATTTCCGCCCGCAGGGCCGGGGTGAGGTAGCCGCGGACTTTGCTCATCAGCCGCAGATCCTGCGGCAGGATCGTGAAGCCGCGCAGGCGTTTGCGGTCGCGTTCGTCGGTGACGGTTCCGTCCGGGTCCAGGTGTGCGAGCAGTCGGATGCCGGCGGTGCGGACACCGGCCGGACTCAGCTCGCGGGCGACCCAGGCCAGCTGTGCCTCGGCGCGTGCTCGGGTGTCGGCGTCGATGGCGGTGGGGATCTTGTCCATAACGGCGTCGATTTCGCGGACGTGGTCGGCGCCGATCGCTCCCTCGCCGACCGCGACCGCGGTCGCCGGCAGTACCGGTGGGCGGGTTTGGCCTTGTAGGTCGGTGAATCGTCCGATGCCGGCGGCGCTGACGCGTCGGGATCGGGCGGCACCGTCACCGAGCCGTAACCCCTGCGCCAGGTACTGGTGCACCGATAGGTATCCGGCTTTGCGATAGGCGCCGCGGTCGGAGACCTCCACCAGCACCGCGGCGTCGACACCGTCGAGACGACGATGAGTACGTTCCAATGTCTCGACGGTTTCCAGCAGGGTGTCTTCGGGGACCGCGGACAGTGGCAGGGACGCGAACTTGGTTGCCGCAGCTTCCAACAGGCGGGCGAGGGCGGCCGGGTCGTCCGGGAGCAGCACTTCTGACGTGACCATCGAACCCACCCCCTTTCGACCTGCACAGTGTCCGAGAACACTCCTGCTGTGTTTCTATGTTCGAATCTTACCGATCCCCTCTGACAACGAGCGCACTCATTGGCTGACGAGAGGGGACCAGGAGGGAATGAGAGACTCGCCTGCCCAGCGGGCAATCAGTGCGGGTCAGGTCGAGGACGACGCGCGGGATAGCGCTTCCGCGACAGCCGGGGCTTGCATCATCGCGCGGATCGCGGCGGCAAAGGTCGGGGCTTGAGCGGCCTCGAGGCGATCGGCGAGGTTGAACGGTCTGCCGAGACGGCAATGGTAGGTGATCTGGTCGAGTAGAGCCTCGCGGACGGTGGCGATTGCGTCCCGATGGACGAGCATCAGGAAGTCGTCGGGGGTATATACCTCGTATCCGAGACGTTCGTCGTTCGCCTCGGCGAACCGGTGGAATCCTCGATCGTTGGTGACGACGTATTGTATGCGGCCGTGCTCAGCCGCGGCGTGCAGATGCGCGTCGTACTCATCGGTGTACTCAAACGCCGAGTCGACCTCGTATCCCTCGATCCGACCGTGCACCGCGACTTTGATGATCCGTTGTCGGACGCCGCCGACCTGGTGATCGGAGTAATGCGGGTGATTCTTGCGCAGGTGGTAAACCAGTTCGGCGAGCACATCCTCGGTCCAGCGCAGGTGGAACAGCGGCGGACCTGATCTCGCGGCGAGGAGACAAATCCAGTCCCGAAGTGTTCGCGAATAAAGCACGTTCGCATCCGGCAGCACGTTCGGCACTCCTGAAGTCACTCAAGTCACAATAGATCCCGTGCGGGACAGAGTCGCCGACAGGAGGTGCCGTGTCAGTAGTCTAGGTCCTCCGCCTGCTCGAACTCGCGTAGCTCCCACAACGCTGCCCGCTGTTGCTCACGCAGCCGGTCTCGGTAGGCGAGAACGTCGGACGTGTTCAGTCGAGTGTGGGTGCCGACCTTGTGCGCAACTATCTGTTCATCTCGAATCAGCTTCATCAATGTCGGTCGTGACATGCCGAGTAGGTCTGCCGCGGCGGTGGTCGTCAGCTCATCCGGCATCGATCCCACGGTTACCGTCCCGCCGGCGGCGACGATCCGGAGCACCTCAATAAGGACTCCAGCCAATTCTGCCGGCACCGCCGCACGCAGGGCCGCCAGATCGACTGCACTGGCTTGCGACACTTGGTCTGACGTCACGGTCACTGTGGTCTTTCCGACGCCCCGATCGATCACTGCACTCATCGCTACACACCTCCCAGTCGTTGTCTCGACACTAAACCAGTTGCACTTATAAGTGAAACTGGTTTTCTGCAATCCGACTCTGTCGGGCAGCTGAGCCGCCGCGAGACTAACCGCCCCACACCGCGCGGGCACCGCTGTCGCCGACGAGCACCACCATCACCAGCGAGGCGATCGCCGCTGCGACGACCGCGACTCGCACGACGGCGTCGACGACTCCGATAGTTTTGTCCGACAGCGGAATCCGTTCGGTGACGAATGGATACCGCAGCAGTTGGAGCAGGGCGATCAGCCCGAACAGCGGACCGACCGCGAGGATCAGCTCGTCGCCGAGCTGGGTGTGCTGCTCCAGCTGAGGAGTCGAGCCGACCTTCTTTTCCAATGCCTCACCAGCGGATGTGGTGATCGGCACGGCGATCAACGTGACGAGTGCGAGGATCGACGGGAAGACGCCGAGGGCGATCCGGGCCCTGGGCCATACGGCGATGGCGATCGCCACCAGTGCGGTGACTGGAACCGCGACCACGACGAAATGTACGAGAAGCGGGTGCGCGGGCAGCCCGTTGATGGTGTCCATGCGAGTGAATCTACGGTGTCGGCGGGAACCGGTCAGGACGCGCGGCCGGACTCTACGGAAGTTCACGGGTAACCCTCGGCTCACACTTCTCAGCCCTGCCAAACCTTGCTTGCCGGGACGCTGACCAGCTGCGACCATGGATTCATGACGACGGAGACGAGGCCGACGCCCGACGGCGGGCATGCCGACGAGCCCCACACCGGCGCGCTGGCGAGCCGGCTCAACTGGTTGCGCGCCGGAGTCCTGGGCGCCAACGACGGCATCGTCTCGACGGCGGGCATCGTCGTCGGCGTGGCCGCGGCGACCGCCGACCGCGGTCCGATCTTCACCGCGGGGATCGCGGGCCTCGCGGCGGGCGCGGTGTCGATGGCGCTGGGGGAGTACGTGTCGGTGAGCACGCAGCGCGACACCGAGGCGGCGATGCTCGCGAAGGAGAAATGGGAGCTGCGGAACCAGCCCGAAGAAGAACTCGAGGAACTGGCGGGCATCTACGAGAAGAAGGGCATGTCACCGGAGACGGCGCGGCGGGCCGCCGCCGAGCTGAGCGACCGGGACGCCTTCGCCGCCCACGCTGAGGCCGAACTCGGAATCGATCCGCACGAACTCACCAACCCGTGGCAGGCCGCGTTCTCATCGGCGGTGTCGTTCACCGTGGGAGCACTGCTTCCGCTGATCGCGATCCTGGTACCGCCCGCACAGTGGCGCATCCCTGTGGCGGTGGTCGCGGTGCTTGTGGCACTGGCGGCCACCGGGGTCCTCGGTGCGTACCTCGGCAAGTCGTCGCCGTGGCGGCCGACACTGCGGATGGTGATCGGTGGCGGCATTGCGATGGCGGTGACATACGGCATCGGTTCGCTGGTCGGGACCGCCGTCGGGTGAGGTGGGGCTTACGTCTGGGACTGCACCGACTGAAGCAGCCCGTCGACCAGCGCGGCCAGGCCCTCGCGATACGTGTCAGCCGAAGTGAGTGACGCCCAGCGGTCGGCGGCCTGTGCGAGTCTCGGTAGTTCGCTGCGATCGAGGTCGGCGAAGACCTGATCGCGGAAGGTGGTGCGGCGGTCGTCCGACCGCCGGCGCGCCGCGGTGGTCTTCACGACGATCTCACCCGCCGTGTAGTACCAGATCGACCGATACCCGCGGACGGCTTGATCGAGCGTCAGGCCGGCCTGCACGAGACCGTCGACGATCTGTTCGACGAACCAGAGAGCCGAGGTCGAGAGCAGATCGTCGGCGGTCAGCACTTCCACGATCCACGGGCAGCCGACGAGGGCCTCGTGGATCGCGTCGGCCCCGGACAGGACGCGATCGCGCGCCCGCTCCGGCGGTTCGAATCGCCGCAGGTTCTGCGCGGCGTAGTCGTCCAACAGCATCACCAGCAACTCGTCCTTGTTCCGGACGTGGTGGTAGACCGCCATCGGCGCGCTTCCCATCTCCGACGCCAGCCGCCGCATCGTCAGGCGGTCCACACCGTCTTCGTCGACGATGCGGCGCGCCGCGTCCAGGATCTCCGAGAGCGATATCCGTGGTGGCCTGCCTGTGCTCTTTCGGGGAACTGAAGGTTGCGCCATGCCCCTCATCATTCCTCAGGGGTCGACAATCGAGGGGCGCGCCGTTAGTTTTTATACATGTACAAAAACAGGATCGGGAAGCCGACGGTGGTGCTCGCCGCGGCCTGCTTCGCTCAGTTCATCGTCGCTCTGGACATGTCCGTCGTCACCGTCGCGCTCCCGACCATCGGGCTCGACCTGGGTTTCGCTCCGCTCGATCTGTCGTGGGTGGTGCACGTGTATGCCCTGGTCTTCGGCGGACTGTTGCTGCTGGGCGGACGCGCCTGCGACCTCTACGGCCGCCGCCGGGTCTTCGTCGCGGGACTGATCGTGTTCGGCGTCTGCTCCCTTGCCGGCGGCGCGGCGCACGCGCCGTGGCAGTTGATCGCGGCCCGTGCCGGTCAGGGCCTCGGTGCCGCGGCGGTGGCACCGTCGGCACTGGCGATGCTCACCGCTACGTTTCCCGAGGGCAGGGCCCGGGTGCGGGCCCTCGGGGTCTGGAGTGCGGTCAATGCGGCCGGCGGCGCGCTGGGGGTGCTCGCGGGCGGACTCTTGACCGAGTACGCCGGCTGGCGCTGGGTCATGCTGGTCAACATTCCGATCGTGATGACGGCGCTCGCGCTCATCCCGCTCGGGGTGCCTGCCGGAGAATCGTCCGCACGGGGTCAGCGGCTCGATTGGCCGGGCGCGCTCGCCGCGACCGCCGTTGCCGTACTTCTGGTGCTCGGCGTCGTGCGCGCCGACACCGTCGGCTGGGGATCAGCGATCACGATCGCGACGCTGGCCACCGCGGGGCTGCTCCTGGCGGGTCTGATCGTGATCGAGGCGAAGTCTGCCGCACCGCTGCTGCGTCCGGGTCTGCTCGCCGACCGGTGGGTCTCGGGCGCGAACATCATCGTCTTCCTGGCAGCTGCCGGGCAGTTCGCGGCGTTCTATCTCGTATCGCTGTACATGCAGAACATCCTCGGCCTGAGCGCGGGGACCACAGGAGTGGCGTTCCTGCCCTTCACGGCCGGACTGATCGCCGGGACCGTCGTCGCCGTCCGCATCACGGCGGCGCACTCGCCGCGAACCGCGCTGGTGCCGGGGGCAGTGGTGGCGGCGGCCGGACTCTGCTGGTTCGCCACGATCGATCCAGGTGGCAGCTTCATGGTCGATGTGCTCGGCCCGTCGATCCTCACCAGCGTCGGTGTCGGCCTGGTCCTGGCGCCGGTCGCGACCGCCGCGACAACCGGCGTCGCTCCGCACGAGGCGGGCATGGCCTCCGGACTCATGAACAGTTCCAGGCCACTGGGCGGTGCAGTCGGAGTGGCAGCCCTCGCCACCATCGCAGCGCACCGATCGGGGACGTCGGTCGACCCCGTGGCGGTGAGTGGCGGCTACGCCCTGGGGCTGGCTGTGGCCGCCGGGTTGTTCGCCCTGGCGGCAGTGGCGGCGATCGTGCTCTTGCCGCGCCGCACGCCTTGGCGGACGCGCACCGTCACGCCGCTCGTGGAGGCCGCGGCGCGTGACCGCAGCGATGCGAACGAGAAGGGCGATACGAACGACAAGAGACTGGAAGGAACACCCTCATGACGATTGACGCGATCGACCTGTTCACCTTGGCCCGGCACGAGAAGCGCACCGACTGCCGTTGACCTCCGGGCGCCGCGATCCGTGGCCGGTACAGGCGGGACGACCGATAATGGGATCGGCAATCGTCCCAACTCCAGACAGGACCCGCATGTACTTCATCGTCGTCAAATTCCAGGTCAAGCCCGACAGCGTCGACCGGTTCCCAGAGGTGGTGGCCGAATTCACCGCGGCCACGCGAGCCGAGCCGGGGAACCTGTGGTTCGAGTGGTCGCGCAGCCTGGACGATCCGTCGGAGTACGTGCTCGTCGAGGCCTTCACCGACGAGGGAGCGGGCCCGCACGTCTCCAGCGACCACTTCGCCGCGGGATTGGAGGCGATGCGCCCGCACCTCGTCTCGACCCCGAAGATCGTCTCCCGTCAGGTCGACGGCGACGGCTGGGACGAGATGGGTGAGCTGCGGATCGACTGAGAACGCCGCGGCCCGCGGCTGCCGGTCCGATCCGCTGCTCACCACTCTCCCGAGCGGAGCCTCAGTAGCCCTTCGAGCGCATCGGCGCGGGGTTGTACAGTCCGCTCACCTGATGCGACCCGTGAACCATCTCGGCGGGCTCGGCGTCGACCACCATCGCGTACCGTTCCAGGCCGCCCCAGTCGCGGCCCCAGTTGTTGCGCAGGTACGTCGGCACCAGCGTGCCCTTGAGCAGTCCGTCGGTGATGCCGAGCGGACCGCCGTTGACGCCCGCCGACCAGGTCTGGCTGTTGCGCTTGGTGGCGTCGGCGTCGGGCATGATGCGCCAGTCCGGGATCTCGAGAATTCCATAGCTGACGGCCATCGGCCGCTGGCACGGGAACACCAGTCCCGGCATCCAGTCGATGAACACCGGGTCGGTCCGCCCGACGACGTCGTTCAGGGTGCGCAGTGCGGGCACGCGCGGCGGCGTGAACGCCACCCATTCGTTGACCGCGGCGGCGTCGTCGAGCACGCTGAGCCGGACCACATCGGCGCGCGGCGGTGCGTCGGCGAACGCGAACCGCATGTTGCGCCAGTACTTCTGCTCCATCGCGTCCACCGGCGTCAGCGCCCGGCCCAGCGGGGTCACCCGGCCGTTCGCCTCCCGGCGGCCGAACTGTGCGGTCAGTTTCCGTCCGGGGGTGAGGGCGCCCAGGCCGTTCACCGCCTCGATCGAACCCGCCGCGGCGACGGTCAGCAGCGGTTTGTCGGCCGGGGCGCGGCCCGCCTCGAAGCCGAGGTCGTACCAGCCGGTGGTCACCGAGTTGACACCCGGCGAGCCGTAGCTGCCGAGCACCGGGGTGGTCGCCGGATCGAGCCCGTAGGGCAGCCGGACGGCGCTGGTGGGTGCCGTCGGCTCGGCGCCCACCGGATTCTGCTCGGTGTCGTCCGTGCCGTTGTCGGCGGTGTCCGCGGTCGCGGCGCCGCCCCCGGCGGTCGGGGGTGCGGTCGCCGGATCGGTGTCCTCGTCGGTTCCGTCCTTCTCCTCCAGCGGATCGATGAACGTTCCGGCCGGGATGCCGTCTCGAGTGAAGCCGACGTTCTGGCCTGAGAGGGCCGCGCGCGGCGTCGGCGCGGGATGTCCGTCGACGGCCGCCGGATGCAGAATCGCGGCGTTCGGATCGTCCTCGACGAGGACGTCGTTGGCCAACCCGCACTCGTCGCCGGTGAGCGCGCGCACATTCGACTTGGCCCACGACCAGCTGTCGCGCTGCACCCAGGCGCCCTTGACGAAGGAGCCGAGCATGAAGACGACCAGCAGTCCGGCGATCACCGGCAACGGCGAGAACTTGAACCGAGCCAAGCCGGTACGGACGGTGCCGGTGCGGGTCGCGTCGTCGACGTAGTCGTCACGGAAGTGGTACCACAGACCCACCGCGGCGGTGAGAACGGCGAAGAAGAGCACGATCCAACTCAGCTTGATCCCGCCCAGGGCCACCGGGCGGTCCCACCAGGGAACGCCGTAGCTTCCGACGTACCACCACATGTTGGTGCCCGCCGCCGACACCGCCGTCACCAGCAACACGGCCGACGCGAAGAATGCGCGGTTGCGCCGCGAACGGAGCAGGGCCGGGGCCATCATCGCCGCCACGCCCGCACAGAGCGCCGCGCCGATACCCGCGTAGATGCCGAAATGGTGCGTCCACTTGGTCGGGGTGAAGGAGGTGAAGAACATCGTGCCGATGATGACGGCGACCAGCCTCCACATCGGAGCCCGCGCGATGCCCTGCGGCGATCGCCTCGACGCGAGCCGGAAGATCGCGATCACCAGCGCCAGGATCATCATCAGGATGCCGAAGCGGCGTGGGAAGGTGCCGTCGCCGGTCTGCAGGATCAGGTAGTAGTAGCGGACCGGTTCCTGCCACCACTGTTCGGTGGGGCCGACCTCGCCCGCCACCTTGTTGCCCTCCAGCAGCGGTGCGAGCGCCTGCGCGTAGAAGATCATGAACAGCACGGCCGTGCCCGCCGCCAGCAGCGGCGCGATCATCGGGAGCAGTCCGTCGCGCCTGCGCCGGTCGACGATCGTCTTGACGATCCCGCGCAGGCCCGCCACCAGGGCGGCCGCCGCCATCAGACCGCCCGGCGCGAGAGCCAGGGTGAAGGCCGCGGCGATCGCGGCGATCGCGTAGGGCAGCAGCCGCCGAGTGGCGATCGCGCGCTCCACGCAGCACCAGGTCAGCAGCGCGCCCACGGCTTCGGCCGGTTCCGGGCGGATGCCGTTGTTGTACGGCATCCAGATGGTGAGGAACACCATCGCGCCGGTCCAGACGGCCGCCGAACTGTTGCGCACCGACCGACCCAGCCGGGGGATCACCTCCCGGCTGATGAGCCACCAGCCGAGCAGACCGAACAGCAGGCTCGGCAGACGCAGCCAGGGGGTGGCGACCGAGATGTGCGTCATCCACGACAGGACTTGGAAGTGCCAGCCGAACGGGTCCTGCGGGACGCCGAAGTACCGGAAGTAGTTGTCGGCGTAGCCGGCCTCGCTCGTGATCCGGGCGACGGTGATGTTGTAGCCGTCGTCGGAGGTGTTGCCGCCGATCAGCCACCACACGGCCAGGACGAGGAAGACGGCGACGTCGGGGCCTCGGATGGTGAACCATCCGGCGGGGAGGAACCGCTTGTGCCCGCGGCCGTCCCGTGCGTCGAGCACCCCGAGCGCCAGCAACGACAACAGTGTCGCGATGATGCCGACGATGATCGCCGCCAGCTTGAGCGGCGTGGGGGAGTTGATGAAGCGGGTGTCGACGGTCGCGTTCAACGACAGACCGTCGCGTGAGACGTCACGGGGCAGATCGGAGAACACTCCGAGGATCTGCGGCCGCATGTCCGGATCGTCGGTGCGGTAAGACGTGCTGTCGCCGGGCGCGACACCCTCGATCGATGCGGTGACGCCGTCGCCGTCGCCCGTCATCACGAAGCGGCAGCCGGGGTCGCTCTGCGCCGCGGCGCGGTCAGTCGAGAGCAGCACCACGTCGCGCACGATCATGCTGATCGACTTGTCGGTGGCGCGGACGAACAACCCGCGCGCGGTGGCCTGACGTCCCTGCCTGGGCACGGTCGACATCAGGACGCCGCCGTCGGCGGGCAGACTCCGGGCCAGTGAACACGGCACGGAGACGTCCATCGAGGTCGGGACGTACGAGACCATCGGCGCGGTGACGTTGGTGACCGCGTCGTTCTGCGGCCAGTGCAGCTCCGACGTCTTCTGATCGATCGGCAGGATGGGCGTCAGCGCCGCGAGCACGAAGCCGAGCAGACCGGCCACCGCGGCGACCAGCTTGGCGTTGCGGTAGTCGCGCGTCTTCAGCCGACGCAGGCGGCCGGTCGCTCCGGCCTCGGCGGTCTGCGGAGAATCGTTCACGGTCACCGTTTCTTCATTCCCGTCACGCTCGGTCATTTACTCGGCTCCACCCGGATCGACCCGGTTCGCGTCCAGCCCCAGGTGCGCACCGGATCGGTGACGATGGCGGCGGGGACCGCGCCCGGGCTGAGCGGGAACTCCTTCTCCAGCGAGCCCCAGTCCTGATGCCAGTCGTCGCGCAGATACGTCGGGACGGTGACTTGCGACGTGGCGCCCTCGGTGACGGCGAGCAGACCGCCCGAATTGGCGGCCATCCAGGTCTTCGACTGGGAGTTGGCCGTCACGTAGTCGGGCAGGATGCGCCAGTCGGGGACCTCGGCCACACCGTGCCGGATCGCCAGCGGTCGCTGGCACGGGAAGTGCGCGGCCACCGGGAAATCGATCAGCACCGGTGCGGTGGAGCCGACCAGCTCCTGCAGGGTCTGCAACTTGGGGGCGCGCGGCGGCGTGATGCCGATGAATTGCATCGGGCCCAGGTTGGTGTCGGCCAGCACCAGGCGCATCACCTCGGCCTGCGGCGGCACCTGCGTCATCGGAACGCGCAGGTTGCGCCACGGCCGGTTGGGAATCACCGGTCCGGGATCGATCGGAACGACCTCCGGGCCCACTTGCACGAACGAGCCGCCCGGGCCCTTCTTGCCGAACTGGACCACCAGCTTCTGTCCGAAGGTCGGCACGCCGTCGGCGTCGATGGTCGAGACCGCGCCCGCGGTGGCGAAGGCGATCAGCGGCGACGCGTCGCGCGCCGGGAGCTCGTACCAGCCGGTCGTCAGATGTGCGTTGGCGTTGTACCCGTAGCTGCCCAGCACCGGGGTGGTCTTCGGATCGAGACCGAAGGGCAGCAGCGCCGTCGAGCCGTTCACCGTCTTCGGGCCGACGCCTCCGGTGGTGCCGGCGCCGAGACCGCCGATGATGGCGAAGGGCTTGGAGGTGGAACCGCCCACGTGCATCTGACCGGCGCGGGAACTGCGGGTGTCCGGAGAGAGGTCGTCGGGGATGCCGTCCGGGGTGAACCCGACCGGATCGGCGCCGGTGAGCGCGGCGGTCGGCGACGCGCCGCCGGCCGGGGTCAGCATGTTCGCGTTGGGATCGGGTTCGGCGAGAACCTGATCGGCCATACCGCAGGTGTTCCCGGTCAGCGCGTCGACGTTGTTGGAGGCCACGGTCATCGCCGGGTGACGGATGACCACGGCGCGGCCGAAGGCCAGGATGGTGGCCACCACCATCAGGGAGGCGATCACCAGGAGCGGCGTGGACGCGAGGGCGATCCGGCGCTTGTCGGCGGGGCTGTCCGGGACGCCCTCGGCGTGATGGGCGAGCCCCTTGTTGGCGATGTAGTCGTTGCGCAGATGCAGCCAGAGGGTGACGGCGACGGCCACCACGGCCAGCGCGAGCAGGATGGTGGAGACCTCGAAACCGGCGGCCACCGGTGCGATGTTGAACCACGGGATGCCCAGGTTGTACGCGTACGGCCAGGCATTGGTGCCCGCGGCCGCCGCGGCGAGTGCGAACAGCAGTCCCGCGGTCAGCGCGGACAGATTCCGCAGCGAACGGGCGCCGCTCTGTGCGATCGCGATCGCCGCGAGCGCGGCGAGGGCCGATCCGAGACCGGTGAGCACGCCGAACTGGATCGTCCACTTGGTGGGCGTGCCGAACAGCAGCATCAGGGTGACGCCGAAAGCGCCGATCATCCGCCAAGCGGGCGAGGTGGCGACGCCCTTGATGCCGCCTCGGCGCAGGAGCACGGCGGCGACCAGGAACGCGGCGACGAATGTCAGCAGTACCGGGATCCGGCGGGCGAGCGCGCCGTCGGGGGTGCCGACGGACAGGAAGTAATAGCGCAGGAACTCCTGGTGCCACGGCACGATGGGGCCCGTCTGGTAACGGATCTTCATCGCCTCCAGCACGGTCATCAGCGTCTGGTCGCGGAACACGACGACGGCGACGACGGTCCCGGCGGCGGCGATGGGAGCCAAGAGTGCGAGCAGTCCCGATTCGCGCCGGCGGTCGATCAGAACGTGCAGCATCGGGCGTGCGGCGACGAGGAGGATCGCCACACCGACCACGCCCTGGGGCGCGAGTGCGAGGGTGAGTCCGGCAACGGTCGCGGCGAGTGCGGCGGGCAGGATCCGCCTGCGGGTGATGGCCGACTCGGTGGCCCACCAGGTGAGCAGCGAACCGAGGACGATGATCGCCTCGCCGCGCAGACCCGAGCAGAAGGGCAGCCAGAAGGCGAGGAAGACCGCGCCGACCGTCCACTCGGCCCATGCGTTCCTCGCGACGGCCTTGCCGAAGTGGGGGAGCACCACGCGAGAGAGGATCAGCCACGACGCGACGCCGGCGACGAGCTGCGGAATGTGCATCCACAGGATGGTCGGAGAGACCTTCGCCCACAGGGCGAGGAAACTGTAGTACCAGTCGAACGGTGCCTCGGCGATGCCGTAGAACCGGTAGTAGTTCGACATGTAGCCGGCCTCGCCCGCGGTGCGGCCCATGTTGAGGATGTAACCGTCGTCGGGAGCGCCGGCGCCGAGGAAGGTCCACAGCAGCAGCACGCCGCTGACGACCAGGTCGTAGACCTTGGGACGCAGTCGCGACAGCCGGGAGCCGCTTCGTGCGATGAGGGCGCCGGTGTGGCCGTGGATGCGGTCGAGGCACCAGAGTGCGAACAGTGCGACGAGAGTCGCGAGCACGGCGATCACCATCGCGGCGATCTTGGCCGCCGAGGCGTGGCTCTCGTAACGGTCGTCGATGACGATTCGGGAGCGGATTCCGTCACCTGCGGCCTTCACCTGCGCGGCGGTGAGCGAGGTGAACAGGCCGTCGATCTGCGGGCGCGTGTCGGGTTCGAGGATCTTCGCCGGACCGAGACCGACGAACTGCGCCCCCGTCGCGGTCGCGGAGGAGAAGATGTGCAGACGCTCGCATCGACCCGAGGCGATCTCGCCCCGATCGGCGACTGCGGCCAGATTGCTGCGGAACAGAACCGACACCGCGGAATCGGTAGCGGTGACCGTGAGGGCCTTGCTCGCGGCCTTCTGCGCGCCGGGCGGCATCGTCGACAGCACGGTGGTCTTGCCTGCGGGTAGCTGCGCGAGGACGCGGCAGTCGAGGGTGATGTCGACGTCCTGGGCGGTCTGCGCGATGAGCGGCGCGACGATAGACGGGTTGTCGGGATTCAGTGACTGTCCCTGCGGCCAAGAGATGGTGGCCGACGTGGTCGCCACGGGCAGAAGCGGAGTCACGATCGCAGCCACCACGGCGATGAGGCCCGCCACGATGGCGACCCATCGCGCGGTCGACGCCGTCAGCGGGCTCGAAGGACGGTCGGGCTCGGCGTCCGGCGGAGTGGGAGTCGGGTCTGGCACGCCCTATGACGTTAGTCGACCGGGCTCGGAACGGCCCAAACGTGCCGCGGGGCGTCACATCCGCCCGTTATCCGCCCTTTGTCCCGTGCGGTGGTGGCCTGTTCCTCGTCACCTCTCTTCTCGGCGCCTCTGTTCTCGGCGCCTCTGGTCTCGTCAGGATCCCGCGTATCCGGCTCCGGGTGTCAGTAGCGGATCGGCGCGGGACTCCACAGTCCGCTCCGTACCTTCTCGCTGTAGTCGATCTGGGCGGGCACCGCGGCGTCGTACGGCGTATAGCGTTCGAGAGCTCCCCAGTCGCGGCCGATGTCGTCGCTCAGGTAGGTCGCGACGGTGTCGGCGCGCTGCGACACCTCCAGCCAGCCGAGCGGTCCGCCGCCCAGGGCTCCCTGCCATGCGCTCACCGCGGCCAGGTCGGCGCCGGGACGGACCCGCCACTTGGGGATCTCGGCGACGCCCGCGTGGAAGTCGAACGGGCGCTGGCACGGCACCACCAGACCCGAGGTCCAGTCGACGTGCGTGGGGTCGGAGCTGCCGACGGTCTGCTGCAGCGTCGTCATCTCCGGCAGTCGCGGCGGAGTGACCACGATGAAATGGTCCTTCGCGAGGTCGTTGTCGGTGGCGACGATGCGGACCGCGGTCAGATCGTCGGGCAGCGACGCGGTGTCGATCCGCACGTTCCGCCACGAGGGCCGCGGTCCGGGGTCGATGAGGCCGATCGAGCCCGTCGACTCGATCGCATCGTCCTTGATCCCCGGCGTCAGGCGGGCGTCGGTGTACTCCAGCCGCAGATTCCGCGACGGGAACACGCCCGCGGCAGACAGGGTGATCAGCGGGCGGCTCTTGTAGTCGGCGGGCAGCCGGTACCAGCCCGAGGTCAGCGACGACGGCGTCTGCTCGTCGGCGTCGTAGCTGCCCATCACCGGCGTGCGGGCGGGGTCGAGCTCGAACGGGAGCTGGGCGTGGCTGCCGTTGACGCCCGCGGTCTCGGTGGTGCCGCCGCCGGTGCCCCCGCTGTTCGCAATGAGCAGATCGGGGTCGTAGGCGGCGTCCCGGGCCAGAACTCCGAGCGAACCCGAAGAGGCCTTCGTCTCCACCTCGTCGGGGATGCCGTCCGGCGTGAAACCGGTGGTCGGACCGTTGTCGGAATCGGAGTGCGTCGGCGATCCGGCGAGCGGGTCGGCCAGTGAGGCGTCGACCGGTGTGAGCTGGAAGCGACTCGGATCGGTCTCCACCAGGACTTTGTCGGCCATCGCACACGGACGGCCGGCGAGGGCGGCGAAATTCGATCGCGGCACCGAGAAGGAGTCGCTCTGACGGACTCCCGCCATCGCGGCGGTCGCGATGAGGAAGACCACCAGGACGCCCGCGACGATCCCGAGCGGGGCGGCGGCGATCATGTGGGTCGCGGCGCCGGCCGAGCGGCGCAGCCGTGACGGATGAGCGGGCGGAGCCGGGTGCGGATCGGTGCCGGTGAACGGTTCGCGGAAGTGGAACCACAACGCCAGGCAGAGCAGCGCCAGAGCCGCGTAGAGCAGGATGTCGCCGAGCGGGACGCCGGCGACCATGACCTGCGAGACGCCCCACGGCATACCCCACGCCGAGGCGTAGTAGTACGAGTTCGGTGCAGTCATCGCGAGCGCGGCGACGAACAGGACCAGCGCACCGAAGATCGTCCGATTGCGGCGCGAATGGGTGGCTTGACTGCTCGCGGCGATGGTGGCGAGGGCGGCCAGTGCGGCAGCCAGTCCGGCGAACACGCCGAAGTGATGCGTCCACTTGGTAGGCGTGAACATGAGGAACAGCAGCGAACCGAAGGTGATGCCGACGATGCGCCGCGCGGGTCCGAGAGCGGTTCCGGGAATGCGTGACTTGCGGATGAGGACCGCTCCGGCGACCGTCATGCCGAGCACCATCGCCAGAACCGCGAAGCGCCGGGCGATGCCGCCGTCGGCGGAGAACGCGAACAGCGACGAGTAGCGATCGATCTCGTTGTACCAGTTCAGTGACGGTCCGAGCGCGGTCTTCATCTTCGACGCCTCGCTGAACGCGCGCAGCGTGAGATTGGAGAAGACCACGAAGATCACGAAGGTGCCCGCGGCGGCGATCGGCGCGAGCAGTGCGGCGTAGGCCTGGAACCGGCCGCGGCCGGTGAGCGCGGCGACCTCGATCGCGCGGCGGCGCAGGGCCAGGAACATCGGGCGCGCACCTGCGACGAGGGCCGCGATCGCGAGCACGCCGGTGGGCCCGGCCGCGATGCTGAACGCGCCGGCCGCGCAGGCCACCGCGGCGGGGAGCAGCCTCCCGGTGGCGATGGCGCGTTCCACCGAACACCAGGTCAGCAGGGCGCCGAGGCAGATGATGGGCTCGGGTCGCAGGCCGTTGTTGAACGGGAACCAGGCGACCAGGAAGACCGCGGCGGCGGTCCACGGCACGGCGGGGCGGATGCGTGCCGCGCGTCCCAACCGCGGTATCACCTCGTGACTGATGATGAGCCAGCTGACGATCCCGCAGGCGAGGGCGGGCAGCCGCATCCAGGGGCTCGCGACGCTCACGTGGCTGAGGAGACCGAAGACCTCGTAGTACCAGCCGAACGGTGATTCGGGCGCGCCGAACCACCGGAAGTAGTTGGCGGTGTAGTCGCTGTTCTGGGCCACCCTCGACATCGTCATGAGGTAGCCGTCGTCGGAGGTGTTGGGCCCGATCATGTGCCAGACGGCCAGCAGCCCGATGACGGTGTAGTCGCGAGGGTTCAGCCGCCACCAGCGTGCCGGGAAGATCCGGCGGTGCCCGCGGCGGTCGGTGGCGTCGAGCCGGGCCAACGCGGCCAGCGAGATGAGCGTGCAGAGCACTCCGACGACGATGGCGATCCACTTGGTGATCGTCGGCGCCGTGCTGTAGCGGGAATCGATCACCATGTGGGCATCGAGACCGTCGAGCGTCGACGCCGGGCCGGTGAGCTGGGTGAACAGCCCGGTGACCTGCGGACGCTGGTCGCCGCCGGGGATGTTGCCGGATCCGGTCGCGGCCTCGAGGGGCTCGCCGGATGCGGTGCGCAGGCCGGTGAAGGCCGCGCTGACCTCGTCGGAGGTGGCGCGGACCCGGATCTGTTCGCATGCACTGGAGCGCACCTGCGACAACGGTGCCGACAGAATCGGGATGTTCCGGGTGACGACCTCCACGCTGGGGTTCTCCGAGCCGGTGACCCGCACGAACAGTCCGCGGTCGGTGGCCTTCGGCGCAGAGGGCGAGGTCGTCGAGAACAGCACCGTCTTTCCGGCGGGCAGGGAGCCGACCGCGGAGCACGGAATGTCGACGCTCAGGTTGATCGGTGCGTAGGAGAACAGCGGTGCCGAGACCGATTCCACGACGCCGTGCTGCGGCCAGCTCACTTCCGCGACAGTCTGCTTCACCGGGAGCAGCGGGGTGGCCAGAGCCAGGAGGACGCCCAGTGCGCCGGTGACGATCGCGGTTATCTGGGCGCGTCGGACGGTGAAAGCTGGCACAGGTCGTCATCCTAGCCCGGCGGTTCGCGGTGCCCGCCGCCCCGCCGCCGCGCGCACCGCCGGCCCGATCCGGGCCGGCGGCCGTTCCTCACGCGAACGGTGAATCCGCCAGCGGGGTCAGCGGAGTCACGTCGCGCTCGGCGAGATAGTCCGGCCGCGGTGCGGTGCCCCCGTACGGTTCGCGGGGCGCGTTCTCGACACTGTTGAACACGAGGAACACATTCGCCCGCGGGTAGGGCGAGATGTTGTTACCGGAGGCGTGCATCGAGTTCGAGTCGAAGAAGAGGCCGGCGCCGGCGGCGCCGGTGAACTGCTCGATGCCGTGTTCGTATCCGAGCTCGGTGATGGCGCTCGGCGAGGGGACGCCGACGCGCTGGTCCTGCAGGGACTCGTGGAAATGGCCGTCGGGCGTCTCGCCGATGCAGGGCACGAACGTCCGGTGGGCGCCGGGCATGAGCATCAGGCCGCCGTTGAACGGGAAGTTGTCGGTGAGCGCGATCGACAGGCTCACGGTGCGCGGCGCCGGCAGGCCGTCTTCGGCGTGCCAGGTCTCGAAGTCGGAGTGCCAGTAGAACCCCGTGCCTGCCATGCCCGGCATCGCGTTGATCCGCGACTGGTGGATGTAGACCTCCGAACCCAGGATCTGGCGGGCGCGGTCGAGGATCCGGGGTGTGCGGGCCAGGGCCTCGAAGACCGGGCTGACCCGGTGGACGCGGAAGATCGACCGGATGGCCCCGGACTCCCGTTCACGGATCAGCAGTCCGCTGTCGGCGAGGTCGGCGTCGTCGGTCATCCGGTCGAACTCCGACCAGCACTCCTGCACCTGAGCCGGGGTCAACAGACCGTCTTCGATGTGGAACCCCTTGCGCTCGTACTCGGCGAGCGCCGTCGCCGGGAAGGGACCGGGGGTGGCGCCCCAGACCGTCGGATCGGGCCGGGGAATGGTGTTGATGTCGTGGGTGGCACTGGCGTCGAGCCGCGAGGGGTAGCGGTCGTCGACGGCCTCGTGGGTGCTCCGCGCGGTAGTCAAGGAATCCTCCCTCCAATAGCGGCGGGCCGGACCGGCCCGCGTGTGATGGACCTCCTCCACCGTTACCAGAGTCGGGCGGCCGGTGGGTGAGGCAGTATCGGGAGAGCATCACATCGCCGAGATGCGAAAGGACCGACGATTGATCGCCTACCAGCACCGCGTTCGGTATCACGAGACCGATACGCAGACCTTTCTCTTCAATGCGCGGTACATGGAACTCGCCGATGTGGCGATGACCGAGTGGTTCCGCGCGATCGGCCACCCGTATCCCGGACTGCTGGACGACGGCCTCGACCCATCCGTGGTGAAAGCCGAGATCACCTTCTCCCGGCCCGCGAAGTTCGACGACGTGATCGACGTGGACGTGACGTGCCTGTCAGTGGGCCGGTCGAGTTTCTCCTTGCGGTTCGCGATGAGCAGGGGCGGGGAGCCGGTCAGCGAGGTGCGGCTGGTGTACGTGAACGTCGACACCGCGACGGAGCGGTCCCGCCCGCTGCCGGAGTCGGTCGCGCAGACGCTGCGCGGTCTGGTGGAGCCGTCGCCCACGGCGGCGCACGGCGGTGCCGAGTAGAGTCCCAACCATGTCTGATGCCCCCGAGACTCCGCCGATTCTGCTGCTCAACGGCCCGAACCTGAACATGCTCGGGGTGCGTCAGCCAGAGGTCTACGGCGCGGACACCCTCGAAGACGTCGTCGAGTCGACCCGCCGGACCGCGGCCGAGTTCGGCCTGACGGTCCGGGCGCTGCAGACCAACCACGAGGGCGAGATGATCGACGCCGTCCACGCCGCCCGCGGCGAGATCGGCGGCATCGTCATCAACCCCGGCGGATGGACGCACACCTCAGTCGCGCTGGCCGACGCCCTCGTGGTGCCCGAGGTGCCGGTGGTGGAAGTGCACATCAGCAACGTGCACGCCCGCGAACCGTTCCGCCAGCACTCGTACATCTCGCCGATCGCCGCGGGGGTGATCGTGGGCTGCGGAACCGCCGGATACGAGTTCGCGGTGCGCCGAATCGCCGCTCTCATGGGGCTCTGAGCTGCTCGTTCACCGCTTATCGGTTCCGATGCCGTAGGATGGACGAGTCGGAGCGTGCTACTGCGCACGCTCGTTCATTCGGCGCAAATGCGCCGTGCGTCGTAGAACGCCTCCACGCAGACCCCGGATCCAACGCGGGTGCGTCGAACTTTCATACGGCGAACCGACACGCGCCCGCCGCGCGTGTTCGCCACCTGAATCCGCTCTGCGGCGCCTATGTGCCGTACGCGGATGCCCGCATGTAAAGGCTCCCACCCCCATGACCACATTCGCCGATCTCGGTGTGCCCGCCCCCATCGCCGACGCGCTCGCCGCCGAAGGCAAGGCCGAGGCGTTCCCCATCCAGGAGCGCACGCTCCCCGACACTCTCGCCGGCCGCGACGTCCTCGGCCGCGGCAAGACCGGCTCCGGTAAGACTCTCGCCTTCTCCGTGCCGCTGGTGACCCGCCTGGCCGGAGCCGGCGTGCGCCGCAAGCCCGGCCGCCCGACCGGACTGGTGCTGTCGCCGACCCGCGAACTCGCCACACAGATCGCCACCGCGATGGAGCCGCTGGCCTCGGCCGTGGGCCTGCGCGTCACCACCGTGTTCGGCGGTGTGAAGCAGACCCGCCAGGAGTCGGCGATGCGCGCGGGCGCCGACATCGTCGTCGCCTGCCCCGGACGTCTCGAGGACCTGATGCGACAGCGCATCGTCAGTCTCGACGACGTCCAGATCACGGTGCTCGACGAGGCCGATCACATGGCCGACCTCGGCTTCCTTCCGGTGGTGACCCGCATCCTGGCCGCCACCCCCGCGGGCGGCCAGCGGATGCTGTTCTCCGCGACGCTCGACAACGGCGTCGACAAGCTGGTGAAGCGATTCCTCTCCACGCCGGTGACGCATTCGCTGGAGGACGCGACCTCGCCGGTGGCGCAGATGACCCATCACGTGTTCCGCGTCGGCTCGGCCGCCGACAAGACCGAGTTGGTTCGCGAGCTCGCCTCCGGTACCGGACGGCGCATCCTGTTCACCCGCACCAAGCACCAGGCCAAGAAGCTGGCCAAGAAGCTGACCGCCGAAGGCGTGCCCGCCGTCGATCTGCACGGCAACCTGTCGCAGGCGCAGCGCGACCGCAACCTCGCCTCGTTCGCCGCACCGGACGGCTCCAAGGTCCTCGTCGCGACCGATGTCGCGGCGCGCGGCGTTCACGTCGACGGTGTGGAACTCGTCGTCCACGTGGATCCGCCGGCCGAGCACAAGGCGTACCTGCACCGTTCGGGCCGCACCGCGCGTGCGGGCTCGGCGGGCGACGTGGTCACCATCTGCCTGCCCGAGCAGTGGGGCGATCTCCGCAAGCTGCTGCAGAAGGCCGCGATCAAGGTTCCCGGCCAGCAGGTGACGGCGAAGTCGGATGTCGTCGACGAACTCGTGGGTGAGCGTGCGCCGTACCGCGAGGCGCCGCCGGTGGCGCCGCAGCAGTCGCAGCGGCAGGGCGGCGGCCAGGGGCGTCGCCGGTCGGGTCAGGGCTCCGGTTCCGCATCCGGCGGCGGTGCTCGTCGCGGCGGTTCGGGACGGGGTGCTTCGGGGCGGGGTGCTTCGGCTCGCGGCGGTTCGGGACGTCCGCGTTCCGGCAGCGCGGGCCACGGCGAGACGCAGCCGTCGCGTCCGGCCGCCAAGGCGGTCCACACGTCCTCGACGCCCAAGTCCGATGCGGGTTCGGCGGCCCCGCGCCGTCGTCGCCGCGCCAGTCGCCCGGCGGGTGCCCCGCGCGGCTGACGGTTCGCTTCGGGCCCGGCCGAGGCTATCGGCTCAGGGCCTGATCGACGAAGGTCGCGACCCGGCCGCACAGCATCGGGCCGTGGCCGGGCATCACGATCACCGCGTCGAGGTCGCGCAGCGCCGCGACGGATTCCTCGTTCGCGGGGACGTCGTGGGTGAAGACGTGGTCGAGGCACTGCGGTCCGCGGCGTTTGGTGGTGGGGTGAGCGCTGATCAGCGCGTCGCCCGAGATCAGCACCTCGCCGTCGCCCGCGAGGAAGGCGCTGTGCCCGCGGGTGTGCCCGTGGGTCGGCACCGCGGTCGGCGAGCCCGGTAGCAGCGAGAGGTCGCCGAGCGGCTGAGCGTCGCCGATGCCGGACTTGTCGAGGGCGCCCAGGCGCACCACGCCCTGCAGCCAGCCGAGGACCCGCGGACGATAGGCGATCGGAGCGATGGTCGACGCGTCCGCCTGCTCGAGGAACTCACGACGCGCATGCGGCACCTCCGCAGGGTCGGCGTAGACCGGGAACGATCGCGTCCGGCCGATCCGCGCCAGCCCGCCCAGATGATCGATGTGCGCGTGGGTCAGCAGGGCCGCATGAACCTCCGACAGGTCGCTGCCCACCCGGCGCAGCGACTCGGCCACCGCGTCGGCGTGACCGGGATACCCGCCGTCCACCAGCGTGACGCCCTCATCGGACTGAAGGATCACCCAGTTCACATACTTCGTGTGCACCAGGTGCGTCTTGGCCGAACCGTGGTCGATGGTGGTGATGTCGAGGTCTGCCATGCGATCAGCTCTTCTTCACGACGAGAACGAACGGCCCGATCTCCGTCACGGTGAACGCCGGATCGTCGAAGGCCGCGGGGTTGAAGGTGACGGTATACCGCTTGACGTTCGGATCGTTGGGATAGACGTCCTCTGCGAGTCGCAGCGTGTATCCGTCCGGGCTGTAGCGGAACAGGAAGACGTTCGGCGGCCGCCACGGGCTGGTGCGGAGGTTGTCCTTCATCTCCTGCGGCGTCGACGCCTGTGACCACTTCTCGATCGTCGCCGCACGCTCGGTGAACTCCGCCAGCGGGTTCGCGTAATGCGAGGTCAACCCCTGGAATCCCCAGTACGGGTAGAGCGAGAGGAAACCGAAGTCGGCCGTCAGCACCACGTTGTCGGTGGCCGGCCGGCCCGTCTGGGCACGGATGGTCTCGTCGATCTTCGGGTAGTACGACTCGGCGCCGGGAGCGTGCTGATCGGCGCGCACGCCGCGGCCGTCGGTGTCGGTGTACGCGGTGGTGATCTCCACCGACAGCACCGACGGAATCTGCTGGGCGACGGCCAGCGCGGCGGCCGCTGCCACCACTCCGATCACGGTCCGGATGTCGCCGAATCGGGCGATCGCCGCCCGGCTGAGCCATACCACGCCGAACGCGCCGGCCGCGGCGAGGACGGCGGTGCTGACCGGCTCGAGGCGGAACGACAGCAGGGTGGTTCCCTTGGCCGTGAGGGCCAGCGACAGCAGCGTCAGTCCGACGACGCCGACGAGGGTGCACGCCATGCTCATCGCGATGGTGCGCCGGCGGCACTGCATCAGGATCCAGACGAAGCCGATCAGGCACAGCAGGCCGAGCAGGCTCACATGGAACATGGGCAGCGCGAGAATCGAACCGGACTCCGGCAGGTAGTGCTCGGCGCTGCCGCTCACCGCGACGTCGGTCCTGAACCGCTCGACGAGGTACGGCCCCCACACGATGAGCGCGATGGCGCCGGCGAGCACCCCCATCACGACGAGCCGGATGAGAACCGCGACTATGCGGGGCCGTCGCTCCGCGGAGATCGTCTCGCGCGGCACCGTCTTGTTGCGCGGCAGCAGCCAGGCCTGCACCAGATAGACCAGCGCCATCAGCACCGCGGTGCCGGCGAAGAGCGCGGTGAACAGGGTGTACACAGTGGCGGAGAGGCCGATGAAGACGCCGCCCGCGATCACCGCGAGCCAACTCGTCTGCGACAGCGGCGTGGGACCGCCGGCCAGTCTCGACCGGCCGCGCAGCGCGTACGCGCAGACCACGAGCATCGGGATGCCGACCAGGATGAGGGTGGCGGAATAGGGTTCGGGCGACGCGAACTGCAGGGTCACCAGGGTCACGGCGATCGAGACGGCGGTTCCGGCCGTCACGCCGACCATCCGGTTCCACAAGGCCGCGCCGAGTGCGGCGGCCACCGCGACCGACAGGATGGCCCACGGCTTGTAGGCCTCCCAGCCGGCCAACCCCAGGGTGTTCGCGTACCGGCCGCCGAGCCAGAACCAGGTCGCCGGATAGTACGGCGGCAGATCCGCGTAGGTCATGTCCGCCAGATGCGGGCTCGACGTCAGGCGCGTCAGATACTCGGTGCGGAACTGCTGATCGACGGACAGGCCGAAGAGATACAGCTTGGTGGCGCCGAGCGGCATGCCCAGCGTCACCGTCACCAGCCCGGCGGACGCGAACGCCGACAACAGCGAGGCCAGGATCCGCGAGCCGTAGCGCGACCACACCACGGCGACCACGGCGAGCAGCAGACAGGCCGTCTGCCCGAGCGTGGTCAGCGCCCGCGTGACATTGGAGGTGTTGAACGCAGGCCAGCCGACTGCGCCGATGATCTTGAGCCCGGCGAAGGCGATGACCGCCGCACCGAGGACCGCGCCGCCGAGTTCGACGACGTCACGGGTACGACCGGAGAGCCGGGGCCGGTCGGCAGCGGAGGTCTCCACCGGCCGTCAGATGGGGAGCTTGCGGAACACCGGGCGCGGGATGTGCCGCAACACCATCATGATGAAGCGGAACGGGCCGGGCACCCAGATGACGTCCTTGCCCTTGTCGACCGCGGCGACGGCCATCCGTGCCACGTCTTCCTTGTTCACCGTCAGCGGGGCCTCGGCGACGTGCGCGGACAGGCGGGTACGGACCTGGCCTGGGCGGATGACCAGCACCCGGATGCCCTCGGGACGCAGCGCGTCGCCCAGCCCGAGGTAGAAGCCGTCGAGGCCGGCCTTGGTGGAGCCGTAGACGAAGTTGGAGCGGCGGACGCGCTCGCCGGCCACCGAACTCATCGCGATGATCTGACCGTGGCCCTGCTCGCGCATCTTCTCGCCCAGCAGGACGCCCACCGAGACGGCGGCCGTGTAGTTGATCTCGGCCTCGAGGACCGCGAGCTTCTGGTCCTGCCAGGCCTGCTCGTCGTCGCCCTGGATTCCGAACGCGACGATGGCGACGTCGATGTCGCCGCCCTCGAAGGCCTTGTCGATCACCTCGCGGTGGGTGTCGGTGGCGAGCGCGTCGAAGTCGATCTGCTCCACCGACGACGCGCCGGCGGCGGTCATCTGCTCGGCCGCAGCGGCGGCCGCCGGGTCGTTCGGGACGGTGGCGAGCACCACGCGCATCGGACCCCGGGTGAGGAACTCCGAAGCGATGGCCAGACCGATCTCGGAGCTGCCGCCGAGGATCAGGATGGACTGCGGAACGCCGACGGCGTTGAACATGGGTGTCTGCTTTCTCACGTGCGGTCGGTGTAGGGCTCGTCGAGCCGGTTCGGACTCAGCCGGCTCGGGTCAGACCAGTTCCAGTCTGCGGCCCATGTCGGACATGAAGACGTGGTTCGGGTCGACGCGGCGCCGGGTGGCGATCCACTTGTCGATCTCGGGGTACATGGCGTGGAAGGTCTCCGCGCTCGTCCGCGAGTCCTTCGCGGTGTAGAGGCGTCCGCCGATGGACATCACGCGACGGTCGAGTTCGGTGACGAACTCGTGCAGGCCGCGCTTGATCGGGAAGTCGACGCAGATGTTCCAGCCCGGCATCGGGAAGCTCAGCGGCGCTTGGTTGCCCTCGCCGAACAGCTTGAAGACGTTGAGGAAGCTGACATGGCCAGACGCCTGGATGTCGTAGATGATGCCCTTGAACTCCTCGACGGCCTCGGGCGGAACGATGAACTGGTACTGCAGGAAACCCTTCGATCCGTACGCGCGGTTCCAGTTCCCGAACAGGTCGAGCGGGTGGTAGAACTGCGTCAGATTCTGGATCTTGCCCTGGTAGTTGCCGCCCATCCGGTAGTAGGCCTCGCCGACCAGTGAGAAGTTCAGCTTGTTGGCCAGCCCGTTCGGGAAGATGTCCGGGAAGTTCACCAGCGTGGGCGCGTCGAACTTCAGCGGGTCCTTCGCGAGCTTGTCGGGCAACTGGTCGAGCCGCGCGAGGCTCCCGCGCGAGAAGGTGCCTCGGCCCAGACGCGGAGGCTTGCTGATCGCGTCGAACCAGCCCGAGGAGTACGTGTAGTTCTCCTCCGACCCGTCCATGTGCAGGGCGATGGTCTCGTCGAGGCTGTTGGTGACGCTGCCGTCGGCGATGAAGTACGCGGTCTCGGTGCGCGTCATCTGGATCTTGGCGCGCAGGATGATGCCGGTGAGGCCGATGCCGCCGATCGTCGCCCAGAAGATGGAGGCGTCGGGGTCGTCGGAGGTGCCGCCCGGGGTCAGCGTCAGGATCTCGCCCGACGCGGTGAGCAGCGAGATCTCGACCACGTGGTTGCCGAAGCTGCCGGCGCTGTGGTGGTTCTTGCCGTGGATGTCGCAGCCGATGGCGCCGCCGATCGTCACCTGGCGCGTGCCCGGCAGCACCGGAACCCACAGGCCGTGGGGCAGCGCGATGCGCATGAGGGTGTCCAGGTCGACGCCGGCGTCGAGATCGATGATCCCGGTCTCGTCGTCGATCTCGTGGATCCTGGTCAGCTGGGTCATGTCGATCGTCAGACCGCCTGAGTTCTGGGCGTTCTCGCCGTACGACCGGCCGAGGCCGCGGGCGATGACGCCGCGGCGAAGGTAGCTGGGCTTGTCTGCGTTGTCGTCGGCCACGCGTGCCACCGCTTCGGCGATGAGCTCCGGGTACGGAGTCGACAGGACATGGCCTTCTGTCGGCATGGTCCGGCCCCACCCCATGAGCTTGCGGGTCTCGATCGGGAGTACAGCTGTGTTCGTCATCGGAGTAGAGACTACTCGTCGGTCAGCTGGTCCGGGATCCTTGAGTCGGCGCTGTGTCGGGCGGCACTGCGTATCGAGGTCGGGCTGTGGCCGCCGCGGACTGTGGTGATCGCCGGCGTCGACTACATTCTGTTCTCGAGACGTGTGACAGGAACCAGGGAGGTGGCGGGCATGATCGTCGTCGGATACTCGTCCGGCTCGTTCGGGCGAACCTGCCTGGAGCACGGCATCGATGAGGCGCGCCGCCGCGGGACCGATCTCCTGGTGATCAACGCGGTCTCCGAGGCACGCGGCCAGCGTTACGCCGAGGCCGACGAGATCGTGCAGATTCAGGAGCGGCTGTCGTCGTCGGGGGTGAAGTTCCGTATCACGCAGCCGATCGGCACCACCCCGGCCGAGGAACTCCTCAACGCGATGGACGATCCCGAGGCGGAACTGCTCATCATCGGCATGCGGCGACGCACCCAGGTCGGCAAGCTGCTGCTGGGCAGTACCTCGCAATACCTGCTCGTCGAATGCCGCAAGCCCGTCCTCGTGGTGAAACCCGAACCCTGAGCCGCGCGCCTCCGCGCCGTTCGACGACAGAACCCCCGTCCGGGACGGGGGTTCTGTCGTCGAATGGAGTGTCTACTGTGCGCCGGGCGTCAGCGCAGAATCCGCGCGACGAACGGCGTCGAGTCCTTCATCGAGGCCAGGACGGTGCCCGAGTGATCCTGGGTCGGGTAGACGTGCAGTTCCACGGGCTGCCCGGCCGAGACCATCTGCGCGTACAGCGACAGCGCCGACGGAGCCGGGACGTCCATGTCCTTGAGCCCCTGGCCGAGGAAGATCGGACGGTCGTAGCCGCGATACGGGGTGCTCATGTAGTCCACCAGCGCGCCCTGCACGCCTGGGATGGAGGTGACGGGCTTGCGGAACCAGTCGCGGATCTTCGCTCCCTCGACCACCGAACGCATCTCCGGGTAGCAGCGGGTGCGTGCCTCGTTCACCACTCGACGCCCCTCGGGAGTGAGGATCGACAGCGGCTTGAGGTCGGGCCGGGCGTCGGAGAAACCGGCCCAGATGTAGGCGGCGTAGACGTTCAGACCGGTGGGCAACGCGACCGGAGGGAAGCCGGGACCGGCCTGCCAGACGATGTGCTCGATGTTGGCGGGGGTGCCGGTGGCGACCACGCCGCGGTAGTCCAGGCCCGATCCGCGCGAGTACTCGGTCGCACGGCGGGCGCCGTTGAGCGCCGCGCTCGCGCCCTGCGACTGTCCGACGATCGCCCACGTCTTCGACAGCGGCAGGCCGGAGTGCGATGCGGCCTTCACCGAGTCGACGATCGAGTGGGCCTGCACCTTGCTGCTCAGGTAGTTCATCAGGCCCGGAGTGCCGAGGCCCGCGTAGTCGGTCGCGACGATCGCGTAGCCCTGGTTCAGCCAGTGGTTCAGGTACTCCTGGTCGCGATCGCTTCGTGGCTGGGCCGACGGGGTGCAGTCGTCGCCGAGCCCGGTGGTCCCGTGCGCCCAGGCGATCACCTTGTAGCCGCCCTTCGGTGCCGGGCGCTTCGGGAGGAAGACGGCGCCGGTGCTGACCGCGGGGGCACCGTGGACGTCGGTGGTCGCGTAGAGGATGCGATAGGCGCTCGACGCGCCGGTCAGGTCGACCGACCCGGCGAGCGGCGTCTTCTGGATCAGTGTGCCGGGTGCGCCGATCGGGCCGTTGTAGCCCCGGGCGTCGAGACCCGACCAGACCGGTGCGCCGGTGGCGGCGTCGTCGGCGCGAGCGGCCGGAGCGGTGGCGAAGAGGCCGGCGGCCGCAGTCGCCGCCACGGTGAGGGCGACCACCGATCGCTTGAAACGGAGGAGGGAGGGACTGCTCATAGTGGACGACCCTAAGCCAACCGCCTCACAATCCGGTAGCCGGACGGCTCGATTGCGGGACCGCGTTCTCAGCTTTCGCTCATATCGACCTCGGTCGGCCACGGGCTAGGCTGGCACGGTGTCAGATACGTCGCCCGTGAACGAGGATCCTGCGAAGCCCGGACATCATCCGGAGCACGAGGACTTCCACACCCGTCACGCACCGATGCCGATCGAGCTGCCGCTCGACGACGAAGAGGCGTCGACCGATGTCGACATCAAGACCCAGATCATCCGGTTCATCGCGACCGGAGCGCTCTCGGCGGTCTTCGACTTCAGCCTCACCTTCCTGCTCCAGGAGGTGTTCGGTGCGCCGTTCTGGCTGGCCAAAGCGGCGGGCTTCATTCTCGGCACCACGATCGCCTATCTGATCAACCGCCGGTGGACCTTCCGAGCCGAGCCGAGCACCGCGCGGTTCATCGCCGTCGTCCTGCTCTACGCGGTGACCTTCTTCGTCAACATCGGTCTCTACAACTGGCTGATGCACGCCTGGGGGACGGGCTTCCTCCTCATCGTCCTGGCTTTCTGCATCGCGCAAGGAGTCGCGACCGTCATCAACTTCGTCGTCCAGCGCGCGGTGATCTTCAAGATCCGCTGACGCGGCCCGGCCTCATGCCAGCACGAACGACTGCAGGTCCGATCCGACGGTGACCTCGCCGTCGTACCCTTGCTGCGCGAATCTCCGCCACTGATCGGAGTCGACGGGGCTGGTGAGATTCGAGATGTGCGAGAGCACGAGGTGCTTGGCCTGCGCAGCCTGAGCCACCGCACCGACCTTCTGGACCTCGACGTGCGATTGCAGCATATGGTCGCGGTCGGCCTGGCTCAGGTTCAGTCCCTGAACGTTGATCGCCTCGTGGATCAGCATGTCTGTGCCATTGGCGATGGTCGGGATGTTCGGTGTCTCGGTCGTGTCGCCGGAGAAGGTCACGCTGCCGTGGTCGGTATCGAAGCGGAAGGCGAACGACGGGTAGACGGGACCGTGCGGGACGAGGATTCCGCTGACCTGGAGGCGATCGTCCTCGTATACGCGAAATGGCTTCATTGTCGGCGCAGTGTTCTGGTACGAGGCGCCCACGTCCGGCACGGCGATCTCGTGGACGTCCATCAAAGTCCGGATGTCGCGGACCGTCATGTCCCGCATGAAGACGTTGTCGCTGTAGGCGTAGGCCTCGGTCAGTCGATCGACCATCGCCCGAGTCCCCGGCGTGGGCGATGCGGGATCGACGACGGGTGCGGTACCTCCGCCGAACTTGGGTGGAAGTCCGCCGGCCGGGCCCGGACCGTAGACCTGGACTCGCTCACCGATGGTGTCGCCGACGATGTTCTTGATGTGGCCACCGCAGAGGAAGAAATTGTAGAAGTCGGCGATGTGGTCGGCGTGCAAATGGGTCAGGAAGATGCCCTCGAGTTGCTCGAGTCGGAGGCTTGAGCGAACGTACTGGGTCGCTGACGACCTCCCGCAGTCGACGACGTACGTCGCACCGTCCACGACGAGTGCGGTGGAGATGCCTGTGCGGTCGGGCGCGATCGGCGGACCGGCCTGGGTGCCGAGCAGGACTACGGCCAGCCTCGCGTCCAGGGGTGCTTTCGTGGCCCCTTCGTTGGACGGCACAGTGGAGGGACCGGCCTGGCTGCCGCCTTCGCTGCACGCCGCGACTCCGCCGAGTGCGACCAGTCCGCCCAGCCCTGCGAGCAATGAGCGTCGGCTGACTCCGGGTCGCGAGTCGTGCTCGTTCGACTCCGCGGATCCGTCACACAATTGGCACATGGGGCACTCCTGCTCAGCACAGACTCAGGCCGCGGCGATTCCGGGCCCGTGTCGGGGATCGTTGTGCCGCGATTATTGCCAACGACGGAGCCGGGCAGGACGCGTTCGACGGCCGGAACCGCATATATAACGAACCGGTTCGAATGACTCGTTGCGAGCTCTCAAACAAGACTCTTATGCCGTATTCCGTTACCCGAATCGGGTAACGGAATACGGCATAAGCGTTGAGACGATCAGGCGAACTGGACGGTCGCGGTGCAGCGGCCGAAGACGCGCTTCCCGTTGACGCTGGCGCCGAAGACGATCAGGGCGCGACGGGTCTCGGGGTCGAGCGACTTGACCTTCGCGGTGTATTCGACGACCGCCGGTTCGTGAGCCGGGACGTAGACCGGGCTGGTGAACCGTGCGCTCATGTCGCGGAAGGCCGCGGGGTCGCCCACCTGCGAGGTGAGGTAACCGGCGGCGGTTCCGAGGGTCAACATCGCCTGCGCGACCACGGTGTCGAGCCCGGCGGCCTGCGCCACCTTCGCGCTGTGATGGATCGGGTTCGGATCGCCGGATACGCCGATGTAGTTGATGACGTCGCCGCGGGTGAAGCGCTGCGCGCGGACCGGCAGGTCCATGCCCTCGGTCAGCGAGTCGAACGGAATCGTCGTCCAACGCACATCCGACTCGGGCGGGATCGTCGCCGGTTCGGCCGGGCTGAGCGGCTGCACGTGCCGGTCGCCGCCGGTGAACATGATGCCGTCGACGATCTCCTCGAAGTCGTCGGGAAGACGGTCGGCGTCCTCGCCGGGACCGGCCAGCGACGTCCACGACTCCTGCAGCACGCCCTTGTCGATGTCTCGGACCAGGGTCTTGACAGTGAACAGGTCGGCTCCCGCCACGGTGCGGTACGACTCGAGGGAGACGTCGCAGTACAGCCGGTCGCCGGCTTCGATCGGCCGGTGGAACGCGAACCGCTGGTCGATCTGCAGGACGCCCGACTTCAGCAGATCGCCGGGGACGGCCTTCTCCAGGAGCTGGGCCTGCGCCTTGGCACCCATGATGGCGACGATCGTCAGGGGTGCGACGAGCGCGGCGTGCCCGCCTTCGCGGGCCTTGGCGTCGTCCCAGTGAAGCGGGTTGTCGTCGTGCAGGGCGCGGGCGAATTCGCGGATCTTCTCGCGACCCACCTCGTAGTAGTCGGCTGTCGTGAAGACCTTTCCGATCGCCTGATCGATGGCCTCAGCGCGAGTCAGTTCACGGCTGGTCATTCGAATAAGGTACCTGACGTGCGAGGGAGCAGAAAAATGCCGGGTTCGGGGCCGGTCGGCGCCCGGTGGGGCCGTCGCACGACTGCGATCACCCGTTGACTTTCGCGATCACCGACTCGCCGAAGCGCTCCAGATTCGCGATCTTGGTCTCCAGCGGCTCGGTGTCGCGGCCCATGATGTAGGGCAGCCGGAACCCGACGATCACGTCCGTGACGCCCTTGTCCTCGAGGCGGCGGCACCCGTCGACGGTGTACGCATCCAGGGAGATCACGTGGATCTCGAACGGATCGTTCTCCTTGCCCTCGGCCTTGCGGATCGCGCCGAGCTTGTCGATCAGAGCGTCGAGTTCCTCGGGGGCGCCGCCGCCGTGCATCCAGCCGTCGCCGCGGATCACGGCTCGCTTCAGTGCGGCGTCGGCGTGCCCGCCGACCAGGAGCGGAATCGGCTCGGAGGGTGTCGGACTCATCTTGATCTCGGGAATGTCGTAGAACTCACCGTGGAACTCGAAGTACCCGGGAGTCGTCAGGCCGCGGATGATGTCCATGCATTCGTCCATGCGCTTGCCGCGGCGGGCGTAGTCGACGCCCATCAGGTCGTAGTCCTCGCGCCAGGGGCTGGTTCCGACGCCCAGGGCGAGCCGGTTGCCGGTCAGGCAGGCCACCGACGCGGCCTGCTTGGCGACGAGTGCCGGCGGTCGGACGGGCAGTTTGAGCACGAAGGGCAGGAAGCGCAGGGTGCTGGTGACGGCGCCGAGGGCGGCGGCCTGGATGAAGGTCTCGATGAAGTCCTTGTCTTCGAGGAACTCCCGCCTGCCGTCCGGGGTGTAGGGGTACACCGAGTCCGATTCCTTGGGGTAGGCGAGGGAGTCGGGGATCGTCATGCCCGCGAACCCGGATCGCTCGGCCGCCTGCGCCAGCGCCGGATAGTAGGTGTAGTCGGTCATCGCTTCGGCAAAGGTGAATCGCATGGACCCCAGACTAGAACACGTTCTAGTGCGGGACGAGGTTTCCGGATCTCCGGCGACCGGGTCCGCCCATCCGCCTCCGCACGTGGCTCAGGGGCGGCCGAACCGCTCCGCGCGACCGAGGCGGCGCAGCCGCATCCACTCGCGGAACCCCGCCGGATCGCGCTGCTGCACGAGGAAGTACCACGCGAATCGCGCATACTCCTGCGGAAGCAGCTTCCGCATGCCGGGCTGGCTCATCAGATAACCGCGATTGCGGTAGGTGAAGAACCGCTTCACCTCGTTGTCGGGGTACTGCGTGTGCATCCGGCCTCCGAGGATCGGCCGGAACTCGTCGCTGCCGTCGGGGTGCAGATAGGCGGTGGTCAGACAGGTGCCGAAGCCGATCCCCGAACGTGCCAGGCGTCGATGAATCTCCACCTCGTCGCCGCGGAAGAACAGCCGGAGGTCGGGGACGCCGATCGCGTCGAGGGTGTCCGCAGAGAACAATGCACCGTTCATCAGCGACGCGATGCCCGGCAGCAGATCGTCGTGACCGGGTGTCTCGGTATCGGTGAAGAGTTCCGACCGCTTGCGCCGCCACACCAGACCGCGGCGCAGCGGGAAGGCGAGGTCGTCGGGCGCGTCGATGTTCACCACCACGGGGGAGACCTGGCCGAGGCGGTGGCGGCGAGCGCAGTCCAGCAGTGTCGAGAGCACCTCCGGACCCTCCGGCCGGCCGTCGTCGTCGGCGCACCAGACCCAGTCGGCGCCCAGCGCCAGCGCGTGCAGCATGCCGAGGGCGAAGCCGCCGGCACCGCCGAGGTTGTGCCGCGAGGGCAGGTAGGTGGTCGGCACGGGCTGGCTCGCCACGAGCTCGCCGACCTCGGGCTCGGCGGCGTTGTCGACGACGATCAGGTGGTCGAGCGGCCGGTCCTGCGCCGCCAGCACCTTCAGGGATTCGGCGAGCAGTTCGCGGCGCTTATGGGTGACGACGACGCCGACGACCATCTCGGCGGTCGGCGCACTCACGCCGAACCCGGGGTGCCGGAGGCGCCGTCGCGCTCGTCGGCGAGTTCGTCGAGCACTTTGCGCACGTGCTGCGCGGCGTCGGGGCCCTCGTAGGCGCCGACGACCTCTTCGATGCCGCCGTCCATCCGGATCTGACCGTGGTCGATCCACAGCGCGCGGTCGCAGAGCTGAGCGAGGAACTCGTTGGAATGGCTGGCGAAGACCAGGATTCCCGAACGCTCCACCAGGGCCTGCAGCCGGACGCGGGCCTTCTTCATGAACTCCGCGTCCACCGCGCCGATCCCCTCGTCGAGGATGAGGATCTCCGGATCGATGCTGGTGACCACGCCCAGCGCCAGGCGCACGCGCATGCCCGTGGAGTAGGTGCGCAGGGGCATCTCGAGGTAGTCGCCGAGCTCGGAGAACTCCGCGATCTCGTCGGTCTTCTTCAGCATCTCCTTGCGGCTCATCCCCAGGAACATGCCGCGGATGATGATGTTCTCGTACCCGGAGATCTCCGGGTCCATGCCGACGCCGAGGTCGAAGACGGGCGCCACGCGGCCGGTGACGCGGCACGATCCGCGGGTCGGCTCGTAGATACCCGAGAGCAGACGCAGCAGTGTCGACTTTCCCGCGCCGTTGTGGCCGACGAGTCCGACCCGATCGCCGTGCTGCAGGTGCAGGTTGATGTCGCGCAGGGCCTCGACCACGACGGTCTTGGAATTGTTGGCGCCGATCACGCCGCCGGCGGCGCCGATCACCGCCTTTTTGAGGGAGCGCGTCTTGGCGTCGAAGATGGGGAAGTCGACGCAGGCGTCCCAGGTGTCGACGCGGATGTCGGTGTTGGCTGTCACAGGTCCTCCTAGACCCAGTACGCCACGCGGGCGCGGTAGTTGCGCATCACGAACATCGCTGCCGTCCAGCCGACGGCTGTGCAACCGATCACGATCAGCCAGTGGTACAGCGCGACGTGCTGGCCGAGCAGCGGGCCGCGCGCGATCTCCAGGTAGTGGTACATCGGGTTCAGCTCCACCAGCTTCAGCCGGCTCGACTCGTCGGCGCCGGTGCTGCTGAGCGACTGCGCCGACCAGATGATCGGCGTCATGAAGAAGACGAGCCGGACGGCGGTGGTCAGCAGCTGGCCGATGTCGCGGAACCGGGTCGACATGATGCCGAAGACGATCGTCGTCCAGACCGCGTTCAGCGCGTACAGCAGCAGCGCGGGGAAGACGAGCAGGACCGTCCAACCCAGGGGCTGCGGGAACACCGCGAGCAGGATCAGATAGATCACGATGTTGTGGGCGAAGATGATGAGGCTGCGCCACACCACCCGGTACACGTGCACGCTGGTGGGCGCGGGGAGCTGTTTGATCAGTCCTTCATTGGTGGAGAAGACCACCGAGCCGTCGAGGATCGAGGTCTCGATGAAGCCCCAGAAGATGAAGCCGAGGGTCACGTACGGCAGGAAGACCTTGATGTCCTGGTGGAACAGCTCGCCGTAGAGGATTCCCATCGCGACGGCGGTGACGCCGGTGGCGACCGTGATCCACAGCGGACCGAGCACCGAGCGCTTGTAGCGCTGCTTGATGTCGGTCCAGCCGAGGTGCAACCACAGCTCGGAGTTGCGGAACCCGTCGACGAGGTCCTTGAAGCCACGACCGAACGTCTTCGAGTCGGAGGCCTGGGGCGCGGGCGGGATTCCGCCGTCATTGACTACGGCTGACACAAGGCCACAGCATACAAGTGCCTCAGAGGTACTGACCTGTGCTGTGCCCGTCGTGTGGCACAGCTCCCGGAGGCAGCGCGCCCTGGCGCATCTGTTCGAGTTGGCTGCGGGCGGCCATCTGCTGAGCGAACAGCGCGGTCTGGATGCCGTGGAACAGGCCCTCCAGCCAGCCGACGAGCTGAGCCTGCGCGATCCGCAGCTCGGCGTCAGACGGGGTCACATCGTCCGAGAAGGGCAGGGCCAGCCGGTCGAGCTCGTCACGGAGCTCCGGCGCAAGCCCGTCGGCGAGCTCGGCGATCGACGTGCGGTGGATCTCCGCGAGCCGGTTGCGGCTGGCGTCGTCGAGAGGAGCCGCGCGCACCTCTTCGAGCAACTGCTTGATCATCGTCCCGATCCGCATCACCTTCGCGGGCTGTTCCACCATCGACGCGACGGTGCCGGGCTGGTCGTCGTCCGCGGAATCGCGGCTCTCCTCGTTCGACGGCAGTCCGCCGGGGAGGATGATGGACTGCTGCTGGGGAAAGCCCGAATCGGGCTGGTCGTCTGGGCCGCCCGGTGTCGGGGAGCCGAACATTGCGGGGTGCATGGCGTCCATTGTGCCTTTTCGGTGCCAGTATCGTTGTGCGCATGCCGTTCGACGTCGCCTCGGTCAGGGGGCTCTTTCCCGCGTTGGGGGACGGCTGGATCTACCTCGATCCGCAGACCGGGATGCAGATCCCCGATTCGGTGGCGTCCGCCGTCTCGACCGGATTCCGGTCGCTTCCGGTGGTCGCGGGCAGTCGTAGCCCCCAGGCTCGCGCAGCGGCGGAGACGATCGAGAACGCCCGGCGGGCGGTCGCGGATCTGCTCGGCGCCGATCCCGCCGGTGTGGTGCTGGGGTCGTCTCGAGCGGCGCTGATGTCGGCGCTGGCCGACGCGTTGCCCCTGTCCGCGTGGCTGAACCGGAACATCGTGCTCTCGCGGTCTGACGACGAGGCCGTTCTGACGCCGGCGCTGACCGGAGCGGCACGCCACGGGACTCAGGTCCGGTGGGCGGAGATCGACGTGGAGGACGGGACCCTGCCGACCTGGCAGTTCGCCGACATCATCGACGACCGCACCTCACTGGTGGCAGTCACTCTCGCCTCGTCGGTGAACGGCGCGATCACCGATATCGGTCCGATCGCCGGGCACGCCCGCGCCGCGCGGGCCCGGCTTCTGGTGGACGCGACCACCGCGGCGCCCTATGTGCCGCTGTCGATGGACGAGCTCGGCGCCGATGCGGTGCTGGTCAGCGCCGAGCGGTGGGGCGGCCCGCGGGTCGCCGCCCTCGTCTTCGCCGATCCGGAGCAGTTGGGCTCACTGGTCCGCGTGTCGATGAATCCGAAGGCCGCCGGCGCGGCACGCCTCGAACCCGAGCCGCTGCCGGGCGCCCTGCTCGCCGGGTTGATCGCGTCGATCGAGTATCTCGCCGGCCTCGATCAAGCAGCTGCGGGCACCCGCCGCGAACGCATCACCGCGTCGATGGACGCGACCTTCGAGTACGTGCACCGTCTGCTGTACTACCTGGTGAACTCCCTGTCGCATCTGTCGAACGTGCGGGTCATCGGGCCCGATGTGCACCGGGTCCCCGTGGTCAGCTTCGTCGTCGAGGGTGTTCCGGCCACTGAAGTCTGTGTTCGGCTCAGCGACAACGGGATCGCCGCACTGGCAGAGGTTCCCAGCCGCGCGCTGGGGGCGATCGGCGTCGACGAGATCGGCGGCGCCGTCACGGTGGGGCTCTCTCCGTACTCCACTCCGTACGAGGTAGACCAGCTGGTGAGGGTGCTCGGCTCGTTCGGCTGATCGCGCATACGGTGTTGATCCGTTCGGCGGACGTCGAGTTTGGCCACCGCGCACCCGCCGGTAGGGTCGTGATCGGCCGACCGTGACTCGTCGTGGCGGTCGATCGAGAATCTCATGAGGGTGGAGGACACGACCTTGGCGGAACCGGAAGGTGGCGATTTCGCTGAGCGCGGCGCTGATGGGCCTGCGTTGACGCCGGAGCAGCAGAAGCTGTGGCAGCAGTTCGTGAGCGGCGGCTGGATGATGTACCGCGCGTTCTTCCGCGAGATCGACCGTGCGGCGCCGCTGACGTCGGCGGACTGGCGACTGCTCGAGGTTCTCGCGTCCGCGCCGCAACTGCGCATCAGCGATCTCGCCGATGCCACCCAGATCGGTCTCAGCACGGTGTCGCGCCAGGTCAGCCGCTTTCTGGAGCGCGGCTACGTGGTGCGCGCGGAGTCGGTGGAGGACGATGCCCGTCAGAAGTGGGTGCAGATCACCGACGAGGGTATGGAAGCGCTCAAGCCGATCCTCGACACGCGTGACCGGGCGGTGCGCCGACTCGTCGTCGACCAACTGACTCCCGAGGAGTTCGAGCAGCTCTGCACGCTCTTCGGCAACCTCGGCGCGCGCATCGCCGAGACCGAGGACTGACGCCGAAGGGCGATGCCGCCGCGGCCGTCAGGCGATGGTCAGAAGCACTTTGCCGACGGCGTCGCCGGATTCGAGGCGCGCGTGCGCCGCATCGACCTCCGCGAGCGGGAAGGTGGAGTCGATCACCGGCCGGATGTCGCCCGACTCGATGAGCGGCCAGGTGCGTGCCACGGTCTCGGTGACCACCGCGGCCTTCGAATCCGGTCCGCCGCTGGCGGGGCGGGGACGCAGGGTGGTGCCGCTGACCGACGCGCGCTTGGCCATCAGTTGCCCGATGTTCAGTTCGGCCTTGGCGCCGCCCTGCATGCCGATGATGACCAGGCGGCCGTTGGTGGCCAGCGCCTTGATGTTCGAGGCCAGGTACCTCGCGCCGATGATGTCGAGGATGACGTCGGCGCCGCCGTGCTCCTTCATGACTGCGGCGAAGTCCTCGCTCGTGTAGTCGATGAGGATCTCCGCGCCGAACTCTTGGCACCGCTCGAGCTTCTCGCGGTTGCGGGCCGTGACCGCCACCCGGGCACCCATCGCGTGCGCGACCTGCGTCGCATGGGTGCCGATGCCGCTCGAACCCCCATGGATCAGCAGCAGCTCCCCGGTGGACAGGCCCGCGGTGTCGAAGACGTTGGACGACACGGTGCAGGCGACCTCGGGGAGCGCGGCGGCCGAGACGAGGTCGACCCCGCGCGGCACCTGCATCATCTGCTCTGCCGGCACCGCGACCTTCTCCGCATATCCGCCGCCGGCGAGGAGGGCGCACACCTCGTCGCCCACCTGCCAGCCCGAGACCCCTTCCCCGACCGCCGAGATCCTGCCGGACACCTCGAGGCCCATGATCTCTGACGCCCCGGGCGGTGGCGGATAGTTGCCCGCGCGCTGGAGGAGGTCAGAGCGATTCACTCCCGCCGCGACCACGTCGATGACCACCTCGCCGACGGCCGGCGACGGGTCGGGGACATCCTGCAGGGACAGATTCTCGGCTTCGACGACGATGGCTTTCACGGTGTCGATGGTTCCACAGCGGAGTGTGGGCCCGAGGGGCCTTCGATCTTCCCGGTCAGGAACCGTCCAGCACGGTGACGTGGTTGGCGACGGCCAGGCCGCCCATGTTGTGGACCAGCGCGTGGTGCGCGTCGGGCAGCTGCATGTCCCCGGCGCGACCGGCCAGCTGGAGTGCGCCGATCACGTGCTGGGACACGCCGGTGGCGCCGACCGGATGTCCCTTCGCCTTGAGTCCGCCGGAGACGTTGACCGGCAACCGGCCGTCGCGGGCGGTCCACCCCTCCTCGATCGCGCGGCGTCCCTGACCCGGTTCGGTCAGGCCGAGCATCTCGTAGACGATGAGCTCGGCGATGGTGAAACAGTCGTGCACCTCGGCGAGTGACATGTCGGTGAGGGACAGCTTCGCCATCTCCAGGGCGCGCTGGGTGGCCAGCCGGCCGGCGGCGAAGTCGGTGATGTCGCGGCGGTCGGCGTCGAGGTGGTCGTTGGCGTGGGCGAACCCCTCGACCCAGGCCAGTGCCGACGACGGGGTCCGTTGCAGGACGAGCGCGGCGGCGCCGTCGCTGACGAGCGAGCAGTCGGTGCGGCGCAGCTGCCCGGCCACCACCGGATTGCGCTCGGAGACGGTCGAACAGAACTCGACGCCGAGATCCTTGCGGACCTGTGCCCAGGGGTTGGCGCACCCGTTGGCATGATTCTTCGCCGCGATCCGGCCGAGCACGTCGCCGAGGTCGTCGATCTCATGGCGTCGGGCGTACTGATCTGCCACCTCGGCGAAGACGCCCACGAAGCCGCCGGGGAAATCGGTCCCGGCGCGCTGCGGGTCGGCGCCGAGCAGTGCACGCCCGACGGTGGCGTTGTCGACGTGCGTCATCTTCTCCACGCCGACCACGAGCACGGTGTCGGCCGTCCCGGACAGGATGGCCTTGACGCCCTGGTGGACGGCGGCCGTGCCCGAGGCGCAGGCGTTCTCGACCCGGGTCATGGGCTTGCCCCAGAGGCTGGGTGCGGCTCGCATCGGCAAGGAGGACGGGAAGGCGAAATCGGTGAGGCCGCTGTTGAACTGGGCGACGAAGACCTCGTCGACCTCGCCGGCGTCGACCTGCGCGTCGGACAAGGCCTCGGTGGTGACCGCAGACACCAGTGAGGACAGGTCGTCGTCGACTAGTTTGCCGAAGCGGGTGTGGCCCACCCCGGTGATGCCGATGCGTGTGCTGGTCATGCTCTCTCCTGTGCTGCGAGTTGGAAACGGCGGATCTTGCCCACCGAGGTGCGCGGCAACTCGTCGATGACGGTCCACCGGCGCGGCCGCGCCGCGGGTTGCAGGTTCTGTTCGGCCCACTGCCGCAACTGTTCCGGCGACGGCGGCACGTCCTTGTCGGCCGGCACGATCCAGGCGGCGGGAACGTGGTCCCGGATCGGGTCGTCGATCGCGAGGACCGCGGCCTCGAGGACGCCGGGCGCCTCGGCGAGTGCGGCCTCGATCTCGGTCAGCGAGACGTTCTCGCCAGACACCTTGACCACGTCGTCGATGCGTCCGACGAACGCCAATTGACCGTCGTCGCAACGCCGTACGAGGTCACCCGTGCTGAACCACACATGGTCGGCGTCGGGCGTCGGCACGTCGAGGTCGACGAAGGCGCGGGCGTCGGCGGTGGGATTGTCGAGGTAACCGGCGAACAGGTCGCGACCCCGCACCCCGGCCACGGTGAGGATGCCCGGCTCCCCGTCGGCGGCCGGTCGACCGGTGTTCGGATCGATCAGAGTGATTGCGCGACCGTTGATCTCTGGTCCTATCCGGTCATGGGTGGGACGATCGGGGTCGTTGGCGGTGACCACGGCGACGGTCTCGGTCATGCCGTAGATCTGCCGCGGGGCGGCACCGCACAGCCTCGCCATCTCCGACCAGTGGCCCAGGGCCAGGTTCTGGGCGAACCAGAGATGGTGCAGGCTCAGCCGTGGCGCGTCGTCGCGGCGTCGGGCGAGGATCATCCTGATCGGCGCGGCGAACAGGCTGGCATGGGTGGCCTGCAGTTCGTCGACCTCGTGCGGCCAGCGACTCGCGGTGAACCGTGCGGTGAGGGCCACCGACGCGCCGGTCGCGATCGCCGAGGCGAAGCAGTAGTACTGCGCGTTGGCGTGGAACAGCGGCAGGCCCACGTACCAGCGATGATGCGGGCGGAGTTGTGCCAGGTCGGCCATGGTCCGTCCGACGTGGGCGTAGTTCGCCTGGGTGAGCACCACGCCCTTGGGCTCGGAGGTGGTGCCGGAGGTGAACATGACCGCGAGCCGGTCGTCCGGTGCCGCGCTCGCAGGTTCCTGCCACAGGTCGGAACCGACCAGCGGCGAACCGTCCCGGAGGTCGGCGGCGGTCTCGGCGAGGGCGATCGCCTGCTCGGCGCCGCCGGCGGCGACCGTCTCCTCGAACTCCTCGGCGCAGATCGTCACCGCGGGACGGATGCGGTGCAGCTGACGGGCGACGTCGCGCGGGGTCGAACCGGGATCGACCGGGACGAACCAGGCGCCGAGCCGAGCGGCGGCCAGCCAGATCGCGATGAACGCCGGACAGTTGCGCAGCATCACGTGGACGGGAGCGTCGGCATCGACGCCACGCTCGGCCAGGGTGGCCGCGACCCGGCCCACGACGTCGTCGAAGCGGTCGTAGGTACAGGAGGAGACGGTGCCGTCGAGATCCCGGAACACCAGGAACTCGCGCGCACCGTGGTCGCGGACCGCTCGGTTCCACAGGGCAGCAAAGGTCTCGGCCATGGCTGTGACGGTAGCCGCCTGTCCCGGGGTCGCCGTGTCCCAAGTTGGGACAGCCTCGGGCCGTGGACAGCGCGGACCACTCCCGAGACGCCTGGACGACGGGTCCCGGAAGGGCCGTCGCCCAGGGTATTTCGGGATGACGTGGCTGTTTGGCGCGTCGCAGAGGGGAGGAGGGTCAGGCGGTGATCCCGTACGTGCGGAGCTTGCGGTAGAGGCTGGAACGGGCCATCCCGAGGTGGGCCGCCGCCGCCACCCGGTTGCCGTCGAACTCGCGCAGGGCGGCCACGATCGCGTCGCGTTCGGCCTGCTCGAGCGGGGTCAGGTTGTGCGAGACCGTGGTCTGGCAGTACCCGGGGAGGTCCTGCTCCTGGATCTCGCCCACCGGGCGCTGGCGCAGTGCATGCTGCAGGGCCTCGGTCAGCTGGGTGACGTTGCGCGGCCACGAGTATCGCGACACTACACGCATCGCCGCCGGGCTCAGGCGAACACGACGCTCGGGGGCGATCTGCCGGAGGACCGAGGCCACGATCTGGGGCAGGTCGTCGGTGCGCAACCGCAGGGGTGGGACGGTGATCGCGACCTCGAAGTGCGACAGCAGCATCTGGAACGGCAGGTCCGAGTCGAGCGAGGAGTCCGACAGCGTCGCCACGCACCACGTCGGCTCCTCGTGCTCGGCCAGCGCCCTGAGGATGTTCGAGATCTGTTCGGCGCCTTCGGTACTCGCCTGGTCGATGTTGCGGATGATGAACAGGGTCGGCCCGGCCTGGCCGGCGAGCATGGTGCCCAGATCCACGTCGGTGTCACCCTCGTCGACGATCTGGCAGGCGTCGATGCTGACGCTGCGGGCGTCGGGGAAGGCGTCGTGGAAGATCTCGGCGACCAGGGTGAACTTGCCCGAGCCGCTCTCGCCGATGACCACGGCGGGTTGGTTCTCGGTCAGCACCTGACGCACCTGTTCGCAGGCTCTGACCCAGGCCGGGGTCGAGCCCACCGCGACGCTCTGGTGCTGCTGACGCGTCAGGTCCCCGACCACGCGCGACGACGAATGTCCTGCGATGGCGATCTGCGGCAGCACGTGCTCGTCGAAGTTGCCGGGGAGGCCGAAGCGCGGGGCGGAGGCGATCTCGGCGATCACCACCAGTCCGGCCACCTCCGAGCCCACCAGGATGCGGGTTCCCCGCAGGGTCACCAGCCGGTCGTCGGGCAGGGCGATGGTGTCGCTGGCCTTGTCCCGCCGGCCCATCATGAAGATCGCGTGGTCGCGCAACAGTTGCTGCTCGGCACTGGAGAACAGTGCCTGAGCTGCGGCGTTGGCCATGAACACCGAGTCTCCGAAGGCGAGCACCGCCTGGCGTCCGGCCTTGGCGTCGATCTGGATGTAGGTGTCGAAGATCGCCTGTTGGGACTGGCTGCGGTCCAGGAGCAGGTTGCGCGCGATGTCCTTGGCGGCCGCCTTGACCAGGGTGTGCATCAGCGGGCTCCAGCCCGTGCTCAGCGTGGAGATGTCCAGGACGCCCTCGATGCGGCGGGTCACCGGGTCGATGATCGGGGCGCCGGTGCAGGCGAAGGTCTGCAGGTTCTCGGCGAAGTGTTCGGGTCCGACGACGCTGATGGGCTGGCCTGCCTCGAAGACGGTGCCGACCCCGTTGGTGCCCATCGAGTCCTCCGAGTAGCGGAAGCCGGGGGCGAAGTTCACCCGGTCCAGGAGGCGTCCGACCGCGCCCGAGGTGTCGATCCGCTGGATCACGCGGGCGCGGCTGTCGGTCAGCGCGATCACCATCGGGGTGTCGCCGACATCGGTGCCCAGCTGGCGCAGGACCGGGCGGGCGCAGCGCATCAGCAGGGAGCCGCTGTCGATCTCGTCGCTGAAGTCGGTGCACGGCTGGGAGTGGTCGACGCCGGCAGCCTGGCTGCGCTCCCACGAGGCGGCCACGATGTCGGGTACGCCCGCTGAGCCTGATCTGCCCGATTCGAGGAAATCCGCCCTGGCCGCGGCGGTTCGCAGCATTCGATTCGTGGCGTTGGGCACGCTCGTCTCCTCACTTCCTCGGAAGATGACTAAACCATCATCCCTGTGGTGCGGGACACAACCCCGAAAGTGTCCGAACTTGGGACAGGTCGAGGGTGTGAGACACGCATCACAATGGTCTGCGTCACTTCCCGAACCCGACGACGACGCCGGGTCCACACCAACCGAGTTCCATCGAGAACTCCCGGACCAAGGAGTGCGCCCCAGTGACCACACTCATCAACATCGACAACGGGGGAACCCTGACCGACATCTGTGTCTGGGACGGCCAGGGCTTCACCTTCACCAAGACCCTGACCACGCCACACGACCTGTCCGAGTGCCTGTTCAGCGGCATCGAGAAGGTGTCGGAATCCCTCTACGGGCAGGCCGACCTCGAGAAGATCCTGCACGCCACCGACCACATCCGGTACTCGACGACCCAGGGCACCAACGCCCTGGTCGAACGCCGCGGACCGATGATCGGCATCCTGACCACGCTGTCGAACCTCGACACGGTGATGCGCAAGTCCGACGCGGAGAACGACCTGTGGGACGGCCTGATCGCCGACCGCTACCTGACCGTCGACGTCGAGGACGAGAACCTCGAATTCGAGCTGGTCCAGTCGGTCAACCGGCTCACCACCCTGGGCGCGGCGCGCGTCGTCGTCACCGCGGCCAACCCCGAGGACGAGCGCCGCCTGCGCAACGTCCTGCTCCGCAAGTTCCCCCGCCAGCTGCTGGGGTCGATCCCGGTGATCTACAGCTGGGACCTCGCCGGCGACCGCGACGACGCCCGCCGCACCTGGTCGTGCGTCATCAACTCGTTCCTGCACCCGACCATGGAGCGTTTCCTCTACGGCGCCGAACGCCGGCTCAAGGACTTCAAGGTCGCCAACCCGCTGCTGGTCTACCGCAACGACGGCGCCTCCTCCCGCGTCGCCAAGTCCGTGGCACTCAAGACCTACTCGTCCGGTCCGCGCGGCGGCCTCGAGGGCACCGCTGCCCTGGCCCGGGTCTACGGACTCAACCGCGTCGTGATGATGGACATCGGCGGCACCACCACCGACGTCGGCGTGGTCGAGGGCGAGCAGGTCGCCACCCGCGAGCGCGGCTCGATCAAGGGCGTGCCGATCTCCTACCCGATGAGCGAGGTCCACTCCAAGGGCGTCGGCGGCTCGTCGGTGATCCAGGTGGTCGACGGCGAGATCCAGGTCGGCCCGCAGTCGGTCGGCGCGGCACCCGGTCCCGCCTGTTTCGGTTTCGGCGGCAAGCAGGCGACCATCACCGACGTCAACCTCCTGCTGGGCGTGCTCGACGCGGACACCTACCTGGACGGCACCTTCAAGCTCGACGCCGAGCGTTCCAAGGCGGTCATCACCGAGACCATCGCCGAGCCGCTCGGGGTCGGCCTCGAAGAAGCCCTCGTCCGGATGGAGCAGGCGTACTTCGAAGCCGTCGCCGGTTCCTTCTCCCACCTGGTCGACGCCGACACCACCCTCGCCGCCTTCGGCGGGGCCGGCCCGATGAGCGCCGCGGGCGCGGCGCGCGTCGCGGGCGTCAAGCGGGTGCTGATCCCGCGCACCGCCGCGGTGTTCTCCGCACTGGGCATCTCGTTCTCGAACGTGGGCAAGACCTACGAGGTCACGGTCCCCGTCGCCACCACCGAGGCAGCTGCGGCCACCCACGCCGAGCTGGTCGAGCGGGCCGAGCGCGACATGTTCCAGGAGGGGTACGCCCTCGCCGATTGCACGGTCTCCAGCGAACTGATCATCGAGGGGATCGACGGCAACATCGCCGAGCGGCGGCCCTACATCCCCGGCGACGCGGTCGACTACCCCGAGCAGCTCGCGACCCTGCGGTTCACCGTCACCGCCGAACTGTCCCAGCCGGAACTGACCGCCGACACCGAGGTCACCCCGACCCCGGCGCCGAGCATCGGGACCCGCCGGGTGCGCAGCGGCGCCGACCAGGTCGACGAGGTGCCGGTGCACGTGCTCGACGAGCTCTCGCCCGGCAACTCCGGCGAAGGGCCGGCCATCGTCGAGGGCCCGTTCTTCACCGCCCGCGTGCTGCCCGGCTGGCAGTTCCGCGTCACCTCCGCCGGAGACCTGCTCCTCACCGACGACACCCTCTGACATCCCCGCCCTGAAAGACACCGACATCTGAGAGGAGGACTCGAGATGCGAGTCCCCATGACCGAGTACCTCGTGATCGATCTGGACACCGAACGCTGGGTGTGCCGGGTCTGTGAACACGACATGGGCTCCGCCCACGACAACTACAAGCCGGGAACGCTTGTGTACGACCGTGATCCGCGTGAGATCCACCAGCCGATCATCGACCCGGAGCGCTACGAGTACACCTTCAGCCCCGACCCCACCTACTGCCGGATCCTGGAGTACTACTGCCCCGGATGCGGCACCCAGATCGAGGTCGAGTACCTGCCGCCGGGCCATCCGCCGACCGTCGACATGGTCATCGACGTCGCCGCGCTGCGCAAGCAGTGGGAGGAACGCGGCGTCGATCCCGAAGAGGTCTTCAACTACGGACCCGGCGAGGACGCCCAGAAGTACACCGCCGCACTGAAGGCCATCGGCCACATCCGCTGACCCACCACATAGGAGCTGCACCATGAAGCGCATATCCGTCGACATTGGCGGTACCTTCACCGATTGTTTCTTCGTCTGGGACGACATCTACGTCGACGCCAAGGCCCTGACGACCCACCACAACCTGGCACTCGGCTTCAACGAGGCCCTCGACCTGGCCTGCAAGCGGGCCGGCCTCGACCGCGACACCGTGCTCAGCGAGGTCGACTCCGTCCGCTACGCAACGACTCTCGGAACCAACGCACTGATCGAGCGCAAGGGACCGAAGGTGGCGGCCATCGTCACCCACGGCTTCGAGGACACCATCCCGCTGTCTCGAGGCCGCGGCTACGGCGAGGGCCTCGACCACACCATGCAGCAGAACCTGCCGGCCGCCGAGCGTCCCGACCCGATCGTGCCCCGTCAGCTGATCCGCTCGGTCAAGGAGCGCATCAACTCCGCCGGCAAGATCGTCGCGCCGCTCGACCCGGAGGACGTGCGCAAGACGGTGCGCGAGCTGGTCAACGAGGGTGCCGAGGCCATCGTCGTCTCGCTGGTCAACGCCACCGAGAATCCCGTGCACGAGTTGGCGATCCAGGAGATCATCCTCGACGAGTTCCCGCCCCACGAGCTCGGCGCCATCCCGGTTCTGCTGGGCCATCAGGTGTCCGGCCGCAAGGGCGAGTACGTGCGGTCCACGTCGACCATCATCGACGGCTTCCTGCACGAGATCATGTTCCACGCGCTGTCGCAGCTGTCGAACAACCTGCGCGACTCCGGGTACGACAAGCCGATGCTGGTCATCCACAACTCGGGCGGCATGGCGCAGATGAACTCCACCGACGCGCTGCAGACCATCCACTCCGGTCCGATCGCGGGTGTCGGTGCGGCCGAGCACCTTTCCGCCGAGACCGGGCTCGGCCACGTCATCTCCACCGACATGGGCGGCACCTCCTTCGACATCGGCCTGGTGCCGGAGGGCGGCGTCAAGCACTACGACTTCCTGCCGACCATCGATCGGTGGCTGGTCAGCGTGCCGATGGTCCACCTCGACACCCTCGGTGCCGGCGGCGGGTCGATCGCCAGCTACGACCGCATCCACAACTCGATCAGGATCGGGCCGGAGTCGGCGGGCTCGAACCCGGGGCCGGCGTGCTACGACCGGGGCGGCCTGCGGCCGACCGTCACCGACGCCGATCTGCTGCTCGGCTACCTCGACCCCGAGAACTACGCCAACGGGTACATCAAGCTCAACCCCAAGCGCTCGGTCCAGGCGATCGAGGACACCCTGTGCGATCCGCTGGACATGGACGTCATCGACATCGCCCGGGTGATCAAGGACAGCGTCGACGAGCAGATGGCGATCGGGATCGGGAAGGAGCTGCGCGTGCGCGGCTACCTCCCCGAGGACTTCACCATGCTCGCCTACGGCGGCAACGGCCCGCTGCACGCATGCGGCATCGCCCGCCACGCCGGCATCCGCCGGGTCCTGGCCCCGCCCTTCTCGTCGGTGTTCTCCGCCTGCGGCGCCGGCAACATGAAGCAGCTGCACTTCCACGAGCGTGGCGTCCACGTCACCTTCTACAACGCCACCACCCGCACGCTGTACGACAAGTACGACGAGTTCAACGCCGTGGTCGAGGAGCTGGAGGCCCGCGGCCGAGAAGACCTGGTGCGCCAGGGATTCGACGGCGATGAGGTGAAGTACCGCCTCGAGGTGGACATGCGTTACGGCAATCAGCTGCTCACCCAGGCGGTGGCGCTCGACGGCATCAGCCGCATCAACGGCGTCGGTGACGTGCTGGAGATCATCAAGACCTTCGGCGACGTCTACAGCCACCGCTTCGGCGCGTCCTCGGCGGCGCCGGAGGCCGGAATCCGGTGCAACACCATCCGGGTGGCGTCCTACGTCGACGGCGACGTGGTCAACTTCGACTCCCTCTACGCCGGCGGCGACCGCACCGAGCCGACCCCGGTGGCCCGGCGCAACGTCCACTTCATCGGACACGACAAGGCGCTCGACACCCCGGTCTACGACCAGGGCGCACTCACCCACGAGCACGTCATCCACGGCCCGGCGATCGTCACCACCGAGAACACCACGTTCCTCGTCGAACCGGAGTGGCGCCTCGAGCCCACCCGCCAGGGTGCCGTCTGGTTCCTGCAGGACTGAGCCACAAACCATTCCAAGCGAGAGAAGAGTTCATCATGACCGCAGTTCACGACCATGACAGCCGCGTCCTGACCCCGCAGGAGCAGGAGTGGGTCGACAAGTTCATGGACGAGACCACGCTGTTCCTCGGGCCCGACCCGGAGATCATGCGCAGCCATGCGATCGCGCCCCGTACCGACCACGAAGAGGTGGCCATCGCCGTCGGCGTCGACCGCCTCGAGGTCGAGCGCATCCGCAAGCGCATCGCCGGCGCCCTCGACGAGGGTTACGAGATGTGCGAGGCCCAGGGCGCCGCACCCGGCGCGAAGTGGGGCGACCTCACCACCGCGATCTACACCGCGAGCGGCGACGTCTCCTACCTGTCGTGCCACGGCGTGATCGCGTTCAGCGCGATCCTGCACCACCCGATTCGGTACATCATGAAGTACTGGAAGGACGAGCCCACGGTGGGCGTCCACGAGGGTGACGGCTTCATCCACAACGACGCGCGTTTCGGGAACGTGCACAACACCGATCAGTCGATGATCATGCCGATCATCCGCGACGGCGAGATCATCGCCTGGGTGGCCGCCACCATCCACGAGGGTGAGAACGGCGCCTGCGAGCCCGGCGGCATGCCGTCCGGTTCGGAGACCCCGTTCGACGACGGCCTGCGGATGAGCCCGTTCAAGATCGTCGAGCGCGGCGAGCTGCGCCGGGACCTGCTGACCTTCCTGCAGCACTCGGTGCGCGACCCCAAGCTGCAGCTGGCCGATCTGAAGGTCAAGATCACCGCGGTCCGCAAGATCATGGAGCGCATCGACAAGGTGATCGACGAGGTCGGTGTCGACACCTTCGTCGCGGCCCTGCGCGTCACGGTCGAGGACGTCGACGCCGAGGTGCGCCGGCGGATCAGCGAATTGCCCGACGGCACCTACCGCTTCGACCAGTTCATGGACTCGACGCTGAAGGAGAACATCCTCATCAAGTTCGCCTGCAAGATCACGATCAAGGGCGACAAGATGATCGTGGACCTGCGCGGGACCGGGCCGGAGATCCTCAACCGGGCCATCAACTCGCCGCTGTGTTCGGTGAAATCGATGTTCATGCAGGCGATCCTGGCGTTCTGGTGGCCGGACCTGCCGCGCTGCACCTCGGCGATGAGCTGCATCGAGATCATCTCCGACGAGGGGACCTGGGCCGACGCGTCGTACGACGCCCCGATGGGCCAGTCGCTGCAGGCGTCGTTCCGCGGGTTCTCGGCCTTCCAGGCGCTCTACAGCCGGATGAGCTTCTCGACGCCGAACAAGTACTCCAACGTGGTGGCCAACTGGTTCAACCAGATCAACACCTTCCTGTGGGGCGGCATCACCCAGCACGGCGACATGGTGGGCAACCTGTGTGCCGACCTGAACGGCATGCCCGGTGGCGCAAAGCCTTTCCGCGACGGTGAGGACGCGGTCTCGCCACTGTTCTGCGCGATGGCCGACACCGCCGAGCAGGAGGTCATGGAGGAAGAGGTCCCGTTCATGCAGCTGGTCTCCAAGCGACTGGTGCGTGACAACATGGGCTTCGGCAAGTTCACCGGCGGCATGGGCTACGAGATGATCGTCGCCGCCGAGGGCACCCCGCAGTGGGGCTTCATGACGGTCACCTCCGGCGCCAAGTTCTCCTCGATCTACGGCATGTACGGCGGATACGGTTGCGGCACATACCCGCTGTGCATGGTCAAGGGCACGAACGTCTACGAGCACATCCGCAAGGACCCGAAGAAGTTCGACCTGTCGATCGAGAAGGTCATGAACGAGCAGCCCTTCGAGGACGGTCGCTACTCGACCTACCACATGGGCCTGCAGTTCGACCTGGCCAAGGACGGCGAGCTGTACATGATCAGCCAGGGCGCCGGCGGCGGCTACGGCGATCCGCTGGAGCGTCTGCCCGAATCGGTGGTCCACGACGCCGAACTGGGCCGCATCACCCAGAAGGTGGCCGAGGACATCTTCGGCGTGGTCTACGACCCGGTGAACTTCCGCCTGGACGTCGAGGCGACGAACGCCAAGCGCGATGCCGCCCGCAAGGCGCGCCTGGAGCGCGGCAAGCCCTTCGACGAGTTCTGCAAGGAGTTCGTCCAGGACGAGCCGCCGGCCGACGTCCACTACTACGGCTCGTGGGGAGACGTCGAGGAGCTGACCGCCACGGTCTTCACCATCGACGGCCCCGAGCGCGTGGTCGCCCCGCTGGCCGAGCTGCCGCCGATCGTGATCCCGGACCGCCGTGAGGTCAAGATCGGACAGTTGGAGGCCCGGATCGCCGAGCTCGAGTCGAAGTACGGCGAGAACGTCCGACGACTGGCCTGATCCGGTCGGCCGGGTGCACCCGTGACCCCGCGCGGGTGCACCCGGCCTTCCGGTCGACACCGATTCTGGAGAAACCAATGTCATCGCTGAAGTCTCTGATCGCCTTGCCGGCCAGTGGGCGCACTCGTCCGGTCCTGATCGATCACACCGATTACGCCACCGCGGTCATCCGCCAGGGGCAGCCGATCCCGTGGGCCGACCTGGCCGCACTCACCGGGCACCAGGGCCAGGTCCATGCCCTACTCGATCCCGACGCCACCTGGCTCGACGTCGGCGCGGTCCAGGGCGCGCACCTGGCGGCCGATCCGGAACTGGTCGCCGCGATGGGCGCGCGCTCCCGCACGGGGTATGCGCTCCGTACCCTGCTGGCCGACGAGGACGGCGTCGCGGGTGTGCAACGCACCGCCAAGACGCTGGCCGACGCGGCCCGTCGTCCGCTGGTCCTCTCGCTCCCGTCGCCGGCGCGCTGGCTCGGTCGTGCGCACGGTGTCGCCGGTACCGGGCTGGACGAGATCGACCCGGATCGCGCCGACACGGCGTCGACCTACATCGCCGAATGGCTCGGCAAACTCTCGGAACTCCCGGTGGCACTGGTGATTCTCGACGCCCGGGCTCGCGTCGGCGATCCCATCGCCCAGCCCGAGTCGGTGTCGGACTACAGCGCGATCACCAACATCGCCTCGCACCTGGACTGGGTGGTCGCCCTGCGCACCGACGACCAGGTCGAGACGAGCGACGGCACCACGATCTCACTTCTGCCGGAGGGGTTCTGGTCCGACGACGACGAGATCCCCGCCGGTGACGCGCTGCTCACCGGCATCCCGGCCTCCGCACAGCCCGAGCGGGTGCTCGAGAAGCTGGCCCGACTCGCCTGAAGGGGGACACATGGACAAGACCGCACCCTCCGCCGACGCCGCGGTGTCGGCGGTATCGGACTCGATGATGGTGGCCTCCGGTGGCTTCGGTATCTGCGGCATCCCCGCGGTGTTGCTGGAGGCGTTGTCACGCACCGGCGTTCGCGACCTCACCGTGGTCTCGAACAACTGCGGGATCCCGGGCATCGGCAACTCGCTGCTGCTGGAGAACCGGCAGATCCGCAGGCTGATCGCCTCGTACGTGGGGGAGAACAAGGAGCTCGAACGCCAGTACCTCACCGGCGAGGTCGAGATCGAGCTGACGCCGCAGGGAACCCTTGCCGAACGGCTGCGTGCCGGCGGGGCGGGCATCGCCGCCTTCTACACCCAGACCGGCGTCGGGACCCAGGTGGCCGACGGCGGCCTGCCGCTGCGGCACGACGCCGACGGCGCGGTGGCGGTGGCGTCGGCCCCGAAACCACAGGCGGAGTTCGTCTGGGACGGAGCGCCGCGGACGTTCGTGCTCGAGGAGGCGCTGCGCCCGGACGTCGCGCTCGTGCGGGCCTGGAAGGGTGATCGCCACGGAAACCTGGTGTTCCGCAAGGCGTCGCGCAACTTCAACCCACTCTGTGCGATGGCGGCGAAGTACACCGTCGCCGAGGTCGAGAACATCCTCGATCCCGGTGATCTCGACCCGGACGAGATCCATCTCCCGGGCATCTACGTCGACGCCGTGCTGCCGTTGACCGTGGCCCAGGCGGCCGACAAGGGCATCGAGCGTCGCACGGTCCGCGAGCTGGAGGAGGTCTCCGCATGAGCTGGACCCGCGATCAGATGGCCGCGCGCGCCGCGGCCGAACTCTCCGACGGCGACTACGTGAACCTCGGCATCGGCCTGCCGACCCTGGTCCCGGGGCATGTGGCGCCCGGGGTGGAGATCGTCATGCAGTCCGAGAACGGCATCCTCGGCCTCGGCCCGTACCCGTTCGCCGGCGACGAGGACCCGGACCTGATCAACGCCGGCAAGGAGACGGTGACGGTGATCCCGGGCGCCAGCTTCTTCGACTCGGCGACGAGCTTCGGGATGATCCGCTCTGGCAAGGTCGACGTCGCGATCCTGGGCGGCATGCAGGTCAGCGAGCGCGGCGACCTGAGCAACTGGGTGGTGCCGGGCAAGCTGGTCAAGGGCATGGGCGGGGCCATGGACCTGGTCCACGGCGCGCGCCGGGTGATCGTCGTCATGGAGCACTGCGCCAAGGACGGCTCGCCCAAGATCCTCGTCGAGAACTCCCTGCCGCTCACCGGCGCCGGCGTCGTGGATCGCATCATCACCGACCTGGCGGTGATCGACGTGACCGACGACGGCCTGGAGCTGGTGGAACTGGCGCCCGGGGTCACCGCCGACGAAGCGGTGGCCGCCACCGGCGCGCCCGTGCGCGTCGCGGTCCCGGAGGCGGTGTAGGCCAGACGGTCCGGCCGGTCGGGCGGACACCCTGCCGGCCGGACCGCAGTCGTTCCCGCGTTCGATCCGCTCGCGCGGCGGGCCTGTGGGAAGGGAGCGGGGTGGTGCTCGACAGGGCCGGACTCTGACGTACCCTTGCTGGTCAGGGAAGCGTGGCAGAGCGGCCGAATGCACTCGCCTTGAAAGCGAGCGTGGGTAAAACCACCGGGGGTTCAAATCCCTCCGCTTCCGCACATATCCCCTGATCTGCACCGCAGGTCAGGGGGTATTTTTGTCGGTCTGTGACCATGCGTTCCACGGGGGTTAAAGGCCAGAATGTGTGTACGGTTCGGGCGTGGCGTCGGGTGGTTTACCGGTTTCGGCCTCCCCATCCGTGTTGGATGCCGTGAAGCGCCCTGGGTTCCGTTCCGAGTCTCAGCAAGGAGAATCGGAGTATGCCCAAGAAGTTCAGTCCAGAGCTGCGTGAGCGTGCCGTGCGCATGGTCTATGACCGCCAAGCCCGCGAGGGCGGCCCTCGCGCAGCATCGATCCGTGCCGTCGCGCCGCAGCTCGGTGTCGGCACAGAGACGCTGCGGATCTGGTGCAATCGCTACGGCGCCACCGAGCCGGTCGGACCGGGAGAGCCGCTCGAGGAGGAGAATCGCCGTCTCCGGCGGGAGCTCGCCGAGGCGCGACGTGCGAACGAGATCCTGAAGGCCGCCTCAGCGTTTTTCGCAGCGGAACTCGACCGCCCCACGACGAAATGATCGCGTTCGTCGACATGCATCGCGAGAAGTTCGGGGTCGAGGCCATCTGCCGCATCCTCAGTGCGACAGAATGTGGGTTCATCACCTCCCGCGGATACCGCGCTGCCAAGAACAGGCCGGCCTCCGCTCGCAGCGTTCGGGACGAGATGCTGGCGGAGGAGGTGCAGCGGATTCATCAGGCGAACTACAGCGTCTATGGGGTCCGGAAGATGTGGCACGCAATGCGCCACGCAGGATGGAACGTCGGTCGCGACCAGGTCGCGAGGCTGATGAAGATCGCCGGCCTGCAGGGCGTTCGCCGAGGTCGAAAGCCCGTCACCACCTGCTCCGCAGACGGAGATGACCAGCGCCCGGACCTCGTTGAACGGCGGTTCGTCGCGGATCGACCGCAGCAGCTTTGGGTCGCCGACATCACCTACGTCCGGATGCTCTCCGGGTTCTGCTACGTCGCATTCGTTACCGATGTCTTCAGTCGCAGAATTGTCGGCTGGGCGGTCGCGCCCACGCTCCACACGGAGTCTCTGCCATTGCTCGCACTGGAGCATGCACTGCAGTCCACCGGGGTGAGCAGGAACGAAAGCGGATTGATCCACCATTCCGACAGGGGTAGTCAATACGTTTCGCTCGCCTATTCGGACGCTCTGCTCGCCGCGGGAGTTACGGCTTCAGTAGGTACCGTCGGCGATAGCTACGATAACGCGCTGGCCGAGACAGTGAACGGCCTATACAAGGCGGAGTTGATCTACTCCAAGCGGATCTGGGAGTCAGTCAGCGAGGTTGAGCTCTGGGTCCACTGGTGGAACACCTCCCGGCTCCACGAAGCTCTCGGCTACCGCACCCCGGCGAACGTCGAAGCGACCTACACTCACACCACGACGACCGCGCCCGCGACCGTGTAACCACGGAACGAAACCCAGGGCGCTTCACCCGTAACTAGGCACCATGATCGGCGTGCGTCCGAGGCGGGCGCCGATCAGGTCGCGCACCGCGAGTGCGGTGACCTTGGCGGATGTGACCGGCGGAATCGCCATCGACGACGCCAGTCCGTCGGTGAAGGGGCACTGCGCGATGACTGCGGCGATGCGGTGATCACGCGCGGCGGTATGGATCACGTGGCCGCCGCCGAAGGACGTGCCCCAGATCACCACCCGCTCGGGATCGACGTCGTCCAGAGTCCGCGCGTACGCGATCGCCGCGCGCCAGTCGTCGAGCTGGCTGCCGATGTCGAGCAGTTGGCGTGGCACACCGCTACTGGCGCCGAAGTGCCGGTAGTCGAAGACCAGGCATCGGTATCCGGCGGCGGCGAAGCGGTCCGCGAAGGCGTCGAGCCGCATCTCCTTCACGCCGGCGAGACCGTGCGCCATGACGATGATCGGCCTGGGCGTGCCGGCCGCGTCGGCGGGCTCGTACAGCCAGCCGGCGCAGGTCCCGCCGGTCGAAGGAAAGGTCGCATCATTTCGAGGCATGCTCCGACGATATAGAATGAGATCCAAATATGGAAGTGATTCCAACTGTGGATTGTCTTCGCCGGCGGTCCGAGCGGTGTTGCTCCGCCCGGACCGGCGATTCGACTATCGGGGCGTGACGCCGTAGCGTTTTCGGGTGCACTCCGACGACGACACGAGAGTCCCCGCATGGCGGGTGGCCGGCGAAATCCCCGTTCCGTTCTCCGACGCCCTCGCCGCGTGGGCCGTCGCGGCCCGGGAGGCCTTGATCGAGACCGCGCGCGTGTACGGCTCCCTCATCACCCAGGCTGAGCTGGGATTCCAGGTTCAGAGCCAGACCGGCATCAAGGCCGGCGCTCCGGTGCGCAAGTGGATCGCCGATCTCCTCGGCGCCGTCACCGAGGGGCAGGACGACGGCGAACCGCTCCTGGCGTCACTGTGTGTGCTGCTCGACCAGACAGCCGGTGATGCTTACGCGCATGCGCTCGGTGTCGCGGGCCGGTCCGTCCCCGCCGATCTCGACTCGGATGCGGCGCATGTGCGGTTCCGCTGCTACGAGTTCTTCGGCGCGACGATCCCGGCGGGTGCCCGCCCGACGCTGGCTCCCCGGGTAGCGGAGAAGCGCGCCGCTCGCGGTCCGGCACGACCGCCCAAGGCAGCCAAGTCGCCGGCGAAGGCGGCCAAGTCCGCTGCGCCGGGAACGAAGCCCGCGGCCGCGGCCGAACCGAAGCCGAAGAAGGCCAAGGCCAAACCCAAAGCCGACCCGAAGCCGGAAGAGCCCAAGCCCAAGCTGTGCCCGAACTGCTTCACCGTGCTCTCGACATCGGGTGAATGCGGCTTCTGCTACTGAACGCCGCGCTCGCGGGCTCTATGGTCGAACTGTGAACCCCGAACGTGCTGAGCGCGACCTGGACGAGTCGATCCGCATCCACGCGGCACCTGATCGAGTGTGGTCGCTGCTGATCGATCCCCGGACGATGACGCAGGCGAGTCCGGAACTCTTCGCCACCACCCGCCGTCGTCGCGGACCGCTGCGCGCCGGCGAGACGTTCGTCGGATGGAACCGGAACGGTCTGGCGCTCTGGCCGACGGTCAACACCGTGACGACGTTCGACATCGGCCGGGAGATCGCGTGGCATACGCGATCGAGCGGAGCGGTGTGGACCTACACCTTGACCGCCGACGGTGACGGGACCGTGCTCCGCGAGCGTCGCCAGATGCCCGACGGTGCGTCGGCCACCGCACGGCTGTTCGCCCGCGTCCTGCTCGGCGGTATCGAACGCCATACCGATGAACTCTCCGAGCACGTGTCCGCGACGCTGGCTTGGATCAAGACGGCGTCGGAGGACGCACCCGGTGACGGCCGTCCGGAGTGATCGAGCCGCTTCGGACCGTCATCGGCGAGCGGACCCGCGACCTGCCGGCGCCGCCTCGGGCGGTGTTCGAGGACTTGATCGATCCGAAACGACAGCCCGCGCGTCCGTGGCTGAGCCTCCTGGACGACGAAGCGGTTCCAGGAGTGACGATCGTCGCTTCCGAACATCGGGTGATCTGGTCGTCGATCTGGAAGAGGCGCCCGGACGCCCGAATCGAGTTCGAGCTCGCCTCGCGCGGCAGCGGGACTCGGCTGACGTGGCGGCTCGATGTCACAGGCGAGGTGCCGGACGCATCGTTGACCGGTCATATGCGCAAGCGAGTCAACGAGTTGCTCTTCGCCGGGCTCCGATACAGCTACGGGCAGTGATGTCACCCGTCGACGAACCCGTCAACGCTGCTGCGCCGTCGACCCCCGCACGACCAACCGGACCGGGAGCCGGACGTCGTCCGGTTGGGGGTCGGTGCCGGTGACCATCCCGAGCAGTAGGCGCACTCCCGCTGCACCGATCTCGTGTGCGGGCGTGACGACGGTGGTCAGCGGGACGGGGAGCTGTGCGGCCACCGGGATGTCGTTGTAGCCGACGACGCCGAGATCGCCGGGGATGGACAGACGCAGGTCGCGGGCCACGCCGAGCAGGCCGATCGCCATGGTGTCGCTGACGCAGAAGACGGCGTCGGGCCGGTCGTCGCGGGTGAGCAGTGAGCGGGCCGCGTCGATCCCGCCCTGCACATCCATTCGAGCGTGCGCGATGCGATGGTCGGGGATGCGGACGCCCGCGTCGCTCATCGCGTCGAGGAAGCCCGACAGCCGGTCGTGGCCGGTCGTCGCGAACAGTGGACCGCCCACCGCCGCGATGCGCCGGTATCCGCAGTCGAGCAGATGCCGCCCGGCGAGCGCGCCGCCGAGACGGTCGTCGCCGCCGGCGAAGGGCAGGCCCGACCCGGCATGGCGGTTCAACGCCACCGCGGGGACGGTGAGCTTCAATCGGCGGACGAACTCGGCCGCCGGGCTGTGCAGACTGCTGAGGATCAGACCGTCCACCTGACGGCCCGTGAGCAGTTCGATCGCCTGTCGCTGCGCGTCGGGGTCGTCGGGCGGGCTGGACAGGAGCACCGAGTACGAGGCTTCGCGTGCGGCCTGCTCCACGCCCTGGTAGACGGTCGCGACCACGCCGTCGGTGAGCCGCGGCATCACCGCGCCGATGGTCGTGGTGCGCCGGGTGCGCAGGCTCGCGGCCCACAGGTTGGGCTGATAGCCGAGTTCCTGCGCCACCTCGCGGACGCGCTTGGCCGCCTCGGACCATCCGTCGACCGGTTCGGTCTGCCGCAGTACCCGCGAGACCGTGGAGACGTGCACACCGGCACGTTCGGCGATCTCTTTCATCGTCGGCGGGCGCGTGCGGCGCGGGCCGGAGTGATCTGTCATCGGGTGGGTCCTCGTCGATGGGCATTGACGTCGATGGGCATTGACGGCTCGCCGCCGTGATGGATACTCTCACTCCACCATATGCAATCGATTGCGCAAAGCATTGCAGCCACCTCGTCCCCGAACTCAGGAGAATCCTCATGGCCGACACCCGCACCGTCACCGAACTCTTCGCCCTCGACGGACTGCTCTCCGACGAGGAGAAGGCGATCCGCGACACCGTCCGGAAGTTCGGCGCGGAGAGGATCCGGCCGCACATCGCGGGCTGGTTCGACGAGGCGCGGATCCCGGCGCGCGAACTGGCCAAGGAACTGGGCGGACTCGGGGTGCTCGGCATGCACCTCGACGGTTACGGCTGTGCGGGGATGAGTGCGGTGACCTACGGCCTGGCGTGCCTGGAACTCGAGGCGATCGACTCGGGCATCCGTTCGCTGGTCTCGGTGCAGGGCTCGCTCGCGATGTTCGCCATCCATCACTGGGGCAGTGATGAGCAGAAGCAGCAGTGGCTGCCGCAGATGGCGGCGGGCGACGCGCTCGGCTGCTTCGGGCTCACCGAACCGGATTTCGGGTCCGATCCGGGCGGCATGCGCACGCGGGCGGTCCGCGACGGCTCCGACTGGGTGCTCAACGGCGCCAAGATGTGGATCACGAACGGTTCGGTGGCCGACGTCGCGGTGGTGTGGGCCAAGACCGACCTGGCGCAGGGCGCCCGGGGGATCCGCGGCTTCGTCGTCCCGACCGACACGCCCGGATTCTCGGCGCCGGAGATCCGCGCCAAGATGTCGCTACGCGCATCGGTGACCTCGGAGCTGGTCCTGGAGGACGTGCGTCTGCCCGAATCGGCGATGCTGCCCGAGGCGGCGGGTCTGAGCGGTCCGCTGAGCTGTCTCAACGAGGCGCGCTTCGGGATCATCTTCGGCTCCATCGGTGCCGCCCGCGACTGCCTGGAGACCGCGATCGAGTACGCGTCGACCCGCCGGGTGTTCGACAAGCCGCTGGCCGCCTACCAGCTCACCCAGGCCAAACTGGCCGACATGGCACTCGAGGTCGGTAAGGGACACCTGCTCGCCTACCAGCTCGGCCGGCTCAAGGACGCCGGTGAGGTGGAGCCGGCCCAGGTGAGTCTCGGAAAGCTCAACAACTGCCGGGAGGCGATCAAGATCGCCCGCGAATGCCGCACCATCCTCGCCGCCAACGGGATCACCCTGGAGTACCCGGTGATCCGGCATGCCAACAACCTCGAGTCCGTGCTCACCTACGAGGGCACGTCCGAGGTCCACCAGCTCACCATCGGCCGCGCCCTGACCGGCGAAGCCGCCTTCCGGTGACGGGCGACGGCGCTGGCGGAGCCCTCGACGGGCTGCTGATCGCCGACTTCGGCCGAGTGCTCGCCGGGCCCTACGCGACCATGCTCCTTGCCGACCTCGGCGCCGAGGTGGTGAAGATCGAACGGCCGGGATCGGGTGACGACACGCGGTCGTGGGGGCCGCCGTACGCGGGCGGGCAGGCGACGTACTTCCAGGCGGTGAACCGCAACAAGTCCTCGCTCGCGCTCGATCTGCGCGACGCCGACGACCTCGCCTCGGCTCGGGACCTCGTCGCACGGGCCGACGTGGTGGTCGAGAACTTCCTGCCGGGAGCCATGGACCGGCTGGGTCTGGGCTATTCCGAAGTCGCCGCGGTCAACCCCGGCGTCGTCTACTGCTCGATCACCGGCTTCGGCGGACACAACGACCTGCCTGGATACGACCTCTTGGTGCAGGCCGTCGGCGGTCTGATGAGCATCACCGGCGCGTCGCCGGAGGAGCCGACGAAGGTCGGCGTCGCGCTGGTCGACGTGGTGACCGGTCTGCACGCGGCCGTCGGCATCCTGTCGGCACTGCGCCACCGTGACCGCACCGGCCGAGGGCAGCGGGTGGAGGTGAACCTGCTGTCGTCGCTGCTGTCGGCACTGGCCAATCAGGGTTCGGGATACGTCGGCGCGGGTGTGGTCCCGCGGGCCATGGGCAACATGCATCCGAGCGTGGTGCCGTATCAGCCGTTCCCGACGGCCGACCGTCCCCTGATCCTCGCGGTAGGCAACGACCGCCAGTTCTCCGCGCTGACCGCCGAACTCGGCGCCCCCGGGATGGCCGACGATCCGCGGTTCGCCACCAACTCCGACCGCGTCGCCAATCGCGAGTCGCTCATCGACGAACTCACCGAGCTGCTGCGCGCCGACACCGCCGACGGCTGGTTCACCCGATTCGCGGCGGTCGGAGTCCCATGCGGACCGGTCAACGACATCGCCGAGGCGTTCGCATTGGCCGATCGGCTCGGACTGGAACCGATCGCGCAGGTCGACGACCCGCGCCGCGACGCGCCGGTCAGGACGGTGGCCAATCCGATCCGGATGTCGGAGACGCCGCCGGTCTATCGGAGCGCTCCGCCGGAGCTGGGAGAGGACTGACGGCGCGGATGCGTCAGACGACGGGCCCGGTGGCGCGCTTGCGCGCACCCGGACCCGGTTCATTGCGTACCTCGCGCTGGGGCACGGGGTGCCCGGCGTCGCAGACGATCTCGGTGCGCACCGGAGCGCCGCACCCGCGGTGCACCACGTTCAGCGACGGGCCCGCCGGGTCGGCGCGGTGCTTGTCGCCCCACCGGAGCATGGAGATCAGCACCGGCTGAAGGTCGAGCCCGGCGTCGGTGAGTCGATACTCCTTCCGGCGCCGCGACCCAGGCTCCCGATACTCGGAGGCCACCAGCACGCCGGCGTCGAGGAGCCTGCGCAGACGGTCGGACAGGACAGAGTCGGAGATCCCGGTGTGCTGCTTGATGCGGTCGAACCGGCGCACACCATTGAATACCTCGCGCAGCACGAGCACGCTCCAGCGGTCGCCGATGACGTCGAGCGTGCGCTGGACGGAGCAGTTGTCGGTGTCGAAATCCAGCCAGTCCACGTCGCCAGTCTAGCTGGCTTCGATGTTGACAGTCAGTTGATCGGCGATCTAACTTCTCTATCAGAAGTCAGCGGCAACGTGTCGCCGACATCGATCGCAGGAGAGACACGATGACCGACACCGCACCGATTCCGTCGACGTCGAGCGAGTTCATGGACGCTTCCGGCCTCGTCGTCACCGAGGCCTCCGGCACGCGCGTGGAGGGATACGCCGATCTCGACGAGCGGCACCACACGCCGTTCGGTGTGGTCCACGGCGGCGTGTACGCGGCCATCGTCGAAAGCGCGGGCAGCATCGGCGCCAGCGTGGCCGTGGCCGACCGCGGGCAGTTCGCGGTGGGGCTGAACAATTCGACGGACTTCCTGCGGTCGTCGCGAGGCACTCGTGCGCGGGTGGTCGCCGAACCGATCGTTCAGGGCCGCACGCAGCAGCTCTGGCTCGTCCGGATCAGCGACGAGGCCACCGGCAAGGATCTCGCCCGCGGGCAGCTGCGCCTTCAGAACATTCCGCTGCCGGCGGGCGACTGACGCTCTGCGCAGCGCTGTGCGACCATCGATGACGTGGCCGACTACCTCGTTCCCGACTGGGCCGACGCGGCGCTGGTGCTCATCGACGTCCAGCGGGACTTCGTCGACGGCCCGGCTGCTGTGCCGGGCACGCGCGAGGCCCTGCCGGCGATGACGGCGGCGGTCGCGGAGTTCCGTCGGCTCGGCCGGCCGGTGGTCCACATCGTGCGGTCGTACCGCCCGGGGGAGAGCGACGTCGACCTGCTCCGGCGCGCCGCGGTCGAGGCCGGTGACGCGGTCGTCGCGCCGGGCACTCCGGGAGCTGAGATTCCCCCAGATCTGCTGCCCGGTCCCGTCGAGTTCGATCGGGATTCACTGCGATTCGGTGCGGTGCAGCAGATCGGCGCTGCGGAGTACGTGGTGTACAAGCCCCGGTGGTCGGCGTTCTTCCGCACGCCCCTCGACTCGCTGCTCGGTGACCACGACGTGAGCACCGTGGTGGTCGCGGGCTGCAATCTGCCCAACTGCCCCCGGGCCACCCTCTTCGACGCCTCGGAACTCGATTACCGCACCGTCCTGATCTCCGACGCGACCTCGCAGGTCACGCCGGCTCGGCTGGCCGATCTGGAGTCGATCGGCGTGCAACTGCGCACCGCCGACGAGGTGGTCGCAGCACTGGCCGGCGACGAACTGCTCGGTTCCGCGGAGACGCTGTGGGTGGAGTTGCTGGAGCGGGTCGACGGCGATCTCGACCGCGCCGGCGGCTGCGGCGACTGGACGGTCCGACAGCTCGTCGACCATGTCGCGGGCGGTGCGCAGCGGTACGCCATCCTGCTCGACGGCGGCAGCGCGGCGGACACGGCGGCTACCCGCGGTGTCGACTACATCGGCGCCGATGCTGTCGGCAGCTTCTGGGAACAGGAGCACCGACTGCGGGAGGCGGCCGAGCACGCGGATCTGAGCGCGCTGGTCGATCACCGGGCCGGGCGGCGCACCGGCGCCTCGCTGATGCATTTGCGGCTGCTGGAACTGACCCTGCACAGCAAGGACCTCGCCGACGCGCTCGGCGTGGAATGGACGCCCCCGGCGGAACTGGTCGCTCACCTGCTCGATGTGGGCACGCCCATCATCGAGGACCTTCGCGCGCTCGGGTTGTTCGGTCCGGAGCTGCCCGCCGCCTCCGATCACCCCGCCGACCGGCTGCTCGCCGTCGCCGGACGCGGCGCGTGACCGCCCGGCCCCGATAGTCTTTCCCCGTGACTCCCGACTCGGCCGAGAACGCCGCCGCGCACCGCCGCTTCCGTCTGGCGTACGTCCCCGGCGTCACGCCGGCGAAATGGGAACGCAAATGGCGCGAACGGTTCGCCGACGTGCCGCTCGAGTTGGTGGCGTGCAGCGTGTCCGACAGCGTGCGGCTGCTCGCCGACGGCGCGGTCGACGCGGCCGTCACACGCTTGCCGGAGGCCCTCGACGCCGTCGATCCCGGACCCCATCACACCATCGATCTGTACGTCGAGACCACTGTGGTCGTGGTTCCGAAGGACCACTACCTGACCCTGACGGACGAGTTGCGCGCCGACGACGTCGCCGACGAGACCTTTCTGTCGCCCCTCGACGACGCCCTCACCTGGGATCGGTGGCCCGGGCCGTTGCTCGACCACCGTCCGGCGACCACCGCCGACGCGATCGAACTCGTGGCGGCCGGCACCGGACTGCTCGCCGTGCCGCAGTCGCTGGCCCGGCTGCACCATCGCCGCGACCTCGTCTACCGGCCGCTGCTCGACGCCCCCGTCAGCCGGGTGGGACTGGTCTGGCCGTCGCCCACGTCCCAGCTCGCCGACGAATTCGTCGGACTCGTCCGTGGTCGCGGGGCGAACTCGTCGCGCGGCAGGGAGCCGCAGCCCAAGCGGACCGCGAAGGAGAAGGCTGCCGCCAAGCGGGCGAACCGCGAGGCGGCGGGCAAGATCGCAGGCAATAGCTTCGGCAAGGCCGCACGACGCGGTCGGCGGTAACGATGAGGGTCGGAGTCTAGTAGCCCCAGGTCGGAGTCCCGTCAGTGTCGGACTCACAGGTTGCGATTGCGTCGGTACCGCTGATCCGGGCGCGCGCCCCGGGTTCGGAACACTCAGTACCGTACGTCACAGCAGGACGAGACTGGTGTGTACGGTCGGTCCACGCGCCGTTCTCTGCGCTGCAGAACAGTGTGCCGTCAGCGGAGATGTCACCGAACTGATCCAACCCGCACTCCTGCCCTTCGACGGGTTCGGGCGTGACGGTCACGGGTTCGGGCTCCTCGGTCGGCGTGACCTGCTCGTAGACCGTGGCGATCGCAGGAGCAGTGGTGGTCGATGGCGTGGATGTGACGTGCGTCGTGACCGTGGTCTGTGTGATGGGTGCCGAAGCTGTCGGCGTCTCGTCCCGTTGCTGGAAGTACGCGTACGCGGCGGCTCCACCGACTGCGAGGACCGCGGTCGCGGCGAGTGCCGAGACCGCCGTGATCCATCGGTTCCGGCGCGACGACGATCGGTGGTGCGGATGGCGCCCTGGAACCGAGTGCGTTCCGACAATCGTCTGGGCGTAGGCCGGACCGGTCAGCGGCGTTGTTCTGCCATCCAGCGCATCGGACAACGCAGCCACGAATTCGGCACAACTCGAGTATCGCGAGTCGGGCTCTCGCGACAGGACTCGAGTGAACACCGAATCCAACGTCGCCGGCAGATGCGGGGCGAACTTTGAAAGGCTGGGCGGCTCACCGTTCAAATGAGCCGACATCAGCGCGGTCATAGTCTTACCGGTGAAGGGAGCCTGCCCAGAGAACAAATGGAACGCGGTACAACCGAGTGAGTAGATGTCTGATCGGTTGTCGATTTCCGCGCCCTCAATCGCTTCCGGGCTCATATACGCCAAGGTGCCGACGGTGATTCCGGTGGAGGTCAAGGTCGTCGTCTCTTCGGCCGCTTTTGCGATGCCGAAATCGGCGAGCTTCACTGCCTCGACGGTGTCGTGATCGTCGATCGCGAGAAGGATGTTCGCGGGCTTCACGTCGCGGTGGGTGATCCGCTGCTTACGCCACGCGTAGTCGAGCGCTGACCCTGCGCTCGCGACTAGAGACATCACTCGGGTAGGCGACAGCGGGCCAGTCGATTCGAGCAACTGGCCGGCATCGGTGCCTTCGACGAACTCCATGGTGGCCCAGAGACGGCCGTCGTACTCGCCGCGGTCGTACAGCGTAACGATGTTCGGGTGTGACAGTTGGGCCAGAAGATCCGCCTCACGCTGGAACCTGGCTTTGAACTCGCTGTTCCGCGAGACACCCGCGTCGAGCAGTTTCAATGCATCACGACGCGGCAGACGGGGATGCTCGACGAGAAACACCTGTCCCATCCCGCCGGCGCCGAGAGTGCGCAGGATCCTGTACCCGGCGATTTCCGTCATCTCCATGAAGTGCTCTTTTCGGTCGCAGCATCGACCGGGCAAGTGTGCCATGCGAGCCGATGGTGAATCGAACGAATGGCACGCGTGATCGGAACAGAGCATTCGGTCTACCGTGGGACCGGAGATTGAGGAGGCGCTCGTGAAGATCGCGATCGAACCGGTTGTGGACCGGCACCTGTCGGAGGCGGTGACCGGAGCCGGAAGTGAGGTGACCGGGCTCGACGACGCCGAGGCTCTCGTCTGGATCGGCGGGCCGGACGGCTTCCCGCAACTCGGCGACGCCGTCCGCTGGGTGGCGCTCAGCACCGCCGGTATCGAACGCTTCGTCGACGCCGGCGTCTTGGACGGCCGTCGACTCTGGACCAACGCCTCGGGCTTCTACGCAGCGGGCGTCGCCGAACACGCCCTCGCGTTGCTGTTGGCCGGGCTGCGGCAGATCAACACGGCGGTCCGGGACGGGTGGGCGAAGGAACGGATCGACCCGGCCGTCCGGACACTGCGGGGTGCGACGGTCGCGATCATCGGTGCGGGCGGGATCGGGCGCGAGCTGACGCCGCGTCTGGCGGCGTGCGGCGCCTCGGTGATCGCCGTCAACCGCAGCGGTCGCGCCGTCGAAGGCGCTGAGCTGACGCTGCCCGCCGACCGAATGGACGAGGTGTGGGAGCGTACCGACCACGTGGTGCTCGCCGCACCCGACACTCCGGATACCCGTCACCTGCTCAACGACGAGACCCTCGGCAGACTGCACCCGCACAGCTGGGTCGTCAACATCGCCCGCGGGCCGCTGATCGATCAGGCCGCTCTTCACCGGGCGTTGTCGGAGGGAGTGATCGCGGGCGCGGCGCTCGACGTCACCGATCCGGAACCGCCCGCGGACGACGATCCGCTCTGGTCGCTGCCCAACGTCATCATCACCCCGCACGTGGCCAATCCGGCGTCCGGGCTCACGCGCGAGATGGCGCCCTTCCTCGCGGAGAACATCCGGCGGTTCGAAGCGGGCGAGGAGCTGCTGGCGGTGGTCGAGCCGGATGCGGGGTACTGAGGGGGTCGGTGAGTGGGGGTGTGGCGGTCGGTAGGTTTCGACTCGCTGCGCTCGCTCAACCAGCCTGTGGAAGCCTGCTCAACCAGCCTGTTGGAGGTCGCTCAACTGGCCTGTTGGAGGTCGCTGGGGCAGGAGGGTTTCGACTCGCTGCGCTCGCTCAACTGGCCTATATGAAGGCTGCTCAACCTGCCTGTTCAGGGCCTCGCTCAGTCGGGGGAGGGGTGAGGCCGATCGTGCGGCTCGCGGTGACGCGGTCGGCGAGGTCGGCGCGGATCGTCTCGCCGATCAGGGTGTCGGGGCCGGCGCGCCAGCAGGCGCCGAGCGTGTCGTAGCCCACGGATCGGACCGCCGCATGGGCGGGCCAGTAGCGGTACGCCCAGGCGGGCTCGTCGTTCGCGCTGTCGGTCGCGGCCAGCTCGGCTTCCAGCAATTGCCACTGGAGGTCGCGCCGCGACACCCGCATGGACGCCGACGCGGGGACATGCGTGCTCGCCCGGTTCAGCACATCGGAACACGCCGCCCTGGCCGCCTCGTCCGCGGAGCGGAGGGTGCTGCGGTGGATCCGCGGGAACAGCAGCCACATCGTCGCCACCGCGAACGCGACGCCCAACAGGGTCTCGATGACGCGTGAGAGCATCTGCTCGCCGAGCGGCTGAGTCGGCGCTCCCATCAGCAGCGCGAGCGGCGTGATGAAGGTGACCGCGAGCGCGTAGTTGGTGGTGACGGTCAGCTCGATCATGATGTTCAGCACGGCCAGCACCACGATCAGCGCGGCGACGTGCAGATCGAGTGTGTGCAGCACGGCGAAGATCGCCAGACCGCCGAGCGTTCCGAGCACGCGGTGCACACCGCGCACCGCGCCGCGGACACGGTCGGGCCCCAACTGCAGCACCAGGACCGCGCCCATGATCGCCCAGTCGGGGCGTCCCAGGCCGGCGAGGACCGAGACCCCGCCCGCGAGCAGCGTGGCCACCGTCGCCCGGGTGGCCGTCACTGTCGCGTGGCTGTCGAGGCGCGCTCCGAATCTGAGGCGGTGCACGATGCTGGGACGGGGGAGCGGCGCCATCAGCGCGCCGGCCTCGGCGCCGTGAACGCGGTGATGAGTGAGCCAGAGACGATGTGCGAGATCGCCGTCGATCTGCGCCGCGTCGTGCAGCACCGACCACGCGTTCAGCGTCGACGCCGCGACACTGTGCCTGCGGGAGGGCTCGCGGTTGTCGGCGAGGAAGCGCTCGCCCTCGGCCAGTGCGGTCTCGGTGGCGGCGATCTCGGGTCCGTGCGGGCGCCACAGTCCGGGCGACATGCTGACGATGAACGCGGCGGCCGCGCCCGCGGCCGTACACAGGGCCACCGTCGCGGCGGAGCCGCCGGCGCGGCAGACGACCACGGCGACACCTCCGACCAAGACCAGGAAGAACGGACCGGGAGGCCCCAGACGCAGGGTGTTCACCCCGAATACCGAGACGGCGGTGAGCGCCGCGAGCGCGCCGACCATCGTCATCTCGCGAGCCGTCGATCCACCCGGACCCATCCATGAGCCGAGCGCGCCGAACAGGGCCGCGGAGGCGACCAGCAGCAGACCCGTGGTGAGGTTCACCCGCCACCTGATCCGGTACGGGCGACGTTCGCCGTACATCAGCGCGAACGAGCCCAGTGCGGCGAGGACCGCGTTTCGCTCGAATCCCAGCCCGTACAGCGTCAGCGCGGGCAGCAGGAAGGCCAGCCCTCCGCGCAGTGCCGGAGCCCAGCGTCCACGGGTGGACGGCCGCGACAGGAGTAGTGCGCGGACCGACGGTCGCGACGGCGGGACCGGAGCGTGATCGGTCATGGGCGCCGCGCCGCCAGATGGACGTCGGGGAAGCGGTGGTCGGCGTCCGCTCGGCTCACCGTGCGCCAGATCTCCGCGAAGCCGGCCGCGACGACCGCGTCGGCGAGCGCGTCCGGATGCCAGCGCCACGCCTTTGCGACGGCGTGATCGAATTCGTGCACACCGGGCTCGTCGGCGGCCTGCGTCGAGATGAGCACCACGGCGCCGGCGGACAGTCGTGCCGACCAATCGACGAGGATCTCGCGCACCTCGTCCGGAGGTACGTGGATCAGGCTGTGCCGCGCCACGACGCCGCCCACCCGTGACAGGTCGACGGTGACCAGCCGGGCGTCGTCCGTCCGGAGCGTCAGCTGCGGGTGCCTCCGTCGGGCCACCGCCAGCATTCCGGCGCTCGGATCGACGCCGCACACGCTGAGCCCGCGTCCGGCGAGATGCGCGGAGACACCGCCCGTGCCGCAGCCGACGTCGACGACCCCCGCATCCGGCCGCGACTCGAGCACCATGTCCGCGAAGGCGTCGACGGCCCGGCGCTCGAGCGCCGTCTGAAACGGATCCGGAAACGTTCTGTCGTAGAGGTCGGCGAGGGCGTCGTAGCCGGGCTGGTCGGCGGTCACGGATCTATTGTGCCGACCGGCGGGCGATCCGGACGAGTTCGGCCGCGGGGCCCTGGAGAGTGCGTGGCGGTCGCCACACGGCGCGCAGTTCCCGGGTCAGATCGAGCCCGTCCACATCGATCACGCGCAACTCGCCGCTGCGCGCGGACTCCTGGACGGCGAGGGTGCTGAGCACGGCGGGGCCGACCCCGCCGGCCACCGCGGTGCGGATCGCGGCGCTGCTGCCGAGTTCGAGGATCGGCGGGGCGATGTCGTATCCGGTCAACGCCACCTCCAGTGTCGTGCGCGTGCCCGATCCGGGTTCGCGGACCAGCAGCGGCGTCGCGGCGAGTTCGGCGATGTCGATGGGGCGCCGACGGCGCGACCATTTGTGGCCGGGCGGAACGACGAGCACGAGGCGGTCGCGCGCGACCACCGCGCTGTGCAGTCCGGACGGAATCGACGGGCTCTCGACGAAGCCGACGTCGCAGGCGCCCGAGGCGACGGCCTCGAACACCGCGCTGGAGTTGCGGACCCGCAGGTGCACGGTGGTCTCGGGATGGTCGGTGCGGAATGTCCCGAGCCACAGGGGCATCAGGTGTTCGGCGACCGTCATCGAGGCGTCGACGGTCACCTCGGCGGCGGTATCGCTGAGCAGCCCGGCCGCCACATCCAGCAGTGCGCGCGCATCGTCGACGGTGCGTCGGGCCCAATGCACCAGCACGGTCCCATCCGGGGTGAGGCGGGAGCCGGTGGTGACCCGATCGAGCAGACGGACGCCGAGCAGGCGTTCCAGCCGCCCGATGGCCCGTGACGCATTGGGCTGTGCGACGTGCAACGCGCGGGCCGCCGCGCTCAGACTGCCGTGGTCGTCGACTCCGACGAGCAACTCGAGCGCCCCCAGGTCGATCGATCGCAAGTCCACGGCTGGACAGTACCCCGGTCGCGCCGGCGGTCGTGCATCGTTCAGTGCGCGACGGCGTACTCGGTGTGGTCGGTCCGGAACTCCGGCTTGCCGTAGTCGGCGAGCCGTCGCTCGACCATCCGCGTCGCGTACCGGTCGACGTGCGGGGCGAGGAACGGGATCCGCGTCGCGTACTGGGCGGCCGCGAGGCGACCGACGATGAACGGTGCGGTGACCGCGATCCTGGCGAAGTCGGCGGCGGCGATCTCGACGCCCATCCGTGCCGCGGCACGGCGATTCCCCTGGCAGAACGCGATCATGAACGCGATCTTGCTGTAGCTGCGCTCGACGGATTCGGCGGCACGGTCGAAGGCGGTGTGTCCCGAGCGCAGGTAGGCGTTCATCGTCGACGAGACCAGTGACGCGCACGAGCCGTCGAATCCGGCGCGCAGCAGCGCAGCGCGGCCGGTGAACACGTCGACCACTCCCCGGGGCGTGGCGGGGACCAGTTCCTCGGGAAGCCCGAGCAGGAAGCAGCGGTACCGGTGGAACTCCACCGTCGCCCGCTCGGCCCGGGTGAACTCGGAGCGACCCTGTCGCAATGCGCGCTGGGCGAGGATGAACGCGCCCATCAGACCGGCCGGTGCCTGATCGAGTTGGGGGATCGGGATTCCGTAGGTGTCGACATCCCAGGTTCCGGATCGGCGCAAGGCGTTGTACCGCACCATCGAATGCATCAGTCGCACCATCGCGGCGGCCTCGAACCCCGCGCCGTCGCGGTCGAGTGCGCCGGGCAGCGTGGTGACCGCGAAGAAGCTCGTCGTCTCGTTGACCCGCCGTGCCGCGCGTTTGCCGGTCAGTGCGCCGGTCATCACCATCGGAAGTGCGGCGTACAGATTCGTGAAGGTGGCGATGAACGCCCCGCGGGTGATGAACGGCGAGAGCAGCGCGGACGGCACTCGCGACAGGCGGGCGCCTTCGGCGACCAGGTCCAGATCGATCCAGTCGGGGGTGGTCTCCATCGCTTCCAGGAACGACGCCAGTTCGGAAGGCGCGTCTTCGACGGCGTCGATCCCCTCGCGGCACGCCGTGCGGAGCATCGAGATCAGCTCCGAGACGCTGTGGTCGGCCGCGAGCGCCGCATACCTGTCGGCGACCACGTCGCCGAGCATCGTCGACGTGGTCATCAGCTCCACGATTCGCTCGTCCGACAGGTAGCGGGACCGGCCGCCCACCCACGCCGGTAGTGCCGATTCGACGTCCGGGTCAGTGGTGAACCGGTAGGGAACGCCGCTGAAGTCGACGTCGCCGTACACCTCGGGCAGGGCGTCGGCTTGTCGGCGGACCACGTCGGCGAGATCGGGGTAATAGGTGGTCACGGCGGCCCTCCGGGGTAACTAACAAATTGTTAGTTACTAACTAACAATGTGTGAACTACGATGTCAAGGGTGACTTCGGAGAACGTGCGTCGGCGGATGAGCGGTGCGGCCCGGCGTGAGCAGATTCTCGACGTCGCTCTCGCGATCGTCGACCGCGAGGGCTTTCACGCCGCGACCCCCGCCCGCATCGCCGACGAGGCCGGAGTGCACCGGACGCTGATCTATCAGCAGTTCGGCGACGTCACCGGACTGTTCGTCGCGCTGGTCGATCGCGAGGGCGACCGAGACCAGGCCGACTTCGCGGCCGCTGTCGCGAGCGCGGAGGGTCTCGCCGGACTCGAGCAACTGCGTGCGGTGCTCGCGCGGCTGATCGAGGCGATCGACGAGAATCCGGCGAGCTGGCGGCTGTTTCTGTCGCCCCCGCTGGGGGCGCCTGCCGAGTTCGGCCGGCGGCTCGAAGTGTCGCAGGAGCGGGTGCGGAAGTACCTGGCGGAGGTCGTCGCCGACATCGGGCTCGACCAGCTCGATCCGGAACTGACGGCGCGCGTGATGCACGCGGGTGCCCGGGAGCTGCTGGCCTTCCGGCTGGAGAATCCCGACTCGGCCGCCGTCGACCGGCTGCTGGAGTTCGCCGACCGGATGGGCGCCGGGCTGCTGATGCTGCAGAAGCTCGCCTCCCGGCTCGGCCGGGAGGCCAGTCTTTAGCGAGACGGACGGGGTCATGACCATATCGATTTGATATGTCTGCATATCGGATCTCCGGGTTCCCGATCGCCTCCGGTTCGCCGACCGTGGAGGTATGACTCAGACACTGCATCGTGCCGGAAAGTCCGGGAGAGGCGACCGGCCCGATCCCCGCGCCGTGGTTCCGGGGCTGCTGATCTGCGGCGCGGTCGCCCTCGCCGCCACCGGCATCACCATGCTCCTGCCTGCGGTCAGTCCGCTCCTGCTGGCCATCGTGATCGGCGCGGTGGTCGCCAACGTGGTCCGGCTGCCTGCCGCCGCGGCGCCCGGACTGACGCTGGCGTCGAAGACGCTGCTGCGCATCGGTGTCGCGCTGCTGGGGCTGCAATTGGTTCTCGGTGATGTGCTCGGACTCGGATTCGGGATGATTCTGGTGGTCGTCGCGATCGTCGTCGGCGGCATCGTCGGGGGTCTGCTCATCGGACGGGCGCTGGGCATTCCGTTCGCCCGCCGGCTGTTGATCGCCTGCGGCATGTCGATCTGCGGTGCGGCGGCGGTCGCGGCGGTCGACGGCGTGGTGGAGGCCGACGACGAGGACACCGCCACCGCGGTCGGCACCGTCGTCATCTTCGGAACGCTGATGATTCCGGCGATCCCGCTGCTCTCCCACGCGATGGGGCTCTCGGACGAGGTCGCGGGGCTGTGGGCCGGCGGCTCGATCCACGAGGTGGCGCAGGTGGTGGCCGCCGGCGGGATGATCGGCGGAGGCGCGCTCACCGTCGCGGTGGTGGTGAAGCTGGCCCGCGTGATGATGCTCGCGCCGGTCGTCACCGTGCTGAGCATCCGTCAGCGCCGCGCCACCGGGGTAGCGGGCAAGCGGCCTCCCATCGTTCCGCTGTTCGTGGTGGGATTCGTCGTGTGCGCGATCCTGCGGTCCACCGGAGTGCTGCCCTCGGCGGTCATCTCCGTGGGGCACGAGGCGCAGGTGGTGTTGCTGACGATCGCGATGGCGGCTCTCGGACTCGGCGTCCGCATGGAGGTCATGCGCAGGGTGGGATGGCGCCCCTTCGTCCAGGCGGCGCTGACCACCGTCCTGGTGGCCGGTGTGGCACTCGGCGGGGTGCTGCTCGCCGGGTGAGCTCCGATCGGAAAAACTTTGGCTCCCGGAACGGTCTCAGAGACCGTTCCGGGAGCCAAAAATTCTGCGGGTCGCCGCTACACGTCCAGGTCTGCCCCGGTCAGGGGCGGCGAATCCGCGAGTGCGGCGTTCTCCTCATCGGTGAACACCCGCGATCGGGACAGGAACCGGACGCCCTCGGGGGCTTCGAGGGAGAATCCGGCTCCGCGGCCGGGCACCACATCGAGGATCAGCTGCGTGTGCTTCCACAGTTCGAACTGGTCGCCGTTGATCCAGATGCGCACCGCGGGCAGCGGTTCGGGCAGTTCGACCTCGCCGACGAGCACGTCGCGCTGGCCGACCCGATACTCGCCGACCGGGTAGCACATCGGAGCGGAGCCGTCGCAGCATCCGCCCGACTGATGGATCATGAGCCCGCCGTGAAGCTCCGACAGCTTGGTCAGGAGCTCCACGGCGGAGTCGGTGGCAACCACGCGCGCGACGGTTGCAGGCTCGTTCATCGCACGCCGGCTTAGAAGAAGCCCTTGGCGCTCTGCGCGTAGCCGACCAGCAGGTTCTTGGTCTGCTGGTAGTGGCTGAGCATCATCAGATGGTTCTCGCGGCCGACGCCCGACTGCTTGTAGCCGCCGAAGGCGGCGTGCGCCGGGTAGTCGTGGTAGGTGTTGGTCCACACCCGGCCGGCCTGGATGTCGCGGCCCGCGCGGTAGGCGACGGCGCCGTTGCGGCTCCACACGCCGGCGCCCAGGCCGTACAGCGTGTCGTTGGCGATGGAGAGCGCGTCGTCGTAATCGGTGAACGAGGTCACCGACAGGACCGGTCCGAAGATCTCCTCCTGGAAGATCCGCATGTCGTTCTTGCCGCCGAAGACGGTCGGCTGGATGTAGAAGCCACCGGAGAGGTCGCCGCCCAGATCGGCGGGCTCGCCGCCGGTGAGCACCTTGGCGCCCTCCTGCTTGCCGATCTCCAGGTACGACTTGATCTTCTCCCACTGATCGTTGCTCGCCTGGGCGCCCATCATGGTGTCGGTGTCGAGCGGGTTGCCCTGCTTGATGGCGGCGACCCGGGCGACGGCGCGCTCGAGGAAATCGTCGTAGATGCTGCTCTGCACCAGCGCGCGGCTCGGGCACGTGCACACCTCGCCCTGGTTCAGGGCGAACATCGAGAAGCCCTCGAGTGCGCGGTCGAGGAAGCCGTCGTCGGAGGCCATCACGTCCTCGAAGAAGATGTTCGGGCTCTTGCCGCCCAGCTCCAGGGTCACCGGGATCAGGTTCTCCGACGCGTACTGCATGATGAGGCGGCCGGTGGTGGTCTCGCCGGTGAAGGCGATCTTGCGGATGCGGTTGCTCGAGGCGAGCGGTTTGCCCGCCTCGACGCCGAAACCGTTCACGATGTTCACGACGCCGTCCGGCAGCAGATCGCCGATCAGGCTCATCACGTACAGGATCGACGCCGGGGTCTGCTCCGCCGGCTTCATGACGATCGCGTTGCCCGCGGCCAGGGCCGGGGCCAGCTTCCAGGTCGCCATCAGGATCGGGAAGTTCCACGGGATGATCTGACCGACGACGCCCAGCGGCTCGTGGAAGTGGTAGGCGACGGTGTCCTTGTCGATCTCGGAGATGCCGCCCTCCTGGGCGCGGATGGCGCCGGCGAAGTAGCGGAAGTGGTCGATCGCCAACGGGATGTCGGCGGCGAGTGTCTCGCGGACGGCCTTTCCGTTCTCCCACGACTCGGCGACGGCGATCGCCTCGAGGTTCTCCTCCATGCGATCGGCGATCTTGTTCAGGACGGCGGCGCGCTCAGCGACCGACGTCTTGCCCCACGCCGGTGCGGCGGCGTGCGCGGCGTCGAGCGCCAGATCGATGTCCTCGGCGGTGGAGCGGGCCACCTCGCAGAAGGTCTTGCCGTCGACGGGCGACGGGTTCTCGAAGTACTGCCCCTTCACCGGCGGAACCCACTTGCCGCCGATCCAGTTGTCGTAGCGGGACTGGTAGCTCATCAGCGAGCCGTCGGCTCCGGGCTTTGCGAAGACGGTCATGATGCTTGCACTCCTTCGTGGATTCACTTCAATCGGTGAGGTGAATCACACACTAGGGGTGATGTGGTTGCAGTCGCGTTGCATCGCGGCGCGGGGTGCGCCCGGCGCCCTCAGCGCCGCACTCCGAACCGCCGATCGAGCAGCCGGACCCGCCCCTGTGCGACCGCCCGCTGCGGATGTCCGGCGGGGAGCCGCTGGGCGAGCGCGTTCCACGCGGTGATGTCGTCCCGGCCGTGCGGCGAGGCGACCCACGCGTTCAGTGCGACGAGGTCGCCGGTGCCGAACATGCGCGATCGCAGGTCTTCGCGCACTTCGTCGAACAGTTCCACCACGCCGGGGGCGAGGGACTCGGCCAGCAGTCCGCCGCGCCCCAACGCCCGGACCGCCGCGGTCAGATCGCCCGCGGCGATGAGCCCGCGCAACTCGTCGACGTCGGAGCCGGCGTCGACGGTGAGCCGGTACGGGCGGGCGGCGATCACATCGCCGAGGTCGCGCCGCAGCCGCGAGATCTCGGCGCGCACGGTGACCGCGCCGAGCCCCTCGTCCGAGAGCATCGTCGCGAGTTGCTCGGTGCCCAGGCCTTCGGGGTAGCTCTGCAGCAGGAGCAGGATCTCCGCGTGCCGCGGCGACAGCGGTCGGGCGGCGCCCGCGGCGTCGTGCCAGTGGGCGGGGCCGTCGATCAGCACGGTCAGCCGGGGGCGCGTGTCGGGTCGGACGAAGGTCTCGGGTGCGGCGAGGTCGACGGTGCGTGATTGCAGTTCCCGCTCCACCGCGGCGACCACCGATCGGACCGCCGCGAGAGCGAACGGTGCCGCGGCCGCGGGTCCGCCGGTGACGTCGACGACGCCGAGCAGCTCGCCCGACACCGGATCATGCACCGGGGCCGCGGCGCAGTTCCAGTTCTGGACGGGACCGGAGAAATGCTCCGGACCGATGATCTGCACACCGCGATTCATCGTCAGGGCGAGTCCGGGCGCATTGGTGCCGACGGTGTCCTCGCTCCACACCGAGCCCTCGACGAAGTTGATGCGGGCCGCGGCGTCACGGGCGCCGTGGTCGCCCTCCACCCACAGAAGCCGGCCCTGGTTGTCGGTGAGCGCGACCACCACGCCGGAATCGGCGATGTCGTCGAGCATCAGCGACTGCACCAGCGGCCGCACGGCCGCCAGCCGATGCGACGAGCGGTAGGCGTCGAAGGCATCACCCGACATGGGGGCACCGGCGTCGTGGCCGGGTTCCACCTCACTGGGATCCACTCCTCGGCTGCGGGACCGCTCCCACGATTCCCGGACCAGCGAGCGCACGGAGTCGTCGGCGGGTGAGACACCGGCGAGGAACTGCTCGTAGGCACGGCGGACGCGAGTCGACACGCCGGCGCCGTCTCTCATCGCGTTCAACTCCCGACTGTTTTCGCAGGTCCTCGTCCTTCGATTGTGCCTGCACGGTGTGACCCGGGCAACGACCGGCCCCGTCGGCGGCCCGGGCTACACCGATTGCCGCGATCGCGAAGCGTTGTGCCGGGCCCATGACAAACGTCATGGCGAACCGATGACATCCGCTCTGGGTGACCGGCGTCCCCCGGCGGAAGAGTGAATGTCATGACACAGCGACATCTCACCCCAGCGCGAACCGCGTCGACGGTTCCGGCCATCGCCATCTCCGACCTGTCGAAGCGGTTCCGCGGCTCGAAGGGCGAGACCGTCCAGGCCGTCGACGGCATCGACCTTCAGATCCAGCCCGGCGAGGTGGTGGCCTTCCTCGGACCCAACGGTGCGGGCAAGACGACCACCATCGACATGATCCTCGGCCTCACCACACCCGACTCCGGCGAGGTGAGGGTCTTCGGCCGCGATCCGCGCGAGGCGGCGCGCGCCGGCCGGATCGCCGCGGTCATGCAGACCGGCGGACTGCTCGACGACTTCACCGTCGCCGAGACCGTCTCCACGGTCGCCGCGCTTCACGGGCGCACCGCCGACATCCCCGAGGTGATGCGCCGTGCCGACATCGCCGATCTCGGCGCTCGCAAGGTCTCCCGGTGCTCGGGCGGTGAGCAGCAGCGACTCAAGTTCGCGCTGGCGTTGCTGCCCGATCCCGACCTCATCGTCCTCGACGAGCCGACCGCCGGGATGGACGTGGAGTCGCGCAGGACCTTCTGGGCCGCCATGCGAGCCGACGCCCAGCACGGCCGCACCGTCCTGTTCGCCACCCACTATCTGGAGGAGGCGGACTCCTTCGCCGACCGCATCGTGATGATGGCGAGCGGCCGGGTGGTCGCGGACGGCTCCACCGCCGACATCCGCGCCCGGGCCAGCCGTCGCATCGTCTCGGCCGTCCTCGACGACGACGCGGTGCCCGGTCTCCAACGGGTGTTCCCGGACCTGGAGATCACCGAACGGCGCGGCGGCCGGATCTATCTGTCTCTCGAGAACTCCGACGTCCTCGCCCGCCACCTGCTGACCAGCACCCGTGCCCGCGACCTCGAGATCGCCAGCCACAACCTCGAAGACGCGTTCGTCGCGCTGACCACCGGCGCCTGACGCGCCGAGACCTGAAAGGCATTGCCATGAGTCTCAATTCCACCCTCGCTGCGAGCAGCGTGTCGACCGTCTATCTCCGTAACGACATCCGCCGCGTTCTGCGGAACCGGCGAGCGATGATCTTCACGGTCGCGATGCCCGCCCTCCTGTACCTCGTCTTCGGCGCCACCCAGAAGAGTTCCGAGACGGTCGGCAGCGGCAACGTCGCCTTCTACGTCCTGGTCGGCATGGCGTTGTACGGCGCGGTCCTGGCGGCGGCGTCGAACGCCGCCGCGGTCTCCATCGAGCAGCAGGCCGGCTGGACGCGCACACTGATGATGACCCCGCTGCGGCCCGCCGGTTACGTCTCGACCAAGGTCGCGCTCGCGTTGACCATGAGCGCACTGCCGGTGGTGCTGCTGGCCGTGGTCGGCGCGATCTCCGGAGCCACCGCCCCGGTCGGAGTCTGGGCGGTGTGCCTGGTGTTGGCGTGGCTCGGCTCGGCCGTCTTCGCGGCGCTGGGGCTGGCCCTGGGCAGCATTCTGAAGTCCGACGGCGCCATGCAGGCCCTCGGCGGCGTGCTCGCGCTGCTGGCCTTCGCGGGCAACGTCTTCGTCCCCCTGAACGGAACCATGCTGCGGATCGCCGAGTTCACCCCGATGTTCGGCGTCGTCTCGCTGGCGCGGTACCCGCTCGACCACGGGGTCACCGTCTACGGCACCCCGATCTCCCTGTGGGTGATCATCGCGAACATCGCCTTCTGGGCCATCGCATTCGCCGTTGCGGCAAGCTACTTCTACAACCGCAGCACGCGCAGGCAGTAGTTCGCGCCGTGCCGGGACCAGTTTGGAGGAACCGATGACCGCAGCGCCCGCCCCCACCTCACCGTGGCGGAGCGGGCGCTGGCTGTTCGCGGCCGTGTGGCTGCTGTTCATGGCGTATCCGATCGCCGGGATCATCACCGCCGACGCGCGATGGCTGATGAAAGCTCTGGCCCTGGCGATCATCGCGGTGTTCGTCGTCGTCTATCTGCTGCTGTGCGTGTACTCGATGTTCGACTGCGATCCCCGCTCCGCGCCGGCGCGCAACGCCGCGATCGCCCTGCTCGCGGTTCTGATGATCGGACTGATGCCGCTGCTGCGCGCGGACGCGTTCTCCTTGGCGCCGTTCGTGATGGCGGCGGTCGCCTTCGCGGCACCGTGGCGGGTGGGGTATTCGCTGGCCGGGGTGGCGGCGGTCCTCGTCTCGGCGGTGGTCGTACCGGAATTGTTCGGGTGGGAGCTCGACAGCGGCTTCCTGATCGTCCTGCTGGTCGTCGGCATCACGATGGGGTTCTCGCGCGTGATGCGCGACGGCGAGCGCGACCGGGAACTCGCCGCCGAACGCCAGCGGGAGCTGAACGGGCAGCTCGCGGTGGTCGCCGAACGCGAACGCGTGGCCCGCGACGTGCACGACATCCTGGGGCACTCGCTGACCGTGATCTCGGTGAAGTCCGAGCTCGCGGGCCGGCTCGTCGATCTCGATCCGGCGCGGGCGAAGCAGGAGATGGCGGAACTGAACGCGCTCGCCCGGCAGGCGCTCGCCGAGGTCCGGTCGACGGTCGGCAACCTGCGTGCGCCGGAACTGCCGAGTGTGGTCGCGGCCGCGGAGATCGCGCTGACGGCGGCGGAGATCGACGCCGACCTGCCGGATCCGGACGCCTACGACGGTCCGCACGCGGCGCTGTTCGCATGGGTGCTGCGCGAGTCGGTGACGAACGTGGTCCGCCACAGCGGAGCCACCCGATGCGTCGTGACGCTCACCGATCACAGCCTGACCGTCGCCGACAACGGTCACGGCTCGCCGCTGTTGACCTTCGGGAACGGCCTGCGCGGGCTCGCTGAACGGGTCGATGCCGGCGGCGGACGCCTGACGGTCGATTCCGATGCCACCGGCACCACGGTGACCGCGAGCGTGGACGAGGGACGGTAGGTTCTTCTCCGAGAGGGGGACCGGTGGAGACCATCCGACTGCTGCTGGCCGACGACCAGGCACTGGTCCGCGGTGCGCTCGCGGCGTTGCTCGATCTCGAGCCCGACCTCGCGGTGGTCGCGCAGGTGGGCCGGGGAGACGAGGTGGTGGACGCGGCGCGGTCCAGCGGCGCCCAGGTGTGCCTGCTCGACATCGAGATGCCCGGGGCCGACGGCATCGAGGCGGCCTCCCGCATCACGCGGGAACTGCCCGGAGTCCGCTCGCTGGTGGTCACCACCTTCGGCCGGCCCGGATACCTGCGCCGCGCGGTGGACGCCGGTGCGTCCGGATTCGTCGTCAAGGACACCCCCGCCGCCGAACTGGCCGACGCCGTGCGACGCGTCCACGCCGGGCTCCGCGTCATCGATCCGACGCTGGCCACCGAGAGCCTCACCAGCGGTGACAATCCGCTCACTCCGCGCGAGACCGAGGTTCTCACCGCCGCGCTCTCGGGTGCGACCGTCGCGACCATCGCGTCGCAGGTGCACCTCTCGGCGGGCACCGTGCGCAATCACCTGTCGTCGGCCATCGGCAAGACCGGCGCGTCGACGCGGGCCGAGGCCGCGCGGATCGCACGCGATCGGGGCTGGATCTGACCCCGGTGCGACGCCGCGTCCCCGCACTGACCGGTGTCCGGACCGTCGCCGCGCTGTCGGTCTGCCTCACGCACGCCGCGTACTGGACCGGCCACTACACCGACGACTACGTGGGTCGGTTGCTGTCTCGTTTCGAGGTCGGCGTCGCGCTCTTCTTCGTCCTCTCCGGCTACCTGCTGTTCGCGCCCTGGGTGCGGGCGTTGCAGGAGACGCAATCCGGAGCGCCGGCCGAGTATCCGGGGCTGCGGCGCTACACATGGCATCGGGTGCGGCGGATCGTGCCCGCCTACTGGGTCACGGTGCTGGCGGTGTACGCGATCTTCCTGGTGCGCACGGACACGTCCGACTTCGGTCAGGGGTGGTCGGACCTGCTGCGGAACCTCACATTCACCCAGGTGTACGGGCTCGGACACCTGCACACCGGCCTCACCCAGATGTGGAGCATGGCGGCGGAGGTGGCCTATTACATCGCGCTGCCGCTGGTGGCGTGGCCGATCGCGCATCTGGTGTGCCGCGATCGGTGGCGGCCCGACCTGCTGCTCGTGTGCCTGGGCGGGCTGCTGCTGGTCTCGCCGTTGTGGACGGTGGTGGTGCACGGGTCCGACGGCGTCGACCCCACCGCGCGAATGTGGCCGCCCGCCTTCGCGAGCTGGTTCGTCGGCGGGATGGTGCTCGCCGTCCTGGCCCGGACGGTGACGCGGTGGCCCGCGATCCCGAGCGTCGCTGTCGCGGTCGGTGCGTTCCTGATCAGCGGCGGCGCGGTCGCCGGAGAGCCGACGATCGTGCCGGCCGACGCCGGAGCGACGGTCGTCAAACACACGCTCTACCTGGTGGTGGCCCTGGGTCTGGTCGGTCCCCTGGCGATCGGCCCCGGCGACGACGCGTGGTCCCGGGTGTGCGGCAGTCGGCCGATGGTGTGGTTCGGCGAGATCTCCTACGAGTTCTTCCTGGTCCACGTGATGGTGCTGGAGTTCACGATGGATCTTCTCGGGTACTCGGTCTTCACCGGATCCACCCTCGCGGCCTTCGTCGTGACCAGTGTCATCAGCGTGCCCGTCGCGTGGTCGCTGCATCGCCTCACCGCCCCGCTGTGGCGGGATTCTCCCACGCGATCTGTCGGGGTCCGCGGGTAGAATCGGCGCCATGACCTCACCGCAGCGTGCTGTCACGGCAGCCGATCTCCGTCAGTGGACGACGGATGCGCGGGTGCCCGGGCAGCCTGCGGAACTGTCCGACACCGCGTGCATTCTCATCGCTGCCGGCTATCTCGTGCCCACCGCGCGGGCGACGGTGGTCCGCCGCGTCTCGCAGGGACTGCCGATGCCGGTTCCGCAGTCGGGATTCAGTGAACTGCGGCGCGTGCAGCGCGGAATCGTGCACGCCGAGCGCAAACTGGCGTCGACGATGCTGCCGGGCGTCGTGGTCCCGATCATCCGGTCCCGGATGGCCGGGCTCACCCGCCGGCGCGACGAGGCGCACCGCGCGGTCGTCACCGGCAAGGGCGTCTTTCCGTCGGGTATGCGGGCCATTCGCCGAGAACGCCGCGAGAACGTCTACCTCGAGGTCGATGAGCGCGAGCAACTCTTCGCCGGGCTGCTCTGCACACCGGTGGCGAACCTGTCCACCTCGGGTGCCCGCTGGGCCGGCACCGATGCCCTGGACAAAGTGGCGGGAATCGTCGACAAGGTCGCCGGGCGCGCCGGACGCAGGCAGGTGGAGCACTGGGCCGACGAAGTCTTCGGAACCATGCCCACCACGCAGGACTCGTCGCGCGGTTCGAGCTTCGCCGACGGCTACGAGGCACTCCTGTTCGTCGCCGGCCACTACTACGACCGCATCCGGACCAACCCGGCCTGGCTGTCGGACCACTTCGAGATGCAGCGGGTGCAGGTGAACCTGCACGCCGAACTCGCCGAGATCGCCTCCGACGTCGTGGCGCTGCGGGCGTTGCGCGTCGATCTCGACCGCGCTCGGGACAACGGCGGTTTCGATCCCGGCTTCGTCGCCCACATCAGAGAGCGCGAAGAGGCGTTGCGGCCGGTGTGGACCGAACTGATCGACCGCGTCCACGCTCTCATCGACATCTGTGCGACCGTCGAGTCCGCGGCTGTCGAGTTGCGGCTGCTCAACGAGTTCGACCGTGCCACCACCATCGACGCGCGCATCGACCATCTGCTCTCGCGCTCCGGCGACCGCGAACTGTCCGCGGACCATTCCCGCAGGCTGTCGCAGCAGGTGCGCAGCGGCGAAGAACAGCTGCGCATCTACCGGGACGTCCTGCAGGGCAACATCGCTCAGCTCGGCACGGCGGCACCCGCGCAGCTTCCGGAGAAGTACGAGCCCTGAGTCTCAGGAGCGGGTCCACTCGCGCAGACGGTCCTTCTCGGCGGCGGTCAGGCGCCGCAGACTGTGCTTCTCGATGTCGACGACGGCCATCTGAGTGGTTGCGACGCACGCCGGGCGCGCCCCCGCGGGCGCGGCGGCGCCGGCGATCTCGTAGCCGATCGTGAAGTCGACCGATCGGAAACCCTTGATCCACATCCCGATCCGGAGCGGCGAATCGTCGTGGTGCAGCTGTGCTCGGTACCGGATGTCGACGTGGACGATCATCGCGCTCTTGATGTGCGGTGCGTAGTCGTCCCCGGCGCTCAGGAGCCACTGGATACGTGCCTCCTCCATGAGGGTCACCATCCGCGCATGGTTGACGTGACCGAAGGCGTCCATGTCCGACCACCTGACGGGGACCTGCGCGGTGAAGGCGTGGCGACGGCCGTCCGGCAGCGTCGAGGTCTCGGTCATGTCGCCGATCCTAGTGCCGGCCCAGCACGCTGCTCGGCATCGACGTTCACACGGTCGACACTTTCGCCGGGTACGCTGGGCGACCATGTGGTGCGATCGTATGTCACTGAAGCTGGTCACCGCCGGGTCTGTCGTCGCGGCTGCGGCCATGCTGGCGTCGGTGTCGACCGCACCGGTCAACGCCGCTCCCAAGGGGGCGCACGTGGTCGCGGAGAAGGTTCGGAGCATTCACCGGGTGGACCTCACCGTCAAGTCGGCGGCGATGAACGGCTCGGTGCCGGTCACGGTTCTCAGCCCCGGCGGCTCCGGTCCGCGGCCCACCGTGTACCTGCTCGACGGCGCGGACGGCGGAGACAAGGTCAGCGACTGGATCACCAAGGGCGGCGCCGAGTCGTTCTTCGCCGGGCGCAACGTCAACGTCGTCCTGCCTGCCGGTGGAGCGGGCAGCTTCTACACCAACTGGGAGAAGCCGGACAAGAAGCTCGGCAAGCCTCAGTGGGAGACCTTCCTGACGCAGGAGCTGCCGCCCGTGATCGACGCGAAGTTCAGCGGGTCCGGACGTAATGCGGTGATGGGTCTGTCCATGGGCGGCCAGTCGGCGTTCGCCCTCGCCACCCGCCACCCCAAGCTGTACCGCGGTGTCGCCTCGATGAGCGGCTGCCCGCGTGTGTCGGGTCAGGCCAACGAGGCCTACGTCCGCGCGACCGTCGCGAAGAGCGGCGCCAACGCCGACAACATGTGGGGTGCGCCCGGCTCCAAGGACTGGGTGCAGCACGATCCCGCCCACAAGCTGGACGCCCTGCGCGGGAAGGCGTTGTACATCTCGTCCGGTTCGGGTGCGGTGGGACCGCTCGACCTGGCCGCCAAGCGTGACCCCAAGGACGGCCCGGAGAACGCGCAGATCGCTGCCGGTTCGGCGCTGGAGGTGGGCGCGAACCGCTGCTCGCTCGAGTTCGCGACACTGCTGCGCGCCAACGACATCCCCTTCACCTCGGGATTCCGCCTGATCGGCACGCACAGCTGGGACTACTGGAAGCGCGACCTGCCCGAGGCGTGGAACGCCATCGCGCCCTCACTCTGACCGCGCGCCGGCGTACTTCTCCGCGAAGGTGAGGAAGGCGTCGTTCTCTGCGGGATGGGTGACGGTGACCCGCACCCCGTCGCCCGCGAACGGTCGGACGATCACCCCGGACTCGGCGCACTCGGTCGCGAACGGCATGGAGTCGTCGCCGAGCATCAGCCACACGAAGTTCGCCTGTGAATCGGGTACCCGGTAGCCGAGCTCGCGCAGTCGTGCCGTGACGCGTTCACGTTCGGCGACCACCGCGTCGGTCCGTGCCAGCAGCTCGTCCTGTGCGCGCAGGGAGGCGACGGCCGCGGACTGGGCCACACTGCTGACGGTGAACGGCACGTGCACCTTGTTGAGCGCGGTGATCACCTCCGGATCGCCGACCGCGTATCCGACCCGCAGGCCGGCGAGTCCGTACGCCTTCGAGAAGGTGCGCAGGACCACCAGGTTCGGGAACTCGCGCCGCAGTTCGAGGGCATCGTACGCGAACGGTCCGGTCAGCCGCATGTACTCGAAGTAGGCCTCGTCGAGCGCGACGACGATGTCTGACGGCACGGCGGCCAGGAAGTCGCGCAGCGCCTGCGCCTCGACCACCGTGCCGGTCGGGTTGTTGGGGTTGCACACGAAGATCAGGCGCGTCCGGTCGGTGATCGCGCCCGCCATGGCTGCGAGGTCGTGCACGGCGTCGCCGGTGAGCGGGATCTGGACCGGGGTGGCGCCGACGACGCGCGTCGCCACCGGGTACATCTCGAACGAGCGCCAGCCGAACAGCACCTCGTCGCCCGGGCCGGCGGTGACGGTGATCAGGTTCTGGCAGAGGATCACCGATCCGCAGCCGACCTGGATCTCCGCGGGGGTCACGCCCAGGCTCTTGGCCAGTTCGTCGGTGAGCTCCACCATCCCGTTGTCGGGGTAGCGGTTGGCCGTCGCTGCGGCCTCGGCGATGGCAGCGGCCACGCCGGGGAGCGGGGGGTCGGTCACCTCATTGCTGGCGAGCTTGATCGCGCCCGGAAAGGTCTTGCCGGGGACGTAGACGGGCAGGGTGTCCAGATCGGGGCGGATTCGCATGCTCACCCCTCAAATGTACGTCTGACCTGCGGGTCGATGCTCATCCGGTCGGCGATTTGCGTCCCGACGCTCCCTCTGTGTAATGTTTTGCCCCGGCGGCCCGAAAGGACTCCACCAGGGAGGCGTGCCAGAGCGGCCGAATGGGACTCACTGCTAATGAGTTGTTCCATGAAAGTGGAACCGGAGGTTCAAATCCTCTCGCCTCCGCCGACCGGGACACGCACCCGGTACAATTGAAGAAGTGCGGATCGCAAGATCCACTACGCGCCCGTAGCTCAACGGATAGAGCATCTGACTACGGATCAGAAGGTTTGGGGTTCGAATCCCTACGGGCGCACTCCGAGAAGGTCCCCGTCGTTCGCGACGGGGACCTTCTCGTCGGTGGAATACGGCACAAGTTCCTAGAACGACGAACCGGCGCCATTGGGCGGACCGTCAGCGCCCTCGTACCGGCTCACTCCGCGGCGATCCGCCGCAGGACCGTCAGCGCACGCTCGACGACGGGAGACGCCGGCTCGGGAATCCATGCCGCGGACAGATCGATTCCTGCCTCGGGGCGCAGCGGAAGGTACCGGACTCCGGCGATGTCGAGAGCCGACGTCGGCTCGGGAACCACCGACACTCCGAGCCCGGCGGCCACGAGCGTGACGAGAGTCGAGGTCTCGGTCACCTCGTGCCGGATCCGCGGAACGAACCCGGCGTCGGCGCACAGGCCGGTGACCAGTCCGTTGAGCGCCGAGCGGCCGTGGCCCGCGTGCATCACGAAGTCGTCGTCGCGCAGGTCGGCCAGATCCACCTCGCCGCATCCGGCGAGCCGGTGACTGTCGGGAACCAGCGCGATCAGTCGATCGTGGCGCACCGGCTCCACCACCACGCGCGCACTGGTGACCGGGGGCCGCAGGAGCGCCAGATCGATCCGGCCGGCCTCGAGCGCCGTCACCTGGTCGGGGGCCAGCATCTCGCCGCGCACGCTCACATCGACGCCGGGCAGTTCGTCGCGCAGCGCTCGCACCAGACGCGGGAAGAGTGAATAGGTGGCCGATCCGACGCACCCGATCGTCAACGCGCCCTGCATGCCCTCGGCCACCCGGTGCGCCTGCTCGCCGGCCGCATCGACGGCGTCGAGGATCTCGCGGACCCGGTCCAGATACACCTCCCCGGCCGGAGTCAGTTCCACGCGACGGGTCGATCGGGTCAGCAACTGGACGCCGAGCTCTTCTTCGAGCTGTCTGATCTGCGAAGACAGCGGCGGCTGCGCGATGTGCAGACGTTCGGCGGCGCGACGGAAGTGCAGCTCCTCGGCGACCACGCGAAAATACCGGAGATGCCGCAGTTCCATGATTGATACCCCTCCTGTTTCAGCGATCGTAGAACATGTACTTCACGATATGGGTCTCGGCTTTCTAGGCTGGACGCATGGCTACTGCGTCCGGCATTCGCACCCACGACGACATCGTGATCTGTTCCCCGCTGCGGACACCGGTCGGCCGCATGGGCGGAGCGCTGGCGAAGCTGACGGTCGACCGCCTCGCGACGGATCTGCTCAGCGAGCTCGTCGCCCGGACCGGTCTCGGAGAGAACGAGGTCGACGACGTCGTGCTGGGACAGGGATATCCGAGCGGCGAGTCGCCGGCTCTCGGCCGGATCGCCGCCCTCGACGCCGGACTCGGCGCCGGGGTGCCCGGAATGCAGCTCGACCGCCGCTGCGGCTCGGGTCTGCAGGCCGTCCTGTCCGGGGCGGCGCAGATCGCCGGGGGAGGGGCCGATCTGATCGTCGCGGGCGGCGCCGAGTCGATGTCCACCGTCGAGCACTACGCGCTCGGCCTGCGCACCGGGGTCGGGCAGGGTGGCGTGGAACTGCGCGATCGCCTCGATCGTGCTCGGTTGACGGCGGGCGGGCAGTCGCATCCGGTACCGGGAGGGATGATCGAGACCGCCGAGAATCTGCGCGCCCGCTACGGACTCACCCGAGAGCAACAGGATCGGCTGTCCGCCGAATCGCATCGCCGTGCCCTCGCCGCCATCGAGGCCGGCCGATTCACCGACGAGATCGTTCCGGTCACCGTCCCGGGCGGCCGCCGCGACCCCGACGTCGTCGTCGACCGGGACGAGCATCCACGTCCCGGCACCACGGCCGAATCGCTGGCCCGACTGCGGCCGATCCGCCTGGCCGTCGACCCCGACTCGACCGTCACCGCCGGAAACGCCTCGGGCCAGAACGACGGCGCCGCGATGATGGTGGTCACCACACTCGCCGAAGCGGAGCGGCGCGATCTCGATCCGATGCTCGCACTGCGTTCGTGGGCCGTCACCGGATGCGCACCCGAGGAGATGGGGATCGGGCCGGTCGGTGCCACCGCCAAGGCACTCGCGCGCGCCGGACTGACACTCGACGACATCGACCTCATCGAACTCAACGAGGCCTTCGCCGCGCAGGTGCTGGCCGTCCTGGCCGAATGGGGAGTCGAGCCCGGCGACGAGCGGCTCAATCCCAACGGCTCGGGCATCTCGCTGGGCCACCCGATCGGAGCGACCGGCGCGCGGCTGGTGGTCACCGCTGCCCATGAGGCGAGGCGACAACGCGCCCGAAACGTGCTGGTCACGATGTGCATCGGCGGTGGCCAGGGACTCGCGGCCGTGTTCGAGGCGATCCGATGAGCGCCGTCGACGTCCACGCGGTGGTCAGCGGCCGGCCCGACGGACCCGCCGTCGTGCTCTCCAACTCGCTCGGCTCCACGCACCGGATGTGGGACGCGCAGATCGCCGATCTGGAACAGCACTTCATGGTGATCCGCTACGACACCCGCGGTCACGGGCAGAGCCCGGTGCCGGACGGGCCGTACAGCATCGACGACCTCGCCGATGACGTGCTGGCGCTCCTCGACGGTTTCGGCGTCGACCGCGCCCACCTGGTGGGGCTCTCGCTCGGCGGCATGACCGCGATGCGGGTCGCGGTCCGCGCACCGCACCGCGTTCGGCGCCTGGCGCTGCTGTGCACCGGGGCCCGGCTGGCCAACGCCGAGTCGTACGCGGAACGGGCGGCCGCCGTGCGTGCGGACGGTGTCGCGCCGATCGCCGAGGCGGTGGTGAGCCGCTGGTTCACCCCCGAGTACCTGTCCGCCGACGCCGAGCGGAAGCGCTACTACGAGGCGATGGTCGCGGGCACGCCCGCAGAGGGGTACGCGGGCTGCTGCGAGGCGATCGCCGCGATGGATCAGCGCGCCGATCTGCCGTCGATCTCCGCGCCGACCCTGGCGATCGCCGGCCGCGACGACACCGCGACCGGACCGTCGGTCCTGGCCGAGATCGTCGACGGCGTCCAGGACGGTCGGCTGCTGGTGGTTCCCGAGTCGGCCCACCTGGCCTGTGCTCAGCAACCGCAGATCGTGAATCCGGCATTGCTGGACCATCTGCTGGCGCAGTAGCCGCTGCCGAGATCACCGGCGCAGCGCGGCCAGCTCCGAACGCGACCGGACGCCGAGTTTCGCGTAGATGCGGGTCAGGTGGTACTGCACCGTCTTCGGTGAGATGTAGAGCTCGGCGGCCACCTCCCGGTTGCTCATCCCGGAGGCCACCAGCGCGGTCACCGACTCCTCCTGCGGTGTCAGCTCCGCAGAACTGCGGTCGCCGCGAACCGCGTGCAGGCCGCCGGCCTTCAACTCGCGGTCGCAGCGGTCGACGTACGCCGTGGCTCCGAGCGACCGGTAGATGTCGCGGGCGTTGCCCATCACCGCATCGGCGGCGCGCCGCTTGCCCGCCCGGCGGAGAGTCTGCCCGTAGGCGAAGTTGACGCGCGCTTGGTCGTGCCGCAGGGGCAGACCGTCGAGAAGCTCGAGGGCCTCCTCGAACTTCCTTCGCGCGGAGGCGATGTCGCCGATGGCACCGAGATAGCGGCCGCGGGCGTAGCGGAGCCGGGCACCGGCCGAACGATGCCCGCGCAGGTCGGCCAGTTCCTCGTGCGGGCGGAGCAGACTGTCGGCGGCCTCGAGCCGGCCGTCGAGTACCAGCGCGTTGGCCAGCACGTCCACCCACGGCCACCAGCCCGGTTCGGTGAGAGCCGGAGTGTCCTCGGCGAGGAGCCTCAGCGGGGAGAGAACTCGGGTGACCTTGTTGTAATCGGCGGCCGCCTCGGCGATCTGCGCCTGTGCCAGCAGCAGCGGAATCTGCATGATCTCGTAGTCGCCCGCCAGTCGGGCCGAATGCGCGACCGCGGCGTCCGCGGCCTCCCGGTCGCCTCGGAGGCAGTGGACCTGAGCCGCGGTCCAGTCGGCGAGCGGGGTGGCGAGGGTGATGCCGCTGGTGGTCGCGAGCTCGCGCGACTGCGCGACGGTGAGCAGTGCCCCGTCCCAGTCGCCGGTCACGAACCGCAGACGGGCCAGCCAGCCCAGTGCCCACAGCGTGATGCGTTTGGAGCCGCCCAGATTCGCCATCGACACCGCCGTCTCGAGACTGGTGCGCGCGGAGTCCACCTCGTCCAGCCCCAGCTGCAGCCAGCCGTGGCCGATGGCGACCCGCTGCGTCTGCGCTCCGAACCGGACGTCGCGGCCCAGCGCGTCGTACGACGCGACGGCGTCGGCCGTGCGGCCGGACCATGCCAGGCCGAGCCCGCGGATCGCGGCGGCCTCCACACCGGCGGGCGAGGCGGTTCCGGCCATGTCGATCGCGCGGTCCGCCCAGCCGACGAGGCGCTCGCCCTGACAGCGGACCAGGCAGTGCAGTACGTAACGCTGCGCGATGAGGGCCGCGATCGCGGGTTCGCGCTCCACGCTGACGATGCCCCACGCTCTGTCGAGCCGGATCCGGGCCTCGGCCGATCGTCCGCGCAGGATCGCCAGATAAGCGAGTGTCGCATTGCGCAGCGGAGTCTCGCGAAGGCTCTCCACCGTCGGCACCATGGAACCGGCGGTGAGGCAGTCACCGTCGGCCAAGAGCGCGTCCACCGAGAGCGTCACTCGTTCGGCATGCCGGAGCGGCTCGTCGGTCAGCCGCCCGGCCTCACGGTAGAGCTCGGCGGCCTCCGCCCATTCGCCCGCGCCGCCCCGATCGGCCGCCAGTGCGGCGACCTCGTCCGCGAGTTCGGCGTCCGGCACCGGTGCGGCGGCGACGCGATGATGCAGTCTGCGTGCCGGATCCGCCACCAGCTCCGAGGCTCGGCGGTGCAGCAACCCAGTCCGCTTGGGCCCCAGCACTTCGAGTACCGCGGCACGGGTGACCGGAGTCGGCACGGCCAGGGCCGAGGCGGCCGGACCGACGGCGGCGGCCGGCTCCACGAGCCCGGTTCCGACCGCCTCGTCGACGGCGGACAGCACGTCGCCGACCGCCGAGAGTTCCACGGCCGTGCCGAGTGAGTCCGGATCGTTCAGAATCGCGATCGCCTCGATGAGCCGCCGCGTCTCCGGTCGGCACGCCGCCAGGGCGGTCTGGACCCGTTCCACCTCACGGGCCGGTGCGGGCAGGGCTGCGTCGGCCCGCGACCACAGACGGTCGGGCAACTCGTCGAGCAGTTCGACGATCTCGCGCGGTCGGCCCATCGTGTGCCTGGTCAGTTCGTCGAGAAGAGACGGGTGCACCGACCGCCCGCGGGCCGCGGCGATCTCCGCCACGGCGCTGCGGTCCAGACCTGGAAGTCGCAAGGTGTCCGGCAGCAGGTCGGCGATGGCGGGCGTGGACCGCTCCGCGGCCAGGATCACCGTGACGTGGGCCTGCGGACGCGCGGCGGCGAGCCGCCCGAGCCGGCGCAGAGCCGCGTCGTCCGCATGATCGGCGTCGTCGATCAGCAGCGCTGCGGGGTCGTCACCGAAGAGCTCGGCCGGATCGCCGAGCTCGGGTGCGGCGGCGACCCGGACCCGGCGACCCCGCAGGATCTCCGACAGGCGCCGCAGCAACGTCGACTTCCCGGCACCGTGCGGGGCTGTGATCAGCACGAAGCCGGGACCGGCGGCGTCGGCGACGCGGCCGGTCAGCTCCGACAGTTCGTTCTCCCGGCCGACGCAGGCGGCCTCGATGATCATGGTTGTCGAGGTTATTCCTGTCGGGGGCGGACGCGTGGCGTCGCTCGCGGTCGACTGCCGCGAACGACGGGCACGCATGGGGCTCACCCCTGGTCGCCGCCGGCGACCGGAAGCACCGAACCGGTGATGTACGAGGCCTCGTCGGAGGCCAGGAAGCAGATCGCCGCGGCCTGTTCGTCGAGGGTTCCGTACCTGTTCATCAGGGAGGCGTCGAGCGTCTGGTCGATGTGTGCCTGGAACCATTCGCGCTGCGTGTCGTCGGCCGGCACCGGTGTTCCCCGTGAAACACGGCGCGGCGGGGCGTCGGTTCCGCCGGGGGCAGTGGCCACCACTCGCACACCGGCCGGTGCGTACTCCATCGCCAGGGAGGCGGTGATCGCGTTGACCCCGCCCTTGGCCGCGGAGTACGGAATCCGATGGATGCCCCGGGTGGCCGCCGAGGAGACGTTGACGATGACGCCGCCGCCTCGCTCCACCATCGTGGGCAGCACCGCGCGGCAAGCGTAGAGCGTGGTCATCAACGAACGGTCCACCTCGGCGCGGATCTCCTCGTCGGTGAACTCGGTGAAGGGTTTGAAGTTGATGGCGCCGCCCACGTTGTTGACCAGCACGTCCACCCGCCCGTAGGCGGCCAGCGCGCGATCGATCACCTCCGCGGCGCCGGCATACGACTCCAGATCGGCGTTCACCGCGATCGCGCCGGGTCCGCTCGCCGACAGATCAGACGCGACCGTGCGCGCGTACTCGGACCGGTCGGCCACCACCACGCGTCCGCCCTCGGCGCTGATCCGGCGGGCCGTGGCCTCGCCGATGCCCTGCCCGGCGCCCGTCACGACGACGACCTTCCCGGCGAACCGTCCCGGAGTCACGAACCGTGGCTTGCGAGCGGCGAGTTCGTCGGCCATCGCTCGCCGCATCGTCTGCTTGGATCGTTCGCCGTGTGCGCTGATGAGGGCGCGGGCGGTGTCGCGGTCTCCGGCTTCGAACGCGGCGACGATGTCGAGATGGTCCTGGGTGCACAGGGGATGGCACCAGGTGGCGGTCCGCAGTACTTCGCTCATCCGGCCCTTGACCCCGAGCGCGGTGTACGCCTCCAGCAGGTGGGTGTTGCCGGTGACGTGGAACAGGTAGTCGTGGAAAGCGGCGTTGGTGGCCGTGTACTCGGCTGAGTCGACGAAGCGATCGCCGTCCACGTACGGGACGGTGGCCTCCGCGAGGAGGCGATACCCGGCGAGTTGCTGCGAGGTCATCCGGCCGATCATCAACTCGAGAGCACCGAGTTCCAGCGCGGCTCGGGCTTCGAAGAGCGCATCGGATTCGTGGATCTCGGGATGCTCTTCGCCGATCTCATAACCCTCGGAACCGACCGTCGGGACCTCTGCGGGTGCAATGCTCGCGGGCTCGTCCGCCGTGGTCCCGGGCTGGGTCGCCACCGATTCGGCGGCCGCGTCGACGTCCGCCACGGGGGCGGCAGCCGAGCCGGGGAACACCTCCTGCCCGGCGATCGACCTGGCCGCACCGGGTTCCAGGACTCCGGTGTCGGCGTCGAGCAGAGCAGACGGTTCGGCGGCGGTCGGCTCCGGCCAGATCCGCTGCCCGGCGATGCGGGCCCGGGACTCGTCCGCGCCCGGCGCGGACCGCGGTTCGAGACCGGGCAGGCTGATCGCCGGAAGCACCGGCTGCCCCGCGACGGCGCGGGCGTCGAGGGCGGGCGCGATCGGCACGTCGACGGGCGCCTCGGCGTTCGCCGACGCCGATGCCGCGACTGCGTCGGTCACCGGCTCGGCGGGCGACGGGCCCGCAGCGAGGGCGAACTTCTCGTAGTAGAACCCAGTCAGTTCGATCCCCGCCTCGACGAAGTGTCTGCGCACCGATTCGACCATCGGCGGCGGCCCGCACAGGTAGGTCGCGACGTCGCCGCCGTAGAGGTGACGGGGAGCGATCAGCGAGGTGACGTAGCCCTTGTTCGCGGCGCTGCTGCCGGGATCGGAGACGCAGTGGTCCCAGGTGAATCCGGCGACCTCCGACTGCATCCGGTCGAGCGTCTCGGTCTCCACGAGGTCGTCGTCGGTGGAGACGCCGTAGATGAGATGGATGCGGCGCGCGCTGCCGTCGTGGCGCAGCTTCCGCAGGATCGCGAGGATCGGCGCGAGGCCCGTGCCGCCGGCGAGCAGCAGTGCCGGCCGCATCGATTCGCGCAGGAAGAACGATCCGTGCGGCCCGCGCAGCGTCAGCAGATCGCCGGTCGACGCCCGGTCGGTGAGATAGGTCGACATCGCGCCGCCGGGAGTCAGCTTCACCAGGAAGACGAGAGTGTCCTCGTGCGGTCCGTTCGCGAAGGAATACGAGCGGCGCACCGGACTCCCGCTGCCGTCGTCCGTGCCCGGAACGTCGATGTTGACGTACTGACCGGGCAGGAACGCCAGCTCGGAGCGGTTCGGGATCTCGACGGACAGGCGCATCGTGGTGGGCGAGAGGCGCTCGAGCCCGACCACGGTGGCGCTGAACTCGGCGGCCTGGGTCTTGGCGACGTCCGACGTGGCCGCGATCTGCAGCACCAGGTCCGACCGCGGCTTCATGCAGCACGGCAGGGCGTAGCCGTCGGCCGACTCCGCGGGCGACAGGGCGTCGTCGATGTACGTGCCGCCGTCGTAGTCGCCCGATTCGCACATGGCCTTGCAGGTGCCGCAGGCGCCGTCGCGGCAGTCGAGCGGGATGTTGATCCGCTGCCGGTACGACGCGTCTGCCACCGTCTGGTCCTCGCGGCAGTCGATGAACTTGGTGACCCCGTCCTCGAAGGCGAGTGCGACGCGGTGCGTCGGCGCCTCGGCGGGTGCCGCGGTGCGTCCGGATGCGGGGCCGGAAGTGACAGTCATGGTGAGTCCCTAGAAGTGGTAGACGTCCACCACGTGGTGGATGTAGTCGTTCTTGAGGACCACGGTCTTGCGGCGGATCAGCGGTGCCTCGCCGGAGAAGTCGATCGTGTAGAACGACGTGCCGTAGTACGGGTCGACGGTGTGATAGCGGAAGTACATGGTGTGCCAGTTGAACCGGACGTCAACCATGTCGCCGCGCCGTTCGATCACCTCCACGTTGGTGATGTTGTGGCTGGTGCGCGGCTCGGGAAGCGACGTCGCCGACGACCGTTCGGTACGGATCCGGAACACCCGGTCCTCGAGCCCGCCCTTGTTGCCGTAGTAGATCAGCGAGATCTCCCGTCGGGGGTCTTCGGTGAGGCGATCGTCGTCGGCCCACGACGGCATCCAGTAGACGACGTCGTCGGCGTAGCAGTCGAGCCACTTCTCGAACTCGCGGTCGTCGAGGTACCGTGCCTCGCGGTAGAGGAACTGTTCGATGGCGTTCTGGGTGATGAGCTTGCGGCCGTCGGTGTCGGCCGGAGTGGTCTGGGCGGTAGTCATGAGTCCTGTCCGATCTCGGGTACGAAGTGGTGGTCCGATCGCGCTCAGCCGACGGCGGTCTCGACGTCCTCGGCATCGACGGCGCGGCGCATGGTCTTGAGCCAGTAGCCGTGCTGCACGGGGTAGAGACCCTCGTCCTCGTTCTTCAGGCCGGCGGAGATCACGTTCGGCATGTCGAGCGCGGTGGCGACCTCGTCCGGACCGGTGAGCCAGTGTTCGGCGCCGCGGCTCATGTCGTTCCAGGGCGCGGCGGTCGCGCGGAAGGTCAGCTGGCACGACCGGAACTCCTCGAGGTCGTCCGGCGTCGCCATTCCCGACGCGTTGAAGAAGTCCTCGTACTGGCGGATGCGGTGGGCACGGGCGGCGTCGCTCTCACCCTTCGGCGCGATGCAGTAGATCGTGACCTCGGTCTTGTCCGGTGCGATCGGGCGGAAGTGCCGGATCTGGGTGGAGAACTGGTCCATCAGGTAGACATTCGGATACAGGCACAGATTGCGTGAGCCCTTCACCATGAACTCGCCCTTGGCCTCGCCGAACTGGGCCTTGAGTTCGTCCATCCGGTCCCACAGCGGCCGGTCCTGCGGGTTGGCCGCCCAGGTCCACAGGCACAGGTGACCGTGCGGGTACGACCAGTAGCCGCCGCCGGACTTGCCCCATCCGCCGGCGTCGAGCACCTTCGCGTCGTTCTTCGACTCCCCGGTGGTGCGCCGGGAGGTGGTGGCGGCGTAGTTCCAGTGCGTCGCGGTCACGTGGTAGCCGTCGGCGCCGTTCTCCGCCTGGACCTTCCAGTTGCCGTCGTAGGTGTAGGTCGACGCGCCGCGCAGCACCTCCAGGCCGTCCGGCGACTGGTCGACGAGCATGTCGATCACCCGGCGGGTGTCGCCCAGGTGTTCCTCGAGGGGGAGGACGTCGGCGTTGAGGCTGCCGAAGAGGAACCCGCGATAGCTGTCGAACCGCGCGACCTTGGTGAGGTTGTGCGATCCCTCGCAGTCGAAGGTGGACGGGTATCCGGCGCCGTCGGGGTCCTTCACCTTGAGCAGGGTGCCGTCGTTGCGGAAGGTCCAGCCGTGGAACGGGCAGGTGAGCGTCATCCGGTTGTCGGTCTTGCGGCGGCAGATCATCGCTCCGCGGTGCGCGCAGGCGTTGATCAGGCAGTTGAGTTCGCCGTCGCGGCCGCGGGTGATGACCACCGGCTGGCGGCCGATGTAGGTGGTGAAGTAGTCGCCCGGGTTCGCGACCTGGCTCTCGTGCGCGAGGTAGATCCAGTTCCCCTCGAAGATGTGCCGCATCTCCAGTTCGAAGATGTCCTCGTCGGTGAAGATCCGGCGGTTGGCGCGGAACACCCCGGCCTCGCGGTCGTCGATGACGGCGTCCCGGAGTACTTCGCGGACGTGCTCGCGGGTGTCCGCGGTGATCGCCGTACCGGGAATCGACGCGCTGGGGCGAGAACTGGTCGCAGTCATTGAGAACCTCCTGTGTGCGTTGTCCCTCGACGGTCCCATCTCGTGATGGCACTCACACCAGTAGAACCCCAGTGTTGACCCAGGCGTAGATTCATAAACAGGACAGATCAATAAGGCGAAAATGAGTCCTGGTGTCGTATGGATCTTGTGCTTACCGTGGTCGTACGGATGATCCGGATCACACAGCGGGGCGACTATGACGATGCGTCCCGGCCGGTGAATCGACACACCGACAGGAGCGCGACATGGAGCTACGGCATCTGCGATATTTCGCCGCCGTCGCCGACACCTGTCATTTCGGGCGGGCGGCGGACCGGTTGCACATCGCGCAGCCGGCGTTGTCGTACGCGATCCGCCAACTGGAGGCCGAGCTGGGGGTCTCGCTGTTCGCCCGCACCACCCGTCAGGTGACGCTGACCGCGGCGGGTGAGTTCCTCAAGGGCGAGGTGGACCGGATTCTGGTGGGCATCGACGCGGCCGTCGACGGCGTGCAGCGCGTCGCGGCCGGCCGCAGCGGTGTGGTCCGCCTGGGACTCACCGGCATCGCCGTGTTCTCGCATCTGCCGCGCATCGCCCGGGCCGTCCGCAGCGAACTGCCGCACGTGGAGTTGCGGATCGTCTCCGATCTGCTGACCCCCGACCAGTGCGATCGGCTCCGCGACGGCGCCATCGACCTCGGCGTACTCCGGCCGCCGGTGGTCGGAGAGGGGATCGAGGTCCGGACGATCGACGTGGAGCCACTCGTCCTGGCGGTCGCCTCCGACCACCGTCTCGCGGTGGAACCGGTGGTCTCGGTGGACGATCTGCGCAGCGAATCGTTCGTCATGTACGACAGCCGCGACTCGGCGGTCAACGAGGCCGCCGTCCGCACCTGCCGCACCGCGGGCTTCGTCCCGCACCGCGCCCACGACGCCTCCGGTACCCCGGTGCTCCTGGCGCTGGTCGCCGCCGGACTCGGCGTGGCCCTGCTGCCCGCCTCCGTCCGCGCACTGCCGCTGGAGAACGTCGTGGTGCGCGACCTGCCCGACACCGGAACCATGCCGGTGGCTCTCGCCCGGCGCGCGGGCGACGACAACCCGGTGGTCGACGCCGTGGCCGCCGTCGCCGCCGCTGCATTCGCGTCCGCGTCCGCGCGGGCCCTGGACTCCTCGATGGGAGAGATACGTTGAAGATCACCCGGGTGGAATCGATTCCCTTCTCGATTCCCTACCTCAAACCCCTTCACTTCGCCTCGGGCGAGGTGCACGCGGCCGAGCACGTCCTGGTCCGCGTGCACACCGACGACGGGGTGATCGGCGTCGCCGAGGCGCCGCCGCGGCCCTACACCTACGGTGAGACCCAGCGCGGCATCGTCGCCGTCATCGAGGACGTCTTCGCCGAACAACTGCACGGTCTCACCCTGCTCGAACGCGAACAGGTGGGGGCGAGGCTGGCACGGACCGTCGGCAATCCCACCGCCAAGTCGGCGATCGACATGGCCCTGTGGGACGCCTTGGGCAAGACCCTCGGGCAGCCGGTCTCCGAACTTCTCGGCGGATACACCGACCGCATGCGGGTGAGCCACATGCTCGGCTTCGACGACCCGGCGAAGATGGTCGCCGAAGCTCAGAAGGTGCGCGAGCGGCACGGTATCTCGACGTTCAAGGTGAAGGTCGGGCGGCGCCCGGCCGAGCTCGACATCGCCGTCGTCCGGGCGCTGCGCGAACACTTCGGCGACAGCGTCGAGCTGTACATCGACGGCAATCGCGGCTGGACCGCCGCCGAATCGGCCCGCGCCATGAAGGAGATGGCCGACCTCGACCTGCTGTTCGCCGAGGAACTCTGCCCCGCCGACGACGTCCTCGGGCGTCGCTGGCTGGTCGGCAAGCTCGACATCCCGTTCATCGCGGACGAATCGGTGCCCACGCCGGCCGACGTGACTCGCGAGATCCTCGCGGGATCGGCCACGGCGATCAACATCAAGACCGCCCGCACCGGATTCACGCAGTCGCGGCGTGTGCATCACCTGGCGGAGGGCCTCGGCCTGGAGATGGTGATGGGCAATCAGATCGACGGCCAGATAGGCACGGCCTGCGCGCTGGCCTTCGGTGCGGCGTTCGAAGCGACCTCGCGCTATGCGGGCGAACTGTCGAACTTCCTCGACATGAGCGACGACCTGCTCGCCGAACCGCTCCAGATCCGTGACGGCTGCCTGCAGACCTCATCCCGCGCCGGACTCGGAATCGACATCGACCCCGACAAACTCGACCGCTACCGCACCGACAAGTGAACGACTCCTCGCACAGCCCATGGGCGAGACGACGAACTGAAGATCAAAGGAGACAGTCATGACCACCACCGAGCACAGCCCGTCCGCCGCGGCGTCAGGCGCATCCGCCACCGAGCGCTTCCAGCAGGACAAGTCGCCGTACGACGCCGTCAAGAACGTCAGCCCCGAGCGCGTCGACAAGCTCGCCCGCCAGGTGCTGGCCGGGGTCCACCAGACGATCCGCGACAACCAGGTCACCTACGACGAGTACAACGCCCTCAAGGCGTGGATGATCCAGGTGGGCCTCGACGGCGAGTGGCCGCTGTTCCTGGACGTGTGGGTGGAGCACGTCGTCGAGGACGTCAACACCGCGCACCGCCATGGCAACAAGGGCTCGATCGAAGGGCCGTACTACGTCCCGGATGCGCCCGAGCAGGGCGCCGAGGGCACCATCCCGATGCGCGACGGCGAGGCGGGCGATCCGCTGGTCTGGGAGGCGCAGATCACCTCCACCGACGGCACCCCGCTGCAGGGCAAGGTGGAGCTGTGGCACGCCGACGCCGACGGCTACTACTCGCAGTTCGCCCCGGGCATCCCGGAGTGGAATCTGCGCGGCACCTTCTCGACCGGCCCCGACGGCAAGTTCAAGATCACCACGATCCGTCCCGCCCCCTACCAGATCCCGACGGACGGCTCGTGCGGCAAGCTGATCGCCGCCGCCGGCTGGCACGCGTGGCGCCCGGCTCACCTGCACGTCAAGGTCTCGGCTCCGGGGCACGAACTGCTGACCGCCCAGCTGTACTTCCCGGGCGATCCGCACAACGGCGACGACATCGCCGACGCCGTGAAGCCGGAACTGATTCTCGACCCGAAGCCGGACGGTCACGGCGGCTACACGATCGATTACGGCTTCGTGCTCGATCCGGTGGAGGGCTGAGCCGATGCTGTTCCACGTCCGGATGGATGTGCGGATTCCGCACGACATGGACCTGACGGTCCGTGAGGAGACCGTCGCGCGGGAGAAGGCGTACTCGCAGGAGCTTCAGCGGTCGGGCAAGTGGCCGCAGATCTGGCGCATCGTCGGCGAGTACTCCAATTACTCGATCTTCGACGTCGAGTCGAACGACGAGTTGCACGAGATCCTGTCGGGGCTGCCGCTGTTCCCGTACATGGACATCACGGTGACTCCGCTGGCGACGCATCCGTCCGACGTCAAGGCCTGACCGATCCGGCCGCGACCGCCCGGATTCCCGATCGGGGATCCGGGCCGTCGGCGTGCCCGGGCCGTCGCCTCTGGCACCATCGAAGGGAGGACGTCGTCGGGAGGAGCCGCCGTGGACCGGTCATCGCAGCCGGCGCCGGGATACTGGCCGCCGCTGGCTCCCGGGCAGTCGTACCCACCGCTCGGCTACAGCGAGCACGGCGCTCCGTTGTTCACCTACGACGACCGGGAACGCGCTCTCGCCGGGCCGCCGCCCGCGGCCGCGCCGCCCGATCCCACCCCACCCGCGCCCGCGCCGCAGCCACCTCCGGATCGACGTCGCGGTCTCGCCGTCGGCGTCGCCGTCGTCGCCGTCGGGGTGCTGTGCCTTGCGCTCGCCTTCCGGATGTTTCCGACCGGCGACGACGACCCGGTGCGGCGAGCCGATCCGCCCGACGCGCAGTCGACCGACGATCCCTATCTGCGGGGCCTGCCCGACCAACCCGAACAGTCGGTGCCGCGCGATCCCGACAGCGCACAGCCGCCGGTCCACTCCGGCGCCGCGACGGTGGAGTACCAGGTCGACTCCGGGCGCGCGACCATCCTGTACGTCGACGACACGTCGGTGAAGATCGAACGCAACGCCGGCGGCACGTGGCGGCACACCGTGCGCGGCAGCCAGAACGCGCTGCTGCGGGTCAGCGTGATCCTCTCGGACACCGATCCGGCGTCATGCAGCATCACGGTCGACGGCAAGGTGGTCGACCGTCAGACGACGCAGGACGCGCAGTCTTCGGGCATGCTCACCTGTCGATACGAGGGATGACGCTACCGTTAGAGAATGACTTCCTTCGACGCGTCGTCCGCCGATGCCGGCGTGAAAGCGATGCTGACCTGGCGTAGCGCCGACGGCGATCGGTTCGAGCAAGTGCGGCTGAATCTGAGCGGTGCCCGGGTCCGCGCGTACGGCCGCATCGTGGCCGCCGCCACCGACACCACCGAGGCCTACTCCGCATCGTACGAACTCGTCACCAACGACAGCGGGGTGACGCGGCGGCTGTCGGTGCGCCTGCTGCGCGCCGGCGGCGAGAGCTCGCTCGACATCAGCCGTGACATGGACGGTCGTTGGATGGTCCAGTCGCCGACCAGCACCGTGCGCAGTGACTTCGACGGGGCCGAGATGATCGACTTGGAGCTCTCGCCCTTCTTCAAGGGACTGCCGATCCGGCGCTTCGGGATCGCCGACGGCGTCCGCCGCGACGACGTCCCGGTCGTCAGGCTCCGGCTGCCCGACTGTGAGATCGACTCGGTGCAGAAGAGCTACGTCGGCGGCCCGGAAGGCCGCGTCACGGTGATCGGTCCCAAGGGACGTCGCGATCTGACGGTCGACGACGCAGGCATCGTGCGCGACTACGCGGGTATCGCGACGCTGATCTGATCCGGGCCGCTCAGCCCATCCACACCCGGGCCAGGTGGGCCTGCCTGCGCAATTCCTCCTGCCACCGGGCATCGCCGATCCGGACGCCGGTGATCGGCTCCGGCGGCGATCCGGCGATCCGCTCGTACTTGCGCCGCGCGCGGTGGCCGTCGTCGACGATCACCGCGACGTCGCCGTGCTCGCGCAGTGCGTCGCGCGCGGTGATCAACCGGTCGATCGTCTCGCTCAGCGTGTTGAGCAGGGCCACCGAGTTGGCTTCGAGCATCGCCCGCTGCAGGTCGGGGGCGGTACCCGCCACCCGAGTGCCGTCCCGGAAGCTGCCTGCGGCCAGCCGGAGCGCGAGGTCGCTCTCACCCGCGCCGACCGTAGCGGTCACCGCGGCGGTCAGATGCGGGTTGTGGGAGATCGCCGCCGCCGCGCGGTCGTGCGCGTCGTCCGCGGCGGGTACCACGTACGAGCCTGCGGCCAGGGCGATCCCCGCGACGTCGAGCCAGTCGTCGGCGACGGTGTCGTCGTGCGTCGCGACCATCCACATCGCGCCCTCGAAGAGCCCCGGATCGGTGGCCGGCCAACCCGACGCGGTGGTGCCGGTCATCGGATGCCCGCCGATGTACCGGGCCCGCGGATGGAGCCGTCGGACGAGGTCGGAGACCTGCTCCTTCACGCTCACCACATCGGTGAGAAGACAGTCCGGCGCCAGCTCCCGGACCGCGGTGATCATCGGTTCGAGTGCGGTGAAGGGAGTCGCCAGAACGACGATCGCGTCGTCGTTCCGGGCGCGCTCGAGGACCGCGGACAGGTCCGTGGAGGCGTCGTAGCCGTCGGCCGCCGCGGCCTCGACGGTGCCCGCCGAGCGGTTGTAGCCGAACGCGGGACCGCCCGTGTCGGAGAGGCGGCGGAGCAGGGACCCGCCGATGAGGCCGAGACCGAGGATGCAGACGGGGCGAGACGGTGCAGCAGACACGGTTCCAGCGTGGCACATCGGGGTCGGTTCGACTTGGGAGAGTCCCGAAAACCGACTACGGTGGCGGTCATGGCGAAGCCCGGTGCGCAGAGCGAATACGACGAGGTCGAAGGATTCGCTGTCGCGGTCGTCCGCGAGGAGTCGGGGTGGAAGCTCACGACGCTGAAGCCGTCCGCTCTCGACAGTCTCGACGACGCCGAACTGCAGCTGCGGGAACTGCGGGCCACCGGAGCCGTGTTCGGCCTCCTGGACGTGGACGACGAGTTCTTCCTCATCGTCCGGCCGGCTCCCGCCGGAGCCCACGTGCTCCTCTCGGACGCCACCGCGGCGGTGGAGTACGACATCGCCGCCGACGCCCTCGACGCGCTGCACGTCGACATCCCCGACATCGATCCCGACGAGCTCGACGACGTGGATCCGTGGGAGGAGGGTGACCTCTCGATCCTGGCCGACCTCGGTCTGCCGGACGCCGTGCTCAGCATCATCGTCGGTGACACCGATCTGTACGCCGACGAGCAGATCGGCATGATCGCCGCGCGCCTCGGCTTCGCCGACGAGCTCGCCGCGGAACTCGACAAGCTCGGTCGCTGACCGGGTCCATGCCGGTGGACCCCAGCCCGCGACCGCATCGGGGAGCGGTGGACCGGGACGCGGCGGCCCTGATGTCCGTCGCACTCGAAGCGGCACGGGATGCGGACTCCCGCGACGTCCCGATCGGGGCAGTCGTCTTCGGGCCGGACGGGACCGAGCTGGCCCGTGCCGCCAACCGCCGCGAAGCCGATAGCGATCCGACCGCTCATGCCGAGATCCTGGCGCTGCGGGCGGCCACCGCCCGCCACGGCGACGGATGGCGGCTGTCGGGCTGCACCCTGGTCGTCACCGTGGAGCCGTGCACGATGTGCGCCGGCGCGATCGGACTGTCGCGCGTCTCGCGGCTGATCTTCGGTGCCTGGGAGCCGAAGACCGGCGCCGTCGGGTCACTCTGGGACGTGCTGCGCGATGAGCGGCAGCTGCATCGCCCGGAGGTGCTCGGCGGGGTCCGTGAGGACGAGTGCGCCGCCCTGGTCCGCGACTTCTTCGCCGGCCGTCGGGGTCAGCCCTGAACTATCCCTGAATTCGCTTCCGGGCTCTCGCCGCGCGCGTGCGCCTGTGGCAGATTGAGGAGGTGGGCGCAGCCCGCGCAGACATCGCGAGAAGGGGAATGAGATGTCCGATCCCATCGACAAGCTCACCGAGGTCGTCGACACGGTGGTGCGCAAGGTCGACGAATTCGCCAGCAGCGAGCAGGTCACCGGTGCCGTGGAGAACGCGAAGTCCGCGTTGACCGAGTTGGCCGCCAACGAGCACGTCGCCGGCGCCGTGGAGACGGCCAAGGACAAGCTGGCCGAGATCGCGAGCAACGAGCACGTCGTGAGCGCGGTGGAGACGGCGAAGGGAAAGCTGGCCGAGATCGCGAACAGCGAGCAGGTCACCGGCGCGGTCGAGACGGCCAAGGAGAAGTTCGACGATCTCGTCAACAAGCGCTCCGGACACTGAATCGTCGAGAAACTGGGTCTGACCTGCCGATTTCGTGCTGGTGACGGGCTGCGGTACAGTTCTTCGCGGTGGCGTGTCCGAGCGGCCGAAGGTGCGACACTCGAAATGTCGTGTGCGGTAACCCCGCACCGGGGGTTCAAATCCCTCCGCCACCGCCGAGGGCCCCTGATCTGCAGAGCAGGTCAGGGGCCTTTTCCAATGTCCGGCCCGGAGAATGTCCGTACGGTGTGAGTCACACGTGACGAGACTTCTCTTCTGGGAGGACACGCCTTGAACACACATGCGCTGAACATCAGACTCTCGGCAGCCGCGGTACTGGCCGCGGGCGCAGGTCTGCTCGCCGGGTGCGGAACCGACGACGCGACGCCGGAGACGAAGACCGAGACGATCACCCAGACCGCCGGGTCGCAGTCGCCGGCGGCGTCGTCGGCCGCGCCGTCGCGAAGCGGTGTCGATCTCGCCGCGACTGCGCCCGCCGTCTCCTGGCGCGACGCACTGCGGACCGCCGGCGCGCAGTTCACCGGGTCGCCCACCGCGGTCAAGCTCGAGACCGAGCACGGCCGGACCGTGTACGAGATCGAGCTGGCCTCCGCCACACAGGAATCCGACATCACGATCGACGCCGCGAACGGCGGCGTGGTCGCGAAGACGACCGACGATCTCCACGGCGACGACGCAGCCCACGCCGGCGCGGAGCGGTTCGAGGCGGGTGAAGTCACCGTCGAACCCGATCGCGCCATGAGGGCCGCGCAGGCGCGAGTCGCCGGACCGGTGTCCGAGTGGAAGCTCCATAGCGAGAACGGCCGCCGGGTGTACGAGATCAACGTCGGCACAGCCGGCGACGACACCGAAGTGGTCGTCGACGCCGCCACCGGTGAGGTGATCGGCACCGACCGATGACGCTCAGTGCTCGGTGGAGAACGAGCTCCGTCGGCGATGCACTTCGAGCGCCAGCGTCACGAGGCGGTCGATCAGGTCGGGATAGGTGATCCCGGTGGCCTCCCACATCTTGGGGTACATCGATGCGGGGGTGAAACCGGGAATCGTGTTGACCTCGTTGAGGAGCCAGCCGCGACCGTCCTCCTCGTAGAAGAAGTCGACGCGCGCCAGACCCGCGCAGCGCAACGCCACGAAGGCGTCGGCGGCCAGCTCGCGCACCTGCGCGATCGCCTCGTCCGACAGCGGTGCGGGAATCATCAGCTCGGCGGCACCGGTGACGTACTTGTCCTCGTAGTCGTAGAAGTCACTGCCGGGCTTGATCTCTCCGGGGAGGGACGCGTCGGGGGCGGCGTTGCCGAGGACGGCCACCTCGACCTCGCGGCCGGTCACCGTCTCCTCGATGACGACCACGTCGTCGTAACGGAGGGCGTGGTTGATCGCCGCGTCGAGTTCCTCGATCGAGTCGGCGCGGCTGACGCCGACGGACGAGCCCATGTTCGCCGGCTTCACGAACACCGGCAGACCGAGTTGCTCGGTCGCGTCGGCCAGCACCTGGCGGGCGTCGTCCACACCGTCGCGGAAGGTGATCCACTTGCACTGCGGGATGCCCGCGCGAGCGGCGATCTCCTTCGCCATCGCCTTGTCCATGCAGACCGCCGATGCCAGCACTCCGCAGCCGATGTACGGCAGCTTGAACAGCTCGAGCATGCCCTGCACGGTGCCGTCCTCGCCGTGCGGCCCGTGCAGCAGCGGGAACACCACGGTGAGGTCTTCGGGACGGCCGGCCAGCACCTGAAGCGGATTCACCTCGGGGCCTTCGACGTCGAGACTGTTCGGCAGTTCCGCGCCGGCGGCCAGGGCTTCGGCCGCGGCGTCGTTGCGGTGCCATCCGCCGCGCTTGTCGATGCCGACCGGGATCAGGCGGTACTTGGAGCGGTCCGCGGCGGCCAGTACATGGGCGGCGCTCACACGGGAGACGTCGTGTTCGGCGGACACTCCGCCGTAGAGGACGACCAGGCGGATGAGGGGGGTGCTCATGGATGCAACCATACGTGCTTGCTTGTACCGTGGTCTGTCGTGCATCTCCTCGCCAGTCAGATCGCCGCCGCGACCGGCGGCACCCTTCACGGACCGGATGTGACGGTCGATTCCGCGAGCATCGACTCGCGGTCCGCGCGGCCCGGTCAGCTGTTCGTGCCGATCGTCGCCGCGCGTGACGGCCACGACTACATCCCGGCGGCGGTGCAGGCCGGCGCTCCCGTGTACCTGACCGATCGGACGCCGGATCCGGCCCTCGCCGCGACGGCCGTCCAGGTCGCGGACACCGCCGAGGCGCTCGCCGATCTCGGTCGCTTCGTCCGCGCCGGACTCACCGGCAGCGTCGTCGGCGTCACCGGCTCGGTCGGCAAGACGTCGACCAAGGACCTGCTCGCCGGCGTGCTGTCGACCACCTTCCGCACCGCCGCGAGCGAGAAGTCGTTCAACAACGAACTCGGGCTGCCGCTGACCCTGCTCGGCGCACCCGACGACACCGAGGCCGTCGTCCTGGAGATGGGCGCGCGCGGTGTCGGTCACATCGCACAGCTGTGCTCCATCGCCTCCCCGACGGTCGGAGTGCTCACCCGCGTCGAGGCGGTGCATCTGGAGATGTTCGGCAGCATCGAGGATGTGGCACGGGCGAAGGGTGAACTCGTCGAGGCTCTGCCTGCCGACGGGCTCGCCGTTCTCAATGCCGACCACCCGGTGGTCGCGGCGATGGCGTCGCGGACCAGCGCGCGGGTCGTGACCTACGGTGTCGATCCCGCCGCGGACGTGCGCGCCACCGACATCGTGCTCGACGACCAGTTGCGTGCGGCCTTCACTCTGCACAGCCCGTGGGGCAGCGTGCCGGTGCGGCTCGGGGCACGCGGCGAGCACCAAGTCGGCAACGCCCTGGCCGCGGCCGCTGCCGGCGGCGGCGTGGGGGTGTCGGTCGAGCGGATCGCCGACGGTCTGCTGCGCGCGGGTCTGTCCGGACTGCGGATGGAGATGAGCACCACGGCCGCGGGAGTCGTCGTCATCAACGACGCCTACAACGCCAACCCGACGTCGATGGCGGCGGGCCTGTCGGCACTGGCCCGCGTCGAGGCCGGACGCCGGTTCGCGGTGCTCGGCACGATGGCTGAACTCGGAGACGACAGCGACGCCGCCCACCGCGCCGTCGCCGAGCAGGCCCGTGAACTGGGCGTGACGGTGATCGCGGTGGACGAGCCCGCCTACGGCGACGGCGTGGCGCATGTCTCGGGCATCGAGGGCGCCGTCGACGCACTGAGCGGACTCCGCAGCGGCGACGCTGTGCTGGTCAAGGGCAGCCGGGTCGCCGCCCTCGAACGAGTGGTGCAGGCGCTCGGCTGAGCGTCGCACCGCGTCACCACACACAAACGCGACATTCGGCGACAGAACCCCCGTCCCGGACGGGGGTTCTGTCGCCGAATGTCGCGTTTACTGAGCGGTCTACTGCGCGCTCGACTGCGCGTGTTGGCCTGCGAGCCTCAGTTGGGCATCAGCGCGAAGGCCTGGCCGCCCTTGGTGCAGCGGGCGAGTTCGCCGACGGTCGTCGACGGTCCGCAGTCCCAGCCCGACACGGTCTGCGGTGCGCCGGTCGCGATCAGGGGTCCGTACTGCTTCGCGATGTCCTTGGCGGACGAGCACGACAGGTCGCCCGCGACGATGTGGATCTGGAGGGCGCCGTCGGGCCCCTTGGTGGGGCCGCAGGTCTTGTCCCCGGACGACGACGTCGCCTCGCCGGTGCTCTCGTCCGTGGCGGCGGTGCTCTGGGGCTTCGGTCCGCCGACCACCGGGACGCTGGTGTCGCTGGAACCGGTGACCGCGGAGGCCCCGGACTTGTCGGCGCCGGACGACGCCTCGTTCTCCGAACCGCAGGCGGTGGCGGCCAGGGCGATCGAACAGACGAGGAGTGCGGTCGCGGCCAGTTTCATCGTGCGAGTCATGGGCACAACGCTAACGAATTTGAGCGGCCGAGCGCACGGCTGGGATGATGGCCTGCGTGACCACCAGCCACTTCGCTCCGCGAACCCGCCTCGAAGGCACCACCGGGCGCACCGGGACCATCACCACACCGCACGGCGAGATCCAGACCCCTGCGTTCATCCCGGTGGGAACCAAGGCCACCGTCAAGACGGTCCTGCCGGAGTCGGTCGCCGCGCTCGGCGCGCAGGCCGTGCTCGCCAACGCCTATCACCTCTATCTGCAGCCGGGGCCGGAGATCGTCGATCAGGCCGGCGGTCTCGGCCGGTTCATGAACTGGCCCGGACCCACGTACACCGACAGCGGCGGCTTCCAGGTGATGTCGCTGGGCGCGGGCTTCAAGAAGGTCATCGCGATGGACCTGGTCGGCGAGCAGGACGACCACAAGATCGCCGACGGCAAGGAGCGGCTGGCCAACGTCGACGACGACGGAGTCACCTTCAAATCGCACCTCGACGGGTCGATGCACCGGTTCACCCCCGAGGTGTCGATGCAGATCCAGCACCGGCTCGGCGCCGACATCATCTTCGCCTTCGACGAGCTCACCACGCTGATGAATACGCGCGGGTACCAGGAGCGGTCACTCGAACGCACTCGGCAGTGGGCCATTCGGTGCCTCGCCGAACACAACCGGCTCTCCGTCGAGCGCTCGCATCGTCCGCAGCAGGCGCTGTGGGGTGTGGTGCAGGGGGCGCAGTACGAGGACCTGCGGCGGAAGGCGACTCGCGACCTCGTCGAGCTGAGCCGCATCGATCGTGAGAACGGCGGCAAGGGTTTCGGCGGTTACGGCATCGGCGGCGCGCTGGAGAAGGCCAATCTCGGCACCATCGTCGGATGGGTCACCGACGAGCTCCCGGACGACGCCCCGCGGCATCTGCTCGGGATCAGCGAGCCGGACGACATCTTCACCGCCATCGAGAACGGCGCCGACACCTTCGACTGCGTCTCGCCGACCCGGGTGGCGCGCAACGGTGCGATCTACTCGTTCGACGGCCGGTACAACATCACGAATGCCAAGTACCGCAACGACTTCCGGTCCCTCGATGAAGAGCTGGACAACTACTCGACGCAGTACACCCGTGCCTACCTGCACCATCTGTTCAAGGCGAAGGAAGGTCTGGCGTCCACGCTCGCGACCCTGCACAACCTCTCGTTCACGATCACCCTGGTCGATCGCGCCCGGCGCGCGATCGACGAAGGCGACTACGTCGAGTACCGCGACGAGTTCCTGCGCCGCTACTACGCCGGAACCCGGCAGGCCGAAGCCCGATAGGTCCGGATCGCGCGGCGAATCGTCGGGCGAGGCGGTGATTCCGGGTGGTCCCTGATGCGCGGGCGGCGCAATTCTGACACCTTTGTCTGCATGACAGAAACAGCACCGGCAGGCAAGCATGCAATGATCGCGGCGCGTGCGGACGACGTGGTGAAGACGTACGGCAGCGGCGACACCGCCGTGCACGCGCTTCGGGGCGTGTCGATCGGATTCCGTGCGGGAGAGTTCACCGCGATCATGGGGCCGTCGGGCTCCGGCAAGTCGACCCTGATGCACTGCCTGGCCGGACTCGACACGGTCACCGAGGGCGAGGTGCACATCGGTGACGTCGGTCTGGCCGGTCTGTCCGACAAGGAGATGACCAAGTTGCGGCGCGACCGCATCGGATTCGTCTTCCAGGCGTTCAACCTGGTGCCGACGCTGACGGCCGAGGAGAACATCACCCTGCCGCAGGGGATCGCCGGCCGCGAGGTCGACCGCCCGTGGTTCGACACGGTGATCGACCGCCTCGGCATCCGGCCGCGACTGAACCACCGTCCCAGTGAACTCTCCGGCGGCCAGCAGCAGCGCGTGGCCTGCGCCCGCGCACTCGTCGGACGTCCGGACATCATCTTCGGCGACGAACCCACCGGCAACCTCGACTCCCGCTCGTCCGGTGAAGTGCTCGCCATCCTGCGCGCCGCGACCGACGAGTTCAACCAGACCGTGGTGATCGTGACCCACGATCCGCGCGCGGCGTCGTACGCCGACCGCGTCGTCTTCCTGGCCGACGGCCAGATCGTCCGGGAACTGCAGCGCCCGTCCGCCGACGACGTCTTCGAGGTGATGCGCAATCTCGACGACTCGGCACCGGGACAGGACGACCACGGGCAGTCGGCGCGTCCCGCCGGATCCGGCGAGGTGAACTGAACCGATGGCTGCCAACGTCATGCGCAAGGTTTCTCTGAGAAGCCTTGCGTCTCACAAGATCAGGTTGATCCTGACGGTGTTCTCGGTGGTGCTGGGCACCAGCTTCGTCGCGGGCGCGGTCATCTTCACCTCGACCGTGGCCACCGCTTTCAACTCGATCTTCGACAACGTCGCGCAGGGAGTCGCGGTCGAGATCACCGCGGCGGGCAACGAAGCACCCGGCGTGCCCGTGACGATCGTCGACGATCTGAAGAAGAACGAGCAGAAGCTCGGAATCGAACGGGTGGCCGCCTCGAACTCCGGGCCGGTGACGCTCGCCGATTCGTCCGGCCGGGCCGTCCAGACCGGCGGAGCGCCGAGCGTCGGCATGAGCTACCTCCCGCCCGACGAGGCGGTCGGCGAGGACATGAAGTTCAGCGAGGGCCGCGCACCGGAGAAGTCCGATGAGATCGCGGTCAACTCCCAGGCCGCCGACAAGGGCGGGCTCAAGGTCGGGAGCCGGACGAAGGTGGTCGTCGGAGCCGGGCTGGCCCCGCCGATGGACGTCACCGTGGTCGGTCTCACCGACATGCCGTCGTCCACCGGCGGTTATGTCGGGGTGCTCTTCGACCAGGCGACCGCCGCCAAGCTGTTCTCGGATGGCAAGTACGTCTCGACCGTCGACCTCGCGGCCCGTCCCGGGGTGTCCGACGACCAACTGCGCGACGCCGTCCACGCCCATCTGGCCGACGTGGTCGCCCGATCGGGGAAGACCGACTTCGATCAGCTGTACAAGGTCCGCACCGGCGAACAGGTGCGCGAGGACCAGAAGGAGAGCATCCAGCAGTTCCTGACGATCTTCCGGGCCATCCTGCTGGCTTTCGCCGCGATCGGCCTGCTGGTCGGCACCTTCATCATCTACAACACCTTCTCGATGATCGTCGCCCAGCGGAACCGTGAGCTCGCGCTGCTGCGCGCGATCGGCGCGAGCCGGGAGAACGTCTCCCGGTCGGTGCTGCTCGAAGCGCTGATCGTCGGCGTCATCGGCGGGCTGATCGGTCTGGCGCTGGGTGTCGCGATCGCCGCAGGCCTGCTCGCGTACACCCAATCGCAGGGCCTGCCGTCCAACGGCATCCAGGTCGGCGCGGCCGCGATCATCTCCGCGGTGTTCGTCGGAGTCGTCGTCACCCTGCTCAGCGCATGGATTCCGGCACGCCGAGCCTCGCGCATCCCGCCGGTGGAGGCCATGCGCGAGAGCACCGTGGAACCCGGCGCCGGCTCGCTCCGCGTCCGGACCCTGCTGGCGGCCGTCTTCGGTGTCCTCGGCGTCATCGCGCTGGTGATCGGCGGACTCGGGGAGGGGGCCGGCTCGGCCACCATCGTCGGAATCGGGGCGCTCCTTGCGGTGATCGCCGTGGTGCTGGGGGCACCCGCCATCTCCCAGCCCGTCGTGGGCGCGTTCGGCGCCCTCTTCCAGAAGCCCTTCGGCACCGTCGGCAAACTGGCCAGGACCAACGCGGTCCGCAACCCCCGGCGTACCGCGGCCACCGCGTTCGCACTCACCCTCGGCCTGATGCTCGTGGTGGTGATCGGCACTCTCGGATGGTCGTTCAAGGGCACCGTCGACTCGTCGGTCGACAAGGGCATCCGCGCCGACTTCATCGTCACCGGCACCAACAACATGCCGCTGCCGCTCTCGGTGGTGGACGCGGTCAAGGAGGCTCCGGGAGCGGACAAGGTGGTCGCGCAGGCATACGGCGAGGCCCGCTACGACGGGAAGGACACCTACGTGACCTCCCCGTACGGTGGTTCGATCGGTGACGTCGCGTCCATCAACGTGCTCGAGGGCAGCCTGGATCTGCCGGACGACGGGCTCCTCATCAGTTCCTCGCAAGCGCGCGACAACGGTTGGAAACTGGGGCAGACGGTCACCTTCACCAGCGGTACCGGCGACGAGGTCGCCACCGAGGTGACGGGGATCTTCGAGGACAACCAGGCGATCGCGTCGTCGATGGTGGGCTGGCCGACGTACGAGCAGCTCATGCCGGTCGCGATGAAGCGGATCGCGGGCCCGGTGCTGGTGACCGCGAAGCCCGGGGTGAGGGCGGCCGACCTGCGTAAGCAACTCGAGGACGCCACCGCTGAGTACCTCACCGCCCAGGTGCAGGATCGCGATCAGTTCAAGAACTCGATCTCCTCGCAGATCGACCAGATGATGGCGACGCTGTACGCGCTGCTGGCCCTGTCACTGGTGATCGCGGTGCTCGGCATCGTGAACACGCTCGCGCTGTCGGTGGTGGAGCGCAGACAGGAGATCGGCATGCTGCGTGCGGTGGGCATGAGCCGGGCGCAGGTGCGCCGCACGATCTACCTCGAGTCGACGTACATCGCGGTGTTCGGGGCGCTGCTGGGCACCGTGCTGGGTCTCGCGATCGGCATCCCGCTGGTGCGGACGCTGGCGTACTGGGGTCTGGAAGGCGTGGTGATCCCGTGGGCGCTGATCGGCGGGACGCTGGTCGGAGCCGCGGTGGTCGGGGTGATCGCAGCGCTGTGGCCTGCGGTGACCGCCGCTCGCACCCGCCCGCTCGAGGCCATCACCGCAGAATGAGGGGCTTCTCGCACCGGGTATACGGTGGTCGGCATGACTAGCCCCTCGCCCTCGGGCCGCGGCCGCACGGTGGTCCTGTCGTTGATCGTCGTCCTCGCGGTGATCATCCTGGCGGCCGTCGGGTTCCTGGTGTTCCGGTCGGGTTCGCCGAACTCGGGAACCGACCGGCCCTCGGCGACGCCGACCACCGTCACGACCACCAGCGAGGAGAGTGAGACGATCTCGTCGCCGAAGCCGACGCCGACCCGGACCACCCCGCGGGTGGAGCCCGGCTCGGTCACCTATCAGCTCACCGGAGACGGCGACGTGGTGGCTCTGGCCTATCGCGATTCCGGCGGTCGGGTGGTGGTCGCCGCGACGGGGACTCCGTGGTCGGCCAAGACGGTCGTGCCCGACCGCGAGGTCGAGATGACAGCGATCGTGGTGCGCGGTCCGGTCACGTGCACGATTCTGCAGGGCGACGACATGATCTCGTCGAGCACCAGCCGCGGCGGTCCGCTCCGCTGCGCGGGACGGTTGCCGCGCTAGACCGGTCCGTCTGCCTGCGAGGCACGCCGCGTTACGCGGCGTGCCTCGTTTCGTATTGTGCTCAAACACCTGTTCGGGATATGTTATCCACAGTTATCCACAACCTTCATCCACAATGTGCATGAATTACACACATGTAATTTCCACAGTGTGGATGGATTCAGGTGTGGGAAGCGTGTCCCGAAACCGCCCCTGACCTCAGTTTTTCCGGAGCACGAGGACCAGGTTGGTCGCTGCCGCCTCGCGGACCACGGGGATGTGCACAACTGGCCATGCGAACCTGGGGAGATAGCGCGGAATGGCGGCCAGCAGTTCGGCGTCGGCTGTGGATCGTGCCCAGCGCAGTCCCGCGGCAGCGGTGATCGGAAACAGCGACACTCCGTAGAGGTTCTTCGGCAGGTGACCGGTGCGCCGCGTGTACCAGCGCGCGGCGCGGTGGCCGCCGAGGTAGTGAGTCAGTCCCATCTCGTGGCCGCCGAACGGACCCCACCAGAGGGTGTAGCTGAGGACGATCGTTCCGCCCGGCCGGGTGACCCGGACCATCTCGTCGGCCATCGCCCACGGGGTCCGAGTGTGCTCGGCGACGTTCGACGAGTAGCAGACATCGACGCTTCCGGTCCGGAACGGGAGATGCTCGCCCTGCGCGCGGACCGCCGACCGTTGGTCGATCCCGGCGGCCGCCATCTCTCCCGCGTCCGGTTCCACCGACAGATAGGCGGCACCGCGATCGCGGAAGGCGTCGGCGAAGAACCCGGGCCCGCCCCCGACGTCGAGCACGGTGGCGCCCCGCAGCGGGCCGGGGTGGAGAGAGTCGATCATCACGGCGGTGTCGTGTGCGAGCGCCGAATAGAACCGGGCCGGGTCGGACTGCTCGTACCGGAAGGCGTCGAGGAGCCGCACCGAACGACGGATCGTGGCGTGCCGACCGAAGGCGGCGGCGGGAGCGGGGAACCGGGAACGCGGCATGCAGCCAGGTTCGCATACGCTGGAACGAATGAGCGTCCCGACCGATGTCCTGCTGCTGTGCTGGCGTGACACCGGCCATCCCCAGGGCGGGGGCAGCGAACGCTACCTCGAACGCGTGGGCGCCGAGTTCGCCGCCCGGGGTTCGCGCGTCACCCTGCTCACCGCCCACTATCCCGGTGCTGCGAGGAAGCAGACGGTCGACGGGGTGCGCATCGTCCGCGCGGGGGGTCGGCTCACCGTGTACCCGCGGGCTCTGGCCACCGTCGCCGCGGCCCGCTGGGGACGGGGACGGCTGGCCGGGTATCGGCCCGACGTCGTCGTCGACACCCAGAACGGCGTTCCCTTCTTCGCGCGCCTCGTCGCTCCCGCGCCGACCGTGGTCCTGGTCCACCACTGTCATCGGGAGCAGTGGCCGGTGGCGGGGCCGGTCCTGGCCCGGGTGGGTTGGTGGATCGAGTCGAGGATCGCGCCGCGGATCCACCGCCGGAACCGCTACATCACGGTCTCCGAACCATCCGCGGCCGAACTCACCGGTCTCGGTGTGGACCGGCACCGCATCACCGTCGTGCGCGGCGGAGTCGACCCGGTGCCGAACGGTATCGATGTGACCGGGCGGTCGGGCGGTCTCCGCCTGATCGCCGTCTCGAGGCTGGTGCCGCACAAGCAGATCGAGGACGCGCTCGAGGTGGTGGCCACGCTGTCCGCCGCGGGCGCGGACGTGCACCTGGACGTCGTCGGGGACGGATGGTGGGCGGGCCGGCTGCGCGCGCAGGCGCAGTCTCTGGGAGTCGTCGACCAGGTCAGCTTTCACGGGCACGTGAGCGATCGGCGCAAGCACGAGTTGCTCGCCGCCGCCGACGTCCATCTGATGCCGTCGCGGAAGGAGGGATGGGGGCTGGCGGTGATCGAAGCCGCACAGCACGCGGTTCCGACGATCGGCTATCGCAGTTCGGCGGGGCTGGCCGACTCCATCGTCGACGGGGTCACCGGCGTGTTGGTGGACGACGCCGTCCAACTCGCCCGGGCCGCCGCGGCCCTCGCGGCCGACCCGGATCGGCGGCGCGCGTTGGGGGAGGCCGCACGGGACCGTGCAGAGCAGTTCTCCTGGGCGGGAACCGCGGACGGGTTCGCGGCGGTCTTCGACGAGGTGTGCGGCTGACTCAGGCGCCGGGTTCGGTCGGCGGAGTCCAGCGTGCCCCGAGCAGATCGGAGCGCGCGGCGATGCGTTCGTCGGGCATCAGCGCCGTCACCAGGTAGTCGGCGAGCCGGTCGATGCGTGCGGGCAGATCGTCGTGGCCCGACACAGCGTAGGAGAGGACGTGGGCGCCGACGAACGACTCGGTGACGAATACGGCGGCCTCCTCGGCGTCGGTGTCCGGCGGCACGTCGCCGTCTTCGACGGCCTTCGTGACGAAGTACTTGATCGCTTCGATCCACGCGAGGTACACGGGGATCGGGGCCTCGCCGGAATGCAGTTCGATGATGAGGCGGATGCCCGCGCGGACCACCGGGTCGTCCACCAGCAGGCGGCCCATCTCCCGGCACAGCATCACGAGCTGTCGCATGCCGTAGGTGTCGGTCTGCGCGATGGTTCCGACCGCCCTCATCGAGGTGGCCTGGAATTCGTCGACGACGATCGCCGCGAGGTCGTCCTTCGACTGGAAGTGGAAGTAGATCGCGCCGCGGGTGAGGCCGGATTCGCCGACGATGTCGTTCAGTCGCGCCCGTTCGTAGCCGACGCGACTGAAGAGATTCGCGGCGGCGACCACGATCTGACGACGTGTCTCCACAGCCCTGGCCTGCTGGGCCATCGCCGCCCCCTCGGTGTATGAGAAATGCGCTCTGATGTGGTCGTATTCGGCACATATGGTAACCGAGCGCGCTTGCGCGATATTACTTCAGAGTATACGGTTACATACCGGTGGACCGGTTTAGCCGGACACGACAACTGGAGCTGCGACATCGGCTGGGACACGGAGGATTTCCGCCGACTGACCGAGGGGTGCTTCAGCGACGTGCCGGACCGGGTGCACCGACGCCAGTGCGCGACCCCCGCGCTCGATCCGAACGCGAGGGTGGCGCACTGGCGTGTTTCTGCGGCATGCTCGCCGCGTCACTTCCGTTGAGCCGCTTCGTCTTCCTCGGTCTCCGGGGCCCTTCGACGGACGACGGCCGCGGCGAGACCGGCGGCCACCGAACAGATCCAGAGGACCAGGGCCGCGAATGCCGCCGCCCGCGCGGCGGTCGCCGGAACGGGCGCGGCCACGGCACCGGGAATCCGGTACACGGTCAGATGCTCGCCCGAGTAGGCCGGAGCGGTTGCGGCCAGCCGGGCGGGCGGGTCCGACTCCTCGGCCACCACCCAGCCGACGCCGAGCCGTGCCAACCGCTGCGGGTCGCCTCCGTCTCGGAGAACGTCGAGGACCTGCGCCGTCCGGCCGGTGGGGGAGTCCACCGTCGTCCCGTCCACGGTCAATTCGCCCGAACCGATCACCGGTGCGTCCAGCATGCGCGGGAGCGGAGACAGCGACGGCCCCCGGGCCCACGACAGCCGTCGCACGGCGTCGCCGGGCCACAGGGCCACTGAGCCGCGGGCGCCGTCCGTGTCGTGGCCGACGAGCGCCGTCACCCGGGCATAGTCGTCGGGGTAGATCACCGGCCGGATCTTGCCGCCCACACCCCAGGCGAGGTCGGGGAGCGGTGCCACGATCAGTGCGATCACCGCCGCTGCGGCGAAGCCGGCCGGTACGAGTGCGCGCAGTGCGGTCACGGCGGCCGCCGCCGCGACCGCGACGAACGGGACGGCGAGCGCGAGGTATTTCTGCGTGTCGCGCAGCAGCCCGGCACCGGGCACATGCGCCAACAGGACGTCCATCACCGCCAGTCCGGGCGGTGTCGCAGCGACCACCACCGCCGCGATCGCGACCGCCGCCAGGAGTGCCTGCCCGGCGACCGCGGGGCTCAGTTCCCGGCGCATCCGGACCAGGGCGCCGGTGCCGACCGCCACCACCGCCAGCAGCATCAGTGTCGCGACCAGGGCCCAGGGGGTGGTGCGGCTGGCGGGGACGGCGTCGGCGTTCCAGATGCCGCCGAGCCCGAGGGCGGTGCCGAGCAGCCCGAGCCCCGGCTCGGCACGCAGCGCGAACACCGCGGCGCCGCCGGAGGACCCGACGTCCGACGCGACCGCGGAGGCCACCAGCCAGGGAGAGGCGGTGATGAGCCAGCATCCCGCGGCGAGTCCCGCCGTCCGGATCGGCAGCCGCACCGCCGCCGCGGTGGCCACCGCCACGATCCCGGCCAGAAGCGAACCGGTGGGCGTCAGGCCGGCTGCCGCGAATATCCCGGCGAGACCGGCCCATTGGCGCCACGACCGCCGGCCGTCGGCCAGGTCGAGCACCGCGCACACCGTCCACCCGAGGGCGGCGTAGCCGGCCAGCAGACTCCAATGCCCTTGCAGCAGGCGCTCTGCCACGTAGGGATTCCAGATCCCGACGACGGCGGCGGCCACCGCACCGGCGGTGGCGGCGCGCGGGACGAGCCTGCGGGCCAGCCGCCCGTAGCCCGCTCCGGCCGCGAAGACGGCCAGGATCGTCAGGCCGGCCACCAGGAGGCCGCCGTCCACGAGACGCGAGCCGAGGGCGAGCAGCGCGTCCTGCGGGACCGCTCGCGGCGCCGTGCCGTCGATGCCGAGCGCGGCGGCCGTCAGCGGCGACTGCGGAGTCGCGACCGCGTCCCGGTAGAGCAGGTGGTTCCCGACCAGGGGCGCGCAGATCAGGGCGGTGAGCAGAGCGCTGACCGCGTAGACCGCCGCCCCGGTCTGCGCGGGCGTGCGCGTGGAGGTGGCGGTCACCGCACTGCCGTCGGATCAGAAGTGGTACGTGTCGGTCGGTGCGGGCATGTGGTCGTTGATCCCGTAGTCGCTCGGGACGATCTCGTATGCGCGGGCCAGTTCCAGAATCTTGGTGGCACGGGCGATCCGAGGCAGGTCGGAGCCGTTGCGGATCTCGCCGCCGTCCGCCTCGAACTCGGTGAAGAACTCACGCGCCCACTTGATCTCGTCGTGCGACGGCGACAGCCCCTCGTTGACCGACGCGCACTGGTCGGGGGTGAGGCAGATCTTGCCCGTCATCCCGAACTCCGCGCTGACGGCCGTCGCCTCCGACAGCTTCAGGGCGCTGGAACCGACGGTCGGGCCGTCGATGGCCGACGGCAGGTTGGCGGCCTTGGCCGCGATGGTGAACCGTGACCGCGCATAGGCCAGCGTGGTCGGCTGCTCACCGAAACCGGTGTCGCGGCGGAAGTCGCCGATGCCGAACGCCAGGCGGAAGGTGCCCTTGGCCGAGGCGATCTCGTTGATCCGTTCCAGGCCCCGGGCGGTCTCGACCAGCGCGACGATCGGCACGCCCGGGACACGCTGGGCCGTCTCGGTCACGTGATCGACCGATTCCACCATCGCCAGCATGATCCCGCCGATGGACGTCCCGGCCAGCGCGGCGAGATCCGCCGCCCACCACGGGGTTCCGAAGCCGTTGATGCGAACCCAGTCGGAGTGACCGTCGGCGAGCCAGCGGACCACGTTGTCGCGGGCGGAGTCCTTGTCCTTCGGTGCGACGGCGTCCTCGATGTCGAGGATGACGATGTCGGCGCGGGAGCGCGACGCGGCCTCGAACCGGTCGTACTGCGCCCCGTTCACCAGGAGCCAACTGCGGGCCAGTACCGGGTCGATGCGGGACCCGACATCGGAGGGGTCGGGCTCGTTGAATGGTTCGGTGTCGTACATCGACTCTTAGCGCTCGTCTCGATCAGCTACGGATACTGCCGATGCAGTCTATCGCGCAGCGGCCGGGCACACTGGTCAGCATGGTCGACGCCGCCACGCCCCGCCGCGGGTCCACCGTGCGGTCGGTCGGCTGGGTCACCGCGGGTTCTCTCCTGGCCAATCTGCTGGCGTACGTGGTGCAGGTTCCGGCGAGCCGTGTGCTGGGGCCGGACGCCTTCGGCGAGTTCTCGGTTCTCAACGCGGCCATGCTCATCGCCTCGGTGCCGGCGCTGGCTCTGCAGGCGGTGGTGGCGCGCGAGGTGGTGCGGGGAACGCCGTCGCGTCGGCTGTGGAGGCTGATCGGCGTGGTCTTCGGCGTCGTCGCCCTGGTGTCGGTGCTCGCGGTGGCCGCGATGATGAGGATCGCGCACACCGATCTCGGACCCACCGCGGCAGCGCTCGCCGGTGCCGCACCGCTCGCGGTGGTCTCGGGCGGCCAGGGGCTGCTTCAGGGGGCGGGGCGGTTCCGGTTGCTCGGGGCGGTGCTCGCCGGCGTCGGGCTCCTGCGGTCGGTGCCCGTGGTGGGCGCGGTGTACGCGGGGGCGGACGCGGCCGGCGCGCTCGCGGCGGGGACGCTGGGAACGGCCGTCGCGGCGGCGCTGGTGGCCGCGGTCGCCGCAGCCGCGATCGGTCCGGCCGGACGCTCCCGAGGCGCGGCAGTTCCCGGGTCGCGGCTCACGCTGTCGGCGGTGGTCGCCGCGTCGGGCGTGCAGTTCGTGATGATCGTCGCGGTGTCGGTGGATCTGCTGCTGTCCCGATCGGTGCTGACCGCCGGGGACGCGGGCGTCTACGCGCTCGGCGCCGTCGCCACCAAGGCGGCGTTCTGGCTGCCGCAGGCCATCGGCGTGGTGGTGTACCCGAGGCTGGCCGACCCGGTGCGTTCGGCCGCCGCTCTCCGCGGCGCGGTCGGCGTCCTCGCGCTGACGGGTCTGGTCACCACCCTGATCGCCGCAGTCGGCGGCGGATTGGTGCCCGTGGTGATCTCCGACGACTACCGGCCGGTGGCGGGGTTGATGTGGTTGTTCGCGCTCACCGGAGCCCTGCTCGCGGTGCTGCAGCTGATGCTGTTGACCGCGATCGCTCGCGACCGCGCGCGGGGTGCGATCCCGGCGCTCGTAGTCCTCGTGGTGGAGGTGTCGGTGATCCTGACCGCGGTCGATTCGGTGGCCGGACTCGTCGCCGTCGCCGCCGGGGCGGCGGCCTGCGCGGTGGCCGCGACCGGCGCCTGGCTCACCGCTTCCTGACGCCGTCGTCTTCTCGCCCGTTCCGCACGCCGGTGCGGTAGACGTACACCGCTCCGCCGATCAGCGCCAGCACGCCCACGGCGCCGAGTGCGACGGGCAGGGTCCGCGTCACCAGCGTCACCGGGCGGGCGCGGTGCCGGGCGGCGTCGGCCCCGTCGATCCGGCTCTGCCGATCACCGGTGAGGACGGTGCTCAGATTGGGCAGGCGAAATCCCGTCAGCGCCGGATTCGACCCGGCTTCGCCCGGCGCGAACCGGTACTCCTCCTCGATCTCGATCCGCTCGTCCACCACCACGCCGGTCGCCGTGTCGACGAACAGGTCCCGAGTGGCGCGGTGATGGAGGCTGGCGGTCAGTCGTCGGCTCGGCGCCACTCCGGGGAAGGTGCCGAACCACGAGGCCGGGCGGGTGATCACTCCGCGCGGATCGGTTCCCAGCGCGCCCAGGTCGGTGTCGGGGATCACCGCGCGCAGCCGGACCACCCTGCGGCCGTCGATCTCGGTCTCACCAGCGGCCTGCAGAGGAACCGTCTGCCTGGTGGTGACGTCGAAGTAGTCGCCGGGATCGTCGAAGCCGTACGGCAGTGCGTAAGTGCGACCCCGGCGGTCGGGGACGGCGACGGCGGCGTGCTTGTCGTCGTACTGGATCTCCGACCGCCCGGTCGGCGACGCCGTCACCCGGTTCACCGTCACCCGGTCGATGGTCGCGGCCAACGTGGGCTCTGCGCAGACTCGCTCGGCGTCCTGGGCCCTGCCGTCGACGAGGTACGAGTCCACGCCCAGCGCCGTGGCCGCCTGCAGTGTGACCACGTCGGAGTCCGACGGCCTCACCGCGACCGTCCGGCGGCGCTGCTGCAGATGCGCCTCGAGCACTCTCGCCGCGGGCGAGTCGATGGAGCAGCGGTCGAGGACCGTCGTGTCGTCGGAGGAGTCGGCGATCCATGTCTGGTCGACGCTCAGCGGCAGCTTCCTCAGGCCGGGACCGATGATCGGGCCCATCGCGACCGCCGCCGCCAGCAACAGTGCGCCGAGGAAGAACGCGGTCGGGGCGATGAGGTCCCGGGTCGACCAGCGCGGCCCGGTCCGGGGGCTGTCGGGAGCGGCGTCAGACACAGCGTCGACTGTATGTGAGGGGGCCGGCCGCTCGTCCGGGCTCCCGCCGCCGCCCTCGCTCGGCTTACCCTGGGCAGGACATGTCTGACTCGCAGCCGGCACCGGCCCGGCGTTTCTACCCCCAACTGGAGGGCCTGCGCGCCGTGGCCTCGCTCGGCGTGCTGACGACGCACGTCGCCTTCCAGACTCGGGTGACGCAGTGGCCGGTGCTCGGAGAGATCCTCGGCCGCCTAGACCTCGCCGTCGCATTGTTCTTCGCGCTCAGCGGATTCCTGCTGTGGCGCCCGTATGCCGCGGCGGCCCGCGACGACGGGGCTCCTCGGCCCGCCGTGCGCCGCTATCTCCGACATCGCTTCGTCCGCATCTGGCCGGCGTACGCGCTGGTGGTGGTCGCGGTGCTGGCTCTGCTGCCGCAGGCGCGCGGCGCCTCGGCGACGGTCTGGCTGGCCAATCTCACCCTCACCCAGGTGTTCGTCCCCCTCACTCTCGCGCCCGGCCTCACCCAGATGTGGAGTCTGTCGGTGGAGGTCGCGTTCTACCTGCTTCTGCCGGTGATCGGCTTCGCGCTGTACCGGGTACGGGGTGCCGCCGCCCGCCGCCGCATCCCGATCATCGTCGGGGTCGCGATCGTCAGCCTCGGGTGGACCTGGGCGACGCGACTGTTCGCGCTTCCCGCCGGTGTCGAGGCGCGCAACTGGGTGCTCGGGTACCTGCCGTGGTTCGCCGTGGGTCTGGTGCTGTCGGAGATCGCGGCCGCCCTCGCCATCGGCCGGCTCGACCGCCGATCGCGCGCAGTGCGGCTCGGCGCCGACCGCCGGGTGATGCTCGTGGTGTTCGTCGTCGCGTACGGACTCGCGTGCACGCCGATCGCCGGACCGGTCGGGCTCGGCGACATGACTCACCTGGCCTACGTGGCCAAGATGGTGCTCGGCGCCGTCGCCGCATTCGCGGTGCTGGCGCCGCTGGTGCTGTCCGACGGCCCGTTCGTCTTCCTCGACTCTCGGTTGATGAACGCGCTCGGCCGATGGTCGTACGGCATCTTCATCTGGCATCTCGCGGTGCTGAGCGTGGTCTTCGGGCTGTTCGGCATTCCGATGTTCGACGGTCACTTCGTATCTGTGTGGCTGCTGACGGTGATCATCACCGTCGCGCTCTCGGCCGCCAGCTACGCGTTCGTCGAGGAACCGCTCCGGGCGCGGTTGGCGGCGCGGGAGAAGCGACGGGCCGCGGAGGTGCCCGCCGACGAACCGACGCCGGAACGCGCCGGCGTCACCGCGGCCGGCCGAACAGCGCCGCCGCCACCGCCGCGCTGACGGCGATCAGCGCGAACGCCTGGGCCCAGCCGCTGTAGCCGGTGTAGGCGGTGCCCGAATGCCATGGCCCCGCGGCCAGCACCACCGTCGCCGCGAGCATCGCCGTGAACGTCAGCGCCGGTCGTAGGCGGGCGGAGAGCCGCCAGGTGACGGCCCCGGTCGCCGCCGCGATCAGCGCCCCCGGCCAGCCGGTCAGCAGGAACGCCGCCGCGAGGGCCGCGGCGGACGCCGCGGCGACCGCGCCTCGTCCGGCGCGCACGCCGTCGTCCGGCCGCACGGCCGGCTCGCAGCGGCGCCGTCCGAACCTCGGACCGAAGGCGACGGCGAACAGAACCACCACCAGCGCCAGACCGGCGCCCAGCGCCCACCGGTACGGCGAGTCGAGGTCGACGGTGAGCGCGACGGTGCCGCCCGTTCCCGCCGGCACGATCCAGCCCTGCTGCCAGCCGTTCACCACGACCGGCTTCAGTTCTCGGCCGTCGGCGCGTGCATGCCAGGCGGGATTCGTGCTCTCCGGAACGAACAGGATGCGGTCGGTGTCGGCGGCGTCCACCGTCAGCCTCCGGTCCGTGGGCGCCCATTCGGTCACCTGCGGGTGTGTCACCGCAGGCGAGGAGGCCTCCGCGCCGGGACGCCGGAGGGTCACCGCGTCGACGGTGAAGGCGCGTCCCGGATTCACCGCGACCTCCTGCTCACCCGCCGGCAGTCGCAGCGACGGGCCGGGGCACGCGGTCGCCGATACGCTCTCGCCGAGGCGCAGCGCGCCCACCGTGGTGCGGACATGCAGTCGGAGCATCTGGCCGGCTGCCGTGACACCCATGCCGTACGGGCCGGACGGGTCTGTGGCGCAGCCGATCTCGATGATGCGATGGTCGTCGTCGGGTACGTTCGGGCCGCCCGGCAGCACTTGGGCCTCGCTGATGCCGACCGGTGCGTCCTTCGCGAAACCGAGATCGTTGACGTCGATCAGATCGCTCTGCTCCTCGATCGTCAGCACCACGGTGTCGGCCCGGGCGGCGGGAACCGACAGCACCCCGTCCGTGCCGACCCGCGCTGTCGTCCGCACCACCGTCCGATCACCGTCCCGCAACTCCACGGCCACGCGGGTCGGGTGCGCCGGATAGTCCGCGGGCGTCTGGAGACGGATCCCGGACACTTCGCGAGGGGCGGGCAGATGAAGGGTCAGAACGGGTTTCCTTCCCTTCGGGAACGTGTCCGGATCCGGTGCGGTCCACGTGGTGTTCGGATCACCGTCGACGGCGGCCGATGCGTTGCCGCGCGGATCGGCCACCGACGACTGCGCCTCCGCGCGGATCACGCCGGTGCGGGCCAGCAGATCCGAGAGTTCACCGCCGGCCTTCGGTCGCAGCGTGACATGCACATCGGCGTCGGTCTGCGACGGCACCGACAGGGTCCGGGAGAACACGCCCGGCGTCTCCGGACTCAACCCCACCGCCGGCGAGCAGCGCACCCGGCCGTCCGCCGCGGTGACGCAATCCGGGATCGGACCGAGTTCGGGGGAGAGCACCCAGCCGGACACGTCGTCTGCGGCGTCGAGTGTCGGCAGCACCGTGCGCTGCCGGATCGACAGCGGGACACCGGTGTTCGCGTCGGCGACCGACAGTTCGGCGATCGCGAACTGATTACCGGCCGAGCCGTCGGCGGTGTCGATGGCGCGGACCTGGACGCTCGACGTGGGCCCCGACGGCACCAGGATCCGGGTCGGCACTCCGGGTTTCACTCCCTGAGCCACGGTGCTGCCGGAATCGGACGAGACCAGCAGCGTCGAGACGTCCGGCCCGAGCGCCTTGGCCGTCGTGACGGTCACCGCGAGGTCGTCCTGCGGATGGGTGAAGTCGATCGAGAGCCACCTGCCGACCGCCGACTCCAGACCGCGACTGACCCAGGCGGTGTCCGGATCGCCGTCGAAGGCGGCGGCGGTGGAATTGGCAGGCGACGTCCGGCCGGGCTGCGTCGCGTCGGCGGCCGAGCCCGAACTGGTCACGCGCACCATGCCCGGCTGGTTGTCGAGCAGCCATTGCGCGCGGACCAGCGGCTGGCCCGGCACCGGGTAGTCCGGCGCCGCGTTCTTGGTCAGCCGGGGATCGTCGGGGCCGCGAATAGCCGAGGAATGGTCGTCGACCCGCCCGAAGTCGGTCTCCCGGTCGACGGGGGAGTCGGTCACCACCGCCGGAGCGTCGGGCAGGCCCGCGCGCCTCGCGTCCGCGGTCAGCAGCGCCGGACCCAGCGGTTCCTCTCCGGCTCGGCTGCGGGCGTCCTCCACCGCGGCGAGGGCCTCCGGTCCGCCGGTCACCCGCGTCATCGCGCCGACGTCCACCAGTCCGGGCGCGCCGGCGGTCGTGGCACCGGTGCCGTCGGGAGGTCCGACCCGGTAGACCGTCACCGCCGGCATCGGCGGACGCAGTCCGTCGTCCACGACCACGCCGTCGAGCGTCGGCGGTGAGACGTCGGGACCGAACCGGGCCGCCTCCGACAGTCCGGGTGAGTTGCGGATCGCCTGCGCCACCAGCAGCGGTCGTGCCGACCGTGACGTCACCGCGTCCAGATCGGCCCGCAGCACCAGGTATCCGACACCCTGTTCGGCGAGTGTCGCGGCCAGTCCGGGTGATCCGCGGCCCGAGCTCAGCGCCCGTTGCACCGAGTCCATCGCGCGGATGGCGCCCGGAGGCGTCAGGGGAATCGCGTCGCGGACGGCCCACGGCGAGTGCGCCAGCGCCTGCAGCGGTTCGTCGCGCGTGAGACCCCAGATCTGGTCGGCGAAGGGCGCTCCCGGGACCACCAGGGCGCGCGACGGAGTCGAGGAGCCGGCCTGCGCGGCGTCGAGCCAGTCGGCCGTCTGCTGCCAGTAGTCGGGGACCGCGCGGTAGCTCTTGGCCGGTGCCAGCCCGCCGGTCCACAGCAACGACCCGGAGCCGAACGCGGCGATCACCACCACCAGTGCGGCGGCCACCCCTCGTTCGGCACCGCGGCTGCGGATCGGGACACGGACACGCGCGAGCAGATGCGCGATTCCCATCGCGAGGGGGAGCCGGACCAGCGGATCGAACTTGTGGATGTTGCGCAGCGCGGCGCCCGGACCGTCGAGGAAAGCGATGACCGTCTCACGCACGGGCGAGCCGAGTGCTCCCGGATATCCGAGACACAGGGCGAGAAGGCCGATCACCAGGATGGTCAGGAAGCGGCGGCGGTGCGGCATCGCCCGCATCGTGAGACCGGCCAACCCGGCGGCGGCGAGGATGCCGGTCGCGACCACCGCGGCCGGCTCGGAGACCAGAACGGCGCCCACAGCGCGTTCCGGGGAGACGAACGGCGTCCACGAGTCGGTGCCGCGCAGCACTTCGGTGAGGGAGGTCCATTCGGTGGTGACGCTCGCCGACTCGATGAAGTCGAGGAAGGGCGGGGAGACCCGCGAGAGGATCAGCAGCGGCACCACCCACCACAGGCACGCCATCGCCAGACCCGCCGCCCACCATGCGCCGAAGACCAGTCCGCGACGGCGGCGTCCCCGGTCGCGCCGCGCAGTCGCCAGCAGCCACCAGATCGCCGACACCGCCACGGCCGCAGCCGTGGCGACGGCGTTCACCGCACCCATCAGCGCCACCGCGCATGCGGACCGGGCCGCGTTGCGCCACAGCGGACGGGGGTCGGACGCGTCGAGAGCCCGGACCACCGGGAGCAGCACCCAGGGCGCCAGCATCATCGGCAGCGTCTCCGAGGAGATGGTGCCCAGCGTGGTCATCACGCGGGGGGCCAGTACGAAGACCCAACCGGCGATCAGCCGCGATGTGAACGACCCGACGCGCAGCGCCTCGGCGAGACGGACCACGCCCAGGAAGCCGACGGTCAGCAGAATCGCCCACCAGAATCGCTGAGTGATCCACGGCGGCACGTGCAGGATCTCGCCGACGGCGAAGAACAGGCCGTGCGGGAAGAAGTATCCGTAGGCCTGGTTCTGGATCTGGCCCATCGGGGCATCCGGCGACCACAGGTGCGCGGCGCGGGTGAGGAACCCGATCGGATCGGCGGTCAGGTCCAGCTTGGTGTCGGGCGAGATGCGGCCGGGGCGCTGGAGTAGACAGACCGCCAGCGCCACGACAGCGACGATGAGTGCCTGCGCCCGCGTCAGAATCCGGCCCGGGCCGCCCGGCTCAGTTGCTGCGGGACTCGACCGAGCGGACCGGCGGAGGAGTGCGCGAGTCAGTTGTTGGCGTCTCCGCCGCCGCGGGATCCGTAGTCCACCGATCCCTGAACGAAACCGTTGTCGGCGTTGAAGCTGTTCACGTCGGTCGACGGCTTGGTTTCGGAGGCGAGCTGCCCGCCGAGGAAGACGGCGCCGATGCCGACGAGCACGCCGGCCACTCCGGCGACGGCACCATAGATCAGGCGTTCACGCAGCATGGATTCCAAGGTACCAGTTCAGTCGGCGCCGCCCGGGCTTCGTCCGCCGCGCCGATCCGGCCGTCGCGAGCGAGCATGAAACACTGGGTGAATGAGCCCGCTCACGCATCTACGTCCCAGCCGTGCTCTCGTCGCCCTCGTCGCAACGGCAGGCCTCTTCGCCTCCGCGGCGTGCTCGGACTCGACCGGCGATCAGGCCGCACCGTCGTCGCACACGACGACTAGTTCGCGGACCGTTTCCGCCTCGAGCAGTGCTCCGACGGTTCCCGCCGCGTGCGGCTCCGAGGAACTGGCCGGGATGAAGCTGCGCGACAAGCTCGCTCAGCTGCTGGTGGTCGGGGTGCAGAACGGGGCCGACGCGCGGCGGGTGGTCGCGAAGGAGCACATCGGCGGAGTGTTCGTCGGCAGTTGGACCGACCTGTCGATGCTGAGCGACGGCACCGTCGCCACGCTCTCGAAGAGCCAGAAGGTCCCGCTGATGGTGACCGTGGATCAGGAGGGTGGCCGAGTGAGCCGGCTCAAGTCGCTGGGGATCGACATGCCGTCGGCGCGTGTGCTGGCGCGCACCAAGACGCCCGAGCAGGTCCGGCAGCTCGCCAAGGCGGCCGGCGAGAAGATGGCGAAGCTCGGTGTCACCGTCGACTTCGCTCCGTCGGCGGACGTCAGTGCCGAGCCCGACGACGAGGTGATCGGCGACCGGTCGTTCTCGAACGATCCCGAGGTGGTCACCGAGTACGCCGGTGCCTATGCGCGCGGGCTCCAGGACGCGGGCATCATGCCCGTGTACAAGCACTTCCCCGGCCACGGGCACGCATCGGGGGATTCGCACACCGGCGCCGTCACCACGCCTCCGCTGGCGGACATGCAGAACACCGATCTCGTTCCGTACCGGACTCTGCTGCGCAGTCCCGGGACCGCGGGCGTGATGGTCGGGCACCTGATCGTTCCGGGTCTGACCGGGCCGGAGACGCCCGCGAGCATCAGTCCGGCGGCGATCGGCATGTTGCGCACCGGCAAGAAGTACAACGGACCGGCGTTCGACGGCGTCGTCTTCTCCGACGATCTGTCCGGCATGAAGGCGATCACCGACAAGTACACGATCGAACAGGCGGTGCTGAAGGCGATCACCGCCGGCTCGGACATCGGCCTGTGGCTTTCCACCGATCACGTGACCTCGGTGCTGGACACCTTGGAGAAGGCGGTCGCGGACGGGAAGCTGTCGCAGCGCCGGATCGACCGCTCCGTGCTCCGGATCCTGAAGGCCAAGCACGTGGTGAACTGCTCCTGACACGTTCTTACTCGATGGTAAGTTTGTAGTCATGGCTAGCGGAACCAAGCGGCTGCCGCGGGCAGTTCGAGAGCAGCAGATGCTCGATGCTGCGATTTCAGCGTTCGCCGCGAACGGCTTCGCGGATACCTCGATGGACGCCATCGCCGCCGAGGCCAAGATATCCAAGCCGATGCTCTACCTCTACTACGGCTCCAAGGACGAACTGTTCAGCGCCTGTATCGCGCGCGAGTCCGGCCGGTTCATGGAAGCCATGTCGGCGGGTTTTGATCCCACGATGAGGCAGAAGGACCAGGCGCGCACGCTGGTGCGTGAGTTCCTCCGGTTCGTCTATCAGAACTCCGATTCGTGGCGAGTGCTCTACCGGGTCGCGGTCGGGACCGCGACGTTCGCACACATCGTCACCGAGAGCCGCGAGGGAATCACCTCGATGATCACTGATCTCATCCGCCGCGGCACCACCACCGAGGGTGCGAGCGACGTCGATTTCGAATTGACGGCGGTGGCCCTCGTCGGCGCCGGCGAGGCCGTCGCCGACCGGATCGCCGAAGGCGACATCGACCTCGAAACGGCCACCGACCTGCTGCTCGGCATCACCTGGCGCGGTCTGCGCGGTGTCGGAGTGTCGGAGGACGCCGTCGGCGACGAGACATAGTCGGATCCCTCACGCCGGCCGGGCCCGGTTTGAGTGAGCCTTCCAGGCCAGTTGAGCGAACTCTTCCCAAGCTTGTTGAGCGAGTTCTTCCTGAGGCCTGTTGCGTGGGTTCTTCCTTAGGCCAGTTGAGCGGGTTCTTCCTTAGGCCAGTTGAGCGAGCGGAGCGAGTCGAAACAGACGCGCACATGTTTCGACTCGCTGCGCTCGCTCAACAAGCCTGAGAGAGGACTCAGCGAGCCTGGGGGAGGACTCGGTGAGTTGCCCTTGCGGCGTGTCGTGCGGGTTCTACCTTCGGCCAGTTGCGTGGGTTCTTCCTTAGGCCAGTTGAGCGAGCGGAGCGAGTCGAAACAGACATGCACATGTTTCGACTCGCTGCGCTCGCTCAACAAGCCTGGGAGAGGACTCAGCGAGCCTGGGGGAGGACTCGGTGAGTTGCCCTTGCGGCGTGTCGTGCGGGTTCTACCTTCGGCCAGTTGCGTGGGTTCTTCCTTAGGCCTGTTGAGCGAGCGGAGCGAGTCGAAACAGACATGCACACGTTTCGACTCGCTGCGCTCGCTCAACAAGCCTGGGGGAGGACTCGGCGAGCCTGGGGGAGGACTCACCGAGCGCGGGCAAGCGGTCAGACGCGCGGGCGCGTCGTGACGGTCAGATGCGGATAGCCCTTGCGGCGGTTCAGGATCGACAGGTCGTATCCGTCGGCCACCCGGTCGGTGTACATGTTCACCTTCGCGGGCAACAGGATCGGCTTCCCGAAGCGGACCGAGTACACGACCGATTCGGGGAGCTGAGCCTCGACGTTCGCGAGCACGGCGGCCGCACTCCACATGCCGTGGGCGATGGCGCGGCTGAAGCCGAAGGCCTTCGCCGTCAGGTCGGCCATGTGGATCGGATTCCGGTCGCCCGAGGCGTTCGCGTACTGGCGGATCAGACCGAGGTCGACGCTGACCACGCGATCGGGCGGCGGCGGTGCGACGTCCTTGGGCGCCGGGCCTCGTTCGGCGTCCGACAGGCTCGTGCGCTGCTGCTTGAGGAACGTGCCGGTCTGGACGGCGACCAGTTCGCGGCCGACGCGGAACTCCGATACCACGTCCACCAGCATGCCCTTGCGGTGCTCCCGGAGGTTCTCGGCGTGAGTCGAGACGGTCAGCGGCTCGTCGACGCCGATGGCCCGGATCCGCTCGATCCGGTTCTCCAGATGCACCGCGCCGACCGCGCCGAACGGGAAGTCCGGCGAGACCATCACGGTCATCGCGAGCGGGAACTGCAGAACGAACAGGTATGTCAACGGCACCTGCGCACCGAACTGCAGACCCGTGGTGCGGCAGTACTCCTTGAGCTGCGCCTCGTCGACGCGCAGGTTCTCGATCCGGTAGACGGTGTCGGGCAGTGACGCGTCCGCGCTGACGCGGGCCGGCTTGCCGATCACCGGGAGCATGGCGCTCACGGCTTTCGGGTAGATCTGGCCCGCGCCCGGCAGGGACGTCAGAGTGACGGTCTTGGTCATGGCAGGGTCCCGTCAGGCGCCGAGGAGGCTCTGACCGCACACGCGGACGACGTTGCCGGTGACCGCGTTGGACGCCGGGTTGGCGAAGTACGCCACGGTCTCGGCGACGTCGACGGTCTGTCCGCCCTGCTGCAGCGAATTCATGCGACGGCCCACCTCGCGCGTGGCGAGCGGGATGGCGGCGGTCATCGCGGTCTCGATGAAGCCCGGGGCGACGGCGTTGATGGTGATGCCCTTCTCAGCCAGGATCGGGGCGTAGGTGTCGACGAGGCCGATCACGCCGGCCTTCGACGCGCCGTAGTTGGTCTGGCCGCGGTTGCCCGCGATGCCCGCGATGGAGGAGACGTCGACCACGGCGCCGCCCGACCGGAGGGCCTTGCGCTCGACCAACTCGTTCACCAGCGTCTGCGGTGCGATCAGGTTCACGCTGATGACCGAGTTCCAGCGGCCGGCGTCCATGTTCGCGAGCAGCTTGTCGCGCGTGATGCCCGCATTGTTGACGATGATGTCCAGGCCGCCGTGACGCTCGAGAACGTGCTCGGCGACCTTGGCTCCCGCGTCCTCGGCGGTCACGTCGAGCGGCAGCGCGGTGCCGCCCACCTTGTTCGCCGTCTCGCTGAGGGCCTCGCCCGCGGCCGGGACGTCGGCGGCGATGACATGGGCGCCGTCGCGCGCCAGCACCTCGGCGATCGTGGCGCCGATGCCGCGTGCGGCACCGGTGACCAGGGCCACCTTGCCGGCGAGGGGCTTGTCCCAGCTCTCCACCGAAGCGGCGTCGGCGGCGCCGACCCGGATCACCTGGGCGTCGACGTAGGTCGACTTGGCCGACAGCAGAAAGCGGAGGGTCGACTCGAGACCGGACAGGCCGGTCTTGGCCTCGGGCGAGACGTAGACCAGCTGGGCGGTGGCGCCGTTGCGGAGCTCCTTGCCGAGCGAGCGGGTGAAGCCCTCGAGTGCGCGCTGCGCGACGTGCTCGTCGGGCTCAGCGGTCAGCTCGGGTGTGGTGCCCAGCACCACGAAGCGCGCCGAGTTGCCCACCGAACGCATGATCGGCGTGAAGAACTCGAAGAGCTGTTCGAGATCGGCGGGCTTGGAGATGCCGGTGGCGTCGAAGACCGCGGCGCCGAGCTTGTCGGCGCTGCGTCCGCCGGCGTTGTTCTCGACCAGTGTGTAGTCGTCGCCCGCGCTGAGGATCTCCCGCACCGGCTCCACCAGACGTCCGGCGCCGCCGAGCAGGACCGGACCGGCGAGAGCGGGCTGAGACGGCGAGTACCGACGCAGTGCCGGCGGCTGCGGAAGACCGACGCGCGAAGCGATGAAAGCGCCCGGGCCGCTGTTGACGATGGACGAATACAGGTCGGTGTTGCCTGCCACGACTATCTCCTTCGATGTCTGTGAAACGAATCCGTGTCCCGTGTCGGGTACCGGTCCTGCCGGAGACCCTAAGCGGATGCCGCAGACGAGCAGTAGCCCGCTCGTCTGTGACATGTACCGCAGGTTCAGGAGTCGACAATTAACTTACTCGGGAGTAAGAATACTCTCAAGGTCGATCTGTCGACATCCGAGACTCTCCAGGAGAAGTTGTGGCCTCGTACACGCCCCGCCAGCCGGAAACCCGTCAGCAGCGCCCGGTCGCCATCCTCGGCGGCAATCGCATTCCCTTCGCGCGTCAAGACCGCGCGTACGCGACCGCGAGCAATCAGGACATGTTCACCGCCGCACTCCAGGGGCTGGTCAGCCGTTTCAGCCTGCAGGGCGAGCAACTCGGCATGGTCGCCGGCGGCGCGGTGCTCAAGCATTCGCGTGACTTCAACCTCATCCGCGAGTCGGTGCTCGGTTCGTCGTTGTCGCCCTACACCCCGGCGGTGGACGTCCAGCAGGCGTGCGGCACCGGTCTCCAGGCCATTCAGATCGTGGCCGACGGTATCGCCGCAGGCCGCTACGACGTCGCGATCGGCGGCGGCGTCGACACCACCTCCGACGCCCCGATCGGCGTCTCCGAGGACATGCGCAGGCAGATGCTCGAGGTGAACCGGGCCAAGAGCACCGTGGACCGGATCAAGGCCGCACTCGGTCTGGCGACCAAGCTGGGCATCGAGATCCCGCGCAACGGCGAGCCGCGCACCGGCCTGTCGATGGGCGAGCACGCCGCCATCACCGCCAAGGAGTTCGGCATCAGCCGCGCCGAGCAGGACGAGCTGGCCGCCGCCAGCCACCAGAAGATGGGCGCGGCCTACGACCGCGGCTTCTTCGACGACCTCATCACCCCGTTCATGGGCCTCACCCGCGACGAGAACCTCCGTCCGAACTCGTCGGTGGAGAAGCTGGCCACCCTCAAGCCGGTCTTCGGCGTGAGCCTGGGCGACGCCACCATGACCGCGGGCAACTCCACCCCGCTCACCGACGGCGCGTCGGCCGTCCTGCTCGCCACCGACGAGTGGGCCGCCGAGAAGAACCTCCCGGTGCTGGCCTACCTGCGCGACACCGAGACCGCCGCGGTGGACTACGTGAACGGCCCCGACGGGCTGCTCATGGCACCGACATACGCGGTCCCCCGCCTGCTGCAGCGCAACGGCCTCACCCTGGCCGACTTCGACTTCTTCGAGATCCACGAGGCTTTCGCCTCCGTGGTCCTGGCGACCCTGCAGGCGTGGGAGTCGGAGGAGTACTGCACCGAGCGTCTCGGCCTGGACGGGGCGCTGGGCTCGATCGACCGCAGCAAGCTCAACGTCAACGGCTCCTCGCTGGCCGCCGGGCACCCGTTCGCCGCCACCGGCGGCCGGATCATCGCGCAGGCCGCCAAGCAGATCAAGGAGAACGGCGGCGGTCGTGCGCTGGTGTCGATCTGCGCCGCGGGCGGCCAGGGCGTCACGGCCATCGTCGAAGGCTGATCCCCGCATCGGATCGCAGGCCCCGGTCGGCCGCCGCACGGCGCTGACCGGGGCCTTCGCGATCATCGATGAGAACTCCGAAGTTTTTCCCGCAGATGTGTAACGCCCCCGCACCCGCCACCTATAAACCGAATAGCTCCGGCTGAACCGCCAGACCCCCGACCCGGCGGTTCAGCCGGAGCTCTTGTTCCCGGCTAGGATTCGACAGTTGTGACCTCTTCCGACGATCGCTCCGATCACCGCCGGTGGGTCGCCCGCGCGCTCATCGGCGCGCTGCTGCTCGTCGGCGCGATCTTCGGGATCGACGCGATCCTCACCCACGGCCACACGGCCCGCGGCGCACACATCGCCGAGTTCGATCTGGGCGACCTCACCGAAGATCAGGCGCGCGCGAAGCTCACCGGACTGACGGTGGCCGCACACAGCCCGGTCTCGGTGCGTACTGATTCCGGCTCGGCGCAGATCGATCCGGCCGCGCTCGGTGCCGACTTCGACGTCGAAGCAACGCTCGCGCGCCTCATGGACCAGCCGCGCAATCCCTGGGATCGATTCCTCGGCATGATCGGCCTCTCTCGCGATGTGGCCCCGGTCGTCTCGCTCGACGACGCCGACTTCAACGCGGCGCTCGACGAGCATCGGGAGTCGCTCGAGAAGGCGGCCGTCGAGGGCGGTGTCCATTTCGACGGTCTGCAACCGGTCGGCGACTTCCCGTCCAAGGGACTGCGTATCAAGCGCGAGGCCGCGAAGCAGGCCATCGCCGACAACTGGCTCAGCGGTCACCCGATCGACCTCGAGATGGAGCCCTTCTCGCCGACCGTCTCGGCTGAGACGGTTCAGGCCACCCTCGACGGGCCGGCCCAGAACGTGACGGCGTCGGCGGTCCCGCTCGCCGGACGCGGAGCGCGAGTGATCGTCTCACCGCGGGAGGCGGGCGCGCTCGTGTCGTTCGTGCCCGACGGCCGCGGCGGTCTGACCCCGCACGTGGATCCCAAGAAGGCGCTGGAAGTCCTCGGCGACCGCGCGGCCAAGACCGAGTCGACCCCGGTCGATGCGAGTTTCCGGCTGACCGGCGGCGCGCCCGTCGTGGTGCCGTCGTCCGACGGCGCCGCGGTCGACTGGACCCGGACAGCCGCCGAGATCGAGAAGCTGGCTGTCTCCGCCGACTCCCGGTCGGGCCGGGTGGCCTACAAGATCACCCGACCCAAGGTCGACACGAAGCGGGCGAAGAAGCTGGGGGTGAAGGAAGTTGTGTCCGAGTTCACCACCGGCGGGTTCAGCGGACCGTCGGGGGAGAACATCCGGCTCGTCGCCGAAGAGGTGGACGGCGCGCTGGTGCTGCCCGGCCAGACCTTCTCGCTCAACGGTTACACCGGACCGCGCGGGACGGCCCAGGGCTACGTCGAGTCGGGGATCATCGATCACGGCCGTCCGTCCGAGGCGGTCGGCGGCGGCATCTCGCAGTTCGCCACGACGCTGTACAACGCCTCGTACTTCGCCGGGCTGGAGGACGTCGCCCACACCGAGCACAGCTACTACATCTCGCGCTATCCCGAGGCGCGCGAGGCCACGGTGTTCGAGGGCGCCATCGATCTGCAGTTCAAGAACAACACGCCGTACGGGATCGTCATCGACACGTCGTGGACGCCGTCGACCATCACCGTCCGGATGTGGAGCACCAAGACGGTCGAGGTCCAATCGGTGACGGGCGACCGCACCGATCCGACCTCACCGACGACCGTGGAGGTCCCGGCGGGGCAGAGCTGTGTGCCCAGCAGCGGTCAGCCCGGCTTCACCGCGTCCAACACCAGGATCATCCGCAGTCTCAAGACCGGCCAGGAGACCTACCGGCACACCCGGACCGTCAAATACGACCCGGAACCGGTGGTCCGCTGCCGCTGATCGGGCCCTGCGGAAGCCGCGGACTGAAACGTGTTTCAGCCCCGGCGCTGTGCTGCCGGTCACCGGCAGATATGCTCCCCGACATGGATATCAATGGAGCAAGTGCAATCGTGACCGGAGGTGCCTCGGGCATCGGCGCCGCGACGGCTCGCCGGCTCGCCGCGCGGGGCGCCAAGGTCGTCATCGCCGACCTGAAGGCCGAGGACGGCGAGGCCCTGGCCAAGGAGATCGACGGCGTCTTCGTCGCTGTCGACGTCACCGACACCGCACAGATCGAGGCGGCGGTCAACAAGGCTGTCGAGCTCGGACCGCTGAAGGCCGTGGTCAACTCGGCCGGTATCGGCTGGGCCCAGCGCACCATCGGCCGCGACGGCGAGTTCGCCTCGGCGCACAACCTGGACCTCTACAAGAAGGTCATCGCGATCAACCTGATCGGTACCTTCGACACGGTCCGCCTCGCCGCCACCGCGATGAGCCGCAACGAGCCGAATGCGAACGGAGAGCGCGGCGCCATCGTCAACCTCGCATCCGTCGCGGCCTTCGACGGCCAGATCGGCCAGGCTGCGTACTCGTCGTCGAAGGGCGGCGTGGTCGGCATGACGCTGCCGGTCGCCCGCGACCTGTCGGCGGCGGGCATCCGCGTGAACTGCATCGCCCCCGGCCTGATCGACACCCCCATCTACGGCTCGGGTCCGGAGTCGGAGGCGTTCAAGGCCAAGCTCGGCGAGAGCGTGCTGTTCCCGAAGCGTCTGGGCGTGCCCGACGAGCTCGCGTCGATGGTCGAGGAGCTCATCACGAACTCGTACATGAACGCCGAGGTGGTCCGCGTGGACGGCGGCATCCGGATGCCACCGAAGTAGAGTCTCCGCACCAGATCGACGCCTGCGACGGCCCCGCATGAATGCGGGGCCGTCGCTCGTCTTTCAGCGGTGCTCGGCCGGCGGTCGCAGCCGCAGTGCGCGGGCGGTCTCGGCCGTCGCGCGGCGCACGTCGTCGTGGGTCCACTCCTCGACGCGCAGATCGGGCACTGCCGCGTGCAGGTCCTCTGCCCACCGCTGCGACCATTCGGCGGGGAAGGCGCGTCGGAGCAGATCGATCATGATCGGCACGGCCGTCGATGCACCCGGCGATGCGCCGAGCAGTCCGGAGACCTGCCGGTCGGCGCTCACGATCAACTCGGTGCCCTGCTGCAGCACTCCGGCGACTCCCGGGCCGGGCGTGACGAGCTGCGCGCGCTGGCCGGCGTGCACCAGGGTCCAGTCCGCGTCGCGGGCCTCGGGGAGGTACCGCTGGAGCTGTGCGAAGCGTTTCGCGCGCCCCGCGAGCAGTTCGGAGACGAGGTACCGGACGAGATCCAGGTTCGTCGCCGCGGCCGACATCACGGTCCACAGATTCCGCGGATGCAGTGTGGCGAAGAAGTCCCACAGGTGCCCGCCCTTGAGCAGCCGGGTGCTGAACGTTGCGTACGGGCCGAACATCAGATGGTCGCGGCCGCGAACAGTCCGGCGATCCAGATGCGGCACAGACATCGGCGGGGCGCCGATCGGGGCCTGCCCGTAGACCTTGCCGTCGTGCCGTGCGACCACCTCCGGCGCGTCGCACCGGAGGAAGGCCGCTCCGACCGGCAGCACCCCGTAGCGGCTCACCTCGTCGAGCTTCGCTTTCTGCAGCTGCCGCAGGGCCTGTCCGCCCGCGCCGACGAAGACATGCCGAGCGCGGATGCGGAAGCGGCCCGCCCGACCGCGGCCGGTGACGGTGGACCGGCCGTGAGCGTCGCGGGCGATCCGGCGCACCCGATGGCCGAACAGGACCTCGGCACCGGAGGTCTCGAGCAGACCCGTCGACAGCGCCCCGAAGTCGACGTCCGTCCCGTCCGGATGCCGCGTGGCGGCGATCGGTCCGGGCGCGCGACCGTCGGTCACCAGTGGGGCCCATGCGCCGACGGTGGCGGGATCGTCGGTGAATTCGAGGCGGTCGAAGAGCGGCGACCGGCGCAGTGTGGCGTGACGGCGCCGCAGGTAGTCGGTGTCCCCGTCGAAGACGACGCTCAGGTGCCCGGTGGTGTGGATGAACGACGCGGGGTCGAGCCCGCCGGCCGCTGCCAGATGTGCCCACCATTCGCGGGTCAGGAGGAACTGCGCCGCGATCGACTCGGCCTTCGCGGAGTCCTCCGGGTCGGGCATGTAGTTGAGTTCGCAGAAGCCTGAGTGGCCGGTGCCCGCGTTGTTCCACGGATCGCTGCTCTCGGTTGCGGCGCGATCGGCGGCTTCCAGCACCACCACCGACCACTCGGGTTCCAGGTGACCGAGCATCGAGGCCAGGGTGGCGGACATGATGCCCGCGCCCACCAGGACGACGTCGGCGTCGGGAAGGTCGACGGCTGCGGTACGGATTCTCATCGGGCTCTCCTTCGCGTCGAGGTGACGTATTCGATGCTCGTCCGCCGCTAATGATCCGTCTAATGTGATTCGGCTGGAATATGATCCGATTGTGCATGAATGGACCGGGGAGCTGTCCCCTCGGCTGCGCGCGCTGACCGCACTCGAATCCCACGGCGGTTCGATGACCGCCGCGGCGGCTGCGCTCGGCGTCTCGCAGAGTTCGATGAGCAGGCGCCTGCACGCGCTCGAAGCGCAGATGGGCGTTCCGTTGTTGATCAAAGACGGACGCAAGGTGCGGTTGACTCCGGCCGCGCTGTCGTTGGTCGCCGACATCCGCGCACCGCTCGCCGCGCTCGAACACGCTGTGGAGCGCGCGGTCGACGCAGGAGACGGGAGCACCGGATCGGTTCGTTTCGGCTTTCCGCTGACGATGGGTTCCGGCGAGGTGCCCGAACTGCTGGCGGCCTTCCACCACCGCAATCCGGGGATCCGCCTGGAGCTCAAACAGGCTCACGGCGCACAGTTGGTGGCCGATCTGCAGTCCGGGGAGCTCGATCTCGCGATCACCATTCCGCTCGCGCACGAGGTGGAGCACGCGATGGTCGGCTCACAGGAGATCGTCGTGGCGGTACCCGAGAATCACTGGAGTGCGCGGCGTTCCTCGGTGGCGCTCGCGGAGCTGTCGGGCGAAGACTTCATCGCGAACCCGGAGACGTATCATCTGCGGCGCGCGACGCAGGAGTGGTGCGCCGCGGCGGGATACACGCCGAGGGTCGCGATCGAGATCACCGAGTTCGCGACCGCCCGCGAGTTCGTCGAACGAGGTCTGGGCATCGCGTTGCTGCCGCGGGCCGGGCGCCCGATCGCCGGCGTGGCCGAGGTCCCGGTGGCGCCGGAGACGCTGCGCCGCGACATCGGGCTGGCCTGGGCCTCGACGATCCGTACGCCGGCTGTGGAGAGATTGAGCCGATTCCTCCGGGAGAACCTGCCGGTGCGACCGCCCGCGTGAGCATTCCCCGATACGCTTCGACCATGCGGAATCTGGTGCTGTCGGTGATCGGGGACGACCGTCCGGGGCTGGTGTCGGCGCTCGCCGATGCGGTCGCCGCGCAGGGCGGCAATTGGGAGCGCAGTCAGCTGGCACAACTCGCGGGCAAGTTCGCGGGCATCGTCGTCGTGGCGGTTCCCGACGAGCGCGCCGACGCACTGATCGCCGCGGTCACCGGACTGGACGGGCTGCTGGAGGTGGCGGTCCACTCGGCGGACGGCGCCGAACCGAGCACCGCCGATTGGCCGGCGCTCACGATCGGACTGCTCGGGAACGATCGTCCCGGCATCGTTCACGAACTCTCGGCGGCGCTGAGCGCCGGCGGGGTCTCGATCGAGAAGATGACGACCGGCACCCGGGAGGCCCCGATGGCCGGTGGGATGCTGTTCGAGGCGGAGTTGGAGGTCCGGCTGCCGCCGAATGTCGACCCCGCGCGCATCCGTGCCGATCTGGAGCGGATCGCGGAGGAACTGCTCGTCGATCTCGGCATCGAGGGCTGACGGTTCCTTCCGCCCTAGGCACCGGCCGCGGGCACCCGATCCGGCCGACCGCCCCGGAGGCCGAGCACCGCTGCCGTGAAGCACGCCAGGGCCACGGCACCGGCGAACCACGGGAACACCTCGGCGGTTCCGTACGACGACGACAGTGCCCCGGCGATGACGGTCGGAACGCCCATCGCCAAGTAGCCGAGCAGGTAGTACGCGCTCATCACCCGGCCGCGCGCATCCGGGGGCGTGACGTCGTTCAGATGCCGCAGAGACCCTCCGAAGGCCAGACCGAAGGCCGCGCCGAGCACGATGGAATCGACGATCACGAATGCCGTCGACCCGGTGTGCAGCGCCCAGATCGCCGACAGCAGTGCGACGATCATCCCCAGGTCGCCGGTGATGGCGGCGGTGCGGGGATCGAGCCGGCCGCCCACCCACTGGGACGCCGCGGAGGCCGCGGCCATCACGGCCACGACGACTCCGACGAAGATCACCGACGTGTGGCCGGTGGCGTGCTGGGTCAGCGCGGGGTAGAGGCTCAGGAAGACGCCGAGGACCGACCACGCCGTCATGATGCCGATTCCGGAGAACCAGAAGTCGGAGGTGATCTCCTTCGGGATCGACGGACGCTGCAGGCGGATGCGGCCGCCGGTGCGTTCGGTGTGCGGTTCCACGAGTGCGATCACGGCGACGAGCATCACCACGACCACGGCGCCGACGATCGCGAAGGGCACCCGCAGCGGGTTCGACGCCCACTGCGCCGCGGCGGCGGCACCGAAGACGGTGATCGTGATCCCCACGTTGAGGGCGATACCGCTGGCCATGCCGTTGCGGGCGCCGTCGTGCGGTCGGACGTCGAGCAGTGCCGCGCCCGCCACCACGGTGATGGCACCGATCGCGCCTCCGTGCAGGAAGCGGGCGATCATCAGCTCCCACGCATTGGTAGCGATGAGGAACAGGCCGAGTCCGGCGAGGATGGAGATCAGTGCGGCGATGAGCACGGGTTTGCGGCCCACGGCGTCGGAGACCGGGCCCACGGTCAGCGCCGATCCGAGCGCGCCGATCGCGTACACCGCGAAGACGATGGTGATCGTCAGCGGGCTCATATGCCATTCCGACTGGTAGATCGGATAGAGCGGCGACGGCAGTCCGGAGCAGCCCAGTGCCAGCGCGAGAAGCGCGAGCAGGAGCAGGTACGACCACGCCTGCGGATGCGTGGTCCGCTCCACCGGTCGGTGGGTGACGGTGCTGCTGGTCATGGCGTCCTCGAGTATGTTTGATAGAGATCGAACAGTGACGACAGTACCGCAACTGTTCGACGACCATCAAACTGTTTTCGAGGAGGTGGACCCGTGACGGGGACGACTGCGCGGTTGGACGTCGCCGACCTGCACGCGGTGCTGAGCGCGTTGGCCGATCCGGTCCGTCTGGAGATGGTGCGGCGGTTGAGCCGCGCGGGCGCGCCCGTCTCGTGCGCCGGGTTGTACGACACCGTCACGAAGGCCACCGCGAGCCATCACTTCAAGATCTTGCGCGAGGCGGGCGTGATCGAGCGCCGACCCGCCGGCCAGGGAGCCGAGTACGTGCTGCGCGACGCCGAGATGGAAGCCGCCTACCCGGGACTGCTGACCGCGGTGATCGCGGCTGCGAACGCGCGGTAGCGGATCGTCGCTACGCGGTGAGCACCACCTTCAGCGCCTTGGTCTCCGCGGCGCGTTCGAAGACGTCATAGGCGTCCATCATGTCGTGCAGTGCGAACCGGTGGCTGATGAACACGTCCGGGTCGATCTTCCGCTGCGCCACCATCTTGAGCAGGGTGCCGAGGGTGTCGGTGTTCACCAGTCCCATCGTCATCGTCACGTTGGTGATCCAGAGATCCTGCAGCGGCAGGTCGACGCCGGTGCCGTGCACTCCGACGTTGGCGACGTGTCCCGCCGGGCGCACGATGTCCAGGCACATGTTCCAGGTCTGCGGCACTCCGACCGCTTCGATGGCGACGTCGACGCCGAGGCCGTCGGTCATCGCGAGGATCTGCTCGCGCCAGTCGTCGTCGGACGACACGACGCCGTCCGTGGCGCCGAACCTGCGGGCCTGCTCGACGCGGCCTGCATCCACATCGACGGCGATGACGCGGCTCGGGCCGTAGAGTCCCGCCGTGGCGATCGCGGCCAGGCCGACGGGGCCGGCACCGATGACCGCGACCACGTCCCCGGGCTTCACCGCGCCGTAGCGGACGCCGATCTCGTGACCGGTCGGAAGGATGTCCGAGAGGACGACGCCCTGTTCCGGACGCATGGTGTCGGGCAGCCGGTACACGGAGGTCTCCGCGTAGGGCACACGGACGTACTCGGCCTGCGTCCCGTCGATGAGGTGGCCGAAGATCCAGCCGATCCCCGAGGTGCCCTCGTCGCCGAGGCAGTGCGAGAACACGCCCTGCTTGCAATAGGCGCACTTACCGCACGCGCTGATGCAGGAGATGATCACCTGATCGCCGACAGACAGCGTGGTCACCGCCGCGCCGACCTCGGTGATCGTCCCGACGCCCTCGTGGCCGAGGATGCGTCCCGGCGTGACAGCGGGGACGTCGCCCTTCAGAATGTGCAGGTCGGTGCCGCAGATCGTCGTCGCGTCGATCTTCACGATGACATCGGTGGGCGCCTGGATCCGAGGTTCGGGCACGTCGTCCCACGACTTGTTCCCGGGCCCGTGATAGACGAGTGCTTTCATTGCCTCGCGCTCCAATCGGACGAAGTTCCCCCGATCCGACCGTAGACCGGATCCGGTGACGAGAGAACCCCGCCGGGAAACTGGCTGCTCCCGGCGGGGTCCCTGCGCTTGCGCCGGTCGGAGTGGACCGGATCTGAACCGCCCGATCAGAACGCGGCTTCGTCGAGCTCCATCAGGTCGTTGTCGACGTTGTTCTCGACGATCTGGCGAACGGAGGTCAGCAGCGGCAGCATGTTCTTCGCGAAGAACACACCCGAGGCCACCTTGCCCTCGTAGAACGCCTTGTCGTCACCGGAGGCACCGGCGTCGAGCGCGGCCTGCGCGACGACGGCCTGACGCAGCAGCAGCCAGCCGATCAGCAGATCGCCGACGGCCATCAGGAAGCGGACCGACGCGGTGCCGATCAGGTACAGCTGCTTCGGATCCTCCTGCGCGCTCATCAGCCAGCCGGTGAGCTTGGCGGCCATGGCCTGGACGTCCTCGTTGGCGGTCTTGAGCAGTGCGCGCTCGGCCGCAAACTGTTCGCCACCGTTGCCCTGGCCGTTGTCGATGAAGTCCTGGATCTGGCCTGCGACGTGGGCCAGTGCCTGGCCCTTGTCGCGGATGATCTTGCGGAAGAAGAAGTCCTGCGCCTGGATGGCGGTGGTGCCCTCGTACAGCGAGTCGATCTTCGAGTCCCGGATGTACTGCTCGATCGGGTAGTCCTGCAGGAAGCCCGAACCGCCCAGCGTCTGCAGGGACTCGGTCAGCTTCTCGTAGGCACGCTCGGAGCCGACGCCCTTGACGATCGGGAGGAGCAGGTCGTTCACCTTGTGCGCCATCTCGGCGTCCGCGCCGGAGACGATCTTCGCGGCGACGGCGTCCTGGTGCGACGCGGTGTACAGGTACACGGCGCGCAGACCCTCGGCGTAGGCCTTCTGGGTCATCAGCGCGCGGCGCACGTCCGGGTGGTGCGTGATCGTGACGCGCGGAGCGGCCTTGTCGGTCATCTGCGTCAGATCGGCGCCCTGCACGCGCTGCTTGGCGTAATCGAGAGCGTTGAGGTAGCCGGTCGACAGCGTCGAGATGGCCTTGGTGCCGACCATCATGCGGGCGTGCTCGATGACGTCGAACATCTGGGCGATACCCTTGTGGACCTCGCCGACGAGCCAGCCCTTGGCCGGGGTGCCGTGCAGGCCGAAGCTGACCTCACAGGTGGCCGAGGCCTTGATGCCCATCTTGTGCTCGACGTTGGTGACGAAGGCGCCGTTGCGCTCGCCCAGCTCGCCGGTCTCATGGTCGAAGTGGAACTTCGGAACGAAGAACAGCGACAGACCCTTGGTGCCCGGTCCGGCGCCCTCGGGGCGGGCCAGGACCAGGTGGAAGATGTTCTCGGTCATGTCCTGGTCGGCCGAGGTGATGAAGCGCTTGACGCCCTCGATGTGCCAGGTGCCGTCTTCCTGAAGGGTGGCCTTGGTGATGCCCGCGCCGACGTCCGAGCCGGCGTCCGGCTCGGTCAGGACCATGGTGGCGCCCCAACCGCGCTCGGAGCAGATGGCGGCCCACTTCTTCTGCTCGTCGGTGCCGTTGTCGTAGAAGATGTTCGAGAAGCCCGAACCGGCGGCGTACATGAACACCGGCGGGTTGGCGCCCAGGATCATCTCGCCGATCGCCCAGTACAGCGAGCGGGGTGCGGGCAGGCCGCCGAGTTCCTCGTCGACGCCGACCTTGTCCCAGCCGGCCTCGATCAGGGCGTTGTACGACTTCTTGAAGCTGTCGGGAATGGTGACGCTGTGGTCCTCCGGGTTGAAGACCGGGGGATTGCGGTCGGCGTCCGCGAACGAGTCGGCGATGACGCCCTCGGCGAGGTGCTTGACTTCGCGGAGCATGTCGACCGCGGTGTCGTGGTCGAGGTCGCCGAACTCGCCGGAGGCGAGGACCTCGTCGAGCTTGTACATCTCGAAGAGGTTGAAGTGCAGATCGCGCAGGTTGGACTTGTAATGGCCCATGGTTTTCCTTACTCGCTGTTCTAGAAGTTCGTTTCCCGGGGGCGTGGCTCCGGTGGCTGACTCGGTGCCGACTATGTTACTTGCCGGTAACTATTGACAGCGTACCGCTAGCCGTTCAGACGGACAATATGAGTGCGGTGTGGCCCCGCTAACAAATGCAAGCGGACGGCGCCCGGTGCCCGTCAGAGCGATCGCAGATACGCCAGATCGTCGGGAATGCCGTCGGCGGGCGTCTCCAGCACACCGGGTGCACCGGCGGTCTTCATCAACTCGGCGAGCACCTCCGCATCGATCTGGCCGGACTCGAGGTTGGCGTGCCGGTCGCGGCCCGAGTCGAACTCGTCACGCGAGTTGTTCAGATGGATCAGATCGATCCGGCCGGTGATCGACTTGATCCGTTCCACGAGGCCGACGAGGTCTTCACCGCCGGCCCAGGCATGGCAGGTGTCGAGGCAGAACCCGGCCTCGGGGAAGTCTCCGACGGCGTCCCACAGGCGCTCGATCGACTCCAGTGTCCGGGCCATCGCGTGATCGCCGCCCGCGGTGTTCTCGATCAGGATCGGCACCCCGAAGCCGCCCTTGTCCGCCTGTCGTTCGAACAGCTTGCGCCAGTTGGCGAATCCGTCGGCCGCGTCCTCCCCGTCCTTCAGATGGCCCCCGTGCACCACGAGGCCGATCGCGCCGAGGTCGGCGGCCGCCGCGGCCTGCTGCTCCACAGCCTTGCGTGACGGCATCCGCAGGCGGTTGTTCAGGCTCGCCACGTTGATCTGATAGCTCGAGTGCACGACCACGTCGATCGGCGACTCGCGGATCTGCTCGGCGTGCGGATGCGGCTCGGGCTTCTTCCAGCTCTGCGGATCGGTGACGAACATCTGGAAGATGTCGATCCCGAGTTCCTCGGCGGTGGCGACGGGGTTCTCGTCCTGGCGAAGATGGGCTCCGACTCGCATGAACCCAGCCTATCGTCTGGCCGACCGCCTCCGGGGTGGCCGCAAGGAAGACATCCGGTGCACTGACAGCCAATTCCCGGAGAACTTCTATAGAGTTCGCCATGGACGGTGGCACCGTCCTCGACTGGGGCAGGAGGCTCGGGCGTGAGCGTGGACACGGCGTCGCCGGGTACGGCGGGTGGATCCGACCCCGACCCAGACGATCCTCCCGCCGGTGCGGACTCGATCCCGGATCTCCCCCCGGACGACGCGCCCATCGAAGTCGTCGAGGAGAAGGTGCGCGACTTCCGGTTGCTGCGCCGGATCCTGCTGACGATCTGGGCGGTGAGCCTGGCCGTCTACTTCTGGCGGTACGGCATCGCCGCAGACCGGACGAGTCTCATCTTCTTTCTCGCGTTCGGGATGGCGGCCGCCACCATCGGGCGCCGTCGCGTCAGCACCGTGCTGATCGACTGGCTGCCCTTCGTCCTGATCCTGATGCTCTACGACTGGACCCGGAACATCGCGGTGTGGCTCGACATGCCGACGCACTGGCAACTCGCGCCGGACGTCGACCACTGGATCTTCGGGACCAACCCGACCGTCTGGCTTCAGTCGCATCTGAAGGAGTCCTCGCCGCCGTGGTGGGAGGTCATCACCAGCGCGGTCTACATGTCGTACTTCATCGTTCCGTACGCGACCGCCGCGGTGCTGTGGGTGCGCGATCGGGCGCTGTGGCGCCGGTTCGCCGCGTGCTTCATCGCGGTGAGCTTCCTCGGCCTGGTCGGTTACACGCTGGTCCCGGCGGCGCCGCCGTGGGCGGCGGCCCGCTGCACCGTCGCGCAGGTCGCCGACAGTCCGCACGATCCGCCGTGCATGTACCGGGCCGACGTCGAGGTGCCCGGCAACCTGCTCGGTGAGGTGCATCCGGAGAATCCCGGCGCCGAACCGTACGTGGAGCGGATCTCCGACCGCGGCTGGAGTGTGATCGGCTTGGACATGGTGCTGCGAGCGGTCCGGTTCGGTCAGACGAAGTCGAATCTCGTCGCCGCGATCCCGTCCCTGCATGCGGGACTGACGATGCTGCTCGCGCTGTTCATGTGGCCGCGAACGCGCTGGTTCGGCAAGACGATGTTCATGGGGTACGCGCTCACCATGGCGTTCGCGCTGGTCTACAGCGGCGAGCACTACGTCTTCGACATCCTGCTCGGCTGGGGCCTCGCCGGAGCGGTCTTCGCGGCCTATTGGCTCATCGACACCCGGTACATCCTCCCGCGCAATGCGCGCCGGCGGGCGGAGAAAGCAGACGCGGCTAAGCAGGAGCGTCGAGATACGGCTCCGTCTCAATCGTGATCGGCACCCCCGCGGCGATCAGCAGCCGGCACTCGGCCTCGCTGTCGGGGTAGAGGTTGAGCCACTCGTGGCCCGCGCTCCCGTCGGCGTAGACCTTGTCGAGCGCGCGGTGAAGGCGGGCTTCCGTCTCGCGATTGATGATGAAACGACGATCACCGTACCTGAGATACCTGTTCGTCACGACAGCCTCCGGAAATAGCTCGCTGTGACTTAGAACACTACTCGCCCAGGTGTGGTCGCCGCCGGTTCTCCCGGGTCAGCTCAGTTCGGGGGCCCGGTTGGTGTACGGCTTCACGGTCGTGAAATCGATCATCGCGCGGGTGTTGTCGACGGCGGTCACCATTCCCACCCCGAACTGTCCGTGCTCGTCGTACAGGTTGGCGGTGCCGACGGAGACGCCCGCGTTCTCGATGTGCGAGTCGGCCTCCACGCCGACGCGGACGCCCTCCGGCAATCGGGCGACCGCGACGGTCAGATCGCAGTTGATGAACCCGATACCGCCGTCGCCGATGTTCGTGACCAGGCTCGTCGACTCGGCGGCGATCACCGCGCGCTGGAAGGGCGTCAACTCCTCATCGGGGACGGCGTTGAACGGCCTGCTCCAGATCGTGAGCCGCTCGGAGTTCTGGTACTCGCCCATGTCGTTGGACCACGTCCCGCCCTCGGTCCGGAACCACGGCCGGTAGCCGTCACCGGCGTCGGCGGGCGGGGTGAAGGTCCGCTCCCGCGCGGGGCGCTCCCATCGCTCGCCCGGCGGATTCGAACCCGTCTTCAGGAACACGACGTTGCCGCGCGCGACGAGGATCTCGGCGTCGCCGTCGTACTGCCGTACCGACACCTCGATGACCCGGATGCGGTGACCGTCGCGCAGGACGGTCGTGGTGGGCACGGTGGGCAGCCGTCGTGCGCTCTTGAACAACTCGAGGGTGAACCGTGCGGGAGTGAAATCGGCACTGCCGCCAGCGTTCTCGGCGGCGCGGGCGGCGATCGCGCAGACCGACGGTCCGTTCAGCGCGTCCGGGCCCCACAGTCCCACCGCATACCCGGTGGGGTCGTACCGACCGGCGCCGTCGACGGTGAAGAAGGCCTTATCAGTCATAGGTCTGCACGCTACGCTGCGTGCATGACCACTCAAGCATCGCCGTCGGTTCTCCCGAACGACGCGGTCGGCGCCGTGCGGACCTTCGTCATCTTCTCCTCGCTCGTCGGAATCGCGCTGGGCATCGTCGCGCTCGTCTGGCCCGCCGCGACACTGGCCGTGATCGGTGTGCTGTTCGGCATCTCGCTCATCGTCGCCGGGCTCTTCCGGCTCTTCGTCGCCTTCGCGCTGACCCGGGCGACCGCGGGGACCCGGCTGCTCCTCGGCGTGTTCGGCGGAATCGTGCTCGCCGTCGGCGTACTCGCCACCATCAACCCGTCCAAGTCGCTGGTGCTCCTGGGTGTCTTCATCGGCATCGGATGGATCATCGGCGGTCTGCAGGATCTGCTCGGGTCGCGCTTCACGGTCACCATGGCGCCCCGCTGGTTGGTGATGCTCTCGGGTGTGGTCTCGGTGCTCGCGGGTATCGCGATGATCGTGCTGCCCGCCGTCTGGACCCTCTCGACCATCCTGTGGATCCTCGCGGTGCTGCTCATCGTGGTCAGCGTCGTCACGCTGTTCACCGTGCCGGGCAAGGTCAGCGCGCTGGCCGCCAGGATCGAGCGTGAGGAACCGGTGATCTGACCGAGCTCAGCCGGTGAGCGCCAAACCGTCCAGGGTGAGGGTCGGCTCGGCGTCTGCGTGTTCCGCGAGCCGTTCGGCGACGGCGCCCAGCACCGCCAGCAGTTCGTCGGTGTGCGCGATCGGGACACCGTCCACCCGGCCCCGCCACACCATCTCGGCCGGTCGGGCGTCGGGGACGACGGCCGCCGCGCCGATGAGACGGCGCGCGCCCGGCGCGTCCGCATCCCACATGGCGTCGGCGGTGGTCAGATACAGTGCTGTGGCCGGTCGCAGGTCGTGGCGGTGCACCATCGCCCACGCCCAGTGTTTGGCGACGTCGACCGTCACCTCCTGACCGCGACCGAGCGTGCGCACGTACTTGCTGTGCAACTCGCTGCACAGGAGGTCGGCGTCGTCCCACATCTCCAGCATCGACATGCAGCGGACGCTGTTGTGGAGTGCCTCGAGGTACTTCACCGAATACGGGCCCTCGCGGCGTGAACGGATCTCGCGGAGCACCGAGAAGCCGGCGAGTGCCGTGCTGAACTCGCCGGAGTCGTAGTCGGCGCGGGCCTGGTCGTTCAACTCGTCGAGCATGCTTCAATGCTCCCCCTGTGCGGAAGAATCCGCAGCGTAATGCCGACTTTCCGTGGCGTCGGATGGTGCGCGACCCGCCGGCGTGCGGGATGATTCCGGTGTGGTGGAACAGACACGGGACCTGACCAGGTGGGCACTGCTGAGCATCGTGACGGCGATCGTGGTGATCGCGCTGAAGATGGTCGCGTGGTGGATGACCGGATCGGTGGGTCTGCTCTCCGACGCCGCCGAGTCGGTGGTGAACCTCGTGGCCGCCGTGGTGGCGTTCATCGCCCTGCGCATCGCGGCGAAGCCGGCCGACGACGAGCACAACTTCGGTCACGTCAAGAGCGAGTACTTCTCCGCGGTGGTCGAAGGAGTGATGATCGTGGTGGCCGCGATCGTCATCATCGTGACGGCCGTCGACCGGCTGCTCAATCCGCGTGACCTCGAATCGGTGGGCGTCGGTCTGGCGGTCTCGGTGCTGGCGTCGGTGATCAACGCCGCGGTGGCGTGGCAGCTGATCCGCGCGGGCCGACAGCACCGGTCGCTGACGCTCGAGGCCGACGGCAAGCATCTGATGACCGACGTCTGGACCACCGCGGGCGTGATCGCCGGAGTCGCGGTGGTGGCACTCACCGGCTGGACGATCCTCGATCCGCTCATCGCGATCGCCGTCGCGGTCAACATCGTCTTCGTCGGCTACCGCTTGGTGCGCCAGTCGACGCGCGGGCTGATGGACTCGGCGGTGCCCGATGCCGAACGCGCGGCGATCGACCGGGTCCTCGACCGATTCCGGGGCGACGGCGTCGACTTCCACGACGTACGCACGCGCGAGGCCGGCCATCTGCGATTCGTCCAGCTGCACATGCTGGTGCCGGGCCAATGGACCGTGCAGCGCGGACACGACCTGCTCGAGGAGGTCGAGGCCGCGCTGCACGATGAGGTCGAGGACCTCGTACCCACGATTCACCTGGAACCGATCGAGGATCCGCGCAGCTACGAGCCGTGGCGAAGGTAGCGGAGAACACGTCCACGCGCGGACGCCGAAGCATTAGCCTGGAAGTATGAGCGCTCGTGATTCGTACGAAGGTGGCGAGTACGACCAGGACGACACCGATCAGTTGCAGCCGGCGGACACTCTCGCCGACAGCGAACTGTCGGACGTCCTCGACCGCGGTTACTCGCCGCCCGACTACGCGCCTGCATCCCACGAGCACGACTGTCTCGACGAGAGACTCGCTGAAGAGGTGCCCGACGTCGGCTATGCAGACGAGGACGGCGACCCGGACTTCCCAGAGCGCGACGAGGTCGGCGACCGGCGGGCGGGGCGATTGATCGCGCCGGACGAGGGCGTCGGTCCGGATGTGGACAACCAGTTGCTCGCGACCGACGCCGGCGTCGACGGCGCGGGCGCTTCGGCCGAAGAGGCGGCCATGCACTACATCGACGAGGAGTGAGTGATTCTCGTCCAATCGAGACGAGACATCCGCCCGGAACGGTAGTGGGATTCGATACCGTTCAACCCATGGATCGTGACCGGTTGGTGGAAGTGGGCGTCGCACTGGTGTCGCGCTTCGGGGCCAAAGCCCTCAGCCTGACCTCGGTGGCGCGGCAGGCCGGCGTCGCACGCGCCACGGCCTACCGCATGTTCGGCGGGCGCGATGCGCTCGTCGCCGCGATCATGGCGCGCGAACTCGAGCAGCTCCGGACGCAGCTGCGGGTGTGGGGTGCCGATCAGCCCGACCCCGGCGAGCGGATCCGTGAACGCGTCCGCGGCAGCCTCGCCTACATCCGCGAGCACGAGGCGCTGCAGTACGTCCTCCGGAACGAACCCGAGGAAGTGGTGCGGGCCCTGATCACCACGCACGATTCCGAGCGGCCGTCGCTGATCGAGATGATCGTCGACGCCACGGCGCCCGATGTGCAGGACGACGAGGCAGCGGTGCTGTACCCCGACCCCCGCGCGGGCAGCGAGTTCATGGTCCGCGTGGTGTACTCCTGCATGCTCGTCCCCGACAGCGTGATGTCCGACGACGAGATTGCCGAGATGGTGGTGCGTGCCGTCGTCCGGTGACGGGCCGGAGGCGGCCGGTCCGAGCAATGCGTCCCGACCGACTACGCTCGGATGCATGACTGGCACGGGCGCCCGCAGCATCTACGTCGCGTCGGCGGAAGGCGATACCGGCAAATCCACGATCGCGCTGGGGGTGCTCGCCGTACTCACGGCTGCGGGCGGACGGGTCGGCGTCTTCCGGCCGATCTCTCGGGCCGCCGCCGGCGAACACGACTACATCCTCGACCTCCTGCACCAGTTCGCGTCGGTCGACATCCCCTACGAGCAGTGCATCGGCGTCACCTACGACGACGTGCACGCCGACCCCGACGCCGCCGTCGCCGAGATCGTCGACCGGTACCACACCGTCGCCGAGCAATGCGACAACGTCCTGGTGATCGGATCCGACTACACCGACGTCGCCTCGCCGTCCGAACTGAGTTTCAACGCGCGGATCGCGGCCAATCTGTCGGCGCCGATCATCCTGGTGGTCAAGGCCTTCGAGCGCCAGCCGCAGGAGGTGAAGGCGGTCGCCGAGATGCTGATGGCCGACATCAAGGCCGCGCACGCCACCACTGTCGGCGTGGTCGCCAACCGTTGCGATCCCGACCGGTTGCTCGAGGTGGCGGCCGCGCTCGGATCGGTGGACGTGCGGACGTGGGCGCTGCCCGACGAGCCGCTCCTGGTGGCGCCGACGATGGCCGAACTCTGCGAAGCGCTCGACGGAGTTCTGTACTCCGGCGAGGCGGACCTGCTCGAACGCGAGGCGCTGGAGGTGATGGTCGGCGGCATGACCGTCGAGCACATCCTCGAGCGGCTCAGCGAGTCGATGGTGGTGATCGCACCGGCGGACCGGTCGGACGTTTTGCTCGCCCTGGTGAACGCCAATGCGGCGGAAGGCTTTCCGCGGCTGTCCGGGATCATCATCAACGGCGGTCTGCGACCGCACCCGATGATCGACGCCCTGGTCAAAGGGCTCCGTCCGACGCTGCCGATCATCGCGTGCGATCACGGAACCTATGAGACGGCGCGGATCGCCGCGCATACCCGAGGCGCGATGGTCAGCGGGTCGGTCCGCAAGATCGACGCGGCGATGAGTCTGATGGAACGGTACGTCTCCCCGCAGGACCTGCTCGCCGAACTCGATCTGCACACACCGGAGGTGGTCACCCCGCAGATGTTCGAGTACCAGCTGCTGGCGCAGGCCAAGTCGGACCGTCAGCGGATCGTCCTGCCCGAAGGCGGCGACGATCGGATCCTGCGGGCCACCGACCGGCTCGTGCGTCGCGGTGTGGCGGAGTTGACGCTGCTCGGCGACCCGGACTCGGTGCGGCGCCGCGCCAACGAACTCGGCGTCGACCTGTCCGAGGTGGACATCATCGACCCGGCGACCTCGGAGCTCGCCGAGGAGTTCGCGCCGATCTACGCCGAACTGCGCAAGCACAAGGGAATGACGCTGGAACGGGCCTCGGAGGTGGTGCGCGACGAGTCGTACTTCGGCACCATGCTGCTGCACACCGGCCGCGTCGACGGCATGGTGTCCGGTGCCGTGCACACCACCGCCCAGACCATCCGGCCGGCATTCGAGATCATCAAGACGGTGCCCGGGGTGTCGACGGTGTCGAGCGTCTTCTTCATGTGCCTGGCCGATCGGGTCCTGACCTACGGTGACTGCGCGGTGGTTCCCGACCCGACGGCCGAGGAACTGGCCGACATCGCGGTGTCGTCGGCGCAGACGGCCGCGGCCTTCGGGATCGAGCAGCGGGTCGCGATGCTCTCGTACTCGACGGGCGGGTCGGGCTCCGGCAAGGACGTCGACAAGGTCCGCACCGCCACCGAGCTGGTTCGCGAGCGAGCGCCGGAACTGCTGGTGGAGGGGCCGATTCAATACGACGCGGCGATCGAACCCTCGGTCGCGGCGGCGAAGATGCCCGATTCGCCGGTCGCCGGGCGCGCGACGGTGCTGATCTTCCCGGACCTCAACACCGGCAACAACACGTACAAGGCGGTGCAGCGCAGCGCCGGTGCGATCGCCATCGGCCCGGTGCTGCAGGGACTCAACAAGCCGATGAACGATCTGTCTCGCGGCGCACTCGTCTCCGACATCGTCAACACCGTCGCCATCACCGCGATTCAGGCGCAGAACATCAAGAAGGCCCTCGCCGCCACGGAGCGGGGACCGCGAACCGAGACCCCGGGCGGGGAAGAGAACGGGAGCGACGCATGAGCCGCACACCGATCGACGGGACGGTGCTCGTGGTCAACGCCGGGTCGTCGTCGCTGAAATACCAGGTCCTCGATCCGGTGACCGAAGAGGTGATCGCCGACGGGCTCGCCGAGCGGATCGGGGAGTCGGCGTCGCGGATCAAGCACTGGTACCGCGGTCACGACGTGGAGGTCGAGGAGACGCTCGCCGACCACGAGGCGGCGATCGCGCGGGTCCTCGCACTCTTCGCCGCCGACGGTGTGGACGTCGCCGACTCGGGGTTGGCGGCGGTCGGCCATCGCGTGGTGCACGGCGGGCGCTCGTTCTTCGAGCCGACTCTGATCGACGACGTGGTGCGCTCGGAGATCGAGCGGATCTGCCCGCTGGCCCCGCTGCACAATCCGGCCAATCTCGTCGGCATCGACGCGGTGTCGGCACTGTTGCCGGACGTGCCGGCTGTTGCGGTCTTCGACACCGCGTTCTTCCACGACCTGCCCGATGCGGCGGCCACCTATGCGCTCGACGCCGCCGTGGCCGAGGAGTACGCGGTGCGGCGTTACGGTTTCCACGGCACCAGCCACGAGTACGTCTCGCGCCGGGCCGCAGAGTTCTTGGGGCGCGACTACGCCGACGTCGACCAGATCGTGCTGCATCTGGGCAACGGCGCCTCCATGTCGGCGGTGGCGGGCGGGCGCCCGGTCGACACCACGATGGGGATGACGCCGCTCGAGGGGCTGGTGATGGGCACCCGTACCGGAGACATCGACGCCGGGATCGTCTTCCAACTCGCGCGGGTGGGCGGGATGTCGGTCGATGAGATCGACACGCTCGTCAACAAGCGATCCGGGCTCAAGGGGCTGTGCGGGGAGAACGACTTCCGCGCGATTCTCGAGCGGGTCGAGGCGGGCGACGCCGCGGCGCGCCTGGCCTACGACGTGTACCTGCACCGACTGCGCCGGTACATCGGGGCGTATCTGATCGAATTGGGCGGCGCCGACGCCATCGTGTTCACCGCCGGAGTCGGGGAGAACGCGGCGGCGGTGCGCGCCGATTCGCTGGCCGGGCTGGAGAAGTTCGGCATCGAGATCGACGCCGAACGCAACGCGGTCCGCAGCAGTGAGTCGCGTGTCATCTCCACCGAATCCTCCGAGGTGACGGTCCTCGTGGTGCCGACCAACGAAGAACTCGCCATCGCCCGCCAGGCCGTCGCTGTCGCCGGCTCTACCTCACAGGCCGGTTGACCGATTTCCCCCGCAGGCTGGTTGAGCGACTCCCACCCCCAGGCTGGTTGACCGACTCTCCCCTCAGGCCTGTTGAGCGAGCGGAGCGAGTCGAAACTCCCGCACCCCGGCAGAGTCACACGACCAGGTCCTCGTACCGGAACTCGGTGACGATCTCCTCTCCCGCCGCATGCGACGCGGCTTCGCGCTGCTGCAGTTCCACACGTCGAATCTTCCCGGAGATGGTCTTCGGGAGTTCGAAGAACTCGACGCGGCGCACTTTCAGATACGGCGCCAGATGGTCCCGGGCGTACTCCATGATCGTCTTCGCGGTCTCGGCGGTGGGCTCCCATCCCTCCGCGAGTGCGACGTAGGCCTTCGGCACCGCGAGACGGGTGTCGTCCGGTTGCGGAACCACCGCGGCCTCCACCACGGCGGGATGCTCGATCAGCACGCTCTCCAACTCGAACGGCGAGACCTTGTAATCGGACGACTTGAAGACGTCGTCGGTGCGGCCGATGTACGTGATGTAGCCGTCCTCGTCGCGGTGCGCCACATCGCCGGTGTGGTAGTAGCCGCCGGCCATCACCTGCTCGTTGCGTTCCGGATCCCCGAGATAACCGGTCATCAGGTTCATCGGGTGCCGGGCGAGGTCCAGACAGATCTCGCCGTCGTCAGAGACCTCACCGGTCAGCGGATCGACGAGCGTGACCGGAACGCCCGGCATCGGACGGCCCATCGAACCCGCTTTCACCGGTTGGCCGGGTGTGTTGCCGACCTGGAGCGTGGTCTCGGTCTGCCCGAAGCCGTCGCGGATCGTGAGACCCCACGACTGCTCGACCTGACGGATCACGTCGGGGTTCAACGGTTCGCCCGCACCGAGCAGTTCGCGCAGCCCCTCCGGCCGTTCTCCCAGATCCGCTTGAATCAGCATGCGCCACACCGTCGGCGGGGCGCAGAAGGTGTTGACGCGGGCCCGTCGCAGCTGCCCCATGAGGGCGGCGGCGTCGAACCGTGAGTAGTTGTAGACGAAGATCGTCGCCTCCGCGATCCACGGCGCGAAGAACAGGCTCCACGCGTGCTTGGCCCAGCCGGGCGAGCTGATGGTCAGGTGGACATCGCCCGGCTTCACGCCGATCCACGCCATCGTCGTGAAATGGCCGACGGCGTAGCTGATCTGCGAGTGCTCCACCAGCTTCGGCCGGCTGGTGGTGCCCGAGGTGAAGTAGATGAGCATCGGGTCGCCCACCAGGGTGGTCGACTCGAACGGTCCGGCCGACTCGGCATCGGCGCTGGCGGAGTACGACGTCCAGCCGGCGACGTGGCCGCCGACCACGATGCGCCGATAGTCGCCCTCGACGGTGTCGAACTTGGCGGTGTCCGCGGCGTTCGCGATCACACAGCTCGCGCCGCCCCGTTTGATCCGGTCGGTGAGATCGGCCGGGCCCAGAGCCGCGGTCGTCGGCATCACGATCGCGCCGAGCTTCATGATCGCGAGCATCAGCTCCCACAGTTCCACCTGATTGCCGAGCATCAGGACGATGCGGTCGCCCTTCGTGATGCCGAGACCCCGCAGCCACGTCGCCACGCGATCGGAGTTCGTGGCCATCTCGTCGAACGTGACTTTGACCTCCGACCCGTCCTCTTCGGTGATCCACAGAGCGAGACGGTCGTTGCCGCGGGCGAAGCTGTCGAACCAGTCGATGGCCCAGTTGAACGTGCCGGTGATCTCCGGCCAGCGGAACTCGCGGACGGCGCGGTCGTAATCGTGGATCAGCTCGATCATCTGGTCGCGGCTGCTGCGGTAGAGCTCGGTACTCGTGGTCATGGTCACATGATCCACATCACAGTCGGGTGCGGCCACCCTCCGAAGAGGGGTGTGGGTGTGGTGGGTGGGTGCGGTGGTTTCGACTCGCTTCGCTCGCTCAACCAGCCTGGGGAGGAGCTCAACGAGCCTGGGGGCGCTCTACCAGCCTGGGGAGTTGCGGCGGTCAGAACAGGGTGGCGGGCCGGATCAGGTTCGCGAGGTCGACCAGCAGGAAACGGTGGGCGCGATTGTCGCGGGTCGCCTTCGCCAGCTCGCGGAGAGAGCGTTCGGTTCCGGCCCGCAGACCGTGCTCGTTGAACGGGAAACCGAGGAAGTCGTCGGCCGGATAGTCCTCGTCGAGGTGAGCGTCGATCCACCCGAGAGCCGTGCCGAGGATGATGAGCTGGAGGCGGCCGCGCCGGGGATCGTCCCAGCTGATCTCTTCGAAGCGCTCGGCCGCCTCGAACAGCTCCGACCTCGTCACCTCGCTCGGCGGGCGACCGTGGACGAGGGTGATGATCGCCGAGATCTGCGCGGTGCCGTAGTGCCGGCTCGTGGTGGGTACCTCGTCGAGGGGCTCGATGGCGGCATCGTACCGTCCCTCCGCCAGGATCATCCTGGCCAGCCCGAAAGCTGCGGACACGATGCTGTGATCGGTCAGCCACAGATCGTGATAGTTCTGCCGCGCGATCTCGTACCAGCGTTCCACCTGCGCCATCTGGTCGTTGGACGTGTACTCCTCGGCGGAGAGCCAGTAACCGATCAGCTCGGCGGTGCCCGCCACCGCCAGCTTCGGCGCCACCTCACCGGGCATCGCCTCCAGCACTTCGTGAAAGCGGTCGAAGGCGAGTTCCGGCTCGGCGTTGAGCAGCGAGCAGATGCCCAGATACCAGTGCAGCCGCCACGAGTCCCCGTGATGGACCGCGACCTCCCGAAGCAACTGCAGCGCCGTGTCGAGATTGCCGAGCTCCAGATGGGCGCGCGCTTCGGCGAGGTCGAGTTCCATCGACGGGTGCTGCGGTCCGGCGCCGTCGTCGGCGTCGTCCGTCGCGATGAGCGCCTTGTACCCGTCGGCGCGCGCGGCGCGGATGGTGTCGAGCGTCTGCCGCGGGTACGAGAGAGCGGCCGAGGTCAGGACGCTCGCGGCGGGATCGGTCGGGTCCACGAGCGGCACCGGCAGCGCTCGCGCGATGTCGGCGGGGTCGTGGATCGCCGCGTCCTTCGGGTCGAAGAAGCCGTCCACGGGCGCCAGCAGGAGTTCGGTGCCGAACGTCGAGCGCTGCGGGGTGAAGACCGTCGACATGGAGGGCCGGGGGACGCCGGTGTGCAGCGCCACGGTCTCCCGCAGCACGTTGAGCACCTGCGTGGTCATCTCCTCCGCGGACGAGAATCGTTCGGCGGGGTCGGGGGATGTGGCCCGGTGCAGCAGGAAGTAGAACGACGGATTCTCCACGAACAGCGGAGTGGTTCGCGGGTCGGGCAGTCCGTCGAGGTATCGGCCGTCGGCCATCGGCATGTCGACGGTGAGGACGGCCAGTGTGCGGCCGATGCTGTAGATGTCGGTGACGATCTGCGGGCCCGTCTGCACGATCTCCGGAGCCTGGAACCCGGGCGTGCCGTAGAGATGCCCGGTCCCGTTGATCGCGGAGACCGCACCCAGGTCGATGAGCTTGACCTCATCGCTGGTGATCATGATGTTGTCGGGTTTCACGTCGTTGTAGACCAGGCCCACCGAATGCAGGTATCCGACGGCCGAGAGCACTTCGAGGATGTAGGCCATCGCCTGCTCGATCGGGAGCAGCGATGAGGTGCCGTCCTCGTTGGTGGTCAGCTGTTTGAGCGTGTGACCGCCGACGTACTCCATCACGATGTAGCCGACGGACCGCCCGTCCTCCGTGACGCCCTCCACGAAGTTGAAGATCTTCACGATGCCCGGATCGTTCACCGAGGCGAGGAACTGCCGTTCGGCGATGGCTACCGCCTGAGCCTGTGAGTCCGACGAGTTCAGCAGGCCCTTCAGGACGACGGGGCGGTCGGAGACGTTGTGGTCCACAGCCAGGTAGATCCATCCGATGCCGCCGTGCGCGATCGCGCCGGCGATCTCGTACTGATCGGCGACCATCGTGCCCCGTTTGAGACCGGGGACGAACGAGTACCGCGACCCGCAGTTCCAGCAGGTGCCGCTGAGCGGTCCCTTGCCGCGGCCCGACTTCCGGCCCACCGGCTCGCCGCAGTTCCAGCACTTGCGCTTGCTCGGCGCGATCACCGGGTCGGCCAGGACGGCGTCCGCGGGGTCGATGTCGGTGATCTCGGGAAGCTGGACCAGTTCACTGCCGAGGCGGCGGTCGTGGACGTGGGCGCTCTTGCGGCTCTTCCTGCGTGAGGCGGCGATGTCGTCGAGGATCCGCCGCACCTGCGTCGACTGGGTGACGGTCGCCGTAGGCGCGGTGTCCCCGACAGTGCCCATCGGCGCGGGGACGGTGCCCGCCTGTGTCTGGACCGACTCGGAGGCCTCGGTCTGTGTGGGTTCGACTGCCGAGGCCTGTGTCTCGGCCGGGAGCTCGGTCGCCTCGGTGGCGACCGGCTCGGCGTCGCCGTTCTTGTTGCGCTTCTTCTTGATATCGCTCATCACGTCAATCCCGGTACATCGTCGGCGGCGGGGATCCGGGCCCGAGGATCGACAGCCACTCGTCGTAGGACCGCTGCCAGCTGCCGTCGGCCTCGCGGGCCGCGATCACGCCGTTGATGAATCGCGCGAAGTCATCCTGCCCCTTGGGTATCCCCACTCCGTAGTACTCCGTTCCGAGGCTGTCGCCGACCACGTGGACCCACGGATCCTGCGCGGCGATCCCGGCGAGTATGGAGTCGTCCGAGGTGATCGCGTCCACCTGCCCCTGCTGCATCATCACCAGGCAGTCGGCCCAACTCGCGGTGGTGAGATATTTCGCGCTCGGAACAGCACGTTCCACACGCGCGATGGAAGTGGAGGAGCGAGTGGCGCAGACGTTCTTCCCGGCGAGATCGGATGCCTGTGAGATACCCGAATTGCGGTACGCGAGGATCTGCTGGGCGGCGGCGTAGTAGGGCACCGAGAAGTCGATCGACTTGAGCCGATCGCACGTGATCGACATCGTTTTGACGACGACGTCGACCGCGCCGTTCTCCAGCGCCTGGATTCGGTTCTCGTTCGTGATCATCCGGTACTCGATCAGATTCGGATCCCCGAAGATCGCCTCGGCGATCCAGTGCGCGACGTCGATGTCGAATCCTTTGACGTCGCCGGTGATCGGATCGCGGAAACTCAGCGGATTGCTGCCGAGGTCGGTGCCGACGATCAGCCGTCCGCGCTTGGCGATCCGGTCCATCGTCGATCCGGGCGGCATCTGCCGCGGTTCGGACAGCGGTCCCGGCCGGAGTCCGGCGATCGCGGCGCAGTCGGAGTCGGGCGCCGGCGCGTCGGGCTGCGCGCCGAAACCGACGTCGGGCGGGAACGGCGCGTGCGCGGTGGTGGACGGCGGCTCGCTGGGGGTGCTGGTCACGGTGGCGCATGCGGTGAGGCCGGACGCGATGAGACACAGCAGTACGATCAGGCGGCGGGCGGACGCGGAGGCTGTCATCGGTACTCCCGGATCCGGGGGAACAGGCCGATCGCGACCGCCACGGCGGCCACCCCGCACAGCACGCCGATACCCGTGCCGGTGAAGCCGAGCAGACGCTGGGCGGTGCTGATGTTGTCGCGGAACGTGGTGCGCGCCTGGCCTATCGCCTTGACCAGCGCGTCGTTGACCTCGTTGTATCCGGTTGCGGTGCTGATCTTGCCGTTGCCGATGGTCAGGGCCCGCGCGGCCGTGTAGTCACCGCTCGCCAGCCGACGGCCCACCTCCTCGTGGGCACTGCGCCAACGTTCGAGCGCCGACTGGACGTCGGTGAGCGGCTGCGTCAGGCCGTGGTCGTCGGCGTGTTCGGGGTCGTTCGCGAGTTGGTCGGCGTGATCGTGGATCTCCTCGAGATCCTTGCTGAAGCCGACGTCGAGTTCTCCCGGATCGGACCGGCGGACCAGCGACAGCGTCTCGGCCGACCGCGCCTGCTGTGTGAGGATCCGCATGGTGGTCAGCGTGTGCAGCGGATCGGCACCGGCGGTCTTCGCTGTGTTGGCCGCGGCCACCGACAGCAGTCCCGAGATGAGCAGCCAGACCGTGCCGAGGATCATCGCGGTGAGCGCGCCGATGAGACCGATGTTGAAGTGGCGCCGCGTGCGCCGGGCCAGATAGCGTCCGGTGACGATCAGCATCGCGATGATGATCAGCAGCGCCACGTAGACGCCCCACGGTGGGACGGTGAGGGTGCGCTGGGGGTCGGAGATCGCCGACGACCGGTCCTCGTAGAGGCGTTGCGCCGCGGGCAGGATGGTCTCGATCATCAATGACGAGGCCTCGCTGAGGTAGGCCGATCCGACGGGGTTCGCGAGCCGGTTGTTGGTGCGTGCGGTCTCGATGAGGCCCGTGTACACCGGGATGCTGGTGGCGATGGTGTCGAGATCGTCACGCGAGGGCTTGTCGCGCTCGGACACCTCCGCCGCCGTGGACAGTCCGTCCGCGGCGGCGATGAGCGCGGAGGACGCCGTCGCGATGGAGTCGGTGTACTCCGCGCGGAGGTCGGGGGACTCGCGGCCGCCGGAGATGAACGCGGAGTTGGCCGCGGCGTCGGCCACCGACAGCGAACTGTAGAGGACCTCGGCGGCCTCGGCCTGCGGCTCGGCGCGGTCGACGAGTGCTTCGAGGGTCTGGCTTCGCTCGGTGAGCGAGACGGACGAGTACCAGCCGGTGAGACCGCATGCGAGGACCATCGCGAGCAGGATGATGACGAGTTTGCCGGGCGTGGTGGTCGCGTAGAAGCGCATCGTCAGCAACGGCGACGAGACCCGCTCGCGGGTCATGGCGGCGATCTCGCGCCGGTCGGCGATCACCTGGCGCAGAGTGGGGCTCGGCGCGCCACGGTCGGGCAGCACACTGCGGCCCGCATGCGTGAGTGCCGAGCGCACTCGGTAAACCTGGCCGGCCACGAGTTGTCCCTTTCGGATGTGCTGCGCTCAACCCTAGTCGGCGCGGCTGCGAGTAGACGGACAGCCCGGTACGGTGATTCGTCAGAGAAGCCGATCTGAAGTCGGTGGGTCGGTGCAGGAGGTCGCAGGGTGCGCGGTGACGGTGACGGCTGGGTGTTCGGTGCGGACGGTGCGCGCTACTGGGGACGCTTCGGGGCGGCGGGTCTGCTGCTGTGCGCGCCGGCCGACTCAGGCGTCGTGGTGCTGCTCCAGCATCGCGCCGTGTGGTCGCATCAGGGCGGTACGTGGGGGCTGCCGGGCGGTGCCCGCGACTCGCACGAGAGCGTGGAACAGGCCGCGGTGCGTGAAGCGCACGAGGAAGCCGGGATAGCTGAGTCGGACGTCGCGGTGATCGAGTCGATCGTCACGCACTCGGCGCCGGAGTGGAGTTACACGACGGTCATCGCCAAGGCTGATTCGCCGGTCGCGACGGTCGGCAACGGGGAGTCCGCCGAACTGCGCTGGGTGCCCGCCGAGTCGGTGGCCGAGCTGCCGCTGCATCCCGGTCTGGCGAAGGCGTGGCCGGGGCTGCTGGCCCGGCTCACCTGAGTCCGGCCCGCCCGAGCTCGGGCCCACCTGAGCGAGCTCACGCCAGCTGATTGGCTCCCGCGATCAGCGCGTTGATGGTGGCCTCGTCGCCGGTGCGGCCCCGGCCGTACGACCAACTCCGGTGCAGATCGCGTTCGCAGAGCAGGTAGGTGACGGTCTCGCCGTCCTCCTGATGCTGGTACAGCGAGACGATCTCGACGCCCGCGCCCAGTGCGTACAGCACCTCGGTCATCGCGCCGATGGCGCCGACCGCGGTGGCGCTGACGTCGTGGCATCGTCGGCCGAGATTGATCCGTGCGCGGCAGGTGACGGTGTCGCCGCGACCCGGCTCGATCGTGATCGCCTCCAACGCGATGTCGCCGGCGGGTGCGTAGGTCTGGTCGAAACTCGAAGTGGTCATGTCGGCCGCCTCCCGTGGGAACCAGTTCGGCAGTCGCCGAGAGGAGCGGGACTGCTGCGGACGGTCGTATCCGTTACGGGTACAGGATGTCGGCAGGATCTGAATGGAACGCATCGGGAGCCTTCATTTCGGTCGAAGATTCGATGACCGACGAGCTCAGAGAATGTGGAGAGACGACAACCCCGCAGCGGGGGGTCGGTCGAATCAGACCCCGCTGCGGCGGGCTACAAGAAGCTTCCACGTCATGATGGCAAGCAGCTTACTCCGCCGTGCCGGAAAGGCAAGCCGTCCGGAGGTCGCGCGCGGCGGTCGCGGGATCGTCGGCACCGGTGATCGCCCGGACCACCACGATGCGCTCGCCGCCCGCGTCGGTGACCTCTCGAACGCGGGGCAGGTCGATGCCGCCGATCGCGAACCACGCCTTGCTGGGCCGCGCCGCGGCGACCGCGCTGACGAACTCCAGTCCAGTGGCCGCCCGGCCCGGTTTGGTCGGCGTCGTCCAGCACGGGCCGGTACAGAAGTAGTCCACGTCGGGATCGGCATCGGCGGTGAGCGCCTGCTCCACGGTGTGCGTGGAGCGGCCGATCACCACGTCGGGGCCGACGATGCGCCGGGCGGTGGCGGGCGGCAGATCGTCCTGGCCGACGTGGAGGACGTCGGCGCCGGACGCGACCGCGACGTCGGCCCGGTCGTTGACCGCCAGCAGCGCACCCGCGGCGTGCGTCAGTTCGCGCAGCCGCCGCAGCAGTTCCAGCTCCTGCACGGCGGTGAGCTCGCCGAACTCGCGTTCCCCGGGCGAATTCTTGTCGCGCAGCTGGACGATGTCGACGCCGCCCGCGAGAGCGCTCCGGACGAAGTCGATCAGGTCGCCGCGCTCGCGCCGCGCGTCGGTGCACAGGTACAGGCGGGAGGTGGCGAGACGAGTGCGGGCATCCATGACCGACACCGTAGTCGCCGATGCCGGGCGGTAGACTGTGAGGCGTTATCGACACGGGAGTCCGGAGGTCCGCCGGGCTGAGAGTGCGCTGCGCCGGCGCTGACCGTCACACCTGATCCGGGTCATGCCGGCGAAGGAAGGCTGACGTCATGTCTGGTGAAACCGCATCCGGCGAACAGATCGCCTCTCCGATGGACCCTCGCACTGAGCGAGTCGGTGAGCTGTCGGTGATCGGGGGCGGCGTCGTCGGCCTCACGTGCGCCCTGTCCGCCGCCGACCGCGGATGGCGGGTGCGCGTCTTCGACGCCGGACCGCAGGAGCGGGCCGCGCACGTCGCGGGCGGCATGCTCGGCTGCTTCGCAGAAGGACATCCCGGCGAGGACCGGCTGCTGGCGATCTCGCGGGACTCGGTGGCGCGATGGCCCGCCCTGCTCGAACGACTCGGCGATCCGACCGTGCGGACGGCCGCCGACAGCTTGCTGATCGGTGCCGCGCCGGCCGACCTGGAGCACCTGCGGACACAGGTGCGGTTCGGGCTGTCCACGTCGCCCGGCGACGCCGACCGGCTGCCCGCGATGACACCGGCCGAGCTGCGTGCAGCCGAACCCGCGCTGGTGCGCGGCGTGGCCGGAGGGTTTCACGCGGTCGGTGAGGGGTCGCTCGACAACCGGCGGCTGATCGCCGCGCTGCAACGCGCGCTCAAGAGCCGCGGAGTGATCTGGGAGCGCGGGCGGGTGACCGATCTGTCGACGATCCCCGGGGATCAGGTGCTGGTCGCGGCCGGCCTCGGTTCCCGCAGGCTGCTGCCGAGCGTGGAACTCCGCGGTGAGAAGGGCGAGATCCTCCGACTGCGCCGCACACGTTGGTCGGTGCCGCCGCCGACGCATGTGATCCGGGCCCGCTGGCATGGGCGCGCCCTGTACCTGGTGCCGAGGGATGACGGGGTGGTCGTGGGCGCCACCCAGTACGAGGCCTACGACGACGGTGATCGGATGCCGCTGGCGGGCGGGGTGGGCGATCTGCTCGCCGACGCCGCCGAGCTGATGCCGGGACTGCGCACCTACGAACTCGCCGAGGCGGGCGCGGGGATCCGCCCGTCGTCGCCGGACGGTGTGCCCGTGGTGCGGCGGGTGGACGAGCGGATTCTCGTCGCCGCCGGGCACGGCCGCAACGGCATCGCGCTCGCCCCGTGGACCGCGGCGCGCGTGGCCGCCCTCCTCCGACCGCCGGATCGGCGCGGACCGGACTCGCGGGTGGATCCGATCGCAACTGACAACACCGACAACAGGGAGCCGACATGGAACTGACCGTCAACGGCGACACCGTCACCTTCGATGACGCGCCGACCGTCACCGGGCTGCTGGCCCACCTCGACCTGCCCGACTGCGGAGTCGCGGTGGCCGTGGACGGGGTGGTGCGTTCCAAAGCCGAGTGGGACCGACCGCTCGGTGCGTACGCCGAGATCGACATCCTGACGGCGGTGCAGGGTGGCTGACACAGCACAGGGACCGGTCGGGGAGGTGCCGCCGCTGTCCGTGGCCGGCCGCGAGTTCGGTTCGCGGCTCATCACGGGGACCGGCGGCGCGCCGAATCTCGCTGTGCTCGAACGTGCATTGATCGCCTCCGGAACCGAGCTGACGACGGTGGCGATGCGCCGCATCAGTCCGGAGTCCGGGACCGGTGTGCTCGACCTGCTGCGTCGCCTCGGAATCGCGGTCCTGCCGAACACGGCGGGCTGTCACACCACGGCCGAGGCGGTACTGACCGCGCAGCTCGCCCGTGAGGCGTGCGAGACGGATCTGGTCAAGCTGGAAGTGGTGGCCGACGACCGCACGTTGCTGCCCGATCCGCTCGAGTTGGTGGACGCCGCATCGGCGCTGGTCGCCGACGGCTTTCAGGTTCTCGCGTACACCAACGACGACCCGGTCCTCGCTCTGCGTCTGCAAGACGCGGGGGTGGCCGCGGTGATGCCGCTGGGCTCGCCGATCGGGACCGGGCTCGGCATCTCCAATCCACACAACATCGAGATGATCGTCGCGCGGGCCGAGGTGCCGGTGGTGCTCGACGCCGGCATCGGGACGGCGAGCGACGCGGCACTGGCCATGGAACTCGGCTGCGACGCCGTCCTGCTGGCCTCGGCGGTCACGCGCGCGGACGACCCGGCGGCGATGGCCGCGGCCATGCGCCACGCCGTCGTCGCCGGATACCTGGCCGCGCACGCCGGCCGGATCCCGAAGCGGTTCTGGGCGCAGGCATCCTCGCCGAGCCGTTCCGCGATCTGCTGAGGACGCGTCAGCGGTCCGCGTCGTCGACCTGCTCGCGGCCGCGGCGCCATCCGCCCTTCTCCGGCGGGGCCTCCCCGAAGTGGTCGGGGTCGCCGGTGCCGTACCAGGCGACGAGGACCGCGCCGACCACGGCGCCGATGAAGCCGACCACCGCGAGCCAGCCGAGACCGGGGTGTGCGCTGTCGCCCAGGAAGGCCACGCCGATGATGCTGGGGCCCGCGGTCTCACCGACCACCAGCATCGCGGTCACGCCGCTGACGGCACCGACCTGCAGCGTCACCGTCTGCACGTAGAAACCGATCGCTCCGGCGATCGCGATCGACCACGCCGCGGGGTCACCCAGGATGGTCAGGATGTCGAACTTCTCCAGGCCGTCGAGCACCCGGACCGAACACGCGATCACGCCGAACAGCAGCCCCGCGCCGGCACCGCCGATCGGCGCGGCGAACTTACCGCCCCGGTACACGCCGACCAGGGAGACGGTGCACAGCAGGATGGTCGCGATCATCAGACCCCAGTGGAAGGTCATCGACGCGCTGTCCTTGACGCCCGGGGACGACGACACGCCGAGCAGGAACAGGGAGAGCACCACGAGCCAGATCGCGACCCAGTCACGGGTGTGCAGAACGATATTGAGCAGGAGTGTTCCGAGCAGTGCCGTGACGACGAGGTTGGCGGACACGATCGACTGAGCCAGGAACAGCGGCAGGAAACGCGCGGCGACGGCGCCGCCCGCGAAGCCGACGATGACCATGACAGTCCCGAGGATGAACGCGGGATCGACGAGCGTGGAGAAGGTCGACTCGACCGACGGCGAGTTGTCGCCGCCGACCCCGGCCTTGCCCTCTTCCCGCTGCTCCACCGCGACCCGGCGGGCGCCGAGTGCTCGGAGCACGGTCGAGACTCCGTAGGCCACCGCGGCCATCGACGCCGCAATGATCCCGATTACGTACAACGAAGAATCCCCTGAGTCGTGAATGAGTACTCGGTAAGAACACGCTACACGTGAGGCTTGTTCACTTGTCTACTCTGTATCTGTGGTCTCCGGTACGCGCAAACATGTCCTCATCACCTTCGGCAGGTCGTTTCTGACGCTCAACCTGGCGCGACAGTTCGCCGCTGCCGGGCACACGGTGTCGACGTGCGACAGCCTCCCGATCACGGTGAGCCGCTTCTCGAACGCCGTCTCGTCGTTCCATCGGGTCAGTCCGCCCAAGTTCAAGCCGCAGGAGTACTGCCGCGAGATCGCCGAACTGGTCAAGTCCGAGGGCATCGACATGGTGATCCCCATCCACGAGGAGACCGACATCCTCTCGATGATGGCCGGTCTGTTCCCGCCGACATGCGAGCTGTTCCTGTCGCCATTCGAGGTGGAGGACATGCTCCACAACAAGTTCTCCTTCCAGGAGGCGCTGGTGGAGCGGGGCTTTCCCACGCTCAAGTTCAAGAAGCTGGCCTCGGCGCAGGACACGGTCGGGCTCGACTTCGACACGCCCTTCGCCATCAAGCAGACGTACTCCCGCGGCTCGCAGAAGGTCTACAAGGCGCAGCCGGGCGAATCCCTCGACTTCCTCACCTACGACGAGACCAACCCGTGGATCGCCCAGGAGTGGATGGAGGGCGACCGGTACTGCACCTACTCGGTGTGCCGTGACGGCGAGGTCTTCGCCCACGCCACCTATCCCGTCGACTACGCCATCGACGGCAGCTCGTGCCTGACCTTCACGCAGGTCGATCACCAGCCGATCCTCGACTGGGTGCAGCGCTTCGCGAAGTCGGTGAACTTCACCGGCCACATGGGACTCGACTTCATCGACCACCCCGAGAAGGGGCTGTACACGATCGAATGCAATCCGCGGGGCACCAGCGGAATCATGATGTACACCAGGCAGAATCGCCTCGACCGCGCGTTCTTCGGCGAGAACACCGAGATCATCAGCCCGCCCGAGAACCGCACTCGGATGATCGGCGTCGGCATGACCCTCTACGGCTGGCGCAAGTCCAGCCGAGGTGGGCGCAGCCTGCGGCAGTTCGTGCGCGACTTCCGTGCGGCGAGCGACGTGATCTGGGATTCCGAGGACCGGCTGCCCGCGCTGATGCTGATTCCGGCCTACATGGCGATCCTGAGTCACGGATTCCGATACAAGGTGGGCCTCGCGGAGGCTTTCATGCACGACCACGAGTGGGACGGGCACAAGGTCTGAGAGCCGCACTCCCCGAACGGAGCCGCGCGGCTACGACGCCGTGACCTTGCGGCAGAACTCGACCAGCAGGGCCGTCGCGCGGCGATCGGGGTCGAGCATGAGCCCGCCGTGCGCGAGTCCGTCGAGTTCGTGGAAGTCGGCGATCGGCATGTGCGACGCGGCTTCGCGACTGCCCGACGGCGGAAAGAAGACGTCGTGCTGGTAGGCGACGACGAGCGCCGGAACGTCGATCGCGGCGAGGCGTTCGGGCGTCGGCTCCTTGGCCAGCATCCATCCGTGAGACGCCGAGAGCTGGCCCTTGAGGCCGTCCGGTGACGCCCACACCGGCTCGCCCGCCGTCAGCACCTCGCGCCAGGCGCGGACGGTCAGGTCGTCGCCGAGCATGCCCGGTCCGAGAGTGGTCATCAGTTGTTCGAAGACGGTGACCGCTTCGGGGATCTCACCGAGCCGCTCGATGAGCCCGAGTTCCATCTCGTTCACCATCTCCCCGATGGCGGACGACCGAAGCCCGGCGATCATTGCGAGACCGCGGATCCGTCCCGGCCACGACGACGCGAGGACCTGGGAGATGTAGCAGCCCATCGAGTAGCCGGCGATGACGGCGTCGTCCACCCCGAAGTGGCCGAGCACGGCGGCGGCGTCATCGGCCATCTCCGGGACCGAGTAGGGCGCGGGCGGCGCGGACGACGGCACGAGTCCGCGCGCCGAGTAGGTGATGACGGAGAACCCCGCCTCCACCAGTGCGGCGGGCACGCCGGTGAACTGCCAGACACCCGCCGGCATGCCGAGCCCGCCGTTGAGAAGAACGGTGGGGCCCTCACCGACGCGTGTGGCGGCGATACGAACGTCGGCGGCTGTCTGGATCAGTTCTGGCTTCGACTCTGGCTTCGACGCGGTCACGACTGCCGACGTTACTCGCGGCCGCGCAGACCCTCGACGATTCGCTGGAGACTCTCCGGCGTTCTCGCCATGACGGTCCCGGCGTCAGTGACGACCAGCGGCCGCTGGATGAGCGACGGGTGCGCGACCATCGCGTCGAGCAGCGCATCGTCGTCGGCTCCGTCGAGACCGAGGTCGGCATACAGCGGCTCCCCGCTCCGGACCGCGTCGCGCACCGATAGGCCCGCGGCCGCGATCAGTTCGGCGAGTGCGTCTCTGTCGGGGGTGTCGGTCAGATACTCCACGACGGTGACGTCGGCGCCGGCGTCGCGCAAGGCGTCGAGGGCGGTGCGGGACTTGCTGCAGCTCGCGTTGTAGTAGATGGTCGCGTCCACCGCGTCGTCCTTTCGGTATGTGTCTGCGGACGAGCGCAGAACGGGTGTCAGATCAGGCTCGACAAGGGTACTTCGGGGTCGGCCAGCGCGGCGGCGTCCACCGGGCGCCGTGCCTGCACCAGGGCTGCGATGTCGTCGCCGGCGTCCCAGATGTTCACGTTCATCCCGGCCAGAACGGTTCCGGCCTCGTCGAGCCAGAAGGCCAGGAACTCCAGCCCGGAGACGTCGCCGCGCGTCACCACGCGCCGGTAGCCCTCGGCGAGGCCCCGGTACTCCATTCCGAGGTCGTACTGATCGGTGAAGAAGTAGGGCATGCGGGTGTACTCGGTGTCGCGCCCGACGATGTTCTCCGCGACCACGGCTGGCTGGTTGAGAGCGTTGGCCCAATGCTCGGTGCGGACCCGCGTCCGCAGGATCGGGTGCATGGCGGCGGCGATGTCGCCGGCCGCGTACACGTCCGCTGCGCTGGTCCGCAGCCGGCTGTCGGTGGCCACCCCGCCGTCGGCGAGCGTGAGCCCGGCGGCTTCGGCGAGCCCGGTCTCGGCCCGGGCTCCGACGGCGATGAGGACCGCGTCGGCCGTGACGGTCGTTCCGTCGTCGAGTTCGAGGCCGGTGGCCCTGCCGTCGGCGACGGTGATCGACGAGACCTTGCGCCCGGTGCGCAGGTCGACACCGTGCGCGCGATGCAGATCGGCGAAGGCAGCGCCGATCTCGGGTCCGAGCGCGGCCCGCAACGGCTGATCGGCGGCCTCCACCACGGTCACCTCCGTGTCGCGACGCCGGGCCGCGGCCGCCACCTCCAGGCCGATCCAGCCTCCGCCGATCACCGCGAGCCGCTTGCCCTCGCCGAAGGTCTCCAGAAGCGCGGACGCCTCGTCCACGGTGCGGAGATAGTGAACGCCCGCCGCGTCGGCGCCGTCGATCGGCGGATGCACGGACGTCGACCCGGTGGCCAGCACCAGTGCGGAGTAGGCGACGGCACCGCCGTCGCTGAGACGCACGGTCCGCGATGCGGTGTCGACGGACTCGGCGCGCACGCCCAACCTCAGGTCGACGTCGTTATCTGCGTACCAGGCCTCGTCGTGGACGGTGAACTCCGGCAGCGACTTGCTTCCGGCGAGGAACTCCTTCGACAGCGGTGGGCGCTCATAGGGTGCGACGCGCTCGGCGGCGATCAGCACCACGCCGCCGGAGTATCCGTTCTCCCGCAATTGCTCGGCGGTCTTCGCTCCGGCGAGCCCGCCGCCGATGATCACGACGGGGTCGGAGGGTCGGTTCGGTCCGGTCATCTCACTTCTCCTCACTTCGCCTGTACAGCCGAGTCTAGAGACGTCCGGTGCGCGGGGAGAGGTGTACAGCGACGTCGTCTGGCGCGCTGCGTGCGACTCAGGCTCCGGCGATCAGCATCACGCCGAGAGCGGCCATCACGGCGGCGATCGCGGTGTCGAGGACGCGCCACGCGCGCGCAGAGGCGAACACCGGCGCCATCCGCCGGGCGCCGAGGCCCAGCATCAGAAACCAGATCAGGGATGCCGTGCATGCGCCGATCGTGAACGACCACTTGGCGCCGCCGTGACTGTTGGCGATCGATCCGAGGGTGAGAACCGTGTCGAGGTAAGTGTGGGGGTTGAGCCAGGTCAGAGCGAGTGCGGTGCCCAGTGCAGCCCACAGCCCCACGGTCCGTCCGGAGCCGGAGTGCGCGGGTCCGGAGCCAGGGCGAAGAGCGCGCCGCGCGGCGAGGGCGGCCAAGACGAGCAAGTAGCCGCCGCCGACGAACTCAGCGATCGCGACGGCGCTCGGATGAGCGGAGACCAAGGCGCCGAGCCCCGCCGTTCCCGCGCTGATCAGGACGATGTCGGAGACCACGCAGACCGCGATCACCGGGAGTACGTAGGCACCACTCACGCCTTGCCGGATGACATAGATGTTCTGCGGTCCGATCGCGATGATGAGGCCGGCGCCGGTCACGAGGCCGGCGAGCGCGGCGAGAAGGTACGTGCTGATCACGTGAGTCCACGCTAGGAACGTCGACCTCATTAGTCCAACAAATGATTCTTAGTAAAGATTAGAATGACTTAATATGGAGTTTCCGGTTGAAGGACTCGTGACGCTGGCCACCGTCCTCCGTGAGGGCACATTCGAGGCGGCGGCGGCATCGCTGCACGTCACGCCGTCCGCGGTGAGCCAGCGGATCAAGGCGCTGGAGCAGTCGGTGGGGAGAGTGCTGGTGCGCCGCACCAAGCCCGCGACGCCGACCGTCGACGGCGAGGTGCTCGCCCGGCTCGGCGAACAGTGGGAGGTCCTGGTGGCCGAGGCCCGGGGCGCGCTGATCGGGACCGCGCCGGAGTTCGACGGCGACCCAAGGCATCTGCCGCGGGTGGAGCTGTCGATCGCCTGCAACGCCGACTCGTTGGCGACGTGGTTCCTTCCGGTGCTCGCCGAACTCCACCGCGAGCACGCCGTCTCGATCGACGTCAACCGTGACGACGAGTCGATCACCACCGCGCTGCTTCGGTCGGGCGACGTGATCGGGGCCGTCACCTCCGACCCGGTCGGTGTGCGGGGCTGCGAGACCATCGAACTCGGTTCCCTGCGGTACTTCGCGGTCGCTTCGCCGGAGTTCATCGAGTACTGGCTGCCCCACGGCGTACGGGCCCGAGACATGCGCTACGCGCCGATGGTGATGTTCGACAGCAACGACCATTTGCAGATCAAAACGCTGAAACAGCTCGTCGCCGAACCGATCTCACCGCCCGTCCACTACATTCCGGCGGCCGCGGAGTACCGGCGGGCCATCGCCGCCGGCATCGGTTGGGGAGCGGTTCCCGAAGTGGATCTCGACGACGAGCACACCGGGCGAGACCTGGTGAAACTGTCGCAGACGCCGGTCGACGTACCGCTGTTCTGGCAGTACTGGAAGCTGCGGTCGCCGGCCGTGACCGCGCTCACCGAGATCATCGTCGCGCACGCGCGGGCCGGCCTGGTGCCACGCCGTCGCGCGACCGCCGTGCAGGCCCGCCCGTCGGGCAGCCGCTGAGCGCGTCCGCCGACCGCGGTCGGTCAGCCGGCCGATTCCAGAATCATGGTGACGGCCATGCCGCTGCCCGCGCAGATCGAGACCAGCGCGCGCGAGCCCGGTTGGGAGGCGAGGAGTTTGGCGACCGTTGCGACGATGCGGCCGCCGGTGGCGCCGAAGGGATGACCGGTGGCCAGCGAGCCGCCGCACACATTGAGGCGGCTGCGGTCGATCTCGCCGAGTGCCCGGTCGCGGCCCAGAGCCGTCCGGCAGAACTCATCGTCGTTCCAGGCGGCCAGCGTCGAGAGCACCTGAGAGGCGAATGCCTCGTGGATCTCGTAGAAGTCGAAGTCCTGCAGGGCGAGGCCGTTGCGGCGCAGCAGTTCGTCGACCGCGTACACCGGCGCCATCAGCACGCCCTGCGTCTTCGGGTCGCCGTCCACGTAGTCGACCGCCCAGCTCTGTGCGTCCACCAGCCGGGCGAGCGGGGTCAGATCGCGGCTCTGCGCCCACGCGGCCGTGCCCATCAGGACCGACGACGCCCCGTCGGTCAGCGTGGTCGAGTTCGCCGGCGTCATCGTGCCGTCGGGCCCGCCGAAACACGGTGCGAGCGCCGCGACCCGTTCGGCGGTCAGACCGCGTCGCAGGTTGTCGTCCTCGGCGAGCCCGGCGAACGGGGTCAGCAGGTCGTCGAAGAATCCGTCGTCGTAGGCCCGCGCCAGATTGTGGTGGGAGTCGAGCGCGATGCGGTCCTGGTCGGCGCGAGTGACGTTCCACGCCGCGCCGGTCACCGCCTGGGCGGCACCGGGAACGAGGTTGGTTCGGCGCTCGGCGGGGCTGGGGACGTCGAAGTCCAATGACAGCGGGATCTGCACGGCCTCGCGCAGGCGGTCGGGGAGGCTGCGGGCAGCGTTGACCCGGACGAGCCGGTTGCGCAGCCGAGGACCGAATCCGATCGGCGGATCGGAGGTGGTGTCGGCACCGCATGCGACGCCGGACTCGATCTGGCTGCACGCGATCTTGTTCGCGATGTGAACCACGGCCTGGCCTCCGGTGGCGCACTGCTGCTGCACGTCCACGGTGGGAGTAGCCCGCGACAGCGGGGTGTCGAGAAGGCTTTCGCGGGTGAGGCTGTGGTCGCGGGCGAGCTTGACGACAGCGCCGCCGGCCACCCCGCCCAGGCGTACGTCGTGGAGACCGAAGCGGTCGACGAGGCCGTTCAACGCGGCGGTGAGCATCGTCTGGTTCGTCTCGCCCAGGTAGGCGCCGTTGGAACGAGCGAAGGGGATCCGGTTACCGCCCAGGACATAGACGTTCTGGAGTTCGCGAGGTGACATGGTCCAGAAAGCTACCATCAGCCGATGTAAACGTTCGAGGGGCCGTCGACGGGACTCGGCGCGAACCGGTCGGGCGCCGACCTCGGTAGACTCCGACGTCGTGCACGGATTACGAGCCAGATCCGCCTTCGTCGGCGCGATGCTGGTGTTGGCGGGGGTCTGCTACTCGTCGTGGGTGCTCGACCTGTTCCTGCATTCCGGACTCGATCCGATGCGCTCGTTCCTGTCCGAGCTCGACAGCGGCCACATGCCGCACCGCGATGTCTACGTGACTGGCGACGTGCTGACCGGGGTCTTCTCGCTGCTCGCCGCGTTCGGCCTCGGTTGGCCGCCGTCGCTGGTGCGCAACAGGTTCTCGATCACCGCCGCGGTGGCGATCGGCGCGTTCGGTGCGTCGACCATCGCCGACGCGCTGATGCCGATCGAGTGTCTGGCCGGTCGCGACCCGGGGTGCCCATCCGAGTCACGCGGCCTGCTGCCGCAGTTGCAGCACGTTCACGCCCTCACGAGCTCGCTCGCGGTGTTCGCGATCTTCGTGGCGATGGTCGCGGCGTCATTGGCGGCCTGGCGGCGGGGCGACTGGGCGTGGCTGCGTTACGGGGGCGGTCTGGTCTTCGCCGTCGTCGTGCTCGCGACCGTCTGGATGCTGGCCGCCGACCGGCTCGGCGGCGACTACCGGCTGGGACTGGCCCAGCGGATCCAGGTCGGCGGGATGAGCCTGTGGCTGGCGTTCTGGGGCGTCGCGATCGCCCGGTGGGGACGCGGCGCGCGTGCCGCCTCCGCGAACTCGGCGGACGACGGCACCGCAGGCTAACGGCCCTTGGGTCGCGTCTCGCCGCGCAGCCAGGCCGGGATGTCGGTCTCCAGTCGCGGCCGGGCGGGATCCATCACGACGCGGACCACATCGCTGTTCAGGCGCGGCACCATCCGCGCACCGAGGAGATCGTGCACCGCGTCCGGAACGTCGACCACCGAGCCGACCACACCGACGAGGTCGCCGAGTGATTCGCCGAAGGGATTCACCAGGCTCACGTCGAGCGGGTTCTTGACCGAGAGAGCGATCGGGCCGTCGTCGTGCTGCGTCCGCTGGAACAGGAATCCCACGCTGGTGCAGGAGTCGGTCACCGAGTTTCCGGAGCGGACCTCGGCGGTGCCGAAGGCCGCCGTACAGATCGCGCCGTTGCCGGGCCCCTTGCCACTGCTCGCCGAGGTGACCCCGCCGAACGCCGTGGTCGTCGTGGTGCGTCCGCGGGCGTCGGCGGTGCTGAAGGCGAGTGCCGCGGGGAGGGCGGTGGCCTCGGCGCGCGCGCCCGTCACCGTTGCCACCGCCACGGAGGCTCCGAGCACCGTCGCATTGGCCGAGGCCTTTCCGCCGAGGAGACCGGCGGCGACACCGAGGCTCAGCACATTGGCGAGCGAATGCGCCTCACCGCCGGTGACCGCGATCGCGGCGGTGATCCCGCCGCCCGCGATGGAGGCCTTGGTCGGCAGTGCCGGACCGACGGCGATCGCCTGGTTGAGGTCCCGCAGGATCGGTTCCTGACCGAACAGGCGGAGCAACCCGTCACCCAGTGCCGCCGTGACCGGTGCCGCCCGTTTGCAGTCGGCGGTGATCGGGATCAGGACGTTGCCGTTGATCGGATTGCGGATGCTCGCATCGGCCGATTCACCGGGTGCGCATGTCGCCGATACCCCCGGAGTCGACGCCGCGTGCGCCGGTGCCGCTGACGCGCCTGCGGCGACGATGGCCACGGCGGAGGCGGCCAGGATCCGTCGAGTCGTGAGCTTGGACATCTGAAGCCTCCCCTGGTCGGCGACCCGCGACGAGATGCGACGAACGACTGAGATGGATTGCTTGAAACTAGCGCCGTCAGTCGGTCGGGGGAGGGGTTTTCAGCGAAAAGTCCGATGGATCGGGACTGTGCGGTGTAGGTACTTCGACGTCAGCGTCGGTACGTCGTCGTGAAGGCCTCCGTCGGCCCGGACGCGTTCGCGGCCACTTCGTGGGCCGTCAGAACCACCGATGTGGAATCGATCGCGAGCGTCATGAATCCGCGGTCGCGGTAGTTCTCGTACTTGGCCCGGAAGCGGCCGGCGGAGCGGCCGTTCACCGACTTCGCCGCGGCCCCGGACACGATCTGGCGCGTGCCCTTGAGTCCGGAGACGTTCTCGAGGACCTGCTGGCTGTGATCGTGTCCGGAGAACAGGAAGTGCGCGCGGCCCGCGACGTGCTTCTCGATGAACCGCTTCATCTCCACGCCGTTCAGCGGGGCCGGGAGGCCGTCGAAGTCGCCTGCCGGCCCGTGTGGTCCGTTGTTCGCGTACGGGTGATGGGTGCAGACGATCTTCCAAGGTGCAGTCGAAGTCCGCAGCGCGCGGTCGAGCCATGCCGCCTGGCGCGTCATGTAGTGGCCGCCGGGCTCCCACTCGGGGGACAGGAAGGGCGGAATGTAGGCGGCGAGGGGGTTCATGTCGAGGACGAAGACGTCGGCGACGCCGAGCGGGACGCTGTAATAGCGCGCGGGCATGTACCAGCGGCGGGAGCGCCGGTGGTAGGCCACCTCGGCGTCGCCGCGCAGCAGCCAGCCGCCGTCGCCGGGGAACACGGCGGTGTTGTCGTGATTGCCGAGCGTCATCAGCCACGGGAAGTCGAGACCGGCGTTCGGCTTCTCGAACTTGGTGGTGAATTGATGGTCGTCCGGGCCCTTCGGGCCGGTCTCGTAGATGTTGTCGCCGAGACCGAGGGCGAGGTCGAACGGAGTGGTCGCGTGGATCCTCCGAGCGGCGGCGGTTACCGCGTACTGGGGCTTCTCGCCGGTGCCCGCGTCGCCGGTCACCAGGACGTGGAGGCTTGACGCCTTCGACGGGAGGGGGAAGCGGGACGCCGCGGAGGCGGTTCCGGCTCCCCGGGCGGTGGATCCCAGTGCTCCGAGGCCGGCGGCCGCGCCGGTGGCGGCGGCGCCCGCGAGGAAGGTGCGTCGATTGAGGCCGCGGCGGTGCGGCTGGGGGCTGTTGTCGGTCATGGGCGTGATGGTTCCACGTCTACGTGAACGAAAGGTGTTCGATTCCAGCACTATTCGCCATGTCGGCGCCGACTTGCGTTTACTGACGAGTAACCTGTCTCTGCCAGCCTTCTCGCGATGTCTGAGAAACGAACCTCCCTCCCAGTCTCCCGGCGTGCCTTCATGGGCGCCGCCGGGGCCGGCGCGCTGGCCCTCGGTGTTCCCTCTGTCGTCGCGGCGGGTGACGCCCGGGGCGCGCCCGGCCCGCGGGCGGCGTTCCAGCACGGAGTGGCCTCCGGCGATCCGCTGCCGAACGGTGTCATCCTCTGGACGCGCGTCACTCCGACCGCGGAGGCGACGCCCGGCTCCGGACGCGGGCCGTCGTCGAATCTGGTCTGGGAGATGTCGGCGGACGAGCACTTCGGATCGACGGTCGCCTCGGGCTCGGTCACCACCGACGCCTCACGCGATCACACGGTGAAGGTCGACGTCGGCGGACTCGCGCCGGCCCGCGTCTACTGGTACCGGTTCCGGGTCACCGGAGGGCCGGCTGCGGGCGCCGTGTCGCCGGTCGGCCGCACCAAGACCGCGCCCGCCACCGACGCCGATGTCGCGAAGGCTCGCTTCGGAGTCGTGAGCTGCTCCAACTGGGAGGCGGGCTATTTCGCTGCCTATCGGCACCTGGCCCAGCGGACGGAGCTCGACGCCGTCATTCATCTCGGTGATTACATCTACGAGTACGGCGCAGGCGAATACGGCGGGAAGAACGGCCCGGTGCGGATCCACCGCCCGGCGCACGACATCGTCTCGCTGGCGGACTACCGCATCCGACACGGCCAGTACAAGACCGACCCCGACCTGCAGCAACTGCATCGCGCGCTCCCGTTCATCGCGACCTGGGACGATCACGAGACCGCCGACAACTCGTATCGCTCGGGGGCGGAGAATCACGATCCCGCCAGGCAGGGGTCGTGGGCGGCACGAAAGGCCAACGCGGACAAGGCGTATTACGAGTGGATGCCGGTTCGGCCGGTCGTCTCGGCGAACAACCGGCACATCTACCGGCGATTGCGTTACGGCAGGCTGCTCGAGTTGTCGATGCTCGATCTGCGGACCTATCGGGACCGCGAGGCGTCGAGGTTCAGCAAGCAGTCCGACGCCGGCGCCACCACGATCACCGGTCGTGCGCAGATGGAGTGGGTCACCGGCGGCATCGTCACCTCCACCACCCGATGGCAGCTCATCGGCAACTCCGTGATGATCTCGCCGGTGCTGTTGCCGCCGCTGAACCCGGACACGACCAAGGCGATCACCGATCTGATCGGTGTTCCGGAGAACGGCGTGCCCTTCAACACCGACCAGTGGGACGGTTATACGAAGGATCGGGCGCGACTGCTCGACGCCGCCGACCGCGCGGGCAAGAAGAATCTGGTGTTCCTCACCGGCGACATCCACATGTCGTGGGCCAATGAGATTCCGCGCAAGCCCGCCGACTATCCGGGCGCGGGCACACTCGGCACGGAGTTCGTGGTGACCTCGGTGACGTCGAACAATCTCGACGACATGGTGAAGGCGCCCGAGCACACGGTCGGGAACGCCGCCGCGGCCGCCATCACGGCGACGAATCGGCACGCCCGCTGGGTCGACACGGACGCCCACGGGTACGGGGTGCTGACCGTCGATCCCGCAGCGGCCCAGATGGACTGGTACTCGCTCAACGACCGCGCCGACCGGCACACCGGCGAGTATCACGCGCAGTCGTGGAAGGTGCGCTCCGGAACCCGCCGCATGACCAAGGTCTCCGGCCCGGCGAGCTGACTCATGCGATCAGCCGTGCCGCTGATAGCTCAGTGATATCATCCTGCTAGTGGTGGACGACCGGTCCGCCGTCGACGGGAGGGTGTCGCTGTGGACTTTCGGAATGCATGGCGGACCAACGGGTTCATCGGTCTGCTCGGATCGCTGGTGGTGGTGATCGCCTGCGTGGTGGCGGTGATCGCGACCATCGCAGCGGTGTCGGACGGGGCGTCGCCCGCGCTCATCGTCGTCACCGTGCTCGCGGTGATCGTGGGCTTCGCGGCCCTGCTGACGATGACCGGTCTGACGACGGTCAGCCCCAACGAGGCCAAGGTGCTGCAGTTCTTCGGCCGCTACATCGGTTCGGTGAGCGACGCGGGCTTCTTCCTCGTGACGCCGCTGACCGATCGCCGGACCATCTCGCTGCGTATCCGCAACTTCGAGACTCAGAAGCTCAAGGTCAACGATGCGGACGGCAATCCGGTCGAGATCGCGGCGGTGGTGGTCTATCGCGTCGTCGACAGTTTCAAGGCGGCGTTCGCGGTCGACGACTACGAGGAGTACGTCGCCATCCAGTCGGAGGCGGCGGTACGTCATCTGGCTACGAGCTATCCGTACGACTCGCATCAGACCGACACCATCAGCCTGCGCGACGGTGCCACCATCGCGGAGGAGATGACCGTCGAACTGCGTGAGCGCACCCAGATGGCGGGCATCGAGATCATCGAGGCTCGGATCACGCACCTGGCCTACGCGCCCGAGATCGCGCAGGCGATGCTCGTCCGACAGCAGGCCGCGCAGGTGGTGGCGGCGCGTCAGCAGATCGTCGAGGGTGCGGTGGGGATGGTCGGTCTCGCGCTCGACCGGCTCGCCGAACAGGGCGTCGTCGAGCTGGACGAGGAGCGTCGCGCGGCGATGGTCTCGAATCTGCTGGTGGTGCTGTGCGGTGACCGTGCCACGCAGCCGGTGGTCAACGCGGGAACCCTGTACGCCTGATGACCGAGCAGTCGGGCGCTTCCCGTCCGGCGAAGCGCGAGCAGAAGAAGGTGCTGCTGCGGCTGGACCCGGACGTGCATGCGGCGATCGCCAAATGGGCGGCGGACGACCTGCGCAGCGTCAACGGTCAGCTCGAGTACGCGCTTCGGTTGGCACTGAAGCAGGCCGGGCGGTGGCCGGATTGAGTGCCGGTCATCGTGCGGGCATCAGGCAGCTGGCCGGGGCTGCCACCAGTGAGCACACGGTCGCGGGACGGGTCGGCCGGTAGCGCGGCCCGACGCCGCCCTCGGCGGTGATGCCACGGAAGGCGGTCACGGCGTCGGTGGGGATCCGCCGGAGCGTGGGATCGGTCTTGACGTTCACGGTGTAGAGACCGAATCTCGGTGTGTAGCTGCCCCATTCGTAGTTGTCGGTGAGACTCCAGTAGTTCATGCCGATCACCGGGAGTCCGTCGCGGCGGGCGCGCTGGATCCAGTAGACGAGGTCGCGGAGATGGTCGGCGCGCCGGTACCCGTCCGGCCGGGGCTTGCCGTTCTCGGTGGCCATGCCAGCCTCCACGACGTAGAGCGGCTTGCCCGGGAAGCGGTGCGCCATGTCGCGGAGCGCGTAGTACACGCCGTCGGTCGCCGCCGACGCCTTCCAGAACTCGCTCGTCGCGGCGTACACGGCCGTGGGGTCGGTCGGGGAGATGGAGTAGTAGTAATCGAGTCCGACGTAGTCGAGCTGGTTGCGGATGCGGTTGAGGAAGGCCTGGTCGAGGCCGGGCTCGATGGTCGGAATGTAGGCGACATTGGAGCTGACCTGGGCGCCAGGGTCTTTGGCGTGAATGTATCGGTAGATGGTCTGGTGGGCCTTGACGAGTCTGTCGACCATCAGCGTCACCGATTTCTTCGGTATGCCGCCGTATTGGACCTCTTTCAGGACGTACGCGGCCGGTTCGTTGATCGTGATCCAGAGCGGGTGGTACTTGGCGTAGCGGTCGACGACGATCCGGTTGTGCCGCAGCCAGGCGTCGAGGGTGCCGGGGTCGGACCATCCGCCGCGGTCGGCGATCCAACCCGGGTACACCCAGTGGTCGAGGGTGATCATCGGCCGCATTCCCGCGGCGACGATGGTGCGCACGACGTCGTCGTAGTAGTCGAGTTCTCGTGCAGCCAGGTGGCCGGGGCGCGGTTCGATGCGGGCCCATTCGATGCCGATGCGGTAGACCTTGGCGCCGAGGCTCTTCGCCAGCGCTATGTCTGATGCGTAGCGATGCCGGAAATCGACGGACGTCCCGATCGGATCGTCCGTCGCACCCTTCGCGATGTAGCGAGTCCAGTTGCTGTCGGGGGAGTCGCCTTCGGACTGGAAACCGGAGGAGGCGACACCCCAGAGGAACGTGGATGGCAGTGAGCCGGCCGGCTTGGCCTCGGCGGAGGCGGTGAGACTGGACGGAATCGCCGGGGTCAGTGCGGCACTCAACGCGAGCGCGAGGGCGAGAGCCGCAGCCAGGAGCAGAGCAGGATTGACTCGGACCGACATGGCGCGACGGCGCGACGGAGCCCCTCCCATGAGTGTGACGATAGTCTCATTTCGGGGGAAGTGGCTGCATTCGCGGTCCCGCGCGCCCGATCAGGCCGCGTGGTGCGGACGGGATCCGGCTCTCGGCTGTGCGGGTTGCGTCTGCGGAGGTGGCTGGGGGAGTTCTCGTGGGTGCAGGTGCCGTGCTTGTCCGGCGTGGTGGATGGGGTTGAGGCGCCAGGGTTGGTCGGTGGTGGCTGGTCGCCAGGCCGTGCGTCCGGCGTCGGGCCCGTCGGTGAGGGTGGTGGTTTCCCATTGTCCGCGGTTGGTGCCGACGGCGCGGTTGTGGCGTCCGCAGGCGGCGCCGAGGGCGTCGATGTCGGTGCGTCCGGCTGGGGTGATCCAGTCCGGTGCGTGGTGGGCTTGGGTTTGGGCGAAGGGTCGGTCGCAGCCGGGTGCGGTGCAGCCGCGGTCGCGGGCGAACAACGCCAACCGCTGCGCTTTACTGGCGAACCGTGCCGCGCGGCCCTGGTAGAGGACTTCGCTGGTGTGATTCCGGAAGACGGCCAGATGCGGCACAGCCTCGGCGGCGAGCCGGACGAGTTCACCGATCGGGATGCGGGTGCCGGTGGCGGTCAGGGCGATTCCGGCGTGGGCGGCGAGTTCCTGGTCGGTGACGGTGATGACGAGTTCGGCTGGTATCCGGTTCGGTGCTCCGAGTCCGCCGTGGGCGAGAACGTAGTCGCACAGGGCCAGCAGTGCGTCGTGTGTGCGCTGAGCGGCGCTGCGCAGATCCCGGCCCCGCGCCGCCGCCAGAGCCTCGGCGTCGATGCCGTCGGCGTCGATGGTTCCGGTAGGTGAGTCGGGGTCGGCGGGGTTGTTCATGCCGGGTGCGGCCCAGGCGGTCAAGATCACCTCGAACTTCGCCCGCAACTCCGGAGTCATCGCGCCGCGGACTTTGCTCATGAGTTGTCGGTCTTGCGGGAGGATGGTGATTCCGCGTTGGCGTTGCCGGTCGACGTGATCGCTTTCCTGCCCGTCGGGGTCCAGGTGAGCGAGCAGTCGGTCACCGACCTTGCCCAGATCATCGGGGTTCAACCCGGCCGCAGCGTGAGCGAGTTCGGCCTCCGCGCGGGCTTTGACCTCCGGCGAGATGCAGCCGGGCACTTTCGCCAAAACGGCCGAGATCACCAGTGCGTGTTCTGCGCCGATGGTTCCCTTGCCGACCGCGGCGGCGGTCGCCGGCTTGCGCGGCGGCAGAGTCTGCCCTTGGAAGTTGGAGAACTCGCCGATGGTCTCGGCCATCCGCAGCCGCCGGCCGGCTTCGCGGGTTCCGAGCCGCAGCCCTTGAGAGAGGTATTGGTGCGGATTCAGATAGCCCGCGGTGCGGTGGGCGTTGCGGTCGGAGACCTCCACCAGCAGCGCAGCGGAGATGCCGTCCCAGCGTCGGCGAATCCGTTCGGCGGTCTGCGTGTGGGCCAGCAGTTCCGGTTCGGTCTCCGGCGACAGGGAGGTCTCGGCGAGTTTGACCGCCGCGGCATCGATCAGTGCCAGTAGTTCGGCGGGCCGCTCCGGCAGCGCACCGGTGGCGACGACAGTCGCGATCGAATCGGTGATCGGATCGGTCATCGCTGCCACCTCCCCCGAGTGTTTCAGCTGGTCACGCCATGTTTTCTTGACTACCTGAACGCTATCACTCAGGTCCGACAAAACTGGTCCGCGAGCGGGCGGTGGAGATGTCGGAAATCTTCAAGACCTCGGGAGTGTGTGGTCGTACCGTCGAATCATGGAAACGTCCACTGCCCTGAACCAGACCCTGAAGAGCCTCGCCGACGTTCTCGACGGTGCCTCAGACACTCCGCTCGACGCTCCGACTCCATGCAGCGAGTTCGACTTTCAGACGTTGCGGGCCCACGTCGTGGGGTGGTTGACCGCGTTCACCGACGGGTTCACCTCAGACGACCATCTCTGCAGTGATCCGGGCGCGGTGTCTGTGGCCGGCACCGGCGGCGACCAGGTACGGGAGCTCGCCGAACGACTCGACGTCGTGCTGCCGGAGGCCGCCGCCGAACCGCTCCGAATCGGAGAGTCCGCGATGCCCGGAGACATGGCTCTGTCGATGATGTTGTGGGAGTACCAGGTTCACGGTTGGGACCTGGCTCGCGCGGCCGGGAGACCCTGGGCGCCCGCCGACAGCGCGCTGGAGGCTTCGCTCGAGTTCGCGCCCGGGATGCTCACCCCGGACTTCCAGGGCGAGGGCAAGGCATTCGCGGCTAGCGTGCCGGTTCCTGAGACCGCCCCGCCGCTCGACAGGCTCGTCGGGTTGTCGGGCCGTGATCCGCACTGGACGGCCTGACGGAAGCCGTCACACCTGACGGCTTCCGGAGCGTCGGTCACTGCGAGTCGACGGCGGTTTGCTAGTCTTGGAGCCGCGAGATCGCCTCGCAGTGCCGATGTAGTTTAGTGGTAGAACATCAGCTTCCCAAGCTGAGAGTGCGGGTTCGATTCCCGTCATCGGCTCCACGAAATCCCCTGGTCGGAGCATTTCTGGCCGGGGGATTTCGCGTTGCGAGGCAACTGTGAGTCAACATCTGCGAGTAGGTGCGGGCTCGCCCGCACCCGACTCCGGACGTCTCGATCGGACTCTGAGTCCACCGCATGGCGACACTCGACGAGTGCATCTGCGATCGGCGCATCAGGCACGGTCTCAACGCCACGTCGTCGGGCGAGCTGGCGCGGCGCCGACCCGCTGCCCCGACCATTCCTCGGACGGTCCGTACATCGCCCGCCGCAAAGTATTCCGTCTGCTGTGACGGCTCGAGCATCCAGCGTCGGCCCCGCCTCCGCGTCCTCATGGGACGGACGGACATGGCGATGCGGCGACGGCGGTCTTGACCGAGCGGGAGCACACGTATATACATGTATAGACAACGTGATGGGTGTCGCTTACAACGATGCTCATTGCGGACCGGCCGAGCCGCTCCTGGCCGGCTTCCAGCTCGCCGTCGGTGACAGCGACGTCGCCGGCGTCGAAGACGCTGATCGGTCCGGACAGGGCCATCGGCGCCAACGCGCGCCGCAGTGCACCGGGCCCCGTCGCCGCTCCGGTGCGGCCCTTGTTGCGGCGTACCCCTTCGTCGCTGGCGAAGCCGACGATCGTGGTGGGGGCGGGGGAGTCGGCGGCGGGCGGATCGTCGGCGACGAGCGGGCGCACCACGTGATGCCACCGCACATGCCCGGCACCCGGGCCGTCGTCTCGCTCCGACCACGGTTCGGGCGTCACATCCACGAGTCCGGTCATCGACATCGCTTGTGCCTCTCAATCTTCGGTTGTCAGTGTCGGGCGGGGACGGGTGCCCCGTTCTTCCACACCTCGCGGACCAGCGGAACTCCCGGCCGATAGGCCAGATGGATGTGCGACGGTGCGTCCAGTGCGATCGCGTCGGCGCGCGATCCCACCGTCAGACGGCCGATGTCGTTGCGCTGCAAGGCCGCTGCTCCGCCGGCGGTGGCGGCCCAGACCGCCTCGTCGGGACTCATGTGCATCTCCCGCACGGCCAGCGCGATGCACAGCGGGATGCTCGTGGTGTAACTGGTGCCGGGATTGCAGTCGGCGGCCAGCGCCACGGTGACGCCGGCGTCGAGCATCGCGCGAGCGTCGGGGTATCTGCTGCTGCGCGTGCAGAAGTCGGCGGTGGGCAGCAGGGTCGCGACCGTGCTGCTCGCGGCCAGCGCTTCGACGTCGTCGGCGGTGGTGTGCGTGACGTGGTCCACCGACGCGGCGCCGAGCTCGACGGCCAACTGCACGCCGGGGCCGGGGCCGAGCTGGTTGCCGTGCACTCGCGCGGTCAGCCCGGCGTCGATGCCGGCACGCAGCACCGCCTCGGACTGGTCGCGGTCGAACGCGCCGGTCTCGCAGAAGACGTCGATCCACTTCGCGTGCGGTGCGCAGTCGGGGATCATCCGCTCGCAGACCATCTCGACGTAATCGTCGGTGCGACCGGTGTATTCGGGCGGCGTCACGTGCGCGGCGAGCAGCGTCGTCTCACCGGTGTGCCGGCCCGCGACGCGAAGGCTGCGCATCTCGGTGTCGATGTCCTGCCCGTAACCGGACTTGCATTCGATCGTGGTGCTCCCGGCGGCGAGCGCCTCGCGCACCAGCCGCGCCATGTTGGCGTCGAGCTGGTCGTCGGAGGCGCCGCGGGTGGCGGCGATGGTGGTACGGATACCTCCCGCGCCGTACGGCTCGCCCGTCATCCGGGCCGCGAACTCCTCGGCGCGTTCACCGCCGAACACCAGATGTGCGTGACTGTCCACGACGCCCGGCAGCACGGCGCGTCCGTCCACGTCGTAGCGGTGGTGCGCGGCGCCGTCCGGAACCCGGGCGGCGGGGCCGACCCACTCCACGACGCCGTCGCGGAAGACCATCGCGGCGTCGTGGAGCAGTCCCAGCGGACCGTCGCCGAGCTCCGGGCTGTTGGTGATCAACGTGCCGATGCCGGTGATGAGAACCGATCCGTCTGAGGTCATCGGTCAGCTCTCGGCCATCGGGATGCGCACGCCGCGGGTGCGCGCGGTCTCGGTGGCGTGGTCGTAGCCGGCGTCCACGTGCCGGATGACGCCCATGCCCGGGTCGTTGGTGAGGACCCGTTCGATCTTCTGCGCGGCGAGTTCGGTTCCATCGGCGATGCACACCTGACCGGCATGGATCGAGCGTCCCATGCCGACGCCGCCGCCGTGGTGGATCGACACCCAGGAGGCGCCGGACGCCGTGTTGACCAGTGCGTTGAGCAGCGGCCAGTCGGCGATCGCGTCCGAACCGTCGGCCATGTCCTCGGTCTCGCGGTAGGGCGAGGCCACCGAACCGGAGTCGAGGTGGTCGCGGCCGATGGCCAGCGGCGCCGACAGTTCGCCGCTGGCGACCATCTCGTTGAACTTGAGTCCGGCACGGTGCCGCTCTCCGTAACCGAGCCAGCAGATGCGGGCGGGCAGTCCCTCGAACTCCACCCGCTCACCGGCCATCGTGATCCAGCGCCGCAGGTGCTCGTTCTCCGGGAACAGTTCGAGGATGGCCTTGTCGGTGGCCTCGATGTCCTTCGGGTCGCCCGACAGCGCCGCCCACCGGAACGGGCCGAGGCCCTCCTCGAACAGCGGGCGGATGTAGGCCGGAACGAAGCCCGGGAACTCGAACGCCCGCTCGTAGCCGCCCTTGCGGGCCTCGTCGCGGATCGAGTTGCCGTAGTCGAAGACCTCGGCGCCGCGATCCATGAACCCGACCATCGCCTCCACGTGCGCGGCCATCGAGCGCTGCGACTCCGTGGTGAACCACTGCGGATCCTTCTGGGCGTACGTGTGCCAGTCCTCGAGGGAGATCCCGACGGGCAGGTACGACAGCGGGTCGTGCGCGGAGGTCTGGTCGGTGACGATGTCGATCGGGGCGTTCATCTCCAGCAGCTGCGGGAAGATCTCGGCCGCGTTGCCGAGCAGGCCGATCGACAGCGGTCGGCGCTCGTCGCGGGCCCTGGTCGCCAGATCGAGCGCCTCGTCGACGGTCTCGGCCTTCGCGTCGAGGTAGCGATGCGCGATCCGGCGGTCGATGCGGGCCGGGTCGCACTCCACGCAGATCGCGACGCCGTCGTTCATCGTGACCGCCAGCGGCTGCGCGCCGCCCATGCCGCCGAGGCCGGCGGTGAGGGTGATCGTCCCGGCCAGCTGCCGCCGAAGCGCTTGCGGGCCACGGCACCGAAGGTCTCGTAGGTGCCCTGCAGGATGCCCTGGCTGCCGATGTAGATCCACGAGCCGGCCGTCATCTGGCCGTACATGGTCAGCCCGAGTTCCTCGAGCCTGCGGAACTCCTCCCAGTTGGCCCAGTCGCCGACGAGGTTGGAGTTGGCCAGCAGCACGCGCGGCGCCCACTCGTTGGTGCGGAAGACGCCGACCGGCCTGCCGGACTGCACCAGCATGGTCTCGTCGTCCTTGAGGGTCTTGAGCGTGGCCACCATCGCGTCGAACGCGGCCCAGCTGCGGGCGGCGCGACCGGTGCCGCCGTAGACGACCAGGTCGTCCGGGCGTTCGGCGACCTCGGGGTCGAGGTTGTTCATCAGCATCCGCAGCGCGCCCTCCTGCTGCCACCCGAGGGTGTTCAGCTCGGAGCCGCGCGGTGCGCGGACGGGGCGGGCTTCGTGGCCGGGCGAGGTGATGTCCATGAGAACTCCTGGTGTTCTGCGTCGTGTTTATCGGTGGTTGTGTACTGGCTCACGTTCTGCAAGTATGACTTGTATATTCCTGTCTATACAGATTCGTGTCAAGGGGCGGTTCCGAAACCGGTCCCGGGACGCGAGAAGTTCGACCACCCGAACGGACACGACGATCAGCCGGATGCAGCGTGGTATCCGGCGGAAGGGTCCCTTGAAATGGACACCGCATCTCCCACCGACACCGCCGCCCTCGTCCACACCGACGCCGACCACACGGACGCCGGAGACACCGCCGCGGGCGGGATCGACGACGCCCTCGCCCGCGTCTTCCGCCGATGGGACGAGGCGGCCCTCGACGGCGCACAGACCGACATCCGCGACTCACTCGCACGGTTCGTCTCCGGGCTGCCCGCCGGGTACAAGCAGGACTTCGAGCCTCGGCGCGCTCGCGTGGACCTGGACGTTCTGGCCGGGCTCGCCGCCGGGGACCTGGATGTCCGCCTCGCCGCCGACCCGGCCGCGGCGGACCGGCACCGGCTGTCGCTGTACGTCGGCGGACAGCCGGCGTCGCTGGGCGACGTGATGCCGTTGCTGCAGAGTCTCGGCGTCGAAGTGCTCGACGAGCGTCCGTACGCGCTGGTCTCGCCGACCGAGGTGCCGTGCTGGGTGTACGAGTTCACGGTCCGCTACCCGAGCGCCCCGACCGACGGTTTCGAGGCCTTCGCGGCGCGCTTCGCCGCCGCCGTGCGGGCGCTGTGGCACGGACGGACCGAGCCGGACGCGCTCGGCGAACTGGTGGCCCGCGCCGGACTGCACTGGCGACAGGTGACCGTGCTGCGCGCCTGCGCCGAATACCTCCGTCAGGGCGGACTGCCGTACAGCAGCGCCTACGTCGCCGACGTCCTGCGCCGTCACCCGGACATCGCCGCGGGGATCGTCGGGTACTTCACCGCCCGGTTCGACCCGGCCGCCGCGACCGGCGACGGGGGCGAGGCCGCGGCGGCCGAGGTATCGGCGCTGATCGAGACGGTGCTCGGTCTCGACGAGGACCGGATCCTGCGCGCATTGGTCGACGTGGTGCGGAACACCGTGCGCACCAACTACTTCGCCACGCCCGAACGCGAGGCGCTGGCACTCAAACTCGATCCGCGCGCCATCGCCGAACTGCCGCAGCCGCGCCCGCGACACGAGATCTTCGTTCACTCACCGTCGATGGCGGGTGTGCACATGCGGTTCGGGGCGGTCGCCCGCGGCGGGCTTCGCTGGTCGGACCGGCGTGAGGACTTCCGCACCGAGGTCCTCGGTCTGGTGAAGGCACAGGCGGTGAAGAACGCGGTGATCGTTCCGGTCGGAGCGAAAGGCGGGTTCGTGCTGCGCCGCCCGCCCGCCGCGACCGGTGACGCCGAAGCCGATCGTGCGGCGCTGCGCGCGGCGGGCGTTTCCGGTTACCGCCTGTTCATCCGCTCGCTGCTCGACGTCACCGACAACGTCGACCGTGCCACCGGTGCCGTGATTCCGGCCGCCGGCCTGGTCCGGTACGACGGTGACGACGCCTACCTCGTGGTGGCCGCAGACAAGGGCACCGCGTCGTTCTCCGACATCGCCAACGAGGTGGCCGCCGACTACGGTTTCTGGCTCGGCGACGCCTTCGCCTCCGGCGGCTCGGTCGGCTACGACCACAAACAGATGGGCATCACCGCCCGCGGGGCGTGGCAGGCGGTGACCCGCCGATTCCGCGAACTCGGCGTCGACGTCGGTGCCGAGGACTTCACGGTCGCGGGGATCGGCGACATGAGCGGCGACGTCTTCGGCAACGGGATGCTGTGCAGCGAACACATCCGGCTGGTCGCGGCCTTCGACCACCGGCACATCTTCCTCGATCCCGACCCGGACGCCGCGTCATCGTACGCGGAGCGGCGGCGGCTGTTCGAGCTGCCGCGGTCGTCGTGGGCCGACTACGACAGTGCGCTCATCAGCGCGGGAGGCGGGGTGTGGGAGCGCGGCGTGAAGTCCGTGCCGGTCAGTGCGCCGGTGCGCCGGGCACTCGGCCTCGACGAGTCCGTCACCGAACTGACCCCGCCGGAGCTGATCCGGGCGATCCTGTGCGCACCCGTCGACCTGCTGTGGAACGGCGGCATCGGCACCTATGTGAAGGCGGGCACCGAGTCTCACGCCGACGCGGGGGACAAGGGCACCGACGCCGTGCGCGTGGACGCCGGCGACCTGCGCGCCCGTGTGATCGGGGAGGGCGGCAATCTCGGCCTGACGCAGGCCGCCCGCATCGAGTTCGCGCGCGGCGGCGGCAAGGTCGGCACCGACGCCCTCGACAACTCCGCCGGCGTGGACTGCTCCGACCACGAGGTGAACATCAAGATCCTGCTGGACGACCTGGTGGGCGCCGGTGAGATCGACGCCGAAGCGCGGGCGCGGTTGCTCGCGGCCATGACTGACGAGGTCGCGGCATTGGTACTGGCGGACAACGTCTCCCAGAACGCGGTGATCGGTACCGCCCTCACCGAGGCGCCGGCGCAACTCGGAGTGCACGCCCGGCAGATCGCGGCACTGGAGGCCGCAGGCGCGCTCGACCGCGCATTGGAAGTGCTGCCGGACCGTGCCGAGATCGCCGCCCGCAAGCGGGCGGGGTAGGGCCTCGCCGCCCCCGAACTCGCGACGCTGATGGCGCACGTCAAACTCGAACTGAAAGAGCAACTGCTGGCAGGCGACCTCGTCGACCATGACGTCTGCGTGCCGATCCTGCGCGAGTACTTCCCCCAGCCGCTGAACCGCGCGCACGCGGACGCGATCGATCGGCATCGGTTGCGCCGCGAGATCATCGCGACCGAACTGACCAACCGCGTGGTCGCGGGCGGTGGCCTCGCCTACGTCTTCCGGCTCGCCGAGGAGGTGGGGGCGTCCACGGACGACGCCGCGCGGGCGTTCGTCGTGGTGACGGAGGTGTTCGGGTTGCCGGAGCTCTGGTCGCGCATCGGTACGGCCGATGTCCCCGCCGCGGTCGCCGACGAACTCGTGCTGGTCTCCCGGCGGCTGCTCGACCGGGCGGCGCGCTGGATGCTGAATCGTCGTCCCCAGCCGCTGGCGGTCGGTGCCGAGATCGCGCGGTTCCGCGAGCGGATCGCGAGGGCGTCGGAACTGCTCGGCGGCTGGCTGGTGGGCGCCGACCGCACCAACCTGCACGACCGTACGCGCGCGATCGCGCGCCGCGGTGCGCACGAAGACCTGGTGCGCGACGTGGAGTTGGTGCTGGATCGGTTCGGTCTGCTCGACGTCGTCGAGATCGCCGACCGGTCCGGATGCGAACTGTCCGTCGCGGGGGAACTGTACTTCCGACTGTGCGAACACGTGGGCCTGGTTCCGCTGCTCGGCAGGGTGTCGGCGCTGCCGACGGAGAGCCGGTGGGACACGCTGGCGCGGCTGGCGCTGCGGGATGAGTTGTACGACAGCGTGCGCGTCCTGACCCTCGACGTTCTCATGCACTCGGTGGCCGGCGACGGCCCCGAACGGATGATCGCGGACTGGGAGGAGCGCAACGGGTCCCGGCTGAGCCGGGCGCGGGCCGTGCTCGACGAGGTCGCCCGGATACCGGTCTCCGCCGACCGCGGGCTGGCCGCGCTGTCCGTCGCGTCGCGGCAACTGCGACGGATGGCCGGCTGAGGTCGGTAGACTTCGTGGGCCGGTGAGATCTCGAGGAACAGGGGCGGTCGATGGCAGTGGTCGAACTCGACGCGGACCTCGCGGCTCTGTTCGACGAGCCCGGCGGCGAGTCGCTTCCCGCCTACGAGCGCGTCAAGCGGTTGGTCTCGGCTCAGATCCGGTCGGGCCGGTGGTCCGAAGGCGATCAACTGCCGTCCGAGAACCAGTTCGTCAACGCGCTGGGGCTCTCCCGGATGACGATCAACCGGGCACTGCGCGAACTCACCGGCGAGGGGCTGATCGTCCGGATGATGGGCGTGGGCACCTTTGTGGCGGGAACGAAGGCGCCGTCGCCGCTGTTCGAGGTGAAGAACATCGCCGACGAGATCCAGCAGCGCGGGCACCGGCACCGCACCGAGGTGGTGCTGGTGCGCGAAGAGAAGGCCACTACCGCGTCCGCGCCGTTGAGCGAAGCCGTCGGGGTCGCCACGGTGTTCCACTCGGTGCTGGTGCATTTCGAGGACGAGACGCCGATCCAGGTCGAGGACAGGTTCGTCAATCCTGCCGAGGCGCCCGACTATCTCGCGCAGGACTTCACCGAACTCACGCCCAACGATTACCTCAGCCGTGTGGCTCCGCTGGTCCGGGGAGAGCATGTGGTGGAGGCGGTGCTGGCCAGTCCCGAGGAATGCCGGCTGCTGCAGATCGAACGGTCCGAGCCGTGCCTGCTTATCCGGCGCCGGACCTGGTCCGAGCACGGACTGGTGAGTGTGGCCCGGCTGATCCATCCCGGCTCACGCAATCGGCTGGAGGGCTCGTTCACCCGCTGACCGTTCGGCTGTGGGGACCACGGTGGAGAACCCGAGCGGGTACGCCGTCCGAATGGTCGCTCTCGCGGCGAGAGGTCCGTCCCGATTAGGTTCGGATCACCGCGATCGGCTACCCACCGGAGACTCGATGACTGAACCACCGCCCGGCGGCCACCCGTCGTGGGGACCCGGCCCGTCGCCGCTTCCGCGGCCGCTCGCATTCGGAATGCTGCCGCAGGGGCCGTACCTGGGCGAAGGGGTGGCGATCATGTGCGGCTTCGCGATCTTCAATCCCGTGCTCGCCTCCTCGGCGATCAGCGTCGAGGTTGACGGATACGAACTGGCACCGGTCAAGTGGGGCCGGATCGAAGTCCCCGTGGTTCCCGGAACGCATCGTTTCCGGGTGTTCATCCGACGCGGCGCCGAACGCAAGCACCTCGCCGAGTGCACCGGTGAGGTCCGTGCGGGCGAATTGCTGGAGCTGACCTACATGTTCCCCCGGTTCGGTGGCGTGCAACTGTATTCGACGCCGACCGCGGCGGAGTCGCGGCGTGCGCTGCTGGTGTACTTCGCTCTGGTGGCGGTGATCTGGGCGCTGCTCTGGGGCGTCACGCTGCTGTGAGTTGCTGCGAGACAGGCGCGGACACCGGGCGGTTCGGCGATTCTCTGCGCCTGGTCCGCCGCGCGTGGTGCGATTGATTCGATGAACGATTCCGGCACCGCGCCCCATCGAACGAGCCACGTGGCCGCGGCGTTGCTGCGGCCGCTCGGAGCCGCGGCGGTCCTCCTCGCGGGCTACTTCCTGCTGCCGATCGGCAGCGACAGCACCTGGCGGGTGCCCGGGATGATCGTCGGCGTCGCGCTGCTCGGCGGCTTCTGCGTATGGGAGGTCCGGCACTTCCTCCGGTCCGACCACCCGGTCGCGACGGCGATCGAGATGCTCGCCGCCGTGATCTGCTTCTACATCGTCTCGTTCTCGGCGACCTACTACCTCTTCAGCGAGTACGCGCCCGGTTCGTTCAACGAGGCCCTGAGCAGAGTCGACGCCCTGTACTTCTGCCTGACGGTCTTCACGACCACCGGATTCGGCGACCTGGTCGCGGTATCGCAGAATGCGCGGATCGCCGTATCGGTTCAGATGGCGAGCAGTTTGATCGTGCTCGGTCTCGGTATCCGCTTCGTCAGCCTCCTGGTGCGCGACCGAGTCTCCGGCGGTCGCCGGCTCGACGAGTACCGGCGCCGGCAGCGGGACGAGCAGTGACGTCACCGCCGCCCGGTGCGCTCCGCACTCCCGACCCTCGATGAACTCGGCCTTCATGCTCTAGTCTGAGGAATCGTGCTGCTATCAGACCGCGACATCCGTGCCGAGATCGATGCCGGGAACCTCGGCATCGACCCGTTCGACCCGGGCCTGGTCCAGCCGTCGAGTGTGGACGTACGACTGGACTCGCTGTTTCGCGTCTTCAACAACACCAAGTACACGCACATCGATCCCGCGAAGCGGCAGGACGAGTTGACCACCTTGGTCGAACCCGCCGAGGGCGAGCCCTTCGTGCTGCATCCGGGCGAGTTCGTCCTCGGCTCGACCCTGGAGGTGTGCTCGCTGCCCGACTTCCTCGCGGGCCGTCTGGAGGGCAAGTCGTCGCTCGGCCGATTGGGCTTGCTCACGCACTCCACCGCGGGCTTCATCGACCCGGGCTTCTCCGGCCACATCACGCTCGAACTGTCGAACGTGGCGAATCTGCCGATCACGCTGTGGCCGGGAATGAAGATCGGCCAGCTCTGCCTGTTCCGGTTGACCAGCCCCGCCGAGAGCCCGTACGGCTCCGCGTCGGTCGGGTCGAAGTATCAGGGGCAGCGCGGGCCGACGCCGTCGAAGGCGTACCTCAATTTCCAGAGATGAGCCGGAGCCGGCACCGGCGGCACCGGTGCGGGTGACGGGTTCGAATCACCACTAGGAGAGTCGTCGTGACGGGTCCGCTCAGCCGACCGCCGGCCTGGCTGGCGGACTTCGACCTGCCCGGCGACCCGACGGGTGCGGTGATCGCCCTCGATCTGCGTCCCACCGGACTGTGGGCCGCGCGCATCGAGAACGGTGCGGTGATCGCGTCCGAGGTCGAGGAGCGCATCCACCCCGACGTGCTCGACGCCAGAATCGCCGCGTACCTGCGCGATACCGGTCGCGTCGACGCCGCGGCCCCGGAGGTCTTCGCCGAGCTCGTCACCCTGGTGGGCCGGGCCCGCGCCTCGCTCGCCGGACGCGACAGTGCGCTCATCCTCGGAGACGAGCACATCCGGGTGCTCACGCTGACGCTCGACGACGTCGTCGAGGCCACCGTCCCGGAGGCGAATCGCGCCCACGGAATGGTGGTGGAGCTCGCGGGCGCCCTGCCGGTCGATGCGATCGCGCTCGGGCCCGGCGACACCGCCTGGCCCGGGTTGTCCGAGTCGCTCACCGAACGCGGCTTCTCGGTGATCGCACCGGGCGACGACTTCCCGGCGACCTTCGGCGGTGACGACGAGCCGACCGAGACGCTCGCTCCCGTCCCCGCACCGCCGCCGATCCGCGCGTGGGATGCCGGCGCCGCCGACCCCGGGCTGATCGACCCGGCCGACTACGGACTGGATCGCTTCGGCAACGCGCTGCCGGACGTGTACGACGATGCCGAGGGCGCCGAGGAACCACCTGCCGAGGAGCCGGCGTCCGCGGACGCGGCCGTCGAACCGCAGCCGGGTATGAGGGGCCGGATGATCGTGGTGGCGGCGCTGGCGCTGCTCGCGATCGGGGGCGGCGGCGTGGCGCTGGCGATGAATGCTCATGAGACGTCGGGGCCCGACCGGAGCGCAGCGGAATCGGCGACCCGGCCGACTGCCCGGACCTCGAACACCGCGTCCGAGCCGGTCCGGGTGCCCGGCTCGGTGGATCCGCGCGACGTCGCCGCGGCACGGGCGCCGCTGGCCAGGTACACCACGCCTCCGCCGCCCCCACCGCCGCCCAAGACGACCCTGCGCACGCCGACGGAGGCGCAGACCGGCCCTGCGCCGCCGGCTCCGCCCCCGGAGAACCGGCGTCGGACGATCCCGAACCCGATACCGGGTCTCCCGCCGATCGTGATCGGGTAGCGCGGTCTCACGAGGCCCGATCCGAGACGGTCGCCTTCAGCTCTCGCGCTGGTCCCGGCGTTCGCGGGCGACGGCCAGGTAGTCGTCGAGCTGTCGTGCCAGTTCGCGGTCGAGCGCGCGGTAGAGCGTGTTGTGCGCCGCCACCCGGCCGGTGACCTTCAGCTCGCCCAAGAAGGTGGACGCCCAGTCCGACTCTGCTCCGCTCTCCGGGATCCAGCCGTCGAAGCGGCCTTCGGTGATGGCGCGGCGGCCGGCGCTGATCAGCGTCTTTGCGGCACGGTCCATGTCCTCGTCGAGCTGTCGCTGCAGGTCGAGGATGTACGGCAGCGGTATGCCGATCTGCATCAGACGCTGATAGGCGTCGATGGTCTCGACGTCCTTGATCATGTACTGGCGGGGCGGGTCATCGTCGCCGATCGGCTCGATGAGCCCGAACTCGCGGACCCGGCTCAGCAGCTTCGGATCGCTGGTGTTGAGCTTGGCGTGCAACTCGGCGGCGGTCACGGTGTCGGTGGGGGTCTGCGACCACGGCCGCGACACCACCTCGCGCAGCCCGAGCGACTCGGCGATGTCGTCGCCTGTCTGCACGCGCTTGAAGAAGTCGCCGATGTGCGTCATCGTGAAGCCGCGAGCCAGCAGATCGTTGATGACGCGCAGCTTCGCCAGGTGCTCGTCGCCGTAGATCGCTATCCGGCCGCGGCGGATGGGACGCGGGATGAGTCCCCGATCCTGGTAGCCGCGGACGTTGCGGGTCGTCGTTCCCGCGGCCCGTGCCAGATCATCGATTCGGTACTCGGTCATGGGGTGCATTGTTCCAAACCCCGGACCGGTGCCGGAGCCGTCCTCACATCTCGACGGTCAGGGAGTCGGAACGGCATCGGGACACGCACGGGAGGAACCAGCCCTCCTCCCGTTCGGGTCCGGTCAGCAGCGTGTCACGATGATCCACCTCGCCCGCGCTCGTCTTGAGCCGACAGGTGCCGCAGAATCCCTGCTGACAGGAGTACGGGACGGCCGGATCCACCCGCCGCAGCGCGGTGAGCACCGACTCGTCGGCCGCGACCGTCTCTGTGCGTCCGGTGGAACCGATCCGGACTGTGAACTCGGTGCCGTCGAGGATCGGCGGCGGCGAGAAGCGCTCGAAGTGCAGCTCGATATCGCTGCGATCGGCCAGATGCGTACGCAGGCGCTCGAGCATCGGGACCGGACCGCAGCAGTACACCGACAGCCCCGCGTCGCCGGCCGGGACCGGTCCCACCAGTTCGGCCATGCCCGGCAGCCCGTCGACGTCGTCGGTCCGGACCGTCACCTTGTCGCCGTACCGGCTGAGCTCGTCGATGAACGGGATCGAGTCGGCGGAGCGGCCGGAGTAGATCATCGACCAGTCGAGTCCGTAACGGTCGGCCATCGCGATCATGGGGAGGATCGGGGTGATGCCGATGCCCGCGGCGACGAAGCGCAGCGTGCGCGCCGGCGATCCGTAGCCGGGCAGAACCAGCGGGAAGGCGTTGCGCGGTCCCTTGATCTGGATCGAGTCACCGACCCGCAGACCGTCGTGCACCTCGATGGAGCCGCCACCGCCGTCCGGGATGCGCCGGACCGCGATGCGGTAGGTGCGCCGATCGCCGGGATCGCCGCAGAGCGAGTACTCGCGCATGCGGCCCGACGGCAGGAGCAGATCCAGGTGCGCGCCGGGATGCCACTCGGGCAGGATCGAGCGATCCGGCGCGGCGAAGGTCAAGGCGATCACGTTCTCGTCGACGGCCACCACCTCGCGGTCGACGATGTCGAGGGTCATGACGCCGTCGTTCGCGGCCGGATCGCGCAGCGGCGAGATCGGCCGCCAGAACGGGAACCAGACCTTGCCGACCCCGGTGAGCAGCCTCATCAGCGGGTCGCGGCGGAACCGGCCGTACAGGTGCGGCGGTTCGGTGGAGAGGTCGGAGATGGGGCGTGCGGAGCCGTGCGTCATGATCGTCATGCCGCTCGACGAGCTCCGGGCGAGGAGGCCAGGAAGGCCACCGCCTGGGCGGTGTCGCCGATGTCGGTCGGCGCGAAGCCCGGTTTGAAGTAGGTGAGCGTCGCGAGCGCGAGCTTCGAGAGCTTCGGGAACACTCCGGCGCGTGAGTCGCGCACGTAGCTCCGGACGTACAGGCGGGTCTTCGTCACGACTGACTTGTCGGCGACCGTCGGATCCTGACTGTTGATGAACCGGAAACCGCGAGCCATCAGCCAGATCAGGAAGGGGAAGGCCAGCGCCATCGCGCGAGCGCGGCGGAGCGGACTGTCGGCGAAGTACGCGGCGGCGTCGTGCGCCACCGCACGGTGCTCCACCTCTTCGGCTCCGTGCCAGGTGAACATGTCGGTCATCGCGGGGTCGGCGCCGTTCTCGGCCCACGTGCAGTTCAGCGCGAAATCACCGAGGATCGCGGTGTAGTGCTCGATGGCGGCGATGAGCCACAGGCGTTCGATCAGGTGCTTGCGCTTCTGCTCGGCGTTCCCGTCGCGAGGTCCGAGCACCCGCCGGAAGATCCACTCCATCTGCTGCAGGTAGCCGGTGGGGTCCACGCCGTGTCCGCGCAGCCAGTTCTCGACGGCCCGGTCGTGAACCTCGGCGTGCATCGCCTCCTGCCCGACGAATCCGCGCATGTCGGCGGCGAGCGCCTCGTCCTTGATCAGAGGCAGCGCCTCGTTGAAGGTCTCGACGAACCACCGTTCGCCCTCGGGCAGCAGCAGGTTGAGGACGGTGATCATGTTCGACGACATCGGGTGGCCGGGGATCCAGTGCAGCGGAGTCTCCGACAGATCGAATGCGACGTTGCGCGCGTGGAGTTCGATCTTGCCGGGATCGGTGTCGGCGGTGGAGTGTGTGTGCCCGGTGTTCATCTGTCCCTCCGGTTCTAGAGAAGAGTCCTGTTCGAGGTGGATCAGCCTGCGATCTTCTGACGGGCGCCGATGCGCGCCGCCCACGGGAAGAAGCGGTAGACGCGGTAGCCGAACTCGGCTTCGGGCGTCACCGGCACCACGGCCTTGTTCTTCGCGATGGCGGCGACGATGTCGCGCGCGACCCGGTCGGGAGTGAAGTTCCGCTTCTGGTAGAACTTGTCGACCTTCTCGCGGGCCGCCGACTCGTCGGCGGCCCCGGCGTACTCGGTGTTCGCGGTGATGTTGGTGTGCACGATGCCCGGGCAGATCGCGGTGACCCCGACGCGGTGCTCGGCGAGTTCTGCGCGCAGCGACTCGGAGAACATCAGCACACCGGCCTTGCTCGCCGAGTACAGGCCGAGGTCGCGGGAGAGGGTGAAAGCCGCGGCGGAGGCCAGGTTGACGATGTGTCCGCCGACGCCGCGCTCGGCCATCTGCCTGCCGAAGGCGCGGCTGCCGCTGATGACCCCGCGCAGGTTGATGGCGAGGAGCCGGTCCACCTGTTCGTCGGACGCGGCCAGCGCCGATCCGGCGAGGGCCACGCCCGCGTTGTTGACGACGATGTCGGCGACGCCGTGGGCAGCGCGCACATCGTCGGCGAAGCGGGTCACCGCGTCGGTGTCGGAGACGTCGAGCCGGTAGGCGGTGGCCGGGACGCCCTTGGCCTTGCACGCGATCGCGGTCTCCTCGGCCGAATCCAGGTCGATGTCGGCGAGGACCAGTTCGGCGCCGAGATCGGCCAGGGCATACGCCGTCTCACGTCCGATGCCGCTGCCCGCGCCGGTGACGACGGCGAGTTTGCCGATCAGTTCGCGCGCCGGCCCGTCGACGCGGGCACGGTCGATGGTGTTGGGGGACACCGGTGCGCCGCCGGCGATGGTCTCGATGAACTCGATCGCCGTGTCCGCCAGGTAACCGGGGTTGGTGTACGGGAGCCAATGGCCGGTGGCGGTCCGCTTACGCCAGAGCCTGTCCGCGTGGGTGTGCGTGCGTTCGTAGATCGCCGGACGCAGCGCGATGTCGCGATCGTTCACGACCTCCAGCACCGGCACTCGGGTCGGCCGGGGCTCCGGATTCGCCAGCTTGCCGCGGATGTTGGCTCGGTACAGCTTGAGCCCGCTGATCATGTCCTCTCGCAGCGTCGGGCCGAACCGAGCGTTCTCGCGCGGGGTCCCCTCGACGAGGTGGAGGAACTCCGTCCAGACGCGGTCGGATCCGAAGGTCCGGAAGAACAGGTCCGATGCGCCGGGGACCTGGAAGAACGCGGTGTAGGCCGACGAGGCGACCTGGGAGAGCGCCTGTGCGACGCCCCGCGGCGTGGGCCGTGCCATCTTCGCGCGAGCCCACTCGCCGAGGTAGTCGAGGTTCGGGCCCGACACGGAGGTGAACGAGGCGATCACGTCATCGGCGCCGGCGGTGGTGACCGTCTCCCAGGCCTGGACCGAACCCCAGTCGTGCGCGACGATGTGCGTCTTGCCGTCGGGGTTCACGGCGTGGCACACCGCGAGCATGTCCTGCGCCAGGGCGTCGAGACGGTACGACTCCACCGCTACCGGACGCGTGCTGTCGCCGAACCCCCGCGTGTCGTATGCGTAGACGCGGAAATGCTCCGCCAGCCGCGGCGCCACCAGGTCCCACAGGTGGTGAGTGTCGGGCCAACCGTGCACCAGCAGCACGACCGGCTTGTCGGGCGTGCTCTCGCCGGGCGTGCCATACGAGAAGGTCGCGAGATCGACGTCGCCGTTCGTGACGTTGAAGCGGTGCCAATCGGCCATGGGCGTCTCCATCTGTCGGTGTGACAGATTTGACGTTACCAGGTGTCACATCTAACTGCTAGCAGCAGTTAGCGTCTGTTTTTCCGCTGGTCAGGGCGTCGGAGCCGGTCATTGTCGGTACGACGAGAGGAAGTTGCCGATCCGTTCGATGGCCTCGGCCAGGTCCTGGGCCCACGGCAGTGTGACGATTCGGAAGTGATGGGTGTCGGGGAGATTGAAGCCCGAACCCTGAACCACCAGGATCTTCTCCTGCAGCAGCAGATCCTGGACGAACTGCTCGTCGTCGTGGATCTGGTGCACCTCCGGATCCAGGCGCGGGAACGCGTACAGCGCCCCCATCGGCTTCACGCAGCTGACGCCCGGGATCTCGTTGAGCTTCTCCCACGTCACATTGCGCTGCTCGAACAGCCGGCCTCCGGGGGCGGTGAGCGCGTCGATGCTCTGATAACCGCCGAGCGCCACCTGGATCGCGTGCTGTGCGGGGACATTGGCGCACAGTCGGGTGGAGGCGAGGATCGACATACCCTCGATGAAGCCCTTCGCGTGGTCCTTGGGGCCGGTGCGAACCACCCATCCCGCGCGGTAGCCGCACACCCGGTAGGCCTTCGACAGGCCGTTGAAGGTCAGCACCAGCAGATCGGGGGCGAGGCTCGCGATGTTGATGTGCTCGGCGTCGTCGTACAGGATCTTGTCGTAGATCTCGTCGGCCAGGATCAGCAGCGAATGACGGCGTGCCAGATCCACGAGGCCCTCGAGGACCTCTCTGGAGTAGACCGCGCCGGTCGGATTGTTCGGGTTGATCACGACGATCGCCTTGGTGTTCGGCGTGATCTTCGACTCGATGTCCTCGATGTCCGGATTCCAGCCGTTGTCCTCGTCGCACCGGTAGTGCACGGGCGTGCCTCCGGACAGTGCCGTCATCGCCGTCCACAGCGGATAGTCCGGTGCCGGGATGAGCACCTCGTCGCCGTTGTTGAGCAACGCCTGCATGGTCATGGTGATGAGCTCGGAGACGCCGTTGCCGAGCAGGACGTCGTCGACGTCGAAGTAGGGGAAGTCCGGAATGGTCTCGTAGCGCGTGACCACCGCACGCCGTGCCGACAGCACGCCCGCCGATTCGGAGTAGCCCTGCGAGAACGGGAGGGCGTGGATCATGTCGCGCATGATGACGTCGGGCGCCTCGAAGCCGAACAGTGCGGGGTTGCCGATGTTCAGCTTCATGATCCGGTGTCCTTCGGACTCCAGACGGGACGCGTGCTCGTGCACTGGCCCGCGGATCTCATAACAGACGTTCTGCAGCTTCTCGGACTGTTCCAAGGGGCGCAGGTTCAGATTCTGGTGCGACACGTGGGGGCGGCTCATGGACTCATTCTGTCAGCCCCGGGCAACCGAATAGAATTCCGCGCCCGGGGGCGGCGGATGCCGCCCGCGGAGAGCTCGGGCATTCTGGGGCCGTGGCATCCGAGGAACTGACCGTGGTCTCGTTCAACGTCAACGGCATCCGTGCGGCGCGACGCCGCGGCTTCGACACGTGGCTGGCAGATCGGGCACCGGATGTGGTGGGACTGCAGGAGCTCCGCTGCCCGCCCGAGGAGATCGGCGAATTCCCCGGCTACACGGTGTCTTTCGACACGGGGACCATTCCGGGGCGCAACGGCGTGGCGATCGCGACCCGGCAGCCGCCGGCGTCGGTGCGGAGCTGGGCCACCGACCCGCCGCGGGCCCGCGGGCTGTCCGCGCACGCCTCGCACGGACGCTATCTGGAAGTCGACCTCGCCGATGAGCCGATCACGGTGGCCTGTCTGTACTTGCCGAAGGGCGGCTTGCCCGCGGAACTGCAGCGTCCCGGGAACATCCGGGAGAAGCCCGACGGCGGTGCGAAGTACCGGCGCAAGATGGCGTTCCTGGCCGGCTTCGCGCGCGAACTGGAGCGCAACCGACTCGCCGCTCGCCGCGCCGGTCGGGAGTTCCTGCTGATCGGCGACCTGAACATCGCCCACTGCGAGCACGACGTCACCAACTGGCGCGCCGCACGCAAGATGGAGGGGTTTCTGCCGGAGGAGCGCGAGTGGCTCGATCGGCAGCTCTCGCCGCGCAGGCTGATCGACGTGGTCCGGACACTGTACGGCGACCGGCCCGGCCCGCTCACCTGGTGGAGCTGGGCCGGGCAGTCGTTCGTGAAGGACGTCGGATGGCGCATCGACCACCAACTCGCGTCACCGGGGCTGGCGTCCCGGGCGCGATGGGTGACGGTCGACAAGGAGCCCTCGCCGGATGAGCGTCTGTCGGATCACGCGCCGCTGGTGGTCGGGTACCGGCGGCGGGCCTGAGACCGACACGCCGGCGCCGTGACGCGTCAGTCCTGCGAGGCCACCGCCGCATGCGCCGTCCGGAGGTCCTTCTTCAGGATCTTGCCCGACGGGTTCTTCGGCAGGGCGTCGGCGAAGATGACGTACTTCGGCCGCTTGTAACCGGCGAGGACGCCTTCGAGGTGGGCGTTCACGTCGTCCTCGGTCAGCTCGACGCCGTCCTTGCTCACGATCACCGCCGTCACCGCCTCGATCCACTTGGGATGGGGAACACCGAACACCGCGACCTCGGCGACGCCGTCGAGCAGGTAGATCGCCTCCTCCACCTCGCGGGAGGCGACGTTCTCACCGCCGGTTTTGATCATGTCCTTCTTGCGGTCGACCACCGAGAGGTAGCCGTCGGCGTCGATGATCCCGAGGTCGCCGGAGTGGAACCAGCCGTTTCGGAATGCGGCCGCGGTCTTCTCCTCGTCGTTGAAGTAGCCCAGACAGGCGTGCGGACTGCGGTGAACGATCTCGCCGACCTCGCCCGTCGGCACCGGATTGTCCTCGTCGTCGACCACGTGGGTCTCCACGTTGAGCGAGGCGCGGCCGGCCGATCCGGCGCGCTCGATCTGCTCGTGTGGTTGCAGGATGGTGGCCAGCGGACTCATCTCGGTCTGGCCGTAGAAGTTCCAGAGCCGGACGTCGGGCAGGCGCCGGCTCATCTCCCGCAGGACCTCGACGGGCATCGGCGAGGCCCCGTAGTAACCCTTCTTCAGCGAGGAGAGGTCTCGGGTGTCGAAGTCGGGATGGCGCAGCAGTGAGATCCACACGGTGGGCGGACAGAACAGTTTGGTGGCGCGGTGCGTCTCGATCGCGGCCAGCAGGGCCGCCGGCTCCGGGCTCGGCAGGATGATGCTCGTGGCGCCGAGGTAGACGTCCACCGACAGGAAGCAGTCGAGCTGGGCGCAGTGGTAGAGGGGCAGGGAGTGCACCTCGATGTCGTCGGCGGACATGCCGCCGTCGATGATGCACGAGACGTACTGGGACACCAGTGATTTCGAGGATAAGAGCACGCCCTTGGGACGAGACTCGGTCCCGGAGGTGAACATCATCCGCACCGGATCATCGTCTTCGACGAGAACGTCGGGGACCGAGGCGTCGTCGTGGGCGATCCAGGAGGCGACATCCTCCCAGCCGGCTGTCGTACCGCCGGCGAGGTTGATGACGCCGCGCACCGCGTCGCCGCCGGAGGAGGCGTCGACCGCCGCGCCGACGGTCTCCGTGAGCGCGTCTTCGGAGACGACGATGCGGGATCCGGAGTGCGAGAGGATGAACGCGATCTCGTCGACGCCGAGGCCGAAATTGATCGGCACCAGAATCGCGCCGAGCCGGGCCACCGCGAAGTTCAGCACGGCGAACTGCCAGCAATTGTGACTCACCAGAGCGAGGCGGTCGCCCTTGCCGAGTCCGCGGGCGGTGAGGGCGTTGGCGCAGCGGTTCACCGCGTCGTCGAACTCGGCGAAGGTGAGCGTGGTGTCGCCGTTGACGACGGCGGTCTTATCCGGGCTGCGCAGGGCGGTGCGGCGTAGCAGTCCGCCGATGGTGTGCGAGCGGGCGACGTCGATCGCCCGCGTGGTCTCGACGCTGAAACCAGTGGTCACGTGTACTCCTCGGGAGGGTTACTGGGCATTCCCAGTAAGTGTCGCCCAGAAGTGACACGAATTACTAGGGCTTCCTACTAATTGTCTCGATCGCGGCGCTCGGCGTAGGCCTCGAGTTCGGCGACCTGCTGAGGATCCAGCGACGGCCGGACCGCTCGCCGGGCGGTCGCGACGTCGTCGGCGGTCACCGTCGCCGCGTCGATGTCCCGGCGCATGGCGGCCAGTGCCGACTCCCGCAGGACGGCGGCGCAATCGGCCGCCGAATACCCCTCCAGTTCGGCGGCGAGCGCCTCGAGGTCGACGTCCGGCATCGGAATGCTGCGGGCGGCGGCGCGGAGGATGTCGGCGCGGGCGGCGGCATCGGGCGGCGGCACGAAGACGAGGCGTTCGAGGCGTCCGGGCCGCAGCAGTGCGGGGTCGACGAGGTCCGGCCGATTGGTGGCGCCGAGGACGACGACGTCGGTGAGCGGCTCGGCCCCGTCCAGTTCGGTGAGCAGCGCGGCCACCACCCGATCGGCGACGCCGGAGTCGGTGGACCCGCCGCGGCGGGGCGCGAGGGCGTCGACCTCGTCGAGGAAGATCATCGACGGCGCGCTCTCGCGGGCGCGGTCGAAGAGGTCGCGGACGGCGCGCTCGGACGATCCGACCCACTTGTCGAGCAGTTCGGCGCCCTTCACGCTGTGGACCGACAGCCGGCCCGACGCGGCCAGTGCCCGGACGACGAAGGTCTTGCCGCAGCCGGGCGGTCCGTACAGCAGGACGCCGCGCGGCGGCTGCACACCCAGGCGGGTGAAGGTGTCGGGATGCTGCAGCGGCCAGAGCACCGCCTCGGTGAGGGCCTGCCGGGTCTCCACCATGTCGCCGACGTCGTCGAGCGTGATGGATCCGAGTGCCACGTCGGGGGATTCGAGTCGGGACGCCGGGCGGATCACGCCGAGCGCGGCATCGAGGTCGTCGGTGCGCAAGGCGGCGGGAGAGCCGTCGCGCGTGGCGCGCGCGGCCGCCCGCAGTGCGGCGTCGCGGGTCAGGGCGGCGAGGTCTGCGGCCACGAAACCGGGAGTGCGTGCGGCGACGGAGTCGAGGTCGAGGCGGCCGTCGGTGGGTGCCTGCGAGAGGATCGCACCGAGCAGTTTGGCGCGTTGGGCGGCGTCGGGCAGACCGATGGCGAGTTCGCGGTCGCACAGATCGGGCTCGCGGACCCGGCTGTCGAGGCCGGACGGGTCGGACGTGGTGGCGACGAGCGCGACGGCACCGTCGGCGACGGCGGCGCGCAGGTCCTGCAGGATCAGCGTCGACACCGGGTCGGCCTGTGCGGGCAAGAGCTTGTCGATGTCGGTCACCAGCAGCACACCGCCGCCGGTGAGCCGGCTCAGAGCGCCGGTGACGGCGGCGCGTCGGTCGTCGGCGGCGAGAGCGCCGGTGGAGGGCCCGTCGACCTCGACCAGCGGGCGGCGGGCGCACACGGCCCGGACCACCGTCGCCTTTCCGACTCCGGCGGGCCCCGAGACGAGGACGCCGAGCCGAGGCTGTGCGCCGAGGGCGCGCAGCACGTCCGGATTGTCGAGAGTCACCTGGAGCCATTCGCTCAGCCTGGCGACCTGCGTGTCGACCCCGACCAGTTCCGACACCGGTCGGACGTGCGCGTCCGGCTCCGCGGCGGTCGCGGTCGGGGCAGTGAGGGTGCTCGGAGTGGCCGGCGTCGCCGCGGCGGTCGGGGCCGGAGGCACCGCGCCCGGAGTCCGGGCGTCCGTCTCCCACAGGACCGCGGTGTTGGTCTGCACGCTCACCGGGCCGGCGGGGGCGGTGGCCGTCACGGTCAGCAACTCGTTGGTCCAGGTGATCCCCACCGAACGCGCGAGGGACCGGGTGGCCTCGGCGGCGGTGAGTTCGGGACCCAGATCGCGGGGCAGCAGCGAGACGGTGTCGCCGACGCTCACGACCTTGCCGAGCAGAGCCCGGCGCAGCGTCGCCTCGCTCACCGATGCACTCGCCAGCCGTGAGCCTCGGACACTCACGCGCGCGGCGCCGTGCACCACCACCGGTGCCACCGCGACCCCCGAGTTCTCGCGGATCCCCAGATTCGACAGCGTCAGGTCGTCGAGCAGGACCAGACCGGTGGGGGAACCGGGCGGCGCGGCGGCGACGACCGCCGCGCTCGTGCGCGCGCCGACCAGCGAGACAGCGTCCCATTCACGCAGCGACAGGGCGGCGAGCACCTCCGGATGCACCCGTACGATGCCGCGGCGCGAGTCGGCCGCGGAGGTGTTGAGCCGGGCGGTGAGCGTCAGCGTCGGGTTCACCGTCAGTCCTCGCGCCGCGCCGGGGGTCGGCGCAGACCCAGCCGCGCATTGGAACGCGCGGGGATCACTCGCCTGCGGGTGCCGTCCGCGACCGCCTGCCGGCGCTCGTCTCGGCGCTGGAGCCTGCGGTCGCGGGCGGGGGCCTCCCAGTGCTCCGGGTGCGCCGCCACCCAGCGCTGCGTGCGCCAGGCGAACGGGATGTGGATGAGGTAGGCGGCCACGCCGATCACCATCAGCAGATACGGGAACGTGAACAGCAGCGCTCCGGCCGCTGCGACCAGGAACAGCAGACCCGCCAGTGAACTCGGCCTGATCTTGACCGACTTGAGCGACAGGGTCGGGATGCGGCTGACGGCGAGGAACCCGATGAACAGCAGCCAGGCGCCGACCGCGGGCACCGACACCCACCATCCGTGACCGAAGTGCTGCTGCAGCCCGATCGGCAGCAGCGCCATCACCGCCGCCGCCGGCGCCGGCACACCGACGAAGTAGTCCTTGGTGTAGCTGGGCGCGCTGTCGTCGTCGAGAAGGGTGTTGAACCGGGCCAGTCGCAGGACCACCGCCACGCAGAACAGGAGCGCGAGCACCCAGCCGAAATCCTGCGCCGCAGAGCCCGCGTTGTCGCGCAAGACCACCGAGTACACGATCAGCGCGGGGGCGACGCCGAAGTTGATGGCGTCGGCCAGTGAATCGACCTCGGCACCGATCTTGGTCGAGGCGTCCATCATGCGGGCGACGCGACCGTCGAGTCCGTCGAAGACGGCGGCCAGGACCAGCAGACCCATCGCGAGGTCGACCTGGCCGGCATCGGCCGAACGCACGGCGGTGAGGCCGGAGCAGATCGCGAGGATCGTGAGCGTGGACGGGACCAGCATGCGTCCCGCGCGCGCCGACCGGGCGGCACGGGAGGCCCGCGAGCGGGCCTCGGGGTCGGACGACGGCGTCGACGTGCGGCGCCGCAGTCGTCTGCCGGACTTGTTGGTGGGATTACGGTGCGGACGGCTCCTGGCCATCAGGGCAGCTCCGCGACAACGGTCTCGGCGCCGACCGCGCGCTGGCCGAGTGCGACCCGGACGTCGCTGCCCTCGGGGAGGTAGACGTCCACACGCGAGCCGAACCGGATCAGTCCGTAGGTGTCGCCGAGACTCAGGACCTCGCCCGGGGCGGGTTCGCAGACGATGCGGCGGGCGAGAAGTCCGGCGATCTGCACCACGCCGACTCGCGGACCGGTTCCGTCTGGGCCGGTGGCGATGGTCATCGCGGTGCGTTCGTTCTCACTGCTCGCCTCCGGGAGGTCGGCGGACAGGAACTTGCCGGGGGTGTGCTGCACGGACAGCACCCGGCCGGCGATCGGAACCCGCTGGACGTGGACGTCGAAGACCGACAGGAAGGTGCACACACGCGGTACGGGCCGGTCGCCGAGCCCCAGTTCGGGCAGCGGCACGGCCTCGTCGACGAGGGCGATGGTGCCGTCGGCGGGCGCGACCACCAGCCCGTCGCCGGTCGGAGGCACACGGTTCGGGTGCCGGAAGAACAGCGCGGAGGCGCCCGCGGCGGCCCACGCAGGTCGCGCGATCCAGCGGTGCCTGCGGCCCAGCAGCGCGAGGGCGGCCGGGGCGGCGACGAACGGCACGCCCGCCGGATGCAGCGGTGGAACCGTTTCGCGGATCAGGTCCACGATGTGGGCGAGGCCTTCGCGGTCGTCGGGTCGGGCGGGACGTCGGGCCACCGGTTCTGCGCTCCTAGTTCGAGGTCGCTGCGTCGGGTCGTTCAGGTCGCAGCGCAAGTGCTTTCAGCTTAATCGTCCGCGGGCCGCGGGTCGCATCTCGTCGAGCACGCACACAGATCCCCGCTCAGCGGGCCGCCGCCGGGATCGGCGGGCGGTGGCTGAGCGGGGATCTGTGGGTTCGGTCCATGCGCGCCCGAATGCGCGCAGATGGCGGTGGTCAGGCGGTCTGCGCAGCGCGCTTGATCTTGCCGAGGGTCTCGCGGATTCCCGCGGCCAGTTCCGCCTCGAACGACTTCTCGCCGCCCATCACCTTGTCGACGAGGGTGGAGGAGATCTTGGTGGTCTGCCCGCCCGGCACCGTGCGGCTCTCCGTGAGTCGCACGCCCGAGTCGGTCGGCTCGATCCGGAACGACCACACGGTCCGGTTGTCGAGCACGCGGAAGGCCAGCTCCTTGTTGGGCTCGAAGGTGACGACCTTCGATCGCGTGGGCCACACGAGCGGGCCGCGGCGGTTCACGTTCAGCGTGGTGGTGCCGAGTTTCACGTCACCGCCGAAGATGATCATCTTCTTGCACTGGGGGCTCCATTCGCCCATGCGGCGCAGATCGCTGACGACGGACCAGACCTTCTCCGGGCTGGCGTCGATCTCGATGGAGTCCTCGATGAGGGGTGCGGCCATTGTTGCCTCCGTTTCGATCGCGCCGAGCGGCTCGGCGCTGGGGTTTCGGTCACCTTAGTACATGTGACCGACGGTCACAGATTCGGTGGCCCGCCGTTCGGGCCGGGCGCAGGCTCAACCCACGGTGACCATGTCCCACTCGCCGATCGACGCCGAAAGCCGCTGGAGATGACTGTCGGCGTCGCCCAGGGTGTGCCCGATCGCGGTGAGCCGGCTGACGTAGTGCGCCACCGGATACTCGGCCGTCATTCCGATGCCGCCGTGCATCTGGATCGACTCCTGCCCGATGTGCCTGCCCGAACGGCAGATCTGCAGTTTGGCGCGGGAGGCGATGACGGGGTCCACGCGGCCCTCCGCGAGCGCCGCCGTCGCGTAGACGCTGAGGCTGGTCGCCAACTCGAGCGAGACGTACATGTCGGCGGCGCGGTGGGTCAGCGCCTGGAAGGTCGCCAGCGGAACTCCGAACTGCTTGCGGGTCTTCAGATATCCGGTGGTCATCTCCAGCGACGCCCGCATGGCTCCGACCGCCTCCGCGCACAGGGCGGTCTGGGCGAGCACCTCCACCTCGGCGATGACGGCGGTGGCGTCGCCGGAACCGAGGCGGGTGGCCGGCGCACCGTCGAATTCGATCTGTGCGCCACGGCGGCGGTCGTGGGTGCGGTAGCCGGTGCGCGTCAGGCCCTCGGCCGTCCCGTCCACCAGGTAGAGACCCACCTGGCCGGCCTCGTCGCGGGCCGAGACCACCAGGGTGTCGGCGCAGTCGCCCGCGGCGACCAGCGACTTGGTGCCCGTCAACCGGCCGTCGGCGAAGGACGTGGCGATCGCGAACGCCGGCCAGCGATCACCGTTCTCGTGGTGGGCGAAGGCGCAGAGCCGCTCGCCCGACGAGAGGCCGCCGATGAGTTCGGCTCGGGTCTCGGGGTCGGCGGTGCGGGTCACCAGCAGTCCGGGTACCACGACGGCGTCGAGGAACGGTTCGGGTGCGATCGTCGCGCCGAACTCGCCCATCACCGGTGCGAGTTCCTCGGGTCCGGCGCCGGTGCCGCCGTCGGCCTCGTCGAATACCAGACCCAGGATGCCGATCTCGGCGAGCGCCGACCACACGTCGCGGCTCCAGCCCAGTTCGGTGTCGGTGACCGCGCGCAGGTTCTCGATGTCGCCGTATTTTCTGCCCAGTACGTCGCGGACGGTGTCGCGCAACAGGACCTGTTCCTCAGAGAGTTCGAATTCCATTGTCTTCCTTGTGAAGTGGTATCGGAGTCGGGGTGTCTGCGCGATCAGAGGCCGAGTACGGCCTTGTCGATGATCTGCCGCTGGACCTCCGAGGACCCGCCGTAGATCGTCACCTTCCGGTGGTTGAGATACGCCGGGACGGTCAGCTGGGCCCAGTCGGGGCTCAGGATCTCCGCGGGGTCGCCCTCCGCGGCGGAGTCGATCGCCGACACCGGAAGCGAGTCGGGTCCGGCGATGTCGGCGAGCAGTTCGGTGGCGTCCTGCTGCAGCTGGGAGCCGCGGAGCTTCAGCAGCGACGACGCCGGATTCGGCTTCCCGTCGGCCGATCCGGCGACCACCCGGAGCTGGGTGATCTCCAGCGCCAGCAGCTCGTTCTCCAGGTTCGCGAGCCGCGCGGCGAAGAGCGGATCGTCCAGCAGCGTGCCGGCGGCGGTGCGAGTCCGGGCGGCGAGCTTCTTGGCCCTGGCGACCTTGGTCTTGGTCCATCCGACGCGGGCGATGCCCGACCGCTCGTTGCCGAGGAGGAACTTCGCGATCGTCCAGCCGAGGTTCTCCTCGCCGACCAGGTTCTCCGCCGGGACGCGGACGTCGGAGAAGAAGACCTCGTTGACCTCGTAGCTGCCGTCGATCAACTGGATCGGCCGGATCTCGACACCGGGCGTGTCCATGGGGAAGAGGAAGAAGCTGATGCCCGCCTGCTTCTTCACGTCCGGGTCGGTCCGGGCCAGAGCGAAGATCCAGTCGGCGTACTGCCCCAGCGTGGTCCACGTCTTCTGTCCGTTGATGACGTAGTGGTCGCCGTCCCGGACCGCGCGGGTCTTCAGCGATGCGAGGTCGGAGCCGGCCTCGGGTTCGGAGAAGCCCTGACACCACCAGATGTCGAGGTTCGCGGTGGCGGGCAGGAACTTCTCCTTCTGCTCCTGCGACCCGAACTGCGCGATGACCGGGCCCACCATGCCCGCGTTGAAGGGGAGCAGGTCGGGCACGAAGTTGAGAGACATCTCCTCGCGCCAGATGTGATGCTGGATGGGCGTCCAGTCCCGACCGCCCCACTCCACCGGCCAGTGCGGCACGGCGTAGCCCGCCTTGTTCAGAATCCGGGTGGTGGTGACGATGTCTTCGGGGTAGTTCAGCGCACCGGCCTCACATCTCTGGCGGATCTCGGCGGGGATCTCGGTGGTGAAGTAGTGGTGGAGTTCTCGGCGGAAGGCTTCTTCCTCGGGAGTGAATTGCAGCTGCATCTCTGTAGTCTTACCCGCTCGGCCGGGTCGGGAGAAGGGCTCGCGCGAGTTGACTCGGGCGGGGGCCGGAGGCGGGCGGCCTCGGCTAGCGTGATCGGCATGAAACACGTTCACTCATTCGCCGACGACTGCCTCGGTGACCTCGACGCGGTCGGGCTGGCCGCGTCCATCGCCTCCGGAGCGATCTCGGCCGCCGAGGCGGCGCGTGCCGCGCTCGCCCGGATCGACGCGGTGGAGCCGCGACTGTCGGCGGTGGCCGTCGACGATCGGGAACGCGCGTTGGCGCGGGCGGAGGCCGACGACTTCACCGGCGTGTTCGCCGGTGTGCCCTCGCTGATCAAGAACAACACCGATTTCGCAGGGATCCCGACGCTCCACGGTTCGGCGGCGGTGGCGAACGTCCCCGCGCGCGCGGACGAGGCCGTGACGCGTGAGCTCGTCGGCACGGGGCTGAACATCCTCGGTGCATCGACGATGCCGGCCTTCGGTCTCACCGCGACCACCGAGTTCGCCGACCGGCCGCCGACCCGCAATCCGTGGGACACCGACTACTCCTGCGGTGCGTCGTCGGGCGGTGCCGCGGCGCTGGTCGCGGCGGGGGCGGTGCCGATCGCGCACGCCAACGACGGCGGCGGCTCCATCCGCATCCCCGCGGCGGCGTGTGGGCTGGTCGGTCTCAAACCCACGCGGGGGCGGGTGGCGCAGGCCAAGCAGATGCACGGCCTGCCGATCGACCTGGTGAGCAACGGCGTCGTCACGCGGTCGGTTCGCGACACCGCGCACTACTACGCGGATCTGGAACGGCAGCGGGAGGTCGCCTCGCTGCCGCCGATCGGCCTGGTCGAAGGTCCGGGCCGGGCGCGGCTCCGCGTCGCACTGATCAACACGCCTCTGACCGGCCGGCTCCTGGACGACGACACCGATCGCGAGCTGGCGGCGACCGTCGAACTGCTCGAATCGCTCGGGCACCGCGTGGAATCGGTTCCGATGCCCGTCGACCGCTCGTACATCGCCCAGTTCACCGACTACTGGGCGCTGCTGGCGTTCGGCATCGATCGCATGGGCGGCAGGTCGGTGGGCAAGGGATTCGACCGCTCGCGACTGGACCCGTTCACCAAGGGGTTGTCGGCGGCCTTCCTCAAGCACTTCTACCGCCTGCCGGCGTCGGTGATGGGGCTCAAGCGGGCGACGGCGAGATTCCGCAGCGCGTTCGAGGGGTACGACGTCATCCTCTCGCCGACGCTCGCGCACGCCGTGCCGGAGATCGGCTACCTGGCGCCGGACGGCGACTTCGACGAGATCTTCGCCCGGCTCGTCGACTACGTCGCCTTCACCCCCGCGAACAACAGCAGCGGCACCCCGGCCATCACGCTGCCGCTCGGCCGGAGTGCGAACGGTCTGCCGCTCGGGATGCACTTCTCGGCCGACCTCGGAGGCGAGCGCACACTGCTCGAACTCGCCTTCGAACTCGAGGCCGCCCGGCCGTTCGCCCGCATCCAGGACTGATCCACCGGGCGTCTCCGCCCATGTCTCCGCCCACGCCGAACGCGGCCCACGCCGAACGCGGCCCACGCCGAACGCACTGTGCCCCGCCCTTGCGGACGGGGCACAGTGCGTATCGGGGGTCAGTGAGCGAGTGCGCCTTCGGCGCCCACTCCGGTGAGCGAACGGACCTCCATCTCGGCGTTGCGGCCGGGCCGGCCGCGGTCGGGCGACGTCAGCGTCCCGACGATGCCGAGCACGAAGGCCAGCGGGATCGACACGATGCCGGGATTCGACAGCGGGAACCAGGCGAAGTCGGCTCCGGGGATCATCGCCTTGGCGCCGCCGGAGACGGCGGGGGAGAAGACGATCAGGACGATGCACGAGATCAGGCCGCCGTACATGCTCCACAGTGCGCCGCGGGTGTTGAACCGCTTCCAGTAGAGCGAGTACACGATGGTCGGCAGGTTCGCCGACGCCGCGACCGCGAACGCCAGCGCGACGAGGAAGGCGATGTTCTGACCGTTGGCGAGGATGCCGAGGATGATGCTGACCACGCCGAGCACCACGATGCAGCGACGCGAGACTCGCACCTGATCGTCCTCGGATGCCTTGCCGCGCTTGATGACCGACGCGTAGATGTCATGGGCGAACGATGCCGAGGCGGTGATCGCGAGCCCGGCCACCACGGCCAGGATGGTCGCGAACGCGACGGCGGAGATCACACCCAGCAGCACCGTTCCGCCGAGTTCGAGGGCCAGCAGCGGAGCGGCGGCGTTCTCCTTGCCCGCGGCGGACAGGATCCGGTCCGGGCCCACGAGCGCGGCGGCGCCGTAGCCGAGGATCAACGTGAACAGGTAGAAGGCGCCGATGAGGGAGATCGCCCAGACCACCGAGCGGCGGGCCTCCTTGGCGGTCGGAACGGTGTAGAAGCGCATCAGCACGTGCGGCAGACCGGCGGTGCCGAGAACGAGGGCCAGGCCCAGCGACAGGAAGTTGACCTTCGACATCGTCGATCCGCCGTACTGGGCACCGGGCGCGAGGACGTCGCGCGAGGCGACGGCCTTGTCCGCCGAATCGCCCATGGCGTTCTGCGCCTGACCGAGGATCTCCGAGACGTTGAAACCGAACTTGCCCAAGACCAGGAAGGTCATCACCGCGGCACCCGCGATCAACAGGACCGCCTTGATGATCTGCACCCAGGTGGTGCCCTTCATGCCGCCGATCAGCACGTAGGCGATCATCAGCACGCCGACGACGGCGATGACGATGGACTGTCCGGTGCGGTCGTGGATGTCCAGGAGCAGTGCGACCAGGCCGCCGGCTCCCGCCATCTGCGCGAGCAGATAGAACAGCGACACCACCAGGGTCGAGAGTGCGGCGGCCATGCGGACCGGCCGCTCTTTGAGCCGGAAGCTCAGCACGTCGGCCATCGTGAACCGGCCGGTGTTGCGCAGCAGTTCGGCCACCAGCAGCAGCGCGACGAGCCAGGCCACCAGGAAGCCGATGGAGTACAGGAATCCGTCGTAGCCGTAGACGGCGATCGCGCCGGCGATGCCGAGGAAGCTGGCGGCCGAGAGGTAGTCGCCCGAGATGGCGATGCCGTTCTGCGGGCCGGAGAACCCGCCGCCGGCGGTGAAGAACTCGGAGGCCGAGGCGTTCTTCCGGTTGGCGCGGATGACGACGATCATGGTCACCGCGACGAATGCGACGAAGATCGAGATGTTGATGGCCGGGTTGCCGACGGTCTCGGCGGCGAGCACGTGGTTCATCGCTGCGCCTTTCCGGCCGTCGAGTAGGTGCCGTCCGCGAAGTTCTCGCGGATGGCCTCCGACTGCGGATCCAGATCGCGGTTGGCGAACCGGACGTACAGGAATGTGATGCCGAACGTGGTGACGAACTGCAGCAGTCCGAGGATGAGGCCCACGTTGATGTTGCCCCAGACCGGGGTGGCCATGAAGTCGTGCGCGAAGGCTCCGAGGATGACGTAGCCCGCGTACCAGAGGAGGAAGAAGGCGGTCATCGGGAAGACGAAGCGGCGCAGCGCGGTGCGCAACCTCTGGAACTCTGGGCTGGCCTGCGCGACGAGGAACTCGTCCTGGGAAGGACTGACGTCCTTCGGCGCGGCATGATCGGTGACGGTCACGATCACTCCTTTGCTGGTGTGCTGCGGGGATGTAGCTGCACAAAGCATGAGTGAGACGACAGTCACGGGTAATGTCGTCTGTGACCTGAGCGACGAGCCATGGCGGCCGTGCGGTGAACGGTCGCCGCCGCCCGATGAACGGTAGCGGTCAGTCCTGCGCCGACGGGGTCCGTTCCACCCCGAGCCCGAGCCGTTCGGGCACGTGCATCCGAGCGAAGGCCGCGCCGGTGACCGCCGGGATCCGCGACCTGGTGGCCAGGCTGACGAGGACCATCGTGGCGAAGGTCAGGGGAACGGTGACCGCCGCGGGGAACCCGGCGATCACCGACAGCCAGCCGGCGCCCGCACCCTCGTCGATCGCCCCGGTCACCGCTACTCCGACCGCCAGCGCGGACGTGGTCGCGCCCACACAGAGTCCGGCGATCGCACCGGCGGCGGTGAGTCCGCGCCACCAGATTCCCAGCACCAGCAGTGGGCACAGCGTGGACGCCGAGACCGCGAAGACCAGGCCCACCGACCGTGACAACTCCAGTGTCCCGGCGTTGAGGGCGATCACGATCGGCACCGCCCCGCCGAGCAGAGCGCAGATGCGGAAGCTGCGGACTCCCGGGGGCATCAGGTCGGTCGACATCACGCCGGCGATGCTGACCAGCAGTCCGGACGAGGTGGCGAGGAAGGCGGCCATGGCGCCGGCGGCCACGAGCGCCGACAGCCCGATCGCCCAGGCCCCGTGCAGCGCGGAGGCGGGCAGCAGCAGGACGGCGGCGTCGGCGGTGCCGGTCGCCAAGACCTGCGGGACCCACGCGCGGGCGAGTGCGCCGAGGACGGTCGGGAAGAGGTAGAAGACCGCCAGCGCCGCGATCACGTTCAACGCCGTCCGCCGCGCCGCACGGCCGTCGGGATTGGTGTAGAACCGCACGAGCACGTGCGGCAAGCCCATCGCGCCCAGGAAGGTCGCCACGATCAGCGAGAGCACCTGATAGAGCGGATGGCCCCCGCCCAGGCCGCCGCCCGATTCCATCCAGGCCGACCCGGTCTGCGGCGCGTTCGCCACCACCGGGGTCGCGGCGCCCTCGGCGAGGTCGATGACCGCGCCGCGATCGAGACGGTGCGTGCCCGCGCTCAACGGCTGGTCGACGACCGCGACGCGGTCCACGTCGCCGGTCGCCCGAACGCCCGCCGGGTCGGTCACCGTCACCTCCACCGGGGTGTCGACCCGGACGGTGGTGTCCGCGGACACCCGCGGTGGCAGCGGATCGCCGAGGCGCTGCGGGCTGTTCAGAAACACCGCGGCCAGCACCAGCGCGGGGATCGCGACGGCGGTGAGCTTGAGCCAGTACTGGATCGCCTGCGCGAAGGTCACCGATCGCATGCCAGCGCCGACCACGTTCACGATCACCAGCAGTCCGGTCGCGGTGACCCCGACCCACGGCGGCACGTGCAGCAGGATGTTCAGGGTCAGCCCGGCGCCCTGCAACTGCGGCACCAGGTACAGCACGCAGATCACGATCACCACGACCATCGCGGCCTTGCGCGCCCGAGTCGAGGCCAGCCGGAACTCGGCGAAGTCGGGCACGGTGTACGCGCCCGACCGGCGCAGCGGAGCGGCGGCGAAGAGCAGCAACGAGAGGTAGCCGGCGGTGAATCCGATGGGATACCAGAGCGCGTCGGCACCGTACTTGGCGACCAATCCGGCCACGCCGAGGAACGACGCCGCCGACAGGTACTCGCCGGCGATCGCCGCGGCGTTCCATCCCGCGCCGATGCTGCGCGAGGCGACCAGGAAGTCGGACGTCGACCGCGAGCCGCGTCCGCCGTAGGCGCCGACCGCGACGGTGCCGAGGGCCGCGAGTAGGACGGCGGCCACCGTCAGTGCCGCGACGTGCTCGGTTATCATCGCGTACCGCCGCCCGGGTCGTCGCCGCTGTCGGAGTCGGCGTCCACCAGCCGGACGAAGTCGCGTTCGGCCTGCTCGGCCAGCCGGATGTACAGGCGACCCGCCAGATACAGGAGCGGAAGGGGCAGCAGGCCGAGGATCAGCCAGTTCAGGCGCAGACCGAAGACCGTCGCGTCGGCGAACGGTTCGACGGTCGCGCCGATCAGCGGGATGGCGACGAAGATCGCGAGGACGGCCACGCCGAGCCGCAGCGCCAGCGCCAACTGGGCGCGGACCAGTCCGCGGACCAGATGCTCGCCGACGCCGGTCTGCTCGGCCACCTGCACTCGGGTGCGGACCATGCGCGCGCCTCGCCGCTCGGACAGGACGACGCGTTCGCGCTGTGGGGCCGGTTCACGGGCGGAGTCGGGCGCCACGGATCAGCCGTCCCGCCCGGAACGGAAGGTCCGCATCGGGTCACGGACCAATCGGTCCTTCAACTCGCGCACCTGCCTGCGGCTCACCGGCAGTTCCACCGCGGGCGAGGCGCCGTTGGCCCGGACCCGGACCATGGTCGACGCCCCGGTGGACCGCAGGCCGGTCACCATTGGCAGCGCCACCAGGTACGAACGGTGAACGCGTGCGAAACCTGCTCCTCCCCAGCGTGATTCGAGGGTCGAGAGAGTGACTCGGACGAGGTACGCGCCGGTGTCGGTGTGCAGTCGGGCGTAGTCGCCGACCGCCTCGATCCACGAGATGGAGTCGCGCTGCACCAGCGAGGTGATCCCGCCCGACTCCACCGGAATCACATCGTCGGCGGGTTCGTCCGGCTCCTCGGTCCGGACCGGACCCTCGCCGCCGGCGAGGGAGGCGAGGATGCGGCCCACCGCTTGATCGAGCCGTTCGGCTCGCAGTGGTTTGAGCAGATAGTCGACGGCACCGACGTCGAAGGCCTCGACCGCGCGGTCGTCATGCGCGGTGACGAAGACGATCGGCGGCGGCGCCGAGTAGTTGGCCAGGACCGCCGCCAGCTCCATGCCCGAGAGTCCCGGCATGGAGATGTCGAGGAACACCGCGTCGATCCGGCGCTCGGCGAGTTCGCGCAGCGCCTGGGTCGCGTCGGACGCCTTGTGCACCGCCGACACCGCGTCGTGACGGTTCAGCAGGTAGGTCAGTTCGTCGAGGGCGGGGATCTCGTCGTCCACGGCGAGCACGGTGAGGTCGGTCATCGGCTGCTCTCCTCCCGTCCGTCAAACCGTAGCGCGGCGGCCGGGCCTCCGGCGTGGATGCCCGCGGCGAACTTCGGGATGCGCATGCTGACTTTGGTTCCCGCTCCCACCGCCGTCTCGACGACCAGGCCGTAGTCGTTGCCGAACGCCGCGCGCAGCCGCTGGTCGACGTTCGTCAGTCCGACGTGTGCGCCGTCGGACTCTCGCGGTCCGGCCGGGTCGAGCGCGTCGATCGCACCCGTGCGCAGCAGTTCCGGATCCATGCCGACGCCGTCGTCCTCCACGCTCAGCAGACAGTCGGGTCCCGCGTTGCGCGCGACGATCGAGATGGTTCCGTCCCGGCGCCCGGCGAGGCCGTGCCGCACGGCGTTCTCCACCAGCGGCTGCAGTGCGAGAAAGGGCACGACGACGCCGAGGACCTCGGGTGCCACCTGAACCTTCACCGTCAGCCCGGGCCCGAAACGCGCTCGTTCGAGCGTGAGGTAGCGGTCGATGTTGCGGAGTTCGTCGGCCAGTACCGTGTACTCGCCCGCGGCGCGGAAGGAGTAGCGCGTGAAGTCGGCGAAGTCGAGGATCAGCTCGCGTGCGCGGTCGGGATCGGTGCGGACGAAGGATGCGATCGTGTTCAGTGCGTTGTAGATGAAATGCGGGCTGATCTGTGCGCGGAGGGCGAGGACCTCGGCGCGATCCAGTCGCGCGCGGGAGGCGTCGAGCTCGGCGAGCTGCAGTTGGCTGGCCGCATAGCGTGCGACCTCGGTGATGGCGCCGATACGGCCGGGGCCGGGCTCGGTCACCGATGCCACGACCAGTGCGCCGATGCCGATGCCGTCGGCCATCAGCGGCGCGGCCAGGAGACTGCGCAGGGGACCGACGCCGTCCGCGGGATCTCGCTGCACGCAGTGGCGGCCGTTCGCGAGCGTGTCGGCGGCCAGCGCGGCGGCCGCCGAGCGCATCGGCGGGGTCCACAGCTGTTCGTCGCCGTCGAAGGTCAGGAGCGATCCCTCGGCGTCGTAGAGCGCGAGTCCGTCGGCGCCGGTGAGCGCCCGCAACGGGCCGGCCGCCTCTGCCGCCGACTCGGCGGTGAGACCGCGGCGGAGCGGCCGGGCGGCCAGCGCCGCCGTGTGCAGGGTGTCGTGCACGGCGCGCTCGTGGGGTGTGCTCACCACTCGGCGCGTGCGCAGTGCGACGACGATCAGGACCGTCGCCAGCGCGACGCCGAGAACGGCGATCGCGATCAACTCACCCGACATGCGCAATCACGAATCGACGCTAGCAAGCGTGTCTCGCGGTCGACGCCGGATCGCCGGGCCGCAGGCGGATTCACCGGGCGTTCGCCTCCGGTACGCCGGATCGACTCGGGCGGGCACCCGCTCGTCGAATGGAGTTCGGTTCGAGGCCGACGGCCGTTCATATGCGACTGTTGGCATACCTTTCATGGCTCAGAACCTGGAGAAGAAGGCCCGCAGAGCGGGCGCACTCGCGGCAGCAGCTCTCGGACTCACCGGAGTGCTCGGCGCGTGCTCGGTCGGCGTCGACGGCGACAAGGCCGCAGACGTCGACATCTCGCGCGCGGCCACCGGCGACATCACGGTGCACGGCGGTGCCCGGCGGCTGGCGGAGGATCAGACGCAGGCGATCGCCGATTCGATTCAGAAGTCGGGAGCCAAGAACGTCATCCTGATCATCGGTGACGGCACCGCGAACCAGGAACTGACCCTGGCTCGCAACTACCAGTGGGGTGCGGCCGGCGCGATCCCCGGTATCGACGAGCTTCCGCTGAGCGGTGACTACACCACGTACTCGTTGAACAGGGACACCCACAAGCCCGATTACACGACCGACTCGGCGGCCTCCGGCACGGCGTGGTCGACGGGGACGAAGACGTACAACGGCGCTGTCGGCGTCGACGTGAACGGGGTGCCGCAACGCACGATCCTGGAGATCGCCCGCGCCAACGGTCTGCGCACCGGAGACGTCACGACCACCGAGCTGCAGGATGCGACGCCTGCCGTGCAGGTGGCCCACGTGACTCAGCGCAAGTGCTACGGCCCGAAGGAGACCACCGAGAAGTGCCCGGAGAACGCGCTCGAGAACGGCGGCGCGGGATCGATCACCGAACAGCTCCTGGCGGCCCGCCCCGACGTCACGTTCGGCGGCGGGTGGGCCACCTTCGCGCAGACGGCCACGGCGGGCCGATACCAGGGGAAGACGCTCGAGGCGCAGGCCAAGGAGCGCGGCTATCAGATCGTCCGCTCGGCGGACGAGATGCACGATGTGACCGTAGCGGACCAGGACAAGCCGGTGCTCGGTGTCTTCGCCGACGGCAACCTGCCGCGCATCTGGGACAAGGCGACCGCCGTCAAGGACGGCATCGAGCAGCCGCCGGTCCGGTGCGCGCCCAATCCCGCGTTCACCTCGGCCACGCCCAAGCTCGGAGACATGACTCAGAAGGCGATCGACCTGCTGAAGAACGACAAGGGGTTCTTCCTGCAGGTGGAGTCCGGGTCGGTCGACAAGGCCAACCACGACGCCGATCCGTGCGGTCAGATCGGCGAGACGGTGCAGTTGTCGGATGCGGTGAGCAAGGCGCTCGACTTCGCGAAGAAGGACAAGAACACGCTGGTGATCGTCACCGGCGACCATGCGCACACCAGCCAGGTGGTGGAACCGCATCCGGAGCTGCCGATGCCCGGACTCACCCGGCTGCTGACCGGTCGCGACGGCGACCCGATCGCGGTCAACTACGGGACCTCGCTCGAGCCGGGGGAGGAGCAGCACACCGGCGGGCAGGTCCGGATCGCGGCGTACGGTCCGGGTGCGGCCAACGTCGTCGGCCTCAGCGATCAGACCGATCCGTTCTTCTACATCACCGACCAGCTGGGACTCGACCGCACCAAGAGGTAGCGGCCCGGGACGTGGTTGCTGACCTGCTTATACGCGCCGAAGCGGCGGCCGTCGAGCTCCGGGGCCAGACCTTGCACTCTCACCATGCGAGTGCTAAAACGGAGTCTGGCACTCACGGAGTGTGAGTGCCAGGTCGGAACGGTGAGATCGGTCCAACAGACACCCCGGTCGTCCGTCGCGGGCATCGAGTCCGGCCCAGAAGACTTAGTGTCACCCCCTACCGGAGGATCACTTACCAATGGCAAAGCAGATTGCTTTCGACGAAGAGGCCCGTCGCGGACTCGAGCGCGGCCTGAACAGCCTCGCCGACACCGTCAAGGTCACCCTTGGACCGAAGGGTCGCAACGTCGTCCTGGAGAAGAAGTGGGGCGCCCCCACCATCACCAACGACGGTGTCTCGATCGCCAAGGAGATCGAACTCGAGGACCCGTACGAGAAGATCGGCGCTGAGCTGGTCAAGGAAGTCGCGAAGAAGACGGACGACATCGCCGGCGACGGCACCACCACCGCCACCGTTCTGGCACAGGCGCTGGTCCGCGAGGGTCTGCGCAACGTCGCGGCCGGCGCGAACCCGCTCGGCCTCAAGCGCGGCATCGAGAAGGCCGTCGCGGCCGTCACCGAGTCGCTGCTGAAGTCGGCCAAGGAGGTCGAGACCAAGGAGCAGATCGCTGCCACCGCGGGCATCTCCGCCGGCGACCAGTCGATCGGCGACCTGATCGCCGAGGCGATGGACAAGGTCGGCAACGAGGGTGTCATCACCGTCGAAGAGGCTCAGACCTTCGGTCTGCAGCTGGAGCTCACCGAGGGCATGCGCTTCGACAAGGGCTACATCTCGGGCTACTTCGTCACCGACGCCGACCGCCAGGAGGCCGTCCTCGAGGATCCGTACATCCTGCTCGTCTCGAGCAAGGTGTCGACCATCAAGGACCTCCTGCCGCTGCTGGAGAAGGTCATTCAGTCGGGTAAGCCGCTGGTGATCATCGCCGAGGACGTCGAGGGCGAGGCTCTCTCGACCCTGATCGTCAACAAGCTCAAGGGCACCTTCAAGTCCGTCGCCGTCAAGGCCCCGGGCTTCGGTGACCGCCGCAAGGCCATGCTGGCCGACATCGCCATCCTCACCGGTGGCGAGGTCATCAGCGAAGAGGTCGGCCTGTCGCTGGAGAGCGCCGGCCTGGAGCTGCTGGGCACCGCCCGCAAGGTCGTCGTCACCAAGGACGAGACCACCATCGTCGACGGTGCCGGCGATGCCGACGCCATCTCGGGTCGCGTCGCACAGATCCGCGGCGAGATCGAGAACAGCGACAGCGACTACGACCGTGAGAAGCTGCAGGAGCGTCTGGCCAAGCTGGCCGGCGGTGTCGCAGTCATCAAGGCCGGCGCTGCCACCGAGGTGGAGCTCAAGGAGCGCAAGCACCGCATCGAGGACGCCGTCCGCAACGCGAAGGCTGCCGTCGAAGAGGGCATCGTCGCCGGCGGCGGCGTGGCCCTGCTGCAGTCGGAGCCTGCCATCGACGGTCTCGCTCTCGAGGGCGACGAGGCCACCGGCGCCAACATCGTGAAGGTCGCTCTGGAGGCTCCGGCCAAGCAGATCGCCGTCAACGCAGGCCTCGAGCCGGGCGTCGTCGCGGACAAGGTCCGCAACTCGCCGCTCGGCACCGGCCTGAACGCGTCGACCAACACCTACGAGGACCTGCTCGCCGCGGGCATCAACGACCCGGTCAAGGTCACCCGCTCGGCGCTGCAGAACGCGGCTTCGATCGCCGGTCTGTTCCTCACCACCGAGGCCGTCGTCGCCGACAAGCCCGAAAAGGCCGCTCCGGCCATGCCGGGTGCCGACGAGATGGGCGGCATGGGCTTCTGATCTGATTCAGAACCCCCTGCGATTCCACGCAGAACGAAGGCCGGTCACCCGAAGGGTGGCCGGCCTTCGGCGTCGCGGGGTCAGCTCCGGTTCAACAGGCCGAGCATCGAGTAGGCGGCGACCTTGGCGCCGAAGGGGATGGCCGACAGGTCCACCAGATAGTTCGGGTTGTGCGGAGCGAACGGGAACGGCTCGCCCTGCGCCTGAGCCGCCGCGAAGGTCTCATGGTTCGCGATGCCGACCAGGAGGTAGTTGAACGGCATCTCCGGGTACGGGCCCTTCAGCAGCTGGACGTCCTCCGAACCGGTGGCTCGCGGCATGTCGGTGACGATCTGCTGGTCGCCGAGGACCGCCGCGAGCGTTCGGGCCATGCGTTCGGACAACTCGAGGTCGTTCACCAGCGGACTCGACCCGCCCTTCAGGGTGATCTCCGGCAGCTTGTCCTCGGGCATCCCGTACGTCCTGGCGATCCCGTCGGCGACCGACTCGACCGCTGACAGCATGATCTCCCGGACCGCGGGGTCGTACCAGCGCAGATTCGCCTTGAGCAGGGCCTGTGTGGGGATCACGTTGTTGTCGGAGCCGGCGTGGACGGCGCCGACGGTGAGCACGGCGGTCTGCTGCGGATCGATCATCCGCGACACGATGGTCTGGAACTCCACGATGGCCATCGCGGCCATCAGCACCGGGTCCTTCGCCTTCTGCGGCATCGAGCCGTGGCCTCCGACACCGTGGAAGAGGATGTCGAGCTGATCGGTGCCCGCGAGCCGCGGCCCCGGAGACGAGACGACCACCCCCACCGGGGCGGGCGCGGTGTGCATGCCGATGAACACGTCCGGTTTGGGGATGAAGTTGTACAGACCGTCGTCCACCATCGCCTTGGCTCCGGTGATCGGTTCCTCTGCGGGTTGACCGATCAGGACCAGGGTCCCGGACCAGCGGTTCTTGAGTTCGATCAGTGCGTGCGCCATCCCCAGCATCCAGGTGACGTGCGCGTCGTGGCCGCAGACGTGGGCCACCGGCACCTCGGTGCCGTCCTCGCGCGTGACCCGCTTCTCACTCGCGTACTCGACGCCCGTCTCCTCCTGCACCGCCAGTGCGTCCATGTCGGCGCGGTACATCACCACCGGACCGTCGCCGTTGCGGTAGATGGCGGCCACCCCCGTGGTACCGATCCCGGTCGTGATGTCGAAGCCGAGGTTCTGCAGGGCCAGCTCGATGATGCGGGCGGTCCGGACTTCGGCGAATCCGAGTTCGGGATTGCGGTGGATGTCCTTGAACGTCTCCACCAGCCGGTCGGTGTCGGCGTCGATGATCCGGTCGACGTCGGCGACGAGGTCTGCGGGGAGGGAATCGGTCAGCGGCTCGCCGTCGTGGGCGTCTGGGAGAGTGCTCACATCCGCCATGTTAGACAGCGTGCCGAGCCTCGGCTGAGCATAATGAGACTTCATGACCGACCAGCAGACCCGGGTCCCCGGCGCCCCCAGTCCGTTCCCCGTGCTCCCCAATCTGCGTGATCTCGGCGGATGGGTCGGAGTCGACGGGCGGCCGGTCCGCCACGGAATGCTGTTCCGGTCCACCGATTTCCGGTCCATCGTTCACGACTCGTCGGCGGTCGCCGAGATCGCCGCGACTCTCGGCCTCCGCACCGTCTACGATCTGCGGTCGGCCGGCGAGACCGAAGCGATGCCGGACCCGGTGTGGGCCGACGTCGCCGAAGTGCACCTGGACGTCCTGGCCGATGCGCAGACCGCCGTACCCGCCAACCTGGCGACCGTCCTGACCGATCCGGCGGGTGTCGCCGAGATCAATCGGGTGCTCGAGAGCGGCGGCGCCATCTCGACGATGGCGGGCACGTATCGCCAGATGATCACCCTCGACAGTGCGAAGACCGGTTACCGCCGCTTCTACGAGGGGCTCCTCGGCGAGGACCGATCGCCGGCCTTGTTCCACTGCACCACCGGCAAGGACCGCACCGGCTGGGCCTCGGCGTCCTTCCTGTCGCTGATGGGCGTCGCCCGCGACGACGTCTTCAGCGACTATCTGCTCACCAACGACCGTCTGGTTCCGGCCCTGGCTCCGGTGTTCGAGAAGTTCACGGCTGCGGGCGGCGACGCAGATGCGCTGAGGCAGGTCCTGGGTGTGCGGCCGGAGTATCTCGAGGCGGCGTTCGACGAGGTGGATCGGGTTCACGGCGGCATGGAGGCGTATTTCGCCGAGGCTCTCGGAATCGACTCCGCCGCGCAGTCCGAACTGCGAGAGCGGTTCCTCGAGGCCTGAGGCTGTGAGATCGCCGGAGCCGGACTCGCCGCGGGCCGCGATGGTTCGGTGCGCGGCCGACCTCATCGCCCGCCACGGAGTCGCGGGTACCTCGATCGGCGACGTACTGGCAGCTGCCGACGCCGCCCGCGGATCGGTCTACTACCACTTTCCGGGCGGTCGCGCTCAGCTGATGGCCGAGGCCGTCTACTTCGCGGGCGAGGTACTCGGGGCGGAGCTGAATCGCGCCCGTAGGCGGCCGCTTCCCGACGCGGTGGCCGCCGTCGCCGGCATCTGGCGCCGGAGGCTGATCGAAGACGACTTCGAGGTCGGCTGCCCGGTGGCGGCGGGTGCGCAGGCACGCGAGCGCGACCCCGAGGCGGCCCAGGCCGGCGAAGAGGTCTTTCTGCAGTGGACGCATCTGCTGGCGGCCCGGTTCCGTGAGGAGGGCTTCGACGACCGGCGCGCGGACGAACTCGCCGATGCGGTCCTGTCGGGCATCGAAGGCGCGGTGGTTCTGTGCCGAGCGCGGCGCAGCGTCGAGCCGCTTGACCGCGTCGTGCTCACGCTGAACGAGCTGGTTCGACGCCCCGTTCCCGAAACCGTGACCGATGCGGAACCGCGCTGAGGATAGTGAAGATTCCGGCGGCGGCCGGGTCCACCGTCACCGGCTGGGGTAGGTTCTGTCCATGGCTGTCTCTGCATCAACAGAATTCGACCTCAAGGCCCCGCTCGCGCTGGTGATGGAGGTGCTGCTCGACGTCGAGTCCCTGCCGGAGTGGTCGGGCCCGCACAAGTCGGCGAAGATCCTCACCGAGGACGCCGACGGGCGGCCCGCTCGCGTGGAGGTCTCGGTGAGTGCGGTCGGCATGACCGACAACCAGACCCTCGACTACTCCTGGACCGACAACACCTGCACCTGGGATCTGGTCGAGAGCGATCAGCTCAGCGAACAGCACGGCGTCTACACGCTCACCGAGAACGGCGATACGACACACGTGAAGTTCGACCTCACCGTCGACCTGAAGATCAAGCTCCCCGGACTCATCGTCAAGCGAGCCCAGAAAATGGCGGTCGACACCGCCAAGAAGGGACTCACCGAGGAGGTCAAGCGCCGCAGCTGAGCGCGACTCGGACTCGAGACGCTCACAGTAGACGCGAACTTCGACGACAGAACCCCCGTCCCGGACGGGGGTTCTGTCGTCTCGCGTCGCGCCTGCGGGTGGGGCGACCACGGCCCGGTGCCACGGCAGGAATCAGTCCGGTCACGATCGGCTGTGAGGAACCTGGAATCGCGAAACTCGCGAGTAGGGTGGCGGCTGCATCGTGCGCCGGTGAGCGGCCGCACAGTCGCGTCTTGTTGAGAGGGACAGTCATGCGAATCGGGTCGTTGTTCTTTCGTGTCGTGTTCGGGATCGCCGCCGTCGCCGCGGCGTTCGGACTGACGTCGTTGCTGGGCGGTGGTCACGCCGCGGCGTCGACCAACTGCACCGCGAACGACAACCAGCGCGTCGAGCGCGCCAACGGCCAGAGTCATTGCATCGCGAACGCCGGTCCGGGCAGCCGCGCCTCGGCGCAGGACACCACGAACAACGGTGCGGCGCTCGCCGTCGCGACGACCGGAGGGACGGCGACGGCGCAGAACAACGGCGTCAATTCGTCGGCGCTCGCGAGCGGCATCCACCGGGGCAACGGTTACGCGTACACGATGGGCCCGTACTCCACGTCGGTGGCGCAGGGCCGCAGCGGCGGTACCACGGTCGCGGTGTCCGGAGCGGCGGGCGGAGCGTTCGCCACCGGCGACGGCGTCGCGTGCCTGGGCAGCATGGCCGCCACCTACGACACGACCACCGGCCGGGGCTGCTTCCGGTGGGGCGAATTGTACGTGCACTGAGACGAAGTCGGCCGATCCGGCTTATGCTTCGCGAATGACGGTAGTGCGGATCGGTTCCTTCACTCTCCCTTCCTCTCTGCTCAGGCCCGCGCGGGCGGATGATCCGTCGGCGGCGCGGCCGTGACCGCCTCGACGGACTCCCGGCCGGGACCGGTGCGCCGTCTGCAGACCCTCTGGGGCGGACTGTCGGCGCGCGACCGCCTGTCACTCGGCGGTATGACCGCGGTGGTGGTGCTCCTGCACGTGGTGGGCATCGGCATGCTCGTGGGGCTGGTGGCGCCCGAGCACTTCCAACTCGGGGGTGCCCACACCGAGTTCACCGTCGGCGTGGGCATGCTGGCGTACACCTTCGGCCTCCGGCACGCCTTCGACGCCGATCACATCGCCGCGGTCGACAACGCCACCCGGAAACTGCTGGCGGACGACGCCGATCGCCGGGCCGACGGACTGCCCGCCCGGCCGAAGCCCCTCTCGGTCGGGTTCTGGTTCTCGCTGGGCACTCGACCATCGTCTTCGGGCTGACGGTCCTGCTGGCGGTGGGCGTTCGGGCACTCGCCGGGCAGATCGAGGACGATTCGTCGACCCTGCATTCGATCACCGGTGTGATCGGGGCGTCGGTGTCGGGAGTGTTCCTGTGGATCCTCGGGGCGGCCAACCTCGTGGTGCTCATCGGCATCGTCAGAGTGTTTCGCGAGATGCGGCGCGGTGAGTTCGACGAGGAGGCACTGGAGGAACAGCTCAACAAGCGCGGCTTCATGAACCGGCTGCTCGGCGGGCTGGCGAAGTCGGTGCGCAAGCCGTGGCACATCTATCCCGTCGGCGTGCTGTTCGGTCTCGGCTTCGACACCGCCACCGAGGTGGGCCTGCTGGTGCTCGCGGGCGGTGCGGCGGCGTTCTACCTGCCGTTCTACGCGATCCTCGTGCTGCCGATCCTGTTCGCCGCCGGGATGTGCCTGATGGACACCGCTGACGGGGTGTTCATGAACGCGGCATACGGCTGGGCCTTCGCGCGGCCGGTGCGGAAGGTCTACTACAACATCACGATCACCTCGATCTCCGTGGCGGCGGCTCTCGGGATCGGCACGGTGGAACTGGCCGGGGTGCTCGCCGACGAGACTCACGTCGAGTCCGGGCCGCTGGCGTGGGTCGCCGGAATCGACTTGGACTACGCGGGATTCGTGATCGTCGGGGTGTTCGTCGCCGCATGGGCCGCGGCACTGGCGATCTGGCATTTCGGCGATATCGAGAACCGCTGGAAGCAGGAGGTCCGCAGTGAGTGACGTCGAGACGCGGACGGACGCTCCGGCCGAACCGTTCGGGTCGCCGCGCGACGCGGCGGCCACCGCACTCAACGGGATCGGTCAGATCTACTTCCAGCCGAACGTGTGGTGCGGTCTGCTGATCCTGGCGGGATTCGCGGTCGCGGACTGGGGAATGGCGCTGCTGGGCGTCATCGGGCTGGCGGCTTCGACCGCCGCGGGGGTCGCCCTGCGCGACCGCTTACCCGGGTCGCCCGACGGTTCGGCGCTGCGCGCCGGAATGCACGGCTTCTGCGGGGTTCTCGTGGGTGCGGCGGCCTTCACCATGCTCGGAGCGGGCTGGGCCGGTGTGATCGCCACGGTGGTCGGCGGATTGCTGTGCGGTCCGATCACCGTCGCCTTCGTCGCGCTGTTCGCCGCCCGCGGATTCGCGCAGTTCGCGCTGCCCGCGACGACGGCGCCGTTCTGCCTGGTGGCCGAGGCCGTCCACTACGCCACCGAGCCGCTGCAGGAGCCCGCGGGCGCGCTGGCGGAGATCGACGGCAACCGCTTCGAGGTCGCCGTGCACGCGATCCTCAGCGGGATCTCGCAGGTGGTTCTGATCGACGATCCGATCTCCGGTCTGCTGATCCTCGTCGGCCTGACCGTCGCGGGCTGGCGGGTGGGTCTGGCGGCGCTCCTGGGCAGCGCGCTGGCCGCCGGTTTCGCCGTCGCGATCGGGTCCTCGCCGCTGCGCGACTATCACGGACTCGACGGCTACTCGTCGGTGCTGGTCGCGATCGCGATGGCGTGCGTGTTCCTCTCTGGACGGTGGATGCCGTGGGTGATGGCGGTGATCGGAGCACTGCTGGCGGTCCTGCTCGAGCGGCTCATGCTCGGAACCCAGGTGCCGCTCTTCACGTGGCCGTACGTCCTGATCACCTGGATCCTGCTGGTGATCGTCCGCTTCGTGCCGGGTGTGCACCGCGCGCCGGGCTGACCCCGACACGCTGCTGGTGCCGGAGCCGCCGAACCGGGCTAATCTGACGGACGTGGATGGAATCACCGGCGACAGCAACCCCGTTCAGCACGTGGGACCCGACCTCAGCCTGGTCTCCGGGCGCGAGGCTCTGCAGCACCTCGTGGACCTGCGGAACACCGCCGGGTTCGCCGTCGTCGACGATGACGACGACGATCCCATCCTGCTGACGCTCCCGACCCGGAACGTGGTGGACACCTGGCGCGAGGACTACCCGTACGACGAGCGGATGAGCCGCCGCGAGTACGAGGTCACCAAACGCCGTCTGCAGATCGAACTGCTGAAGCTGCAGAAGTGGACCAAGCAGACCGGGCAGCGGCATCTGCTCGTTTTCGAGGGGCGCGACGCGGCGGGCAAGGGCGGCACCATCAAGCGGTTCAACGAGCACCTCAATCCCCGCGGTGCCAGGACCGTCGCCCTGGAGAAGCCCACCGAGCGCGAAGCCACCGAGTGGTATTTCCAGCGGTACGTCCAGCATCTGCCCGCAGCCGGAGAGATGGTCTTCTTCGACCGCTCCTGGTACAACCGGGCCGGCGTGGAGCGGGTGATGAACTTCTGCACCGACGCGCAGTACGCGCAGTTCATGCAGCAGGCGCCCGCGTTCGAGAAGATGCTGGTCGACGATGGCATCCACCTGGTGAAGTTCTGGTTCTCGGTGACGCCGCTGGAACAGCGGACCCGGTTCGCGATCCGGCAGATCGACCCGGTGCGCCAGTGGAAGCTCTCGCCGATGGATCTGGCGTCGCTCGATCGCTGGGACTCGTACACCGAGGCCAAGGAGCAGATGTTCGCCGACACCGACACCGATTTCGCGCCATGGACCGTCGTGAAGAGCAACGACAAGAAGCGGGCCCGCATCAACGCCATGCGGTACGTGCTGAGTCTGCACGAGTACGACGGCAAGGACGAGGCGCTGGTGGGAGTCCCCGATCCGGCGATCGTGGGCCGCGCGCGCGATGTGATCGGTGAATGACCCCGGCCTCGTCGGCTTGGCAGTCCGCCGCGATCACCCGGTAGCCTCGGCACCGTGCGAAGCGTAGTTTCCGGCCTGTTCACCGTGGTCGCGATGATCTGCATGATCGTCGCGGTGCCGAGCATGTGGCTGTCACAGAGAGTCGTGTCGTCGGACGGGTTCACCTCTTCGGCGGCGGAAGCCGCGCACAGCTCCGAAGTGCAGGACTACTTCGCCCAGAAGGTCGCGGCGTCGGTGGAGGAGAACACCGGATCCAAGGTCGCGAGCGACCTGGTACTGCCCGCCGCGAAGAACTACGCGCGCAGCGACGGCTTCGTCGAGGACTTCTCCGAGGTCGCGAGGCAGCAGCACAGTTGGCTCTTCACCGCTCCGGCACCGGACGCCGACCTGCACATGATGGAACTCGACATCAGTCCGATGATCAATCGGGTGATCGCGTCGGCCCCCATCCCGGTGCCCGTGTCCATCGGTCATCCGGTGATCGTGACGATCGATCAGAGCCAGATCACTGCGGGGTCGCTCGAAGACAGTGGAAAGATCATCGACGTCGTGTCGTGGGTGACGGTGATCGGCGCCGTGATCGCGGCGGTCATCGCACTGCTCGTGGCCAACCGCCGCAGCACCGTCCTCGCGTGGCTCGGCGTCGGTGCGGTCCTGGCGGGCGTTGCCGGCTGGGGGCTGGCGGCATTCACCAAGCACATCGTGAGCGAGCGGCTGGCCGACACCGAGCAGGCCGCGCGCTCCACCATCGAGGTGGTGGTCGGGGTGATCGCCGATCACCTCACGACGGTGTCGTTGTTCGTCGGGGTCGCCGGCGCGGTGGTGGCGGTCGTGGGCGTCATCTCGCGCGTCGCGGCGGGACGACGCTACGCGTAGCGGTACCGGGGTCCGGTCCGGCGGTTTCGACTCGCTCCGCTCGCTCAACCAGCGGGAAGGCGAGCCCGTGTCAGTCGAGTCGAGCCAGCCGCATCCCTTCCATGGGGTTGAGCGGGTCGTGTTTTGTTATTTCAGGCTTGTTGAGCGAGCGGAGCGAGTCGAAACCCCCGACCCCCCATCACGATCGCGGTCGCACGCCCATGAGTTGCGCGAGCTGAGTGGCGAGGGGGTTGAGGTTCAACTTGTCCGGGTCCTTCTTGGCCGTGTGATCCCACGGTTGCGCGTAGGCGGGATCGGCGAGTGCAGCGTTGTTCGCGCCGCGGACCGCCGTCGGGCTGCCGGTCGGCACCGTGCAGTGCACATCGGTGTTGAACGGGAAGTCGTCGTAACTCTGGTCGAAATCCGGGTTCTTGCGCTTGATCTCGGCGATCATCTTCGCGGTGCTCTCGTAGCCGCGCGTGCACGACGGCGGGTTCCCCGTTTCGAGCACGATTCCGAATCGGATCGAACCGTCGGGCGAGGCCGCCGTATGGCTGCCCGCCGACAGTGCCGAGAGCATCCAGAACGTCGGCTCGGCGGCATAGGACGCCGGAGCGATCGCGTGGACCGTCCCGCCGAGCCGGCCGATCAGTTCGGTGGCCTCGTCGCCGGTCTCGTCGAGGAGACGGGAGAGCGCCGACGCAGCGCGCGGACCGTCGGTGAGGATCCGGCGGACCGCCGGATCCGATGACGCCAGCGTCGCGGTGACCGCGTCGAGATTCTTCGACCAGCGCAGAATCTCGTCGGACTGCTCGTTCTGGGTCGCCAGAACCGAGTCGGCGGAGGTGATGAGCCCGATCGTCTCGTCGAGGCTTTCGACGCCCTCCTTCGACAGACGGTCGAGGGAGTCGACGAGCCGGCTCGTGTCGTCTCCGCGGCCGTTGAACGCCGCGCCCAGTTCGGTGACGGTTCTGCGCAGCGCATCGACGGGGATCGTGTCGGTCAGGTCGATGGCCGACCGCACCACTTCGTCGAGCCGAGGCGGCAGCCGGTTCTCGTCGATCACCGAGCCGTCGCGCAGGTACGGTCCCGCGTCGGAGGGCGGCTGCAGATCCAGGAACTGTTCTCCGATCGCCGATCGGTCGGCGACGACGGCGACCGCCGAGGCCGGAACCTTCGCCTCGCTCGAGTCGAGGGCCAGAGTGACGTCGATCCCGCCCGGGACGATCGACATCTTCTGCACCCGGCCGATCTCGACGCCGCGGTAGGTGACCTGCGCTTGCTCGAACAGTCCGCCGGAGTCGGGCATCCGCACGGTCACGTGGTACACCCCGACGCCTGCCGCCTGATCGAGGCGCGCGTATCGGATGCCGCCGTAGACCGACGCCACCAATCCGATCAGCAGCACGACGATCAACTGGGTGCGCACGAGACGACTGAGCGGCGGCATGCAATCCCTTTCCGGTCGGACGAGTTCGAACGCCCGTGATTCATCCAGGAGCGTAGGAATTAACGGCAGAAGAATGCCGACGATCTGCGATGACATCGTGACCGTCGGTGCTTGCTGATGTTAAACGCAGGGGTCGGAAGCGAGGCAAGCCCGGTATGTCGGGAGTGGGGCGGCTAACAGTGGTGATTCGGAGTGAGGCGGCGGGAGGAGAGGGCAGGGGGCGGGGTGTGTCACGGTGGGTGGGCGTGCGGGTGCGGATGGTTTCGACTCGCTGCGCTCGCTCAACCAGCGGGCGGGAAGCTCGCTCAGCCGGCGGGCGGGAGGCTCGCTCGGCCGGCGGGCGGGAGGCTCGCTCAACCAGCGGGTGGGAGGCTCGCTCGGCCGGCGGGCGGGAGGCTCGGTCAGCCGGCGGGCGGAGGCTCGACCGCCGGACGCTGCGACGAACCGTCCTTCACCTCGAAGACGAACCTCTCCGGGTCGAAGCGGAGCCGGCCTCGATCGAAGGCGGCGGAGACGGCGCCGGAGGAGGCCACGTCGAGCGGGGTGCCGGTGTGCATCACGCCGCCGGGGGCGAGGAGCCAGATCGCGTCCGAGAGGCGCATCGCCAGTTCCAGTTCGTGGGACGACACCAGGACCGTGAGACGCTGCTCGCGGGCCAGCGTACTCAGCAGATCCAAGAACTCGACGCGCGACGGTGCGTCCAGGTGTGAGGTCGGCTCGTCGAGCACGAGGAGTTCCGGATCCTGCGCGAGGGCGCGGGCGGCGAGGACGCGCTGCGCCTCGCCGTCGGACAGGTCGTGGAAGGGGCGGTCGGCCAGCGCCGCAGCGCGAACGGCCTCCAGCGCCCAGTCGACGCGCAGGCGATCATGGGCGCCGAGCCGGCCGGTGGCGCCCAGATAGGGAGTCCGGCCCAGCTCCACCACTTCTCGCGCGGTGAGCCGGCCCGGGTCGACGATCTGGGTCCCGACGGTCGCGATCCGGCGAGCCAGCCGGGCCGGCCTCATGCGTGTGACGTCGGTGCCGTCGGCGAGGAGAGCCGATCCCGACAGTGGTCGCTCCAGACCGCAGACGGTCCGCAGCAGTGTCGACTTTCCGGCGCCGTTCGGACCAATCAGTGTCGTCAACCGGCCCACCTGCGCCTCGGCGGTCAGATCGGAGGCGATGGTGACCGGCCGTCGGCCCCGGTAGCCGATGGTCAGCCCGGCGAGGGTGAGACCGGCCGTCATACCGCACCGCCGTTCCCACGACCGCGCAGCAGAACGGTGATGACCACCGGCGCGCCGATCAGAGCGGTGACCGCGTTGAGGGGCAGCGAACTGTCCTTACCCGGCAGATCTGCGACGATGCCGCACCAGATCGCGAGCAGCGCTCCCACGAGGACGCATCCGGGCAGAATCACCCGATGATTCGAGGTGCGGAACACTCCGCGCGCGAGATGCGGAATCACGAGACCGAGGAATCCGACGGGTCCGCAGTACGCGGTGACCACACCGGTGAGAACCGCGGCCGACAGCAGCGTGACGGTGCGGGTGAGACGCAGGTCGACGCCCATCGACCGCGCGTACTCCTCGCCGAGCAGCAGGGCGTTGAGCGCTCGCATCGAGGTCGACGACAGCAGGACGGCACCGAGGATCACCGGTGCGGCGACGCGCAGGTCGGACCACGACGTCGCGGAGAAGGTCCCCAGGCCCCAGATCATGTACTTCTGGACCGAGTCGGGATCGGCGTAGACGATGAGGACTGCGACGAGCGAGCCGGTGACGGCACCGATCATCACGCCGATCAGCAGCAGGGTCACCGCGCTGCGGACCCAGACCGCGAACAGCAGGATCAGTCCCAGCACCGCCGCGGCACCGAAGGCGGCGGCCACCACGCTTCCCGCTCGTCCCCAGCCCGCGAGGCCGCCGGCGAAGGTCGCGGCGCCGGTGACTCCGCCGCCCAGTGCGACCAGCGCCACGCCCAGGCTGGCGCCGGAGTTGGCGCCGAGCACATAGGGATCGGCGAGGGGGTTCCGGAACAGGGTCTGCATCTGCAGCCCGGCCACTCCGAGCGCGGCGCCGACCAGCGCGGCAGTCGCGATCCGCGGCAGCCGCACCTCGCGCAGAATGAAGTCGCTCCCCGCGTCCAGCGCGTGACCGCCGGTCAGTACCCGGAGCGTCTCCGCGGGCGGGATCGCGACCGATCCGACCGCGGCGGCCACCAGCAGCGACGCGAGGAGTGCGACGGCGAGTCCGACCCAGACCCCGGATCGGGCGCGTGGTCGCCGGGCTGCCGCCGAGGTCCGGACCGGTGTCATCGCTGCGGCAGATGGAGGTAGAACTCGAAGGCATGACCCGGGAAGAGATCCGGGTGCGCAATTGCGGCGATGTCCGCCAACACGAGGTCCGGGCGCAGCACACCAGTCTCCCAGTAGTCGTTGCCGCCACCGGAATTGACGGCCTTGGTGCTGTTCCACGCTTGTTTCGCCGGACCGGCGAAGGCGCGGTACCGCGGATCCTGCTTGTCGAGATCGGCCACAGAGTTCACCGTCGGGTCGCTCAGCAGCCACACGGCGGAATCACGGGCGCGGGCGATGACCGATTCGATCGACAACTGCAGGCTGCCCGCGGCGCGATCGTCGATCCACGGATAGGTGGCGCCGGCGTCGGCGACGAGCTTGCCGAAGTAGCTGCCCCCGGAGGGCATGGTCCACGAGCCGTTGGCGATCGAGCCGAGCAGGACCGGCGTCTTCGGCACTCCCGACAGCCGGTCGGCCACGCTGCGGTACTGGGACTTGATGTTCTGGTAGACGCTCGAGGCCTGCTTCTCGGTGCCGGTGAGGGCGGCGAAGAACTTGAGCCATTCGGCGCGGCCGAGTGGGCTCTCCTCCAGCCAGTCGGCGTCGGCGAGGACGGGAATGCCCGCGTCGCGGATCTTGCCGAAGGCCGGACTGTCGCTGCCGTCGGTCACGAGCACGTCCGGGCGTCCGGCGATCACCTTCTCAGCGTTGACGGCGCCGGCGTCGGTGAACTGCTGCACCTTCCCTGCGTCGATCCGCTCGACGATCTCGGGAGTGGAGACGAAGCCGGTGGTCGCGACCCCGGTCACCGCATCGGCCGCGCCGAGAGCGGCGAGTCCCGGCAGATGCGTCGTCGAGCCCGCGTAGACGGTCCGCACGGGAACCTCGACCTGAGGCGCGTCCGCGAGTTCTCCGGTCAGCTCCGGGGCGGGGGCGCCGCATCGCACCAGAACGTACGACGCGGGCGGCGCTCCCTGCGCCGGATGCGCCACGGTAACGACCTGGTACGAGCGGTGATACTCGATGGTCAGGCCGGTGGCGTCCTCGATCGTCGACTTCTCCGGGAAGTAGTCCTTCGACGGGTCGAAGTCGGTGATGCAGTCGCGTGCGGCTCCCGCGGAGCGGGGCGCCGGCGACGAGCAAGCGCTCGCACCGAGCGGAATGAGGACGGCGATGCTCGCGAGCAGGGCGCCGATGCGTGGTGATCGCACGTGCAGACCTCCCTCGGGGAGGCTCCGCCCCCGGGATCTCGGTGGCGCGACGCAGGAGGGTCTGGCTGCCGCCCGCGGGGATCGTCTCCTGCCGGGCAGACCACAGTGGCGGGACCGCACCGGAATCGCACCGGATTTCCTCGTCTGGCATCGCGTGCTGGACGGCGCAAATCTAACACGCGCGGTTCGCGGGCAGATCTGGCGCGCGGTGGTCGGCGGGCCTACCGTGAGACGGTGACCAGCGTTCGGAGCAGGTGGCGCCGCGGCCTCGGCGCCGTCGCGCGATGGATTCGGAGCGCGCCGGTCACCTACGCGTGGCTGGTGATCCTGCTGGCCACCACCATCGTGGCGCACCGGGTGTCGCCGCAGCGGCTGGACCGGATCCTGGGCAAACGGTCGACGAACATCGACAACCTGCTGCACGATCCGGTCCGTGCGATCTTCGGCAGCCTGTTCTGGCTCGACGGCGCGTACTGGATTCCGTACGTCGTCGGATTCACCGTCTTCCTGGTGCCCGCGGAACGCTGGCTCGGCAGTCGGCGGTTCGTCGTCGTCGGCCTGAGCGGACACATTCTCGCGACCCTGGTCAGCCAGGGGCTCGTCGGCGCCGAGATCGCGCGCGGCGACGCCAATCCGTCGCTCACTTACGCCATCGACGTCGGGGTCAGCTACTTCATGGCATCGGTGATCGGCATCCTGGCCTACCGGTTTCCGCGGCCGCGGCGGTGGGTGTACGTCGCCGGGGCGACGGTCGCCTTCTGCGCACCGCTGGCGGTGGCTCCCGTGACCTTCACGGCGATCGGTCACGCGAGCGCGCTGCTCATCGGTTTCGCGTGGTATCCGATGGCCCGGGGACGGCCGATGCTGGACGTCGAGGCGACGGTGCGCCGGCTCCGTCAGCGCTCCGGAGCCGCGGCTCCGACTGTGCGCCACAGGAACTCGTAGGCCAGCGCCGATTTGAACGCCGCCTGGCGGTTGTCGGCCGCGCCGCCGTGCCCTCCCTCGATGTTCTCGTAGTACCGGACCGGGTGACCCTGTTCCTCCATCCGCGCCGCGAACTTCCGGGCGTGGCCGGGGTGCACGCGGTCGTCCCGAGTCGAGGTGGTCACGAGCATCTCGGGCATGGCGGCGTCGGCACTCAGCCGCTGATACGGCGAGTACCTCGAGATGAACTCCCACTCGTCCGGATCGTCCGGATCGCCGTACTCGGCCATCCACGACGCTCCGGCGAGCAACAGGTGGTACCGGCGCATGTCGAGCAGGGGGACCTGGCACACCAGCGCGCCGAACAGGTCCGGATAGGTGGTGGCCATGACCCCCATCAGCAGACCGCCGTTGGAGCCACCCTGCGCGGCCAACCGGGCCGGGGTGGTCAGTCCGCGCCCCACGAGGTCGCGGGCCACCGCCGCGAAGTCCTCGTACACCAGGTGTCGGCCGGCCTTCTGCGCCTGCGTGTGCCAGGCCGGGCCGTACTCGCCGCCCCCGCGGATGTTCGCGATCACGTAGATGCCGCCCCGGCTGATCCAGCTCCGCCCGGCGATACCGAGATAGCTGGGCGTCATCGAGTTCTCGAAGCCGCCGTATCCGTAGAGCAGGGTGGGACCGGACGCCACGTCGTCGCGTTTGACGACGAAATAGGGGATGGCCGTGCCGTCGTCGGACGTGGCGAAGAACTGTTGCGCCGACACGGCGGACGCGTCGTAGAACTCGGGGGACGATTTGATGACCGACACCCCCTCGGACGTGGAACCCTGGAGCAGGCTCGGGGCCTGGACGAAGGTGCTGGCCGACAACCAGATCTCGTCACTGTGATCGGGGTCGGTGTCGAGCACGCCGATCGTCGCGAGTTCGGGCAGCCCGTTCAGCGGCTCGGACTCCCAGGTGCCCAAGCGGAGAAGCTCGACGCGGGTGGCCACGTCGTGCAGCGTCACCATCACCAGGTGCGAGCGGGTGTACGCGAGGTCCTGCAGGCTGGTGTGCGCGTCGGGAGTGAACAGCACGCGGTGGGTGCGGTCGCCCGACAGGTACGAGGGGTAATCGAAGAGCAGCAGCGCTCCGGCCGGATGCTCCTGGCCGTCGACCGTCCACGGCGACCGCGTCAGGACGGTCAGCCAGTCGTGCCGGACGTCGAAGTGCGAGTCGGTCGGCACGTCGATGCGGAGGAGTTCGTCGCCGCGCAGTTCGTAGGCGATCTCGTTGAAGAAGTCCACCGACCGGGAGACGAAGTGCCGCACATGGCCGGGCGTCCGGTCGCAGGCTGCGCCGACGGCGACGTCGGACACCTCGCCCGCGAAGACCGTCGGGGCGTCCGCCACGTCGGTGCCACGCGACCAGCGCCGGACGGTCCTCGGATAACCGGAGGAGGTCAGCGCGGGCAGCCCGTCCGGCGTCTCGACGAAGTCGGTGCCGACGTACACCGTGTCGCGGTCGATCCAGCTGACGGACGACTTGGCCTCCGGCAGGACGAAGCCGTCGTCCACCCAGTCCCGCGCGAGTACGTCGAACTCCCGCACCACTGCCGCGTCGGCGCCGCCTCGAGACAGCGAGATCAGCGCGCGGTCGTACTCGGGCCGGTTCATGGTGGCGCCCGACCACACCCAGTTCTCACCCTCCGCCGCGGCGAGGGCGTCGACGTCGATCAGGACGTCCCATTCGGGTTCGGCGGAGCGGTAGCTGTCGAGAGTGGTACGCCGCCAGAGACCTTTCGGGTGCGCCGAATCGCGCCAGAAGTTGTAGAGGAAGCCGCCGCGCCGGCGCACGTACGGAATGCGTTCGTCGTTGTCGAGCACTTCGAGGGCGCCGGCTTCGAGTTCGGCGAAGCGCTCCGAGCCGGTCAGCTCGGCGACGGTGGGAGCGTTGTGCTCACGCACCCACCGCAGGGCGTCGTCGCCGGTCACGTCTTCGAGCCACAGGTACGGATCGTCGTCGGTCACGGTGTCCAACGTACCGGCGCCGGCGCGGCGGCCTTCCGGTGGCGGGCTACGCGCCCACCCGCGAGGTCTCGACAGCGTCCTCGACCGGCTCGGCACCCGGAGTCTTGGTTCCGGCGATCGAGCAACCGGCGGTCTCGCGCAGGAAGCTGAGGGCGATACCGCCCACCACGCACGCGGCCATCATGTACACGGCCGGGAAAAGGTTCCAGCCGGTCTGGTCGACGACGGCGTCGTTGACCAGGGGTGCCGTACCGCCGAAGGCGGCGGTGGACAGGTTGTACGAGATCGCGAAGCCCGCATAGCGCACGTGAGTGGGGAACATCGCGGGGAAGGTCGCCGAAATGGTCGCCAGCTGCGGGATGTAGAGGACGCCGAGCACGACGAATCCGACGATCGCCCATCCGAAACCCTGGCCCATCAGCCAGTACATCGGCAGCGCGAAGACGAACAGACCCACGAGGGAGACCCGCCACATCGGTTTGCGGCCGGTGCTGTCGGACCACATGCCGAACACCGGGATGAGCAGCATCATCACCACCTGGCCGATCAGGACCACCACCGAGGCGGTGTCCTCGCTCAGGCCGATGGTGCCCTTGAGGTACTGCGGCTGGTAGGCCAGCAGGGTGTAGTTCGCGATGTTGAGCGCGACCACCATGCCGAACATGATGAGGATCGGCTTCCAGTAGTGCACCAGCGTCTGACGCAGCTGACCGGTGATTCCGCCCGGATCGGCGACCTTCTTCTCCACATCGGTGTACAGCGGCGGATCGTCGAGCTGCGACCGCAGGTAGAGGCCGGCCAGACCCAGGGGGAGAGCGATCAGGAACGGGATGCGCCAGCCCCATTCCTGCATCTGCGACTCGCTCAGGCCGAGGTTCATCAGCAGGACGATGGCGGTTCCCGAGGCGAAGCCGGCCATGGTGCCGAACTCGAGGAAGCTGCCGTACCGTCCGCGCTTGTCGGCCGGCGCGTACTCGGCCATGAACGTGGCCGCGCCGCCGTACTCGCCGCCGGTCGAGAAGCCCTGCACCACTCGCAGTGCGATCAGCAGGATCGGAGCCCAGATACCGATCGACGCGTGGGTCGGCAGTACGCCGATCAGCGCGGTGGCCAGCGAGATCAGCAGGATCGTCAGCGCCAGGACGTGTTTGCGGCCGAGGCGGTCGCCGATCGGTCCCCAGACGAAGCCGCCGAGCGGCCGGAGCACGAAGGAGACGGCGAAGCCGAGCATGGTGCCGATGGTGCCGAGGTGGCCGGGGAAGAACGCCTGGGTGAGGTAGGTGGTGGTCGCGGCGTAGACGCCGTAGTCGTACCACTCGGTGGCGTTGCCGATCGCGGACGCCGCGATCGCCTTCCGGAGCGTCGCCGTGGAGGTGGCGTCGGTGGAGACGGTCGAGTCAGTCATCTGACCTCCGAATTGTCGATAGTCGTTTCTCGGGTCGGGCGAACTGGATTCATTCGACGGCGGCGACGTGGAGCGCCGCGGATCTGACTACCACTTCCCCCGGCCGGTAGGGCCCATCGACTCTCGGGTCAGTGACCCGAACGGACTAATCCTGCCTATCACGTTTCGCGGACCAGTGGAAACCGCGCGGACCGCGGGGCGGGTGGTCCCGCGGTCCGCGCGACGGCCGGAATCAGCCTGCGGCGGTCAGCGGATCGGGGACCTCTCCGGTCCGGATCGGGCAGCGGGTGTGGGAGTAGATGGTCGGCATGCAGAGGTTGCAATGCACGCACTTGCTGCGGGTGGACGGGTCCGCCTCGATGAGGTGCGGCAGATCCGGCTCGCGCAGCAGCGCGCGGCCCATCGCGACGAAGTCGAAGCCCTCGTCCATCGCCGTCCGCATCGATGCGTGATCGGTCACGCCGCCGAGCAGGATCAGCGGCAGGGACACCGCCCTGCGGAGTTCGCGGGCGAGCGGAAGCAGGTAGGTGTCGGTGTACGGATAGTGCTTCAGGAACAGACGGCCGCCGAGCTTCATACCGGTCTTGACCGGTCCGGCCATCGCCTCGGCGAACGATTCCAGCGGCGGCTCGCCGTGGAACAGGTACATCGGATTCAGCAGCGAACTCCCCGCGGTGGGCTCGATGGCGTCGATGAACCCGTCGCTCTCGAACAGTTCGGCGTATTTGATCGCATCGTCGAGATTGGTGCAGCTCCAAGGTCTGCCACCGCGTCCGCGGGCGGGTTTGCCGAGGCCGTCGAACATGTTGAGCTTGGCCCAGACAGCGGCCTCGTCGCCGACCTCGTTGCGCACCGCTTCGAGGACTTCGCGGGCGAACCGGGCGCGATTCACGGCCGAGCCGCCGTATTCGTCGCGCCGGTGGTTCAGCAGCGGTGACATGAATGCGCTGAGCAGGTAGTTGTGGCCGCAGTGGATCTCCAAGCCGTCGAACCCGCTGTCGACGGCCAGCCGCGCGGCGGTGGCGAACTTGCGCACCAGTCCGGGGATGTCGTCGCGCGCGACCTTCGCGGTCAGCGACATGCCCATCGGCGCGGGGATCCGGCCCGGACCGAGCGCCGGAAGCCTGTTGGACACGGCGTTCGCGACCGGCCCGGCGTGCCCGAGTTGAGCTGCGGCCAGAGCGCCTTCGGCGTGGATCGCCGAGGTGAGCCGCTGCAGGCCCGGGACCGCCTCGGGCCGCATCCAGATCTGATGGCGGTCGGTGCGGCCTTCGGGCGCGATCGCGCAGTAGGCGACCGTCGACATCGCCGCGCCGCCCGCGGCCACCTCGCGGTGGAACTCGATGAGCTCGTCGGTCACCAGTGCGTCGGGCGTCATGGCCTCGAAGGTCGCGCACTTGATGATCCGGTTCCGGAGCGTGAGCGGTCCGAGCACAGCTGGGCTCAGCGGGTCGTTCCCGGCTCTCGGTGCGGGATCTTTCGGATTCGGGCTGGTGGTCATCGAATGCCTTTCGGTAGGCCGGCGAGGCCGGCGATGAGGAAGTCGGACAGGGCTGCGACGTTGTCGGGGGAGATCTCCCGGGGTGCGGCGAACTCGGTCATCATCAGGCCGAACGCGAAGCGCCAGCGGCGTCGTGCGACGTCGGGGTCCAGGCCGGGCACGGTGGCGGTGAGCAGTTCGGTCCACACGTCGAGCTGGAACCACCGGCTGTCCCACGGCGCTCGCGGATGAGTGAGCACGAATTGGGCGAGGGTGCGGACCAGGGGTGCGGTCTCGGGGGCGGCCTGCAACGCGATGAGCGGGTCGAGAATCGCCTCGACGATGTCGGTGACGGTGCGCGGACCCGCTCGGAGTGTGTCGAGCTGGTCGGACCATTCCGGTTCGAGGCGGTCTTGGAGCAGCGCGGCGACCAGCGACTCCTTCGATCCGAAGTGGTAGTGCACGGCCGCGGGGTTGGCGCCGGCCTCGCCGCACACCGCGCGCACCGACAGGTCGTCGTAGGGCACGGCGGTGAGGAGTCGTTCGGCCGCGTCCAACAGGCGCGAGCGTGTGGTGGCGGCAGTCGGGTCGACGGGCATCTGTTGAGCAGATCACATTTCAATCAGCGTTTCAATCACTGATTGAATTGTGATGCGTGACTGAGCGTGACCGGACACCTGCGTGGCACACAGGGGAGAAGTACGCTGAACTGCGTGGCTGAACATTTTCAAACAGTTGTCCTGGGAGCCGGTCCCGGTGGGTACGTGGCCGCGATCCGGTCCGCCCAGCTGGGCATGAAGACCGCCGTCATCGAAGAGAAGTGGTGGGGAGGTGTCTGTCTCAACGTCGGGTGCATCCCCTCGAAGGCGTTGCTGCGCAACGCCGAACTCGCACACGTCTTCAATCACGAGGCCAAGACCTTCGGTATCAGCGGTGAGGTGAGCTTCGACTTCGGAGCCGCCTTCGACCGCAGCCGCAAGGTGTCCGACGGCATCGTGAAGGGCGTTCACTTCTTGATGAAGAAGAACGGCATCACCGAGATCGACGGATACGGCGTCTTCCGCGACGCTGAGACGATCGTCGTCGGAGATCGGGAGATCACCTTCGACAACGTCATCATCGACACCGGTTCCACCGTCAAGCTGCTCCCGGGCGTCGCGCTGAGCGACAACGTGGTGACCTACGAGACGCAGATCCTCACCCGCGATCTGCCCGGCTCGATCGTCATCGTGGGTGCCGGCGCCATCGGCATGGAGTTCGGGTACGTACTCGCCAACTACGGCGTCGACGTCACCATCATCGAGTTCATGCCGCGCGTGCTGCCGAACGAGGACGCCGACGTCTCGAAGGAGATCGCGAAGGCCTACAAGAAGCTCGGCGTCAAGATTCTCACCGGCACCGGTGTGCAGAGCGTCGACGACAACGGCGACAACGTCACGGTGACGTACAAGGACGCCAAGGGCGCCGACGGAAGCATCACCGTCGACAAGGTCCTGATGTCGGTCGGCTTCGCTCCCCGGGTGGAGGGCTACGGCCTGGAGAACACCGGTGTCGCACTCACCGACCGCGGCGCCATCGCGATCGACGACCACATGCGCACCAACGTTCCCGGCATCTACGCGATCGGCGACGTGACCGCCAAACTGCAGCTGGCCCACGTGGCCGAGGCGCAGGGCGTCGTGGCCGCCGAGACCATGGCCGGCGCCGAGACGATGACGCTGGGCGACTACCGGATGATGCCGCGCGCCACGTTCTGCCAGCCGCAGGTCGCGTCGTTCGGTCTCACCGAGGAGCAGGCCGAGGCCGAGGGCTACCGGATCACCGTCTCCAAGTTCCCGTTCAGCGCCAACGGCAAGGCTCAGGGCCTGGCCGCCCCGGCCGGCTTCGTGAAGCTCATCACCGATGCCGAGACCGAGGAACTGCTCGGCGGCCACCTGGTCGGCGACAACGTCTCCGAGATGCTGCCCGAACTGACGCTGGCGCAGAAGTGGGACCTCACCGCTCGTGAACTGGCCCGCAACGTCCACACCCATCCGACGATGAGCGAGGCTCTCCAGGAGACCTTCCACGGCGCGATCGGTCACATGATCAACCTGTAGCGACACCCGCTCAGATCCGCTCGGCGAGGGCGCCGCACCGACACCCGGTGCGGCGCCCTCGCGTCTGCGGTCCGCGCGCACAATGGGTGGCATGCTGCAGCGCGAGTGGACGCCCGGATGGCGTGTTCCGGTGCGCGCGATGCTCTCACTGCACCGCCGGGGGCGGGCCGATCCGGCGTACCGGGTGGCGACCGACGGATCCGTGTGGCGCGCGGTCCACACGCCCGACGGTCCCGGCACGCTCGCGGTCGCGGGCCGCGCCGACGGTTCGGTGCTCGCCCGGGCGTGGGGGCCCGGCGCGGGCTGGCTCGTCGAGAACGTGCCGGCGATGCTGGGTGCGCACGACGACCCCGCGGCGCTGACCCCCCTCGATCGGGCGGTCGCACGTCTGGCGGAACGGGTTCCCGACCTCCGCATCGGGCGCACCGACCGCGTCTGGGAGGCCCTGGTGGCGGCGGTCTTCGAACAGAAGGTGGTGGGCGACGAGGCCTACCGGGCCTGGCGCTATCTGCTGACCCGATACGGCGACCGCGCGCCCGGTCCGGTCCCGGCCGACATGAGGGTGCCGCCGCCGCGCCCGAGGTGGCGGGAGATCACCGAGTCGGACTGGCACCGGAGCGGGCTCGAACCGGTGCGCGCTCGGACCGTCAGAGCCGCCGCGACGGTCGACGTGGAGCGGAAGGCGGACCGCCTCACCGCCCTTCGCGGCATCGGCCCGTGGACCGCCGCGCACACCCGGATACGCGCGGTCGGTGACCCGGACGCGGTCCCGGTGGGCGACTATCACACTCCGTCGGTCGTCGGACTCGCATTGATCGGCGAGCGGGTCGACGACGACGGGATGCTGGAGTTGCTGGAACCGTATGCGGGCCAACGCTATCGGGTGATCCGGTTGTGCGAGCTGGGTGCGGGGATGCCGGCCCGTCGCGGACCGCGGATGCCGGTGCGCGACTACCGCTCGTTCTGACATCCGAGTCAGCGTGCAGGGGTGCGAACTTCAGGGGGTGCGAACTGCAGGAGTGTGAACTCCGGACAACCGCAGCACGAGTTCGCAGTCGCCGGCCGAATCGGGCGAGACGTCGACGGCATAGGCGCCTCCCAGTGCCGGCGACGCCTGCTCGAGTGCGAACTCCACCGCGCCGCGGACGATGCCGTGGGCGATCTCGGGGTTACGTGACGCGATGCTCTGCAGCGGGCAGCCGCAGACCGACAACTGGTGCTCGCCGAATGCGCTGAGCGCATCGGTCACCCGGAAGCCGAGCCGCGTCAGCATCGCCTCGACCACCGTCACCGGGTCGGGGACAGCGACCGCATCGATGTCGGCGCCACGCCGGCCGCGTGCCCAGAGTCGGCCGGTCTCCGCGGCGACCCGTTCGCGTTCGGCCTCGGTCTCGCCGATGCGGCGCAGCAGCAGGTGCACGAGTTCGTCGGCGGACGGGGCGGGCACGATGCGGTAGACCACGCGCGGCCGCCCGACGCCGCGGGGTTCGGTGGTCTCGGTGACGGCCGAACCCTCGTCGACCAGGTTGTTCAGGTGGAACCGGGCGGTCGTGACGTGAACGCCCAGCGCATCGGCCACCTCATGCGCGTCCATTCCGTCCGGGGCGTCGGCGAGGAGCGCGCGGGCTCGGTCTCGAGGGCGCACGGGCATGGCGACCCCCTCCTGATGTCAGCTTCCGTGGATCATCACCAGTGTTACCGCACCGTCGGTGACCGCGTGCAGCGAGTGGGTCACCCGGGCGTCGACCCGGATCGCGGTGCCGGGTTCGAGCCGGACGGTGGCGCCCGCGACCGTGAAGTCCACGGCGCCCGACTGGCCGAGCACCACGATCGGGTGGGCGGCGAGGTGGTCGGGCATCTCCTGTCCCGCGCGGAAGGAGAGCCGAACGACGGTCTCGGTATCGCTCCGGTGGATCCGCTTCACCGCCGGCTTCGACCCGGTGTCCCCGGTGTTGGGTGCGTTCAGTCCGGTCAGATAGGTGAACGGCGCCGCCGCCGTCTCTCTGCCCGCTGTCTCACTGCTCGACATCGGGTTTCCTCACGATCACTTCGATGGCGGCCATCTGGTCACGGTACTTCGCGAACACCTTGCGCATCCCCAGGATCCGCTTGCGCGCCGACGGGTTGCGGGCCACGTTGAAGGCGATCCTCAGTGTCCCGGCCACACCCTCGTCGGCGATCATCCGTGCGGGTTCCAGGAGCGCCATCGGCGCGAACCGCACACGCTCGACGACGAACCCCGATCGCTCCAGAGCCTCGCGCCACTCGGCCTCGGTGAGCGGGCGGGCGTTCACCTTGATCGAGCGTGCCAGCGCTTTGCGGATCTCGGTCTTCGCGTCGTCCGGCAGGGTGTCGGGATGCAGCGACAACTCGTGCACGGCGTATCGGCCTCCGGGACGCAGCACTCGGAACGCCTCGTCGATGATGGCGGATTTGCCTCGATCGGACTGCATGGTCAGCATCGCCTCGCCGACCACGACGTCGGCGCTCGCCGCATCGAGCCCGGTGTCGTCGGCGTCGGCGTGAACCACTCGGCCGCGGTCGCCGATCGCGGCCGCGGTCAGTGCGACGGCCTGCTCATCGGCTTCCACGCCGAGGTAGCTCCGCGGCCGGCGGCCGAGGATCTCGACCGCGGTCTTGCCGAGGCCCGGTGCCAGTTCCACCACGTCGGCGCCGGCGAGCGCGGCATCGTCGAGCAAGGCGGCGGTGAGCTCGCGGCCGCCGGGCCGCAGCACGCGCTTGCCGACCTTGGCGAGCAGCCAGTGGCCGGGCAGATCCTCGTCGCGGCGGTCGGACAGAGGGAGCTCTCCTGTATGCGGATCGGACATGACCACTCCTGCCTATTCAGCGGAATAACTTCCTTTAAATAGGCTAGCCTAAGCTAGTTCGCTTGCCTAGGGGTCAGACGCGAGGTCGCCGCGCGTGAACGTATTGGCCGACGCCGGTGATGGTCTGCTCCACGTGTGTCATCCCGAGATCGTCGAACCGGTCCAGCAACTCCCGGCGCCCGAAGATCCGCAGTCCCGACAGCCCGGCGACGAGATCGGCGCCGGGGACTGCGGCGATCGACGATCGCACGGAGGTGAAGACGATCAGTTCGCCGCCCGGCTTCACCACGCGGGCCATCTCGTCGAGCACAGGGAGCGGGTCGGGGATCAGGTAGAGCGCGGCGAGGCACATCACGGTGTCGAACGACGCGTCCGGCACCGGCAGTCGGTGGGCGTCGCCGCGGACGTAGGCGATGCGGTCGTCGCGGTGATCGCGCTGCGCCTGTTCGAGCATGCTCGCGGAGAAGTCGAGGCCGACGTACCGGCCGTCGCCCGTGAGCCCCGAGGCGGCGTCCCGGCTGTAGTTGCCGGGGCCGCAGGCGACGTCGAGGACGAGCCGTTCGCCGGGCCTGGCCAGGTAGGCGCGCAGCGCGCGGTCGTAGTCCAGAGTCTGCGATCCGCCGAGGCTGAAGCCCCTGGTGAACACCGGCCGCCAGAGGCGCTCGTAGATCTGCGAGAACGCCGGGTTGCCCATGAGTCGTTGCGCCACGGAGGTCATCGGCGACCGCTTCCCCGGAACTCGTCACGCTGGACGCGGAGCGCGGTGATGGTGGTCGCGAGCCCGTCGTACTGCTCCACCAGCAGGACGAAGGCGACGGCGCGGCGCTCGTCGAGGTGCCGGCGCAGCGCCTGCCAGGTCTGATCGCCCAGGTCGCGCTCGGCGACGAGTTCGTCCACGGCCGACAGCAGGGTTCGCTCGCGGTCTCCCCAGCCGGCGTCGGGTCCCTCGAGGATCTGCTCGAACGCCTCAGCGGTGATCCCCGCGCGTGCCCCCAGACGTCGATGGTGGTCGAGCTCGTAGTCGCAGGAGCGCAGGTGGGCGACGCGGATGATGATCATCTCGGTCTCTTTGCGCGACAGTTCGCCGAACGGCATCATGCGCGACGAGTAGTGCAACCAACCGCGGAACAGGCCCCGGCTGCGGCCGAGCGTGGCGAAGATGTGCGGGTCGTCGGTGCCGGTGGCCAGGCCCATCGCGCGGACCACCAGCCAGTTCACCGGGCCGAGTTCGAGCAGAGTGCCGGGGGCGACGCGAGGTGTGTTCATGTCGACCCAAGGTAGTCCAGCCGCGGCTCACCCCGGCATGTACGGAGAAACCGTGCTGCGGTGTTCGTCGATCGCCAGATTGGCGCCGAGTTGTGGAAAGGCGCGCTGGGGGCAGTTGAGACGGTCGCAGACCCGGCACCCGGCGCCGATCGGCGTCGTTCGCGCATCGGTGCCGATCTCGGTGCCGTCGGAGTAGACGATGCGTCCGGCGTGGCGCAGTTCGCAGCCCATGCCGATCGCGAACGACTTGCCGGGCTGCCCGTACCGCGCAGCGCGCCGCTCCACGGTGCGCGACACCCAGAAGTACTCGCGGCCGTCCGGCATCTCGGTGATCTGGGTCAGGATCTTGCCCGGCGAGACGAATGCCTCGTACACGTTCCAGAGCGGGCAGGTGCCGCCGCTGGAGGAGAAGTTGAAGCCGGTGGCCGACTGCCTCTTGGACATGTTCCCGGCGCGGTCGACGCGGACGAAGGTCCACGGGACTCCGCGCAGACTCGGCCGCTGGAGCGTCGAGAGCCGATGGCAGATGGTCTCGTACGAGACGGCGTAGAAGGCCGAGAGCCGTTCGATGTCGTAGCGGAAGTCCTCGGCCGCACCGTGGAACTGCCCGTAGGGCAGCATCGCGGCGGCGGCGAAGTAGTTGGCCAGCCCCTGTCGGCCGAGGGCCAAGGCGTCGTCTGTGGTGAACCCGCCGTCGGCCACGAGTTCGTCGATCAGATCGCCGAGCTCGAGGTAGGCCAGTTCCGCGGCGATCTTGAAGGTGCGCTGGCCGGCGGAGAGCGCCGCGGAGAATTCCAGCTGGCGCCGCTCGGGGTCGAACCGGTGCAGCACGTCGTCGCCCAGGTCCACGCGCCGGATGATCCGCACGCCGTGCCGGTCCTCGAGGCGCGAGGCCAGGCCGGCGCGGATGTCGGCCGAGTGCATGCGCATCCGCGAGGTCAGGTCCTCGGCGGCCTCGTCCAGTTCGTGCACGTAGTTGCGACGTTGGTAGAAGAAGTTGCGGACCTCCTCGTGCGGGGCGCTGATGGTTCCGCGCGTGCCGGAGTCGCCGCGACCGGCCGTCGCCGCCGCGAGTTGCTCGGAGACCACGCGGTACCGCTGGTAGATCCCGACCAGTGCTTCGGCGATCGCCCGGTGGCTGCCGACCAGCGACGCCACCTCACCCGCCTCGCTGGCGGCGGGATCGAAGTCGAGGTCCTCGTCCTGCAGTGCCTCCCGCAGTTCGGCGACGAGCCGGACGTCGTCCTGCGGGTCGAAGAAGTCGATGTCGAGTCCGAACAGATCGGTGATCTTCGCCAGGACCGGGCCGGTCAGCGGCCGGTTGTCGTGCTCGATCTGGTTCAGGTACGACGCGGAGATGCCCAGCATGCCCGCCAGGGCCTGCTGCGAGAGTCCGCGGTCGGCGCGGAGCCCGCGGATCCGCCCGCCGACGAACATCTTCTGGCCGGCCGGGTGTTCAGTGCTCACGCGATGTGCCTCCCTCCCCGCGGCTCTCCGCCGGGTACGGTGCCGGTGTGCTTCGCTCCATTCTGTCCCGTTCCGCACTCGCCCGTACCACCGCACTCGCGGCCGCCTGCGCTGGTCTGATCGGCGTCGCCGGATGCGGGGACGGCAGTGCGCAGGAGCCGACGTTGCCGAGCCTGCTGCTCACCAGCGATCAGCTGCCGCCGGACTTCACCGCGGTTCCGATGATGGTCAACGATCTGATCGTGTCGAATCGCAGCACGCTGGAACAGTCGAAGACGGTGGCCTTCACCCCGCCGGAGTGCGCGCCCACCGCTGATGCCGAGTTCAATCCGCAACTGACCGAGGACAACTCGGCTCTGCTGGTGGCGCGCTCGGACACCGGAGTCTTCAGTGAACTGCTCTCTAGCGTCCGCCGCGACATCGATGCGGACCGTCGTGCGACGACGGGCCCGTGCGCGGTCGTGACGGCGGTTCCCAGCAAGGGCACGCTGGCCGGGGCGCACATCGTGACCACGACGGTGGAACTGCCCGCGCTCCGCGACTCGGCCGTGGAGCAGTCGTTCCTGGTGCGCAGCGATTCGGTGACCACGCTGCCCGGCGGCGCCGTCCGCGCCCGCGCGGGTCTGATGGGCAACATCCTGGTCCGGCGGCCCAGCGGCGAGACCGTCACGCTGCAGCTGGGTCTGTCGACCGACGAACGCGCCGTCAGCGAGCAGGAGCGCGCGGCGGTGGTTCCGGGTTCGGCGCTCGTCGCGGCGCCGGTGACCGACGACGAGTTCGTGCGGCTCGTTCGAGACGCCGTCACGCGTGCCGCACGCTGATCTTCCGTCCTTTCGCGCCGCCGCCGTCTGTGAAGTGCCGCACTTTCGGCCGCGGTGCCCGTCGCCGCCGAGTGCCGCGGTCGGTGTCGCGCGGCCGAGCGTCCCGCGACGAGTTTTCCCAGTACGCGCGTACTTTTTTGAGATTCGGCCCGAGAGGTTCACACATCAATATTTACAAGCTTTGCAAAACCCGTCGGTAACATGCCCGTTATTTGCATCCATGTAGGGATTGAACTGCAGGTTTTCCCTATGGCAACCTGATGTCAGGCATCGCCTCAAGGTGTCAACCGGTTCGCAAGAATCGGATGGGGCCGTAAACCCTCAAAGCACTGCGATCGAGCAGTTCTAACGAAAGCGAAGGCTATGAGCAACGTCGGAAAGCCGCGTACCGCCGCCGAGATCCAGCAGGACTGGGACACCAACCCCCGCTGGAAGGGCATCAAGCGCGATTACACCGCGGAGCAGGTCGCTGAGCTCCAGGGCAACGTCGTCGAGGAGCACACGCTCGCCCGCCGCGGCGCGGAGATCCTGTGGGAAGGCGTCACCAAGGGTGACGACAGCTACATCAACGCGCTCGGCGCACTGACCGGCAACATGGCCGTGCAGCAGGTCCGCGCGGGCCTCAAGGCCATCTACCTGTCGGGCTGGCAGGTCGCCGGTGACGCGAACCTCTCGGGCCACACCTACCCGGACCAGTCGCTGTACCCGGCCAACTCGGTGCCGTCGGTGGTCCGCCGCATCAACAATGCGATGCTGCGCGCCGACGAGATCGCTCGCGTCGAGGGCGACGACTCGGTCGACAACTGGGTCGTGCCGATCGTGGCCGACGGTGAGGCCGGCTTCGGTGGCGCTCTCAACGTCTACGAGCTGCAGAAGGCCATGATCGCCGCGGGTGCCGCAGGCACCCACTGGGAGGATCAGCTGGCTTCGGAGAAGAAGTGCGGCCACCTCGGCGGCAAGGTGCTGATCCCGACCCAGCAGCACATCCGCACCCTGACCTCGGCGCGTCTGGCCGCCGACGTCGCCAACACCCCGACCGTCGTCGTCGCCCGCACCGACGCCGAGGCCGCCACCCTGATCACCTCGGACGTCGACGAGCGCGACCGTCCGTTCATCACCGGTGAGCGCACCTCCGAGGGCTTCTACAACGTCAAGAACGGCATCGAGCCCTGCATCGCTCGCGCCAAGGCCTACGCTCCGTACGCCGACCTGATCTGGATGGAGACCGGCAAGCCCGACCTGGCCCTCGCGAAGCAGTTCGCCGAGGCCGTCAAGGCCGAGTACCCGGACCAGCTCCTGGCCTACAACTGCTCGCCTTCCTTCAACTGGAAGCAGCACCTGGACGACGACACCATCGCCAAGTTCCAGAACGAGCTGGGCGCGATGGGCTTCAAGTTCCAGTTCATCACGCTGGCCGGCTTCCACGCCCTCAACTACTCGATGTTCGATCTGGCCTACGGCTACGCTCGCGAGCAGATGAAGGCGTACGTCGACCTGCAGGAGCGCGAGTTCGCTGCCGAGGAGCGCGGTTACACCGCCACCAAGCACCAGCGTGAGGTCGGTGCCGGCTACTTCGACAAGATCGCCACCACCGTCGACCCGAACACCTCGACCGCGGCTCTGAAGGGCTCGACCGAAGAGGGACAGTTCCACTAGGAACCGACGCGACCTTCGCTTGAAAGGTTGACGATCTCGTGATGATCCCGGGGCAGTGGGGTATTGAACCCCAACTGCCCCGGGATCATTGCTAAACAGGTAGTACTCCGCCGTTCGCGCGGCGCGACACGTCAGACAACACTTCAGGAGCCTTCACAATGGCAGGTGAGAAGATTTCACGCGTCGGTATCATCGGCGCAGGTCAGATGGGTGCAGGTATCGCCGAAGTGTGTGCCCGCGCGAACGCCGACGTCCTCGTCTACGAGTCGACGCGCGAACTCGCCGCGGCCGGCCGCTCCCGTATCCTCCGCTCCCTCGACCGCGGCGTCAGCAGCGGCAAACTCACCGAGCGCGAGCGCGAGCAGGCCTCGTGGCGCCTGCGGTTCACCTCCGACCTCGGAGACTTCGCCGACCGCCAGCTGGTGGTCGAGGCGATCATCGAGGACGAGGAGGTCAAGACACAGATCTTCCGGGAACTCGACAAGGTGGTGACCGACCCCAACGCGGTACTGGCCTCCAATACCTCGTCGATCCCGATCATGAAGCTCGGCATGGCGACCGAGAACGCGAGCCGGGTCATCGGCATGCACTTCTTCAATCCGGTCCCGGTGCTGCCCCTCGTGGAACTGGTGACCACGCTGATGACCTCCACCGAGGTCAGCGAGCGCGCCGAGGCCTTCGCGCACGACGTGCTCGGCAAGCAGGTGGTCCGCTCGTCCGACCGTTCCGGCTTCGTGGTCAACGCGCTGCTGGTGCCGTACCTGCTGTCGGCGGTGCGCATGGTGGAGAGCGGATTCGCCACGGTGGAGGACATCGACAAGGCGATGGTGCTCGGCTGCGCACATCCGATGGGTCCGCTCAAGCTCACGGACCTCGTCGGGCTCGACACCGTCAAGGCGATCGCCGACAGCATGTACGAGGAGTTCAAGGAACCGCTGTACTCGCCGCCGCCGCTGCTGCTGCGCATGGTCGAGGCAGGGCGTCTGGGTAAGAAGTCCGGTCGCGGTTTCTATCAGTACGGCGACGGCGCGGCCAAGTAGGCGTGCGCCATGACACGCGCTGACGGCATCGAGTACGGGTCATCGATTCTCGGGTACCCGAGAATCGGTGCGCGCCGCGAACTGAAATTCGCGCTCGAGGACTACTGGCACGGCTCCGGCGATCGCGGGAAGCTCCTCGCCGCCGGCCGTGAGCTCGCCGAGTCGACGTGGCGTGAGCTCGCCGCCACCGGTCTCGAGCAGGTTCCGGGCAACACCTTCTCGTTCTACGACCACGTTCTCGACAACGCGCTGACGTTCGGGATGGTGCCGCGTCGCTTCGAGCCGCTGCACGCCGAGCTCGATCCGATCGACTTCTACTTCGCGATGGCTCGCGGCAAGCCCGACTTCCCGCCGTTGGAGCTGATCAAGTACTTCGACACCAACTACTACTACCGGCAGCCGGAGGTCGGCCCGGACACCGAGTTCTCGCTCGGCCGAGCGAGTTGGCTCAGCGAGAACCTGCTCGACGAGCATGCGCGCGCCGCGGAAGCGGGCATCGAACTGCGACCGATCATGCTGGGGCCGGTCAGCCTGCTGCTGATGAGCAAGCCTGCGGCCGACGCACCGGAAGGGTTCCGTCCGCTCGACCGGCTCGACGACCTGCTCGAGGTGTACATCGAGTTGTTCGAGAAGCTGGCCAAGCAGAACACCAAGTGTGTTCAGCTCGACGAGCCCGCTTTCACCTCCGACCGCACCGACGCCGATCTCGCGGCGCTCGCCCGCGCCTACGACCGACTCGGCGGCGCGGGGCTGCGTCCGCGGATCCTCGTCACCGGCGAGTACGGCGATCTGGGCCCGGCGCTCCCGATTCTCGCGGCGTCCAAGATCGAGGCGATCGGTCTCGATCTCGTGTCCGCGCCCATGACGCCGAGCATGCTGATGGAGATCGCCGGGCTCCGCCGCAAGCGGCTGTACGCGGGGGTGATCGACGGCCGCAACGTCTGGAAGGCGGCCAAGGGCGGGAAGCTCGACTACCTGCTCCAGATCAAGAAGGTGATCCCCGATCTCGTCGTGTCGACGTCGTGCACCCTGATGCACGTCCCGGTCGACAAGCTCATCGAACCCGACCTTCCCGGCGATGTGGCCGACCGGCTCTCGTTCGCCAAGCAGAAGGTCGCCGAGGTGATCGCGCTGGCGAAGGCGATCTCCGAGGGGGCGCCCGAACACTGGTACACGCGTCCGGCGACCGTCCACTTCAAGCTCAAGCACGAGGTCCGTCAACGAGTCGCCAATATCCGACCGGACCAGCGCGAACGAGCTCCGTACGCCGAACGCCGGAGGGCCCAGGCCGCAGTCCTCGGGCTGCCGCCGGTGCCGACGTGCACGCTGGGGTCGTTTCCGCAGACCGCGGACATCCGACGCGCCCGGTACTACTACGGGCAGGGTCGGCTCACCTGGGACGAGTACGCCGAGCGGCTCCGCGAGGAGATCCGGCGGGTCATCGAGTTGCAGGAGGACATCGGGCTCGACGTCCTCGTCCACGGTGAACCCGAGCGCAACGACATGATCCAGTACTTCGCCGAACTGATGGAGGGCTACGCCTTCACCCACATGGGCTGGGTCCAGGTATACGGCTCGCGATACGTCCGGCCGCCGATCCTCTACGGCGATGTGAAGCGGCGGGGTCCGATGACGATCGAATGGATCACCTACGCGCAGTCGCTGACCGACAAGCCCGTCAAGGGCATTCTCACCGGCCCGGTCACGATGCTCGCACGGTCGTTCGTCCGGCAGGACCAGCCGCTGTACGAGACCGCCGAGCAACTGGCGCTGGCCGTCCGCGACGAGGTGGCGGATCTGGAGCGGGAGGGAATCAAGATCATCCAGGTCGACGAGCCGTCGATCCGGGAGTTGCTGCCTCTGCGCGAACGGAGCCGCGAAGGCTATCTCGACTGGGCGGTCGCGGCGTTCAAACTGGCGGTCGGCGGCGCGAAACCCGAGACGCAGATCCACACGCACCTCGGCTACTCCTCGATCGCCGAAGTTGTCGAGGCGTTCAACGCGATGGACGCCGACGTCACGTCGATCGTGGCGACGCGGTCCATCGACTGGGTGCTGAGCGAACTGACCGAGCACGGCACCGCCATCGAGCGCGGGGTGGGGCCGGGGGTTTACGAGAGCCGCAGCGCGGTGATCCCGGACATCGACACGATCGACGACCGTCTCACCCGGGCCGCGTCGGCGATTCCGATCGATCGGCTCTGGGCCAACCCGGACGGCGGATTGAAGACGCGGCACTACTGGCAACTGGAACCGGCACTCCGCAACATGGTTGCTGCAGCACGCAGGTTGCGGCGTCGGATGGACGCTGACAAAGCGCCTAAGGCGTAGATTCTGCTAGCAGCGAACTAAAGGGTTGCGCTGGAGCGGACGGGTGGTAGTTGCGCAAGAAACCACGGTGAACACGACGTTTATTGCAGGCGGAAGTACTTTCAGTAGCAGTGACATCGACCACTCACACGCTCCTAGCGCTAGCATTTGCTAGCACATTGACGCACACTGGTGGTGCAAGTTAAAGCAAGCAAGGAGTTGCCATGAGCACCGCCGAACGTACTCTGCCCACCCCGGTCTACGCCGTCGTCGGCGCCGGCGACGTCGCCGTCCAGGAAGTCAAGGACGCCCTCGCCGAGCTGAAGAACCGCGCCCAGGCCTCGCGCGAGCGCACCCAGAGCCGCCTGGACGAGACCCGTAGCCGGATCACCGATCTGCCGACCGAGTTCCCGTCGATCGAGGAACTGCGCGCCAAGCTGACCGCTGACGAACTGCGCAAGGTCGCCGAGCCCTACATCGAGGCCACCACCGGCCTGTACAACTCGCTCGCCGAGCGCGGCGAGAGCGCCGTGGAGCGTCTTCGCCAGACCCCGTACGTCGAGGAGAACCTGGCTCGCGTCGAGAAGGTCTACAACGACGCCGTCGACCTGACCGAGGACGCCCTGGGCGCCGTCTCGACCCAGACCCGTGCCGTGGGCGAGCGCGCTGCCGCACTCGCCGGCCGCGCCGCCGACCGCGTCGAGGATGCGGCTGTCGCCGCCGACGAGGTCTCCGAGAAGCTGCAGGAGACCGCGGCGGACATCGAGAAGGCCGGCACCAAGGCCAAGGCCGACGCCGATGCCGCCGCCAAGAAGGTGAGCACCGCTGCCGCGCGCAAGCCGGCTCCGGCCAAGAAGGCCACCCCGGCCAAGAAGGCCGCGCCCGCCAAGAAGGCTGCGCCGACCGAGAAGTAGTTCCGGTCCGCCGAAACGGCCCCGACACTCGAGAGAGTGCCGGGGCCGATTCGTTGTCTGCGGAGCGTGGGAGACGCTCAGCGGGGAAGCGCGGCCAGGCGCGCGTGCGCTTGCGTCATGATCGAGGTGATCAGTTCCGCGCAGGACGGCAGATCGTCGATCATGCCGACCACCTGGCCGGACGCGAGCACGCCGGCGTCGGTGTTGCCGTCGACCAATCCGGCCTTGAGCAGCATCGGGGTGTTGCCTGCCATGATGATCTGCTGCCAGGTCCGCTCGCCCGACTTCTTCATCGACGCACCGTCGCGCAGCATGGTGGTCCACTTCATACCGGTGAGCTGCTTGAACTCGTTGGCGTTGCGCGCCGCGGCCAGCAGCGCCTTCGCGCGGGAACCGCTTTCGAGGGCGTTGACGAGCTCGGTCCGCAGCACGCGGTGCGGCATGCCGTCCACCTTGAGCGACACCACCGTGTCGTTCAGTCCGCGTTTGAGGTATTCGCGCTTGACGCTGTCCGGGACGGCGGAGTCACTGGTCAGGAGGAACCGGGTGCCCATCGCTATGCCTTCGGCGCCGTAGGCGAGTGCGGCCACCAGACCGCGACCGTCGAAGAAGCCGCCGGCGGCGATCACCGGCATCGACGTCGGCCCGTCGCCGCCGCCGAGGGCGTCGATCACCGACGGCAGCAGCAGCGTGGTCGCCACGCCGCCGGTGTGGCCGCCGCCCTCGCCGCCCTGCACGATGACGGCGTCGGCGCCCCATGACGCGACCTTCACCGCGTGCTTGGCGGCGCCGATCGACGGCACCACCACCAGGCCGTTGTCCTTCAGCTTCGCGATCAGCTCCTTCTTCGGAGCCAGCGCGAACGAGGCGACCTTCACGCCTTCGCGGATCATCAGATCCACGCGCTCGGCCGCATCGGTCGCGTCCGCGCGCAGGTTGACCCCGAAGGGCTTGTCGGTCAGCGACTTGGTCTTCTTGATCGCGAACTCGAGTTCGTCGTAGGTCATCGTCGCCGATGCGAGGATGCCCAGTCCGCCGGCTTCGGCGGTGGCGGCCGTCAGTGACGGTCCGGAGACCCAGCCCATGCCGGTCTGCACGATCGGATAGTCGATGCCGACCAGTTCGGTGAAGCGAGTCGACAGCGGAGCCGCGGGCGCCGGTCCGTTGTGAGGCGCGGTCACGACCGGACCTCGCGGTCGCGGAGATTCCTGGGGTCGAGGACCTCGCGGATGATCCGCAACTGTTCGTCGGTCGGGTCCGCGGTGGCCGGGGCCGATTCGAGGTCGGCCACCGGGAAGCCGGTGGCGTCGGCGACCGCCTCCGGCGTCACGCCCGGATGCAGCGACAGGGCCCGCATGGTGTGGCCGGGTCCGCGGAAGTCGAAAACGCCGAGGTTGGTGACCACTCGGTGGATGTTCAGATCGTCGAAGGCGGGATTGCGCTCGTCCACCTTGTCGAAGCCGACGCCGGAGACGATGTCGACCCGCTCCGGGAACACCCGAGCCGTATGGTTCCCGACCCAGTAGCTGGTCGGGTGGTTGATGGTGTTGCCGGGAGCGCCGCGCACGCCGAACATCTGGCGAGTCGGCTGCTGCAGCGGACCGAACGCCGAGAGGTTCTGGTTTCCGTAGCGGTCGATCTGGTTGGCGCCCATCACCACGTGCCGCCGGCCGGAGGCGACCACGTCGAACACCTTGCGGAAGGGCATCCACCCTTCCACCGGACCCGACTGGCCCACCGCGGGTGTGTCGGCCAGGATGAGCGCTTCGCCGTCGGTGATGAGCAGATCGGGTTCGGTGGTCAGTCGCGCCAGCCGGGCGCCGATCAGCGGAGTGGTGGCCATCGGCGACGCCATGATCTCGCCCGCGCCGGTGAAGATGTCGGCACACGCCGCGACGCAGTACTCGGCGCGGGTGATGACAGCGGTGGTCTCGGGACTGCTCACTTGGCTTCCTCCTGCTCGGCCTGCCACTTGGCGACCTCGGTCTGGTATCCGGCCTCGTCGACGTCGAGGAAGCGGGTCTTGAACGCCGACCAGCTCTCGTCGTCTGCCGCAGAGGTCGCGTAGTGCTTCAGGAACGCGTTGTCGCGGCCGTATCCGCCCGCGAAGGTGAAGTGTGCGCCGTTCGGGGTGTGGACCACGCGGTCGACGTTCATCCGGTTGATCAGAAGACGTTCGCGGGCGACGGAGTCCACCAGTTCCTCGGTGGGGACCACCTGGTCGGCTTCCAGATAGCGGCGCCGCGCCGCGGCCAGGTACAGATCGTCGAAGTACGGATCGACTCCGGTGTAGGCGGCGTTCCCGTGAGGATCGGCGATGTCGAGGTGGACGAATGCCGCGTCGAGCTCGAGCGCGGGCATCGCGATGAGAGTCTGGGTGCGTCCGTCGGCATCCGGATACGGGGATTCGACGGTTTTGAGCTCGCCTTCCCAGAAATCGGGGACGGCGGAGCCGAGTCCGGCGCGGATGGGCAGGAAGGGCAGGCGTGCGGCGGCGGCCTCCAGGCCGCACTTGACCATGCCCTCGTCCATCTCGCGGGCCTCGATGGCGCCGGACAGACGCGCCTTGGCGAACCAGGGATCGTAGAACGGTGCGGCGTCGAGGGAGACGAAGCCGTAGTACGCGCGCTTCACCTTGCCCGCCGCGCACAGCAGCCCGAGGTCGGCGCCGCCGTAGGTCACCACGGTCAGATCCTTCACATCCGAGCGGGCGATGGCGCGGACCAGCGCCATCGGCTTGCGCCGGGAGCCCCAGCCGCCGATGCCGATCGTCATGCCGTCGCGCAGTTCGGCGACCACGTCGTCGAGGCTCGACGTCTTGTCAGTCTTGGTGGCCATTCGGTGTCAGTTCCCCTTCAGTGTCTTACCGGTCTCGACGAACGCGTCGCGGTGCTCGTCGGCCACTCCGGCCAGATTCAGTTCGTACGTGTAACGCTGCTCGAGCAGATAGCTGGTCTTGACGTCCACCGGATCGATACCGTTGATCGCCGCCTTGGCCGCCCGGATGACACGCGTGTCCTTGGCGTCGATCAGACGGGCGACCTCGAGCGCGGTCTCCAGCAGTTCCTCTCGCGGGACGGCCTTGTAGCAGGAGCCGAACTGCACCAGCTGCTGCGCGGTCACGTTCTGCGCGGTGTAGTACAGCGTCCGCATCAGGTGCTGCGGCACCAGGCGTGCCAGATGCGTGGCCGCGCCGAGCGCACCGCGATCGACCTCCGGCAGGCCGAAGACGGCGTCGTCGGAGGCGACGATCACGTCGGCGTTGCCGACCAGGCCGATGCCGCCGCCCACGCAGAAGCCGTTGACCGCGACGATCACCGGGACCTCGCAGTCGTACACGGCCGAGAACGCCGCGGCGCACCCGCGGTTGGCGTCGATCAGGGCACCGAAACCGGTGGTCTGCTGCATCTCTTTGATGTCGACGCCCGCATTGAAGCCGCGTCCCTCTGCTCGCAGGATGACCACGGAGGTCTCCGGATCGGCGCCCGCGGCACTGATCGCGTCGGCGAGTTCGAACCATGCGGCGCTGGGCAGCGCGTTGACCGGCGGAAAGTCGACCGTCACGGTGACGATGCCGGACTCGGCGCGGGCGGTGGTGATCGGCACACCGACTCCTTTGTCTGGGCTGGGTGGGGCTCTGACGAGCCACCCAAGCAAATGCTTGGTTGTTTGTTACAGTAGCACCATGACCGAAGCAGTGCACGGCCCGGTGAATCTGGGGCTGGCAGGGAGAATCGTCCTGATCACCGGCGGTGTCCGCGGGGTGGGCGCGGGAATCGCGCAAGTGCTCGACGACCTCGGCGCCACGCCCGTCGTCTGCGCTCGACGCCCGGGCGACGACGACCGCGAGTTCTATCCCTGCGACGTCCGCGACGGTGATGCGGTGGCCTCGATGATCGAGCAGATCGTCGCCGCGCACGGCAGGCTCGACGGCGTGGTGAACAACGCAGGCGGCTCGCCGTTCGCGCCGGCCGCGGATGCCTCCGACAACTTCTCCCGGAAGATCGTCGAACTCAATCTCGTCGCGCCGCTGATCGTCGCGCGCGCCGCGCACCGAGTGATGTCGACCCAGGACGGCGGCGGCGCCATCGTCAACGTGTCGAGCGTCAGCGGGCACCGGCCGTCCCCGGGCACCGCCGCCTACGGTGCGGCGAAGGCCGGTCTGGACAATCTCACCGAGACGCTCGCCGTCGAATGGGCGCCGTCGGTGCGGGTCAACTCGGTGGTCTGCGGCCCGGTGCAGACCGAGCTGGCGCATCTGCACTTCGGCGACGAGGCGGGGGTGGCCGCCGTCGGCGCCACCATCCCGATGGGCCGCATGGCCCGGCCCGCCGACATCGGCAATGCGGTGGCTTTTCTGCTGTCGCCGCTGTCGCAGTACATCACCGGTTCCACCGTCACCGTCCACGGCGGCGGCGAGAAGCCGGCCTTCCTGTCCGCCGCGAACGCCGGCAACGACGCCTGAGAACCGCGACGGTCGGGTACCGCCGCAGACTTCCGAGAGAGAGTGAAGAGCATTGAGCAACAAGACCAATGAGGGCCGCGTCGTCATCGTCACCGGTGCCGGCCAGGGGATCGGGCGTGCGCACGCGCACGCTTTCGCCGCCGACGGCGCCAAGGTGGTGGTCAACGACTACGCGGCGGAATCGGCCGCGGCCGTCGTCGACGAGATCAGGGCGGCCGGCGGCGAGGCCGTCGCGGCGGTGGGCGACGTCGCCGACTGGGACACCGGCGCCGCGATCGTCGCGACTGCGATCGATGCCTTCGGCCGTCTCGACGCGCTGGTCAACAACGCGGGATTCCTGCGGGACCGGATGCTGCTCTCGCTGAGTGAGGACGAGTGGGATTCGGTGGTCCGCGTGCACCTCAAGGGGCACTTCGTGATGCTGCGTCATGCCGGAGCGCACTGGCGCTCCCAGGCCAAAGCCGGTGAACGCGTGCAGGCCCGGATCATCAACACCAGCTCGGGAGCCGGCATCTTCGGCTCGGTGGGGCAGGGCAACTACGCCGCCGCCAAGGCCGCGATCGCCGAACTGACGATTCAAGCGGCCGCCGAACTCGGCGGATACGGGGTCACCGTCAACGGCATCGCCCCGGCCGCACGCACTCAGATGACGATGGGTGCGGGCGAGGCGATGGCCGCGCAGATGGCGGCGCCGGAGGACGGCTCCTTCGACGCGATGGATCCCGCGAACATCTCGCCGCTGGTGGTGTGGCTGGGCTCGCCGGCGTCGGCCTCCGTCACCGGGCGGCTCTTCGAGGTCGAGGGCGGCCGCGTCACGGTGCTCGACGGCTGGCAGCGTGCGGCCTCGCGCGACAAGGGCGCGCGCTGGGAGGTCGCGGAGCTGACTCCGGTGGTCGCCGAGCTGATCGACGCTTCACCGGTCCAGGTCAAGGCATACGGCGCCCGCTGAGAGGGCTCGCAGATGTCTGAGACCGCGGAGGGATCGGTCCGCTACGAAGCGTGCGACGGCGTCGCCGTGGTGACGCTGAACCGGCCCGAGGCGCTGAACGCGATCGACGGGGCCGTCGCGACCGGGCTGGGGGAGGTGCTGGAGAGGGCCTCCGCCGATCGCGCGGTGCGGGCGGTGGTGCTCACCGGAGCGGGCCGGGCCTTCTGCGCGGGGGCCGACCTCAAGGCCGTCGCACGCGGTGAGCCGATCATCGACGACACCCATCCGGAGTGGGGGCTGGCGGGGCTGGTGCGGCACTGGACCGACAAGCCGCTCATCGCGGCGGTCAACGGAACGGCGCTCGGCGGCGGGACCGAACTCGCTCTCGCCTGCGATCTCGTGGTCGCCGCCGACTCCGCGGTCTTCGGACTGCCCGAGGTGAAACGCGGACTGATCGCCGGTGGCGGCGGTGTGATCCGCCTGGCGCGGCAGCTTCCGCTCAAGCGGGCCCTGGAGATGATCCTCACCGGCGACGGGGTCGACGCCGCGACCGCCTGCGAGTGGGGACTGGTCAACCGCGTCGTCCCGGCCGCCGAGGTCCTGGACACCGCGCTCGCGTTGGCGCACCGGATAGCGGCCAACGCACCGCTGGCGGTACAGCTCAGCAAACGCGCCGTCTACCGGACACATCAGGGCCGGTCGGAGTGGGATCCCGAATGGGGCGCCGAAGAGCCCTGGGCCGTCAATCAGGAGGCCGGGCTCACGGTCCTCGCCTCCGCTGACGCGAGGGAGGGACCGCGCGCGTTCGCCGAGAAGCGCGAACCGGTCTGGCGCGGAGAGTAGGTCTCGGGTATCGGGGTCCGATCAGTGCCTGACCGGGCATCCGGGCGGTGCGAAGGTGCCCATCCGCTCGATGTCGAAGCCGTTCGGATAGCTCTTGATCCGGGGCAGATCGTGAACATGTCGCGGCCGCCGACGCCGGGGCAGCAGTGAGACCAGCCGGCCCCGGATTCGGAGGCCTGCCCTCGACGCGAACCGCAGCGCGGCGGGCGGACGCCGGTAGCCGAAGGCGTCGAGCAGTGCGTCGTCCATCACCGACAGACTGAAGGCGCCGATCAACGGTCGCAGCGGCGCCGGGTAGAAGGTCTTGAACAGGTCGATCGTGGCGTCGCCGGTGCGGCGGACGCCCGCGGTGCCGCCGGACCGGTAATGGGCGGCCTCGTACGAGTCCATCAGAGCTGCGAACTCCTCGTAGGTCTCCGGTACGTCCTTGATCGCCATGTGTCTGCCGAGTTGCCGGTAGTACAGCACGGTCGCGCGGATCTCGTCGTCGGTGAGCGGGCGTCTGCCGTAATCGCCGATCCAGCGGACCGGCACGACGACGAAGGTGGCCAGTACATACCGCATGTCGTCGTTGCTGATCTCGAACATCTTGTGCATCTGGTTGATCCGGCGAATCGCGGCCCTGCCGTCGGTGCTGTCGAAGCCTTTCAGGAGCGGCACCTCGAGCAGGACGGCGGTGTCGTCGTACCGCTTCTGCGGTCGGTCGCGGAACTCGCCGGTCCGGTCAAGGAGGTCGCCGATGCTCGGGACCGCGTACGTCCGGAACAGCGCGAAGCTCAGCGCTTGATTGATGTCCCAGGGGAACTCGTACGTGGCCAGGGCACGGTAGATCTCGTGGAACTCGGTCTCCGGATCCATGCCCGCGGTCCGGGACGGTGTCTGGACCAGCGTCTTGAGTGTCATCGGTCGGCTCCTGCCTGTCGGTGAGCTCACTGTAAGTTGAGTTATAGTTTTGTGCAAGGGGTCACGTCGCAGGTGAGGGAGGCGGGTTCGCATGGTGAAGAAGCAATCGGTGCCGTCCGAGCATGCGCGCAGGCGGTTTCTGGACGCGGGCCTGGAGGTGCTGGGGGAACACGGGCACGCGGGTCTCAAACTGGCGCAGGTCTGCCGGGTCGCCGGCACGACGACGGGCAGCTTCTATCACGCCTTCGCGGACTGGGCCGAGTACAAGTCGGCGCTGATCGACTACTGGCGAGAGGAACACAGCCGCAGACCGATCGGAGACGCGATCGCCGTAGACGACCCCAGGGAGCGGATCGACTTCCTGATCGGCGTCGGCCTCGGGCTCGACCGTGCCTCCGAAGCGGCGATCCGGGTCTGGTCGACCTATGATTCCGGGGTGCTGGCGCACTTGGCGGAGGTCGACCGGGAGCGCGCGGAGGTGATTCGCGAGACGTCGGCCGAGGTCATCGGTGATGCCGACAAGGCGGAGAAGTTCGCGCAGGTGGCCATGTACCTGCTCATCGGCTACCAGATGGGGACGGTCGATTCGCTGGACGCGCTGCGGTTCGGTTTCGAGTCCATGCTGGCCGGCGCAATGGGCGACGGGCCCGGTCCGTCGTGGACCGGGCCCGCCTGAGGGTCTGCAGGGTGCCGCGTCAGGCGCTGGGGGCCCGCACCACCATCGGGACGCCGGGGAACAGCGCTGCCATCTCCGAGCGCGACTTGCGCAGCGCCGCAGTGCCGTAGCCGCGCTTGCGTGATTCCGGGCGAATCCAGATGCGGACGTCGACCTCTCCGTCGTTCAGTTCGCCGAAGACGATGCCCACCTTCTGGTCGCCTTCCACGGCCACCAGCCAGACGGCGTCTTCGGCGTCGACGCGGTCGACGCCCTTGGTGATCTCGTCTGCGACGTCCCCGGCCGGCGCGCCCGACCCGTCGCCCGCGACACCCTGTTCGGCGGTGCGTTCGGCGAACAGATCGGCGTCGTCGTCGGCGGAGAAGGGACGGAGGTCGAGGCTGTCGCCCGAACTCGCCGGCCGCTCGGCGAGCGTGAAGGTGATCTCCTCGTTGAGATTGTCGAGTTCGGCCTGGTTGTGGCGCCGCTCGGTCTTGGTGAGCTGGTAGAAGGACATGTTCAGGACCGCTTCCGCGCCCAGTTTCGACTTGCCGAGAAGGTCGGCGATCGCAGTCGCCGCGGCATCGCGATCCTCTGCGTCGACGATCGCGTCGAGTACCTCGTGCCGCCGCTCCATCGCGGTCAACAGCGCGTCGGTGATGTCTCGTCGGGTTGCTGCCTGGTCCAGATCCGTCATATCTCGATACTAGGTCCGATCCCGGCCGAACGGTTGGACTTCTTTTCGCCGGTCGCGATCTCGGCGCTCTTTTCGTGACGGGATCCCGAATCGGAGACGTCTCGAGAGAGTCTGTGCGGCAACAGTTTTCGATCGAGCGCTTCCAGTCAGCTAGAACACGTTCTAGTATTTGCGCACATGGGATCCGAAATGACTGCGGCCGACGCGCTGCGCAACCCCGTCCACCTCGGCGACCTGATGGTCGCGGCCCTGCGCCGTCACCGGGACAAGCCGGTTCTGAAGCTCGGCGACGCCGAACTCACCGGCGGTGAGATGGCCGACCAGATCAGTCGCTACATCCAGGCCTTCGAGGCGGCCGGTGCAGGCACGGGAACAGCCGTCGGGCTGCTCGCACTGAACCGCCCCGAGGTGCTGTTCGTGATCGGAGCGGGCCAGACGCAGGGCTGGCGCCGAACGGCGCTGCACCCGCTCGGGTCGCTCGACGATCACGCCTACGTCCTCGCGGACGCGGGCGTGTCGACGCTGGTCATCGATCCGAATCCGATGTTCGTCGAGCGAGCGGTGGAACTGGTGAAGCGGGTCGACGGGCTCACCCGGGTCCTCACCCTCGGCCCGGTGCCCGCTGAGCTCACCGACATCGGCGTGGACATCGTCGCCGCCGCTCAGGAGTACCCCGTCCGAGAGTTGACCGCCGCGGTGCTCGACCCCGACCACGTCGTCTCGATCACCTACACCGGCGGCACCACCGGAAAGCCCAAGGGCGTCATCGGGACCGCCCGCGCGATGTCGACGATGACGCAGATCCAGCTGGCCGAGTGGGAATGGCCCGAGCGGCCGAAGTTCCTGATGTGCACTCCGCTCTCGCATGCGGGCGCGGCCTTCTTCGTGCCCACCCTCATCAAGGGCGGCACGATGCTGGTCCTGAGCAAGTTCGATCCGGCGCTGGTCCTCGAGACCATCGAGCGGGAGCGGATCACCGCCACCATGCTCGTGCCGTCGATGCTGTACGCCCTGATGGACCACCCGGACTCCCGCACCCGCGATCTCTCGTCCCTTGAAACCGTCTATTACGGCGCGTCGCCGATGAATCCGGTCCGGCTGGCGGAGGCGATCGAGCGGTTCGGGCCGATCTTCGCGCAGTACTACGGCCAGTCCGAGGCGCCGATGGTCATCAGCTACCTGCGCAAAGACGAACACGACAAGGCCCGCCTAGGCAGTTGCGGACGCCCGTCGGCGTTCCTGCGCACCGCCCTGCTCGATTCGGAGGGCAACCGCGTGGCGCGGGGTGAGCCGGGTGAGATCTGCGTGTCCGGTCCGCTGCTGGCCGGCGGTTATCTCGGGCTGCCCGAGCAGACCGCCGAGACCTTCGTCGACGGCTGGCTGCACACCGGCGACGTCGCCCGCGAGGACGAGGACGGCTTCTGGTTCATCGTCGACCGCACCAAGGACATGATCGTCTCCGGCGGATTCAACGTGTTCCCCCGCGAGGTGGAGGACGTGGTCGCCGAGCATCCCGCGGTCGCACAGGTCGGGGTGATCGGCGTGCCCGATGAGAAATGGGGAGAGGCGGTGACCGCGGTGGTGGTCCTGCGCCCCGACACCGATGCCGGGGATGCGGCGCAAGCGCAGATCGCCGCGGACATCCAGGCCGCGGTCAAGGAGCGCAAGGGTGCGGTGCAGGCACCCAAACAGGTCGTGTTCGCCGAATCGCTGCCGTTGACGGCGCTCGGCAAGCCGGACAAGAAGGCCCTGCGCGCGCAGTTCTGGGAGGGTGCCGGCCGCGCCGTCGGATAGTTCGGCGGGAGAGGAGCCGGACGAGTGTGCAGGAATCGTGACAGTTCCGGCGTCGCTGGCCGGGAGACGATGAGCCCGAACCGGCCTCGCCTCTCGGGGCCACCGACAGCGAAAGTCCTGACATGGCTATTCTCCCGAACGGTGTCCGCGTCCGGCTGACGGCTCTTCTCACCGGCCTCGTCCTGCTGACCGCCGGGGCGCCGGGCACGGCACACGCCGGCACCCCGCATCCGCGCTTCCTGCTGACCGCGGGTACCGCGTCCCAGGGGATCAGCGTCCTGCGCGTGCACGACGACGGTGCGCTCACCCCGGTCCCGGGCAGTCCCTTCGCCACCGGTCTCGGGGTGCTGTCGCTCGTGGTGAGTCCGGATGGAGAGAAGGTCTACGTTCCGCACGCACTCGACGGCGGAGTCAGCGGTTACCGGATCTCCGCCAGCGGCCGGCTCACTCCGATCCCCGGTGCCGATGTGAAGGTGGGCGGCGCGCCGACGGCCGCCCGGCTCACGCCCGACGGCAAGTATCTGTACGTGGTTCTCGGCGGTGTCCCCGGCCGGGTGACGTCGTATCGCGTCACCGGCAGCGGCGCGCTGATCGCGACGGGGAAGCCGACCGCTCCGGTCGACGGGTTCAGCATGGTCGGTATGGGCGGCATCGACCCGAGCGGCACCCGGATGCGCGTGGTCAGCTACATCGGCAACACGATGACGAATTACGCCCTCGGCCCGGGCGGCGGCATCCGCCGTCTCGGTGTGACGCGGGTGGGGCTCGGGCCGGTCGCGCCCGGTTACTCGCCCGACGGGCGGTTCCTGTACGTCAGCGACGAGTTCTCCATGGGACTGTCGGGATTCCGCATCGGCGACGACGGCTCCGTGACACCGACCCCGGGGTCTCCGTACCCCACCGGAGGCGTCCCGCACGGCATCGTCATGACGCCGGACGGCAAGCGCCTGTACGTTCCGAACGCAGTCGGCACATCGATCGCCGCGTACAACGCCCACGCCGACGGGCGGCTGACGCCGATCGCGGGCTCGCCCTACCCGGGGCCGGCCGGAACCCTCCCCGGGCAGGTGCTCCTGCACCCGAACGGGCGCTACCTGTACGACATCGACGTGCTGACCGCACGGCTGACCTCGAGGGTGACCACCTATCGGATCGGGGCCGACGGGTCGCTCTCCCGGACGTCCCGACCGGAGGTGGACACCGGCGTGATCATGTCCGACGGCCCGATCGCCGCGATGACGCCGTGAGCGATCACACCGGTTCGCAGATCACGACCGGGATCTCGCGGTCGGTCCACGCGGCGTACGTGTCGAAGTCCGCGTACATCTCGACCAGCCGCGGCCAGAGTTCGGCGCGTTCGGCGTCGCCCGCGATTCGCGCCAGATAGTTGCGCTCTTCCCGGCCGATCTGGATCCGGACGTTCGGCTCATCGCGCACGTTGTAGTACCAGGCCGGATTGTTCGGCAGTCCGCCCTGCGAGGCGACGAGCACGATCGACTCGCCGTCGCGCAGGAACAGGAGCGGAACGGTGCGCTCCTGTCCCGACTTGCGCCCCGTCGTGGTGAGCAGGCAGACGGGTGTGGGGCGGCGCAGCGCGGCACCGACTCGCCAGGTCCCGCCCAGCCGTCCGCGCGTGAGCCGGTACAGCCGGGTGTTGAGCCGTGAACCGATCCTGATGATCCGCGCGACCACCGGCGAATCGAGTTGGGCCGGTCGGGAGCTCGCCTCCAAATCAGATCCGTTCGATGATGGTCGCGGTCGCCAGCGCGCCGCCGGCGCACATCGTGACGAGCGCGGTCTGCTGGTCGCTGCGCTCGAGTTCGTGCAACGCGGTGGTGAGCAGCCGGGAGCCGGTGCTGCCCACGGGGTGCCCGAGGGCGATGGCGCCGCCGTTGACGTTCACCTTGTCCATGTCGGCACCGTGCACCTGGGCCCAGCTGAGGACGACGGAGGCGAAAGCCTCGTTGATCTCGACCAGATCGATGTCGTTGAGATTCATCCCCGAGCGGGAGAGGACTCGTTCGGTGGCCTGAACGGGTCCGTCGAGGTGGTAGTACGGTTCGGCTCCGACGAGCGCCTGGCTCACCAGCCGGGCCCGCGGACGCAGGCCGAGGGCCTTGGCCTTGTCCTCGTCCATCAGCAGCACGGCCGCCGCGCCGTCGGAGATCTGCGACGAGTTGCCGGCGGTGTGGATGCCGCCCTCGATCACCGCCTTGAGTCCGTTCAGCGACTCGGCCGTGGTGTCGCGCAGACCCTGATCGCGGTTCACCTCGAGGATCTGACCGGTCAGCTCGCCCTCCTTGGTGCGCTCGGGCGCCTTGACCGTGAGGACCTCGCGGTCGAAGCGGCCCTCGTCCCACGCACGCTTGGCCTTGGTCTGCGAGGCGAGCCCGAGTGCGTCGACGTCGGCGCGGGTGATGCCCCGGCGCTTGGCGATCCGCTCGGCGGCGTCGAACTGGTTGGGCATGTCGATGTCCCACGAATCGGGGCGGCGGGGGCCCGCATCCGTGCCGACGTTGGCGCCGAGCGGCACATGTGACATGCATTCGACGCCGCAAGCGATGCCGATGTCGATGGTGCCGGTCGCGATCAGGCCGGCGACCATGTGATTGGCCTGTTGTGCGGATCCGCACTGGCAGTCGATGGTGGTGGCGCCGGTCTGCCACGGCAGGCCCGAGTGCAGCCACGCGGTGCGTGTGACATTGTTGCCCTGCTCGCCGACCTGCATGACGCAGCCGCCGACCACTTGCTCCACCAGGCCCGGATCGATTCCCGCGCGTTCGACGACGCCGCGCTGTGCCGCACCGAGGATCTCCGCCGCATGCAGGCCCGACAGCCAGCCGTTGCGCTTGCCGATCGGAGTACGGACCGCTTCGACGATCACCGGTACACCCATGCCAACTCCTTGTTCGAGAAACGTTTCTCCGTCAAAACTAGAACAAGTTCTTGTTCGCGTCTATCCAGTGTGGCAGAGTGTGAGTTACGCAAATTGTAACGGGTTCTCGTTCCGATCGAGACCGGAGAACATGGCCAGAGAATTGAGGTGATGACGTGACTCAGGCGCAGAGCGTTGAAGCGTCCGGCACGTGTCCGTTCATGCATCAGGAGGGGTGGGATTTCACGAACCCGGACCTCCTGGTCGAGGGTATTCCCGTCAAGGAGTTCGCCGAGCTCCGCAAGACCGCGCCGGTGTGGTGGAACGCTCAGCTGCCCGGCAAGGGCGGCGGCTTCCATGACGGCGGCTACTGGGCCGTCACCAAGCACGAGCACATCCGTGAGATCTCGAAGAACGCCGACGACTGGTCGGCGAACGAGAACGGCGTGATCATCCGCTTCGAGGACGACATGGACCCGGAGCAGCTCGAGGTCACGAAGACCCTGCTGATCAACCACGATCCGCCCGAGCACACGCGCCTGCGCAAGGTGGTCTCCCGTGCGTTCACGCCGAAGGCGGTCCACGCGCTGGAGGAGAAGCTCGACGCCGCCGCGCGAGAGATCGTTCAGAAGGCCGCGGACGAGGGCAAGGGCGACTTCGTCCACCAGGTCGCCGTCGACCTGCCTCTGCTGGCGATCGCCGATCTGCTCGGCGTGCCCGAAGTGGACCGGATGAAGCTATTCGACTGGTCGAACTCGATGATGAACGCCGATGACCCGGAGTTCACCACGGACCCGCTCACCGCGAACATGGAGATCCTCGGCTACGGCTACAACATGGCCGAGGAGCGCAAGAAGTGCCCGGCCGACGACATCGTCACGCAGCTGATCGAGGCCGACATCGACGGTCACGGTCTCACCGAGGCGGAGTTCGGCTTCTTCTTCATCCTGCTGACGGTCGCGGGCAACGAGACCACCCGCAACGCCATCACGCACGGTATGAACGCCTTCCTGGACAACCCGGATCAGTGGGAGCTGTTCAAGAAGGAGCGTCCGGCCACGGCGGTGGACGAGATCGTCCGGTGGGCGACTCCGGTCAACGTCTTCCAGCGCACGGCCAAGCACGACACCCAGGTCGGCGGCGTCGACATCAAGGCCGGTCAGCGCGTGGGCATGTTCTACGGTTCGGCGAACTACGACGAGGACGTCTTCGAGGATCCGTTCACGTTCAACATCCTGCGCGATCCGAACCCGCACGTCGGCTTCGGCGGCAACGGCACGCACTTCTGCATCGGCGCCAACCTGGCTCGCATGGAGATCAACCTGATGTTCAACGCGCTCGCCGACCTGGTGCCCGACATCACCAAGCTCGAGCAGCCGCGCCGGCTGCGTCACGGCTGGATCAACGGCATCAAGGAACTGCAGGTCGATTATGGGACGAAGTCTTGACCGACACCCAGAACTCTCCCGCGTATCTGAACATCGACCGCGCGAACCATCCGGCGGTACTCGCCGGGCGGCGCTCGCGGGAGGCCGTCGAAGCTCGTGACAAGGCGGCATGGCTGGCGAACTTCGCCGCGAACGGATCCGTCGAGGATCCGGTCGGCCCGTCGATGTTCGACGAGGAAGGGCGGGGTCATCGTGGCGCCGACGGGCTGTCGGCGTTCTGGGACAAGGCGATCGCACCGACCGAGAGCATCGACTTCCAGTTCGAGAAGGAGATCATCTGTGGTCGCGAGGTGGCCTACATCGGCACCATCGTCACCCGGATCGGCGGCCACATCTCCGAGGCCGAAGGCGTGTTCACTTACAAGGCGGACGAGAACGGAGACCTGGAGGCGCTCCGCGCGTTCTGGGAGGTCGAAGCGACGATGAAGTCGTTCCGGGCCCAGTAGGTCTGCGGATGCAGTAACGGGCGAAGAAGTCCCGGCGACCGAGATGGTCGCCGGGACTTCTTCATGTCGAGCCTCGCGGCTGCGCCCGACGGACCCGCGTCCGTCTCGATGCGCTCCGTCGCTCCGCTCCTGCGCTTACTCGACTGGCCCTGAGCGGTGCCCCAGGGCAGTCGAGTAGGACGAGGCGCTAGCCGAGGCCGTATCGAGGCTGACGCCCGTCTCGATGCGCTCCGTCGCTCCGCTCCTGCGCTTACTCGACTGCCCTGGCGGAACGGCCCGCTTACTCGGCTGGCTTGACGGAGCGACCCCCAGGGCAGTCGAGTAGGACGAGGCGCTAGCCGAGGACGTATCGAGGCTGACGCGGGGCCGTCTCGATGCGCTTCGTCGCTTCGCTCCTGCGCTTACTCGACTGGCCTTAGCGGTGCCCCAGGGCAGCCGAGTAGGACGAGGCGCTAGCCGAGGACGTATCGAGGCCGCCTCGATGCGCTGCTGGAATCAACGGCCGTTCAGCTGTCGGCGCCGACCTTCTCGGGGGCCTTGTCCGCGGAGACCGCCTTGAGGAGGTGGGTGTCGACGGCCAGCACTCCCTGCTTGACGAAACCGACGGCCAGCAGGCCGGCGATCAGGGCCAGGACCAGTTCGTAACCGCCGTCCGAGGCCCAGAAACCCGCGTCGATGTGGGCGATGAAGATCGCGCCGATCATGTCGACGATCAGGATCACCGACACCACCGGAACCGCGAGGCCCACGATCAGCAGGCCGCCTCCGATCAATTCGGCCAGCGCGGCGAGCCAGGCGCTCACACCGGGGACCGGCGCGCCCATCATCTCGAAGTTGGCCTTGACTCCGTCCATGCCGAACGTGAAGAACTTCTGCCAGCCGTGGGCGAAGAAGATGACGCCGAGGATGATCCGGGCGATGCTGACGGCCAGGCCCTGGCCCTGCTTGAAGTAGGTCATGGTCGAGGTGACTCCTTGTGGGATCGTTCTGTTCTCGCCCACCGAGATGTGTGGGGTCACCGGAATTCAATCACTTACTTTTCGTAAGCGCAAAAGGTCAGGGCTAGTATCGAGGTATGATCCCGTTCGACGTCTTCGCGAAGCAGTGCCCGTCCCGGGAGGTGTTCTCGCACGTCACCGGCCGCTGGGGAGCTCTCGTGCTGGGCAAGCTGAAGACCGTTCCGCAGCGTTTCTGTGAATTGCGTGAGCAGGTGGAGGGCATCAGCGACCGGATGCTGACGCAGACGTTGAAGACGCTGACGAACGACGGCCTCGTCGTGCGGACGATGTCCGACGAGAGGCCGTCGCACCCGGAGTACTCGCTGACCGACTCCGGGGTGGAGGTGGCGCGCGCGGTGCGCGCCCTGGTGGAGGCTGTTCAGAACAACATGCCCGCGCAGGCGTACGTCTGACGCCCGCGCGGCGCGGCTAGGGCTTGTCCGCGCCGAGAAGCCACATCGAGAAGTACTGTGAGCCGCCGCCATAGGCGTGGCCGAAGGCCTTGCGGACATCGGGCACCTGGTGATCGCCGCCCTTGCCCATCACCTGGATCGCAGCCTCAGCGCACCGGATCATGCCCGAGGCGCCGATCGGGTTCGACGACAGCACGCCGCCGGACGCGTTGACGGGGAGCTTCCCGCCGATCTCGGTCTCTCCCGCCTCGGTGAGCTTCCAGCCCTCGTACTCCGGCATGAAGCCGAGGTTCTCCAGCCACATCGGCTCGAACCAGGAGAAGGGCACGTAGATCTCGGCCGTGTCCACCTCTTCCAGCGGATTGGTGATCCCGGCGGCCTTCCACAGCGCGGCCGAGGCGTCGCGTCCGGCCTGCGGGCTGACCACATTGCGGTGCGAGTACGAGAGCGGCTCGGTGCGCATGGCGGTCGCGTGCACCCACGCCACGGGGCGTCCTTCGGCGATCGCATCGTCCGCGGATCGCTCGTCGCCGAGCACCACCGCGCACGCTCCGTCGGACGACGGGCACGTCTCGTCGAAACGGATCGGATCCCACAGCATCTGCGAGGCCATCACCTTCTCGACGGTGATATCGGGCTGGTGCAGATGCGCGAGCGGATTCTTCGCGCCGTTGCGGCGGTCCTTGGCGGCGACCATCGCGCCGATGTGCGCCGGCGCCTTCGAATTGTTGATGTAGGCGCGCACGTGCGGGGCGAAGAATCCGCCCGCGCCGGCACCGACCGGCATCGTGAACGGCACCGGGATCGAGAGCGCCCACATGGCGTTCGACTCCGACTGCTTCTCCCAGGAGACGGCCAGCACGCGTCCGTGGACGCCGCTGCTGACCAGGGAGGAGCCCACGATCGCGGTGGACGCTCCCACCGAGCCCGCGGTGTGCACGCGGATCAGTCGTTTGCCGACCGCGCCGATGGCCTCGGCCATCGCCAGCTCCGGCATCATCGAGCCCTCGAAGAGATCGGGTGCCTTGCCGATCACGATGGCGTCGATGTCGTCGATCGAGACGTGGGCGTCGGCGAGTGCACGGTCGATCGCCTCGCGGACCATGCCCGCCATCGTCACGTCGGTGCGCTTGGCGACGTACTTGGTCTGGCCGGTTCCGAGGACGGCGACGCGATTGCGGCCCATCAGTTCTCTCCTCCTGCGAGTGTGACGACCATGTTCTGCTGCAACAGCGGTCCGCTGGTCGCGTGAGCGACCGCGGTGCGCGCGTTGCCCGCGAGGATCTCGTGCGCGGCGTAGCCGATGCGCTGAAGACCCACGGAGAACAGGGCGTTTCCGGTCAGGGCGCCGCCCGACGGGTTGATTCTGGTGCGGGCGCCGAGCCCGAGTTCGCGCGCGACGATCAGTTCCTGATGCGTGTAGGTGGCGTGGATCTCGGCGACGTCCACATCGCGCGAGCGGTCGCCGAACGCGGTGTTCGCGGCGAGTTCGGTGGACGGCGACCGCGTCAGGTCGCGTGCACCGAAATTGGGTGTGTCGATGCGGTGATCCCAGCCGGTCACCCACGCCGGGTTCGCGACCAGCTCACGGGCGCGGGCCTCGGAGGCCAACACCACGGCGGCACCGGCATCGGCGTACGGCGCGATGTCGTGAGCGCGTAGCGGATCGGCGACGTAGTCGGCGGCCAGCAGTTCCTCGACCGAGGCTCCGGTGGTGCGCGCGGCGACCGCCGCCATGTCGGCCTCGGTCCAGGCGCCCGACTCCAGGCCTGCGCGAGCCTGCAGGCCCGCGAGCGACCGGGCGTCCGGCCACAGCGGAGCCACCGTGTAGGGGTCGGTCTGCATCGCGAGCGTACGGTCGGAGTCGCCGGCCGAGGCCTTGCCGAATCCGTAGGCCAGTGCGATGTCGACCTCGCCGGTCGCGATCTTGACCCACGCCTCGTACAGAGCCCAGGCTCCGTCCATCTCGACGTGCGACTCGTTGATCGGCGGAACGGCGCCGATGGCGTCGATCGCGGAGATGAAGGAGAACGCGCGGCCGGCCAGGTAGTCCGACGATCCACTGCACCAGAAGTCGATGTCGGTGCGGCTGATGCCCAGATCGGCGTACAGCTTCTGGAAACAGGGGATCAGCATCTCGACGCCGTTGGTGGTGCCGGTCGATGCGGGGTCGTTGGTACTGTGCGCGAATCCCACGACTGCGATGCGCGGGAGTGTGCTGTTGCTCATGTGAATAGCTCCTTCCCGCTCAGAGGTGATTCCGGTACGCGTCGAAGTCGGCGTCCGGTTCGCCGCTCGGGGCGAAGTGGCTGATATTGCGCATGGTGTAGTCCCATTCGCCCTCGGGACGCCACACGGCCTTGACCCGCATGCCCATGCGTACCTCTTCCGCGGGGCAGTCGAGGATCAGGTGCAGGAACGGAATGTCGGCGCCGTCGAGCAGCACGTAGGCGGCGACGTAGGGCGGCTTGATCTGCTGCCCCAGGAAGGGCACGTTCACGATGCAGAAAGTGGTGACGGTGCCGGTGTCGGGCAGCTCCACCCGCTCGACGGTCGGGCTGCCGTCGGCCGGGCTCACGTACCGGGGTGGGAAGTACACCTCGCCGGTACGCACCCGACCGCCGATGAGACGGCCCGCCTTGAGGCCCTCGAGGTACCAGCTCTCGGACTCCGCGGCCGAATGCATGATGTCGGTGGTGATCGGCGTGGTGATGATGACGTCGCCCGCGTCGTCGACGATCATCTCGCCGGTCGCCTCCGGTGCGGTCTCCGGTGTCTCACCCAGGCTGAAGTGGGCGATGTCGGTGATCGCTCCGCTGCGCGCCGCATGCCACACGGCGTGGACGCGTGCGCCGACGCTCATCTGCGACGGCTCGTCGGCGTCCACCACGTGCAGCAGCGCGGTGTCGGCGCCGTCGAGCCTGATGAGGGCGAAGGCGAACGGCCGGTCGAGGATCTGGCCGTCGAGCGGCTCCGGCTGCCAGGACCAGCTCTCGACCGTGCCGACCGGCGCGACCTCCACCAGCGAGGTCGTCGGCTCCCCGGAGGTGGGGTCGAACTCGGCGGGAGGAACCGTGACGCGGCCGTCGGAGCCGCGGCTTCCGACGATGCGGCCGTCGCGCAGGGCGAGGGCGAACTGCGACAGGACCGGTCCGAGCGAGCGTGTGTAGGCGAAGGTGTTGGTCAGCTTCGCGGACAGGATTCGTGACTCGGGTGCGGGGACCTGCACCTCGGGAGTCGGGTGGGTTGCACTATTGGACACCACCAAAGTAGAACACGTTCTAGTATGTGTCGCAAGGGTTCGACGGAAGGGTTCTCGCGTGAAACTTGGCCTACAACTGGGGTATTGGAGTGCGCAACCGCCGCTGGGCGTCCCGGAGATGTTGGTGGCCGCGGAGGAGTCGGGATTCGACTCGGTGTTCACCGCGGAGTCCTGGGGATCGGATGCGTACACCCCGCTGGCCTGGTGGGGAGCGGCCACCGCGACCCTGCGGCTCGGCACGGCGGTGGCCCAGCTGTCGGCCCGGCCGCCCACCACCCTGGCCATGGCGGCCTTGACCCTCGACCATCTCTCGGGCGGCAGGCACATCATCGGTCTCGGCGTCTCCGGGCCGCAGGTGGTGGAGGGCTGGTACGGGCAGTCGTTCGGCAAGCCGTTGGCGCGCACCCGCGAATACGTGCGGATCGTCCGCGACGTGCTGGCGCGCGAGGGCGCCGTGGTCAGCGACGGACCCCACTACCCGCTGCCGCGGCGGGAGGGCGAGGGGGTCACCGGTCTGGGGAAGTCGCTCAAGCCGATCACCCATCCGCTGCGCGCGGACATCCCGATCTGGCTGGGAGCCGAAGGTCCCAAGAACGTCGCGCAGACCGCCGAGATCGCCGACGGCTGGCTCGCGATCTTCTACACGCCGCGGCTCGCGGGCATGTACGACGAGTGGCTCGACGAGGGCTTCGCCCGTCCCGGCGCGCGCCGATCGCGTGCCGACTTCGAGATCTCGGCGACCGTTCAGTGTGTGATCACCGACGACGTCGCCGCGGCGATCGACCGCTATCGGCCGTCGACCGCGCTCTACGTCGGCGGGATGGGGGCGGCGGAGAAGAACTTTCACGCCGACCTCTATCGGCGTATGGGGTACGGCCAGGCGGTCGACGACATCGGCCGGCTGTTCCGGTCCGGCCGCAAGGAGGAGGCTCTGGCTGCGGTGCCCGACGAGATGGTCCGCGAGACGATGCTGGTCGGCACCGCCGACGAGGTGCGCGAACAGATCGGGTTGTGGGAGGCCGCAGGGGTCACCACGCTGATGGTGACCGCGCGCGATGTGCAGACCGTGCGAGCACTCGGCGAACTGGTCTAGCGACGCAGCGGCGAGCGGTTCAGGGCGCGACCACCACGCCGCCGCAGCTGCGCGCGGGTATCGCCCAGAGTGCGTTGCGGTTCACCGTGCTCAGCCGCAACTGCACTCTGCCGGGCCCGAAGGTGCTGCGGGGGAGGCTGAAGTTGTGCACCCCGGTGTTCGGCGGCCGCACCTGGCTGTGGTCGATCATCGTGCCCTTCCGCCCGGTCTGCAGGTTGTGCCAGTCCAGGCGGGCCACCGAGTCGTATCCGACCCCGATCCAGAGGCTGCCGTAGTCGATCTGGATATACGTGGTCCCGGCGTACTCGGCGACGATCGCGCGGAAGGGCCGGTAGGGCATGTCGACGATGTTCGGACTGACGTTGAGGCAGCCGTGGAGCGGGTACTCGCGTGTCACGGCGCCGGCGCTTCCCGCTCCGGCGAGAAGCGACGAGACGACGGCAGCGGCGGCGACCGCCGCGGCGAGGACACGGGTCCGGAGTGAACGACGATGTGTCGGCAGGGTGGGCATGAGCTTCTCCTCGGCGGGCTCGTCGCGTGGCTTCGTACCCGGTATGTCGACGCCGAGGGGGCGATCTGTTAGCCGGATCACAGAATCGGTGAGCCCCGGGCGTCAGGTCTCGCGGTCGGACGGGAACGAGACCTCGGCCACCACGACGTGGCCGTTCGCCAGTCTGCGCGGGTGCCGAGTCCGGACGCCGACGTCGTCGGCGATCGATTTCAGATCGCGATCGGAGACGACGGTGAACCCGAAATCCTCCAGCAGGTCGCGCATCGCCGCCGGTCTCCAGGCCGAGACATGGCGTTCCTCGCCCATCGGATCGGGCCGCCCGGCGATCGCGAAGACCGTCTTGAGCGCATAGTGCGCCGGACGGCTCACCGTGTGGCGTTGCGGATAGGTCGCTATCAGCTGAGATCCCGGAGCCGAGCATTCGGCGACGTCCGCGAGGGTGGCACGGACCTGGTCCGTCGTGAGATACGGCAGCACGCCCTCCCAGATCCACGTGGTGGGGAGTTCGGAGCGATGGCCGGCTGATTCCAGGGCGCCGGTGAGACTGTCGGTGCCGAACTCGACCGGGACGAAGGTGAGTTCCTCGGTGACCGGCTCCAGATTCCGGACGCGCCTGCGCTTGTCGGCCTGCGATGCGGGGCGGTCCACCTCGAAGACGGTGGTCTGCGGCAGCTTTCGCATCCGCCAGGCCCGGGCGTCCAGGCCCGCTCCGAGGACGACGAGTTGGCTGTGCCGCCGCTGGCGCACGGCGTCGTCGATCGCGACGGTGCGCGCCGCCAGGATCTCCACGGTCGCCGTCAGCAGTTCATAGGCCGGACGGTCACGCCAGTGTCTCGGGGCCGGCCCGCGTGCCGTCTCGACCTCTCTGCGCTCGTCGTCGTCGAGCAGGTCGATGGCGATGGGATCGCTGAACCGTCCGATCGCGATGCGCCCGTCCGCGACGGCGCGCGCCTGGCAGACCAGGACGGCGGTGCGGCTCGCTTTCGGCATGGCAACGACCGTAGGCCGGGACGGACCGATGGGCAACGCAGCCGCTCCTACTCGCCGGTGAACACCGGCTTCTCGCGGTTGGCGAAGGCGCGCGGGCCGATCTTGGCGTCCTTGGACGCGAAGACCTTGGCGCCGAGTTCGGCGTCGATCTTGAAGGCCTCCTCCTCGTGCAGGCCCTCGCTGTCGCGAATGGTCTTGAGGATGGCCTGGACTGCGAGCGGGCCGTTGGCCGCGATCTGGTCGGCGATCTCGAGAGCCTTGTCCAGCGCCGTGCCGTCCGGAACCACGTGGCCCACGAGTCCGTACTCCTTGGCCTCGGCGGCGGTGATGTGACGGCCGGTCAGGAGGATGTCGGCCGCCACGGTGTAGGGGATCTGGCGGACCAGCCGGACGGCGCTGCCGCCGAGCGGGAACAGGCCCCACTTGGCTTCGGAGACGCCGAACTTCGCGCTCTCGGCGGCGACGCGGATGTCGGTGCCCTGGAGGATCTCGGTTCCGCCGGCGATCGCCGGGCCCTCGACCGCGGCGATCAACGGCTTCGACAGCCGGCGTCCCTTGAGCAGTGCGGGGAGCCGCGTGAGGTCCCATCCGCCTTTCGCGAAGGAGTCGCCAGGTGCCGACTGGTTCATGGCCTTGAGGTCGGCGCCCGCGCAGAAGTAGCCGCCCGCTCCGGTCAGGATCGCGACCCGGATGTCCGGATCGTCGTCCACCTGGTCCCACGCCTGCTCCATGATCCGCATCATCGGACCCGACAGTGCGTTGCGCGCCTCGGGTCGGTTCATCGTCACGATCAGCACGTGGCCGCGCTTCTCGACGAGGCACTCCGGTGCGGCGGCGGTGGTGGCGGCAGCGCTTTCTGGGGACATGTTTCCTCCTGGCCCGACGTTTTCCTTGCCGCGAACAGTAACACGTTCTAGTTTTGACGCATGGCCTTCACTGTCGCGGACCTCTTCGAGCACGCTGTGGACCTCATGCCCGACCGCGTGGCGCTGGAATCGGGCGACCGCTCGCTGACCTACGCCGAGCTCGATCGCCGGGCCAACGCGCTAGCGCACCGGCTGCGGTCGCTCGGCGTGGCACCCGGCGACGCGGTGGGCCTGTACAGCAGAAACACCATCGAAGCAGTCGAGTCGATGATCGCGATCTTCAAGGCGCGGGCAGTGATGGTGAACGTCAACTACCGCTACGTGGAGAACGAGCTGAAGCACATCTTCACCGATTCGCAGATGACGGTGCTGATCCATGAGCGCCAGTACGCCGCGAAGGTCTGCAACGTGTTATCGAATGCGACCACCGACATCACCGCGCGCATCGTCGTCGAAGACGGATCCGACGCGCCTGCCGAGTGTTCGGACGCGGCCGGCGTCTCGGTCGTCGGATACGAGGCGGCGATCGCCGAGTCGTCGTCGGAACGCGATTTCGAGGAGCGGTCGGACGACGATCTCTACCTGCTCTACACGGGCGGCACGACGGGAAAGCCGAAGGGCGTCGTCTGGCGTCAGGAGGACGTGTGGCGGGTGCTCGGGGGCGGGATCGACTGGTACACCGGACGGCCTGTCGAGGACGAATGGGAGCACGCGCGGACCGGATCGCAGGGCGGCCAGCTGGTGCGCTTCCCGATTCCGCCGTTCATCCACGGCGGCAGCCAGTGGGCGGTGTTCCAGTCCCTGTTCGCCGGCGGGAAGGCGGTGGTCTACCCGGATTTCGACGCCGCCGAGGTGTGGAAGGCGGTGCAACGGCACGGTGTGAACGTCGTGTTCATCACTGGTGACGCGATGGGCCGGCCGATGATCGAAGAACTCGAGAAGGGTGGCTACGACACCTCGACGGTGGTGTCGGTGGCCTCGTCGGCGGCCCTGTTCTCGGCGTCGATCAAGGACCGCTACCTGGAGTGTCTGCCGAACGCGGTCATCGTCGACGCGATCGGATCGTCGGAGACCGGCTTCGGCGGCATGGGAGTGGCGGTGAAGGGTCAGAGCCGGGTAGGTGCGCCGACGGTGAAGGCCGACCCGAGCGCTCACGTCCTCGCCGAGGACGGTCGCCGTCTGGAGCCGGGCAGCGGGGAGGTGGGGCGCCTGGCGCGGTCGGGTCACATTCCGCTGCGCTACCACAACGATCCGGTCAAATCGGCCGAGACCTTCGTCGTCTACGACGGTGTCCGCTACTCCATGCCGGGCGACTTCGCGACCATCGAGGCCGACGGCACGATCACGATGCTCGGCCGCGGGTCGATGTCGATCAACACCGGCGGCGAGAAGGTCTTCCCCGAGGAGGTCGAGGCCGCGCTCAAGGGTCATCCGGACGTCTTCGACGCAGTCGTGGTGGGCGTGGCGGACGATCGCTTCGGTCAGCGGGTCGCGGCCGTGCTGCAGACCCGCGACGGGGTCCGGCCGGACCTGGTGACCCTCAACGAGGCCGTCCGCGCCGAACTCGCGGGGTACAAGTGCCCGCGGAGCGTCTGGTTCGTCGACGAGGTGAAGCGCTCACCCGCGGGCAAACCCGACTATCGGTGGGCGCGCGAGGTGACCGGCTCCCGCGAAGCCGACCACGCTCTCTGAACCCGTGACTCCCATCCCTTCTACGACCATCGCCTCTACGACCATCTCCTTTACACAATCTCTTCTACGACAAGGACATCGATGAAAACCCCATTGTGCGAGCGGTTCGGGATCGAATACCCGATCTTCGGCTTCACCCCCAGCGAGGAGGTGGCCGCCGCGATCAGCCGCGCGGGCGGCCTCGGCGTCCTGGGATGCGTGCGGTTCAACGAGCCGGATGAACTCGACGCGGTCCTGGAATGGATGCACGAGAACACCGACGGGAAGCCCTTCGGCGTCGACGTCGTGATGCCCGCCAAGATCCCCACCGAGGGATCCAAGATGGACCTCGACGCGATGATCCCGCCCGAGCACCGTGCGTTCGTCGAGCGGACGCTCGACGATCTCGGAGTGCCGCAGCTGCCGGACGGCGGCGATCGGGTGAACACCGGCGTGCTCGGCTGGCTGCACTCGGTCGCACGCTCGCATGTCGACATCGCGATGGAGCACACGCGCAAGTACGGGCAGATCAAGCTGATCGCCAATGCGCTCGGCTCGCCTCCCGAGGACGTCATCGGCATCGCGCACGACAACGGTGTGGCGGTCGCGGCGCTCGCGGGAGCGCGGGAGCATGCGCTGCACCACCTCGACGCCGGCGTCGACATCGTCATCGCGCAGGGCTATGAGGGCGGCGGGCACACCGGCGAGGTCACGTCGATGGTCCTCTGGCCGGAGTTGGTCGACGCCGCCGGTGAGGCTCCGGTGCTCGCCGCGGGCGGTGTGGGCAGCGGCAGGCAGATCGCCGCCGCCATCGCGCTCGGTGCGCAGGGCGTGTGGATGGGCACCTATTGGCTCACCGCCGCCGAGTACAACCTCGGCGCGCACAAGCCGGGCGAACCGTCGACCGTTCAGCAGGCACTGCTGGCCGCGACCTCGCGCGACACCGTCCGGCGTCGGATCTACTCGGGCAAGCCGGCGCGCCTGCTCAAGACGGCGTGGACCGACGCGTGGGACGCTCCCGGCGCCCCGGAACCGCTGCCGATGCCGCTGCAGAATCTCCTGGTGGGCGAGGCGCACGCGCGGATCTCGGCATCCGACGACCCGAAGGTGGTGGCGATGCCGGCCGGACAGATCGTCGGGCGCTGCAACGAGATCACCCCGGTGGAGAAACTGATCGACGGACTGGTCTCGGAGTACCGCGAAGCGGTCGCGAGGATGAACGCCACCCTGGACTGAGCGTCCGGGTCGGCTCTACAGCCCGTACCGCCGCTTGAACCGTTCGACGCGGCCCTCGGCGTCCACCAGACGCTGGGTGCCGGTCCAGAACGGATGGGAATCGCTCGTCACATCGACGGTGATCAGCGGGTAGACCTCGCCGTCCTCCCACTCGACGGTCGCGTCCGAGGCGGCCGTCGATCGGGTGAGGAAACTCGTGCCGGTGGTCGCGTCGCGGAATACGACGTGGCGGTACTCGGGGTGGATTCCGGGCTTCATCGGTTCTCTCCTTCGGTCTGGTCCACGGTGGCGGACCGGTCGGTGGTCTCGAGGTCGTCGCACGGGTCGCGATGGTCGGTGCCGAACGGGGACGGCAGGTTCGCCAGGGCCCGCGGCCCAGCGGCCAGTTCGTCATCGGTGACGAGCGCCGCGTCGAAGGCGGCGCGGATCTCGTCGGGCGCGGCCCGATGGCACAGGACGACGATGCTGGTGTGGCGATCACCGTGCACGTCGTCCCAGTAGAACGCCGCCGTCGCGGACTGCTGCGGATCCGCGGCGGCCGCGGGATCGGTGGCCAGCCAGGTGCCGACGCGGCGGATGCCCAGGGCGCCGCCGGCCGAGTCGAGCCACAGCACGTCGTTCGGATTCGCCGCGATCCACAGCCGACCCTGCGCGGTCACGACGCCGTCGAGCAAGGCGTCGAGCGCCACGTGCAGCCGCTCAGGGTGGAACGGGCGCGTCGCTTCGATCGTCATCAGCTCCACGCCGCAGTCGGCGGTGAGGTCCGGTCGTCCCGACAGCAGGGGATCGAACGGGCGGCGCGGGCGTCCGTGAGGTGACTCCGCCGTGCCGGAGGCGAGCGCCCGCGCCATCAGTGCGGCGTCGAGCGGCTGCCTGCTGTTGAGCGTGCGCATTCCCGCGGCCGGCGCCAACCGGACGAGCACGGCGTGCAGTCGTGCGAGCTCCCATGCACCCGCGGCCGAGTCGGCGCGCTCCACGATCACGGTGTCGGCGAATCGCACCTGCCCGACGGCCACCTGTGCGAGGGTGCGCTCGTCCTCGGCGGCCGAGAGTCCCGCCTCAGCGAGCGTGAGATCGCCGGTGGCGTCGGCGAGCCACCGTGCCGCGTCGACGCCGCAGACGGTGTGGCTCAGGCACACGTCGTCGCCCGCGGGGGCGGGTGGCAGCCCCGGCACGTGCACGACCGTCTGGTGGACCTCGAGCGCGACGTTCTCCGGTTCCGCCACCGGATCGAGAACCACCACGATCCGGGACACCTGCGTCTCGCGGTGCAGGGTGCGCAGGAGCGGGAGGAGATCGAGTCGGAGTGTGCACGACACGCATCCGTGTTCCAGGTCGATGTCGTCGAGACTGAACTCGTCGTGGCCGTCGGTGTCGATCCGATGCACGGTTCGCGTGACGCGGCCGCGCTCGACGTCACGCAGATCGTGGCTCACCACCGCGGTCCCGGGAGTGGCCAGGGTGTGGGCGATTCTGGCGGAGATAGTGCGATCGAGGCCGGTGACCAGGGTCAACGGTGTTCTGTGCGAACGTTCCTGCGGCATCTCGACTCATTCCTTACTTGTAATGGTTTTCATTAATTTCGGATTTCACTGTACCGTCATCGGCGAAATTAATGCGAATCGTTGTCAGTAAGGAGGCTTCATGTCAGCGAGATGCCAGGTGACGGGGGCGGTACCCGGATTCGGGAAGTCGGTGTCTCACTCGCACCGTCGGACGTCGCGTCAATGGCAGCCCAATCTGTTCCGGAAGACGTACTGGGTGCCCAGTCTGGGTCGCCGGGTGACGTTGCGGGTCAGCGCCAAGGGGATCAAGGAGATCGATCGGGACGGGATCGATGCGGTCGTCGGTCGCATCCGGCGGCGAGGGGAGCGGGTCTGATGGCGAGCAGCACTGATCTGCGGCCGGTGATCAAGCTCCGGTCGACGGCCGGTACCGGATACACGTACGTGACGCGCAAGAACCGCAGGAACGACCCCGATCGTCTCGTCCTGCGCAAATACGACCCGATCGTGCGGCGGCACGTGGATTTCAAGGAGGACCGCTGATGGCGAAGAAGTCGAAGATCGTCCGTGACGGGCAGCGGCGCGCGGTGGTCGAGCGGTACGCCGAGCGGCGGGCCGAGCTGAAGCGGATCGTCGTCGATGCGAGCGCCGAGCCCGCGGCCCGCCGGGCGGCTCAGGCGGAGTTGTCGAAGCAGCCGCGCGACGCCAGCGCCACCCGGCTGCGCAATCGTGACGCGGTCGACGGCCGGCCGCGCGGCTACCTCCGCAAAGCGGGAGTGTCGCGCATCAGATTCCGTGAGATGGCGCACCGCGGCGAGCTGCCCGGCATTCAGAAGGCGAGCTGGTGATGCGTGAGGTGAAACGGCGTACCGCCGGTCCGAACCTGACCTTCGACTACAAGGACACGCAGACGCTCAGGCGCTTCCTGACCGACCGCGGCCGCATCCGGAAGCGATCGGTCACCGGCTTGTCCGTGCAGCAGCAACGCCGCCTCGCGGTCGCGGTGCGGAATGCGCGGGAGATGGCGCTGCTGCCCTGACGCTCAGCCGGCCAGGCGCCAGGTCGGCTCGCCGAGCGACGCGGCGAGGGCGGCGCGGGCGGTCTTGAAGGTCGCGGTCTCGGGCTGCGAATCGGTGAGCCAGACCAGGGTCGGCCACTGCTTCGGCCCGAGATCGGTCTGCGCCTTCAAGAACTCCACCAGCGACTCCCGCGTCAGTCCCGGTGCCACCAGCACGGCACCGACGGCGTCGCCGATGTCGTCGGGGACGCCCAGCACGGTGGCGTCGGCTATCAACCGATGGCGCAGCAGGATCTGCTCGATGGGACGGGTACCGAGATTCTCGCCGTCCACCCGCAGCCAGTCGCCGAGACGGCCGGCGAAGTGCACGTACCCGTCGTCATCCACCCATCCCAGATCTCCGGTGCGGTACACGCCGCCGCGCAGGCGCTGCGCCGTCGCCTCCTCATCGCCGTAATAGCCGTCGAAGAGTCCGGCACCGGCGGTGTTGACGATCTCGCCGATCCGTCCGGCGGCGACGGGTTCGAGTGTGTCCGGGTCGACGACGGCGTTCGGGGCGGTGAGCGGCCCGAGCGCATCGTCCGGGGTGTCCGCGGTGCGGGTGATCGAGACACCGCCCTCGGTGGACCCGAAACCGTCGACCACGCGCGCGCCGAACCGGCGCGCGAACTCGGTGCGATCGGCGGCCCCGGCCTCGTTTCCGTACACCAGGCGGAGGGTGCTGCGGGCGTCGTCGTCGCGCTCGGGCGTGGCCAGGACATAGCGCAGCGGCTTGCCGACGTAGTTCGCGTAGGTGACACCGTACCGACGCACGTCCTCGCAGAACCCGGTCGCCGAGAACTTCCTGCGAAGGACGATCGACGCGCCGGCGGCCACCGCCACCGACCATCCGGCGATCAGCGAATTGGAGTGGAACATCGGCATCGACAGGTAGGCGACGTCGTCGGGTCCGAGTCCGAAACGCTGCGCCAGCATCACTCCCGGCGCACCGAACTTGCGCTGACTGCAGCGCACGGCCTTGGGGTCGCCCGTAGTGCCGGAGGTGAAGATGAGCATCACCAGATCGTCGGGTCGCACGGGCGCCGGTGCGAACCCGTCGGACGACGCCGCGGAGACCGTCTCGGCCCACTCGGCGCCGTCGACGTTGAGCACCGGGACCGGGAGATCCGCCGGAATCAGCTCGGCCGTCTCGTCCGAGACGATCACGATCTGACAGTCCGCCCGGGCCACGTCCGCGGCCAGCGCCGCACCCCGGCGCGTGCTGTTGAGCCCGACGAGGACGAACGCGCCTAGTGCGGCCGCTCCGAACAGGAAGCTGAACTCGGGGACGTTCGGCAGCAGCACGCCGACGTGCGGAGGACGGACGGGATCGAGTCGTTCGCGCAGCGCCGCAGCACGTTTCCTGGTCGCAGTGAAGTGATCGCGCCACGGGGTGAACCCGCCCTCGAAATGCATCCCGCGGTCGGTGACCTCCGACAGCGAGGCGTAGAGGTCCGACAGGCAGCGGGCGTCGGTGACGGCGGCGGGCGGCGCGGTCACCGAATCACCGCGTCGCCGTCAGCAGGTCGCCGAGTTCGGCGAGCACCACCGGGGCGCTGCCCAGCGTGAATTCGTTCTGCTTGGCGCGCAGGAAGTACCGGTGCACCGGGTGGCTGGTGTCCAGACCGACGCCACCGTGCACGTGAACCGTGGTGTGGGCGACGCGGTGTCCGGCTTCGGCCGCCCAGAACTTGGCGGTGTCGACCGCGGCGGTGGCCCCGTCGGCGTCGGTGTCGGCGAGTCCCGACAGCAGCCAGGCGGCCTGCAGCACGCTCAGCGTGAGTGCCTGGACATCGATGTAACCGTCGGCGAGGCGCGCGGCCACGGCCTGGAACGAACCGATCGGCCTTCCGAACTGCTCTCGTTCGCGTGCGTAACGGGCGGTGGCGTCGAGGGCTCCGGCGATCACGCCGGCCTGGTCCGCGCTGACGGCCAGCCGCAGCAGGTCGAGTGCTCGATCGACGGTGGCGGCGCCGCCGTCGAGGATCTCGTCGGCCGCCACCTCCACCGCGTCGAACTCGACGAGATAGGTCGGGGTGAGACCGGTCGTGACGGTCTCGGTGATGCGCACGCCGGACCGGTCCGCGGGTACGACGGCGATCAGCGGCCCGCCCGCGCTCGCGGCGGTGACGAGGAGGGTGTCCGCGGCCGCCGCGTAGGGGACGTTGACTTTGGAACCGGTGAGAGCCGAGCCGTCGAATGCGGTGAGCCCGTCGACGGGTCCGTAGGCGCCGTCCTCCTCGACCGCGGCGGTCAGCACCTGCTCGCCGGAGACGGCCCGCGGCAGCAGTTCGGATCGGAGCCGGTCGCTCGCGTGCGCGCAGAGCAGCGGAACGCCGGCCACCGCGTGCGGACCGAACGGCACTCGGGCCAGGCCGCGGCCCAGTTCGGTGGCCACCGCGGTGGTCTCCAACGTGGTGAGACCGGCGCCGTCGACGGCCTCGGGTGCGGCCAGGCCGAGGAGGCCGGCCGCGGCGATCTCGGTCCAGAGCCGCCGGTCGATCGGCGCGCGATCGCTCTCGAGTTCGGCGACCCGCTCGGCGGGGCTGAGCCGGTCGACGATGTCGGACGTCAGCTTGGCGAGGTCGGTCGCAGCTTCGGTGGGGTTGAAGTCCATGGGTTCGTCCTTTGAGTACGGCGGCGGTTCAGCGGCGGGCCGGCGGGAGCTTCAATGCGAGCATGCCGATGATGTCGCGCTGGATCTCGTTGGTGCCGCCGCCGAAGGTGAGGATCAGGGAGGTGCGCGCGAAGCGCTCCAGCCGGCCGAGCAGATGTGCTCCCGGACTGCCCTGCCGCAGTGTGGCGGCGGGTCCGACCACCTCCATCAGCAACCGGTAGGCCTCGGTGGCGAACTCGGTGCCGAACACCTTCGTCGCCGAGGCGTCGGCGGGCGACGGCGAGCCGCCCGAGGCGGCGATCGACGCGATCTTCCAGTTCACGAGCTTGAGGAACTCGACCTTGGCGTGGACACGTGCGAGGTTGGCCCGGACCCAGGCTTGATCGGCCGGCCGCCGACCGTCGGTCTCCGCGGTGGCGAACGCCAGCGTCTCCCGCAGTGCGGTCTGGATGGGGGCGGCACTGCACAGCGCCACCCGCTCATGGTTGAGCTGGTTGGTCACCAGGCTCCATCCGCCGCCCTCTTCGCCGACGCGATTCGTGACCGGAACGCGTACGTCCTGGTAATAGGTGGCGCTGGTGTCGACGCCCGCCATCGTGTGGACCGGGGTGTACGAGAAGCCCTCGGCGGTGGTCGGCACGATCACCATCGAGATCCCCTTGTGCTTGCTCGCCTCCGGATCGGTGCGGCAGGCCAGCCAGACGTAATCGGCGTAGGGGATCAGCGAGGTCCACATCTTCTGCCCGTTGATGACGTACTCGTCGCCGTCCCGGACCGCGGTGGTGCGCAGCGCTGCCAGGTCGGTGCCCGCACCGGGCTCGGAGTAGCCGATCGAGAAGTGCAGGTCGCCGGCCGCGATCTTCGGCAGAAAGAACTTCTTCTGTTCGTCGGTGCCGAAGTGCATGATCGTCGGCGCCACCGAATTGATCGTCAAGAACGGGACGGGGGCGCCCGCGATTGCCGCCTCGTCGGTGAAGATCAGCTGATCCATCATCGAGCGGTCGGCTCCGCCGTACTCGGTGGGCCAGCCCAGCGCGAGCCAGCCGTCCCGCCCCATCTGGCGGACGACGTCCCGGTAGGCATCGCCTTCTCCGAGTTCTCCGTCACCGCCGGTGAGTGCGGCTCGGCGCTCCGGCGTCATCAAGGCGTCGAAGTAGGCGCGAAGTTCGCTCCTGAGCTGCTCTTGTTCCTGCGTGTAGGCGATCCGCATGGCTCTCCCGCCGTTGCTGTTTCCCAATCGGGGCGCAATACTGCTTCCCTAGTATTGAAACACGTTCTAACGTGTAGGACGCGAGCCCGTCAACTGTTCGGGCTGCAAGCGGAGGAGGAATAGATGCACATCAAATGCGACTTCGATCTGTGCGAGTCGAACGCTGTCTGCGTCGGTATGGCACCCGACGTCTTCGAGCTCGACGACAACGACTACCTGGTGATTCTGCAGGACGACGTGGCCGAGACCCGGCGCGAGGAGATGCGTCAGGTGGTCGCCAGCTGCCCCCGCTCGGCACTGTCCATCGTCGACGACTGACAACACTCATTTCCCGAGCGAGTGGATGCTCGAAGGGATCTGTGTTAGAACAAGTTCTAGTTTTCGCGTCGAAGGGATAGAAGTGAGTCAGTCGTTGGACGGTCGGGTAGCAGTCGTCACCGGTGCGGGTGCGGGTCTGGGGCGTGCGGAGGCGATCGGTCTCGCGCGCGACGGGGCCACCGTCATCGTGAACGACCTTCAGTCGGCGCTCGACTCCAGCGACGTCTTCGACGAGATCGCCGGTGTGGGCGGCAAGGCGGTTCCGGTGGCAGGCGACATCGCCGACTCGGCCACCGCGGCCGAGATCATGCGTGTCGCGACGCAGGACCTCGGCGGTCTGCACGTCGTCATGAACAACGCGGGCATCACCCGCGACGCCATGCTCTTCAACATGACCGATGAGCAGTGGGATCTGGTGCAGCGCGTCCACCTGCGGGGTCACTTCCTGCTCAACCGGAACGCCGCCGCACACTGGCGCGCCGAGTCCAAGGCCTCCGGTGCGCCCGTGTACGGCCGCCTGATCAACACATCGTCGGAAGCGGCGCTACTCGGTGGCGCCGGCCAGGCGAACTACTCCGCGGCGAAGGCCGGCATCTCGATGCTGACGGTCTCCGCGAGCCGCGCACTGGCCCGCTACGGCGCCACCGCCAATGCGATCTGTCCCCGTGCGCGCACGGCGATGACCGCGGACGTCTTCGGTGCAGCCCCCGAGGACGCCGTCGACCCGCTGTCGCCCGAGCATGTGGTGACCCTGGTCCGCTACCTCGCCGGTCCCTCGGCGCAGAATGTCTCCGGACAGGTCTTCGTGGTCTACGGCCCCAAGGTCAGTCTGATGGCCGCTCCCAAAGTGCAAGAGGTCTTCGCCGCGGACGGCGACCAGTGGTCGCCCGAGGCGCTCGGCGACGTCGTCTCGGCGTACTTCGCCGAGCCGGAGAAGGTCGGCACATTCTCGGCCTCGGATTTGATGGACTAGCACACCTCTCTTTAGAGTGTGTCGGCTCGGCTTGTAACGCAGAGCACAATTTTCGTACGTGATAGGTTGCCAGCATCGGAGCGGGAGGAGGGGCCTTGACGAGCAGACTCGCTGCCCCGATGAACGGCGTGGGAGAGTTCGTCTCCCTGGGTGTGGAATCCGCCCGTGAGCTTTTTCGACGTCCTTTTCAGTGGCGTGAGACCGTCGAGCAGTCGTGGGCCATCGCCCGCGTCTCACTCGTGCCCACCCTGCTGGTCGCGATCCCGTTCACGGTGCTGGTGAGCTTCACGCTCAACATCCTGCTCCGGGAGATCGGTGCGCAGGACCTCTCCGGCGCCGGTGCCGCGCTCGGAACGATCACCCAGATCGGCCCGATCGTCACGGTGCTCATCGTCGCCGGTGCCGGCGCCACCGCGATCTGCGCCGACCTCGGTGCGCGCACGATCCGTGAGGAGATCGACGCGCTCGAGGTGCTCGGCATCAACCCCGTCCACCGGCTGGTGGTGCCGCGCATCATCGCCTCGACCGGGGTGGCGCTGCTGCTCAACAGCCTGGTGTGCACCATCGGCATCGCGGGCGGCTTCATCTTCTCCGTATATCTGCAGGACGTGAATCCCGGCGCCTTCATCGCCAACCTCACGCTGCTCACCGGTCTCGGGGAACTGGTGATCTCCATGATCAAGGCCGCGCTCTTCGGCCTGTTCGCCGGACTGGTGGGCTGCTACCGCGGCCTCAACGTCAAGGGCGGAGCGAAGGGCGTCGGTGACGCCGTCAATGAGACCGTCGTCTACTCGTTCATGGCGCTGTTCGTCGTGAACGTGGTCGTCACCGCGGTCGGTCTCAAGGCGACGATGGGATAATTGATGGTTCTGCCAGGTACTACCCGTCTGCTCACTGCCCGTGTCGCGCTCAAGCGCGCCGGCGAGGACTGGAACAAGATCGGTGATCAGGCCCTCTTCTACTGGGACGCGATCGCCTCGATTCCGCGTGCCGTCCGGCTCTACAAGAAGGAGACGCTCCGCCTCATCGCGGAGATCTCCATGGGTACCGGTGCGCTCGCGATGATCGGCGGCACGGTGGTCGTGGTCGGCTTCCTGACCCTGTTCACCGGCGGCACGATCGCCGTCCAGGGGTACAACTCGCTCGCGAACATCGGCGTCGAGGCCCTCACCGGCTTCTTCTCCGCGTTCATCAACGTGCGAATCGCCGTCCCGGTGATCGCCGGCATCGCACTGGCGGCGACGATCGGCGCGGGGGCCACCGCTCAGCTCGGCGCGATGCGAGTGTCCGAGGAGATCGACGCCCTGGAAGTGATGGCGATCGCGTCCGTGCCCTACCTGGTGAGCACGCGCATCGTCGCGGGACTGGTCGCGATCATTCCGCTGTACTCCCTCGCGGCGCTGGCGTCGTTCCTGGCCAGCCGGTTCGCGACCGTGGTGCTCTACGGCCAGTCCTCCGGCGTGTACGACCACTACTTCTCCACGTTCCTGATCCCGTCGGACATCCTGTGGTCGTTCGTACAGGCGATCTGCATGGCCGTCGCGGTCATGCTCATCCACACCTATTACGGATTCAACGCGTCCGGCGGTCCGGTCGGCGTCGGTGTGGCGGTCGGCAACGCGGTCCGCGCCTCGCTGGTCGTGGTCGTGGTCATCACCCTTCTGACGTCGCTCGCGATCTACGGCGCCGACGGCAAGTTCAATCTGGCGGGCTGAACGGATGGCGAAGAAGAACAGCAGAGGCTACAGCGACCGCACCCGGAAGCTCGCAGCCGTCGTCATGGTCGGCGTGCTCGCCGGCATCGTCGCGCTGGCGTCCGGGCAGTTCCTCGGATGGTTCGCCAGCACCGAGACGGTCACCCTCTTCGCGCCGCGCGCGGGACTGGTGATGAATCCCGACGCGAAGGTCAAGCTCCGCGGGGTGGAGGTCGGGCGCGTCGCATCGGTGACCACCCTCGGTGACCGAGCCGAACTCAAGCTCGACATGGCCTCCGACCAGATCGGCATGGTTCCGGCCAACGTCAAGGCCGACATCAAGTCGAACACGATCTTCGGGGCCAAGGCCGTGAACCTCGTGGTGCCGGAGTCCGGACCGGAGGGACAGTTGCGGGCGGGCTCGGTCATCACCGCCGACCACGTGGTCGTGGAGCTGAACACGGTGTACCAGCAGCTGGTCAACGTGCTCGCCGAGCTGCAGCCGGACAAGCTCAACGTCACCATCGGCGCCGTCGACGAGGCCCTCTCGGGACGCGGCAAGCAGATCGGCGACGCGCTGGTCCAGCTCACGGACGTGCTCGGCAAGACCAACCCGCACCTGCCCGAGCTCAACCGGCTGCTCCGCGAGGGTGCAGGCGCCACCAACGTCTACGCCGACGCGATGCCCGATCTGATGCGCGTGCTCGACAACGCGACCGTCGTCGGGAACACCCTGGTCGACAACGCGGCGAACCTCGACGCGCTGCTCATCAACGTCACCGGCATGACCAACACCGTCAACGGCGTGCTGACGGCGTCGAAGAAGAACCTCATCTCCACTCTGACCGATCTCAACCCGGTCAGCCGGCTGCTCGGCAGGCAGGCGCCGGGACTGCGGTGCTTCATCACCGCGGCGTCGGACGCCACCGACATCGCCACGCCGCTGCTCGGCGGGCGCAACGGCATGCTGCTGCTCGACGCCGGACTGATCCCCGGTCAGGACCCGTACCGCTACCCGCAGGACCTGCCCGAGGTCCACGGCGACGGCCCGCCGACCTGCCAGGCCGGACTGACCGATGTGCAGTCCAAGGAACACATCCCGTTCTACGTCATCGACAACGCGCCGCAGCCGTATCAGCCGCGCACCACCCCGAAGGTGGAGTCGCGCAAGCTCTTCCAGTTGCTGTTCGGAGGTACCCCCCGTGGATAGTCGCGCACGCGCATTCCGTGCGACCGTCATCAAGCTCGGCGCCTTCGCCCTCGCCATGATCCTGGTGCTCGTCGGCCTGGTGCTGGTGTTCAGCCGTTACCAGGGCGGAAGCAGTGACAAGTACAGCGCCGTCTTCGCCAGCGCCTCCGCCATGAAGTCCGGCAGCGTCGTCAAGATCGCGGGCGTCGACGTCGGAGCCGTGAGTTCGGTGGAACTGAATCGCGACAACCAGGCCGAGGTCACGTTCACGGTCAACGACAACTACCGGCTGCCGAAGTCGGTGCAGGCCCGGATCCGGTACCAGAATCTGACCGGCGACCGCTATCTGGAGCTGCAGCCGGGCACCGGCGACATGAGCCAGACGCTGTCGGCGGGCGATCAGATCCCGCTGAAGCAGACCGAGCCCGCTCTGGACCTCGACAACCTGCTCGGCGGATTCAAGCCGCTGTTCCGGACGCTGGACCCCGATGAGGTCAATCAGCTGACCTCCTCGCTGATCGCGATCTTCCAGGGGCAGGGCGCGGGACTGAACACGCTGCTGGCCAGCACCTCGGAGTTCACGAACAAGATCGCCGACCGCGACCAGCTGATCGGCAGCGTCATCGACAACCTCAACAAGACGCTCTCCACGCTCGAGGCCGACCACAAGGGCCTGGACCAGAGCGTGGACCGGATGCAGAAGCTGATCTCCGGACTCGCCCAGGACCGCGGTGTGTACGGCGAGGCGATCAGCCAGGCGAGCCAGGCCACCACCGGATTGGCGAGCCTGATGAACGCCACCCGCCCGGATCTCAAGGAGACGGTGTCGGCGCTCGGGCGGACCAGCGAGCAGGCGCTCAAGGCCGAGCCCTTCATCCGCAATCTGCTCGGTCGCCTGCCCGGCGACTTCAAGATGCTCTCCAACCTCGGCAGTTACGGGGCCTGGCTGCAGATCTACTTCTGCCGTATCCGGCTGCTGCTGCCCGGTCCGGGCAACACCCAGTACTACTTCACGGCGATCGACGCGATGGGCGATCAGACCAGAGCGGGCGGGAGGTGCGCGAGTTGAGTGAGAACGTGAATCCCGAGCCCGCAGAGTCGCAGGATCCGGACGTCGACGTCACACAGGCCGAGACCAAGCCCTTCCACCGTGCGGGGCGGCCCAAGTATCAGGTCGGAATCATCGGCGCACTCATCACCGCGATGGTCGTGATCATGGCCATGCAGATGGACCGGCTGCCGTATCTCTCGCAGATCAGCACCTACGACGTCTACTTCGACGACGCGGGTGGTCTGGTCACCGGGGACGTGGTGCTGGTGGCCGGCGTCAACGTCGGCACCGTCGAGGGCATCAGCCTGGCCGAGACCGATCAGGGACTCAAGGCCAAGATCAGGTTCCGGCTCAACGACACGGTCGTCATGGGCGATCGCACCCGCGCGGCGATCAAGACCGAGACCGTCCTGGGACGGCGCAATCTGACGATCACACCGATCGGCACCGGCCGGATCAAGCCCGGCGGGTCGATCCCGGTGGACTCGACCGTGTCGCCGTACTCGCTGTCGGACGCTCTGGAGGATGCGACCTCCACCCTGGCGACCACCGACACCGATCAGCTCAACAAGGCGCTGGAAACCCTCACCGAGACGTTCTCGAAGACACCGGCCAATGTCAGCGGGGCCGTCGAGGGGGTGAGCCGGCTGTCGAAGGCGATCGCGGATCGCGACAACGCGCTCAGCGACCTGCTGCGGCAGGCCCGCGGGGTGACCCAGATCGTCGGTCAGCGCAGCAACCAGATCCGCGACATGTTGATCGACGCCAATGCACTGCTCGGCGAGCTCAACATCCGCCGCGAAGCGCTGCGTCAGGTGATCAAGGGGACCAAGGACGTCACCGCCGAGATCACCGGGTTCGTCGAAGACAACAACGCTCAGCTGAAGCCGGTGCTCGACAAGTTCAACGGCGTGCTCGACATCCTCAACGACAACGAGGAGAACTTCGGCAAGGCGATCGACAACCTCGGTCCGTACGCCAACATCCTCGGTGAGGCGGTCAGCTCGGGACCGTACTTCTCCTCGCTCGTCGGACTGCCGACGTGGGGCGACTACTTCGGCACGTTCCTGAAGGTCCTGCAGCGCAAGTACCCCGAGGCGGCGAAGTACTTCTACCAGTACTCGGGTAACCCGCTGTTCCCGAAGAACTGGAACCAGGGGCCGGATGCGGGCGCCCCGGACGTGGGACGTCCCTCGCCCAAGCGTCAGTACCCGACGCCCATCCCGCAGCAACCGCAGAACAACAATGACCTGAACCCCAGCCAGCGTCACGGAACGGGAGGCTGACGTGGGCATCTCGAAACGAGTGTGGGCGATCATCGCCGGAGTCGTCGTACTGGTGCTGCTGGCCGTCGGGGTGTTTCTCGGCGTCCAGAAGGCGACCACGCGGACCATCACCGCCTATTTCCCGTCGGTGAGCGGCCTCTACAGCGGCGACCCGGTGCGCGTGATCGGCGTCAATATCGGCAAGGTCTCGTCCATCGAGACCCGTCGCGGCGATGTCAAGGTCACGATGCGCATCGACGACGACACCCCGATCCCGGCCGATGCGCGTGCCGTGATCGTCGCGCAGTCGCTCGTGTCCGGCCGGTTCATCCAGCTGACTCCGGTGTACGACAAGGGCGCGAAGCTGCAGGACGGCGACTCGATCCCGATGGAGCGGACGGCCGTGCCGATGGAGTGGGACGACGTCAAGAAGCAACTCGACGAGCTCACCAAGGCCGTCGGCCCGCACGGCGCCGAGCCGGGCACCGCCGCCGACGCCATCAACGTGATGGATAAGAACCTGTCGGGCAACGGCCAGGCGATCGCCGACTCGATCAAGCAGATGTCGACGGTCATGGGCACGCTGTCGGACAACCGCGACGATGTCTTCGCCACCATCAAGAGCCTGCAGAAGCTGACCGACGCACTCTCGACGAGCCACGAGCAGTTGGTGCAGTTCAACGGGCGGATGGCCAGCGTCAGCAGCGTGCTCGAAGGCAGCAGCGACGATCTCGGCGATGCGATGACGAATCTGAACGAGGCGGTCGGTGAGCTCGAAGGCTTCCTCGGGACCAACAGCGGCGTCGTCACCTCCACAATGAGCAAGTTGGCGCAGCTGACCGGCACGCTCAAGCGCAAGGACGAGCAACTGCGCGGCCTGCTGCACTCCGCACCCAACCAGCTCGCCAACTTCTTCAACATCTACAACCCGCTGACCGGGTCGCTCGACGGCGTCTTCGGTCTCGGCATGGGCAACAACCTGATCACGCTGCTGTGCGGATCGATGGCGTCCACCGCTCGCCCCGGCGACACCGAGAAGGACATCGAGCAGTGCGTCGACATCATCGGTCCGGTGATGAAGGACGTCGTGGTCAACTACCCGCCCTTCATGGCGAACCCGGTGATCGGGCGTACGGCGAATCCGGACCAGATCACCTACCAGAACGAGAGCGTGAAGCAGCGCGCCCAGGCCGGCGTGCGTGAGCGCGATGCGGCCAGCCGCAACGCCAATCCCGATCCGCTGGGGAAGCTGCTGGTGCCGTTCGGAGGTGAGGGCTGATGAGGTCGAAGAAATTGGTCGCCGCCGTGGCGTGTGCGGGCCTCATCGTCGTCCCCGTCATGGCGGGCTGCAGCAGCGGCACCATCTCCACGGTGTCGGCCGTCGGTGCCGCGGGAACGGGTTCGGACGCCTACCGGATCACCGCTCGCATCCCGTCGGCCGCGGGCCTGGTGCGCAACGCGCCGGTGATGATGAACGACGCGACCGTCGGCAGCGTCGGCGACATCACGATCGACGACTGGACCGCGAAGGTGACGCTCCGACTGAACGGGGACGTCAAGGTGCCGGTCGGTTCGCACGCGATGATCGGGATGACCAGCGTGCTCGGCTCGTCGCACATCGCGATCGTTCCGCCCGACCACCCGAGCGGGCAGTATCTCCGTGAAGGCGGCTCGTTGGCGCTGCCGAACTGCCCGGAGCAGCAGAACCTGGCCCAGACCGATCCCAAGAAGATCCCCGACATCACCTCGGCGCAGACGGTCGATCCGTGCATGTATCCGACCACCGAACAGGTGCTGAGCTCGCTGTCGGTGGTCCTCAACGGCGGCGGACTGTCGCAGATGGGCGACGTGGTCCACGAATTGGACCAGATCGTCGGAGGTAACGAGGGGACGCTCAAGAGCCTCATCCCGCGGCTGAACACCCTGGTCTCCGACTTGAACACGCAGACGGACAACATCATCGACGCCATGTCCGGCCTCGATCGGCTGGCGGAGACGATCAACCGCCAGACGCCGACCGTCCAGCGTGCGCTGGAGAGCGGCCCGAGGATTCTGCAACTGCTCGTGGATCAGCGCAAGAATCTGACCAGCGCGATGGACGGGGTCGGCAAGCTCTCGGCCACCGCCAACGAGGTGCTCCGCGAGAACAGCGACGACATCAAGACGATCGTGCCGAATGTGCGCGAGTTGCTCGATCAGCTGTCGATGACGGGTCCGGCGCTCACCAACTCACTGCGGATCCTGCTGACCTTCCCGTTCGTCGAGGATCTGATTCCGACGATCGTGAAGGGCGACTACGTCAACTCCGATCTCGTGCTCGACCTGACCTGGAACCGACTGGGCAAGACGATGGTCGCCTCGGTGACCGCGGCCGGGCCGGAGACCGTCGTCGGCAAGCCGGCGGGTGGGGCCAAGCAGGGTGCGAATCCGTACTCGGCGCCCTTGAAGAAGGGGCCGACAGAGCGTAAGCAGCAGAATTCGGCGAATCCCTCGCCGCTCGACCTGCTTCCGAAGATCCAGGGCGGCAACTGATGAAGATCACGCATTTCGTCCGTGTGCAGCTGATCATCTTCAGCATCGTCACGGTCATCTCGATGGTCGCGATGGCGGTGTTCTACATCCGGCTCCCGCAGATGTTCGGGATCGGCACCTACACGATGACGCTGGAACTGCCGTCGACCGGTGGCCTCTACGAGAACGCCAACGTCAGCTACCGCGGGGTGGACGTCGGCAAGGTCACCGGCGTCCGTCTGACGCCGACGGGCGTCTCGGCGACGCTGACGATCGACTCCGGCACCGACATCCCTGCGAACTCCGCGGCCTCGGTCCGCAGCGTCTCGGCGGTCGGCGAGCAGTTCGTGAACTTCGAGCCGCCCAAGAACCCGTCGAGCGACAACCTGGGCAATGGTGCGACGGTCACGAGCAGCGATGTCCCGGTGGAGATCTCCTCGATGCTCGACCAAGCCGACGCGCTGCTCAACCAGGTCAGCGACACCAAGCTCCGCTCGGTGATGGACGAGGCTTTCACCGCGTTCAACGGCACCGGTGAGGATCTTCAGCGATTGATGGACTCGATGGTGCTCTTCGTCGGCGCGTTGAACAAGAACGTGGACGCCACCATCGATCTGGTCGATCAGGCCGGGCCGATACTGGCGACCCAGAACCGCACCGCCGACCAGATCCGCTCGTGGACCAAGGATCTGACGAAGGTGACCGATCAGCTCCGCGCCAGCCGCCCCGACATCACCGACATCCTCGCCAAGGGTCCCGGTGTGGCGTCGCAGGCGCAGAAACTGTTCGAGGACATGAGTGACTCGTTCCCGCTGGCGATCTCGAATCTGTCGGTGGCCGCGCACACGCAGGCGGTGTATCTGCCGAATCTGCGGCAGACGATCGTGTTGTATCCGCGCGTGCTCTCCGCGCTGATCACCGCGATCAACTCCGGCTCCAACCGGCACGGTCCCAACGTGAACTTCACGCTCGGCTTCCAGGATCCGCCGACCTGTACTGTCGGGTTCATGCCGACCGACCAATGGCGTTTCCCGTCAGAGCAGGATGCCCGCGACCTGCCGCCGGGCCTGCTCTGCCGGCTTCCGCAAGACGCTCAGGCCGCGGTCCGAGGCGCACGAAACTTCCCGTGCGTCGAGTATCCGGGCCGCCGTGCTCCGACACCCGAGGAGTGCAAGACCGGTTTCGTTCCCTCCAAGCGCGACAACGTCGCCTTCCCGAACGGCCTGCCGGGCACCGACCTGCCGAAGCAGCCGGCCGGGCGCGTGGTGCCGGGAACCCCGAGCGACTACGATCCGTCGCCGGCGGTCTACGCGACCACCTACGATCCGCAGACGGGACAATTCATCGGACCCGACGGAAAGACCTATGTGACCGCTGAGAATCAGCAGGCGCAGGGCAAGAAGCAGAAATGGTACGACCTGATCACGAAGACGGTGGAGTCCTGAACTCGCCCGAAGACGACGTTGTCCGCCGCTCCAGTCCGCTGAGCCGACGACGCAAGAAGCCGAAGAAGTCCGAGGCCGAACCGGCCGTGGAGACCGAGACCGAGCAGCCGGCCGAGCCGGTCGACGAGGCCCCGGCCGCCGAACCGGAACCGGAGCCCGACCCCGAAGAGGTGGAGCGCAGCGCCGGATACCGTGAGCGTCGGCGCAGCCGCGGTGTGGTGCGCAAGTCCACGCGGCAGAAGGCCGGCGACGGCTCGAAGCTGATGATCGTCGCGGTGGTGCTCACGTCGCTCGTCCTGGTGATCGGCGCGGTGCTGTCGGGCGTGTTCGGCTACCAGTACCACCAGATCGAGCAGCAGCGGCAGTGGCGGGCCGAATACTCCACCTTCGCCCAGCAGATGGTGGTGTCGATGACCACGCTCGACCCGCAGAACGCCGACCAGATGTACAAGAACGCGATCGACAAGACCAGTGGCCGCGCGAAGCAGATGTTCCAGGAGAACATGAAGCAGGTCGCGGACATGGTCCGCAAGGGCGACCTGGTCACCAAGACGACGATTCTCGCCGACGCGGTGTCGAAGGCCGACGAGGACGAGGGCTCGGTGCTCATCGTGTACGGCTGGGAGGGCCACCCGAAGAACGACCCGAAGAGCAGCGAGTCGACGACCTTCCGCGCCCGCGTGGACATGACACGCATCAATGGTGAGCTGAAGATGACGTACTTCGATTGGGTGGCGTGATGAGTCGAGTGCAGCGCTGGCTGCTGCCGGTACTGGGATTGATCGTGGTGATCGTCGTCGGCGTGACGATCGCGCTGGGCATCGTCTACGCGAACGCGGCCGCGCAGGAGCGGGCGCGTGACTCCGCGCTGTCGGCTGCGCAGACGTACGTCGTGGACATGTTCTCGTGGAACTCGAAGACCGTCGACGCGCACATCAACACCACGATGGGCCGGCTCACGGGCGGGGCCCAGAAGGACTATCAGAAGCACATCGTCGAGTCGAAGGTGGCCGAGGGCGTCAAGCAGGAGGGGGTCTCGACCGTCGTGACGGTTCAGGACTCCGGCGTCATGGAGAACACCCGCGACACCGCGAAGGTGCTGCTGTTCATCAACCAGTCGTCGACCCGGAACAATGCCGAAGACGTTCAGGTCGACAAGAGCCGCCTGATCTTCGGCATGGAGAAGCAGGGCGACGACTGGAAGATCAACGAGATCGACATCCTCACCGACGACAGTCTGCAGAAGAACGTGCAGTCCGGTGGCGAGACGCCGCCGTCGAACGCCGTGCCCATTCCGAGCGCCCCGAGCTCTCCGGCACCGCAGTCGACGCCCGCGGGCTGAGCCTCGCGCCGCTCTCCGAGCGGCTCCGGTCTGGTTGAAGCCCTCGGCAGGCTGGTCCCAGGCTGGTTGAGCGGGTCCATCCCAGGCTGGTCCAGTGGCTCTTCCCAGGCTGGTTGAGCGGTCTTTCCCCCAGGCTGGTTGAGCGAGCGAAGCGAGTCGAAACCGCGTGACATCCGCTGATCCGCGAACCGCCACCGCGGCACTCACTCGAGCCCGTCCAACCGGTCAGGCGGAGAAGGCTCCTTCGATCCAATTGCTGAACTCGCACGCGAGATGCCAGCGGTGTTCTTTAACCATCTGCGGTGCCATGAGTTTCGGGAACTCCACGCACGCGCGGAGGTGAAAGCCGTACCTGTCGTCGCGAAGCTGATGACGTACGCCGCCGACTGCCGTATCCGCGCCGGTCCGAGCGACTCCGGCGAGTTCGAGTGCGAACGCCGGATCCCGCGCGGTGGTCAGCCGGGAGGTGTCGTCGTAGTCGACGAAGAACCGGGTTGCGAAGGGACTGCCACCGGTCGTCTCGATCACCTCCTGCCTGCCGTCCGCCGTGCTGTCGATGATGAAGTGGTCCGGACTCGCGACGACCATGCTCCACGCATAATCGTCGCGGCCCGCATCCGAGAACCAGTCCACGAACCCCTGAGCGTCCCCGCCCTCTACATACAGATCACAGACGCTGGTGGCTCTGCGACCTCCCGACAGCCCGCCGGTGACGCGTGCGACCGCATCCGACAGTCGGATGTCGCGGGCCAGGCGGCGCCGGATCTCATCGACCCCCAGCTCGAACTTGCCATCGCAGAACGCGCGCCGCATATCTTCGACCGGACCCGAGGGAGCCTTCATGCCGAGTTTCCTTGAGGCTCGCGGGATCCGGCGCGCCTCCCAGGCGAGCACTTCGTCGCGGCCGACTCTGCGGCCATCGATCACGGCTGTGATCGTCACATCGTTCTCGTTCACTCGAAAGCTCCGTCCGTCGGTCGCCACTGGAGTCTAAAGCAACTATAGTTGCGTTTGTCTGGGTTCGACGAGTGCGGCGATGAAAGGGACTGAGCGGAGATGACCGGCGATGCGGTATCCGAACGTCGACGTCCGGGCGGTCGTTCCGCCCGGGTGGTCGCAGCGGTTCACCAGGCGACGCTCGAGATCCTCGCGGAAGTCGGGTACGCGGGACTGCAACTCACCGACGTGGCGGATCGCGCTGGTGTCAACAAGACGACCGTCTACCGCCGATGGTCGACGAAAGCGGCACTCATCGGCGACATCCTGACTCGGTTCGCTCGCACGAACGTCGCGACGCCCGACACCGGCTCGTTGCGAGGCGACCTCGAACTGCTCCTGTCGGGCATCGTCGAGGCGCTGGGGGACCGCGCGATTCGCGCGGTCGTGGAGGCGGCGGTGATGGTGGACGTGGCAGAGGACGACGTACGCCGCGCTCGCGCCGCCTTCTGGGATGAGCGGTTCCTGCGCAGCGGTGTCATCGTCGAGCGCGCTGTCGCTCGAGGGGAACTCCCGTCGACTACCGATGTGCGGGAGTTTCTGGAGACCGCCGCGAGTCCGCTCTACTTCCGGATCCTGATGACTGACGACGTCGCCGATGCCGCGTACGTCGCGGCTGTGGCGGAGCGGACTGTCCGGGCGTTCGCCGGGGTGTGAGCCGCAGGCGCTGAATGAAATGGCGCCCGCCTCCGGGGTGATTCGGAGGCGGGCGCCGGCTCTTGGGAGGGAGCGCTACGAGGTGTAACCCATCGGCATGAGGATGGCCTTGTGCTCGAGGTAGCTCTCGAGTCCTTCGCGGCCGTTCTCTCGGCCGATGCCGGACTTCTTGTAGCCGCCGAAGGGCGACGACGGGTCGATCGCGTACCAGTTGATGCCCATCGTTCCGGTGCGGATCTGCTTGGCGACCTCGACACCCTTGTCGATGTCGGTGGTCCAGACCGAGCCCGCGAGGCCGTAGTCGGAGTCGTTGGCGATGGCGATGGCCTCGTCGAGATCGTCGTAGGCGATCACGCTGATCACCGGACCGAAGATCTCTTCGCGGGCGATCGTCATGTCGTTGGTGACGCCGGTGAAGATGGTGGGACCGACGAAGTTGCCGGTGCCGATCTCCGGTGCGGGCACCTCGAGAACGGCGGTGGCCCCCTCCGACTTGCCCTTGGCGATGTAGCCGGTGACCTTGGCGTGCTGCTTGTCGTTGATGATCGGGCCGACCTTCGTCTCCGGGTCGTCGGGCAGTCCCGGGGTGAAGGTGGAGGCAACCGCGACCATCGCGTCGACCACCTCGTCGTGCTTGCTGCGGGGGACCAGCACGCGCGTCTGTGCGACGCAGGCCTGGCCGGAGTTCAGGATGCCCGAGAAGACGAGCATCGGCGCGCTGGCGGCGATGTCGGCGTCTTCGAGGACGATGGCCGCGGACTTGCCTCCAAGTTCCAGCGAGCAGCGCTTGAGCTGGTCACCGCAGCGTCCGGCGATGGCGCGGCCCGCCGCGGTGGAGCCGGTGAACGTGATCTTGTCGACGTCGGGGTGATCGACGAGCGCCTGGCCGGTCTCGATGCCGCCGGGTACCACGGAGATCACGCCCTCCGGAATGCCCGCCTCGGTGAAGATCTCAGCCAGGAGATTCGCGTTCAGTGGCGTCTCGGGGGCGGGCTTGAGCACGATGGAGCAGCCGGCCGCCAGAGCGGGGCCGAACTTGTTGCAGAAAAGGAACAGCGGGACGTTCCACGCGATGATCGCACCGACCACCCCGACGGGCTCGCGGACCACGAGGCTCTCGCCGAACAGGCCGGTCCGCTTCTCCTCCCATTCGTATGCGTCGGCGGCGTCCGCATAGGCGTTCAGGACCCCGGTCCCGGCCAGCTGCTGCAGGGTCGCGACGTCGCCGGGAGTGGCGCCCATCTCGGCCGAGACGAGGGCGCAGATCTCGCCGCCGCGCTCATTGATCAGCTCCGCTGCCCGACGGATCACCGCAGCTCGCTGGGCCGGCGGCGTGTTGCGCCACACGCCGGAGTCGAACGCTTCGCGGGCGGCGCGGACGGCGTTGTCAACGTCGACCTCGTCGGCCAGCGGGACCGAGCCCACCTTCTCGCCGGTGGCGGGCGAGAACACCTCGAGAATCTGCGAGGAATGCGGTGCGACCCACTTCCCGCCGATGTAGAGCTGGGTGGTCTCGATGGGCTCGGTCATACGTGCTCCTAGTATCGGGAAACCTTATTTCCTCGATACTAGAACACGTTCTAAATCACTGCCAGCGTCTTGGCGCGAAAGACGTGTGCGTGACGATCCGTCAGGACTTCGGCTCGACCTCGATCACGACCTCGAACTCGAGGAGGTCGGCTCCGGTGGCGACGGGTTTGCGGTCGCTCTTGTGCGCGGCGCGGGCATCGCCACCGGCCCACGCCTGGTAGCTCGCGTCGTCCTTCCAATGCGTGACGACGAAGTACCGGTCCTCGCCCTTGACCGGACGCAGCAGATGGAAACCGAGGAATCCCTCGGCCTCGTCCACCACTCCCGCACGCGCGGCGAAGCGCTTCTCCAGTTCGGGGCCGGCGCCTTCGGGGATCTTGATCGCGTTGATCTTCACAATTGCCATGCCGTCCAGCCTACTGACGAACCGCCCGCCGGATTAGGGTCGAGAGTCGTGAATGGACTCCTGGACTACGGCGGCCTCGACAGGGACGAGGGCGGGCTCGGGGCGATCGTTCTGCTGCACGGACTGATGGGCCGCGGACGCACCTGGAGCCGTCAGATTCCCTGGCTGCGCCGCTACGGACGAGTGTTCACCTTCGACGCCGCCTACCATCAGGGCCGGTTCGACGATTCGCGCCCGCCCGCGCCCGAGGACATCGCCACCGAGCGGTTCGTCGCGGACGTCGGAGAGGTGATCACCTGGATCGACCGCGGACCCGCCGTACTCGTGGGTCACTCGATGGGCGGGCTGCACGCGTGGTGCGCGGCAGCCGAGTTCCCCGAACTGGTGAGCGCGATCGTGGTCGAGGACATGGCGCCGGATTTCCGCGGCCGCACCACCGGCGACTGGGCCCCGTGGTTCGACAGCTGGCCCGAACGATTCGCCGGGCTCGACGAGGCGGTCGCGATGTTCGGAGACGTCGCCGGCCGGTACTTCTACGAGGCCTTCGACGACGGTCGCCTCCACGGCAGCATCCCCGTCTGGGCAGCGATAGCCGAGGAGTGGGGCACCAGAGACTTCTGGGCGCAGTGGGAGGCGGTCGACGTGCCCGCGCTGCTGGTGGAGGCGGAGCACTCCGTGACGCCGCCCGGGCAGATGGCAGACATGGCCGTCCGCGGCGGTCAGGCGCGGTACCCGCAGTCGGCCTATCTGCGAGTTCCCGGCGCCGGGCACCTGGTTCACGACGACCGCCCCGGCGTGTACCGGGGCGCGGTGGAGGCCTTCCTGTCAGGCCTCGCCGGCTAGGCAGAACAATCCGTCGTCGTTGACCTCGATGAGCCCGTCGACGAGCAGTGAGTCGAGCGCGCGGTCGCGCTGGGCGGGGTCGGCGGTCCACGCGAGGTCGAGGCGGGCGCGTTCGACGGGGCCGCGACCGCTGCGCAGCACATCGAGGAGCCGTCCGCGGGCCTGGCGGTCGGTGCCCTCGAACTTCTGGGTGCGACGCGGGGGACCGTCGTGGGCGGGTCGTCCGCGCGCCACCCAGCGGCAGCTGCCGAGCAGGGGGCATTCCTCGCACCGCGGGTTGCGCGCAGTGCACACGAGCGCCCCGAGCTCCATCACCGCGGCCGAGAACGTCGGCGCGGTGCCGTCGTCGGGCAACAGTGCCGCGGCCTCCGCCAGATCGCGCTTGGCGGGATTTCCGGCCTGCGCCCGGCCGTGCACCGCGCGGGCTATCACCCTGCGCACGTTGGTGTCGACCACCGGGACCGATCGGCCGTAGGCGAAGCACGCGACGGCGCGGGCGGTGTAGTCGCCGATCCCCGGCAGCGCGAGCAGGGTGTCGACGTCGTCGGGGACCACGTCGCCGTGCTCGGCGGCCAGGACGCCCGCGCATTCGTGGAGCCGCATCGCGCGCCGGGGATACCCCAGCCGGCCCCACGCGCGGACCACTTCTCCGGTGGTCTCGGCGGCCATCGCGGACGGAACCGGCCACCGCCGCACCCATTCCTGCCAGGGCTCGAGGACGCGCGCGACTGGAGTCTGCTGGAGCATGATCTCGCTGATCAGAATGTGCCAGCCGGGTATGCCCGGTTCGCGCCACGGCAGCGGTCGACGGGCACGGGTGAACCAATCGAGTACATCGCGCGGTGGCATACTTGCGCTCATGGAGAACTTAACCCCCGCGCAAGCATGGCAGGTCATCAAAGAAGGCAACGAGCGTTTCGTCGGTGGGGGGTCGATTCATCCGAACCAGAGTAGCGACCAGCGGGCCGCTCTGGTCTCCGGCCAGAAGCCGCACGTGGTTCTGTTCGGCTGCGGCGACTCGCGGCTGGCCGCGGAGATCATCTTCGACCAGGGGCTCGGCGACATGTTCGTGGTCCGCACCGCCGGCCATGTGCTCGACGAAGCGGTTCTCGGAACCATCGAGTTCGGCCCCGACGTTCTGAATGTTCCGCTGATCGTGGTGCTCGGCCACAGCAGCTGCGGTGCCGTCGGCTCGACGCTCGAGTCCCTCGACAACAACACCCTCCCGAACGGCTACGTGCGGACGATCGTCGAGAAGGTGATGCCGAGCATTCTGGCCGGACGCGCCGAGGGCATCGACGACTACTACGGGTTCATCGGCAGGCACGTGAAGGAGACGGTGCATCTGCTGATGGACCGCAGCCAGATCATCGCCGACCGGGTCGAGAAGGGGACGCTCGCCGTCGTCGGCCTCACGTACCGTCTCGAAGACGGTCAGGTCGAGATGGTCGAGGTGATCGGCGACATCGGCGAGTGAGCCCTCGGTCGGCGGAATCGACGACACGCCGGACGGCCTCGCTGCTCTTGACAGGGGAGCGGCGATACCGTTGAGGGCGTGATTGAACCGCAAGGACCACTGCCGCCCGAGGTGTATTGGCGCCGGCGCCTCGTCGCCGGCGTCGGGGCGGTCGTCGCGATCGTTGTGGTCATCCTCCTGATCGTCTGGCTCAGCGGCGGTTCCGACAGCACCCCCGACTCGAAGAACGCCGCGGCGAAGTCCTCGACCGAGCCCGCGGCGCCTTCGACCGCAGTGGAGAGCGCCCCGCCGAGCAGTGAGGCGCCAAGCGGCGGAGGCGAGCACGGCCAGGGCGGCGATCCGAGTGCCACGCCCTCGGCTCCCGCCCCCGCGCCCGCGCAGCAGTCCGACGCACCCGCCGCGGACGCCGGTGCTCCCGGATGCTCCGACCAGAGCCTGTCGGTGGTGCTCTACACGGACAAGCCCACATACACCGTCGGCGACCAGCCGGTCTTCACGATCGTCACCACCAACGGCGGACTCGCCGCCTGTTCGCGCGACGTGGGCAAGGCCGCCCAGAACGTCATCGTCCGCACGCTGGACGGAAGCCGGACGCTGTGGTCGGCGCAGGACTGCGCGCCGGACAAAGGCGTGAACATCCAGGTTCTTGCGCCGGGCCAGCAGGTCACCGACACCATCACCTGGTCGGGCACCACCAGCAATCCCGGATGCACCAAGAAGCGCGTCCAGGTGGCGGCGGGCGGCTACCAGGCCACCGCGAAGCTGGCCGAGCGCGAGTCGGCGCCGATCACGTTCAACTTCGTCGCTCCGGCGCAGGCACCCGCACAGCAGTAGCGATCCGACGTCAGTCGAACCGTTCGAGGCTGCTCTCGGCGAGCCGCGAGAGCCCCTCCCGGATGTGCCGGGCCCAGATGCTCCCGATGCCCTCGACCGACTGAAGATCGGCTGCGCTGCTCGCGAGCAGCGACTGCAGGGTGCCGAAATGACGGACGAGCCGGTCGATGTGGCCGAACTGCAGGCGGGAGATGCGGGCCAGCAGACGGTAGCCGCGGGGGCTCATCGCGGTGTCCTGGGCCTCGAGCGAGGTCGGGTAGCCGAAGGCCCCGGCCACCATCGTCAGATCGAGCAGATCGGCGTCCGAGAGCGACTCCACCGCTTCGAGTATCTGGCGCACCTGTTCGGTGCTGGCCGGCTCCGGGCTCGCGTGGTAGTCGCGCACCAGCAGTTCGCGCATCGTGTCGTTGTCGTTGATCAACTCCTCCAACTGCAGCGACACCTGCCTGCCGTTGACTCCGAGTTCGAGGACGTACTCGTCGATCTCGACCGAGACGCGTCGGACCATCTCCATCCGCTGGGCGGCACTCATCGCATCGCGCAGCAGCACGTAGTCCTCGATCTCCGCGCGCGAGAGCTGGCTGCTGACCTCGTCGAGGCGAGACTTGTAGCGTTCGAGCGTGGTGAGCGCGACGTTGGCGCGCGAGAGGATGGCGTCCGGGTTCTCGACGACGCGACGCTGCCCGCCCACGTACACGCTCACGATCGACATCGACGCACTCACCGAGATCACCGGGACCCCGGTCTGGATGGCGGTCCGCTCGGCGGCGCGGTGCCGTGTGCCCGACTCCTCGGTGGGGATGGTGGGATCGGGCATCAGCTGGACGTTGGCGCGCACGATCCGTTTGCCGTCGTCGGAGAGCACCACGGCGCCGTCCATCTTCGACAGTTCGCGCAGACGGGTGGGGGCGAACTCGATGTCGAGGTGGAAACCGCCGTCGCAGAGCCGCTCGGTGTCGTCGTCGTATCCGAGGACGATCAGCGCGCCGGTGCCGCCGCGGAGGATGCGTTCGAGTCCGTCGCGAAGCCCGGTCCCCGGAGCCACGCGGCGGAGCGCGGAACGGATCTGCTCGGCGCGGCTGGACTCGGGGATAACGGTGTCGGTCACCTGAACTAGGGTAGCGGTACGTGAAGACCTCATTCGTGCTGCCCGCAGACATCGAGCCACTGTCCCGCGACCCGAAGGCGACGTCGCCCGGCCGTCGAATCAACCTGCATCACAGTATGTGTTTCGGATGCGGCGCCGACGCGCCGGTGGGCCTGCGAATCGACGTGATCGCGGGCGAGGGGCTCACGGTGTCCGCATCGATGAAGGTGGAGGACTGGATGCAGGGCGGTCCCGGCGTGATCCACGGCGGACTCCTCTCCACCGCCTTCGACGAGGTGATGGGAACCTCGCCGCTGCTGCTCCGCATGCCGGTGGTGACCGGGCACCTGGAGATCGACTACGCCAAGCCGATTCCGCTGGGCTCCACCGTGCAGTTCACCGGTGAGATCCTCGGGGGCGTGCGCCGCAAGGTCTACACGCGCGCCGTCGCCCATCTCGGCGATCCCCAGGAGCCCGTCGCCGCGGCGCACGGGCTGTTCATCGCCATCGATCTCGAGAAGCACTTCGCCGGATACCGCGATCGCGCGGTGCATCCCTCAGGGCATCAGAACGGGGCCTGAGCGTAGTCCGACCGCGCCGTCGCCGCCGACTGTGCCTCCAGGAGGTTGTTGACCCGGCTGATGCGGATTCCGCGCGGCAGATCCTCGTCCTGCGTTCCGGCGGGAATGATCGCGTGCCCGAACCCGAGCCGTTTGGCCTCGGCGACTCGGCGGCCCACCGACGACACACGGCGGACCTCGCCGGCGAGGCCGACCTCGCCGATCGCGACGGTCGACGACGGTACCGCGACGTTGTGGTGCGACGAGTAGAGCGCCAGGAAGATCGCCAGGTCGGCGGCCGGCTCGGTGACTTTCATCCCGCCGACGGTGGAGGCGTAGACCTCCTTGGTGCTGGCCTTGATGCCCGCGTGCTTCTCGGCGACGGCGAGCATCATCGCCACACGCGCCGAGTCCAGACCGGAGACCGCGCGCCTGGGCGAGGTCATCTGGGTGTCGTTGAGCAGCGCCTGGATCTGGCCGACGAGGGCGCGGCGGCCGTCCATCGCGACCAGGGCGGCGCTGCCCGCGACATCGGACTCGTGGTGGTGTACGAAGATGCCCGACGGGTCGCTGACCTGATGGATGCCGTCGGACCGCTGCTCGAAGCAGCCGACTTCGTCGGAGGGGCCGAATCGGTTCTTGATGCCCCGGATCATCCGCAGCGACGAGTGGCGGTCGCCTTCGAAGGCCAGCACCACGTCCACCAGATGCTCCAGTGAGCGGGGACCGGCCACGGTGCCGTCCTTGGTGACGTGACCGACCAGGATCACGGCGATTCCGCTCGTCTTGGCGAGCGAGACCAGTGCGGTGGTGACCGCCCGGATCTGCGTGACACCGCCGGTGACGCCGTCGGTGCCCGTCGCGACCATCGTCTGCACGGAGTCGACGATCAGCAGGGTGGGCGCCACCGCCTCGACGTGTCCGAGCACCGTCGCGAGGTCGGTCTCCGACGCCAGGTAGATGTTCTCGTGCACCGCGTCGGTGCGTTCGGCGCGAAGCCGGACCTGGCCGGCCGACTCCTCCCCGGTGACGTACAGGGCCGTCTTGCCTTGCGCCGCCCAGTGTTTCACGGTTTCGAGCAGGAGTGTCGATTTGCCGACCCCGGGCTCGCCCGCGAGCAGGATCACCGAACCGGGGACCACTCCGCGGCCGAGCACGCGGTCGAACTCGGCGATGCCGGTGGGGCATGAGCCCACCGCTCCGGAGACCACCTCGGTGATGCGGACGGCCGGACTGGACGGTGCCACCGACGTGGTGCCGGTGCGTGAGGCGGCGGCCGCCGGCGCCGATTCGGCGATGGTTCCCCATTCGCCGCACTCGGGGCATCTGCCGAACCACTTCGCCACCTGGTGACCGCATGCGGAGCAGCGGAACACCGATCGGGTCTTAGCCATGTCTTCCCCTGTCCGCCGACGCGCTCGTCACCCGGTCCGTCCGGCCACGCAGACACTGTAGGCGACCGGTACGACAAGAGCGGCGCCCCGGGTCGAGTGACCGGGGCGCCGCTGTGAGGAGTTCGGTGCGGCTCAGTGCTCGCTCTCGCCCTGCACGTCGCGGACTACGTCCTGGCGCTCGTTGAGCGTGCCGCCGTCGACCGGGGTGTCGACGGTGGTCGACACGGTCTCGACCTGCTTGCCGCCCAGGTCGTAGACGGCGAAGTTGAAGGTGATCGGGACGGTCAGACCGGCGGCGACGGTGTCGCCGGCGTTGGTGAGCTCCACCGTCCAGCGGCTGTCCGCTCCGGCGGCCAGATCCGGATCCGAGCCGGACGGCTGTCCGGCCAGCAGGGCCTTTCCGGGGGCGATGGAGGCGGGGTCGCCGCCGGTGGTCGAGGTCGGCGGCGTCAGCTTGATGTTGCCGGTCTTCGCCGAGACGCTCTGCAGCTTGACCACGCGAGTGGGGCTGTCGTTGGCGATGTTGAACGCGAGGGCGAACGGTCCGCCGTCGCCGAAGATCTGGTCGGCCTTCGAGACCGGGTACAGCACATGCGCATTGCGGATCGCGATCGATCCGTTCGACATCTCCTGGCCGTCGTACTCGGACGGGGTCAGAGTGATGGATCCGCTCGCGCCGTTGACCGCCGGCTCCTGATTCGCGGTCTGCGAGATCTTTCCCGCACCGCAGGCCGTGGTGCCGAGGGCGATCGCGATGCCGAGCGCGCCGACAGCGGCGGCCGAGGCCAGACGGCGGGTGGACCGATTGAGCACTGACACCATTTCCTCCGGGGTGGTCGTCGCGTTGTCCGCCGGTGATGCGAACTCTCACTACGCAGCGTAGTTGGCGAGGCCGGGAAAAGTTCGCCCGGGTCGCCAGATTGTCCCGATGATATTAGCGCCGGGCCGTTCGGTTCAGGCGTGCAACTGTGCTTCCCGAAGGTGGCAGGCGGGGCGCAAATACCGTCGTTCACCTGCTTGCACCTCGGTTGACCTGCACCGTTGGAGAAGGCTGTCGGCCCTCGCGTGTTAGACTGGTTACATTCGAAAGGGGCAGTGGACATTGAATTTCAAAGTTGGCGACACCGTTGTATACCCCCATCACGGTGCTGCTCGAGTCGAAGACATCGTCATTCGGACCATCAAGGGTGAAGAGATCGAGTACCTGGTCCTGAAGGTTGCCGACGGTGACATGACAGTTCAGATCCCGTCCAGCAAGCTCGATTACGTCGGTGTGCGCGACGTGGTCGGCCAGGAGGGTCTGGATCAGGTCTTTCAGGTGCTGCGCGCACCGCACACGGAGGAGCCCACCAACTGGGCCCGCCGATTCAAAGCCAATCAGGAGAAGCTGATCTCCGGCGACATCATCAAGGTGGCCGAGATCGTCCGCGATCTGTGGCGCCGCGAGCAGGACCGCGGTCTGTCGGCAGGCGAGAAGCGCATGCTGACCCGGGCCCGGCGCGTGCTGGTCGACGAGCTCTCGCTCGCACAGCACACCAACGACGCCAAGGCCGACAGCATGCTCGACGAGATCCTGGCTGCGGCGTCCTGACAGCAGGCAGTGGCCCGGTAGCCGCACTGATCCCGGCAGCGGGAAGAGGTACACGTCTCGGTGAGACCGTGCCGAAGGCGTTCGTCGAGCTCGACGGCGTCACGCTGCTCGAGCTGAGCGCCTCGGCGGCACGCAGGTCCGGCGTCGTCGACGTCATCGTCGTGGCCGCACCTCCGGAACTGCTCGACCGCGCCGCGGCGCTCGTCCCGGACGCCGTCGTGGTGCCGGGCGGAGCCGAGCGGAGCGATTCGGTCCGGGCCGGTCTGGCGGCCGTGCCCGACGCGGAACTGATCCTGGTGCACGATGCGGCCCGGGCTCTAACCCCGCCGGCACTCTTCGCCTCGGTGGTCACCGCGCTCCGGGGCGGCGCCGACGCGGTGGTCCCGGGAATCGCGGTCGCCGACACCCTCAAACGGGTCGACGCCGACGGCTTGGTGCGGGACACTCCCGACCGGTCGGAGTTGCGTGCCGTGCAGACCCCGCAGGGTTTCACCGCACAGGTACTGCGCCGGGCGCACGACGCACAGGCAGACGCCACCGACGACGCCGGACTGGTCGAAGCCCTGGGCATCCCGGTTCGAGTGATCCAGGGTGACGCGATGGCGTTCAAGGTGACCACCCAGTTCGACCTGGCACTGGCCAGGCTCATCACCGCACAGGAGCACTGAGTGTCTGCGATGGACATGCGCGTCGGCGTCGGGACCGACGTCCACCCGATCGAGGCCGGCCGACCCTGCTGGATGCTGGGGCTGCTCTTCGACGACGCCGACGGCTGCTCGGGGCACTCCGACGGCGACGTCGGCGTTCACGCACTCTGCGACGCACTGCTCTCGGCCGCCGGGCTGGGCGATGTCGGCGCGGTCTTCGGCGTGGGGCGACCGGAGTGGTCCGGGGTCACCGGCGCGGCGATGCTCGGCCACGTCCGCGGCCTTCTCGACGAGGCGGGCTTCGCTCTGGTGAACGCCTCGGTGCAGATCATCGGGGAGCGGCCGAAGGTCGGGCCGCGTCGTGCGGAGGCCCAGCGGGTGCTGTCCGATCTGCTGGGGGCACCGGTCTCGGTCTCCGGCACCACCAGCGACGGACTGGGTCTGACAGGACGCGGCGAGGGCATCGCGGCGGTGGCCACCGCACTGCTGGCCCTCAAGTAGAATCGCAGGCCGTGACTCTACGCCTCTACGACTCGGCTGCCCGCGAGGTTCGCGACTTCGTTCCCCTTCGTCCCGGAACGGCATCGGTGTACCTGTGCGGTGCGACGGTTCAGGGCGTTCCCCACATCGGTCACGTCCGGAGCGGCATCGCGTTCGACGTGCTGCGGCGGTGGCTCGCCTACCGCGGGTTGGACGTGCTCTTCGTCCGCAACGTCACCGACATCGACGACAAGATCTTGAACAAGGCCGCCGAAGCGGGCCGTCCGTGGTGGGAATGGGCGGCCACGCACGAGAGGGAGTTCACCCGGGCCTACGACGCCCTCGGTGTGCTGCCGCCCTCGGCGGAGCCGCGTGCCACGGGCTTCATCACCCAGATGGTGCAGTACATGGAGCGTCTCATCGAGCGCGGTCACGCGTACGCCGCCGACGGCAACGTCTACTTCGACGTGCGCAGTCTGCCCGACTACGGAAGCCTCTCCGGCCACCGGCTCGAGGACGTACACCAGGGTGAGAGCGCGGGCACCGGCAAGCGCGATCCCCGTGACTTCACGCTGTGGAAGGCCACCAAGCCCGGGGAGCCGTCGTGGCCGACGCCGTGGGGCGACGGGCGTCCCGGCTGGCACCTCGAGTGCTCGGCGATGGCGACCTCGCTGCTCGGTGCCGAGTTCGACATTCATTGCGGCGGAATGGATTTGATCTTTCCGCATCACGAGAACGAGATCGCTCAGAGCCACGGTGCCGGCGACGGCTTCGCTCGGTACTGGCTGCACAACGGCTGGGTCACGATGAGCGGCGAGAAGATGAGCAAATCGCTCGGCAACGTGGTCGCCATCCCGGCGATGCTGGAGCGGGCCCGGGCCGTGGAACTGCGCTACTACCTCGGGAGCGCGCACTACCGGTCCATGCTCGAGTACTCCGACGGCGCGCTGGCCGAGGCCGCGGCCGGCTATCGGCGTATCGAGTCGTTCGTGCATCGCGTCGCCGAACGCGTCGGCGACGTCGAGGTCGGCGAGGTGAACGACGACTTCGCCGCCGCCCTGGACGACGACCTCGGAGTTCCGGCCGCGCTCGCGGCCGTGCACAACGCCGTCCGCGACGGCAACACCGCCCTGGAGTCGGGCGACGGTGGCCGCGCGAGGCAGATCGCGGCGCAGGTGAGGGCCATGACCGCGGTCCTCGGGACCGATCCGCTCGACCCGCACTGGGCCGCCGAGGGCGTCGATGACGACGCTCACGCTGCGCTCGACGTGCTCGTCAAGGCAGAATTGGACCGGCGGGCGCAGGCCCGCGCCGCCAAGGACTGGACCACCGCGGACGAGGTCCGCGACCGGCTCGCCGCAGCCGGCGTCGAAGTGACCGACACCCCAGACGGCGCCCAGTGGGCGCTCAAATCGAAGGAACACTGATGGCCGGAAACTCACAGCGTCGCGGGGCGACCAGGAAGGCCGGAAGCAAGAAGGGCCAGGTCGTCGGGTCCGGCGGGCAGCGCCGGCGCGGTCTCGAAGGCCGCGGAGCCACTCCGAAGGCCGTCGACCGCACCTACCACCCCGCTCACAAGAAGGCGAAGGCCGCGGCCAAGGCCGCGGGGCGTCGAAATCACCGCAAGTCCGAGGACGGCGGTCCGGAGTACGTCGTGGGCCGCAACCCGGTCGTCGAATGTCTGCGTGCCGGGGTGCCCGCCACCGCGCTGTATGTGATGACGACAGTGGACGCCGACGAGCGCGTCAAGGAGGCGGTGCACACCGCGGGAGACCGCGGGATCTCGATCCTCGAGGTCGCGAAGCCGGAACTGGACCGGATGTCGCCGAACGGGCTGCATCAGGGGCTCGCACTGCAGGTGCCGGAGTACCAGTACGCGCACCCGGACGATCTCATGGCGGATGCCCTCGCCGCGCCGCAGGCGCCGTTGCTGGTGGCGCTCGACAACATCACCGACCCGCGCAACCTCGGTGCGGTGATCCGCAGTGTGGCCGCGTTCGGCGGACACGGTGTGGTGATCCCGCAGCGGCGCAGCGCGGGGATGACCGCCGTCGCGTGGCGCACCAGCGCGGGTGCTGCGGCCCGGATGTCGGTGGCGGCCACGCCGAATCTGAACCGCACCCTGCTCGACTGGGCCAAGAAGGGCGCCCAGATCGTCGGACTCGACGCGGGCGGCGACGTCTCGCTCGACGACTACGACGGCACGGGCCCCACGGTGATCGTCGTCGGTTCGGAGGGCAAGGGGCTGTCGCGTCTGGTTCGCGAGAACTGCGACTCGATCCTGTCGATCCCGATCGCGGGCGAGGTGGAGAGCCTCAACGCCTCAGTCGCGGCAGGTGTGGTCCTGGCGGAGTTCGCCAGGCAACGCCGCGTCGGCTGAGTGCTGCGGGTCACGTCGTTCGTTCGGTTGAATGACGATTGCGTCACTCTGATTCCTACTGTTAAGTATTCGTTTACTAACGTGTAAGGAATGTTTGCTGAGGATTCCTTGCGGTCGATGTGGGCGCAGCTGCGTTCGGGGCGCCGTCTCGAGTTCTCGGGCCGTGTCTGGGCGCTCGTCGTCGGAATCCTGGTCGGGTTCGTCATCCTGATCGAGGTCGTCGCTCGGGTGAACCACCTGCGCGGACCGCTGGATCTCCTCGCCACCGATCTGGTGGGACGGCCGCAGATCGGTGAGATCAAGATCGCGGGCATGCTGCTCGCGCTCGTGTGCATGCCGTCGCGGATGCGACTGCCCGTGGTGGGCGCGGCCGTCGCACTCGAACTCGCCTGGAACACGCAGCGTCTGATCGTCGGCAACGCCCCGACCGTCGGGAACGGCATCCTGTTCGCGTTGATCGGCACGGCCGCCTTCGCGGGATGGCGACTGCACGGGCGCGAGCGGGCCGGAACTCTCAAGGCGGTGGGCCTCGGGCTGCTGTTGATCGTGATGGGTCGCGTCGGCGACGTGTGGCTGGTGCTGTCGAGCCGGGCCAACCCGAACGTGCTCGACGAATACGTCGAACTCGCCGACCGGGCCCTCGGCAGCCCGTCGTGGGCGATCGGCTCGGTGGTCTCCGGCACCCCGTGGCTCACCGAGGTCCTCAGCAAGGTCTACGTGTACCTACCGGTGGCCGCGGCGGTGATCGCCTTCTTCCAACTCCGCAACAGCGCCCGCGACGGCTTCCCGCGGCATCACATCGTGCGGACCTTCCTGCTGATCGGGCTGATCGGTCCGGTGATCTACTTCCTGTTCCCCGTCGTCGGCCCCACCTACGCCTTCGGTCATGAGCTGCTGGGCGCGGACTGGCAGGACGTGTGGCCGCAGCAGTTGCCGGTGATCGGCGATCCCGCGGCGCACTACTACAACCAGAGCGTGGCACGGAACTGCATGCCGAGCCTGCACACCGCATGGGCGATGTGCATCTTTCTGCACGGATGGCGGGGTCCGGTGCTGTCGAAGGTGTTCGGCACGTTCTGGTTGATCTGCACCACCGGCGCGACCCTCGGCTTCGGCTTCCACTACGCGATCGACGTCCTCGCCGGAGCGATCTTCACCCTCACGCTCGAGGCGGCGCTCACCCGCCCCGAACTGGGCTGGTCGCGTCACCGGCTCGCGGTGGTCGTCTTCGGCACCGCGGCCTTCTCCGGGCTGCTTCTGGCCACGCGGTACCTGGCCGTCGAGATGTCCGACAGCGGCGTGCTCGGCGGGCTCGCGCTGATCGCCACCGTGCTCGCGGTGGCGGCGGCCTTCCTCACCGTGGAGATGCACCCCGGTCGCGATCGGATCCCGGCCGGCGAGATCCCCGCCGAGGCCGGCCCGATGGTGCGGAGGGGACGCGAATGGGCCGCCGCGGCGCGGACCTGGGGAAGCGAGGCCTGGTCCTCGATCACGCGCGAGGCGAAGAAGGCCGGTTCCACCAAGCTCTGAGGACGCTGTCGGTCGCCAGCAGCGCCAGCGCCACCCACACGATCGCGAATCCGATCCAGCGTTCGGGCGGCAGGTGTTCGTCGAGGATCAGCACCGCGCACAGCAACTGCATGATCGGTGTGACGAACTGGATCAGCCCGACGGTCACCAGCGGGATGCGACGGGCGGCAGCGGCGAACAGCAGCAGCGGCACCGCGGTCGCGACGCCGGAGAACGCCAGCAGGCCGGTGTGCCCGACGCCGTCACCGAACGTGAGACCGGCCGGAGTGAATGCGACGACCACCAGGATGACGGCCGCGGCCGGCGCCAGTATCGCCGTCTCCAAGGTGAGTCCGTGAAGCGCGGGCAGAGTGTCGCCGACCTTCTTCTTGACCAGCCCGTACAGGGCGAACGACGCGGCCAGGGCCAGCGCCGTGGTCGGAAACACGCCCGCGGCGAAGGTGAGATAGCCGCCCGCGACCACGCCGACCGCCACCGCCGCCCATTGCAGTGGCCGCAGGCGTTCCCGCAGCAGCACCACGCCCAGGGCCACGGTGGCGATCGGATTCAGGAAGTAGCCGAGGGCGGCGTCGCTGGTGTGGCCGGAGGTGACAGCTGCGACGTACACGACCCAGTTGGTGGCGATGAGCAGGGCGGCGGCGGTGACGCCGGCGATCAGCCGGGGTCGTCGGCGCAGCGGCGCGATCCACGACCAGTCGCGCAGCACGGCGAGAATAGCGGCGCACAGCACGAGCGTCCACAGGATGCGGTTGGCGAGGATCTCCCACGGACCGGCCGGGAGCATCGCGTCGAACAGGATCGGGAACAGGCCCCACAGCGCGTAGGCGCCGAATCCCGCGGCCACCCCGCGGGCGCTGTCGGCGGGTACGGGGGTTCTCACCGAGCGCGCACGTCGACGCCGGCGCGTGTGAGCGCGGCGCGGACACGACGGGCGTGCTCCACCGCGCCGGGGGTGTCGCCGTGCAGGCACACCGAGTCGGCGACCACTTCCACCACCGTGCCGTCGATCGCCGTGATCCGTCCGGTCTCCGCCAGCTCGAGCACTCGCGCGGCCACCTCGGCCGGATCGGTGAGCAGGGCACCGGGCTCGGACCGGGGCACCAGCGTGCCCTCGGGGGTGTAGCCGCGATCGGCGAAGGCCTCGCGGATGACCGGCACGTCCGCTGAGCCGGCGATCCGTTCCACCTCCGATCCGGGCAGGCACATGAGGGGGAGGCCGGACGCGGCCGCCGCCTCGACGACGACGCCGGCCTGCGTCGTGTGATGCACCACCGCGTTGTAGAGCGCGCCGTGCGGCTTCACGTATTCCACGGTGGCGCCGACGGATTCGGTGAGCGCCCGCAGAGCGCCGATCTGATAGACGATGTCGGCGAACAGGTCGTCGGGGGCGAGGTCCATGAAACGGCGGCCGAACCCGGACAGGTCCGGGTAGGAGACCTGCGCGCCGATCCGCACGCCGGCGGCGGCCGCCTCGCGGCAGGTGGCCAACAGTTCGCGCGGAGTGCCTGCATGGAAGCCGCACGCGACGTTCGCGCTCGTCACCAGGGTGATCATCGCCGAGTCGTCGCCGACCCCCTCGCCGAGGTCGGCGTTCAGATCGATGACGCGAGAAGAGAGGCCCACGGTGTCAATGGTAATGACGACGCTCGGGTTAGGGTCGACGCCATGGCAGTAATGGACACTGTGGTTCAGACCCTCGACGGTGCGGTCGACGGCAAGCGCGGTCGCGGAGCGCGTCGCGGCACCATCTCATGGCGGGGCATCCCCTTCGCGGAGCCGCCCGTGCGGCAGCACCGGTGGCGGGCACCGCGCCCGGTGACACCCTGGCCGGGGGTACTCGAGTGCTACGACTACGGGGCCGCACCGATCCAGGACAAGCTCTTCACGGCGCGCGGGGCCGGTAAGTTCCAGCCGCGCAGCGAGGATTGTCTGACCCTGAACGTCTTCGCGCCGTCGACCGTCTCGGCTACGCCGCGCCCTGTGATGGTGTTCAACTACGGCGGTGCCTACATCCTCGGCGGCACGTCGACGCCGATCTACGACGGCGCGTACCTCGCTCGGGCGCGCGACGTGATCGTGGTGACGGTGAACTACCGCTACGGTCCGCTCGGATTCCTCGACTTCAGCGAGTACTCGACCGACGAGCGGCCGTTCGACGCCAACGTGGGGCTGCGCGACATGGTCGCCGGTCTGGAGTGGGTGCAGCGCAACATCTCCGCGTTCGGCGGGGATCCGTCGCGGGTGACGGTGTTCGGTGAGAGCGCGGGCGGGTCGGCGGTGCTCACGCTGCTGTCCACGCCGTCCGCGAAGGGATTGTTCTCGGGAGCAATCTCGCAGAGCCCTGCCCCGGACCTGATCGTCAGCAAGGACAATGCGCGACTGTTCGCCGACGAGTTCGTCCGGATACTGATCGATCCCACCCGGCGCAAGGGGCCCGAGCGCGACGAGCCGCCTCACGATCCGGCGCTGGTGGCACGCGTCCTCGGGGGCGCCACAGCGACCGAATTGCTGCGCGCGGGCAACAAGCTGATCGGCTTCACCCGCGGTGCCCGGCTCACCGACCCGATTCCCTTCGCCCCGGTGGTCGACGGCGACTATCTCCCGCAGCATCCGCTCGACGCGGCGCGCGACGGCAACACCATCTCGGTCCCGACCATCATCGGCAACAACAAAGACGAGGGCGAACTGTTCGCCCGGTTCTGGAACATCCTTCCCGACAGCGACCAGGCACTCGTGGGGCTCGGCGACACCGGCGACGCCGATCTGCTGCAGAACCTCTATCCGGTCAAGCGCCGCGATGTGATGATCGCTGCCGATGCGACGTTCTGGACCCCGACGATCCGGTTCGCCGGGTATCACAGTGACCACGCGCCCACGTACGTGTACCGCTTCGACTACGCGCCGCTGCTGCTGAAGGCCACCGGAATCGGTGCGACCCACGCGACTGAACTGCTGGCGGTGTTCGGCACGTACCGGGATCCGATCGGCGTCGGTCTCGCCGCCGCGGGCAGTTGGGGGTCGACGAAGCGGATCACCGCGACGATGCAGTCGATGTGGAGTTGGTTCGCGCGCACCGGCGTGCCCGCACCGGACTGGCCGCGCTATACGCGCGAGGATCGCAGGGTGATGGTGCTGGACGATCCGACGCGCGTGGAGATCGATCCCGACCGGGACCGCCGCGAGGCATGGGACCGAATTCATCTGGGGGAGCCTTCGTGAGACGTCCCGCGATGATCGCGGCGGTGACGTGCACCGCCGCGATCGCGCTCGCGGGATGTTCCGGCGGGAACGAGTCGGCGGTGTCGCCTTCGGACTCGACCCCGACCCGGGTCACGGCCTCGTCCTCGGTCACGAGCAGCGCCCCGACGCCGGTGCTTCCGCCGCCGTACATCGCGTCGGCCGATTGGGTGCAGACCGAAGTGGGACCGAGCCTGCAGATCGCCCCCACTCCCAACGGCCGGAGGGTGCAGTCGCCGACGGCGGGCGACGAGGCGTGGCGCGAGGTCCTTCGACTCGATCCGGGCGCGGACACCCCGGGGATGAAGGCGCAGTTCGACTGTCACTGGACGTTCGCCCGCATAGTCCAGCCGGACAAGCCGACCTGGAACATCGAACCGAACCGTCCCGTGGTGTCGCCCGAGGAGATGATCTCGAGCCGCTGCAATCCGGGCGGTCCGGAGGAGTAGGGGACCGAGGGTCCCAGGCCGGTCGAGCGAGTCGAGGAGCGTCGCTCGGCCGCCGCCTCAGTCGCGCGACCGCATCCCCACCACGCGGCAGACGAGGTAGATGGCGAACGAGATGGTGGTGACCATCACCGACACCGGGAGTTCGGGCGCGAGCGACAGGATGAGCCCGCCGATGGCGGAGACTCCGGCGAAGACGACCGACAGCACCACCACGACCGTCGGATTGGCCGACAGCCGGACCGCCGCTGCGGCCGGAGTGATCAGCAGGCTCATCACTAGCAGGGCGCCGATGATCTGCACGCCCTGCGCGGCCGCGAGACCGACCAGGATCGCGAACACCACCGACAGCAGCCGCACCGGGACGCCGGACGCCGCGGCGACCCGCGGATCCAGGCTGGCGAACATCAGCGGACGGTAGATGATCGCGTACACCACCACCACGACCGCCGCGGTCACCGCGACGGCGATCAGTCCGGTGCGTCCGACACTCGCCACCTGCCCGGCCAGCAGTGCGAAGCCGGTGCCGACCCGGCCGTAGAGGCTCAGGAACAGCACGCCGAGACCGAGGCCGAAGGCCATGACGGCACCGATCACCGAGTCCCGTTCCCTCGCGCGACGACCCAGGAGCCCGAACACCGCGGCCGCGAACACCGCGCCGATCACGCCGCCGATGTTCACCCCCACACCGGCGAGCAGCGCGGCGGCCGCACCGGTGAACGAGAGCTCTGCGGCACCGTGGACGGCGAAACTCATCTGCCGTGCGACGATCATCGGACCCAGCAGGCCACCGAGCAGCGCGAGCAACGCGATGGCGAGCACCGACTGCTGAACGAAGCCGCGGGAGAGCAGGTCTGCCGTCTGCGAGAAGTTCCAGAAGTTGCCGATGTCGGCGGCGAGCACGGTCGTCGTCGGCGCGATCACAGATCCTCCCCGGCGACCGCGAATCCGGCGTCGGTCCCGAGTACGTCGCCCGGATACTGATGAGCGACGCAGTGGTGATCGTCCTCGCCTCCGATCACCACGAGCCGCCCGCCGATCCGGAGCACCTCCACCGGGCTGCCGTACAGCTCGGTCAGGGTGCGCGTGTTCATCACCTCTTCGACGGCGCCGATGCGGAACGATCCGCCGGCCAGGTAGAGCACGCGGTCGACGAACGGCAGCACCGGATTGAGTTCGTGAGTGACGAACAGGACCGCGGTGTCATCACGCCGCCTCCGGGCGTCGAGCAGATCGACCACCACCCGCTGGCTCGCGAGATCGAGACTGGCGAGCGGCTCGTCGCACAGGAGGATGGCCGGGTCGCGGGTGAGCGCCTGCGCTATCCGGAGCCGTTGCTGCTCGCCGCCCGACAGCAGCCCCAGCGGCCGGTTCGCGAAGCCGGTGGCGCCGACCTGTCGGAGCGCCGAGTCGACGGCGGTGCGCCGGCGGGACATACCGCGCAGCCCGATGCCCCAAGCGGAGCCGTCGACGCCGAAACCGACCAGGTCGCGGCCGCGCAGCATCATGGTGTCGGAGTCCTCGGCGTGCTGCTGCGGCACGTATCCGAGACTGCCGTGTGCCGAGATGGTCCCGGTGGTGGGTACGGTCTGGCCGAGGATCGCGCGCAGCAGTGAGGTCTTGCCCGAACCGTTGGGGCCGAGGACGGCGATGAACTCGCCGGGCGCGATGTCGAGGTCGAGGCCGCGCCAGAGGACGCGGTCGCCGAACTGCAGTCCGACGTCGCGAAAGCTGAGTACCGCGTCGGTCATCCGTTCAACGCCTTCGCCAGCGCATCGATCTGACCGCGCTGCCACGCGATGTAGTCGGTCACGCCCTCGGGCAGGCTCTCGGTGAACTCGACCACTGGGATTCCCGCCTTGCGGGCGGTGTCGAGCACGGCCTGAGTGCTCGGGTCGACGGCCTGGCGGTTGTAGATCAGGACCTTGGCGCGGTGCTGGGTCAGCAGGTCGTCGAACTTCGCGCGGTCGGCGGCCGACGGCGACTGTCCCTGCTCGACGGCGTCGACGAAGCCCGGGGGAGCGATGTCGACCAGTCCGGCGTCGGTGAGGACGGCCGCGGCGAGCGGTTCGGTGGACGCCACCTCGGTGCCGTCGTGGTGCGCCTTGATGTCGGCCAGAGCGGCCCGCAGTCCATTGATCTGGCTGTTGAAGACGCCGGCGCGGTCGCGGTAGTAGGCGGCGTTGGCCGGGGCGATCTCGGCGAGCTCGTTCGCGATCGCGTTCGCGGTGTCGGCGACGGCGGCGAGGTCGTAGAAGACGTGCTCGTTGCCGCGGGTCTTGTCCGACCGCACGTCCGCGGCCACCACCTCGGCACCCTTCGCGTCGGCGGCCGCCTCCTCCATGAAGTGGTCGTAGTGGTCGCCGTTCATGACGATGAGGTTGGCGTCCTGGACGCGAGCGGTATCCGCACTCGACGGCTCGAACTCGTGGGGATCGCCGTCGGGCGAGGTGTACAGGGCGCTGACGTCGGCGTGTTCGCCGCCCACCGCGCTCGCGACGGAGGCCCACACGTCGGTGGACGCGACGACGACGGGTTTGTCGGTGGGCGCGGGACCGTCGTTGCCGCCGCACGCGGCGGTGGCGACGGCGATGAGGAGGGCGAGGGGCGCCAGGAGGGCGCGGCGCGCGGACCCGGTCTTCGTCATCGGGAGGTTCCTTTGGAAGATAATGAAAATCGTTACCGGGAAAGTGTATTACCGGGGTGCCGTTGATGTCGAAGCGATGCTCAAGTGCGCATGAGTCGCCGCCTGCGCATGTGTCGAGCGCGGCCGGCCGCATTAGGCTGGGGTCATGACCGCTGGCTCCGCCCCGAGACGTATCGCTCTGATCTCGGTGCACACCTCCCCGTTGGCGCAGCCGGGCACCGGTGACGCCGGAGGAATGAACGTCTACGTCTGGCAGACGGCCACCAGGCTGGCGCGCCGCGGTGTGGAGGTCGAGATCTTCACGCGTGCCACGTCGTCGGCGGACGCGCCGGTGGTCGCGGCCGCCCCCGGGGTCACCGTGCGCAATGTGGTCGCGGGTCCCTTCGACGGCCTCGACAAGCGTGACCTGCCGAGCCAGTTGTGCGCGTTCTCGGCGAACGTACTGCGGGCGGAGGCCGCCCAGGAGCCCGGCTACTACGACCTGATCCACTCCCACTACTGGCTCTCGGGCCAGGTCGGCTGGCTCGCGCGCGACCGCTGGGGAGTGCCGCTCGTGCACACCGCGCACACGCTCGCCGCGGTCAAGAACGCCTCGCTGGCGGTGGGGGACGCCGCCGAGCCGATGCTGCGTGTGGTCGGTGAGCAGCAGGTGGTCGACGAAGCGGACCGTCTCGTCGCGAACACCGCCACCGAGGTCGGCGAACTGGTCCAGATGTACGGCGCCGATCCCTCCCGCATCGACGTGGTGGTGCCCGGCGCCGATCTGGACCGCTACTCCCCGGGCGACCGAGCGGCCTCCCGCGCCGCGCTCGGGCTGGATCAGAACGATGTGCTCGTCACCTTCGTCGGCCGGATCCAGCCCTTGAAGGCGCCGGACGTCCTGGTCTCGGCGATGGCGCCGCTGATCGCGGGCGACTCCTCCGGGCGTCTGCGCGTGCTGGTGGTGGGCGGACCGTCGGGCAGCGGACTGGCCCAGCCGTCGGCACTCATGGACCTCACTCGGCAACTGGGAATCGCCGACCGCGTCGACTTCCTGCCGCCGCAGCCGCCGGAGCGGCTTGTGCACGTCTACCGGGCGTCCGATCTGGTGGCGGTGCCGAGCTACTCGGAGAGCTTCGGGCTGGTCGCGATCGAGGCGCAGGCGTGCGGAGTGCCGGTGATCGCCGCGCGCGTGGGCGGACTCGGCGTGGCGGTGGACGACGGCCGCACCGGTGTGCTGGTGGACGGTCACGACATCGGCGTCTGGACCGACCGCCTCGCCGAACTCGTCGCCGACCCGGATCGCCGCGCGGGAATGGGGCGGGCGGCAGCTCTGCATGCGCGGCAGTTCTCGTGGGAGCACACCACCGACGCGCTGCTGGAGAGTTACGACCGAGCGATCGCGGCGTTCGGCGGCGACGTTCGACGCGATGCCGGGCGATTCGGCTTGCGACGCTGGAGGAACCGATCGAGGGTGATGGTGTGAACGCAGACGAGACGGCCGCGGCCCTGAGCGCAGCTCTGGACGAGACCGGCATCGAGTACGTCCGGAAGTCGTCGGGCGGTGCGAAGTCCGAGCACTTCGTTCTCGAGCTTCCCGGAGAACGGAAGCTCAAGACCACGGTGCTGCTCACCGCCGGCGCGCACGGGGTCCGAGTGGAGGCCTTCGTCTGCCGCCGCGCGGACGAGAACCTCGAGGCCGTCTACCGGTATCTCCTCAAACGCAATCGCCGGCTCTACGGGGTGGCGTACACCCTCGACAACGTCGGCGACATCTACCTGGTGGGGCGGATCTCCGCGGAGGCGCTCTCGCGCACCGAGGTGGACCGGGTGCTCGGCCAGGTCCTCGAGGCCGCCGACGGCGACTTCAATCAGATCCTCGAGATCGGTTTCCTCACCTCGATCCGTCGCGAATGGGCCTGGCGCAAGGCCCGGGGCGAGTCGATGCGGAACCTCGCGGCCTTCGAGCATCTGATCGACGAGGACGATCTGCCGCAGATCGCGCCCCTCGACGATCCCGACGCGGAACCGGTGTGGTCGGTCGGCGACGCCGGAACAGCCCCGTCGTAGTGTCTCGAATGTCGGGTAGCGTGGGGACCTGACCAACACGACAATGCCCATTGTCGAATATCCCGTCATCTCCAGAAGGGTCACCATGAGCTTCGCATCGCCGTATCCCGACGTCGAGATCCCGAACGTCAGCGTCTACGACTACCTGTTCGGTGGACTCGAGGAGAACGACCTCGACCGGGTCGCGCTCATCGACTCGAAGTCGGGTGCGCAGACCACGTACCGGCAGTTGGTCGGACAGATCGACGCCGCGGCGGGTGCGATCGCGGCGCGCGGGCTCGGCGTCGGCGACGTGGTCGCGATCCTGTCGCCCAACATCCCGGCGTTCGCCACGGTGTTCCACGGCGTGCTCCGCTCCGGCGCGACCGCCACCACGCTCAACGCACTGTTCACCGCACCCGAGATCAAGAAGCAGCTCCTCGACTCCGAGGCGAAACTGCTCATCACCATCTCGCTGCTCGCACCGCCCGCGATCGAGGCGGCCCGCGAGGTGGGACTGGCGGACGACGCCGTGATCGTGCTCGACGGCGAGGGCCAGGCGGCCACCGGGCATCCGAACGCCGCCGAACTCCTGGGGGGAGGGCATCGCGCACCGGAGGTGAGCTTCGACCCGGCCACCCACATCGCGGTGCTGCCGTACAGCTCGGGCACCACCGGCAACCCCAAGGGCGTGATGCTCAGTCACCGCAACCTGGTCGCCAACGTCGCGCAGATCGAGCCGCTGCAGGGGATGAAGTCCGACGACGTGATCCTCGCCGTCCTCCCGTTCTTCCACATCTACGGCATGACGGTGCTCCTGAACGCCGCACTCAAGGCCCGGGCGAGCCTGTTCGTGATGCCGCGCTTCGACCTCGTCGAGTTCCTCGAGGGCATCCAGAAGCACAAGGTCACCTATGCCTTCATCGCGCCGCCCGTGGCCGTCGCGCTCGCCAAGCATCCGATCGTCGATCAGTACGATCTGTCGTCGCTGCACACCATGCTCTCCGGCGCGGCGCCGCTGGACGAGGAACTGGGTCGAGCTGTGGCCAAGCGTCTCGGCCTGCACATGCTGCAGGGCTTCGGCATGAGCGAGCTCTCGCCGGTGAGCCACCTGATCCCGTTCGACGGCGGTACGGGCACGCGCGGTGTCGAGGCACCGCTGTCGTCGGTCGGCTGGGCCGTACCGAACTCGGAGAACCGGATCGTCGATCCGGCCACCGGGGAGGACATCGACATCCCCGCCGACGGCGTGTCCGAGCCCGGTGAGCTGTGGGTCCGCGGACCCAACGTGATGGTCGGCTACCTCAACAACGAGGCGGCGACCGCCGAGACCATCGTCGAGGGCGGCTGGCTGCGCACCGGCGACATGGCGACGGTCGACTCGACCGGCTGCGTCACGATCGTCGACCGGCTCAAGGAGCTCATCAAGTACAAGGGTTATCAGGTTCCGCCGGCCGAGCTGGAGGCGCTGCTGCTGACGCATCCGAAGATCGCCGACGTCGCGGTGGTCGGCGCGCTCGACGCCGACGGCGAGGAGATCCCGAAGGCCTTCGTCGTGGTCGCCGAGGGCGCGGAGCTGACCGCGGACGAGGTCATGGCGTTCACCGCCGAACGCGTCGCGCCGTACAAGAAGGTCCGGGCCGTCGAGTTCATCTCGGCCGTCCCCAAGTCGGCCTCCGGCAAGATCCTCCGCAAGGATCTGCGGAAGTAGGCGGTCGGGGCGCGTCACTCGGTCGCTCGACCGCCGCGGCCGTATGGGAAACTATGCGGCATGAGCAACGGCACCCTGATCCTGATGCGACACGGCGAGAGCGAATGGAACGCGTCCAACCAGTTCACCGGCTGGGTCGACGTCGCCCTGACCGACAAGGGACGGGCGGAAGCCGTCCGTGCGGGAGAACTGCTGGTGGAACACGATCTGCTGCCCGACGTCCTGTACACGTCGCTGCTGCGCCGTGCCATCACCACCGCGCAGATCGCGCTCGACACCGCCGACCGTCACTGGATCCCGGTGGTCCGCGACTGGCGGCTCAACGAGCGTCACTACGGCGCGCTGCAGGGGCTCAACAAAGCGGAGACGAAGGCGAAGTACGGCGACGAGCAGTTCATGCTGTGGCGCCGCAGCTACGACACCCCGCCGCCCGCGATCGCGCCCGACAGCGAGTACAGCCAGGTCGGCGATCCGCGCTACGCCGGCATCGAGGTGCCCCTCACCGAGTGCCTTCAGGACGTGGTCGAGCGGCTGATCCCGTACTACACCGAGGCCATCGAGGCGGACCTGCGCGCCGGTAAGAACGTTCTGGTCGCCGCCCACGGCAACTCTCTGCGGGCTCTGGTGAAGCACCTGGACGGCATCTCGGACGCCGACATCGCCGGGCTGAACATCCCGACCGGCAACCCGCTGCGCTACGACCTCGGCGACGACCTCCGCCCGACCACCGCGGGCGGGGTGTACCTGGATCCCGAGGCCGCGGCCGCGGGTGCGGCAGCCGTTGCGGCGCAGGGCAATAAGTAGCCCGAATCCGCATGGCGCCGCCGGTGTGGCCTGCGCTACATTGGTACGTATGACTGACGGTACTCTAGAGGTCACCCATCTCTCGGTGCAGGAGCGCTACCGCGCCCATCTGACCGACGGAGACGGTGAACCGGTCGAGGTCGGGTACATCGACTACACGCAGGACGGTGATCGGCTCGCGCTGACCCACACCGTCGTCTACGAGCGCTTCGGCGGGCGCGGCTTCGCGGCCCAGTTGGTCAAACACGTTCTCGAGGACGTTCGCGCCAACGGGCAGCGGGTCGTGCCCGTCTGTTCGTATGTTCAGAAGTACGTCGAGAAGCACCCCGAGTACTCGGACATCGTCGTCTCCTGATCGTTAATCTCCCCGCAACCCAGGAGAACCCGGCGTGAACGAGCGCCGAAAACTGTTCGCCCAGGCTGCGAACACCCGTCGATCCGACGTAAGCTTCGGGATGTGTCCGGCGATCGGACACATTCTGTTCGAATGTCGTTGAGGCGAAGCAGGGAGTCGTGCGGCGGAAGACGCGATCACGGTGAGTACCCGATCTGACGAATCCGGTTCGGAGGACACACCACTGGAAGATCTGGTGATCGTCGACGACGGCCGGTCAAGGCCCGACCTCCTCGGACTGATCGTCGCGCACACCACCACCGGGATGGTCGCCGTCGACGAGTTCCACAACGTGGTCCTCTACAACAAGCGCGCCGTCGAACTCGGCATGGTTCGCGACACGATCGCCGACGGAGTGGCCGAGGCCGTCACCGAGGTCTTCGTCACCGGCATCGATCGGCATTTCGATTTCGTTCCGCCGCATTCGTCGCTGGGCTTCCTGTCGACGGGCCGCACCATGCCGCGGCAGGTGGAGAACGTCCGCTGCATCGCACGGCTCGCGTCCCGAGACGGCGAGCGGTACGCCCTGGTGTTCGGCGACGACGACTCCACCAATCAACGGGTGGAGGCCACGCGACGCGACTTCGCCGCCAACGTCTCACACGAGTTGAAGACGCCGCTCGGCGCCATCAGCCTGATGGCCGAGGCGATGCTCGAGTCGCGCGACGACCCCCAGGCGGTGGAGCACTTCGGCCGTCGGGTGCTGAAGGAAGCGACCCGGATGGGCACGCTGGTCAACGAGCTGATCGGGCTGTCGCGCCTGCAGGAGGGCCGGATTCCCGAGTTCCAGGCGGTCGACGTCGACTCGCTGGTGGAGGATGCGGTGGCCGCCGCCGGCGTCTCCGCGGAGGTCGCCGAGATCGAACTCGTCGCTGATGCGGCCAGCGGACTGCAGATCCAGGGCGACCGCACCCTGCTGCTGACCGCACTGTCGAATCTCCTGGTGAACGCCATCAATCACTCGCCCGCGGGCGAGGTGGTCTCGGTGAGCCGCAAGGTGGTGAACCTCGACGACGAGGAGATGGTCGTGATCGCGGTCACCGACCGCGGTATCGGGATCGCACCCGCCGACCAGCAGCGGGTCTTCGAGAGGTTCTTCCGCGTCGACAAGGCGCGGTCGCGCGCGACCGGCGGCACCGGGCTCGGGCTGGCGATCGTCAAGCACGTGGCGGCCAGTCATGGCGGTCACATCGGACTGTGGAGTCGGCCCGGAACCGGATCGACCTTCAGCCTGTACATCCCCATCGACCCGGCTTCACCGAGCGACGACGGGTCGACGAACGCAGAGGAACTCACGAGTTGACGCACGTACTGATTGTCGAAGACGAGGAATCGCTGGCCGATCCGCTGGCCTTCCTGCTCCGTAAAGAGGGGTTCGAGGCCAGCATCGTCAACGACGGTTCGGAGGCGGTCTCGACCTTCGAGCGAGTCAATCCCGACATCGTCCTGCTCGACCTGATGCTGCCGGGTGTCTCCGGCACCGAGATCTGCAAGTCGATCCGGGCCAAGTCGGCGGTGCCGGTCATCATGGTGACCGCGCGTGACAGTGAGATCGACAAGGTCGTCGGACTGGAGCTGGGGGCCGACGACTACGTCACCAAGCCGTACTCGGCACGCGAGCTCATCGCCCGCATCCGCGCGGTCCTGCGGCGCGGGGGAGTGGTGGCCGACGACGAGGACGCCGCCATCGGCGTCGTCGAGGTGGGACCGGTGCGGATGGACGTCCAGCGGCACACCGTGACGGTCTCGGGCGAGGAGGTCACGCTGCCGCTCAAGGAGTTCGACCTCCTGGAGTATCTGCTCCGGAACTCCGGCCGGGTGCTCACCCGCAGCCAGCTGATCGACCGGGTGTGGGGCGCCGATTACGTCGGCGACACCAAGACGCTCGACGTGCACGTGAAGCGTCTGCGTTCGAAGGTCGAGCCCGATCCGTCGCAGCCGCGCCATCTCATCACCGTCCGCGGCCTCGGATACAAGTTCGAGCCCTGACAGAGCAGCGGGCCCTGACAGAGCAGCGAGCCCTGACAGCGCAGCGGGCCGGTGCGGTCACAGCTGTTCGTACTTGATGTCGGTGCTTCGGCGGGAGGTGGCCGCGGCGGTCGCCGGATGCACCGCGACGAGTCCGAGGTCGTTGCGCCGGCGGCAGGCCGCCGCGAGAACCTCGTAGGCCGCCTCGCCGATGAGCTCGATCAATTCGGGCCGGTACGACTCGAAGACCTGCTTGGCGCCCGTGTGCGCCTCGGGTGAGCCGGAGCAGTACCAGTCGAGGTCGTGGCCGCCCTCGCCCCAGCCCCGGCGGTCGAACTCCGTGAGCGTGGTCTTGAGGATCTCACTGCCGTCCGGCCTGGTCACCCAGTCCTGCTCGCGGCGCATCGGCAACTGCCAGCAGACCTCGGGTTTCACCGTCAGCGGCTCGATGCCGCGGCGCAGCGCCATCGAATGCAGCGCACAGCCCTGACCGGCGGGGAATCCCGGGCGGTTGAGGAAGATGCACGCTCCGTCGTGCAGACGGGTCTTGAGCGACGGTTCGCCCTCCAGATCCTCGGCCTCCTCGAGGTAGCCGTCGTCGCCGAGCGGGTCGGGCCCAGAACCGCGGTCGAAGAGCTCCCAGTCGTCGCGCGTCAGGAGCGCCACTCCTGCGGCGAGCTTCTCGCGATCGTCGTCGTCGGTCAGGTAGGCGCCGTGTGTGCAGCAGCCGTCCGACTGCCGGCCGGCGACGATTCCGTGACACGCCGGGGTGCCGAAGACGCAGTTCCACCGCGACAGCAGCCACGTCAGGTCGGCGCTGATCAGGTGCTCGTCGTCGTCGGGGTCGACGAACTCGTACCACTCGCGCGGGAAGTCGAGGGGCACTTCGGGGACGCGGTCATTCCGCCGCTTCTTCCCGGGCTTCTTACTAGAGCCAGACACGGGGTTCCTCCATCGGTACAACGCTCCACGGTAGACCTTCGGCTCGCATCGCCGTCCGCCGCGCAGTAATTTTGGTCAGGTGCGATTAGGAGTGCTCGACGTGGGCAGCAACACCGTTCATCTGCTGGTGGTCGACGCGCATCGGGGCGGTCATCCGACGCCGATGAGTTCGACGAAGGCGGTGCTGCGGCTGGCGGAGGAGATCGACGGCACCGGAAAGATGACCAAGGCCGGTGCGGATTCGCTGACCGCGACAGTCAAGGACTTCACCCGGATCGCCAAGGCCTCGGGCTGCGAGCAGGTGATGGCCTTCGCGACCTCCGCGGTACGCGACGCCACCAACACCGGAGAGGTCCTCGACCAGGTCAAGAAGGCCTCCGGGCTCACCGTCGACGTACTGGAAGGCGTCGACGAGGCGCGGCTGACCTCCCTCGCGGTACGCCGCTGGTACGGCTGGAGCGCGGGCCGGATCCTCACCTTCGACATCGGCGGCGGCAGCCTGGAGATGACCAACGGGGTCGACGAGGAGCCGGATGTCGCGCTGTCGCTGCCGCTCGGCGCCGGGCGGCTGACGCGCGAATGGCTGCCCGGCGACCCGCCGAGCAAACGTCACGTCTCGGTGCTGCGGGACTGGCTCGACGCCGAGCTGAAGCAGCCCGCCAAGGAACTCCGTGCCGCGGGGAAGCCGGATCTGTCGGTGGGTTCGTCGAAGACCTTCCGGTCGCTGGCGCGTCTGACCGGTGCCGCGCCCTCCGGTGCCGGGCCGCGGGTGCGACGGACGCTCACCGTGAGCGGCCTGCGTCAACTGATCGCGTTCATCTCGCGCATGACGGCCGCCGATCGCGCCGATCTGGAGGGGGTCAGCGCCGATCGCGCGGCGCAGATCGTGGGCGGCGCACTGGTGGCGGAGGCGGCGATGAGGGCCACCGGTGTGGATACACTTGAGATCTGTCCGTGGGCTCTGCGGGAGGGCGTCATTCTCCGTCGTCTGGATGCGGAGCCGGCCGGGGCGATGGTGAGCACCGGCTAGTCGATCGACTTTTTACGGGGGTACCCCAGGTATGGCGAAGGATTCCGAACCACGCGCGAAGCCGATCACGGTCTCGGAACTGATCGCTCGATCCGAGTCGAGCGGTTCCGCGTTTCCCAAGTCCGATGAGGACGACCGCCCGACGCGACCGGTCATCGGGGCATCCGGAATGCCGTCGCACGTTCCCGCCGCACCGAAGCTCCCCGACCCCGTAGACGACGCCGATCCGAATGTGGTGACCGGAATCATCCCCATCGTCGACGACGATGACGAGTCGCCGCTGGCGCCGGTGCCCGGCGACGATCTGGTCGGCGTCGACCTGCCGCCGCTGGAGTACCGGTCGGCCGTCACCGATCCGGGCCCGGAGCCGGACCCCGATCTGGTCGGTACCGCGCAGTTGAGCCCGATCACCGACTCGGCGGCCGAGCCGGTGGCAGGCGACGACGTCGCCGACGATCATCGCCGTGTCGCGTCGGCCGCCGATCTGGAGGCCGCGGAGGCCGAAGAGGCCCAGGCCGAGATGGAAGCCCAGCAGCGTGCCGAACACCTCGCCGAAGAGGAGTCGGAGAAGCGCAGGAAGTCGCACAGTCCCTCCGCACTGATGGGCTGGCTGAGTCTGATCGCCGAGGTGGTGATCGGTCTGGCTGCCGGTGCCGGTCTGTTCTGGGGCTTCACCGAACTGTGGAAGCGCTACATCTACCTGGCGCTGATCCTGGCCGTCGTGGTGATCTTCGCGATCGTCACCTTCGCCCACGTCCTGCGGAAACGAGATCTGCCGACCACATTGTTGGCTCTCGGCGTCGGAATGCTGGTGACCATCGGGCCACTGGTCCTTCTGGCGGCCTGAGTCGGTCCCGGTGTCGCAACTGCGTTTCCCGATCCCGATCGGGCTGTCCACCGCGTCGGTCTACCCGCAGAGCACCGAAGCAGCGTTCGGCTACGCCGCCGATCTGGGCTACGACGGGGTCGAGTTGATGGTGTGGGGAGAGGGTGTGAGCCAAGACATCGCCCACGTCGCCCATCTGTCCGCTCGGTACCAGGTGCCGGTGCTCTCGGTCCACGCGCCGTGCCTGCTGATCTCGCAGCGCGTGTGGGGACGTGACCCGAAGGCCAAGCTGCGGCGATCGGTGCAGGCGGCCGAAGACCTGGGGGCGACGACGGTCGTCGTCCACCCGCCCTTCCGCTGGCAGCGCGACTACGTGCGCGGCTTCGACGATCTCGTCAAAGAACTGGAGGCCTCCTCCGATGTGGCGGTGGCCGTGGAGAACATGTTCCCGATGCGGGCCGACAGGTTGTTCGGCGCCGGTCACAAGGCGGCCAGGCGGATGGCCGAGCGGGGCGGGTCTCCGGGACCGAGCGCGTCGGCCTTCGGTAAGTCCATCGATCCCACGGTGGACGGATACGAGCACTACACCCTCGACCTCTCCCACGCCGCGACGGCAGGCGCCGACGCCCTCGCTCTGCAGACGCGGATGGGGGACGGACTCGAGCATCTGCACCTCACCGACGGCACCGGCGCCGCCCACGACGAGCATCTGATCCCCGGGGACGGCTCGCAGCCGTGCATCGAAGTGTGCAAAAGGCTCGCCGACAGCGATTTCTCCGGCGCCGTGATCCTCGAAGTGCACACCGGATCGGCGCGGACCCGGAACGAGCGCGCCGCGATGCTCGCGCGGTCTCTGGACTTCGCCCGCACCCATCTTCACCGCGACCCGAAGGACACTCGGCATGACGACTGATCTGGCCTCCCTGACCGACCTGGAACCGATCGGGGTGAGCTCGGACGGCCGCGCGACCTATCGAGCCCGGATCGATCCGGTCTTCACGATCGGGCCCAAGGTGCACGGCGGGAGCGTTCAGATGGTGGTCGCGGCCGCCGCCGAGCGTGCCTACCGCGATCTGGGCGGGCCGGACCCGCAGGCGGCGGTCCTGGCGGTCTCGAGTGATTTCCTCCGGGCTCCGGATCCGGCGGAGGTCGACGTGACGGTGTCGTCGGTGAAGACCGGCGCGACCGTGTCGCTGGTGCGAGTCGATGTGCGCCAGGACGAGCGCGTCTGCGTGACGTCCACGGTGACGCTCGGGCGCCCGGATCACGGAGACGCGCGCTACCGGGGCCACTCGAGCGTCGCTGACCTGCCGGCCGCCCCGCCGGCGGGCTCGGCCGACCTCTACTCCACGCCGGTCGGCGAGGTGGTGCATCTCGGGGCGGCACTCGACGTGGTTCTGGACATGGACCGTTTCCCGGCGCTTCGCGGCGAGACCGGCGACCCGGTGGTCCGCGGCTGGACTCGACCCAAATGCGCCGACCGCCTGCCCGTCGCCGTGAGCGCGGGGTTCCCGATCCTGGTGTGCGACCTGTCTCCTCCGGTGGTGATGAACCTCGGTATGTTCGGCTGGGCTCCCACGGTGCAGCTGACCACCTACCTGACCAGAGTCCCCGCTCCCGGATGGCTGCGATTCGCGGCCGAGAGCCAGGAGGTGGGGCAGCGGATGTTCGCCGAGGACCACATCGTGGTGGACTCGACCGGTGCGACGGTGGCTCGCTCGCGGCAGCTGGCACTGACTCCCGCCGGGCGATGACTCTCCCCGGCGCTGATACGCAAGACTTCGACAAACTGTGAAAGGTAGTGATCGCCCATGACCGAGCGGGTCGCGATTATCGGTGGCGGCAAGATCGGCGAGGCACTCCTCGCCGGACTGATCAGCGCGGGGAAACCCGTCAAGGACCTGGTGGTCGCCGAGCGCTCGCCGGAGCGGTCGGCCGAGTTGGTCGCCGACTACGGCGTCCGGGTCTCCGACGACATCCCCGACGCCGTCGAGGGGGCGCGCGTGGTCTTCATCGCGGTGAAGCCGGACGCCGTCGACATGGTGCTGCAGAAGCTGTCCGTCGCCGAGGACAACGGCGAACTGGAGCGGATCACGGTCACCCTCGTCGCAGGTATTCCGACGCCGCGGTACGAGGCGGCGCTGCCTGCCGGTTCGCCGGTCATCCGCGTGATGCCGAATACGCCGATGCTGGTGAACGAGGCCATGTCGGCGGTCAGCCCCGGCCGGTACGCCGAAGACGACCAGGTGGCGCTCACCGTGCGCCTCCTCGAATCGGTCGGCAAGGTGATGGTGGTGCCCGAGAAGCTGATGGACGCCGTCACCGCCATCTCCGGCTCCGGTCCGGCGTACTTCTTCCTGATGGTGGAGGCGATGATCGACGCCGGTGTGGCGCTCGGACTGACCCGTCCGCAGGCGAGCGAACTGGCCGTGCAGACGATCAAGGGAGCCGGGTTGCTCCTGAGCGAGTCGGGACTGTCGCCGGTGGAACTGCGCGCGGCCGTCACCTCGCCCGCCGGTACCACCGCGGCGGCGTTGCGCGCGTTCGAGCGCGAGGGCCTGCGGCATGCGGTGAACGAGGCCACGCTGGCTTGCGCGGAGACGAGCGCCAAAACTGCACGTCGAGTGGAAGTTGAGGGTTCGGGCGGAGGCGTCCAGCTGGGCGCCGAGACCGCAAGCGAGCAACAGTAGCGCCTCAGCCTGCGCTTATCCGGGATCTGCCGTCGGCGCGGCGAGTTGCACCCCTGGGATTCCGCCACTCACGTCGCACTTTTCACATTGGTCACGCTAGGCTGCTAGCAGCACGTACGTGTCTGATGTCCGCCGGAGGGGAAGCCGGTGGCCGCGATGCGTGCACTGAAGGTTGGTATTTTCATGGCTGCTGCAGAAAAGCCCGGCGAACGGAATGAATTCACTGATCGCGGAGTCGGCAACTCCTCCGCCACGCAGTTCCTCACCGTCGCCGAAGTCGCATCGCTGATGCGAGTGTCGAAGATGACCGTGTACCGACTCGTCCACAACGGTGAACTGCCGGCTGTGCGCGTCGGCCGGTCGTTCCGCGTTCACGCCAAGGCCGTGCACGAATACTTGGAGACCTCGTACTTCGACGCCGGCTGACCGGTCGAGATCGCCTGCGATCCCCCTCGCGCCCCGCGCCGAGGGGGTTTCGGCGTCTCTCCGGCGGATCCGCCCGAACGGTGGCGTGGGGCTGATTAGCCTCACGTTCGTCCGATCGGTAAGATTATCCGTCAGGTCGCTGTCGCCTGGTTGCAACCCCTGTCGGCGACGGCCCGGCATGAGTCCTCGGGCCAGGCCACATGAGTTCATCAGTACCGATCGTGAGGGAGACCCCATGGGTTCCGTAATCAAGAAGCGCCGCAAGCGCATGTCGAAGAAGAAGCACCGCAAGCTTCTGCGCCGCACGCGAGTCCAGCGCCGCAAGCTCGGCAAGTGAGCCACTCAGAACCCGCCCTCGTGGCGGGTTCTGTGCTTTGCGGGGTCGGCGATAAAGTGGGCCCATGACCGAGGACCGGAGTGGCGAGCAGCCGCCGCGCTCAGTGCTGGTGACCGGGGCGTCCACCTTCCTGGGCGGGTACCTGGTCACCCGATTGGCGGCGAACCCCGACATCGAACGGGTCGTCGCCGTCGACTCCCGAGTGCCGACCAAGGTGCTGATGCGCCGGATGGGACGCGCCGACTTCCTGCGTCTGGACATCCGGCGTCCGGCGATCGCGAAGGCCATCGCGAGCTACGACGTGGACACCGTGGTGCACGCGGCGCCGTCGATCCTCGACAGCGTGGAGCACACCGCCGCGATCAAGGAACTCAACGTGGTCGGCACCATGCAGGTCTGCGCGGCGTGTCAGCGGAGCCCGTCGGTGCGGCGGCTGGTGCTGCGTTCGAGTGCGATGGTCTACGGTGCGGGGCCCAGCGACCCGGGCTTCTTCTCGGAGGGCACGCCGGCGCGCAAGGAGCCGCGGCGGGGCTACGGTCGCGACCTGATCGACATGGAGGGCTATGCGCGCGGACTCGCGCGGCGCCGACAGGACATCGACGTCTCGATCCTGCGGTTCCAGTCGATCCTCGGCCCGCGGATCCGGACCCGCATGAGCGCGTATCTGTCGCTGCCGGTGGTGCCGACGGCCTTCGGGCGTCAGCCCCGGTTCCAGTTCCTTCACGAGGAGGACGCGCTCGCCGCCCTCGAGCACGCCACCCTGAACCGGCGTCCGGGCACCTTCAACATCGCAGGCGACGGTGTGGTGACGCTGTCGCAGTCGGTGTACCGCGCAGGACATCTGAAACTTCCGGTGCCGGCAGGGTTGATCTCGCCGCTGACGGGCGTGCTGCAGGGCGGCGGCCTGCCGGGCATACGGTCGGAGAACACCTCGTACCTGTCCTACGGGCGGGTTCTCGACACCACCCGGATGCGGACCGAGCTCGGCTTCGTTCCGCGGTATTCGTCGCTGGAGACGCTCGACGATTTCATCGAGCGGGGCGGAAGCGAGCCGGTGATCTCGTCGGACACGTGGCGGGCGTTGGAGCATCAGGCCGTCGCGGCGGCGACGCGGCTTCAGTAGACCGGTGTCGCGCGCATACGATATGAGCAGGGTTTTCCAGAGCGGGGGTATCGAAGATGGCAGCGGCCGAACGGCCCGGTGATTCGCGTACGGCGAAGGTCATCGCGCTCTACACGGATCCGAACGCGCAACGACGTTCAGCGGGAACCGGGCATCCGAACACCGACGGTTTCGGCCGCCCCGCCGCCGGCGTGACGCCGATCCACGAGGGCATCGAACTCCACGACGAACCATCCGCCCCGGTCGAACCGGTGCGGCATTCGCCGCTGTTCAGTCTCGGTGGGCTGCGCGGGGCGATTGCGGACTCGCTGATCGCCACCAGCGGGTTCATCAGGGAACGGCTCACCGGCGACTACGAGGTGGACGAGTTCGGTTTCGATCCACACTTCACCGAATCGGTCTTCTTCCCGGCAGTGCGCCAGGTGTACGAGAAGTGGTTCCGTGTAGAGGTGACCGGAGTCGAGAACCTGCCGACCGCCGGAGCCGGCCTGCTGGTGGCGAACCATGCGGGATCGATCCCGATCGACGCGGTGATCACCTCGCTCGCCGTGCGCGACAACCATCCCGAGGGCAGGTACCTCCGACTGCTGGCCGCCGACATGGCGTTCGAGACGCCGGTGGTCGGAGACCTGGCCCGGCGGGTGGGCGCGACCCTGGCGTGCAACGACGACGCCGACGCGCTGCTGCGTCGCGGGGAGCTCACGGCGGTGTGGCCCGAGGGGTACAAGGGCATCGGCAAGCTCTACAAGGACCGCTACAAGCTGCAGCGCTTCGGCCGCGGCGGATTCGTGACCACCGCATTGCGCACCGGTGCGCCGATCATCCCGGTCTCGATCGTCGGATCGGAGGAGATCTACCCGATGATCGCCGACCTGAAACCGCTGGCGCGGGCACTCGGTCTGCCGTACTTCCCGATCACGCCGCTGTTCCCGTGGCTGGGGCCGCTCGGGGTGATCCCCCTCCCGTCCAAGTGGCACATCCACTTCGGCAAGCCCATCCGGACCGACGGTTACGACGAATCGGCCGCCGACGACCCGATGACCGTCTTCGACCTCACCGATCACGTCCGCGAGGAGATTCAGCAGACCCTCTTCCGGATGCTGAGCCGCAGGGGCTCGGTCTACCTCGGCTAGCGGCACCGCCAGCCGGCCACCGCGCACTGGTGATCGGCGTCGCTGCCCGCCGCCAGGACCGTTCCGTCGGCTCGCAGGCCCAGGCTGTGCTCCGCGCCCGCCGCGACGGCGACCACATCCCGCCACGACGACACGGCGCACTGTCCGCGACTGTCGTCCCCCGCGGCCAGCACACGTCCGCGCTCGTCGACTCCCAGCACGTGGTGGCTGCCCGCGGCGATGTCGACGATCCCTCGCCATCGGCCCGTCTCGGCCAGGCCTTCGCCGGTGGTCAGCACCCGGCCGTCGCGGGTGACCGCCACCGTGTGCAGAGAGCCTGCGGCGACAGCGCGGACCCGTCGCCAGTCCGCGACCTCGCACTGGCCGCGACGATCGTTGCCCGTCGCGACCACGGTGCCGTCATGGCGGAGGCCCACTGAGTGCCAGTCTCCGGCCGCAACAGCCACCACGTCTCTCCAGCAGCCCACCTCGCACGCACCTTCCGCGGTGCGTCCGGCGGCCGCCACCGTCCCGTCGGCCAGGACCCCGAGGGTCCGGCGCCAGCCGGCGGCGATGGCGACGACCCCGGTCCAGTCGGAGACCTCGCACTGGCGGTCGCCGTTCCACCCGGTCGCCGTCACCGTCCCGTCGGCGCGCAAGCCGACGGTGTGCGAGCGGCCGGTGTTGGCAGCGGCGTGGACGTTGCCCGCCGCCACGGCGACCACCTCACGCCAGTGGCTCACGGCGCACTCGGGAGCATTCGGCCTGCCTGCGGCGACCACGCGGCCGTCCCGCCGGACTCCGACGGAGTGGCGGCGCCCGGCCGCGATGACGGGACGCGGATTCACCGCCGGGTCACCTGCGGCGCAGCACCTTCGATGCGACCGCGGCCGCGCCGCCCGCGGCACCGACCACCATGGCGGTCTGCACGCCGTACTTCGCCGCTTTGCGTGCGGTGCGGAAGTCGTACTGCTCCCAGCCCCGCACGCGGGCGATCTCACGCAGGTCGGGGTCCGGGTTGATCGCGACGGCGGTGCCGACCAACGAGAGCATCGGAACGTCGTTGTGCGAGTCGGAGTACGCGGTGCAGCGTTTGAGGTTGAGGCCCTCGCGGACGGCGATCGTGCGGACCGCGTGAGCCTTGCCCGGACCGTGCAGGATGTCGCCGACGAGCCTGCCGGTGAAGACGCCGTCGACGCTCTCGGCCACGGTTCCGAGCGCGCCGGTGAGCCCGAGCCGCTTGGCGATGGTCTGTGCGAGTTCGACCGGAGTGGCGGTGACGAGCCAGACCTGCTGTCCCGCATCCAGATGCCGTTGGGCGAGCGCCGCGGTGCCCGGCCAGATCTTGTCGGCGATGTACTCGTCGTAGATCTCCTCGCCGAGTCGGACGAGTTCGGCGGTCTCACGCCCGGCGATGAACGACAGCGCCTTGTCTCGGCCCTCGGCGACGTCGCCGGCGTTCTCCTTGCCGGTGATCCGGAACTTGGCCTGCTGCCACGCGAATTCCATGATGTCGGTGTAGGAGAAGTAGTTCCGTGCGGCGAGGCCGCGGGCGAACAGCACGATCGACGCACCGTGCACCAGCGTGTTGTCGACGTCGAAGAAGGCGGCTCCGGTCAGGTCGGTGACCTGGCCGCCGTCCGTGTCGGGGGTCCGCGCGCGCAGTGATTCGATCGCGGCCTTCGCGGCGGCCTCGCCGGCGAGCACCTGGCGGAGTTCGCCGGCCGTCTGACGGAACCGGCCGGCGCGCTGGGAGATCCATTCGCCGACCCGTCGAGCGTCCTCATCCTCCGAGCGCTCCTCCGCACGGCCGGCTTCGCTCCCGTCCGGACCGTCGAGCAGGCCGCCGTCCCGGTCCTCGCGCGGTTCGTCGTCGTGCGCCACGTCGTACTGCTCCGCCTCCAACTCGGCGGCCTCGTGCCGGTCCGCCTCGAGCTCGGCCGCCTCCTCGGCGGTGAGGTCCTCCGAATCGGGACGGTCCATCGAGTCGCGGCTCACGGGCCACCCTCCTTCTCCTGGGCGGAATCGGTCGGAGTCCAGCCTATCGCGGGACGGGGCCGGTCGCGCCGGGCCCGTGCGGGGTGGACGGCGGTGATCTTTCGTACACTCGCGGTGTGGAAGCAGTCGTCGAATTGATGTCGCGCACCGGATGTTCGGCGTGTGCCCGCGCCGAAGAGGAACTGCGGGGGATCCTGGCCGACTACGGGCTGGCGATGCAGGTGATCGACGTCGATCGACGTGCACGGGAGGGCGACCCGCTGCCGCGCGCCGAGTACGGCGACCGGCTCCCGGTGGTCGTCCTGAACGGCGTCGAGCACAGTTACTGGGAAGTCGACGAGGGCCGTCTGCGTGCCGACCTGGAGGCCCTGCGGTAGCGGCCGCGGTGTGCGTGCGAGCGTGCATTTGCCTGTGCGCTTGATCTAGCCTGAAAACTGTATGTCCACTCGGCCGACCGGGCCGGGGCTGGAAAGAGGAGCGAGCACCGGCGGGTGGTCGGCGGGCATCGAGGTGTCTCCGGCGACGGCGGGTGGGAGGCGTGTCACTGTGAGTGTCTTGTTGTTCGGCGTGTCCCATCGGAGTGCTCCGGTATCGGTCCTCGAACGACTCGCCGTCTCCGACTTCGACCGCCCGAAGCTGGTCGACGCGCTGTTGTCCTCACGCACCGTCTCGGAGGCCATGCTGGTCTCCACCTGCAACCGAGTCGAGATCTACGCCGTCGTGGACGCTTTTCACCCCGCCCTCGAAGCCGTCGGCAGGGTGATCGGAGACCACAGCGGGCTCTCGGTCGCCGAACTCACCGACCACGCCTATGTGCGGTACTCGGAGGCGGCGGTGGAGCATCTGTTCACCGTGGCCGCGGGTCTTGACTCGATGGTGGTCGGCGAACAGCAGATCCTCGGGCAGATCCGGTCCGCGTACTCCGACGCCGATGACAACCAGTCGGCGGGCAGCACGCTGCACGAGCTGGCGCAGAAGGCGCTCCGGGTCGGCAAACGCGTCCACACGGAGACCGGCATCGACCGCGCAGGCGCCTCGGTGGTCTCGGTGGCCATCCATCGCGCCAAAGCCATCCGGGGCGATCAGGCGCCGATCCGCCGAGCCGTCGTTCTCGGTGCCGGCGCCATGGGGTCGCTGGCGACGAGCCGGCTGGCCGGCGACGGCGTCACCGACATCACCGTCGTCAACCGCACCGCGGCGCGCGCGGACGAGGTCGCCGCGACGGTGGCGGAGAAGTACGGGATCACCGCGCGCGGAGCCACTTTCGACGACATCGCGACGGTGATGGCCGACGCCGACATCGTCGTCACCTGTACCGGTTCGGTGGCCGCGGTGGTCCAGGTGGGCGACGTGCACTCCGCGCTGACTCGACGGACCAACGTGGCACCGCTGATGATCTGCGACCTCGGTCTCCCGCGCGACGTGGATCCAGCCGCGGGCCGGCTGCCCGGCGTGCACATCGTCGACATCGAGGGTCTGCGCGGCGACGACCAGACCCGCGCGGCCGAAGCCGATGCGCTCGCGGCCCGCTCCATCGTCGCGGGCGAGCTGGCCGAGTACCTCGCGGTGCAGCGTCAGGCGGAGGTCACCCCCACCGTCGCCGCACTCCGTCAGCGGGCCGCGGACGTGGTGGAGGCGGAGATCCTGCGACTCCAGAGCCGGTTGCCGGACCTCGACAGTGGCCAGCGCGACGAGGTGGCCAAAGCGGTGCGCCGCGTGGCGGACAAACTGCTGCACGCCCCGACCGTTCGGGTCAAGCAACTCGCGTCGTCCGGTCGCGGTGACCACTACGCGGAGGCACTCCGCGAACTGTTCGAACTCAAGCCCGGGGCGGCCGAGTCCGTCGCGGCTTCCGAGTCGGGCATCGACGAACTGCGCTGACCGCTCCGGTCGGCGCAGGCATCACCACATCCAGCAGAACAGGACGAGTCAATCGTGCAGGATTCCGCCAGCCGGACCATTCGCATCGGGACCCGCGGGTCGCTGTTGGCGACCACGCAGGCGCAGGACATCGCCGACCGGCTCACGGCGGCCGGGCACCCCGCGGAGCTGAAGATCATCAGCACCGCGGGCGATACGTCGACCGCGCCGGTGGCGCAGATCGGCGTCGGCGTCTTCACCACCGCGATCCGGCTGGCGTTGCGCGCCGGCGAATGCGACGTCGCGATCCACTCGTACAAGGATCTGCCCACCGCGCCCGAGGACGATCTCGCCATGGGTGCGGTGCCGACTCGGGTGGATCCCCGAGACGCGCTGGTCAGCCGTGGTGGCATGGTGCTCGGTGAGCTGCCGAGCGGCTCGGTGATCGGCACCTCGTCGCCCCGACGTGCCGCGCAGCTTAGAGCACTGGGTCTCGGTTTGGAAATTCGCCCCCTAAGAGGCAACCTTGATTCTCGGTTGGGCAGAGTCGCGAGCGGTGAGCTGGACGCGATTGTGGTAGCCCGAGCCGGGCTGGTGCGGATCGGCAAGGCCGATGTCGTCACCGAGGCACTTGACCCCTTGGTCATGCTGCCGGCACCGGCACAGGGCGCCCTGGCTGTGGAATGTCGTTCCGACGATGCCGAACTGGTGAGAATTCTCGCCGAGTTGGACGATCCGTCCACCCGCGCAGCGGTCGACGCCGAGCGTGCGGTACTCGCGGCCCTGGAGGCCGGGTGCACCGCGCCGGTCGGTGCGCTTGCCGAGGTGGTCGAATCGATCGACGACGATGGGCGCATCTTCGCCGAACTGTCGCTCCGTGCGGTGGTGGCGGCCGAAGACGGATCCGAAGTGATCCGGGCTTCGGTGGTGGGCCCGGTCGATCGGGCCGCACAACTCGGCAAGGACCTCGCCGCCGAACTGCTCGAGCTCGGTGCCGCCGCACTGGTCCCCAAGGGGGACTAGCCCGCGGCCACGCCGAACCCGCGCAGTAGGAGAACCTTTATCCCGCCGTGGCGGGGTAGGAACGAACTGCAGCCCCGGGGGCGGGGCAGGAGAGTGCGAACGCATGAGCCGTACGAAGAATGCTAATCCCGGCCGGATCCTGTTCGTGGGGTCGGGTCCCGGAAATCCGGATCTGCTTACCGTGCGAGCGCAAAACGTCCTGGTGAACGCGACCTCCGCGTACGTCGATCCCGACGTGCCCGCCGGTGTGCTCGCGGTGATCGGTTCGGCGCACGCCGTGGCCGAGCCCGCGCCGACCAGGGCCGGCCGCAAGGCCGCCGCCGAGCAGGCGTCCGAGGCGCCCGAGGTGACCAAGCCCGCGCTCGGTGATCCCGCGCAGGTCGCCAAGACGCTCGTCGCCGAGGCCAAGACCGGAGTCAACGTCGTTCGCGTGGTCGCGGGCGACCCGATGAGCTCCGACGCCGTTCTCGCCGAGGTCACCGCCGTGGCCCGGACCAGCGTGCCCTTCGAGGTGCTGCCGGGCATTCCGGCGGCCTCCGCCGTCCCGAGCTTCGCCGGCATGCCGCTGGGATCGGGTCACACCGTCGCCGACGTGCGCGGCGACGTCGACTGGGCGGCTCTGGCCGCGGCACCCGGCCCGCTGATCCTGCACGCCACCTCTGGCCACCTCGCCGAACTCGCCAGCGCGCTGACCGAGCACGGTCTCGCGCCGCAGACACCGGTCGCGATCACCGTGAACGGCACCACCTGCGCGCAGCGGACCATCGAGGCGACGCTGGCGACCCTCAACGAGAACGGCAACGCTCTCAACGGCCCCCTGGTGGTCACCGTCGGAAAGATCGTGACCCAGCGGGGCAAGTTCTCGTGGTGGGAGTCGCGGGCGCTGTACGGCTGGACGGTCCTGGTGCCGCGCACCAAGGACCAGGCGGTCGACATGAGCGATCGACTCGTCTCGCACGGAGCCATCCCCAAGGAGGTGCCGACCATCGCGGTGGAGCCGCCGCGCAGCCCGGCGCAGATGGAGCGCGCGGTGAAGGGCCTGGTGGACGGCCGGTACCAGTGGGTCGTGTTCACCTCCACCAACGCTGTTCGCGCCGTCTGGGAGAAGTTCGCCGAGTTCGGTCTGGACGCGCGCGCCTTCTCCGGTGTGAAGATCGCCTGCGTCGGAGAGGGGACCGCGGCGAAGGTCCGCTCGTTCGGTGTGGAGCCGGAACTGCTGCCGACCGGCGAGCAGAGTTCGCTCGGCCTGCTCGAGGTGTTCCCGCCTTACGACGAGGTCTTCGACCCGGTGGACCGCATCCTGCTTCCGCGTGCCGACATCGCCACCGAGACGCTCTCGGAGGGCCTGCGCGATCGCGGTTGGGAGATCGACGACGTGACCGCGTACCGCACCGTGCGCGCCGCACCGCCGCCCGCCGAGACGCGCGAGATGATCAAGACCGGCGGCTTCGACGCGGTCTGCTTCACCTCGAGCTCCACCGTCCGGAACCTGGTCGGCATCGCGGGCAAGCCGCACGCACGGACCATCGTCGCGTGCATCGGTCCCAAGACGGCCGAGACGGCGGTCGAGTTCGGTCTGCGCGTGGACGTGCAGCCCGAGACGGCGTCGATCGTCGATCTGGTCGACGCGCTGGCCGCACACGCCGCACAGCTGCGTGCCGAGGGGGCGTTGCCTCCGCCGCGCAAGAAGTCCCGACGTTCGCGGTCGTGAGGTGAGCTAGCGAGATGACCGGTCCGTTCATCCGCCCGCGCCGGCTGCGGCAGACCCCCGCCATGCGGCGGCTGGTCGCCGAGACCCGGCTGCATCCGTCCCAGCTGGTGCTCCCGATGTTCGTCGCCGACGGCATCGACGAGCCCCGGCCCATCTCCTCGATGCCCGGCGTGGTGCAACACACCGTCGACTCGCTGCGCGCCGCGGCGCACGACGCGGTCGACGCGGGAGTCGGTGGACTCATGCTGTTCGGGGTACCGCGAGCCGAGGACAAGGATGCGACCGGTTCGGCCGGCGACCGCCCCGACGGAGTGCTGAACCGCGGGCTCGAGGCCCTGCGGGCGGACTTCGGCGACGAGACCGTCCTGATGGCCGACACCTGTCTGGACGAGTTCACCGATCACGGACACTGCGGGGTGCTGACCGAGAGCGGTGACGTCGACAACGACGCCACCCTGCGCCGATACGAGTCGCTCGCCGTCGCGCAGGCGCGGGCCGGTGCGCACGTGGTGGGGCCGAGCGGGATGATGGACGGCCAGGTGGCCGCGATCCGCGACGCTCTCGACGCCGAGGGCTTCATCGACACGACCATTCTCGCGTACACAGCCAAGTACGCTTCGGCGTTCTACGGGCCGTTCCGGGAGGCCGTCGATTCATCACTCGTCGGCGACCGCCGCACATATCAGCAGGATCCGGCGAACCGGCTGGAGTCCGCGCGCGAACTGCTCGCCGACCTCGAAGAGGGCGCCGACATGGTGATGGTCAAACCCGCCATGAGCTACCTCGACATCGTCCGGGACGTCGCCGACCGGACCGACGCGCCCGTCGCCGCGTACCAGGTCAGCGGTGAGTACGCGATGATCGCCGCGGCCGCCGAGCGCGGCTGGATCGACTTCGACGCGGCCATCGACGAATCGGTGCTGTCGATCGCCCGCGCCGGTGCGTCGATCGTGCTGACGTACGCCGCGCCCGAGGTGGCGCGTCGACTCGCCCGCCGGTGATTAGGCTGGAGTCATGACCGCTCCTGGACTGCCGACTGCGGACCCGACCGCGCCACCGCGACGACCGGAGACGATCCGGCTGGCGGTGCAGCTGTGGGTGGCTGTGATCGTCTTCCAGATCGTCGCCGTCGCGTCGCGATTCAACGTCCTCAAGGCAAGCTACGAGAAGCAGGCCCGAGAACTCAGCGACCGGATGAACGAGCCGTCGCTGACCGAGAACATGGGCGTGACCGTGCTCGTCGGGATCGTGGTCATCGTGGTACTGCTGACCGCCGTCGCCGCGCTGTTGATGTGGTTCACCTACTCCGGCCGGACCTGGGCCCGACTGCTCCTCGGCTGGGTGAGCGCGTTCCTGACCGTCGAACTGGTCTTCGCGGTGATCGGTCTGTTCGTCGACACCCAGGGCGGTTCGGATCTGCCGGAGGCACCCGCGTGGGGAATGGTTCCGACCATTCTCGGCGGTGTCTGCGCCGTGGGCGCCCTCGCTGCGCTGATGCACCGCGACAGTGCGGCGTTCTGCCGTGAGGTCGCTGCATACCGTTCCCGCAACCGGCAGAATGGCGCCCGATGATTGACATTCCTTCTCGACGGAGGCCGGAGCGGCCCGATCCCAAGGATCGGCCGGCGCTGGTGGTGTGGGCCCTGCGCCTGTGGATGATCTCGGGTGCCCTGCTGATCGCGCTGGGCGTGCTGGGAGTGATCGCCGACGCGATCAAGCTCGGTTTCGATTTCGGGGTCCTGGCGATCGACGTGCTGGTGATGCTGCTCGGCCTCGCCTACTTCCTGCTGGGCGCCAAGACCTATCGGGGAGCGGTGCAGTGGCGGTCGTCGCTGTCGGCTCTGACGTGCGTGGTGGTCGCGATGCTCCTGCCGTTGACCATCGGCTTCCAGAGCGGTGGTCTGGCCCTGGTGCTGGCATCGGCGGTGGTGGGTCTGTTCGGCTCGGTGCTCGCGTACCGTCCGCAGGCCGACCGTTGGTTCAAATGTCGACTCGGTGACTGCCCCGAGCCCGATTCACCCGAGTCCGCTCCCTCCGCGCCCGATTCGCCCGGAGACGGTCGTCCCGGTGAGTGAGGACGCCGCACCGGACCGGAGCGAGGACCACCGGGAGCCGGGCGCCACGCTGCTCCGCGAGCCCGGCGGCAGTTGGTGGGTGGTCGCGATCGGGCCGGTGCTGATCGTCGCGACCCTCGTCATGGAGATCCTGGGCAAGGGACGCATCCACTGGGAGGTGCTCACCATCTTCGGTGTGGTCCTCGTCGGTTTCTCCCTGCTCCAGGTGGTCGCGGCGCGACAGCACGTGTCGATGCACCTGACCGAGACCACCCTTCGCGAGGGCACGGAGACCATCGACATCGCCGACATCGTCAAGATCTTCCCGGAGAACAACGGCGTAGAGCCGCAGGACTGGGAGAGCGCGCCGGCGCTCGGCGAACTGCACGCCGTGCCGCGCCGCCGGAAGGGGATCGGCCTGCGGCTGGCAGACGGCCGGCTGGTCCAGGCCTGGGCCCGCGACGTCGACCGTCTGCGAACCGAACTGACCGAGGCTCATCTGGCCGTCAAGATGGGTCTGCCACCGAAGGGGAACCGGTAACTCTTGGCTGTGACACCGACGCTGCGGGGAGCGCTGGTATCGGCATCGGTGGCCGTGGTGGCGCTCGTCGCCGTCGTCGCCGGTGCCGTGTGGATGATCGATGCGACGCCCCATGACCATCCCGAGCCGGCAGCGCCTGCGATGCGCCCCGCACTCGTGCATCTGGGCGACAGCTACGCCTCCGGTGCGGGCACGTCGCCGCTGGTGGAGGATTCCCCGCTGATGTGCCAGCGGTCGGCGGTCAACTTCGGCGAGACGGTCGGGCGGATGCGCGGCCTGAAGGTCACCGACGTCTCGTGCGCGGGCGCGACCACCGACGATCTGAGCGCCTCGCAGTACGACGGGGTGGCTCCGCAACTCGACGCACTGGGACCGGACACCGCATACGTGACGGTGATGATCGGAGGCAACGACTCCGCCCTGTTCACCACGCTGGTGGGCGAATGCACCCGGCTGGCCCAGGACGATCCCACCGGAGCACCGTGCCGGAGCGCGCTCGGCAGGCGACCGTTCCGAGAGATCTCGGCCGGGACCGGACCGGCCGTCGCGGCAGGTCTGCGGGAGATCCGCAGCAGGGCGCCCCGGGCGGAGGTCTTCATCGTCGGCTATCCGTGGTTGATGCCGGAGAAGACCACCTGCCGGCCGGCCGTCGGTATCGCCGACGGCGACGCCGAGTACGTCCACCGGGTCGAGGCCGCGCTGAACGGCGCGATCGCCACGGCCGCGCGGGAGACCGGTGCGACGTACATCGACATGGCCGCCCGTTCGATCGGTCACGAGGCGTGCAGCCCGCGGGGCATGCGATGGATCGAGCCGCAGATCGGCGCCGATTCGCCGATCGTCATGCATCCCAATGAAGCCGGTCAGCGCGCGATCGCGGATGCCGTCGCGCAGCACATCCGCTAGCGCGGCGTGCCTGAGGCCCCTTTAGCGCACCAACCTGGGAATATGCTCAGAACCGGCACTGCGGTGTGACGGAGTAGGCAGCGATTGGGCCGAGCGGCTCTGATTTGGAACACTGGAGGCCATGGCCGCACCTCTCGACGATCCCGTGCAGAACACCGCCGTCAGCGCACAACTGTTCAAACGGGCGTCGCAGGCGGTTCCCGGAGGAGTGAACTCGCCGGTCCGCGCCTTTTCGTCGGTCGGCGGCGATCCGCGTTTCATCACGCGAGCGCAGGGCTGGAAGCTCACCGACGCCGACGGGAACGACTACGTCGACCTCATCTGCTCGTGGGGACCGATGATCCTGGGTCACGCGCATCCGGCGGTCGTCGAGGCGGTGCGAGAGGCCGCCCGGACGGGTCTGTCGTTCGGCGCGCCGACCGTCGGTGAGATCGAGTTGGCGGAGGAGATCATCGACCGAGTCGATCCGGTCGCGCGCGTCCGGCTGGTCAACTCCGGCACCGAGGCGACGATGTCCGCGGTCCGGCTGGCGCGCGGGTTCACCGGCCGCGCCAAGATCGTCAAATTCGCCGGCTGCTACCACGGGCATGTCGACGCCCTGCTGGCCGACGCCGGCTCGGGTGTCGCCACGCTCGGCCTGCCGACCTCGCCGGGCGTCACCGGAGCCGCCGCGCACGACACGCTCGTCCTGCCGTACAACGATCTCGCCGCCGTGGAACGGGCGTTCGCCGAGCACGGTCCCGACATCGCCGCCGTCATCACCGAGGCCGCCGCTGGCAACATGGGCGCCGTCGCGCCGGTCGCCGGGTTCAACGAAGGGCTGCGGCGCGTGACCGCCGACAACGGCGCGCTGCTCATCATGGACGAGGTGATGACCGGCTTCCGCGTGAGCCCGGCCGGTCACTACGGTCTCGACGGTGTGGCCGCCGACCTCTACACCTTCGGCAAGGTGATGAGCGGAGGGCTGCCCGCTGCCGCGTTCGGCGGTCGGTCGGAGGTGATGGACCACCTGGCTCCCATCGGCCCCGTGTACCAGGCTGGGACGTTGTCCGGCAACCCGGTGGCGGTCGCCGCCGGTCTCGCCACCCTGCGCAATGCGACCGCCGATGTGTACGCCGCACTCGACGCCAACGCCGACCGTCTCGCGACGATGATCGGCGACGCCCTCACCGAGGCGGGCGTGGCGCACCGGGTCCAGAAGGCCGGGAACCTGTTCAGCGTCTTCTTCACCGATCCCGACGACCCGGCCGATACGCCGATCGTCGATTACGACGGCGTCAAGGCCACCCAGACCTGGCGCTTCGCACCGTTCTTCCACGCATTGCTCGCGCGCGGCGTCTACCCGCCGCCGAGTGCCTTCGAAGCGTGGTTCGTATCCGCAGCGCTCGACGACGAGGCCTTCTCGATCATCGCCGATGCACTGCCGGCCGCCGCGGCTGCCGCGGCCGCCGCGAGCAATCCCGGGGAAGGAGTCCGATGAAGACGATCGTCCACCTGATGCGCCACGGCGAGGTGCACAATCCCGAGGGCATCCTCTACGGCCGTCTCCCCGGCTACCGGCTGTCGGACACGGGCCGGGCCCAGGCTCAGCTGGTGGCCGATACGCTGGCCGACCATGACATCACCCATGTCTTCGCGTCGCCTCTGCAGCGGGCGCAGGAGACGGCGACGCCGATCGCGAAGGCTCACGGCCTCGAGATCACGACGGTCACCGATCTGATCGAGGCAGACAATCAGTTCGAGGGTCTGAAGGTCTCGGTCGGCGACGGCGCGCTCAGCAAGCCACGGCACTGGCTCAAGCTGCGGGACCCGTTCACCCCGTCGTGGGGTGAGCCGTACATCCAGATCGCACACCGCATGCTGGCCGCGGCCAGCACGGCGCGTGACGCGGCGCGCGGACACGAGGCGATCTGTGTGAGCCACCAGCTGCCCGTGTACACGCTGCGCCGCTTCCTCGAAGGCCAGCGCCTCTGGCACGACCCGCGGGTGCGGCAGTGCTCCCTGGCCTCGCTGACCACGCTCATCTACGACGACGACGCCCTGGTCGACATCGTCTACTCGGAGCCGGCCGGCGAATCGGACCCCCGGGTCACGGGAGCATGACCGGCGGTCGGGCGAGGCCGGGCCGGCGGACCGCCGCCGCACTGTGCGCGGTCATCGCCGCGGCGGGCCTTCTCGCGGGATGCAGCACCGGCGACGACGCGGTCGCGACGGAGAACGGCAATCAGTTCGTCTCTCCGGGCGGTAAGACCGTCATCGAGTACGACCAGGGTTCGCGCCGTGACATCGGCGATGTCAGCGGCGAGGATCTGACGGGCGACGGCACCGTGAAGTTCTCGGACTTCAAGGACAAGGTGATGGTCGTCAACGTCTGGGCGTCCTGGTGCCCGCCGTGCCGTACCGAGTTCCGCGACTTGGAGAAGGTGTACGACGAGACCAAGGACCGCGGTGTTCAGTTCGTCGGCATCAACTTCCGGGACTCACGGTCGAGCGCGCAGGACTTCGTGACCGATCGCAAGGTCCCGTACCCCTCGATCTACGACTACGGCGGCGCCAGCCTGGCCGCGCTCGGCGTCCCGGTGGGAGTGGTGCCGACGACGGTGATCCTGGACCGGCAGCACCGCCCGGCCAAGGTCTACTTGCGTGCGATCACCGAGGACGAACTGCGTGATGCGGTCGTCAAGGTGGCCGAGGAAGGTCCGGCGCCGCAATGACCGAGACTCACCTGGCCGATCTGGGCGCCTCCTTCGCCGGAACGGTCACCAGCGGCCCGCTGCTGCTCGCGCTCGGGGTGTGCATTCTGGTCGGCCTGATCTCGTTCGCCTCTCCGTGCGTGGTGCCGCTGGTCCCCGGATACCTCTCGTACCTCGCCGGGCTGGTCGGCGCCGAGGCACCGGCGGTGAGGGCCGACGAGGACCGCAAGGCCGGACGCTGGCGCGTGGTGGGGGCGGCCGGGCTCTTCGTCCTCGGCTTCACCATCGTGTACGTGCTGGCCACCGCCGCGCTCTTCGGCGTCACCTCGGTGTTCCTGGACACCGACCGGCTGCAGCTGATGCAGCGCATCGGCGGCGTGTTCACCATCGTCATGGGCCTGGTGTTCATCGGCATGATCCCGTTCCTGCAGCGTGACAAGCGGATGACGCCGCGCCGCTACTCCGGCGTCATCGGCGCCCCGATCCTCGGCGCGGTGTTCGCGGTCGGCTGGATCCCGTGCAGCAGTGCGACGCTCGGCGCCGTGATCGGCGTCGCGATGAGCACCGACGGCAACACCCCGGTCCGCGGTGCGCTGATGGTGGCCGCGTACTGCTTCGGACTCGGCATCCCGTTCATCGTTCTGGCCTTCTCCTCGGCCTGGGCGGTCCGCAGCCTCGGCTTCGTCCGCAGGCACGCGCGGACCATCCAGATCATCGGCGGAGTACTGCTGATCGTCGTCGGCGTGATGCTGGTGGGCGGCTGGTGGAACGAGTTCGTGGACTGGATCCGGATGTCCCTGATCACTGACGTGGAGCTGCCCGTATGACCCAGCCCGTCCGACCGTCCGTCCTCTCGCGGTTCGTCGTCGCCCCGCTGCGCAAGACCTGGCGCGGACTGACCTCGATGCGTACCGCGCTCGCGCTGCTGTTCCTGCTGGCGCTGGCCGCGATCCCGGGGGCGCTGCTCCCGCAGCGCGACCTCAACGAGCAGAAGACGCTCAAGTACATCGCCGATCACGGCACGCTCGGCACCTGGATGGACCGCCTGCAGCTGTTCGAGGTGTTCTCCTCGGCCTGGTTCACGGCGATCTACCTGTTGCTGTTCATCTCGCTGGTCGGCTGCCTCACGCCGCGCACCTGGGAGCACTACAAGGCGCTGCGGACCCGGCCGGTCAAGGCCCCGCGGAACCTCGCCCGGATGCCCCGGCACATCACCGAGACCGTCGACGGCGAGCCCGCCGAGGTGGCCGATCGGATCACCTCGAATCTGCGCGGCTGGCGGACCGAGGTCCGCACCGTCGAGCCGTCGGCGCGGTACCCGAAGGGTGCGGTGGAGGTCTCCGCGGAGAAGGGCTACCTGCGCGAGTTCGGCAACCTGGTGTTCCATTTCGCGCTGTTGGCGCTGCTGGTCACGATCGCCGTCGGCAAGCTCTTCGGGTACGAGGGCAGCCGAACGCTGGTCGCCGACGGCGACCAGGTGCTCTGCAACACCTCGACCGCCGTATACGACTCGTTCCGGTCCGGATCGATGGTCGACGGGACCGGGCTCAAGCCCTTCTGCATCCGCATCGACCACTTCGAGGCCAAGTTCCTGCCCAGCGGGCAGCCCGACATGTACGACGCCACGATGGCGTACACGACCGATGTGACGGCTCCGCCGAACACTTGGCCGACGACGTCCGTCCAGGTCAACAAGCCGCTGAGGATCGCAGGCGACCGCGTGTACGTGCTCGGCAACGGATTCGCTCCGACGTTCACCGTCACCTTCCCGAACGGCCAGACCAGGACCGAGACCACGCCGTTCATCCCGCAGTCGACGCAGACCATGCTGTCGGAGGGCGCGGTGCGGTTCGACACCCCGGCGGGCCTGTACCCCGACGAGGACGAGCGCCGCAAGCACCAGGTCGCGATCGAGGGGCTGTTCGCCCCCGACGCGGTGTTCCCGCACGCGAACCTGCTCGACTCGGTCTCGCCGGTTCCGAACAAGCCCGCGGTCGCCATTCGCGTGTACCAGGGTGACACCGGACTGGACACCGGCCGTCCGCAGAACGTGTACTCGCTGGACCAGACCCTGATCGATCAGGGCCGGCTCAAGCAGCAGGCGTCGGTGAACCTGTCGCAGGGGGCGGACACCGTTCTCCCCGACGGCACTCGGGTGCGGTTCGACGGCTACCAGCGCTGGGTGTCGGTTCAGGTCTCGCACAATCCGGCGCAGACCGGCGTGCTGATCTCCGCGATCGTGATGGTCGCGGGCCTGGTGGTCTCGCTCATGATCCGGCGCAGGCGTATCTGGGCTCGGATCGTGCCTGGTGCCGACGGCGATGAACGACGTACTGTAGTAGAAGTGGCCGGCCTGGCCAGGACCGACCAGGCGGGTTGGGGCGACGGATTCGAAGAGCAGGCTCGCGGACTGCTCAAGACGGATGCGCCGAAGAACCGGGCCAAGCTCTGATGGCTCCGGTGTGGGATGAGATGAGGAAGCGTTCATGAACGACGACGCCGGCTACGTCAACGAGACACTGGCCCGTTACTCGGACTGGCTCTACGCCACCAGCATCACCGTGTACGTGATCGCCATGCTGATGTTCCTCGGAGCGCTGGCGGCGGCACGGTACGCGAAACTGGACGAACGCCGTGAGGAACTCGTCGGTGCGAGCGTCGGGGGATCCTCGTCCGACGACCGGATGCCCGGACGTGTCGCCGGACCCGCGCCGCGGCGCTCGCTCGGCGATCGGCTCGCCGCCATGGCCTACCCCGTGGTGTGGGTCGGGTTCCTGGCGCACCTCGGATCGATCGTGCTGCGCGGCATGGCGACCGATCGTGCGCCCTGGGGCAACATGTACGAGTTCATCTCGTTGACCTGCGTCGCCTGTGTCGGTGCCGGTCTGGTGGTGCTCCGCCGGAAGGAGTCGCGGCCGCTGCTGAGCTTCGTCCTCATCCCGGTGGTCCTGCTGATGTTCATCGCGGGCCGCTATCTGTACACGCAGGCCGCGCCCGTGGTGCCCGCGCTCAAGTCGTACTGGCTCGCGATCCACGTCTCGATCATCTCGATCTCCTCGGGCGTGCTGCTGGTGGCCGGTGTGGCCAGCATCCTGTACCTGGTGAAGAACCGATGGCCCGCTGTCGGGAGCGAGGCGGACGAGCTCGCCACCGGTGTCGGCGCGTCGCTGCGCCGGCTGCTCGATCATCTGCCGAGCGCCGACGCGCTCGACCGCACCGCGTACAAGTGCACCGTGATCGGATTCCCGCTCTTCGGTCTCGGCATCATCTTCGGTGCCATCTGGGCCGAGGCCTCGTGGGGCCGCTTCTGGGGCTGGGACCCGAAGGAGACGGTGTCGTTCATCGCGTGGGTGATCTACGCGGCCTACCTGCACGCTCGCGCGACGGCCGGATGGCGCAACGCCTCCGCGTGGATCAACGTCGCCGGCTTCGTGGCCCTGCTGTTCAACTTGTTCGCGATCAACCTGGTCGTGTCCGGACTGCACTCCTACGCCGGACTGTAGGAATACTCCGGACTGTAGGAACAGCGCCCGTCAGGATCAGCGTTCGTCGAGCCTGCGCAGGAAGTCCGGGTCGTCGTCCGGTCCGCGGGGGACGCTGGACCGGTCGGAACGACCGGTCTGGTCCTGCATCCGGGACTCGACCAGCCGCCACGACAGGTAGGCGGCGACGATCACGACCAGGACTACGAACAAATACGGCACGACCGCACTACCTCCTGACGCACGACCACTGCGCGCACGCGCGTGGAATCGCTGTCAGCCAGGCTACCGGAGAAAGAGCGATGCCCGGTCCGGGCATCGGCCCGAACCGGGCATCCCGAAGGACGTTCCGGCCTCGCGAGGTCAGGAGCGGTTCAGGAGCTCCACGACGTCGGCCTCGCGGAAACGACGGTGACCGCCCGGGGTGCGAATCGACTTGAGCACGCCGGACGAGGCCCAGCGGGCCACCGTCTTCGGGTTCACGTTGAACATCGCGGCGACCTGACCGGGCGTCAGGTTGTGCTGCGTCGCGAGAGCGGGGGTGATCATCCCGGTGTCGGCGGAGTTGTCGGCGAGTGCAGTCATCAGGTTCTCCTAGTCCTAGCTGGGCTTCGGTCACTGCGTTTCGGTAACACGGGCGCGTACGCCGCTAGACACCACAAGTACACGCATTTGTGCTGGTTGCTCGAACAGTCAGGCGTTGGTAAAGAGTCCGTAATGTCTGATGGGCCTCGATTCTTCGCCTTGCCCACGCTGCCCGATCGTGTCGTACGAACGGTGTATTCGCAGGTAGGCGCGCGACGCCAGTACCCTGGCTGTATGACAGATGAACGAGAAGACTCCGGCACCGCCGGGTCGAAGCCCCCTGCGACCATGACGACGTTGGCCGGAGCGGTGGCGCTGTACACGATCGCCCGGCTCGCACTCGTCGTCGTCATCGCGCTGGTGATCATCTTCGGCGCCAAGATCGTCGGAGTCGAGGTGCCGGTACTCGTCGCGGCGGTCTTCGCGGTGCTGATCGCGCTGCCCCTGGGCATGGTCGTCTTCAAGTCGCTTCGCCTCCGGGTGAACGATCAGATCGCTCGAGTCGATGAGCAGCGGGCGGCGCAGCGCACCGACCTGCAGGCTCGGCTGCGCGGCGAGGACTGACGGTACGACGTGGCGACTCGGGTTGTGGAGCGGACGTACGACCGCAGTTGGACCAGCCGGGCGGTACGGACCATCGAAGCGGATGCGCGGCGCAGCGCGGACACACATCTGCTGAAGGTGGACCTGCCGGACTGGGCGGCGCGCGGCGACGGCATCGACCTCTATCTGAAGGACGAGTCCACGCATCCGACCGGATCGCTCAAGCACCGGCTGGCGCGGTCACTGTTCCTCTACGCCCTCTGCAACGGCTGGATTCACGAGGGCACCACCGTCATCGAGGCATCCTCGGGTTCCACCGCGGTGTCGGAGGCGTACTTCGCGAAGCTGATCGGCGTCCCGTTCATCGCGGTGATGGTGAGCGGCACCTCGCCCGCGAAGACGCGGCTCATCGAGGCCGAGGGCGGGATCTGTCACTTCGTCGACTCGCCCTCGGAGATCTACAGCGTCGCCCAGCGACTCGAGCGCGAACTCGGCGGCCACTTCATCGACCAGTTCACGATGGCCGAGCGGGCCACCGACTGGCGGGGCAACAACAACATCGCCGAATCGGTGTTCGCACAGATGGAGGCCGAACGCCATCGGATTCCGGAGTGGATCGTCGTCGGCGCGGGCACGGGCGGCACGTCGGCGACCTTCGGCCGGTACCTGCGCTACCGGCAGCACCCCACGCGGCTGTGCGTGGTGGACGTGGAGAACTCCGTCTTCCTGCCCGCATACGAGACCGGCGACGGAACCCTCACCTCACCGGGGGCCTCGCGGATCGAGGGCATCGGCCGCCCGCGAGTCGAGCCGTCGTTCGTCTCGCAGGTGATCGACCGGATGATCGCCGTTCCCGACGCGGCCTCGATCGCGGCGATGCGCTTCCTCAGCGACCGTCTCGGCCGCCGGGTCGGCGGATCCACCGGCACCAACTTCTGGGGTGTCTGCTCGCTCATCGGTGAGATGACCGGAAAGGGCCGCTCCGGCAGCGTCGTGTCGCTGCTGTGCGACAGCGGCGACCGCTACGATCACACCTACTTCAACGACGACTGGGTGGCCGAGCAGCGGCTCGACCTCGGCCCGCCGACGGCGGCTCTCGAGCGGTTCTTCGAGACCGGAGTGTGGTCGGCCGGCTGACGTCGCGGAGTCCTGCGGAGGGAGGCGATCGTGGCCGTCGTCGAGGCGTCGGGACTGGTTCGCGAGTACCGGATGGGCACGGAGGTGGTCCGCGCCCTCGACGGGGCGTCGCTGACCCTGGACGGCGGGCAGTTCGTCTCGGTGGTCGGCCCCTCGGGAGCGGGCAAGTCCACGCTCCTGCACATCATCGGCGCGCTCGACACCCCGACCTCCGGCACCATCCGCGTGGACGGTACCGATCTGGCGGCGCTCGGCGACGACGAGGCCTCCGAGTTCCGGCGACGGCGGGTCGGGTTCATCTTCCAGTTCTTCAACCTCGTCCCCACGCTGACCGCGTGGGAGAACGTGGCACTCCCGATGCTCCTCGACTCGAAGTCGTTGCGGAAGGCGCGTCCGCGTGCCGAGGAACTGCTCGGCCGAGTGGGTCTGGGCGGGCGAGTGAACCACCGTCCGTCGGAGCTCTCGGGCGGCCAGATGCAACGGGTGGCGATCGCACGGTCGCTCATGATGGGTCCCAAGATCCTGCTGGCCGACGAACCGACCGGCAACCTCGATTCGCGCACCGGCGCCGAGGTGCTCGATCTGCTCGCGTCCGTGGCGCACGACGAACCCGACCGCCTGGTGTTGATGGTGACCCACGACGAGAACGCCGCCGCGGTCTCCGATCGGATCGTCACCGTCCGCGACGGCAGGATAGACGGGCGGCCCGCCTGACATGGGCGGGCTCGCCGCGGGACTGACGCGTGTCCGGATCCTCAATCTCCGGGAACTGGCCGGGCACAAGCTGCGGGTGGCGACGTCCCTGGCCGTGGTGCTGATCTCCTCGGCGCTGTTGGTGGCCGTCCTCGGCACGTACGGATCGATGTCGGAGTCGGTGCGGGAGTTCAGCGCCGCGGTGGCCGGCGACGCGACCGTGGAGGTGGCCGCGATCGCCGACAGCGGGGTGGACGCCGCGATCGCGGGCGAACTGCGCCGCGACGTGCCGGACGCCCGAGCCGTGGTACCCCTGGTGCGCGACACCGTGCTGCTCGACGGGCGCCCGACGGTGCTGCTGGGGTCGGATCTGAACGCGCTATCGCTGTCGAGCGGGCTGCGCGCGGCCGTCGGCGCCTCCGGCGGCGGAATCGACGCCGACCGCCTCGACGACGGGATCGTCGTCGGCGCGGCGACCGGTCTGCGCCAGGGGCAGCGACTGACCGTGTCGGGGATCCCGGTGACCGTGGTCCGAGTGGTCGACGACCAGGCCGCGACCGCGTTGAACGGCGGACGGTTCGTATTCGCCTATCTCGGTCTCGCGGAGCGTCTCGCCGGACTGAACGGTGCGGTCGACTCGATCCTCGTCGTCCCCGGCCCCGGCGTCCCGGAGGCCCGGTTGCGCGCGCAGGTCGCGCGGGTGGTCGACGGCCGCGCGAGCGTGGTGGATCCGGATTTCCGGGTCGCGCAGGTCGAGACGGCCAACTCGGTGACGCACGATTCCACCCTGCTCGTCTCGCTGGTCTCCCTGATCATCGCGGCCTTCCTGGTGTTCAACATGATGAACATGGCGGTCGCCTCTCGCAGGCAGTCGCTGGCGATGGTGCGGGCGCTCGGGGCGCGGCGCAGGCACCTCGTCGGCGATCTCCTGGCCGAGTCGGCGGTCCTGGGCCTCGTCGGCGGTGCGGCGGGGGTCCCGGTCGGGGTGCTCGCGGGACGGTGGATCGTCGGGCGGTTGCCGGACACGTCCGAGACCGTCGGGGTGGCCGTCGGGTATCACCTGCCGGCGTACGCACCGGTGGTCGCGGTGGCCGCCTGTGTGGTCGCATGCGTCGGCGCGACCGTCCTGGCGGCCAGATCGGTGTTCGCGGTGGCACCGGTGGAGGCGATGGTTCCGGGTGAGGCGGCAGACGCCCGGCCGCCGGCCGCGGGACTGCTGATCGCGAGCGGAGTCGCGGGGGCGGCGACGATCGCGGTGGCCTGGGTCGTCGCCGAGACGGTGCCGGGACGTGCCGCGATCGTCGCCGGCGCCGTCTACTCGGCCGGCGGGCTCCTTCTGTGCTTCGCGCTGATGCCGTTGCTGGTCCGGGCGGTGGTCGGTGCGTCGAACCGCCTGCGCGGACCCGGCCGGCTCGCCGCGGTCAACAGCGAACGCGCACCGCGCCGCGTGTGGGCCACCGTGATGACGGTGGCGGTGGCGATCGCCGTCGGCGTGGGTATCTCCGGTTCGCTGAACAACCTGATCGGGTCGATCTCCAGTTCGCTCACCGGGCTGTCGGACCCCGACTTCTACGTCTCCTCGCGCGACGCGGACTCGATGCCGCTCGGGCCCGCGCTCGACCCGGCCATCGCACAGGAGATCCGTGCCGTTCCCGGCGTCACCGATGTGGTGGGCGGACAGTGGGCGACGGTCAACATCGCCGACGCGCGCGTCCTGCTCCAGGGCCTCGAACCGGGTGCCGCGGCGCCGTTCGTCCGCAAGTCCTCGCAGGATGCGGTCCGCGAGACCCTCGCCGGGCGGGGCATCCTGCTCTCCGAGGTCCTCGCACGATCACTCGGGGTGCGGGTGGGCGATACCGTTCGACTCGCGACCCCGTCCGGTTACCGCGAACTGGTGGTACGCGACATCGTCGACTACGTGGCCATCGACTCGGGGGTGGGCGCGGTGGCGAACCGGCTCCTGAACGAGTGGTTCCGGCGCGACGGCGATACCTACCTGCAGGTCACGGTGGCGCCGGGCGCCGATCACGAGCAGGTGCGCGAGCGGCTGACCGCGATCGCGGCGCGGCATCCGGGCCGCGGAGACTGGCCGGTCCATGTGTACACCGGGCAGGAGGCGCTCGTCGCTACCGAGCGGAGCGCCCAGCAGGCCGGTGCCTTCACCGTCGCGATCCAGTGGATCGTCGCCGGGGCCGCGGCCGTCGCGCTCCTGAACACGCTGCTGCTCTCGGTTCTGGAACGACGCCGGGAACTCGCTGTGCTGCGGGCGATGGGTGCCTCGCGTCGCTTCGTGTCGCGGATGGTGCTCAGCGAGGCCGCGTCGATCGCGCTGGTCGGCGCGGTGACCGGGCTGATACTCGGCAGCGGACTGCATGTGCTGGCCGACGTGATCCTCACACAGACCACGTCGATCGACATCCGGTACGCGCCGCAGTGGAGCGCCTTCGGTTACGTGGCGATCCCGGTGCTGCTCTGTCTGCTCGGCGCCGGGGTGCCCGCGATGCGGGCCTCGCGGATGAACATCTCGACTTCGCTTGTGGACGACTGAAGAATTGTCAATTTTTCTTGACAGGGCAATTCCGTCAAGATAAATTGACATCATGCACACAGACGAAAGCGTGAACAACCCCGATCCGATGGTTCGGTCGGCGGCCAGCGCCGACCCGGCGACGGGATTGAGTGTGGTTCGGGCGTTGCGGACTCTCGCCGACCGGCTCGAAGACGTCCATGTGGCTTCGGCGAGGTCGCAGGGATGGAGTTGGCAGGCGATCGCCGATGTCCTGCAGATCAGTCGTCAAGCGGTGCATCAGAAGCACTCGTATCGAGAGGCCGCGGAAGCGGCCGGAAAGGACGGCAACGATGTTTGACCGTTTCAACTCAGACGCACGCGCGAGCTTCATGTTCGCGGTGCAGGAGGCCAAAGACCTCGGAAGCCGGCAGATCGGCACCGACCACCTGATCCTCGGAATGCTGTGCAATGCTCGCAGTCCGCTGTTCACCGTGCTCACCGACCAGGGTCTGACTCTGGCGGAGGCACGGAAGGTGGTGCGAAACGACGACGACGGTCCCGTCGAGGACGTTCGCGACCGCTACGAAGAGGACCGGGAGGCCCTGCGCAGCATCGGCATCGACCTCGACAAGGTGCGCGAGGCGGTCGGCGACCGCTTCGGAGAGGACCTGTCGGAGGGCTGGGGGCAGCGCCCCGAGCGCGGCCGCGGCCGCGGCGGGCGGCCCCATCACGGACGTCCGCATGGGGGACCGGCATCGTTCGACGGCCCCGGTTTCCAGGCCCAGTTCGGTCCGGACGGAATCTGGTTCGGCGCCTGGGAGGGCGGCCGTGGACGCCGGGGTCCGCGTGGCCGCGGTCGCGGCGGCCGAATGTCGGAGGCGGCCCGCGAGGCGCTCCGCAGGGCCGCGATGACGGCCCGGGCCGAGAACGAGCGGGAACTCACCGTGGAACGAGTCCTCTTGGCGATCCTCGACGGCGCCGACCCGGCGGCGACCGCCGTGGTGGAGTCGGCCACGACCGTCGACGACCTGCGTGCCGCGGTGACGGCGCTGCTGCCCGAGGGCACCACCGCCGGCTGACGCCAGCCCATCGGGCTCGTCCTATGTCAGGGCGAGCCCGATCGCCGTCGCCACGGACCACACGAGCATCGCGATGCCGGTCAGCGCGAGCACCGGGATCAGGTCGCGTCCCTGGGCGCCGCCCAGGACCAGTCGCACCGGTTTGACGAGGGGGACGATCACCAGCAGGCCGGCAGCGGCGGCGGGGGCGACGACTGCGACGGCGACGCTGACGATCACCGGGATCACGCAGAGGAGCAGGTAGAACGTCCGGGTCCGGCGGTCGCCGAGCCGGACAGCGAGAGTGATCTTGCCCGATTCGGTGTCGCTCGGGATGTCGCGCAAGTTGTTCGCGACGAGGACTCCGCTCGAGAGGCTGCCGACGGCCACAGCGCAGCCGGCGCCGATCCAGTCCACGGAGCCCGCGGCGACGAACTGCGTACCGAGCACCGCGACGAGACCGAAGAACACGAACACGGCTATCTCACCGAAGCCGAGGTAGCCGTAGGGTCGCTTGCCTCCGGTGTAGAACCACGCGCCGGCGATGCAGACCGCTCCGACGAGCACCAGCCACCAGGCCGTCGCCACGGCGAGGACGAGTCCGCAGACCGCGCCGATGCCGAGTGAGATGAGCGCCGCGGTCTTGACCGCTCGCGGGCTCGCCAGGCGGGAACCCACCAGGCGCAGCGGACCGACGCGGTCGTCATCTGTGCCACGAATTCCGTCGGAGTAGTCATTGGCGAAGTTGACGCCTACGATCAGCGCCAGTGCGACGACCAGTGCGAGACCGGCCTTCCACCAGGTGACGTCACCGAGGTGGACGGCCGCGCCGGTCCCGGCGACCACCGGGGCGATCGCGTTCGGCAGGGTGCGCGGTCGTGCGCCTTCGATCCACTGAGTCACTGTTGCCACAGGCCACATCATCTCATCCCGGTGTCCCCAGGTCTGGTGTCGGTCACTCGACCGTCACTCTTCCAGGGACTGTCCGCGCAGGTCACGGCATGTTCTCATAGAATGCTGTCAGGTGCGTCCGAGGCTCGGTGCCGCGGACGCACAGTTCTGCGTCGGGGGAGAGAATCATGAAGCGCACACTTGCCACGTCGACGGCGATCTGCGGAATCTGTCTCGGACTGGCCGCGCCCGCCGCGGTCGCCGCGACACCCACTCCGGTCTTCCTGCCGTCGGTCGCCACTGCCGGTCCGGCGGTCACCGAGTACACCGATGTGCTCGGTGACTGGGTCCAGGGGGCGGACGACGACGCGCACGTCGTCGTCGTTCCCGGGACGGATGACGTCCGCTATCCGCGGATCAACGGAATCGTCGGGGGCCGTGAGTCGACGATCGTGACCTACCCCGAATCGTTCGGCCCGATCATCTCCGGGAAGTCGGGTCGGCTGCTGCCCTTCTTCGCGCCGACCTACGACCAGTCGCGCGACGTCGGCACCGCGAACACCCTCAGCGTGATGCGGGCGTTCCAGGACGCCGATCGGGTGGTGGTCTACACCGGTTACTCGCAGGGTTCCGACGCACTGGGCAACGCCGTGGAGCAGGCGGCAGAGGAGGGGCTGCTCGGATCCGACAGCACCATCCTGCTCGTCTCCGATCCGCGCGGGCCCTGGGGACTGAAATCGCGGCTGAGCCGAACCCCGTTCGCGACGCCGCTGATGGGCTTGTTCGGAGTCGACAACGACGGTGCCCGCAACCCCGCCGACTCCGCCGAGGTGAAGGTCGTTCAGGTCATCGTGCAGGGCGATCCCGTCGCCCACACACAGTGGATCTGGTACCGCCCCGTGGCTTCGGTCCTGGTCAACGCGGCGGGCTTCCTCGCGATCCACTCCGATCCGGGCGAGTACACCTATGCGCACATCGAGAACCTCGAGCACGTCAAGACCTTGCAGAGTGTCGAGGGGAACACCACCTACGAGATCTACGACACGTACCACCCGCTCGCGCTGCTGACCGCGATGGTCTATCGGGCGGTCGGGATCCAGGTGTCCCAGGAGCGGCTGGAGAAGTGGGACCGGGCAGCGGAGTCCTTCTATCCGACTCATGAGATCACCGCCGGCGATGCGGATCCGAAGGCTCCGGTGGTCGACGTCCCGCTCTCCTCCGGCGGAGCGCACCGGCTGCTCGACGCGAACGGCGAATGGGCCGAGCCGCAGCAGCGGGACGGTGCGACGTCGGACGGGCCGCGCCATGCGGCTCCCGAGACGGCCAGCGCACCCGAGACGAGCACGGTGGAGACCGCCCCCGAGGCGATTGCGCCTGAGAGCAGTGCGCCCGCGACGACTGCGCCCGAGACCGGTGTCGTCGCCCCGTCGTCGCAGTCCGACGACGCGGCCGAAACCGGTGCCGCGGAGGCGGACTCCGCGAACACGGCGGACCCCGCCGAGGAGCCGACCGACGTTCCCGCGGCGGCGTGATGCGTCAGGCGAACCGTTCGCGCAACGCCCGGCGATTCACCTTGCCGGGCCCGCGCAGCGGCAGTTCTCCGACGGTGAACACCGCGCGGGGGGCCGCGTAGCGGTCGAGGCGGTCGGAGACGAACTCGCGGACGTCGTCGAGTCCGGGGCGCCGGGCTCCGGGGACGGGGACGATCACCGCGATCACCTTCTCGCCGAGCCGCTCGTCGGGGACGCCCAGGACCGCGCAGTCGGCGACGCCGGGCATCTCGCCCAGGACCGTCTCGACCACCTGCGGGACCACGGTGAGGCCGCCGGTGGTGATCGCCTCGTCCGCCCGGCCGACGATGCGCAGAACACCGTCGTCGAGGACGCCGAGGTCGTCGGTGCGGAACCATCCGGGTTCGGCGAACGCCGGGTGCTCGGGCATGTTGCGGTAGCCACGGGCCAGCGTCGCGCCGCCGAGGACCACCCGGCCGGGTTCGGCGCCGCCGGATCCGTCGATCCGGACCGTCGCGCCCGGCAGGGGCACGCCGTCGTACACGCAACCGCCGGCGGTCTCGCTCATCCCGTAGGTGCGGACGATCGGCAGGCCGGCGTCGAGTGCGCGGGCCAGGAGTGCCGGCGGGGTGGCCGCGCCGCCGACGAGAACGGCGTCCAACCGGCCCAGCGCCGCGACCGCGGCAGGCACGTCGAGAGCCTTGCGCAGTTGAGTCGGGACCAGCGAGGTGTATCGGCGGTCACCGGGCATGGCGGCGACGAGTCCGGGCAGTGCGGACGGGTCGAATCCGGCCGCGAGATCGAGTACGACGGGATCGTGACCGGCGGCGAGGGACCGCAGCATCACCTGCAGTCCCGCGATGTGGTGCGGCGGAAGCGCGAGCAGCCAGCTGCCCGGGCCGCCGAGCACGTCGGCCGTCGCCGTCGCGGAGGCGCGCAGGGAAGCGGCCGTGTGCACCGCGCCCTTCGGAGTGCCGGTGGTCCCCGAGGTGGACACGACGAGCGCGGCGTCGTCGTCGATGGGCTCGCCGAGCGCCAGGGCGTGCGAGAGCCTCTGCGTCTCGGCGTCGTCGCCGGCGGGAAGCGGGAGATAGGCGGCGTCGCCGTCCAGGAGTGCCAGCAGGTCGCGGCGGGCCTCGAGGACGGCCGGTCCCGCCGGCAGTTCGAGCGGTTGCAGGACTCTCAGGACGGTTCCTCCGGGTTCTCGGGCCGATCGGGCGGCGCGAGCGGCTCGTCGTCGAAGGGCCACTCCGCTGCCTTCAGAGTCTGCCGTACCCGGTCGACGTCCTCCTGGCGGGGGAGTTCCTGAGTGACCTTGGAGATCTCGACGCCCACATCGATCCGGTTGATCGGCTCCGGAGCACGCGTGTCGACGAGCTCGAGGGCGACCTGCCTGATCTCGTCCTCGGTGAGCTGTCGGCGCAACAGCGCCAAGAGCGGCTGATAGTCGCGGCTCGGCACCCCCTCGGGATAGCCGGCGCGCAGCCAGCGGACCACTCCGCTCAGGAAGGAGGGGCGATCCATACTCCTCCGTTCAGTCCGATACCGGGACGCGATCGGTGAGCGGCCAGCCGGCGGCCGCGAGTCGTGCGGCGACCTGCCGCGTCTCCTCCTCGGACGGCGCCTGCTCGGTGACGGCGTGGATCGCGTCGCGGATCCGCTCGGGAGTCGCGGGAGTCTCGGTGCCGTGCTCCAGCGCGAGGCTCAGGATCACATCGGTGATCTCGCTCTCCGACAGAACCGGTCGGAGCAGTGCGAGCAGCGGCGGAAACTCGGTGGCGGGGACGCCTTCGGGGTACCCGGCGCGGATCCACTTGATGACGTTCTCAAACAGCGATGGGGGCATGGTGTCTCCTCGTGTCTTAGCGGTCGCGCAGCGGTCAGCTCTTGTAGGCGAAGTCCGGGAAGATCCTGAGATCGAAGTAGTAGTTCAGGGTCTGCCGGCAGATCCAGAGGATGCCGACGACGATGACGGCCGCGGTGAGGGCGAACATCAGGTATCCGATGATGCGGAGGACGGGGTTCGCGGGCTTGCCGAGATCGCCGTGCCCGGCTGCCTCCAGACGCATACCGACGGCGAACAGTGCGGGCAGACCGGCGCCGAACAGCAGCCCGACGGCGAGAACCTTGGTGATGGCGGAGACGATGTCCATGGAGGTGCCTTTCGCGGAAGCTGGGTTCAGGACTGTTCGGTGGCTGCGGGAACCGGCGAGTTCGTCGTCTCGTCCCAGTCGGCGTTGACGTTGTCGGCGTCCACCTTCTGCTGCTGAGCCCGGTAGTACATGTAGCCGGAGAGCCCGGCGAGGATCAGGAAGATGACGATCGCGCCCGGTGCGCCGCCGATCAGGCTGGCGAGCCAGTAGCAGAGGGCGCCGACCGCGGCGGCGGCCGGAAGTGTGGTGATCCAGGCGACGGCCATGCGGCCGGCGACGCCCCAGCGGACCTCCGCGCCCTTCTTGCCCAGTCCGCTGCCCAGGATCGACCCGGTCGCCACCTGGGTGGTCGAGAGCGCCATGCCGGCAGCGGAGGAGGTGAGGATGATCGCGGCCGACGAGGCCTCCGCGGCCATGCCCTGTGGAGCCTGGATCTCGACCAGTCCCTTGCCGAGCGTGCGGATGATGCGCCAACCGCCGATCCAGGTGCCCAGTGCGATCGCCCCGGCACACGAGAGGACCACCCAGAACGGCAGACCGTGAGCCACGCTGCCCGAATCCAGATGACCGGTGGCGATCAGGGCGAGGGCGATGACACCCATCGTCTTCTGCGCGTCGCCGGTGCCGTGTGCGAGGGAGACCAGCGAGGCCGAGGCGATCTGACCGTTGCGGAAACCGCGTTCGCGCTTGCTCTCCGAGATGCCGTTGGAGATGGCGTAGATGATGAGTGTGCCGACCGAGGCCACGATGCATGCGATCACCGGAGCGAAGAGCGCGGGGACGATCACCTTCGCGAGGATCCCGTGCCAGTTGATGCCCGAGGTTCCGATCGCCGCCAGACCCGAGCCGATCAGGCCGCCGAACAGCGCGTGCGACGAACTGGACGGCAGACCGAAGAGCCACGTGAACAGATTCCAGAGAATCGCGCCGATCAGACCGGCGAAGATGATGATCAGCGCCTTGTTCGCGTCGAGACCGGCGACGAGTTCACCCTTGGCGTCACCGGACGTCTGCTGAATGTTCAGCACGTCCTTGGTGATGGTGGCGGCGACCTCGACCGAGAGGAACGCGCCGACCAGGTTGAGGATCGCGGAGAGACCGACCGCGACCTTCGGCTTCAGAGCGCCGGTCGCGATGGACGTCGCCATCGCGTTGCCGGTGTCGTGGAACCCGTTCGTGAAGTCGAAGCCGAGGGCTGTGACGATCAACAGCACGAGGATGAGCATCTCTGCGGTCATGCGACCACTATGACCGGGGAACCGTGGGTCGAGTCAACTCGCCCAAGGTCCGACTTTTGTGCTCTGACCTGCTAATTTCTGTTCTCCGGAGGTGCGTTAACGGAAAGTTCATCTGTCGGTGGGCTTCGCGCCACCGGGAGTTGCCGGTTGTTTCCGACGTCCCGGTGGAACAGAGGTGACCGGCAGGTGAACGCGGCCTCCGATCAGGTGGCGGCCGGACGCGGGCGGTCTCGCCGATCGCCGGTGAAAAACGTGTGCCAGAATCAGCCCATGACGCCGATGACGCTGGGCATGCCCATCAATTACGCGGGCGACTTCCGCGAGACCATCGATAATCTCCGGGACTTCGAGGGGGTCGGCGTCAGCCGGGTCACCGTACCCGAGGCCTACAGTTTCGACGCGGTCAGTCAGCTCGGGTACATCGCCGCGCGCACCGAGACGATGGAACTGCAGACCGGCATCCTGCCGATGTACTCGCGCACGCCAACCAATCTCGCCATGACGGCGGCCGGCCTCGACTACATCAGCGGCGGTCGTGCGGTTCTCGGCATCGGTGCCTCCGGTCCGCAGGTGATCGAGGGCTTCCACGGCGTCAAGTACGACTTCCCGCTCGGCCGGGCGCGCGAGAACGCCGAGATCTGCCGGAAGGTGTGGCGCCGCGAGCGCGTCGAGTACCGCGGTAAGCACTACCAGCTGCCGCTGACGAAGGAGGACGGCGGCAGCGGGCTCGGCAAGGCGCTGAAGATCATCAACCACCCCGTCCGTGACCGCATCCCGATGCTGCTCGCGGCGATCGGGCCCAAGAACGTCGAACTGGCCGCCGAGATGTTCGAAGAACTGCAGCCCTTCCTGTACCACCCCGACTACGTCGAGGCCGCCTTCGGTGAATCGCTGGCGGCAGGCAGGGCCAAGCGCGACCCGGATCTGCCGGAACTGCGCATCGTCATTCAGGCCAGTGCGCTGATCACCGAGGACGCCGACGAGATCGCGGCGGCGGAGAACGCGGTGCGGCACCACTCGGCGCTGTACATCGGCGGCATGGGAGCCCGCGGCAAGAACTTCTACAACTCGCTGGTCCAGCGGTACGGCTACGTCGACGAGGCCGCGCTGATCCAGGATCTGTATCTGGACGGCCGCAAGGACGAGGCCGCCGCGGCGATTCCCCAGGGTCTGATCGACGCGATCAGCCTCATCGGTCCGCGGTCGAAGGTCGCCGAGCAGGTCGAGCGGTTCCGCGCCAGCGGTGTCGGCGTGCTGCTGGCCTCGCCGGCCGCCGCGTCCCACAACCGCCGGGTGGAGGACATGCGGGTGTTGAAGGAACTCATCGGCTGAGCCCGGCCCGTCAGGTCCGCGCGGGTGCGGCGGCGGCGCGGCGCAGTCGTGCCGCGCCGAGGAAGCCCAGCGCGAGAAATGCGACGGCGACCACCATCGACCATCGGGTGGCGTCGGCGAATCCCTCCGAGAGTGCGCCGACCGCGGCGTCGGTCCGGTCGCCGAGCGGGCTGTGGACCCCCTCGGCGCGCAGCATCGTGATGGTGGTGCCCGCTGACTCGCGGGTGGCGGCGGCCACCTGGTCCGCGGCGGGGCCGCTGAAGCCGGCGTGGTCGAGTGCGGTCGGCAGGGTCGTCGCGAGTGCCACCGACAGCGCCGCGCCGGCGAAGGCCGTGCCCAGTGCCGATCCGACCTGCCGGACCGTGCTCTGGGTGGCCGACGCCTGACCGGAGTCGTCCACCGGAACGTCGCGGAGGACGGTCCCGGTGAGTTGAGCCGAAGCCAGCCCCAGACCGAGGCCGTAGAGGATCAACGGCAGCGCGATGATCCAGCCGGAGGTGGAGCTCCCGATCACCACGACGAGGATCAGGACCCCCGCGACTTCGAGACCGAGGCCGAGCAGCACCACGGCGGGGGCACCGAGCCTGGCCGCGAGGTGTCGTGCCATGGCGCCGGAGACGAAGGCTCCGATCGCCATGGCGGCCAGGACCAGGCCGGCCTGCATCACGTCGAGGCCGAGCGCGTTCACGAGGTACAGCGGCAGCGCGAAGATGATGCCGAACTCTCCGACCGCCACCGCGGCGGCGGTGACGTTGCCCCACGAGAACGTGGGCAGGCCGAACAGCCGGAGGTCGAGGATCGCCGACCGCCCGTTGTTCCGGCGATGACGCTCCCAGACGACGAACAGGACCAGAGCCGACGCCGCCACCGCGAAGGCCACCGGGACGATCGAGATCGGCGCCTGCTCGGGCCACCTCCATCCGAACACCTTCAGCTCGCCCTTCGGCGTCCACCATCCCAGGTCGGGCCCTTCGATCACGGCGAACACCAGTGCGCCGAAACCGATCATGCTGAGCATCGCGCCGTCGACATCGGCGCCGGGCCGATCGTCGCCGCCCTTCGATTCGGACACCGTGAAGATCGCGGCGATCGCCACGACGAGACCGAGCGGCAGATTGACGAGGAAGATCCAGTGCCACGACGCCCATTGGGTCAGGGCGCCGCCCGCGAGCGGTCCCACCGCCGCCGCGCCGGAGATCACCGCGCCCCAGACACCGAAGGCTGCGGCCCGGTAGCGACCGCGGAAGACGGCGTTCACCGTGGAGAGGGTCGAGGGCATGATGAACGCCGCGCCGACCGCCTGGACCGCACGGGCCGCAATCAGCGTGCCCGCCGACCCGGAGGCGGCGGCGAGCAGACTGCCGGCGACGAAGACGGTGAGTCCGAACAGGAACATCCGTTTGCGACCCCAGCGGTCGGCGAGTCGGCCCGTCGAGAGCAGCAGTGCCGCCAACACCACCGCGTACAGACTGTTGACCCATTGGGCGTCGGTGAGGTCGAGACTCAGGTCGCTGATGATCGCCGGCAGCGCGACGCCGACGATCGTTCCGTCGAGCACGATCAGGCCCAGCCCGACCGACAGGACGGCGAGGCCGATCCAGTCCCGGCGGGTGGGCGCTGAGGTGTTTGCGGGCAGGGTGGAACCGGGGGGAGCACCTGTCATGCGTCGATCTCACCAGATCGACCGGCTGCGCGGACCGTGTCTTGGTGTTAGGCCAAGATCAATCAGAAGGTGGATGCGGGGGCGGTCTCAATACTGGCGGGTCTAGTAGTAGTACGGGAACGAGTCCCAGTTCGGATCACGCTTCTCCAGGAAGGCGTCCCGGCCCTCGACCGCCTCGTCGGTCATGTAGGCCAGACGCGTGGCCTCGCCGGCGAAGACCTGTTGACCCATCAGCCCGTCGTCGGTCAGGTTGAACGCGAACTTCAGCATCCGCTGCGCGGTGGGCGACTTGGAGTTGATCTTCCGTGCCCATTCGACGGCCGTGTTCTCGAGTTCTGCATGATCGACGACGCGGTTCACGGCGCCCATCTGATGCATGGTCTCGGCGTCGTAGGCCTCGCCCAGGAAGAAGATCTCGCGGGCGAACTTCTGGCCGACCTGCTTGGCGAGGTAGGCGCTGCCGTAACCGGCGTCGAAGCTGCCCACGTCGGCGTCGGTCTGCTTGAACCGGGCGTGTTCCCGGGACGCGAGGGTCAGATCGGCGACCGCGTGCAGCGAATGGCCGCCGCCCGCGGCCCAGCCGTTGACGACCGCGATGACGACCTTCGGCATGGTGCGGATCAACCGCTGGACTTCGAGGATGTGCAGTCGTCCGCCCTCGGCCTTGACCCGCGCCTCGTCCACTCCGTCGACGGTCGCCGCGGTGACATCGGAATCGTGGCTGGTGGCGTACTGGTAACCGCTGCGGCCGCGGATGCGCTGGTCGCCGCCGCTGCAGAAGGCCCAGCCGCCGTCCTTGGGCGACGGGCCGTTGCCGGTCAGAAGCACTGTGCCCACGTCCGGGGTCCGACGCGCGTGGTCGAAGGCTCGATAGAGCTCGTCGACCGTGTGCGGTCGGAAGGCGTTGCGGACCTCGGGCCGGTCGAACGCGATGCGGACGATGCCGTTGGCGCGGCCTTCACCGGTGTGCCGGTGGTAGGTGATGTCGGTGAGGTCCTCGAAACCGGGGACGGTGCGCCATGCGGACGGGTCGAAGGGGCTGGAGTCGGTCGTCATGTCTTCCGAGCCTAGTTGGAGCCCGGTCGGCGCGAGTCGGCGTGGGCGGCGACGGTGACGGGGTGGTCTGCCGGCACCGATGCAGTGGCGCTCAAGTCCGTCGTTGGGAGTGCGACCTCCATCTTCTATTACCGATGTTCAGATGCTAGGTTCCAAACTGAGTGTCACTCCGATTTCTCGCGGAGGACGTGTCGATCAAGAAGCAGGAGGCTCGATGAACCAGCCCGTCGTGGTGTCGCAGGAAGGCGGCGTCGGCCGGTTGATCCTCAACCGCCCGAAGGCCATCAACGCCCTGAACGACGAGATGGTGGATCTGATGTCGGCCGCGCTGCGGAAGTGGCGCGAGGACGAGGCGGTGAAGGCGGTGGTGCTCTCCGGCGCCGGCGAGCGCGGACTGTGCGCCGGTGGCGACATCGTGTCGATTCACCGCGACGCCAAGGCACTCGTCGAGGCCGGCGCCGGCGACGCAGAGGCTACGGCCTGCCCGTCTGCGGTGTTCTGGCGCGAGGAGTACCAGCTCAATTCCGAGATCGCGAAGTTCCCCAAGCCGTACGTCGCGCTGATGGACGGGATCGTCATGGGCGGCGGTGTCGGCGTCTCCGCACACGCCAACACCCGCGTGGTCACCGACCGCACCCGGCTCGCGATGCCGGAGACCGGTATCGGCTTCGTCCCCGACGTCGGAGGCACGCACCTTCTCTCGCAGATTCCGGACCGACTCGGCGTGTACCTGGGCCTCACGGCGGCCTCGATCAACGGCGCCGATGCCATCGCCCTCGGCATCGCGGACCATTACGTCCCCGCCGCAGATCTCGACGCCTTCGTCAAGGCCGTCTCCGCGACCACCGTCGACGAGGCGCTGGCCACCTACGCCCAGAAGCCGCCCGCGTCCGATCTGTACGCCCAGCGCGACTGGATCAACGAGGCCTTCGCCGCCGACAGCGTCGCCGAGATCGTCCGCCGCTGCGAGTCCGTCGGCACCGAAGCGGCGGAGAAGGCGGCCGCGACGCTCCGGGCCAAGAGCCCGACGACCCTCGCGGTGACGCTGCGGGCGCTCCGCAACCCGCTGCCGACTCTCGACGAGGCGCTCGCCCGCGAATACCGGGTGTCGGTGCGATGCGTCCGCAGCCACGACATGGCCGAGGGGATCCGGGCGCAGGTGATCGACAAGGACCGCAATCCGTCGTGGAGTCCCGCGGAGATCGGCGACGTCACCGAGGCCGACGTGGACGCCTTCTTCGCGCCGCTGCCCGAGGGGCTCGAACTCACCATTGTGAACCCGTGAACCTCATGCCCGACCGCACCCGACAGCCATTGGAGAACCGCAGATGACCGAGTACCAGACCATCCTCACCGAGACCGACGGCCGCGTCGCCGTCATCACCCTGAACCGTCCCAAGGCCCTCAACGCGCTGAACACCGAACTGATGGGCGAAGTGGTTGCGGCCGTGCGCGGCTTCGACGCGGACCCGGAGATCGGCGCCATCGTCATCACCGGCTCGGAGAAGGCCTTCGCCGCAGGCGCCGATATCAAGGAGATGCAGTCGAAGAGCTTCAGCGAGGTGGTCGGCCAGCAGTTCTTCGGCGCGTGGGACGAACTGTCGCGCACCCGCACTCCGATCATCGCGGCGGTTGCGGGCTACGCGCTCGGCGGCGGCTGCGAGTTGGCCATGCTCTGCGACATCATCATCGCCGGCGAGAACGCCAGGTTCGGTCAGCCCGAGATCAACCTCGGCGTGATCCCCGGGATCGGCGGATCGCAGCGACTCACCCGAGCAGTCGGCAAGGCCAAGGCGATGGACCTGGTCCTCACCGGGCGGCAGATGAAGGTTGACGAGGCGGAGCGGGCGGGTCTGGTGTCGCGCGTGGTTCCGACCGACGAGGTGGTCAGCACCGCTCGCGAGGTCGCGGCGACCATCGCGAGCAAGTCGTTCATCGCGGCGTCGTACGGCAAGGAAGCGGTGAACCGCGCGTTCGAGTCGAGCCTCACCGAAGGCGTCCGCGCCGAGCGGAGCCTGTTCTACTCGCTGTTCGCCACCGCCGATCAGACCGAGGGCATGGCGGCCTTCGTGGAGAAGCGGGAACCGGAATTCAAGCACCGCTGATGCGCGAGACGGGACCGGCGTCGTGACGGCGGCGCGGGGGCAGGCCGGATCGAAGAGCGACCGCACGCGCAGCGCCGTGCGTGCGGCCGCCGCGGAGTGCTTCGCGGAGTCGGGCTTTCAGGCGGCTACCACCGCCGAGATCGCCCGGCGTGCGGGAGTGTCGGAGGGCACCGTCTTCCTGCACTACTCCAGCAAACTCGGCCTGCTCACCGCCGTCACCCGGGAGTTCTACGAGGGGCTGCAGGGCCAGGCCGAGGCGGTTCTGGCGCAGGACGGCGCGACGCCGTCGGAACTGCTGCGCCGACTGGTCCACGATTGGTGTGCGGTGATGGCGACGCAGTGGGACCTGGTGCAGGTGTACATCCACACCGCCCAGGCGTTTCCCGGCACGGAGCTGGCGTCGGTCGTCATCGATTCCAACCGCCGCTACACGAGGCTGTACACCTCGGTCATCGACGACATGAAGCGGTGCGGAGAAGTGGACGCCTCGCTTCCGTCGGCGCTGGCGCGCGACATGATCTTCGGGACGCTGGAGCACAGCGCGCGCGGCCAGCGATACGCCGGGCGTCCGGTGCACACGGCAGATGTGGGACGGCAGATCGTCGATCTGCTGATCGGCGCCGGCCACGCCGACGCCCGGCGGTCGTCCGACGACGAGAGGCTCGCTCGTATCGAGACCAAGATCGACAGGCTGCTGTCGCAGGGGGAAGTCTGAGCCGACCACAGGAGGCGGTCGCGCGGAAGATACGGTGAAACGATGACGGGCGCAACCGAACAGCAGTCGAGCACAGAGGCGTCGGAGACGTCACCGCACCAGGGCGGGTTCCGCGCCGACTTCGAGGTCACGACCGAACGCGGGGGACCGAGCTACGGCGAGATGGTCGAGCAGGTCCGCACGTTCATGGACAAGGTGCGGTACGCGTCGCCGACCCCCGAGTTGGCCGACGAGGTGATCGAGGACCTCAAGAAGCTCAACGCCAAGCTCGACACGACCCTCGTCGACGAGTGGACGTCACCGTCGGGGACCCGGATCGACCTGCCGTCGCGAGGCAACATCACCCTGCCGCCGTACGAGGTGCGCAACGGTGGGCCGGAGGGGGTGGACGCGGAGGTGATCTTCCGGCGGTTCCATCTCGGAGGCAACGGTGTGGCGCACGGAGGGCACGTCGCGGTCGCCTTCGACGACCTCGGTGGCATGGCTGCGGCTCTGCGAGCCGGCCGGCCGGCGCGGACCGCCTATCTGACGGTGAACTACCGGTCACTGACTCCGTTGGAGACGCCCCTCGTGCTGCGCACCTGGGTGCACGAACACGACGGTCGCAAGAACTTCGTCCGCGGCACGCTGCATGACGGCGACCGCCTGTGCGCGGAGATGGACGCACTCTTCATCGAGCTGAGGCCCGGTCAGGCGTAGCCGCGACGGGTCGGGCTCACGCCTTCAGTTCGTGCGCCTCGACGACGAAACCCGCCGCCTGCAAGCGATCGATCAACACATCGCCCATCGCCACCGCGGGGGTCAGGACGCCGGCGCGGTCGGGGAGCCGATCACGATCCAGAGCGAGAGCCAGCGATGCCTCGCCGAGCATCACGGCGGTCGCCTTGTATCCGGGGTCGCCGTGCGCGCGCATCTGTGAGCGATACCGGCGTCCGGTGGTCGTGGTGGTGAAGGTCTGGGTGACGAAGTTGCCCGTCTCGCGGGACTTCTCTCCGGGGCCGCTGCCGGGCTTGGGGAGCACCATGTCGAGGACCTTGCGGGTGGGCGCGAAGCTCATCGCGCCGAGGAATGCTCCGGTTCCGACGGTGACGATCCCGGCCAGTGCGGCCGACAGGCCGGGCACGCCGCCGACCGACATCGTCTCCTGGTAGCGGAACGCGTCACCGTACGCACCGTCGAGAAGGTAGTTCGAACGACGCACCACGCGGGTGTTGTAAGACGACATGAAGAACGGTGCGAGCGTGCCCCGCAGGCTCGGGTCGACCTTCTTCGCGTCGACCGGCGTCATATCGCTGGGCTCGGAGTTGAGGCCCGCGCGCGGAGTCTCACCCGACCCGCCGGAGAGTGCCTGCGGGTTCATGATCAGGCTTCTGGTCTCCGCGTCTTTCGCCATCTCTGCGATCACCCGGACCGAGTCGACCGTTCCGCCGGAGACGCCGCCGCGCAGCGACGTCACCACCATGGTGGTGTCGGTCATCTCGCCCGCGCCGTCTTCGGCGATCGTTCGGTGCAGCAGATACGCGCCGAGGTCGGACGGGACCGAATCGAATCCGCAGGAATGCACGATCCGCGCGCCGGACGCGGTGGCCAGTTCGTCGGCCTTGTCGATGGAGTGCCGGACGAACGGGACCTCGCCGGTGAGGTCGACGTAGTCGGTGCCTGCGGTCGCAGCAGCGATCACGAGATTCTCGCCGTAGCGCAGGTACGGACCCACCGTGGTGCAGACCACCTGCGTACGTGCGCACATCGCATCTAGCGACGACGGCGAGTCCGAGTCGGCCACGATCAGCGGCCAGTCGCGCGCGCGCTCGCCGAGGCGTCGTCGCACCGCGGCGAGTTTGGTCTCCGACCTCCCGGCGAGAGCGATGCGAGTGCTCGCCGGTGCATGGTCGGCGAGGTACTGGGCGGTGAGCTCACCGACGAAACCGGTGGCTCCAAACACGACGACGTCGAATTCGCGACTCATGGGGTCGACCCTACTGGCATCCCGACCGCCGACACGGTATCTACACCGCCGGCACGAACCATCCGCTTGCCTGTTCGATTCATCGATCCGTTGTGTCATACCCGATTGGTAGTGTTCTGGTAGGTCAAGAAAATATGGTGTGACCAGCTGAAACACTCGGGGGAGGTGACAGCGATGACCGATCCGTTCACTGATTCGGTCGCGACTGTCGTCGCCATTGGTGCGCTGCCGGACCAGCCCGCGGAGTTGTTGGCGTTGATCGATGCCGCGGCGGTCAAACTCGCCGAGACCTCGCTGTCGCCGGAGACCGAACCGGAACTGCTGGCGCACACGCAGACCGCCGAACGCATTCGGCGACGCTGGGACGGCGTCTCCGCGGCGCTGCTGGTGGAGGTCTCCGACCGCAACGCGCACCGCACCGCCGGCTACCTGAATCCGCATCAATACCTGTCGCAAGGGCTGCGGCTGGGAACCCGGGAGGCGGGTCGGCGGTTGCGGATGGCTGAGACCATCGGCGAGTTCTCCAACTTTCAAGGTGAAACCCTGCCTCCCCGCAAGCCCGCCACCGCCGCGTCGGTGGCGGCCGGGACTGTCGGCGCCGAACACGCTCTCGTCATCTCGGCCGTGCTGGCGAAAGTACCGGGCTGCATCTCGCCGGAAGTCAAAGCCAGTGCCGAGGCGGAGTTGGCCGAAGCGGCGGCTGGGTTGAACCCCGATGATCTGGGCAAGGTCGGTGACCGCCTGCTCGCCCATCTGGATCCGGACGGGCAGGAGAGCGATCACGTCGACCGGCAACGCCAACGCGGAATCACCATCCTCCCGCAAGACCGACAACTCATGTGCAAAGTCCGTGGCGCCATGACCCCGGAACTACGCGCCAAGTTCGAAGTCATCCTCACCGCCTGGGCCGCGCCCGGCATGAACAATCCCACCGACCCCGACTCACCCACCGGCACCATCAACGCCGACGGCATCGACGCCGAGGCTCTCGCCGCGGCGCGGGGCCGGGATCTGCGCAGTGCCGCCCAACGCACGCACGACGCGCTGCTGGCCCTGTGCGACTACGTTCTCGCCCACGGCGGACTCGGTGCACCGAACCGGATACCGGCCGAACTCGTCATCACCGTCACCGATCAGGAACTCGCCGCGCATGCCGGAATCGCGTTGACCGCGACAGGTAGCCGTGTTCCGATCGGTGAACTCGTGCGGCTCGCTGCCGAGGCTGTGCCGCACCTGGCGGTCTTCCGGAATCACACCAGCGAGCTCCTCTACCAGGGTCGTGGTGCGCGGTGTGCGAGTAAGGCGCAGCGGTTGGCGTTGTTCGCCCGCGACCGCGGTTGCACCGCCCCCGGCTGCGACCGCCCCTTCGCGCAGACCCAGGCCCATCACGCACCGGACTGGGTCACCCCGGCCGGGCGCACCGACATCGACGCCCTCGGCGCCGCCTGCGGACGCCACAACCGCGCCGTCGGCACCAACCGCGGACAGTGGGAGACCATCATCCTCCCGGATGGGCCCGATGCCGGACGCATGGCCTGGCGACCAGCCACCACCGAACAACCCTGGCGCCTGAACCCCATCCACCACGCCGGACAAGCGCGGTGCCTGCATCCGTCAGAACGGTACCGACGAGAATCGGGCCCACCACCGGAAAGGCCTTCGGAACCCGGCGGACCCGCGAGCTACCGATTCCGGGCCCAGCCGAGCGAGAACGCCGCGAAGGGCTTCGGCGCCGCGTCGGCGTAAAAGGAGTCGAGCGCCACGATCTCCCAGCCCGCCTCGGCCAACATTGCGGGGATGTCGCGGGTCAGGTGGCATCCTCCGCCGAGACGCTTCTGGATCGGCTCCAGCCGGCGCTGCCATCGGCGTACGCCGGGGTCCGGAGCCCTGCCGTGCTCGAGGAAGGCGAGAATCCCGCCGGGTTTGACGACCCGTCGCAGCTCCGCGAGCGCCACGGGGAGTTCCGGAATGGTGCACATGGTGAACGTCGACAACGCCGAGTCGAACGAATCGTCGTCGAAGGGCAGCCGCTGCCCGTCCAGACCACCCCGCTCGATCGGCACGGACGACGCCGCGACCCGCGCGGCCCCGAGCCGCCAACCGGTATCACTCGGCTCCACCGCGGCGACACGCCTCACATCCGCCGGATACCGGCCGACGTTGAAGCCGGACCCGAAACCGATCTCCACCACATCGCGGGACAGCGGCTCGCAGGCCCGGCGCCGCAGATCGTCCATCGCGGGCATCCCGCAGGTCTTGACGATGATCCGCGGCAGCACGTGCTCGGAGTAGAAGCCCATGTGCCGACGATATTTCATGGCCGCTTCCGGAGGGCGCGGAGTCGGAGCCGACCTTCGGATCGGCTGCCTCGTCCCGGCGCATAGGGTCTATATCCATGAACCCGTCCACCCTGCAGGCGCGTGTGATCGTCGACGAACTGATGCGCGGCGGTGTCACCGAGGCCGTGCTGTGCCCGGGATCGCGGAACGCGCCGCTGGCCTTCGCGCTGCATGCGGCTGACACGCAGGGCCGCCTTCGGCTCCATGTCCGCATCGACGAGCGGTCGGCCGGATACCTCGCGCTCGGATTGGCCGTGGCCTCCGGCCGCCCGGTGCCGATTGTGATGACTTCCGGCACCGCCGTCGCGAACACCGGGCCCGCCGTCTTCGAAGCGAACTACGCGCGGGTGCCGTTGGTCGTGATCAGCGCCAACCGGCCGTACGAGCTTCTGGGCTCGGGCGCCAATCAGACCATCGAGCAGTTCGGCATGTTCGGCACCCAGGTGCGCGCAGCCATCAGCCTCGGGCTCGCGGAGGAAGATCTCGACACCAACTCCCAGTGGCGGTCGGCGGTGGGCCGGGTCCTCGCATCTGCGCGCGGCGCGCGCACCGGCAACGCCGGGCCGGTGCAGTTCGACATCCCGCTGCGCGAGCCGCTGGTGCCCGACGCGGGGGACCTTCCGGACACCGACCTCTCGGTCCTGGACGACGGACGTTTCGCCGGGCGCCCCGGCGACGCTCCGTGGACCCACGCGCCGGTCGGCAGGCTCGACATCCCCCTGGAGATCGACCTCTCGCGCGACACCGTCGTGGTGTCCGGGCACGGCGCCGGAGTTCATCCCGAACTGGCAGCGCTGCCGACCGTCGCCGAGCCGACCGCGCCGAGCGCGGCGAACCCCCTGCACCCGCTCGCACTCGGCAAGCTGAGACCGAAACAGGCGATCATCTGCGGGCGCCCGACTCTGCACCGCTCCGTGTCGAGGCTGCTCGCCGATCCGTCGGTGGAGGTGTTCGCGCTGACCACCGGCCCGCGGTGGCCCGACGTGTCCGGCAACGTGGTCGCAACCGGCACCCGGGCGGCGGCCACCGGTGATCCCCGGCAGACATGGCTCGACGAGGCCGCGCGAGTCAACAACCTGGTGGAGCAGGCGGTGACGACCGAGCTCGACGCCTCACACCAGAGCACGGGTCTACACGTGGCACGGGCCGTCGCCGCCGCGATGACCCCCGGCGACACGCTCGTGGTCGGTGCGTCGAACCCGATCCGGGACATCGCGCTCGCGGGCACCGTCGCCGACGGAGTCAAGGTGATGTCCAATCGCGGGGTCGCCGGCATCGACGGAACCAACGCCACCGCGATAGGCGCGGCCCTGGCCCGCGGACGGACCGTCGCGCTGATGGGCGACCTCACGTTCATCCACGACGCCACCGGTCTCGTCATCGGCCCGGATGAGCCGCGCCCCGCCGATCTGCGCATCGTGGTCGCGAACGACGACGGCGGCGGCATCTTCGGCCTCCTGGAACAGGGCGATCCGCGTTTCGCGCGCGACGCCTACCTCGGCGTCTACGACCGGATCTTCGGCACCCCGCACCGCACCGACCTCGCCGCGATGTGCGCGGGATTCAACATCGGCCACCGCCGCGTGCGACTCGACGAGCTGTCCGACGCTCTCACCGGCCCCGCGCCCGAGGGCGGCATCGAAGTTCTCGAGGTGCGCACCAACCGTGACGGTCTGCGCGAACTCCACGCCCGGATCGCCGCCGGGCTCGACGCGGCACCCGACTATCCTGAGCAGTCATGACCCGGACAGTGCAGCGGCGCATTCAGATCGCGCTGGTGGCCGTCGGCGTCGTGGTGAGTCTCATCGGCGCGGTCATCATCGCCGGCGCCTACCGCAACGACTCGAAGATCGACGCCAACAAGGCCACCGCCGTCGCCGAGGTGATCTCCGCCGACCGCCTGCACGCCGCCGTCAACTTCGTGACCCCGGACGGGGTACTGCGCAACCCCAAACTAGGCCTGCTGTACCCCACGCATCTGTCCACCGGGCAGCGCATCCTCGTCGACTACGACACCACCGATCCCGACAACCTCGCCCGGCCGGTCGGCCGCGATGCCCAGTTGTCGATCGTCCCCGCACTGTCGGTGATCGCCGCGGGCTGGGCGGTGGTGATCGTCCTCATGGTCGGGGTGGCCGAGACCGGGCGCCGCACACGCCGCGATTAGGCTGGACTCCATGACAGACAGCACCGACCACGGCGCCGGAACGCGCGCGAGCCTCGAGAAGGAGCCGTCCGAGGTCGCCGAGATGTTCGACGGCGTCGCACGCCGCTACGACCTGACGAACACGGTGCTCTCATTCGGTCAGGACCGGCTCTGGCGGCGCAACACCCGCCGCGCGCTCGACCTGAAGCCGCGCGACGTGGTCCTGGACCTCGCCGCGGGCACCGCCGTGTCCACCGTCGAACTCGCGGCCTCGGGTGCCACGTGCATCGCCGCCGACTTCTCACTCGGCATGCTCCGAGCAGGAGCGAACCGCAAGGTGCCGAAGGTGGCCGCAGACGCGCTGCACCTGCCCTTCGCGGACGCCTCCTTCGACGCCGCGACCATCTCATTCGGTCTCCGTAACGTCAACGACGTGCCCCTGGCCCTGTCAGAACTCAATCGGGTGCTCAAGCCCGGCGGCCGGCTCGTGATCTGCGAGTTCTCCACTCCGACGCTCAAGCCCTTCCGCACGGTCTACATGGAGTACCTGATGAAGGCGCTGCCCGCCGTCGCCACGAAGGTGTCGAGCAATCCCGCCGCGTACGTCTACCTCGCCGAGTCGATTCGCGCGTGGCCGGACCAGGCCGCTCTCGCGTCGATGATCGGCGACGCCGGATTCGGCGAGGTCACCTGGCAGAACCAGACCGGCGGAATCGTAGCGATCCACCGGGGCGTGAAGAGCGCGCAACCCGCCGCGTGAGTCCCGGACCGGTCAGCTGAACGGCGGCCGGTCCTCCAGAGTCGAAGCGATGCGGCCGGCGCCGCGCCAGGCTCGGGCGATGAGATCGGCGTCGTCCGGGGTCAGTAGATTGCCCATCACGCGCACCACCGCCGACATCAGCCGAGCCGAACGGATCCCGGGCCGGCCGAGCAGCGGCACCGTCTGCGGGACGGTCAGCAGACCCGCGGCCCGGCGCGCCGCGGCGAATGCGACACCGTACTCCGACCGCAGCAGCCCCGGCCACGCGACCGAGTAGTCGTGCTCCGACTCCAGCATGTCGACCGCCAGGGCGGCCGTCTCGATCGCGTAGTCGATCCCCTCGCCGTTGAGCGGATTGACGCACGCGGCGGCGTCACCGATCAGCATCCAATTCGCTCCGGCCACTCCGCTCACCGCTCCGCCCATCGGCAGGAGCGCCGAAGCGATCCGTTGCGGCGCCGACGTCAGCTGCCAGTCACCTGCCACCATCCGCGCATAGTGCTCCACCACCGGGCGCAGAGCCATCGACGCCGGCCGGCCCGCCGTGGCCAGAGCCCCGACCCCGACGTTCACCGTTCCGTCGCCGAGCGGAAAGACCCAGCCGTAACCGGGCAGAAGCGCACCGTCCGGATCGCGGAGCTCGAGATGCGAGCCCATCCATGCGTCGCCGGACCTCCCCGAGTCGACGTACGACCGCGCGGCCACGCCATACGCGGTGTCGCGGTGCCACCGGCGCCCGAGCGACTTTCCGAGCGCCGATCGCACACCGTCCGCCACGATCACGTCCCGCACGCGGATCTGACGCCGTTCACCGTCCCGTCCCACGGTCACCGACTCGATCCGGCCGCCGACCAGCTGCGCGCCGACGGCCTTGGCCCCGGACACCATCCGGGCGCCGCGCGAGAGCGCGAAACGGCGGATCGCGTCGTCGAGTTCGGTGCGGGCGATCGCGCTGCCGTACGCGCCGAAACGGTCGGCGGCCGGCCAGTCGACCCGCTGCCGTGCGCCCCAGCCGTTGAGCTCCAGGCCCCGGATGCGGGGACGGCCGTCGAGCAGACCGCTCATGCCGAGTCGGTGCAGGCCGGTCACCGCCCTCGGCGTCAGCCCGTCGCCGCACGTCTTGTCCCTGGGGAAGACCGCCGCGTCGAGCAGCACCACATCCGATCCGCGGGCCGCGGCATGGGCTGCGGCCGCCGCACCGGCGGGTCCGGCGCCCACCACCAGAAGGTCGGCGGAATCGGGAACGGCTTCGCCGGGCGTCGCGCTTGTCACCCGACCAGTATGTCTGTCGCCGTGAGCAGTTACGCTTCTGGTGTCGCCGAACGACGAATCCGCGGCGTTCGGATCACCGATGGGATTGGGCCAAACACGTGAAGTCCACTTTTGCCGGACTGGACCTCGGGACCGGCGAGTTCGCCGGGCAGGTGCAGGAGTCGCTTCAGCGCGTCGAGGATCTGTTGATCAGCGAGCTGTCGTCAGGGGACGACATCCTGGTCGAAGCCGCCACCCATCTGGCCAAAGCCGGTGGCAAGCGGTTCCGTCCGATGTTCGCGATCCTCGCCTCGCACTTCGGTACGACTCCGGGGAGCGACGACGTCATCACCTCGGCCACCGTCATCGAGATGACCCACCTGGCCACCCTGTACCACGATGACGTCATGGACGAGGCCTCCCTGCGCAGGGGAGCGCCGAGCGCCAACGCGCGCTGGTCCAACTCGATCGCGATCCTCGCGGGCGACTTCCTGTTCGCGAGGGCCTCGCACCTGGTGTCGACACTGGGTCCGGAGGCGGTCCGGATCATCGCCGACACCTTCGCCGAACTGGTGACCGGGCAGATGCGTGAGACCGTCGGCGTCAGCGCCGGCGGCGACCCCATCGATCACTATCTCAAGGTGGTGTGGGAGAAGACGGGGTCGCTGATCGCGACCGCCGGGCGCTTCGGCGCGTACACCGCCGGCGCCGACGCGACCACCGTCGACACGCTCGCCCGGCTCGGCGACGTGGTGGGCACCGCATTCCAGGTCTCCGACGACATCATCGACATCGCCTCCGTGAGCGGCGACTCGGGCAAGACGCCCGGCACCGACCTCCGCGAGGGAGTCCACACGCTGCCGGTGCTGCTGGCGCTCGCGGGCGACGGGCCGGGCAGCGAGCGGTTGTCGCAGCTCCTCGTCGACCCGCAGAGCGGAGCGGCACGACCACTCGTCGACGACGGCGAGGTGAACGAGGCCCTGAACCTGCTCGTCGACTCGGCGGGCATGAAGCAGGCCCGCGCTCGCCTGGAGGCGATGGCCGACGAGGCCGACGGGCTCCTCGCCGGTCTGCCCGCGGGACCGGCGAACGACGCTTTCAGCTCACTCGTGCGCTATACGGTCGACCGCGTCGGCTGACCGTCGCGACTCGCGTATTCTTCGCGCGTAGTGACTGCGGTAACGGCTGGAACTATCGGGGTGGTCCTGCACGTTTGCCACTGTGAATGAAGTTCTAAGGACAGTGTTCTTCTGACAGTGAGGTGCCATGCATTTCAACGGCCTCAAGACGGCGGCGTTGATGGGCTTGATGTCCGCGATCATCGTCGGTATCGGTGCGTTGTTCCACAACCCGAACATCCTGGTGTTCTCGGTTCTGCTCGCCGTGGGCACCAACGCCTACGCCTACTTCAACAGCGCGAAGCTGTCGCTGCGGGCGATGCACGCGCAGCCGGTGACCGAGGTGCAGGCGCCTGAGCTCTACCGGATCGTGCGCGACCTCGCCACCCAGGCGCACCAGCCGATGCCCGCGCTCTACATCAGTCCCACCGAGTCGCCGAACGCGTTCGCGACGGGGCGCAATCCCAAGAACGCCGCGGTGTGCTGCACGTCCGGGATCATGCAGTTGCTCGACGAGCGCGAGCTGCGGGCGGTGCTGGGCCACGAGCTCTCCCACGTCTACAACCGCGACATCCTGATCAGTTCCGTCGCCGGCGCGATGGCCGCGGTGATCAGCGGCCTGGCCAACATGGCCATGTGGATGGGAGCGTTCGGCGGCAACCGCGACAACGGGCCCAACCCGCTGGCGATGATCCTGATCGCGATCCTCGGTCCGGTGGCCGCGATGGTGATCCAGATGTCGGTGTCCCGGTCGCGGGAGTACCAGGCCGACGCGTCGGGCGCGGAGCTCACCGGTGATCCGCTGGCGCTCGCATCCGCGCTCTCGAAGATCTCGGGCGGCATCGCCGCCGCACCGCTGCCTCCGACGCCGGATCTGGCGAACCAGTCGCACCTGATGATCGAGAGCCCGTTCCGCCCCGGCGAGAAGCTGTCGCGCCTGTTCTCCACGCACCCGCCGACCGCCGACCGGATCGCGCGGCTCCACGAGATGGCGCGCAACGGCGGTCAGCGGTTCTGATCCTGCTTCCGCTTCGCCGCCCAGCGCCCGACGAGCACCGCGGCGAGGGCCCCGACGACTCCTCCGGCGACGGCCCCGCCGACGCCGTCGCCGGGATCGATTTCGGCGATGACGGCCGTGGCCATCGAGACCGCGCAGCCCCCGAAGTAGCAGCCGATCAGAGCGGTGCGCACCCACGACTCGCCGCCGTAGGCGAGGGCGTGGGCGTCGACGCCGCGAGCCCGGCAGTACCGCTGCCACTCGACCGACGGGATCAGCAGTCCGAGGAAGAAGGCCACGGTGACCCAGGAGGGAACGAACCACGCGGACACCGCGGCCAGCGTCCACAGCAGGATCGTCGCCAGTATGAACACGTAGGCGTAGGCCTCGAGCATCACGGCCCGTTCGCGCTCGTCGCCCCACGAGTCGTCGGTGTTGCGCAGCAGGAGCGCGGGAAGGGTCTTCGTCTGAGGTGACATGTCAGTGCTCCTCGGGTAGCGGAAAAAGCTCTTCGACCGAACTGTTCAAGGTCCGAGCTATCCGAATCGCCAGATACACCGACGGTGCGTAGTCGCCTCGCTCCAGCGAGACCACCGTCTGCCGGCTGACACCCACCGCCGTGGCGAGATCTGCCTGCCGCAGACCGGCTCGAGTGCGTGCCGCCTTCACCGGTGACGGAGTTTCGGACATGCAAGAAGTCAAGCCGACTTGTCATCAGTGTGTCAAGTCGGCTTGACTCGGGGTCTGTCGCTGAGGAGCTGCGAGGGCTAGCGGTAGTTCACGAACTGCAGCGCGATGCCGAAGTCCTCGCCTTTGAGCAATGCGATGACGGCCTGCAGATCGTCGCGCTTCTTCGACGAGACGCGCAGCTCGTCGCCCTGGATCTGAGCCTTGACTCCCTTGGGGCCTTCGTCACGGATCTTCTTCGAGATCTTCTTGGCGTGCTCGGAGTCGATGCCCTGGACCAGCTCTCCGGTGATCTTGAAAGTCTTGCCAGAGGAGACGGGCTCGCCGGCGTCGAACGCCTTGAGAGAGATGTCCCGACGGATCAGTTTCTCCTTGAACACCTCGAGGCCGGCCAGGGCGCGCTCCTCGGCGTCGGAGGTGATCACGATCTTCTCTTCACCGGACCAGTCGATGGTGGTGTTGGTGCCGCGGAAGTCGTAGCGCTGCGAGAGTTCCTTGCCCGCCTGGTTGAGGGCGTTGTCGACCTCCTGGCGGTCGACCTTGCTCACAACGTCAAACGAAGAATCAGCCATGAGAACCAGCCTATCAGCGGTCTGAACAGCAGATTTGCGCGGACATACGGGGTACGTTGTATTCTTCTACCCGTTGCCTTCACCGGACTTCTCCGCGCGAGCGGAGCGGTTTCGTGGACGGCGGCACGGCAGATTGCCCGAGCGGCCAAAGGGAGCGGATTGTAAATCCGTCGCGCAAGCTACATAGGTTCGAATCCTATATCTGCCACTGAGGACTTGCACCGCGCATAATCGGCGTGACCAGCGGTTTTGGTTAAACTGAGAGCGTGTGTGTAACCTCGTTGAGGCTCTTCGGTTACGGACTGTTCGCAGGCTGGATCCGGACGGCACGCCCCCTTAGCTCAGTCGGCAGAGCGTTTCCATGGTAAGGAAAAGGTCGACGGTTCGATTCCGTCAGGGGGCTCGCTTGGTTGTGACCGACTCGGTCGCGGCCGAACAGGGCGGTGTAGCTCAGCTGGTTAGAGCGCACGACTCATAATCGTGAGGTCGGGGGATCGAGTCCCCCCACCGCTACACATACCGCCTGCGCACGGTGGGACCTCGGCCCCCAAGCGTGGGACCGAAGAACTGCAAGACGCGAAAGTAGGCAACAAAGTGGCTTCCTCAACCGATGTGCGGCCGAAGATCACCTTGGCGTGCGAGGTGTGCAAGCACCGCAACTACATCACCAAGAAGAATCGTCGCAACGACCCCGACCGTCTCGAGCTGAAGAAGTTCTGCCCGAACTGCGGTAAGCACGAGACTCACAAGGAGTCGCGCTGAGGCGTCGTCGCTTCCGCGACCCCTCCCGAGCTTTTCAACGAGCCGTCTCACTTGGTGAGACGGCTCGTCTGATTTTGTCCGGAGCCGATCGGAGTGGACAATCTTCGTAACGAATCAGTTGCGAATCGTTTCCCCGGAGGCCTTGTTCCACACCGATCGCCGGGGCCGTGCGGCCTGACCGCGCCGAGTGAGGAGACACCGTGACCGGTCAGCTGGAGGACATTCGGGTCGACAACCCACTGGAGGCTGCGCCGATGGGCGATCCGACCGCGGCGGAGGTCGCTGAACACACCAAGTCGATGGTCGGTTTCAAGTACACCGTCGACGACTACTACGAAGTCGGTCGTCAGGACATCCGCAGGCATGCGCGGGCGGTCCAGGACTCCCATCCGGCGTTCTGGGACGAGGCAGAGGCCGCGAAGCTCGGCCACGACACGCTCTTCGCGCACCCGACCTTCGTCTCGGTGCTCGGACTCATCGCGCAACGCAGGCTGTTCGACGACGTGATCACCGGATACGACATGTGGCAGATCATGCAGACCGATCAGCGGCTGATCATGCACCAGCCGATGCGCTTGGGCGACCGGCTGGTCTGCGACGTCTCGCTCGAGTCGTTCCGGCAGTCGATGGGCGCCGACCTGCTCGTCAGCAAGAACATCATCTGGAATCAGCACGAGGAGCCGGTGATGACGACCTTCACCTCGGTGGCCGCCCGACCCTCGGTGGATGTGGATCCGGGACTCGTCGCGAAGCTCAACGAAGTGATGATGCAGGTGGACGTCGATCCCGCGGTCGGGAAGACCGTGCACGGACCGTTCAGCAGGTACGACGAGCCCGACCCGGTGGTGGAGCCCAAGGCCTACGGGGCTATCGACTTCGACACCCTCGAAGTGGGGCAGGAACTCCCGCAGGTCACCAAGACCCTCACGCTCGGAAACCTGGTGAACTACGCGGGCGTCTCGGGCGACCCGAACCCCATCCACTTCTCGCCGGAGGTCGCGGAGGCGGTCGGCCTCGAGAGCGTGGTGGCGCATGGAATGCAGACGATGGGCCTCGGTGCCAGCGTCATCGGCTCGTTCGTCGGAGACCCCGCGGCCATCCACGAGTACAACGTGCGGTTCACCAGTCCGGTCTACGTGCCGGCGGTCGGCGCGGCGCAGGTGGACTTCGGCGGCAAGGTCAAGTCTCTCGACCCGCAGACCCGGCGGGGAGTGATCGCGCTGGTCGCCAAGCAGTCCGGGCGGAAGATCTTCGGCCGCGCGCAGGCGCTGGTGCAGTTCAACTGACGCCGCCCAGTCGGGGCGAGTTGGGGCGAGCGGCAGCTTTGCTCTACACTCATCTGAGTCTGATGCTTCAGAATCACGCGCTGCCTGAGGGTGGCGCGTTGGTTTTGTTAGCCTTGGATCAAAGTGTGGGTCGACGGGCCCGCGCAAAGGGGCGTAGCTCAATTGGCAGAGCAGCGGTCTCCAAAACCGCAGGTTGCAGGTTCAAGTCCTGTCGCCCCTGCCCACCGGGGCACTAGCAGACGAAGGGATCGGTGAGAAGGTGGCCAAGCGAGATCGCAAGGCTTCTTCAGACGTCAACGACGATCTGGTGGTCGACGACGTCGCCCAGTCCGACTCCGCCGAACTGCGTCCCAGCGGCAAGCGCTCCGCGCGCGGCCGTCGGGGTGCCGGCTCTGCGACCGCGGTCGCAGAGCGTACCGCCGAGTCCGCCGCGACCGATACCGGCGTCAGCCGCAATCCGTTCGTCCGCATCTGGACCTTCCTCAAGCAGGTCGTGTCGGAGATGCGGAAGGTGGTGTGGCCGACTCGCAACGAGATGGTCAACTACGTGATCGCCGTCTTCGCGTTCGTCGTGGTGGTCACGGCGTTCATCGCCGGCCTGGACATCGGATTCGCCAAGCTGACCCTGCTGGTGTTCGGCTGACAGGCAACTATTACAGGGCGGCCAGCCCGAGTGACCAACGAAGGAGCGTGGGGCAGTGAGCACCCCGGAGAACGAGATCGAATCGCCGGAGATCGGCGACGAGACCGCCGAGGCCACGCCGGTGGATGTGTCCGCTGACGACGTGGACCAGAACGCCGAGGTCACCGAAGCCGTCGATCCGGTCGCCGAGTTGAAGGCGCAGCTGCGCCGCCTGCCCGGGGAGTGGTACGTCATCCACTCGTACGCGGGCTACGAGAACAAGGTGAAGACCAACCTGGAGACGCGCGTCCAGAACCTGGACGTCGGCGACTACATCTTCCAGGTCGAGGTGCCGACCGAAGAGGTCACCGAGATCAAGAACGGCCAGCCGAAGAAGGTCAACCGCAAGGTGCTTCCCGGCTACATCCTGGTGCGGATGGAACTCAACGACGAATCGTGGAGCGCCGTCCGCAACACCCCGGGAGTGACCGGATTCGTGGGCATGACCTCGCGTCCGTCGCCGCTCTCGATCAAGGAAGTGGTGCAGTTCCTGATGCCGCGCGCCGAGGTCCGCAAGGCGGAGGCCGCCAAGGCCGCCGCGGCTGCGGGCGAGAGCGTCGAGGCCGCTGCCGCCGCCGCGTCGAACCTCGTCGAGGTCGACTTCGAGGTCGGCGAGTCGGTCACCGTCATGGACGGACCGTTCGCGACCCTGCCGGCCTCCATCAGCGAGGTCAACACCGAACAGCGCAAGGTGAAGGTGCTCGTCTCGATCTTCGGTCGTGAGACCCCGGTCGAGCTCGGCTTCAACCAGGTCGAAAAGCTCTGACCTCGCGCCGCAGCCGTCGAGCGCTGTGACCAGAATTGAGACTTCCGCGTATCCAGCGTGCGCGGATCTGTAGGAAAAAGGACAAGAGGACATGCCTCCCAAGAAGAAGAAGATCGCCGGAATCATCAAGCTCCAGATCCAGGCGGGCCAGGCCAACCCGGCGCCGCCCGTGGGGCCGGCGCTTGGTCAGCACGGCGTGAACATCATGGAGTTCTGCAAGGCGTACAACGCCGCGACCGAATCGCAGCGCGGCAACGTGGTGCCGGTCGAGATCTTCGTGTACGAAGACCGCTCGTTCGACTTCAAGCTCAAGACCCCGCCGGCCGCCAAGCTGCTGCTCAAGGCCGCAGGTCTGCAGAAGGGTTCGGGTGAGCCGCACGTCAACAAGGTCGGCAAGGTGACCATGGACCAGGTCCGCGAGATCGCCAAGACCAAGACCGAGGACCTCAACGCCAACGACATCGAGGCGGCCGCCAAGATCATCGCCGGCACCGCGCGTTCGATGGGCATCACGGTCGAGGGCTGAATCCCTCATCCGAGAGACCGATACCTGAAACACCCCGTGGGAGGGCCGCGCTCGGCCCACTAACCACTAACTCCCGCCGATACGGCGGGGAGAAGGAACAGAGCACATGAGCAAGAAGAGCAAGGCCTACCAGGCCGCCGCCGAGAAGATCGACCGCGACAAGCTGTACAGCCCGCTGGAGGCTGTGACGCTTGCGAAGGACACGTCTTCGAAGAACACCGACGCCACCGTCGAGGTCGCCATGCGACTGGGCGTCGACCCCCGCAAGGCCGACCAGATGGTCCGCGGCACCGTCAACCTGCCGAACGGCACCGGTAAGACCGCCCGCGTCATCGTCTTCGCCGCCGGTGACAAGGCCACCGAGGCGGCTGCGGCCGGTGCGGACGAGGTCGGCGCCGAGGACCTGATCGAGAAGATCCAGGGCGGGTGGCTCGACTTCGACGCCGCGATCGCGACGCCGGACCAGATGGCCAAGGTCGGCCGTATCGCGCGAGTCCTCGGACCGCGCGGCCTGATGCCGAACCCGAAGACCGGCACCGTGACCACCGATGTCACCAAGGCCGTCAACGACATCAAGGGCGGCAAGATCAGCTTCCGCGTCGACAAGGCCGCGAACCTGCACTTCGTCATCGGCAAGGCGTCGTTCGACGCCGCCAAGCTGGCCGAGAACTACGGCGCCGCGTACGACGAGATCATGCGCGCCAAGCCGTCGGCCGCCAAGGGCCGCTACCTGAAGAAGGTCACCGTCTCGACCAACACCGGCCCGGGCATCCAGGTCGATCCCGCGGTCTCGCGCAACTTCACCGAAGAGGCCTGATCCTCAGCAGAGCCTGAGAAAAGGGGGCACCGCCGATCGGCGGTGCCCCCTTTTCTCGTCATCGGGCGCGGCGATACTCCTGACGCGGACGGCCGGTTCCGCCGTATTGCAGTGACATCCGGAGCGCGCCGCAGTCGACCAGGGCTGCGAGATGGCGCCGAGCGGTCGCCGCGGAGACTCCCACTCGGGCCGACACGTCGTCGGCGAAGAGCACCGAGTCCGGGCCGAACAGGTCGAGTATGCGCTGCTCGGTCGGTGAGGGGTTGTCGTTGCGCTTGGCGGTGGCAGGCTTCCCGAAGCGCAGCGCTCCGAGCGCTGAGTCGACGGCAGACTGATCGACGTCCGCGGAGTCCAGTACACGGCGGTACTGGATGTATCCGGCGAGGCGGCGCGCGAGGTCGGCGTCGGCGAAGGGCTTGATCAGGTAGCTCAGCGCGCCGGCGCGCATCGCCGACCGGACAGCGGCTGAATCGGTCTCCGCGCCGACGACGAAGCAGTCGCGATCGAGTTCGCCGATCAGGTCGATCCCCGAGCCGTCCGGCAGGTACACGTCGAGCAGCACCAGTTCGATCTCAGGATGGTCGGCCAGTGCCGTACGCGCCGCCGCGATGGAGCCCGCGCGAGCGACCACGCGGAAGCCCTGCACCGCGGCGACGATCGCGGAGTGCAGGGCGGCGACCCGGAAGTCGTCGTCGACCACGAGCACCCCGTAGTCGGTCTCAGTCATCAGATTCATCCTCCGCTGTCTGCTCTGTGGTCTGCTCGGTCGCGATCACGCCGGGAAGGCCGGCCACCAGCACCGCGCCGTGACCTGATTCGCGGCCTCCGGGGTCCGCGACGCGCACTTCGCCGCCGATCCGTCGCGCCAACTGTCGCACGATCGACATCCCCATCCCGCGGCCGCCAGGGACCGCGCCTGTCTTGGTGGTGATCCCTTCGGCGAAGATCTGCTCGGGATCGGAGAAGGGGATGCCCGCGCCGGAGTCGGCGACGGTCACCCACAGCACCTCGCCGGGGCCGTCGTACGAGTCGGTGAGTATCTCGACCTCCACCTCAGCGTCGGTTGAGCCCGCGGCCGCCTCGATGGCGTTGTCGAGCAGGTTTCCGACCACGGCGGTGACGGTGACCGGATCGGTCAGGCTTCCGGTGACCCAGGTCTGGTCGCCGAGACGGAGGGAGACGCCGTGTTCGCGGGCGTGCGCCGCCTTCGCCTCGAGGAACGCGTGGAGGTGGGGTTCGGTGACGTTCTCGATGCCGTCGAGTCCGCCGCTCGCGCCGGTTCCGGTCAGTTCGTCGAGATAGTCGAGGGCGTCGTCGACATGCCCGTGCCGCAGGAGTCCGGCGAGCACGTGCATCCGATTCGCGGTCTCGTGTCGCTGGGCGCGGAGAGCAGTGCTCATCACCTGGATGGAGTCGTTCTCGCGCGCCAGTGCTTCGAAGTCGGTGCGGTCGATCACCGACACCACCGTGCCGAGGTCCTGCCCTTCGGTGATGATGCGGTGCGACGAGACCAGGACGATCCGGTCGCCGACAGTGGCGGCGATGGGATCTGGCGTCGGAGTGGACACGACTCGGCGAACCCGCGGCGTGAGGCCGATGCCGTCGACCGGGCGCCCCACCGGGTGGTGGAGGGACAGGAGTTCGCATGCGGTCTCGTTGGCCACACGCACCACGCCGGTCGCGTCGACGGCCAGCACGCCGTCCGACAAGGAGTGGAGTACGGCACCCTGGTTCCGGACGAGTTCGGCGAGTTGGTCGGGCTGCAATCCGAGGGTGAGGCGCTGCCAGCGCCGAGCGAGAAGGATCGATCCGATTGTGCCGATCGCCATGGCGCCGAGCGCGATCCAGACGGTGGTCAGGATGTCGCGGCGGGACTCGCCGGCGAGTTGACCGGTGGAGACGCCCACGCTCACCAATCCGATCACCTGTCCGCCGGCGCCACGGATGGGCACCTTGCCGCGGACGGATTCGCCGAGCGTGCCGCGGTCGGTCGTCAGGTCAGTCTTGCCGCTCAGAACGCGGTCGGCGTCGGTGGAGACGTGCTTGCCCAGCTCCACAGGGTCAGGATGGGCCAATCGCACGCCGTCGGCGTTCGCGATCACGATGAACAGTGCGGAGGTCGCGCGACGGACCGCTTCTGCCTGGCGCTGGACCGGTCCGTCGACCAAGTCTGTCGCCGGCAGCGACGTGCCCTGGTGGCTGCCGACGCCGGCGACCACGTCGGGGTCGACGGCGACGGTCTCGGCGATCGCGAGCGCCCGCTGCCCGTACTCTTCGCGAACCCGGTCGTCGGCCCCGGAGATCACCGCGCCGAAGCCGACGCCGAGGCTGACCGCGATGACGACCAACTGCAGCAGCAGCACCTGAGTTCGCAACCGCATGGCGACAGCCTAGTGTCGCGATACCGCGTGCCACCGGGTCACAGCGGGATCGCGCCGATCAATCCGCCGACGACGAGCATCGCGAGCGAGACCAGTGCGGCGCGCCAGAGGACCTGCTTGTGATGGTCGGCGAGGCTCACTCCGGCGAGAGCGACCAGCAGCAGGATCGCCGGGACCAGCGGGCTCTGCATGTGGAAGGGCTGGCCGGTGATCGACGCCCGAGCCATCTCGGTCGGATCGATGCCGTATTCGGCCGCGGTCTTCGACAGAACCGGCAGCACGCCGAAGTAGAACGCATCGTTGCTCATCAGGAAGGTGAGCGGGATCGACAGGACGCCGATCACCACGGCCATATGCGGTCCCATCCAGGAGGGGATGCCGTCCGCGAGCCACCGAGCGATCGCGTCGACCATTCCGGTGCCGCTGAACACGCCGGTGAGCACGGCGGCCGCCAGCACCATGGCGACTACCGAGACGATGCTCGAACTGTGCCGGGTGATCGCCTCCTGCTGATCCTTCAGATGCGGGAAGTTCACTGCGAGGGCGATCGCGGCCGCGATCATGAAGAGAACCGGGATCGCGATGATGTCGGCGCCGAGCACGGCCAGCAGCGCCACCGTCAGCGCCGCGTTGACCCAGAACAGCTTGGGACGAAGAGTGGTCCGGGTGGGATCGAGGACGCCGGTGAGCGCCGAGTCTCCGTCGTTCGCGTCGTCCGAACCCCACGAGGAATCGGCTGCCGGCGTTCCGACAGCTTCGGCGGCGGTGATCGAGGCAGAGCCGCCGGTAGGCATGTCGTCGCGTCCGGCCCCGCGCGATGAGGCGAGCACCGATTCCCGGATCTCGATCCGCCCGATGCGGCGGCGCTCCAGCACACCGAGGTGGAATGCGAACGCGAAGACCACCAGCATGCCCGCCGCCAGCGCCGGAAGCATCGGCAGGAACACCGCGTTCGTATCGATCTTGAGGGCGGTCGCGGCGCGGGCGGTGGGGCCGCCCCAAGGCAGGATGTTCATCGTGCCGTTCGCGAGACCGGCGACCACGGTGAGCACGACCGGGGAGACGCCGAGCTTCAAGTACAGCGGGAGCAGCGCGGCGGTGGTGATGATGAACGTCGTCGATCCGTCACCGTCGAGGGAGACGACGGCTGCGAGAGCCGCCGTGCCGACCACCAGGCGAGCGGGATCGTTGCGTACCAGTCGGACGATGAAGCGCACGATGGGGTCGAAGAGCCCGACGTCGATCATGAGTCCGAAGAAGATGATCGCGAAGAACAGCATCGCGGCGGTGGGGGCGAGGTCGGCGATGCCGTCCTTGATCATGTCGCTGACCCCGAGTCCGGCACCGGCGAACAGGGCGAACGCGACCGGGACGAGAATGAGCGCGACCACCGGTGTCGCGCGTTTGGTGATGATCAGGAACATGAAGGTGGCGACCATCGCCAACCCGAGCGCTACCAACATTGCGTGCTCCTTCGTGCCGTGAAGTTCCGGAAGGTCGTGTGACCCGCCACTTGAGCACTCTGGTCGTAACGTGAATCACAGTCGAGGTTGTGTGCGTTAGTCGCCTTTCGCGCATTGTGCGCAGGGCCCGTACAGCGCCGGCGTCGAACGCGTGGGCCTGTGGACAGCGGCCTGGGAGACGTCACGGTGCCCCGATAGCCTGTGACTCATGCGCGACGACAAACTGCTCACCCGGATCGGCGGTCTCCTGCGGCAGGCGGAGGGCACGGACAACGAGCACGAGGCGGAGGCGTTCATGGCGGCCGCTCAGCGGCTCGCGACGGCGGCCTCGATCGATCTCGCGATGGCCCGGGCGCACGATCCCGCAGCCAGGAAGGCCGCCGCGCCGATCACCCGGCAGATCGAGATCGGCAAGGCGGGCAAGCGGGGACTGCGGACATACGTGCAGTTGTTCGTGCAGATCGCACAGGCCAATGATGTGACATGCGACGTGGCGTCCAATTCCACCTTCGTGATCGCTTACGGCTTCGAGACCGACATCGACGCCTGCGAGGCGCTGTACACGTCGCTGGTGATTCAGATGGTGGCCGCGAGCGATGCGTACCTGAAGTCGGGGGCGTACAAGGGGGAGACTGCCAGGCAGATGGTCACCAAGACCGCGGGCTACCGCCGTCGACGTGTGGTCGAGGAGAAGGCGCTCTCGCCGATCACCGCCCGGCTCAACTTCCAATCGGCGTTCGCGGCACGGATCGGCACCCGGCTCCGCGCGGCGCGCGACGAACAGCAGCGGGAGACGGTGCGCATCGAGACCGAGAGCGGCCCGGCGCGCTCGGTCTCCTCGGCGGTCGCGCTGCGGGACAAACAATTGGAGATCAAGGACTTCTACCGCTCCGAATCGAAGGCCCGCGGAACGTGGCGTGCGAGCAGTGCCACGGCCGGGTACTCTTCGGCCGCGCGCCAGGCCGGCGACCGTGCCGGCCGGCGCGCGCGCATCGGCGCCGACCGGGAGTTCGGTGCGCCGCGCGGCGCGCTCGAATCGTGAGCCGCGACCAGACGCGCCGACGGCTGTACGACGCTGAGCGCCTGGTGTTGCGGATGTTCGAGCGGGCGGGCGGCGCGCATACGGTGCAGCTCGCCGGCACCGAACTGACGTTGCCCGCGGAGGCGAGGTTCGGTTCGGTGGACGACGTCTCCGCGTACGCCCGGCGCGTTCTGGCCCTGCCGTCGGTTCGGGCGGAGTTCACTCGGGCGATCGTCCCGGTCCGGGTTCGGACGAGACGAGGCGAACGTGCCGCGCACTACGAGCGGGCGACCGCGACCATCGCCGTCCCGGACTCGGCCGGCGGTCGCTGGGCACTGCGGGAACTCGTCGTCCTGCACGAGTTGGCGCATCACTTGGACGAGGTGGGCGCTCCGGCCCATGGTCCGGCGTTCGTCGGAGCTCTGATCGGGCTCGTCGAGCGGGTCCTCGGGCCCGAGGCAGCGTTGGTCTACCGCGTCGTCTTCGGCGACAGCGGACTGTCGGCGCGCTAACCCCGCTGCGCGGTCGCGGCGACGATCGGCACCGGGGCGGCACCGAGCTCGCCGTCGGTCTGGAAGGTCAGGTAGCTGGGCTTCGCCGGGTCCAGGACCAGCTGCTGACGGCGCCCGCGGGCCTTGATCAGGTCGGGGACGATCGTCAGATAGCGCGGCAGGCTCGCCGCGTACACGTCCACCCGCAGCCGGTGGCCCGGGGCCAGGACCGCGTCCGTGGGCACGAGGTCGACGTCGATGCGGACCGGCTCGTCCGCGGGAACGGGCAGCCGGCGTGACCGCGTCAGGTAGTGGTACGCGTCGAGCAGCACGCCGTCGTCGGTGTAGGTGGACCGCGACGGGTCGAGCGCGCGGTTGGAGGCCGTGAGTGCGCCGTTGGTCAGCACGGTCGACGTCCCGTCGGGTGCGACGTCGTTGACCGTCACGGCCCAGATCCCCTCGTGCGCCGTCGTGGAGACGTTCAGACGCAGATTCATCTCGCCGGAGACCTGCGTCGGCCGGTCGACCGGCTCGCTGGTGAACGACAGGGCCGCCTCCTCCTGGAAGCGGGCATCGGTCGCGAAGCTGTCGCCGAGCACGATGGCGGCGCCCGCGGTCACCTGCGCGAGATCGCGGGAGACGAATCCGCGCAGGCTCGGCCGGATCCGCAGGGAGCGGCGCCGGGAGGCCGGTGAACTGCGCAGCGTGCCGTCGTGTTGCGCGTGCAGTGCGGTTCCGGTGGGCCCCTCGGTCAGGAACAGGCGCCGCGGTGCCACCTCCTGCCGGGGGAACGACGGTCCGCACGACCACGCGCCGCCCTGCTGTTCCAGGGTCACCGGTCCGTAGGCGTCGACTCCGTTCTCGACGCCCTTGAGCCAGCGGTCGAACCACGCCCGCTGGAGGACGTCGAGGCGGGGCGGTGCGAACGGGCGCTCGTGACCGAACCCCGGGTCGAGGTGGTAGCCGTCGGCGATGAGCGCCTGCTTGCGTCCGGGCTCCATCTGCAGCTTGGAGTAGACGCGCGTGGCACTGCGGCCGAAGAGATCGTGCCAGCCGCCGACCGTGAACGTGGGACACACGATGTTCTCGATCGCGGGATCGCGCTCGGCGAAGTACGGATCGTCGAAGATCCGGTCGTCTCGAGCGGTCAGGAAGCCCCACATCAGCGACGGCATCTCCGTGGCCGGAGACTTCACGCGCGCCGACAGCCACCGGTACGCGTCGCCGCGCAGCACGTCGGCGACGGCGGTGGCCGGGTTCGGCAGCCACTTGAGCCCGTTGACCAGTGCCAGCCACAGCGGGATGAAGGCCGACGGCATACCGCCGGTGATGTAGATGTCGCGGACCACGTCCTCGCTGCCCTCGACGGCGAAGACGGCTTTGAGTTCCTCGGGGCGGTGTCCCGCCGTCTGCAGGGAGTTGATGGCCGAATACGACCATCCGGTCATCCCGACGCCGTCGGCGTACCAGTCCTGAGCGCTGATCCAGTCGATCACCTCGAGGCTGTCCTGCTGTTCGCGGGAGCCGAGGATCTGCCATTTGCCGTGCGAGGTTCCGGTGCCCCGGACGTCCACCAGGACCTGTACGTACCCGGCGCGCACCAGATTCCGGTTGATGCCGAAGACGTCCCACAGCCCTTTGGAGAAGGTGCGCGTGATGCGCGTGGCGCCGGCGAGCGGCCCCTCGTCGGCGACCATCATCGCGCTGGCGGTCTGGACGGTCTTGCCGATCACGGGAGCGTGCAGTGCGTGGTCGAGCCCGTCCAGCACTGCCCGGTTATAGGGATTCATGTTGAGGATCGCCGGCAGGGGAGTGCGGATCGGCTGACCGAACCGATTCGCCGGCCGGACGAGCGTGGCGCGCAGGGTGACCCCGTCGCTCATGGTGAGACGAATGCTGCGGTCGATGTGAACGCGCGGATAGGGCTTCGGCCCGTCGACGGCTCGACGCCATTCGAGGCCGGCGACTCCGCCGGCGGCATCGCGGTAGTCGGGTGCCGGGATCAGAGCCGGACGTTCCTGCGGGACTGCGAATCCGCTCTGCCCCTCGGCCAGGCCGCCCAGGTCGTACTGAAGCGTCATTCTCACGTCCCCCCTTTGCATTCGTCACAGTGCGGGCTGGAGTCGGCCCGAGCGCATCGGTGTGGCGTGAGTCACGCGGGCGTCCTCCCTAATCTAAAACGATGCACAGCCAGATCGTTAATCCGGGGTTGCCGAACCGGTGTGCTCGCTTGACCCGATCGTGACCGAGACAGCCGCCTCGAGCAGGATTCCGGCCGAGATCTGAACGGAGAGATCCCGTTCGGGGACGCTCGACGACTTGACTGCGCCGCCGATCCTCTGCGCCGCGGCGCCGGTCGCGTCCGGCAGACGCGCCGGCCTGTGCCAGTCCGGTCCGAAGACCGGCAGTCCCTGCGGGTCGGTGGCGCGGTTGTCCCACGCGGCCTGTGCCGCGGTGAGGACCAGTCCCGCCGCCGCTGAACGCAGTTCGCCGGCGCCCGCCGCCTCACGGGGAAGGTCTGTCGCGACCAGTGCGAGATAGCGGGCGAGGATGCCGGCGAAGAGGCCGCCGTCCCCGCCGCCGGCGCCGCGAATCACACCGTCGACGGTCATGCGGTCGCCGACTGCTCGCAGTATCCGGTCGATACGGTCCAGGTGCACGGGTGAACCGGTGAGGCGAAAGGCCTCGGTCTCGGCACCGAGGGCGACGCCCTGGCAGTAGGTGAAGACCGTTGAGTCCAGCTCACGCGTGCCGTCCGGCCGGGACCACACGCCGTCGGCGATCAATCCCGACGGCAGGCGCAGTTCGCGTTCGATCCAATCGGCCATCTCCACGGCACGGTCGGGTCGGCCGGTGCGGGCCAGCAGAATCGCGGCCGGACCGTTGGCGGGGGTGTTGAAGAACGAGTCGGTGGTCCGCCAGGGGATTCCGCCGCCGAGTTCGGGTGACCACGCGTCGTGCATCCGGTCCCGCAGCGTGTGCAGCGCCCGGCGGTGCGATGCGCCCGCGGTGTCGTGCAGATGGCGACCGGCGCGTTCGAGAGCCAGGCCCAGCCACGCCATGTCGTCGTAGTAGGCATTGGTCCAGTGCGCGACGTTCCGCACCCAGATCCCGCGCAGCAGCGCCGCGGCGTCGTCGGCGCAGCGCCGGTCCTCCCGGTGGACGGCGCCGTCGACGAGCAGGTCCACCAGATGGGCCTGCCACCAGTAGTTCCATGACGCTGTCAGGCGCTCGCGCGAGAGCGGTCGTCCGGGCATCGGCCAGGCGACCCGGCCGATGCGGGTGAACGGCAGCCAGCCGCCGACCCGGCGCAGGTGGCGAGCGGCGATCGCGGATTGTGCGGCGGCGGCTCGGTCCTGTGCCTGCACCTCGGCCGATTTGGAATCGGGGCTCATGCCGGTTAGCCTATTAGCCGGTGCAATGAGTCCGACGAGGTCGGACACTTTGCGTCAGTTCAACCAGAGACCGTTGGTTGTCGGAAGTGTTTCCGATCGAAGGCCCGATGCGAGTCGGCGGCCCACGCAGGATGAACGTGGTGAGACCATCTCACGGCCTTCGTGCCGTGCTGTGCGCGCCCCGTGCCTCCTGCCCGGGGCGTTTTTCATTTCTCGCGGACCCCTCGTCGAGCGCCCCGCCTCCCACTGCATTCTCTGGACAGAGGTGCCCCGGTACGCCGGGGCACGACGAATGTGACACGAGAGGAGGCGAAGTATGGCTAAGGCTGACAAGGTCTCTGCAGTTGCAGAGATCACCGAGCAGTTCAACGGTTCCACCGCTGCTGTGATCACGGAGTACCGCGGACTGACGGTGCCGCAGCTCCAGGAGCTGCGTCGCTCGCTCGGCGAAGGCGCTACCTACTCCGTCGCCAAGAACACCCTCGTCAAGCGCGCCGCTGCTGAGGCGGGCCTCGAGGGTCTCGACGACCTGTTCTCCGGTCCGACCGCGATCGCCTTCATCGAAGGTGAGCCGGTTGTGGCCGCCAAGGCGATCAAGACGTTCGCCAAGGACAACAAGAACCTGGTCATCAAGGGCGGCTTCATGGACGGCCGTGCGCTGTCCGTGGCGGAGATCGAGCAGATCGCCGACCTGGAGACCCGTGAGGTCCTGCTGGCAAAGCTGGCGGGCGCCATGAAGGGCAACTTGGCAAAGGCCGCAGGGCTGTTCACCCAGCCCGCATCGCAGGTCGCGCGGCTCGCCGCGGCCCTGCAGGAGAAGCAGGAAGCCGGCGGCGAAGCCGCGTAGCTCACTGCACTCTCCACTTCGGCTCCGGCCGATCACCCATGAACCAGCCTGCGACGCAGGCGCCCCCGTTCCGGCGGGGATCTAACGGAAGGACGCCATCATGGCGAAGCTCACCGCTGACGAGCTCATCGAGCAGTTCAAGGAACTGACCCTGCTGGAGCTCAGCGATTTCGTGAAGAAGTTCGAAGAGGTCTTCGAGGTCACCGCTGCCGCTCCGGTCGCCGTCGCCGCCGCCGGTGCTCCGGCCGCCGCTGCCGAGGCCGCTGCCGAGCAGGACGAGTTCGACGTCGTTCTCGAGTCGGCCGGCGACAAGAAGATCCAGGTCATCAAGGTCGTCCGCGAGGTCGTCTCGGGCCTGGGCCTGAAGGAGGCCAAGGATCTCGTCGAGGGTGCCCCGAAGGCTCTCCTGGAGAAGGTCAGCAAGGAAGACGCCGAGGCTGCCAAGGCCAAGCTCGAAGAGGCCGGCGCTTCGATCTCGCTCAAGTGATCTGATCGACGATCACGAGATCGCCGCATAGGCGATCGCCGAGGCGGGGCTCGCAGGGATACCTGCGAGCCCCGCTTTCGTCGTTCTCTCAGGCGGTTGTCGAGACGGCCGAAGCGACCGCCGGAGCGGCCGCTGAACGACCCCAGGGCGGGTGGTCTTCGCCCGAGGCGGGCCGGGGGCCGGGCCGACATCGCGGGCCACTGAGGGGCCGCTGGGCACACTTTCCGCTGGTGTGACGGGTATCTCGCTTCAGATCGGCGTTCGCTTTGGACCACGCCGCTTCTTTGGGTATTCTCAGGCCACCAAGATGTTACTAGCGGGTACAGCAACTTCGGAGCAGAGTTCGGCTCCCGACTCCGAAGTGTGACTTGAACCTCTGGTGCGTTAGAGTGACCGCAGCCACAGCCGTCCCAGGTCGGTGGCTGCGAAGACTCTGTAGGGGGAGCGAGGCGCCTCGCCTCACCTACGTGGTACCTAGAAAGGTCTGGAGGAACACTGTGGGTGTTGAGGTCAAGGTCGAGGGACTGACGAAGTCGTTCGGCTCACAGAACATCTGGCGAGACGTCTCGCTGACGCTGCCCGCCGGAGAGGTCAACGCCCTGCTCGGTCCGTCCGGTACCGGTAAATCGGTCTTCCTCAAGACGCTGATCGGCCTGCTGCATCCAGAGCAGGGCTCGGTCGTCATCGACGGCACCGACATCACCGAGTGCTCCGCCAAGGAACTCTACGAGATCCGCAAGCTGTTCGGTGTCCTATTCCAGGACGGCGCCCTGTTCGGCTCGATGACGCTCTACGACAACATCGCCTTCCCGCTTCGTGAACACACGAAGAAGAAGGAAGACGAGATCCGCCGCATCGTAATGGAGAAGGTGGAGCTGGTCGGTCTCGCGGGCGCCGAGGGCAAGCTTCCCGGTGAGATCTCGGGCGGTATGCGCAAGCGCGCCGGCCTGGCCCGCGCACTGGTCCTGGACCCGGAGATCATCCTCTGCGACGAGCCGGACTCGGGCCTCGACCCGGTGCGAACCGCATACATCTCGCAGCTGCTGATCGACATCAACGCCGAGATCGACGCCACGATCCTCATCGTCACGCACAACATCAACATCGCCCGCACCATTCCGGACAACATCGGCATGCTGTTCCGCAAGGAACTCGTCATGTTCGGCCCGCGCGAGCAGCTGCTCACCTCGGAGCAGCCGGTGGTCAAGCAGTTCCTCTCCGGCGACCGGTTCGGTCCCATCGGCATGTCCGAGGAGAAGGACGAGGCGGTCGCGGCGGCGGAGGCGGCAATGCAGGCCGCGGGTATCTCCGGCGGCGGCACCAAGGACGACTTCTCCGAGATCATCGCGCAGGTGCAGCCGAACCCCGGCATGCCGGTGCGCAAGGCGGCCATCCGCCACCGCGCGAACGTGCTGGCCATGCTGCCCTCGCTGCCGGAGAACGCTCAGGCCGCGATCCGCGCGTCGATCGCCGAGGAGGACGAGCGCGCCGCGCAGTCCCCCGAGTCCGTTGCGACGCTCGTGGCCCTCGCCAACACCGACTTCAGCGACCCCGCGGCAGTACAGGCCGCGCAGGACCAGGCTGACACCCAGGTGATCGAACGTCCGACCGACGTTCTCGCCACCGCGGCTGACGATGCTCAGACGCAACCGATCGATACCGCTGCGATCGAGACCGCCGTCAACCAGTCTGATGGACAGGGGAGTACCCAGGCATGACGAGTGCCACCTCGCGTGGCGTCGACAAACTGGCGAAGGCCGGTGAGGGCGCGCTTGCCCAAACCGGCAATATCGTCCAGTTGTTCGTCGACGTCGCCCGCCAGCTTTTCGTGCGGCCTTTCCAGTTGCGCGAATTCATTCAGCAGGCCTGGTTCATCGCCAGCGTCACGATTCTGCCGACCGCGCTCATCGCGATTCCGTTCGGCGCCATCGTCTCGCTGCAGACCGGCTCGCTGATCAAGCAGCTCGGCGCCGAGTCGTACACGGGTGCGGCGTCGGTGCTCGTCGTCGTGCAGCAGGGATCGCCGCTGGTGACCTCGCTGCTCGTCGCGGGAGCCGCTGGCTCGGCGGTCGCGGCCGATCTCGGCTCACGGACCATCCGTGAGGAGATCGACGCCATGGAGGTGCTCGGCATCAACCCGGTCCAGCGGCTGGTGGTGCCGCGCGTGCTGGCGATGGTGCTCGTCGCAGTCCTGCTCAACGGCCTCGTCGCCGTGGTCGGCATCGGCGGTGGCTACTTCTTCAACGTGGTCGTGCAGGGCGGTACGCCGGGTGCGTACCTCGCCTCGTTCGGCGCGCTCGCTCAGTTGCCCGACCTATACATCTCGACGCTGAAGGCAGTGATCTTCGGTGTGATCGCGGGTGTGGTCGCGGCCTACAAGGGCCTCAATCCGAAGGGCGGCCCGAAGGGCGTCGGTGACGCGGTGAACCAGTCCGTCGTCGTGACCTTCCTGCTGCTGTTCTTCGCCAACCTGATCATTACTGCGGTCTTCCTGCAGATCGTTCCGCCGAAGGTAGGTTAGTGATGACTCGTGGTGTGACGATCGCCAAGAGCCGGCCGGAGTACCTGCTCTACGAGACCCGCAAGCAGCTCGGGCGTCCGCTCAAGCTCCTCGACGGCGCCGGCGAACAGATGTCGTTCTATGCGCGCACGCTCGCTTGGATCCCGCGGACCCTGGTGCACTACACCCGAGAGGTGATGCGCCTGCTGGCCGAGGTCGCCTTCGGTTCGGGAGGTCTGGCCGTCATCGGCGGCACGATCGGCGTGATGGTCCTGATGTCGGGATTCACCGGCGTCGTGGTCGGTATGCAGGGCTACGCGGCCCTCGACCAGATCGGTTCGCAGGCACTGACCGGCTTCTTGTCGGCGTACGTGAACACCCGTGAGGTGGCACCCCTGGTGGCCGGTCTCGCATTGTCGGCGACGGTCGGCTGCGGCTTCACCGCTCAGCTCGGCGCCATGCGGATCTCCGAGGAGATCGACGCGCTCGAGGTGATGGCGGTGCCGTCGATTCCATTCCTCGTCAGCTCCCGGGTCATCGCCGGCTTCATCGCCGTGATCCCGCTGTACGTGCTCGGCCTGATGGCCGCCTACCTCGCCTCGCGCGTGGTGAACACGGTCTTCAACGGTCAGTCGACCGGTTCGTACGACCACTACTTCAATCTGTTCCTGCCACCCGTCGACGTCCTGTGGTCGTTCGGCAAGGTGCTGATATTCGCGTTCGTCATCATCATGATCCACTGCTACTACGGCTACTTCGCCAGCGGCGGGCCCGCCGGCGTGGGTGTGGCCGTCGGTCACGCCGTGCGAACGGCGCTGGTGCTGATCGCGGTGATGGACTTCTTCCTGGGCCTGGCGATCTGGGGTACGACCACGTCGATCCGAGTGGGAGGTTAGGAAACGTGGGGACGCTCAAACGCAGGCTCCTGGGCCTGTTGTTCTTCGTCGTCGTCATCGGTCTGCTGGCGGTCTCGGTGCTCAAGTTCCGGGGGACGTTCGACGACTATTCGACGGTGACGCTGCGTACGGACAACGCGGGCAACTCGCTGGTCAAGAACGCCGACGTGAAGGCCAACGGGGTGGTCGTCGGCTCGGTGCGCAATGTGGACGTGGAGCCCGGCGGCAAGGTCAACGTCGAACTCGGCATCAATCCCGACCAGATGCACAATCTCCCCGACGGCACCACGGCCCGGGTGCTCCCGAAGACACTGTTCGGTGAGCGGTACATCGCTCTGCAAATCCCGGAGAGCTCGGACGGCGGCACGCTGAAGGACGGATCGGTGATCCTGACCGACCCGAAGGGCAACTCGCAGGAGGTCGAGGATCTCTTCGACGCGCTGCTCCCGGTCATCAAGGCGATCCCGCCGGAGGACCTCAACGTGACGCTGAGCGCGATCTCGCAGGCGATCGGCGGCAAGGGCCACCAGATCGGCGAGATCGTCGATCGGCTCAACACGATCTTCACGCGGGTCAACGCGAACATGACCGATCTGCAGGGCACCATCCGCGGACTGGCGTCGTTCTCGCAGACCTACTCCGAAGCGGTGCCGGACATCATCGACGCGCTCGACAACCTGCGCATCACCGGTAACACCGTGGTGGAGCGGCAGGGCGATCTTCGGTCGACCATCCAGACGCTGAGCGTGGCCGCGGTGGACACGACCAAGTTCCTCAAGGCCAACAAGAAGGACATGCTGAACCTGTTCATCGACTCCGAGCCCTTCCTGAAGGCTGCGGCGCGCCAGTCGCCGACCTTCGGCTGCATGTTCCACAACTTCGCCACGATCGTCCCGAAGGTGGGCCCGATCGTCGGCAAGGGCACCGCCAACCCCGGCGTCCACGTGAACCTGCAGTTCGTGAACCCGCGCGGCCGGTACCTGCCCAACCAGGACGAGCCCCGGCTGCTGTGGGTGGATCCGCCCGCCCGCTGCTACGAGCCCGCCACCAACGGCCGCCCGTTCCCGCAGTACCCCGGCGGCGGTGTTCCCGACGGCTCGTACCAGCCGCCGTCGCGTAACCCGGGTCCCAAGACCTGGCCGGATCTGCCTCAGCCGCAGTTCAGCGGCACGCCGAGCGGCACCGTGTCGGAGACCGACTACCAGCGCCAGATGCAGGTGCTCTACGGGGCGTCGTCGGGTGTGAGCCCGGAGCAGGTGCCGCTGTGGGTCACCTCCATCGGTGCCGGATCGCTGCAGGGAGCGCAGGTGACCGTCAAATGAGAGGCGTCGTCGCACCCCTGGTGAAGCTGATCATCTTCGCCCTCATCACGATCTTCGCCACCGCGATGCTCGGTCTGACCATCGCCAACGCCGGCTCCGGCGGCAAGGCGAGCTTCAAAGCCGTGTTCGACGACGCGGCCATGCTGAACCCCGGCGACGATGTCCGCATCGCGGGCGTCCGCGTCGGCCAGGTCGAGAGCGTGGAGATCACCGACCGCAACAAGGCGCTCGTCGGATTCAGCGCCGACCGTGATCGGCTGCCCAAGGGCACCCAGCTGTTCATCCGGTACCGCAACCTGACGGGACTGCGTTACATGGCGCTGGAGAAGGGGCCCGGATCGGCGAACGACACCGTCGGCGCCGGATACACCTTCACCAACTCGCCCACGCATCAGAGCACGCACGACGCGGTGAACCTGACCGAGCTGTTCAACGGCTTTCGTCCGCTGTTCAAGCAGATCACCCCGGAGGACATCAACAAGCTCGCCGAGACCATGATCAAGGTCTTCCAGGGCGACATGGACACCACCATCGGCGACCTGATCAGCGACACCGCCGGACTCACCAACGCCCTGGCCGACAAGGACAAGGTGATCGGAGAGATGATCACCAACCTGACCAAGGTGCTCAACACGGTGAACCGGAACGACGACCAGTTCACCAGCCTCCTGGTGAACACCGAGAAGCTCATCACCGGGCTCGCGGCTCAGCGCGGGTCGGTGGGATCGGCGATCACGTCGGTGTCGAACCTGACCACGGTGACCGGTTCGATCCTGAGCAAGACGCGACCGGCCATCCAGGGCGACATCGCGGGGATCAAGTCGCTGTCGGACCAGCTGAACTCGCGCGACGACGACATCGAGAAGGCGCTGACCAACCTTCCGGTCAAGCTGCAGAAGATCGGCCGGGCCGCGACCTTCGGCTCCTGGTTCCAGTTCTATCTGTGCGGCATCGACGTCGTCGCGGGCAACGGTAAGTCCACCCTGCTGACGCAGCCGGTGGTGCCGCTGCCGAACATCAACCACGTCCTCTACACCAGCGCCGCCACGCGATGCTGGCGCGACATGAAGCCCGGGGGGTGAGCATGACCGACCGACAGAACACACCCGACGGGCAGCCGGAAGTTCCGACGACGCCTAAGAAGAGCCGACGGTTCGCCGGCCGACGGAGTGCGACGAGCATCGGCGCACTCGGTCTGCTGATCCTGATCATGGCCGCGGTGTCGTCCTTCTACCTGAAGGACCTGCCGCTGCTGGGCGCGGGCGCGCGCTACACCGCGCAGTTCTCCGAGGCCGCCGGGCTCAAGGCGGGCAACGAGGTCCGTGTCGCCGGCGTCAAGGTGGGCGAGGTGACCGAGGTCGCGCTCGACAACGACAAGGTCGACGTCACCTTCACCGCGAACAACACCTGGATCGGCAACCAGACGCAGGCGTCTATCCAGATCAAGACGGTGCTCGGCCAGAAGTACCTGGCGCTGAACCCGCGCGGCAGCGAACTGGCCGACCCCCGGGTCAAGCTCACCGACACGGTCGCGCCGTACGACGTCATCGAGGCCTTCGGTGACGCGGCCGATCAGATCGAGAACGTCGACACCGACGAGGTCGCGAAGTCGCTGCGAACGCTGTCGGCCGCCTTCTCCGGCACCAACGCCGACGACATCAACTCGTCGTTGACCGGCATCTCGCGGCTGTCGAACACGATCGCGAGCCGCGACCAGGAGGTGCAGCGGCTGCTGAAGGCGACCAAGGACGCCTCCAAGATCCTCGCGGACCGGAACGAGGAGTTCACCCGGCTGATCGCCGGCGCCGGCGTCCTGCTCAAGGAACTGAACAACCGGCAGAAGAGCATCTCGGCTCTGCTCGCGAGCACCACCACGCTGAGCAAGTCGCTCAGCGGCATCGTGAAGGACAACGAGGCGCAGATCGGTCCCGCACTCGATTCCCTCAAGGGCGTGACCGACATGCTGACCAGGCAGAACAAGAATCTGCGCGACACGATCACGTACATGGCGCCGTTCTACCGCGTCTACGCGAACGTGCTCGGCAACGGTCGCTGGTTCGAGGCGACGGTCACCAACCTGCTGCCGCCCGCACTGCCGCAGCAGAACACGACCAGGCTGCCGAACATGACTAAGAATCTGAACAACGGTGGAACGGGGGCCGGCGGATGACGGAGTCAGGTCAGACCTCCGGTCTGTTCAACAAGCGCAACATCGTCTACGGCGCACTCGGTCTGGTGCTCGTCCTCATCATCGCCGCAGGCGGCTGGTGGGCGTCGACCCTGATCGGCACCACCAAGGTGCACGCCACGTTCACCAGCGCGGTGGGCATCTACAAGGGCAGCGACGTCCGGGTGCTCGGCGTCGACGTCGGCAAGGTCACCGACGTGACCCCGCGCGGCGACGTGGTCGAGGTCGACATGCGGGTGAACCGCGGTGTGAAGCTCCCGGCCGATGTCAAGGCCGTGCAGATCATCCCGTCGATCGTCGCCGACCGCTACGTGCAGCTCACCCCCGCCTACTCGGGCGGGGCGCAGGCGGGAAGCGACGTGACGCTGTCGACCAAGCAGACCAAGGTGCCGGTGGAGATCGACGCGATCTACGCCAACCTTCAGAAGCTGTCGAAGTCGCTCGGACCCGAGGGCGCGAATCAGAACGGTGCCGTCACGGACTTCGTGGACGTCTTCTCGAAGAATCTGGACGGCAACGGCGCGAAGCTGGGCGAGGCGATCACGAACCTGTCCAAGGCCGCGGGAACGCTGTCCGACGGCAGCACCGACCTGATGAGCACGATCCGCAACCTGAACGTCTTCGTGGGTGCGCTGAAGGAGAACGACGCGCAGGTCCGGCAGTTCAACAGCCAGATGGCCTCGTTCAACACCTTCCTGGCCGGCGAGCGCGACCAGCTGGGCAAGGCGCTCGACAGCCTGTCGTACGCGCTGGGCGATGTCGCGACGTTCATCTCCGACAACAACGACAAGATCGGTCAGGCCGTCCGCGACCTGCAGCCGACGGGTCAGGCGCTGCTGGACAACAAGGATCACCTGCTCGAGATCCTCACCGTCCTGCCGGTCACGATCAGCAACCTGATCAACGCCTACGACGCGGAGTCGGGCACCGTCGCGATGCGCGTCAACATCCCGGAGTTGCAGGACCCGCTGGCCGCCGGCTGCCGGTTGCTCGATTTGGGCAAGCTGCTGCCGGGCAATCCGATGGCCGTCGACTTCAGCCGCAAGCTCGCGCCGCTGGTCAACAACTGCAAGAACGTCGCCACGCAGATCACGAAGGGCGTTCTGGAACCGGTGCTGCCGGTGCTGCCCTTCGGAATCATGAGCGGTGACAAGGAGCAGAAGAACCCGGCACCGGGTACCGTCCCGGGCAATCCGGACCCGAGTCTTCCTGGAGGACAGCGATGAAGGTGAAACTGTCGACGCGAGCCCGCGTCGCCGGTATGGGTGCCGCACTCGCGACCGTTCTCGCGGTGACCACCGGTTGCTCCGGTATCCAGTCGGTACCTCTGCCGGGCGGTGTGGACGTGGGGTCGAACCCGCGGACCTACAAGGTGGTGTTCAACAACATCCTGGACCTGGTCCCGCAGTCGGTCGTGAAGATGGACGGCATTCCGGTCGGCCAGGTCACCAAGGTGGAGGTGCCCACCGGTGCCTGGGATGCGCTGGTGACGATCAAGGTCAAGAACAGCGTCGATCTCTCCGACGAGGCCTCGGCCTCGGTTCAGCAGACCAACCTGCTCGGCGAGAAGTTCGTGGCGCTGTCCGAGCCGCAGGGCGTGACAGCGCAGACGCCGCGTCAGCCCGAGTCGGAACCCATCCAATCGGACCGCACCCGCACCGTCACCGATATCGAGCAGTTGCTCGGCGCACTGTCGATGCTGCTCAACGGCGGCGGCATCAACCAGCTCGAGCCGATCATCACCTCACTGAACGAGGCGCTCGGCGACCGGCCGAACACGGTGCGCTCGCTGCTGAAGCAGTCGGAGAAGTTGATCGACAGCCTCAACAAGCAGCGCGACGACATCATCAGCGCGATCGACGGCGTCAGCAAGCTGTCGGCGCGTGCCAATCAGCAGACGGCTCAGATCGAGCGGATCCTGAACCAACTGCCTGCGGGTGTGAAGGTGCTCGAGGAGCAGCGCCCGCAGTTCGTTGACCTGCTCACCAAGCTCGACGATCTGGGCCAGGTCGGCACCGACATCCTCGGCAAGGCGCACGATCAGATCATCACCGACCTGAAGGCGCTGCGCCCGATCCTGTCGGAGCTCGCGAAGTCGGCACAGGACGCGGTCACCGCGTTGCCGCTGATGCTGACCCATCCCTTCCCGGACGATCTGCTGCCCGGTGTGCACGGCGACTCGACCAACCTGTTCGCGACCCTCGACCTCCGGCTGCTGAATCAGCTCGAAGCGCTCGGCGTGGGACAGGGCAAGCCGGTGTACCAGGCGCCGACCGTCAGCCCGCCGAAGATCGACCCGAACAACCCGTACATCAACGGCAACGGACCCCGCTGGGGCTGGCCGACGATCTCGCTGCTTCCGCCGGCGGCCAACTCGCGGAAGGGTCCGAACACTCCTCCGTCGGGTGGCACGTACCCGATGAATCCGTCGTCGGGGACCGCCCAGAGCAAGTCGGGCCAGAAGAACTCGGTGCAGAAGAAGCCGTCGGACAAGAAGGCTCAGTACTCGCCGATGCCGTCGGGAGACGAGAACTTCCTGGACGGGCCGCTGCGGATGCTCGGAGGTGGTGACCAGTGACCAGTCGTCTCGTCAAGATTCAGCTGATCGTCTTCGTGGTGATCGGTGTGCTGGCGATCGTCTACGTCGGTGCCAAGTACGCCCGGCTCGACAAGCTGGTCGGCGTCTCCACCTACAAGGTGACCCTGCACATGCCCGACGCGAGCGGCATCTTCACCAACGCGGAGGTGACCTATCGGGGAGTGCCGGTGGGTCTGGTCGGTGACATGAAGATGGTGCCGAACGGCGTGGACGTGACGCTGGACATGAACTCCGGCGCACCCAAGGTCCCCGCCTCGGCTCAGGCGGTGCTGGCGAACCGATCGGCGATCGGTGAGCAGTTCATCGACCTGCAGCCCAAGACGAGCGCGGGGCCCTACCTGGAGAACGGATCGCGCATCCAGGGCGCCGAGACGCCCCCGAAGCTGCAGGACGTCATCGCCGACACGATCAGCCTCACCAAGACCATTCCGGTCGATCAGCTGAGCAGTGTGATCCGGGAACTCGGCACGGCGTTCAACGGCAAGGGCGAGGACCTCACGCACTTGATCTCGTCACTGGACAAGCTGTCGAAGGACGGCGTCCGGAACATCGAACCGATCACGCAGCTGCTGCAGAACTCCAATGTGGTGCTGTCGACGCAGGCCGACCAGTCCGACGAGATCCTCGCATGGTCGAAGAATCTCGACCGGGTCTCCGCCCAGCTGGTGAGTTCGGATCCGGCGATCCGCCGCATTCTGACGAACGGCCCGCCGGCGGGCACCGCGCTCTCGACCTTCCTGCAGGACAACGGTGTGGATACCACCAAGCTGATCCATCAGCTCGGCGGAACCGTTCACGCGGCGGCGCCGGCGTCGTTCGCCACCGGTGCCACCTTCGCGATGCTGTCGGCATTGTCGGCGGGCAGCCACAGCGCCGCTCCCGGCGACGGCCAGATCCACTTCGGCATCGTTCTGGAGACCGGCAACCCGGTGAGCTGCACCAAGGGCTACGAGAGCACGTGGGCGATGATCGCCGAGATGAAGAAGCGCAACCCGAACTTCGACGTCAATTACGACGATTTCCCGTTCAACACGAAGGCCAACTGCAACGTGCCCGAAGGGAACCCCACGTCGGTCCGCGGTGCCAACCGCGCCGCGCTGGCGAATCCGTACATCGCACAGCCGTGGGACAACACGCCGAAGAAGGATCCGGACAAGTTGAACCTGAATCCGCTCGCGACCCAGCTGGCCGCTCTGATGGGTGTGCATCCGAAGTGACGCCCGGCCGATCCGTCGCCGTCTCCGCGGCGGCGACGGATTGGCACGGCGTGCCTCGCGATGACTACAGTTGCGCTCGATGACACACGAAGACACCAGCCAGCCGCAGGACGAACCGGTGGACGCCGCGACGTCCGCCGAGCCTCCCGTCGCGTCCGAATCCGCTGAGGCGGACACCGTCGAGGTGAAGTCCGCTGAGGCAGAGACCGCTGAGGTGGAGACCGCTGAGGCAGACGTCGACGATGCTGCTGCGGACGACGCTGCCGAGGACGACGCAGCCGCGCCGAAGCGTTCCCTGCGGTTCTGGTCCCGGTGGTCCAGCGGCACCGAGGAGGCCGACACCGACGACGCGTCCGCGCGGTCGCCCATCGCCTCCTTGGCACTGGCTGCCGCCGTCGCGGCACTCATCGCTGCGGTGGTGTGTCTCGGATACTTCGGCTACACGGGGATCCGCGCATACACGGTCGACTCGGAGGCCGATCAGCTCCGCAACGAGTCGGTCGATGCGGCCGAGCAGGCCGTCCTCAACATCACCGCGGTGGACCCCAAGGACACCGCGGGCTGGAAGAAGCGTCTGGAGTCGTCGCTCACCGGAGATGCCCTCAAGCAGGTGAACACCGGCGTCGTGGCCGACGTCGAGCAGCGTGTCGCGGCCTCCGGGGGACAGGTCGGCAAACTCGAGTCGCGTATCACGCGCAGCGCCACCACGGAGCTGAGCACCGACGACGACACCGCCACCGTTCTGGTGTTCGCGAACGTCGCATCGACGATCCCCAATCAGCCCGTCGCGCAGCAACAGATGGGCTTCCTCCTGACGATGGTCGACGTCGACGGTGTGCGTAAGGCGACCAAGGTGGTCGCGCTGAACCCGATCGACTACACCGACACCGGCTCCGGGGTGTCGACCGCGCCCGGCCAGGGCACCGCGGACCAGTCGCAGGACTCGCAGCCGCAGGAGGGTGGAAACTGATGGCCGGCGGACGTCCGAACAAGCCCGGATCCGGAAAGCGGACACCGAAGGTCGCGGGCCGCGCGGCGCCGCGCGTCACGGTATCGAGGCCGGTGCAGGCCGACACAGACGCGCAGATGCAGCACTCGACGGTCCCTACCGAGCCCGTCGACACCGCCGGAACCACCGTGTCCGGCGTGGAGCGCAAGCGCCAGGTGGCCGCGGAGAAGGCGGCCCGGGAAGAGGCCGCCGCCGCTGCCCTGAACCAGGGGCGCCCCCCGCGCGACACCTCGTCGACACTCCGGCTCGCGGCGATCACCGGGGCCGTCGCCGTCGTACTCGGCGTCATCGCCACCGTCCTCGCATTCCACCCCGGTGTCACCGTGAGCGACAACCGTGCGTTCGTCGACCAGCGCGAGACCGACAAGGTGCTCAGCCAGGCGCGGGCCGGCGCGTGCGCGCCCTTCCAGTTCGACTACAAGAAGCTCGACCAGTGGGCCGCGTCCACCCGCGACACCTTCACCGGTGGAGCGCTCGACCAGTTCGAGACCTTCTTGAAGACGAACCGCAGTGTCATCGAACAGTCCAAGACGGCGTCGGAGTGCCAGATCGACGCTCTCGGCCTGTCGGACCTCACCGATGAGCGCGCGGTGGTGGTCGGCACACTGATCGTGAGCACCTCGCGAGACGGCGTGATCGCCGACTCCCAGGTGCCGCATGTCCAGTACACCTTGACCAAGGACGATGGCGGGAATTGGAAGATCAGCGAAGTCGGACAGTTCTGATCGAGGGCGCTGAACAGGCTTTTCTGACCGATTCGGCGCGTTTCGCTTGACGTGACAGCCTCGGCACGTCACGCTGTCACAAGTTGATTGTCTCCAGGTAGGCAGCCGTCGACAATCATTCTCCGGCAGGGGTATACCCATTGCCATAGATATCTGATACAGTTGGACGTTGCGCTGGCTGCCTCCTGTCCGCTGATCGATCATCCTTCCAGCCCTCCCTCCGGGGACGGTTCTCGGGTGTGATGTTTGTGCAGGTCGCACGACCACCGCAGGCCACCATGGCCACGCACCGAGAAACTTCGTGTTGGAAGGACGCATCTTGGCACTCGACCGCCAGTCCACCTCAACCACAGCGGGAATCATCCCGGGCGCGCCGCACCGCGCTTCCTTCGCCAAGATCGACGAGCCGCTCGAGGTTCCGGGTCTGCTGGATCTGCAGCTCGACTCGTTCGAATGGCTTGTGGGTACGCCCGAGTGGCGCGCAAAGGCGATTGCACGGGGTGAGGAGAACCCGGTCGGCGGACTCGAGGAAGTCCTCCGCGAACTCTCGCCGATCGAAGACTTCTCGTCCTCGATGTCGCTGTCGTTCTCTGATCCGCACTTCGACGAGGTCAAGGCCTCGATCGATGAGTGCAAGGACAAGGACATGACCTACGCGGCGCCGTTGTTCGTCACCGCGGAGTTCATCAACAACAACACCGGTGAGATCAAGTCGCAGACCGTCTTCATGGGCGACTTCCCGATCATGACCGACAAGGGCAGCTTCATCATCAACGGCACCGAGCGTGTCGTGGTGAGCCAGCTGGTCCGCAGCCCCGGTGTCTACTTCGACTCCACGATCGACAAGACCACCGAGAAGACGCTGCACTCGGTGAAGGTGATCCCGGGCCGCGGCGCCTGGTTGGAGTTCGACGTCGACAAGCGCGACACCGTGGGTGTCCGCATCGACCGCAAGCGTCGTCAGCCGGTCACCATCCTGCTCAAGGCACTCGGCATGACCAACGAGGACATCGCCGAACGCTTCGGCTTCTCCGAGATCATGATGTCGACCCTGGAGAAGGACGCGACCACCAATCAGGACGAGGCCCTGCTCGAGGTCTACCGCAAGCTGCGTCCGGGTGAGCCCCCGACCAAGGAGTCCGCGGAGAGCCTGCTGGAGAACCTGTTCTTCAAGGAGAAGCGCTACGACCTCGCTCGCGTCGGCCGCTACAAGATCAACAAGAAGCTCGGCCTCACGGCGAACCCGATGGTCGGCGAATCCACGCTGACCACCGAGGACATCATCGCCACGGTCGAGTACCTGGTGCGCCTGCACGAGGCCGACCCCAACATCACCACCATGATGACCGTCCCGGGCGGCGTCGAGGTGCCGGTCGAGGTCGACGACATCGACCACTTCGGCAACCGCCGGCTCCGCACCGTGGGTGAGCTGATCCAGAACCAGATCCGCGTGGGCCTGTCGCGTATGGAGCGGGTGGTGCGTGAGCGCATGACCACCCAGGACGCCGAGGCGATCACCCCGCAGACGCTGATCAACATCCGCCCCGTGGTCGCGGCCATCAAGGAGTTCTTCGGAACTAGCCAGCTGTCGCAGTTCATGGACCAGAACAACCCGCTGTCGGGGCTGACGCACAAGCGTCGTCTCTCGGCGCTGGGTCCGGGCGGTCTGTCGCGTGAGCGCGCCGGCCTCGAGGTCCGCGACGTGCACCCCTCGCACTACGGCCGCATGTGCCCGATCGAGACCCCCGAGGGTCCGAACATCGGTCTGATCGGTTCGCTCTCGGTGTACGCGCGGGTGAATCCGTTCGGCTTCATCGAGACCCCGTACCGCAAGGTGGTCGACGGTGTGCTGACCGACGAGATCGAGTACATGACCGCCGATGAGGAGGATCGCTACCTGATCGGTCAGGCCAACACCAACTACGACGCCGACGGCACCATCACCGACGAGCGCGTCCTGGTCCGCATCAAGGGCGCCGAGGTGGAGTTCGTTCCGGCCAAGTCGGTCGAGTACCTCGACGTGTCGCCGCGCCAGATGGTGTCGGTCGCCACCGCGATGATCCCGTTCCTCGAGCACGACGACGCCAACCGTGCGCTGATGGGCGCCAACATGCAGCGCCAGGCGGTGCCGCTGGTCCGCAGCGAGGCGCCGCTGGTCGGCACCGGCATGGAGCTGCGTGCGGCGGTCGACGCCGGCGACGTGATCGTCACCGGCAAGACCGGTGTCGTGGAGGAGGTCTCCGCCGACTTCATCACGGTGATGGCCGACGACGGAACGCGCGACAGCTACCGTCTGCGCAAGTTCGAGCGCAGCAACCACGGCACATGCGCCAACCAGGTGCCGATCGTCGACGAGGGGCAGCGGGTGGAGGCCGGTCAGGTCCTGGCCGACGGCCCCTGCACCGACCAGGGCGAGATGGCGCTGGGCAAGAACCTGCTCGTGGCGATCATGCCGTGGGAGGGTCACAACTACGAGGACGCGATCATTCTGTCGCAGCGCCTCGTGGAAGAGGACGTGCTCACCTCGATTCACATCGAGGAGCACGAGATCGACGCCCGCGACACCAAGCTCGGTGCCGAGGAGATCACCCGGGACATCCCGAACGTCTCCGACGAGGTGCTGGCCGATCTCGACGAGCGCGGCATCGTCCGCATCGGTGCCGAGGTCCGCGACGGCGACATCCTGGTCGGCAAGGTCACGCCGAAGGGCGAGACCGAGCTCACCCCGGAGGAGCGCCTGCTGCGCGCGATCTTCGGTGAGAAGGCTCGCGAGGTCCGCGACACCTCGCTGAAGGTGCCGCACGGCGAGACCGGCAAGGTCATCGGTGTCCGCACGTTCAGCCGCGACGAGGACGACGACCTGGCGCCCGGCGTCAACGAGTTGGTCCGCGTCTACGTGGCGCAGAAGCGCAAGATCCAGGACGGCGACAAGCTGGCCGGCCGCCACGGCAACAAGGGCGTCATCGGCAAGATCCTCCCGCAGGAGGACATGCCGTTCCTGCCCGACGGCACCCCGGTCGACATCATCCTGAACACCCACGGTGTTCCGCGTCGTATGAACATCGGCCAGATCCTCGAGACCCACCTCGGCTGGGTGTCGAAGGCCGGCTGGAACATCGACACGGAGAAGCTCGAGGAGGAGTGGGCCAAGCGCCTGCCCGAGGCGATGCACTCGGCTCCGCCGAACACGAACACCGCGACCCCGGTGTTCGACGGTGCGAAGGACGACGAGCTCGCGGGTCTGCTCGGTTCCACCCTGCCGAACCGCGACGGTGAGGTCATGGTGGGTCCGGACGGCAAGGCGACGCTGTTCGACGGTCGTTCCGGCGAGCCCTTCCCGTACCCGGTCTCGGTCGGCTACATGTACATCATCAAGCTGCACCACCTGGTGGACGACAAGATCCACGCGCGTTCCACCGGTCCGTACTCGATGATCACCCAGCAGCCGCTCGGCGGTAAGGCCCAGTTCGGCGGCCAGCGCTTCGGTGAGATGGAGTGCTGGGCGATGCAGGCCTACGGCGCCGCCTACACCCTGCAGGAGCTGCTGACCATCAAGTCGGACGACGTCGTCGGCCGCGTGAAGGTGTACGAGGCCATCGTCAAGGGCGAGAACATCCCCGAGCCGGGCATCCCGGAGTCGTTCAAGGTGCTCCTGAAGGAGCTCCAGTCGCTGTGCCTCAACGTGGAGGTCCTCTCCAGCGAGGGCACCGCCATCGAGATGAGCGACACCGACGACGAGGACCTCGAGCGCGCTGCTGCCAACCTTGGCATCAACCTGTCGCGCAACGAGTCCGCCACGGTCGACGATCTCGCCAACTGATCCTCACCTGACTAGAAGAGACACTGAAAGGCAACTAGTGCTCGACGTCAACTTTTTCGACGAACTGAAGATCGGCCTTGCGACGGCCGACGACATCCACAACTGGTCGTACGGTGAGGTCAAGAAGCCGGAGACCATCAACTACCGCACGCTCAAGCCCGAGAAGGACGGCCTGTTCTGCGAGAAGATCTTCGGACCGACTCGCGACTGGGAGTGCTACTGCGGCAAGTACAAGCGCGTGCGCTTCAAGGGCATCATCTGTGAGCGCTGCGGCGTCGAGGTGACCAAGGCCAAGGTGCGCCGTGAGCGCATGGGCCACATCGAGCTGGCCGCCCCGGTCACGCACATCTGGTACTTCAAGGGTGTGCCGAGCCGGCTGGGCTACCTGCTCGACCTGGCGCCGAAGGATCTCGAGAAGATCATCTACTTCGCCGCCTACGTGATCACCGCCGTCGACGACGAACTGCGTCACGCCGAGCTCTCGACCCGCGAGGCCGAGATCGGTGTGGAGCGCAAGGCGATCCTCGACGATCTCGAGGCCGCTCTCGCCGAGCGTCAGCAGAAGCTCGAGGCCGATCTGGCCGAGCTCGAGGCCGAGGGCGCCAAGGCCGACGCCAAGCGCAAGGTCCGCGACGCCGCCGAGCGTGAGCTCAAGCGCATGCGTGACCACGCGAACCGCGAGGTCGAGGCTCTCGACGAGATCTGGGACAAGTTCACCAAGCTCACCCCGGGCGATCTGATCGTCGACGAGCGTCTGTACCGCGAGCTCGAGGACCGTTTCGGCGAGTACTTCACCGGCTCGATGGGCGCCGAGGCCATCAAGAAGCTGCTCGAGAACTTCGACATCGAGGCCGAGGCCGAGTCGCTGCGCGAGACGATCCGCAGCGGCAAGGGCCAGAAGAAGCTGCGCGCGCTGAAGCGGCTGAAGGTCGTGGCGGCGTTCCAGCAGTCCGGCAACTCGCCCCAGGCGATGGTGCTCGACGCCGTGCCGGTGATCCCGCCGGAACTGCGCCCGATGGTTCAGCTCGACGGTGGCCGCTTCGCGACCTCCGATCTGAACGATCTGTACCGCCGTGTCATCAACCGCAACAACCGTCTCAAGCGACTGATCGACCTCGGTGCTCCCGAGATCATCGTCAACAACGAGAAGCGGATGCTGCAGGAGTCGGTGGACGCGCTGTTCGACAACGGCCGTCGCGGCCGTCCGGTCACCGGGCCGGGCAACCGCCCGCTGAAGTCCCTGAGCGATCTGCTCAAGGGCAAGCAGGGCCGATTCCGTCAGAACCTGCTCGGCAAGCGCGTCGACTACTCGGGCCGAAGCGTCATCGTCGTCGGCCCGCAGCTCAAGCTGCATCAGTGCGGCCTGCCGAAGCTGATGGCTCTGGAACTGTTCAAGCCCTTCGTGATGAAGCGTCTGGTGGATCTCAACCAGGCCCAGAACATCAAGTCGGCCAAGCGCATGGTGGAGCGTCAGCGCCCCGCCGTCTGGGATGTCCTCGAAGAGGTCATCGCCGAGCACCCGGTTCTGCTGAACCGTGCGCCGACGCTGCACCGACTCGGCATCCAGGCCTTCGAGCCGCAGCTGGTGGAGGGCAAGGCCATCCAGCTGCACCCGCTGGTCTGTGAGGCGTTCAACGCCGACTTCGACGGTGACCAGATGGCCGTGCACCTGCCGCTGTCCGCGGAGGCGCAGGCCGAGGCCCGCATCCTGATGCTGTCCTCGAACAACATCCTGTCGCCGGCATCGGGCCGCCCGCTGGCCATGCCGCGTCTGGACATGGTGACCGGCCTGTACTACCTGACCACCCAGAAGGACGGTCTGACCGGCGAGTACACCGGTGCCACGGACGGCGACGTGGAGCGCGGCGTCTACTCGAGCCCGGCCGAGGCCATCATGGCCGTCGACCGCGGTGCGCTGACCATCCAGTCGCGCATCAAGGTGCGGCTGACCGACCAGCGTCCGCCCGCCGACGTGGAGGCGGAGCTGTTCCCGGAGGGCTGGACCCGTGGTCAGCCGTGGGAGACCGTCACCACCCTGGGACGTGTGCTGTTCAACGAGCTGCTGCCGCGCGACTACCCGTTCATCGACGAGCAGATGCCGAAGAAGCGTCAGGCCGTGATCATCAACGATCTCGCCGAGCGCTACCCGATGATCGTCGTCGCGCAGACCGTCGACAAGCTGAAGGACGTGGGCTTCTACTGGGCCACCCGCTCGGGCGTCACCGTCTCGATGTCGGACGTTCTGGTGCCGCCGGCCAAGGCAGAGATCCTGGAGCGCTACGAGGAGCGGGCCGACGGTCTGGAGCGCAAGTTCCAGCGCGGTGGTCTTACCCCCGACGAGCGTCGCGACGCCCTGGTCGAGATCTGGAAGCAGGCCACCGAAGAGGTCGGTAAGGCGCTCGAGGACTACTACCCCGACGACAACCCGATCACGATGATCCCGAAGTCGGGTGCCACGGGCAACATGACCCAGGTCCGCAACCTGTCGGGTATGAAGGGCCTGGTGACGAACCCGAAGGGTGAGTTCATCCCGCGCCCGATCAAGTCCTCGTTCCGCGAGGGCCTGACCGTTGCCGAGTACTTCATCAACACGCACGGCGCTCGTAAGGGTCTGGCGGACACGGCACTGCGTACGGCCGACTCGGGCTACCTGACCCGTCGTCTGGTGGACGTGTCGCAGGACGTCATCGTCCGCGAGACCGACTGCGGCACCGAGCGCGGCATCGTTGTGCCGCTCGGCGAGAAGCAGCCGGACGGCAGCATCATCCGCGACGCCCACGTCGAGACCTCGGCGTACGCCCGTACGCTCGCGGCCGATGCGGTCGACGCGGACGGAAACGTCGTGGTGGAGCGCGGGCACGACCTGGGCGATCCGGCCATCGAGGCTCTCCTCGCGGCAGGCATCTCCGAGGTCAAGGTCCGTTCGGTCCTGACCTGTGCCACCGGCACCGGCGTGTGCGCGCACTGCTACGGCCGTTCGATGGCCACCGGCAAGCTCGTCGACATCGGCGAGGCCGTCGGCATCATCGCGGCGCAGTCGATCGGTGAGCCCGGCACGCAGCTGACGATGCGTACCTTCCACCAGGGTGGCGTCGGTGACGACATCACCGGTGGTCTGCCGCGAGTCACCGAGCTGTTCGAAGCCCGTGTCCCCAAGGGCAAGGCCCCGATCGCCGAGGTCTCGGGCCGGGTCCGCATGGAGGACGACGACCGGTTCTACAAGATCACGATCATCCCGGACGACGGGAGCGACGAGGTCGTGTACGACAAGCTGTCGAAGCGTCAGCGTCTGCGCGTGTTCCGCCACGAGGACGGCAGCGAGCGTCTGCTGGCCGACGGCGATCACGTCGAGGTCGGTCAGCAGCTCCTCGAGGGCGCTGCCGATCCGCACGAGGTGCTCCGCGTGATGGGCCCGCGTCAGGTGCAGATCCACCTGGTCAACGAGGTCCAGGAGGTGTACCGGAGCCAGGGTGTGTCGATCCACGACAAGCACGTGGAGACGATCGTCCGCCAGATGCTGCGCCGTGTGACGATCATCGACTCCGGCGCCACCGAGTTCCTGCCCGGTTCGCTCACCGAGCGCGCCGAGTTCGAGGCGGCCAACCGGGCCGTCGTCGCCGAGGGCGGGGAGCCGGCTGCCGGCCGACCGGTCCTCATGGGCATCACGAAGGCCTCGCTGGCCACCGATTCGTGGCTGTCGGCGGCGTCGTTCCAGGAGACCACCCGCGTGCTGACCGATGCGGCGATCAACAACCGCAGCGACAAGCTCGTCGGCCTCAAGGAGAACGTGATCATCGGTAAGCTGATCCCGGCCGGTACCGGTATCAACCGCTACCGCAACATCGAGGTCCAGCCGACCGAGGAGGCCCGCGCAGCGGCGTACGCCCTGCCGACCTACGACGACACCTACTACAGCCCGGACGGCACCTTCGGTGCCCCGAGCGGTGCCGCCGTTCCGCTGGACGACTACGGCTTCGGCAGCGACTTCCGCTGATCCGACCGAACGCAGGGTCCCGTCTCCATCCGGAGGCGGGACCCTCGTCGTATCGTGCCTCGACCCGGCGAACGCCGCCGATTTAGAACGTGTTCTACGATGGCCGCATGGCTCTGATCACCGACAGTTCGATCGACATCGACGCTCCCGCCGCCGTGGTGTGGCAGGTGCTGACCGACTTCGATGCGTACGGCGAATGGAATCCCTTCCAGGTGGAGTGCCGATCCACCCTGCGGCCGGGCGATCCGATCGACATGCGCTTCCGGCTCGGTCCGGGCGGGCTGAAGCGGACGCGTGAGTACATCGACGCCGTCGACGAGGGCCGGTCGTTCTCCTATCGGATGAAGCCCGCGCCGTTCGGCGCGGTGCGCAGCCTGCGCAGGCACACCGTGGTGGACCTCGGCGACGGACGCAGCCGGTACGAGTCGCACTTCGAGATCACCGGCCCGGCGTCGGGCATCGTCAAGCTGCTGTTCGGCAAGGAGCTCGTCGCGAAGTTCGCTTCCGTGACGCGGGCTCTGGCGCCACGTGCGGAGGAACTCGCCCGGGAATGAGCGCGGCGTGCGCTCAGGCGCCGATCGCGCGCGCGATCATCGGCCATGAATTGCGAAGGTCGGCGTAGAACAGGCCCCAGGTGTGGACGCCGTCGGGCCGGTGCACGAAGGTGTGCGGGATACCCAGGGCGCTCAGCCGGTCGGCCATATTCGTGGTGCACCGCAGCGCGATGGCCTCCATGATGTTGCCGCCGACGAGCCCGCCGCCGGTGCGCAGCGGATCACCGTCGACGGGACCGGGCAGGCCCGAACCCGCCGACAGGTAGACGGCGGTGCCGCGCAGCTTGGCGGCATTGAGCACTGGATCGTGGGCACGCCAGGCCGGGCCGCCGGGAGGTCCCCACATATTGAGCACGTTGCCGCCGCCGCGGGCGACGATCGCCGTGGCCGCGATGGTGCCGAGCGGATCGGCGGCGCCGGGACAGCCGCTGTACGCGGCCACGGCGCGGTACTTTCCGGGCGCCTGCGTCGCGAGGTCGAGTGCCGGACCGGCGGACATGGAGACACCCGAGAGTGCGCTGACTCCGTTGGTGCGGAAGGCTCGGTTCACCGCTGCGGGGAGCTCCCGGTTGACGAAGGTCTGCCACTTGTTGCGGCCGAGGATCGGGTCGTCGGAGATCCAGTCGGTCATCATCGAGAACCGTCCGCCGATCGGCAGGACCACATTGGTGCGCTTATCGGCGAAGAACCGGCGAACCGGTGTGTTGTTGTACCAGGAGATCCCGTCCTCGGCACCGCCGGCGCCCGGCAGCATGTAGAAAGTCGGAAGTCCGCTCGGCCGTCCGGCGGGATGCAACACGTGCGCGCGGATCGTGCGATGCATCGACGGCGAGTACACCGAGATCAGGCTGACGGTGGCACTGATCCGTTGTTCCGCGGTCACGCGGGGCGCCGCATCGGCCGGAGCGGCGGGCAGCACCAGGAGCGCCATCGTGCCGGCGAGGGCGATGATCGCGAGGCGTGCGATCCAGGGCATGCGTCGAGTAGTGCGAGTTCCTGCCATACAGGGCACCGTACGAGACGGGTGTGACGGATGGGAAACCGGCAAAGCCGGTCGTTTCTGAATCGATAGAGTCGCGAGACTCGGCCCCCGTCGCCGGCGTGCGTTCGCGAGGAATGGATTTGTGCCACCTCGACCTGGGCGAAGTCAGATTCGTGCCACGTCGTCCGTTCAGCCGAAACGAACCCGGAATCTGGCACGAATTATGATTCGACCGATTTGCGAAGAGATCCGCCCCCTTCTGGAGAAGAACTGTGACTGAGCCCATGAACCGTGCGCAGCGCCGCGCACTCGATCGCGCCGAAGGCGCGCGCCGACGCCGGCTGAAGAAGGGGATCGCTGCGGTGGGAGCCGTCGCGGCTCTGGGTGCAGGTGCGGCCATGGCTCCCGCGGGTCACGCCTTCGCGGAGACCTCGACCACCGCGATCGCCGGGCTGGGCGATCTGGACCCGAACGCGATCCTCGGCATGCTCGACGATCCGATGGTCTCCCAATTCGTCGAGATGTGCCGGACGGGTGCGCTCGCGACCGGTCCGGACTCGTCGAAGAGCACGGAGTTCGATCCGGCGGCCCCGCCGCAGGCGATCGCGGACTGCAAGGGCTCCAACGGAACGGGCGTCGCGTTGGTGCTGCCCGAGACTCTCGAGGTCGGCCAGGCGGCCGAGAACATGGTGCTCGACCTCGGTGACGACATCAACCTGCTCGTCGTCAAGTACCGGATGGGGGAGCGGAACCTGCTCGAGATCCTCGGCGGCGTCACCCTCGGCAGGGACTTCGTGAAGGGCGCTGCCTCCGCGCTGGGCATGCCGAGGGTCGATCCGGGCGCGTTCGACAAGTACAAGACCTACGCCGAGATCCAGCGCGACGCGGCCCTGCCGGTGAACAGGGCGGCGAAGGACGGATGCCTCCAGAACGACGGATCGATCAAGAACACGGTGCTGGGCGGCTGCCTCTTCGTCGGCGGTACGAAGGTCACCAAGGGCGAGGATCTCAATCTCGAGAAGCGCACCGAGGCGCTCAAGCTCGCCGAATACCTGACCAACCACAAGTACGACTACACCCAGCCGCAGGATCTGCCTGCTCCGGTGAAGCCGATCGGCAGTTCCACCATCGTCGGCGACGGCATCAACGTCGCGCTGTCGATGCGCGGGGGAACTGCGCTCGCGCAGACCGCCAACGCGCTGGCGGTAGCGCTCGCCGGCGCCGATCACGGGCGGACGTCGACCGCGCAGTCGCAGCTGGGTCTCGCGTCCGCGGTGAACATGGACACCAGCGACATCAAGTTCACCTGGTTCGGACAGGAACTCGACTTCACCCAGCTGCGCAATGCGGGTCTGCTCGACTCCAGCCTCGCGGGTGAGGCCGGGGCCGACGCCGCCGGAATGCTCGATCTGGTCGACGGCATCAACGGCAACCTGCCGGGTCTGAAGGAGGTGGCCTGCTTCGGCTTCCAGACGCGGGCGACGGCGGAGGGCCTCGGTTCGTGTACCAACGCCCTCGGCACGTTCGACTACTACAAGGATCTGCGTCCGGTCACCGACGGCGGTCACCGCCAGGAGCAGTGGGGACTGACCGACGTCACGTCGTTGCTCTTCGGCAACGATGCGCTGCTGAAGCAGATGGCACCGCTGCTGTCGGGCGACGGCGACCTCGGCTCGATGATGGACACTCCGTTCGTGGCCGACATGCTCAAGGCGTTGATGTCCGGCGAGGACCGGATCAAGTTCGCCAAGGACTTCGTGCGGTTCACCAAGGACGTGCAGACGGTGTACGCCAAGGAACCGGTGTTCGAGGCCGACGGGGTGACCCCGAAGCTCGATGCCGACGGCAAGCAGGTGATGCGGGTCAAGACCGCGCCGCGGATGGTCGGCGTGTACGAGTGGGTCAATGAGGAGTACCAGGCGCCGGTCGTCGACGAGACCGGCGCTCCCGTCATCGACGAGGAGACCGGCGAGCAGAAGACCGAGACCAAGACCAGGTCGGTGAAGAAGCCCAAGCTCGGTCCCGACGGCAAGCAGCTGATGGAGCAGGCCACCGATGAGTCCGGTGCGCCGATCCTCGATCCGGTGGTGGAGCGGACCGTCACCGCGCACTGGCTGACCAGTGATTACGGACTGCGCAACCCGATCACCGTGGAATGGCTCGGACACCAGATCGTGTTCTTCCCGCCGGTGGAGGTGAACGGCAGCACTCGCCCGAACCTGATCGGACTGCCGCAGATCACGAGGATCACTCAGGGTGCGCACGCCGGCCTACTGCCGAAGATCAGCCTGGTGCAGGTGGACAATCCGTTCGGACTCGGCACCCTGAGCCTCGACAACCCCTTCGATCCCATCGGGACACTGCGCAACTACCTGAACACTGTCACGATCGGCGACGACGTGAAGTTCGCCAAGAACCTGATCGACGGGCTCACTGCGAAGCAGACAGGGCCGACAGGGCCGGGGAGTCCTGCCGAGCCGACGCAGGATGACGACACGGCGACCCTCGCCGCGGTCACCACCTCCGCTCCCGAGCGTGCGCTCGACGACGCGGTCGTCGGCGAACCGTCGACGAATCTGCCTCCGATGATCGTCAACCCGGCTCCGGAGCCGGCCCCGATCGAGATCGTCGCGCCCGCGCCGTCCCAGGAAACGCCGACCCAGGATTCGCCGTCTGAGGAGCCCGCCGCCGAGACGCCTGCGAGCGAGACCCCTGCGAGCGACCAGCCCGCGCCGGAGACTTCCGCCACCGAGCCCGCCCTCGCGGGCTGATCCGCCCGCCGGTGTTCCCATACAGTTGACGCATGGGTGTCCCGACCCGCTACCGATGGCTGCTCCACGTCGACCTCGACCAGTTCCAGGTCTCCGTGGAGCGGCAGCGGCGACCGGAGTTGGTCGGACAGGCGGTGATCGTCGGCGGGGACGGCGATCCGACGCGTGCCCGGCAGGTGGTGACCTGCGCCTCGTACGAGGCGCGCGCGGACGGAGTACGGGCAGGTATGCCGATGCGCGCCGCGAGCAAGAAGGCGCCCGACGCGGTATTCCTCCCGCTCGACATGGGGGAGTACGAAGCCGCATCCGAGCGCGTGATGGACGTCCTCCGGGGATTCGGCGATGCACTCGAGGTGTGGGGCTGGGATGAGGCCTATCTGGGAATCGAAGACCGCGCGGGCCCGCGTCTGCTGAGTGCCGCCGACGTCATCGAGACGGCGCGGAGCATCAGACGAGCGGTGGTGGCGGCGACCGGGTTGGACTGCTGCGTGGGCGTCTCCGACAACAAACAGCGTGCCAAGGCGGCGACCGGATTCGCGAAGCAGGCCGTCCGGAGTCCGGAGGCCGGCGAGGAACAGCGGGTCTTCGTGCTCGACGACGGCAACTGGGCCTCGCTGATGAACCACCGTCCCTGCCGCGAACTGTGGAGTGTGGGATCGCGGACCGCGGCCAAGCTGTCGGCCGCGGGAATCGACACTGTGGCGCAGCTCGCCGCCGCCGATCGAGACGACTTGACGGCGATGTTCGGCCCGCACCAGGGCGACTGGCTGTACGTGCTGTGCCGGGGCGGAGGCGATGACGCGATCTCCGACGAGCCGCGGATCGCCAAGTCGCATTCGAAGGCGCGGACCTACGACACCGACCTCACCGATCCCGGCCGACTGCACGAGGCGGTGCGGGCCCTCACCGAGGAGGTGCTCGAACAGGTGGTCGCGGAGGGGCGCACCCCGTTCCGTGTCGGCCTCACCGTACGGACGGCCACATTCTTCACCAGAACCAAGATGCGTAAGCTGCCGGCTCCGACGACGTCTCTCGATGCGATCGCGGCTGTCGCGGACGATCTGCTCGACGCCTTCGAGATCGACCGGCCGATCAGACTGCTCGCGGTGCGGCTGGAACTGCTCGACCCGGAGTGAATCCGGCGGCAGTGCGGCCGCCGGATTCCGGCGCGGGTCAGGTGAGGTTCACTCCGGCCGAACGAGCGTGCAACTCGCGGATCTCGTCGGCCAGTTCGGGGGCCGGACCGGAGACGGGGACGTCCGGTGCGACCTCGTTGATCGGCAGGGCCGCGACCGGGCCCTCGGGCAGACCCCACTCGGTGCGCCAGGCGCTGAGCCGGCGGGCGCCGACCGCGTAGACGATCCGCCCCAGCCCGACCCACGCGTGCGCCGCCGAACACATCGGACAGTGTTCGCCGGAGGTATAGACGGTGGCCGCGGCTCGTTGTTCCTCGGTCAGATTCTTCGCCGCCCACCGGGCGATCGCGAACTCCGGGTGCCGCGTGCGGTCGCCGGCACCGACCCGGTTGCGGTCGGCGAACCGGACCATGCCCTCGGCATCGACGATCAGCGAGCCGAACGGTTCGTCGCCCGAGTCGAGCGCTTCGCGGGCGAGAGTGATGCATCGACGCAGGTGCACCAGGTCCACGTCGGTCGGTGCGGTGATCGTGTGGGTCATGCGGCCGACGTTACCGTGGAGAACCCCGCGGTCAGCGGGGTACCCGGAACGCGAGGAGCCGGGCGTCGGCGTCCACGTCGAGCCCGAGGCGATCCCAGGGCACACCGATGCGCAGCACCGCGTAGGCGGAGGTCGGAAACCGGTCGATCTCGCCGGCCGGATCGAGGCTCAGGGCGGTCTCCGGCATGCCGGGGAAGTGCCCCACCACCAGCACGGTGGACGCTGCGGGCGGGGTGTGGATCCGAACCGCCTCGAACACCTCCGACGGCGTCCCGCCGTACAGATCATCGATGAACTCCACCGGCGCGGCGACGCCGGTCTGTTCGAGGGTCATCCTCGTCCTGAGCGAGGTGGAACAGAGCACCTGATCGACGGCGAGGCGGTCCTCGGTCATCCATCGTCCGGCGAGCTGCGCCTGCCGCATCCCGCGCTCATTCAGCGGGCGATCGTGATCGTAGACACCGTCCGGATAGGCGGACTTGCCGTGCCGCATCAGAATGAGGGTGCGGTCGGTCATGCGGCACCGGTACTGCGCACGGTGCGGTCGGCCGCCATGCGCCGAAGCAGTTGAGCGGTCTCTCGCCACGCCGAGACCTCCTGCACGTAGAGGACGTGCTCCTCGATGCGTTCCTCGGTGAGCGCCTCGTCGGCGAGCTCGGTCAGTTCCAGCAGTTCGTCGACGCAGTGGTTGATCAACGCCGGGATGCGCGAGCCCCCGCAGGCATCGTCGATGTCCTGCGACGACAGTGTCGTCATCCGCTCGAGTTCTCTGCGATAGCTCATGCCCACACGGTAGATCCAGGGGGTGACAGAACCGGGCAGGCGCGGCCGCGGCGGGGCCGGACGAGGCTTAAACCCGCTGTGGCCGCAACCCTGTGCGGCGCCTCGGGATCTTCGTACGGTTCCATCCATGACGACCACACAGCTCATCGACATCCCGGATTCGCGGACCCCGCTCAACTCCATCGCCGCCGCCACGGCCGATGCCGTCGCCGCCAGGGCGAGCAATGCCCAGGTGGTCTTCGGCGCATCCGCGGTGGCGACGGCCGGAGTGTCGAGCGAGGTCTCCCTGCGCTCGTTCAGCGTCCGGGTCGACGAGCCGCCGACCCTCGGCGGAACCGACAGCGCGCCCAACCCGGTCGAGTACTACCTGGCCGCACTGCTGTCGTGCCAGGTGGTGACCTACCGCTTCTGGGCCGAACGGCTCGGGGTGGAGTTCGACGATCTCACTCTGTCGGCCGAAGGTGATCTGGACGTCCGCGGGTTCTTCGGACTCGACGCCGACGTGCGACCGGGATTCACCGCGGTGCGCGTGATCGCCGACATCTCCGGACCTGCGTCGGACGGGGACTACCAGCGGCTCCAGGAGATCGTCGAACGCCACTGCCCGGTGCAGGACCTGACGGTGAACGCCACGCCGGTCACCACCGAACTCCGCATCGCACGCTGAGTCCCACCGGCCGGTAGCCGACTCGGGCGGTGTCGCGGGCACTAATCTGTCAGTGATGCATACCTGGGCACCGATACTGCTCGCGATCACCGCAGCAGTGCTGATCGCCGGCGGAACCGTGCTTCGGCAGCGGGCGTCGGCCGCCAGTGGCGCCATCACCGCCGGCTGGTGGCTCGGAGCCGTGATCGCACTGGCCGGCTTCGGTCTCCAGGCCGCCGCGCTCGGCCTCGGATCGATACTCGTGGTCCAGCCACTGGTGGTGCTGGCGGTCCTGTTCGCGCTGCCCATGGAGGCCTGGATAGACAGACGCCGGTTCGAGCGCGCCGAATGGCTGTGGGGTCTGACGCTCGTGGTGTGCGTGGTCCTGTTCCTGGTGCTCGCGCGCCCGGTATCGACCGATCGGCGACCGAACGTGGTGGTCATGGGCATCACGGTCGGGGCATTGGTGCTGGGGATCATCGGAATCGTGGTCAATGCCGAACGGTGCCGGAGCGCGCATTTTCGAGCGCTGAGCTACGGTCTGGCGTCCGGAGCGTTGTTCGGCGTGTCCGCACTGCTCATCAAGGCTGTCGCCCTGCGCATCGTGGACGACCCGCTGTCCGTGCTCCCGCATGCCGAGCTGTACCTGCTCATCGCGGTCATCGTGCTGGCGATCGTCGCGCAGCAGCGGGGTTTCGGTGCCGGCGATCTGCAGACCTCGTTCCCCGCGATGAACGTGATGGAACCGACCGTCGCCATGATCCTCGGCGTCGCACTGCTCGGCGAGAACATCTACGTCAGCGCGCCGACGGCCGTGTTCCTCTGCGTCGTGGCGCTGGTCGCGGCGACGGCGGTGGTCAAGCTCGCCCAGGACGCGGCGGTCCGAGGCGGACAGCGGAGTGAGACGCGTGAAGAGCGGGTGAACGTCGGACCGTGACGTCCACGCACTGAGTCGGGGTGTGTGCCGGCTCAGTCCTGCTCGATGAGCGCCGGGAGCGACTGCGCCCATTTCTCGGCGGCCTTGGCCGGCTTCACCGCCGAGGACGCGTCGTGGCGGAAATGCTCGCCGACCTGGACCGCGCCCAGCTCGGTGAGCTTGGCAGCCATGATCTCGCCGCCCTTGTTGTAGGTGTCGCCGTAGACGGTGTCGCCCATGCCGAACACCGCGAAACGCAGCCCGGCGAGGTCCGGCTTCTCCTCGTCCAGTTCGTCCGCGAACGGGAGCGCGCTGGAGGGCAGTTCGCCCTCGCCGTAGGTGGAACAGACGACCACCAGGAAGTCGTTCGCGTCGAGATCCTCGACCGCGAACTCCGCCATGTCGTACACCGACGGATCGTGGTCTGCTGCCAATACGTCTGCGATGGCGTCGGCCACGAGCTCGCCGGTGCCGGTCTCGGTGCCGTAGAGGATGACAGCTGACATAGTTGCTTACTCCTGGGTATTGCGGTCTGCGACGACGATTACGGTAGCGTAACCTAATCGCTCAGTCGAATCCCCTACCAGGGACTTTGTTCCCTCATGAGGCCGGGGCGGACCCGTTGCCCCACTGTCGTGACGACCGAGGGGCCCGTGATCGACGCTGCGATGAGGCTCGAGTGGCTGCCGGGACCATAGTCCTTTACGGGTGATGCTGTTGCCCATGAGGTGCCGAGCGTGGATACGATTGACGCCCGTCTAAGAAAGTAGGTCCCCATGGACTGGAGTTCGTTCTGGAACGTGATCTGGTACACGGTGCTGGTCTTCGCCTTCATCGCATACCTGATGGTGCTCTTCATGGTCCTGACCGACCTGTTCCGCGACCACAAGCTGGCCGCCGGATGGAAGGTCGTCTGGATCATCTTCCTCATCGTTCTTCCGTATCTCACAGCGTTCGTCTACCTGATCGCGCGCGGGCGCGGCATGACCGAACGCAGTCAGGCAGCGGCGCTGGCCGCGGAGAAGGCGAACCAGGAGTACATCCGGCACGCGGCGGGCAAGAGCTCGCCGGCCGCCGACATCGCGACCGCGAAGTCGCTGCTCGATGCGGGCACCATCACCGAGGCCGAGTACGAGGCCCTCAAGGCCAAGGCCCTCGCGTCCTGAGCTGATCGCATTCGACCCGATGCCCGGGACCTGCTCGTCAGGTTCCGGGCATCTGCGTCTCTCGGGGCACTGCCCGCGTCTCTCGGGCACTGCGTCTTCCGGGCGGAGTCCGCGGGGCCGATTACTGTGGGGGACGATCGGACTGCCACGGGAAGGGGCGTGATGGCGACGCGCATCGACAGCTGGATCTGGGCGATCCGGCTCACCAAGACGCGGTCGGCCGCGGGTGCCGCGTGCCGCGCCGGACACGTCCAGCTCAACGGTGCGACCGCCAAACCCGCGGCGCCGGTGTCGATCGGCGACCGGGTCACCGTGCGGCTGAACGGTCGCGAGCGGATCGTCGAGGTGACGCGGCTGATCAGCAAACGGGTCTCCGCACCGGCCGCGGCCGAGTGCTACATCGACCACAGTCCGCCTCCGCCGCCGCGGGAGGTTCTTGCCAGCCTCCCGCGGCGCGATCGGGGTTCGGGACGGCCGACGAAGCGCGAACGCAGGCAACTCGACCGTTTCCGCTCGGAGATCATGCTGGTGACGCTCGCCGCGCTCGCGGCGCTGCTGCTCGCCGGGTGCTCGGGCGGCGGTTCCGACTCGGCGGATGTCTCCGAGACGCCGAAGGCGGGAACGGGTCCGCAGTTCGCGCGATGCGGTGGGCTGACGACCGACGACGTGGTCCGGATGTCGGGCATGGCGGGTCTGCGGCTGGCGATCGACAATCCCTCGACGTGTGAATGGCGCGCCGACGCGCAGCGCAACGGTTCGGTCTCGTTCAACTGGTACCGCGGCTCGCCGATCGGACGCGAGCGAGGGACCGAACAGCTCAGCCGCGACACGACGCAGGACTACGAGATCGACGGCAATCCCGGCTTCCTCGCCCATACCGCGGGAATCTGCGAGATCGGCGTCGCGTGGGACGCCGATTTCATCGAGATCTCGCTGGCGTCGCCGATCAGTCCGGGCGCCGGTCCCACCATCGCCGAGGACCAGCTGTGCGGCGCCGCGAAGAGCATCACCGAGAAGGTCGTGAAGGGGGCGGCATGACGTCGATCCGGAGGCGGGCGACCGCGGCGGTGCTGGGCCTGGCAGCGGTCGCGGCGTCGGCGGCGTGCACGGTGGACGGACAGCCCGTCCGCGAGGGAGGAGCGGTCGGTTCCGACACCGGCCACGTCGACACCAGCCGTTTCGACAAACTGCTCGCCGAGTGCGAGGTACTGCCCGCGGCGACGATCGCGAAGGCGGTGGGCGGAACCACCGCCGAATCGAACTTCTTCGGAGCGAACTGCCGTTGGTCGGTGCTGCCGCAGCAGATCGACGTGACCTTCAACTGGTTCGAGTGGGGCGATTACAACCTGGAGAAGGAGACCGCGCAGCATCTCGGCTTCACCACCGAGAACATCTCGGTGCAGAGTCAAGCGGCCTTCACCCAGCGCGACCCCGCGAGGCCGGCTGTCTGCGGAGTGACCGCGAAGTCGCCCGCGGGCGGGATCTTCACGTGGTGGGTGGAACCGGAGGGGCAGCAGGCCGGTGACGCCTGTGCCGCGCCGGTCAAACTGATGGAGTTGATCCTGACCGGCGCCAACTAGTCCGCGCGGGATTCACGGCGCGGAATGATTCACGGCGCGGGAATCGACGCCACCGAGACCGACGCCGCCACCTGCGGTTCGCCGGCGTCGTCCGGGATGACGAACCAGATCAGCAGGGTGCCGTCGAGCCGCTGCCTGCGGATGGTGACGCGCGTGCCGGGGGTGATCGGACGCAGGTACTCGATGATCGCCCGGTGCGGTCCGTCGATCAGGTCGGCGTGATGGACCAGCTCGTCCTCGACCGCTTCGAAATAGGCGGCGTTGTTGAGGTGCTTGAACGGGTCGAAGTCGGTGATCCGCAGGACGTGTTCCCGGTCGGGCAGTTCCAGTGCTTCGGCCGCCGGCGGGGTGGCGGGATTCATCGCCCTCCAGCGCAACCGGTGCTCGTCCGTCATCGCGGTGAGCGTCTCCATCGCGAGATCGCTGATGCGTGCGGGCGTTCCCGACGCGGTCATGTTGATCCAGAAGGCCTCGGTCTCCACGAGGCCGTTGGGCCGAGGCTCGGGATTGAACCGGTTGGTGCCGCCGTCGGCGGTGATCCGGACGCGCATGTTGGTCCACCGCGTCGACAGTGCGCCGCACCACCGTTCCATCCTCAGCTCCGACGGCCAGGTGATCGGTTCGAGGACGTCGATCACGGTCCGGCGGATGATCCAGAAGGGGTCGGTGTCGGCGAACGGAAGGACGGCGATGTTGTCGTTCGCGACGTCCTGCAGATATCGAGCGATCCCGTCGAGCCGAACTCTCATGTCCTGGTCGATGTCGCCGGTCCGGACGCGGTATCCGGCCGAGTAGAAGTCGGCTCCCGGCTTGCGGTCCTCCAGGGGCCGGTAGGCCTGCGGTGCGGTCATTCGGGTGGGGACTCCTCTGCTTCGTCCGGAGACGGGGATACGCTTCGGGCATGGCGGGGTGTGACCTCGAATACGGTACTCTCGGAGAAACTAGAACACGTTCACCCTTGAGCTCGAAGGGATGTCCCAGATGACGCACGTAATCACGCGATCCTGCTGTAACGACGGATCTTGCGTTGCCGTCTGCCCGGTCAATTGCATTCATCCGACACCGGACGAACCGGACTTCCTCACCGCCGAGATGCTCTACATCGACCCGGAGACGTGCATCGACTGCGGCGCCTGCATCGACGAGTGTCCGGTGAGCGCGATCTATCCGGACGATCAGCTCCCCGAGAGGGAAGAGCCCTTCCTCCAGATCAACGCCGACTACTACAAGGACCACGACGTCGAAGGCGGACTCGTGCGGCATCCCAAGCCGCCGCAGCTGCCCGACACCGAACTCCGTGTCGCCATCGTCGGAGCCGGGCCCGCCGCCTTCTACGCCGCCCAGGAGTTGGTCAAGAAGGCCCAGGTGCGCGTCGACATGTTCGACCGTCTGCCCACCCCGTACGGGCTGGTCCGGGCCGGAGTCGCCCCCGACCACGCGCAGACGAAGGGGGTCGAGGAGACCTTCGCCGCGGTGGAGCGGAAGCGGAACTTCACCTACCACCTGGGCGTGGAGGTGGGCGAGCACATCACCCACGACGAACTGCGCGAACGCTACGGTGCCGTCCTCTACGCCGTCGGCGCCGCACACGACCGCCGCCTCGACATCCCCGGTGAGGATCTGGCGGGCTCGATCGCCGCGACCGACTTCGTGGCCTGGTACAACGGCCACCCCGACCACGCACAGCGGGAGTTCGACCTCAGTGCCGAGCGCGCGGTGGTGATCGGCAACGGAAACGTGGCGCTCGACGTGGCGCGCATCCTGGTCACCGATCCCGACGAGCTCGCACGGACGGACATCGCCGACCACGCACTCGACGTCCTCCGCGCGTCCAAGGTGCGCGAAGTGGTGGTCGTGGGACGGCGCGGTATCGAGCACGGCGCCTTCACCAACGGGGAGTTCGTGTCGCTGGCCGACCTCGAAGGCGTCGACGTGGTGATCGACGAATCGGAGTTGACGCTGTCCGAAGAGACGGCGGCCGCGCTGGCCGACGACTCGCTGGACTCGGTGATCGCGACCAAGATCCGCCTGGCCCGGGAGTTCGCCGCGATGCCGCGGACCGAGGGGAATCGACGGATCGTATTCCGCTTCCTGACCTCTCCGGTGGAGATCACCGGTGACGGTGCGGCCGCCTCGGTGAAGCTGGTGCGCAACCGCTACATCGGCGACGGCGGGATCGAGCGCACCGACGAGATCTCCGAGCTCGACGCCGGGCTGATCGTCCGGTCGATCGGATACCGGAGCCGGCCGATCAAGGGCCTGCCCTTCGACGAGGGCCGGTCGGTGGTCCCGAACGCCGGCAGCCGCGTCCTCGACGGGTCGGCCGGGGATCCGATTCCGGGCGTCTTCGTCGCCGGCTGGGTCAAGCGCGGACCCACCGGGGGCATCGGCCGGAACCGGCTGTGCGGCGAGGAGGCCGCGGCGGCGATCCTGGCCGACTTCGCCGCCGGCGCGCTGACGGATCCCGCGGTCGACAACTCCGACGTCGCCGACCTGGTGGCCTCTCGCGGCGCACATCGCGTGGATCTGGCGGGCTGGAAACGCATCGACGCGGCCGAACGCGAGGCCGGGTCGGAGTCCGGCCGCCGACGGGTCAAGTTCGTCTCCGTGGAGGAGATGACCGGCGTGGCCGGTCAGGCCGATCCCGTCGGACAGGCCTTCTAGTGCGGATCGCGCTGCTGTCGTACCGCAGCAAACCGCACTGCGGGGGCCAAGGCGTGTACGTCCGCCATCTCTCGCGGGAACTGGTCGCACTCGGCCACGACGTGGAGGTCTTCTCCGGTCAGCCGTATCCCGAGCTCGACGCCGGCGTCCGGCTCACCAAGGTGCCGAGCCTGGACCTGTACGGCGAACCCGAACCGTTCCGGACTCCGCGGCTCGGCGAGTATCGCGACTGGATCGACGTGCTCGAGGTGGCGGCCATGTGGACCGCGGCGTTCGGTGAACCGCTGACGTTCAGTCTGCGGATGGCGCGGCTGCTGCGCGGCCGGCGAGCCGACTTCGACGTGGTGCACGACAACCAATGCCTGGGCTACGGGCTGCTCGACATCAAGCGTCAGGGTTTCCCGCTGGTGGCGACGATCCATCACCCGATCACCCGCGACCGTTCGCTGGCGGTGAAGGCCGCCGTGGGACTGAAGAAGATCAGCGCGTGGCGGTGGCATTCGTTCCTGGCGATGCAGGGCCGCGTGGCGCGGCGGATTCCGTCGCTGCTGACCGTCTCGAACAGCAGCGAACAGGACATCCGCGATGCGTTTCACGTGGAGCCGGGCGCACTGGCGACCATCCCGCTGGGCGTCGACGTCGATCTGTACGCGCCCCGCGGCGAGCGGGTCCCCGGGCGGATCGTGTGCGTCGCGAGCGCCGACGCACCGCTCAAGGGGGTCTCGTACCTGCTGGAGGCGGTCGCCAAGGTGGCCGTCGAACGGGACGTGCACCTCACGCTGGTGTCGAAGCTGGATCCGGATGGCCCCTCGGCGCGGCTGATCGACGAACTGTCCATCGGCGAGCGGGTGTCGGTGGTCTCCGGACTCGACGACGCCGAGCTGGCCGACCTGTTGGCGAGCGCGGAGATCGCCTGTGTGCCCTCGCTGTACGAGGGCTTCTCGTTGCCCGCGGTGGAGGCCATGAGTTGTGGCACACCGCTGGTGGCGACTCGTGCGGGCGCGATCCCGGAGGTGGTCGGCGAGGACGAGTCGGCCGCCCTCCTGGTTCCTCCCGGCGATGCCGGCGCTCTCGCGCAGGCGCTGCTCCGGCTGCTCGAGGATCCGGAACTGGCGGCGCGCACGGGCGCGGGCGGTCGCGCCCGTGCCACCTCGAGGTACAGCTGGTCGGCAGTCGCCAAAGCGACAGCGGATCGATATCGGGCGGCCGTCGACGCCGCCGCGGGCGAAGGGAACTGACACGTGCTCACTGTGGATTTCGACCGTCTCGCCGTCGGACCGGGAGTCAAGGCCATCGACATCGGCGCCGGTCAGGGCCGTCACTCGTATGAGATGCTGCGCCGCGGTGCGGAGGTCATCGCCTTCGACCAGAACGAGAAGGACATGGCCGACGTCGCGGAGATGTTCGGCGCGCTGGCCGCGGCGGGGGAGGTTCCCGAATCGGGTGTCGCGCGCACCGAGGTCGGCGACGCGCTCGCGCTGCCCTACGACGACGAGTCCTTCGACGTCGTGCTGATGTCGGAGATCCTGGAGCACATCCCCGACGACGAGGCGGCCATCGCCGAAATGGTCCGCATCCTCAAACCCGGCGGGTCGGCCGCGGTCACCGTTCCCCGCTACTGGCCGGAGAGGGTGTGCTGGGCGCTCTCGGACGAGTACCACGAGGTGGAGGGCGGCCACGTCCGTATCTACCGCGAGTCGGAGCTGGCCGACAAGCTCGCGGCCGCGGGCCTGGAGATCACCGGATCGGGACACGCGCATGCCCTGCACGCGCCGTATTGGTGGCTCAAGTGCGCGGTCGGCGTCGACAACGACCGCAACCCGCTGGTCCGCGGCTATCACAAGATGCTGGTGTGGGACATGATGAGTAAGCCGTGGGTCACCCGTGCGGGCGAGCAACTCTTGAATCCGCTCGTCGGGAAGTCGGTGGCGATCTACTTGCGCAAGCCGGCCGGACTAGCCGAATCCGCGTAACGATGGCCGTCCCCTCCGTGTCCGGCGTCCTGACGCCCGCGCAAGTGCGCGCGACCGGAGCCGCGATCGTCGGAATGCAGGAGCCCGACGGTGCGCTTCCGTGGTTCCCGGGCGGCAAGACCGACCCGTGGGATCACGTCGAGTCGGCGATGGCCTTGTCGGCGAGCGGCTACCTCGACGCTGCTCGTGCGGCGTACGAATGGTCGGCGCACACCCAGCGCGACGACGGTTCCTGGCCGATGGAGCTGCGGGCCGGGCGGGTCGTCGACCCCGGCGTCGACAGCAACTTCTGTGCCTACATCGCGGTCGGAGTGTGGCATCACTATCTGATCACCGGTGACGAGGCCTTCCTGTGGAGCATGTGGCCCACGGTGCGTGCCGCTCTGGACCGGGTGTTGATGTTCCAGCGCGGCGACGGGGCGTTCCGATGGGCGGCCGACTACCGGACCGGAGCCATGTTCGACGACGCCCTCCGGACCGGTAATTCGAGCATCTACTCGGCGCTGTGCTGCGGTATCCGCATCGCGGGCGAGGTGGGAGCCGACGCCGGCACGTGGGAGCGTGCGCGCGGTGACCTCGCGGTGGCGTTCACCCGGCCCGACGAGGTCTTCGTCCCGGCCGGCGAGCATTCGATGGACTGGTATTACCCGGTTCTCGGCGGGCCCCTGCGCGGCGATGCCGGCCGCGCGCAGATCGATGCGGAGTGGGAGAGGTTCGTGGTTCCCGGACTGGGAGCGCGGTGCGTGGACCATCGCCCGTGGGTCACCGGCGCCGAGACCAGCGAGCTCGCGCTGGCGCTGGAGGCGCTCGGCGACGTGGATCGCGCGGCGGCGATGGTGGAGTCGATTCAGCACCTGCGTGATCCCGACGGTTCGTACTGGACCGGGCTGGTCTTCGCGGACGGTAAGCGCTGGCCGGTGGAGCGCAGTTGCTGGACGTCGGCCGCGGTGATCCTCGCGGCGGACGCGATCAGCCGTGCGACACCCGCCGGCGGCATCTTCGCCGAACTCGACGACGACCGTCTCGCAGCCGATGAACCGGTAGCGCAAGGGCGATGATTGGACTAGTGTCCAGTCTAGCGTCCAGTGAGGGCGTCTGAGTTCGGAGGGCCAAGTGGATTACGGAATCGTGCAGTTCACCAGCGACCGCGGTCTGCGACCGCACGAGTTGGCGCCGCTGATCGAGCAGGCGGGCTTCGCCGCGTACTACGTGCCCGAGCACAGTCACATCCCGACCAGGCGCGAGGCGGCCCACCCGCGGACCGGCGACGCGAGCCTCCCCGACGAGAGGTACACCCGGACGCTGGACCCATGGACGTCGTTGGCGGCCGCGGCGGCGGTCACCTCGCGCATCGAACTGTCGACGGCGGTGGCGCTGCCCGTGCAGTCGGACCCGCTGACCCTCGCGAAGACGATCGCGACCCTCGATCACCTGTCGGGCGGACGCGTGCGCCTCGGCGTGGGATTCGGCTGGAACCTGGACGAGTTGTCGGACCACCACGTCCCGGCGGGCCGCCGGCGCACGATGCTGCGCGAATACCTCGAGGCGATGCGCGCCCTGTGGACGCAGGACGAGGCCGAGTACCACGGTGAGTTCGTCGATTTCGGTCCCAGTTGGGCGTGGCCGAAACCGTCCCGGACCATCGGGGTGTCGGTGGGCGCGGCGGGCACCGAGAAGAACTTCACGTGGATCGCGCGCAATGCGGACGGTTGGATCACGACACCGGGCGAGACCGACATCGACGAGTCGGTGGCCCTGCTCAAGACGATCTGGGCCGACGCGGGACGCGACGGCGCACCGCAGATCGTCGCGCTCGACATGCGGCCGGACGCCGAGCGTCTGGCGCGGTGGGACCGGATCGGAGTCACCCGCGTCCTCTACGGGCTGCCGGACGAGAACGCCGACACCGCGCGCTCGTATCTGGAGAAGCTGGCGGGCAAGCTCGGACTCGGAGTCGCCGCGTAGGCTCAGCGGATCCGCCGCAGGACGCGCAGTGAACCGTGCGCGGACTGCTCGGTGAACCGGCCGGAGTCGAGGGCCTGACGGTAGATCTCGTACGGCGGCCGCCCGCCGTCGTTCGGGTCGGGGAAGACGTCGTGGATGAGGAGTGCGCCGCCGGCGCGGACCCACCCGGACCACCCGTCGTAGTCGTTCTGCGCGGCTTCCATCGAATGGCCGCCGTCGATGAACACGAAATCCACCTCGCGTCCCCAGACCCGCGCGGCGGCGGTCGAGGGCGCGAGCAACCCGAGCACAGTCGATTCCAGCCCGGCGTCGTACATCGTCCGCCGGAAGCGGGCGGCCGTGTCGAGCAGTCCGCTGTGACTGTCGACGAGTTCGGTGTCGTGGTACTCCCAGCCCGGCTGATGCTCCTCCGAACCGCGGTGGTGGTCGACGGTGACCACCAGGGCGCCGTGTGCTTCGGCGGCGGCGCCGAGGAACACCGTCGATTTTCCGCAGTAGGTGCCGATCTCGACGCCGATGCCGACCGAGTCGGGCTGCGAGAGATACGACGTCGCCGCCTCGTGCAGTGCGAGGGCCTCATCGAGCGGCATGAAGCCGGGCGCTTCGTCGGCTACGCGCAGACGCTCGTCGGACAGTCCGTTGGTGGGGGAGGTCAATGCCATCGTTCAATCGTATAGACAGGTGTCCGACGGTTACCGTGGAAGTCATGAAAGCACAGGTGATCGTCAATGAAGTGGGCCCGGAAGGCCTGGAACTGCAAGAGATTCCGGCTCCCGAGCCGCAAGCGGGTCAGTACCTGGTGGATGTGCGGTCGTGCGGAGTGTGCTTCCCCGACCTGCTGATGAGCCGCGGCGAGTATCAGCTGCGGCCGCCGCTGCCCTTCGTTCCCGGCACCGAGGTTGCCGGCGTCGTCGCCGCGGCTCCGGAGGGCGGTCGGTTCGCGGTCGGCGACCGCGTGGTCGTCGCATCGATGCTCGGCGGATTCGGTGAGCAGATCGCCGTGGCCGAACAGCAGTTGTTCCCCCTGCCCGACGAACTGAGCTTCGACGAGGGCGCCGCGCTCGGCATCAACTTCCAGACCGCGCTGTTCGCCTTGAAGATGCGGGCGAATCTGCGGACCGGCGAGACCGTCGGGGTGCTCGGTTCCGCGGGCGGCATCGGTGTGGCCTCGATCATCGTCGCCAAGGCACTCGGCGCCCGGGTCGTCGCGGTGGTGCACCGGACCGGCAACGAGGAGATGCTCCGGGCGCTGGGCGCCGACGAGGTCATCGCACTGACCGAGGGGTGGAAGGACCGGGTCCTCGAGCGCACCGGGGGAGGCGTGGACGTGCTGATCGATCCCGTCGGCGGTGAGGTCTTCGACGAGGCGCTCCGCACCGTCGCGCCCGACGGCCGTTTCGTGGTGATCGGCTTCGCCGCCGGCGGCATCCCGACGGTGAAGCTCAACCGCGTGCTCTTCCGGAACATCTCCGTCGTCGGCGCGGCCTGGGGCGAATACATCCGGACGCACCCCGAGGTGCCCGGGCTGCTGCACGAGGACATCGTCCGGTTGGTCGGGGAGGGGATGCGACCGCCGGTGAACCACGTCTACGAACTCGCCGAACTGCCGCGGGCGCTCACCGATCTGGCCGAGGGTCGCGTGCGGGGCAAGGCGGTGGTGCGGATCTCGTGACCGCGGCCTCCCGGACCGCGGCGGCGAGGTCCGCGAGCAGTGCCGGATCGGCGCGGTAGGGCGTGTTGAAGCCCAGCCGGTCCACCCACGGTCCGTACCGATCCACCAACTCGGCAGCGCCCGAGCCGATGTCGTCGACGGTGACCGCGACGGCGTCGACCAGCGCGTCGTCGACCATCTGAGCCATCGCCGTCCAGTCGCCTGCGCGTGAGAGCTCGTGCAGCCTGGGGCCGAGCTCGGCGCGGCCGACGGCTTCGAGCACCGGATGGTAGGCGGGCGTGGAGCCGTAGAACGCGACCTGCGTCCGCACGGCTTCGCGCGCCGCCGCGCGGTCGGCTGCGTCGCGCCCGGTGATCACCATCGCCGAGTGGTGGACCTCCGGGACCCGGCGCCGCGCCGACGCCGCGCCTGCGGCCAACGCGGGCAGGGTGGTCTCACGCAGGAACGCGGGCGGGCACAGCGGATGCGAGAGGAATCCGTCGGCCGTCTCGCCCGCGACCGCCGTCATCCTCGGCCCCACGCCCGCAAGCCAGATCGGCGGCGGACCGAAGCCCTCCACCTCTCGCGCGTCGGGCCGGAACAGCGGCGGCATCAGCGTGTGCTGGTAGAACTCGCCGCGGTGGTCGAGGCGGCCGCCCGTCTCCCAGCTGTCCCAGATCGCGCGGATCGCAGTGACCATGTCGCGGATCCGGTCGGCGGGGCGGCTCCACGGCATCCCATATCGCCGGGTGATGTGCGGCTTGATCTGAGTGCCGAGGCCGAGCACGAACCGCCCGCGTGAATAGGCCTGCAGGTCCCATGCGGTGGTCGCCAGCAGCATCGGGTTTCGGGCGAACGCGATCGCCACCGAGGTCCCGAGCCGTACCCGCTCGGTGCGTTCCGCGGCGAGCAGCAGCGGCAGGAACGGATCGTGGGCGCCTTCGAAGGTCCACACTCCGTCGTATCCGGCCGATTCGGCGGCGGCCGATGCCGCGCCCATCTGCTCCAATCGACAGACGATCGTCGTGTCGACATACACGGTGTCAGCCGATTCCGAAGAGCGCGGCGGCGTTGTCGTGGAACACGCCGCGCAGCCAGCGGTCGCCGAGGTCGAGCCGGGCGCAGGCGGCGAGCGCCTCGGTGTAGCTGTACGGAATGTTGGGGAAATCGCTGCCGAAGAGGATCTTCTCGCCGACGTCCCGGAGCCGGCCGAAGAGCTCGCGGGGGTACGGCGCCGACTCCTCCGAGAACGCGGTGAACGACATCGTCGTGTCGAGCCGGACGTTCTCGTACCGTTCGGCGAGTGCGAGGAAGGGCTCGTACTCGGGGGTGCCCATGTGCGCGACGATGAGCGGCAGGCTCGGGAACCGCCGCAGCAGTTCGTCGATCGGTTCCGGGCCGGTGAACTCGCCCGGTGCCGGACCCGAACCGCAGTGGATCACCACGGGGATCTGCGCGTCGTCGATCCGTTCCCACACGCCGTCGAGCAGCGGATCGATCGGCGAGTACGCGCCGACCTGGATGTGCGACTTGAAGATCCTCGCTCCGGCGTCGATCGCCTCGGAGACGTACGCCGCGGCCCCCTCCTCCGGGTAGAAGGTCGCCGTCTGCAGGCAGTCCGGGTGCGCCGACGCGAACTCCGCCGCCCAACTGTTGAGCCATCGGGCCATATCGGGTTTGTGGGGATAGATCATCGACGAGTACGCGCGCACACCGAACGCGCGCAGCGTCTCGACGCGGCGGTCCTCGTCGGCCCGGTAGGCGATCGGCCACTGCCTGCCGAGCATCGGGCCGGCGGAGTCGAAGTACGCCCAGACCTTGTCCATCACCCGGCGCGGCATGAAATGGGTGTGCACGTCGATGAGACCCGGAATGCCCAGCTCTCGCCAGATGCGCTGAACGGCTTCGGACTCCTCGGCGGAGAAGGGCTCCATGCGATGATCGTCACACATGGCCTCGACGCTACCGAACGGCCGATCGGTGGCCGGCGGACCGGTGGGAACGATCGAGCCGGGTGGTTCGCGCGACGGGCGACGAAAGGACTGCGATGGATGAAACCGGGTCCTCCGCCGCTGCAACGCCGACGGTCCGGTCGCCGGTCGCGCAGATGATCGCGCTGACCCCCGTCGGGATCGCGGTCGGCGCGCTGTGCGCGCTCGGGCTGTGGGGCGTCTCGGCGCTCGCAGAACTGGTTCAGAAACTGGTCTGGGACGATCTCAGTGCCGCGCTCGGCGTGTCCGGCGACAACGGCTGGTTCATCTTCGGGACGCTCACCGCTGTCGGTCTGCTCGCCGGACTCGTGATCCGGTACCTGCCGGGCCATGCCGGCCCCGATCCGGCGACGGAGGGAATCGTCTCCACTCCTCTCGAAATACGCGTGCTCCCCGGCCTCGTGCTCGCCACCGTTCTGACCCTGTCCGGCGGGGTGAGCCTGGGGCCGGAGAACCCGATCATGGCGATCAACGCCGCGATCATCGTCGGGCTGGGTGTCCGGATCGTGCCGAAGCTGGGGCAGAAGGAGTGGATGGGGCTGTCGACCTCGGCCACGATCGGCGCGATGTTCGGGACACCGGTCGCCGCGGCGCTGATGCTGTCCGAACTCAACAGCGGCGATCCCCGCGTCCCGCTGTGGCACCGGCTGTACGTGCCGCTCGTCGCCGCGGCGACCGGTTCGTTCGTGATGCTGCACTTCACCGATCTCGGGCTGTCGATGGGTCTGCCGGACGAGACGATCGGCGGTGTGGTCCACGTGCTCCTCGCCATCGGTGTCGCGGCGGCCGCGGCAACCGTTGGCGTGGTCGGTGCCGCGCTCTTCGACCCCCTGCACCGACTGCTGAACACCCGGTTGCCCGGTCCCGTGGTGCGGCTGACCGTGGCCGGGGCGGTCCTCGGCGGCCTCGGTGCGCTCGGCGGCACCATCACCCTGTTCAAAGGCCTCGAGCAGATGAACGAGCTGCCGGGCGAGGTGGCGACCACCACCGCCATGGGATTCTTCGTGTTCGCGGCGGTGAAGCTGTGCGCGCTGCTGGTCGCCGGGGCGTCAGGTTTCCGGGGCGGCCGGATCTTCCCCGCGGTGTTCATCGGAGCGGCCTTCGGATTCGGCGTTCACACACTCTGGACCTCGATACCGCTGACCCTGTGCGTGAGCGCGTCGGTGGTCGGGATCTCGGTGGCCGCTGCGCGCAACGGCTGGCTGAGTCTGTTCCTCGGGTTGGCGATCGTGCCGCAGATGGATCTCATGGTTCCACTGCTCTTCTCCACGCTCGCGGCGTGGCTGGTGGTGGCTAACGCACCGGAATTGAGTGCTCGGCCGGTCGAGATCCGACGAGGTTCGCAGGATACGGAGAGGAACGTCTGAGGTGGCCGTGTCAGCGATCATGCGCCGGATCCGAAACATCTCGCGGCCGAGACCAGCGGATGCCGTATCCGGTCTGGTGACCGCGTTGTTCTCCATCCCGGAGGGGATGGCGTACGCGTCGATCGGTGGATTCAATCCGGTCAGCGGTCTGTATTCGGGGATGCTCTCGACACTCGTGGGGTCGATGTTCGCCCGGACCGCGTTGATGGTCACCACCCTGACCAGCGCTATCGCACTGTCGTCGCAGAGTGTGCTGTCCTCGGCCGGCCTCGACCCGCACGACGTCGGGAACATCGCGATGCTGACGGTGGCGGTCGGTGCCGTGATGCTGGTGATGGGTCTGCTGCGCGTCGGCGCGATCATGGACTTCGTCTCGAGCGCCGTGATGACCGGATTCACGGTCGGCATCGCCGTACAGATCGTGGCGGGGGTGCTCGGCGACGTCACCGGCTACGACCCGGAACGGCACAACACCGTCGTGAAGTTCGTCGAGGTGCTCGGACACGTGCCCCAATGGTCGGGGGCGTCGGTGGCGGTGGCGCTCGGCACCGTCGCGGTGTGGGGAGTTCTGCAGTTCGTCAGACCGGTCAAGTCGTACGCCACGCTGATCGCACTCGTCGCGGTCACCGCGGTGGCCGCGGTGACCGGTGCCGACACGGAGACCGTCGGTGATATCGCGAAGGTGCCGAACAGTCTGCCGCCGTTCACGTTTCCGGATCTGAGTGCATTCCCGAACCTCGTTCTCGGAGCGTTCGCCATCGCCCTGGTCGGTCTCGCTCAGGCAGCGGGCATCTCGGCGGCGGTGCCGAACCCGGACGGATCGAAGGCGAGTGCGTCCGGGGACTTCTCGGCGCAGGGTGCGGCCAACATCGTCGGCGGCTTCTTCGGATCGTTGCCGACAGGCGGATCCCTGTCCCGCACAGGTGTCGCGGTCTCCGCGGGCGCGACGAGCCGCTGGGCGGGCGTCTTCGCCGGTGCGTGGCTGGTGGTTCTCGTGCTGATCGCCGGCGCCGCCGCGCAGATCATCCCGATGCCTGTCATCGGGGGGACTGCTGTTCGTCATCGGGTTCGAGTTGATTCAGGGTCGATGGGCCGACGTCACTCTGGTTCTGCGCACGGCGCCGCTGAGCGCCGTCGCGATGGTGGCGACCTTCCTCGCGACGACCCAGATCCCCCTGCAGTACGCGATCCTCGTCGGTGCCGGAATCTCGCTGGTGCTCTACTGCGTCCAGGCGGCACGCAGCGCCCGGCTGCTGGCGCTGGTCCGAGACGACGAGGGCTGGCGTCTGGAAGAACCGCCGAAGACGCTGCCCGCCAACGGGATCACCGTGCTGTACTACGCCGGCGTCGCGCTGTTCGCAGAAGTGCCCCGCATCTCAGAGACGTGGCCGGCGCCGCCCTCCGCACCGGGCCGGTTCGTGGTGATTCTGAACGTACGCGTCCTGCCCGACGTGCCGTCGGCGACACTGCAGAAGCTGCTGCGCGCGAAGGCCGAGGCATTGCGGAAGTCGGGCGGGCGTCTCATGCTCGCAGGCGTCAGTCCCGCGATGATCGACGCGGTGACGCGAGCGGGCCTGGTCCGAGCGCTGGGCGAGGAGAATGTCGTGCCCGCGTCCCGGCATGTCTTCGGTGGTCTCGACACCGCCTACGCCGAAGCCCAGCGCTGGCTCGCGGAGACCGACGGGAACGGTCCGGACACAGGTACGTCCTGACCTCGTCGTCAGGCGTCGTGATCTGCGGCGGTCGCTGCACGCAACTTCGCGATCTGATCCCGGGACGGGAGATTCCTCGGTGAGACCATGATTCCCTCCGCCGTCACCGTCGGGCCGTCCGCGTCGCAGAGTTCGGCCCGCACGAAGACCTTCCGTCCCTCCGATCCGGTGGTGCGGGCGCGCAGATCGACGTCGCCGAGAGGTGTCGGGCGCAGGTACTTCACGGTGAGCGTGCCGGTGAAGCAGGGGGTTCCGTTGCCGACGCTGGCCGCTTCGCCGAGCATCTGATCGAGCAGCATGGCCGAGATCCCGCCGTGGACCAGGCCGGCCGGGCCCTCGTACGCGGCGCCGAGCCGTACCCGAGCGGTGGCCGTCCCGTCGTCGTGGTGGTCGACCCGCAGCGGGGGAGCGATGGCGTTGCGCACACCCACGGCCGCGTTGCCCCACGGCATGCCGGTGAAGTCGCGGGTGAACGGCACTCCGTAGCTGCCCGGCTTCTGCGCTGCGCGCAGTGAGGCGGTGACCGCGTCGATCCGCCGGCGCGCGTCGTCCAGATCGTCGTCGGGCACCTCGGTGCGGATCACCGCGTCGATCAGCGCGCGGACCGACTCGGTCAGCGGTTCCACCACGGCGAGCTGCGCAGCGACCTCGTCGGCGCTGAGGTCTACCAATCGAAAGTCCATGCCGGTCAGCCTATGGTCGTGCGCGGTCTCGACGGGCGCGGGTTCGGGCTCAGTGCTCGGACTTCCGGTGCTTGCCGGCGACCTCGCCGAACATCATCGTCATCTTGGTGCCCAGCGGCCAGCCGACGTAGTAGCAGAGGAACAGTCCGATCTCGTTCAGCTCCTCCGGCGTGAGTTCGCCGTTGCCGAGCGCCGCCGCCGCCTGGATCTCGGCGACGTCCACCTGACCGTTGGCGGCCAGCGCGCCGAGGAGTACCAGCCTGCGGTCGCGGTGGGTGAGGCCCTCGCGGCTCCACACCTCGCCGAAGACCTGATCGGCGGTGTGCGCGAAGAAGTCGCCCGGACCGTCGGACATCTCCCAGCCGTACACCTCCGACATCGTCGCCAGGCCCTTGCGGCGTCGCTCGGTCATCGGGGGCAGATCGTCTTGCGGGGTCGGGTTCACAATGCTCCTTCGGTTCGGTTCATTTCGCTGCGCGCCGGATCAGCCGTCGCGGCGTGTGTCGTGGGCGGAATGGGGCACACCGAGTCCGGCGGCCAGATCGGTGAGGGCGCGGCGGCCCAGCGGGAGGTCGACGCCGAGCCGGTCGGCCAGTGTCAGTGCCAGGGTCAGGTCCTTCTCGCCGAGATCGCGGACGTGCGTGAAGACACCGAACCAGAAGTCGTCGGGAGCGATCGGCCCGGTGGTGTCACGAAGCATGATCGCGCCCGCACCGCCGGTGATCGCATCGGTGTGCCGGACCACTCGCCCGAGTTGTGCGATGTCGATTCCGGCGGCCTCGGCGAGTCGGGACGCCTCGGCCGTGGCGGCGAAGGAGACGAAGTGCAGCAGGTTGCGGGCCAGCTTCATCCGCGTTCCGTCGCCGGCCGCCGGGCCGGCATGGACGATGAGATCGCCCGCCGGCGCGAGTGCGGCTCTGGCCCGCTCGTAGCCGGCGCGATCGCCGCCGATCATGATCGCCAGCCGGCCCTCCGCAGCCCCGGGGGCGCCGCCGGAGATCGGAGCGTCGAGCACGACGATCCCGTCCGCCGCGCACGCGGCGGCCTGCTCGGCCGCCGTCTCGGGGGCGATGGTGGAGTGGATCGCGATGAGCGAGCCCGGCGCCAGGTGCGGGCGCAGTTCCCCGATCACCTCGCGGACCTGGGCGTCGTCGCGAACGCAGATGCTGACCAGATCGCTGGCGGACGCGAGTTCGGGCAGACCGTCCACGGCGACCGCGCCCGCATCGACCAGGGTGGCGACGGCATCCGGAGAGAGGTCGAAGACGGTGGTCGGAGCGGATCCGGCCAGGCGCGCAGCCATCGGACCGCCGATGTTGCCGAGCCCGACACAGCCCAGCCGCAGTGCCTCGCTCATGAGCGGATGACCTGTCCGCCGTCGACGTTGAAGATCTGTCCGGTGATCCAGGACGCCTCGTCGGACAGCAGGAACAGACACATGCCGACCAGATCCTGCGGCGTGCCCATCCGCCCCAGCGGGAGCTTGGCGACCATGTCGTCGACCATCGCGGCGGGAGTGGTGGAGCGGGTGGCCTCGGTGTCGATGGGGCCGGGGGCGATCGCGTTGATGCGGATGCGCTGACCGCCGAGTTCGACGGCGAGCTGCTGGGTGAGGCCGTTGACGCCCACCTTGGCCAGACCGTAGAAGCCGCTGTACAGCCAGGCCGCCGTCGACGACTGGTTCACGATCGCCCCGCCGTGCCGCATATGCGGGTAGCAGGCGCGGGTCACGTTGAGCGCACCGTCGAGGTTCACGCTCATGAACTTCTTGTAGTAGTCCCACGGCACAGTGGTCAGGAAGTCGAGTTTCATGCCGCCGTAGATCGCGGCGTTGTTGACGAGCGCGTCGATCTTCCCGCGTTCGTCAACGACGGCCGTCGCGAGCGATGCCGCGGAGTCGGGGTCGGAGACGTCGGTGTGCACGTACATGCCTCCGATCGCGTCGGCCACCGACCGTCCGGCGTCGTCGTTGACATCGGCGATCACCACGTACGCGCCCTCGTCAGCGAGTGCCCGCGCGTAGGCCTCTCCGATGCCTCCGGCGGCGCCGGTGACGATGGCGGTCTTGTCGGCGAATCTGGTCATGTTGTTCCTTCGGGGTGTTGTGGGGTGTGGTCGGGGGTGGAGTTGTGGGGGTGGAGGTTTCGACTCGCTTCGCTCGCTCAACCAGCGGGCGGGGCAGGCCAGCGGGAGAGGTGGGCAGCGGGCGGGGCAGGCCGGCGGGAGAGGTGGGAGCGCGAGGGGCCGACCTCCCTATACGGGTGTGGCGACCGCCTTGATCTCGAGGTACTCCTCGAAACCGGCGCGGCCCATCTCTCGCCCGATTCCACTCTGCTTGTAGCCGCCGAACGGGACGTCGGCGGAGTACCAGATGCCGCCGTTGACGCCCATCGTCCCGGTGCGGACGCCGTCGACCACAGCGTTCACCCGTTCCGGCGATGTGCCCCACACGGCGCCCGACAGTCCGTAGGGGGAGTCGTTGGCGAGATCGATCGCGTCGTCGTCGCCATCGTGCGGGATGATCACCAGCACCGGGCCGAAGATCTCCTCCTGTGCGACGCGAGCGGAGTTGCCGACGCCGGAGATGAGCGTCGGTTCGACGAAGAAACCGCGGTCCAGTCCGGCGGGCCGGCCACCGCCGATCTCGATCACGCCGCCCTCCTCGCGTGCCAGACGCAGGTAGTTCTCGACGCGCTCCCGCTGCCGAGCGGAGATGAGCGGTCCGCAGACCGTTCCCGGGTCCGTCGGGTCCGCCGCGGACAGGCCCGCCATCGCGTTCTTGGTGAGTTCGACGGCGGCCGCGAGCTTCTCGCGCGGCACCAGCAGACGGGTGGTGATGGCGCAGCCCTGCCCGGCGTGAGTCACGACGGAGAACGCCGCCATCGAACAGGCGGCTGCAAGGTCGGCGTCGTCGAGCACGATGAAGGCCGACTTGCCGCCGAGTTCCAGAAAGACCTTCTTGAGCGTGGGCGCGGCGGCGGCCATCACCCTGCGGCCGGTGTCGGTGGAACCGGTGAACGAGACGAGATCGACGCGGGGGTCGGTGCACAGTTGCTCACCGAGTGCGTGGTCGGTGGAGGTGACGATGTTGACCACGCCCGGAGGGCAGTCGGTCTCCTCGGCGATCACCTTCCCGACCAGCGCGGCACACCACGGGGTGTCCGGGGCCGGCTTCAGGACCACGGTGCAGCCGGCGGCGAGCGCCGGACCGATCTTGGCGAAGTTGATCTGGTGCGGAAAGTTCCACGGTGTGATCGCGCCGACCACACCGATCGCCTCGGCGCGCAGCTCTCGCCGGTTCTTGATGCCCATCGGGCTCGCCTCGCCGAGATCGGTGATCCACGAATAGCTCTCGGCGAGGTCGGCGAAGTACCCGAGATCGGTGATCGGCCCCACCAGCTGCGGGCCGTGCGTCAGGAACGTGGGACAGCCCACTTCGGCGACCGTCAGCTCCCGCAGTTCGTCCGCGTGCGCGAGCAGTGCGTCGCGCAGTTGCCGCAGGCAGTGGGCGCGGAAGGCGTGGTCGCGCGACCAGTCGGTCCGATCGAAGGCTCGGCGGGCGGCCTCGATCGCCCGATCCATGTCGGACGCGGTGGCTTCGGCCGCCTGGCCGATCACCTCCTCCGTAGCGGGGTTGACGACGTCGAAGACGCCGCCGGAACCGGGGATCAGGGCGCCGTCGACGAGCAGGTCGGTGGCGGTGTCGGGCCTGAGTGGGAGGCTCGCTCGGGTCATTGTCAGAACTCCATCTGGACAGGTGTCTGGACTTCGGTTCAACCGTAGAGTAGCGTGCGTCACATGTCCACCCCAGTCGAGTCCGCCGGTGTCGCGGCCGAGTCCACCCGGCGGCGCCTGAGTCCGCAGCAGGCCGAGAAGATCACCAAGATGACCGAGGCGGCCGTCGAGATCCTCGCCGCGGACGGCTTCGATGCGCTCTCGGTGCGTGACGTCGCGAAGCGCGCGGGGGTGGCGCCGGCCACCGCCTACACGTATTTCAGCTCGAAGAGTCACCTGGTGGCGGAGGTGTTCTGGCGGCGTCTGGCCGCCGGAGTGCCCGAGGTGGACGCCTCCCTGCCCCGGGCCGAGCGCGTGGCGCAGGTGCTGCGCGGAGTCTCGACCGTGGTCGCCGGAGAGGGACAGCTCGGCGGAGCCGTCACCGTCGCGCTGCTGGGCAGCGACCCGGACTCCGAGCACCTGCGGTGGCGGATCGGCGGGTTCATTCACGACCGCCTCGCCGCCGCGGTCGGTGACGACCACCCCGATGCCCCTCGGGTGGTGGACGCCCTGCAGATGCTCTACGCAGGCGGACTCGTCACCGCCGGCATGGGACACCTGACCTACGAAGCGACATCCGAGCGGCTGGTCGCGGCCGCCGCACTGCTCTTCAACGATTGATGGGAATGAGACGTTGACCGTCACCGACACCGGAATGCAGGAGTCGATTCCGTTCGACCCGTACGACTACGACTTTCACGAGGACCCGTATCCGACCTACGCGCGGCTGCGCCGCGACGCGCCGGTGTACCGCAACACCGACGGCGACTTCTGGGCGCTGGCCCGGCACGACGACGTCTCCGAGGCCTTCCGCGACAACGTGCGGCTGTCGAACAGCTGGGGCGTCTCGATGGATCCGACCTCGTACAACGAGAACGCCGAGTACGCGATGAGCTTCCTGGCGATGGACGACCCGCGCCACCTGCGCCTGCGCAAGCTCGTATCGAAGGGATTCACGCCGCGCCGGGTCAGCGAGCTTGCACCTCGGATCCACGAGCTGACGAGTCGGCACTGGGCGCGCTGCGTGGAGATGGGGGAGTTCGACTTCGTCCACGACTTCGCCGGACTGTTGCCGATGGACGTGGTCTCGGAGCTGCTCGGGGTCGGGCCGTCCGACCGCGCATACCTGCGACGGCAGTCGGATCTGCTGATCCACCGGGAGGAGGGCGTCACCGATGTCCCCGAAGCCGCTGTGCGCGCTTACCTGGAGTTGCACGGCTATTACGCGGAGCTGCTCGCCGACCGCCGCAGACGCCCGGGCGACGACCTCGTCTCCGCGCTGATCGGCGCCGAACTCGTCGGAGACGGGGTGGCCGCGGCGAAGGGCGAGCGCACCACGATGACCGACCAGGAGATCATCGGCTTCATGATGCTCATGGTGGTCGCGGGCAACGAGACCACCACCAAGCTGCTGGCGAATTCCGTCTACTGGGGTCATCGCAGCGGGGGGCAGGTGGCGGGGATCCTCGATGAGGTCGGCGCGGGCGCCGATCCGGCGGCCGTCGTCGGGGACTGGGTCCAGGAGACGCTCCGGTTCGACACCTCCACGCAGATGCTGCTGCGGCGCGTGGTCGACGACGTCGAATACGGCGGCTACACCATTCCCGCGGGCGATCGGGTGCTGCTGCTGATCGGTTCGGCGAATCGAGACGAAGAGGTCTTCGGGCCGGACGCGGACCAGTACCGCATCGGCCGTGACAGCAGCCGCACCATCCTCTCGTTCGGACTCGGCACGCACTTCTGCCTGGGAGCGCACCTGGCCCGACTCGAGGCCGACCTCGGCCTCGCCGAGATCGCCCGAACCGTCAAGAGTTTCGACGTCGACCTCGACGCCGCCGAACGCGTGCACTCGGTGAACGTCCGCGGTTTCGCGTCCCTCCCGATGAAAGTGGTCCCCCGATGAGATTTCAGCCCCATCCCGAACGTCGGCCCGTGCTGGTCGCCGGTGCCTCGTCCGGCATCGGCGAGGCCACCGCCCTGGCCCTCGCCACGGCCGGCCATCCGGTCGCCCTCGGCGCACGCCGTGTGGAGAAGTGCGCCGCGACTGCCGCACGGATCGTCGCCGACGGAGGTGAAGCGGCCGCCGTCGCGCTCGACGTGACCGACGACGACTCCGTCCGGAACGCGGTCGACGCGGCGCAGGAGGCGCTGGGTCCCCTCGAAGTGGTGGTCGCCGGTGCCGGCGATCTCCAGATCGGCCGAGCCCACGAGATGCCGGTGGACGAGTGGGCGGCGCAGATCGATGTGCACCTGGTCGGCGCGTACCGGCTCTACCGCGCGGTGGCGCCCGCGATGATCGCGCGCCGCCGTGGCGACATCGTGTTCATCAGTTCCGACGTCGTCGCCCACCCGCGTCCGTGGTCGTCGGCGTACGTCGCCGCCAAATGCGGTGTCGAGGGCATGGTCGCCACCATCGACATGGAGTTGGAGGGCACCGGGGTGCGCGCCGGTCTGGTGCGGCCCGGCCAGACGATCACGGGCATGGGCATGAATCTCGATCAGAAGCAGACCGAGGCGATGCTCAACGACTGGATCGCGTTCGGCCTGGCCCGGCACGGCAACTTCCTCACACCCGAGAATCTGGCTTCGGCTGTCATGGCGATGATCTCGATGCCGCCCGGCGCGCACATGCGATCGGTCGACGTCGAAGCCGAGGGCGAGCTCGTACCGCCGGAATCGTCCACCCCCGCCCAGCCCGAACCGGTCGCGCATTCGGAAGGAGCACCGGCATGACCACGAGCGCATCTCACACTGAACCCTCTGACCGCGCAGCATCCTCCGAGCACGCAGCATCCTCCGACCCTGCAGCATCGATCCGCGTATCCGGCGGAGAGGGCGAGCACGGACACCTCGACGAGCTCGCCACCGATCCGATCGGCCTGTTCCGGCGTGTCCGGGCCGAGCACGGCGACGTCGGGATGTTCCAGCTCGCCGACCGGGAGGTGGTCCTGGTGAGCGGTGCGGCCGCGAACGAAGAGTTCTTCCGCGCGCCCGACGAGGTGCTCGATCAGGGCGCCGCGTACCCCTTCATGACTCCGATCTTCGGTGAGGGCGTCGTCTTCGACACCAGTCCCGAGCGGCGCAGCGAGATGCTGCACAATCAGGCGCTCAAGGGGGCGCACATGAAGCAGCACGCGGTCACCATCCCCGACGAGGTGGAACGGATGATCGCCGGCTGGGGCGACGCCGGCGAAATCGATCTGCTCGACTTCTTCGCCGAACTGACGCTGTACACCTCGTCGTCGTGCCTGATCGGACGCAAGTTCCGCGAAGAGCTGTCGGGCCACATCGCGCACCTCTATCACGAGCTGGAGAAGGGCACCGACCCGATCGCCTACGTCGACATGCACGCCGACATCGAGAGTTTCCGCCGACGCGACGCCGCGCGCGCCGAGTTGGTAGAGTTCATCGGCGGCGTGATGGACCGCCGTATCGCGAACCCGCCGGCCGACTCCGCCGACCGGGATCTGCTCGACGTGCTGGTGTCGCTGAAGAACGACGACGGTTCGCAGATGTTCAGTCCGGACACCGTGACCGGCATCTTCATCTCGATGATGTTCGCGGGCCACCACACCACTTCGGGGACGGCGGCGTGGACGCTGATCGAACTGCTCAAACATCCGGACCATCTCGCCGAGGTCGTCGGCGAACTCGACGGGATCTACTCGGACGGCGTCGAGTACAGCTTCGCTGCGATGCGTCAGATCCCGAAGCTGGAAGGCGCGATCAAGGAGGCGCTGCGACTGCATCCGCCGCTGATCATCCTGATGCGCCTGGTTCAGGAGGACTTCGAGGTCGGCGGGGTCACGGTTCGCGCCGGACAGTCGATCGCGGTCTCGCCTGCGGTCTCGAACCGGCTGCCGGAGGACTTTCCGGACCCGGACTCCTTCGATCCCGCTCGGTACGAGCAGCCGCGGCAGGAGGATCTGGTCAATCGCTGGACGTGGATCCCGTTCGGTGCCGGACGGCATCGCTGCGTCGGCGCGCAGTTCGCGATGATGCAGTTGAAGGCGATCTTCTCGGTGCTGCTGCGCAACTATGAGTTCTCCCTGGTTCAGGAGCCGGACAGCTACCGCAACGACCATTCCAAGATGGTCGTGCAGTTGCAGCAGCCGTGCCGCGTCGCCTATCGGCGGCGGGAGCGGTGATGCGCGTCGTCGTCGATCTGGATCTGTGTCAGGGACACGGGATGTGCGAGTTGGAAGCCCCCGACGTCTTCGAGGCGGGCCGTGACGCGGTGACGATCCTGAACGAGAACCCTGACGAATCGCAGCGCGCCGAAGTGGAGGCCGCTGTTCGGTTCTGCCCGACCCAAGCACTGAAGATCGTGGAGGAATGACATGGCTTTTCCCCGTGCCGAACTGGACGAGATGAAGCAGCGTTGGCTGGATGCCAACGTCGAAGCCGAGAAGGCGGGCGACTGGCGCCCGCTCGCGGATTTCTACACCGAGGACGCCACCTACGGCTGGAACTACGGTCCGGAGAAGGACTTCATGGCCGTGGGCCGCGACGAGATCCGAGAGATCGCGCTCGGCCAGGAGATGGAGGGCCTGGAGGGCTGGGAGTATCCGTACCAGGCGTGGGTGATCGACGAGCGGACCGGCGACATGATCGGGCTGTGGCGCCAGGTGTACTCCGGCGCCGGGAACCCAGTGAGCGGGCCGATTGACGTCAGCACTCGAGCCGACGGTTCCCACTACGCGGTGCACGGCATCGGCGGGAGCTGGTTCCGTTACGCGGGGAACTTCCAGTTCGGCTGGCAGCGCGACTTCTTCGACTTCGGGAACGTCTCGGCACTGTTCCTGGAGATGCTGACCGATCAAGCCTGCAGTGACGGCATGCTCAAGCGCATCGAGAAGTCCGCGCCGGGGAACCTGCCCGGTTGGTATCCGCTCGGGCAGTCGCCCGTCGGCCTGTGGGACCTGCCGTGAGCCTGGCCGGACTGACCCGCGCGCAGTTGGTGGCTCTGGTCCCGGAGTCGCTGCTGTCGGGCCAGCTGATCGATCGGTCCGGGATGGCACACCTGATCGCGGCGTTCGGCCGCGAGGGCATGACCCAGGTCGCCATCGAGGAGTGGATGGCGGCCAGCCCGGTGTACACGGGGCGGATGCGGACCGCGCTCGGGATCGAGGGCGACGGGGTCGAGGACATGTTCAAATGCCTGCAGCTCGATATCGGTGCGCCGCCGCAGTTCATGGACTTCCGCTACCGGATCGTCGATCGGTACCACGGCTCGTTCGTGCTCGATCACTGCGGCGCGCTTCTCGACGTGGAGCCGATGGGCGACGAGTACGTGACGGCCATGTGCCACGACATCGAGGATCCGACATTCGATGCGACCGCCATAGCGACCAATCGGCGCGCGCGGATCCGTCCGGTGCACCGACCGCCCCGCGTACCCGCGGGCCGGACGCCGCACTGCGAGTGGACGGTGACGATCGAGCCCGACCGCGAGGAGCTTCCGTTGCCGGAGGTCACCGAGCCGACTCTGCGAACCCGGGCGGCGTCGATCGCCCTCAGCCCGATCGACGGGTCCGCCGGCGACGGTCTCGCCGATTACCGCGGTCCGCTCGTCGAGGACCTGGCCTTCGACGAGTTCTCCACCTCCGCACTGGTGCGGATCGCGGAGGAGACGGCCTTGCAGCACCAATTGCTCGCGATCGGATTCCTGGCATCCGTGCGACGCCGGACCGATGCTGCGCGCGCGGACGAGATCCTCGAGAAGCAGCTCATCGGCATCGCGGGGATCACCGCCGAACGATTGTCGGCCGCGCTGTTCGACGGTCGGTCCGACGCGACGGCGCTCGCCGGCGTTTTGAACGCGCACCCGGTGTTCGGCCCCGAGCAGTACACGGGGGTGGTCGCGCAGGTGCGCGAAGACGGTGACGGCGTTCGCGTGCGCATTCGAGTGGATTCGCCTGCGGTGGAGGACGGCGCGTGGATGCGGCTGTTGGCCGCGGGCCGGCTCGGTGCGATCGCGTCGGCGGTGCGGGCGGTCGAGCCGACGTGGGTCGTCGAAGAGAGTGCCGTGAACGGCGACGAACTCGTGGTGACCGTCGGCCGCGGCGATCCGCAGCCCGAGTGCGACGAGGTCGCCATCGTGCGCTTCTCGGCCGGGTCGTCGTTCACCTTCGCCGACCGCGGTCCGTCGAAGCCCCTGCCGCTCTCGGTGGTGTGAGGAGAGGGGCGCGCCTGTGGACGTGTGCCTCGGGTAGACGCGAGGCTCGGCGACAGATCCCCCGTCCCGGACGGGGGATCTGTCGCTGAGTGGCGCTGCTGCGGATGGCGGATCGTGGGCTGTGGACGGCGGATGGAACCGTCTTGGGCCCGGTCGCGTCTAAAGAGATATGTGGCCTGCAGATCGATACGGACTCATCTGGCGCGGCGTCGCCCTGGATTCCGGAGTCACCGAACGCGAGATCCGGGAGGCCGTTCGCAGACACACGCTGATACCGGTGGGACGGGGCGTGTACGTGACGCGTGAGTCGCTCGGTCCGGACCCGGGGCAGGCGCTGCGGGACCGCTATCGGCTCCGGTGCGTGGCGGCCGCTGTCGGAACCGCCCGCGACTGCGGCAACGTGCTCAGTCACGAGTCTGCGGCCGCAGTCCTCGGGCTCGGGACTCTGCGTCCCGATCTCACGAGCATTCACCTCACCAACGGTCGCAGCAACGGCGGTCACCGTCGACCCCACCGCGTGATACACAGCGGGGGACTGCGCGACGACGAGGTCGTCGAGGTCAATGGGCTCGCGGTGACGTCGATCTCGCGGACCGCGGTCGACGTGGCGCTCTCGGTGCCGGACTTTCCGCGGGCCCTGTCGGTCATGGACAGCGCACTGCGGCTCGGTGCGGATCGCGGCGTACTGCTCGCGGAGCTCGCACGGCCGCGGCGCGGAGTCGCCCGGGCGCGTCGGGCGCTGCGTCATGCGGACGGGCGGTCGGACAACCCCGGCGAGTCGTGGGGCGGGCACAGATGATCGAGGCCGGACTGCCAGTTCCCGAGCTTCAGACCCGCTACCGTCTGCCGAGCGGCCGGACGGCGATCTGCGACTACGACTGGGATGGGTCCGTGGTGGCGGAGTTCGACGGTTTCGGGAAGTACCGGCGGGAGATGCGGAAGCCGGATCAGCCGGCTGACGACGTGGTGATCGCCGAGAAGCTGCGCGAGGACGAACTGCGCGCCCGATCTGCACGTGGTGCGGTGGACGACCGAACACTTGGCGTTCGGGCAGATGGTGCCGCTGCTGCGACGGCAGCTGTCGCGGTTCGGGATCCTCCCCGCGGCATCGCGGACGCGAGGCTCGGCGACGAAACCCCCGTCCCGGACGGGGGATCTGTCGCCGGCAGGCGCGACGTCAGACGTCGAAGCGCGCGTCGGCCGTCGCCCGTCCGAGGAGTCGGTCGCCGTCGTACATGCGGGCGTCGAAGAGGCAGAGACGGCGCCCGAGCTTGACCGGCACGACGTCGATGCGCACGCGGCGGCCGTCGACGACGGGCGACCGGTGGAATTCGCAGGTGAAGTCGATCAGCTGGTAGCCGCCGCCGGCGCGGACATTGCGCTGGGCTCCGAACGAGCACGCCTGGGCGAGCATCGCGGCGATCACTCCGCCGTGCATGGTGCCCATGAGGTTGCGCATCCACGGTGCGGTGGTGAACTGCACGTCGACGGAGCCGTCGTCGCCGGTTCCCGTGACGCCGCCGTCGAGGATCTCTGAGATCGGGCCCATCGGGAGCGAACCGTCGATCAGCTTCGCGACCACCTCGGCACCGGAGAGGGACGGGTCGATCCGCTCGACCGCGGGTACGCCGTCGGGTGCGGGCTGTTCCGGATGCCACTGAAGGTCGCCGCTGGTGGGACGACCGACCCGGACGTTGCGAGCGGTGCCGAAGCACACCGTCTCACCCGCGGACCCGGCGATGGTGACCGACGTGGTGCCGAACGCGTCGTCGTGCATGCGGAGGTCGGCGCTCGCGCGGAGCACGTCGTGGGGCGCGGGACGCCGCACCATCGACATCGTGAGCCGTGCCTGCATCGACGACGACGCGGCGTCGAGCCGGTAGAAGGGAACGCCACCGACGTCGTCGAAGAGCACCGTGAGAGCCGGCAGTTCGATGAGGCCGCGGTGATCGGTGACGCCGCTGCCGAGCTTCTGGACCAACACCGGTGCGTCGACGTCGGTGTCCCGGCCGATGGCGAACGTGGTGAACGGGTCGGCGATCGGCGGGGCGTGACTCGTCATGGGTCCGTCCTATCAGGGGACAGCGCGCGGGGCGAAACTCGCGGACTCGGATGAGACCGGTGCCACTCGCGCGGGGTCCGGAAGAGAAACAATCATTCACGCTTGATTTGTTTGCCGATCCGTGTGACGCTGGGCGCATGGCGATCGTCGATGAACTCGTTCAGGCATTGCAGGCGGAATCGGAATCCCTCGACGGCCTCGTCGCGGAGCTCTCCGACGAACAGTGGGCCACCCCGACGCCGGCCCAGGGGTGGACGGTGGCGCACCAGATCGGTCACCTGCACTGGACCGACCGCGTGTCCCTGCTGTCGATCACCGATCCCGCGGGGTTCGGCGACCTCGTCGAGCAGGCGATGGGCGACCCGTCGGGCTTCGTGGACGCGGCAGCGGAGACCGAGGCGGCCAGGCCGCCCGCCGAACTCCTGGCTGACTGGCGCAAGACGCGCGACCGGCTCGGCGGTGCGTTGGTCGCGGTCCCGGAGGGCACCAAGCTCACGTGGTTCGGTCCGCCGATGTCCGCGGCGTCGATGGCGACCGCGCGGATGATGGAGACCTGGGCACACGGTCTCGACGTCGCCGACGCGCTCGGTGTGAAGCGTCCCGAGGGCGACCGCATCAAGAACGTGGTGCACCTCGGGGTCCGAACCCGCGATTTCGCCTACCTGGTCAACGGGCTCGACGCCCCGGCCGAACCGTTCCGCTACGAGATCACCGCGCCGTCGGGCCGGCTGTGGACGTGGGGACCGGAAGACGCGACCGACATCGTCCGCGGCCCGGCGGTGGACTTCTGCGAACTCGTGACTCAGCGACGGCACCTCGACGATCTGAACCTCGAGTTCATCGGCGACGAGGCCGCCGCGTGGTCGCGGATAGCCCAGGCCTTCGCCGGACCTCCCGGCGCCGGCCGAGCGCCCCAGAGGTCCTGAGCGCCGGCCGCACCCGCACCCACACGCGTGAAACACCAGGAGGAATGATGTCCGACGCATCGCGTCCGGTCCGGATCGGCAACGTCTCCGGCTTCTACGGCGACCGCTTCAGCGCGGTCCGCGAGATGCTCGAAGGCGGCGATCTCGACTTCATCACCGGCGACTACCTCGCCGAACTCACCATGCTGATCCTCGGCCGTGACCGCATGAAGAACCCCGACCTCGGTTACGCGAAGACCTTCCTGCGGCAGATGGAGGAGAACCTGCACCTCGTCGCCGAGAAGGACGTCAAGGTGGTCGTCAACGCCGGCGGACTCAACCCGCACGGCCTCGCGGTGGCGCTCAGGGAACTGGTCGACCGCCTCGACGTGGATCGCCGGGTCGCCTTCGTCAACGGTGACGACATCGTCGGGCGGGCGGGTGAACTCGGGCTGGGATCACCGATCACGGCCAACGCCTACCTCGGCGGATTCGGTATCAAGACAGCGCTCGACGCGGGCGCCGACATCGTCGTCACCGGCCGTGTCACCGACGCCTCGCTGGTGGTCGGGTCGGCGGCGTCGGTCTTCGGCTGGGGCTACGAAGACCTCGATCAGCTCGCGGGTGCGGTGGTGGCCGGGCACATCATCGAGTGCAGCGCCCAGGCCACCGGCGGCAACTATTCGTTCTTCACCGAGATCCCGGACATGACGTGGCTCGGCTTCCCCATCGCCGAGGTGCACGCCGACGGCAGTTCGGTCATCACCAAACACGAGGGCACGGGCGGCGCGGTGCAGGTCGGAACGGTCACGGCGCAACTGCTCTACGAGATCGGCGGGCCGCGGTACTACAACCCCGACGCGACCGCGCGGATCGACACCGTCGAACTCGCGCAGGAGAGCACCGACCGCGTGCGGGTGAGCGGGGTGCGGGGAGAGGCGCCGCCGAAGGACCTGAAGGTCTCGCTCAATCATCTGGGCGGCATCCGCAACGAGTTCGAGGTGGTGCTCACCGGCCTCGACATCGAGGCCAAGGCCGAGTTGTTCCAGAAGCAGTTCGAGGCCGCGCTCGGGCAGCGTCCCGCCGAACTCACCTGGGAGCTGGTCCGCCTCGACCGTCCCGACGCCGACACCGAGGAGCAGGCCAGCGCGATGCTGCGCTGCGTGGCCCGCGACACCGACCCCAAGAAGGCCGGACGGCAGTTCACCGGTGCGGCAGTCGAACTCGCGCTCGCGAGCTACCCGGGTTTCACCCTCACCGCACCTCCCGGCAACGGTTCGCCGTACGGCGTCTTCGAGCCCGGCTACGTCGACGCCGCGCTGGTTCCCCACCAGGTGAACCAGCCCGACGGGGTCACCGTGCGAATCGATCCGTCGCCGCTTCGCGCGGAACCGATCGTCGACGAGAGCGTCCCGGCGGCGGCGTCGTCGACCGACTGGGGCGAGACCGTCGACCTTCCGCTCGGCACCGTGGCCGGTGCCCGATCGGGGGACAAGGGCGGCAGCGCCAACATCGGGCTCTGGGCCCGGACCGACGACGAGTACGCATGGCTCGACGAGACGCTCAGCGTCGCCAAGCTCAAGGAACTGCTGCCGGAGGTCGCGGACCTGACCGTGCATCGGTACCCGCTTCCGAATCTGCGGGCCGTCAACTTCGTGATCGAGCAGGTGCTCGGGCGCGGCGTCGCCGAGAACGTCCGCTTCGATCCGCAGGCCAAGGGGCTGGGAGAGTGGCTGCGCTCGCGCGTGGTACCGATCCCGACCCGTTTCAGCAAGACAGAAGGGAACTGATCCGTGCCCATCGCCAGTGACATCTGGGATTCACCGGAACGGCGTGAACTCCGCGCGAGTATCGCCGGTTTCGCCAAGCGGCACATTCTGCCGTATCAGGACGAGTGGGAGCGCGAGGGACTGATTCCGCGCGAGACACACCTGGCCGCGGCCGAACTGGGACTGTTCGGTCTCGGCGTGCCGGAGGAGATCGGCGGCAGCGGCGGCGACCTGATCGACTCGATGATCCTGGTGGAGGAACTGCACTGTCAGGGCGTCGCGGGCGGCGTCTTCGCCTCGCTGTTCACCCACGGCATCGCGCTGCCGCATCTGATCGCCGCGAACGACCCGGCCCAGATCGACAAGTGGGTCCGGCCGACCCTGGCGGGCGAGAAGATCGGCAGCCTCGCGATCACCGAACCCGGTGGCGGCAGCGACGTCGGCCACCTGCGCACCAGCGCCGTGCGCGACGGGGACCACTACGTGGTGAACGGCTCCAAGACATTCATCACCTCGGCGGTGCGTGCCGACTTCGTCGTCGCGGCGGTCCGGACCGGAGGGCCCGGCGCCGCGGGAGTCTCGCTGCTGGTGATCGAGAAGGGCACGCCGGGATTCGAGGTGGCGCGCAAGCTCGACAAGATGGGCTGGCTCAGTTCCGACACCGCGGAACTGTCGTTCACCGACGTCCGCGTGCCGGCCGCGAACCTCGTCGGTGCCGAGAACTCCGGCTTCGCGCAGATCGCGCAGGCCTTCGTCACCGAGCGCGCCTCGCTGGCGGCCCAGGCGTACGCGAGCGCGCAGCGGTGCCTGGACCTGACCCTCGACTGGGTGCGGAACCGGGAGACCTTCGGCAAGCCGCTCATCTCCCGGCAGTCCGTGCAGGACACGGTCACGGAGATGGCACGCCGGATCGACGTGGCGCGGACCTACACCCGGGCGGTCGTCGAACGGAAGGTGTCGTCGGGCGACGACCTCATCGCCGAGATCTGCTTCGCGAAGAACACCGCTGTCGAGGCGGGCGAGTGGGTGGCGAACAAGGCGGTCCAACTGCACGGCGGAATGGGTTACATGCGGGAGTCGGAGGTGGAACGCCAGTACCGCGACATGCGCATCATCGGCATCGGCGGCGGCACCAACGAGATCCTGACCGGACTGGCGGCGAAGCGATTGGGGTACCAGGCATGACGGTTCTGAGGAGCAAGATCGACACCTCGTCGGCGGAGTTCGCGGCCAACGTCGAGGCGATGAACGCCAAACTGGCCGAACTCGAATTGGAGTTCCGCAAAGTCCTCGCCGGCGGCGGCGAGAAGTACGTCGAGCGGCACCGCAAACGCGGGAAGATGACCGCGCGCGAGCGAATCGAGCTGCTGGTCGACGAGGATTCGCCTTTCCTGGAACTCTGCCCGCTCGCGGCGTACGGCTCGCAGTTCACTGTGGGCGCCTCGGTGGTGGTCGGCATCGGCGTCGTCGAAGGCACCGAATGCCTGATCGTCGCCAACGATCCGACGGTCAAGGGCGGCACCTCTAACCCGTGGACGCTGCGGAAGATCCTCCGGTGCAACGACATCGCCCGGCAGAACCGGCTCCCGGTCATCTCGCTCGTGGAGTCCGGCGGTGCCGACCTCCCGACGCAGAAAGAGGTCTTCGTCCCCGGCGGACGGATGTTCCGCGATCTGACGCAACTGTCGGCGGCGGGCATCCCGACCATCGCACTGGTCTTCGGCAACTCCACGGCGGGCGGTGCCTACGTCCCCGGAATGAGCGATCACGTCGTGATGATCGAGGACCGTTCCAAGGTCTTCCTCGGCGGCCCGCCCCTGGTCAAGATGGCCACGGGTGAGGAGAGCGACGACGAGGAACTGGGCGGCGCCAAGATGCACGCCCGCGTCTCCGGACTCGGCGACTACCTCGCGGCCGACGAGCAGGACGCGGTGCGGATCGGCAGGCGGATCGTCGCCCGCCTCAACTGGCGCAAGCAGGGACCGGAGCCGATCGCCGAGCCGGTCCGCGAACCCCGGTACAGCCCGGAGGAGCTGCTCGGCATCGTTCCTCCCGATCTGAAGATCCCCTTCGACCCGCGCGAGGTGATCGCGCGCGTCGTCGACGACTCCGACTTCGACGAGTTCAAACCCGAGTACGGCACCTCGCTGTGCACCGGCTGGGCCCGGATCCACGGCTACCCGGTCGGTATCCTCGCGAACGCGCAGGGCGTGCTGTTCTCGGCCGAATCGCAGAAGGCCACTCAGTTCATCCAACTGGCCAACCGCAGCAACACGCCGCTGCTGTTCCTGCACAACACCACCGGCTACATGGTCGGCAAGGAATACGAGCAGGGCGGCATCATCAAGCACGGCTCGATGATGATCAACGCGGTGTCGAACTCGACGGTGCCGCACATCTCGATCCTGATGGGCGCGAGTTACGGAGCGGGCCACTATGGCATGTGCGGCCGGGCGTACGACCCCCGCTTCCTGTTCGCGTGGCCCAGCGCCAAGAGTGCGGTGATGGGCGCCGCGCAGCTCGCGGGCGTCATCTCGATCGTCTCCCGTGCGGCCACCGAGGCACGCGGCGGCACCGTGGACGAGGAGGCCGACGCCGGAATGCGCGCCATGATCGAGGCGCAGATCGAGGCCGAGTCGGTGCCGATGTTCCTGTCCGGGATGCTCTACGACGACGGCGTCATCGACCCGCGCGACACCCGGACGGTGCTCGGCCAGGCGCTCTCGGCCATCGCGTCCGCCCCGGTCGAGGGCACCAGCAACTTCGGCGTCTTCCGGATGTGAGGAATCTGCACATGACTACAGCCATCTCTCAGAAGCCGATCACCAGCGTGCTCGTCGCCAACCGCGGCGAGATCGCGTGCCGGGTCTTCACCACCTGCGTCACGATGGGCCTGCGCACCGTCGCGGTGTACTCCGATCCAGACGCCGACGCCCCGCATGTGCGGGCCGCCGACGCCGCGGTCCGACTGCCGGGTTCCACCTCGGCCGAGACGTACCTGCGCGGTGAGAAGATCATCGCCGCCGCACAGGCGGCGGGCGCGGACGCGATCCATCCCGGGTACGGATTCCTCTCGGAGAACGCCGAGTTCGCGCAAGCCGTGATCGACGCCGGACTGACGTGGATCGGTCCGCCGCCCGCCGCGATCACCGCGATGGGCTCCAAGGTGAACGCGAAGGCGCTGATGGAGGGCGCCGGTGTGCCGGTGCTCAAGGACATCGATCCCGAATCGGTCACCGCCGATGATCTTCCGCTGCTGATCAAAGCCTCCGCGGGCGGCGGCGGACGCGGCATGCGGATCGTCCGCGAACTGGGCGAGTTGAGCGACGCCGTCGCCGCGGCCCGGCGCGAAGCGGAGTCGGCGTTCGGCGATCCGACCGTGTTCTGCGAGCCGTACATCGAGCGCGGCCACCACATCGAGGTCCAGGTGATGGCCGACGACCACGGCCAGATCTGGGCGGTCGGCGAGCGGGAATGCTCGATCCAGCGCCGGCATCAGAAGGTGGTCGAAGAGGCTCCGGCACCGCTCGTGGAGCGGATCGGTGCCGACATGCGCGACAAGCTCTTCGCGGCCGCGCGCAAGGCGGTCGAGTCGATCGGCTACCGAGGCGCGGGCACCGTCGAGTTCCTCGCCGACGAGACCGGCAAGTTCTTCTTCCTGGAGACCAACACGCGACTGCAGGTGGAGCATCCGGTCACCGAGCTGACCACCGGCGTCGACCTCGTGGAGTGGCAGCTGCGCGTGGCCCGGGGCGAGCCGCTGGGACAGATTCCGGCGACCGCTCCGGCGGGCGGCGTCGGCCACGCGATCGAGGTGCGGCTCTACGCCGAGGATCCCGCGCACGACTGGCAGCCGCAGTCGGGCACCGTCGCGCGCATCGACCTCCCCGCCGCCACCCGGTTCGGGCTGCTGGAGCGGCCCGGGGTCCGCGTGGACTCGGGAATCACCGACGGCAGCGAGATCTCGACCTTCTACGATCCGATGCTCGCCAAGGTGATCTCCTGGGCTCCCGACCGCGACCAGGCGGCGGCCGTGCTGGCCCGTGCCCTCTCGGACGCGCGCATCCACGGTGTCGTCACCAACCGCGACATGCTCGTGAACACCTTGCGCGAGGCCGACTTCCTCGCCGGCGCGACCGACACCGGCTACCTCAGCGACGAGCGGATCGCCGAGTTGTCGCGGCCGCTCGCCGGCGACGGCGCGGACGTGGTGGCGGCGACCGTCGCGGCGCTGGCGCAGTCGGCGCGCAACCGCGCCGACGCCCGTGCGGTCCCGGCGGCGCCGTCGGGCTGGCGCAACATCGCCTCCGACTACCAGCGCAAGACCTACCTCGCCGCCGATGGGACCGAGATCGTGGCGCGGTATCGCTTCGGGCGCGACGGGCGAGCCGAACTGCCCGATCTGGACGATGCGACCGTGGAGTCCGTCGAGCCCACCGAGGTGGTGCTCTCGCGCGGCGGCGTGGTGCGCCGCTACGAGGTGAGCGCGGTCGGCGACCGGGTGTTCGTCGACTGGCCGGGCGCATCGGTGACACTGACCCGCGCACCGCGGTTCGTCGACCCGGCGTCCGTGGAACGGCCCGGTTCGCTGCTGGCGCCGATGCCCGGTTCGGTGATCCGGGTGGCGGTGGCCGAAGGCGATCGCGTGACGGCCGGACAGCCGCTGCTGTGGCTCGAAGCGATGAAGATGGAGCACACCATCAAAGCACCCGCCGACGGCGTGGTGTCCGTCCTCGCGGTGGAGCCGGGACGGCAGCTCTCGGTGGGCGATGTGCTCGCCGTGATCACCGAAGAGGAACCATCCGCGGAGTGAGCCCTCGCGGGACCAGACCTATCTCCAACCGAACTCCAGGAGCCCCAATGAGTTTCATCGAGACCGAAGAGCAGACAGCGCTGCGCGAGGCCGTGGCCGCGCTGGTGAAGAAGTACGGCCAGCAGTACTTCAGCGACTGCGCCCGACAGGGACGCAAGACCGACGAACTGTGGCAGGAGGCCGGCGAACTCGGCTTCATCGGCGTCAACCTGCCGGAGCAGTACGGCGGCGGTGGCGCCGGAATGTACGAGCTCGCGATCGTGATGGAGGAACTCGCCGCCGGCGGCAGCGGGCTGCTCATGATGGTCGTCTCGCCGGCCATCTGCGGCAACATCATCGCCCGCTTCGGAACCGACGACCAGAAGCAGCGGTGGATCCCGGGCCTCGCCGACGGCTCGATCACCATGGCCTTCGGCATCACCGAACCCGACGCCGGATCGAACTCGCATCAGATCACGACCACCGCTCGCCGTGACGGCGACGACTGGATCCTCAACGGCCGCAAGGTCTTCATCTCCGGCGTCGACCAAGCGCAGGCGGTGCTCATCGTGGCGCGGACCGAGGATGCCAAGACCGGCAGGCTCAAGCCCGCGCTGTTCATCGTGCCCACCGACACACCGGGCTTCGAGCATCAGATCATCGACATGGAGATGCTGAACCCGGAGAAGCAGTTCACCCTCTTCCTCGACGACGTCCGGCTCCCGTCCGACGCGCTGGTGGGATCCGAGGACGCCGCGCTGAGTCAGCTCTTCGCCGGTCTCAATCCGGAGCGGATCATGGCCTCCGCGTCGGCGATCGGCATGGGCCGCTACGCGCTCGACCGCGCCGTCGAGTACGCGAACGATCGGACCGTCTGGAAGACGCCGATCGGGGCGCACCAGGCGATCGCTCATCCTCTCGCGCAGGGCAAGATCGAGCTCGAGATGGCCAAGCTGATGATGCAGAAGGCCGCCACCCTGTACGACGCGGGCGACGACTGGGGCGCCGCGGTCCCCGCCAACATGGCGAAGTACGCGGCGGGCGAGGCCACCGCCAAGATCGTCGACCAGGCCATCCAGACCCTGGGCGGCAACGGTCTCACCGTCGAATACGGTCTGGCCGCGCTGCTCCCGCTGTCGCGCCTGACGCGCATCGCTCCGGTGAGCCGCGAGATGATCCTGAACTTCGTCGCGCAGACGAGCCTGGGACTGCCGAAGTCGTACTGATCCCGTTTCGCCGCCCTTTCCAGCGGACGTCGCGGGGTTTCGACTGCGGCTCTCGCCCTTTCAGGTTCGTCGAGTAGCGAGGAACAGAGTGAGGAGCGTATCGAGGCCGTTGACCTGCGCGGTCTCGATACGCCCGACTCGCTTCGTTCGCGGAGAATCGACAATCCGGTAGTTGCGACCAGCCGAGTACGGGCCTTCCTCATCGACCTTCAGAAGGAGAACCATGACCGACGACATCCTCGTCCACACCGCCGTAGACGCGTCCGTCCTCACCGTCACGCTCGACTCACCCGCCAACCGCAATGCGCTCAGCTCGGCGCTCGTCGCGCAGCTGCAGACGGCGTTCGATGCCGCGACCGACGAGGAGATTCGGGCGGTCGTGCTGACGCACACCGGCGGGACGTTCTGTGCGGGCGCGGATCTGGGGGAGGCGCTCAAGCGCGGTCTGAGCCCCGAGGAGGCGACCGCCGAGGGCGGTCGTGCGATGGTCGGACTGATCCGCACCGTCCTCGAACTCGACAAGCCGGTGATCGTCGTCGCCGACGGACACGTCCGTGCCGGTGGACTGGGGTTGGTCGGCGCGGCCGACATCGCGCTCGCCGGACCGGCCGCCACCTTCGCTCTCACCGAGTCCAGGCTCGGCCTTGCGGCCTCGATCATCTCGATCCCGTTGCTGGCCAAGATGTCCGCCCGGGCAGCCGGCCGATACTTCCTGACCGGAGAGAAGTTCGGCGCCGACACCGCGGCCGGAATCGGCTTGGTGACCGCCGCCTGCGCCACGGACGACGACCTCGCCGCTGAACTCGACAGTGTGCTGGAAGGCATCCGCAAGGCGTCCCCGCAAGGACTGTCGGTGAGCAAGAAGCTGACCACCGCGGCGCTGCTCGACGGCTTCGACGTGCAGGCGCAGGCGCGCGCCGAGGAGTCGATGCGACTGTTCGCGTCCGACGAGGCGCGGGAGGGAATGACGGCCTTCCTCAGCAAGCGTCGACCGGAGTGGGACACTAGCCGCTGATGAACGCGCCACTCCGTGAACCGCAGCAGGACCGGTCCCGAGCCACTCGGGAGCGGCTGCTGGCGTCGACTGTCGACTTGCTCGCGACCCGTGGCTGGGCCGCGACGACGGTCGCGAAGGTCGCGGAGGAGGCCGGTGTCTCACGAGGCGCGGCGCAACATCACTTTCCGACGAGGGAGGCGTTGTTCACCGCGGTCATCGAGCAGATGTACGACGACATGACCGAGGACGTCGGACACTCACTGGAGAGCATCCCGTCGGGCCCGGGCCGGATCGCCGCGGTGGTGGAGCAGGCCGTCTCGATCTATACGGGAACGTCGTTCAAGGCCGCGCTTCAGGTGTGGGCCGCCGCGGCGTCCGATCCCGCCCTCGCCGACGTGATCCGTCCGCTGGAGGCCAAGATGGGCCGAGCGGCACACGCCTTCGTCGTCTCCGGACTCGACCCCGACGGGACCCGCCCGCAGGCCTACCGGCTGGCGCAGATCACCCTCGACCTCGCCCGCGGCTTCGGCCTGGCCGACACGCTGACCGACGATTCGCGCAGACGCGCCGGGGTCCAGGCGGCGTGGGTGGAGCAGCTGACCGCGGCCTTGGACTGATCGCGCCGGGGCTCGGGTCAGGAGTGCGCCATCACCTGCAGGGCGATCACTGCCAGCGCCAGCGCGGCTTCGATCGTCAGCATCACCACCTGCTGCTTCCAGCTGAGGCCCACCCGATGTACGGCTCTCGCGCAGATCAGGACCAGGGCGACGGTGAGGGCGATCGTCGACGCGAGCAGCGCCGCGTTCACGTCCCAGCCGGTGATCAGGCTGACACAGAGGAACACGAAGGGCAGCGTCACCGACGACAGCGCGCCGAAACTCGTCCGCACGGCGTGCGCGAACTCGTGACGGCTCATCATCACGCCGTGGACCACCGTGTGAGCGAGGACGTCTGCGGTGAAGACGGCGAGCACCGTGCCTCCGAGCGTCACGGCGAGGGTGGCCAGCGCGGCGGGGGCGCTCACGTCCCCGTGCGCTCGGATCGCCAGCGTCACCGAGAGCGTCGCGAAGACGAGATAGATGGACTCCTTCAGAACCGCAGCCTGTTCCTCTCGGGTCGGCTGCGCGCGGGTGCCGGACATGCACAGAGCGTAGTCGGGCCCGCCGCGGCGTAGGGTCGGTCGTGGTGGCCGGGTAACGGCCACGCGCGAGCAGAAGGGGCGGGCATGGACGACGGTCCGGTGCGCGGTTTCGAAGCGATGATGGCCTCGATCGACTCATCCGTCTACCTGGTGACGGCAGCCGCCGACGGTCGCCGAGCGGGTTGCCTGGTGGGTTTCGCCGCGCAGATGAGTATTGAACCGGAGCGGTTCGTGGCCGGGATCTCGCGACAGAACCACACCTATCCCATCGCCGCGGCGACCGGTCACCTCGGTGTGCACGTGGTCTCCCGCGAGCACCTGGATCTGGTGCGACTGTTCGGCGGAGAGACCGGGGACGAGGTCGACAAGTTCGAGCGCTGTCGATGGGTTCCGGGACCGCACGGCGTGCCGATCCTGTCCGACGCCGAGGCCTGGTTCGTCGGCCGAGTGCTGGCTCGGCACGACGTCGGCGACCACACGTGCCACGTCCTCGCTCCGGTCGCCGGCGGCGGGTCGGCCGGCGGGCGCGGAGGCTTGGCGGGACTGGCCGACGTCGACGACCTCGAACCGGGGCACCCGGCCTGACGCACGGCGGGAGGACATCCTCCTGGCGACCGGCGAATGGAAACCGCGGGCCCACCGGTGTCGATCACCGATGAGCCCGCGGAGTTCGGGGGGACGAGGCCTACGACTCGTGCATGATCACGCCGCGGATGTTCTTCCCGTCGCGCAGATCCTGGTAGCCCTGATTGACGTCCTCCAGTGAGTAACGCTGGGTCACCAGCTCGTCGAGCTTCAGCTGACCGGCGTCGTACAGGCGCAGCAGCTTCACGATGTCGTACTGCGGATTCATCGAACCGAAGAGCGTGCCCATGATCGTCTTCTGGTTCAGCGTCAGATCCGCACCCGAGACCTGGACGGTGAGCTTGGCGGGGTCGGCCAGACCGGTGATGACCACCTTGCCGCCCTTGCCGATGACAGCGGTGGCCGCCTGGACCACCGGGACGTCGACGGTACCGACCAGGATGAGGGCGGCGTCGGCGCCCTTGCCCCAGGTCAGCTCGGTCACCTTCTCCTGCGCCTCCTCGGCGGTCGCGAAGGCGTGCGTGGCGCCGAACTTCAGCGCCTCGGTGCGCTTCATCTCCACCGGGTCGACGACGACCACGTACTTGCAGCCCGCGCTGACCGCGCCCTGAACCGCATTGATGCCGAGGCCGCCGATGCCGTAGATGACGGCGGTGTCGCCCGCGCGCAGATTGCCCGCGTTGACCGCTGTGCCCCAACCGGAGGGGACGCCGCAGCCGACGAGGACAGCGGTCTCCAGCGGCAGCCAGTCGTCGACCTTGACGACCGAGTGCTGCGAGATGGTGGCACGCTCGGAGAACGTGCCGAGCATGCACATGGCGCCGAAGTCCTGGCCGTTCCCGTGAAAGCGGAAGGTGCCGTCGGGCATGGAGCCCTCGAGGATGGTGGCGCCCATGTCGCACAGGTTCTGCCGGCCCGTGGAGCAGTAGCGACAGGTGCCGCAGTTCGGGATGAAGCTGCACACCACGTGGTCGCCGGGCTTCACCTTGGTGACGCCGGGGCCCACCTCCTCGATGATTCCGGAGCCCTCGTGACCACCGACGATGGGGTAGCGGGGCGGGAGGTCGCCGTCGGTGAGGTGGAGATCGGAGTGGCAGAGGCCTGCGGCGGTGTACTTGATGAGGACCTCGCCCGGGCCGGGGCCGTCGAGGTCGAGTTCCATGATCTCGAAGGGCTTGCCGGGCTCGAGGAGGACTGCTGCTTTGGTCTTCATGAGGGGTCCTTTGATCAGAGAGCGATGTTGACGGACTTGGTCTGGGTGTAGAGGTCGAGGGCGGAGTCGCCGAGCTCGCGGCCCCACCCCGACTGCTTGAAGCCGCCGAAGGGGAGGGCGGTGTCGAAGCCGTTGTACTGGTTCACCCACACCGAGCCGGCCTTCACCTTCGCGGCGGTCCGGTGTGCCTTCGAGATGTCCTTGGTCCAGATGCCCGCGGCGAGACCGTAGACGGAGTTGTTGGCGGCGCGGGCGACGTCGTCCTCGTCGTCGAACGGAAGGGCGGCGACGACCGGACCGAAGATCTCCTCCTCGACGATCGAGTACTCCGGCTTCACGTCGACGAAGACGGTCGGCTCGATGAAGTAGCCCTGATCGCCCCAGCGCTTGCCGCCGGTGAGGGCGCGGGCGCCGTCGGCCAGACCCTCGTTGATGTAGCGGGAGACGCGGTCGAACTGTTCCTGCGAGACCAGCGGTCCGAGCTCGGTGGTCGGGTCGAGTCCCGGTCCGATCTTGGCCTGCGACGCGGCGTCGGCGACAGCCTGCGTGAACTCGTCGAAGATGCTGCGCTGCACGAACAGCCGGGTGCCCGCGACGCAGCACTGGCCGTGGTTGAACATCCACGCGGCCACCGATCCGGCGACCGCGGCCTCGATGTCGGCGTCGGCGTACACGATGTTCGGGCTCTTGCCGCCGAGCTCGAGGGAGACCTTCTTCAAGTTGCCGGTGGCGGCCTGCACGATCTTCTTGCCGACCTCGGTGGAGCCGGTGAACGCCACCTTGTCGACGTCCATGTGCGCCGACAGTGCGGCACCCGCCTCGCCGAAACCGGTGACGACGTTGACCACGCCGGGCGGGAAGCCTGCCTCCTCGAAGACCTGGGCCAGCATCAGTGCGCTGAGCGGCGTCTGCTCGGCAGGCTTCAACACGACGGTGTTGCCCGCGGCGAGCGCCGGGGCGAGCTTCCACGTGGCCATCAGGATCGGGAAGTTCCACGGGATGATCTGCCCGCACACGCCGAGGGACTCTCGGCGGGTGTAGGCGTGGAACTCGGCGTCCGGTCCGGCGAACGGCATCGACGGGGTGATCGACGCGCCCTTGATCTTGGTTGCCAGGCCGGCGTTGTACCGCCACACGTCGGCGGACCAGCCGACGTCGACGGCGGTGGCGATGGCGACGGACTTGCCGTTGTCGAGGGCCTCGAGCTGACCGAAGATCTGGGCGCGCTCGGACAGGATGTCGCCGACGCGCCAGATCAGACGCTCGCGCTCGTTCGGCTTCATTCGACCCCACGGGCCCTCGTAGGCGGCGCGGGCGGCGGCGACCGCCCGGTCGATGTCGGTGGCGTCGCCGTGCGGGACATTGGTGATGGTCTGGCCGGTCGCGGGATCGACGGTGGCGAACGTGCGGCCGGACGCGGCGTCGACCCACTGTCCGCCGATGAGCATCTGGCGGTCGCGGGAGACGAAGTCGGCGACCTCGGGAAGCAGGGCGGAGTCGAGCGTTGCGGTCATGGGACCCTCCTGGTGCGCGTGTGATGGTTCTGCCGCCTGTGATGTGGACCACTGCGCGGCGTGCATCATTTATCGCCCGTTTCCAGGGGGTGTGCGTGTGCAGAAACTGAACAGCGCGGGTGGACGGTGCTGGACGGTCGGGTCAGCGGCCGATGCCCAGCGCCCGGATGCGGGCGTACAGCGTGGTCCGGGAGACGCCCAGGGCCTTCGCGGCGTGGGACTTGTTGCCGGCCGACGCGTCGAGCGCGTCGATGATCGCCTGCCGCTCCGCCTGCTCCATGCCCATCAGTCGAGAGGCGCGGGTGGATCCGCGGTACTCGGCGGGCAGGTCGGCGGCGGTCACCAGGCGGGAGCCGCGCGCCAGGACCGCCGCGGCGGCCTCGTCGAGCACGATCGACAGCTCGGTCAGATTGCCCGGCCACTCCTGGCAGACCAGGGCGTCGGCGGCGTCGGATCCGAGCTCCAGCTGGGAATCGATCCGCTCGACGAGTTGCTGTCCGATGGCGGCGATCTCACTGGTCCGCTGGCGCAGCGGCGGCAGCGTGATCCGGCTGCGGCAGCGGCCGAGCACCGCGGCGAGGGAGGACGAACCACCCGTTGCCGGCTCCGAGATGACGACGATCGGCGGCCTGCCCGGCTCGTACGTCGCGATCGCCGTCTGGAGGAGGCGGAGCGAGCGGTCGTCGAGGAGGTCGGCGCCGTCGATCACCAGTCCGGTCTCCCGCGACCGCGCTTCTCGGATCGCGCCGGCGAGGTCCGGGACGGTGCCGTCGAGCAGGCGGGCGGCGACGTCGAGCAGCACTCGATCGGCGGGGACCAGGGCCTCGGCGCGAGAACTGCGACCGGTTCCCGGCTCGCCGCAGATCGCGATCGACGCCACGTCGGTGGTCGTGGGGGCCGCCAGGACGGAAGCCTGGTCGTGATCCAAGCGCGGGCGCAGACGGAAGACGGCCGCGTGCCGGACACCCGGGAGACGGTCGACGGCGACGTCGGCGACGATCCCCGACACCAGCGTCATGGTGCGGTTGCGAGAGGAACCCTCGTGGACCATCATGCGCAGGGTGCCGAAGTCGCCCGGGCCCAGCAGACCGGCCGCGAGAGTGTTGGTGAGCTGCAGGTCGTCGCCCACCGCGGCGACCGCGACGTCGCGCCGCCGGGATGCCTTCTCGAACGCCGCGACGACGGCCCGGTGCTCGGCGTGGGAGCGGTTCAGCAGTCGCTCGGCGATGTCGTCGACGAGCCCGCGGACCAGCGGCACCGACAGCGGGTTGATGCGGGGCGCGATCTCCGTCATGCAGATCACGCCCGCCACGCGGCGGGTGGCGGGGTGGATGATCGGGCGGCCGAAGCAGCTCAGCCTCCGGAACTGCTCCAGGTAGTGCTCGCCGCCGTTGATGACGAGGTCGCCGCGGACCTCCGCGGTGGTGCCGAGGGCGGTCGTGCCCATCGCCTCCTCGTCGAAGGCGGCGCCATCGACGGCACCGGAGTCGGCGAGATGCCGCTCCAGGGTGGTGTCCGCGGACACCCGGGCCACCATCCGACTCTGGTCGTCGACCAGCAGTAGCGCCGTCTTGGTTCCGCCGAGGACCTCGGCCGCGCGCGCGAGCACGGGCCGCGCGGCGTCGAGGAGCGGGTCGGCGGCGGCGATGTCGGAGAGCGTCGGGACGGGACGATCGTCGGGCTCCAGGCCCGACGACTGCACGCGTCGCCACGATGCTGCGATCACGTCGCGCTGAGGGAGCTGGGTTGTCACGGGTCTACTGTGACACGGATTACAGGTGTCGGGCTAGAAGGGCGGTGCGGGTTCCGAGTCCGCTCGCGGCCCCGACTACGGTGACCGGTATGCGCCTGGCGACCTGGAACGTGAACTCTGTCAAGCAGCGGGTACCGCGACTTCTGCCCTGGTTGGACGACCGTCAGCCCGACGTCGTGTGCCTGCAGGAGACCAAGGTGTCCGACGAGGCGTTCGCCGCCGAGCTCGGTGACGAGCTCGCGGCGCGCGGCTACGAGTTCGCGCACGCCGGGCAGGGGCAGTGGAACGGCGTCGCCCTGCTGAGCAGGGTGGGGCTCGACGACGTCCGCGTCGCGTTCCCCGACGCGCCGGGCTTCCCGGACGCCGACGGTGCGCCGGAGGGGCGAGCCGTGTCCGCAGTCTGCGGCGGTGTGCGCGTCTACTCGGTGTACGTGCCGAACGGCCGCGAAGTGGACTCCGACCACTACAACTACAAGTTGAACTGGCTGGAGAAGCTGCGGCTGGCCGTCGAGCCCGACGCCGATACGACCGTCATCTGCGGCGACTACAACATCATCCCGACCGACGCCGACTGCTTCGACCCGGAGTCCTTCGTCGGACACACCCACGTGACGCCTGCGGAACGCGAGGCCTTCGCGGCGCTCAAGGCCCTCGGTCTGCACGACGTGATGCGCGAGCACTGGCCCGACAAGCAGATCTACACGTACTGGGACTACCGCGCGGGGATGTTCCACAAGGACCTCGGCATGCGGATCGACTTCCTCCTCGCCGGCGGTTCGGTGGCCGAGCGCGCGAAGGCGTCGTGGGTGGACCGGCAGGCGCGCAAGGGCACCAAGCCCAGCGACCATGCGCCGGTCTTACTCGACCTGGACGTCGCACCCGACGGCGACGTGGGTCCGGTGGTTCCGCCGCCGTCGCGGCCCTCGAAGCCTGCCGCAGGTTCGGTGAAGCTGCCGCACACGATCGGCGACTGAGAAGCCGGGACCCGGCACCACCTCCGTCGGTCGGACGCACGACACCCCTCCACACCGCCGTCACCAGCGGATACGGTCGAGCACATGGGACTCTTCGACAAGCTGACCGGCACCAAGAAACCTGCCGCCGGAACCCCCGCGCAGCCCGCAGGAGGTCGCGAACGCCATCATGGCGGTGAATCGTCCGACGGCGCCCTTCCAGATCCGACCGGCCCGGTCCGACGAGGGCTGCGACTTCGTCGCCGAATGGCGGATGGTCGACGCCCGCTGGTACGAAGTCTTCGCGAAGGCGTCGCTGACCTCGGTCTTCCAGATCCTCCTGAAGCTGGATCCCGCGCAGCACGAGGTCCGTGCCGTCGACCGTGAGTGGACCGTCGAATGGCGCGCGGGGGTGCCGTCGCTGTCGATGAAGGCCGAGGCCTTCCGCGGGCAGAAGGTGGAGGCGTCGTTCGGGACCGCGTACGCGTTCACCGAGCAGGGCCAGTACGGCCAGGTGTACAACTATCGGTTCCGCACCGGGGAGATCAAAGAGCCGATCCAGGACGCCGTGACCGGCGCCGGGTGGACGTACAAGGGCGTGTCGTTCGGGAAGCTCTGACGGCGCAGTCGTCACCCATCCGAATCAGATCCGTCTCCGAATCCTTGATGGCGTCCGTCTTCGTCGACGCCGCCGCGGAAATGTCGCACCACAGGATCAGGAGACCGCCATGTCAGCCCCGACCGCACCAGTCACTATTCGTCGAGCCCGAGGCGGCCTGAGACGACGCGCCCTCGCGATCATGCTTACTGCCGTCGCGTGTACCGCCGCAGTCCCCGCGGCAGCCGATGCGGCGTCACCCGCGCCGTTCGCCGGGTTCGACCTGTCGGAGTACCTGGGCACCTGGCATCAGCTGGCGGCCGTTCCGCAGGCGTTCAACCTGGTCTGCGCACGTGACACCCAGGCGCGGTACTCGCTCAGCCCGCGTGGCGCTGTCACGGTTCGCAATTCGTGCACCACGTGGACCGGGCAGAAGAACCGGATCAAGGGCACCGCCACCGTGCTGGACACGAAGACCGACGCACGGCTGCATGTGAGCTTCCCGGGCATCCCGAATCCGGATCGCGGGCGCGCCAACTACATCGTGACCGCAGTGGGACCGGACTACTCGTGGGCGCACGTCACCGATTCGCGCCGGGGCTCAGGGTTCGTCCTCTCCCGTACGCCGTCGCTGTCCTCGAAGCAATGGTCCGCCGTCCGACGCGCCATCGCGCGAGCAGGCAACGACGACTGCCTGTATCTGACGTCGCCGACGACCGGTGGCTTCGAGCAGATCCGCCGACTCTGCGACTGATCTCTCCGACCGTCGCACGCCGAGGTCGTCGTGAAGGCGACCTCGGCGTGCAGCGGCTCAGTGCATGCGACCCAACTGGTGCCGGAGGCAGGCCTCGAGCGATCCCCTGCGGAACCGATGTCCCCGGTCGGCGAGCGCTGCGGGCACCGCGCGCTGGTCGGCCAGCGCCAGCTCGCGGGCGCCCTGGTCACCGAGAATCAGCCGTGGGCCGAGCGCGGGCGTCGGCAGCAGCGCAGGCCGCCGCAACACCGATGCGAGAGTCTTCGCGTACTCGGTCCCGGTGACGGGTTCCGGAGCCGTCGCGTTCACCGGGCCGGACAGGTCGGCGTCGTACAGTGCGCGGTGATAGACGTCGACGAGGTCGTCCAGGTCGATCCACGACAGCACCTGCTTCCCGCTGCCCAGACGACCGCCGAGACCCGCCGTGAACAGCGGACGCTGGATCTGCAGGGTGCCCCCGCGCGGGCTCTGGACGATGCCGGTCCGCACCTGCACGGTCCGGAGACCGCCCTGCGCTGCGGGCGCAGTCGCCTCCTCCCACGACCGCACGACGTCTGCGAGGAAGTCGTCGCCGGAGGCGGCGCTCTCGTCGAGCGTCTCGTCAGGCCGTTCGTGCCCGTAGAAGCCGATCGCCGAGGCGCTGATGAACACCGTCGGTCCGTCCGTGGCGCCGACGGCCGCGTCCGCGAGGCGGCGCGTCGGTCCGACGCGGCTGTCGCGCACCGCGGCACGGTGCCGGTCCGTGAATCGGCCGGCGATCGGGGCTCCCGCGAGATGGATCACCGCGTCGACCCCGTCGAGCAGGTCGGCGGCCGGGGCGTCGGGGTCCCACCGACGTTCGTCACGGCTCCGCGGGTCGTGGCGAACGAGGCGGATCACCCGATGGCCGCCGGTGGTGAGGAACGCGCAGAGTTGGGAGCCGACCATTCCGGAGGCGCCGCTGACCGCCACCACCGACGGTGCCAGACCGGCAGCGCGGGCCGATGTGTGGGAGGCGAGGTCGTCGGCCAGCTGCCGGTGCCGATAGCGGAAGGTGGACCGCAGCAGCGTACCGGGTACGGCGGTGTGGACCCGATCGGTGAGGCGGGTGGTGGTCGCGCTCTCTTCGGTGAACACGTGCTCATGCCTCCACGGACCGGACAGCAGGGCGGGAAGGGTCGCGATCCCGTCGGAGATCCGCTCGTCGACGAACCGATGCGGCGGGTCGTACTCATCGACGAGATGCTGCGCGCGCCATCGCAATCCGCCGGGCAGACCGAGGATCGCGTGCCCGTCGGCGATCGACGACGCCTCGCGGACCGCCCGCATCGGCTGCCACGGCGGGAGCAGCCGCAGCAATGCTCCCCGGCGTTCGTGCCATGCGAAGACCTCGTCGATCGGGGCATCGAGAAGGACGGTGTGCTCAAAGCTCATCTGGGTTCCTTACCAGTGGTGGTTCGACGCTGATTCATGACGCTGAGTGATTCGGAGCCGATGCTCACCCGGATCGCCTGACGTCATCCACCTGAGACACCGAGGACCGATCCGAAGCGGCGACCGCTCCGAATGACTGCAGTGTCCGGACAACGGAAAGGCATGGAACACCGATGAAACTGCTCGACACAGCACTCGACCGAGCGGTGGTCGCCGGTTACTCGCGGGTGGGGTACCGGGTGCGCGCGGCGTCGTGGCCCGACGAAGATCCTCAACCGGAAGTGCTGACCGGGAGGACCGTGGTGGTGACGGGCGCGACCTCCGGCATCGGCGCGGCCGTCGCCGCCGGCGCACTGGCGCTGGGCGGTCGAGTGATCCTGGTGGGACGGGATCGCGAACGCGCCGACCGTGTCCGCGCCGACCTCGAGGCACGACGACCCCACGCCCGGGTCAGTATCGAACTCGGCGACATGTCGGACCCCCACGACGTCGACGATCTGGCTGCCCGGCTCGCCGAAGACTCCGTCGACGTCGTAGTGCACAACGCGGGCGTGATGCCCCCTACGCGCACCGAGTCTCCGGACGGGCACGAACTGTCGCTGGCGACCCACGTCCTCGGCCCGATCCGACTCACCGAACGACTGCTCCCGCAGCTCGCGGCGAGCTCGGACGCGCGGGTGATCTTCATGTCGTCCGGCGGCATGTACACCGCGGCGCTGCCGGTCGGTGACATCGACTACCGGTCCGGCGAATACCGCGGTGCGCGGGCCTACGCGCGGAGCAAACGGATCCAGACCGAGATGGTGCCGATCCTCGCCGAGCGGTGGGCGGACGCGAGCGTCATGACGGCGGGCATGCATCCTGGCTGGGTCGACACCCCCGGGGTCGCCGAGTCGCTGCCACGCTTCGGACGCGCGATGGGTCCGCTGCTGCGCACCGTAGAGCAGGGCGCTGACACCGCGGTCTGGCTGGCGGCGACCGCCCCGAGACCTCCGACCGGCCGCTTCTGGCACGACCGCCGCCCGCGCCCGATGAACTACCGGCTGCTGTCGGGAGAAACGAACGAGGCCGACCGTCGCGCCGTCTGGAACGACGTCCTCGCGGCCGCCGGACTCTGAGGAGGAACACAGCCATGATCAGCATGCAGCGCACCGTCACGACGACGGCCCCGGCCGTCGCCGTCTTCGATTACCTGGCGGACTTCACCAACGCCGAACAGTGGGACCCGAACGCAGTGAAGGTGATTCGGCTGTCCGACGACGCCGGCACGCCGAGCGGCGATGTCGTCTACCGCGTCACCAGTCGGTTCGCCGGTCGCGAGACCGACCTCGACTACCGGCTCGTCGACCTGCAGCCGCACACGTTGATCCGCTTGCGCGGGGAGAAGCCCGCGGTGACCGCGGTCGACACCATTCGGATCGAGCCGCGACCGGACGGCACCGCCGTCACCTATGCGGTGGAGTTCGACTTCCACGGGGTGTTCGGCCTGCTTGCGCCGCTGCTGCGCCCCGCGGTCCGCAGGCTGCTGGAACAGGGTGCCGTCGGTCTGTCGGAGGAACTTGCCCGCCTGGGATGATCGGCGTCGGTCGAGCGGGGAAGGGGAGCGGCGCGGCGAGCACCGCGGACCGGCCGACGTCACCCGTACGTGAACGAGAAGACCGTCATGCCCTCAGGGATCGACACCTCGACGCGACCGCGCTCGGCGGCCGAGCTGTGCACGATCCGGTGCAGAGTCGGCGGTCCGCTGATCGGAAGCGAGGCGACCGGCCCGCTGCCGACAGTCCCGCCGTCGCCAGTCCCGCCGCTGCCGGTGACGCTGATCGTTCCGGTGCCGCCCGCGACGATGTAGACGTCCTTCGCGCGGTAGTCGAGGGTGATGGTCGCGTCGTGGTCGGCGCGCGCTCCCTGATAGTCCAGCGTCCAGCGACCGCCGAGAGCGAAGGTGTCGGAGCGAAGTTCGCGGGGCGACTCGAAGTCGGCGGTGCCTGCACGGTAGGGCGTGGAACCGCCGTAGTTGACGACCTTGCCGACTCCCAGATATGTCTCGGGAGTGGTCGCCTCGGTGGGCGTGGTGTCTGTCTGCTCGGTGGGCCGCGGCAGATCGATCCCCGGATGCGCGTCGGTCAGCAGCTCTCGGATCAGCCGCTCGGACTGTTCGTATCCGCCCTCGCCGAAGTCGATGTGCCGGACGGTCCCGGACGCGTCGATCAGGTACTGCGCCGGCCAGTAGCTGTTCCGATAATTCGTCCACGTCGAGAACGCCGGATCGAGCGCGATCGGGTACTCGATGCCCAGGCGCCGCGCGGCAGTGACGACATTGGCCGGCACCTTCTCGAATGCGTACTCCGGGGTGTGCACGCCGATCACCTCCAGACCGCTGTCGCGATACGCGCGGTACCAGTCCACGACGTGCGGGATCGCTCGCTGGCAGTTGATGCACGAGTACGCCCAGAAGTCGATCAAGACCACCTTCCCCCGAAGGTGCGACAGGGGCAGCGCCTGGCCGTCGGGAGTGTTGAACCAGTCGGTGATGCCCGTCAACCGGGGTGCGGCGCCGCAGCTCTGCAACTCCTCGGCGCCGTCGGTGCAGTTGCTGAGCTGTCGGTTCTCGTCGGTCACGATTCCGCCGAGATCGAGCCGGCGGTTCAGATCATCGCCGCCGCCGACGGAGTTCTGCAAGGCTCCGGTGTAGTCGGGGATCGTGCGTTGCAGTGCGCCGGGAACGTCGAAGACCAGTCCGACGGCCAACGCGATCATCACCACGCCGCCTGCGACGCGGATCAGGCGCTGCCTGCGGCGAAACGCTCCGACGCGCTCGGCGACTCGTCGCCCGGCGAGAGCGAAGAACAGCAGGGGCAGTGTCGCGCCGATCGCGAACGACAAGGTCAGGACCACGGTGCGGGCCCCGATCTCACCGGTCGCGCCCGCGACCACGATCGCGGCGAGCACCGGGCCCGCGCACGGCACGTACAGCACGCCCAGCGCCAGTCCCAGGCCGAAGCCGGAACGACCTCGACCGACCGAACGCTGGGGCAGTCGTGCGAAGGGCTTCTCCAGGAGCTGCTCGATCCGCGGGAAGATCAGTCCCAACCCGATCGCGGTCAGCACCACCAGACCGGCCCACCGGATGCTGTCCTGGGGCAGGCGCACCAGCGACAGCAGACTCGACCCCACCAGGGTGACGAGCGAGAAACTCGTCACGAGGCCGGCGATGACCCGGTAGGGGCGGGAGCTCTCGGCGAGGCGGTCCCGTCGCGTCGACGCGTCCCCTGCGTCCTCGGCGACACCCTCGGCGTTCCCGTCTGCGTCGTCGGTGCGCGCGTTCTGGGCGCCCGAGAAGAACAGGACCGGCAGCACCGGCAGGATGCACGGTGAGATCCCGGTGATGAGTCCGCCGACGAAGCCGATCGCTATCAGTGAGGTCATGCAGGTCATTCGGCGCGGTACCGGTCCCGGATGGGTCGCGCGGTCGGGTCTAGCAGGCTCGACCGAGAACGCGTCGACATCGGACCCATCCGTTTTCGCGACCGCCCCGAATGACTGACGGCACTGCTGATGACCCAGGCAACCGCCGCGGTCCACGACAAGGGAGAGCAGCCGATGAGAACACGAACGATGCGCGCAGGAAGAAAGACGGCCGTCAAGGTGACTGCGATGGGATTCGCCCTCGCTGTCGCGGCGTCGATGACCGCCTGCTCGAGTGACGACATGGACAGTGCGGCGTCGAGCTCGCCGATGGCGACCACGGCCATGAACTCGTCGCCGATGAGCGCCGACCCCGCCGCGGATCTGGTGGGACCGGGCTGCGCCGACTACGCCAAGAAGGTGCCGACCGGACCGGGCTCGGTGACCGGCATGGCGACGTCACCGGTCGCCGTGGCCGCGTCGAACAACCCGATGCTGACCACGCTCACCGATGCGTTGTCGGGCAAGCTCAACCCCCAGGTGAACCTCGTCGACACGCTCAACGGCGGCGAGTTCACGGTGTTCGCGCCGGTCGACGACGCCTTCGCCAAGGTCGATCCGGGCACTCTCGACATGCTCAAGACCGACGCGCCCGCGCTCAAGTCCCTGCTGACCTATCACGTCGTCTCCGGTCAGCTCGGTCCCGATCAGGTCGTCGGCAAGCACAAGACCGTCGAGGGCGCGACCGTCGAGGTCACCGGCAGCGGCGATGATCTGTCGGTCGACGGAGCGCGGGTGATCTGCGGTGGCGTGCACACCGCCAACGCGACCGTCTACCTGATCGACAAGGTCCTCACTCCGCCCGCCGACAAGTGATGAGCGCATCGGCGGCGGGGTAGCGGGCGTGCGCTCCGCGCGCCGATGCTGTCCGTACCAGGAACGTTGTGGAGACCAGGAGAATAGACGATGTCGGAGCAGCGTGGAGTGACCGTCCGCAGCGCGGTCGCCACCACCCGCCGAACTGTGTGATCGTGGCGCTCGGCAGGGACTACTCGTGGGCGCTGGTGACCGACCCCGCCCGGACGTCCGGCTTCGTGCTCTCCAGAACACCGGTCCTGTCGTCGACGCAGTGGAAGTCGGTCCGCGGTGCGGGGTGCCGTCGGTCTGCCGGAGGAACTCGCCCGCCTGGGATGACGGGCGTCGCGCGTCACAGATCGCGGTAGCGAGCCAGGGCCACCACGCGTTCCTCAGCGTGGTCGACGATCGGCGGCGGGTAGCCTCGGTCGCCGTCGGCAGCGTCGAACAGGGCGGGCTCGGCCGTGCGTCCGCCCGCCTGCTTCCACGGCCGATGGACGGCCTTGCCTGCGATGCTGCGAAGCTCGGGCACCCAGCGGCGCACGTAGTCGCCCGAAGGGTCGAAGCGTTCGCCCTGGGACACCGGATTGAACACCCGGAAGTACGGGGCGGCATCGGTGCCGCAGCCTGCCGTCCACTGCCAGCCGTGCTGGTTGGACGCGAGGTCGCCGTCGACCAGGTGCGTCATGAAGTACCGCGCGCCGCGCCACCACGGCAGGTGCAGATCCTTCGTGAGGAACGACGCCACGATCATCCTCACCCGGTTGTGCATCCAGCCCTCCGCCAGCAGTTGGCGCATCCCGGCGTCGACGATCGGATACCCGGTCCTGCCGCGGCACCAGGCGTCGAACGCCGCATCCGCGTCCGGGCCGCTGTCGTACTCCATCCGATCGAACTTCGCGTCGACGCCGGTGCGAGCAGTCTCGGGGCGATGGAAGAGGACATCCGCGTAGAAGTCGCGCCAGGCCAGCTCACTGCGCAGGGTGGTTGCGCCGTCGTCGGTCCGCGCCCGCAGATCGTGCAGGATCGTTCGCGGATGGAGGCAGCCGAACTTCAGGTACGGCGACAGGCGTGACGTCGCGTCGAGATCGGGCCGGTTGCGGTCGTCGGCGTAACGATCCAGCTCGCTGGTCCCGCCGTCCCGGAACGCGCGCCATCGCTCGAGCGCGGCCTTCTCCCCGGCGACGGGCAACGCCGCGGCGTCGCTCGCCTCCTCGGTCAGCAGCTCGGCGACGGCGGCACGTCCCACACGTTCGATGCGGCCGCGCGGAAGAATCGAATCCGGGTCGAGCCAGTCGACGGTGTCCGGTCCCGTCAGCGCGGGCGAATGCCAGCCGTGGTCGAGCCACGCCCGCTTGAACGGAGTGAAGACACGGTAGGGCCCGCCGGCCTTGGTGCGGACGCGCCCGGGCGACACCGCGTACGGGGAGCCGGTCCGAATCAGCGGCACCGAGGCCGGCAGGGCCGCCTCCACCGCCTCGTCCCGGGCACGCCCGTACGGGCCGAAATCCTCACTCACATGCACCGAGTCGACGGACAGAACGTCGACGAGCTCGGGGATCACCTGAACCGGATCGCCCGACACCACCAGGAGCCGCCCGCCGAGATCGGCGTCGAGAGCCTCCAGGCATCCGGCGAGGAAGGTGGTCCGCGGTGCACCCGACGGACGCACCAGGGCGTCGTCGAGCACGAAGACGGCGAGCGCCGACTCCGCGCGGTCAGCCGCGGCCGACAGCGACGGCAGATCGGAGAGGCGGAGATCGCGGCGAAACCAGACGATGGACGGTGAGTTCATGGTTTCCAGTGTGCCCACCCATCCGCTCGCGCGGTGGCTCCGAATGGCTTCCGTGACTGCAACCAATGACCTTCAGCCCACGGCACGACGAGTCGCGGTGATCGGCGGCGGCGTGGCCGGATTGACGGCCGCCTACCTCCTGGCACCGAGCGCTCAGGTGACGATCTTCGAGGCCGATGACCGCCTCGGCGGGCACGCCCACACGCACCAGGTGACCGCCGCCGACGGCTCGCCGATGCCGGTCGACTCCGGCTTCATCGTCCACAACGACCGCACCTATCCCACCCTGTGCCGACTCTTCGACGACCTCGGCGTCGCGACCCAGGCCACCGACATGTCGATGTCGGTCCGTTCGGAACTGACCGGTCTCGAGTACGCGGGCGCGCGCGGCCTGTCGGGTCTGTTCCCTGTCCCACGAAATCTGGTGCGCGGCCGCTACCTGCTGATGCTGGCGGAGGTCAGTCGGTTCCATCGGCTGGCGCGCCGCGTGCTCGACGATCCCGGCGACGACCAGTCCCTCGACGACTTCGTGCGCCGCAGCCGCCTGTCGGGCTACTTCCGCGAGAACTTCCTGTTGCCGCTGGTGGCCGCCGTGTGGTCGTGCGATGAGCAGACGGCCGCCCGCTATCCGGCCCGGTATCTCTTCACCTTCCTCGACCATCACGGGATGCTGTCGGTCCACGGCTCACCCGAGTGGCGCACAGTGGTCGGCGGTTCGGCGACCTATGTTCGCGCGGTCGCCGACCACGTGCGTGCGCACGGCGGCGAGATCCGACTGTCCGCCCCCGTCGACGACCTCGCCGAGATCGGCTCCGGTGTCGCGGTGACCGCCGGCGGAACCACCTCTCTGTTCGACGCCGCCGTGGTCGCGACGCACCCGCACCAGGCGCTGTCGATGCTCCGGGCGCCGACGACGCTGCAGGCCGACGTGCTGGGCGCCATCGGCTACGTCGGGAAGCCTGCGGTCCTGCACACCGACGAGAGCCTGCTCCCCGTCGCGATGAACGCGCGGGCGTCCTGGAACTACCAGATCCGCGACGACAGCGTGCCCGACGGCAGCGGGATCGCCGTCACCTACGACATGACCCGCCTGATGCGACTGCCGGGCGACGGTCCACGCCACCTCGTGACGATGGGACGTACCGACCTGGTCGACCCGACGACGGTCCTCGCGGAGATGCGCTACGAGCATCCGATCTACGACCTCGACTCGGTGGCGGCGCAGCAGCGACTGCCGCAGATCGACACCCGGGCCGTCGTCTTCGCCGGCGCCTACCACGGGTGGGGCTTCCACGAGGACGGCGCGGCCTCGGGGGCGCGCGCTGCGCAGCTCCTCGGCGGCACCTGGCCCACGTCGACGCAGACCCAGGCGGTGGCGGCGCGATGACCGCGCCTTCGACCCCGTCACTCGTCGCGACGCGGATCAACCATGTACGGCGCGAGCCCGTCGACCACCGGTTCGCGCACCGCAGTCTGAGTTGGTTCGTCGACATCGACGAGCTCCCGGAACTCCCGCGAGCCCTGCGCTGGGCGGCGCGCTTCCGGGCGGCCGACCACTTCCCTCAGCCCGCGCAATCGGGCGACACCCTGCGCAGTCGTCTCGACTCCCACCTCGATGATGTCGGCGTCGCCCGCCCGACCGGAGCGGTGACCGCGCTGCTCTCACCGCGGGTGGCCGGCTATGTCTTCAATCCGCTGACCGTGTTCTGGTGCCACGACGCGGCGGGCGCCCTGCAGTACGTCGTCGCTGAAGTGCACAACACGTACGGCGGTCGGCACTGCTACCTGGTGCGCACCGACGCGGCCGGTCGTGCCGAGGTGGAGAAGGAGTTCTACGTCTCGCCGTTCAACGACGTCTCCGGCCGCTACCGTCTGGCGCTGCCCGAACCGGATCCCGCGGGCCGCGTCCGGCTCTCGGTGATTCTGGACCGGCCCGGTCAGGCGCCGTTCACCGCGACGCTCGTCGGCCGAACGCGAGCGGCCACCGTCGGTGCGGTGATCACCGCGCAACTCACCGCCCCGCTCGCCCCGTGGCTCGTTGCCGCTCGCATCCGCATCCACGGTGTGTGGCTGTGGGCGCGAGGCCTGCGCATCGTCGATCGACCCGCTGACCCGATTCCCGCCGACCCCCCGCATGCACTTCGCCGACCGAAGGACTCGTGACATGACCACCGATCACCGCCTCCCGTACTCGCCCGCCGACATCCACGTGGACCCTCGGGCGTGGCCCGATGTGGCACACCGACCGACGTCCCGCCTCCGCGCCCTCGCCGCCGGTCGACTCTTCGCCGCCGCCACTCGACGTCTCCCGATCTCGGTCGAATACCCCGACGGACGGCTGGGAGGTGCCGCGTCCGACGCGGTGCTTCCGCGGATGATCGTGCGCGACCCCGAGTCGTTGTTCCACCGGCTCGGCACGTCCGGGCTCATCGGATTCGGTGAGGCGTACATGGCGGGGGACTGGACCACCGACGACCTCGTCGGCGTGCTCACCCCGTTCGCCGAACGCGTCGCGGAACTGGTGCCCGCGCCGCTCCAGCGACTCCGTTCGCTGGTGCTGCCTGGCCACCCCGATGACGAGCAGAACACCGTCGCGAACACGCGGTCCAACATCGCCCGGCACTACGACCTGTCCAACGAGCTCTTCGGAGCCTTCCTCGACGAGACGCTGAGCTATTCGAGTGCCTACTTCGGCTCGGATTCGGCTGCGGAGACGGCGGACTGGTCGATGCTCGCCGACGCGCAACGCGCGAAGATCGACCGCCTGTTGGACCAGGCGGGCGTCGGCGAGGGAACCCGGCTGTTGGAGATCGGCACCGGATGGGGCGAACTCTGCCTCCGCGCTGCCGCGCGCGGTGCGCACGTCCGATCGCTGACCCTGTCCAGCGAACAACGCGAGCTGGCGCTCGAGCGCGTCGCCGCGGCCGGCTTCGCCGATCGGGTCAGCGTCGACCTGCTGGACTACCGGCTCGTCGACGGCGAGTACGACGCGATCGTCTCGGTGGAGATGCTCGAAGCGGTCGGTCGCGAATTCTGGCCGGCGTACTTCCGCACGCTCGATCGGGTGCTGGTGCCCGGTGGTCGCGCCGCCGTCCAGGTGATCACCATGCCGCACGCGCGGATGCTGGCGTCCGAGGGCACGTACACCTGGGTGCACAAGTACATCTTCCCCGGCGGCCAGCTCCCCTCGATCGAAGCGCTGCGCGAGGTCACGACCGCCCACACCGGACTCGACCTGGTCGATGAGAAGGCGATGGGATGCCACTACGCGCGGACGCTGCGGTTGTGGCGCGAGCGGTTCGTTCGTAGCGACGCCGTCATCGCCGACCTCGGGTTCGACTCCGTGTTCCGTCGGATGTGGACGTTCTACCTGGCCTACTCCGAGGCCGGCTTCCGGTCCGGCTACCTGGACGTGTACCAGCTCGGCTTCGCGAAGCCCGCGGTGTCACAGACGCCCCGTCTGTCATGACTGTCGCGTTCGCTCCGGCTAGGCTGTCACTTGATGACATCCTCCGATCCGCGAGCGAGCGGCCGATGACTGTCGATGCGGATCAGCTGGAACATCTGCTCGCACTCGTGGCAGCCGGTGACCGCGCAGCTTTCGCAGACCTGTACGACCGCACCGGGTCGCGCGTGTACGGCATGGTTCTGCGCGTTCTGCGCGACCCGGGGTACAGCGAGGACGTGACCCAGGACGTCTACCTCCAGATCTGGCGAGACGCCGGTCGGTTCGACGCCGCGCAGGGCAGTGCCATGTCGTGGCTGCTGACCATCGCGCATCGTCGCGCCGTCGACCGGGTCCGTTCCGAGAGTTCGGCCAGTGCCCGGGAGAACCGATACGGCCTGAGGAGCCTCGCCGAGGTGGTCGCGGGCGTCGACGACGAGGTCCTGACGCGAGACGCGGGACGCCGGGTGCGCGACTGCCTCGCCACTTTGACCGAGCTGCAGGCGCAGGCAGTGAGCCTGGCCTACTACGACGGCTTCACCTACCGTGAGGTCGCCGATCGGCTGACGGTGGCGCTGCCGACCGTGAAGAGCCGGATCCGTGACGGCCTGAAGCGATTGAGGGGGTGCCTGGGACGTGAGTGACGACGACCTGCGCGACCTGGCGTCGCTCATCGCCCTGGACGCCGTCGACGACGTGGAGCGCGCACGCATCCTGAAAGCGGTGGCTCAGGCAGATGAGGCCGACCGCCGAGTGTTCGAGAACGAGCTGGCGGCCGTGCGCGCGACGCTCGTGAGCATGAGCGAGGCGACCGCCGTCGAACCGCCGAATCAGCTCCGGGACAGGATCTTCTCAGGACTCGATGAACACCCGTCGGCACGGGGCGATGCGCTCGGATCCCCCGCGCGCGATCGTCGCCGACTGCGCCTCGCGGTCGCCGCGGCCGCTGCGGCCGTGGTGCTCGGCGTCGGCGGCGTCATCGGCTACACAGTCGCCGACCGGAACGAGCAGAGTCCGCCGTCGCAGGCCGAACAGATCTTCGCCGCGCCGGATGTCCGCACGACCACCGGAACGGTCGCGGGCGGCCAGGCGACCGTCACCTACTCCCCGTCAGCGGGCGAGGGCGTCCTGGTGATGAACGACGTCCCGCGACCGGCGCCCGGAACCATCTACCAGATGTGGCTGATCGGTCCGAGCGGGCCGAAGCTCGCGGGAACCATGTCGGACGCCGACGTCTCGCCGTCGACCACCGCGATCATCAGTGACATGAGGGGTGTGACGGCCGTGGCGTTCACCGTCGGCGACTCGGCCACCCCGGACAAGATGATCTCCGCCCCGGTGGCAGAGCTCCCGCTGTCGTGATCAGCTCAGCTGATCCTCCAGATACCGCGGACGGCAGATGGCCCACGCGCCGACCAGCATGATGCCGACGGTCACCGTGAGGAATGCGAACGGCAGCGCCCACGAGTCGGTCGCGTCGTGCAGGATGCCGAACAGCGTCGGACCCGAGCACGCGAACAGGTAGCCGACGCCCTGGCCGAAGCCCGACAGCGACGACGAGCCCGCACTGGTCCGGGTGCGCAGGTTGATCAGCGTCAGCGCCATCGGGAACGTGGTGGGGCCGATGCCGACGAGGACCACCCACAGCCAGGTGAGCGTCAGCGGAGCCCACAGCAGACCCGCGAAGCCGATCAGCCACGACGCCGCGAACAGCACGGCGAACCCGAACGGGTTGGTAAAGCGGGTGCACAGCACCGGCGCGATGAGCGTCCCGGCGAAACCGATGCCCGAGAACAACGCGACCATCGCGCCGCCGAGCGCCTCGGAGCCGCCCGCGTCGTGCAGGACCGACGGCAGCCAGGTGAACAGCGAGTAGGTCATCAGCGAGGTCATGCCGAACATCAGTGTGAGGCCCCACGCCATCGGGGTGCGCCAGACCGGCAGCCGTGCGGCGACCTCGCTCGCGGGGCGCGCCTTCTTGGGCAGGTCTGCCTCGGCGCGCACGGTGCGACGGCGCTCGCGGACCACCCAGACCCAGGGGAGCAGGGCGACCAGCGGGACCAGCGCCCACATCGCCAGCGACATCCGCCAGCCGGCCGCGTCGGCGACCGGGACCGCGATCGCGGCGGGGATGGCCGTGCCCAGCTGGACGAAAGTGATGTACGCGGTGCTGATGACGGCGATCTGATCGCTGAAGTATCGCTTCACCAGCGGTGGGATCAGGATGTTGCCGACGCCCATGCCGAACAGGGCGACGCACGAGAGGATCAGGAACGGCCAGACGTCGTGGACCAGCGACCGCGTCGCGATGCCGACGCCGGTCAGCACGACCGCCGCGAGGGTCACCTGCTCGATGCCGAAACGTCGACCGAGGGCGGGTGCGAAGACACCCGCCGCACCGAACATGAGCGTCGGAAGCATGCCGATCACGCCGATCGTGGACGTGCCGAAGCCGACCTCGTCGGAGATGCGCGTGAGCAGCGGCGCGATGGAGGTGACCGCGGTGCGCAGGCTCAGCGAGAAGATGATGATCGCGGCCAGCACGATGATCCGCCCGCGCCACCTGCCTGCGCGCGTCGGTCGCGGAGGGGTGATGTCGCGAACTGTCGTCGCCTCGGCCGTCATGGAACAAAATCGTAGGATGAATGGTCGTATCGGCGCAAAGTGATTTAGACTGCGGCCGTGCAAACGGTCAAACGGCAGACGCTCATCGGTCAGGTCACGCAGCAGCTGCGCGACGAGATCTCCGCGGGCCGCTGGGCGATCGGGGAGCGGATTCCGACCGAACCCGCGCTGTGCGAGATGACAGGCACCGCCCGCAACACCGTTCGCGAGGCCGTGCAGTCGCTGGTGCACGCAGGGCTTTTGGAACGCAGGCAGGGCTCGGGCACCTACGTGATCGCCACCGATGAGCAGGAGGTGGCGCTCGGTGACTTCTTCGCCGCGGCCCGGCGGCAAGACCTCTTGGAACTGCGCGAGGCGCTGGAGGTGACTGCGGCCGGACTGGCCGCCCGCCGTCGGGACGACGATGACATCGCCGCGCTGCGTCGACTGCTGGCGCAGCGCAACGGGTTCTGGGACGGCGCCGACGCTGCCGAGTCCGTACACTCGGCAGCGGTCGAGGCCGATGCGCACCTGCACCGCGCCATCGTCGCCGCCAGCCACAACGAGGTGTATCTCGAGTTCTACGACTCGTTGCTGCCGGCGCTGCGAGAGTCGATCGCCGAACACGGTGTCGGCGCGCACCGGTCGTACGAGGCGCTCCACGTCGAGGTCGTCGAGGCGGTGATCGGCGGGGATGTGGACGGCGCCCGGGCGGCCGCTCGGCAGTTGCTCACCCGCGTCGGCGAATCCGGATGATCGGCGCCGGTAGTGAACTGTTTCGGTGCGGTTCGCGCAGCGGTGTCAATCATTTTGACCGTGGTAAATCCGGGCGGTAAAGTATTTCGTCGGCGCCTTGCCAAGCTGGGTGCTGCTCACCTTCCGGCGTCCGAGCGGGCGCCGAGAGGGCGGAGTCGTGGATCGGCGTAGGGCGTGCGACACGCCCGACAACGGGTGCACGATTCCAACCTGACCTGCATAAACGTGCAGGTGGGGCGAGTTGCGGAAGTATCTGTCCACGCGTGAGCGTGGCGGACCGCTTGCCCGGAGCACCAACCGCAACGAATACGAACAAGGCCCGGCGGGAGCCGGTCCTCAAGGAGAAAGAACTCAGTGCCAACCATTAACCAGCTGGTCCGCAAGGGCCGCAAGGACAAGACGTCCGCCAAGAAGACGGCTGCTCTGAAGGGCAGCCCGCAGCGCCGGGGCGTTTGCACCCGCGTGTACACCACCACCCCGAAGAAGCCGAACTCCGCTCTGCGAAAGGTCGCCCGTGTGCGCCTGACCAGTGGCGTCGAGGTCACCGCCTACATCCCCGGTGAGGGCCACAACCTGCAGGAGCACTCGATGGTGCTCGTCCGCGGCGGTCGTGTGAAGGACCTCCCGGGTGTTCGTTACCGCATCATCCGCGGCTCGCTCGACACCCAGGGTGTCAAGGACCGCAAGCAGGCTCGCAGCCGTTACGGCGCCAAGAAGGGGAACTGATCTAAATGCCACGTAAAGGACCCGCTCCCAAGCGCCCCCTGATCAGCGACCCCGTCTACGGTTCGCCGCTCGTCACCCAGCTCGTCAACAAGATCCTGCTGGACGGCAAGAAGTCGACCGCCGAGCGCATCGTGTACGAAGCCCTCGAGCAGGCCCGTGAGAAGACCGGCACCGATCCGGTCGTCACCCTCAAGCGTGCGCTCGACAACGTCAAGCCCACCCTCGAGGTCAAGAGCCGTCGCGTCGGTGGCGCCACCTACCAGGTTCCGGTCGAGGTGAAGCCGGGCCGCGCCAACACCCTCGCGTTGCGCTGGCTGGTCACCTTCAGCCGTCAGCGTCGCGAGAAGACCATGGTGGAGCGTCTGGCCAACGAGCTGCTCGACGCCTCGAACGGTCTCGGTGCATCGGTGAAGCGTCGCGAGGACACTCACAAGATGGCCGAAGCCAACCGCGCCTTCGCTCACTACCGCTGGTGAGGCTGCCGCATCGGACCGGGGGATGCGCACGCGAGCCCGGTCCGATGCGCTCGCACACTGACAGACTCAGTTCCAAAAACTTCCCGAAGGGAACCTAATGGCACAGGAAGTGCTCAACGACCTCACCAAGGTCCGCAACATCGGCATCATGGCGCACATCGATGCCGGCAAGACCACGACCACCGAGCGCATCCTCTACTACACCGGTGTGAACTACAAGATCGGTGAGACCCACGACGGCGCGTCGACCACCGACTGGATGGAGCAGGAGAAGGAGCGTGGTATCACCATCACCTCCGCCGCCGTGACCTGCTTCTGGAACAACAACCAGATCAACGTCATCGACACGCCCGGTCACGTCGACTTCACCGTCGAGGTGGAGCGCGCGCTCCGCGTCCTCGACGGCGCCGTCGCCGTCTTCGACGGCAAGGAGGGCGTCGAGCCGCAGTCCGAGCAGGTCTGGCGCCAGGCCACCAAGTACGACGTCCCCCGCATCTGCTTCGTCAACAAGATGGACAAGATGGGCGCGGACTTCTACTTCACCGTGCAGACGATCATCGATCGCCTGGGCGCGAAGCCGCTGGTCATGCAGCTCCCGATCGGTGCCGAGGATGCCTTCGACGGCGTCGTCGACCTGCTCGAGATGAAGGCCATCACCTGGCGCGGAACCGTCGAGATCGGCGCCGAGCCGACCATCGAGGAGATCCCCGCGGATCTGGCCGACAAGGCCGCCGAGTACCGCGAGAAGCTGCTCGAGACGGTCGCCGAGTCGGACGAAGCCCTCATGGAGAAGTACTTCGCCGGCGAGGAGCTCACGATCGACGAGATCAAGGGCGCCATCCGCAAGATGACGATCAACTCCGAGATCTACCCCGTGCTGTGCGGCTCGGCGTTCAAGAACAAGGGCGTGCAGCCCATGCTCGACGCCGTCATCGACTACCTCCCGAACCCGCTGGACATCGGCGAGATCGAGGGCCACGTCGTGGGCAACGAGGAAGAGATCATCTCCCGCAAGCCCAGCAAGGACGAGCCGTTCTCGGCACTGGCGTTCAAGATCGCCGCGCACCCGTTCTTCGGCAAGCTCACCTTCGTCCGCGTGTACTCGGGCCGTGTGGAGCCGGGCACCCAGGTCATGAACGCGACCAAGGGCAAGAAGGAGCGCATCGGCAAGCTCTTCCAGATGCACGCCAACAAGGAGAACCCGGTCGACGACGCGGTGGCCGGCCACATCTACGCGATGATCGGCCTCAAGGACACCACGACCGGTGACACCCTGTGCGATCCGGCGAACCCCATCGTCCTCGAGTCGATGACCTTCCCGGACCCGGTCATCAACGTCTCGATCGAGCCGAAGACCAAGTCCGACCAGGAGAAGCTGGGCACCGCGATCCAGAAGCTCGCCGAAGAGGATCCGACCTTCTCGGTGAACCTGGACGAGGAGACCGGCCAGACCGTCATCGGCGGCATGGGCGAGCTCCACCTCGACATCCTGGTCGACCGCATGAAGCGCGAGTTCAAGGTCGAGGCCAACGTCGGCAAGCCGCAGGTCGCCTACCGTGAGACGATCCGCAAGACCGTCGAGAAGCACGAGTTCACCCACAAGAAGCAGACGGGTGGCTCGGGTCAGTTCGCGAAGGTCATCATCAAGCTCGAGCCGCTGGTCGACGCCGAGGACGGCGCGACCTACGAGTTCGCGAACGCCGTCACCGGCGGTCGTGTCCCGCGCGAGTACATCCCCTCGGTGGATGCCGGTGCGCAGGACGCGATGCAGTACGGCGTTCTGGCCGGCTACCCGCTGGTCAACCTGAAGGTCACCCTCCTCGACGGTCAGTACCATGACGTCGACTCGTCGGAGATGGCCTTCAAGATCGCCGGTTCGCAGGCCCTCAAGGAGGCTGCGAAGATGGCTCAGCCCGTCATCCTGGAGCCGATCATGGCCGTCGAGGTCACGACTCCGGAGGACTACATGGGCGACGTCATCGGCGACCTGAACTCCCGCCGTGGCCAGATCCAGGCCATGGAGGAGCGCAGCGGTGCACGAGTCGTCAAGGCTCAGGTGCCGCTGTCGGAGATGTTCGGCTACATCGGAGACCTGCGGTCGAAGACTCAGGGCCGGGCTAACTACTCCATGGTTTTCGACTCGTACGCTGAAGTTCCGGCGAACGTGTCGAAGGAGATCATCGCGAAGGCAACGGGCGAGTGATCTCGCCCTCCGCCTTGGCGGAGCTCGCGCCGGGGTCGGCTATCGAATCCGCGCGCACAAACGAATAAGGTGGACGGCCAGGTCCCGGCACGACGCCGGGCCGGCCGGACACCGGTTCAGCAAGACCGCTCCTGCCGACGGCAGGAAGTAAGAAACCCACTGCTGGGAACCACCCGGCAGCAACAGTCCAGGAGGACACAAGTGGCGAAGGCGAAGTTCGAGCGGACCAAGCCGCACGTGAACATCGGCACCATCGGTCACGTCGACCACGGCAAGACCACCACCACGGCGGCCATCACCAAGGTGCTCGCCGACCAGTACCCGGACCTGAACGAGAGCTTCGCTTTCGATCAGATCGACAAGGCGCCTGAGGAGAAGGCTCGTGGTATCACGATCAACATCTCCCACGTCGAGTACCAGACGGAGAAGCGTCACTACGCTCACGTCGACGCTCCGGGTCACGCCGACTACATCAAGAACATGATCACCGGCGCCGCTCAGATGGACGGCGCGATCCTGGTCGTGGCTGCCACCGACGGCCCGATGCCGCAGACCCGCGAGCACGTGCTGCTGGCTCGCCAGGTCGGCGTCCCCTACATCCTCGTCGCACTGAACAAGGCCGACATGGTCGACGACGAGGAGATCATGGAGCTCGTCGAGATGGAGGTCCGCGAACTGCTGGCCGCCCAGGAGTTCGACGAGGACGCTCCGGTGGTCCCGATCTCGGCGCTGAAGGCGCTCGAGGGCGAGGAGAAGTGGGTCAAGTCCATCCAGGACCTGATGGCCGCTGTCGACGAGTCGATCCCGGACCCGGTCCGTGAGACCGACAAGCCGTTCCTGATGCCCGTCGAGGACGTCTTCACCATCACCGGTCGCGGCACCGTCGTCACCGGTCGCGTGGAGCGCGGCGAGGTCAACGTGAACGAGGAAGTCGAGATCGTCGGCATCCGCGAGAAGAGCACCAAGACCACCGTCACCGGTATCGAGATGTTCCACAAGCTGCTCGATTCGGCTCAGGCCGGCGACAACGCGGGTCTGCTGCTCCGCGGCCTCAAGCGTGAGGACGTCGAGCGCGGTCAGGTCATCGTCAAGCCGGGCACCACGACTCCGCACACCGAGTTCGAGGGCCAGGCGTACATCCTGTCGAAGGACGAGGGCGGCCGTCACACCCCGTTCTTCAACAACTACCGTCCGCAGTTCTACTTCCGCACCACGGACGTGACCGGCGTCGTGACCCTCCCCGAGGGCACCGAGATGGTCATGCCGGGCGACAACACCGAGATGACTGTCAAGCTCATCCAGCCGGTCGCCATGGACGAGGGCCTGCGCTTCGCTATCCGCGAGGGTGGCCGCACCGTCGGTGCCGGCCGCGTCACCAAGATCATCAAGTGATCTAGTCTGACGACTCAGGACGCCCGTCCCGCTGATGCGGGGCGGGCGTTCTGCTGTTCCGGGGGCTCCAGGCGTACGTCGAGTTCGTCGGCGAACCCGAACCGGCGTCGGCGCCGCCTCAGGCTCGGTGGAGCTCGGCGTGCAGATGGTGCGAGACGGGGACGTCGGCGTAGGCCATCCACAGGTCGTACGTGAGGGTGTCGCCGGCGAGTTCGAAACGGCGTTTCACCGCGTGCACCTGTTTCGCGTCGGGGGAGACGCCCAGAGTGTGCTGGGCGAACTCGAGAACGGCGTGGTGAGCGGGGGCGCGCTGGAGTTCCACGAAGCCGGTCGGCTGCGCCACCAACAGTTCCGCGTGCTGCTTGCCCGCCAGACGCAGGAAGCCGGTCTCGGTGTGCATCGGGCGGCCGCCGCCCGGTGCGCGCGTGCGCGATCGATAGAACAGGAAGGGCCGTCCGCTCGGCGACAGCTCGATCTCCTCGTCGTAGGTGAAGCTGTCGATCGTCGCATAGTGTCCGGCGCCGGTACCTCGCCAGAGACCGGCGAAGGCAGCGAGCGGGCCGAGGGGGTTGCGCTGTGAATCGGACATGCTGCCAGGTTAGACCCCGACCGGGGTCAGTCCGGGTGCAGTTCGCGCAGCCAGGACGACGACGGTGCGTCGGACGGCGACCGCCAGTCGCCGCGCGGCGAGAGCGATCCACCCGACCCGATCTTCGGGCCGTTCGGCATCGCGGTGCGCTTGAACTGGCTCGACATGAACCGCTTCAAGAAGACCGTCAGCCACTTGTCGATGGTGGCCTCGTCGTACTCGTTGCGTTCGTCGTCGCGCATCAGATCCGACCACGCGCCGCGGCTCCGGTCGCCCCACGCCTGCCGGGCGAGGTAGGCGATCTTGCTGGGCCGGTAGCCGAACCGCGTGAGGTAGTAGAGGAAGAAGTCGTGCAGCTCGTACGGGCCGACGTGGTCCTCGGTGCTCTGGATGTTGCCCTCGGCGTCGGCGGGCACGAGCTCCGGTGAGATCACGTCGGAGAGGATCTCCTGCAGGGTGCTGACGGTCTCGGGTCCGTAGCGGGCGGTGCTGATCTTCCAGCGGATGAGATGCTGGATCAGCGTCTTGGGGACGCTGCCGTTGACGTTGTAATGCGACATCTGGTCGCCGACCCCGTAGGTGCACCAGCCTAGCGCCAGCTCCGACAGGTCGCCGGTGCCCAGCACGATCCCGCCGAGGTGGTTGGCCAGCCGGAAGAGGTGGGAGGTGCGCTCTCCTGCTTGGACGTTCTCGAAGGTGACGTCGTAGACCGGTTCCCCGTCGGCGAACGGATGCTTCAGGTCGGCGAGCATCTGCATGCATGACGGCCGGATGTCGAGTTCGTTGCCGGTGACGCCGAGCGAGTCCATGAGGACGTGGCTGCGCGCCAGGGTGGCGCCGCCGGTGGCGAAGCCGGGCATCGTGTACGCGTGGATGTTGGTGCGCGGCAATCCCATCGCGTCGAAGGCCTGGATGGCGACGAGCAACGCGAGGGTGGAGTCGAGACCGCCGGAGACGCCGATGACCACCTTGTCGATTCCGGTGGAGCGCAGCCGCGCGACGAGCCCCTGCACCTGGATGTTCAGCACGTCGTGGCACCGCTCGTCTCGGTCGGCGGCGTCGGCGGGAACGAACGGGAAACGCGCGACCGTCCTGCGCAGAGCCCCGGTGGTCTCGGGGACGTCGAGGTCGAACGAGATGCGGCGCATCGCCCGCGAGCGTTCGGCGAAATCGCCCACCTGGTCGCGCAGGGAGATCATCCGGGACCGCTCCTGCCGCAGCCGGTCGAGGTCCACATCGCTGACTATCAGCTGCGGTTCCATCGAGAAGCCCGCGGTGCGCGCCAGCAGGGTGCCGTTCTCGGCGATCAGTGCGTCGCCGTCCCAGGCCAGGTCCGTGGTCGACTCGCCGAAGCCGGCCGAGACGTAGACCTGCGCGGCGATGCAGCGCGCCGAGTGGCCGGTCACCAGCGACCGCCGGTACGCCTGCTTGCCCACCGTGACCGGGCTGCCCGAGAGGTTGACCAGTACGGTGGCCCCGGCGAACGAGGCCCAGGTGCTCGGTGGGATCGGCACCCATCCGTCCTCGCACACCTCCACGTGGATTCGCAGGCCGGGCAGGTCGTCTGCTTCGAAGATCAGGTCGGCGCCGAACGGCACGCGCTGTCCGCCGATGACGGCGGTGTCGCGGACCGCGTCGCGTGCGGCGGCGAAGTAGCGCTGCTCGTAGAACTCGCGGTAGTTGGGCAGGTACGACTTCGGTGCGACGCCGAGCACGCGGCCGCCGTGGATCACGATCGCGCAGTTGTACAGGGCGTCGTCCACCCGCAGCGGAGCGCCGACGATCACCACGGGCGTCGTCTCAGCGGTCGCGGCCACCACGGCGGCCAGCGCGGCCTCCACCTCGTCGAGCAATGCATCCTGCTGGACGAGGTCGTCGACGCTGTAGCCGCAGAGGCCCAGCTCGGGGAAGGCGACGACGGCCACCGACTCCCGATGGGCCTGCTGGATCAGTTCGACGGTGCGCGAGGCGTTCTGACGCGGGTCGGCCAGGGCGACCTGCGGGACGGCAGCGGCGAGACGGGCGAAACCGTGTGAGTAGACCGACACTCCTTCAGGCTAATGCGTCGCTGCGTGCCACGATGGAGGGGAGTCGGCGCGGGCCGCCTCGTCTGTGTCCGTAACGTCTTCAAGGTCAGGTGTTCTGCGCATGTCCAGGTTCCTCGCACGTTCTTCTGTCTTCGCGGTCCTCGCGGCCACCGCCGCTCTCCTGGTGGGGCTGGTGGCGGGCCCGGCGTCGGCGCATTCGGCGCTGGTCGGCTCCGACCCCGAGCAGGGGGCCAAGGTCGCGACGGCTCCCGAACGGGTGACGCTGACCTTCAACGAGAACCTGAAGTCCTCGTACGCGGTGCTCAAGGTGGTCGGCCCCGACGGACACTTCTGGCAGCAGGGCGAGCCCACGGTCGACGGTCGCGACATATCCGTTGCCCTGCACGGACTGGGGCCGGCCGGTGAGTACAAGGTCAACTACCGCGTGACGTCGGCCGACGGCCACCCGGTGGAGGGCCAGGTGACCTTCGAATTGACGGCTGCGGGCAACGGCACCCCCGGCGCCGTCGCCGACGACTGGCAGCCGGAGACCGATAACGGTGTGAAGGTGTGGCCGTTCATCGTCGGCGGTGTGGTCGTGGTGATCGTCGTAGCCGGTGTGCTGGCGCTGCTGCTGGCCCGTCGCCGACGCTGACCCGCATGCCCGGAGCCGAGACGGTGCGACTGCGCGCCGGATTCGCCATCGCCGCGGCGGCTCTGGCGGTGGTGGGCGTGGCGATCTGCCAGGCGCTGGCCGCACCCGAGCCGGCGGCGTGGGCCGGCGCGGTGACGATCGGTTCGCTCTCGCTGCTGCTCGGCCTCGGTGCACTGCCGCTGATCGGCGCGGAGCCCTCGGTCCGGGTGATCGTCGGCGCCGGGGCGATGTGGGGAGTCGCCAGCGTCATCGGCGGATGGCTGCAGGTGGCCGACCGCATCGGGGTCTCGCCGTTCGAGGTGGGTGTCGGTGATCTGACGACCGGCGTGCAGACCGGCTTGCCGGTGCTGGTCGGCGCCGTGGGATCGCTGGCCGTCCTGGGCTGGGGTTATGCCGCGCTCCGGGCGGAGCCGCCGGTGCTCTTGGTCTCCGTGATCGCGGGCCTCGGCGTGCTGGCGGTCTCGGTCACCGGCCACGGCGGTGAGTCGGTCTGGACCCCGGTGTTCCTCGCCGTGCATTCGATCTGTGCGGCCTGGTGGGCCGGCACGCTCGCCGCGCTGGTCGTCACGATGCGCGGGAAAGGCGGCTGGGCCCGGACGCTTCCGGAGTTCTCCCGATGGGCGATGCCCGCGGTAGGCGCGTTGATCGTCACCGGGGTGGTCGCCGCGGCGGTGCAGCTCGGTGTGGGTCCGCAGCTGTGGGAGACCGGCTACGGCCGGATCCTCGTGGCGAAGGCGGTTCTGCTGGCGGTGGCGCTGGCGCTGGCGTGGTGGCACCGGCGGTCGTGGCTGCCGCGCGCACGACGGCACGGAGTGAGCGAGCGGGAGTCCATCGTCCGGGCCGGCACCGAAGTGCTGGTGCTGGCACTGATTCTGGGTCTGGCTGCCGGGTTGGCGACCACCGGGACCGGTTAGCGGCCGGCGTCGCCGCTTCCCGCCGCCGGCCGATCCCAGGCGGCGAGCAGGATGTCGAGCATCTCGATGCTGTGGCCGAGGCCGCTGATGTGGCTCTGGCCGGCCAGCGGATGGAGTTCGGCGTGCGGGAGCAGTTTCACCATGTGCTCGCCGTGGGCGAACGGGATGATGTTGTCGGCGTCGCCGTGCCACCAGTGCACATAGGCGTCCACGTCGGAGATCCGGAATCCCCAGTCGCGGACGAATAATTGCAGGTCGGCGAACGGAGCCTCCATGCGGCGGCTGCCGCCGTGCAGCAGGTCGTCGAGGAACATCGCCCGGAACTCCGGGCGTGAGAGCAGTTCCCGGTCGGCCTCGGGGGAGAGGCGGCCGTAGAGGCTGATCGCCGGGTCGGCGATGGGCCGCGCGAAGCCCAGGACCGTGCTCAGCACCGACCCGATCGGTCGGCTGGCCACATTGAGCAACGGAACGGCGAATTGTGCGAGGTCCACGGCGCCGCCGCGGATCCCGTCGGGTCCGTTGACCGGAGCCACACCGCCGACGATCCCGGTCGACACCACGCGGTCGGGCAGGAAGCGCGACACGGCGAGTGAGTACGGGCCGCCGCCGGAGAGTCCGATCACCGAGAAGCGGTCGACGCCGAGGGTGTTCAGGACGGTCTGGAAGTCGAGCGTGAAGTCGGCGATCGACTCGTACCGGTGAGGCGTCGACGACCCGACGCCCGGCCGGTCGAGCCCGATCAGGCGGAAGCCGCGCGTCTCGGCGTATTCGCGCGCCTCGGTCGGGATCTGCCGTCGGGCTCCGGGGGTGCCGTGCAGCCACACGACGGCCGGGCCGCCGGGGGAGCCGAACTCGGAGAAGCCGATGCGTCGGCGTCGCTTGTCGCCGACGGCGATGGAGCCCTCGAGCTTCGGGCGGTCAATCGGAATCACGTCGCGGAGTATGTCAGATGCGCGCTGCCCGCACGAGATGGATTCTCATATTTGTCTAAGAGGAGCCTGTGAGCAGGGACGACCCTCTCGGGCGGGTGTATTTTGGAGGGATGCCAGCACTGAGCAGTCGTCTCGCCACCATGCGCCGCGGCATCGGTCACGCCATGCGTCCCCATCCGGTCACCGGGGTCCCGTCGGGCCGGCGGCTCGAGCTTCCGGGACGCGGGGAGACCTTCGTCACCGACTCCGGGCGGCGCGACGGTCCGGCCGTCTTTCTGCTTCACTCGGTCAGCACCACCGGACTGCTCTGCTGGTATCCGGTGATCCCGCTCCTGGAACGCGACTTCCGCGTCATCACCATGGACCACCGTCTGCACGGTCGCGGGATCGAGTCCGACACGTTCTCACTCGACGACTGCGCGGACGACGTGGTCGCCGTCGCCGACAGCCTCGGGATCGACTCGTTCATCGCCGCGGGATTCTCCATGGGCGGAGGCATCGCACAGCTCGCCTGGCGCCGCAGCCCCGACCGGGTGGCCGGGCTCGTCCTCTGTTCGACCGGCCCGTACTTCTCCAGCATCGATCCCGCTCGGCTGGCGCTCGAGCAGCGTCTCGGCAAGGCGCTGAGCGTCGTCGAAAAGGTTCTCCCCACTCCGTCGGAACGGATCCTCGACGACCCGACCGCTCATCCGGTCAAATGGGGTCTGGCACAGGTCACCTCCACGAGACTCGGTCTGCAGGGCGTGTTCGCCGAGGCGATGGCCCGATTCGATTCGCGCGATTGGCTCGGTGAGATCGATGTGCCGACCTCGGTGGTGGTCTCGACGTTCGACAAGGTGGTGCAACCCGAACGGCAGCAACTGCTCGTCGACGGCATCCCGGGCGCTCAGCGTTTCGATGTCGCCGGTGGCCATGCGTGCTGTGTGCTGGGCGCGGAGAAGTTCATTCCGGAGTTCACGGCGGCCGTCCGTTCGGTCGAGCGCCAGTCGTTGACCGTCTGACACGAGAGGTCGTGCCGGAGCGTCGGTCGGCGGTTCGGTAGACTGCCACAAGTCGTGCACCGCACGCGACGCCCCTATAGCTCAGTTGGTAGAGCTACGGACTTTTAATCCGCAGGTCGTAGGTTCGAGCCCTACTGGGGGCACTGGTGAAACGCCAGGCCAGGGATGGTTTCCCTGGCCTGGCGTTTTCTGTTGGTGGGCTCCACCCCGGCATTACCCCGGCGCGTGCGGGGGATGCGCCTGGAATGTCGGAGGCGCGTGAGATGATCAAACGCATGGGGCTTACAAGCGATCTCTGGATCATTGGCGACAGATACGCGAACTTTGATCAATCGGATGCGCGGAGTTGGGCTCGAGCTGCGTGCGCCTTTTGCGGCGGCAGTCAGATGATTGTGATTGCCACGACGAGAAGTGATCCAGACGTCCAATGGCTGCGTTGTGTCAACTGCTACCGCGGTGCGGTGTCCAACTTGGATGCGGTCAGCCCTGCGACGATGCCGCTTGACACCCCGGAATCGCTTACTGGGGTCGATTTGGATGCGTGGACCGAAGTTCGAGCCTGTCTGTCGGTCGGTGCTTTCACCGCTGCGACGATGATGTGCAGGAAGCTGCTCTTTCACATCGCGGTTGCGCACGGACTTCCTGAGAAGCTGGACAACGGACGAGCGCCGAATTTTTACGCCGCGTTGAATCATCTCGAAGAGGAAGGTGTGTTCACTAAGCGAATGCGGCCATGGGTTGACCGCGTCAAGGATGTGGGTAACGAGGTGAACCACGAACTTGTCGTGGTGACAAAAGACGAGGCGATGGACGTCGCCGAGTTCACCCGGCAGCTGATCCACCTCGCGTACGAACTGCCCGCGATGATCGGAACAGAAGCAGATGACGAGGCTGCTACCCGAACAACTGAATGACGTTGGACGGGGGCGCGTCGGCGTCCTCGGTAGTCTGCGAGGTGGAGATGGCGGACGCCGGGGCGGTCGGCTCGGGAAGGTTGTTCATCGCGCCGCCGTCTTCTTCTGGAATCCAGTCGCCGTAGGTATCCAACGTCAGCACGAACGAGCCGTGTCCGAGCCACTTGGAGACCTGCATGAAGTGGACGCCGGACGACAGCTGCATGGTGGCGAAAGTGTGACGTAGGTCATGGACGCGGCATCCCAGCTGTGCGGGTTGGTCCTTGGTCGCGGGGCGGCTGGCGGGCAAGCCGACGGCCTCCAGTGCGGGCTTGAGGATCGTTCGGTACCAGGCGTCCATCGTGATGGGATTCGACCAGTCGTGCGGAGCAGCGAAGCGCTCGCCCTTGACGCGGTGTCCGCCGCCGAGGCGTCGGTTCGGCCAGAGCGGCGCGGTGGGTTCGTCAGCGCGAGGGTGGTCGTCTCGTAGATAGGCGTGCAGCCGCTCCGCGAGCCACTGAGGCAGAGGGACCGTCCGCCGGGACTTCTTCGACTTGGGCGTCCCAGTGATCCACTCGCGGTTCCGGCGGGTCTTGGTCCGCTCCACCTTCACCGAGCAGCGGACGGTCGGCTTGGAATCAGAGCCGGGGCGGGTGGTGAAGTGCAGGTCGCGCACTTCCAGTCCGGCGTTCTCGGCGGCGCGAAGACCGCTGTAGGCGAGGAAGTCGACCATCAGCGCGTAGATCGGATACGCGGGCAGGTCTCCGATCTCGCCGGCGACAGCCGCCGACACCTGCGCTACTTGCTGCGCGGTGAGCGGGTGCGCCTCGAACTGCTCGGCGTCGCCGGTGGCCTGCGCCTTGCCTGTCCCGAAGTCCACGCGGTCGCAGGGGTTCGACGTGAGCGCGCCCTGCTGCGTCGCGTACTTCATCACTCGACGGAACGCGCCCCAAGCGTGCTTCACTGTCGCGGGCTTCAGGGCTCCGCTGCCCGATTGGCGAGACTGGCGGCTCACCAGGCCCGCGAGGAACAATTCGCAGTCGTGCGGCGTGATGCTGCCGATTGCCTTACCGCCGAACGATTGCAGCGAGTACAGCCGCAGGACGTTCTCGTAATCGTTCAGGGTCCGCTGCTTCAGTCGGCCCTGCACGACCTTCAGCGCTTGGCTGTCGATCCACGCCTTGGCGTAGTGCCCGAACGGTAGATCGCCGGCGATCTTCTGGTCCGCGAGGGCGGAAGCGGTGCCGGAGTGCTTGGCCGCGTTCAGCTCGTCGCGACGGGCTTCGGCGGCGTCTCGGGTCGGGTAGCTCTCCTGACGGGCGCGGAGCTTGGGCTTGCCGCTCGCGGTCTTGACTGGCAGGCCGTACTCGTCGCGGACCGGCTCACGCCAGACGACTTCGTAGCGCTTGACGGCGCGGCCCTTGCTTTTGACGGTGGTCTCGTGAGCGCGAATGTAAGCCATGTCAGGCTGCCTTTGTGTCGATTGAGTTGAAGATGCGGCGGACGGTAGACGCCTGCCAGGTGGGACGACCCGCGGGACTGAGGATTCCGTCTGCGGTGAGCTTGTCGGCGATGGCGCGGTAGCTGAGGCCGTCGGCCCGCATCCCTGAGATGCGCAGGGCGACGGTCGTCGGGACCAGGCGGGGTCTGCCGAGCTTGACGCCTTGGGCCTTCTTTGCCGCGAGAGCTGCCTTGGTGCGCTCGCCGATGATGCGGCGTTCGTACTGCGCGAACGTGGCGAGCATGTTCGCCATTGCTTCGCCGCTGGCCGTGGTGGTGTCGACCTGAATGTCGAGCATGATCAGGCTCCACCTCTGGATGCGGGCGCGCTCCATGATGTCGGCGGCGTGAACGACACTGCGGGCGAGACGATCCAGCTTCGCCACTACGAGGCCGTCCGCGAGGCCAGCGGCCAACTGCTCCAACGCTTCCCGGAGGCCGGGGTTCACCTGACTGCCGCTGAGTCCTTCGTCGCGGACGATGGTGAGCTGCCAACCGCGCCGGTCGGCTTCGGCGTGGAGGGCTGCCTCTTGCGCTTCGATGCCGAGGCGGCTGTCTGCTTGCTCTTCCGTGCTGCACCGGATGTAGCCGATCATCACGAGTTCCCTGCCTGTCATTGCTTTCCCGTTTCTCCCGTTGGGGCGTAAACGTCCGTTTGCGCCTTACGCCTCACCCTAGCTCGCACGTACGTTCGAAGCTACTGGCGTTATAGCAGGTCAGAGAGCTGTCTGACGGAGCGCGGCTGGCTTCGGATGTGCGGTTGAGATGGGCCTGCCTCAGCCCTGCGCCGTGCGCGGCCTGTTAGGGCCGTGAGCGAGAGCTGAGGCCGGTCTGATGCGCTACCGCTGGCCTTTGCGCGGTGGCGTGTGGCCGTGCAACTGGTCCAGGGCGTCGGCCAGGTCGAGCATCCCTGTCTCGGCAGAGCTGCCTTCGCCGGCGACTGGACGCGGCTCGTCGTGGTGGCGTGGAGTGAGCCGAGGCGTGATGGTTGGGGTGTCGTCGTGGTGCTGCACCTCGACCAGTTCGGCGTCGATCCAGTCGGGGGCGGCGTCGGGCGCGCGGTCCTTGGCCGTGTCGCCTCGGCGTGCTCGGCTCTCGGCCCGCGAGCCGCCGGACATCACGGCCTCCAAGATTCCCTCGAAGGGCTTGGGGTCCACCGAGACTTCGACGGCGGTCTTGGCGCTGAGGCCCGCGCGGTCGAGCGCGTCCTTGATCGCGGCGAGCTTCACGTGGTCGGGGGCTTCGTCGCTGACAGCGATCTTCAGGAGCTCCTTCGCCATCCGATCCGCCGCCATCTCCAGGCGGGCACGAGCAGCCCTACGTACATGCCCGCTGGCCCCACCGTGGACCCGGCAGACTGTCGCCCCCTTGATAGCCAACCTCCTACATCTCTCGCCCGTCTTCTTGTGAGCGACGCAGCGCGCGGAGTCGTTCTCTTCGAGCATGGCGTCCCACTTGGCTGCGGCCTCCGGCGTGGTCCTCGGTGGATCGACTACCCACACCTCGAACTCGGGGTCCTCGGGGTCGGTCTCCCAGTGGCCGCGTCCGGTGTCTGCCAGGGCGGCATGTTCGTCCACTCCCGTGATGGGATCGGCTGCTGTCGAAGGATTCTCGGTCATGTCGTGCCTCTCGATTTCTGTGCTTCTCTGGTGGAATCTGTTGCTGTGGAACGTTCTCGGCGCTGTCGACAAACGGCCCGTGGGCAACCGCGTCTGGCAACCACGTCCCTTAGGCGGGGCCGGGGTGGGCAAGGTTGCCCCCACCCGGCCCGCTACCGCTGCCGGGGTCAGGCAACTCTGACCAACCGTGGTCAGAGTTGGATATCGGATCTACCTGCGCTTTTAAGCAACCTTGACCAACCGCGTCCAGCCCGCCGCGCCGCCGAGACAGAGTTGCCCTCGTGATACTGGTGAGGCTGTTGAACCTGCTGAGGCGAGACCGAGTTGCCTCCGGCCTGCCGCTCGCACAACGGTCTTCATCTGTCCGTCGACCGTCCCCGCGCACCCTCTGATCGCTAGGCATTCTCGGTAGCCTTGCGCTCGACGCTGAACTGGAATCCCGGCCCAATGCCGACACGATCGCGTTTGACCATCCGTCCGCGCTCGCTCGCCGCGCGATTCTCGACGACCAGCGTTCGGGTGGTCAGCAGCTCGGTGATGAGGTCTCGCGCCGCGCCAGCGTTGCCGCCCACAGTCTTCGCCAGCGCGGACTCCGTGAAGACGAAGTCGTTGTCGCGGACCAGGTCCACGATCGCTCGTCGCCTCGCGGCCTTGTCGTCGCGCCTGCCCGACGATGCGCTTCCGCTGCCGCCTCCCGCCCTGGCGACCGTCACCGACACCGCTGCCGTCTCGGCGTCGCCGTCATCAAGGTCTCCGAACGCCGGTAGCTGCCAGTCCACGTCCCACCGACTGCCGCCCCACTGCCGAGACCCGAACTCCACCGCGAGCCGATACGCGCCGTTGTCCAGATCGGCCTTCTCACGGTGCTTCTGCAGAATCCAGCTGTCGGCCCACTGGCCCATGCCAGCCTGCGAAATGCTGTCGAGGTCGAGATCGGCGCCGCCCGACTTCTTGAAGTGGTCGGCGATGATCAACGCGGCCTTGCCTGCAACCAGACCCGACAGGCCAGCAAGCATCCGCCCTCGTTCGTAGAGGTTCTGCGCCTCGATGCCCGCCGGATGGAAGGCATACAGCGGGTCGATGATCACCAGCTCTGGGCGTACGTCGTCCAACGCGGCGGTGAGCGCAGTCGTGAACTCGGGTGCGTCCAACGGTCCGACGTCGAAGACCGCGTAGATCGGTAGGTCGGCCAGATCGGCGTCGTACGATCGGGCGATGGCTTGCAGTCGCCGCATGAAGGGTCCGCGCCCGCCTTCGCCGACGTAGTAGACGACGGGTCCGGGCGTCGTCACCTCGAACTCGCCGAACAGTGGACGCCCGCTCGCCACGGCGAGAGCGATGGACATGAGGTTGTACGACTTAAGGGTCTTCTTCTCGCCGCCCATCGGACCGAACGAGCCTCTCGGCCACACGCCTTTGATCAGCCATTCCATCGGCGGAACCGGCTCGGCCAGTGCGGACGCCGGGACGAGCTCAAACCGCTTGGCGTCGGGCCGAGTTTTGCCTCTGTCCAGACGAGCGAGGGTGTCGGCGGGATCGGCGAGCTTTGCGTGCGCTGCCGCCCACCTCGCTGTTCGGTAGAACTCGTCAGGACCGGGCCGCGAACGCCCGTCCGGACTACGCCCCTCCCATTCAAACGACTCGTGGAACGCGTCCTGCAGCAGCGCCAAGGCGTCGGTGGCGGGGTAGCACCCGGCGGCGGCTTCGCGGAACGCCCACGGTAGAGCCTGGACGAGAGCTTCGTGGCTGCTGCCTCCGTTGCGCACGTCGTTCTCGAACGCTTGGAGAGGACCCTTAATCGCATTCGGTCGGGTATTGCGGGTGTGCGCAGGATCGTTCAGGAACGCGGCGAGTTCCGCGTCGTTCATCGGCTCGGGATCGACCTCGCTCGAGGCGGAAAGGCATTCGCGTAGCGCTGCGGGCAACTTCGGCAGAACCGATTCGCCGGCGATCCAGCGGTACTCACCGTCCTCTCGGACATGCCGTGTGGGCTCAGCGATGATGACGCCGTTCTTACCTCGTACCTCTCCGAACGGACGGAACGCGCCTGCCCCGTTCCCGACTGGCTCGTCCGTCCGGAACAAGTAGTGTCCCCGGTCGGCGTCGTCCCGCCGCGAAAGCTGCACAACGCCTTGGCGCAGTCCGTCGGCGATGTTCGATGGAACCTCTTCCAGTGCGGCCGAGTCCAAGTCGAACGCGACGGCACCACTTCGTCCGACATGCAGCGCAATGCCGTAGTCGGGGTTCTCGTCCCACCAAGCCGCGATCTGCTCGGCTTGCCGACTGGACTGCGACTGCCACGAACCGCCGACCACGCTGCCAGGATTCTTCGTTCCCGGTGCGACCGGCAGAACGAACCATCCGGCGTTCGCGTACGCCAAGGCGGACTTGTAGAGACTGAGCCCGGATACATCGGGGACGCGAAGTCCCGGACGGGGGAACTGGAAGGTTGTCAGATTCGAATCAGAGTCGTTGCGCGACAGCGACTTCAACGAAGGTTGCGCCTCGGTGGGCGAGGTAGCGTTCGGCTGCATCTTGTTCCTTGAGCTGGGTGCGATCGTTGTGGTGACGATGACGACGCCCGCTACGGAGGCGAGGCCGTAGCGGGCGTCTTCGCGTTCAGCCCGTCATGCGCCTTCTCCTTCGCGGGCTTGGGCTTCAAGGTCGCGCCGGACCCGATCGGCGAACAGGACCGAGCCGCTGAGCGCGGTCAGCTCTGCCGCCGCAAGTCGGGGACGGATCGTGGAGAGTGATGTGTCGCGGGTTCCCTTGCGCGGGAACGGTTCTCGATCATCTGAGGGTTGTTTTGCCTGGTCAGATGGGGTAAGATAGGTCACGCTGAACTCCTTCGTACTGGTTCTGCTTCGTCGAGCCCCCGGCCACTCCTCAGGTCGGGGGCTCGAAGCGTTTAGAGGGTGGCGGGCGGCGATTTGCCGTTGAGATGTGGGCTGGTCGGGTAACTCGGCCCAAGGCCGCCGCTGGCCCGAGCTCGAAGAGCTCAGCCCTGTCAGATGGGCGGTGCTGCGCAGGGTGGCGGGATGCAGCGCTGCCGTTACGCGGGCAGGTGTGGCGTGTCCACCCAAAGGTTCACGTCGTACACCCGGACGTCGCCGAGCTCTGCTTTCAGTCGCTCGGTGCAGTAGGGGCACGCCCACCACACGACGACGTACTGGCCGCTCGTCTGCGTGAGCAGCTTCGGATGTCGCGAGCGCTTGCCACCGCGACCGGGACCGTCATGCCAGTAGCAATGTGATCGGTCCAAATCGGTATCTTCGGGGAGCAGGCGTTCACGGAGGACGTCGCTGACGGTGATGCCATCCCGAACAACAACGGGATAGCTCAAGTCCCAGGCCGGGATAACGATCGGTGCGAGGAGGTGTTCGGGGTTGTGCCGATTGAATGGCGGTCGCGGCACCGGAGTATCTAGCCCCGGCGGTGTCATACCGTCGTAGCAACACTGCAGGCCACGAGGGGTTGCGGGTAGCGCGGTAGGAGACCCTGGGTGGGGCTGGGACGGATGATGTTGACGGTGGCGGACCGGACGGAGATCGCGGTCGGACGGCGTGCGGGGATGACGGTCACGGCGATCGCCGAGCAGATCGGGCGCGACAAGTCGGTGGTGTCTCGCGAGATCAAACGCAATGCCACCAAGACGGGCGCGTATCAGGTGGTGCACGCCGACAAGCACGCCCGCGCACGGCGGGCCCGTCCGCAGACGAGGGCGATCGATGCTGACTCGGTGCTCGCCGACCGGGTACGGTCCGACCTGCGCAGGTCGCGGACGCCGCGCCAGATCGCGGGGAGGTTGAAGCTCGAGGCCCAAGACCCCACAGTGGATCCCATGACGGGTTCACCGAACGCGCAGGGCCGCCGCGTGTCACACGAGTCGATCTATCGGTGGATTTATGCTCTTCCGAAGGGAGAGTTGGCTGCTCAGGGCATCCTGTTGCAGTCCAAGCGCACCGCGCGTAAACCCCGCAAGTCAGTCGGTGAGCGGTCGGCGCGGATCGTGGGCATGGTCAGCATCGACGACCGCCCCGAGACCGCGGCCGATCGGCGGGTGCCGGGCTGGTGGGAAGGAGATCTGATCGTCGGGAAGGCCGGCCAGTCCGCGGCGGTGACCTTGGTCGAGCGCACCAGCCGGTACACGCTGATCCTGGGTCTGCCGGACGGGAAGAAAGCACCCGGCGTTGCTGATGTGCTGATCGATCACCTGCGAGGACTGCCGGAGTTCATGCGACAGGGCCTGACGTGGGATCAAGGCACCGAGATGGCCGAGCACGCCAGCGTCACCGTGGCCGCCGAGTTGCCGATCTACTTCGCTCATCCCCGCTCGCCATGGGAACGCCCGACGAATGAGAACACCAACGGCCTGATCCGCGAGTACCTGCCCAAGGGCACCGAAATCCCATCCGATCAGCTGTACCTCGAAGCGATCGCCCGCGAGCTCAACGAGCGGCCACGGCAGTGCCTGGGCTTCTACACTCCACGGGAAGTCTTCGAACGCCTACTGAAGGACAACGTTGCTTCCACGAGTTGACACCGCCCCCGGCACCTTGGGTAGAACGCTGAGATTCTCCGTTGCGCCGAGGTGCGAGCCCCCGTCAAACTTGGGGCCGCGCGACACTGCCAGACGATGTTGGTCGAGGACTTCGGCGAGCTTCTCTCGGGCAGCATCGTTGCCCTCTAGCCTGGGTGTTTCATGGGGATCTGCGGATCGCTGGGCGAAAATAGACCGAAGTGCTTCCTGAGCAGGGGAAACTGGGACTTGTCTAAGGTTCCATGTTCTCCAGCAGAAAGCACTCGGTAGGTGAAGCGTACTTCGTGGTCGGCCGGTCTGTCCGTTACTGCTGATGGTGTCGGGGTGATCGCCCACGCCGGGGCCATCGTGCCTCGACTTCTGGCTGATCAGGTCGGTCTGACCGCCGAGCTGTCAGGGGCCATGGCTCGCCGACAATTCATCCCGATCCACGACCGCGGCCGTGTGCTGATCGACACCGCGGTGATGCTCGCCGATGGCGGCGAGTCCATCTCCGACATCGGCGTCCTGCGCCACCAATCCGGGGCCCTGGGCCCGGTCGCCTCGGCGCCGACGGTGTGGCGCACACTCGATGAGGTCACTGCCGGCAAGCGCAAGAAGATCCAGGTCGCGCGTGCCCGCACGCGGCGGCACGTGTGGTCCCAACTGCCCGGCGGAGTACCCGCATCGGCGTGTGCGGGGCGGGATCTGGGATCGACGGTCGTGCTCGATGTGGATGCCACCATCGTGGTCACCCACAGCGAGAAGGAACATGCAACTCCGACATATAAGCGCACGTTCGGGTACCACCCGATCGGCGTGTGGTGCGACAACACAGAAGAGTTTCTCGCCGCGAGCTTGCGCCCGGGCAACGCCGGGTCGAACACCGCTGCCGACCACATCGACGTCCTGGGCCAGGCCATCGCGCAGATCCCCGCCAGTCATCGGCGTGATCTGCTGATCCGCTCCGACGGTGCCGGCGCCTCCCACGACTTGCTGGAGTGGATCACCGAGCAGAACCGCGTTCGTGGTCGACAGGTGGAGTACTCGGTCGGCTTCGCTATCACTGCCCCGATTCGCCGGGCCATCGCGACCTGCCCCGAAGCCGCGTGGGGACCAGCGCTCAACCCCAACGGGGACATCCGCGACGGGGCCGACATCGCGGAGCTGACCGGGTTCCTCGCTCCCGGGATGCTCGCAAAGTGGCCAGACGGGATGCGGGTGATCGTACGCCGCGAGCGGCCCCACCCCGGCGCCCAGTTGTCGATGTTCGAGGAGATCGATGGATGGCGCTACCAGGCTTTTGTCACCAACACCGCCACCGGCCAGCTGCAGTTTCTTGAAGCCAGGCATCGGGCTCACGCCCGGGTCGAGGACCGCATCCGCCACGCCAAAGACACCGGCCTGGGCAGGCTTCCCTCGCGGGAGTTCGCTCTCAACCAGGCTTGGCTGGTGGCGGTGATGATCGCCGCAGATCTGGTGGCGTGGACTCGGATGCTGGCCTGCACCGGCGACGCCGCAGTTCTGGCCTTGTGCGAGCCCAAAGCGCTGCGCTACCGCTTCCTTCACGTGGCAGCCCGACTGGTCCGTAGTGGCCGGCGGCGGCGCGTGAAGATTCCCGAAACATGGCCGTGGGCCACCGCCATCGTCGCAGTGTTCAACACGATCGCCGCGATCCCAAAACCCGCCTGACCTCACCTGCCCGCCCACGACATCACCACCCGGAGACCCGCCCACCGGCAGCGCCAGCCGGCACACACGCACGCCCACACGCGAAAACAAGCCCGCCGTCACCCGACAGCAGCAGTCACACCGGCCCGTGAATCAGCGGGGCTAGGCCGGGGCTGGCGTACTTCTCGACCTCTTCGAGCATCATTCCGATCTGGTCGGCCATGTGTAGTTCTTGAGCGGTCGGCTTCTCGATGCTCACGCTGCGTCACCGCCTCGGCCACCGCTGGCGAGGGACATGAGGAAGTCGAACAGGTCCGCGTCGGCGTACCAGTTGTGCGACGCGATTTTGAATCGCTTCAGCTCGCCGCTCTCCGTTGCATGGCGGAGCCGCGAATCGGTGATGCTGTGAACGCCGATCTCCGCGTAGAATGCCTTGGCTCCCTCGCGGCCTTTACGGGTGGGGAGATTGGAGAAGTCTTCTCGGCGAAGCTGTCGCGAACGACGCGGCTGGGACGGGGCGGTGGCTGTCGCCCTCTGGGCGGTCTGAACCTGGCTCATGAGGTCTCCTGAGTTATCGGAGACGTCCGTAGAAACAGAAACAGCTGGCTCTGACTACGCACGTCTCCCGCGGTGGGATTCATGCGCCGTCCGCCAGCTAAGTGATTCAATGCCACCGATGTCTACGCGCCAGGCTGGCGCGGCATCTCTCGCTACGACGACTACTGAAGGATTCTTCACCGTGCGGTGAAGTCTGCTTTCCGCCGACCGTGGGGCCGAAATCCTCCAGGAAATCTCACTCTCGTAGGAGCGAGACTTGTGTTCCTCGAACCATCCTGTGGCTCGTGGTGTGCCCAACTACCGGGCACGCACCCATAGTGGCATAGGCTGCCGCCGCTACGCAAGCCCCGCGCCATGCCTGACCTGCGGTGATGCGTCGACAACGCGCTAGTTGACACCCACGACAACTGTCTGATTTGCGGCCTGATTCGGCTGCTGTCGAGAGAAACGGGCTTCGGGGTCGTTCGGTGGCGGGTGACTGAAGTCAACGAGCAGCTAACTTCGGACATAAAGAACGGCGACCAGCCGAAGCTGATCGCCGTACTCCTAGGTGGCTCGGTGCTGCTTACCTGACGTCCGGGCAATAGACGCTTTGTGCGACAGCCAGTTTCTTGACGCCGAACGTGCTCAGCTTTGAAGTGGCTTCGGTGACGCCGTGTTCGGCTGCGTAGTCGCAGAACTGCCTAGCGAGCGAGATGTCGATATAACTCGGGCCAATCGAAAGAGCGAGTTGTCCATCTATCTCGGAGATGATTCCCTGGCTGACTAGTTCCGAGATGTAACGACGGTCCTTAGCTGAATCACTTTCGGCCGCTGCGCTTTGCTGTGCAGACCGGCTCGTTGTGTCACTCGCGGCCTCGTCGCTGCCGCATCCCGCGAGGAAGGCCAGGGCAGCGGCTCCACCGAGCAATGTCGTGAGAGTTCGTTTCATGAGGTGTCCTGTCTGAGTTCGCTTAGTGCTTGACGTTGAGATCAGTAACGAGATGGCATTGCCAGCACTCGTAAGAGGGCGCGTTGTGCGCCACGTTCTGCTCGGCGTTGCAGCGTGGGCAGTAGATGCGCCGGGTTCCTGCGGGAGTTGGAGTTTGGGTGGGGATGGTCGCGAGGACGAGGATGGCCAGCCAACTGAACAGAATGGAGAGAAAGATCCAAAGGTCGCGGTTGCGGCCCCTTTGTCCGGCCATGCGGTTCGCGATGAAGGCGCACACGATGGCGCTGACGATGAAGAAGGGGAGAATCAGGGATTCCATTGGGTGTCCTGTCTGCGAGGTTTCGTCTCGCGAACAATAGCCCACCTGTCAGGTGGTATGACTCTTTGGCTCTGGTCGGTCTGGTCTAGAGCCGATTGGCTTGGTACTCGTGCCGACAGTCAAGCCTCCGAACAGCCCAACCTTGGGCGAGTTTGGCGAGCGTGTACGATTGCGGCGTGAAGAGCTCGGGTGGAGTCAGGAGTACGCCGCCGACCAGATCGGTATCCACTGGACACAACTCGGACGAGTAGAGCGCGGACAGCGCAGTAGCCGCATTGAGTCGATCCTGAAGATCGCCGCTGGCCTCCAAACGACGCCGGGAGCGCTGATGGACGGCTTGCCGACGGTGGAACCCGAAGGCGCATAGCCGAACCCCGCCGAGGCTGGCATGGGGATACCGGAGACCTCGACGGGGTTCGGGGTTGTGACCCGCCCTGCCGGAGAGCGTGCGGATCACGGCTCGCAAGGCGACAAGTCAAGCCTCACTCGGAACGGACAGGTCTACGTTCCTCTTTCTCGGCAGGGACGGGAGGCCCTGCCAAGTCTGGTCGGCCCTGCGGGCCGTGGCATTGAGCTGTAGCGCTGCCCGGAGGGCTATCGCTGGCGTCCGGCTTCTCGGGCGGCGGGCTGCGCGGTGCTGGCGGTGGCCGCGCCCGCATCTCAACGCAGTAGATCGGAGCTCGGGCGTCTCATCGACGCATCTTCTTTCCCGCGGTGGGTCGAGTCGGGTTCGGCTTCGCGGTCACCGTGAGCTTCTTCTGCGACTTGTCCAGGCGCGGGGTCACGTCCAGGCGTCGGTTCGGTTTTCCGTGGACGCCTGCGATCGCCTTCACCATCACGCCTCGGCCCTTCGGCGTCTTGAACTCGGCTCCCACCTTGACGCCCTTGTAGTCGCCGCCTTGGCCGACCTCCAGGTGCTTGGTGAAGCTGCCCTCGACGTAGGCGTCGCCGACCTTGCCGCCCACCTTATTCGCGCCGGACTTGGTGGCCTTGGTGGCGGCTGCCTTGGCTCCCTTCGCGGACGCCGACAGCTTGGTCCCGGCTCCCGCGAAGCGCCCGAGACGATCGCGCTTGTAGATCCGGCTCATCCTCGCCCCCACTCTGCGCGGTCGGCGAGTTCGTCGGCCAGGGCGCGCATCGCTGGATCGTCGGGGATCGCCGGCGACTTACCGCGGTAGAGGCCGCCCTCGTCGGGCCGGGCGTCCTGAAGATCGGGTGGGGTCAGGCCCGGTCCCCAGGAGTACTCGCCCGGCCCGTCGTGGTCGCGCTGCGTGGTGCGCGCGCTCGCCGACATGTCGTTACTTCCAGTCCCAGGCGGGAGCTTCGTAGTCGCCGATCTCCTTGACCTGCACCACGCACGCTGCCCCGCGATAGCGGACGCCCGTTCCGAAGCTGCGCTGGAAGAACGAGTCGGTCAGCGGGTACCGCTGATCGCGTCCGGGGATCATGCGGAGGCCCTGGTAGGCGGCGTTGGGGTGCTGGCGGAATGCGACCGGATTCAGGTTGCTGTTCGGTCCGCCGGTGGCGACCACGGCGACGTAGCCGATCGGCAGGTAGTAGCTCGGGACGATCCAGGCTGGACCGTACGAGCCGAGCACCTCCAGGCCGCCGAACTCGCCGGGCGCGACCTTGCCGACCACGTTCTCGGCTGCCAGGTACGCCGGGGCGCTCGCGCTCGGAATGAAGTCGTACTTGCTCTCGACGCCGCCCGACTCGATTCCTGCGCGGAACGTGGAGATGATCTCCCCCTCGTTCGGGTGGCACAGGACGATGAGCCGCGAACTGCCGTCGGTTCCGAATCCCTTGCTGCGCACCGCGTTGATCGCGTCGACGAGGTCGCCGGGATCGAGGACGGCGTTGCCCGACACGAGGTAGTGCGAGGTCTCGGCGGGGAAGTCTTGACCCGCGTGCGACGGCGGGACCATCCCGTCTTCGCCGTTGTAGAGGCCGTAGACCTTGTGGCCGACCTCGTTCAGCTTCTCTGCGGGGTCGAACAGGCGTCGGAGAATGCTGCCGGTGACCAGGCGGTTATCCGACTCGAAGGCGCGATTGACGACGCTGCGGACTTGTTCGGCCGAGGCGCTGCGGAGGAACTTCCACGTGAAGCGGCTTGCCAGGTCGTAGTCGGTGAAGTCGTAGCCGAGGATCGTGGCGTTCGGCTCGGCGCGCAGGCCCGTCGGCTCGCCGAACTCGGATGCTTCCTCGAAATGGTCACCGCCGAGCGTCTGTGGGATGGCGTCGGCGGCGTTCACGGTCGGATACGAAACGAGTGCGGCCAGCGAGGACCGCTTCTGATTCCACTTGCTCATCGCGGCGGCTGCGTCGTCCCACAGTCGGTTGAGGTCGACGCCGTCGCTGGTTTGAGAGACGAGTACGTCGCCCTGGCTGCTGTAGCCGCGAGCGCCGGAATCGCCTCCGAAGGCGAACAGCTCGTCGACGTCGAGGACCGCCAAGGCGCTGGCGTCCTCGCGGGAGGGGCGAGAGAAGAATGGGTGGGTGTTCCAGGGCCGATTGTCGGCCGGGCGGGTGATGCTCATGTGAGTGCTCCAATTCGGTGCGGATGACTGACGAGAAATCGCCGACACTCGCCGGCGAACGTCGGTCGCTGACCGAACGGACTTATTCACTTTGGAGACGAACTCAACCCGATCCCGTATTACTGCTGCGCTCTGCGAACCTGCCTAGCTTCGAGCTGCGGTGCGAGCGGCCACCTGCTGCGGGCGCTGCCCGGTGCGCGGCGGTATGGCTGCCACCGTAAACCCACCGTCCGATGGGACGCCACCCCGGCACCACCCCGGCCACTGCGGGGAATCCGGCGGTGATCCAGCGGTAGCCACCAGTACGCCGCTGGTAGTCATTCATGCGCTCTGACCTGCGTCGATTCGTCGAGCGTCGCAGGATCGGTGCTGGTGGCGTTACTCGGAGAATGACCCGACGTGCGTACTTTTAATCCGCAGGTCGTAGGTTCGAGCCCTACTGGGGGCACTGGTGGAAGCCAGGCCGGAGAACATCTCCGGCCTGGCTTCTTCGCTTCCGGTCTCCGACGGCTGTCGGCGCGGCGCTCGCCGATCACCCTCGATGTGCGTGTGAATAGCCGAAAAACGTCGCTGACCACACGATTTGCGTTCTGTCGACGAAGTGCCATAAAGTTTGTCTCGCTCCCAACGAGGAACACCGGCCCCCTTCGTCTAGCGGCCTAGGACGCCGCCCTTTCAAGGCGGTAGCGCGGGTTCGAATCCCGTAGGGGGTACGCGGTGAGAGTCTGATAAGGTTCTCAAGGCAACAAATTGAATATGGCCCTGTGGCGCAGTTGGTTAGCGCGCCGCCCTGTCACGGCGGAGGTCGCGGGTTCGAGTCCCGTCAGGGTCGCTTTTTGGTTTCGGTTTTTCACCGGCACCGTCCGGCCAGGTAGCTCAGTTGGTACGAGCGTCCGCCTGAAAAGCGGAAGGTCGTCGGTTCGATCCCGACTCTGGCCACATTCGATCAGAGGCCCACCGGCAACGGTGGGCCTCTGATCCTTTTCGTCTGAACATCTCTCGTCGTCTGAACATCTCCGGCAGGCCCGCGGATGGTGCGAACCGGATCGAGTTCACTGTGTGTCCATGTCATTCGGCTGCCGCGTAACCTTAGGGTCCAGCTAGGAAGTTTCTGCCGCCCTGTGGAAGGGTTTCGGTGATAGCAGCGCGCACAAGGAGGGGCGATGGCCAACGGCGGGACGCCGCAGGAGAACGATCCGGCGTTGAACATTGTCGACAACGTCGTCGACCGCGAGTACACCGTCGAGCGGTTGGTGGAGAACCCGGTAGAGAAGGTCATCGATAAGCCGGTCACGCTCGAGCGGATCGTGGAACGGCTGGTGGTCAACACCGTCGACACCATCATCGACAAGCCGGCGACGGTCTCGCGGCTGATCGAGAAACCCGTTGTGACGGTGGTCGACGAGATCGTCGACAAGCCCGTGAGCGTCAGCCGCGCCGTGGAACGCCCGGTGGTGACGATCGAGGACGAGGTCGTCGACAAGCCCGTCAACATCCATCGCCGGGTCGAGAAGCCGGTGGTGACGGTGGTCGACAACATCATCGAGATGCCGGTCGAACTCCAGCGACTCGTGCAGCAGCCGGTGGTGACGGTGGTCGATGAGATCGCTGAGAAGCCGGTGGAGCTGTCGCGGTTGGTGGAGAAGCCGGTGGTGACGGTGGTCGATGAGATCGCTGAGAAGCCGGTGGAGTTGCCGCGGTTGGTGGAGAAGCCGGTGGTGACGGTGGTCGATGAGATCGCTGAGAAGCCGGTGGAGTTGCCGCGGTTGGTGGAGAAGCCGGTGGTGACGGTGGTCGATGAGATCGCTGAGAAGCCGGTGGAGCTGTCGCGGTTGGTGGAGAAGCCCGTCGTCACCTTCGTCGACGAGATCGTCGACACCCCCGTCGACGTGCCGCGCGTCATCGAGAAGCCGATCGTGACGGTGAAGGACGAGATCGTCGACAACGAGATCGACATCCCGCGGTTGGTGGAGAAGCCGATCGTCACGATCCTCGACGAGATCGTCGACAAACCGATCGAGATCCAGCGGCTCGTGGAGAAGCTGCTCGTGACTGTGGTGGACGAGATCGTGGAGCGGCCCACCGAGGTCTCGCGCATGGTGGAGAAGCTGCTGGTCGAGATCACCGACGACGTCGTCGAGAAGCCCATCAGCGTCGAGCGGATGGTGGAGAAGCCGATCGTCACCATCGTCGACAAGGTGGTGGAGGTCCCGGTCGAGTCGGTCGTCGAGAAGGTGATCGAGAAGCCCGTCGAGAAGATCGTCGAGGTGATCCGCGAAGTTCCCGTCGAGAAGATCGTCGAGAAGGAGATCGAGGTCCCGGTCGAGAAGATCGTCTACAAGCCCGTCGAGAAGGTCGTCGAGAAGCACGTCGACGCGACCGAGGAATCGGCGGCGGAGACGACGGTCGAGAAGGAGATCGAGGTCCCGGTCGAGAAGATCGTCTACAAGACGGTCGAGAAGGTCGTCGAGAAGGAGATCGAACTCGTCGTAGAGAAGGCGGAGATCAAGACCGTCGAGGTGCCGCGCGAGGTGATCGTGGAGCAGATCGTCGACAAGCCGATCGAGAAGCCGGTCGACCATGTGGTCGAGCGGATCGTCGAGAAGCCGAACGTGGTCGAGAAGGTGATCGAGAAGCCCGTCGACCGTGAGGTGGAACGGATCGTCGAGATCCCCAACGTCACCGAGAAACTGGTCGAGAAGCCGGTGGACCATGTGGTCGAGCGGGTGGTCGAGAAGCCGAACGTGGTCGAGAAGATCGTCGAGAACCCCGTCGAACACGCCGTGGAGCGCGTGGTCGAGAAGCCCGAACTGGTCGAGAAGATCATCGAGAAGCCCGTCGAGCACGTGGTGGAACGGGTTGTGGAAGTGCCCAACGTCGTCGAGAACGTGGTGGAGAAGCCCGTCGACCGTGTCGTCGACAAGGTGGTCGAGATCCCCAACGTCATCGAGCAGGTGGTGGAGCGGCCCGTCGACCGCGTGGTGGAGCGGGTGGTGGAGCGGCCGAATGTGGTCGAGAAGATCGTCGAGCAGCCGGTGGACCATGTGGTCGAGCGGGTGGTGGAGCGACCGAATGTGGTCGAGAAGATCGTCGAGCAGCCGGTGGACCATGTGGTCGAGCGGGTGGTGGAGCGACCGAACGTGGTCGAGAAGGTCATCGAGCAGCCGGTCGACCGCGTGGTGGAACGCGTCGTCGAAGTGCCCAACGTGATCGACAAGGTCGTCGAGCGCCCCGTTGACCGCGTGGTGGAGCGGGTGGTGGAGCGGCCGAATGTGGTCGAGAAGGTCATCGAGCAGCCGGTGGACCGGACCGTCGAGCGCGTGGTGGAACAGCCCAACGTGGTCGAGAAGATCGTCGACAAGCCGGTGGAGCACGTCGTGGAGAAGATCGTCGAACGGCCGGAGATCATCGAGAAGGTGGTCGAGCAGGAAGTCCGCCGCGAGTTCGACAAGAACGTGCAGACCCCCGTCCTGGTGGAGAACGTGATCGAGAAGCGGTTCGACCACGTCGTGGAGCGGATCGTCGAGAAGCCCGTCGAGCACATCGTGGAGAAGGTGGTCGAGAAGCCGGTCTACGTCGAGGTCGAGAAGGTGGTCGAGAAGCCCATCGAGCAGATCGTCGTGGTCGAGAAGCCGGTCATCGTCCGCAAGGTGGTCGAGAAGCCGGTGGAGACCTACGTCGAGGAGTCCGAGGACACCGTCCGGACCGTGACCCACGACCAGCCGGAGCCGGCGACCGGCGGCGAGACGCAGTACGTCCAGCCCGAGCCCGACACCGGCAGGCATCACTGGGTGGACGCCGGCACCGGGCAGCACCCGGACCACGGCTTCGCCGGCTCCGAATCCGAGGAGACGCGGCCGCGCGTCAAGGTGGACCCGACGTACACCGTTCGCCGGGCGCGCCACCGCAGTCCCGACTGAGATCAGTAGGCACGACGGCATCCGAGGGGAATGTTCCCTCGGATGCCGTTGTGCGTCCTGATGCCGGCACGCACCCGGCCCTACAGTGGACGCATGAAAGCTGTGGTGTGTCACGAAGGTTCGCTCGACGTGCGCGAGATGGAGATTCCCCGCCCCGGTCCGGGCCACGTATTGATCAAAGTGCTCCGCGCCGGGATCTGCGGGTCCGACCTGCATGCGCGGGTTCACGGAGACGTCGCCGCCGACATCGGGGAGAAGGTGGGCTACGACCACTTCATGCGCCCCGCCCACGAGGTGGTGATGGGCCACGAGTTCGTCGGGGAGGTGGTCTCGTACGGTCCCAAATGCCGCAAACGGTGGAAGCCGGGCACAGCGGTGGTCGCGCTGCCGATCATCCGTCACGACGGCGAGGTCGAAATGGTGGGGCTCTCGGCGCAGGCGCCCGGGGCGTACGCCGAATACATGGTGGTCCAGGAAGATCTGGCGATGCCCGTCCCCGACGGTGTGGACGTGGAACTCGCGGCCTTGACCGAGCCGCTCGCGGTGGCGCATCACGCGGTCCGGCGCAGTGAGATCGGCCGGCGCGACGTGGCCGTTGTGGTCGGCTGCGGCCCCATCGGCCTCGCGGTGATCCTGATGCTGAAAGCGGCGGGAGTGCGCACGGTGGTCGCCGCCGACCTCTCCGAACTGCGCCGCGACCTCGCCCGTCAGTGCGGAGCAGACGTCGTGGTCGACCCCGCCGTCGACAGTCCGTGGGACGCGGCGCCGCAACAGAGGAAGCACTTCACCCGCGTCGGAGATCTGTTCTCGGTGGCGTTCGACGCCATGCACGCACTTCAGACCATTCCCCGGACGCCGTGGTGGTCGCTGATGAGCGTCGCCGACAAGCTGTCGCTCACGCCGCGCGGGCCCGTGGTCTTCGAATGCGTCGGCGTTCCCGGAATGATCGACGACCTCGTCGCGCACGTGCCCTTCCGCTCGCGGGTCGTGGTGGTCGGAGTGTGCATGGAGCCGGATGTCTTCCAGCCTGCGATGGCAGGCAACAAGGAGATCGACCTGCGCTTCGTCTTCGGCTACGACCCCGCCGAGTTCCGGGCCACGCTGCACATGATCGCGCGCGGGACGGTTCAGCCGAGGCCGCTGCTCACCGGCACAGTCGGGCTCGGCGGTGCCGCGGGGGCATTCGAGGCGCTCGCCTCGGCACGCAGTCACGCGAAGATCCTCATCGATCCGGCGAGCGACGTCGTGGACGTCTGAGCGTCCGGACGTGATCCGACGGTACTTTCCGTGATTGGCGCCACAACCGGAATTATCCGGACCACGGTCCGGTTATGCTCTGTGTGTGTGCGGCACACGCCGCCGCAGAACCACAGACGCCATCGAGATCGCTTCCGCAAGGAGAACCGTCATGACTGCAGCAACCGTCACCCCCGCTGACCTGACCCCCGGCACCTGGACCATCGACCCGGTCCACTCGACCATCGGCTTCTCGGTCCGCCACCTGATGGTCTCGAAGGTCCGCGGCACCTTCGACGCCTTCACCGGCACCATCACCATCGCCGAGGACGGCACGCCGTCGGTTCAGGCCGAGATCGACGTCACCTCGATCAACACCCGCAACGAACAGCGCGACGGCCACATCAAGTCGGCCGACTTCTTCGACGCCGAGAAGTTCCCGACCGCCACTTTCACCTCCACCTCCGTCGTGGAGAAGGGCGGGGACTACGAGCTCACCGGCGACTTCACGCTCAAGGGCGTCACCAAGCCGGTTACCCTGAAGATGGAGTACAACGGCGTCAACGCGGGAATGGGCCAGGGCCCGGTCGCGGGCTTTGAGGCCTCGACCGTGATCAACCGCAAGGATTTCGGCATCGACATCGAGATGCCGCTGGAGACCGGTGGAACCGTGGTCGGTGACAAGATCACCATCACGCTCGAGATCGAGGCGACGCACACCGCCTGATCGCTCCACCCCGACATCACCTCCCGGTCTTCGGTAATCTCAGTGAGATTCCATTGGGCCGGGAGGTGATTGCTTGTGCGTGGCGAGACTCGCACTGAGCTGCACCGTTTTGCCGAATGGGTGGACCGCAGGCTGAAACTGGCCTACTTCGGCGGGCGGCTCGTGGAAGGCGGAAGCGAACGCGTCGCCACCGAGTGGCGGGCGATGGACGTGGCGACCCGCCGCGGAATCGTCGCCCGGGCCATGGTGCTCGGAAGCGCGATTCTCGGCGGGGCCAAGATCCTGATCAGCATCGAGACCTTCATCGCGGTGTTCCTCGCGTTCAGCGGCGGCGAACTCACGCTGCACTCGGGTTCCGAGGATCCCGGCATGCTCGCGGTACTGTTCTCGACGCTGGTCGGACTGATCGTCAGTCTCGCGATCTCGCTGCTGTTCCTGAAACCGCAGTTCGCGTGGTTCGTCAGCGGCGGTCCCGCCGACGACGACCGTCGAAGACAAGTGCAGGTGATCCCGACCCGCGTGGTGTACGCCGACCTGGTCGGCTGGCTCGCCGCGTACCTGATGTACGTGGTGCTCTCCGACGCCGAGCCGGTGTTCCTGCTCGCCATGCTCGTGGCGTTCATGCTCGCCGCCATAACCTCGGCGTGCCTGAACTACATGTTCATCGAGAGCGCGGTCCGGCCGTTGACGGTGCTCGCCTTCGGCGGGCGGTCGATGCGGTTCGCGATGCACGGCGTGCGCGAGCGCATGGCGGTGATCTGGCTGGTCTCCTCGGCGGTGCCGATGGTCGGGATGGTCACGATCATCGTCGGGCGGGTACTCGGCCTGGTCCCGCAGGTGGAGGATCGTTTCGACTGGCCGATCGCGTTTCTGGCCTTCATCGCGCTCGCCTCGGGCGGGCGCGTCGTCGGACTGGTGGGCCGTGCGATCCGCGATCCCCTCAACGAGATGAGCGATGTCATCGAATCCGCTCGCGACGGCGACCTGACCAGGCGCGTCGCCGTCTACGACTCCTCCGAGATCGGTGTGCTCCAGCATGGCATCAACGGGATGCTCGACGGCCTTCAGGAACGTGACCGGATGCGCGAGATCTTCTCCCGCCACGTCGGAGTGGGGGTCGCCGACCTGGCTCTCGAACACGGCGGAGATCTGGTCGGATCGAACACCGAGGTCGCGGTGATCTTCGTCGATATCACCGGGTCGACGTCGTTCGCGGCACGGCGCGACCCGCGCGAGACCGCGGTGGTTCTCAACGCCTTCTTCTCCATCGTCGCCGAGGTGGTGGAACGGCACGGCGGCTTCATCAACAAGTTCGAGGGCGATGCGGCGCTCGCCGTATTCGGTGTGCCCGCGCCACTGGACAATCCCGCCGAATCGGCGTTGGGGGCCGCGCGCGAACTCGGTGTGGCGCTCGGTGAGAAGCTCCCGCTGGAGTGGGGGATGGCCGTGGCCTACGGTCCGGTGTTCGCCGGCAACATCGGAGCGCGGACCCGGTACGAGTACACCGTGATCGGGGACCCGGTGAACGAGTGCGCGCGGTTGTCCGACCGGGCCAAGGAGGGATACTCGCCCGTCTACGCCAGCGGCGCGGCCATCGACCGTGCCGGCGCCGACGAGGTGGCGAAGTGGCGCCGCGTGGATCGGGTGACCCTGCGCGGTCGGCCGGAGCCGACCGAGATCTTCGCGCCGCGCGAGTTGCTGATCCGCGCCGAGCCGCCGTCGCTCGGTAGTGTGCTGGCTGACCTGGTGAAGTTCGCCATACCGCGTGAGCGTTCGCCGCGTGCGGCCGCGAAGGAGCAGTGACATGAGCGATCGGCCGACAGCCGGATTACCCGACCAGAGCGGCCGCACCTGGGTGATCACCGGCGCGAACAGCGGGCTGGGTGCCGAGATCGCCAGGGCTGCCGCGGCGGCCGGCGCCGACGTGACCCTCGCCTGCCGCAACCTGGACAAAGCCGAACGTGTGGCGGGCCGGATCGGCGCGTCGGCGCGCGTCGCGCATCTCGATCTGGCCGATCTGGGCTCTGTGCGCGATTTCGCGGCCGGCGTCGAGCCGTTCGACGTCCTGGTCAACAACGCCGGAGTGATGGCACTGCCGCACAGGCGTACGGCCGACGGTTTCGAGATGCAGATGGGCACCAACCACCTGGGGCATTTCGCCCTCACCGGACTGCTGCTGCCCAGAGTGCGCGAGCGGATCGTCATCATGTCCTCGCTCGCGCAGAACTGGGGAAGGATCCACGCCGACGACCTCAACTGGGAGCGGCGGCGCTACAACCGATGGGCGGCGTACGGCGACTCCAAGCTGGCGAACACCGTGTTCGGACGAGAGCTGGCGCGCAGGCTCACCCAGTCGGGATCCCCCGTGCGGGCGGTCCTGGCTCATCCCGGCTACACCTCGACCGGTCTGATGGGGCAATCCGAGACGCCCGTGGACTACCTGATGAAGGCGGGCGCGATGCTTCGCGTGGGGCAGCCTGCGGCTCAGGGGGCGTTGCCCGCACTGTTCGCGGCGACGGCCGACGTCCCGAACGGCAGCTATTGGGGGCCCAACCGGGTGCTGCGCGGTACACCGTCGCGTGCACGTTATCGTGCGGCGGCCGACGATCAGCGGGTTCGCGACCGCCTCTGGTCGGCGTCCGAGGAACTGACGGGCGTCACTTTCGACGTCTGAGAGCGCGCGGGTCAACGCACCCCGGCGGGACGGAACTGGACGCTGATCCGCGGGCCGGCCCCGGGCGTCTTCGGGACCGCGTGATCCCATGTGCGCTGGCATGAGCCACCCATCACCAACAGATCGCCGGAACCGAGGATGAATTTCCGTGACGGTCCGCCGCCCCGCGGGCGCAGCAGAAGGGTGCGCGGAGCGCCCAGGGAGACGATCGCGACCAGGGTGTCGTCGATCCGTCCCCGACCGATCCGGTCACCGTGCCAGGCGACGCTGTCGGAGCCGTCCCGATACAATGCCAGACCCGCGGTGGCGAAGCCCTCGGGCAGTTCTCGTCGGTAGTGGTGCGTCAGTGCACCGCGGGCCCGTTCGAGGATCTCGTGCGGCAGCGCGCTGCGCTGATCGTAGAAGGCCAGCAGTCGCGGGACGTCGACTACCGACTCGTACATCTGCCGGCGTTCGGCTCGCCACGGCACATCGGCGCGTAGGGCGTCGAACAGGTGCATCGACCCGGTGACCCAGCCCGGGCGCACATCGACCCAGGCGCCGTCGGAGAGCGGGTGTCGTACGGTGCTCGCGCTCAGTGCGGCCAGGCCGACGTCCGCGTCAGCCGAGTCGAACAACGAGGCCTGAACTCCAGTGCCCATGGCTGGAGCCTACCAGGGTATCGAACGTATGTTCTAGTACGAACGGCGCGCGGTCATCGCAGACTGCCGAGTCGCTCGGCGGCCTCGGCGATGACCTCGTCGCGCTTGCAGAAGGCGAAGCGGACCAGGTGCCGCCACGGCTGATCGTCGTCGACGAATGCGCTGACCGGCACGGCGGCGACCCCGATCCGCGCCGGCATCTCGCGGCAGAACTCGAATCCGTCCGAATACCCGAGAGGGCGCGGATCGGCGCAGACGAAGTACCCGGCCTCGCTGCGGTGGACGTCGAACCCGGCCGTGCGCAGCGCGTTCGACAGGACGGTCCGTTTGCGCGCCAGGTCGGCGGCGTTGGCCCGCACCCAGTCCATCTCGGTGCGCAGCGCGTGCGCTACCGCGGGCTGGAACGGTCCGCTGCCGACGTAGGTGAGGAACTGCTTGGCCGCACGCGCCGCCGCCACCAGATCGGCGGGACCGGTGATCCAGCCGACCTTCCACCCCGTGCACGCGAAGGTCTTGGCGGCGCTCGAGATCCGCAGGGTGCGCTCGGCCATCCCGGGCAGCAACGCGAGCGGGTGCTGGCCGCGGCCGTCGAAGAGCAGGTGCTCGTACACCTCGTCGGTGATGGCGACGGCGTCGTACTCGATCGTCAACCGTGCGATCTGGGCGAGGTCGTCGTCGGTGAGTACCGTGCCCGTCGGATTGTGCGGCGAGTTGACCAGCACCGCAGCGGTATTCGGTCCGAACGCGGCGGCCAGCGCCGATCGGTCGAGCACGAATCCGTCGCCGTCGCGCACCAGCGGAACGGTGCGCCGGACACCGCCCGCAAGGGCGACGCAGGCCGCATAGGAGTCGTAGTACGGCTCGATCATCACCACCTCGCGGCCGGGCTCGACGAGCCCGAGCAGGGCACCGGCGATGGCCTCGGTGGCGCCGACGGTCACCAGGACCTGCGAATCGGGGTCGCGGTCGATGCCGTAGTGATCGCGCTCATGTGCGGCGATCGCGTGGCGCAGCGACGGCACACCGATCCCGGGCGGGTACTGATTGCCGCCTGATTCGATCGCGTCGACGGCCGCCGCCAGCATCGATGCCGGCCCGTCGGAGTCGGGGAACCCCTGACCCAGGTTGATCGCGTCGTGCTTCACCGCGAGGGCCGACATCTCCGCGAAGACGGTGGACGTGAACGGGCGCATGCGGTCGACCAATGGCATGGCTCCAGGTTGGCACACACCCGACCCATGCGGTCAGCGGACGTGCGCCACTCCCGTGCACGTCGGCGCGGCCAGGGTGAGGAAGGGCCCTCGGTTCATCGCTCGCGTGGTGATCCGGACCGGTCCCGGACCCGTGGCGATCTCCGCCGAGAACCCGGCGCCCTCGGCGTCGTGGGTGAAGTGGGCATTGCTCTGGCCGCTCCGGCCGGTGCGCAGGTTCTTCCAGGTCAGGGTGCCGTCGGTGCGGTAGCCCCAGATGCTGGGATTGCCCCAGGTGACGCTGATGCGCCCATTGCCGTCGGGGTAGACGGTGACGCCGCCGTAGTAGGGATTATCGATGATGTTCGGTGACAGGCCGATGCAGTTCTGCGCGACGTACTCGCTGGTCTCGATGTCGGCGCCGGCCGCGCCGGCCCCGGCCGCGGTTCCCGCGACGACGGCTCCCGCTGCGAGAGCGACGACAGTTCCGGTGACGAGACGGTTCACGGTTCCCCCTTGGAATCGACGATGGTGTTCGAACCCCCGACAACCGGTATGTCGCACGAACAGACGACGAGTGTTACGTGCGTCTCACGGCAGCGGCGGTCCGACGATGTCGTCGGCGTCGACGATCCGGTACGCGTAGCCCTGCTCGGCGAGGAATCGCTGGCGGTGCGCGGCGTAGTCGGCGTCGAGGCTGTCGCGCGAGACGACCGAGTAGAAGTGCGCTTGACCGCCGTCGGCCTTGGGCCGCAGCAGACGGCCGAGGCGCTGGGCCTCCTCCTGGCGAGAACCGAACGTACCCGAGACCTGAACCGCCACCGAGGCCTCGGGGAGATCGATGGAGAAGTTCGCGACTTTCGAGACCACCAGGGTCTGCAACTCTCCCCGGCGGAAGGCGTCGAAGAGCTTCTCGCGTTCGGCGTTCCGGGTGGAGCCCTGGATCACCGGGGCGTCGAGTTCCCGGCCCAACTCCTCGAGCTGGTCGATGTAGGCGCCGATGACGAGGGTCTGGGAGTCCCGGTGGCGTTCGAGGATCGACCGGACCACGCGGATCTTGGAGTGGGCGGTGGAGCAGAGCTTGTACTTCTCCTCTGGTTCGGCGACGGCGTACTGCAGCCGCTCCGAATCGGTCATCGTCACCCGGACCTCGATGCACTCGGCCGGAGCGATCCAGCCCTGCGCCTCGATGTCCTTCCACGGGGCGTCGTAGCGTTTGGGGCCGATGAGGCTGAAGACGTCGCCCTCGCGTCCGTCCTCGCGGACCAGCGTGGCGGTGAGGCCGAGGCGCCGTCGCGACTGGAGGTCGGCGGTCATGCGGAACACCGGGGCCGGAAGCAGATGCACCTCGTCGTAGATGATCAGACCCCAGTCGCGCGAGTCGAACAGGTCGAGGTTCTTGTACTCGCCCTTCGACTTGCGGGTCATCACCTGGTAGGTGGCGATGGTGACGGGCCGGATCTCCTTGCGCTCGCCCGAGTACTCGCCGATCTCGTCCTCGGTCAGGGAGGTCCGGGCCACCAACTCGCGCTTCCACTGGCGGCCGGCGACCGTGTTCGTCACGAGGATCAGCGTGGTGGCGCCGGCCTTGGCCATCGCCGCGGCGCCGACCATGGTCTTTCCCGCACCGCACGGCAGGACCACGACGCCCGAACCGCCCGCCCAGAACGAGTCGGCCGCCAACTCCTGATAGTCGCGCAGATGCCAGTCGGTCTGCTCCAATTCGATCGGGTGCGCCTCGCCGTCGACGTAACCGGCGAGGTCTTCCGCGGGCCAGCCGACCTTCAGCAGGATCTGCTTGAGGCGCCCGCGCTCGGACGGGTGGACCACGACGGTGTCGTCGTCGATCCGCGCGCCGAGCATGGGCGCGACCTTCTTGTTCCGCAGGATCTCCTCCAGCACGGCGCGATCCAGACTCACGAGGGTGAGCCCGTGCGCGGGGTTCTTCATCAGCTGGAGCCGCCCGAAGCGGCCCATCGTGTCGACGATGTCGACCAGCAGCGGCTGCGGAACCGGGAAACGCGAGTGCGTGACGAGGGCGTCGACCACCTGCTCGGCGTCGTGGCCGGCGGCCCGCGCGTTCCACAGTGCCAGCGGAGTGACCCGGTAGGTGTGGACGTGCTCGGGAGCGCGCTCGAGTTCGGCGAAGGGTGCGATCGCGGCCCGCGCGGCGGCCGCCCCCGGATGGTCGACCTCCAGCAGGAGGGTCTTGTCCGATTGCACGATGAGAGGTCCGTCGGTCACCGGTCCATTGTCCAGGTTCGGGCGCGGTGCGGCCACCTGCCGTCGGGAGTCAGAGCACCTCGACCCGGGTGATCCGGTGCAGCGCGAACCGGAGGTCGGGCTCGCCGCCCTCCTCGTCGGCCACCAATTGTCCGGCGGCCAGCGAACGGGCGTGCACCACATGCCGACTCGCCGCGCCCTGCGCGTCCACATAACCGATGCGCAGGCGCCTCCCGGTGCGCAGGGCCAGTTGGATCAGCGTGGACACGGTCTCGCCGGCGGCACCCGACGCCGAGGCCGCGGCGACCGGTCCGGCGGCGCGGTCGGCGGTCCGCATCCGGGAGACGACGGCGTGCGCCTGACCGGGACCGAGAGCGGCGCGTCGATGCGGTGGGGACGACGCCGCACCGCGGGCCGGGACGCGGACGCCTCGGCTGCGCAGGTCGATCAGCGCTCCGGAGGAGTCCTCGCCCGCGGGGCTGAACCCCGATGCGCGCAGCCGGTCGATCACATCGCGCAGCGGTGCCGCCGACACCGCGACCGTCGGGGCCAGGGCGCGCAGGGCCAGCTCGGTCGCGGCCTCGCTGCGCAGCACCTCGGTGAGCGTCGCGGTGTCGTCGCAGCGGATGAACGACGCCGCCACGCCCACGCGCAGCCGGCCGTGTCTGCGGGCGACGTCGTCGATCAGATATGTCAGCGACTGCGGCACGGGCGTCCGTGAGTGCTCGTGGAGGAACGTGGCGATCTCGGCGCTGGTGCGGCCGGTGTCGAGCGTGCGCCGCACACTGTCTTCGGTGATCCGGTACATCGAGGCGGCACCGCCCGATTCGAGGTCGGCGATCAACCGGAGCCGGTCGGCCACGTCCGGATCGAGCGGCCCGGGCACCACGACTGTCAGGTCGGCCTGGACCAGAAAGTAGTCGATGAGGTCGGGCAGGGACGCGTCCATCGCCGCGAGCACGTCGGCCGCCGACTCGGCGTCGGCGGGAACGTCGAGGAGCAGCCGCCCGGCGGTCGTGAGCGAGCCGTGCGCCACGAGTCCGAGTTCGGTCGCCTCGCGCAGGGTCTCGGACACCACGTGCACGTTGAGCCGGCGGAGACGGCGCGGATGACGCCATCCGAGTACCGCGGTCAGCGCTTCGGGGGACACCGGGTGGGCGGGCTCGGCGTCGGCGAGCGGAGCCAGCACCGCGCGGCGCGAGGCCGCGGCGGTGGCGTCGAACAGTTCGGACGACAGCGCCGCGAGGGTGTTCCCCTCGCGGTCGGTGTCGCCGATCTGCCAGGGCTGCCGCGGCAGATCGAGCCACGCCCGCGCCATGCCGAGCCATCGTCGCCCGGAACTCAGATGCGCCCAGGCGTCGACGGCGCCGGTGGGCGCGAAGACGTCGTCGGCGAGGTGGTCGCCCGCGTCGGAGTCGGGCGCACCCGCGTCGAGCAGCCGCTGCCTGGCCAGCAGCTCGACGAGCAGGCCGACGCGGCTCACGCTCAGGGCGGTGGTCTTGGCGAGGCGCCGGAGTTCGCGGATGCCCAGGCCGCCGGACCGCAGCAGGGCCGCCGGCGCGGTGCCGAGCGCCTCGATCAGATCGCCGGAGTGACGGAGCAGTTCGAGCGCCTCGCCCGCCCCCGCGGCGTCGACGGCCTTCGCGTCGAACCGCCCGGGGCCGTCCGCACCGGTGAGTGGCGGTTCCCGCAGGACCGCGGTCTCGAGCGGCGGCTGACCGCGAAGCAGTTGTCCCACCTGGGGCGGAAGCTCCACAGTCTGCTCATCGATCCGTGCGAGCAGACCGAGGGAGATGAGGGTGGGCACCGGCGCGCTCGGATCGGCATCCGGTGCGGCGTCGCGACTGCGCCCGAGAGACGACCCCTGGGCGAGTGTGGTGAGCAGTTCCCTGGGCCGCTCGGTGGCCGATTCGATGCGCTCGCGGATCTGCGCGGGAGTCGACTCCGCGATGGGGCCGAGCAGATTGTGAGCCCGCCACGGCAGGGCGGCGGGCAGATGCGCCCCGGCGATCCAGTCGGTGTGCCTGCCGCGTCGACGCGGCCCGGTGCCCCACAGCAGTGCACGGGTGACCATCTGGTCGAGACGCGCGTCGACGTCGCCGCGCCGCGCCCGCCGACCGAGACGGGCGACGATCGCGTCCCGGCTCACCGGCCCGAGGAGTTCCTTGCGTTCGCCGATCGCACTGGACGCGTCGAGAAAGGCCTCGATCACTGCGACCGCCAGAAGGTCGAGCCCTTCGCCCGCCAGGGAGATCGACGCCGCCGACAGCGCGCGCTGGGCGAGGACACCGGTGCCGCGGGGCGGGGGAGAAGCGAGGTCGGGCCGGGCGATCAGCAACTCGACGAGCGCATCGTCGGACCGCTCGGCGAGATCGTCGGCCAACCCGCGCAGCGGCAGGTCGGGACTCATTCGGACAACTGTACCGCCGGTTCAGCGGGCATGGCACAATGAGGCCGTGGCTAAGAAGAGTGGATACGTGGACAACGGTTGGCCGACGGATATCGGTGAGCAGCACGCGGTGACGGAGTTCACCTCTCACCTGGCGGGTGCGCTCTCGCCGTTCGGCGATTACTACGAGCTGCCGCAGCCCGTCGACAGCCTGCCGTACATCCAGTCGAAGACCGTCGTCAACCGCTGACCTGACCTGAGCTCTGCCGAGACCGGCCGGACCGTGTGGTCCGGCCGGTTTTCGTGCGCCATGTATCACGTCGGTGCGGGGGCGGTCGCGAAATGCGAGAAGACCCCCGCCGAAGCGGAGGTCTTCTCGGATGAACTTCTCGGGTGATCAGGGGAGGTTGATCAGGCCCTTGTTCTGGTTGTACAGCTTCAGCTGGTCCGGGGTGAGCTGGTAGCCGGAGTCCTTGGCGGCCTTCCAGGCGCTGCGCACCTCGGGGCTCACCTTGGAGTCGTTGACGACCTTGTCGATCTGCTGCTTGGCCTCTTCGGTGTTCTTGGCGTCGGCAGACTTGGCCAGGCCGGTCTTCGGGGCGTCCTGCTGCTTCGGTGCGAGCGGGTTGGCCGGCTTGGGGGTGGCCGGGGCGCTGCGCTGAGTGGGGCCCGAGAGGGGACCGCCGCAGGTGGGCCATGCGCCCTTGCCCTGGGTGGCGAGAACGCGCTCGCCGACGGCGATCTGCTGCTCGCGGGTGGCCTGGTCGGCGCTCGGTGCGTACTGGGTGCCGCCGTGGGCCGCCCAGGTGCTCGGGCTGAACTGCAGGCCGCCCTGGTAGCCGTTGCCGGTGTTGATGGCCCAGTTGCCGCCGGACTCGCACTGTGCGACCTGATCCCACTCGGAATCGGTCGCTGCCGAGGCGTGACCGCCGCCCATCAGGGCCGCGCCGCCGCCGATGATGGCCGACGTGAGGGCGATCTTCGCGAAAGTCTTGGTATTGGTCGTCTGCTTCGAGTGACGTCCGGACATATGTCTTCGTTTCCTCTCTCCACGCGCCTACGAGGTGAGCTGTCGGGTTCGGGCTGAGAGGTGCCCGGTCCGGCTCGCGTCACTGGGTGCGACGTCTGCCGGGCTTAACCCCAAGGCCGACCACCGAGGTGATCGACCGGTTCCCGGAGGATTGTGGGTCCCCCGTCCTCGCTCCTGAAACTGCATCAGCGGGTGTCCTGCCGGCGGAGCGAGGTTGGGCGCGACCGGCGGAACGGGCGTTCGGGTGGTCGCCTGGGTGGCGGCCGTCATGAACACTACGTCGTCGGGCCCGCGAGAACATCTGATGCGAAGAGGTGCTCTGAGGTGGCGTGAAGCGGCCGATCGGGCGTCGTGGCACGTCCGTGCTGCTCACGGCACTGATACCCGTCCCGTATCCCGTTTGTTATCGGGTTGTTATGTGACAAAGGTCACATCCTGATTGAGAGTTCCGACACGCCGGTATGTCAGGATTGCGCGCGTCGAGCTTCGAGCGCGCGGAAGCTGCTGGCGTGGAAGACAAGTGGTTCGACGTTCGGGTCGCAGCGCAGGGCGTCGATCGTCAGAAGCACCACGAGGTGGTCGCCCGCGGGGATCTCTGAGAACACCGTGCATGCCAGGTGGGCGGCGGCGCCGGGGATGAAGACCGCGCCCGAGTCGTCGGCGATGGGGCGTACCCCGGTGAACCGGTCCTCCGGCGGCCCCGCGAGCCTGCGACAGACGTCGCCCTGGTGCGCGGCGAAGACACTCACGCCGACGGTGCCGCCCCTCAGTGCGGGCCAGGTGGTGGAGCCGTTGCGGACGCACACCGACACCAGCGGCGGATCGAGCGAGACGGTGGTGAAGGCGCTGGCGGACATCCCGATCGGGTCGCCCCCTGGATCGTCGCCCGTGCGACACACGGCCACCACGCCGGACGGGAAGCAACTGAAAGCTCGTTTGAGTTCGGTCTCGTCGCTGACGGGCCGCAGCGGCCGGTCCGGGTCGATGCGGTTCACCGGCTGCGCCGGCCGGACAGCAGGGCGAACACGATCCCGAGCAGCAATCCCAGCGGTGCGCCCATGGCCAGAACGTAGACGGTCGTGACGACGGCCGTCCCGGTGTCCCGGACCGCCGGGAACAGCAGGGCGATGCTCGCGATCATCCCGATGCCGAACATGACGACGGCGACCCCGAGCAAGCGTGAGGACTTCTGGGTCTGCATGGCGTCAACGGTAGCCCGAACGCTAGAATCTGTTGCAGCGCGCCTCCGCTCGGACTGCCATCGGGCCAAGGCGCTTTTGTCTGTGGCAGACCAGATCAGTTGTGAAGGTGAGCACTGTGCCGACCGGCCGGGTGAAGTGGTACGACTCCGCGAAGGGCTTCGGGTTCCTGTCGCAGACCGACGGCGAGGATGTGTACGTCCGGGCCAACGCGCTGCCCTCGGACGTCTCGGAGCTGAAGGTCGGACAGAAGGTGGAGTTCGACATGGCGGCGGGACGCCGCGGCCCGCAGGCGCTGCGTGTCACGGTCCTCGAACCGGCGCCCAGTGTGGCGCGCAACACGCGCGAGGCGGCACGCCGCGAGCGGGACGCGAAGCGTCTCTCGCCCGACGAACTGCACGGGCTCATCGCCGATCTCATCACCTTGCTCGAAGGCAAGGTGCAGCCGGATCTGCGCAACGGCCGCTATCCCGACCGGAAGACCGCCCAGCGGATCTCGGAGGTCGTCCGCGGCGTCACACGCGAACTCGACCGCTGAGGCGGGCCTCCGTCCGGCCGAGCTAGCCGCGCTGGTCGGGCAGCGTCGCGGTGTTCGGAATGCGGAAGTCGACCGGCAGAGTCCGGATCGAGAAGGTGCCGCGGATCGACAGGTCGACGTCGAGCGAGTCGTTGTCCTGGCCGGGTGTCTTCTCCCGGTACGCCGAGATCGACGACACCTCCACGCCCATCAGCACCCGATCGGGTTCGCTGTGCAGAATCTGCGTGAAAGTGGTGCCCGGCAGGTGCAGCCACATCACGCGTGCGATGCCCCGTGGTGTCGCGTATTCGGCGATGAGCGTCCACGGCCCGTCTGAGATCTCCTTCGGAACGCTCAGGGTCACCCGCTCGCCGATGGCGACCGGGTGGTCGTAGGTGCGGAGCTTGAACTTGCCGTTCCGGTCGACGAGTCGGCAGTCGTCCATCTTCACCGAGCACCAGTACGACGGTTCGGCCCGGGTCAGGTGGTCGCCGGCCTGGAACGAGATGGTCGGCAGCGGCTTCTCGTGTCCCCGGACGAGCAGCGTGGTGGCGCCGGCGATGATCACCAGGGCCGCGACCACCACGGCTCCGATGATCGCGAGGGCCTTCTTGTCTCCCGGTTGCAACACGTCGAATACGTCCTTCGGTTAGGGGGGCGGGGGCTGGGGGATGTGCGGGCTCGATCAGGGGCGTGTCGGCCGCGGCTCAGCGCGGTGCGCGCAGATGGTCGGGCACTTCGATCGGCATCGTCGGGGCCGCGTGATCGGGGCGGCGGCCGCCGAAGCCCGGCACCATCGTGGAACCGCGGCTGGTCAGGAAGGTCTGGACGAGACCGATGCCGACGAACACGGTGACCACGGTGAAGCCGATCCACAGCTCGGTGGGCAGGAGCACACCCAGGGTGGCGCCGAAGACCCAGCAGAGTTGGAGCACCGTCTCCGACCGGCCGAATGCGGACGCCCGGGACTCCTCCGGTAGATCGTCCTGGATGCTCGAGTCCATGCAGACCTTCGCGATGGCGCTGGTCGCCGAGCCGATGAAGCCTGCGACGACGACGAAGATCAGCGAGTTGAAGATCGCGGCCAGCAGACATCCGACGAATGTGGCCGCGGTGGACCACACGACGATCGCGGTGGGATTGCGCAGCTCGATCCGCGTGCCGAGGCCGTTTCCGGCGGCGTTGCCGACGCCGGCGGCGGCACCCACCGCACCCAGCATCATCAGCTGCGCCCAGCCGGAACCCAGGTGGTCCTGCGCCTTGGCGTAGAAGGCGATGTACAGGGTGAGAAACCCGGTCAGGATGCGGATGGTTCCGTTGCCCCACAGTCCGGTCACCACCGAACGGCCCAGCGGCTGGCGCATCTTGGCCGCCAACCGCTTCGAGAGGCTCGGCTTGTGGGCCCGCTCGGTGGGGGCCTCGGCGTCCGGACTGCCGCGGTAGGTGATCGTCGTCGGGACCTCGCCCTCGGTCACCTCCACCCACGACGGGATCTTCATGCAGTAGTAGCCGCCCATCGCGGCGACCAGCACCAGCCAGATCATCGCGCCCGGAACGTGGAAGGGGAGGAACTTGCCGAGCACCATCTCGAGCGCGCCCGCGATGCCGCCGCCGACGATGGTGCCGCCGATCAGGCCGAACGTGGTGAGCCGGGAGTTGACGCGGGGCAGATCGATCGAGGGCGGCAGCACGCGCGGTGCCACGGCCGATTTGAGCACCCCGAACGATTTCGACAGGACCATGAGCCCGAGGGCGCACGGATAGAGCACCCACGGCTTGTACGTGAGCTGCCCGGATGAGGAGTCCCACGAGGAGTTCACGATGATGAGCAACCCGAGGACCGCGCGGAGGCCGAAGGTCGCGGCCATCGCGATTCGCCGCCCGTTCTGCAGCCGGTCCAGAAGCGGCCCGATCAGCGGTGCGATGAGCGCGAACGGTGCGATCGTCAAAGCCAGGTACAGGCCGACGTTGACCTTCGATTCGCCGGTGGCCGCGGCGAAGAACAGCGTGTTCGCCAGCGCGACCGCCATCGCGGCGTCGACGGCGCTGTTGGCGATCACCGGCAGCGTGAGCGCGGTGAGTCCGGACCGGTCGGCGCCGTCGGCCGTCGCCGCGCGATGCACCATGTTCACGCCGCGGGCGGTGAAGTACTTCGACCGCCGCGCGAAGACCCGGACCACCGTGACCTTCTCGGGTGGAACGTATTCGGTGCCGCGGCGACGGTCCTGCGCGCCGGCCTCCGGCTTGATCCGGGTGGTCGGCTGGTCGACGGGTTCGGTCTGCGGGTCGAGCGGGGGCAGATGCGGGTTGCGGGTGCGCGGAGGCAGATAGCCCTCGCTGGCCGGACGTTCGCGGGACTCGAACGGTCGGGTGGGCACGCGCGGTCGCGGGTCGGCCGGGTAGTTCGCCTGGCCGGGATGCGGCGCCGGCCGCCGCGGAGACCGCGGAGACTGCTGCCGGTCACCGCCGTGGGGGCGGTTGTCACCGGGTTGACGAGGATTCACGTCATCAATTGTTCCCTATGACGCGGACAAGGCTGGGAACAGGCGGCGCCCGATGCTTCGTGCGTGCCTCGCCGATCCCGCGAATCGTCTGCGAAAGGTGCCTGACGTGCATTACCCCGGGCCGCTATTGCACACTGGAAGGGTGAGTGTTGCATTCGAGAACGGCGCCCTGGTGGATGCTGTCGCCTTCGCGCGCGAAGCATTGATCGCCGACGGCGAAACGCCTGGTGAGCATCTGGGGGCGCGCTCGGAGGGCGAGTACGCCGCCACCCACTACTTCGCCGCCGAAGTCCCCGGCTACCGGGGTTGGCAGTGGTGCGTCGTCGTCGCGGGTGCGCCCGAGTCGAGGGAACTGACGGTCAGCGAGACCGTCCTGCTCCCCGGCGACGGCGCTCTGCTCGCCCCCGAATGGGTTCCCTGGGTGGATCGCGTCGCGCCGGGCGATCTCGGTCCCGGCGATCTGCTGGCCGCGCCCGCCGACGATCCGCGGCTGGTCCCCGGGCAGATCGACACCCTCGACGTCGATCCCATCGACCGGGATCAGGTGGGGCAGGTCTCGGCGGAGATCGGCCTCGGACGCAAGCGCCTGCTCTCCTTCGAGGGCCGCGCCGACGCCGCCCAGCGCTGGTACGACGGCGAATTCGGTCCCGATTCGGCGATGGCCCGCAACGCCCGGCACTCGTGCGGGACCTGTGGTTTCTACCTGCCCCTCGCCGGAGCGCTCCACGGCGCCTTCGGCGTCTGCGCCAACGAGCTGTCCGCCGACGGCCGCGCGGTCTCCGCGGAGTACGGTTGCGGCGCGCATTCGGACGTACGGCCCGCACCGGGCAATGGCAGCCCGGCCTACGACGCCTTCGACGACGGTGCCGTCGAGGTCGTGACGCTGCCGGCCGTTCCGGCGAGCGATGCCCCGGCCGGAGACTGATCCCGCGGATCCGTTCGGGACCGCGGACCTGCGCCGGAGCACCCTGCAGGGCTGGCTGTCGTCGCCCACCCGTCTGGCCGAGGACGCTGCGGCCGAGGCGGAACTTCTCGAGATCGGTTACCGCGACCGCCTCTTCACCGAGCTCGCGGCCAATGCGGCCGACGCGGCGAGCCTGGCCGGCATCGACGGCCGAGTGGCGGTGTGGGCCGACGGCGCCACCGTCCACGTCGCGAACACCGGTGCGCCGCTGACGGCCGCCGGAGTCCGGTCGCTCACGGCGCTGCGCGTGTCGCCGAAGAGCCCGCTGATCCACGGCGGGACCACCGTCGGCCGCTTCGGCATGGGTTTCCGTGCCACGTCGCTCGCCGCGCGCGTCACCCTCGCCTCACGCAGCGGATCGATCGAGTTCGACGCCGATCGGACTCGCGGACAGATCCGCGCGCTGATCGACGATCCCGATTCGGAGCTGGATCTTGATCGGGTCCCCGCGCAGCGACTGGCCTGGCCCTCGGCGGCCCAGCCCGCTGCGGGATTCGACACCGAGGTGGTGCTGGAGACGGCCGACGAGGAGGCCGCGGCCGCGATCGTGTCGGCGGCGCAGCACCAGGCGCCCGACCTCCTGCTCGAACTGGAGGCGCTCGCGCGGATCGACGTCGCCGGGCGGAGTTACGAGCGTCTGGCCGACGGCGACACCGTCGTCATCACCCGCGACGGCACCGAGCACCGGCGCTGGCTGATCGCGCGAGCCGCCACCGCCCGATGGCTGGTGCCGATCCGGGACGGACGGATACGGCCGCTGTCGGGCGACGCGCTGCGCAGCCCCAACGCCACGGATATCGAACTGACCCTTCCCGCGCGCGTGATCGCCGACCTGCCGTTGACGCCCGATCGCCGGGAACTGCATCCCGACGCCGACGTCGAGGCGGCGGCCGCGGGTTATCCCGAACTCGCGGCACTGGTTCCCGACGACCAGAAGCAAGCGGTGATTCCCCCGCCGGCGCTCGCATCGGGCCGGGTGGACGCGGTGCTCCGGGAGGCGGTCCGGGACCGGCTGCGCACTGCCCGGTGGCTGCCGTCTGCCACCGGGGAGGCGCTCTCGCCCGAACGGGCGTGGGTGCTCCCGGGCCTGACGGCCGACCTCGCGGCGCTGCTCGGCGACCTTCTCGAACCGTTGGCGCATCCGGATGTCAGTGACCGGGTGACGGCGTCGCTGCTGGTGGGGTTGGGCGCTCGGCGCCTCGGCCTGGCCGATCTGGCCGAGCTGCTGTCCGGTGCCGGCGGCGAGGACACCGCATGGTGGTCGCGGCTCTACGCGGCGCTGGCGCCGATGGTCCCGGACGCACGGACCGCCGAGGAACTGGGAACGCTGCCGGTTCCGCGCGCCGACGGCCGCATGAACGTCGGGTGCCGCGGGCTCTTTCTCATCGACGGGCTGGACGGGCTCGACGATCCGCCCGTCCCGAGCTGGGTGCCGACCGTCGATCCCGCCGCCTACGACCCGCTCCTGGACCGCCTCGGACTCACGCGCATCTCGCCCGCGGCGGCTCTGGCGCTGCCCGAGCTGATCGCGGAGCTCGACGCCGGCCCCGATTCCGACGACCGCGCTGCCGACCCGGACGCCGTGACCGACGTGGTGCTCAGGATCCTCGGACTGCCCGACGCCGGTCGCGCGCCGGCCGAACTCGGCGGTCTGGAACTGCTCGGAGCCGACGGCGAGCGGTGGCCGGCGGACGAACTCCTGCTGCCCGACAGCCCGCTGGCGCAGGTGCTGGTCGACGACTCTCCGTTCGGAACCGTCGCCGATTCGGTGGTCGAGACGTACGGGCCGACGGCTCTGCGCCGACTCGGCGTCGGATGGGGATTCACGCTCGTGCGCGACGACGCGCCCGTCGCGCCGGATCACGACCTGCCCGACGAGGAGCGATGGTGGGAGGAGCACGAGGTGCCGCCCGAAGAACTGATCGCCGTTCGCGACCTGGACCTCGTCGACCCTCGGCAGTGGCCGGCCGCTCTCGCGCTGCTGGCCGACGACCCCGACACCGCGTCCGCGCTGACCGGCGGGTACACGCGGTGGTGGCTGCGCCGATACGCCGAGATCGACGGCACGGCGCTACGGGGTCTCCGATCGGTCGACGAGACGTCGCTGCGCGGGCTGTTCGACCCCGTCGAGGTGCCCGTGGCGGCCGCCGGACTCCTCGCCGCCGGTGAGCCGGACGACGCCGACGACGCGGCCGACTGGCTGGCAAGGCTCGCCGATCCGGCACGGACGGTCGCACCCGGCGTCGCAGTCCGTGCCCATGCCGCGCTGATCAGTGCCGTGCGTTCCGGGGCGTTCGCGGTCGACGACGTCGAACCGCCCCGAGGCGCCCGGACGGTCTCCGGCGAAGTCTCCGACGATCCCGTGGTGGTCGGGGCGCCGTGGTGGATGAGCGTGGTGCCCGCCGGTCGCGCCGTCCTGCCTGCGATCCCGCCCGACGCCGATTCAGCCGCTCTGCTGGCCGATCTCCTCGATGCACCTACCGCGGCCGAGGTCTACCGGGTGATCCCGGACCAGGGCGGCGAGTCCGTCGACCCCGACTCCGCCGACGCCGTCCGGCTGTCCGCGGCGGCCGGACTGCCCGCGCCCCACCGCGTGCGGCTCCACGACGATCTCCATGTCACGGTGACCGGTGAGACCGACGACCGGCGGCGCGTGCCCCTGTGGGTGGACGACGACGGGACGGTGCATCTGAGCCGATGTCGGGGGCGGGCGGACGATGAGCCAGTACCGTGAGCGGCGAGCCGCGAACGACGAGTTCCCTCCAGAGACACCAGCGAGGCAGTAGTGCAGCAGTTCCCGATCGACGAACGCATCACCGACTGGGTGGTGCACTCCCGGCACGAACCGCTGACCTCGGTTATGCAGTTCCTCACCGTCCTCGGTGACACCCTGACGGTGGTCCTGGTGGTCATCGGGGTGCTGGTGCTCGCGTGGGTGGGCAACCGCATCGACCTCTCGGCACTCATCGTGGTCGGCAGCCTGAGCGGCTACGTGCTGATGGTGCTGCTCAAGCTCTTGTTCGCCAGACCCAGACCACCGGTCACCGACCGGCTCATCGACGTCGGGGGAGCGTCGTTCCCCTCTGGGCACGCGATGCTCAGCACCGTCGTGTACGGGCTCTCCGCCGTCATCCTGTACCGGCTGTATCCGCGCGTGCGGGCGCGACCGCTGATCCTGCTGTGGATTCCCGCGCTGATCGCGGTGATCGGTCTCAGCCGGGTGTACCTCGGCGTCCACTGGACCTCCGACGTCGTCTTCGGCTGGTTGTTCGGACTGATATGGCTGCTCGTCTGTCTCGTGGCCCATGCGCAACTGGTCCGGCGACCCGCCCTGCTGCGGGTGGGAACCAAGCGGGTGACGAATTCGGTGGCCCAACAGGCCCAGCACGATCAGCAGGTGAAGAACGCCAGGGATCAGCGCACGTCGAGCCCTTCCTGAGCGCCGCGGGAACCGCGCCGCACGGCGGCCTTCTGGAGGAGTACCACGCCGGTGCCGAGCACACCGACGCCGAGCCCGACCAGGCACACCGGCAGCGCGCTGTCGGGACCAACACCGCCGAGCCACACCACCAACGTGGCCACCGTCCAGATCAGCATCCCGGCCACGATGACCGGTTCGGGTGCCCTGAGCCTGGCCGGGAGTTGCGGGATCTCGGACTCGTCTGACATGGGTTCAGACTAGCTTTCCCGCCCGTGGTGGTTCGCGCGCGGCGCATGCGCAACAATTATCCGGTCCATTGAATGCCCGACACTGAGAGGCCCGCCGATGACCGATCCGGCCGACAACGAACCGCAGGAGGCGAACGGCACCGACACGGCGAAGACGTCGCAGTCCGTGCTGGATCGGTACTTCAAGATCCGCGAGCGCGGTTCGACGGTGGCCCGGGAAGTGCGCGGCGGACTGGTCACGTTCTTCACGATGGCGTACATCGTCGTCCTGACGCCGATCATCATCGGCGGTGTCCCCGGGAAACCGATCAACGCCGACTCCCTCGGCAACGTGCTCCCGATGCTTCAGGTGGCCGCCGTGGTGGCACTGGCCGCGGGTGTGATGTCCATCGTCTTCGGCCTGGTCGCCAACTATCCGTTCGGCCTGGCGGCCGGCATCGGGATCAGCAGCCTGCTGGCGGTGACGATCGCGCCGCAGATGAGTTGGCCGGCGGCGATGGGCCTGGTGGTGATCGACGGTGTCATCATCGTGCTGCTCGGCCTCACCGGTGTCCGGACCGCCGTCTTCAACGCCGTGCCGGCCGAACTCAAATCGGCGATCGCTGCGGGCATCGGCGCGTTCATCGCCTTCATCGGTTTCATCAACGCCGGCTTCGTGACCCGGCCGGAGGCTGCCGGCGCCCCGCCGGTCCAGCTGGGGCACGACGGGTCGATCGGCACCGTGCCGACGGTCGTCTTCGTCGTCGGCGTCCTGCTGATGGCGGTCCTGGTGGTTCGGAAGGTGCCCGGCGGACTGCTGCTCGGGATCATCGTGATGACCGTGGTCTCGATTATCGTCGAGGCCGTGATGCATCTCGGCCCGGCGTCCGAAGGCCACGGGGGCTGGGCGATGAACGTTCCCAAACTCCCGAGCGGCATCGGCGGACTGCCGGACCTGTCCCTCGTGGGCGATGTGGACCTGTTCGGCGCGTTCACCGGACAGTTCGACGATGTCAGCGTTCTGATCGCCTGCGTCTTCCTGTTCACCCTGCTGCTGTCGAACTTCTTCGACGCTATGGGCACGATGACCGGTCTCGGCAAGGAGGGCGGTCTCGCGGACAAGGACGGCAATCTCCCGGGCATCGGACGGGCGCTGATGATCGAGGGTACGGGCGCCATCGTCGGCGGCGCGTCGTCCGCGTCGTCGAACACCGTGCTGGTCGAGTCGTCGGCGGGCATCGCCGAGGGCGCGCGCACGGGATTCGCGAACATCGTGACCGGTGTGCTCTTCCTGGCGGCGATGTTCTTCACCCCGCTGTACAGCGTGGTGCCGATGGAAGCTGTCGCACCCGTGCTGGTGGTCGTCGGCGCGATGATGATGGGCCAGATCAGGGACATCGATTTCACCCGGTTCGAGCTCGCGCTCCCGGCCTTTCTGACCATCGTCACCATGCCGTTCACCTACTCGATCGCCAACGGCATCGGCGTCGGCTTCATCAGCTGGGTGGTGCTCGGAGCGGCGCGGGGACAGTGGCGCCGGATGCATCCGCTGCTGTACGTGGTGGCGGTCCTGTTCCTGCTCTACTTCGCGAGAGGGCCGATCTCCGATCTGATCTCGGGCTGACGCGTCAGAAGAACGTGCCCGCGAAGGGCGCCTCGTCGACGGCGAACATCGCCGCCAGCTGCGCTACGACCTCCGGATCCGCGTCGATCCGTCCGGCGGCGGCCATCTCGCGGACGCCGACACCCCCGAGGTAGACGCTCGAGAGCGTGGCGATGTCGATGCCGGCCTGCGGGGCGTCGTCGGTGCGCGTCACCGTCGCACGGGCATCGGCGACCGTCAGCCGGTAGCGTCCCGCACGGTCGCCGAAACCGTCGGTCACGTCCAGGACCAGGTCGCCGTCTGCGCCGTAGGTGCGCAGTTCCAGGGCGGCGACGACGTCGAGGATCGACACCCACAGCTCGTCCGCCCGTCCCTGCACCTCGAGGGCTCGCGCGTTCACCAGCTTGTGCGGCAGCGGGTCGTCGACCGGGATGGACGCCGTCACGGCCGAGACCAGGTCCAGGCTCGACAGGACGCGCCACAGGTCGGTGTGTGCCTCCGGCGTGGCGGCGACGAAGTCCTCGACGATCGCGGTCTTGTCGCGGGCATCGATCCGGTAGGCCGCATAGCCGTCGGCGTGCAGTAGATAGTGCAGGCCGCTGGTCTGCGAGTTCCGGCGGAAGGCACGGTCGGCGATGATCGACGGCCACCAGGTCTCCGGGCGGGTGATCGCGCCGTTGCGCCCTGCGGCCCAGCGGCGATGGACCTCGGGGACGTGCCGGACCACCTGCTCGCTGTTGCCGTAGCGGACCCGGGAATCGGCCGGCGGGGGAGTGCGGAACTGCGCGGACGCGGGAGTCACGCGGACGCGATGAGAGAAGATCGCGGGCCCGAAACCGAAGCGTTCGTAGATGCCGCCCTCCGACGCGGTGAGCGTGGCGAGGGGGAACTCGCGTTCGCGCCAGGTCCGGTACTGCTCGGTGATCATCCGCCGCAGCAGACCGCGGCGCCGATGGGTGGCCGACACCGAGACCCACGACAGTCCGGCCGTGGTGGCCGACTCGCCGCCGGGGACGGTGAGCGGCACGGGGAAGTACAACGAGACGGCGACGATCGGACGTCCGTCGGAGCCGGTGTCGCGGATGATGACGGTGTCGCCCTCACCCGCCCGGTTGCGGAACTCGATCATCTCGTCGGCGGGCAGCGGCTTCGGCAGGGCGAACGCACGGGCGTCGATCTCGAGGATCTCCGGCCAGTCGGTGCCCCTGGGGCGTTCGAGCGAGAGCGGATCGGCAGCGTCAGACGACGAATTGTTCACCCGTCCAGTGTGCCAAAGCTCACCGACGCCGGTGCAGAGCACCGCTGACCGGCCACGATGTGGCACCGTTGACTGGTGACCTCGACAGACGCAGTCCGGCCGACCGACCACCTCGCCGTGGACGTCATCGACATCGTCGACCCGTCCGATCCGCGGATCGACGACTTCCGGGACCTCAACTCGGTGGACCGCCGCCCGGATGTACCCGCGCTGCCCGGCGGCCGGGTGGGGAAGGGGCTTGTGATCGCGGAGGGAGTGCTGGTGGCGCAGCGGATGATCGCCTCGAGGTTTTCACCGCATGCCTTCTTCGGCGTCGACCGCCGGCTCGACGAACTGGCCTCGGACCTCGAAAACCCGGCGCTGGCCGGGGTGCCGTTCTACCGTGCGAGCGCCGAGGTGATGGCCGAGGTGATCGGCTTCCACCTCAATCGCGGCGTCCTCGCCGCAGCCCGGCGGCCCGTCGAACTCTCGGTGCCCGAGGTGATCGAGAACGCGCGCACCGTCGCCGTCCTGGAGGGCGTCAACGATCACGAGAACATCGGCAGCATCTTCCGCAACGCCGCGGGCCTCGGCGTGGACGGGGTGATCTTCGGGACCGGGTGCGCCGACCCCCTGTACCGACGGTGCGTGCGCGTGTCGATGGGGCATGCGCTTCTCGTGCCCTTCGCTCGCTCGCAGGCGTGGCCGGCCGACCTGGACCTGCTGCGGTCGGCCGGATTCACCACGGTGGCACTGACTCCCGGCGAGGGCAGCGTCCCCCTCGCCGAGGCGGTCACCGACGACAGGGTGGCCTTCCTGGTCGGGGCCGAGGGCCCCGGCCTGGCCGAACACACGATGCGACGCTGCGACGTCCGCGCGCGGATCCCGATGAGCCGGGGCACCGATTCGCTGAACGTCGCGACCGCGGCGGCGGTGGCCTTCTACGAGCGCGCCCGCTGATCTGTGCCGATGGTGTTCCCGCCCGCCGGTTGAGCGAGCCTAGCGAGTCGAAACCCTCCCAGGCTGGTTGAGCGAGCGTAGCGAGTCGAAGCCGACGTGTGCCTGTTCCCTCCCGCCCGCTGGTTGAGCGAGCGTAGCGAGTCGAAACCAAACGCACCAAACGCGTGTCGGTTCCATCCCAGGCTGGTTGAGCGAGCGCAGCGAGTCGAAACCAAACGCGAGCCGGTTTCGACTCGCTTCGCTCGCTCAACCAGCGGCGGGGGCGGCGCTCGCTCAACCAGCGGCGGGGGCTGCGCTCGCTCAACCAGCCTGGGAGGGCCGGTATTCGCTCAACCGGCGTCGACGGCCGTCACAGACGACCGCGGAAGCCGAAATAGCGGGAGATCGGTCCGGGAGTGCGCGCGGGCGGGGAGTCCGGCTGCTGCTCCGACTGCGGCTCCGGGGTCGCGACCGGCGCGGGAATCCGCTGGATCGGCTCGGTCTCCTCGGTCGACCCCTCCGGAGCGGCGTGCGCGTGATGCGGCTCGGTCGGGGCGTCCGCGCGGAGGGGCACCGATGATTCGATCACGTTGTCGAATCCGTCGTCGGGCCCGACGCGGTAGACGGTGACGGGGATGCGCGCGGGGTCGACGGCCGACGATGTGTCGCCGTGGAAACTGAAGCCGAACCAGGCGCCGTGCGCGGCGTCCGCGAGTTCGCCGGGATGGAAGGGCAGCGCGAGCGGATCGTGTTCGGCGGCGGCCTGCGGGTGGTCACCCGCCCAGAACGGCCCTTCGAACGGATACGGCAGCCCCACGTCGGTGCGGATCACCGTCGGCGTGCCGACGAAGGCGCGCTGCAGTTCACCGTCCTGCCAGCGGGCCACACATCCGGTGTCGGTGTCGGGGTCGAGCGAGACGAGAGCCCAGGTCTGGCCGACACCGAGATCCTCGAGATAGGAGGTCAGCTCGTCGGGGTCGGTGGTGCGAAGGCTGGCGCCCGCGAGCACCGCCAGGCGGCCGAAGTGCGCGGCGAACACCCGGTTGTCGGCGCCGTCGACGGCAGCCGCGAGATCGGAGGTTCCGATGGGCGTGATCTCGGTGTCGGCGAAGGCCTTCTCGATGAAGTCCGCCGTCTTCTCCGGATCGATGTACACGCCGCCGGCCAACTCCGCCGCCGGATCGGGGCAGGCGATTAACCAGAGGGCAGATATGTTCGGCAGCACCGAGTCTCCAAGTCGCATCAGTCGTTCGGGTGGCTTCGGACGCCGAGCAGTACGTCCTCCCACGCCGGCACGGTGGGTGTCGCACGCTTGCCGCGGTGCCGCGGTGCCGTCGACTCCCTCTCCTCCTGCGGCGTCGATGCCTCCACTCGACGCTCGTCGTCGTACCGCAGATCGAGGACCTCTCCGAACGGGTCCCGTCGGTGACTCTGCCGTCCGGTGAGGTCGTCGGCATCCACCGTGACGTATTCGTGCCCGTCGGGCGCCACCTCGTGGGCCGGAGGCTTCGGTACCGCCTGCACTGTGGGCCTGCGGCTGCTGCGCGCCAGTTCCGGTTCGGTCAGCTCGACGGCCAGATCGTCCATCGGGTCGGTGGTCCCGCCGTGCGATCCGGGCACGAAGCGCCAGTGTGCGAAGAGGTCCGAGCCCGGTTCCGGCGACACCTGGACCACCCACTGACCCGACTCCGTGCGCCACGCGTCCCATTCGGCGTTCTGTGGTGAATGTCCGCGCAGCACAAGGCATTCGGCCACCATTTCGCCGAGTGTGCCTGCGACGGGACCGTCCACCCCCATCGGATGCGAGGCGCGCGCGAGTTCCGCGGCCCGGCTCCGTTCCAGGATCACCGGATGCGCGAACCGATTGATCTTCTCGACTCCGACCCCGGTGGCGGCGGCGAGTTCTTCGACGCTGGCACCGGACCGGACACGAGCCTGGATCTCCCGGGGCGTCAGCGACAACGTCGCCTGCGCATCGGTCGGCTGGTCGGCCACCGACTGAGCGGGCCCGGAGGGGGTCGACTCGGGCCGGGCGGCGTCGGTCGACGCGCACTCGCACTGGGCGGGGACATCCGCCTCAACCGATTCCGGCGGGTGGACGAGCGCGCGCAACGTGCTGTCGATCGGGATCTGAAACTCTTCGCCGGAGTCGAGGTCCATCACGACGATGAACGCACCGTCTGAGTCGGCGCGATCGGCGTGCAGTTCACGCATCGACTCCTCCTCCGGTCACCAGGTACGCGGATACCGCACTCAACACTAGTGAATTTCTGTGCCGGAGCGCGAGAGGACACGCGGCCCTTCTGTGAAGATCAGATCTTCGATCCGGGTCAGAGGCGCTCGACGATGTAGTCGATGCACTGGGTCAACTTGGTGACGTCCTCGGGGTCGATCGCCGGGAACATGCCGATGCGCAGCTGGTTGCGGCCGAGCTTGCGGTAGGGCTCGGTGTCGACGACCCCGTTGGCACGCAGCGTCTTGGCGACGGCCGCGGCGTCCACCGAGTCCGCGAAGTCGATGGTGCCGACCACCTGGCTGCGGTGCGCCTCGTCGGCGAACGGAGTCGCGAACTCGCTGGCCTCGGCCCAGCTGTAGAGCCGCGAGCTGGAGTCGGCGGTGCGGCCGGTGCAGAAGTCCAGACCGCCGTTGTCGTTCATCCACTCGATCTGGTTCTTCAGCAGCAACAGCGAACCGAGCGCGGGCGTGTTGTAGGTCTGGTTCTTGGAGCTGTTGTCGACCGCCGTCGGCAGAGACAGGAACTCGGGGCACCAGCGGCCCGACTCCTTGATCTCCTCGATGCGAGCCAGTGCGGCCGGGCTCATGATCGCGATCCAGAGCCCGCCGTCGGAGGCGAAGCTCTTCTGCGGCGCGAAGTAGTAGACGTCGGTCTGCGCGATGTCGACCGGCAGCCCGCCCGCACCCGAGGTGGCGTCGATGGCGATCAGCGCATCGCCTGCGGCGGCCGGGCGGACCACGGGAACCGCGACGCCGGTGGAGGTCTCGTTCTGCGCCCAGCCGATGAGGTCGACGCCTTCGACGTCGCCGGCGGTCAGCGCAGCCGGGTCGGGTGCGGTTCCGGGATCGGTCGAGACGACCTTCGGATCCTGAAGGAACGGGGCCTTCTTGGACACAGTGGCGAACTTGGAGGAGAACTCGCCGTAAGTGAGATTGAGGGCGCGCTCGCGGATCAGGCCGAATGCCGCGGCGTCCCAGAACGCGGTGGTGCCGCCGTTGGAGAGGACGACTTCGTAGCCCTCCGGCAGCGAGAACAGCTGTGCCAGACCCTCGCGGACCGCGCCGACGACGTTCTTGACCGGTGCCTGACGGTGGCTGGTGCCGAAGACCGAAGCGCCGGTGTCGACCAGCGATTGCAGCTGCTCGGGGCGGACCTTGGACGGGCCGCAGCCGAAACGGCCGTCTGCGGGAAGGAGTTCGGCGGGCAGCGTGATCGCGGTATCGGTCATGACGACGATTCTAAGACAGCCCAGCACGGCATTGCGCAGCAGCGGGCGCCGTGCAAGAGCAGGATGACTCTGGACACCGTTTCGCTGTTTCGTCGAAGGTGAGGAAATGGACACGTCGAAGGTGATCGATGTACGAGGTCTGCGGAAGAACTTCGGCAGGTTCACCGCGCTCGACGGGCTCGACCTCAGTGTCGAGACCGGCGAGATCGCCGGATTCCTGGGGCCGAACGGCGCGGGTAAATCTACTACCATCCGCATCCTGCTCGGCATGCTCCGCCACGACGGCGGGCAGGTCCGGCTTTTCGGTGCCGACCCGCATCGCGATGCGGTGTCCGTGCACCGCCGGCTGGCCTATGTGCCCGGCGACGTCACGCTGTGGCCGCAGCTCAGCGGTGGTGAGTCGATCGACCTCCTGCTGCGGCTGCGGGGTCTGGACCCGGCAGCCACGCCCGCGCGCGACGAACTGATCGAGCGGTTCGAACTCGATCCGACGAAGAAGGCGCGGTCGTACTCCAAAGGGAACCGGCAGAAAGTGGCGCTCGTCGCGGCCTTCGCGGCCGACACCGATCTGCTGGTGTTCGACGAGCCGACGTCCGGGCTCGACCCGCTGATGGCGCGCGAGTTCATGCGCTGCGCTGCCGAGCGCGCCGCACGCGGGGCGGCCGTCCTGATGTCGTCGCACCTGCTCTCCGAGGTGGAGGAGCTCTGCAACACCGTCACGATCATCCGGGCGGGAAAGACCGTGCAGGCGGGCCGGCTCGAGGATCTGCGACATCTGCGCCGGTTGCGGGTCACGGCCACCCTCCCCGGTCCGAGCGACCTGTCCGCGGTGCCGGGGGTGCACGATCTCGACACGACGGCTTCCGGGGACGTGACCTTCACCGTCGACGACGATGCCCTCCCCGCCGTCACCGCGGCGCTGTCGGCCGCGGGGGTCGCCCGGCTGGCGATCGAACCGCCGAGCCTGGAGGAGTTGTTCCTGCAGAACTACCGCGATCAGGACGATCAGGACGCGGTCCGCGGCAGCCGGGAGCGGGCATGACTTCGCCGACTACGCGCTGGCCGCTGCTGGCGCGCATGGACGTGCGCCGTGAGCGGCTGATCATCCCGGTGACAGTGGTGCTGTTCGCGGCCATCAATCTGTCGACCGCCGCGATGATCCAGAATCTCGCCGGCGATCCCGCTCAGCAGCAGAGCCTGCGGACGGTCGCGGGGACCAATGCGGCGTTCCGGTTCCTCTTGGGAAGTGTTCCCGGAGACGACTCTCTGGCGGCGCTGGCGTCGTGGCGGGCGGGACTGTTCATGATCGCCGCGCTCGGCGTCTGTGCCGCGATGGCGGTGGTTCGGCTGACCCGCAAGGAGGAGGAAGAGGGACGCACCGAGTTGGTCCTGGCCGGGTCGGTCGGACCGGTGGCTCCCGCCGTCGCCGCGGTGAGCGTCGTCGTCGGTTTCGTGCTCGTCGTGTCCGCGGCGATGGCGGCGAGCCTGCTCACCGTCGACGGCGCGGACCCGGTGTCGCTGCTCGCGGTGTTCGCGCAATACGCCTCGACCGGTCTGGCCGCCGCCGGCCTGGCGCTGGTCGCCGCCGAGGTGTTCCCCTCGGCCCATTCGGCGAATCTCGCCGCGTCCGGCGTGGTGCTCGCCGGATACGTCCTGCGCGGCGTCGCCGACACGGTGCCCGCCGCGGCCTGGTTGAGATGGACGAACCCGGTCGGCTGGGCCGAGGCGATCGAGCCCTTCGACGGCAACAGTTTCTGGCCGGCGCTGGCCTCCGTCGCGGCGTTCGTCGCAGGTCTCGCGCTGGCTCCGGTGGTCCGCAGGCGCCGCGACCTGGGGGCGGGGCTGCTCGCCGCCAGACCCGGCCCGGCGGCCGGACCGCACTTGCGGTCGCCGCTGGCTCTCGCGTGGCGGCAGAGCCGTTCGACGGCGGCGGCCTGGATCGGCGGCGTCGCGGTGTACGGCGTCACGGTCGGCGTCATCACCGATCAGGTGGATCAGTTCGCGGGTACCAACAAGGCGATCACCGACTTCCTCGAGTCGTCCGGAGCGGCGGGCACACTGAAACAGGTCTTCCTGTCGACGATGACCGGGTTCCTCGCGGTAGCGGCGGTGGGTGCGGGCGTCTCGCTGCTCACCAAATGGCGGTCGGAGGAAGTGAGCGGTCGCCTCGAGGTGCTGCTCGCCACCCCGGTGTCCCGGCGACGCTACTTCTGGACCCAGGCGGGTGTCATCGGTGTCACCGTGGTGATCGTGATGGCGGCGGCGCCGGCATCGGTCCTCCTCGGCGCCGGACTCTCCGGCGCGGGATGGGGGAGCACGGCGGAGGTCGCATTCCCGATGGCGGCGGCTTCGGTCCCGGCGGCCGCGGCGACCATGTCGCTGGCCGTGCTGCTGTACGGCGCCCGGGGACGGCTCGCCGTGGTCGGCTGGCCGATCCTCATCGCCTCGTGGCTGCTGGGCCCCTTCGGCGGGATGCTCGGCCTGCCGCAGTGGGTGCGCGACGTGTCGCCGTTCACGCACGTTCCCCAGATTCCGCTGCAATCGGTCCAGGCGCTGCCGCTCGTGATCCCGGCGCTCGCCGCAGCGGCCTTCGTGGTCGCCGCCGCGGCGCTCTGGGAGCGGCGGGATCTGGGGCAATAGCGGGTTCTGAAGAATTGGGCAGACCTGCGGCAGAGGTGTGGGCCGCGTCCGTGACGCGGGTCTCGCCGGCCACCGCGCGATCGACGCGCATCAGCCGGGCGAACAGTTGGATGAGCGGACCGACTGCCACCGCGTAGAGCACGGTGCCGACCCCGAGGGTGCCGCCGAGAGCGAACCCGACCGCCACCACTGCGACTTCCAGGACGGTTCGGACCACGCGCACCGACCATCCCGTCCGCGCAACGATCCCGGTCATCAGGCCGTCGCGCGGCCCGGGGCCGAGCCGTGCGCCGATGTACAGCGCGGTGGCGAAGCCGTTGAGGACGATGCCGCCCAGCATCATGGGGACCGCGACCGCGAGCCCGGGCCGGTCGGGCAGGTAGGGGGAGACCGCGTCGAAGGTCAGGCCGAGGACCACCACGTTCGCCACGGTGCCCACGCCGGGCCGTTGTCGGAGCGGAAGCCATGCGAGCAGGACCACCGCACCGACGATGATCGACACCGTGCCGATCGAGAGGCCCACCTGGTCGGCGATTCCCTGATGCAGGACGTCCCAGGGGATGTTGCCGAGTCCGGCGTGCAGGATCATCGCCATCGAAGCGCCGTAGAGCACGAGGCCGACGGCGAGTGCGAGGAGTCTCTTGAACATGAGACCACCGTGGCCGAAACTGGCCATTGAATCCATAGCCAGTTGCGGAATACTGGACTTGTGATCACTCCTACCGGCGCAATCGGTGCGGCCGCACTGGCACGACATCTCGGGGCCTGGCGCCCGGACGGTCCGCGGCCCGGCTATCAGGCGCTTGCGGACGCGCTGCGGATGCTGGTGCTCGACGGACGTGTTCCGGTCGGCACCGCGCTGCCGAGTGAACGCACCCTCGCGCAGGCGCTGAACGTCTCGCGCACGACGGTGGCGGCGGCCTACGCGGCGCTGCGCGACGGCGGCCATCTGCAGTCGCGGCAGGGGGCGCGCAGTGTGCTCACCCTGCCGGTGCAGGTGCCGCCGGAGCCGATCGATCTCGGGGCCGAAGCCGACATGATCAAGCTCAACATCGCCGCGCCGACCGCTCCCGAACAGATCGTTCACGACGGATTCCGCCATGCACTCGAATGCGCGCCGGGCTACCTCGCCGGAACCGGGCTGTATCCCAACGGCCTGCGTGCACTCGCGGAGACGATCGCCGAGAGGTACACCGCGCGCGGTCTGCCGACCACGCCTGATCAGATCCTCGTCACCTCCGGCGCTCAGCACGCGTTGCGCCTGGTGCTCGACGTCCACGTCGCGCCGGGTGATCGCGTCCTGCTCGAGCAGCCGACTCATCACGGGACCATCCTGGCCCTCGCCCGGCATCGTGCCCGGCCGGTCACGGTGGGACTGCATCCCACCTATGGCTGGGACCTCGACCAGCTCGAATCGGTGGTCCGGCTGCAGCAACCGCGCCTGATCTTCGTCATTCCCGATTTCCACAATCCCACCGGACTGCTGCTCGACGAGGCCGGGCGCCTGCGCCTCGCCGAGATCTCCGCGCGTCACCGGGTGCCGGTGATCGTCGACGAGACGATGGTGGAGTTGGGGCTCGACGTGAGTGCGCCGCCGCCGGTGGCGGCCTTCGCTCCCTCCGCACGGGGACCGAGGCACAGGTCGCAGATCATCACACTCGGTTCGGCCAGCAAGACCGTCTGGCCGGGTCTGCGCGTCGGCTGGATCCGCGTCGACGGCAGTCCGGACGCCTACGCGCTGGCTCGCTACGAATCCGATCTCGGGGGAGCGGTGGTGGAGCAGTTCGCGGCTCAGTACGCACTCGCGAATCTCGACGCCTTCCTTCCCGCACGCCGGGCGGTGCTCCGCGCCCAACGCGCGGCCGCGTTGCGGGCGATCGGCCGGCACCTGCCCGGCGCGGTGCCGGTGCGCGGTGTGGGCGGTCTCTGCCTGTGGGTGGCGCTGCCCCGCCCGGTGGCGACCGCGACGGCCGCGGCGGCGGCCGAACTCGGCGTCCGACTGATCCCCGGCGGCTCGTTCGGCCCGCTCGGCGGCTTCGACGGCCACATCAGGATCCCGTACACGCTCGATGCCCAGACGCTCGTGCGTGGGATCGAACTGGTCGGTCGGGCCTACCGGGCGGTGTCCGGAGTCGACGCGCCGGCGCCGGTGCCGGGCGGCGACGGACTGCCGGATCGGCTGGTGGTGTGATCGGAAGTAGCATGCAGGGCGTGAAGAAGCTGGTAGACCTGCCGAGTATGCGAGTCGGATACGGGTCGGGTGCGGACGGTCCGGGTGACGGGGCGGCGGGTGCCGACGGAGTGCGAGCGAACCTCGATCCGTCATGGCTGACCGGGGACCCGCCCTGGCTATCGCTCTTCGAGACATGGCTGGCCGAAGCCATCGCCGCGCGCATCCCCGAACCCAACGCCATGGTGCTGGGAACCGTCGATGCGCAGGGCCGTCCGGCGACGCGCACCGTGCTGTGCAAGGGAGTCAGCGAAGCGGGCATCGTCTTCTTCACCGGCTACGACTCGCAGAAGGGACGGGCCATCGCTGCCAATCCCCACGCGTCGGCGACGTTTCCGTGGATCGCGCTGGAGCGCCAGGTCCACTTCCGCGGCCGCGTGGTGAAGGTGGACTCGGAGGAGACCCGCCGCTACTGGGAATCGCGGCCGCGCGGATCGCAGCTGTCGGCGTTCGCATCGGCGCAGTCGCAGCCGATCGGCTCCCGTGCGGAACTGGAGGAGGCCGCGGCGGCGGTCGCGGAACGATTCGGCGGTGCGGACGAGGGGGAGCCGGTACCGGTTCCGCCGGGCTGGGGCGGATACCGCCTGGAGCCGGACGTCGTCGAGTTCTGGCAGGGGCGCGCCAACCGGTTGCACAACCGGGCCTGCGCCGTCCGGACCGCCGACGGCTGGCGGTTGGAGCGGCTCCAGCCCTGATGGCGCGTGGAATCCTGGCCGATACCCGGCCGCTGCAGAACGTCTACTTCCGCCGGCTCTGGACCGCCAACATCATCACGGTAGTCGGTGCGCAACTGACCATCGTCGCCGTGCCCGCACAGTTGTACGCGATCACCGGAAGCTCGGCGTACGTCGGACTCAGCGGTGTCTTCGGCCTCGTCCCCCTGGTGGTCTTCGGGTTGTGGGGCGGGGCGCTCGCCGACACCTTCGACAGGCGCCGCATCCTGATGGTCACCACTGTCGGCCTGATCGTCACCTCCGCGGCCTTCTGGGCACAGGCGGCGGCCGGAGTCGGCAATGTCTGGCTCCTGCTGGTGATCTTCGCGCTCCAGCAGGCCTTCTTCGCTGTCAATCAGCCCACGCGCACAGCTGTTCTGCCTCGTATCCTGCCGCTCGAACGACTGCCCGCCGCGAACTCGCTGAACATGACCGTGATGCAGGCCGGTGCCATCGCCGGACCCCTGGTCGGCGGTGCGCTGATCCCGGTTCTGGGCTTCTCGACCCTGTACTTCGTCGACGCCGTCTGTCTGTTCGCGACCCTGTGGGCGGTGGTGAGCCTGCCCCCGCTGCCGCCGGAGCACGGCGTCCCCGACGCGGGCGACGGCGGTACGCCGCCCGCGCGGCCCACCGCCGGCTTCCGGTCGGTGGTCGACGGCCTGGTGTACCTGAAGGGCCACCCGGTGCTCCTGATGTCGTTCGTCATCGACCTGATCGCCATGATCTTCGGGATGCCGCGCGCGCTGTTCCCGCAGATCGCACATGAGAGCTTCGGTGGACCGTCCGACGGCGGCGTGGCCTTCGCGCTGCTGTTCATCGCCATCCCGCTCGGCGCGGTGGTCGGCGGCGTCCTGTCTGGCTGGGTGTCGCGGGTGCAGCGGCAGGGACGCGCGGTGGTGGTGTGCGTGCTGATCTGGGGTGTCTCGATCGCGGTGGCGGGCGGGGTGTTGGTGTTCGCCCACGGCTCCATGCTTCCCGTCCTCCCGATCGTGGTGCTGGCCCTGATGATCGGCGGTGCCGCGGACATGGCGTCGGCGGCCTTCCGCCAGACGATGCTGCAGTCGGCGGCCAGCGACGACGTCCGCGGCCGGCTGCAGGGCGTCTTCATCGTGGTGGTCGCGGGCGGCCCGCGCATCGCAGACGTGACCCACGGCGCCGCGGCAGCCGCGGCCGGGACCGCTGCGACCTTCGCCGGAGGCGGTGTGCTGGTGGTGATCTTCACGGTCGTCGCGACGCTGGCCGCGCCGGTGTTCTATCGGTACCGGGTATCGACGGGTCAGCTGTGATGTCCGGGGACGTTCAGTCGAGCGATCGCAGGAACTCGATCATCGCCGCGCTGGCCCGGTGAGCGGGAGGCGACGACTACCGACGCGGGGCCGCGTCGTTGCTCTGCCACGGCAAGTTGGCCCTGCGCGAGGCGTGCACCGGACAGTAGTGGATGGGATTGCCCCGTTCTGATTCCGGCGGAAGGTTGCGAAGCGGGCTCTCCAGCAGCGGCGCGTCGGCCGCGACACGGCCCGACAGTCGGTCGACGGCGTCCCGGCGGCGGGGATGACTCTCGTAGCGCGGCGGCAGCAGCCCCATCACCGCGTTCACCGCCTTCCCGAAGAGCCGGAACCGGCGCTCGTCGGTGGGGGTCCACGTCAACTCCATCATCTCGCGGACCGGTTCGTCGTACAGACCGGTGGTGATCCACATGAAGAACCGCCCAATGACTCGGATCTGCTTGCGCCACAACCACATAGGCATCCACGCGCGCATCCAGGGCGGAGGCGGCAGCTGCGAGATGTCCAAGACGGTGCGCACTGCGGCATGGTCGCGGAGCACATGCCGGCACATGTGGTCCCAGTACTCGAGGAATTCCTCGTAGGTGTCGGGGCACGGACGCATGCTGACGCCGTACTGGGCGTACCAGCCACGAGACTCCTCGAACAACGCTCGCTTGTCCGCCTCGGAGATCGGTGGGCCGAAGGCCTCCGCGCACCGGATGTTCCCGTACCAGAACGTCGCGTGCGCCCAGTAGAAGACGTCGGGATCGAGTGCGTGATAGCGCTCGCCGTTGTCCATGGTGCCTTTGATTGTGAGGTGGTAGTCGCGCACGCCGCGGCCCGTCTCCGGGGTCTGGTCGAAGACGACGCCGCTGATCGGGTAGAGCGAGCGCATGAGGCGTTCCCAGCGCTCGCCGAAGAAGTCGGAGTGATCCCAGACTCCGGCGGCGAGCTTGGGGTGCATGTTCTGCATCGAGCCCGACCACAGGCCCATCAGCATCCCCCGCCAGCTTCCGAAGTAGCGCCAGGTGACCGAGCCGGGTCCCGGAGCCGGAATGTCGGATGAGGATCGAGCGCCCGGGACGCGGCCGTTGTCGTCGAATCGCTCACTGCCGGACGGGGCTGCCACCTGGGTCATGAGACAAACGTTAATATCCGTCTCACCGCTAGTCAACGATACTGCTAGTCAACGATCTCGACAGCCAACGATCTCGACAGTCAGTGGCCCGGGGTGCGGGACTCATCGCAGGACGAACCGAACCTCGTCGCCCGCCGTCAGCTGCGCTGCCCGCCAGACCGACTCCGGGTTCAGGACGGCCACCACCGGGTATCCGCCGGTCACCGGGTGGTCGGCGAGGAAGATCACCGGCTGGCCGCTCGGCGGGATCTGCACACCGCCGAGCGGGACGCCCTCGCTGCGCATCTCCGGCAGGTCGGAGCGGTGTTCGAGCGGCGGGGCGGAGTGGGCTCGGTCTAGGCGGACTCCGACGCGGTTGCTCGCCGGCGCCACCCGCCAGCGTCCGGTCCCGAGAACTCCGACGTCGACGAGCCGGTCGTCGCGCGGTCCGGGGGCGGCGACCAGTTCGACGATGTCCGCGATGCTGCCGACGGGTGCGAGCGAGGTTGCGGGCCAGTCGTCCTCGCAAGTTCCGACGGTCAGCACGTCGCCGGCGCGCAGGGGGGCCGGGCCCAGTCCGGAGAGGGTGTCGGTGGATCGGGAACCGAGTTCCGCCGGTACATCGAACCCGCCGCGCACCGCGAGATAGTTCCGGCAGCCGCGAGACGGGGTGTGGATGCGGATCATGCCGCCGTCGTGGACCGCGACGACGCTGTGGCTGCCGACTTCGATGCCGTCGACGGTGAGGCTGACCGCCGGGCCGGTGACCGCGATCAGCATCCGGCCCGTCGCCCGCGCCGCCCATCCGCCGAGCGTCACCTCGATTGCCGCGGCGTCCTCGGGGTTCCCGACGAGTCTGTTCGCCTGCGCGAGGGACGGGAGGTCGGCGGCGCCGGATCGTGGTACGCCGAGATGCGCGAGGCCGGGGCGACCGAAGTCCTGAACGGTGGCGAGCGGGCCCGGAGCCTCGATGCTCAGGCGCGCCTGAGGTTGCTGTGCCGGAGTGGCCGGAGTGGGATGTGTCACGATGGCGCCTCGGTCGGCTCGAAGCGGACCGTCATTCCCGCGGTCAGCAGTGACGGCGGACGGGCCTCGCTGTCCCACATCGGCAGATCGGTGCGGCCGAGCAGGAACCAGCCGCCCGGACTGCTGCGCGGGTAGACGGCGCTGTAGCCGGCGGCGACGGCGACCGATCCCGTCGGCACGGCGGTCCGCGATTGGCCGCGGCGAGTGATTCGAGCGAGGGCGTCGGCGTCCCGAGCGCTGGTCTCGGGGCCGGGTACGAGATAGCCGAACCCGGGCGCGAACCCCATGAACTGCACGGTCCACAGCACTCTCGAATGCGTTGCGATCAGCTGTTTCTCGGTCATTCCGGCGAGTGCTGCGGCGTCGGCGAGATCGTCGCCGTCGTACACAACCGGGATCACCAGATCCGGCGGTGAAGGAGTCGGGGAGTGCTCGTCCGGGGGAGTGAAGGACCGCCGTGCGTCGTGGACCACCCGCAGTACCGACAACTCGTCCAAGCCGGAACCGGGTCGGGTCTCCACGAGGATCGTGTGTGCGCCGGGCACGATGTCGCACGGCATCAGGCGACCCTCGTCGAGGGCCTCGCGAAGGGCACGCGCGGTGTGTGCGGCTTCGGCTTCGGGGGCCCGGCCGGTGCTGAAGTCCAGGAGGACGGCGTCGCTTCCCGCTCGGAGCTCTCGCATTCCAACACGGTACCGACATGTGAGTAAGCTGAGCACGCGACAAGCGTCGCGGGCGCCGAGGTGACCCTCATGCGGCGTCTCAGTCGAACCACGACTAGGTTGTTACCCAGCAACTGCTCACCCGCGAGTCAAAGGGGTTTGTGTGTCCGTTGACAATGACGTGACCGAACAGGCGACAGGAAAGTTCACCTACCCGGGTGGCGAGATCGACCTGCCGATCCTCAAGGCCACCGAGGGCAGCGATTCCGTCGCTCTGGGCCCGTTCCTCGCCCAGACCGGGTTGACGACCTTCGACGGGGGCTTCGTCAACACCGCGTCGACGAAGTCCGCGATCACCTATATCGACGGTGATGCGGGCATCCTGCGGTACCGCGGTATCCCGATCGAGCAGCTGGCGGAGAAGTCCACCTTCATCGAGGTGAGCTACCTGCTGATCTACGGTGAGCTGCCGACTGCCGCGCAGTTGGAGGAGTTCGCCACCAAGATCCAGCGGCACACCCTCCTGCACGAGGACCTCAAGCGGTTCTTCGACGGCTTCCCGCGCAACGCGCACCCGATGCCGGTGGTCTCGAGTGCGGTCAACGCGCTGAGCGCCTACTACCAGGACTCGCTCGATCCGAAGGATCCCGAGCAGGTGGAGCTGGCCACGATCCGGCTCCTCGCCAAGCTGCCGACCATCGCGGCCTACGCGTACAAGAAGTCCCAGGGGCAGCCGTTCCTGTACCCGGACAACTCGCTGAGCCTGGTCGAGAACTTCCTCCGGATGACCTTCGGCTTCCCGGCCGAGCCCTACGAGGTCGATCCCGAGGTCGCCAAGGCCCTCGACATGCTGTTCATCCTGCACGCCGACCACGAGCAGAACTGCTCGACGTCGACGGTGCGTCTGGTGGGCTCGTCGCAGGCCAACCTCTTCACCTCCATCTCGGGCGGCATCAACGCGCTCTGGGGCCCGCTGCACGGCGGCGCCAACCAGGCGGTGCTGGAGATGCTCGACGAGATCCGCGCTTCCGGCGGCGACACCAAGGCCTTCATGACCAAGGTGAAGAACAAGGAAGACGGCGTGAAGCTCATGGGCTTCGGTCACCGCGTGTACAAGAACTACGACCCGCGTGCGGCGATCGTGAAGAAGACCGCCGATCAGATCCTCACCTCGCTGGGTGTGGAGGACGAGCTGCTCGACATCGCGAAGGGCCTGGAAGAGGTCGCGCTGCACGACGACTACTTCGTCGAGCGCAAGCTCTACCCGAACGTGGACTTCTACACCGGCGTCATCTACCGGGCGATGGGCTTCCCGACCCGCATGTTCACCGTGCTGTTCGCTCTCGGCCGGCTGCCCGGCTGGATCGCTCACTGGCGTGAGATGCACAACGATCCGACCACCAAGATCGGCCGTCCGCGTCAGCTGTACACCGGTTACACCGAACGTGATTACGTCCAGATGGGGGACCGCTGACCATGAGCAAGCCCGAAGTCGACTTTCCGGAGGGCCCGGCCCCGACGTCGCTGGAGATCACCGACCTGGTGATCGGTGACGGTCCCGAAGCGCAGCACGGCGGCACCGTCGACGTGCACTACGTCGGCGTGGAGTTCGACTCCGGCGAGGAGTTCGACTCGTCGTGGGACCGCGGGCAGTCCGCCCGATTCCCCCTCGACGCGTTGATCCCCGGTTGGCAGGAGGGCATTCCCGGAATGAAGGTCGGCGGTCGACGCCGACTGGTGGTTCCGCCGGAGCTGGCCTACGGTCCGGCGGGCGCCGGACACCGGCTCTCGGGCAAGACCCTGATCTTCGTGATCGATCTGCTCGGCGTCTGACCTCGGACATGACAGACAAGGCCGCGTCGCTTCCCTGCGACGCGGCCTTCGTCGTCCCCGGACGGACCGGTCGGCGAGGCAGGCCGGAGCGGTCCGCTGGTTTGAGCGAGTCTCGTAGTCCCGCAGAGTCGAGCGAGCCTCGTAGTCCCGCAGGTTTGAGCGTTCTTATAGTTACCGCTGGTTGGGCGAGTCTCGTAGTTCCGCTGGTTGAGCGAGCTTCGTAGTCCCGCTGGTTGAGCGAGCGAAGCGAGTCGAAACCCCTACCCCCCACACCCAAGGAGCGAAGATGACATTCACCGCGATGGTGGCACGCGAGAGCGCTGACGGCATCAGCCTGGCCGCGGAGACGGTCGACGACACCTTCCTCCCTCCGGGCGAAGTGACCATCAAGGTCGAGCACTCGAGCATCAACTACAAGGACGCTTTGGCCGTCACGCCACGCGGAGGCGTGGTCCGCGAGTACCCGATCGTTCCGGGCATCGACATCGCCGGAGCGGTGAGTGAATCGACCTCACCGGAGTTCGCGCCGGGCGACCCCGTGGTCGCTCACGGCCACGACATCGGTACCGCCCGTCACGGGGGCTACGCCGAGTACGCGCGGGTCCCTGCCGACCAGGTGGTTCGTCTCGAATCTCTCTCGACTCGGGAGGCCGCCGCGATCGGCACTGCGGGATTCACCGCGGCGATGAGTGTGAAAGCGATCTTGGACGGCGGCTATCGTCCCTCCGACGGGCCGATCCTGGTCACCGGCGCCAGCGGCGGTGTCGGTTCGGTGAGTGTGGATCTGCTCTCGAAGTTCGGTTTCGAGGTCGTCGCATCGTCGGGCAAACCCGATGCTGTGGACCTGCTCACCCGGTTGGGGGCGTCGTCGGTGATCGGCCGGCTCCCGGAGGACCCCGAGGCGAAGATCCGTCCGCTCGACAAACAGCGGTGGTCGTCGGCCGTGGACTGTGTGGGCGGAAGGACGCTCGCCTACGTTCTCAGTACTGTCCGTTACGGCGGTACTGTCGCCGCGAGCGGTCTGACCGGCGGGGCGGACCTGCCGACCACGGTGATGCCCTTCATTCTGCGCGGGGTGACCCTGGCCGGCATCGACTCGGTCCAGCTCGGCATCACCGCCCGGCGTGCCCTGTGGCAGCGACTCGAGACCGACCTGCGCCCGCAGCATCTGGATCTGCTGACCTACGAGGTGGGGCTCGACGAGTTGCCGCAGGCACTCGACCGCATTCTCGCCGGCGGAGCGACCGGTCGAGGAGTCGTCACGATCTGACAGCCGGCTCAGTTGGCCGTGAGGTCGGCCCCGAACTCGAGGAACTGAACTGATCGCGCGGGATCGGTGTTCTGCTGGTTGGCGCGCAGTGCTTCGAGTTCGGTGGCGAAGACCCGCTCCACGCGCGGGCCGCCGTCGTCGCGCACGATGGCCCATACGCCCGGCTCCGCGTCGATGATCCCGGCATCCTGTTCAGGCTCCGGCGACGTGCGCGGGCGAGTGGCAGAGGCCGCGATGTCGGCCCAGGTGAGCGTGGTCCGAGGATTGTCGAGGGCTTGACGGAGCAGCTTCCGCAAGCCTTCTCCGGCTTCGCGGGCGAAGCGGTCGAAGTCGTCGGGACCGAAGTCGTTCGATGCAGCCATGCTGTCCATCGTCCCCACGATCCGGCGCCGGCGCCAGCGGTGTGTCCGGTCAGGCGGCCAGGAGTGTGTCGAGGTAGTTCTCGATCCGGGATTCGCTGGGTTCGGGCGGCGGTTGGGGTTCGTGGTCCGGGAGTAGTTCGGCGTGGTGGATCTGGTTGATCCGCCATCCGGGCGGTCTTGTCCCGCCGCGGCTGGTGTTGCCGCTGGGTCGCCAGGCGACTCTGCCGGCGTGGGGTCCGTCGATCAGGATGGTGGTCTGCCATTGGCCGGGGCGGGGTCCGACGGAGCGGTTGTGGCGTCCGCATGCGGCGCCGAGGTGGTCGATGTCGGTGGGTCCGCCGTCGGCCCAGTCGGGGAAGTGATGGGCTTGGGTGCGGGTGAACGGGGCTGCGCAGCCGGGGGCGGTGCAGCCGCGGTCGCGGGCGAAGAGCATCAACCGCTGTGCCCGCGACGCGAGCCGGCGTCCCCGTCCGAGGTAGAGGGCTTGTCCGGTGTGGGCGGAGAAGACGGCCAGGTGCGGGGTCGCGGTGGCGGCGACTTCGATCAACTCCGTCACCGGCAGCCGGGTCCCGGTCGCGGTCAACGCGATCCCGGCGTGCTCGGCCAATTCGTGGTCGGTGACGGTGATGACCAGATCACCCGACCGCCGACCACCCCCAGCACCAGTGTGGGAGGCGCGCAGCAGGGCTTGCAGACCGTCGTGGGTGCGCTGCCCGGGTGTGCGGGTATCGCGTTCGACGGCGGCGGCGAGGGCGGCCGGGTCGGCCGATTCGACGGTCCCGGATGGGGAGTCGGGGTCGTCGGGGTTGTTCATTCCCGGTGCGGCCCACGACGGCAGTGCGGCTTCCATTTCCGCCCGCAGGGCCGGGGTGAGGTAGCCGCGGACTTTGCTCATCAGCCGCAGATCCTGGGGCAGGATCGTGAAGCCGCGCAGGCGTTTGCGGTCGCGTTCGTCGGTGACGGTTCCGTCCGGGTCCAGGTGTGCGAGCAGTCGGATGCCGGCGGTGCGGACACCGGCCGGACTCAACTCGCGGGCGACCCAGGCCAGCTGTGCCTCGGCGCGTGCTCGGGTGTCGGCGTCGATGGCGGTGGGGATCTTGTCCATGACGGCGTCGATCTCCCGGACGTGGTCGGCACCGATCGCACCCTCACCCACCGCGACCGCGGTCGCCGGCAGTACCGGTGGGCGGGTTTGGCCTTGTAGGTCGGTGAATCGTCCGATGCCGGCGGCGCTGACGCGTCGGGATCGGGCGGCACCGTCACCGAGCCGCAACCCCTGCGCCAGATACTGATGCACCGACAGGTACCCGGCTTTGCGATACACGGCCCGGTCGGAGACCTCCACCAACACTGCCGCGTCGACACCGTCGAGACGACGATGCGTGCGCTCGAGGGTCTCGACGGTTTCCAGCAGGGTGTCTTCGGCCACCGCGGACAGCGGCAGGGACGCGAACTTGGTCGCCGCAGCCTCCAACAGGCGGGCGAGGGCGGCCGGGTCGTCCGGCAGCAGCACTTCTGACGCGCCCATCGAACCCACCCCTCCACCTGCACAGTGCCCGAGAACACTTCTGGTGTGTTTCTATGTTCGAACTCTACCGCCGCCCTCTGACAAAACCTCTGGCAACCTCTGCTGCTCAAGCCGGGCGCGCAGCCTCGGCTCACTTCCGGCCCGACACCATCGCGGCCACCTCACCCCATTTGATGCGACTGCCGGTGCGCAGGATCGACCGCGTGTAGATCCGCGATGCGACCCAGACGGCGAGCAGGCAGGCGGCGACCATGATGGCGAAGGTGCCGATCACCTGCCCCGGATCGGTGTCTCCGGTCGCGATGCGGATGGGCATCAGCACTGCGCTGAACGGCGGGATCCAACTGAGCGTCTGAATCAGCGTGGAATCGAGTGCCTGGATGCCGAAGGTGCCGGAGTACAGTGCGGCGAGCACGAGGATCGTCAGCGGTGCCGAACTGGAGTTCAATTCCTCCTGCCGGCTCACCATCGCGCCGGTGGCCGCATAGAGCGCGGCGAAGAAGAGGAATCCGAGCAGGAACCACGCGATCACGGCGGCGAAGACGGTGGTCGCGGTGCCGGTCAGGGTGAGGAGCCCGGTGGCGCGGCCCGCGATGAGCGCGGTCGCTCCGATCAGCACCACCTGTGCCAGAGAGATGGCGCCGATACCGAGGATCTTGCCCCAGAGCAGCTGGAGCGGACGCACGGCCGACAGCAGCAGTTCGACGATGCGCGACGACTTCTCCTCCACCACGCCCACTGCCACCATCAGCCCGCCCATCATGATCGTCATGATCAGCAGGATCGATCCGATCAGGGCGACGGTCACACGCTGCGCCTCGTCGGGCTTCTCGGCCTGCGTCCGGTCCAGCGTGAAACGAGGCTGCGGCAGCGAGGCGGCGTCGACGCCGCGGGCGGACAGCGCCTCCGACAGATCTCGCTGGGCGACGGCACCGCGCAGGACGCCCTCGATCGTCGGATCCATGCCGTTCTTGCTGACGGCGGTGTAGGCACCGGGTCCGGTGACGATGAGAGCCGCGGCCAGATCCCCGTCGCCGACGGCCGACCGCGCCGCGTCGGCGTTCGGCAGCACTTCGGTCTCGATCCGCTGTCCGGCGGCGTCTCCGCCGGACTCGATGGTCGCCGACAGTCCGGCGTCTGCGCCGACGATCCCGACCTTGTCGACGCTGTCGCCGCCGGACAGTGCGGACCAGACGATGGCGCCGATGATGATCACCGCCATCATCACGCCGGTCGAGATGATGAACGACTTCTCGCGCGCGCGGGTGTTGATCTCGCGCCCGGCGACGAGCTTGATGTTGTTCAACGTGGAATTCATTTCGTCACACCAACTCTCGGAACAGCTCGGTCAGGGAAGGGGCGGTGGTGGCGAACCGGTGCACTGGGCCGGCGGCCATCGCGGCGGTGAGAATCTGCTGGTCGTCGGTTCCGTGGTCGATGTGCAGCACGGCCGAAGCGTCGCGGTACTCCACATCGGTGACGCCCGGCAGGCCGTCGGCCCAGCGGGTCTCCGACCGTGGGCCGCGCACCTCCAAGCGAAGGCCGTCGCGGGCACGGAGGTCGTCGACGGTGCCGAGTGCCTTCATCACCCCGCCGGAGATGACGCCGACTCGGTCGCAGAGACGCTCCACCAGGTCGAGCTGGTGCGAGGAGAAGATGACCGGGATGCCCTGCGCGGCCTTGTCGGTGAGGACTTCGCTCATCACGTCGACGGCCACCGGATCGAGCCCGGAGAAGGGCTCGTCGAGCACCAGCAAATCGGGGTCGTGCACCAGTGCGGCGGCCAGCTGCACGCGCTGTTGGTTGCCGAGCGAGAGGTCGTTGACCTGGTCGCCGAGCCGACCGTGGATGCCCAGCCTGCGAGTCCACTTCTCGGTCGCGTCGGCGGCCTCGGACTTCGACAATCCGTGCAGCCGTGCGAGGTAGGCGAGCTGATCGCCGACCTTCATCTTCGGGTAGAGACCGCGCTCCTCGGGCATGTACCCGATCCGCTTGCGGCCGTCGAAGTCGATGGGCGCGTCGCCGAGCCGCACGTCGCCGGAATCGGCGGCCAGCACGCCGAGCACGATGCGCATCGTGGTCGACTTGCCTGCCCCGTTGCTGCCGACGAATCCGAAGATCTCGCCCGGCGCCACGGAGAAGGTGACATCGTCGAGCGCCCGCACGGAGCCGTACGACTTGGCGAGGTGATTGATGTTCAGTGCTTGTGGCACGGGGATCTCCTAGATCTCGTCGCTGGAGTGTTCGGGTTCGGGGTCCTGCATCCACCAGGACATGAGGACGTCCGGAACGCAGGAGAGCGCGTACACGGACGCGATCAGCAGCCACGCGATCGACATGACGGTCTCACCGGAGACGTAGTCGCGGTAGCCGAGGACGATGAGGATGGCGTAGACGACCATCATCGGCGGCAGGAGCAGGTTGTAGCTGAGCGCGCGGGCGGCGTTGCGCTGAGTCAGCTGCAACTCGTCGAGGGTGTCGGCGGGTGCGCCCGCGATGGATTCGGTGACCACTCGCAGCATCATCAGCACCACGAGGGAGGTCACCAGGCCGATGGCGAAGGGCACGGCCGACCACAGCGGCGCCCAGAACGATGCGATCGAGGAGATCACCACCACGCAGAGCAGGATCAGCAGGACCGACGACAGCAATCGTCGGCCGCGGCGGTTGCGAAGGCCGGGCAGCCACGTGCCGGTGGTTCGGACGAAGGTGTCGTGGCGTCGCGCCGCCGACCGGCTGTACCGCCGCACCCATTCGGGGATGGCGGAGTCTGGAAACACGTAGTTCGGGTCATGCATGGTCGGGTCCCCCGTACAGTTCCGTCGACATGGCGGTGAACTCGGTCCGGCTGAAGACCGCTTCGACCGGCAGGCCGAAGACGTCGCAGATCCGGAACGCCAGGTCGAGGCTCGGATAGTTGTCGCCACGTTCCAGCGCGCCGACCGACTGAACATTGATGTCGACCAGTTCGGCCAACTGCGCCCGTGACATCTTCCGCTCCGCGCGCAGAACGGCGATGCGGTTGTAGATGGGGAGCTTGGGTCCCCGCCTGATCGGACTCACAGAACACAGTGTTGGGAAAACACAACAAATTGTCAATGGTTCAGTATCAAGTCGGGCCCGGAGGGCACCGCTGAAGCGCGGTGGATAGCATGCCCGCATGATTGTGAGCAGCACCGTGGGATCCGTGACGACCATCGAACTCGCCCGCGAGGAGAAGCGGAACGCCCTCGATCAGGACATGGTCCAGGGCCTCTCGGAGGCGTTCACGGCCGCGGTCGACGGCGGCGCCCGCGCCATCGTGCTCACCGGTCGGGGCAATGTCTTCAGTGCTGGCGCCGACCTCTCCGGTCCCGTCTACGACCAGTCGTTCCTGGACCGGCTCGTCGCACTCATCGAGCAGATCGAATCGACTCCCGTCCCCGTCATCGCCGCACTGAACGGCGCCGCGCTCGGAGCCGGATTGCAGCTGGCGATGGCGGCCGATCTCCGGGTGATGGCCGATGTGGCGTTCGCGGGGATTCCGGCGGCAAAGATCGGCGTCGCCGTCGACGAGTGGACCATCAGGAGGCTCGTGTCGCTGGTGGGTGCGGGCCAGGCGCGCGGGATGCTGCTCGGCTGCGAGCCGCTCTCGTCGGACCGTGCCCTCACGCTCGGCTTCGCCAACAGGTTCGGTGATCTGGCCGTCGCCCAGAAGTGGGCCGCCGAGATCGCCGAGTACGCGCCGCTCACCCTGCGGCACTACAAGCTCGTGCTCACCGGAGACGGAGCGCGAGACGACGCGCCCGAGGAACGAGCGGCCGCCATGCGCGCGGCGTGGCTCAGCGAGGACGTTCAGGAGGCCCGTGCCGCGCGGGCGGAGAAGCGTGCCCCGGTTTTTCGGGGACGCTGAGTTTCAGGGGCGCTGATCAGTCGCCGAGGGTCTGCCGCAGATAGGGGTTCGCGAAGGTGCGGTTCGGATCGAAGTGATTCCGGACGGCGAGGAAGTCGTCGAACTCGGGATACACACTGCGGAGGTACTCCGCGTCGCGGGTGTGCATCTTGCCCCAGTGCGGCCGGCCGCCGTGCGCGACCATGATGTCCTCGACGTCGCGGAAGTAGGCCTCGGAGTCGCGCACGTCGTCGCGGTGATAGCGGTGTACCGCGATGTAACCCGATGCACGGCCGCTCGCCGTCGAGAGCATCAGGTCGTCGGCCGCGGCCGCGCGCACCTCGACCGGGAAGCTCACCTTGTGCCTGCGCCGGTTGATGGTGGCACGCAGTTCGCGCAGCGCCTCCGGTACCGCTTCGAGGGGGATCGCGTACTCCATCTCGCGGAACCGAACGTTGCGTGCGGAGATGAAGATCTTGTCGGAGCGGTCGGTGTATGTGCGCGCCGACAGCGCCCGCCCCGACACCTGATTGATCGCGGGGACCACGCGCGGTTGGGTGGCGCTGAGCGTGCACAGCACCCGGAACATCCCGTTCGAGAGCAGTTCGTCGTCGATGTAGCGGCGTATCTTGGACGGTCCGTTCGCGGGGGTGCCCGCGGGCAGCCGGGTGTTGGTCTTGGTGAGGGTGCGGGTGGTGTGCGGGAACCAGTAGAACTCGTAGTGATCCACGGAGGCGACTCGATCGAGGAAGCCGTCGATGGTCTCGTCCGCGTCGGCGGGTGCCTCCACCGCTTCGATCGCGAAGGCGTCCACCAGCTGGAGCGTGACATCGGTCAGCACGCCGAGTGCGCCGAGGCCGAGAGCTGCGGCCTTCAGGTCGGGGTCGTCCTCGCCGACGGTGCGGACCTGCCCGGTTCCGTCGACCAGCGTGACGCCGCGGATCTGCGTCGAGGTGCCTCCGAACGCCCCGCCCGTGCCGTGTGTGCCGGTGGACGTGGCGCCGGAGACCGTCTGCCGGTCGATGTCGCCGAGATTGGTCATCGCCAGACCCAGCGGCTCGAGCATCGCCGGAATCTGGTGCAGATGGGTGCCGGCTCCGAGGGTGATGCGTTTGCGGTCGGCGTCGACGGCGCGAACGCCCTGGAATCCCGACATGCCGATCTGGATGCCCGGTGCGACGGCGATCTCCGAGAAACTGTGGCCTGCGCCGACCGGCTTCACCGTCTCACCGCGTTCGGCCGCGGCCCGGACGGCGGCGGCCAGTTCGTCGACGCTCTGCGGGACGACGAGCCTGCTGGGGGCGCAGTGCGCGGTCCCGCCCCAGTTCGTCCACGTACCCGATGCCGCTCGGCTCACAAGAAACACTTCCCTTCTCCACGGTAGGTCGGAACCACCTCGACGACGTCCGCACGCCCGGCGGAGTCTCGTTCGATGAGGGCCACCGACTCCGACCTCTCGCACACTTCACCCGACTTGGTGTGCCGGAACCACACCCTATCGCCGACCGTCAGCGACCGTGCGGCCGAACCGCGCAGCGGAGTCTGCACCTCGCCCGCGGCCTCGGTGCCGATGAACTGCAGGCCGGCGGGCCAGACCGGCTTGGGGAGACGGTCGGGTCCCGGGGGGCCGGAGGCGATCCATCCACCCCCGGCACATGTCACGATTTCGTCGTCGGGACGGCGCAGAACGTCGAGTCCGAAGGACAGCGCGGGCGCCGGACGGAAGTGCCTGTACGTGTCGAAGAGATGTCCGCCGAAGAAGCCGCTGCCCGCGGCGATGTCGGTGATCGCCCGGTCCTTGGCCGTCTCCTCCAGCGATCCGGTGCCGCCGGCGTTGACGAACTCCAGGTCGGCCACCTCGCGCAGCGCCGCGATCGCCTTTCCGCGGCGGCGCCGCAGTTCCAGCATCGACACCGCCTGCATGGTCTGCACCGCGGTGTTGGTCAGGAGCTTGCCCGCGACCTCGTTTCCGACCCCCGCGACCTGCGCTTCGTACGACATCGCGCCCACCAGACGGAACCCGTCGCGCGCGACGACCGTGCGCGCCAGGGAGCGTGCCTGCTCCACGGTGTGAACGGGGGAGCGGCGGACCCCGACGTGGACGTGGCCGGCGGCGGCGCGCAGGGAGGCGTCGAGGTCGATCGCGATCCGGACCTCCGGTCGCCGCCCTGCGGCGGCGACGTCGTCGACGATGTCGAGTTGAGCCGGGTCGTCGATGAGCAGGGTCACCCGCTTGCACGCCGTCTCGTCGGCCAGCAGCCGTTCCAGGGCGCCCCGTCTGACCGTCGGGTACCCGAGGAGTACGTCGGTGATCCCGGATTCGGTGGCCAGCCAGTGCGCTTCGGCGACGTCGTAGGCCAGGACGCCGGCGAATCCGTCGCGCCCGAGGACGTCGTCGATGACCGAGCGCACACGCAGCGACTTGCTGGCCACCCGGATCGGGACGCCCCCGGCGCGGGCGCGCAGATCGGCGATGTTGTGTTCGAGTGCCCCGAGATCGAGTGCGAGCACAGGGGAGTCGAGTCCGGCGCGGCGCACCGCGTCGTCGATCCCGCCCCAGTAGTCCGCGGGATCGGTGACGTACGGGCTTCGCGTGGGCGGCATGGCGCGGCACTCCTTGTGTAGAACTCCGGCGGTTTCGACAACGATTACGCTAGACAAGCGTGAGGACACTGGGAAACACCGTCGCCGAAAGCGCTTCGGCAGTACAGGCGAGACTCGCGCGGACGGCACGGATCTTGCCGCCCGTGCACGCGGTGGGCGCGAGCCGCGAACAGATCGCACCGATGACCGCGGCTTCGCGGTTCGCGACGGACGGAGTCTTCGCCAACCGCGAGGCCGCCGCTCAGGTCCAGGGCCCGGACATGTCGGTGATGATCGACATGATGCGGCGTCGGGGGAGGCCCGGCCACCGCGTCCCGGTTCTGCGTCCCGAGTTCTCCGGCGAACCCGGTGCGCTGTCGGCCACCTGGCTGGGCCATGCGAGCATGGCCGTCGAACTCGACGGCGTGCGGATCGTCACCGATCCGGTGCTGTCCGACCGTTGCTCGCCCTCGCAGAGCATCGGTCCCCGGCGCATGCACCGGGCGCCCCTGACGGCCGGCGAGCTGCCCCCGCTCGACGTCGTGCTGATCAGCCACGATCACTACGACCATCTGGACACCCCGACGGTGCTGACCATCGCGCTGACACAGCCGAACGCGATCTTCGTCGTGCCGATCGGTGTCGCGGCGCATCTGATCTCATGGGGCGTCGATGCCGCGCGCATTCGGCAGGCCGACTGGTTCGAACAGGTGGATCTGACGGTCCGCGGCACCACGATCAGCTTCCACGCGGTGCCCGCCCGGCACTTCTCGGGCCGTGGACTCTCCCGCAACCTGACCCAGTGGGTCAGCTGGGCGGCCGTGGGACCGCAGCACCGCTTCTTCTTCTCGGGCGACACCGGATTCACGGAGAGCTACGCCGACACCGGCGCGGCGCTCGGCCCGTTCGATCTCAGCCTCGTGGCCGTCGGCGCCTACGATCCCGTGTGGCCGGACGTCCACGTCGACCCGGAAGAGGCACTCGTGGTCCATCGACTGCTGAACGGCGACGAGCGCGACGCGCTCTTCGTCCCGATCCACTGGGGTACGTTCAATCTCGCGCGGCACTCGTGGGCCGACCCCGTCGGCAGACTCACGACCGAGGCGGACCGGGTGGGCGTCGACATCTGCGTGCCGCGGCCCGGCGCCACGCTGGTCGCGCACAGCCGCAGCGGCACAGCCTTTTCCGATCCGACCTGGTGGGAGCGATCCGCATGACCACATCGACGACCACCGAGCGCGATCCGGGGCTCACCGACGAGCAGGTGGCCGCACGCGTCGCGGCGGGGCAGGTCAACGTCACCTCCGACAAGTCGGGCCGCTCGGTCGCCGACATCGTCCGGGCCAACGTGTTCACCAGGATCAACGCAATCCTCGGGGTGCTGTTCCTGATCGTCGCCGCCACCGGCTCGTTCATCAACGGACTGTTCGGGCTGCTGATCGTCGCCAACAGCGGCATCGGCATCATTCAGGAGGTCCGCGCCAAGCGCACCCTCGACCGGCTGGCGATCGTCGGACAGACCAGACCGGTGGTCCGGCGCAACGGAATCGCCGCCGAGATCCCCTCGGATCAGGTGGTGCTGGGCGACGTCATCGAACTCGGTCCCGGCGATCAGGTGATCGTCGACGGCGAGACCATCGAGTCGGAGTCGCTCGACATGGACGAGTCGCTGCTCACCGGCGAGGCGGACGCCGTCGATAAGTCTCTCGGCGACGAGATCATGTCCGGCAGCTTCGTGGTGGCCGGCTCGGGTGCGTATCGCGCCACCAAGGTCGGCGCTGATTCGTACGCCAACAAGCTCGCCGCGGAGGCCTCGAAGTTCTCGCTCGTGTCGTCGGAGCTGCGTTCGGGAATCGATCAGATCCTCCGGGTGATCACCTGGCTGCTGATCCCGGCGGGCATCCTGACGATCATCAACCAGCTGTTCATCAGCCAGAACGGGCTGCGCACCGCACTGCTGGGCATGGTCGCCGCGCTGGTTCCGATGGTGCCCGAAGGCCTCGTGCTGATGACGTCGATCGCCTTCGCGGTCGGTGTGGTCCGCCTGGGGCAGCGGCAGTGCCTGGTGAACGAACTCCCGGCCATCGAAGGTCTGGCGCGCGTCGATGTGGTGTGCACCGACAAGACCGGCACGCTGACCGAGAACGGCATGCGGCTGTCGGAGGTGCGGATCGTGGCACCCGGCTCGGGTCCGGGCGCGGTGAAGCAGGGGGATGTGGAAGCGGCCCTCGCGGCGATCGCCGCGCACGATCCGCGGCCCAACGCCAGCATCGCGGCGATCCAGGAGGCGTTCCCGGACGCTCCCGAGTGGTCGACCTCCGCGGTGCTGCCGTTCAGTTCGGCCAACAAGTTCTCGGGCATGTCGTTCATCGACGCGTCCGGCGTCTCGGTGGGGAACTGGCTGATCGGCGCACCCGACGTATTGCTCGACCCCGACAGCGACACGGCCCGGCTGGCGTCCGACCTCGGATCGACCGGATTGCGGGTGCTGCTGGTCGCGACCACCGATGTTCCGGTCGATACCGAGCCGACGGCCGACACGGCGGTGCCCGGAACGCTCGTGCCCACCGCCCTGGTGGTGTTGGAGCAGCGTGTGCGACCCGACGCCCGCGACACCATCGAGTACTTCGAGTCGCAGAATGTCGCGGTCAAGATCATCTCCGGCGACAACGCCCGATCGGTGGGCGCCGTCGGGGAGTCGCTGGGACTCGGCTCGCCCGAGACCGCCGTCGACGCTCGCGAGTTGCCGACCGACGACGCCGAACTGGCCGGTGTGATCGCCGACCACGATGCCTTCGGCCGGGTGCGCCCGGACCAGAAACGCGCGATGGTCAAGGCCCTGCAGTCCAAGGACCACACCGTCGCGATGACCGGCGACGGCGTCAACGACGTGCTCGCGCTCAAGGACTCCGACATCGGCGTCGCGATGGGTTCGGGTTCGTCGGCCGCGCGTTCGGTGGCGCAGATCGTCCTGCTGGACAACAAGTTCGCGACGCTGCCCTACGTGGTCGGCGAGGGCCGCCGAGTGATCGGCAACATCGAGCGTGTGTCGAACCTGTTCCTCACCAAGACGGTGTACGCGGTGCTGCTGGCGCTGCTCATCGGCGGCGCGGGGCTGCTCGCCAAGGTGATGGGCTGGGCGTCGATCAGCTACCCGTTCCAGCCGATCCATGTCACCATCTCGGCCTGGTTCACCATCGGGGTGCCTGCCTTCATCCTCTCGCTGGCGCCGAACAACGAGCGCGCTCAGCCGGGCTTCGTCCGCCGGGTGCTGACGCAGGCGGTGCCGAACGGCATCATCGTGGGCCTGTCCACATTCGTCTGCTTCCTGCTGGTGAACCGCGACTACTCCGCGGCCCTGGGCGGGTACGTCGCGAACGCGGCGACCCGGCCCTCCGACGGGATCGCCGCCGTCGCCAACGCCACGCAGACCGTCGGCGCGGTCCAGACGCAGGCTGCCACGGCCGCGCTCGCGACCATGATCGCGGTCGCGGTGTACGTGCTCGTGGTGGTCGCGCGTCCCTACAACTGGTGGAAGATCCTGCTGCTCGCGGTCTCGGTCGGGATGTACGTGCTGATCTTCATGCTTCCGCTGAGCCAGCGGTGGTTCCACCTCGACTCGTCGAACGGTCCGATGATGGCGGTCGCGGGAGTGTGTGCGGTCGTGGGCATCGTCGCGGTGGAGGTCTCCACACGCGTGCTCGACGGCGTGCTGAATCGGCGGTCGCGCACCGCTGAACCGCTGGTGTGACTGGACCGCCGGTGTGACGCGCGCCCGACTGAGTCGACGTACCATCGGCACATGGATCTCAAAGGACTCGTGGACAAGGCCAAGGACGCGCTGAAGTCGAACCCCGATCTCATCGAGAAGGGCGGCGACCTCATCGACAAGGCCACCGGCAACAAGTACGCCTCGCAGGTCGACAAGGCTCAGGACGCCGCGCGCAAGGCGGTCGGTGCCGAGCAGTCGAAGCCCGAGGACCGCAGAGCCGAGCACGCCCCGGCCGAGCAGCCCCAGGCCGAACAGGCCGAACCGCCGAAGGGCGAAGGCCCGGCCCAGTAGGCAACTCCCGGGGGTCGGTCAGGCCCGTGGATGCCGCCGGTACGCCGACACCGACGGCTCGCCGTCGATCCAGAACCGCCACGGTCGGTCGGCGGCGAGCCGGACGCCCACGCGCGGCCCGGCGATCACGTGCCCGCCGGCGGTCGGATCCGACGCCGGGTCGGCGGGCAGCAGGTGCACGCCGACCGGATCGAGCAGATCGGTGTCGAGGTCGGCTTTGGTGATTCCGAGTGCGCGGGTGAGATTGCCCGGGCCGCGTGCGAGGAGATGATCGGCGACGCCTCCGCGGCGGTCGCGGGCCGCCTGCACTCCGTCGATCACCGCGCCGGCTCGGATCAGCACCGCCGAGCCCTGCCCCTCCGGACTGGTGACCACGTTCGCGCAGTGGTGGGTGTGGATCTGATACACGTACAGGCGGTTCGGCGGACCGTACATGATCTCCGACCGCGGCGTCCGGGTGAACGCGTGCGAAGCGGGGTCGTCGGGCCCGTTGTAGGCCTCCACTTCGGTGATTCGCACCGACACGCCGTGCCCCACCAGGACACGGTTCAGGAGCGACCGCGCCGCCGCGAGGATCGTCGGCTCGGGTGCCGTCCCGGCGTGGTCCGGATCTACCTGTGACGCGCGGTGGCGGTTAGTCTCTGTACTCATGGCAAAGACCAGTGACTCCATTCATGTCGCGCTCTCCCCGGAAGACGCCTTCAAGTGTGCCGCCGATCTCGCCCGGTACGACGACTGGCTGGTCCTCCACGACGGCTGGCGCAGCCCGCTGCCCGCCCCCGACGACCTCAAGAAGGGCACCGCGGTCTCGTCGGTGGTCTCCGTCAAGGGGGCGCGCGTGCGGTTCGCGTGGGAGATCGAGAAGCTCGACCGGCCCGGCGAGGTCGTGCTCAAGGGTAACGGCAAGGGCGGAGTGAAGGCCAAGATCAACCTGCTCGTGAAGCCGGAGGGCGACGGCTCCCGGGTCACGTTCCTCATCGACCTCGGCGGTCTGCCGCTGATCGGACCGGCGGGCAAGGCCGCGGCGATGGCGGTCAAGGGCGACATCGAGAAGTCGCTCGTCAAGTTCAACGAATTGTTCGGCTGAGCCCGGCAGAGCGGAGCCGACCGATCAGTACGCCGACACGGTGATCGTTCCCGTGTAGGTGCACATCGAGGCGCCGTTCGGGTAGGCGACGGTGAGCGCCGGAGTCCAGGTGCCGGTGTTGAGAACACCGTTCAGCCCAGATCCGCCGCTGGTGAACACGGTCTTCGGCGACGCGAGCGTCTGCGGGCCGGTCGCGGTGCCCGCGACGCCGGCGGGCGCCGTCGCACTGTAGGTGACCTGCGATTTAGGAATCACTGCGCCGTTCGGGCAGGTGAAGTCCGTCGAAGACGCGCTCGCGGACCAGCCCTGTCCCTGCCACGTACTCACCGTGACGGCGGGCAGGATGCCGGTGGCGCTGGTGGCGTACGGCACGATGGTCCCGTAGGAGCCCGCCGAGACCGACAGATCCGATGCCGCCGACGGCGCGACGGCGGCGCGTCCGTGTTTCACGTCCTCGGTGGACGGGTTCGAGGAAGTCGTCGAGGTCGCCGGGGACACCGACGACGGGGGACGGCTGGTGGCGGCCTCGGGGGTGGTCTCGGTGATGGGCTCAGTGGTCTCCGCGGTAGGCGTGACAGTCGGCTCCGCGGTCGGAACCACGGCCGTCGTGTCCGGAGCCGGCGACTCGGAGAACTGCGCATCCGCGGAATCGGCCGGCGACGTCGTCGACGTGGTCGATTCAGAGGGTGTGGCCGAGGCGGGGCAGACGCCGACAGCCAACACTCCGGCAGTCGCGAGGGCGACGGTGCCGAGCGCGGCCCTCAGTGCGCTGTTCACACGGACTCTCCCGGCCCGGACGACGATCCCCGGCGTCGTCGGAGCAGCCACGCGGCGATGCCCGCCAGTGCTGCGGCGGCGATGACGACGATCGTGACGATCAGCGCGGTGTTCGACGATCCTTCGGTCTGATCCGACTGGTCGAAGCTGATCGATGCGGTCGAGTCGTGCGTGTGCACCCCGCTCTCCAACTGCACCTCGGCCTTCCACGGGCCGTCCGGGAGCTGTGCGCTGTTCGGGACTGCGAACACGACGTCGGCCGACTCACCCGGAGCGATGGTCATGCCCTTCGACGAGACCGCCTTGGCGGAGAGCCCTCCGGGTCCCTCACTCAGCTTCAGGGTGCCGGTGACGTCGACGGCGCGCCCTCCGGTATTCGTGACGTGGGCGGTCACTTCGGCGCCGTTGTCCGCACCGCGACGTCCCTCGAGCTTCTCGATCGCGAAGTCCGACGGCGGGCCGTTGCCGGGTCCGGTGGAGAGGTACATGCGGACGCCGACACGGGATGCGAGGCCGATGCCGGTCTCCTTGTTCTGGTTCGGCACCGTGGACGCCCAAATGACGCCGTACTGCTCCATCTCCGGCGCGTCCTTGGGTACGGCGATCGTCACCGCGACTCTGGCCTTCTGTCCCGGCGCGAGGTTCAGATTCGGCTTGTCGACGCTCGTCCACGACGTCAGGAGGTTCTTCGTCCCCGGCTCGCCCGGGACGAAGCTGCCGTCGACGATGCCGGCCGGTCCCGGGTAGACGGCGATCTTCATCGCGGTGTCGGTGCCGTTCGTCACCTGGACATGGCGTGTGATCGTGGTGCCGGGGTTCAGGTTGTCGATGATGTAGAGCTGCGCCCGAGGATCGTCCTTCGACTTCGCGGGGACGTCGAGCAGTCGGATACCGATGGAACCGTCCGGCGTTCCGCGGTCGGCCGGTGCCGTCGACGATCCGGGCGCGGCACCGGCGACGGCGGGACCGGTGAGGAGGACGACACCGGTCAGGAGGGCCGCTGTCAGCGTCGCGAGAAGTGCACGGAGGGAGGAGGTGGGGCGCATGCTGGGCTTTCGAGTGCGGTGGCCGGGACACGCGCGGTGCGTGTCCCGGCCACGAGGTTCTAGCCTGTCGGGGTCAGGCGACGGAGACGGTCACGGTGCCGGAATAGCTCCCAATCGGCAGACCGCCGGTGGGGAAGTCGACCGTCAGAGCCGGACTCCAGGTGATGATCTCGAGCGGCCAGGTGAGGCCGGTCCGGGTGACGACGGTAGCGGGGGATCCGAGGCTCTTCTCTCCCTGCCCGGTGACGTCGCCGCCGCCGACCTTGCCGATGATCGCGTTCGCCTCGTACTTCACGTCGGAGGCGGGAATCGTGACGCCCTGACCGGTGAAGTCGGTGGAGGATGCCGTGGTCTCCCAGGAGCGGGGAGAGCCATTGCGATTGTCGGTCACCGAGGCCGTCGGGAGGCCCCCGGTCGCCAGGGTGCCGTTCGCGTTCGGGACGATGGCGCCGAGCGGCCCCGCGGTGATCGACAGATCGCCGCCCTGGCCGGCCACGACGAAGGTCACCTGGGTGTCGGCCGATGGTGCGGCCTCGGCAGCGCCGGAGGGGACGAGGATTCCGGCGGCGGCAGCGGCGGCCACCGCCGTGACGAGTGGGAGTTTGCGCATGTTTCGGGGCTCTCTGGTGATGTGGCCGATCGGGTGGGAGGAACCTCGGCGACCTGATCGGGTAGACGGCGAGGTGTGCCCGACAGGCGGGCGCGCCGACGGATGTCAGCGCGTGAAACATAACGCGATGTGCCGACTATGAAGCGGGGTCGTGCCGCACTTCGTGTGATCGTCGGACAGTTCCTGTGCCGCAGTGCCGGCCGGTGGCACAAATCGGCGGTTCCGCCGCCGTGTGGAGAGCCGCCGTGTGGTGGTGCGTCCTCGGGGGCGCGGCCCGGATCGACGGTGTCAGTCCCCAGCCGGCGCGAAGCCGCCTTTATCTGCGGTCGGGGCAGTGGCGAACCAGAGGTCGGGTGTCACTGACGCATACTCGGCGTCGCCCGGCCGGTAGTACAGGCCCGCTTCGACGATCGCCTTGATCGGGTACCCGTCGGGTGCTTGCATCGGATCGTTCGGCAGCGGGCGCGACGCCCCGATCGGCAGCGGCACCTCTCCGCCCTGGGAAGGGACTCGCGCGCCCGGCCGCACGGGCACCTCGGCGGCCTTCGCCGCTGCGGCGGCCGCCTCGGCCCTCGCGATCGCGTCCGCGGCGCTCGTCTCCCGGCCGTCCGCCAAGGCCCGCAGCCGGTCCGCGCGCTCGTCGGTGACCGGAGGGAATCCCGGTCCGGTCGCCGGGGTGTAGGTCTTGTAGTTGTAGGAGTTCAGGCCGCGCAGCCACGCCAGCATCAGGCCGACGAGCGGGATCAGCAGCAGGAGCATCCACCACCAGGCGGAGATGCCGTCGGTGGAGTCGTCTGCTTCGGCGACGGGGTGGACGGCAGATGCCGGAACGTCGACGTACGTGGCGCCGACGAACGGCTTCACCATCACGACGCCGTTCAACGGCTCATGACCGTCCTCACGCATTGTGCGTTCGGGGTCGGAGAAGACGTTCTGCGCGCCCGACTCCGCGGTCCACACGATAACGCCGTTCTCGTACAGCTGCCGGTAACCGTCGCCGGTCCGGACCAGATCGCCCTGCTGCTCACCGAGGGAGTCCTCCATGGTGACCGAGAGTTGGTTGATCGCCTGCCGTGCGTCGTCGCGCGTGTCGGCGTGAGCGGGGGCCGGAACCGACAGCGCGGCGGTGACCGCGACGGCCAGTCCGAGGGTGAGTGCGCGGATTCGCGACGTCATCACTGAGAGATCCTCCTGAGCTGAACAGCACTGCGGGTGCTTCGCTCACGACTCTAGACACAGCACTCTGGACACTGCGTGCTCCCGGTAGGATTCGAACCTACGACACCCGCTTTAGGAGAGCGGTGCTCTATCCCCTGAGCTACGAGAGCGGGGACCGCGGTGAGCGTCATCGGTTCGCCGCCGGCCCGGTCGGCGGCCGAGATGGGGACGCGGTCGCCGACGAGGAGAAGTCTACGTCACCGGCTCGGCTGCGACGCCGAGCGCCTCTGCTCCTCCGCACCCGCGACGCTCACTCCACATCGCCGGTGTCCGGACCGGTCGTTCGCCCCGCGGCCCGCTGTCCCGGCTACCGTAGGTGCCATGACCAAATCGATCACCGGGCAGCGGACTGTGCTGGTCACCGGAGCGAGCAGCGGAATCGGGGAGGCCGTGGCGCGACAGTTCGTGGCGCTCGGACACAAGGTGTACGGCACCAGCCGCAACCCGGACTCGGTGCGCAACCCGATCCCGGGCGTCACGTACCTGCGCCTCGACAACGAGGACTACGCGTCGGCCACCGAGTGCGCCGAGGCTGTCGGCGATCTCGACATCCTCATCAACAACGCGGGAGAGAGTGCCGCGGGTGCCTTCGAGGACACGCCGATGGACGCCGTCGAGCACCTGTTCAAGGTCAACGTCTTCGGGCCGGTCGCGCTGACGAAGGCGGTGCTGCCGCGTATGCGCCATCGTCGCACCGGGACCATCGTGATGGTGGGGTCGATGCTCTCGAGCTTCCCGGTCGCGTTCCGCACCAACTACGCGGCCACCAAGTCGGCGCTCAAGGGCTACGCGATGGCGCTGCGCCGCGAGGTGGCGCCGTACGGAATCCGCGTCACCACCGTCGAACCCGGCACCATCGCGACGGGGATCGGCGAGCGGCGCACCATCCACATCAAACCCGACTCGGTGTACCGGGAGGAGTACGAGACCCTCGCGGCGGCGACGCGCCGCAATGAGGCGAAGGGGATCTCGGCGGCGTCGATGGCGCAGGAGATCGTCGAAGCCGCGCTCGCGGAGCACCCGCGACCGCTGTACGCCCGCGGCAATCGGGCGCCGATCGTCTTCGCACTGCGGCGTCTGGTTCCGCGTCAAACGGTGCTCGACCTCACCGCGCGCATCCACGGCTTGAAGAAGGTGCGGCTCTGAACGCCGTGTTGCTGCGCGTCATCGGGATCGGACCGGGGTCGCCGCGCCAGATCACACTGGAGGCGGTGGACGCTATCGGCGCCACGGACGTCTTCTTCCTGCTCGACAAGGGCTCTCGCACAAGCGAACTGACCGCCCTCCGGGAGCAGTTCCTGACCGAGCACGGTGCGCCCGGACATCGCGTGGTGGCGATCGCCGACCCGCCGCGCGATCGTCGTCCCGACGATTATGAGGCCGAGGTCCGGCGCTGGCACGCCGCGCGCGTCGACGCGGTGCGAGCCGCGGTCTCCGAGCATCTGCGTCCCGGCGAGACCGGCGGTTTCCTGGTGTGGGGCGATCCCGCGCTGTACGACTCCACACTCCGCATCCTGGACCAGCTCGCCGCGCGCGACGACGTCTCCGTCGAGGTCGAGGTGATCGCCGGTGTGACGAGCGCGTCGGCGCTGACCGCCGCGCACGGGATCGTCGCGCACGGCATCGGCGAACCGATCCTGACCACCACGGGCCGCCGGCTCTCGGCCACGCCCGCGGGTGCCGACGCCAATCAGATCGTCATGCTCGATTCCGACCTCGCCTTCCGCGAGACGGCCGCACCCGACGACCTGGTGTACTGGGGCGCCTACCTGGGCACCGAACACGAGATCCTGGTGAGCGGCCGGGTGGCGGACGTGACCGCGGAGATCGAGGAGAAGCGGGCGCGAGCGCGTGAACGGCTCGGCTGGATCATGGACATCTACCTGTTGCAGAAGGCTCGCTGAGCGGCCCTCTCACCAGGGTGTCGCGACCGCCTCGAGAACGGCGTCGGCGATCTCCGTGCGGCAGATGACGAAGTCGGGCATGTACGGCTGCGGGTTGTTGTAGACGATCGGCCGTCCGTCGAGCCGGCTGCAATGCAGTCCCGCCGCCAGCGCGACGCCGACCGGCGCGCAGTTGTCCCACTCGTACTGGCCGCCGGAGTGCACGTAGGCGTCGACATCGCCGCGGACCACGGCCATCGCCTTGGCGCCCGCCGAACCGATGCGGATCGCGTCCATGCCGAGCCGATCGGCGACCGCCGCGGAATGATACGAGTGTCCGTACCGCGACACCGCGAGTCGGCCCGTGAGCGGCCCGTGAGTGGCCGGTACGTCGTCGCTGCGGAACACCTCGTTCTTCGCCGGGAGCGACACCGCGGCCGCGGCCGGCGTGCCGTCCACCGCGAGCGCAACGTGCACCGCCCAGTCCGATGTACCCATCGCGAACTCGCTCGTGCCGTCGAGCGGATCGATGATCCACACCCGCCCGGCGCGCGAGCGGTCGCCGACGTCCTCGGCCTCCTCCGAGAGCACGGCGTCCCGTCCTCGGTGCCTGCGCAGGACGGTGGAGATCCATGCTTGCGCCAGTGCGTCTCCCACATCGCCGACCAGGGGGCCGGTGAGCAGATCCCGGTGGCGGATGCCCAGGAGGATCTCGCCCGCGCCTTCGGCGATAGCGGCGGCGAGTTCGGCGTCGGACATCGCGGGAGGGGACGGGCGCATTCTCTAACTAGAACACACGGGCGCAGGCTGGAGCACCCGGCGGATTTCCGGTCGGGTCGGTCCGGCTCACGTGAGAAAGTCCGACCCGTGGCGCACACTGGGGGCATGCCGGAGCTTCCCGAAGTGACCGCCATCGCGACGTACCTCGACTCGCGGGCCGCCGGCCTGCCGATCCGGCGGGTCGACGTCGCCTCGCTCGCCGTGCTCAAGACCGCCGATCCGCCGTACACGGCGCTGACGGGCCGCATCGTGTCGAGCGTCGACCGTATCGGGAAGTACCTGGTGATCCGGACCGCGCCCGGGCCCGCGGACGGCGGTGCCGCGGTCGACGACGAGATCGACCTGGTGATCCACCTGTCCCGTGCCGGGTGGGTGCGTTGGAGCGACTCGCTCTCGCAGACTCCGCCGAAACCGGGAGGCAAGGGCCCCATCGCGCTGCGCGTTCACTGCGGGCTGCCCGGTGAGGGATTCGACGTCACCGAGGCCGGGACGCAGAAGCGGCTGGCGGCCTGGATCGTCCGCGACACCGCAGAAGTGGAACGGATCGCCGGCCTCGGGCCCGACGTTCTGGCGCTGGACCGCGACCAGTTCGCCGCAATCCTCGCCGGCAGCAGCGCGCGGATCAAGAACCTGCTGACCGATCAGCGGGTCGTCGCCGGCGTGGGCAACGCCTACTCGGACGAGATCCTGCACACCGCTCGGCTGTCGCCCTTCGCCACGTCGAAGAGCCTCTCGGACAAGCAGATCGACGACCTGTACCGGGCCGTCCGCTCGGTGCTGCACGATGCGATCGAACGGCTCGAAGGACAGGAGGTGGCCCGCCTCAAGTCGGAGAAGCGCACCGGGCTTCGGGTCCACGCGCGCACCGGCCTGCCCTGTCCGGTGTGCGGCGACACCGTCCGTGAGGTGTCCTTCGCCGACCGCTCGTTCCAGTACTGCCCGACGTGTCAGACGGGCGGCAAGGTGCTGGCCGACCGCCGGATGTCGCGGCTGCTGAAGTAGGCGATCGACGCGGGTGGCCGCTGCGCTCCGGGCCGTCGACCGCCGCTCCTACACCCGCGTACGCACTAGGAGCACGTTGTAGTCGTCCCAGCGGCTCGCGTTGAAGTAGAGATCGGGACCGGTGCCGCGCAGGGCGGGTGAGTTCGGGAGCATCATCGGCGCGTACAGATCCAGGCTCGCCGGAGCGATCCGGCGCGGGCCGCTCCACGGGCCCTGCGGAGACGGTGCCGTGCGCATCAGCACGCCGCGCGGGCTGTCGAGCATCACGTACTTGTTCAGGAAGGGACTCCAGGCCACCGACAGTTCAGTGACCGGTCCGCGCACCACCGGTCGCGCGGCGTCGGGCGACGGCGCCCAGACGCGCCCGGTCCAGTACTGATACCTGCCGAGGTCGAGGATGTCGGAGGGCCGGAAGCGAGCGACGTACGCGGAACCGAAGCGGCCGTTCGGGGTGCCGTACTGGTAGATCCAGCCGGCGTCGGCGCCGCGCCCCTTCACGTAGGCGCTCTGCTGGAAGTGCGCGTCACCGGCCCGGATCGACGGCGAGCCCGCTCCGGTGGGCACCGTGACTCCGGCATTGACGCGGATGGTGTTCTGCGGGGTGGACCAGGTGCGGCCGTTGTCGTTCGAGACCGCCGTCGCCGAGTAGTTCGTGTACCAGACACTGGGCGGGCCCCAGGCTCGGACCGACATGTAGTTGACGTACTGTCGGCCGCCGATCGAGATGCCGGCGGTCGGAATCGTGGTCTTCTCGATGCCGTCGAACCCGAGCGCGCCGAACATCTGGCCGGCGTAGCCGCTGCCGTCGAGGCGCAGCGCGTCGGACAGGTTCCGGTCGGACGACCGCAACAGCGCGTTGTGGCGCCACTGCTGATCGCCGGTGAGGCAGTTGCCGAAGGTGTCGCCGAAAGCGAGGAGCGTCTGCCCGCGGCCGTTGTCCCAGGCGACTCCGACATCGGTGCCGGAGACGCCGAACCGTCCGAAGGTCCTATTGGGGCTGCGGGGACCGGTGACCCACGCGACGGTCGCGGTGGTCCCGTCGTCGTAGGCGGGCATGGCCTTCTGCGGACCGGCCGGGGCACCGCCGCGGGGCAGGAACTTGCCGATCACGGGAATCGGGACCACCGGGCCGCTGTTGCTGCAGGCGCGAGCGTCGGCGGGTGCGGTCACCGACAGTGCCGCCGCCGCGGCTGCGGCCGTGATGACACAGGCGGTGAGCATCTGGAGCGTTCGGAGTCTCAGACGGCGCATGGTTCCTCATCTGTGGCTGGAGTGCTTACCGTGCCTCTCTTTGGTAACAGGCGGGTTCGGTGCTCGTACCGCGATACGGCACGGGTGCCGCTGACCCGAGTGAAATGGGCGATATCACCGTGACAGGCGAGTTCGCACCAACGCGACGTTGTAGTCGTCCCATCGGCTGCCGTGGAAGTAGAGGTCGGGTCCGGTGCCGGTGAGCGCGGGCGACTGGGGGAGCATCATCGGAGCGTAGAAGCCCAGCGTCCCGGGGACGAGCAGCCTGGGTGCGCTCCACGGTCCTTCGGGATGGTCGGCGGTCCGCATCTGGACCCCGGTGGTGGGACTGTGCAGCATCACGTACTTGTTCAGGAACGGACTCCACGCCACCGACAGTTCGGTGACCGGTGCGGGAAGGACCCTCCCGGCGGAGCCGCCGGGGATGTCGTCGATGGAGTCGGACCAGCCACTGCCGGTCCAGTAGTGATAGCGGCTCAGGTCGAGGACGTCCGACGGCCGGAATCGGGCGAGGTAGGCGCCACCGAACCGGCCGTTCGGGGTGCCGAACTGATACACCCAGCCGTCATCGTCGCCGTGCCCCTTCACGTAGGCGGCCTGCTGGAACTTGCTGTCGTTGGCGTGAACAGACGGCCATCCCTCCGGGATGGGCAGCGAGACGCCGGCGTTCACGCGGATGGTCGCAGGTGGCGTGGTCCAGGTCTGTCCATTGTCGGAGGAGACGGCGGTCGCGGAGAAATTGGTGTCCCACTGGCCGGGGAGTCCCCACTTCCGGACCGACATGTAGTTCAGGTACTGCTTGCCGTCGATGGCGATCGCAGATGTGGGGATGGTGGTGACCTCGACGCCGCTCCAGCCGATCGCGTCGATCATCTGACGGGCGAAGGCCGGCGCGTCCGCGGCCACCGAAGCGCCGGAGTGGACGTCGCCCGGAACGCCGTCCGGCACGGTGAGTCCGTTCGTCAGGTCGTCGTCGGTGGTGCGGAGCAGAACGTTGTGCCGCCACTGCCTGCCCGGTGCTGTGCAGTCACCGAATGTGTCGCCGAAGGCCAGGAGGGTCTGGCCCGCGCCGTTGTCCCAGGCGATGCCCAGATCGGTGCCCGAGATGCCGAAGCGGGTGAAGGTCCGATTCGCGCTGCGGGGTCCGGTGGTCCACGCGACGGTGCGGGTGATTCCGTTGTCGAAGTGCGGGAGTGGGCCCTGCGGACCTTGCGCGGCACCCGAACCGGATCCCGACGAACCCAGCGAGCCAGATGAGCCCGGCGATCCTGATGAGCCCAGCGATCCGGTGTCGAAGAAGGGCAGGCTCGACCCGTTGCCCTGGGTGCCGCAGGGTGCCGCGGCGGCGTCTCCGGCTCCCGGAACCGTCACGAGGACGGCCGCGGTGATCGTCGCAGCCGTCGCGGCCGACACAGTGAGGCTGCGGAAGCGGAGGAGGCTGCGGAAGGGAAGGAGGCGGCGGAAGGGAGGCATGGGCTCACTCCTGTTACGCAAGGTGAAATTGTGATGGAAGTTACTAGAGTGACGTTGATTGTCTCATCTCGTCGGTTCGCCGCGCAACGGCGCGTCCGGCCGATCACGCCGCGGTGCCGACCCTCGTCACGGCCGGTAGATTCGGCTGCATGGTTCGCGAGAAGATCATCATCACCGGTGCGAGTTCAGGTCTCGGAGAGGGGATGGCCCGCGAGTTCGCGGCCCGCGGCCGCAGTCTGGGACTCGCGGCGCGACGGATCGATCGGCTGGAATCGCTTGCCGGGCAACTCGAATCATCCGCGCGCCGGGTGGCAGTCAGGCAACTCGACGTGACCGACGCGGATGCGGTCCCAGTGGCCTTCGAGGCGCTGTCGGAGGACCTCGGCGGTGTCGACCGGGTGATCGTGAACGCCGGGCTCGGCAAGGGTGCTCCGATCGGAACCGGACACGCCGCGGCCAACATGGAGACCGTTCAGACCAATCTCGTCGGTGCGCTCGCGCAAGCCGAAGCGGCGATGGAGATCTTCCGCAGGCAGAACGCAGGACACCTCGTCCTGGTGAGTTCGATGAGTGCGGTCCGGGGCCTGCCGAAGGCTCAGACCGCGTACTCGGCCTCGAAGGCAGGAGTCTCGGCCCTCGGACAGGGGCTCAGAGCCGAACTCGCGGGAAGCCCGATCACGGTGACGGTGCTGCTTCCGGGTTACATCGAGACGGACATCAACCGCGGAGTGAAGACCTCGATGATGACCGACACCGAGCGCGGGGTGAAGGCGATGGTCGCGGCGATCGAATCCGAACGCGCCCGCGCGGCGGTTCCGGCGTGGCCGTGGACGCCGATCTCGTGGGCGCTGCGCTACCTGCCGGAGTCGCTCTCGGCGAGGCTGATCTGAGCCACACCTCGCCAGGAACTCGTTCGACCGAATAATGTGGGGACAATGATGACGAATCTGCGTGGACGGCTCGACGGGACGGACGATTTCGACATCACATCGACTGTCTCGTGGCACGCTCTGGCTGCTCACCAGCAGCATGTGTACTCGCTGCACCTGCGTGAACTCTTCGTGATGGATCCTGATCGCGGACGTGATCTGACGGTCGACGCCGCCGATCTGCACATCGACTTCTCCAAGAACCTGATCACCCGGGAGACCGTGGAACTGCTCGCGGCACTCGCCCGTGAGGCCGGTGTGGAAGAGCAGCGCGATGCCATGTTCGCCGGGGCGCATCTGAACACCTCGGAAGACCGTGCCGCGCTGCACATCGCGTTGCGGCTCCCGCGCGACGCCGAACTCGTGGTCGACGGCCAGGACGTGGTGGCCGACGTGCACGCGGTCCTCGATGCGATGGGCGAGTTCACCGACCGGGTGCGCAACGGCGAGTGGACCGGCTACACGGGCAAGCCGATCACCGACGTGGTCAACATCGGTATCGGGGGCAGCGACCTCGGTCCGGTCATGGCGTACGAGGCGCTCCGCCACTACCGTCATCCGGGGATCGCCGGGCACTTCGTCTCCAACAGCGACCCGTCCGATCTGGTGTCGGTGCTCGAGGGACTCGACCCCCAGACCACGCTGTTCGTCGTCTCGTCGAAGACCTTCACCACCCTCGAGACCATCACCAACGCGACCGCGGCGAAACGGTGGCTGCTGCGTGAGCTCGGGGTCGACGGGGCCGACTCGGACGCGGTCGCCAAGCATTTCGTCGCCGTCAGCACCAACACCGACGAGGTCGCGAAGTTCGGTATCGACACCGCCAACATGTTCGGATTCTGGAACTGGGTGGGCGGCCGCTACTCGATCGACTCGGCGATCGGGCTGTCGTTGATGATCGCCATCGGCCGTGAGCTGTTCGGCGAATTCCTCGCCGGTTTCCACGCGATGGACGAGCACTTCCGGACCGCGCCGCTGGAGCGGAACGCGCCGGCGATCCTCGCGCTGGTGGGTCTGTGGTACTCCAACTTCTGGGATGCGCAGTCGCAGGCCGTGCTGCCGTACTCCGACGACATGGCTCGGTTTCCGGCATACCTGCAGCAGCTGACGATGGAGTCGAACGGGAAGTCGGTCACCGCCGCCGGACATCACGTCACCTCGCCGACCGGCTCGATCTACTGGGGTGAGCCGGGGACCAACGGGCAGCACGCCTTCTACCAGCTCCTGCATCAGGGGACCTGGCTGATCCCGGCCGATTTCATCGGGTTCGCGCAACCGCTCGACGATCTGCCCGCGGCCGACGGACGCTCGATGCACGACATCCTGATGAGCAACTTCTTCGCACAGACGCAGGTGCTCGCCTTCGGCAAGACCGCCGACGACATCGCCGCCGAGGGGGTGCCGCCGAAGCTGGTGCCGCACAAGGTGATGCCCGGAAACCGCCCGTCGACGTCGATTCTGGCGCCCAAGCTCACGCCCTCGGTCCTCGGACAACTGATCGCACTCTACGAGCACGAGACCTTCGTGAAGGCGATGATCTGGGGGATCAACCCCTTCGACCAGTGGGGTGTGGAACTCGGGAAGAAGCAGGCCGTCGATCTGCTCGGCGTGATCAGCGACGACGCCGCGCCTGCGCCGCTGCCGGACTCGTCGACCGACGCACTGGTGCGCTGGTACCGCACCGAACGCGGCCGGCCGTCCTGAGGCCGCCGGAAGGCAGGGAGGTCGCTAACGCCCCAGCGGTCCGCGGCCCAGTCTCAGGAGCAGCATCGCGAGGGTGTGTCCCTCGGACCCCAGCGCGGAGAAGCGGTCGAGGACCTTCATCTCGCGGCTGTGCACCAGGCGCGGTCCACCCGTAGCCATGCGGTGCGCGCCGATCTTCTTCGACACGGCGCTGCGCCGCTGAATGGCGGCGAGGATGACGGCGTCCATGCGGTCGATCTCGACTCGGAGTTCCTCGATGTCGTCGGGCAGGGCGGTGACATCGTCGCTCAGCCCCAGCGCTTCCAGATCCAGCGCGAACCGTCCGCCGCCGTCGTTTCCGTGGGCCGCGCCGTCATTGGTCTGCTGATCATCCTGGTCACTCACGTCTTCCGATTTTGCCACGCAGGGTTCGCAGGCGTGGCGGCGCGTAGTGAACAATGCAGTGATGACCACCGCCGCGATGACCACCGCGAGAACGACCGCCGCGAGAAGAGTCGGAGCACTGGCACTGGCGCTGATCATGGTGCAGCTCGTCGTGCGCGCGGTGCTGGTGATCTGGGGAAACTTCTACTGGGACGACCTCATCCTCATGGGGCGGGCGTCCACGTACCCGATTCTGTCGTGGGATTTCCTGGGTTACAGCCACGACGGCCACTTCATGCCCGCCGCGTTCCTGGTCGCCGGGCTCACCACGGCACTGGCCCCCGTGCAGTGGTGGCTGCCCGCGCTGACGCTGGTGGTCCTGCAGGCGGTCGCCTCACTGGCGGTGTGGCGGATGATCCGCATCCTCGCGCCGCGGGCGGGGGGCTGGGCGCTGGCCGCCCTGTGCTTCTATCTGTTCGTTCCGATGACCGTCAGTGCCTACGTCTGGTGGGCGGCCGGTCTGAACACCCTGCCGATGCAGGCCGCGATGGCAGTCGTGGTCGGCAACGCGGTAGCGCTGGTCCGCGACCGCCCGGACCCGGTGCGCAGCCGGCGTCTGCTGATCGGCGCGGTGGCCGCCTTCGTGGTCGGTCTGCTGTTCTTCGAGAAGTCACTGTTCATCCTGCCCGTCGCCTTCGTCGCGGCGGTTCTCGCGCTCCGCAGTCGCTCATCGGCCCGCTGGGACGATGAGGCCGACTACCGATCGTCACCGCTGAGCCAGGCCTTTCTTCGGGCTCGTCCGCTGTGGCTGATCCTCGGCGGCGTGTTCGTGGTGTGGGCCGCGGTCTTTCTCGCGACGTCGACGGCCACGGCCGGCGTCCACTCCATCGGGCAGACGGCCCATCTGGTGTGGCGCAGCATCAACAACGCGATCGTGCCCTCGTTCACCGGCGGTCCGTGGGTGTGGGAGCGGTGGACGCCGTCGCCGCCGATGGGATTCCCGAGCGTGTGGATGATCGTCCTCGGGTGGGTGGTGCTGGCGGCGGCGATCGCGATCACCGTGCGCCGCAGACGCGGCGTGGCGCTGATCTGGTTCTTCGCACTGCTGTACGCGGTGGCGGCCCAGATTCCGGTGATGTGGAACCGGTCGAGCGGCAACACCGCGCTCGAGCTGGCGCAGACCATGCGGTACCTGCCCGACACCGCGCTGGTGCTGGCGATCGCGTTGGCCCTGATCGCCGCGGCGCCGTCGATCGGTGCCCACACCGCGGGACCCTCACAGCCCGACCGGCGGATGGCGGTCGCGGCCGCGGTGGCGGGTGTGGCCTTCCTGGTCTCGGCGGTCACGGCCACGATGTCCTTCGGGCAGTCCTGGCGTGACGATCCGACCGGCGACTATCTGCGCACCGCGCGTGCGTCGCTGGCGTCGATGGACGGCAAGACGATGTTCGATCAGCCGGTGCCGCTCGAGGTGCTGCTGCCGGTCGCTTATCCGAACAACATGATCAGCCATGTCTTCGGCCGCCTGCGCGAGCGTCCCGGCTTCGGGAAGGTCACCGATGAGTTGAAGGTCCTCAATCCGGAGGGTCGCCTGGTCGCGGGAGCGGTGTCGCCGGTGCGAACCTTCGAGCCGAGCCGGGGCAGCTGCGCCAAGCCCGGCATCGACGACCTCACCAGGCTGCCGCTGAGCGGCCCGCTGATCGACTGGCAGTGGACCGTCGGTTTCAGCTACTGCGCCGACCGAGCCGGCACCGTGGAACTCCGTCTCGAAGGAGGCGACCCCGTCGAGGTCCCGGTGCGGTCGGGACTGCACGCGGCCTACGTCCAGCTCGACGGGCACGGCACCGAACTCCGGATCCGGCCGGTGACGCCGGGGCTGCGCCTGCACACCGGGGACGGCAGGGTGGGGGCGCCGGTGATGGCCGAGGCGGCGCCGTGACCGATGGTCGGGGGACAGGCGTGACGGCGAGGACTGTCGGGGGCCGAAGGTAGCCTGAAGAGGCCATGAACTCTTCACCTGCCGCCATCGACGAGACCCAGCTGAGCGACCGGGGACGCGAACTCCTCGACGGACTGAACCCCCAGCAGCGAGATGCGGTGCTGCACACCGGGTCGCCGCTGCTGATCGTCGCGGGAGCGGGATCGGGTAAGACGGCCGTGCTGACCCGGCGCATCGCCTTCCTGCTCGCCGAACGGAACGTGACGCCGGGACAGATCCTCGCGATCACGTTCACGAACAAGGCCGCAGCCGAGATGCGCGAGCGGGTAATCGACCTGGTCGGACCGCGCGCTGCCTACATGTGGGTCTCGACCTTCCACTCCACCTGCGTTCGGATTCTGCGGGCGCAGTCGAGCCTGCTCGGTGATCGCAATTCGAACTTCTCCATCTACGACGCCGACGACTCGCGCAGACTGCTCGGCATGGTGGTCCGCGACCTCGACCTGGATCCCAAGAAGTTCAGCCCGCGCGGTGTGGGCACGTTGATCTCCAACTTCAAGAACGAACTGAAGGATCCCGACGACGCCGCGGCGGAGGCGGCGGCCGACGGCCAGAGTGATCTGGCGGCGGGCACCGTCGCCCAGATCTACGCCGAGTACCAGCGTCGGCTGGCGGCGGCGAACGCCTTCGACTTCGACGATCTGATCGGCGAGACGGTGTCGTTGCTGCAGCGGCACCCGAATGTCGCCGAGTACTACCGGCGCCGCTTCCGGCACGTGCTGATCGACGAGTACCAGGACACCAACCACGCACAGTACGTGCTGGTGCGGGAGCTCGTCGGCGAGCAGACGACCCCGAGCGGCCTGGAGCCGTCGGAGCTGTGCGTGGTCGGCGACGCCGACCAGTCGATCTACGCCTTCCGCGGCGCGACGATCCGCAACATCGAGGAGTTCGAGCGCGACTACCCGGACGCCGAGACGATTCTGCTCGAACAGAACTATCGCTCCACCCAGACCATCCTGTCGGCGGCCAACGCCGTCATCTCACGCAACGCGGGACGCCGTGAGAAGAAGTTGTGGACCGATTCGGGCGACGGCGACCTGATCGTCGGTTACGTCGCCGACTCCGACCGCGACGAGGCCGCGTTCATCGCGAAGGAGATAGAGGAACTCGTCGATTACTCGATCGGGGGTTCGGCGAGCCACACGTACGCCGACGTCGCGGTGTTCTATCGCACCAACACCGGGTCGCGGTCGCTGGAGGAGGTCTTCGTCCGCCACGGAATCCCCTACAAGGTGGTCGGCGGCACCAAGTTCTACGAGCGCAAGGAAGTGCGCGACGTGATCGCTTACCTGCGCGTGGTGGCGAACCCCGACGACTCGGTCAGCCTGCGCCGGATCCTCAACACACCGCGGCGCGGGATCGGCGATCGTGCCGAGGCGTGCGTCGCCGTCCATGCGGAGAATCTCGGCATCAGCTTCTACCAGGCGCTGGTGGAGGCGACCGAGAACCGCGTCCCATTGCTCAATACACGCGCGGTCAAGCAGATCACCCTGTTCGTCGACCTCATCGAAGGACTGCGCAGCGACTTCCTGATGGCCTTCGGCGCCGTCGGCGGCGAATCGGTCGACGACGCCGTCGCCGACGCGACCACGGAGGGCGGCGACATCGGCGAACTGGTCGACGCGATCGTCGATCGCAGTGGCTACCGTGCCGAGTTGGAGGCGTCCAACGACCCGCAGGACGCCGCACGGATGGACAACCTCAACGAACTGATCGCCGTCGCCCGAGATTTCAGCATGGAAGCCGCGCAGCGGGCCGACGAGCCGACCGACCCCGACACGGACGCGGCCGGCGAGATCGTTGGCGACGGTGAACCCGAGCCCGGCTCGCTCGCGGCGTTCCTGGAGAAGGTGGCCCTAGTGGCCGATGCCGACCAGGTGCCCGACGAGGGAGAGGGCGTCGTCACCCTGATGACGCTGCACACCGCCAAGGGGCTGGAATTCCCTGTCGTCTTCGTCACCGGCTGGGAGGACGGGCACTTCCCGCATATGAGGGCTCTCGGCGATCCGGCCGAACTCAGCGAGGAGCGACGGCTGGCGTATGTCGGGATCACTCGAGCCCGTCAGCGTCTCTATCTGACCCGTGCGATGTCGCGCGCATCGTGGGGACAGCCGGTGTCGAATCCGGAATCGCGGTTCCTGCAAGAGGTTCCGCAGCACTTGATCGACTGGCGGCGTACCGAGCCGAAGCGTGGCATGCGAGAGTTCGGCTCTCGCGGCGGCAGCTTCGGATTCGGTTCAGCCGGCGGAGGATCGTCCAACGGTTCCGAGTCGGGTTTCGGCTCGGGGCTGCGCGGACGGTCGTCGTACTCGTCCGACCCGACCCGTGGGCGGAACAAGAACGTCCACTACGAGATCGGCGACCGGATGAACCATCCGCAGTACGGGATGGGGAAGGCCGTGGCGAAGGAGGGGAGCGGTGTCACCGAGCGCATCACGTTCGACTTCGGCGGGAAAGTGGGCCGCGTGACGTTGATGACCGTCGGCGGACTGCCGGGGGAGAAGCTGTAGGGCGGGGGTGGTGGGCAGAGCAGACGTCTCGATACGCTCGCTCACTACGTTCGCGTGCTACTCGACCAGCCTGGGGGGCTGGTGCTGCTCGGCAAGCCTGGGGGGGCTGGTGCTACTCGACCGGCCTGGGGAGCTGGTGCTGCTCGGCAAGGTCGGTGGGCCGGTGCGGCTCGGCGAACCGAACCCGTCGGTGTCTGACTAGCCGGTGAGTGCGGAGAGGCGGACGCCCTTCTTGGCGAGCCAGATGGCGGGATCGATCTTCACGTAGGCGCCGCTCGGGCCCTTGATCCACACCTCGAAGTGGCAGTGCGGTCCGGTGGAGAACCCCTCGGAGCCCACCAGCGCGATGGTGTCGCCGGCGGTGACCTGCTGGCCCTTGTGGACCAGCACACCGGAGGAGGCCATATGGCCGTAGACGGTGATGGTGCCGTCCGGCGCCTTGAGCCGCACCCAGTTGCCGAACCCGGAGGCCGGTCCGGCGTCGATCACCACGCCGTCGGTGGCGGCATGGATGGGCGTACCGAGCGGTGCGGCCATGTCGATGCCGCCGTGGAAGGTGCCCCAGCGGGGCGCGAAGGCCGACGTGAGGTTGTAGACGCCCATCGGGATCGGGGAGACCACGAGGGGCTTCTGCTTCGCGGCGATGGCGGCCGCCTGCTCCTTGGCGATCTTCACGCCCTGCGAGAGCTGATCGCCGAAATCGCTCATATCGGCCTGCGAGGCGGCCGGAACGGCTCCGGGGCCGGTGTCGCTCGCGGAGGTGTTCGCCACCGGGACGACGTTCGAGCCGTCGACCGGCGCGGGGTCGGCGGGGGCCTGGGCGAGTGGGCTCGCCTGGCCGTCGGATCCGGAGCCGGTGACGGCGATCGCGGTGGCGCCCGCGGCGATGGCGAATAGGGCGGTACGAGCACGCAGGGCCGACGAGGGGGCGCGGAGGCGGTGCTTCGGCTTGCCTGTCTCGGGCTGCGCGGCCACCGCAGTGGCGGTGGTGTCGGCAGCGGTGTCGTCGACCGCTGCGCCGTCGGTGAGAAGGATCTCGGTGGTGCTGACGGTGTCCTGGTTCAGCGCGGACCCGCCGAGGCCGATGCGCAGCGAGCGCGAAGGGAGCGGGAAGTCGTGAGTGCTGGGGGTGTCGAGAGGAGTGGGGTCGGCTTGGCCGGCTGTTGCGCCGTCACGGTCGAGAAGGCTCCGTGCTGCCAAGTCGTTCACCTCAAATCCTCAGCGCTGCCGCTCGAGGCAGCGGCTCGCATGTCGTGACCTAGTTGTTACCAACCCTGACGACGGTAACGAACGGTCGGCGCTAAGTCCACCGCCTCTCTCTATGACGTCCTCATTCTGGCTGCTCAGCGGCCACAATTGCGGTGCATAAGGGGTTACTGGTCAGTAGCGCGTGAGATGCGGCACAAGGTTGGGGTCGCGTTCGAATGCGACGGCGCCGGGGGTTTAGAGTCGCCTATGGCCCGCGTTACACCGGAGCGGGCGAAACATTACTTCAGATGGTGAGCTGAATGGATCTCTTCGAATACCAGGCGAAGGAACTGTTCGCCAAGCATGGGGTACCCACCACACCAGGTCGGGTGACTGACACTGCCGCCGATGCGCGGGCGATCGCCGAGGAAATCGGCAAGCCCGTGATGATCAAGGCGCAGGTCAAGGTCGGCGGCCGCGGTAAGGCCGGTGGCGTCAAGTACGCCGCAACCCCTGATGACGCACAGACGCACGCTGAAAACATCCTCGGGCTCGATATCAAGGGCCACGTTGTCAAGAAGCTCCTCGTTGCCGAGGCCAGTGACATCGCCGAGGAGTACTACATCTCCTTCCTGCTCGATCGCGCCAACCGCACCTACCTGGCCATGTGCTCGGTCGAGGGCGGCATGGAGATCGAAGAGGTCGCCGCAACCAAGCCGGACCGGCTGGCTCGCATCGCCGTCGACGCGGTCAAGGGCGTCGACCTGGCGTTCGCGCGCGAGATCGCCGAGAAGGGCCATCTGCCCGCCGAGGTCCTCGACGCGGCCGCCGTGACCATTCAGAAGCTGTGGGAGGTCTTCGTCGCCGAAGACGCACTGCTCGTCGAGGTCAACCCGTTGGTGCGCACGCCGGACGATCAGATCCTGGCGCTCGACGGCAAGGTGACGCTGGACGGCAACGCCGAGTTCCGGCAGCCGGGCCACGCCGAGTTCGCGGACAAGGACGCCACCGATCCGCTCGAGCTCAAGGCCAAGGAGAACGACCTCAACTACGTCAAGCTCGACGGTCAGGTCGGCGTCATCGGCAACGGTGCGGGTCTGGTCATGTCGACCCTCGACGTGGTCGCCTACGCCGGTGAGAACCACGGCGGCGTGAAGCCGGCCAACTTCCTCGACATCGGCGGCGGTGCGTCCGCCGAGGTGATGGCGGCCGGTCTGGACGTCATTCTCGGCGACGAGCAGGTCAAGAGCGTCTTCGTGAACGTCTTCGGCGGCATCACCGCCTGTGACGCGGTCGCCAACGGCATCGTCGGCGCGCTCGCCAAGCTGGGCGACGCCGCCAGCAAGCCGCTGGTGGTCCGTCTCGACGGCAACAAGGTCGAGGAGGGTCGCAAGATCCTGGCCGAGGCCAACCACCCGCTGGTGACCCTGGCGGACACCATGGACTCGGGTGCCGACAAGGCCGCTGAGCTGGCGAACCAGTAGGAGACGAAGAAGACTCATGTCGATCTACCTGAACAAGAACAACAAGGTCATCGTCCAGGGCATCACCGGCGGCGAGGGCACCAAGCACACCGCGCTGATGCTGAAGGCCGGCACCAACGTCGTCGGCGGTGTCAATGCCCGCAAGGCAGGCACCACCGTCTCGCACGTGGACGCCGACGGTAACACCGTCGAACTGCCGGTGTTCGCATCGGTCGCCGAGGCCATGGAGAAGACCGGGGCCGACACCTCGATCGCCTTCGTGCCGCCCGCCTTCTCGAAGGACGCCATCATCGAGGCCATCGATGCCGAGATCCCGCTGCTCGTGGTCATCACCGAGGGCATCCCGGTCCAGGATTCGGCCTACGCCTGGGCGTACAACGTCGACAAGGGCGCCAAGACCCGCATCATCGGCCCGAACTGCCCCGGCATCATCACGCCGGGCGAGGCGCTGGTCGGCATCACCCCGAACAACATCACCGGCAAGGGCCCGATCGGCCTCGTGTCGAAGTCGGGCACCCTGACCTACCAGATGATGTACGAGCTGCGCGACCTCGGCTTCTCGACCGCCATCGGCATCGGCGGAGACCCGGTCATCGGCACCACCCACATCGACGCGATCGAGGCCTTCGAGAAGGATCCGGAGACCAAGCTCATCGTCATGATCGGCGAGATCGGCGGCGACGCCGAGGAGCGTGCGGCCGACTACATCAAGGCCAACGTCACCAAGCCGGTCGTCGGCTACGTCGCGGGCTTCACCGCGCCGGAGGGCAAGACCATGGGCCACGCAGGCGCCATCGTCTCTGGCAGTTCCGGCACCGCGCAGGCCAAGAAGGAGGCCCTCGAGGCCGCCGGCGTCAAGGTCGGCAAGACCCCGAGCGAGACCGCCGCACTGGCGCGCGAGCTCTTCGACGCACTCTGATCGGACTCCGGTCCGGACGGACCTGAGAGTCGGACGACGAAACGTCCCGGTACGGCTGCATTGCCGCACCGGGACGTTTCGCATTCAGCCATAATCGTCGAGTGATAACCGATCTGGTCTCGGGTGCCGTGAACCGCGTGCTCGATGTTCCGCGTGCAGTGATCCGCGGCGTGCTGTCCGAGGCGATCGCATTCCTCACCGAAGAGATCGACCTGACCGAGGTGCTGCTCGCGGCCGTCGACCTCGACCGGGTGCTCGGCGAAGTGAATCTGCAGGCCGTCGTGGAACGACTGGACCTCAACGCGGTGATCGACACCATCGATCTGCAGAAGGTGCTCGACGGCATCGACCTGACGCCGATCCTCGACCGGCTCGATCTCAACCCGGTTCTGGCCAGACTCGACATCGACGCGGTGGTCGACGGAGTCGACCTCGACAAGGCGGTCCGGCGCATCGATCTCGACGCCGTCCTCGCGGGCGTCGATCTGGTCGTGGTCGGCAACCGGGTGATCAACGGCGTGGATCTCTCGTCGATCGTGCGCGACGCCAGTTCCACCGTGACGACCGAGATGATCTCCGACGTCCGGACCAGCAGCGAACGCGCCGACGACGCCGTGGAGGGCTTCGTGAACCGGGTCTTCCGCCGGAAGTCCGACGATGACTGAGCCGCGCGACGCGCGGCCGCGGACCGCGGGGATCGTGACCAGGCTGATCGCCGCCGTCATCGACGTGGTGCTGGTGGTCGCGCTTCTCGGTCTCGGTTATCTGGGGACGGCCTTCGTCCTGTTCACGATGGATATCACCAACTTCGCCTTCCCGCAGGTCGGGTGGTGGTTCACCACCAGCGGATTCCTCGGCATCGCGTTCGTCTATCTGGTCGCCGGGTGGTCGGTGACCGGCCGGACGGTGGGGAACGTGTTGATGGGACTGCGTGTGGTGCGCGTCAGCGGACGGCCGATGCACTTTGCGCAGATCCTGCTCCGGGCGTTGACCTGCGTGGTGTTCCCGGTCGGACTGTTCTGGGTTGTGCTGTCTCCGCGGCGGATGTCGTTGCAGGACGCGGTGCTGCGGACCAAGGTGATCTACACCGACGGATGAGAGAGGGGCGGACCGCCGCCGTCGACCGGGCCCGCAGTGTCGGATCCGGGTGGTTAGATACGGACATGACCAACCCGCCGCATCCGGATCAGCCGGACCCGAAGCCGGACTCGCAGCAGGCCCTCGGCCAAGAGACGAATTCCTGGACTTCCGCCAACCCGATGCCCGGATACGGTCCGGGACCGAGTGCGCAGCCGGGACCGCCGCCGATGATGTACGGCGCGCCCGGTTACCCGCCGCCTCCCGTCAGGCCCCCGCTCCTCTCGCGCACTCCGACGCCGGTCCTGATGGCTGTCGGGTCCACGGCGGCCGGACTGGTCACGTTCTTCATGGGATTCCTCGGCTGGGTGACGGTCTCCGACGAGATCGACCACAAGGCCGAGGTCTGGGCCACTGGCATGAACGGAACCTTCGATGTGCCCGCTTACCTCAGCCCGTCGCTGATTCTCAGTCCCGGCTGGTTCTTTCTGCTGCTGGGGACAGTCGGTGTCGCGGCAGCGGGGCTGGCCGCACCGAGGTGGCGGCGCTACCTGCCGTTGCTGGCCTTCCTCGCGATCTTCGGCTGGCTGGGTCTGCTCGTCTGCGCACTGGGTCTTCCGCCGTTCCTGAGTCTCGGGGCCGGTGCCTATGTGGCGCTGACGGTCGGTTTCATCCAAGCGGCGTTGTTGGCGATCGCCGCGGTGATCGACGGTCGTGCTCCCGCCGACCAGGGGCCGCCGCCCCGATTCTGAGCTCGGTCGGACGCGAGCGGTGATCGTTCGGCCGAATCGTGCTGCGCCCTGGACGAGGCTCGTCGCTCGTCGTAGCGTCGAGGACAGAGCGTTCGCCGGAGGCAGTCCACAGGGGATTGGAGGCTCGCCATGATCCGCAGAATCACGCTCCTCGCCGCCGTGGCGGCGGTCGGACTCACCGTCGCCTTCGCCGGGGCACCGGCCGCGTCGGCCGCACCGACCCACGCGCCCCCTCCGCGGATGTACTGCACGGGTACGGTCTGCTTTCTGATCTGCGCGGCCATCGACGCGATCTCGCCGGTCCCGCAGCGCTGGTGCTACCCGTTGTGGACGCCGAACATGAGTTGACTGCCCGAACGCCCGGCGTCAGGCATCATCGGGCATATGGGTACTGAGCGGCCGGGTAATGGGCGGCCGGGTAATGAGCGGCCAGACGCCGCGGCGATGATCGACGCCGTGCTCGACGACGGGACGTGGTGCAGCTGGGATCGGTCCACCGAGCCGGAGTCGGTCTGTACCGGCTCGGGGCGCGTCGGCGGTCGTCCCATCGCCCTGGTGGTCAGCGAATTCGGCGTATCGGGCGGGTCGATCGGTGCGACGGCCGGTGCGCGGATCGTCGAGGCGGTGCGCCGCGCCACGGCGGAGCGGCTGCCTCTCCTGGCGCTTCCCGCGTCCGGCGGAACGCGCATGCAGGAGGGCACGCCCGCGTTCCTTCAGATGGCCGCCATCACCGCTGCCGTAGCCGAGCACCGCGACGCCGGGCTGCCCTACCTGGTGTATCTGCGACATCCGACCACGGGCGGGGTCTTCGCCTCCTGGGGGGCGCTCGGCGACGTCACCTGGGCTCAACCCGGAGCACTGACCGGATTCCTCGGACCCAAGGTGTACGCGGGCATCCACGGCCGCCAGTTCCCGGCGGGCGTGCAGACCGCCGAGAACCTGCACCGCCTGGGATTCGTCGACGACGTCGTCGACCACCGCCGCCTCGGCGCTCGGGTCGCGAGCGTCCTCGCGGCGCTCGATCCCGCTGCGCCGGCCGTCCGGCACGAGGCGGCGGGACCGCTCGCAGCGGAGGTCGACGACGCGTGGTCGGCGGTGGCCGCCACACGTGACCGGATGCGCCCCGGGCTGACCGAACTCGAGACTCATCTCGGGGCGGTGCGGCTGGCGGGCGACGGGCCGATCCGTATCGCGCTCGCGAGGTTCGGCGGCCGTCCAGTGGTGCTGGCGGGGCAGGATCGCCGGATCCAATCGGAGGGCCGGTCGATCTCGGCCGACGCCCTTCGCGTCGCTCGCCGGGGTATCGCGCTCGCCGTCCGGTGGGGACTGCCGCTGGTGACCGTCGTCGACACCAGCGGCGGCGAACTGTCGCGGGCGGCCGAGGAATCGGGCCTGGCTCGGCAGATCGCCGCGTGCACGATGGAGCTGCTGTCGGCCGCGACTCCCACGGCGTCGGTTCTGCTCGGGCAGGGCACGGGCGGCGCGGCGCTCGCGATGTTCCCGGCCGATCGGGTGATCGGTGCCGCTGACGGCTGGCTCGCACCGCTTCCGCCCGAGGGGGCGAGCGTCATCATGCGCGGCGACGTCGGCCATGCGGCTGAAATGGCCCGGGCTCAGCACGTCTGGGTGCGCGAGCTGCGCCGGCTGGGAATCGTCGACGAGGTCGTGACGACACTCGACGAGACGGTGGCGGCGATCGACCGCTGGATCGCCACCGACCCCGTCGCCGATCGCTCGGGGCGGGTGCGGGTCGGGCGGTAGAGTCGGCAGCGTCATGTCTTCGCAACCCGTCCCGACGCCGCGACCGGCCACTCGCCGTGAACAGGCGAAGGCGGCGCGGCGCGTGGAGATCCTGTCGGCGGCGGCCAGGCAGATGGCCCAGCGCGGCTACAACGGAGTGCGGCTGGAGGACATCGGCGCCGAGGTCGGGATCAGCGGCCCGGCCATGTACCGGCACTTCCAGTCCAAATCCGAGCTGCTCGACACGATTCTGATCGACATCAGCGAGCGGCTGCACGACGGCGGCGTGGCCGCGGCGGCCGAGGGCGGAACACCGGTCGAGGTGCTCGAACGACTCATCGAGTTCCACATCGACGTGCTGGTGACCCGGCCGGACCTGATCAGTGTGCAGGACCGCGATCTGTGGTCGCTGTCGCCGCAGGCGCGGCACCGCGTGCGTTCGTTGCAGCGCCGTTACGTCGAGGTGTGGGTGCGAGTGCTGATGGACCACGCCATCGACCGCGGCGTCGAACTCGAAGCGGTAGAGGCGCGGGTGCGCATCCACGCCATGTTCGGTCTGCTCAACTCCTCGCCGCGGCTTCCGGAGTTTCCCCGGGACCGGCTGCGCGGATTGCTGACCGGGATGGCGATGGGCGCGTTGCAGGGCTGACGGCACGCCGGCCAGGCTCCCACGAGACCGTTTCGGGTCCGTGCGAGGACGCCTCAGCTGCACAATTCACTCATTCCGCTGTGAGACCCCGCCAGGGACTGGCGAATGTGGGCGCCGTCACCTATCCTGTATTTCAGTTAATCGAAGCTAACTGAAAGGGCGGCATGACGGCGACATCCTCTTCAGACGCGCATCACGCCAACGTGGCCGTGTTGCGGACCCGGCTGCTCGCCGCGGCGCAGGGCGGCGGCGAGAAGGCGCGAGAGCGACATCTCTCGCGCGGCAAGCTCCTCCCACGCGACCGGATCGACGCCCTGATCGATCCGGGTTCGCCGTTCCTGGAGGTGGCTCCGCTCGCGGCCTACGACATGTACGACGGCAAGGCTCCGGCGGCCGGCGTGGTGGCCGGCATCGGCCGGATCCACGGCCGCGAATGCATGATCGTCGCCAACGACGCCACGGTGTCGGGCGGCACGTACTACCCGGTGACCGTCAAGAAGCATTTGCGCGCGCAGGAGATCGCGTCGCAGAACCGGCTGCCGTGCATCTACCTGGTCGACTCCGGCGGTGCGATGCTCCTCAACCAGGACGACGTCTTCCCGGATCGGGAGCACTTCGGCCGCATCTTCTACAACCAGGCCACCATGAGCGCGGCCGGGATTCCGCAGATCTCGGCAGTCCTCGGTTCCTCGACTGCGGGCGGCGCCTACGTCCCGGCGATGAGCGACGAGAACGTCATCGTGCGGAACCAGGGCACCATCTTCCTGGCGGGCCCGCCGCTGGTGAAGGCGGCGACGGGCGAGGACGTGACCGCGGAGGAACTCGGCGGCGGAAGCATGCACTCCACCGTCTCCGGCGTCACCGATCACCTCGTCGACAACGACGAGCAGGCACTGGCCAAGGTGCGCGAGATCATCGCCACCCTCGGCCCGCGCGAGCCCGCGCAGTGGGAGACGGTGCCCACCCGCGCGCCGCAGCGCCCGCAGACCGACATCTACGACGTGGTGCCGACCGATTCGCGGATCCCGTACGACGTGCGCGAGGTCATCGAGATCCTGTCCGACGGCGGCGAGTACACCGAGTTCAAAGCCGGCTACGGCACCTCGCTGGTGACGGCGTTCGCGAAGATCCACGGTCACCCGGTCGGGTTCGTGGCCAACAACGGCGTGCTGTTCAGCGAGTCGGCGCTCAAGGGAGCGCACTTCATCGAACTGTGCGACCAGCGCCGCATCCCGCTGATCTTCCTCCAGAACATCACCGGTTTCATGGTGGGTCGCCAGTACGAGGAGGGCGGCATCGCCAAGAACGGCGCCAAGATGGTCAACGCCGTGGCCTGCGCACGCGTGCCCAAGCTGACCGTGATGATCGGCGGCTCGTTCGGCGCGGGCAACTACTCCATGTGCGGCCGCGCATACTCGCCGCGCTTCCTGTGGATGTGGCCCAACGCCCGGATCTCCGTCATGGGCGGACCGCAGGCCGCCGACACCCTGGCCACGGTCCGGCGGGGCGGTATCGAACGTTCCGGCGGCACTTGGTCGGCGGAGGAGGAAGAGGCCTTCAAGGCGCCGATCCGCGATCAGTTCGAGCGTCAATCCGACGCGTACTACTCCACGGCGAGACTGTGGGACGACGGGATCATCGATCCCGCCGATACCCGAACCGTGCTGGGGCTGGCCCTGGAGGCCTGCCGGTACGCGCCGCTCGACGATCCCGCCTACGGCGTCTTCCGGATGTGAGGGACATGCACGTGAACACCACTACTGACACTCGCAGCATTCGCAAGGTCCTCGTCGCCAACCGCGGCGAGATCGCCTGCCGTGTGATCGCCACGCTCCACGACATGGGCATCAAATCGGTGGCCGTGTACTCGGACGCGGATGCGGACGCCCCGCACGTCAAGGCCGCGGACGAGGCCGTCCGGCTCGGCCCGGCACCGGCGACGCAGAGCTATCTGCGGATCGACGCCGTCATCGAGGCGGCCCGGCTCACCGGTGCCGACGCCGTGCACCCCGGCTACGGCTTCCTGTCGGAGAACCAGCAGTTCGCCGAGGCACTGGCCGAAGCGGGCATCATCTTCATCGGACCGCCCGCATCGGCGATCGCCACGATGGGCGACAAGATCACCGCGCGCGACGCGGTCACCAAACGCAGCGTGCCCGTTGTCCCGGGCATCTCCCGTCCGGGCCTGACGGATCAGGAACTGATCGACGCCGCGGGCGGCGTCGGCTTCCCCGTACTCATCAAGCCGAGTGCGGGCGGCGGCGGCAAAGGCATGCACCGAGTGGAGGACCCGTCCGGACTTCCCGAGGCGCTGGCCACCGCGCGTCGCGAAGCGGCGTCGGCGTTCGGCGACGACACCCTGTTCCTCGAACACTTCGTGCTCACGCCGCGGCACATCGAAGTGCAGATCCTGGCCGACGAGCACGGCAACGTGATCCATCTCGGTGAGCGCGAGTGCTCCCTGCAGCGCCGCCACCAGAAGGTCATCGAGGAGGCGCCGTCGGCGCTGCTCGACGAGGCCACCCGGCAGCGGATCGGCGAGGCGGCCTGCGATGCGGCCCGCAGCGTCGGCTACACCGGGGCGGGAACCGTCGAGTTCATCGTCTCGGCCACCGCGCCCGAGGACTTCTTCTTCATGGAGATGAACACCCGGCTGCAGGTGGAGCATCCGGTGACCGAGATGGTGACCGGTGTCGACCTGGTGGAGCAGCAGGTGCGGATCGCCCGCGGCGAGAAGCTGGCCTTGACGCAGGACGACATCGTGATGACCGGTCACGCGGTGGAGGCACGCGTCTACGCCGAGGATCCGGCGCAGGGATTCCTGCCGACCGGTGGTGAGGTGACGCGGCTGTCGTGGCCGCGTGCGGCCTCGATGGAGCCGGCTCGGCTCGCCACCGGGGCTCAGCGGCCCGGTGTCCGCGTCGACAGCGGCATCGAGGAGGGGTCGGTGATCGGCAGTGATTACGACCCGATGCTGGCCAAGGTGATCGCTTACGGCACCGATCGCGCCGAGGCGCTCGACCGTCTCGACGAGGCCTTGTCGGAGACCCGGCTGCTCGGCGTCGTGACCAACATCGGCTTCTGCCGTTACGCGCTCGCGCAGCGCGATGTGCGCGACGGTGTGCTCGACACCGAACTGCTCGACCGGATCGCCGCCGACTACGCCGCCCCGATGCCCGATCCGCACGCGCTGGTCGCGGGTGCGCTCGGCGCTCTGGACCTCGGCGACCCGGACGATCTCTGGTCGTCCGCGATCGGCTTCCGCATCGGCGCACCGTCACCGGTCCTCGCGCGGCTGGCCGAGTCCGGGCACGTCTACACGGTGTCGGCGCAGATCGATCAGAACCGCACGCCGCGGCCGGGGACCCTCGACGCACACGTGACGATCTCCTTCGAGGATCTCGACCGCGAACCGTGGCAGGCCCCGGTGCGGCTGCGCCAGGTGCCCGGCGACGCCTTCGACCTGATCGTCGACGGACGTTCGCACCGCTGGGAGGTGGCGGTCGACGCCCGCGGCGGTCGCCGCTGGGTGTCGGGCCGGCCGGGAACCTGGATTCTGCACACGGTCCGTGCGCTGTCGGAGCACGATGAAGGCGATGCCGCGGGCCACATCGTCAGTCCGATGCCGGGCACCGTGGTCGCGGTGCCCGGGGTCGACGGCGAGCAGGTCGCGGCCGGCGACCCGCTGGTGGTGGTCGAGGCGATGAAGATGGAGCACACCCTTCGCGCTCCGATCGACGGAACCGCGTCCATCAAGGTCCGGGTCGGGGACAAGGTGGACGCGCAGCAACTGCTCGCGCACGTCCAGGTCGACGACTGAGCCGCTTCGACGCGAACCACGTCAACGACACACGGCTCCCCAGCCAGAGACTTTCAACCCCAGACAGCGATCCACAGACAGCGCCGGACCGATGGACCCGGCCCCACATACGACGAGGAATCTCACTCCATGGAACTGACGCAGGAATACACCGACCTGGTGAACACGGTGCGCGACTTCGCACAGCAGGTGGTGGCGCCCGTCTCCGCCGAACACGATGAGAAGAAGACCTTCCCGTACGAGGTCGTCGGGCAGATGGGCGAGATGGGCCTGTTCGGCCTGCCGTTCAGCGAGGAGTTCGGCGGGATGGGCGGCGACTACTTCGCGCTCGCCCTCGCACTCGAGGAACTCGGGAAGGTCGACCAATCGGTCGCGATCACGCTCGAGGCCGGGGTCGGTCTCGGCGCGATGCCGATCTACAAGTTCGGCACCCAGGAGCAGAAGGAGACCTGGCTGCCGGATCTGCTCGCGGGCCGCCGTCTCGCGGGCTTCGGTCTCACCGAGCCCGGCGCCGGTTCGGACGCCGGCGCCACCGCGACCACGGCACGCGAGGACGGCGACGAGTGGGTGATCAACGGTGGCAAGCAGTTCATCACCAACTCCGGCACCGACATCACCTCGCTCGTGACCGTCACGGCGGTCACCGGGCAGCGCGACAACGGCAAGAAGGAGATCTCGACGATCATCGTGCCCGCCCGAACACCGGGTTTCACCGCTGAACCCGCGTACAACAAGGTCGGCTGGAACGCCTCCGACACCCACCCGCTGAGCTTCGACGACGCGCGCGTGCCACGGGAGAACCTGCTCGGCGAACGAGGCCGCGGCTACGCGAACTTCCTGTCGATCCTCGACGAGGGCCGGATCGCCATCGCCGGTCTCGCGACCGGCGTCGCCCAGGGGTGCGTCGACGAATCGGTCAAGTACGCCCGCGAGCGCAAGTCGTTCGGCAAGGCGATCGCCGAGTTCCAGTCGGTGTCGTTCGCGATCGCCCGCATGGAGGCCCGGGCGCACGTCGCGCGGATGGCGTACTACGACGCCGCCGCCAAGATGCTCGCGGGCAAGCCCTTCAAGAAGGAGGCCGCGATCGCCAAGATGATCTCCTCGGAGGCCGCGATGGACAACGCCCGGACGGCGACGCAGATCCACGGCGGCTACGGCTTCATGAACGAGTACCCGGTGGCCCGGCACTACCGCGACTCCAAGATCCTCGAGATCGGCGAGGGCACCACCGAGGTGCAGCTCATGCTGATCGCGCGATCGCTGGGACTGCCGGCATGACCGCGGCCGACGGCGGCGCCAAGCACGTCACGCAGCGTGGGCTCTGGTTCGAGGAGTTCGAGATCGGCACCGTCTACGAACACCGTCCCGGGCGCACCATCACCGAGGCGGACAATACGTTCTTCACCACGCTGACGATGAACACCCAGGCCCTGCACTTGGACGCGGCGTGGTCGGCCACGCAGCCGGGCTTCGGCGGTCAGCGGCTGGTGAACTCGATGCTCACGCTGTCGACGATCGTCGGGCTGTCGGTGGCACAGCTGACTCAGGGGACGCTGGTCGCGAATCTCGGCTTCCACGACATCGCCTTCCCGGCACCGATGTTCGCCGGCGACACCCTGTACGGCGAGACCGAGTGCACCGGCAAGCGGCTGTCCAAGTCGCGTCCGGGCGAGGGGATCGTCGACCTGACGCACATCGGCCGCAATCAGGACGGAGTGATCGTGGCCCGTGCCTCGCGCTCGACCCTCGTGCGCGTTCGACCCGAAGGGGAATGACAGTGTCCGGAGTGAGAGGGTCGGGAATGACAGGGTCCACAGCGCAATCCTGGACGCCGGCCGGACCGGCTCTGCTGTTCTGCCCGGCCGACCGCCCCGAGCGGTACGCCAAGGCGCTCGACCGCGCCGACATGGTGATCCTCGATCTCGAGGACGCCGTCGCCGAGGTCAACAAGGCCGACGCCCGGGAGGCGCTGATCGCCGATCCGATCGCGGCCGACCGGGTGATCGTGCGGATCAACCCCGCGGGCAGCGTGGAGCATCAGCGGGATCTGGACGCGGTGCAGTGCACGCCGTATCGGGTCGTGATGCAGGCGAAGGTCGAATCCGCGGCGCAGATCACCGCGCACGGACTGCCCACCATCGCGCTCATCGAGACACCTCTCGGCGCGGTTCGTGTCGAGGAGATCGCGGCGGCGCCCAACTGCGTCGGCCTGATGTGGGGTGCCGAGGATCTCGCGGCCGGGATGGGCGGCACGTCGAGCAGGTTCGGTGCGGACGAGCCGGGCACCGGCGGCTACCGCGACATCGCCAGGCACGTCCGGGCACGGGTCCGGCTCGCGGCCGCGGCCTTCGGTGTGGCGGCGATCGACGCGGTCCACATCGACATCGCGGACGTGGACGGACTCGTGGCGGAGGTCCGCGACGCCGTCGCCCAGGGTTACACGGCCACCGCCTGCATCCATCCGAGTCAGGTGGAGCACATCCGCGCCGGCTACGCACCGTCGGCCGAGCGCGTCGAATGGGCCCGCAAGGTGTGCGACGGCGCCCTCGCGCACGACGGCGGCGTGTTCGCCGTCGACGGGCAGATGATCGACGGCCCGGTGATCGCCCAAGCCCGAGCGATCCTCGCCCGGGTGATGCAGCCTCCCGCCGGCTGAGCCGGCACTCGCCCCCGCATCCGACCGACCCACCCGACCCCCACGAGACACCTCAACCCTCACGGAGGACACCATGACCGGCACAGCCGCCGCCCCCTCGTACGCGATCGGGGAGACCGAGCCCCCACTTCTCACCCAGACGATCGGTGCGACCCTCGCCGCCACCGCGGGCAGCTATCCGGACTCCGACGCCCTGATCGACGCCGCCGTCGACCGGACCTGGACGTACGCCGAGTTCCGCCGCGACGTCGTGGCGTTGGCGGCCGGACTTCTCCGGCACGGGGTGGCGCCGGGCGATCGCGTGGGGCTCTGGGCCCCGAACCGGTTCGAGTGGGTGCTGACTCAGTTCGCGGCCGCCGAGATCGGCGCGATCCTGGTCGTGATCAATCCGTCGTACCGGCGCCACGAGCTCGCGTACGCACTCAAGCAGTCGGGCACCTCGCTGGTGCTGGCGGCCACGAGCTTCCGCGACTCGGAGTACGCCGTCATGCTCGAGGACGTGCGCGACCAGACGCCGGACCTGCGCGAGGTGGTGCTGTTCGAGTCGGATGCCTTCGCCGAAATGCTGACCCCGCCGTCGGCGGCGGAGGTGGCCGAGATCGCCGAGATCGCGGCCGGACTGAACCCGGACGATCCGATCAACATCCAGTACACGTCCGGTACCACCGGAGCGCCGAAGGGCGTCACGCTCACTCATCTCAACATCGGCAACAACGGTTATCTGGTCGGATCGCTGCTGGAGTACACCCAGCACGACCGCATCTGCCTGCCGGTGCCCTTCTACCATTGCTTCGGCATGGTGATGGGCAACCTCGCGGCGATCGCCTTCGGCTGCGCCATGGTGATCCCCGCCCCGGCCTTCGATCCGAAAGCCACACTCGCGGCGGTCGAGAAGTATCGGTGCACCAGCCTCTACGGCGTGCCGACGATGTTCATCGCCGAGTTGGCTCTCCTGGACTCGAGCGCCGACGAGGGCACCGCCTTCGACCTGTCCTCCCTGCGTACCGGCATCATGGCGGGCTCGCCGTGCCCGGAGCAGGTGATGCGCCGGGTGATCGACGAGATGAACATGTCGCAGGTGTCGATCTGCTACGGCATGACCGAGACCAGCCCGGTCTCGACGCAGACGCGCATGGACGACGACCTCGACCTTCGCGTGGGGACGGTCGGCCGTGTCGGGCCGCACTTGGAGATCAAGATCGCCGACCCGCTGACCGGCGAGACCCTGCCGCGCGGTGAGACCGGCGAGTTCCGCACCCGCGGGTACTCGGTGATGAAGGGCTACTGGAACGATCCGGAGAAGACCACCGAGGTGCTCGACGCCGACGGCTGGATGGCCACCGGCGACCTCGGGGTCATGGCCGACAACGGATACGTCAGAATCACCGGCCGCATCAAGGACATGGTGATCCGCGGCGGAGAGAACATCTACCCGCGTGAGATCGAGGAGTTCCTCTACACGCATCCGGACATCATCGACGCCCAGGTGATCGGTGTCCCGGACGAGAAGTACGGCGAGGAACTGATGGCCTGGATCCGGGTTCGCGAAGGCGCGGACGAACTGACCGCGGACTCGATCCGTGAGTTCGCCACCGGTCACATCTCCCGTCACAAGATTCCCAAGTACGTGCAGATCGTCGACGAGTTCCCGATGACCGTCACCGGCAAGGTGCGCAAAGTGGAGATGCGCGAACGCGCGATCGAGGTCCTGGGGCTGGGGTCGTGACCGTCTTCGATCGTTTCGCCGAGAAGTTCTCCGAACGCGCCGGAGCGCCGCTGACCTCATACGACGACGTCTGGCAACGGTCGGTGACCGATCTGCCGGGCTTCTGGCGGTGCGTGTGGGATTTCTTCGCGCTCGACGAGATCGCCGAGACGCCGCTGGGCGACGGGGACGACGCGGTGCTCGCCGACGACACCATGCCCGGTGCCGTGTGGTTCCCCGGTACGGCACTGAATTACGTCGACGTGGTGCTGAGACATGCGGATCTGCCCGGCGAGGCGATCGTCGGATTGGACGAGGACGGCAACCGCACGTCGGTCACGTGGGCCGAACTCCCGGTTCGGGTCGGCGCCGTCGCGCACGCGCTCCGCGAGGCGGGTGTCGGCCGCGGCGACGTCGTCGCGGCGTACCTGCCCGACATCCCGGAGGCCGTGATCGCGTTCCTCGCCACCGCGTCACTGGGCGCGATCTGGTCGGGCTGCGGTCAGGACTATGCGCCGGAGGGTGCGGCCGGCCGGCTCGCGCAGTTGGAGCCCACGGTGCTCGTCTCCGCCGCGAGCTACCGATACAACGGCAAGGAGGTCGACAAGCGCGCCGACTCGGTCACGCTCGCCGGACTGCTCGGCGACGAGGTCACGCACATCATGGTCGGCGACCCCGGCGCCGGTGACGTCGGCGACCCCGGCGCCGCAGTGGTGCGCTGGTCGGAGGTGATCGCGGACGAGAGTCGCCGTCCCGAGCCGGTGAAGGTCGCGTTCGATCATCCGCTGTGGGTGCTGTTCTCCTCGGGCACCACGGGCCGCCCCAAAGGCATCGTCCACGGGCACGGCGGCGTGGTGCTCGAGCACCTGAAGGCGGCGGCGATCCAGTCGGATCTGGACACCGAGTCGGTCTTCTTCTGGCAGACGGCCCTGTCGTGGATGATGTGGAACTACCAGGTCGCCGGGCTGCTGGTGGGGTCCCGGATCATCACGTACAGCGGTTCGCCGCTCTACCCGGACGCGGACCGCCTCTGGCAGATCGTGGCCGACGAACGGGTCACCTTCTTCGGCACCAGCCCGGGACAGCTGCAGGCCTCGCGCAAGGCCGGACTCCATCCCGGCGCGGACCACGACCTCTCGGCGCTGCGGCTGCTGGGCAGCACCGGTTCGACGCTCGCGGCGGATCTGTTCGGATGGATCGACGAGAACGTGAAGGCGGGTCTGCCGGTGTCCTCGATCAGCGGTGGCACCGACGTCGTGAGCGCATTCGCGGGTGGTACCACGGGAGTGGAGGTGGTCGCCGGGGAACTGTCGGCACGCTATCTCGGCGTCGGACTCGAGAGCTGGTCGCCGAGCGGTCGGCCGCTGATCGGCGAAGTGGGCGAGATGGTCGTCACCACGCCGATGCCGTCCATGCCGGTCAGATTCTGGAACGACCCCGACGGGGAGCGCTACCGGAAGGCGTACTTCGCTCACGAATGGGAGGGCGAGGGCCCGGCTAAGCCGGTGTGGCGGCACGGTGACTGGGTCACCGTCACCGAGCGCGGATCGCTGGTGATCCACGGCCGCAGCGATGCGACGCTGAACCGGCACGGCATCCGCATGGGTTCGGCCGACATCTACGAGGTGGTCGAGGGTATGCCGGAGATCGCCGAGGCCTTCGTGCTCGGCGTCGACGGACCGGACGGCAAATACTGGATGCCGCTGTTCGTGACCCTGGTCCCCGGTGCCGAACTCACCGATGAACTGTCCGCGCGTGTCGCCGCCGAGGTGAAGACTCGGTTGTCGCCGCGGCACGTTCCCGACGAGATGATCCTCGCGCCGGGCATCCCGCACACCCGGACGGGGAAGAAGCTGGAAGTGCCGGTCACGGCGATTCTCGCCGGCCGGAGCGAGGTCAACGTGGATCCGAAGTCGGTCGACGACTACGGCCTCATCGAGTGGTACGCCGAGCAGGGAAGAGCCCATCGCTGGTGATTCGACCGATGGACGGCGTTCAGCGGACAGACAGGGACGTGTATTAGCGTGGACCAGAAGTTCGCCGGCCATCGCCCACGGTGGCCCTAGTCTCACGAGGAGTGATCGGATGACGTACCCGCAGTCGGGGTCTGGCTATGGCCAGGGCGACGCCGGATCCCAGTCGGCCTACGGTCAGCAGTACGGCCAGCAGTCCGGCTACGGTCAGCAGCAGTACGGCCAGCAGCAGTACGGGCAGCAGGCCGGCTACGGCCAGCAGTACGCGGCGCAGCAGCAGTACGGCCAGCAGGGCTACGGCTACCAGCAGCCGCAGCAGCCCGCGAGTCAGGGCCTTCCCGCCAACACGACGACCATCCTCGCCGCCGTCATCGGCGCGCTCGGCGTCATCACGCTGTTCTGCGGCTTCGTGGCGGGTTTCAAGGAGACCGGTCCGTACGGTGCCCAGTACAGCGCGAAGCTGTTCGAGACCGAGTTCGCGACCCCGTACGGTCTGATCGCCGTCGCGGGTGTGCTGGCTCTCGTGACCTTCCTGCTCGGTACTGAGAAGTGGGTCGCAGGCGTGGTGTTCGCGCTGTCGACCGTCGGTGCCCTCATCACGGTGTTCCAGTTCGCGACCGCTGACGCGGGCAAGGGAGCCGGCGCGATCATCCTGCTGATCACCTCCATCCTGGCCTTCCTGGCCGCGGTGGTGTGGCTGCTCATCGAGGCGGGTCAGATCAAGACGGCCGCAGCCGACGCGTCGGCCGCGGTCGCGGCTCCCGCCGCCGCCCACGCGGCGCCGGCGGCGGATCCCGCGGCGTCGTCGTACGGCCACGGCTACGGTCAGCAGGCCCAGCAGCAGGCGGCCCAGCAGCCGGCGGCCGGATACGGTCAGCAGGCGCAGGCCTCCTACCAGCCCGGTTCGAGTTACGGCCAGCCGTCGGCGACACCGTCGTACGGTCAGGCCGACACCCCGCCGGCCTCGGACGCCGGGGCGACCACCGCCTTCGTGAAGCCGGAGGACGCCGACAAGCAGTAGCACTGCTCGCTCAGTCAAGAAACTGTCGAGTTCGTACCCGTACGGGGTACGAACTCGACAGTTTTTCGTTCGGGGCAGGGGAGTGCGGCGCGTCGGCGGGGCTCGACTGCCGGACCGTGACACCCTGGTAAGCGATGTCCGCGCCTTCAACTCCGAATCTGGCGGCCCGTCTTCGGCAGGTCCGTCTGGCCCGCCGTGCCGACCAGGAGCCGAAACTGCCCGCCACCTGGGACGTGATCAAGGTCGGGCTCACCGTTCCGACCGTCGCCTGGCTGGTGTCGGCGGTGACCGTGCTGATCACCAAGGTCGCGGCGGGCGCGGGGTTCTCCAGCTTCGGGTCCGCGACCGCGGCCGGATGGCTCGCGGCCAATCAGACGGCGCTGACCGTCGGCGGCGTCACCATCGGGGTGCTTCCGCTGGTTCCGACACTCCTGATCGGATACGGAACGTACCGGGTGGTCCGTCGGGCGACGGTCGACGCGACCTCGTTCAACGAGCTCCTGCGCATCGCTGGAACGGCTGTGGTCGGGCCACTGGTCGCGACCGCGCTCGCTCTCGCGGTGGTCGCCGACGGCAGTTCGTCCGGTCCGGTGGGCAGTCCGAGTCCGCTCGCCGCGTTCGGCATGACGATCGTGGTCCACGGTGTGGCGGCGCTGGCAGGCGTGGTCCCTCGCGTGATCGGGCCGTTCCTCGATGAGTTCGCCGTCGCTGCGTCCGACCGGATCGGCGCCGAAGCCGGGGTCGCCGCCTTCTTCGCCTTGATCGCCGGGGGCGGGGTTGCCGTGTTCGCGGGCTTCCTCGCGCATCTCGGCGCGGTCTCCGATCTCCTCTCGCGAGGCAACACCTTCGACGGCTACCTCGGGCTGTCGGTGTTGTCGATCCTCTACCTGCCGAACTTCGTGGTGAACGCCGCGGCCGTCACCGCGGGCGCGAGCGCGACGCTGGGCGGCACGACGATCGATGCGCTGAGCACGCACCCGGGGACGCTGCCGCCGGTGCCGATCGCGGCGGTGGTCCCCGGCTCCGATCTCGGCGCCTGGGGGGCGTTGCTCTACGCCGTGCCCGCACTGGCCGGTGTGCTGATCGGCTGGCACACCCGCAGCGACGACCTCGTCGCCCATCTGCGGGCGATCGGCGTGGGGGCGGCGGTGGCCTCACTGCTGATGGTGGTGGCTGTGGCGTTCTCGGGCGGCACGCTCGGCGAGATGGGGGAGGCCGGCGTCAGTGTTCCGCTGGCCGGGGTCTTCACGCTGACCGCGCTCGGGGTGACGGCGACGGCGACCGCCGGGATCCTCTGGCTCAACCGCAGGTTCGGCGGTCGGCGGGCGTCCGGGGCTCCCGACCTGGATCTTGACGAACTGCTCGACGAGCCGGAACCGGTGGACGCGGATGCGGACTCGAACCCGGGAGCGGACGCGGATTCGGACCAAGATCCGGACTCGGGTGACGAGGACGGGACCGAGGCGCTCGACGACGTCGATCCGGCGGTCGCGAGTGGCGCAGACCACGGACCCCCGGCGGGGGACCGACCTCCCGGTTCAGTGCGGGAGTTGCCCAACTAAGCTGTAGGTCGTGACATCAGCCCAGGACGCCCGTGTGCCCGTGGTCGTCATGGCATCCGGCACCGGATCGTTGATGGCCGCAGTCCTCGACCTCGCAGCAACCGACGACGCACCCTTCCGCGTCGTCGGCGTAGTGGTCGACCGCGACTGCGGGGCCGCCGACCGCGCCGTCGACGCCGACCTGCCCGTGATCCTCTGCGAGTTGCGGGAGTACCCCGACCGTGAGGCGTGGGACGCGGCGCTCACCGCCTCGGTCGCGGAGTTGGCCCCGGAGTGGGTGGTCACCGCAGGCTTCATGAAGATCCTCGGCCCCGCATTCCTCGACCGTTTCGGCGGCCGGATCCTCAACTCGCATCCCGCGCTGCTGCCCGCGTTCCCCGGCGCGCACGGGGTCGCCGACGCCCTCGCGTACGGCGTCAAGGTCACCGGCACCACGGTGCACCTCGTCGACGACGGCGTCGACACCGGACCGATCCTCGCGCAGCGCATCGTGGAGGTGCTGCCCGACGATTCCGAAGAGACCCTTCACGAACGCATCAAAGAAGTCGAACGTGTGCTGCTGCCGGAAGTGGTGCATGCGGTCGTGACCCGTGGCGTTGTCACAGATGGACGAAAGGCACACATCAAGTGAATGCACCTGCAGACTCCGGAGCTCGCGCGGTGAAGCGCGCGCTGATCAGCGTCTACGACAAGAGCGGGCTCACCGAACTGGCGACCGCCCTCCACGGCGCGGGCGTCGAGATCGTCTCGACCGGCTCCACCGCCAAGACCATCGCCGGTGCGGGCGTTCCGGTGGTCGAGGTCAGCGAACTGACCGGCTTCCCGGAGTGCCTCGAGGGGCGGGTCAAGACCCTGCATCCGCGGGTGCACGCGGGCATCCTGGCCGACACTCGCAAGGACGATCATCTGGCGCAGCTCGACGAGCTGGGCGTGGCGCCCTTCGAGTTGGTGGTCGTGAACCTGTACCCGTTCACCGAGACCGTCGCCTCCGGTGCCGCCCCCGACGAGTGCGTCGAGCAGATCGACATCGGCGGTCCTTCGATGGTCCGTGCCGCCGCCAAGAACCACCCGTCGGTGGGCGTGGTGGTGGATCCCGCCGACTACCCGGACGCAGCCGCCGCCGTCGCCGGTGGCGGGTTCACCCTGGCACAGCGGAAGCAGCTGGCGGCCAAGGCCTTCCGTCATACAGCCGATTACGACGTCGCCGTCGCCTCGTGGATGACCTCGGTGGTCGCGCCGTCGGAGGAGACCGCAGGCGAACCGGGTGCGACCACCGGCGCGCAGTTCCCCGTGTGGGCCGGCGCCACCTGGAAGCGGTCGGCCACCCTGCGCTACGGGGAGAACCCGCATCAGGCGGCCGCGCTCTACGTCGACACCGACGCAGCACCGGGGCTGGCTCAGGCCGAGCAGCTGCACGGCAAGGAGATGTCGTTCAACAACTACACCGACGGCGACGCCGCCTGGCGTGCCGCCTACGACCACGCCGGACCGGCGGTCGCGATCATCAAACACGCGAACCCCTGCGGCATCGCGGTGGGGGCCGACATCGCCGAAGCGCACCGCAAGGCGCACGCCTGCGATCCGGTCAGCGCGTACGGGGGCGTGATCGCCACCAACCGCGAGGTGTCGGTCGAGATGGCCGAGCAGGTGGCGGAGATCTTCACCGAGGTCATCATCGCGCCGAGCTACGCCGACGGCGCGGTGGACGTCCTCTCGCGGAAGAAGAACATCCGCATCCTCGTCGCGCAGGCTCCGGCCGGGAGCGGTATCGAGATGCGTCCGGTCTCGGGCGGGTTGCTTCTGCAGGAGCGCGACGTGATCGACGCCGAGGGCGACGATCCGGCCAACTGGACGCTCGCCACGGGTACCGCGGCCGACGAGCAGACGCTGCGCGATCTGGTCTTCGCCTGGCGTGCCTGCCGTGCGGTCAAGTCGAACGCCATTCTGCTCGCCTCCGACGGTGCGTCGGTCGGCGTCGGGATGGGTCAGGTCAACCGCGTCGACTCCGCGCATCTGGCGGTGAACCGGGCGGGCGAGCGCGCGGCGGGCGCGGTCGGTGCGTCCGACGCCTTCTTCCCGTTCCCCGACGGTCTTCAGGTGCTGATCGACGCCGGCGTGCGCGCGGTGGTCCAGCCGGGCGGTTCGGTCCGCGACAACGAGGTGATCGAGGCCGCCAAGGCTGCGGGCGTCACGATGTACCTGACCGGGGCGCGTCACTTCGCACACTGAGTGCCGTACGGCACGTGAGGCGCGCATGAACAGCGCTCTCGCCGCATGACGGTGATCGGGCTCCTCGCACTCGTGGCCGCGGGGTTCGGTGCGGGCGTGGTCGGCTACATGACCGGGCTGGCTTCTATCGTGAGCTATCCGGCGCTGCTCGCGGCGGGCTTGACGCCCCTGTCCGCCAATGTCACCAACACGGTGGCTCTGGTCGCCGTCGGTGTGGGGAGCTTCGCGAAGTCGGGCCGGGCGCTCACTGCCGACGACGGCGGCCGGTCGCTGCTGCGCTCGTCGCTGATGGCGCTGGCCGGCGGAATCGTGGGTGCGGCGTTGCTGCTGCTGGCGCCCGCCGCGGCGTTCGGATACGTCGTTCCGTACCTGGTGGCGCTGGCGTCGGTCGCGCTGCTGGCGCAGCCCGGTCTTCGACGGTGGATCGAGCACGGCTCCGACCGTCCGGTGGCCTGGCCGGTCGCGGTGTTCGTGGTGTCGATCTACGGCGGCTATTTCGGTGCGGGAGCCGGCGTGATCTTTCTCGCGCTCGCGCTGCTCCTGACGAGTCTGCCGCTGTGGCACTCCATGCTGCTGAAATCGGCGCTTCTGGGCGTCGCCAATGCGGTCGCGGCCGTCGCCTTCATCGTCTTCGGTCCGGTGCACTGGCCGGCGGCGGTGGCGATGGGCATCGGCTGTCTGCTCGGCGGCTGGATGGGGCCGTCGCTGGTCGCTCGGCTGCCTGCCCGGCCCCTGCGGATCGCGATCGGTCTGTGCGGTCTCGGACTCGCGGTATGGCTCGGCCTCCGTCCGGCCGGCTGAGCCGTACGCGTACCTGAGCCGTACGCGTCCTACGGAATCGCTCGCCGCAGAGTCGCGTACGAGACGCCCGACAGCGCCGCCACCAGGACGAGCCCGTAACCGCCTACCGCGACCGGCGTGAGACCGGTGAACCAGCGTCCGACGGCCGGCCAGCCGCCGCCGAGACTGATGCCCAAGATCGCGAGGGCGATCGCCGCGGCCAGACCGATGCCGATGAGGACCAGTGTCAGCATGCCGAACCGCTTGTACACGGTGGCGGCGAAGAAGCCGATGGTGAACGTGAGCATCGGCGCCATGAAGTACAGCAGGCCGGCGGCCGCGGGTCCCTGGTTCCAGATCCACGGCACCGCGAAGAAGTAGCCGTCGATCCCCCAACCGTCGGTGGCCTTCTCGATCAGGCCGCCGATCACGTACAGCACGGCGAGGCCGATGGACGCGAGGAGGGCGGTGAGGGTGGTCCCGAGATAGAACTCGCGACGAGTGACGCTCATGGCCTGGGAGAACGGGAAGGTCAGCGACATCGCCTGGATGCCGATCACGGCGAAGTACCAGAGGGGTGCCTGTGATGCGCCGCCGTAGATCGGGTCGGTGAGGTCGCTGACCGAGGCGTAGATCGCCCCGTAGATGATCAGCGAGATCGCGAACGCGGCGCCGAAGATCGTCAGCGGCAGCCAGACGAAGATCTTCTTGTTGATCAGTTGCATGCGGACGACGTTCGCTGTGCGGTTCATCGCGAGGCTCCCATCGGACGAGAGGTTGGCTCACGCCGGTCGGCGCGAGTGGTGAGACGGACGATCAGTTCCTGCATCGAGACCGGAGCGGTGGCGATGCCGCGGGCGGACAGTTCGGCCAGGTCGGTGTCCTCGAGTCGTCCCAGGACGGTCACCGAGGCGACGGAGCCGAGTCGGTCGCGGTGCAGTTCTTCGCGGTCGCCGATGAAGGCGTCGACGGCGGATTCGGCGCCGACCACGGTGAACGCCATGCCGCGGAGGTCGTCGGCCGACTCGTTCAGGACGAGCCTGCCCTCGTCGACCACGAGCACCTGCTCGACGAGGTTCGAGACCTCGTCGATGAGATGGCTCGACAGCAGAATGGTGCGGGGGAAGTCGCTGTAGTCCTCGAGGAGACGGTCGTAGAACAGTTGTCGGGCGACGGCGTCGAGACCGAGGTAGGGCTCGTCGAAGAAGGTCACGTCGGCGCGGGAGGCGAGGCCGATGATGACTCCGACCGCGGACAGCTGACCCCGGGAGAGCTTCTTGATGCGCCGGCAGTCGGGAAGCCGGAACTCCTCCACGAGGCGGTCGGCGAGTTCTTGGTCCCAGTTCGGGAAGAACAACCGTGCCATCTGGAAAGCCTGGGCCGGAGTGGAGTCCTCGGGGTAGCGCTGGCTCTCGCGTACGAAGCAGATGCGCGGCAGGACGTGCGTGTTCTCGTACGGGTCTTCGCCGAAGATCCGGGGCTCACCGGACGTCGCGAAGTTCTGAGCGGTGAGGATCGACATCAGCGTGGTCTTGCCCGCGCCGTTGCGGCCGAACAGCCCGCAGACGGTGTTCGCCGGAAGGTCGAAGCTCACGTCGTCGAGGGCGTTCGTCGATCCGTATCGCTTGGTGAGGCCTCGCGCGCTGATGGCGGGTGCGCTGGTCTGGCTGGTCATGGCCGGACTCCTTCCGACGGCTGATCGATGGTGGTGGAACGTTCGTGAATGAGGGCGACGACGTCGTCGGCGGTCAGGTTCAGCCGGCGTGACTCCACCAGCAGTGGAGTCACGAACCGGTCGGCGAAGGCCTCCCGGCGACGCACGCTCAACGCGGCGCGGGCCCCGGCGGCGACGAACATTCCCACGCCGCGCTTCTTGTAGAGGACGCCTTGGTCGACGAGCAGGTTGATGCCCTTCGCTGCGGTCGCGGGATTGATGCGGTAAAAGGCGGCGAGTTCGTTGGTGGAGGGCGCGCGAGTCTCCTCGGGCAGGGTGCCGTCGATGATCGAATCGGCAACGTGGTCGGCGACCTGCTGGAAGATGGCCCTCCCGTCGTCAATCATTGGACCGCCTCGGTTTCTTGGTTAATTACTTGACTAACTAACCATGCAACCAGTCGTCGGAGGTTGTCAAGGGGTGCGGTGCGATAGGTTGGCCGAATGAGCGATCGGCGATGCCCGTGCGGTTCGGGAGAGGTGCTGACGGCGTGTTGCGGGCGCTACCTCACGGGCCTCGGTGTGGGGAGGCCGGCGCCGACGGCCGAAGCGTTGATGCGCAGCAGGTTCACGGCGTTCGCACTCGGTGACGAGGAGCACCTGCTCGCGACCTGGCATCCGGACACCAGGCCGGACGAGTGTGCGCCCGAATCCGGCACGCGCTGGCTGCATCTCCATATCGACGAGGTCGTGGACGGGTCGCCCTTTCATCAGACGGGCGTCGTCGCCTTCACTGCCGTCTTCCGCGACTCCGGAGGCCGCGGTGAACTGCACGAGCGCAGTAGATTCGTCCGAGTCGGCCGTGTCTGGCTCTACGTGGACGGCGTGCACGCGGTGTGAAGCGGCCGCCACGCGCTGTGAACGGGCTGCCGCGGCGTTCTCCTGCGACAGGCGGCAGTCGTCGATACTCAACCAAGGGGTTGACAACGCACCTCACGCGGCGTCTACTCGTAGACAACCATTTGGTTGAATAAGGAGGTCGACGGCGATGGCCGACGAGTTGTCTCTCATATTCGCGGCACTGGCGGATCCGACGCGTCGAGACATGGTCGCGCGTCTCACGGCCGCGGACGCGACCGTGGGGCAGCTCGCCGAACCCTACGACGTCAGCGTGCAGGCGATCTCCAAGCATCTGAAGGTGCTCGAAGAGGCCGGCCTGGTGACGCGCTCACGGGACGGGCAACGACGTCCGGTGCACCTGGAGACCGAGGTCTTCGACCTGATGGCCAAATGGATCGAACGGTATCGCCGCCGAGCGGAAGCGCGGTACCAGCGGCTCGACGCAGTCCTCGCAGAGATGACGGGCGCCGATGCCGCGCACTCCACCGACACCGAAGGGGCCGCATCATGAACACCGAGACCTATCCCGAAGCCGCGATCGACGCCGACCCGGCGCTGCCGATCATCCGGATCACCCGCGACTTCCGGGCCACACCGGCCCAACTCGCCAAAGCGCACCTCGACCCGGAACTTTTCATGCGGTGGGTGGGACCCGACGCCATCACCTCGCGCGTCGTGATCTGGGATGCCCGCAGCGGCGGCGAATGGCGGTACGTCTCCGAACACGAGGGGCAGGAGTTCGGGTTCCGGGGCTGCTTCCACACCGTCGGCGACGATCGCATCGTTCAGACTTTCACCTTCGAGGGCATGCCCGACGAGGTGTCGTTGGAGCCCCTCCGCTTCATCGATCTGGGCGACGGGCGCACCCGATTGGAGGCGCAGTCGCTCTGCGACTCCATCGAGGTCCGTGACGCCTGGCTGCGGTCGGGTATGGAGGTCGGCGTGCGGGAGGGCTATGCGAAGCTCGACCGATTGCTCGCCGACGGCGAGGTCCGGGCGTGAGCCGACTGAGCGGTCTCACGGCGTCCGATCGTCACCGCGTGGTCGCCTCCGACTTCGGTTCGCAGGCGGCCGCCACGGCCGACTGGGACGCGCCGTCGCCCGTCGACGGCTGGCGGGCACGGGACGTCGTCGCCCACCTCACCGGGTGGTTTCCGGCGTTTCTCGCCGACGGCGGCGTTCGGTTCGACGCGGCGCCGTCGGCCGACGATCCGGCCGCCGTCTGGTCGGCGCACTCGGCGCGTGTCCAGGAGCTGTTCATGCGCGACGACGTCGAGTTCTCGCACCCGAGGGTGGGCACGATGCCGCTGGCTGATGCCGTCGACCGCTTCTACACAGCCGACGTGTTCATGCACACCTGGGATCTCGCGCAGGCGAGCGGCCGTCGCCCGGACCTGAACGCGGAGTTCGCGGCGCAGTTGCTGGACGGACTGCGGGGGATGGAAGAGGTGCTGCGCTCGTCCGGTCAGTACGGTCCCGCGAAGACCGCACCGGCCGGCGCCGACCCAGTGATGCGCCTGGCGGCGTTCATCGGCCGCGACCCGCACTTCGCCGACGCCCGATAGCCGTCCGGAGCAGGGCCCTCAGGCGGACCAGTCCGGGTCCCGGCCGGCGAATCCGAGGATGTGGTCCGTCTCGTCGCGATCCGCGCCGACCTCGACGGGGGCGCCGAAAACGCCGGGCCTGCGGGTCACCTCGTCGGGGACGTGGGCGAAGACGTCGCGGATGAACTGGACGGCTGCGGCCGGGAACCGCACGCGCGAGCCGGTGGCCGCGGCGAGGTCCCAACCGTGCAGGTACAAGTCCACCGCGGGGAAGGACAGACCCTCCCTCACCGTCCGGCGTCCGACGGGGCTGTCGACCTCGCGGTCCAGATCGGTCACCTCGGCCAGGGCCTGACGGGCCTGTGCCGCTGCGGCCGCCCACCACACCGCCGGGTCGCCCTCGACCGCCGACGAGGGCGGATCGTGTCTGTTGAACTCGCGCTCGCCTCCGCGGAGTATGCGCGCGCCGACCAGTGCCGCCTCGCCCACGTGCCCGAGGACGTCCAGTGCCGTCCATCCGTCGCAGGGAGACGGAGCGGTCCAGCGGTCGGCGGGCACGGTCTCCACCACGCCGGTGAAGAAGGTCAGCCCGTTGTCGTAGGTGTCGAGGGAATCCCAGGGAGCGGTGTTCGAGGACATGATGCGAATCCTTCCGAAGAGGTGAGTAGAGCGTATCGACGAGCACTGACAGACCACGGACGAATTCGCCGCCTTCAGCGGGCGGGCCGGATCGGGAGGTAGCGTGGATGACGTGGCTGTCACCGATATCGACACTCCTGCACCGGCTCTCACCACCGTCGGCGAACTGCGTGCCTCCGGGCACGTGGAACGTGACGTCCGGGACGAGATCCGCAACAATCTGCTGACGGCGCTGCGCGCAGGCGACGACCCGTGGAACGGCATCGTCGGATTCGACGACACCGTGATCCCGCAGCTCGAACGCGCGTTGATCGCGGGGCACGATGTGGTGATGCTCGGTGAGCGCGGACAGGGCAAGACCAGGCTGCTGCGCACGCTGGCCGGGCTGCTCGACGAATGGACGCCGGTCATCGACGGCTCCGAACTCGACGAGCATCCGTACAACCCCATCCTGCCCGCCTCGATCCGGCGGGCCGCGGAGCTCGGTGACGCGCTGCCGGTGGCATGGCGGCATCGGAGCGAACGGTACAGCGAGAAGCTCGCGACCCCGGACACCTCGGTGGCCGACCTGGTCGGCGACATCGACCCGATGAAGGTGGCCCAGGGGCGGAGTCTTGGCGATCCGGAGACCATCGCATTCGGTCTCATCCCGCGGGCTCATCGCGGCATCATCGCGATCAACGAGCTGCCCGACCTCGCCGAACGGATCCAGGTGTCGATGCTCAATGTGATGGAGGAGCGAGACATCCAGGTCCGCGGCTACAGCCTGCGACTGCCCCTCGACGTCCTCGTGACGGCCAGCGCGAATCCCGAGGACTACACCAATCGAGGGCGGATCATCACTCCGCTCAAAGACCGGTTCGGTGCCGAGATCCGCACGCACTACCCGCTCGACCTGCAGGACGAGGTGGACGTCATCGAGCAGGAGGCCGACCTCGTCGCCTCGGTGCCGTCCTATCTGATCGAGGTGCTGGCGCGATTCACCCGCTACGCCCGCGAGCATCCGTCGATCGACCAGCGCTCGGGTGTGTCCGCGCGGTTCTCGATCGCCGCTGCGGAGACGGTGGCCGCGGCCGCGCTGCATCGTTCCGTGGTGGCCGGCGAGGAGTTCCCGGTCGCGCGACCGGTCGACCTGCACGCGGTGATCGAGGTGCTGCGCGGCAAAGTGGAATTCGAGTCCGGCGAGGAGGGGCGTGAGCTCGAGATCCTCGACTACCTGCTCCGCAAATCCGTCGCCGACACCGTCCGGGCCCACCTCGGCGGCGTCGACATGGCGCCGCTCGTCGCGGCGTTGGAGGCGGGCGAGGAGGTGCTCACCGGCGACCGCGTTCCCGCGGGCGACGTGCTGACAGCGCTCGGCGACACCGGCGCGGTGGCCGAAGTGATCGACGAGATCACCCGGCGCCTGGATTCCACCGACGCCGCCGAGCGCGCCAGCGCCGCCGAACTGGCCCTGGAGGGGTTGTATCTCGCGCGCCGGATCGGCAAGGACACCGACGAGTACGGCCGCACCGCCTACCTGGTGGAACAGGTCGACGAGGACGACACGGCCTAGCTCATGAGCAGAAGGCGCTTCCACCGCTCGTCCTACCGGCGCTACACCGGCGGGCCCGACCCGCTGGCGCCGCCCGTCGACCTCCGCGAGGCCCTGGAGGCGATCGGTGACGACGTGATGGCGGGATCCTCGCCCGACCGTGCGCTTCGCGAGTTCCTCCGTCGCGGGAGCGAGAACATGCGCGGGCTGGACCGGCTGGCGGAGATGGCGAACCGCAGACGGCGCGAACTGCTACGGAACCGGAACCTCGACGGGACGTTCGACGAGATCCGCGAACTGCTCGATTCGGCGGTGCTCAGCGAACGCAAGCAACTCGCGCGCGACCTCGACGACGACGCCCGGCTCGCCGAGATGCAGATCGAGAGCCTTCCGGCGTCGACGGCGCAGGCGGTCCGCGAACTCGCCGACTACGACTGGCGCAGTCCGCAGGCGCGCGCCGACTACGAGAAGATCTCCGACCTGCTCGGGCGCGAAGTGCTCGACCAGCGGTTCGCCGGAATGAAGCAGGCTCTGGAGGGCGCCACCGACGACGATCGTCGGCGCATCTCGGAGATGCTCGACGATCTCAACGACCTGCTCGCCGCGCACAATCGCGGCGAGGACACGAGCGAGCAGTTCGCCGAGTTCATGGACAAGCACGGCGAGTTCTTCCCGGAGGATCCGCGCAGCACCGAGGAGCTGATCGACTCCCTGGCGCGCCGGTCCGCCGCAGCGCAGCAGTTCTTCAACTCGCTGACCCCCGAACAGCAGGCGGAGCTCGCCGAACTGTCGCAGCAGGCCTTCGGTTCGCCTGCGCTGATGTCGCAGCTCGCGCAGATGGACGACGCGCTGCGTCAGGCGCGGCCCGACCTCGACTGGAACGGCGGCCAGGAGTTCTCCGGCGATCAGCCGATGGGACTCGGCGAGGGCGCGGCGGCGCTGCGCGATATCGCCGAGCTCGAGAACCTGGCAGAGCAGCTGTCGCAGGGATACGCGGGGGCGCAGCTCGAGGACGTGGACCTCGACGCCCTCGCGCGGCAACTCGGTGACGAAGCCGCGGCCGATGCGCGGACGCTCGCCGAACTCGACCGGGCGATGCGCGAGGAGGGCTTCTTCGACCGCGCCCCGGACGGTCAGACGAGGTTGAGTCCGAAGGCGATGCGCCGACTCGGGCAGGCGATCCTGCGTGACATCGCCCAGCAGTTGTCCGCACGCGGCGGCGACCGGCAGTCCGACCTCGCCGGCCGGCTCGGGGAGCCCACCGGAAGCAGCCGTGAGTGGCAGTTCGGCGACACCCAGCCGTGGAACGTCACCCGCACCGTCACCAACGCGGTGTTGCGCACCGTCGCCGAGGACCCGTCCGCGGCCGCTCGTCTCGCATCGGGCGACGGCGTGCGCCTCGACGTCGGTGACATCGAAGTGATCGAGACCGAGGCGCGGACCCAGGCCGCCGTCGTCCTCCTCGTCGACACCTCGTTCTCCATGGTGATGGAGGGCCGTTGGACTCCGATGAAGCGGACGGCATTGGCCCTCAATCAGCTCATCAGCACCCGGTTCCGCACCGACGAACTGCACTTGATCGAGTTCGGCCGCGTGGCCCGCGACACCACCGTCGACGTATTGACCGCGCTCGAGCCGCGGATGGAGCAGGGCACCAACCTGCACCACGCGCTGTTGCTGGCGCAGCGGCACCTCCGGCGGTTCCCGAATGCCCAGCCGGTGGTGCTGATCGTCACCGACGGTGAGCCGACCGCGCATCTGGAGCCGGACGGAGAGGACTTCTTCTTCTACCCGCCGCATCCGCGCACTATCGGGCTCACGGTGTCGGAGCTGGATCATCTCTCGCGCATGGGCACCCAGATCACGTTCTTCCGGCTGGGCGAGGATCCCGGCCTGGCGCGGTTCATCGACCGCATCGCGCGCCGGATCGGCGGCCGCGTCGTGGCGCCGGACCTCGACGGTCTCGGTGCGGCCGTGGTCGGGGATTACCTCCGGTCGCGACGGGCCCGGTAGCCGGCGGTGGGGTTCACCCGAGAGGAACTGCTCGACCGGATCGGTGCGACCGTTCCGGATCTGATCGGCCCCGACTGCCGGCTGCTGATCGCGGGCATCAATCCCGGGCTGTGGACCGCGGCGACCGGGGCCCACTTCGCCCGGCCCGGCAATCGCTTCTATCCGGCACTGCACGCCGCGGGCATCACCGATCACGTGATCGACGCGTCGGCGGGGATGTCCGACGACGACGCCGCGGCGCTCACCGATGCCGGGATCGGCATCACCAATGTCGTCGCGCGGGCCACCGCGAAAGCCTCCGACCTGGCTCGGGACGAGCTGCTGCGCGGCGGTCGGGAACTGGAGGCGACGGTGCTCCGGGTGCGGCCGCGCGTCCTCGCGATCCTGGGGGTCACCGCCTATCGCGCGGCGTTCGGGCGCCGCACGGCCGTGGTGGGCCGGCAGCCGGAGTCGATCGGCGGCGCCGAGCTCTGGGTACTGCCGAACCCGAGCGGGTTGAATGCGCACGAGACCGTCGAGACCCTGGCGGCTGCGTACCGGCGGGCGGCGGACGCGGCCGGGGTACGCGATGTGCGTCGCCGGTGAGCCGGGCGATTCTTGTCTAGGCTTGGGCAGATGAGCGACATCGAGCCCCGCACCTCCCGTGCTCCGCAGCCATCCGCCGGTGATGCCGCCGCGATGCTGGTCAGCGACGCCGACCGCGAACGCACTCATTCCTATCTATCGGCCGCGATGACGATGGGCGTGCTCACTCCGGAGGAGTACAGCCGGCGCGCCGGCGATGCCTCGGTCGCGCGGACCCGGGCCGATCTGGACGCATTGACTCGGGACCTGCCCCTCGATCAGCTCCGCTCGGTGGCCGCCGACGCCGCATTCGGCCAGACCCGCGTCAGTGCCTCCGGTGCCGATCCCGTCACGTCCGCGTCCGGCTTCTTCGGCGGAACCGAAGTCGGCGGAGGCGCGGTCGTGGGTGATCGACTGAAGGCCACCGCAGTGATGGGCGGCGTGGTGCTCGACCTGCGGAACGTCGAGTACACGGCGCCTGTGCTCACGGTGAAGTGCAAGGCGATCATGGGCGGCGTCGACATCGTGGTCCCGCCGGACGTCACCGTGGAGGTGCACGGGAGGGCTGTCATGGGCGGCTTCGACGGCAGCGCCGCCGGTCCCGGCGGCGAGGGCGCCCCGCGGGTGGTGATCACCGGATTCTCGTTGATGGGCGGGGTCCGTGTGCAGAGGCGCGGCCGGGCCGACCGGCTCGGCCCCCGTCGTGCCCGCTGACGGCGGGCCGGTCAGGCCAGCGTGGCGGCGATCAGCGCGATGACGGGGATCGACAGGAGCGTGGTGATCAGGGCCGAGTCGCGGGCGAGGACCTCACCGCGCCGGTATCTGGTCGCGTAGACCAGGACGTTCTGCGCGGTCGGCAGGGCGGCGATCACGACCTGCGCGAACAACCGATGCCCGGTCATCCCGAATCCCCAGCGTGCGAGCGCGTAGGCGACGAGCGGCATCGCGACCACCTTCATCGCGGCGGCCAGCGCGACGTCTCGCCGCGGACTCTGGCCCTTCTTGAATACGGTGACGCCGGTGAGCGTGAGGCCGAAGGTGAGCAGCGCCAGCGGGACTGAGGCCTGCCCCAGCATGTCCAGCGGTTCCATCACGGCCTGCGGCGGATGCCATCCGGCCACCGAGACGATCAGGCCGATCACGCCGCCGACCAGGATCGGGTTCTTCAACGGCGTGGTCACCGTGCGCAGCGTCGAGGTCCGTCGCTCGGCCGACAGCGCGGTCAGATCGAGGGTCGCGAGGGCGACCGGGGAATAGAAGACGATCTGGAACAGCAGCAGGGGAGCGATGAACGACGCGTCGTCGAGCACGAAGATCGCGATCGGCAGACCCAGGTTCACGCTGTTGACGTACGAGGAGGACAACGCGCCGATCACGATCTCCGGTACGGCGCGGCGCAGCCAGAACCACGCGATCAGCGCGTAGACCGCGCCCACGGCGACGGCCGATGCCGAGGCGACCACGAGCGTGGACGAGAAGATCGCCGACAGATCGCTGGTGGCCAGAGAGTGGATGAGCAGTGCGGGTGTGCAGACGAAGAAGACGGTGCGCGCCAGCACCGCCGCCGCGTGTTCGCCGAGACTGCCCGTCCGGCCGAGAACGTAACCCAGGGCGACGACGATGAAGATGACGGTGAACCCCGAGATGACGCCAGACACCCGACGCATTATGCCCGCGGCGCCCGAACCCTCCGGTCACGACCTCGTCCGGGCCGCCGCGTTTTGCATCCGGGAGCCCGCGGCGGCTAACCTGGTCTGGTTGTGTGCCGCGGCCGCTGTGCCGTGGTGAGAAGACTTCAGCGGGTCTGGCGGGTCGGGAGACAGCCCGAGCCCACCCGCGCCAGGTAAGAGAAGGGCTGGAACCATGGCAGTACCCAAGCGCCGGATGTCGCGGGCCAACACCCGTAGCCGTCGTTCGCAGTGGAAGGCGGACAACGTCGCACTGCAGGAAGAGAAGATCAACGGTGTTTCGCAGCGCATCCCGCGCCGCCTGGTCAAGGCAGCGAAGCTCGGTCTGGTCGATCTCGACCGTCGCTGAGCGCGGCTGACACACAGACTTCAACGGCTGGGGCCGGCGAGAGATCGCCGGCCCCAGCCGTTTCGTCGTGGGGCCTGCGGAGGCTCCGTCTCGTCGGAGGCTACTGCGAGAGGATCTTGTTCACGCCGCGGTTGAGGACGTTGGGAATGAACTTGGCCGCGTTGCCCAGAACCGTGGTCTGCAGCCCCACCGAGTAGCTCGTGCGGCTCAGCACGCGGTCCGCGATGGTCGGATGAACCGATTCCCAGACCTTGTCGGCGACCTGTTCGGGGGTGATGCGGACACCGAGCGTCCTGGTTGATTTCGCATCGTTGTCGGCGAGCGCGGTCTTGGCCCACAGCGGCCAGATGCTCACGACGCGGATGTCGTCGGCCGCCCACTCCAACTCCAGCGCCTCGGTGAGGCCTGCGACGTAGAACTTGGTCGCGCTGTAGGTGGCGATTCCCGGCTGGCCGTAGATCGCGGATGCGGAGGCGATGTTCACCAGATGCGATCCCGGAGTCGCCTTGAGATACCGGTGGGCCGCCTGGGCGCCCAGGGTCACTCCCAGTGCGTCGATGTCGATCTGCGCCTTGATCGCGTCGGTCGAGATCTCGGTGAGGGGGCCCGCCACCAGGATCCCGGCGTTGTTGTCGAGCACGTCGAGGCGGCCGTCGGTGTGCGAGGTGAACTCGGCCAGTGCCGTCGACCACTGCTGCGGGTCGCGGACGTCGAGGTGACCGGTGATGAAGTCGGGGTGCTCCTCGCGGACGGCGGCCAGCGCCTCGTCGCTGACGTCGTAGACGCCGACCGTCCAGCCTTCGAGGGCGAATCGCTCGGCGGTCGCGAGGCCGATGCCCGCGGCACCGCCGGAAATGAAGATCGAAGGCATGACTCTGGATTCTCCCCACTGTGACCTGCGAGGACGCCCCTCGCATTGATATTACTCTCCGGTAGGAACTCTAGACCGTTTACGTCGCAGGACGCGAGTGTTACCGTGACAATGATTGTTGTTACAAGATGCGATGGAACAATGTACCGGAGGTCAACATGACGGCAGCGATCGAACGGGAGAATGCGGGCGACAACCTGATCAGCCTGCAGGACTCGGGTGCCGAGCAGGTGTCCGAACGGTTGCTGCGATCGGCCGCCCGGCTCTCGCGCAATGCGATGACCGAGATCGACTGGTCGTTGCCGATGGATCCCGACAAGTACGGATGCAGCCCGGAGTGGTCGTCGCTGTACGGCACCGACTACTGGGACGAGCTCACCGACGAGCAGCGAGTCGATCTGACGCGTCACGAGTTCGCGTCGATCATGAACATCGGCATCTGGTTCGAGATGATTCTGCAGGAGATGGTTCTGCGCGATCAGTACGTCGGCGACTACCACTCCTCCGAGTTCCAGTTCGCGCTGGTGGAGATCGCCGATGAGTGCCGGCATTCGCTGATGTTCGCCAAGGCGTCGGAGAAGATGGTCGGCACTTCGTATCATCCGCACCCGAAGATCGCCCAGTTGGGCAAGTCTTTCAAGCTCCTTGCGCGCAACGAGGTCGCCTATGCGGGCATTCTCGTCGCCGAGGAGGTTCTCGACGTGTTCCAACGCGGATGCATGCGCGACGAGCGGGTGCTCCCCTTCATCCGGACCGTCAACGAGATCCACGTTCTCGAGGAATCCCGGCACATGAAGTTCGCGCGCGAACAGGTGCGTGAGTCGGTCGACGGGATCGGCTGGGCCCGCAGGCAGTTCAGCGCGCTGTCGGTGGCGGCGGGCGCGTACCTCATCGTGAGCAGTCTGATCCAGCCGAAGGCCTACGCCGATGCGGGACTCGACGTGAAGCGTGCGCTGGCCGAGCGCCGCGACAACGGCCACTTCCACTCGATGATCCGCAGCAGCTGCGGTCACCTCATGGAGTTCCTCGACGAGGTGGGCCTGCTGACCAAGCCGGCCATGCACTGCTACCGCAAGGCGCACATGATCTAGCGGCGGATCGATCGCCGGACCCGCTTCCCGACCAGCCCGGACGCGCTCGAAGTAAAGGGGCACTCGTTGTCGTTCGTCATCACCCAGTCCTGCTGCAGCGACGCCGCCTGCGTGTCGGTGTGCCCGGTGAACTGCATCCACCCGACGCCGGAGGAACGGGGTTTCGGCACCTCCGACATCCTGCACATCGACCCCGACGCGTGCATCGACTGCGGAGCATGCGCCGACGCGTGCCCGGTCAATGCGATCTTCCCGGCCGACCGGCTCGGTGAGCGCGACGAGATCTTCGCCGACATCAACGCCGCCTACTATCGCGACAACCCCGATGTCTCGTCCGGCTGGACCGATGTGGTGTACCCGGAGATCCCGCGTTTGCCGCGCGATCTGCGGGTCGCGATCGTCGGCACGGGTCCGTCGGGCGGATACGCCCTGCGGACGGTGCTGAACCGGACGGACGCGCAGGTGACGGTGTTCGACAAGCTGCCCACACCGGGCGGATTGGTCCGCGCGGGCGTCGCGCCCGACCATCCGAGCACCAAGGACGTCATGAAGACCTTCGACATCCTGTACCGGGACCCGCGGGTCACGATGGCCACCAATGTCGAGATCGGCCCCGATGTACGGGCCGGTCAGATCACGCCGGGCGAACTGGCGCACCACTTCGACGCCGTCTTCTACGCGACCGGTGCATCGCAGGCCCGCCGCCTCGGGATCGCCGGCGAGGATCTGCCGGGCAGTACGTCGGCCACCGAACTGGTGGCCTGGTACAACGCCGTGCCCGGCGCTTCGGGTCCGAACATCCCGGTCGGCGGCAGCGGCCGGGCCGTGATCGTCGGGACGGGCAACGTCGCGCTCGACATCGCCCGCATTCTCGTATCGCCGCCGGAGGCACTGGCGGTCACCGACATCGCCGACCGTGCGCTCGACCTCCTGCGCAGGCAGGACATCCATGAGGTGGTCCTGCTCGGCCGGCGAGGTCAGGACGCCGCGGCGTACACCGCGGCCGAGTACCGCGCGCTGTCGGTGCTTCCCGGCGTGGAGGTGGTGGTGCACGACGGCACGGCCTCGCTCGACCCGCTGCCCGACCTGCCGCCCGACCTCTCGGGACCCGCGTCCTCCGACCGCCGCCGGATCGTGTTCCTCTTCAACACGGTCCCCGAGGCCGCACACGGAGACGGCGCGCTGCAGTCGGTCTCGGTGAACACCGGCGGACGCTCGTACCGCATCGCCGCAGATCTGCTGGTCCGATCGATCGGTTACCGGTCCGTACCGGTCGGCGGGCTTCCGTTCGACACCGAAGCGGGCCGGTTCCCGGTGCGCGAGGGCCGAATCGTCGACGCCGAGGGCATACCGATTCCCGGTGCGTACGCCGTCGGCTGGGCCGCCCGCGGATCCACCGGCGGTATCGGCTCCAACAAGTTGCACGCCATCGACACGGTCGAGGCGTTCATCGAGGACGCCGCATCCGGTCTGCGTCGCGCAGGCGGTACCGCCGAGGAGTTCAGTGCACTGTTGCGGCGCAGGCGACGTCAGGCGATCGGCTACCGGGGGATCGCGGCGATCGACCGGCGCGAGCGCGAGCTGGGCGCCCGTCAGGGGCGTCCCCGGGTGAAGTTCACCGAGGTGGCCGACATGCTGGCGGCGGCGGGACGGCGGCGTCGCTGAGCGCGACCGAATCGCGCCGAACGGCGTGTTCGCTCAGTCGAATCTCAGTTGTGGATATAAGACTGTAACCATGCGCATCCTGGTGGTGGACGACGATCGTGCGGTCCGCGAATCGCTCCGACGGTCGCTCAGCTTCAACGGATACTCGGTCGAGACCGCGGGCGACGGGCTGGAGGCGCTGGAGAAGGTGATCGCCGATCGCCCGGACCTGATGATTCTGGACGTGATGATGCCGCGTCTGGACGGTCTCGAGGTGTGCCGGCGACTCCGGTCGGCGGGCGACGACCTGCCGATCCTCGTGCTCACGGCCCGCGATTCGGTCTCGGAGCGGGTCAGCGGGTTGGACGCGGGCGCCGACGACTACCTGCCCAAGCCCTTCGCACTCGAGGAACTGCTGGCCCGGTTGCGGTCGCTGCTGCGCCGCACCACCCGGGACGAGGAGGAGAGCGAGGCGGTCTCCTTCGCCGACCTCACCCTCGACCCCGTGACCCGCGAGGTGACCCGCGGCGAGCGCCAGATCAGCCTCACCCGCACGGAGTTCGCGCTGTTGGAGATGCTGATGAGCAACCCGAAGCGGGTGCTGACCCGCAGTCGCATCCTCGAGGAGGTGTGGGGCTACGACTTCCCGACCTCCGGCAACGCGCTGGAGGTCTACATCGGCTACCTGCGCCGCAAGACCGAGGCCGACGGCGAGCCGCGCCTGATCCACACCGTGCGCGGCGTCGGATACGTTCTGCGCGAGGGCACACCGTAGCCGATGCGTGGTCCGTTCCGCCTGACGCGCGCGGTCTCACTGCGACGCCGCGTCGCGCTCCTGGCCGCCGCGGTGGTCCTGCTGTCGGCGGTGCTGATGGCCGGAGCCGCGTACTTCGTGGTGTCGCGCGCGATGTACAACGACGTCGACACCCAACTCGTCGCCCGTGCCGACGGTCTCACTGCCCTCGCCAAGCTCGGCCGGCTGAGCAACGGTCCCGAGGCGCTGGTGGCGGGCACCGTGTTCTCCACGTCCATCTCGATCGCACTGATCGAGCAGGACGGCCGCGCCATCATGGTCGGCGACGTCCCCTTCGGGGATCCGGAGAAGGATGTGGCGAAGTCGACCAATCCGCCGGGCAAGCTCAATCAGAGTCTGCGAACCACCGCCAACCACCGGGTGCTGGCGCGCAAACTGTCCGACGGCAGCACGCTGGTGTTGGCGCAGTCGCTGGACCGGACGGACGCGGTCCTCGGCCGGCTCGGCTCGGTGCTGTTCATCGTCGGCGGAGCGGGGGTGGCCTTCGCCGCGATCGCCGGAACCGCGGTGGCCCGCACCGGACTGCGCCCGGTCACCCGTCTCACGGCCGCGGCCGAACGCGTCGCACGAACTCAAGACCTCACGCCGATCCCGGTGACCGGCAAGGACGAACTCGCGCGGCTCACCGAGAGTTTCAACACGATGCTGCGCGCGCTCGCCGAGTCGCGCGACAAGCAGGCCCGTCTCGTCGCCGACGCCGGACACGAACTCAAGACTCCGCTCACCTCGCTGCGCACCAACCTCGAACTGCTCATCGCCTCATCGGCACCGGGTGCACCGCCCGTACCCGCGGCCGACATGGTGGAACTGCGCTCGGATGTGATGGCGCAGATCGAGGAACTGTCGACCCTGGTCGGCGATCTCGTCGATCTCGCGCGCGACGACGCGCTGGAGGCCGTGCACCAGGAGGTCGCCCTCGAAGACGTCATCGACGCCGCACTCGAGCGGGTCCGGCGCCGGCGCGCCGACATCGACTTCGACGTGGAAACCGTTCCGTGGTTCGTCTTCGGTGAGGAGCACGGCCTCGCGCGGGCGGTGCTGAACGTGCTCGACAACGCAGCGAAGTGGAGTCCGCCTGGCCGCACCGTGCACGTGCGGCTCCATCAGGTGGGACCGGCCAGTGCCGAGCTGACGGTGGCCGACGCGGGGCCGGGCATCGCCCCGGAGGATCGCGAGATGGTGTTCGAACGGTTCTACCGCGCCGACGCGACTCGATCGATGCCGGGTTCGGGCCTCGGCCTGGCGATCGTGCGGCAGGTTCTCACCCGTCTCGGGGGCTCGGTGGTGGCCGAGGGATCCGACCAGGGAGGTGCGCTGATTCGCATGCGGATACCCGGTCTGCCGCACCATACTGAGCCCGATCCGATCGTCGTGAGACGCTGACGATCGTTCACAGGTACTCGGCAGGAACCTCGCAGTAACTCGGCAACGGGGACTGAGCGGCTTCACAGAATGGTGCAATAGGGTCTAATCCATGACCAACGGCGAACACCCCGGCAACGACGATTGGCGTCAGGTCCCCGGAGATCCGAATCAACCTCCGACCGGCGGACTTCCCACGAATCCCTACGGCAGTGCGGACGCTGGAAACCATTCACCGGGCTCGCCGTCGAACCCGCCCAGCGGTCAGTTCCCGTCGCCGCCTCCGGGAGCGACCGGCCCGCTCGGTCAGTACCCGCGGCCCGATCAGCCGACCGCGCCGTACTACCAGCAGCAGCCGGGCGGAACCGCACCGCTAGGGCAGATGCCGCAGGCGCCCGGATCGTCGGCCGACATTCCGCCGGCACGGTCGAACGGGGGTCGCAAGCTTCTCATCGGCGCCGTGGCCGTCGCGCTCCTCGCGGGCGGCGCGGGAGGAGCGATCGGCGCCTCGGTCGCGGGCGGTTCGAACAAAGACGGATCGTCGACGTCGAACGTCGTCGCCTCCGGACCCACCAACACCGCGCAGCCCAGTGCCGCGCCGGGTTCGGTGCAGGCCACCGCGGCCCAGGTCCTCCCGTCGGTCGTCTCGATCACCGTCGAGGTCGGGAATCAGGTCGGATCGGGCTCGGGCGTCATTCTCAGCGACAACGGCGTGATCCTGACCAACAACCATGTCATCAGCGCCGGCGGCGGTAAGCCCGCGGACAAGATCCTGGTCAGCTTCTACGACGGCAGTCGAGCGATGGCGAAGGTGCTCGGCACCGATCCCACATCCGACATCGCGGTCATCCAGGTCGACAAGACCGGTCTGCGGCCGATCACCATCGGCTCGTCGGCCAACCTCTCGGTGGGCCAGGAGGTGATCGCCGTCGGGTCGCCGCTCGGACTCGAAGGGACGGTCACGACCGGCATCATCAGTTCCCTGAACCGGCCGGTGTCCACCTCCGGCGCCGACGGTTCGGTGGAATCGGTGATGGACGCCATCCAGACCGACGCGGCGATCAACCCGGGCAACTCCGGCGGCGCACTCGTCAACGCCAACGGTGCGTTGATCGGCATCAACACCGCCATCGCGACCGTGAACGGCGGCACCGAGCAGCAGTCCGGCAGCATCGGCCTGGGTTTCGCGATTCCCGTGGACCAGGCGATGCGGATCGCGAACGCGCTGCGCTCGGGCGGCCGTGTCCAGCAAGCGAGCCTCGGCGTCAACGTCCGGCCCAGCAGCGACGTGACGCAGCCGGGCGCCCAGGTGGTGAATGTGGTCGGCGGCGGTGCCGCCGATCAGGCGGGAATCCCGAAGGGCGCGGTCATCACGCAGGTCGAAGACCGCAAGATCGCTTCGTCGGACGCGCTCGTCGCCGCTATCCGTTCCTATGCTCCGGGGGATACCGTGAAGATCACGTACGTCGTCAACGGGCAGACCAAGACCGTCGACGTGAAGCTGGGCGCCAGCTGATCGGCACCGGGCGCCCGGAGGACAAGCCACACACGAGCGCCGCGACGGCGGTGCACTCGAGGAAGGTCGAATCATGATTGACGCCGCAGAAGCCGAAGCCGAAGCCGTGGTCCAGGGCATCGTGACGCCGCGGGCCCTGGTGGTGGTGATCGACGACCGCGCCGTCGGCGGGGAGGATCACGATCTGCTGGGGCCGCTGGTGGTGGAACTGCTCGAGGAGGCGGACTTCCACGTCGACGCGACCACCACGGTCTCCGGCGACGAGGTGGAGATCCGGAACGCGATCAACACCGCCGTGATCGGCGGCGTCGATCTCGTCGTCTCGGTCGGCGGTGTCGGGGTGGGGCCGCGGGACGTGACGCCCGAGGCGGCCGAGCCCCTGCTCGATCGTCGGCTGGCCGGCATCGAGGAGGCCATTCGCAGTTCGGGACTGTCCGCGGGCGCTACCGACGCGGGGCTCTCGCGCGGACTCGCCGGCATCTCGGGGCAGACGGTCGTGGTCAATCTCGCCGACTCCCGCGCGGCCGTCCGTGACGGCATGGCGACGCTGATCCCGTTGGCGCATCACGTCATCGCCGCGATCAGTGAGTTCTGAGACGTCTTCGGCCGACCGGTCGGAGGAGGAGGCGTGGCGTCGCAAGCGGCGCCTCGACGCCGTCTTCGGCGATGAATTGCCCGAGGTCAGGACCGACCCGGGCGAAGACGCGCATTCCGGGCGTGGTCGTCGTTGGTACGACGAGAACCGGCCCCCACACCATAACTAGCGGGTAAGTGACCCTTCTCACGTGAAATCCGGCAATCCTCTCCGGCGCCGAGCGGCGACTGTGCGGCTGGGTTAATCTAAGCCGCGGCTGAGAATCCATTATCTGCCGCACAGTCTTAAGCCGACCGTGGTGTCGGTCACGTTGAAGGGTGATACGTGTGAAGTTCAGTGGTGTCGGTAAGCGCCGCGCTGCAGCCCTGGCTGCAGTCGCGCTCACCGCAGTAACCGGAGCAGTAGTCGGAGCAGGTCAGGCTGACGCAGGTCGTCTGCCGGGTGGCCGCACCAAGGCTGTCGGTGTCGACGGCCAGGTGGTGGAGATCTCGCGCAGCGGCGAGAGCAGCCGGATCATGCCGTCGTTGGCCGCCAACGGTGCGGGCCGCGCGGCCGCCGTGTCGGGAACCTACAAGACGACCTTGAGCAAGGGCACCGGTGTCATGACCGTCGGTTACCTGGTCGGTTGCCAGGTGAACCTGACGGGCTTCACCGGCACGCTCAGCGGATCGTTCGACCTGTCGGGAGGCGTGTCCGGTAGCGGTTCGCTGTCCGTGCCGCTGGCTCCGGGCCAGGTCGTGTACGCCAAGACGGACAAGATCAGCCTCAAGAAGAGCAAGGGCACGATCATGGTCGACAGCTTCTCGATCGACGTGCAGCAGTGCGGCGGGTACGCCTCGGCGCGCTCGGTGGTCCAGGTGGTCGCGGCCGACGGCTACGACGCCGAGGAGAAGTCCCTGTCCGGCAACAGCGGTTACGTGCAGGCCAACCTGCTCGGCACCCCGTTCAGCCTCGGCTGACCCGAGATCACAGACTCACGAGGTAGAAGAATGAACAAGCGCGTAGTCCGCGGTCTCACCGCGTCCGCAGCACTCGCCGGCGCCGTCGCCGCCGGCGCCACGCTCGCCGCTCCGGCCAATGCCGTCGCACTGCCGAGCGTCTCGAAGACCAAGTCGCTGCCCGAGGGCAGCGTCACCATCAAGCTGTACGGCGAGTCGGCCAGGATCGGCCGCGCCGTCACCAGCACCCCGCTTTCCCGAGAGGTCTTCGTCTCCGGCAAGGTCAGCGTCAAGACCACCGGCGGCGTCAAGGGCGGCAGTGTCAATGCCGGCTACATCGTCGGTTGCCAGGTCAACTTCGGTGCCGACATGGGCGCCACCGGCAAGATCACCGGCAGCATCCCGGATCAGACGGTCACGCTAGACCCGAAGGCATTCGGGGGCACGGGCGGCATCAAGCTGTCCCCGGGCAAGGCTGTCTACACGCCGGTCATCCATTCCGTGGTCGACGACTACGAGACCAACGCGTTCACCTTCAAGAACGCTCAGGGCGGCGTCGCCTACAGCAACGAGCGCTTCGGCGTCGACGGCTGCGCGGGCTACGCCCAGGCGCGTGCCAAGGTGACCGTCCGCGTCTCCACCGACACTTACGTCGGCAACGTGACGCTCTACGGCAAGCCGTTCAGCATCGGCTGACCGAGCACCAGGCGAAAAGGGCCGCGACCTCCGAGGAGGTCGCGGCCCTTTCCTGTGCCGGTGGCTTTCGAGCCGGGCGCCGGTCAGCGGCGGTAGTCGTCCAGCAGGCCGACCAGTTCGGCGAAGAGTTGCTGGTTGAGTCGGAAGGCCACCCGGACCTCGTCGACGATGCGCTCGCGGTCGGCGGCGCTGAGCGAATCGCCGATCGCGTCGAGCTTGGCCCGGTACGCGTCCTTGTAGGGCTTGTTCGCGGTGGCGAGCTCGAAGGAGTACATCGAGACGCCCTCGCCGCCGAGCTCGAACTCCCGGTCCAGGAGGCGGCCGATGGCCTGGCCGCCGGACAGGTCGCCGAGGTAGCGCGTGTAGTGGTGAGCCACCAGATGGCCACCCCGCGACGCGGATTCGGTGATGCGCGCGGCATAGGCGTCGGCGGCCGGAGAGTCGACCGGCTCGGGAACGATGCCCCCGCGCGCGCTCCAGTGAGCCAGATCGGCGTCGATCGTCGCGACCCGCTCCAGCGCCGGGTCGTGGACCAGTGACACCTGGGGGTCGTCGGCGAGGGCACGCGATGCGCGCTCGAGCGCGTCGTACACGATGCGCAGGCGCTGCAGGTAAGCGATGTACCCAGCCTCGTTGATCCGGCCGGCCAGCAGCTCAGAGATGAACTCGGAGTTCTCGGCCTGCTCGTGCTCGGAGGACGATCCCTGCTTCATCTGCTCCGACAAGCGGAGGTCTGCCGCGAGGTCGGGAGATGCGGTGGTCGGCATAACGTCCCCTTCAGAGATCGAGTTAAAGGCAAGGCTAAGGTAACAATTTCGCGTCGTACACGCGAGTCGGAGTGCCCGAAAACGACGCACGGCACCCGCCCCGCGGCGGGTGCCGTGCGTCTCGTCGAGAATTCGGTCTCGTCGATGAGTCAGCGTGAGTGACGCGGCGCGTCACCGGGATTCTGACCCGGAGGCGGCGGGTACTGGCCCGGAGCGTACTGACCCGGGGGCAGATTGCCCGGAGGCGGGTACTCGCCCGGCGCCGGATTCGGGGTCGGAAAGCCTCCGGTCGGCGGGCCGGACGGCGGCGTGAAACCCTGGTGCCCCGGCTGCTGCTCGTGCTGCGGGTGGGCCTGCGGCGGAGCCTGCTGCGCCTGAGGCGGGATGTTCATGGTCTGCGTCCGATCGCCGTAGCCGGGTGACGGGGGAGGCGCCATCGGCGCAGGCGGCGTCGGTGCCGGCTCGCGGTTCGCGCGATCGGCGGCAGCCATCTCCGCCTCCTTCGCGGCCTTCTCGGCTTCGTCGCGCTCCTTGGCGTCGGGGTCGAGGGCATTGCGGATCTGCGTCAGCAGGACGATCTCGGGATCCGGATCCTCCTCCTTGTCCTGGAGCTTCCGGAGTTCCTGCAGCTTGTTGTACGGAACGACGATCAGGAAGTAGACCACCGCGGCGACGATGATGAAGTTGATGACCGCGGAGATGACGGCACCGAAGTCGAGGAAGGTCGCGGGGTCGTCGGACTTGATCGAGAATCCGAACCCGCAGATCTGGGCGGGGCCACTGGCGGCGCCGTCCGCGGTGGGGCAGTCGCCGCTGGGAATCGTGGCGAGGAGGGGATTGATGATCTTCTCGGTGAATGCGGTGACAATCGCCGTGAACGCCGCACCGATGATCACCGCTGTGGCCAGTTCGACCACATTGCCCCGCATTATGAAGTCTTTGAAACCTTTGAGCACGCGCGTCCCCTCTGATCTTGGTGCTATTGCTGGTTGCTGAGTCTAAACCACATATAAAGGTTTCGTGCGGTGGAACAGGACCGTTCGGCTGTCATTCAGTGGAGTATGACGGCCAAGGCCATGTCTAATCCGGTCGATGCCACTCGGCGGGCCGCCTGCTCGTTCATCGCCAGAAGAATCGGCGTCGCCGCCGAGTTCATCGGTTTGCCCGACGGATTCGACGGTTCGCCGGCGACTATCGCGCCTCGGGCCAGAACGGTGGCCTCCGAATCGAGGACGTCCACCACGTCGCCCTGGCGGACCAGGGCGACGACCGACTCGTCGGCGGGGCGGATCGGCACCAGCCGCGCTCCCGGATCGCCGGTCAGTGCGGTGGGCAGCCGCGACGTGAGCAGCCGTGTCTCGGTGATCATCTCGCCGCGGCGCACCGGTCCGGTCAGCTTGCGGCCGATCGCGGAGCCGGTATCGGTGAGCGCACCGGGAGGGGACAGGTCGGCCGGTACGGCACGCGCGGCGAGATCCGCGGCGGTGAGGAGAGTGCCCGGTCGAAGATCGGTCGCAGCCGTCAGTACGATCGGCGAACCGACGTGCCGCCGCGATACGGCGAATGCGCCGAGCGCGGCGATGACGAGAAGTGCCGCAGCGATTCGTCGAATCCGAATTGACCGAAATCGTCCAGTACCGAGAATGGCCTGCACCCGCGACAACGCGCTCGGTGAGAGATGGCCGGGGCGATGCGAAATCCTCATACCGCAACAGTCCGCTGGGTGGCGCCGCCGGTCGTGGGCAATTCGCCGATTGTGGATGCGCACGCTCGCTCGACAACGATTTCCACAGATTCGGTGTCTGCAAAGATGTGTACATGAGCGATCACGAGGTCTACGGCCCATCGACGACCGACTCGGGGACCGATCAGGGATCGTCGCGGCGACAGGCGTGGAAGGGCTGGATCAGCGGTGACATCCAGGGCGGCGCGGTTCTTCTGGTCGCCGCACTGCTCGGCTTCGCCCTCGCGAACTCGCCGTGGCGCGAGGGGTATCACTCGATGCTGGAAACCGTGGTGGGGCCGGCGTCGCTCCATCTCGACCTGTCGCTGGCCGAGTGGGCGGCCGACGGTCTGCTCGCGATCTTCTTCTTCGTCGTCGGGCTCGAACTCAAGCACGAATTCGTCGCAGGCAGTCTGCGTGACCCGCGCCGCGCCGGTGTGCCCGTGGCGGCGGCGGTGGGCGGGATGGTGGTTCCCGCACTCATCTATGTGGCGATCGTCGCCACCAACGATCCCGAGGCGCTGCGCGGGTGGGCGACGCCGACCGCTACCGACATCGCCTTCGCGCTGGCGGTGTTCGCGATCTTCGGCGCAGGACTGCCCAGCGCGCTGCGCGTCTTCCTGATGACACTCGCGGTGGTCGACGACCTGCTCGGAATCATCGTGATCGCCACGGTCTACACCGAGACCATCGACTTCGTGATGCTCGCGATCGGGCTGGTCTGCGTCGTGGCCTTCGGGTTCGCGGTGAGATTGCGTCGCACGCACTGGTGGATTCTGGCGCCGCTGGGGCTGGCCGCGTGGGGATTCGTCCACGCGTCCGGTGTCCATTCCACCGTGGCCGGCGTCCTCCTCGGTTTCGCGGTCCCCGCCGCTCTGGTATTCGACGAGCGTCACCCGCGCACCGAATCGTTCGCGGAGACCGTGGCGCCGATCTCGGCGGGCATCGCCCTGCCGTTGTTCGCGTTCGCCTCTGCGGGTGTGACGGTCATCGGGGTGGGGCACATCGTGCAGCCGGTGAGCATCGGCGTGTTCTGCGGTCTCGTGGTCGGCAAAGTGCTCGGAGTGGTGGTCACCACCTTCCTGGTGACACGGCTGACGCCGCTGCGTCTCGCGGAGGGCATCTCTGTGCGCAGCCTCGTGCCCGTGGGACTGCTGACAGGTATCGGCTTCACAGTCGCACTGCTGATCGCCGAACTGTCGTTCTCCGACGCCACCGGTCTCCCCGCGGATCACCAACCCGCGGCGAAGGTGGGGATCCTGCTCGGTTCGCTGGTCGCGGCCGTCCTCGGCGGTGCGTTGCTCCGGTGGGACGTGCGGCATGCGCGCGTGAACGGCGAGGCCGCCGTCGAGCTGGACGACTAGGCCGAAAGCACTCGATCCGCACCGTCGCTGGCACTCGGAATGATTGAGTGCCAGATTCGGTTTACACTAGACAACGAGTTCTCGACCTTCGGAGGTTTCCGTGCCCACCTACAGCTACGCGTGCACTGAGTGCGACAACAAGTTCGACATCCAGCAGGCGTTCTCTGACGACTCGCTGACCGAGTGCCCGCAGTGCAGCGGCCGCTTGCGCAAGCTCTTCAATTCGGTCGGCATCGTCTTCAAGGGCAGCGGTTTCTACCGCACCGACTCTCGCTCGGGCGGATCGGTGGCAGCCAATTCCTCCTCCAGCGACTCCGGCTCGACCTCGTCGTCGTCCGACTCGTCGACGAGCGGTTCGGCCTCCGGGACGAGCGCCGCGGCGGCACCGGCGGCAGCCTCCGCCTGACACGGGCTCGCGCGGGTCGCTCCGCGCAAATGTCCGATCAGCCCGGTGACACGCGGCTGAATCCGCCGCCCGGGGTCAGCACCCAGTCCATCGGGACGTCGTTGGCCTCGTGCGGGACGCCGTCGTCGAACAACTCGGCATCGTGCACCACGGCCACCACCGGCGCCTCCACGGCGGCGAGGGTGCGGTCGTAATAGCCGGCACCCCGGCCGAGCCGCGCGCCGGTGCGGTCGGCGGCCACCGCCGGGACCAGGATGAGGGCGGCGTCGTGCAGCACATCCGGATCGAGCCGGTAGCCCTGAGGTTCGAGCAGGCGCCACCGGCCCTGAGTCAGTGAGCTCTCGCCGCGGTACTCGCCCCACTGCAGTCGTGCCGGATCGCCCTCGGGGACGATCGGAAGCAGCACCCGCAGCCCCTGATCGAGCAGCGCGTCGAGCATCGCCGTCCCGCCGGGTTCGGCGCGGGTGGCGACGTATGCTGCGACCGTGTCGCCCGCGGCGAGTTCGACGGGCAACCGATACATCCATTCGGCGAGTTCCGCATTGCACTGGGCGAGAACGAAGGGCGACATCCGGGACCTGGCATCGAGGACGCGGCGCCGCATGTCGGACTTTTCGGTGCTCATGGCTCCCTTTCAGAGACTCACGTCCGATCCTGCCAGAAACGGCCATTACGCTGAGGCACATGTCCGACACCTCCGCTCGACCGTCAGGCCGGCGCGCCGTGATGCATGCGCCGCCCATCCCGTACACCGCCGTCGTTCCCGCGGCCGGTCTCGGCACCAGGTTTCTGCCGGCCACCAAGACGGTGCCGAAGGAACTGCTGCCCATCGTCGACACCCCCGGCATCGAGTTGGTGGCCGAAGAGGCGAAGTCGGCGGGTGCCGAGCGGCTGCTGATCGTCACCTCGCCGGGTAAAGACGGTGTGGTCGCGCACTTCGTCGAAGACCTGGTCCTCGAGGGCCGCCTCGCCAAGCGCGGCAAGGAGGCGATGCTCGCCAAGGTGCGGAACGCCCCGTCGCTGCTGGAGGTGGACTCGGTGGTGCAGGACCGCCCGCTCGGCCTCGGCCACGCCGTCGGCTGCGTGGAACCGGAACTGGCTGACGACGAGGATGCGATCGCGGTGCTGCTGCCCGACGATCTGGTGCTGCCCGGCGGAGTCCTCGGCCGGATGGCGGCCGCACACGCTCGGTACGGCGGCAGCGTCCTGTGCGCGATCGAGGTGCCCGGGGAGAAGATCAGCGCGTACGGCGTATTCGACGTCGAGGAGGTCGCCGACGATCCGGAGGTCAAGCGGGTGCGCGGCATGGTCGAGAAGCCGCCCGCAGCGGAAGCTCCCTCGAATCTGGCGGCGGCGGGCCGGTACATCCTCGACCGCAAGATCTTCGACGCGTTGCGCACCATCGAGCCGGGCGCGGGCGGCGAACTCCAGCTGACGGATGCGATCGCGTTGTTGATCGAGTGGGGCGAGCCCGTCCATGTCGTGGTCCACGAGGGCAGCCGGCACGATCTCGGGAATCCCGGCGGATACCTGAAGGCCGCCGTCGACTTCGCTCTCGACCGTGACGACTACGGTCCGGAGCTGCGGGAATGGCTGGTTCGACGGCTCGCCGACGACTGACCGATCTCGCTGTGTTCAGCGCGCCTGCGGGCTCTGCGCGGAGCGGGCCGTTAGCCTCGAACTGCGCGTTGCCCGGTCGTGCGAGCGGTCGGCGCGCACCGATCTGAGACCACTCGGGGGACGTGAGGAGAACTATGCGCTCGGTCGAGGACCATTTGAGCCTCGTGACGGCTTCGGTGGTCGCACCGCGACCGGTGCAGGTGGCCATCTCCGAGGCCGAGGGCCTGCTGTGCGCGGAGGAGGTCGTCACCTCCGACCCGCTGCCCGGTTTCGATCAAGCCGCCGTCGACGGTTACGCGGTGCGCGCGGTGGATGTGGCGCCGGCCGGCGCTCCCGCCCCCGACGATGTGACCGAGCTGAACGCGGACGGGATCGAGGTGGAGGAACTCGACGACAGCGGCCGGCTCGTGGTGCATCTCCCGGTGGTCGGAGACGTGACCGCGGGTTCGCGCACCCCGACCCGGCTGCAGCCGGGACAGGCGGTCCGGGTCGAGACCGGAGCGCCGATGCCCACGCTGGCCGACGCGGTCGTGCCGGTCAGATGGACCGACGGGGGCGAATCGCGGGTGATGGTCGGGCACGCCGTCGACAGCGGCGACTACGTCCGGCGCACCGGCGACGACGTCCGTCCCGGTGACGTCGCGGTCAGCGCGGGCGCGGTGATCGGCCCCGCGCAGGTCGGTCTGCTGGCCGCGGTCGGACGGTCGCGGGTCCTGGTGCATCCGCGACCGCGGGTCTCGGTGATCGCCGTCGGCAACGAACTGGTCGACATCGATCGGAAACCCGGTGCCGGGCAGGTCTTCGACATCAACAGCTATTCCCTCGCGGCCGCCGCGCGCGACGCCGGCGCCGACGTGCACCGCGTCGGGATCGCCGAGCGCGACCCCGCCCGCCTGCGCGAAGCCGTGGAGGCCCAGCTGATCCGGTCGGAGATCGTGGTGATCTGCGGATCGATCGGCGGGGCCGCGTCGCGCGCCGTGGGCGAGGCGCTCGCCGATCTCGGCGACCTCGAGATCGGGCGTGTGGCAATGCATCCGGGATCGGTGCAGGGCTTCGGACGGCTCGGGCGGGACGAGATCCCCACCTTCCTGCTGCCCGCCAACCCGGTCAGCGCGCTCGTCACCTTCGAAGTGATGGTCCGGCCCCTCATCCGCATCGCCCTCGGCAAACGGCAGCCGATGCGGCGCATGGTGACGGCACGGACGATCGGCCCGATTCTGTCGGTGGAGGGCCGGCGCGGATTCCTGCGCGGCCAGCTGATGCGCGACGAGCGGTCCGGGGAGTATCTCGTCCAGGTGATCGGCGAGTCGGAGAGCGGCGCCTCCCATCTGCTGGCGGAGTTGGCCGAGGCCAACTGCCTGATCGTGGTGGACGAGGACGTCGAAGAACTGCGGACCGGTGATCACGTCGATGTCATGTTCTTGGCGCAGCGCGGATAGCGGGCCGGGCCGCCTGACTACAATCGCCCTGTGCTGAGGTGGTTGGTCGATTCGCCGCGGAGCCCGGGTTGGCCGGCGGAGCTGGGACCCGTCCGGGTCAAGTCCGGTGTGGTTCGCGTGCGCCCGATCCGGATGCGTGATGCGGGCGAGTGGAGTCGACTGCGGATCAAGAACCAGAACGACTTGCTTCCGTGGGAACCGACCGGCCAGGGGCCGTGGGACGCGCGCCACCAGCCGTCGTCCTGGGCGCCGCTGTTCTCGCTCCTGAAGTCCGAGGCCAAGCGCGGAACGGTGCTGCCCTTCGTGATCGAGGTGGACGGACGGTACGCCGGGCAGCTGACCATCGGCAACGTTCAGCGCGGGGCGGTGCGCAGCGCGTGGATCGGGTACTGGGTCGATTCCGACGTGGCGGGCGGTGGCGTGGCCTCGGCCGCCGTGGCGCTGGGTGTCGATCACGCCTTCGGGCCGGTCGGACTGCACCGGCTGGAAGCCACCGTGCAGCCGGAGAACGCGGCGTCGCAGGCGGTGCTGACCAAGATCGGCTTCCGTCGCGAGGGATTGTTGAAGCGGTACATGGATGTGAACGCGCGGTGGCGCGACCATCTGCTGTTCGGGCTCACCGTCGACGAGGTGTCGGGGAGCGCGGTCGACACACTGATCCGCGCCGGTCGCGCCCACGCCGTCTGAGGTGCTGATCGTTCGCTGAGAAATGGAAGTTCCCCGGCGCGCCTGAGCCGCACGCCGTCGGACGGTTCCTACCCTGTGGAGTGGATACTCGTCGCTCGACCCGGAAAGGAGCTGCCGGTCATGCCGACTTCTGTGCTGTGGGTGACCCTGATCGCAGTTTGGCTGTTCGTGCTGGTCCCCATGGTGCTGCGCGGTCGGCCTCAGGCCCGCAAGACAACCGAAGCGGCTGCGAACACCCGCCTGGTGCACCGTGGCGGCTCGAGTCGGCGGACGTCGAGCAGGACCGCGGCTCGGGCGCGCGCCGCCCAGCGCGCCGCCGCGAAGGCCGCCGAACAGGCGAAGGCCGCGCAGCGCAAGGCCGACGTCACGGCCGTTTCCGCGACGCAAGCGGCGGACGAAGCGGATGCGGCAGTCGACGATCGGGATGACGACGTCGACCGTCTGGAGGCCGATTCGGGGGTCATCGAGACCGTCGACGCGGAGCTCGTCGACGAAGCCGGAGACCAGACACCGGCGGAGACCGAGGACGACGATGTGGTCGATGTCGAACTCGACGACGCCGACCTGGATGGACTGGACGACGCCGAGATGGTCGACGCCGAAGAGTCTGCCGAGGAGCCTGAGGCGGAGTCTGAGGCGGGGCCGGACGTGGACGTCCTGTCGGCGGTCGAGATGACCGACCAGATCCCGGTGGTTGTAGCGGACGTGGTCGACCTCGACGAGGCACAGGCCGCGCGTGACGCGGATCAGATCCCGGTGGACGAGGCATACGACGAGGCGAACGACGGCGAGGTGTTCGAGGAAGACCAGTACGAGGAGCACGCCGAGGACGACCAGGACGCGTACGAGTACGACGAGTACGACACCGAGGACGACGAGAGCGAGTACGCGCAGGACGAGTACGCGCAGGACGATGACGACGATGCAGCGGCGGCGGGCGAGTTCGGCTCCGTCCTGGACGACGACGCGGGGTCTGCTCCGACGGCGCGCGAACTCCGCGGTCGCGGCGGGCGCGGACCGGACCATGTGGCCGAACGTGAGCGGATGCAGTACCGCGAACGGCAGCGGATGGTCCTCATCCTGGCAGTGCTCACGATCGGATCTATCGTCGGCGCATTCGTCTTCCGGCCGTGGGGGATCATCGCCGCGGTCGCGATGGTCGCGGTGTTCTCGCTGTACCTGGTGTTCCTGCGCAGAACAGTGCGTGAGGAGCACGCGCGAGCTGCTCAGCGCGCGGCTCGCCGCCGACGTCAGCGGTTGGAGGACGAGCGGCTGCAGTCTCGTCGAGCCGAACCCACCTACATGGAGCCGCCCGCACGCCTCCGCCGGCCCGGCGGAGCGATCGTCCTCGAGATCGACGACGAGGACCCGGCCTTCGACCATCTCCCGACTTACGACTTCGCCTACCAGTCCGAGTACGACGACAGCGCCGACGATGATCACGACAGCCTGCAGTTCCGTCGAACGGCTGTGTAACGCTGCCGTGCGGCATGATTCGCCCTAGGCTGGAGACATGAGCGACGACGACCAGTGGTACTTCGATCTCTCCACGGGCAACGTGACGCAGGGCAAGATCGGCAACGTATTCAATCGGATGGGACCCTATCCGGATGAGGCGACGGCGCGTCGTGCGCTGGAGATCGCCGCCGCGCGCAACGCGGCGGCCGATTCTCAGGACGACGAGGAGTCGTAGGCGTCTTCCGCGAGATGCACGCTGTCAGGGCTGCTCGCCGGTGCTGATCGTGTCGGGGTGGGCGACTACCCATTCCCTGCACAGTTTGGCAGCGCGGCGAAGTGCGATGAGTTCACCGAGATAGCTCGCGGCGCCGCCGACGAACGGGATCCAGCCCAGCCAGCTCAACAGGCGTGGAGAGCCCGGTCGATCGCCGAGCGACCGGGACAGGTCGTGAAGGGTGCGGCCAACGCTCCACAGCCGGGACACGAACGCCTTCTCTCGGCGGGTCGAACCGTCGTCGAAGGGTTCGGCGTCGGCAGGGGATTCGAGTCGGACATCGAGGTTCCGGCCGAACAGGATCGATGCGAGCATCGTGACCGCGGCGTCGCGTGACACCACGCCGTACTCACGGCTCACCGCACGCAGCACCAGCGCCTGGCTGGCGAATCCCAGGTAATCGGACATCGGCAGCTTCTTGGTCCAGGGACCGAAGATGCTGGGGAACGCGACGCCGCCGGTCGTCACCAGACCGATGCGGGAGACCCACCAGTCGGCGTGGTCGCGCAGTGGCAGGTCGTCCCATCCGGCGGTACCCGGCCAGTCGAGGACGTTGAGAACGCCGGACGCTGCGACGGCACTGCGGTCGAGGCAGTTCCGCGGATTCTGGAAGGCGTGCGTCCGAGGCTTCAGGTCCAGCGGATCGGCGGTGATGAGCACGTCGAGCATCGGGTCGATCGTCGCGATCGCGCGGTCGAGGACCGTCGCGACCTCTGTATCACTGAGCGCCATGCCGCTGAGCTTATCGTCGTGGGCCGGGGCGTGCAGGTCCCGTCATGGCGACGGGACCTGCGGACAACCCGGGCGACTAGCTGCTCGGCTGGCTCTCCTCGGTGGGAACGCTGTAGGTGCAGTTCGCGGTGGCCGCCGGACCCTTGCTGGTCTGGGTGTTCTTCACCTGGCCGTTCACCAGGATCTCGCAGGTGATCGTCTGGCTCGCGTCGGCCTCGAAGTCGTTCGTGGCGGTGAGGCTGGCGATCTTGCCGAACCCCTGCAGGGTCACGTCCTTGGTCCAGGGCAGCTGCGCTGCGGTGTCCTGGGCCATGTTGAAGTCCTTGTCGCTGTAGGTCACCGACGCGGTACCCCCGCCGGTGACCCGGTAGGTGACGGTGGCGGTGCTGTTCGCGGCCTTGTCGATCTCATTCGCGACGCCGCCGACCATTGCTGAGCAGCCCGCGATCACGGCGATGAACAGCACCACCAGTCCGCCGACGATCCACGGCCACTTCTTTCGCTTCTTCGCCGGCGGCTGCGGGGCGTACGGGTACGGCTGACCGTAAGGATTCGGCTGCTGACCGTACGGATTCGGCTGCTGAGGCTGCGACTCGGGGTTTGTCATCTCGGACTCCTGTGAAAGGTGTTGCCTGAGGGATGAAACCCCTCAGTCGGACATCCGGGATGGTATGCGAAGGGTCGGACAAACCGGCTTAAGTCGTCTAGTCGGACGACAGAACGGCGTCGCGTGAACGGACGCGCGCGGTGGAATGGCGCGCTCAGTAACTCCGCGCGAATCCGAGGACGTTGCTGACGTACTCGGCGGAGTTGTTGTATCGCAGGACGGCGCGGCTCTGCCCGGCCGGATCGGCCAGGTCCAGGTTCTCGTCGCAGAGGTAGCGCGCCGTCGTCAGTGCCGCGTCGAAGAGGTTCTGCGGGTCGGCCTTGCCGTCGCCGTTGCCGTCGGCCGCATAGTGTTCCCACGTCGCGGGGAGGAACTGGGTCGGTCCGACGGCGCGGTCGTACTGTGCGTTGCCGTCGAGGCGTCCGCCATCGGTGTCTGCGATGACCTGGTTGCCGGCGAGCGAGCCGTCGAGGACGGGGCCGTATATCGGATGCCGCAACTGGCCGCGCGAGTCGGCGTCACCGAAGTTGGCGTGCTGCGACTCCACCCGGCCGATGCCTGCGATCAGCTTCCAATCGATATGGCATCGGGGCGTGGTCTTGGCCATCGTGGCCGCAGCCGAGCGGTAGGCCTCGAAGTTGATGCGCGGGATCACGCCGGTCGTCACCGAGGCGGGCAGCGCGGGTGCGGGAGGGGTGGCGTGCCGTGTGGCGGCGACCGGCCGGACTGGGGTCTGGGTGGTCGACGGTGCCGGACGGGGGTCGGCCTCGGCACGGATGGGCGTCGAGGCCGCGGCGTGGTCGGAGGATGCCACGCGGTCCGGGGAACTCGACGTCACGCCCATCAGGGCTCCGGTGACCGGAACCAGGCCGGCCGCGACGAGCAGGGCGGACTTCAGTGGTTTGCGATTCGGATGCATGGTCAGACCTTGGTGTCGGGGAGGGTGGCTTCCTCTCGACAGCCGGCCACGCAGGCGATTCGGGCCGCGAACGGCGGCTGTTCGAGGACTGCGGACGAACGTACATGAGTTCGTCGCGATACCGTTATTAGGTCGTTACCAAGCGCCTATGGTGCTTTGTAGTAGTTCGGTGATATTGCAGGTCAACGACGGCGCCTCGCCCAGTTTGTGAGGTGAGACACGAAACCGCAGGTAGCGTCCGATTTCCGGAGTTCGGGGTGGAGCTCACGCGCGGTGTGTCTCGCGCGGCTTGCGCCTCACGCGACGTGAGGTTGCATGGTGGAGACATGGCGAACGTGTCGAAGCGGTGGAGCGCCGGTCAGGTCGCGGAGACGAGCGGACTGACGGTGCGGACCCTGCATCACTGGGACGAGATGGCTCGCCCCGCTACGGGTGCTGTCTGATCAACTCCGGCGCGTCGATGCGGAACTGATCGCTCTGGGCCGGTTGCGGGAACGACTGGCCGCAGTGGTCGCCGCCGGGGACGCCAGTGTCGAGTGCGTCGACCCTGCGGAGATGCTGCGGCTCATGCGAGCGGCTCGCACCGGCGCGGGCGAGGTGCTCGACCGCCACTTGAACGGGGAGCAACGCGAGCGCCTCGCTGCCGCAGCGGCGGAGACCGGTCCGGGCCTGGCCTACCGGACCGAGATCGAATGGCCTCATCTGTACCGACGAGTCGAGGAATTGCGCCTGTCCGGTGCGACCGCCGACGACCCGCGCGTGCAGAAGCTCGTGAGCCGGATGGAAGAACTCTCCGTACAGGTCACGGGTGATGACGCTGAGATCAGCGCCGCAGTGCGCGGCGCGTGGCGGGATGATCCTGCGGGCATGTCGGGGGGCCGCACAGGTAGCGGACCCGTGGCGTGCGTTGGCGGAGTTCGTCGATCACGCGCGGCGCGTCCACCTACCCGACGCCGCCGCCGGCGACGGCTCATGAGCTCGTGGCCCGGTGCGGGCTCGCTCCTCCCGCTGTTCGTGCCCCTGGTGATGCTGCTGATCTTGGCTGGTCTCGGCGTGATCGCGTGGGCGGTGCCGATCAGCGTGGCGGTGGCGTGCGCCGTCTTCTCATCGCTCGTCTGTTGGCGGAAGCGCTTCCGGGGATGCGGCCGTGAGAACGAGTGAGGCCAGGTCGAGGATTTCCTCTGACCTGGCCTCACTTCTGTGGAGCTAAGGGGAATCGAACCCCTGACCTACTCGATGCGAACGAGTCGCGCTACCAACTGCGCCATAGCCCCTGAGCGTCTTGCCGACGACCGGAGATCAGTCTAACAGGACGCGAACGCCGGTACGCAAAGCCCCTGCGTCGAGGGGCCGCGTACCGGCGTCCAACGGTGGCCTATCCGCCGAAACCGATGGTGATGGCGACGTGCAGGAGGTCGCCGCCGAAGACGGTGAAGTCGTTGAAGAACTGGGTCAGAGCGGGGAACATGTGTTCGCCTTTCGGTAGGAGTTGGCCGCATCGGGCGATGCCAGAAAATCGTTACACAACCGGTCGAATCGGTATCTCTATGCAGACCCGAATCACATTCACCTGCGGTGGTGGCTACGAACACAGTGCCGTTCGTGCATGAAAGAAAGTGCGTTTTACCTGCGGGGTTGCTGTGAATATCTGGTGCGCGCCGCGCTCCGCGGAGATCCGGACACCCGAAGTTAACCTGACCTCACTTCTGGTTAACGCACGGGGCGCCGGGGAAGTCTTGAGTGGCAGTCGAGACTCGCTGGTTCCGGTGTCCGAGGCGCCGTCTACTCTCGCGCATGTGGGAATGACGAGGAGGCCGCGACGGACAGCTCTGGCAGTCGCCTCCGGAGCGCTCGTCGCCGGCCTGGTGTCCGGATGCTCGCTGCCCGCGCCCGCCGCGCAGGCTCCGGCAACTCCCTCGGTGACGCGCTCGCACGTTCCCGTACCGGTGTCCCCGTCCGGGGCCGTCGAGCCGGAGACGCAGGCGCCCGCTCCCGTGGGGACGGCGCGGGCCGGGCTGGCGCGACTCGCGGTCAAGGGGCGGGCGCCGAAGACGGGGTACGCGCGCGCCGAGTTCGGTCCGGCATGGACCGACGACCAAACCGCCGCCTGGGGTCGCAACGGGCTGAGTACGCGGGAGGACATCCTCTCCCGCGATCTGACCGATGTGACGTGCAAGGTCCGCGGCACCTCGCCCCGCGTGCCGCCGTGCGTGGTGCAGTCAGGGACTCTGCACGACCCGTACACCGGCTCGGTGGTCGAATTCGTGCGCGGGAACAAGACATCGGCATTGGTGCCGATCGACCACGTCGTGAGCCTGGGCGACGGGTGGCAGAAGGGCGCACAGCAGTTGAGCCGGGCCGAGCGGATCGCCTTCTCGAACGATCCGCTGAACCTGATCGCCTCGACGCGCGCCCCCAACTCCGCCAAGTCCGACTCGGACGCGGCGTCCTGGCTCGTGCCGAACAAGAGCTTTCGCTGCGCATACGTGGCGCGGCAGGTGGCGGTCAAACTCAAGTACCGCCTGTGGGTCACCGGCGCCGAGAAGGACGCGATCTCCCGGGTTCTCGAGAAGTGCCCTGATCAGCCGCTGCCGACCGAGTCGGACGCCGTGCGCCGCACCTACGGTTGACGGCGAGGTCTTATCGCCGAGTGGGGTCGTCGACGCCGGAAAGTGGCGTGACCATTCGGACGGCCGAAATCCACTGATCTGGAACACATTCCGCGCCATCGGGTGCTACCGTGCGCCGGTCTTCGGGCGAGTTGTCCAGAACTCAGCGGCGAGTCGGAGCCGGTGCTAGTTCAAATCACATGAGTCACACCGCGGTCTTCCGTGCGGAGACGGCGGCGGGATCACCGCTCGATGTCTTTCAAGGGGATGGCATGCATTTGACGCCGCGTGAGCTCGACAAGCTGACGATTCTGAATCTCGCGATGGTGGCCGAACGTCGAAAAGCCCGCGGGCTCAAACTGAACCACCCCGAGTCCGTCGTGATCATCACCGCCGCCGCACTCGAGGGCGCTCGCGACGGCAAGACCGTCGAACAGGTCATGAGCGAGGCCGCCAACGTCCTCACCGTCGACGACGTGATGGAAGGCGTCGGCGACATGATCACCAAGGTCCGAGTGGAAGCCGTGTTCACCGACAGCACCCGTCTCGTGACGGTCCACAATCCGATTCGTTGACCACCACTCGGCGAGCTTACGAAGGGTAGCGCAGCATGGCCTCGGAGAATTCGACGAACGACGATGGGGTGCCCTCGGGAGTCCCGGTGGGCGGGTACGTCCTGCGGGACGAGCCGATCGAGCTCAACGTCGGGCGGCCCCGACAGAAGATCACCGTGCGCAACACCGGTGACCGGCCGGTCCAGGTCGGATCACACTTCCACTTCACGGAGGCGAACCGGGCACTCGAGTTCGATCGGCCCGCCACCTTCGGATGGCGCCTAAACATTCCGGCGGGCACCGCGGTGCGATTCGAGCCGGGCGACGAACAGGACGTGACGCTGGTTCCGTTCGCCGGCAAGAGCCGGGTGTACGGGTTCAACGGCATCGTCAACGGCTGGGCTCCGGTGCGCGACGTCTACCGGCCGCGCTATCAGCACGTGGTGGACCTGCTCGAGCAGCGAGGCTTCAAGTCCGCGCCACAGCCCGCACAAGCCCGTACGTCAGAAATTGAGGACAAGTGATGACCAGCATTTCTCGGAAGGATTACTCGGGACTCTTCGGTCCGGTCGCCGGCGACAAGATCCGCCTCGGCGACACCGATCTGTACGTCGAGGTGGAGAAGGACCTCCGGGTCATCGGAGACGAAGCCATCTACGGCGGAGGCAAGACGCTGCGCGACGGTATGGGCCAGGACCCGTCGTCGACGAGCGACACCGGCGCCCTCGACATCGTCATCACCAACGTCGTCATCATCGACGCCGAACTGGGCGTGGTGAAGGCCGACGTCGGTATCAAGGACGGCAAGATCGCCGGTATCGGCAAGGCGGGCAACGCGTCCACCATGCACGGAGTCACGCCGGGCCTGATCACCGGGCCGGCCACCGATGCGATCTCCGGCGAGCAGTTGATCCTCACCGCGGCGGGCCTCGACTCGCACGTCCACATGATCTCGCCGCAGCAGTCGTACACCGCACTGTCCGGCGGCATCACCACGCTGATCGGCGGCGGCGTCGGTCCCACCGACGGAACCAACGGCACCACGATCACCTCCGGCGCATGGAATCTGGAGATGATGCTCAAGGCCAACGAAGGTCTGCCGGTGAATGTCCTGCACTGCGGCAAGGGCAACTCGTCGAGGCGTCCGCCGATCGAGGAGCAACTGCTCGCCGGGGCGGGCGGTCTCAAGATCCACGAGGACTGGGGTTCCACACCGGAGGCGATCAAGACGGCGCTGGCCGTCGCCGACGATTACGACATCCAGGTGGCGATCCACACCGACACGCTGAACGAGGCCGGCTACGTCGAGGACACCATCGCCGCATTCGACGGCCGGACGATTCACACCTATCACTAGGAGGGCGCGGGCGGCGGTCACGCGCCCGACCTGCTCCGCGTGACCGCGGAACGCAATGTGCTGCCCGCGTCCACCAACCCGACGCTGCCCTACGGGATCAACTCGCAGGCGGAGCTGTTCGACATGATCATGGTCTGCCACAACCTGAATCCGCTGGTGCCGTCCGACGTCGCCTTCGCCGAGAGCCGCGTCCGCGCCGAGACGATCGGCGCAGAGAACGTGCTGCACGACATGGGCGTCATCTCGATCGTGTCGAGCGACTCGCAGGTGATGGGCCGGATCGGCGAGAACTGGCTGCGCACCGTTCAGATGGCTGACGCGATGAAGCGGTCCCGCGGCAAGCTGCCCGAGGACGCGCCGGGCAACGACAACTTCCGCGTGCTCCGCTACGTCGCCAAGGTGACGATCAATCCGGCGATCACCTTCGGTCTGGCCCACTCGGTCGGTTCGATCGCCCCGGGCAAGATGGCCGACCTGGTGCTGTGGGAGCCGGCCTTCTTCGGCGCCAAGCCCCGCACCGTCATCAAGGGCGGAGTGATCAACTGGCATGCGATGGGTGATCCGAACGCGTCCCTGCCGACCCCGCAGCCGGTGATGTACCGCCCGATGTACGGCGCCTACGGGAAGACCCTGCAGGAGACGTCCGCGACCTTCGTCTCCAAGGCGGCGTACGAGTCGGGGATCGCCGAACGGTACGGACTCGAACGCCAGGTGATCCCCGTCCAGGACACCCGTGAGATCAGCAAGGACAACATGGTCCGCAACGACTACATACCCGACATCGAGGTGAATCCCGAGACCTTCGCGGTCACCGTCGACGGCGAGCACGCGTACGTCGAACCGGCCACCCACATCAGTCTCAACCAGCTGTACTTCTTCAGCTGAACTTCATCAGCTGACCGCACCCGCTACCGACCGTATTACGGAGGCAACTCTTCATGAAAAGTCCGGCGACCGGGCTCAACGTCGTGGAGTCGATTCTCGGCAACGAGCACGACGACGAATGGAAGGCGCGGTTGGCCGACGCCGACTGCGACTACGTCTTCCTCGACCAGTGGGAGGCGCAGAAGTCGCGGCTGCGGCGGACCACCGCCAACGGCGACGAGGTGGCCGTGTCGCTGGACCGCGGCGTGCAGCTCCGCGACGGCGACGTGCTCGAATACGACGAGGACGCAAAGACCGCGATCATCGCCCGGATCACCCTTCAGGACGTGATGGAGGTGGACCTGAGCCAGGTGGCTGGACGCGACGAGAACACCGTGATCCAGACCCGTCTGGAGCTGGGGCATGCGATCGGCAACCCGCACTGGCCCGCCGTGGTCAAGGGCGTCAAGGTGTACGTGCCGCTCACCGTCGCGCAGCCGGTGATGAACTCGGTGATGCGCACGCACGCACTCGAGGGCGTGGTGCACCGGTTCATCCCCGGCGCCGAGGTGATCCCGTACATCGCGCCGCACGAGGCTCGACGGCTGTTCGGCGGTGCGGCCCGCGAGGGCGGGGGCCACACCCACACGCATCCGCACGGCCACGCCGGTGACGACCACTGACGTGACCGAGACCGGCGCCGTCCCCGACATCACCCGCTTCATGCGGGCGATGCAGTTCTCCGACACGATGCTGCCGGTCGGCTCGTTCTCCTTCTCCAACGGCCTGGAGACGGCCGTCGCCGAAGGCCTGGTCACCGACGCCGAGAGCCTGCGGCAGTTCGTGCAGGTGTGCGTGAAGCAGGGAGCGTCCTGCGACGGCATCGCCGTGCTGCACGCGCACCGCGCCGCGCTCGCCTGCGACGACGCGGGGCTCGCGGATGCCGACTTCGCGGTGATCGAGCGCAAGCTCAACGAGGAGGGCCGCGTCATGGTGACGCGGATGGGCCGCAAGCTCGCCGAACTGGGACTCCGTCTGGCGCCGATCGCCGACTGGCTCGAGCGGATCAAATCGGGCGAGGTGCCCGGCACCTATCCCGCCACCCGGGCCCTGGTGCTCGCCGAAATCGGTGCCGGCGAACAGGAGTCGTTCGGCATCCACCAGTACGGCGTCGCCGCGACCGTGGTGGGAGCGGCGCTGCGGGTGGTTCGCGTGGACCACATGGACACCCAGCAGATCCTCTTCGATGTCGGCGCGACCGCCGACGAGGACTACCACGCGGTGAAAGACCTGAGCTTGGACGACATGTCCACGTTCGCTCCCATGCTCGACATCTTCGCGCCGATCCATGTCCGATCGCACGTACGCATGTTCTTGAATTGAGGACCCAATGAAGAAGACCACTCGCATCGGCGTCGGCGGACCCGTCGGCTCGGGCAAGACGGCACTGCTGGAGGCGATCACGCCGCACTTCGTGGAGCGCGGCACCAGCGTGCTGATCATCACCAACGACGTCGTCACCACCGAAGACGCCAAGCACGTGCAGAAGGCGCTCAAAGGGGTGCTCATCGAGGAGCGGATCGTCGGCGTCGAGACCGGCGCGTGCCCGCACACCGCGGTGCGGGAGGACCCGAGCATGAACCTGGCCGCGGTCGAGGAGATGGAGGCGACCTTCCCCGACGCCGACATCGTGTTCATCGAGAGCGGCGGCGACAACCTGACGCTCACCTTCAGCCCGGCCCTCGTCGACTTCTTCATCTACGTGATCGACGTGGCCGCCGGCGACAAGATCCCGCGCAAGAACGGTCCGGGCATCGCGCAGTCGGACATCCTCGTCATCAACAAGACCGATCTGGCGCCGTACGTCGGCGCGGATCTGTCGGTGATGGAACGCGATTCGGCCGCGCAGCGCAACGGTAAGCCCTTCGTGTTCACCAACTGCAAGACCGGAGAGGGTGTCGAAGAGGTCGTCGACCTGATCGCCCACGGAGTCCTCTTCGACTCCGTCGGCGGCTGACCGAGGCCGTGGGCGCCGTGGACCTGCCCGAGCTGGCGATCTACCAGGATCAGCCCAGACAGGCCCGGGTGGGCACCCCCGGAAAGATCGGTGCGTTGCGAATGCGATTCGAACAACGGCGTGGCAGAACCGTTCTCGCCGACCTGTACCGCCAGACGCCGCTGCTGGTGCAGCAGGCCCTGTACTGGGACGAGGCCGTCCCCGACATGGCGTGCGTCTGCATCGTCTCCACCTCCGGCGGAGTGGTGCAGGGCGACCGCCTGTCGGTCGACGTCGTGGCCGAGACCGATACGCGCGTCCACATCACCACCCAGTCGGCCACCAAGGTGCAGCAGATGGACGCCAACTACGCCGTGCACGCGCAGACCTTCGTGCTCGGCGACGGGGCCTACGTCGAGTACCTCCCGGGTTCGACGATCCCGCACCGCAACTCGCGGTACGTGGTGACGAGCGACATCGAGATCGCCGAGTCGGCGACCCTGCTGTCCTCGGAGATCGTGCTGTCCGGCCGCAAGCACCACCGCGCCGACGAGGTCTTCGGGTACGACGTCTTCTCCTCGCTGATGAAGGCGCGGCGCCCCGACGGGACGCGGTTGTTCACCGAGAAGATCCTGATCGAACCGCAGCGCAGCCCCATCCGCCATCCCGGCGCCATGGGGCGCTACGACGTCTTCGGCAACGTTGTCATGCTGACCCCGCCCGAGTACGCCGAGGCCATCCTGGTCCGAGTGCCGACCGGCCTCATCGACGGCGCCTACAGCGGCGCTAGCCGGCTCCCCGGCGACTGCGGACTCATCTTCAAGGTGCTCGGCGTGGAGCGCCAGCCCGTCACCGAACGGGTCCGGGCCTTCTGGTCGATCGTGCGCGAGGAAGTGCTCGGTGCACCGATCGGCCCCGCACAACCGTGGCGGGGCCAGCAGTGACGACGGCCGCGGCTCACCCCGCCCGCGGTTTCGCCAACCCCCTGCAGGAGGAGCCTGCAGACTCCGACAAGCCGAGGAGACGAGTGAATGTCTGAACCTTCAGCGAGCGTGCTGGCCGCCGGAGCGTCCCTGGAAGTGAGTCCGGGTGACACCGGCTGGGTGCTGATCTGCGCGGCCCTGGTGCTGTTCATGACACCGGGTCTGGCGCTGTTCTACGCGGGCATGGTCAGCAAGCGGAACGTGCTGACGATGATGCAGCAGAACATCGTGCCGATCGGAATCGTCACTCTCACGTGGGTCGTCATCGGATACACCCTGGCGTTCGGGCCGTCGAAGGGCGGGGTCACCGGCGATCTCGAACTGTTCGGGCTCTCGGATCTGGGGTCGGTGCCCACCAACCCGCGTCACGTGGTCGACGCCGCGACGCATCTGGCGATTCCGACGCTCGCCTTCGTCGCCTACCAGATGATGTTCGCGATCATCACACCCGCGCTGATCACCGGCGCGGTGGTCGGCCGGTTGAAGGCCTTCGGGTGGGTGGTGTTCCTGATCGCCTGGTCGGTGGTGGTGTACCCGCCGATCACGCACTGGCTGTGGAACCCGGGCGGCTGGCTGGTGAAACTCGGAGCGCAGGACTGGGCGGCGGAATGGTGGTGCACGCGTCGGCGGGAGCCGCCGTGGTCGCGTTGCTGCTGGTGCTCGGCCGGCGGAAGGTGTTCGGGAACCGCGCTCCGCTGCCGCACTCGATCCCGTTCGTGATCGTCGGCGCCGGAATCCTGTGGTCGGCTGGTTCGGGTTCAACGCGGGCGACGGCCTGCGCGCCGACGGGCTCGCCGCGCAGGCCCTGCTGAACACGCACGTCGCCGGTGCGGCGGCCCTGGTGGTCTGGCTGTTCATCGAATGGGTCCTGACCCGCAAGGCCACCGTGCTCGGCGCGGTGACCGGCGGCGTCGCCGGACTGGCGACGATCACTCCCGCGGCCGGATACGTCAGCACCGTCAGCGCGTTGGTCATCGGCGTGCTGGCGGGCGCCGTCTGCCACCTGGCGCTGCGGCTCAAGGACGTCTTCAAATACGACGACGCGCTCGACGTGATCGCCGTCCACTTCGTCGGCGGCGTTCTCGGCACCCTCGCCGTCGGTTTCTTCGGCAGCCGTGAGATCAACGACTCGGGCCACGACGGGCTGTTCTTCGGCGGCGGCGGGGCACTCCTCGGACACCAGGTGGTGGCACTGCTGGCGGTCATCGGCTACTCGTTCGTCCTGACGTTGATCATCGCGCTTCTCATCAAGTGGACGGTCGGGCTGCGGGTGGACCCGGCCGACGAGGACCGCATGGACGAGGTGGAACAGGGGGCCTGCGCCTACAACGACGACGAGTCGGTGACGGGTTCCACGTCGGTCCGGCCGACGGCCGGCAGCTGACCCGCAGCGTCGTCCGACAGGTCCAGCACACACCGGCTGCGCGCTCGCACGAGCGCGCGGCTGTGGCTCACGAGTGCGACGCCGACCCCGTCGCGCGCCAGCGCGCTGATCACCTCGACGACGGCGCGCGCCGAGATCGGGTCGAGCATCGCCGTCGGCTCGTCGCACAGCAGATATCCCGGACGCTGCACGAGCACTCGTGCCAGGCAGGCGCGCTGGAGCTGACCGTCGCTCACTTGTGACGGGAACCGGTCGAGAAGATCGAGGGCGAGCCCGGCGCGTTGCGCCGCGACGGCGGCGGTGTCGCGCTCGGCGCGCCTGCCGGCGATCCGCGCCGGTTCGGTGATGGTCTGGGCCAGGGTCCATCGGGGATCGGCCACCTGTCGCGGATGCTGCGCGAGCATGGCGATCGATCCCGGCCTCGGACAGACCGATCCGCCGTACGTGACCGATCCGCGAGCGGGCCGGACCAGGCCGGCGAGAGCCCGCAGCAGCGTGGTCTTGCCACTGCCCGACCGCCCGAGGACACCGGTGATCGAGCCGGGACGGACGTCGACGTCCACGTCGCTCACCACCTCGACACCGTCGTAGCAGACGGTCAAACCCTTCGCCTCGATCACCGGACCTCCTGCAGGAACTGCGCGATGTACTCGTCGTCGGTCAGTCGCGTCGTCGCGTCCGCAGAGTACGCAGCGTCCGCCGCGTCCGACGCCGACGTGGCGGCGAGGCCGTCGAACTCGCCGGCTGAGAACCGGGCGAGCAGTCGGCCCTCGCGCATCACGGCGATCGCATCGCAGACGCCGACCTGCCGGAGGGTCTCGATGTCGTGGGTGACGACGAGGACGCCCGCGCCGTCGGCCGCGGCTCCGGCGAGCAACCGCCAGGTCGCCGCGGCCAACTCGGGGTCGAGCGCCGAGGTCGGCTCGTCGGCGACGAGGACTCGCGGCCGGCCCGCGACGGCCCCGGCTATCGCCGCACGCTGCGCCATCCCGCCGGACACCTCGTGCGGATACCGGTCCAGCGCCCGCGCCGGATACGCGACCGCGTCGGCCAGTTCACGGACCGAGCGGTCCGCGCCCAGTACCGTCACCGTCTCGGACAAGTGGCTTCCGATGGTCCGCACCGGCGTGAAGCTCGTGGCCGGCGACTGCGGGACCAGGCCCACCTCTCGTCCTCGTACCCGATGCCACGCCGAGTCGCGAGGGTCCAGCGTGCGGTCGCCGATCCGCACGCGTCCGGTGGCGACCGAGCCGACGGGGAGCAGTCCGCACAGAGCCGAGGCGACCATCGACTTGCCGCAGCCGGATTCGCCGATCAGCGCCGTGACCGTGCCGGGTGCGAGTTCGAGCGAGACGTCGTCGAGCACGCGCACCGCGGTGCGCCGCCGGCCCCGGTCCGCGGACACGTCCACCGTGACGCCGGCCAGGGAGGCGACCGCCGCCGTCACCAGACGCTCCCGGCCGGCGGTCGGTGACGCCGCGCCACCAGTGTTCCCAGGCGCGTCACCGCGAGCGCGGCGGCGATCAGCGCCAGCCCCGGCACCACCAGCGTCCACCACGCACCGGTGAGCACGTCGCCGCGGGCGTCGTCGAGCAGGGTGCCCAGGCTCGCCCGATCCGGCGACAGACCCACGCCGAGGAACGACAGTGTGGTCTCGTGCCAGACCGCGTGGGGCAGAAGCACCACCATCGCGACCAGGGCCTGCCCGGTCACCGCGGGCACCATGTGCCGGGTGGCGATGAAAGTGCGGCCCGCGCCCGCGAGCCGCGCCGACTCGATCCATCCCGCGGTCTGCAGACTCAGGAGTTCGGCGCGGACCACACGAGCCACCGCGGGCCAGTGGGTCAGCGCGATGGACGCGATGATCGCGAGCGGGGCGCCCCGCCACATCGCGGCGATGACCACCCCGAGCACCAGATGGGGAAGGGCGTTGACACCGTCGACCAACCGCATGGTCAACGCGTCGAACCAGCCGCCGAAAGCGGCCGCTCCCACGCCGACGGCGATGCCTATGGCGGTCGACACCAGGGCGCAGATCGCGGCGATGAGCAGGGAGATCTGCAGGCCCTGAGCGGTCCGGATCGCCAGATCGTGGCCCGAATGATCGGATCCGAGCAGGAAATCGTGTCCGGGCGCGGTCAGCGCTCGCGCGAAGTCGGGCTGCTGCGGGCCCGCGACGAGCGGCGCGATCACCACGACGGCGACGGCCGCCAGGCCCGCCGCCAGCCATCCGGTCCGGCCGGGGCGCAGCTTCACTCGCCCGATCATGCGGTGAGCCCGATCCTCGGGTCGATCCAGGCGGCGGCCGCATCCGACAGCGCCGAGCCGACGATGACCAGCACCGCCGATCCCAGGGTGAGCGCGGCGAGCAGCGGGAAGTCGAGTCCGACGGCCGAATCGACGAGTGCCTTCGCCAGTCCGGGCCAGCCGAAGACGGTCTCGACGATCGCGGCGCCCGCGATCAGTTCGGGCAGCCGGGTCCCGATCAGTGCGAGCGTCGGCAGCACCGACACCGGGAGCACGTGGCCGCGCAGCAGCCGCATCCCGCTGATCCCGCGCGCACGCGCCGCGAGGACGGCATCCGAGCCCGTCGCCTCGACCACCGAGGCCCGGGTGGTCAACAGCAGCCACGGGATCATCGACACGGTCAGCGCCACCGTCGGCAGCACACCGTGCGCGAGCAGATCCGACGGCGAGTAGCGGCTGCCCGGGGTTCGCGCACCCGAGGACGGGAACCAGCTCAGACCGACGGCGAAGACGGTGACCAGCACCAGCGAAACCACGAACGGCGGGACGGCGGCGAGAACGGTGGCGCCCGCGGTGCAGCATCGGTCGAGCAGTCCGCCCCTCCGCATGCCCGCCACGGTCCCGACCGACAGTGAGATCACGGTCGCCAGCGTCAAGCTGACCGCGGCCATGCCGAAGGTGAAGGGCAGGCGTTCGGTGAGCGCCGTCGCGACCGGCTGGGACAGCGTCGAGGACCAGCCGAGGTCGCCGCTGAGTACATCGCGCCACCACTGCCACCACGCCGACCACCAGCTCTGATCGACGTGATAGGCGGCGGCGGTGGCCTCACGCTGAGCCTGCGTCGCGCTCTGATACCGGCTGCCCAGATACGCGGTGAGGGGATCGAACGGTGATGCCGCGGCCAGCGCGAAGATGCCGAGCGAGATGAGGCCGACGGTCGGGACCCCGATGAGGGCGCGGCGCACGAGCAGTCGGCCCGCGCGGCGCGTCCGGGATCGGCCGGCGCGCGGTTCGGGCGGTTCGTCGATGGAGGCCGGTACCCGTACGGCGGGCCGGTTCGGCGCGATGGTCATCGTCTCACCGCCGCCAGGACGGCAGGTTCCACCACGGCCCCCACACCACCCCGTGAGCATGCGGTTCCAGCACCGGGGGATCGTAGCGCCAGCCGTCGTCGCGAACGGCGTAGGTGTGATGGACGAAGGCGAGGAACACCGAGGACGGCGCCTCCCGGTACAGCCGCTGGATCTCGCGGTAGCGGGCTTCGTTCGCCGGCCCCGGAGCGCTCGCGCGCGCCTGTTCGAGCAGTCGGTCCATCTCCGGAGAGCCGAAGTCACCTGGATTGGAGAACGGCGACGCACCGGGCGTCCGGGTGTGCAGTGCGGAGTAGACCTGGGAATCGATGCTGTACGGGAACTCGCCGCCGGCCAGGAGCACCGCGTCGTCGGCGAGCCGGGATTCGATCTCGTCCCAGCTGGCGCCGTGCGGATCCACGGAGATCCCGACGCGTTTCACCGCGGCGGCGAACGCGACCGCCAGGTCGCGACGGAGGGTGTCGTCGGCGGGGTAGAGCAGTGTGAACTCGGCCTTGTCGCCGCCGCACCGGCGGACGCCCGACGGCCCGCGGACCCACCCGGCGCGGTCGAGGATCGTGCCCGCGCGAGCGACGTCGACCGTGAACCGGGCGGCGGGCTCGTAGTTCTCGCCGTAGACCGCCGAGATCGGGGTGGCGGCAGGGGTGCCTCGACCGCCGAGCACATCGTCGACCAGCGCACGGCGATCGACCGCGAGATTCATCGCGAGCCGGGAGGCGACGTCCGCCGTGAACGCGTTCTGCGAGGGCAGACTCACGCTGCGCCAGTCGGCGGAGTCGGCGTCGACCACCGTGACGCCGGATCGGTCCGCCAGACTGTTCGCGAGTTTGGGCGGCAGGTTCGCTCCCGACACCTCGCCGCTGACGATCCGTTGCGCCCGGGCGTTGTCGTCGGGCGTGTAGGTGTAGACCACCTTCTTCAGGGCGGGCGCCGACCCCCAGTAGTCCTCGCGCGCGACGAAGACCGCTTGATCGGGCTGCAGGGATTCGAGTCGGTACGGGCCGGTGCCCACCGGATGCCTGCCGATGTCCCAATCCGCGGCCGGACGATTCTCGACCTTCTCCGAGGGAACGATGCCCAGCAGCAGATACGGCGACGGATCGGCCTCGCCGGTCACGTGGACGGTCACCGCGTGCGGACCTTCGGCCGCGACTTCGGAGATAGGGCCGATCGCCGCGCTCATCGACGAGGCGACCGCGGGGTCGGTGAGCGCGCGGTAGGTGGCGACCACGTCGGCGGAGTCGAGTGCCGAGCCGTCGGAGAATCGGACGTCCTCGCGCAGCGGCAGCCGCCAGACCCCCGGGCTCACCGCGCGCGGGGGCTCACTCGCGAGCGCCGGCACCAGGTCTGGTACCCGGGAGCTGTCCGCTGCCGACGGCCGGAGGAGACCCTCGTAGAGGGGCGAGACGCCGAGTGTCCCGTAGCCGTCGAGGGGGTTGTAGCCGCCGAGCTCGACGGCGTCGGCGAGGACGATCTGGCCGGTGCCTCCGGCGTCGGACGACGTGCACCCGGCGAGGCCGAGGACGAGAGCCGGAACGAGGACGAGGGCGGGACACAGGAGGCGGCTGGTGCGCATGGAGCTGTGCCTGACGTCGAAGGAGGACGGGACATGTGTGTGAACTGACATATGTCGAATTGAACGTGTATCAGAGATTCGGCGGCGCGGCCGGATTCGCGGAAACGATCGACGGACCCGTCGCGGGCGCGGCCCCGACCGTGATGGAATGACCACACGAGTTCGAGAGGAAATGCGCATGGCGGAACGGTCTGCGCAGTCGCGGGAGCGGCTGACGCCGAGACAGATCGAGATCTGGTCGACCCGTTTCGCTCTTCTCGGTGATCCCACCCGCCTCGCGCTCCTGGTGGAGATGCATCGCGAGCCCGATCTGGCGGTGGCCGAACTCGCCGAGCGCGTGGGGATCACCGAGAACGCGGCATCGCAGTCGCTCCGTGCCCTCCGCGACAGCGGGTGGGTGCGGACCGCCCGGGCCGGGCGCCGCGTGCGCTACTCGATGATCGACGACGCCGTGGTGCACCAGATCCTGCACGACGTAGTCGGGATCGCCCACGTACACGGCCATCCGCACAGCGCGCGACATCCGGGCGCGGGCGGCGACTGACGTCGCGAGGTCCCCGACACCCGCCGGTCGCTCACAGGGTCAGGGCCAGCCCCAGCAGGCACGCGACCACCGACCCGGCGAGAGTCGACGCCTGATAGATCACCGCGCGGGGTGTCAGACCGAAGAACAGGGTCTCGTACATCGAGGTGGAGAACGTGGTGAACCCGCCGCAGAAGCCGGTGGCGATGATGACGTTCCAGTTCGAGTCGAGCGAACCGGTGGTCGCCCACCCGGCGATCAGACCGATGAGCAGTGAACCCAGGATGTTGATGATGGCGGTCGGACCGATCGCGGTGGTCAGCTTGCGTGTGCGCATCAGCGCGTCGAGGACGAAGCGGGTCACGGCGCCGAGCCCGCCGCCGACCATCATGGCGAGGACGATCACGGTGTCGCCTCCGCGGGCTGCGGGACGCACCGGCGCGCGGCGGCGACCCCCACCGCCACCGCGATCAGTCCGATGAAGACGCTCGCCGCGGCGTACCCGGCAGCCAGATACGGGAAACCGTCACGACCGAGGTCGGAGAGGTCCAGGGCGAAGGAACTGTAGGTGGTGAGGCTGCCGCAGAAGCCGGTGCCGACCCCGAGCCGGATCTTCTTGCGAAGACCCGCGTCCGGCCCCAGTCGCAGCAGCAACTGCAGCAGGAAACCGAGAATCAGTGCGCCGGCGATGTTGACGGTGAAGATGTCCCACGGCCACCGCCCCTTGCCCGACGGCAGATTCTCCTCGGCGAGCCACCGGACGAAGGTGCCGGCCATTCCGCCGAGGAACACCCAGATCACGCCGGTGCCGCGTAAGGCGTCCGGTACGTGCATGCGCTCTGACATGTCGGTCCCTCACCCCCGTAACTGTCGTGAACAAGCGAATCCTATAAGACGCGAGGCCGGTTTCGGCCGAAGCCGCCGATCGCGAATCCGGCTCGCGCGCAACGGGTGACTGACCGCCGCGCCGGGTAGCGTGGACATGTGACCCACACCTCATCTGCATCTGCACGCGGCGGTGCGTCCGGACTTCCGAGCGGCGGTTCCCCGGTGGTCTCGACCACCGCCGGGCGTGTCCGCGGAAGGATCCGCGGCGGCGTCGCCGCGTTCCTCGGAATCCCTTACGCCGCACCGCCCGTCGGGGCCGCCACCTTTCAGGAACCGCGTCCGCACGAGCCGTGGGACGGCGTCCGCGACGCCACCTCCTACGGTCCCACCGCACCACAGGTCGGGTATCCGGCACCGATAGCCGCGATCCTCGACAACGTCGTCGAACTCGGCGACGACTATCTGAACCTGAACGTGTGGACTCCGGATCCTTCGTCCGAAGGTCGACTGCCGGTGATGGTCTGGATCCACGGCGGTGCCTTCGCCCGAGGATCGAACCGGATCGCGATCTATGCCGGCGACACGTTCGCGCGTGACGGTGTGGTGTGCGTCGGCGTCAACTACCGTCTGGGAGTTCCGGGATTCGGCGCCTTCCCGGACGCGCCGGACAACCGGGGACTGCTCGATCAGATCGCGGCGCTGGAGTGGGTGCGCGACAACATCGCCGCCTTCGGCGGCGATCCGGCGAACGTGACGATCTTCGGTGAGTCTGCGGGGGCGATGAGTGTCGCGTCGCTGCTGTCGTCACCACGGGTCACCGGCCTGTTCGGGCGGGCCGCGATGCAGAGCGGCAACGGCATCACGGTGGCCGACGTCGACGACGCCCGGAAGGTGACCGCGCGACTCGCCGAGCGGCTCGGAGTCCCCCATGCCGCAGCCGCGTTCGGCGAGATACCGACGGCGGATCTGCTGAAGGCGCAGACTCAGGCGGTCCTCGAGTTCACGATGAACCCCGACCCGGAGATCTGGGGCAAGACCGTCACCGACATCGGCATGGGCATCATGAACATTTTCCCGGTCCTCGACGGCGAGATCTTGCCCGACATTCCGCAGAATCGGATAGCCGACGGCGCGGGCGCGGGGATCGGGCTGCTCGCCGGCTGGAACGCCACCGAGTTCCGGTTCTTCTTCGCTCCGACCGGAGTGCTCGAGGCGGCGACTCCCGAGATGGCGCGGGCGATGCTCTCACGTGCCGGAATGCCGACCGCACTGCTGGACGAACGGCTCGCCGACGGGGTGAGCGCCGGGGATGCGTTATGCGAGGCGATCACGGCGATCGCCTTCGCCGACCCCACCAGAGCACTCGCCGAACTGCGTCCCGAGTCGCCGACATACCTCTACGAGTTCGCCTGGGAGAGCCCCGTGTGCGACATCCGGGCCGGACACGCCGTCGAGCTGCCCTTCGTCTTCGATCACCTGGAAGCGGCTCACGCGCTCACCGGACCGGACCCGGACCAGTCGGTCGCCGACGCGATGCACGCGGCGTGGGTGCGGTTCGCGAAGACCGGAGATCCCGGACGGGCGCGGCACACCGAAGCCGCCGATCCCCACGTATTCGGCTGAGATCCCGATGGGCCTCCATGGGCCTCGGCGGAGTCATCTTCCGGGCGTCACCAGGCTCAGCCCCTCCTCGATCCATCCGCCGACGACGTCGAGGGCGTCCTGCGCGGCGTCGATATCCGGGGCGCGTTCGATGTACGGGGGCGGACAGCGCCCGGCCACCACGGCGGCCATCGCCCGCATCGCCCCGGAACCCTCGTCGTCGAGATAGCCCGAGTGCGCGGAGCGTCCCGCTACCGGCGTGCCGTCGCTGTAGTTCCCGGTGTCGAGCCGTGTCACACCCGGCGCGGTGTCCGGATCGCCGCCGTGGACCGATGAGCCCATCTGCTGCCAGTACTGGATCGGGTCACCGGGCGGGGTGAGCGAGTACCGCTGGACGTGCGGCTCGGCGTTGTTCCAAGGCCGGTCCTCCACACCGGTGCCCGCCGACGAGGCGTACACCACGCGATCGGATCGCAGCCCCGACTGTTCCGCCGTGCCGACCACGGCTCCGCCGTACGAATGCCCGATGACGGTGGTCTTCAGGTCGAGCCCCGACGCGTCGATCTGCCGGTCGAGCGCCGCGGCGAACTCCACCAGGCCCGGCGCCATCCGGCGTGCGGGCTCGGCGTCGGAGGCGGTGCCCGCGATCGGGCTGAGATCGGCGTCGATCAATTTCTGCGGCAGCGGGCCGTCGGCGTAGACGATCACCGGTGCGCCGCTGGCGTGCGACAGGTTGGCTGCGCGCCGCCGATAGACGTCGACGCTGTGTAACCCGGTTCCGGTGCCGGGGACCAGCACCGCCGCGCCGGTGGCGTCCGCTGTCAGATCTCCGACGAGTTCGATGAACCGGCCGTCTCCCACGTCGCGGAAACCCAGAAAGGTCCGCGGAACCGACCTGCCGGGATGCAGCGGGTCGGGTGCGGGACGCAGGAGGGCGCGCAGCTGTCGGGCTTTCGCACCGTCGCGCCGGCCGGCCGCGACTTCGGCGTCGAGCGTCCGCTGAATCGAGATGGTGTTGGCCTCCGCGCGGTCGGCGAAGTCGATGCCGTTGAGGTTCCCGACAACCTCCGGCACGGAATCGATGAGATTGCGTCGCTGCGCCGGAGCGAGTGATTCCCAGTACCGTTCCACCACGTCCGGCGGCATCAGGTCCAGCAGTCGGCCCGCTTCGGTGGCCTCAGCGTATCCGCCGATCGGGAGGGGCACCACGTTCCCCGACCCGTCGAGGTGCCGCATCAGCATCGTGAGCCTGCCGCTCAGCGCGGTGTCGGCGGCGTCGGCCTCAGTGAGGAGGGCGGTGATCCGCTCGGTGAGATAGTCGGCGTCCGCGCGACGTCGAGGATCCGGGTGGGCGACGGCGCCGTCGTCGCCGATGTTGAAGCCCGAGCTCCGCGCCGTGCGGATCTGGCCGACGATGCGGTCGCGCACCGCGGACAGCCGTCCGTGTCCCTCTCGCGTGGCGTCGGAGAGGTCGACGAGCGTCCGCTCGAATCGATGCAGCGCCGTGACTTCGGCGTCGACGCGGTGTCCGGCACTGGTTCGGGTCACTCCCGACCAGGTCGGATCGAGGTCGAAGGACCGGCGGACGGCATCGGCGGTGTTGGCGACGCTCTCACCGCCGACGTCGAAAGCGGTGGCCGTGGCCAGCAGGGTCTCCGGACGCCATCGGAGAACCTGGGCGACGCCGGTCACCGCGGCCTCCGGAGGGCGGCGAGGTCGGCGGCGCAGGCCCGGTCCGACTCCACCGTCGTCGTGTTGAACTTCTCGAGCGCCGCGGCCGAGCCGGCGAGCTGCCGCGAGAGGGCCGCGGCGGCGTCGTGCACCGCTGCGGCGCACGCTCGCAGTGATTCCGCCGACCGGCTGCCCGCCAGAGACAGATCGCCGGCCTCGCAGTCGAGGCCGGCGATCTCATCGCTGGACCGTCGCCAGAGGGCGACGATGCTGTTCAGTTGATCGGGAGTGATGCCGAATCCCATGGACGCCTCCGAATGATCGAGATGAACTCTTCATTCGTTAGACGCACGCGGAGCTTGTTCGGCTCCATCGTTCATCCACAGGCCGGCGTGGCCCGTCTCCTCTCGGGTCAGGCCGGGACCGGTGCGGTTCCGGGCCGGGGGAGGGCGCCGGCCTCGGCGTCCGCGAGCAGATTCGCCACGGTTTCGCCGGAGTCGGTCTTGTTGGTGCCGATGAATCCGGTCGGGCCGCGCTTGATCCATCCGGTCACGTACAGGCCCGGAATCGCCTCGCCGTTCTCCACCACGCGGCCGGCGACGTTCGCGACCGTGCCCTTCTCGTCGTCGAAGGGCAGACCCGGAACGGGGCGACCGCGGTAACCGATGGCCGTGAGCACCAGACCCGCGTCGATCACCGACTCCTCGTCGCCGCCGGTCTTGACGAACCGGACTCCGGAGGCATGCCCGTCGCCCAGGATCTCCACCGGGGTGAGCCCGAACGACAGCCGGATGAAGGGCTCGGCGGGCTTGCTCCGCTGCGAGATCTCCCGCAGTAGATTCACCTTGGCCGCCACCGTCGGGTCGTCGATGTTCGTCGCGTCGACACCGGACAACTCGGCGGGATCGACCCACACTCGCGCGGGACCGTCGGCGAGGCCGATCAGCTCCGGGAGCGTGAACGCCGCGTGCTCGGGACCGCGGCGCGCCACCACAACCACTTCGCGCAGATTGGACGCGCGCAGTGCCGCCAAGGCGGTGGGATCGATCGTCGTCGGTGCGAGCCGATCGGTGTCGGCGGTGAAGATCCGCGCGACGTCGAGGGCCACGTTGCCGTTGCCGATAACGACCGCTCGCTCGGCCGAGAGATCCGGTGCGGCGTACGCGAAATCGGGGTGGCCGTTGTACCAGCCGACCACCGAGGTGGCGCTCTGCACGCCTTCGCGATCCACACCGGGGATCTGCAACGGCCGGTCGGTGGGTGCTCCGCCCGCCCACAGCACTGCGTGGTGAGCACTGCGGAGCTCGTCGAGCGAGACGTCGCGGCCGATCTCGGTGTTGAGCAGGATCTGGATGTTCGGATGACGCGCGATCTCGTTGAAGAGGTCGGTCACCGTCTTGGTGGACAGGTGATCGGGCGCGACGCCGAAGCGGACCAGACCGAAGGGTTCCGGCAGACGCTCGTACACCGTGACCCTGACCTGGCGATGCTTCAGAAGCTCGTCGGCGGCGTACATGGCCGACGGTCCCGAGCCGACGATCGCGATGCGCAGTTCGTCGGGTGTCGCGCCGCCCAGCGCCGCGGGCTTGACGATGGGCGCCATCGGCAGCCGCCAGTCGGTGCGGACCGGGAAGCGCGTCTCGGTCGGCGCCGGATCCGGGTAGTGACCGGCGTTCACGTCGGCGAAGCGCGCGGCCTCCTCGGGAAGTCGGTGCCCCGGGACGATCGCGCCGACCGGGCACGCGCTGACGCACGCACCGCAGTCGACACACGTCGACGGATCGATGTAGAGCATCTCCGAGATGCCGAAGTCAGGCTCGTCTGGAGTGGGATGAATGCAGTTGACCGGGCATGCGTAGACGCACGAGGCGTCGCCGCAGCAGGCCTGCGTGATGACGTGAGGCACTGTTGTCTGTTCAGCTCGCGTTGTAGGTGGGCTCGCTGCGGTAGCGAGAGGAACGGCCGTCGATGCCCATCGCGCGCCACACCTGGCGGGAGGCCGGGTTCATCAGGCCACACTGCTCGGCGAGCATGCGGACGTCGCCGAACACGCCGGACAGGAAGATCTGCGACTGCTCCGACTTCCAGAAGATGTCCTTCATGACGCTCTTCGGCACGTCGAACTCGCGCTCGAAGTCCTTCGGCGGAACCACGATCGCGCTGCACAGCACGCGCATGACGATCGGCATCGCGATCGACAGTGCGAACTTGGTGATCGGGCCCTTGCGGGGGACCGTGTTGCGCAGGTGGTTGTGCGCGAACGAGATGTGCCGGGCCTCCTCGGCCACGTGGAGTTCCATCACCGCGGACATCGCGGGGTGCAGTTCCTCGCGTGCGCGCAGGAAGTCCTTCTGGATGTGGTCGATCGGCTCTTCGCCCGCCAGGACGCCGAAGTAGAAGATCGTCGGCCAGAAGGTGGAGAACAGCGGGATGATCGGCGATGCACGGCGCAGCCACCAGCGCATTCCCTTGGTGTCCATGCCGATGCGGTTCACCAGCTCCTGGAACATGAGGGTGTGGTTGCACTCCTCCTTGGCCTCGTGAGTGGTGTAACGGAACCGCTTGTCACCGTTCGGGAGGCGGTCGGCGTACTGCATGAGGCCGCGGATCAGGATCGACTCGAACTGAAGACCGACCTTCGCGACATTGGCCTGGCGCCACATGCCGATCTTGATCTGCTTCTCCTTGGGGAGGCTCTGGTACCAGGGATGCCGGCCGATCGGGTCCACCTTGTACGAGAGGATCCACCGCGGATCGTTCGGGATCACGGCCATGTGCGGCGCGTCCCAGTCGATGTCGATGTAGGGGTCGAAGTTGCGTCGGACCGACGCGGTCGAGAGGTCCTCGAGGACCTGCTGGTAGTCGGTCCCGGTGTCCTGCTTGGCAGGCGGTGTGTACGTGGTGGGCCGGGGCTGCGTGGACGTCATTGTCTTCTCCTGACTTGCGTCGGTGGACGAAGGCCGCCGAAGTAGAACTTGTTGTCCCAAGCGTCGCACCGCAGCCCGATCTTGTCAATGTTCGATGGCACAGTCAGTGTGGACATATGGCGGTGTCGCGGGTCACACCGCCGGCAAGGGAGAATGACCGCGTGGAGATCGTGGGAATCGTCGTCGTGTGCGTGCTGGCGGTCGCCGGCGCCAACCAACTCGCCCCCCGCGTGCGGATCGCCGCGCCGTTGCTGCTGGTCGGTTTCGGGGTCGCCGTGAGCTACCTGCCGGGAGTCCCGCCTATCTGGGTGGATCCGGAGGTCGTGTTGATCGGCGTGCTTCCGCCGCTGCTGTACGCGGCGGCCGTGGCGCTGCCCGCGATGGACTTCAAGCGCGACTTCCAGGCGATCAGCGGACTGTCGATCGTGCTGGTCGTGATCAGCGCACTCCTGCTGGGACTGCTCTTCATGCTGATACTGCCGGACGCGGATTACGCCACCGGGGTGGCGCTCGGTGCGATTCTCAGTCCCACCGACGCGGTCGCGACCACCACCGTCAAACGGGTCGGTGCGCCGCAGCGGCTCATCACGGTGCTCTCGGGGGAGAGTCTGTTCAACGACGCGAGCGCGCTGGTGGTGCTCCGCGCCGCGATCGCCGCGATGGCGGGCGGACTGTCGATGGTGGGCGTGGCCCTCTCGTTCGTCTGGGCGATCATCGGCGCCGTCATCGTCGGCGGCGCGGTGGGCTGGGTCTTCATCGTCGCCCGCGCGCGCATCTCGAACGCCGCGGTGGCGACGGCGGTCTCGTTCACCGCGCCCTACATCGCGTACGTGCCGACCGAGATCATGGGCGCCTCCGGACTGGTGGCCGCGGTGGCCGCCGGACTGGTGACGGGCCGAGGGTCGGTGCGCAGGCTCACCGCGGCGCACCGGCAGTCGGACCAGCAGACGTGGCGAACCGTCGAGTTGCTCTTGGAGGGCGGCGTCTTCCTGCTCATGGGTCTCGAACTGAAGGCCCTGGTGATGGATGTGACGGCGAGCCACGAAAGCGTCATCCACGCCTTCTGGCCCGCGGCGATCGCGTTCGTGCTGTTGATGGTGATCCGGTGGGGATTCGTGATGACCCTGGTCGCGGCCATCTCCCGGCGGTCGCGCAGGGTGATCGCCCGGGAGCCGATTCTCGAGCAGATGCAGGACCGACTGGGAGATCCCGACGCGGCCGCCGACCGGCTGACGCGGCGGTTCCAGCGCCGGATCGACCGGCGGCTCGCGGACATCGAGTACTACCGGACCGAGTCGATCGGCTTCCGCGAAGGACACGTGGTGGTCTGGGCGGGGATGCGCGGTGTCGTCACGCTGGCCGCGGCGCAGACCCTCCCCGCCGACACGCCGTACCGTTCGCTGTTGGTACTCGTCGCCTTCGTCGTCGCGACCGGGTCGCTGATGATCCAGGGCAGCACGCTGGGTGCGTTCATCAAATGGATGAGGCTGCCCGACCACCGTGCCGACGCGGCGCGTGAACTGCAGCGGCTGAACCGGGAGATGGCCTCCATCAGCGTCGAAGTGCTCACCGACCCCGCTGTCTGTTCCGACAGCATGCTCGCCCGCAATGTGGAACAGGTGCGCTCGCTGGAGGCCTCCGACGACGGCGACCCCACCGGCGACGTCCTGGACCGGCGTCTGCGCAACGCGGTCGAGATGCGGCGCGTCCGACGCGTCATCATCGACCGCCAGCGTGCCGAACTCATCGATCTCCGCGACCGCGGGGCCTACAGCTCGGAGGCCCTGACCTCCGCGCTCGCGCGCCTCGACGCGGAGGAGATCAGCCTCGACGCGCAGGCGAACCGGTGAGCGGCTGCGGCCCGGTCAGTCCACGATGACGCTGGGCAGTGCGCCGGTGAACCAGAGAAGCGAGAGCGCCAGCAGGAACCACGTCGCACCCTGCCAGATCTGCCACCGGCCGCCCGATTTCCAGTTCAGGTAGGTCCGGACCATCGCCGCCAGGGTCCCGAGGATCACGACGCTCGGGGCGGCGAGGATGAAGAACTCGTTGAGTCCGCCGCTGGTCGACATCGCCGCGATCAGCACCACGACTCCGAGTGCGACGGTGACGCAGACATGCGTCGCCGCGTCGCGGATCTCGCGCGGGGCGGTGGTGGTCGACATCGTCAGGACACCTCGATTGCGTCGGGTTGGGGACGTTTGACCTCTATTGTACGGATCGACACACCCGGACCTAGTACCGATGCGGCGGCCGGGCTCTTGGTGAACAATGGGAGCCGAGGCTTAGTACGGAAGCCGACACAAGGGCTCCGGGCCGGTGTGAAGGAGAGCAGTCGCAAATGAGCTTGATTCTGGTCGGCGTAGACGGATCGCCCGAATCGACCAATGCGGTTCGGTGGGCAGCTGCCGCGGCTGCCCTCGAGGACCTCGATCTGAAGATCGTCGCCGCATACAGCTCCACCACCAGTGACTACGCCCCCGGCCTCGTGATCCCGCAGGATGTGATCGACGCGATCCGCAGCGAAGCAACCGGGTTCGTGCAGGAGGCCGCCGCCACCGCTCGCGAGGTGGCTCCGGACGTGAAGCTGAACGGCTCGATCGTCGAGGGAGACGCCGCTCGCGTGCTCCTCGAACTCGGCGAACACGCCCAGATCACCGTGCTCGGCACGCGCGGTCTGAGCAGTGTGAAGGGTCTGTTCCTCGGTTCGGTGAGCACCAGCGTCGCCGCGCACTCGAAGGGCCGCGTCGTGATCGTACCCGGCGGGGCCCTCGGCGGTGACGGACCGGTCGTGGTGGGCGTCGACGACTCCAAGATCAGCGACCCGGCGGTGGCCGAGGCGTACCGCCAGGCCGATCTGCGGAAGAAGAAGCTGGTCGCCGTGCACACCTGGACTCCGCTCGATGCCGACGCCCTGCACGGTTTCGGTCTCGACGAGCAGGAGATCGACGAGATGTCGCAGCAGGCGGTCGAGGCCGTCGCCGAGCGCATGGCCGGATACGGCCAGGACTACCCAGATGTGGAGGTGGAGCGCGTGGTGGTTCCGGAGGAGCCGGCGAAGGCGATCCTCGACGCCGCGGGCGACAAGGCCTCGCTGATCGTCATGGGCAGCCGTGGCCGCGGCGGCTTCACCGGACTGCTGCTGGGATCGCGCAGTCAGAAGGTGCTCCATCACGCGCAGGTGCCGGTGATGATCGTCCGCCGCTGACGGCAGCGTCGGTAGCGAGACAGGGTTTCGACAGGAGCCGGGCGCGGAAGCGCCCGGCTCCTGCACGTTCGCGGCGGCCGCCGACCGTCGCCGACCGGATGAGCGGGCCGGTCGCGCGCACCCGATAATCTGAGTCCACAATGAAGAACCTGCCTCGCGGACTGTGGATCCTGCTGATCGCGAACGCCGTGATCGCGCTCGGCTTCGGTCTCATCGCCCCGGCGCTGCCGATCTTCGCCAAGACCTTCGACGTGTCGTCGGCGGCGGCCGGGTTCGTGGTCTCGGCGTTCGCGCTGATGCGGCTGCTGTTCGCGCCCGCAGGCGGCCGTCTGGTGACGATCCTCGGGGAACGCAAGATCTACCTGACCGGATTGCTGATCGTCGCGCTGAGCACCGCGGCCTGCGCGTTCGCGCAGAGTTACTGGCAACTGCTGGTGTTCCGGGCGGCGGGCGGCATCGGTTCGACGATGTTCACCGTCTCGGCGATGGCATTGCTGATCCGGCTCTCGCCCCAGGAGGTTCGGGGACGGGCCTCCGGATACTTCTCGGCGGGCTTTCTCGTCGGCAACCTCACCGGACCGCTGATCGGTGCGGCGCTGGTGGACTTCGGTCTCCGTCTGCCGTTCGTGGTGTACGCGATCGCGTTGCTGGTCGCGACCGCTGTGGTGGCGACGTTCATGCCCCCTCCGCCCGAGCCGCAGCGCGCCGACGCGGCCGACGCGGTCCTGCCCGCTGCGCCGGCGTTCTTCGCATCGCTGCGACAGCGCGAATACCGCGCGATCCTGACTTCGAACTTCGCGCAGGGCTGGGCGTCGATGGGGGTCCGCGTGGCACTGGTGCCGATCTTCGTCCAAGACGGGCTCGGTTACGGGACGGCCTGGGCGGGCATCATTCTGGCGTGCTACGCCGCGGGCAACATGATTGCGATCCTGCTGTCGGGCCGGTTGTCGGATCGATACGGGCGACGAGCGGTGATGATCCCCGGACTGATCGTGGCCGCTGCGGGGACGCTGCTGCTGGGCTATTCGCCCGACATCTGGATCGCGCTGGCGCTGACCGCCGTCGCCGGCGTCGGCTCAGGCCTGTTCGCACCCACGCACCAGGCCGCGCTCGGCGACATGCTGGCGGGCAAGCGGCGTGGCGGATCCGCGCTCGCGGCCTACGGCATGGCCTCCGACCTCGGCGCGGTGTCGGGCCCGATCCTCACCGGTCTCGTCGCAGACGTCTTCGGTTTCGGCCCGGCCTTCATCGTGACGGGCTGTGTGGTGCTGCTGGCCCTGGCGATGTGGCTGGTCACACCGCGTCAGCTCACGACCAGCTCGGCAACCAGATCTGCTGACCCCATTCGACGTTAGAGATCGGCGCGCCGGTCAGAACCGGCCAGAGCCACACGAAGTTCGCGACCACCAGCGCGATGTACAGCGAGACCACCAGGACGCTGATCAGCCGTCTCTCCGATGTGGCGCCGCGGGGTGCGGCGCGCAGGAGGTCGCCGCAGACCAGTGCCAACCCCATCACCAGGAACGGGGCCATCGCCGTGGCGTAGAAGAAGTACATCTGCCGGTCGATGTCGGCGAACCAGGGCAGGATGCCCGCGCCGTATGCGGCCAGGACCGCCGCGTAGCGCCAGTCGCGGCGGGACACGATGCGCCAGAGCGCCCACACGATCATCGGCAGCGACAGCCACCACATCGCCGGCGTCCCGATCAGCATCTGCGCACGCACGCAGTCCGAACCACCGCATTGATCAGGCCCGTAGGAGATGGCGTAGAGCATCGGACGCAGACCCATGGGCCAGGTCCAGGGTTTCGACTCCCACGGATGGTGATTGCCCGCCGCGTTGGTCAGCCCGGCGTGGAACTCGAGGATGCCCGACTCGTAGTACCAGAACGACCGGACGGCCGCAGGCACCCAGGAGAACGGGCCGCCGGTGCCGATCTTCTCTCCGACCACGTAACGGTAGACCGAGGTCTCGGACGAGAACCACGGTGCGAAACTCGCCACGTACATGAGGAAGGGGAGCACGCCCAGTGACGCCGCCGACGGGATCAGGTCGCGTCGCAGCACACCGACCCACGGACGCCGGACGCGGTAGGCGCGGCGTGCCGAGACGTCGAAGGCCAGTGAGAGCAGCGTGAACACGATGACGAAATAGGCGCCCGACCATTTGACGCCGCAGGCCAGCCCCAGCATCACCCCGGCGGTGAACCGGTACCAGCGGAAGCCGAAGCGCGGACCGAAGGGGGAGTCGTCCATCCGGCCCTGCAGCCACACCCGGTGCATGCGCTGGCGCATCTGATCGCGGTCGGCGATCAAGGCGGCGAAAGCGAGCACGATGAACAGGATCTGGAAGATGTCGAGCATCCCCATGCGAGACTGCACGAACAGCACGCCCTCGCAGATCGCGAAGACGCCGGCGATCGCACCGATCAGCGTCGACCGCGCCATCCGCCGGACCGTCAGATACACCGCGAGCACGATGATCACACCCGAGACCGCCGACATGAAACGCCAGCCCATCGGGTTGTAGCCGAACATCCATTCGCCGCCCGCGAGGATCCACTTGCCCACGGGCGGGTGGACCACCAGGCCGTACGCGGGATTGTCCTCGATGAAGTTGCCGCCGGTCAGGACCTGCCATCCCTGAGGGACGTAGTGCTTCTCGTCGAAGACCGGTGTGCCCTTGTCGGTCGGGTGCTGCAGATCCCAGAACCTGGTGGCCACCGCGATGAGGACCAGGATCGCGCCGACGACGGTGCCGCGGAGCCGGTCGGTGGGCCCGAACACCGGCTCCGGGACGCGCGGACCGGGTGCCGTGCCGAGGTCTTCGGTGAGCGCGCGGTCTTCCGCGGTCGCGCGGTCGAGGATGGCGGCGGGGGTCACCTGTGCGATGGTAGCCGGATCAGTAGTCTGAGTCGGTGACCAGTAGTGACGGACAGTCGAGCGCAGCGGGGGCCGGACGGCTGGTGCTGGCCGGGACTCCGATGGGACAGCCCGGCGACGCGTCGCCCCGGCTCCGCGAGGCGCTCGGTTCGGCCGACATCGTGGCCGCCGAGGACACTCGCCGGACGCGTGCGCTGGCGGCGGCGCTCGACGTCGAGATCAACGGCCGGGTGATCAGCTACTACGACCAGGTGGAAGCGTCCAGAGCGCCGGCTCTGGTGGAGGCGATCGTCGGGGGAGCGACGGTGCTGCTGGTGACCGATGCGGGGATGCCGTCGGTGAGCGATCCCGGCTACCGGCTGGTGGTCGCGTGTGCCGACGCGGGGCTGCCGATCACGTGTCTGCCGGGTCCGTCCGCGGTGACGACCGCGCTGGCGCTGTCGGCGATGCCGTCCGAACGGTTCTGCTTCGACGGCTTCGCTCCCCGTAAACAGGGCGCGCGCCGGGACTGGCTGGCCGAACTGCGCACGCAGCCGCGCACGGTCGTGTTCTTCGAATCTCCGCACCGGCTGGCGCAGACTCTCGCCGACGCCGCCGATGTGCTGGGTCCGGACCGCCGCGCCGCGGTCTGCCGGGAGCTCACCAAGACCTATGAGGAGGTGCGGCGTGGCCGGCTCGACGAGCTCGCCGAGTGGGCGGCCGATGGCGTCAAAGGCGAGATCACCGTCGTGATCGCCGGAGCGTCCGAGACGGACGAGACGGTGGGACTCGACGAGGTGGTGGAGCGGGCCCGCCGGCTCGCAGACTCGGGGCTGCGGCTGAAGGACGCGTCCGCCCGGGCCGCCGCCGGTACCGCCTACTCGCGGCGGGACGTGTACCAGGCCGTGCTGGAGAGCCGAGGGGAGTGAGCGTGGCACGGCTGCGCGGTCTCGACGACGTGGTTCGCGAGCTGAATCCCGCCTACTTCTCCCTGGTGATGGCTACCGGGATCGTGTCGATCGCGACCGAGATCGAAGGCTGGCGGCTGCTGTCGGTGATCCTGATGTGGATCACCGGTCTCGCCTTCGGCGTGCTGCTGCTGCTCAATGCGGCCCGGCTCGCCCGGCATCGCGACGCGGTGGTCTTCGACCTCCGGGTGCCGAACCGCACTTTCGGCTTCTTCACCGTCGTCGCGGCGACGAGTGTGCTCGGGACCCGGCTGATGCTCGACGGCCATCTCGTCGCGGCCCTGGTGCTGCTGGGCTTCGCCGCCTCGATGTGGCTGGTCCTGGGTTATGCGCTGCCGCCGATGGCGTTCACCGCACGCATCGGCCAGTCGCAGCTCGAGCGGGCCGACGGCACCTGGTTCCTCTGGGTGGTGGCGACGCAGTCGGTGGCCGTTCTCGCCGCCGCCGTTCAGCCCCACGTCACCAGCGGTCAGGCCGAGCTCGCGCTGCTGGCCGCGCTGTGCTGGGCGGTCGGGGTGTTCCTCTACATGGCCGTGGCTCTGTTCGTGGCCGCGCGAATATTCATGCACCATCCGAAACCGGACCAGTTGAGCGGCGCGTACTGGATCGCGATGGGGGCGACGGCGATCACCGTGGTCGCGGGCGCGAACATCGAGAGCATGGCGGACGTGCCGGTGCTGGACGTGATGCGCGGAACCGTCGAATCGGTGTCGGTCTTCTTCTGGGCGTTCGGTACCTGGCTGGTACCGCCGTTGCTGTTCGCCGGGTACTGGCGGCATATCCGCCACCGGATACCACTCCGCTACGACGCCTCGTTCTGGGCCATCGTGTTCCCGCTCGGCATGTACGGAGTCGGCAGTCACCAGATCGGCTCGGTGAACGGTATCCCGCTGATCGATCACATCGGGCACGTCGAGATCTGGATCGCCACGGCGGCCTGGTTCGTGACCTTCGCGGGGTTCGCGGCTTCGCTGGCCGGTCGGTCGCCCCGGCTGCTGCCGCTGCGGTCTATCGAGAACGCGGGCCCGGATGCGAGGTGAAGCCGACGATCGAGGCCGCCTTGTCGAGGCATTCCTGCCACTCCGCGGCCGGTGACGAGTCGATGGTGATCCCGCCGCCGACGCCGAGCGTGAGGCCGCCGTCGGGGCCGACGGCCACCGTGCGGATCGCCACGTTGAGATCGAGCAGGCCGCCCGGGCCCGCGACGCCCACCGCGCCGCAGTAGATCCCGCGCGCGTGATCCTCCCAATCCGCGAGCAACTCGGCCGCGCGGATCTTCGGGGTTCCGGTGACCGATGCGGGTGGGAAGGCGGCATCGAGCAGGGAGCGGTTGCCGACCTCCGCACGCAGGGTCGCGGCCACCGTCGACACCAGATGCCACACGCCCGGGGCGCCGACCACCGTCAGCAGATCGGGCACGGTCACCGATCCGGTGCGCGCGACGCGCCCGAGATCGTTGCGGACGAGGTCGACGATCATCACGTTCTCGGCCACGTCCTTGGTGGACGCGGCGAGTACCGCTGGGTCGGCGGCGGCCGGAGCCGTGCCTTTGATGGGCGACGACGTCACCCGGTCGCCCCGCCGGTCCAGGAACGACTCGGGGCTGAAGCTCGCGACGGATCCCCAACCCCCGGACAACCAGGCCGCCTTCGCCGGCGCCGTGGCGGCGGCGATGTCGGCGAAGAAATCGATGGGCCGGCCGTCGAGCTGCCCGTGGAACTGCGTGCAGACGCATGCTTGGTAGACCTCGCCGTCGGCGATGGCGTTGAGGCACTTCTGGACGGCGAACAGATGTCGGTCCCGGTCGGGGGAGACCCATTCGGCCGACCACCGCCTCGACTCGGGTGGAGCCGCCGCCTCCAGCGCCGCCCGGGCCCAGTCCGGCAGCGGGGCACCGGTGGCGGTGTTCCACGACCATTCGCCGTGCGACAACGTCAGCACTCCGTCGGTGACGCCCCCGACCACCGAGGGCAGAGGGGAGTCCTCAGCCCGGACGGGGAATCCGAGTGCGCCGAACCAGTACCCGTCGGGCCGGTCGGGTGGCGCGAGCCCGGGGACCAGTTCGATCGACGGTGCGATCACCGCGTCGGCATCGGCCCAGTCACCGATCAGCCCGGCCGGGCCGGGCAGTCCGCGATCGGCGGCGGCCGCGTCGAATGAGCGGAGGACGTCGAGCGCGGAGGGTCCCCGCGCCGGCGCCGGATCACGAGTCATGCGTCCGCGGCGGGACTTTCCTGGCGCGGAAACACCGGGGCGGGCTTCGGCAGGGCGGTACCCGGCGTCAGCCGGTCGGTGACGGCGGTGAACCGGCGATCGGCGTCATCTGAGCCGACGGCGAGCAGATCGAGCAGGGTGGAGGCCGACTGCGGCATCACCGGCTGCACCAGCAGTGTCACGATGCGCACCACTTCGGCGCATACGTAGAGCACGGTGGCGGTGCGGTCGAGGTCGGTCTTGGCGAGCTTCCACGGCTCCTGCGCGGAGACGTACCGGTTGGCGTCGGCCAGCACCGACCACAGTGCTTCGAGCCCGAGGTGAATGGCCTGCTTGTCGAACTGTTCACGGACGCGCGGCAGCAGAGCGTCGGCGGCGTCGAGCAGGGCGCGGTCCTCGGCCGTGAACTGACCCGGCTCGGGCACCTGCGACCCGAAGTACTTGCCGATCATGCTGAGGGTGCGCTGGGCGAGGTTGCCGTACTCGTTGGCGAGATCGGAGTTGTTGCGCGAGACGATCGCCTCCGCCGAGTAGGAGCCGTCCTGCCCGTACGACACTTCGCGGAGGAAGAAGTAGCGCACCGTGTCGAGCCCGAACTTCTCGACCAGTTCGTGCGGGTCGACGACGTTGCCCACCGACTTGCTCATCTTCTGGCCGCGGTTGAACAGGAAGCCGTGCGCGAAGACCCGTTTCGGGACGTCGATGCCGGCGCTCATCAAGAAGGCCGGCCAGTAGACGCAGTGGAATCGGATGATGTCCTTGCCGATGATGTGCAGGTCGGCGGGCCAGTAACGTTCCAGCGTCTGCTGGTCGTCCGGGAAACCGACTCCGGTGAGGTAGTTGGTGAGGGCGTCCACCCACACGTACATCACGTGCTCGGGCGCGCCCGGGACCTTCACGCCCCAGTCGAAGGTGGTGCGCGAGATGGAGAGGTCGTTGAGGCCGCCCGCGACGAAGCTGCGGACCTCGTTGCGCCGCACGTCCGGTCCGATGAACTCGGGATGCTCGTCGTACAACGCGAGGAGACGGTCCTGATAGTTGGAGAGGCGGAAGAAGTAGGTCTGCTCCTCGGTCCAGGTGAGGACGTGACCGTTCTCGGTCGCAACGCGGTTGCCGTCCTCGTCGACGGTCGTCTCGTCCTCGGTGAAGAAGGCCTCGTCGCGGACGTCGTACCAGCCGGCGTAGGAGTCGAGGTAGATGTCGCCCGCCGCCTCCATCCGCTTCCAGATCTCCTCCGACGCCCGGTGGTGGTCGGAGTCGGTGGTGCGGATGAACCGGCTCAGATCGGTGCCGAGCGCGGCGTGCAGCGCCTCGAAGCGATCGGAGTTGGTCTTCGCCAGTTCCGCGGTGGAGACGCCCTCCTTCTCCGCGGTCTGCTGCATCTTCTGACCGTGCTCGTCGGTGCCGGACTGGAACCGGACGTCGAAGCCGTCCAGCGCCTTGAATCGCGCGAGGACGTCCGCGGAGATGAACTCATAGGCGTGCCCGATGTGCGGGGCGCCGTTCGGGTACGCGATGGCGGTGGTGATGTAGAAGGGCGACGACGCGCCAAAGGACTCGCTCGGCATAGTAGCCCGATTGTACGTGCTCGCGATTCGTCTACCGCGCTGAGCGCTGGTACGGCTCGCATCCGGGCGGGGCCTCGGGTGCGGTGCGCGGCCCGAGCCGTGGAATGCCGAGGGTGACCGGATCGTCGCCGAGGACGAATCGCTCACCGTGATGGGCGAGTTCGACCGTCGGACCCGACAGCAGTCGGTAGGTCGCGGTGTCGGAGTCGACGGCGACGACGATGCGCGATTCGCGGATCATCATGCGGAACGACATGTAGCTGAGCTTCGAAGGAAGGCGCGGGGCGAAGGTGACCTGACCGTCGAAGTCGCGCATCCCGCCGAATCCGGCGACGCAGTCGGTCCAGGCGCCGGCCAGTGCCGCGATGTGCAGTCCCGACGAGACGTTGTTGTGCAGGTCGTGCAGATCGGTGAATACCGATTCGCTCATCAGGTCGTAGGCGAGGTCGAGGTATCCGACCTCGGCCGCGGTGACCGCCTCGCAGCAGGCCGAGAGCGACGAGTCGCGCACGGTGATCGGGTAGTAGTAGTCGAAGTTCGCCAGTTTCTGCTCAGGGGTGAAGCGGTCGCCGAACAGGTACATGGCGAAGACGAGGTCGGCCTGCTTCACCACCTGCTTGCGGTACAGGTCGAAGTACGGGTAGTTGAGCAGCAGCGGGTACCTGCCCTTCGACCGCTCGAAGTCCCACCGGTCGAGTTTGGTGAACGACTCGCACTGCTGGTGAACGCCGAGTGCGTCGTCGTAGGGCACGGTCATATCGTCGGCGCACTGCGTCCAGAAGGCGGTCTCGTCGTGCGTCACGCCGAGCTGTCGTGCCACGACGGGCTGGCGCGAGCACGCAGCGACCGCGTCGCGCAGTGCCTGCTGTGCGGCGAGATTGGTGAAGACGTTGTTGTTGACGATCGCCGTGTACTCGTCGGGGCCGGTGATTCCGTCGATGCGGAACTTGCCCGCCGAATCGTGGTGGCCGAATCCGGCGAAGAACCTGGCGATCTCCACCAGCAGCTCGACGCCGCACTCGACCTCGAACGCCTCGTCGCCGGTGGCGCGGATGTAGCGGGCGGTGGCGTTCGCGATGTCGGCGGACACGTGGACTCCCGCGGTGCCGGCCGGCCAGTAGCCGGAGCACTCGTCACCGTTGATCGACCGCCACGGGAACATGGCGCCGTGCTGTGCGAGTTCGGCGGCCCGCGACCGGGCCTTGTCCATCGTGGCGTGCCGCCAGCGGAGTTCCTCGCCCGCGGCGGCGGGAACCGTGTACGTCAGCATCGGCAGCACGAAGCTCTCGGTGTCCCAGAACGTGTGGCCGTCGTAGCCGGGGCCGGTGAGCCCCTTGGCCGGGATGGCGCGCGATTGCCCGCGTGCACCGGCCTGCAGCACATGGAACAGGGAGAAGCGCACGGCCTGCTGGAGTTCGGGATCGCCGTCGAGTTCGATGTCGGCGTCGAGCCAGAACTCGTCGAGGTAGTCGGACTGCTCCTGTTTAAGGGCCTCCCAACCGGTCTCCTTGGCCATTGCCAGCGCGGCGTCCACCTGGGCGCGCAGCGCGGGCACCGACCGTCGGGCCGACCAGCCGTAGCCCATGTACTTGGTGAGCACCAGCTTGGTGCCCTGGGGCACGGCGGCCGCGACGGTGAGGCGTGCGAGGTCGCCGTCTGCGCGGATCGAGGTGTCCGCGGATGCGGGCAGTTCCAGTTCGTGGTCCATGCCCGCCGCCACGGCGAGTCCCGAGCGTGCGGTGTGGTGGACGAGAACCGCGGAGAAGTCTTCGCAGTCCGCGAGATCGGCGACCAGTGGGCGCTCCAGCGCCGCCGCCAACCGCGGATCCTCCTTGGCGGAGGCCGCCCCGCCCATCGGCTCGTTGGCGAGCAGATCGGACTGGAGGACCAGTTTCATGTCTTCACCGATCGGCTCCACCTCGTAGCGGATCGCGGCGATGGTGCGCTTGGTGAACGAGACCAGTCTTTCGGATCGGATGCGGACGGTGCGCCCGGTCGGCGAGGTCCACAGGGTGCTGCGCCGCAGGGTGCCGGTGCGGAAATCGAGTACACGTTCGTGCTCGACGGTGCGCCCGTACCTCAGGTCCATCGGCTCGTCCTCGACGAGCAGGCGGATGATCTTGGCGTCCGTCACATTGACGACGGTCTGTCCGGACTCGGGGTAGCCGTAGCCGCTCTCGGCGTAGGGCAGGTCGCGCAACTCGTAGAACCCGCTCAAGTAGGTGCCCGGCTTGTCGACGGGTTCGCCTTCCTCGAAGCTGCCGCGCAGTCCGATGTGACCGTTCGACAGCGCGAACAGGGTCTCGGTGCGGCCGATCATGTCGATGTCCAGTCCCCGCCAGCGCAACTGCCACGGGCTGACGTCGAATCCCTCCACCGGGTGCACGCCGTGCTGCGGGATGTTGACCGGGTCCGTGTGGCTCGACGTGTCGCCGTGCGTGGTGTGGGCCAGCTCGCTGGTGGTCGGTTCGATCACGGACGGTCCTTCTCGGGCTCGTAGCTGCTCGGTTCGGCGGCGCGGTGGGCGGTCAGTTCTCGGCGAGAAGATCGTCGAGGTCGGTGACGACGATAGAGGCACCGGCGGCTTTCATCGCATCCGACTGGCCGCTGCCCACGCGATCGATGCCCACGACGTAGCCGAAGTCACCGGCAGCGCCCGCGGCGACCCCGGACACCGCGTCCTCGAAGACCGCCGCGGCGGAGGGAGCGACACCCATCAGTTCCGCACCCCGCAGGTACGAGTCGGGCGCGGGCTTGCCCGCGAGTCGCTCGGCGACGATGGTGTTGCCGTCGACGCGCTGTTCCACGAACTGCGTCAGTCCCGCGGCTTCGAGGACCTGCTCGCCGTTGCGGGAACTGGTCACCACCGCGATGTGAAGCCCTGCCTCGCGGGCGGCGTGCAGGTAGCGGACGGAACCGGGGTAGGCGGTGACGCCGTCGCGGGCGAGCGCGGCGAGAAAGGCGTCGTTCTTTCCGTCCGCGATCGATGCGGCGGTGTCGTCGTCGACGGTGATGCTCCGCGACGCGAGGAAGGTGCGCACGCCGTCCATTCGGGGCCTCCCGTCGACGTAGTCGAAGTAGTCCTGGTCGGTGAACGGGCGGAGGCTGTCGGTCCGGCCTCCGATGTCGCCGCCGGCTCGTCGGGTCAGGAAGGTGTTGAACGCGTCCGTCCACGCGACGCGGTGCACCGATGCGGTGTCGGTGAGCACTCCGTCGAGGTCGAAGAGCGCAACCGTGATGTCATCAGGGAGTCCCAGCACGGTCACGACGCTACCCGCCGATCGGGGTCTCTACCCGTCAGACGTGTCGTGTCCCCGGCGGCTGCATCCGCACGGGCCGGCGGGTGCGGATTCGGCGGATGCAGATTCTTCGCTTGTCCGGCGTGGTGGATGGGGTTGAGTCGCCAGGGGTGTTCGGTGGTGGCTGGTCGCCAGGCTATGCGTCCGGTGTGGGGTCCGTCGGGGAGGATGGTGGTTTCCCATTGTCCGCGTTTGGTGCCGACGGCGCGGTTGTGGCGTCCGCAGGCGGCGCCGAGGGCGTCGATGTCGGTGCGTCCGGCGGGGGTGATCCAGTCCGGTGCGTGATGGGCCTGGGTTTGTGCGAAGGGTCGGTCGCAGCCGGGGGCGGTGCAGCCGCGGTCGCGGGCGAACAACGCCAACCGCTGCGCCTTACTCGCACACCGCGCACCGCGGCCTTGGTAGAGGACTTCGCTGGTGTGATTCCGGAAGACGGCCAGGTGCGGCACGGCGTCGGCGGCGAGCCGGACGAGTTCGCCGATCGGGATGCGGGTGCCGGTGGCGGTCAGGGCGATGCCGGCGTGGGCGGCGAGTTCTTGGTCGGTGACGGTGATGACCAACTCCGCCGGTATCCGGTTCGGTGCACCGAGTCCGCCGTGGGCGAGAACGTAATCACACAACGCCAGCAGCGCGTCGTGTGTGCGTTGGGCGGCACTGCGCAGATCCCGACCCCGCGCCGCCGCCAGAGCCTCGGCGTCGATGCCGTCGGCGTCGATGGTTCCGGTAGGTGAGTCGGGGTCGGCGGGATTGTTCATCCCGGGTGCGGCCCAGGCGGTCAAGATCACCTCGAACTTCGCCCGCAACTCCGGAGTCATCGCGCCGCGGACTTTGCTCATGAGTTGTCGGTCTTGCGGGAGGATGGTGATTCCGCGTTGGCGTTGCCGGTCGACGTGATCACTCTCCTGCCCGTCCGGATCCAGATGGGCGAGCAGGCGGTCACCGACCTTGCCCAGATCATCGGGGTTCAGTCCGGCCGCTGCGTCGGCCAACTCCGCCTCGGCACGGGCTTTGACCTCCGGCGAGATGCAGCCCGGTACTTTCGCCAGCACCGCGGAGATCACCAACGCGTGTTCGGCGCCGACAGTCCCGGCCGCGACCGCGGCGGCGGTGGCGGGCTTCCGGGGAGGCAGCGTCTGCCCTTGGAAGTTGGAGAACTCGCCGATGGTCTCGGTCATCCGGAGCCGTCGACCCGCCTCGCGGGTTCCCAGCCGCAGCCCTTGCGAGAGGTACTGGTGCGGATTCAGATAGCCGGCGGTGCGGTGCGCGTTGCGGTCGGAGACCTCCACCAACAATCTGGACGAAACGCCGTCCCAGCGTCGCCGGATGCGTTCGGCGGTCTGTGTGTGGGCCAGCAGTTCCGGTTCGGTCTCCGGTGACAGGGAGGTCTCGGCGAGCTTCACCGCCGCGGCATCGATCAGGGCGAGTAGTTCGGCGGGCCGCCCCGGCAGTGCACCGGTGGCAACGACAGTCGCGATCGAATCGGTGATCGGATCGGTCATCGCTGCCACCTCCCCCGAGTGTTTCAGCTGGTCACACCATGTTTTCTTGGATATCTGAACACTACCAATCGGGTATGACACAACTGATTTCATAGACAGACGCACGTGCGCCGGCTCAACTCTGTTACGCCGTGGGGCATCGGTGACAGGCTCGATGGTTTCGGTGGGAACCCTCGAACGGCGGCCTGGGCAGAGCGTCGACTGCGAAGTGCCCCAGTTTCCAGGCGGACCCGGATTTCCGCGACGGACACGATCTCGGGCAAGGTGGGTCTGTGACCGACTCGACGGGTGAACTCACCGCCAAGGAGATCAAGAAGCGTAAGCGACGCCTGCCGCCACCGGACCCGGAAGCGTTGCCCGGGCTGGTCGACGCACACACGCACCTGGCGGCCTGTGGCGGGCGGACGGAGGCCGACGTCCGAGCCATCCTCGACCACGCCGAGTCGGTCGGCGTGGAGCAGGTGGTCACCGTCGCCGACGACATGGTCGACGCCCGCTGGGCTGTCGCCGCCGCGCATTGGGACCGACGAGCGTTCGCGGCCGTCGGACTGCATCCCACTCATGCCGCCGATCTGGATGACGAGGCCCGAGCCGAGCTGGAACAGATGGTCGACGACCCCCGCGTGGTGGCCGTCGGTGAGACCGGTCTGGACTACTACTGGACGACCCGTTCGGACGACTGCGCGGACCCGACCACCCAACGCGACGCCTTCGCCTGGCACATCGATCTGGCCAAACGATCCGGCAAAGCGCTGATGATCCACAATCGCGACGCCGATCGCGACCTGCTGGACGTCCTCGCGGCCGAGGGGGCGCCGGAGACGGTGGTGATGCACTGCTTCTCCGGCGACCGTGCGATCGCCCGCGAATGTGTCGACCTCGGGTATGTGTTGAGCTTCTCTGGCACTGTGACGTTCAACAACTCCGGCGAGTTGCGTGAGGCCGCACTTCTGACTCCCGACGAGCAGTTGCTGGTGGAGACCGACGCACCGTTCCTGACCCCGCATCCCTATCGTGGCCAGCCCAATCAGTCCTATTGCGTGCCCTACACCGCTCGCGCGCTGGCCGCACTGCGCGGCGTCGACGATCACGAGTTGGCCCACACGCTTGGAGCAAATGCGCGCCGGATATACAAGTTTCCGTTGCGGTAACCCACCCCGATTCGTTACCGTACCGTGATCCGTGCTGCCGACGCGGATAGCTATACCCAACCCGGCAGGGAACTGTATGTCTGTCTTGAAGAGAATCAACACGTCCACCTCCATGCGCGCCCGAGTAGCCCTCGGAGCCGTGCTGACCACCGTCACGGCCGGAGCCGTCACCGGAGCTGTCATGCACAAGGAGGTGACGCTGGCGGTCGACGGACAGACCATGCATGTGAGCACGATGGCCTTCTCGGTCGGGAGCGTGCTGCGCGACAACGGCATCGACCCTGCCGACGGCGACAAGGTGAACGTGCCGCTCTCGAGTGCGCCGCGTGACAACCAGACCATCACGGTCGACCGCCTCAAGAAAGTGCAGCTGGTGGTCGACGGCAGGCCGTTGAACATCACCACCAACGCGTCCACCGTCGGTCAGGTTCTCGCTGAACGCGGCATGGCGACCAGCGCGGTGACCGCACCGCTGAACGACGTGCTTCCGGTGGACGGTGCCGATCTCGACGTCACCCTGCCCAAGCGGGTCAAGCTCGACGACGGCGGCCAGAAGTCGACGCCGAGCATTGCGGCCAAGACGGTCGGCGACCTGCTCGCCCGTGCGGGCAAGCCGCTCTCGCCCACCGACAAGGTGGTGCCCGCGGCGCAGACTCCGGTCAGCAAGGACATGGACATCCGCGTCACCCGGATCAAGACCGAGGAGAAGACCCTCACCGAGGACGTCAAGCCGCCGGAGAACACCAAGGACGACGACACGCTGACCCGGGGAACCAAGAAGGTCGAGGACCCGGGTACTCCCGGCAAGGCCGATGTGAAGTACTCGATCACCACCGTCAACGGCAAGGTCGTCAAGAAGACCAAGATCAGCGAGAAGGTTCTCGTGGAGCCCAAGGCTGCCACGGTCCGCGTCGGAACCAAGCCGGGTGCACCGGCGGTTCCGTACGGCGTCTGGGATCGTCTCGCTCAGTGCGAATCGACCGGCAACTGGGCCATCAACTCCGGCAACGGGTTCTACGGCGGCATCCAGTTCGACCAGAACACCTGGGATCGCTGGGGCGGCCAGGAGTACGCGCCGCGTCCGGATCTCGCCACTCGCGAGGAGCAGATCGCCATCGCGGAGAAGACGCAGGCCGCTCAGGGCTGGGGCGCGTGGCCGTCCTGCTCGTCGCAGATCGGCCTCCGCTGATCCTCGCCCGCGGTGCAGCCGTCCGCTGCGGCACCTCCCGACGATCATCAGTCACAATGTTCAGGTGAACATCGTCCCTGATTCGCCTCGTCTGCTCGGTCCCGCCGAGATCCGCGCACTCGCCGCAGAGCTCGATGTGCGCCCGACCAAGACGCTGGGGCAGAACTTCGTCCACGACGCCAACACCGTTCGCAGGATCGTGTCGGTGTCCGGCGTCGGTGCCGACGACGTGGTTCTGGAAGTGGGACCGGGACTCGGATCGCTGACCCTCGCGCTGCTCGCCGAGGCCGGCCGCGTGGTGGCGGTGGAGATCGACCGCACGCTCGCCGCGCGACTGCCACGGACGATCGCCGAGTTCGCGCCCGCACAGGCGGCGAACTTCGACGTCGTCACCGCGGACGCCCTCACCGTCACCCCCGCCGACCTCCCGTACGCGCCGACCGCGCTGGTCGCGAACCTGCCGTACAACGTCGCGGTTCCGGTGCTGTTGCACCTCATGGCGCAGTTCCCGACCATCCGCACCGCGCTCGTGATGGTGCAGGCCGAAGTTGCCGACCGTCTCGCCGCCGCTCCGGGCGGCCGGATCTACGGGGTGCCGAGCGTGAAGGCCCGCTTCTTCGGCGACGTGGCCCGAGCCGGTTCCGTCGGCAAACACGTCTTCTGGCCCGAACCCAAGATCGAGTCGGGCCTGGTCCGCATCGACCGCCGCGACGTCTACGGGACCGACCCGGAGCTGCGGGCGCAGACATTCGCCGCGATCGACGCCGCATTCGCTCAGCGCCGCAAAACCCTGCGGTCGGCGCTCTCGTCGTGGGCGGGCAGCGCCCCGCGGGCCGAAGAACTCCTCCGAGCGGCGGGAATCGACCCCGGGCTCCGCGGGGAACGGTGCGACGTCGATGACTTCGTCCGGCTCGCGCGCGCCGGCCACGCAGCCGGGATCGAGACCGGAGCCGCCCGATGATGGGTGGCGCGACCGCCCGGGTCCCGGCGAAGATCAATCTGCACCTGGGCGTCGGGCCGCTCCGCGACGACGGATACCACGAACTGTCGACGCTGTACTGTGCGCTGTCGCTCTACGACGAGGTCACCGTGCGCGGCGACGACGCGCTGTCGGTGACCGTCCGCGGCGAGAACCGCCGACAGGTGCCGTCGGATGCGACGAACCTCGCCGCGCGGGCCGTGGTCGCGTTGGCGCGGCATGCCGGGATGGACCCGCACGTGGCGATCACCATCGACAAGACGATTCCGGTGGCCGGGGGCATGGCCGGCGGCTCGGCCGACGCCGCCGGGGCGCTCGTCGCTGCGGCCCGGCTCTGGCGGCTCGACATCGCCCGCGACGAACTCCTCGCCATCGCCGCGGAACTGGGCTCGGACGTCCCGTTCTCCGTGGTCGGCGGCGCAGCGCTCGGCACCGGCCGGGGAGAGCAACTGCTGCCGGTGCTGCACCGCGGCGCGTTGCACTGGGTGCTCGCGGTGTCGGGCAGCGGGCTGTCCACTCCGGACGTGTACCGGGAGATCGACCGGCTCCGGGCCCGCGACGGCGATGACCAGCCCGCCGCCGCGGGCGTCGCCCGTCCGGACGAGCTGATGCAGGCGCTCGCATCGGGCGATGTGCGCGCCGTGGCCCCTTTGCTCCACAATGATCTGCAGCCGGCCGCGCTGTCGCTGCAGCCGATGCTGCGGCGCACCCTGCGGGCGGGCCGCGAGGCCGGAGCGCTCGCCGGGATCGTCTCCGGGTCCGGGCCCACCTGCGCGTTCCTGTGCGCCGACGAAGACGCCGCCGTCCGGGTGGCCGCCGAACTGTCCGGGTCCGGTGTGGCCAAGGCCGTGCGGACCGCGTCCGGGCCGGTGGCGGGCGCCCGCCTCATCGCGGTCAACTGACCTCGCCGACCACTGACCTCGCTGGACGACTGACCTCGCTGGACGACTGACTGAACGGAAAGCACGAATGCCCCCGCGTACCAATACGTCGCTGATCAACGCCGAACGCATCAGCAAGAGCTTCGGCATCAAGCCGCTTCTGGACGAGGTCAGTGTCGGCGTGCACGAGAGTGAGCGCATCGGCGTCGTCGGGCTCAACGGCGGCGGTAAGACGACCCTGCTCGAGATCCTGGCGGGCATCACCGAACCCGATTCCGGGCGCCTCTCGCGAGCGGGTGGCATCCACATCGCGACGGTCACCCAGGGCGGCGACCTCGATCCCGGCATCACCGTCGCCGACGCGGTGGTCGGCGCCGACGCCCCCGAACACGAGTGGGCCGGCGACGCCCGGATCCGCGGCATCCTCGCAGGTATCGGGGTCGACGCGATCCTCGACCGCAAGGTGGGCGAACTCTCCGGAGGGCAACGTCGTCGGACGGCTCTCGCGGCCGCGCTGGTGACCGACTCCGACCTGCTGATCCTCGACGAACCGACCAACCATCTCGACATCGAGGGCGTTCACTGGCTCGCCGAACATCTGGTGAACCGGCGCAGCGCGCTCATCGTCGTCACTCACGACCGCTGGTTCCTGGACACCGTCGCCACCCGCACGTGGGAGGTCCACTCCGGGCGCGTAGACGAATACGAGGGCGGCTACAACGACTGGATCTTCGCGCGAGCCGAACGCGCCAGGCAGGCCGATGCCGCCGAGGAGCGCCGGCGCAACCTCGCGCGCAAGGAACTGGCGTGGCTGCGGCGCGGTGCTCCAGCGCGCACGTCCAAGCCGCGTTACCGGGTGGAGGCGGCCGAGAAGCTGATCGCGAACGTGCCCCCGCCGCGCGACACCGTCGAACTCTCCGCATTCGCCAAGCGCCGCCTCGGCCGCGTGGTCATCGAACTCGAGAACGCGCGGCTCACCGCACCGTCGTCGGACGGCGCCGAGGGTCGAGTGCTGCTCGAGGACACCACCTGGCGGCTGGCGCCGGGGGAGCGGGTCGGCCTCGTCGGGGTCAACGGTTCCGGCAAGACCACGCTCCTGCGGGCGCTCGCCGGCGAGGTGCCGGTGTCGCCGGGCCGCCGCATCGAGGGCAAGACCGTCTCGATCGGCTGGCTGCGTCAGGAACTCGACGACCTCGATCCCACCCTGCGCGTGCTCGACGCTGTCGAGGAGGTGGCCGGTCATGTGACGCTCGGCGACAAGGAGTTGTCGGCGAGTCAGCTCGCGGAACGGCTCGGGTTCTCCCCGGCGCGACAGCGCACGCCGGTCGGAGACCTGTCCGGCGGCGAACGTCGCCGCCTGCAGTTCACGCGTGTGCTGATGGCCGAACCCAATGTGCTGCTGCTCGACGAGCCGACCAACGATCTCGATATCGACACGCTCCAGCAGGTGGAGGATCTGCTCGACTCCTGGGCCGGAACGCTGGTCGTGATCAGCCACGACCGGTATCTGATCGAACGGGTCTGCGACAGCACCTGGGCGCTGTTCGGCGACGGCGCGCTGACGAACCTGCCGCGCGGAATCGACCAGTACCTGGAACGACGGGCTGCCGAGACCGATGCGCCTCCGGCCCGCCGATCCGCTCCGGCCGCCGAGCCGAAGCCCGCGTCCGGTGACGGCGGACTCTCGGCCGCCGAACACCAGGCGGCGCGCAAGGCACTCGGCCGCGCGGAGCGTCAGATGGAGAAGCTCAGTGCGCAGGAGGAGAAGCTCCACGCCGAGATGGTCGACGCCGCCGTCGACCCCGAGCGGCTCGCCGATCTGGACGCCAGACTCCGGGAAGTGGTGGCGGCCAAGGAGATCGCCGAGGCCGAGTGGATGGAGGCGGCCGAACTGCTCGATTCGTGACCGCGGCGCGCGTGCGCGTGCGCCGACCCGATACGTGACGCGACCGCATCGCGTGACGGTGTCGGCCGGGGAGCCTGCGAGGGTCACAGCCAGTTGTTACGTTGTTCCAACCAAGTGTCGCCGACCTGGCGATCAGGCATGACTCCTGAGAGGTTCACATATGACGACTCCGCCTAACGATCCGTTCAACCAGCCCGAGGGCGAGCAGCCCGATCACGGTCAGTCCCAGCCCGGTCAACCGCAGCCCGGCCAGTCCCAGCCCGGTCAGCCCGACTACGGTCAATCCCAACCCGGCCAATCCCAGGCCGGTCAATCCCAGCCCGGCCAGACGCCGTACGGTCAGCCCCAGTACGGGCAGACGTACGGCCAGCAGCCCGGAGGCTACGGCCAGCCGTCCGATTACACGCAGCAGTTCGGCGCCTACAACCAGCCGACCTACCCGGTCGATCCCGGCGCCGCTCACCAGCCGCCGCCGGAGGAGTCCGGCTCCTTCCTGTCGGCGCTCTTCGACTTCCAGTTCAGCAAGATGGTCGCCACCCGGGTGATCCCGGTGCTGTACATGATCGTCACGATCGTGTTCACCATCATCGCCGCGATCGCACTGATCGGCGGCGTGATCTCCGGCTTCGCCGAGATGGGCGACAACGTCGGCGCGGGCCTGTTGACGGTGATCGTGGCACTGATCATCGTGCCGCTGGTGTACCTCATCTATCTGATCCTCGCGCGCGTGATCTTCGAGCTGTACATCGCGATCTTCAAGATCAGCCAGAACACCGCTCGTATCGCCGAGAACACCGGCCGCGTCGCGGAGAACACCTCCCGCAGCTGATCGGATACTCGGGCGGGTCGAGCGGTCGCTCGACCCGCCCGTTCTCTTCTGCGGTACGGACGCTGCGCTACCGTGACTGAATGTCCTACATCCGCACCCAGGTGCGCGGCGGCGTCGGCGAGATCGTCCTCGACCGCCCCCGCGCGCTCAATGCCCTGGATCTGTCGATGATCACCGAGATGCACTCCGTGCTGGAGGAATGGGGCGACGACGACGCGATCGAGACCGTGCTGGTCACCTCCTCAAGTGATCGCGCCTTCTGCGCCGGCGGCGACATCCGCGTGGTGCGCGACCACGTGCTCGCCGGTGAGAGCGACGAGGTGGTCCGGTACTTCGCCGCCGAGTACCGGCTGAACCAGCTCGTCGCGGAGTACCCGAAGCCGTACGTCGCCCTCGTCGACGGTGCGGCCATGGGTGGTGGACTGGGCATCAGCGTGCACGGCGAGGTCCGGGTGGTCACCGAGAAGGCGTTGATCGCGATGCCGGAGACCGCGATCGGGTTCTTCCCCGATGTGGGGTCCACGTATTTCCTTCCGCGTCTGCCGCAGGGCGTCGGGATGTGGCTCGGGCTGACAGGCGCACGCCTGCGCGGCGCCGATGCCGTCGCCATCGGACTCGCGACTCATTTCGTGCCGTCGGAGCGGATCGACGATGTGGCGAACGCCGTCCGCCGCGGAGACCCGCTGCGGGACGCACTCGCCGACCATCGTGGGCCGGTCACCAGCGATCTCCCGCTGCGCAAGATCGCCGAGTACTTCGACGACGACAACGTCGTCGGCATCGTGGGCGGCCTGCGCGGTGCGGTCGGTGACGCGTGGGCCGAGGAGATGCTCGATCTGCTGGCGTCGGCGTCACCGACCAGCCTGTGGGTGACGGCCGGGCTGATCACCGCGGGGGCGACCTCATCGCTCGCCGAGTGTCTCGACCGTGAACTGGCCGCGGCCGGCCGCATCACCCGGCATCCCGACTTCGTCGAGGGCGTCCGCGCGGTCCTCGTCGACAAGGACCGGAATCCGGCGTTCTCGCCCGCGACCGTCGAAGAGGTGGATGCCGCGACCGTCGCCGCGATCATCGCCTAGCGCGACTGCGTCCGGACCTACTTCTCCACGGTGAACAGACCCGACAGCGCCGCCGACTCGGGTGGGGCCGCCGGGACCGTCGGATCGTCGTAGGAGACGTCGTCGTCGGGATCGAAGGGATTCGCCCGCGCAGCGAGCGCGTCGGGGCAGTCGAATCGACCTGCAGCCCTCGTCTCGGTCACGGTTGCGAGCCGCAGCGTGCACGTGGCGGATGTGAAGTACGTGCCGTCGAGCGAGACGCCGACGGTCGCGGTGATAGGCGCCCCGGGCTCCCGGGCCGACGCACCGGCCGGCCAGGGGAGGATCCCACCCGCGAGATCGACCGCCAGGAACTCCAGTTGCCCGCCCTCGCCGCGGTCTCCGGTGAAGGTGAACAGCAGCGTGTCCGGCGGCACCGCGGGGTCGGTGCGGCCGGACTTGGCGAAGGCGACGCAGCGCTGCGAGCCGGGACGCTTCACCGAGACCGTCATCGTGCCGCGCGAATAGTTCAGCCCGTAACCGCTCCGGACGATCCGGCCGGCCGCGGGTGTCGCCGAGCAGTCACCGTCGGCGAGCGTCTTGGTCGACCCGTTGTGCGGAGGCGGTGGGACCGATTCGTCGACGGTCGTCGCGTCGGTGCCGCAGGCGGTCAGGCCCAGGAGCATCAGGGGCACCGCGGCGCGGCGCAGCGGGACCATCAGTCGGCCGCGGCGACCAGCGGCTCCAGCAGCAGATCGGGGTGTTCCTTCTCGATGTACTGCAGGCGCCACTTGTCGGAGAACAGGGCGAGGATCGCGCCGTCGCTGCGGGTGAAGACCTCGACGCCGCGCTGACGGTTGAGCTCGGGTGCGCTCTGTTCGTCGGTGCGGCGGGCGAGGCTGTATCCGAGCGGTTCGATGATGGTGTCGACGTTGAACTCCGCCTTGATTCGCGCGGTGACGACCTCGAACTGCATCGGGCCGACGGCGGCCAGGACCGGCGAGGCGTCGCCGCGGACGTCGTTGCGCAGCACCTGGACCACGCCTTCGGCGTCCATCTGGTCGACGGCCTTGCGGAACTGCTTGTACTTGTCGGCGGTGGTGACGCGCAGCGACGAGAAGTGTTCGGGAGCGAACGAGGGGATCGGCGGGTACTGGATCCGGGGGTCGATGTACAGCGTGTCGCCGGGGGCCAGTGCCATCGCGTTCACCAGGCCGACCACGTCGCCCGGGAACGCGGTGTCGACGGTGGAGCGGTCGCGCCCGAACACCGCCTGCGCGTACTTCGTCGCGAACGGTTTGCCGGTCTGCGCGTGCGTGACGACCATGCCGCGCTCGAACTCGCCGGACACGATCCGCATGTAGGCGAGGCGGTCGCGGTGACTGGTGTCCATGCCGGCCTGGACCTTGAAGACGACGGCGCTGAACGGGTCGGTCACGGCGCGCTCGACGCCGTCGATCGACTCGCGCCCGCGCGGCGGCGGCGCGAACTCGACGAGGGCGTCGAGCAGCTGCCGCACGCCGAAGTTCAGCATGGCCGAGGTGAAGATCATCGGCGACGTCTGGCCCGCCAGGAACATCTCCTGGTCGTGGTCCTGGCCCAGCTCGGCGAGGAGTTCGCTCTCCTCCCGGGCGGCCACCCACGCGTCGCCCTCGCGCTCGGCCGCCTGGTCGGCGGTGAGGAGTTCCTCCGGCGCGATCTTCGCTCCGCCCGCCGTGCGCTCGAAGTGGATGTAGTCGCCGGTGCGGCGGTCGAGCAGACCGCGGTAGTCGCCGGCGATGCCGACCGGAACGTACAGCGGGGTCGGGATCAGGCCGATGCGCTCGCTGATCTCGTCGATCAGCTCCAGCGGGGTTCGGCCGGGGCGGTCCCACTTGTTCACGACGGTGATGACCGGGATTCCGCGGTGGCGGCAGACCTGGAACAGCTTCAGCGTCTGCGGCTCCAGTCCCTTCGCCGCGTCGATCAGCATGACGGCCGCGTCCACCGCCGTCAGCACCCGGTAGGTGTCCTCGGAGAAATCGGAGTGACCGGGTGTGTCGACGAGATTGATGACGTTCGGTGCATCGGCGGCGTCGGCGTCGCCCGGCGAATAGCTGAACTGGAGTGCGGTGGAGCTCACGGAGATTCCGCGTGCCTTCTCCATCTCCATCCAGTCCGAGACGGTGGATCGGCGGCCGCCCTTGCCGTGCACCGCGCCTGCCTCGCTGATCATCCGGGCGTGCAGCGCCAGGGCCTCGGTCATCGTCGACTTGCCCGCGTCGGGATGGGAGATGATGGCGAAGGTTCGACGGCGCTTCACCTCGCGTGCGATGACCTCAGAACTCACTCGATTACGCTATCTGTCTGCCGACGTCAGACGCAAAATCTCCGAGTGAGCGAAGGAATCCCCGTGCCGCTGCCCGATCCAGCCGTGCTGACCCTGTTGATCGGCGGCGCGGTGGTCGCGGGCTGGATCGACGCGGTGGTCGGCGGAGGCGGACTGGTGCTGATCCCGCTGCTGCTCATCGTCTTTCCGTCGATGGCGCCGGCGACGGCACTCGGCACCAACAAGCTCACCGCGATCTGGGGGACCGCGACCGCGGCGGTGCTGTACCTGCGGCGGGTGCCGGTCGACCGCGGGCTCGCCGCGGCGAGCGTGCCCGTCGCCGCCTCGTGTGCCGCGCTCGGCGCGCTGGCCGCCGGAGCCCCCAGTTCTGACGTGATGCGGCCGGTGGTCATCGTGCTGATGGTGGCGGTCGGTCTCTTCGTGGCGCGCCGCCCGGAGTTCGGGTCGGCGAGCGCCGCCGGTTCGAGACCGATCCGGCGCGGCCGCTACGCGGCGGCGCTGGTGGCCTTCGGCGTCATCGGCTTCTACGACGGAATCTTCGGTCCGGGGACCGGCATGTTCCTGATCATCACGTTGACGGCGCTTCTCGGCCAGAGTTTCCTCACCAGTGCCACGCTGGCGAAGGTGGCGAACACTGCCACCAACGGCGGTGCACTCGTGGTCTTCGCGGTGCAGGGCGACGTGTGGTGGACGCTGGGCGCGATCCTGGCCGCGGCCAACATCGCCGGATCGGTGCTGGGATCGACGCTGGTGCTCGGCCGTGGCACGGGCGTGGTTCGGGTGGCGCTGCTCGTGGTGGTCGTGGTGATGGCCGGTAAGCTCACCTAAGACCAGTTCTGGTGATCGAAGAAATTTCGGCTCCCGCAACGGTCTCACAGAGCGCTGCGGGAGCCGAAATTCTCGGAGCTCTCACTCGAACGGTATCGGCGGCATCGTGACGACCTGAGCGGCGTAGCTGAGCCCGGCGCCGTAACCGAGCAGGAGGGCCGTGTCGCCGGGTTTGGCCTGCCCGGTGGAGAGCAGGTCCTCCATGGCGAGCGGAATCGACGCCGCCGAGGTGTTGCCGGTCTTCTCGATGTCGTTCGCCACGACAGTCGACTCGGGGAACTTCAGACTGCGCGCAAGCAACTCGTTGATCCGCGAATTGGCCTGATGCGGAACGAAGACGTCGATGTCGGCGGCGTCGACCTTGGCGACGTCGAGGGCGCGCTGAGCGGCCTTGCCCATCTCGAACGCGGCCCAGCGGAACACGGCGGTGCCCTCGAGCCGCAGGTACGGCCGCTTCTCGATGTCGCCTGCGTCCATGTAGCTGACCCAGTCGATGTCCTGCCGGATCGCGTTGAACTGGGTTCCGTCGCTTCCCCACACCACCGGGCCGAGGCCCTGCTTCTCGGTGGGGCCGACCACCACGGCGCCCGCGCCGTCGCCGAAGATGAAGCAGTTGGTGCGGTCGGTCATGTCCAGAGTCACCGACAGTTGTTCGGCACCGACCACCAGTACGTGAGTGGCGCTGCCGCCGCGCACCATGTCGGAGGCCAGCGACAGCGCGTAGCCGAATCCGGCGCAGCCGACGGTGACGTCGAACGCGGGGACTCCGTTGGCACCGAGTTCGGTGGCGATCGCGACGGCGCCGGCGGGCGTCAGCAGCAGATGGGTGTTGGTGGCGAGGATGACCGCATCGATGTCCGCGCCCGAAAGGAGGGCGTTGGCGATCGCCTTGCGGCCGGCGTTGACGCCCATCTCCACCACGGTCTCGTCCCGGCGCGCGAACCGCCGGCTCTTGATGCCGGTGCGGGTGTAGATCCATTCGTCCGAGGAGTCGATGTGCTCGCAGATCTCGTCGTTGGTGACGACGCGCTCGGGGCGGTGGGCGCCGATCCCGAGCATGCCGATCATCTGTGTGCCGACGGCTTCAGGCAATTCGGCCATATCTGGGTCTCCGATCGCTAGGCATGTGTGCCGGAGCACACCTTTGTCTTCCACGCTCTCACGGCCGCGCAGTTACCTGGAAGTAACGCGAGGCGCCGAGTGGGTCGGTAAAATATTCATCAAGCGTTGACCAGAGTGGCTCGCAGTGGTCAGATGGTCCTATGCGCGCGATGATCCTCAAGGAGTTCCGCGAACTCAGGCGAGACCCCCGCACGATGGCCATGCTGATCGTCCTGCCGCTTCTGCTGCTGGTGATCTTCGGGTACGCGGCCAACTTCTACGTCTCCTCGGTCAAGACCGCGGTGGTCGGGCCGACGGCGACACAGGTGGCGCAGTCGCTGCCCGGGTACTTCGATGTCACCGATACCTACCCCGACCGCACGGCCGCAGACGCGAAGGACCTGCTGCGCGAGAACGAGGTCGATGTCGCGGTGGTGGCCCCCGCCGGTCCCGGGGAGCAGGCGACGGCGTTCGTCGACGGTCGAACATGTTCGCCGCCCAGTCGAGCGTCGGGGTGCTCAACAAGTTCGGCGACCGGATCCACGTCGAGGTCCTCTTCAACCCGGATCTGAAGACGTCGTGGGTGATGGTGCCCGCGATCATCGGTCTGATCCTCACGTTCATCGGCACCATCATCACCAGCATCGGTCTGGTGCGGGAGCGGGAGGCTGGCACACTGGAACAACTCGCGGTGATGCCGATCCGGCCGAGTCAGGTGATTCTCGGAAAGATCGTGCCGTACTTCCTGCTCGCGGCGGTCGACCTGATCATCGTGACCGTCCTCGGCATGCTGTTGTTCGACGTCCCGTTCAACGGGAACGTGCTGATATTCGCGCTGGGATCAGCGCTCTTCCTGTTCGTGGTCCTCGGGTTGGGAGTCTTCATCTCGACCGTCTCCCAGACCACCGGGCAGGCGATTCAGACCGCATTCATGCTGTTGATGCCGCAGATTCTGCTCTCCGGCATGATCTTTCCGCTGGAAGCGATGGCCGCGGGCGTGCGGTGGATCGGTTATCTGCTGCCGCTGACCTATTTCACGATGATCTCCCAGGGGGTGATGCTGCGCGATGCGCCGATCTCGTCGCTGTGGCTCCCGTTGGTGGTCCTGGCGGTGATGGCCGTCGTGGTGTTCACCGGGGCGACGCTCCGCTTCCGGCGTGATCTCGCTCCCAACGCGCCGAAGGTGCACAACGCGGCGAGCGAGGCGGGCGCCGAATGATCGCCGAGATCGACGGGGTGAGCGTGCGGTTCGGTGACCGGACGGCCCTCGACGATGTGTCCGTGCGGGCGCCGGCCGGGACGGTCGTCGCACTGGTCGGCGGCGACGGCGCGGGCAAGTCGACGCTGCTGCGCACCGTGGTCGGTGAACTCGCGCCGACGACGGGCACGGTGCGTGCGCCGCGGAAGAACCACATCGGATTCCTCGCCGCGGGCCCGGGCAGCTGGGCGGCGCTGACGGTGCGGCAGAACCTGGAGTTCGTCGGCGGGATCTACGGCCTGCGCGGAACCGAGCTCGACCGGCGGTGCGACGAACTGATCGGGCGTGCCGGCCTCGCGGACGCGGCGGACCGGACCGCCTCCGCGCTATCCGGCGGTATGCGCCGCAAACTGGGAGCAGCCATGGCGATGCTGCACCGGCCCGAGCTGCTGGTCATGGACGAGCCGAGCACCGGAGTCGATCCGGTCAGCCGCATCGATCTGTGGCGGATGATCTCCGAGGCGGCGGCGGAAGGCGCCGCGGTCCTGATGTCGACGACGTACCTGGACGAGGCCGAACGCGCCGGGCACCTGGTGGTCCTCGACTCCGGACGGGTTCTGACACAGGGCTCCTACGACGACGTGCGCTCCGGATTCACCGGAGTCGTCACTCGCTCGGCACAGCCTGCGCGACCGGAGTGGTCATGGCGCCGGGGACGCGAGCGTCACGAGTACTGGCCCGACGAACGGCCCGGCGGCGAGACCCGCCCGGTCGATCTCGAACCGGTGGACCCCGATCTGGAGGACATCGTCATCTCACTGTCGCTCGCCGACCGGATGCGACGGGAGGTGACGGCATGAGTGAACCGGTGCTGCGGGCGCGGTCGGTGACCCGGCGATTCGGCGACGTCACCGCTGTCGACGATGTGTCGATGAGCGTCGAAGCAGGCGAAGTGGTCGGGCTCATCGGGGCCAACGGAGCGGGGAAGACCACGCTCATCCGCATGCTTCTGGGCCTGTCGGCGGCGTCCGAGGGCTCCGTCGAGGTCCTCGGCGGCGCGCCGGATCGGGATCGTCGTGCACGATTGGGCTACGTTCCGCAGAACCTGGGGCTCTACACCGACCTCACGGTGGAGGAGAACCTGGAGTTCAGCGCCGACGCCTACCGCGCGCAGAACGCCGAACTGCCCGGCCGGTTCTCCGACGTGCGGCGCACCCTCGTGCGGGATCTGTCCCTGGGCGCCCAGCGGCAGGCGGCGTTCGCCATCGCCCTCGCTCACCGACCGGAAGTCCTCGTTCTCGACGAACCGACGTCCGGCGTCGACGCCCTCGCCCGCGCCCGGCTGTGGGACACCATCCGTCAGCAGGCGGAGGCCGGCGTCGGGGTGCTGGTCACGACGCACTACATGGAGGAAGCGCAGCAGTGCGACCGGCTGCTCCTGATGGTCGGCGGTCGGCTGGTCGGTTCGGGCAGCGAGGACGACATCATCGGCGACACCCGCGCGATCGCCGTTCGCACCGACGACTGGGCGGCGGCCTTCGCGGCGTTGAACGACGCCGACGTGCCGGTGATCCTGGCCGGCCGCGACATCCGAGTGCCCGACACCGATCCGGCGCAGATCGACGCGGTACTCGACGCCGCGGGAGTCTCCGCCGAGTGCGAACCCGTCCGAGCCACCATCGAGGAACGGATGCTGGTTCTCGCCCGGGAACGGCCGGCGCAGTGAACGCACGCACCAGGGGGCGGCCGCCGGGCGACGACGGAGCCGGCCGGACTCGCGGTGCGATCCTCGACGCTGCCCGGGAGCTGTTCGCCGCCAAGGGATTCGACCGCACGTCGATGCGCGAGGTCGCGCGGGCCGCCGGCGTCGACGCCGCGTTGATCCACCACTACTTCGGAACCAAATCGGGCCTGCTGGTGGCGGCGCTGACTCCGGAGCGCGATCCGGCCGACATCCTGGCCGGGGTCGCGGAGTCGACGGACGTCGGCGTCGCGCTCGTTCGCCGCGCCATCGGCTTCTGGGAGGAGAATCCGGAGCAGCGGCTGCGCGCGATCGCGATGCTGCGTGTGGCGGCGACGGACGACGAGGTCGCGGGCAGAGTGCGGGAGTTCTTCCTCGGTGCGGCCGGACGAGTCCTGCACGACGCGGCGCGAGGCGATCAGAGGCAGCGGAGGATCTCGCTGGTCGCGAGCCAGATGCTGGGCCTGGTGATGGCCCGCTACGTCTTCGCGCTACCCGAGATCGCGAGTGCGACGCCGGACGAGCTCGCCCGCCAGGTGGGGCCGGTGATGGATCACTATCTGACGGGCGACCTCTAGACACCTCCATGTCAGCTGTACTCCCCGGACATCTAGCGCCGCCGGGTAGTGCGTCCGCTCCGGCACTGACCGGATTACCGTGACAGGTATGTCCGTCACGACCACTCGGCTCCTGGTGCTCGGCGCGGTCGGATTGTTCGAGCCGGTGAACGGCTATCAGATCCGGCGCGAGCTGATGTCGTGGCAGGTCGACGCCTGGGCGAGCATCAATCCCGGATCGATCTACCACGCTCTGCGATCTCTGGCGGGCCAGGGGCTCCTGATCGATCACACGATCGGCGACGGCGGTCGCGACGTGGTGGTGTACGAACTCGCCGAAGCAGGCAGGGTAGTGCTGGAGGACGCGATCGTCGCCGGGGTCTCGGAGGTGAACATCTACGACCGCCACGCTTTCCAAGCCGCGTTCGGACTGCTCCCGATGCTCGACGACCGGCGCGCGGAAGCGGCTCTGCGCGCCCGCCGGGACGCGGTGCGCCGGGCCATCGGCGACGTCATGCCACCGGAGGACGGGCAGGTCTACGCACCGCCGCACGCGTTGCGCTCTCTGGCACTGTGGAAGCAGTTCGCGGAGGTGGAACTGCACTGGCTCGACGGGGTGCTCGCCGACATCGCCTCCGGCGCGCTCAGCTTCGAGGACACCGGCCGGTGGGCGCCGCCCGCCGACGACCCCGGCTACCAGATCGTCGAGGATCGCGAACGCTATCGCGCGGCGCTGCACCGCGCGCCGAACTGACTACCCGCCGAACCGACCACCCGCCGAACATGACCGGCCATTGACACGCCGCCTGCCGTCGTCGCACTATTGACTAGTCAAATTTGACTACCGGAAGGAACCGGGATGATTCACGCACGCGGACTCGTCGCGACTTTCGTCACCGGCAAGGGCAAGTCCAAACGCGAGGTCCGTGCGGTCGACGGCGTCGACCTGGACATCGCCGAAGGGGAGGTGGTGGGCTTCCTCGGCCCCAACGGCGCGGGCAAGACGACGACCTTGCGAATGCTGACTACGCTCCTGCGTCCGACGGCGGGCACCGCGACGGTCAACGGGTACGACGTCACCACCGAGTCGGTTCAGGTGCGGCGCAGCATCGGCTATGTCTCCCAGATGGGTGCGACGTTCTCTCAGGCGCTGGCCGGAGACGAGGTGGCCGACCACGGCCAGTTGTACGGCATGAGCAGACGTGACGCCGTGCGACGAGGTAAGGAACTGTTCGCGCAACTGCAACTCGACGGACTGTGGGATCGCATGCCCAAGAACATGTCGGGCGGTCAGCGGCGCCGACTCGACATCGCGATGGGACTGATCCACGATCCGACGCTGGTCTTCCTCGACGAGCCGACGACGGGGCTGGACCCGCAGGCGCGCGCGAACCTGTGGGAACACATCTCCAAGCTGCGCACCGAGCGCGGTGCCACGGTGTTCCTGACCACGCATTACCTGGATGAGGCGGACGCGCTCTCGGACCGGATCATGATCATCGACAACGGCCGGATCGTCGCGGCCGACACACCGGAGAACCTCAAGTCACAGGTGTCCGGCGATCTGGTGCACCTGGAGTTCGGCGCCGGTGAACCCGTCGCACGCGCGGCGGCGCAACTGGAGTCGCTCGGTGCCACTGAGATCCGCGTCGACGGCGTCGGAGTCCGGGCCCGGCTCCGCGGGTCGGCGAAGGTGGTGCCGGGGCTGTTGCGCGAACTCGAGGCGAGCGGCAACACGATCGAGTCCATCGAGATCATGCGGCCGACCCTCGACGATGTCTTCCTGACCCTGACCGGCCGCAGTCTTCGCGATGCGGAGGCCGCTGCCGACACCGAGGAGGTGTCCGATGAGATTTCTGCGTGAGTCGTACATCGTCTTCCGCCGGCAGCTGCGGATGAATCTGCGCAATCCCGCGTGGGTTCTCATCGGCATCATGCAACCGGTGATGTATCTGGTCCTCTTCGGGCCGTTGCTGAAACCGCTGGTCGCGCAGTTCCCGGGAGTCGGCGACAACGCGTACACCTTCCTCGTTCCCGGTCTGCTGGTGCAGCTCGGAATGTTCGGTGCCATGTTCGCCGGGTTCGGGCTGATCGGCGAGTGGCGTGAGGGCGTCATCGAAGCCGAGCGCGTGACACCGGCCGGCCGGACCTCGCTGCTGTTCGGCCGGCTCCTGCGCGACCTCCTGCAGCTGCTCGTCCAGGCACTGATCCTCGTGGCTCTCGGCTACGCGATGGGAATGCGGGCCTCGGTGCCGGGCATCGTTCTCGGCATCGTCATCACGCTGTTGGTCGGCGGTGCCTGCGCCGCCGCGTCGAACGCCTTGGCACTCACCACCAAGAGCGAGGACGTGATGGCGCCGGTCCTCAACATGCTGCTGATGCCGATCCTGCTGCTGTCGGGCATCCTCCTGCCGATGACTCTCGGGCCGGCGTGGCTCGAGCGCGTGTCGGACTTCATGCCCTTCCGCTGGATCGTGGACTCCGTGCGCCGTTCGTTCCTCGGCGACGTGATGTCGTCGCAGGTGGCGTGGGGTCTGCTGGCGGCGATCGTGCTCAGCGCCCTGGGCGGATGGTGGGGCACCAGCGTCTTCCGGAAGGAGAACGCCTGAGCCCGACCGGCGTCAGTCGACCCGTCAGGGCCGGCGTCAGTCGACGATGCCGGCCAGATGCGCGGCGAGGGGTCCCGGCTCGGCCTCGTCGAGCCCGTCGAAGGACGAGACGGTCGGGGCCGGCGGAAGTGTCGCCACGCAGCCGGCGTAGCTCAGACCCGCGCCGAAGCCGAGGATGAGGGCCAGCTGGCCGCCCTGGGCCTTGCCGGTCGCCAGCATCTCCTCGATGGCCAGCGGGATCGAGGCCGCCGACGTGTTCGCGGTGTTCTCGATGTCGCCCGCCATCGGCAGGTCGTCGGGCAGGCCGAGATTCTTCCGCATCAGCTCGTTGATCCGGGCGTTGGCCTGGTGCGGGACGAAGACCTCGATGTCCGAGGGCCCCGCACCCGACTCGGTGAGCAGCTTGGTCAGCGCCTTGGGCAGGGTGATGGCGGCCCAGCGGAACACCCTGGGCCCCTCCATCTTGATGATCATCCGCCCGACGGGATCGGTCTGCGGATCCTTCTCCTGGTACTCGACCGATCGTGCCATGTAGTCGACGGTGTTGATGTTCTGCGCGATGGCCTCGGCGTTCTCGCCGTCGCTGCCGGACACCACCGGGGAGATTCCGTTCACCTCGCTCGGCCCCACGACCACCGCTCCGGCCCCGTCTCCGAAGATGAATCCGGTGCTGCGGTCGGTCGGGTCGAGACCGACGGACATGGTCTCGACGCCGATGACGACGGCATAGTGTGCGCTGCCCGCGCGGAGCGCGTCGGCGGCGACGCCGAGGGCGTAACCGAAGCCGCCGCAGCCTGCCGCCACATCGAAGGCGGGGATGCCGTTGAGGCCGATGTCGGAGGCGATGATCGGGGCTCCGTGCGGGACGTTCCACGGCCAGCTGCTGGTGGCGAGAATGATCAGATCGATCTTCTCGCGATCGACACCGGAGTTGACGATCGCGCGATCGGCGGCCGCCGCTGACATGCTCCGCATCGTCTCGTCGCCGCTGATCCAGCGACGGTTGCGGATGCCGCTGCGCTCGAAGATCCAGTCGTCGGACGAGTCGAGCACCCGGCACAGCTGGTCGTTGGTGATCAGTCGCTTGGGGCGGTATGCGCCGATGCCCAGCATCGCAACGTTCGGGTGGCCCGACGGGGTAGCCAATGTCGCCAAGATTCGTCCGTTCTCATTGCTCGATTCCGGCGACCGTGGTGCGCCGGACACTCGGGCGTAATTCTACTTCCGGGCCGAACCGGCGTCGGCAGAGGATGTCGGCTCGACGACCGCGGGGGCGGAGTCGGTGTTCCGGGCGCCCAGCGTCATCAGGCCTCCGACCACGGACAACACACATGCCATCGCGAAGACCAGCCAGAATCCGCCGACCGCGGCGACCAGTCCCGCTCCCAGCATGGGCCCGACCAACTGACCCAGGGCCGCGGAGACGTTGACGATGCCGAGGTCCCGGCCGTGATCCTCCACGTGCGGCAGCAGATCGGTGGCGAAGGCGAGGCCGACGGTCATGAACGCGCCGTAGCCGACACCCATGAGAGCCGCGCCGGCCATCGTGACCGCATACGTGGGATGCGCGAGGATCACCAGTCCCGAACAGGCCTGGACCATCGCCGCGACGACGGTGAGCGTCCGGCGGTGGCCCCGACGGTCGGAGATCATCCCGAAGATCACGGAGCTGCCGACCACGAAGATCGTGTACACGACGATCAGGATCAGAAGATTGTCCTCGGCCGCGTCCTTGTCCTGGTGCAGGCCGTAGAGGAGGAAGAACAGGAACAACGATGTTCCGAGTGCGTTGCCGACGTTGGCGATGAGTCGACCGCCGAGCATCCAGCAGAAGTCGCGGTCTCGCAAGGACGCCCAGCGTGGGCGGTCGGTGATGCCGATCGCGAGTTCGCTGCGCGGCGCCGGGCGGTCGGGCAGGCCCATCGACGCCCACGTGCCGACCACGACGACGAGTGCGGCCAGCACCAGATAACCGGGCAGGACATCGAGACCGAGGACCACCACCGTGCCCACGCCCAGGACGATGCCGAGGGCCTGTGAGGAACCGATGGCCGCCGAGGCCGCGCCGCGCTGGTCGGGCGCCAGCTGATCGGGGATCATCGCGGTGAACGCCGCCGATGCCACCGCTACTGCCACCGAGACCCCGACCCAGCAGATCGCCACCAGCCAGGGACGGTGGGCGAGCCCGGTCAGCGCGAGGAAGAGCGCGATGCCCCAACTGCCGCCGAGCGCCCAGACTCGGCGTCGGCCGCCCAGCCACGACGGGAACCGGGAGCCGTCGGTGCGGTCGGACGCGGCACCCGCGAGCGGACCGGCGACCACGCCCGCCAGGGCGCCGATGCCGAGGATGAGGCCGGACACCACCACGCTGTGGATCCAGCGGTCGCCGTCGTCGGAGGTCTGCGAGTCGAGCTGCAGCGGCAACAGCAGTTGCAGGGGTGTCAGCTGCGCCATCCAGATCACCAGCCAGGCGAGCGTGAACAGTGTCATCCAGCGGCGCCCGATCGGGGCGGGGCGGTTCACGCGCGGTTCCCCTCGATGACGCGGCGGTACCAGTCGTAGGAGGCCTTGGGCGTGCGCTCGGCGGTGTCGAAGTCGACGTGAACCAGGCCGAAGCGCTGGGTGAAGCCGTCGGCCCACTCGAAGTTGTCGATCAGCGACCACACCGTGTACTCCTCGACGTCGGCGCCGGCGGCGATGGCCGCTCCCACCGCGCGGATATGACCGTCCAGATACGAGATCCGGTCAGCGTCGTCGACGCGTGCGGCACGGTCCGGCTCGGGGAACGAGGCGCCGTTCTCACTGACGATCAGGGGCGGGAGGTCGCGATAGCGCTCGGTGAAGTCGACGAGCAGCGCGGTGAGCGCTTCGGGGACGATCGGCCACTCGTCGCCGAATCCGGTGACCGGTGCCCCCGGGGTGGGGACGATGTCGAAGGGGATCGGATTGTCCTCGCCCGTCGGAGCGGTCACCGTCGTCGGGTTGTAGAAGTTGACCGCGTAGAAGTCGGGCGCCTGGCCGATCGTCTCCATGTCGCCCTCGCGCACCGGCATCTCGTGGCCGAACGCGGACAGGTCCGGGTACGCGCCGGTGAGAATCGGATCGGCGAAGATGCGATTGTGGAGCAGGTCGTAGGCGTCCACGGCCGAACGATCGGCGGGGGACTCGGGATTCAGCGGCCGGACGTGCGTGTGGTTGTTGGCGACGCCGACGGCGTCGGCTCCGGCCGCCCGCAGCGCTCGGGTGGCCAGACCGTGAGCCAGCAGTTGGTGATGGGCGGTCGGGAGGGCGTCGAAGAGCAGGAACTCTCCGGGCGCGAGCGCGCCGACGGCGTAGCCCTGGAGCGTGGTCATCGCGGGTTCGTTGATCGTGTACCAGTTCTTCACCCGGTCGCCGAGCCGGTCGGCGACGAGTTCCGTGTAGTCCGCGAAGCGTGCGGCGGTGTCGCGTGAGCACCAGCCGCCGGCCTCGTGAATCGGCACCGGCAGATCCCAGTGATACAGCGTGGGAAAGGGCGTGACGCCCGCCGCGAGCAGATCGTCGACCAGTCGCGAGTAATAGTCCAGGCCCGCGGGGTTCGAAGGCCCGGTGCCGTCTGGCTGCACCCGGGTCCATGAGATGGAGAACCGGTAGCGGTCGAGCCCGAGGCCGGCGGCGAGCGCGACGTCCTCGGCCCACCGGTGATAGCTGTCGGGGCCTGGTTCGGCGGTGGAACCGTCGATCACCTTGCCGGGCGTCTGCACCCACAGATCCCACACCGACCGACCGCGGCCGCCTTCGTCGCGCGCACCCTCGATCTGGAACGCTGCCGTAGCCGCCGACCAGCGGATCGGGCGGGGCAGCCCGGGGATGTCGGTTCTGGTGTCGCCTGCGGGCGCCGTCATACCGATGACCTCCTTCATGTCGCGGGATTTGATCAATTGATCAAGAGTCGACTGAGGACATCATCGCCGACGGCGAGGGGATCGGGAAGGCGGTCGCGCAAATTTGTCCCGACGGCCGCAGGCTCGTCGGGCGGGTCCGGTGACGTCGGGCCGACTACCAGGCGTGAACGACGTTCTGAGCGGCTTCGAGTCCCTGCTTCACGAGCAGTTCGGCGGCGTCGACACCGTTGGCCACCAGCAGTTCAACCTCGGCCTTCGCCGAACCGGGAAACGGTTTGAGGACGTAATCGGCCGGATCCTGACGTCCGGGCGGGCGCCCGATGCCGAGACGGACGCGCAGGTAGTCGCGGGTACCGAGGGTCTGGCTGATCGAGCGCAGGCCGTTGTGCCCGCCTTCACCGCCGCCGAGTTTGAGACGCACGGCACCGAAGTCGATGTCGAGCTCGTCGTGGAGCACGATCAGGTCGCCGGGAGCGACCGAGTAGTACGACGCCAGCGGGCCGATCTGCCTGCCCGTGACGTTCATGTACGTCCGTGACTTCGCGACCAGTACCGGTTCGCCGCCGATGCGCACAGTGGCGGTCAGCGCGCCGGAGCGCTTGTGCACGGAGAATTTCTCGCCGTACGAGGAGACCAGGCCGTCGGCGACCATCGCGCCGACGTTGTGCCTGGTCTTCTCGTAAGCGGGACCGGGATTGCCCAGTCCGACAATGAGTTTCACTCAGAGCCGTCCAGCCGGGGAGATCACTCCGCGGCGTCCTCGGCGGCTTCCTCGTCGGCCTCCTCGCCCACGGTCTCCGCGGCGGTCTTGGCGGCCTCGATGGTGACCACGAGGGTCTCGGGGTCGGTGATCAGCTCGACGCCGGCCGGCAGCTTCAGGTCGGCGGCGGTGACGTTGGTGCCCGCGGGGAGGTTGTGGACGTCCACGACGATGTTCTCCGGGATGTGCAGGGCCTCGGCCTCCACCTCGACGGCGCTGGCGTCCTGAATGGTGAGCGTGCCGCTGGCGGCGACGCCCTCGATCAGGATGGCGACCTCGACGTTGACCTTCTCGCCACGCTTGACGATGAGCAGGTCGACGTGCTCGATGTAGTTGCGGATCGGGTGGACGTCGACCTGCTTGGTCAGCGCGAGCTGCTTCTGGCCGGCGATGTCGAGCTCCACGACGGCGTTGACGCCGTTGGCGCGCAGAATGGCGGCGAGCTCACGGTCGGGGAGCAGCAGGTGCTCCGGGTCGGTGCCGTGGCCGTACAGGACGGCGGGGACCTGGCCTGCGGCGCGGGCGCGGCGCGCGGCGCCCTTGCCCTTCTCTTCACGGACGGCGGCGGCGAGCTGCGGGGCGGTAGCCATGCGATTCTCCTCGGTTCGGGATTCTTCGTGGTGGCGCCTCAGCGTCGCCGCACACGGTCGAGGAGTGGACTGACGACGCAGTCCGCAGAGCTGGTGACCGTCGCGCCGATAACGGTGACTTCGCACCCTCGCCGAGACAACAGCGGCAAGAATACCATCGGGGCATGACCTCACAGAAACCGACGGATCTCGTCCACGCCTTCTTCGCCGACCTCGCCCAGGGTCGGGTCGAGGCGGCCCTGGAATGCGTGGACGACGAGATCGTGTACACCAACGTCTCGCTGCCGACCGTACGAGGCAAGCGACGGTTCGCGAAGGTGATGCGCGGGCTCAACGGCGATCGCATCGGATTCGACGCGCAGATCCGCGCGATCAGCGCCGACGACGACGGCGTGGTGCTGACCGAGCGGATCGATGAACTGCGGGTGGGGCCGTTGCGGATCCAGTTCTGGGTATGCGGCCGCAACGAGGTACGCGAAGGCCGGATCGCCGTGTGGCGTGACTACTTCGACTTCTGGAACTGCACCCGGGGATTCGTCCGCGCGCTCGCCGCGGTGGTCGTTCCGGGTTTGCATCGGCCGCTCGAGGATCCGGTGAGTGCGTACAGCGTGAATCGTTAGCGGGGCTGAATCGTTAGCGGGCTACGGCAGGATCTCGTCGAGTCGGTCCATCGGCCGGGCGAGCCGGGTGCCTTTCTCGGTGACGACGAAGGGCCGCTCCACCAGAACCGGATGGTCGACCATCGCATCGAGCAGCTCGTCGTCCGAGGCGTCGGCGAGCCCGAGTTCCTTGTACAGCTTCTCGCGTCTGCGGACCGCCTGAGCGGGCGTCAGCCCGGCGGCGTCGAACATGGCCGTGAGCTGTTCGCGCGTCCAACCGGTGTCGAGGTACTTGACGACCTCGGGCTCGACGCCCGCCTCGCGCAGCCGGGTGAGTGCGTTACGGGAGGTGGTGCAGCGGGGGTTGTGATAGATCGTGGCGTCCACGTGGTCCAGGTTACTGGGTGCCGGCTTGCTGCGATCAGCTCTGCTGGGGCCTGAGCCCGTCGGCCACCAGGGCGATCGAGCCGCGGGCGTGGTCGGAGGTCTCGCTGAGAAAGGCGATGCCGGTCAGTACGCGCAGGATGTCGACCGGATCCACGTCCTCGCGGATGGTGCCCGTTCGCCGTCCTTCGCTGAGGAACCGGACGAGTGCCGCGATCAGATTGTTGCGTGTCTCGGTCCGGAAGTCGGTATCCGAGGCCAACAGCGGGCGGATCGCGTCGGGGACGGCGCGATGGGTGATCAGCATGTCGACGAACCTGGTCATCCAGCCCTGCAATGCGGCGTGGGGCGTCGGCTCGTCGGTGAGGAAGTCCTCGGTGGTGTCGCAGAGGGTGGTGATCCGGTGCCGATAGACGGCCTCGATCAGGTGCGCGCGTGTGGGGAAGCGGCGGTAGAGCGTGCCGATCCCGACGTCGGCTTCCGCCGCGATGAGGGTGAGCGGGGCGTCTGCGCCCTCACGATCGATCACCGTCGTCGCCGCTGCGACAAGACGGTTGTAGTTGGCCTGCGCGTCTGAACGCAGGCGGGTCCCGGGCTCGGGTGCGGCAGGCACGTCGGTGTCCCCCGTTCCTCGTTCTCGTCGTCGCCGGTGTTGCAGATACGACAGTAGCCGCTCTCGCATTGCTATCCGGAGGACCCTCCGGATAGTGTGTGGACACACTCCTCGCGAGCGGGCACCGACCCGCTCGCATTCGTATCGGATGAGGTCGTTCTTAGATGGTTGAACAGAAGACGGGCCCGGAGGCCCTGGAGAAAGCGCCGGCCACCGGCGCCGTCGTAGCGGTCCTGGCGTTGGCCGGCATCGTCGTCTCCTTGATGCAGACGCTGGTGATCCCGATCATTCCGCACCTGCCGGAGTACTTGAACGCGCCGGCGTCCAATACCGCGTGGGTGATCACCGCGACACTGCTGGCAGCGGCGGTCGCGACGCCGGTGATGGGACGGCTGGGTGACATGTTCGGCAAGCGGCGCATGATGCTGGTGAGCATGGGCATCATGATCGTCGGTTCGGTGATCGGTGCGCTGAGCACGTCGGTGGTGCCGATGATCGTTGGACGAGCTCTGCAGGGTCTCGCGGCGGGTGTGATTCCGCTCGGCATCAGCGTGATGCGCGACGTGCTGCCGAAGGAGAAGTTGGCCGGCGCGGTCGCGACCATGAGTGCATCGCTGGGCGTCGGCGGTGCCTTCGGGCTTCCGCTGGCGGCACTGATCGCCGAGTACGCCGATTGGCACTGGCTCTTCTGGGTGTCGGCGATCATGGGTGTCGTAGGCGCGATCGCTGTCGTGATCGTGGTTCCGGAGTCGCCGGAGAAGTCGGGCGGCGGCTTCGACTACGTCGGCGCCGTGACGCTGTCGGGCGGTCTGCTCGCGCTGTTGCTCGCAGTCTCGAAGGGCGCCGATTGGGGCTGGTCGAGCGGCACCACCCTCGGCTGCTTCGCCGCAGCGATCGTGCTCTTCATCCTGTGGGTGAGCTGGGAGCTGCGCAGCTCGCAGCCGATCGTCGATGTCCGCGTCGCCGTCCGCCCGCAGGTGCTGTTCACCAACATCGCCTCGATCGTCTTCGGTTTCGCGATGTTCGCGGCGAGCATGGTCTTCCCCCAGGTGGTCCAGATGCCGGAGGCCACCGGCTACGGTCTCGGCGGGTCGATGATGGTGGCGGGCCTGGTGATGGCGCCGTTCGGCATCATGCTCCTGCTCGCGGCACCGCTCTCGTCGTGGCTGACCAACACCTTCGGACCGAGGATCACCCTGATGGTGGGCGCGATCGTGGTGGCGTTGGGCTACCTGCTCGGCGTCTTCGCCCTGCACTCGATCTGGCAGCTCATCGTCATCGGCATCATCATCGGATTCGGAACCGGACTCGCCTACGGTGCGATGCCCGCGCTCATCATGGGAGCGGTTCCGCCGTCGCAGACCGGTGCGGCGAACAGCTTCAACACGCTCATGCGTTCGCTCGGCACGTCCTTCGCCAGTGCGCTGGCGGGTGTGATCGTCGCGCAGATGACCATGACGCTCGGTGGCGTGGCAGTGCCGTCGGAGAGCGCGTTCCGCTGGATCATGGCGCTGGCCGCCGGCGCCGCCGTGGCCGCGCTGGTGCTGGCGTTCTTCATCCCCGGACGGTCCGACGCTCCGGGTGGCGCGGCGACCGGATCGGAGGAGACCGTCGACGTCGCGATCGAGGGAATCGAACAGACCGTCTGAACGGGCGGGTCACGCCGCTTAGACGAACGCGAGACGCCATGGCCGGTTTCCCGGGCCATGGCGTCTCGCGTCGTGTCTTTCGCGTCGTATGCGGTACTGGTCAGGCGTTCCCGTTGAACAGGCTGGTGACCGAGCCGTTCTTGAACACCTCGAGGATGGTCTGCGCGAGCAGCGGTGCGATCGACAGGACCGTCAGGTTGTCGAAACGCTTGTCCTCGGGGATCGGCAGCGTGTCGGTCGCGATGACCTCCTTGGCGCCGCAGGTGGCGAGGCGCTCGGCGGCGGGATGCGAGAACACGCCGTGCGTGGTGGCGATGATGACGTCGCCGGCGCCGGCCTCCTTGAGAACCGACACGGCGCCCGCGATGGTGCCGCCGGTATCGATCATGTCGTCGATCAGCACGCAGGTCTTGCCCGCGACCTCACCGACGACGCGGTTCGACTTGATCTGGTTGGGGACGTCGGGGTCGCGCGTCTTGTGGACGAACGCCATCGGAGCTCCGTCGAGCGAGTCGGCCCACTTCTCGCCGACCTTCACACGGCCGGCGTCCGGAGACACCACGCAGATGTTGTCGGTGCCGTACTTGTTGCGCACGTACTCGGCCAGCTGACCCTGGGCGTGCATGTGGTCGACGGGGCCGTCGAAGAAGCCCTGGATCTGGTCGGTGTGCAGATCCACCGTCACGATGCGGTCGGCGCCCGCGGTCTTGAGCAGATCGGCGATCAGGCGCGCCGAGATCGGCTCGCGGCCGCGGTGCTTCTTGTCCTGGCGTGCGTACGGGTAGAACGGGATGATCGCCGTGATGCGCTTGGCCGAGCCGCGCTTGAGCGCGTCGATCATGATGAGGGTCTCCATGACCCACTGGTTCATCGGGTACGGGCAGCTCTGGAGCACGAAGGCGTCGCTGCCGCGGACCGACTCCTCGAAGCGGACGAAGATCTCGCCGTTCGCGAAGTCGCGCGCCGTCTGCGGGGTGATGTGAACGCCCAGCTCGTCCGACACGGCCTGCGCCAGTTCGGGATGTGCCCGTCCGGCGAACAGCATGAGGTTCTTCTGATTGTCGGTCGTCCAAGTCATGGGTGACTCATTCTCTCCTAGGCGGTCGGCTTCTGTACTCGGAGTGTGAGCGCCGGGGCGGTTCGTGGCCGCCGTCGGCGCAGGGTGACGCTATTCGGTCTGCTGGGTGTGATCGTGCTGGGTGTGATTCTGCTGGGTGTGATCGTGCTGGGTGTGATTCTGCTGGGCGGCGCGGGCGGCGTCGGCGGCAGGGGTGCCGGGGCGCTTGGCGATCACCCAATCGGCGATGTTGCGCTGGGCGCCCGCCGACACCGCGAGGGCTCCCGGCGGCACGTCGTCGCGCAGCACGGTGCCCGCGCCCGTGTAGACACCGTCGCCGATCGTGAGAGGGGCGACGAACATGTTGTCGCTGCCGGTGCGGCAGTGCGAGCCGATGACCGTCTTGTGCTTGGCCACGCCGTCGTAGTTGACGAAGACGCTCGACGCGCCGATGTTGGTCTTCTCGCCGATCTCCGCATCGCCGACGTACGTTAGGTGCGGGACCTTGGTGCCCGCGCCGATCTGGGCGTTCTTGGTCTCGACGAACGTACCGATCTTTCCGTCTGCGCCGAGGACCGTGCCGGGTCGCAGATACGCGAACGGGCCGACGGCGGCGCCGGGCCCGATCTGCGCGTCGGAACCGTGGGTGCGGATCACCGCAGCTCCCTCGCCGACGGTCACGTCGGTGAGCGTCGTGTCGGGGCCGATCACCGCGTCGTCGGCGACGGAGGTCCGGCCGCGGAGCTGGGTGCCCGGCTCGACGCGCACGTCCCGGCCCAGCGTGACGTCGACGTCGATCCAGGTGGTCGCGGGGTCGACGACGGTGACGCCGGCGAGCATGTGCTTGCGGACGATCCGGCGATTCAGTTCGGCTCCGAGATCGGCCAACTGCGCGCGGTCGTTGCAGCCGGCGACCACGCTCGGATCGGAGACGGTGAGTGCGTGCACGGCCCGGCCGGCCTCGCGCGCGATGCCGACGAGATCGGTGATGTAGTACTCGCCCTGCACGTTGTCGGTGGACAGACTGGTCAGGCCGGTCCGCAGCATGTCGGCGGCGAACGCGTAGATCCCCGCGTTCACCTCGGTGATCGCACGTTCGGTCTCGGTCGCGTCCTTGTGCTCGGTGATCGCCAGGACGTCCGACGACGCGATGTCCAGGCCGGGACCGCCCGCCCGGACGATTCGTCCGTAGCCGGTGGGGTCGTCGGCGATGAAGCTGGTCAGCGTGACGGCGGCCGGTTCGCCCGCGTCGTCGCGCAAGTGTTCGGCGACGAGCGCGGACAACGTGGAGCCGTCGAGCAGCGGGGCGTCGGCGACCGTGACCAAGACGGTTCCGGAGAAGTCGTCGGGGAGTCCGGTCATTCCGGCGCGGGCGGCGTCGCCGGTGCCCAACGGCTCATCCTGAACGGCGACGGTCACCGGCCTCCCGAGTTCCTCGGCGATCTCTCCGATGGCGGCGGTGACCCGCTCGCGTTCGTGACTGACGACGGCGACGAGGTGATCGGGGTCGAGTTCGGCGGCGCCGTGCAGTGCGTGGCCGAGCAGGCTGCGTCCGCCGATCTCGTGAAGGATCTTCGGGGTCTTCGACTTCATCCGGGTACCGGCACCCGCCGCCAGCACAATGACGGCGACTTCTTCGTTCGACTGGGCCGGTCGTCCGGTCATCCGAGTCCCTCCGCATCTCAAGGTCGCGAGCGTCGACGCACTCCTGCAGAGCTTTCCATCCCGCGGAGGTACGCCGGGGCAAATCCTACGCAGCCGGTGCGGTCAGGTGTTATTCGGCGAGGTGCGCAGTGGCGTGCGCGACAGTGCGGTGCGCCGTCATTAGCTATTGAATTTCGATAGATTTCCGTCGATAATCGACACATGGACGGTGCTGTCACACTCGCTTACTGGCCCTTGCGGGCGACCTTGGTGCTGCTGTTCGCGGGGGTCACCGTTCTGCAGACGCTCTCGTTTCCCGGACAGTTCCGCTATCGCGAGAGCATCGGCGAGATGACCGGAGGCGAACGATGGTCGGCGACCTTCCTGGTCGGCTACGAGTTCCTGTGCCTGCAGGTCGTCCTCGTTGCGACATGGATGCTCCTCGGTCACGTCCGTCGCGACCGGATCTTCGACCGATCGTCGTTCCGGTGGGTGGACACGATCATCTGTGCGGTCGCCGCCGCGGGTCTCGTACCCGCCGGGCTGTTGGCGGCGTTGGCGCTGTTCGGAGAGCTCGACGATCCCGGCCTGCCTTTCCTGCTGACCGTTGTCGGACTCGGTTGCCTGCTGCTCGTGCTGCTGATGGTGGTGATGAGATCGCTGCTGCGCCAGGCGACGACGCTGCGTGCGGACATGGACGCGGTGATCTGAATTGGCCATCGTCGTGCGCCTGGATGTGGAGTTGGCGCGTCGCAAGATGAGCGTGGGCGAGTTCGCCGAACGCGTCGGCCTCACGCCGGCCAACGTCGCGGTTCTCAAGAACGGCCGCGCCAAAGCGGTGCGATTCTCGACGCTGGACGCGATCTGCCGTGTTCTCGACTGTCAGCCCGGGGATGTCCTGCAGTGGGTGGACGACTGACGGTGCGCGGTCGCCCATCGGCCCATATGAAACAACGGAGCGACACTTGCAACACGGCGTCGCCGGGGTCGGACGCCTCGGGATTCGGAGCATGGGGCGGTCGTCCGATGCCGTAGCGTGAAGGAGTCGGGTAGGTACTGGAGAGGAGTTGAAGGCCAGTGGTGATCCCTGCGGCCGGGCGGGTCGAGGCCACGCTCTTCGAGCGTGCGATGCAGCAGGCGGTGCAGACCGACACCGTCGAGACCGACCGGACGCGGACCAGACTGCTCGACGCTGCGTATGAGCAGTTCTGTGAAACGGGGATCGGGCGCACGTCGATGGAAGAGGTAGCCCGACGTGCCGGGACGGCTCGGATCACGATCTACCGCAAGTTCGCCACCAAGGACGCGCTCGTCGACGCGGTCATGGTCCGCGAGTTCCAGAACTACTTCATCGAGTTTCTCGACGTCATGGCGCAGGCGCCGACCCCGGCCGACCGTGTGGTCCAGGCCTTCGTGACGTCGTTGCGGACCATCGGCGGCAATCCGCTGATCCGAAAGCTGCTCGAGACCGAGCCGGCGATGGTGCCCGGCTTCGTCGGCGACGGTCGTACTCTCACCGTGGTGCGCGACTTCGTAGCGCACCAGATCCTTCGCGAACAGACCGCAGGGAACATCCCCAAGCGGGTGCGGACCATACCGGCTGCCGACCTGGTGGTCCGGATCGCGGGGTCGTTCCTCACCATCCCCAGTGACCTCATGGACTACGACGACATCGGCGAGCTCTCGGATTTCGCGCGCGAGTTCCTTCTTCCGGTGCTGGGTCTCAAGTAGCCGTCGCCCGGTGCGCGCCGGAGGGTGGGTCAGTGTCGCGGATCGGTGATTCCGGTGGTACGACTTTCTGCCGGATGTACCATCCGGTTGGGTCGCATCGATCGGTGCGGTCGGGTGCCGGAGTGCGGCGAGGGGTGGTTCTCCGGCACCCCGGGGCGAGTGGCGGAGAGGTGCGAGAGCCCGTGGGGTCAGCGTTGGTGGCGGCGTGGTGCCCGGCGTGGTGGTGTGCGGTGGGCCCTGTGGCAGAATCGTCTCCGCGGCAATCCGCCATGGTGTAATGGCAACACTCCTGATTTTGGTTCAGGCATTCCAGGTTCGAGTCCTGGTGGCGGAGCAACGCCGGCGGCAGTGATCGCGCCGACGGCGGCCCGTATCTTTCCCGTCGCCGGGTTCTTCGGCGGACTCCAACGGCGTCGGACCCGCGTCGGACCAACCGTGTCGAACGTCAACTGCGTCGAACTCCGACTTCTCTTCGCCTGCTCGTGCTCGCCCTGTTGTTCTTGGGACGCCGCATGCGTCCTGCGCTCTCTATTAGGTTAGTCTTACCTAGCTATGAGGAAGATCAAGCGGGGCCGGTCCGGCCGAATCCGAGTCGCCGCGATGGCGACCGCGGCCGTGACGGGGCTGGTGACAGCGGTTTTCGCGGTAGCGCCGACAGCTATGGCGGCGCCAGTGCAGACGACGGGATCGCTCGTTGCATTGGAACGTCTGGACAAGACGCTGTGGCGGATGACCGTCCACTCGGAGTCGATGAATCGCGACATCCCGCTGCTGGTGCTCCGACCGCCGGTGAATGAGGAGCATGCGCCGACGCTGTACCTGCTCAACGGTGCCGGCGGAGGCGAGGACGGGGCCAATTGGCTGGCGCAGACCGATGCGCTCGAGTTCTTCTCCCGCAAGCACGTCAACGTCGTGATCCCCGAGAAGGGGATCGGCAGCTACTACACGGACTGGGTGTCACGAGACCCGAAGATCGGCCGGCCGCAATGGGAGACGTTCCTGACCCGCGAGCTGCCGCCCGTCGTCGACGACGCCCTGGCCTCCGACGGCCGTCGCGCCGTGGCCGGACTGTCGATGTCGGCCACATCGGTCTTCAACCTCGCGATCGCGCGACCGGGGCTGTATCGGTCGGTCGCGTCGTACAGCGGCTGCGCGCGCACGAGCACACCGGAAGGCGAAGCCGCCGTGCGCGGCATCGTGTACACCGCGGCGGGCGCCGACGCGACCAACATGTGGGGACCGGCCGGTTCGCCCGGGTGGACTCGCAACGACCCGTATGTCAACGCGGCCGGCCTGCGCGGGCTCACGCTGTATCTGTCGAGCGGCAGCGGGCTGCCGGGACGCTACGACACTCCCGAACATCAAGCACCCGGGGCGCCGCCGATCGCCGATCAGATCCTGGTGGGCGGTGCCCTCGAGGCCGCCACGTCGGCATGCACGGCCGCGATGGCGCAGCGCTTGCGGTCGCTGAACATCCCGGCGACCGTGCATCTGCGCCCCACTGGAACCCACTCCTGGAACTACTGGCAGGACGAGCTGCACCGGTCCTGGCCGACGATCGCCGCCGGGCTGGACCGATGACCTCGGCAGAGACCGCGATCCAGCCGAGGCGTGCGGAGTCGCACCTGCAGGCGGTGCGGGATGCGGCCGGCGAGACGGTGGTCGCGCAGTGGCTGGCCGTGGCCGCGGCCCGCGCGGAGGCGGTGGCGGTCCGCACCCCGGACGGCTCGATCACCTATGCCGAACTGGCGGCTCGGGCGCAGGACCGCGGCCGCGCCATCGCCGCCGCGGTACCCGACCGCGATCGCCCGGTCGCGGTCGAGACGGAGTCCGACATCGATTCGGTCGCCGCCATCCTGGCGGTGTTGTGCTCGGGCCGGCCACTGGTGCTGCTCGATCCCTTTCTGCCGGACGACCGACGAGGCCACATTCTGGAACTCTCCGGCGCGCGGGAACTCAGCCCGGCCGAGATCCGAGCGCTCCCGGCCGCGCCCGAACCGGTTCCCGAGCCCGCACCGGGCGACATCGCGGTGCTCATCTTCACGTCGGGATCGACGGGGCGGCCGAAGGGCGTCGCCCACACGCAGCGGGGCTGGACCAACCAGGCGCGCGACGGACGGGAGTTCATGGGTCTTCGCCCCGACGACCGAGCCGCAGTGCTTCTGCCGTTGAGCTTCGGGGCCGGATTCGACTGCCTGGTGATGACACTGATCAACGGTGCGACGATGCTGCTCTGGGACGTGCGGAGGCGCAGCGCCGCCGATCTGCGCGACTGGCTCGATCGCGAAGCGGCCACCACCGCGCACGCCACTCCGTCGCTGTTGCGCGCCTGGCTCGCCGGAAGCCCCGGCGCTGATGGCGCCGGCAGGACGGGCGGGCTCAACGACCTCCGGCTGTTGTCGGTGTGCGGCGAGCCGTCGCACCACAGCGACGTCGAACTCGCACGCCGCACCGTCCTGTCGAGAGGCACCTTCTGCTGTTGGTCGGGGTCGTCGGAGACCGGCGACCTCGCCTTCAACCTGTTCCCGCGCGATCGGGCGGTGGTGCCCGGGCCGCTGGCCGCAGGCACGCCGGCAGCGGGCAAGCGCATCCGGATCGTCGGCGACGACGGCGACGATGTGCCGGTGGGTCAGACCGGCGAGATCGTCGTCGAGTCCCGGTATCTGGCTGCCGGCTACCACCGCGATCGGGCGCTGACCGCCGATCGCTTCGTCCGCCTCGACGACGGTCGCACCCGCTTCTACACCGGCGACCTGGGCCGATTCGACGAGACCGGCGACCTCCTCCTTCTCGGCCGGCTCGATGACGCGATCAAAGTGCGCGGCTACCGAGTCGAGCCCGCCGAAGTGGAGTTCGCGCTGCGGCAACTGCCGTGGGCGGTGGACGCCGCGGTGGTCGCCGATCGCGACGCCGGCGAACTCACCGGCTACCTCGCCGTGGATCCGGCGACGTGGGCGCCCGCGCCGTCGGAAGTACGTGCGGCGCTGCGAGACTCGCTGCCGGAGTGGATGGCGCCGCGGCACATCGTGGTGCTCACCGAGTTCCCGCGCACCGAACGAGGCAAGGTGGACCGCGCCGCTCTGCCGCCGCCTCCCGAACGAGTGATCGAGCCCGTCCGCGGTCCCACCGAAGCCGCACTGGCCGCGCTGTGGTGCACAGTGCTCGGGCTCGACGAAGTGGGCCGGTCGGAGGACTTCACCGCGCTCGGCGGTGATTCGCTCGCCGCCGCACGCATGCTCGCCGATCTTCGCGACCGCTGGCTCGTCGACCTCTCGACGGCCGAGTTCGCCGAGACACCGACGGTCGCGGGCCTGGCGGTGCTGCTCGACGACGCGCACCGCGACCGCGCGCAGACCGCGGCGCGCGGCACGCTGAGCCGGTTGCGCGACGGCACCGGGGTGCCGCTGTTCTTCGCGGCGGGTGCGGGCAGCCCGGCGGCCGCGTTGCTTCCGGTGGTTCGCGAACTGCCCGGCGACGGTCCCGTCTACGGGCTGCAGGCACACGGTCTCGAACAACGCGGCCGCGCCGACCGTTCGATCCGCGCCGCGGCCCGCCGCGCCATCCGGGAGATCCGTGCCGTGCAGCCCGCCGGACCGTACCGGTTCGCGGGCTACTCGTACGGCGGCTTCGTCATGCTCGAGGCGGCCGCGATCCTCCACGGACGGGGTGAGCGCGCGAACGTCGTTCTCATCGACACGCTGTTCGAGCCGGAACTGCGCGCTCGTCTCGCCGCCGGCCGGGACGGTGATGCGGTCGCAGGTACTGCGGACACCGGCGACACGCTGCCGCTGCCGGATCGGCGGACCACCGGCACTGTCACTGGCGCTGCGACTGTCACTGCGTCTGCTGTGCCGCCGGCGCGCGGTACCGGGGCCCGGAGGCTCTCCGCCTGGAACCGTGCCTGGAATCGCGCCGCGATGAGATTCCTGGTCGCCACCGCCGGACTGTGGCGGCTGCCGGCGACATTGCAGTGGACGGTCTTCTGGGATCTGGGACGAGCGTTGATCCGACAGCACCGGCCCACGCCGTACCCCGGGTCGGTCACGATGATCGCCGCGGAATCGAACCCCGACGACCCCGCGACCTGGTCACTTCTGGCGACCGGGGGCGTCACCGAGGTGCGTGTGCCGGGAGATCACCATTCGATGATGCGTGCGCCCTTCGCGGCCGGCACGGCTGCGGCCGTGCATGCCGCGCTCGCCGCGAACACGGGAGCGGAGGAAGGAACCGGTGATGACGAGTATTCAGATGACGAGTGATTCACCGGTCCCCAAGACTGATCTGACCGTGGCCGCGGTCGTCACGTCCTTCGAGCCGACCGACCGACTGGTGGACGTCGTCCGGCGGGCGGTTGAGCAGGCCGAATCCGTGGTCGTGGTCGACGACGGCTCCCCGTCCCTGACCGACCGTGCCGACCGTGGCGACCTTGAGGAATCCGCTGTGCGGACGATCCTGGACCGGTGCGCCGAGGCAGGCGCGCATGTGGTGTGCGCTCCGCGCAACGCCGGCATCGCCAGCGCGCTGAACATCGGTGTGCGGCGGGCACTGGACGCCGGGGCCGACGCCGTCCTGACCCTCGACCAGGACACGCTGATCGACGGCGACTACCTCAGCCGTGCCCGCGCCCATCTGCATCTGGCGGCCTCGCTCGGACTCACCGAGGTGATGGTCTCGCCCGCACTCATCAACGACGACGTCGCGCCCTTCTGGTTCGCCGAGCGAGGCTTGACGCTCGCCTTCGAACCGCTGCAGTCCGGCCTGGTCGTGACCGCGGAACTCTTCGCCGCGATCGGCCTGTTCGATGAGGACCTGTTCATCGACTGCGTCGAGACCGAGTTCTATCTGCGCGCACGGGAGCGCGGGGCACCGGCGCTCATCGTTCCCGGCGGTCGGATCGAACACAGCCTGGGCCACCGAGCCCGGTGGACGCCGCCGCGTCCGCTGCGCCCGCTCATGCGCCCGTTGATGCGGGAAGGCGCGCGCGGCGGCACAGACGGCGAGGCGATCGAGTTCTCGCAGGACGCGCCGTTCCGCCACTACTACATCGCGCGGAACCGGCTCGCCCTGTATCGCCGCTACGGCCGGCGCGAGCCGCTGTGGTGCGCGGTGTCGATCGCCAAGGACACATTCGTCCGAGGCCGCGCGATGTTGATCGGCAGCCATCGACCGGCGCGCGCGTACCTGACCGCGGCCGGGACCCGCGCCGCGTTGCGCGGGGAGACGGGAAAGATTCCGAAGCGGACACTGCTGCGATCGATGCGGCCCGCCGACCGCGCGCGGGCGATCGGGGAGCGCCCCGCCGAACCCGACCGCGGCCTGCCCCGGCTGGTCTCGGTGGTGATCCCGGTGCGCAACGCGGCCGCGGTCATCGACGAACAGTTGGCGGCGCTCGCCGGGCAGGACTACGCCGGCGACTTCGAGGTGATCGTCGCCGACAACGGGTCCACCGACGGTCTCGCCGACCATCTCGCGGACCACCCGCTCGCCGACCGCCTGCAGTTGCGCCGGGTGGACGCCTCGGCCGGACGCGGTGCGTCCGTGGCCCGGAACATCGGGGTGGAGTCCGCGCGCGGCGACTTCATCGCCTTCTGCGACGCCGACGACCGCGCGCATCCGCAGTGGCTGACCGAGCTGACGGCGGTCGCGCGGACGCATTCGGCGGTCGGCGGCGCGGTGGAGACCGACAGCCTCAACGCCCCGCACGTGCAACGCTGGCGCGGCATGCTGCCGCCGGAGACTCCGTATGAGTTCCCCGGTTTCCTGCGGGTGTCGCCGACGTGCAACCTCGGTGTCTGGAAGGACGTCTTCGCCGCGGTGGGCGGATTCGACACCGCGTACGACCGAGGGGCCGAGGACTCGGATTTCACCATTCGGGTCCAGTTGGCGGGCGGTGTGCTGGGCCATGCGCCGCGGGCACTGGTCGCCTATCGGCTCCGCGACACGCTCAGTGGCCTGTGGAAGCAGTCGGTGATGTGCGGCGAGGGCGATGTCCGTCTGTACTCCGATTACCGCTCGTACGGGCTGCCGCGGCGGAAGTGGTACGGGACACTCGATGAGGTGGCGTACGTGGTGCTGCGGAATCCGTTGCTGCCCACCGCGATCACGGGTGTGTCGACCGGCAGGTGGCTATTCCACGCAGGAAACCTCCTCGGCCGCGTCCGCGGCAGCCTCCGCCACCGCTGCTGGTACGTGTAGCCCGCAGTCGAAATATTTTGGCTCCCGCAACGGTCTCACAGGCCGGTGCGGGAGCCAAAGTTTTCGAGAGGACGGGCGGGGTCGCCGGTGTGCAGCACGTGGGCGAGGGCGGCGGCCACACGGGCCGGATTCCGGGCACCGAAGACGTGCCTGCCGAAACTCAGGCCGGCCACCGACGACTCGGCCACCCGGGTGCCGAACTCGATCGCCGACTCGTCGTCGTGATAGGCGCCGCCGGCCACAACGATCGGCAGCGGGCAGGAGTCCGCGACCGCGTCCATGGATGCGCGATCGCCCGCGTAGTCGAGCTTGACGATGTCGGCGCCGAGATCGGTGGCGATGGCAGCCAGATGCGACAGCGTCGCGACCGACTGGGTTCCCGGAGTCTCGGCCATTCCCCGGTTGTACATCATGGCCAGGAGCGGAATGCCGAGCCGGGCGCACTCGTCGCTGACCACGCCGAGATCGTTGAGTTGCTGCGCCTCCGTGGGCGATCCGATGTTGACGTGGATGCTCACCGCGTCCGCTCCGAGAGCCATCGCCTCCTCGACCGAACCGACCAGGACTTTCGAGGTGGTGTCCACCGACAGCGAGGTGCCCGCGGACAGATGCACGATCAGACTCAGTTCGCGGAAATGAGCCGGATCGATGTGGCGCGCCCGGCCCTTGTGGACCACGAGTGCGTCGGCGCCCGCCTCGGCGAGCATCGCGGCGGTCCAGTCGGCGTGGTTCTTGCGACCCAGTGGGCCGACCGTCACCGAATGGTCGATCGGGACGATCAGCGCACGTCCGGTCGGCGCGGAGAAGATCCGGCGCAGCCGCAGCGTCTTACCGGACAGCGACGCTGTGCGCGGTGGTGCCGAGTGCCTCATCGGTGCTCCTCTCGAGAGTGAATGAGGGTAGCCTATCCTGTGTTGCATGGATCTGTGCGCGAGGGGCGGAATCGCTCGCTATCTGGACCGGATCGGCCTGGACGAGGCCGACCTGCCGAACGGGATCGAAGCGCTGGTGAGCGCGGTGGCCACGGCTCAGCACGCGCGGGTGCCGTTCGAGAACCTCGGGATCCACGCCGGGCGCGTGGTCGGTGTCGAGCCGGCGCGGATCGCGCAGCGCCTCGTGGACGACCGTCGCGGCGGCATCTGTTACGAACTCAACGGACTGCTGCTGTACGCCCTGCGGGCGCTGGGCGTGCCCGCCGTTCTGCACGGTGCGCGAGTGGATTCGGGAGCGGGATTCGGTCCGGCCGACGGTCACGTGGCAGTCGTGGTGCCGGGCGATCCCGCGATGCTGGTGGACGTCGGCTTCGGCGGCGACATGATCCTGCGGCCGATCGATCTCGCCGACCCGGCCGGCCGCGACGTGTCGGCCGGCGCGGCCCGCTACCGGATCGACCCTGCGGTCCGAGAGTTGGATGAGTTCGCCGGGATGGCCCGTTGGCACAGCACCTCCGGGCAGTCGAGGTTCACCGGCTCGGTGATCTGCACGCTGCCGGTCGACGCCGGCCGGCGCACGATGACCGGCCGCATCGACCCCGAGTCCGGCCGGATCGATTACCGGATGATCGAGGTCGACGGCGACTCTCGCCGGGAATACGAGGTCGCGGCGGCGGACGTGCCCGGGCGGCTGTCGGACGTCTTCGGTATCGACGACCCGCGGCCGCCGATGCGCAGTGCGGTCGGAGGTCACCGGTAGCGCCAGTCGGTCGGGAACGGAAGGCCGAGATACACCTCGCCGAGTTCGCGGCGCGCGGTCTCCGACGCCACCCAGCGCTGCAGCCTGGCGCGGCGCAGCGGCCAGTCGAATTCGTCGTCGTGTCGGTGCAGCGCGCTGGTGAGCCGCCAGGAGAACGCCTGTGTCTGCCAGATCCGCTCCAGTGCGGTGACCGAATACGCGTCGAGCAGGTCGGTGCGCCGGTCCGCGTAGTAGCCGCCCAGCGCGTTGGAGAGGACGCACGCATCCGACACCGCGAGGTTGAGGCCCTTCGCTCCGGTCGGCGGCAGGATGTGGGCGGCGTCGCCCAGGAGGAACAAGGAACCGACCCGCATCGGTTCGGTGACCGCGCTGCGCAGGCGGGTGAGGCTGCGCTCGATGATCTCCCCGGTCTCGAGCTCGTCGGCGTCGTCTGCGGCGCTCCGGTGGCGGAGCTCCTTCCAGATCCGTTCGTCCGACCAGTGGGCGAGGTCGGTGTCGTGCGGGACCTGCAGGTACTGCCTCGACAACTGCGGGCCGCGCATGCTGTGCAACGACAGGCCGTCGGGGTGCGCGCTGTACATGCCCTCCTCGGTGACCGGCGTGCTGTGCGCGAGAATGCCGAGCCAGGCGAACGGGTACACGCGCTGCACCGTCCGAACGTGCGGTTCCGCGGTGGCTCGCGCCACCCCGTGGAAGCCGTCGCAGCCGGCGACGAAGTCGGCTTCGACCACGCCCGTCGAGTTCGGAGTCCGGAAATGGACCTCGGGCCGGTCGGTGCCGATGCCTTCGACGGCGACGGCCTCGGCGTCGAAGATCACCGGCGCGGCGCGGCCGGGGAGCGCATCGATCAGATCGCCGACCACCTTCGCCTGTCCGTAGACGAAGGCGTTGCGGCCGGTGTCGGCGTGGAAGTCCAGGTGGTGTGTGGCGCGGTCGAATCGCAGGTAGAAGCCCTTGTGTCGCAATGCCTCCCGGTGGAGGTCGGCGCTGACGCCGAGCTGGTCGAAGACGTCGACGGTGGACTGCTCCAGCACGCCGGCGCGGACGCGCGAACGGACGTGTTCCTCGGAACTCCGCTCCAGCACCACGGCGTCGACACCCTGGAGCGCCAGCATGTGCGCCAGGCTCAATCCGGCGGGGCCGGCGCCGATGACGGCGACTCGGGTGCGGATGCGCTGCGGGGGAGGAGTGTGCACCGTGGATCCTTCGTTAAGTTGGCTAGGCTAACCTATCTTTTCAGACGGCCGTGTCGGTGTTCATGCGGGGTCGGGTTGTTCATGCGGGGTCGGAACGACGCCGCCGGCCGCACATGACCGCACCGACCGGTTGCACCCGTGCCCGACGAAACGACAGGAGTCCCCCCATGCCCGGCAGCCCTCACGGCCCCGGAACGCCTCGCATCCTCTGGTACCTGAACGGGATGGACGGCGAGGTGCCGTGGCAGCCGGAGTATCGCTCGGAGCCCTCGCTGGAGCATCTGCGTTCGGTGGCGGCGACCCTCGACCGGCTCGGCTACTACGGGGTGCTCTGCACGGCTCGTGAACCCATCGCCCTCGTGTCGGCCACCGAGCGGCTGCGATTCCTCGTTCCGGAGTATCCGGGCGCCAAGCCGCCTGCGCTCATGGCCGAGCAGGCCCAGGTCTTCGACCACTACTCGGGTGGCCGGATGATCGTGAACCAGGTCAACGGCGCCGATCCGGTCCTTGCTCGATACGGGCGTTTCGAAGGCAAGGACGAGCGGTACCGGGTGTCGGCCGAGTACTGGGAGACCGTGCGGCGCATGTACTCCGACGATCCCTCGGCGGTCGACGGCCAGTACTTCCGCGCCGGTCCGCAGTACAAACCGTCGATTCCGGGGCCGAGGCAGGAACGGCTGCCCATCTGGGGCACCGGCGCGTCGGCGGCCGGGCTCGAGCACGCGGCGCAGGTGCTCGATGTGTACTTGAGCTTTCTGGCGCACCCCGACGCGCTGGTCCGGACCTTCGACGCGGCTCGTGCCGCGGCGCGCGAGCGCGGCCGCGAGCTGCCCTGCGGCGTGCTGGCCAGCGTGGTGGTCCGCGACACCGACGACGCGGCCTGGGAACGTTTCGAGTGGCAGTTGGCGCAGACCGACGCCGCGGAGATGGCGCGGCTGGCCGATCGGAATCTCCGCTCGTTCGGCTTTCCCGGACTCGACGAGATCGCCTCGGACGACGCTCAGGTGCAGGCGCGGATCGACGCGCTGCGGGCCGGCCGGATCCCCGGCCGCGACGAACTGGAGTTCCTGCCGGGTCTGGCCGCAGGGCTGACGACGTGGACGTCGGGGGAGCCTCCCTTCGACATCGCCGGGAAGGGCTCGGGAAACTATCTGGTCGGCAGTCCGGAGACGGTGGCGGCCACGCTGCGCAAGCTGTCGGCCGAGCTCGGCGCGGACACCTGGATCCTGTCCGGATGGCCGCTCGCGGAGGAGGCCGAACGCTTCGCCGAACAGGTGCTTCCCCTGCTGGGCTGAGGTCGACGCGGTCGGACCGGTTTCGGCTCGACCGCCCCCGTGCCCCCGACCGCCCCCGTACCTCAGCGCTCCTCGCAGAACTCCGTGATCGGCAGTCCGACGTGCCGCGCCTCCGGTGGCACGTAACCGAGCAGCACGTCGCCGGGCTTGAGTTCGGTGACGTTGTTCACCGAACCGCCCGGACCCAGCAGCCGGACGTGCCAGTCGTCCTGCGCGATCACGTTGATGGTCCGGCCGTCGGCCGACCGCGCGTTGATCGAGATCAGCGGTCGCCGTTCGATCTTGACGCGCCCGATCAGCACCTCGCGAGCGGAGCCGTCGCTGCGGACCGCGAGAATCGGCTGTCCGGCGCGCAGTTCGCTTACGTAGCGGGTCCGGTTCTCGGGCGCCAGCACGTACGAGTGCACCGCGCCCGCATTCCATCGGAAGGGCCGGGTCGGCATGTACGGCAGCGGATGGGTCTCGCTGCACGACAGGAACATTCCGCTGGCGAACGAGCCGATCAGGCATCCCTCGTCGAGTTCCAGGAGCGAGCAGGTGTCGATGCAGGCACGCTCGCCCATCCCGATGTGCTCGACACCGGTGATCGTCAGCTCGGCCAGTTCGACGCGCGCCGCGGACGGTTCGAGGACCGCGGCCAGGGCCACGACGTCGTCCGCGTGGCGGGGAGCCAGCAGCAGTCCGTCGGAGCCGTGTTCGAGCACCAACTTCACGATCTCCGCGTCGGTGATGTCGTCGACCACGGTCACGGTGCGACCGCCGGAGTTCTCCGCCGCGGCGATCACGATCTCGAGGGGGATCTTGGTGGGGTCGGTGAAGGTCAGCAGCGTCCATCCGATGCGCCGGACCCATTCGCAGGCCTCGCTGAGCGTGTCGGAATCGCGGACCACGACGTGTACGCCGTCGGCGTGGCTCGGCAGCGTCTCGGGCGTCGCGCGCTCGACGAGGGTCAGGTCGATGCCCTCGGTTCGGGCGCCTTCGGTGCCCTCGGGGGGCACGGTATCGCCCGCGATGAGGATCTTGCGGACGGTCGGCGGCAGGGTGGCGAGGAACGCGGCGTCGTCGGTGAGGATTCCGTCGATGTTGTAGTTGAGCGCCGCGGCCACCACGGCGTCGCGCTGCTGCCCCGACAGTGCGCGCACGTCCACCCAGGCGAAGTGCTCGCCGGTCCGGGTCGCGTCGCCGACCGCGCGCAGCGGCGTCACCCGGTCGGTGACGTGGACGGGCGGCACCTCGACGGGTGCGTCGGTGGTTCCGGTCTTCTTGGGCATCGAACTCTCCTTGCGCAAATATGGCTAGGCTAACCTATTTTGAAGAGATTAACGCGTGGTCGACGCGCGACGATAACCGGCCACTGCGGGCCCGCTGAACGCGGCGAGCAGGCCCACCGACCACGCCGCCGTCGTCAGCGCGGGGCCGAGCACCTGGCCGCCGGTCGAGATCCCGCGGATGGCCTCCACCGCGCAGCTCAGCGGCTGATACTCGACCACCGGCCGCAGCCACGCCGGGTAGGCGTCGGCGGGCACGAAGCCGGTGTTGAAGAACATCGCCAGATTGGTTCCGCCGGCGATCCACTCCACCAGGCGGGACTCCGGCCGGAGCAGTGCGAGGGCGGTGACCATCACCGAGAACGACAGGCCGAATCCGAGTGCGACGGCCAGGATCCCCAGTGCGCCGGGGAGGCCGGTGTGGATCCGGAAACCGATGACGGCACCCACAGCCAGGACGGCGGCCACGGTGATGAGAATCCGCACCGCCTCCGACAGCAGCCGGCCGATCATGGCCGACGCCCGGTGCACCGGAAGCACCCAGGTGCGCGCGAGCAGGCCGGAGGTGCGCTCCCGGCGCAGACCGAGCCCGCTGATCGACGCCCCGGACATCGCACCGATCAGCGCGAACATCGGGACCATGCCGAAGGCGTTCGATTCGCCGGAGTGTGCGCTGACCGGGCGGTCCAGCACCACCCAGAACAGCAGAACCATCAAGGCCGGAAAGAGCAGCGACTGAAGCAGGGTCGCGGGATCGGCGGCTGCTTTGCGGAGGATCCGCTCAGCCTGGATCGCCGAACCCCGCCACAGCGCGTATCCGCTGCGCTCGGGTGCCCATGCCGCTCTCGGAGGGAAGTGGACTATGTCGGTGATATTTATGTCGGTGATGTCGGTGATATCGCTGGCGTCGGGGATCGGGCTTCGGTCGGTCACGGATACGACCGCCGTCTCTGCTGGGCGAGGTAGGCGAGCCCGGAGAAGACGACGGCCAGCGCCGCCAGCCAGATCAGCGCCGGCGCTGCGGTCTCGGCGGTGAGTGAGCCGTCGGCCAGATCGCGCATCGTCGCCGCGAAATGGGAGATCGGCTGGTTGCGTGCGAAGAGTCGCGCCCACTCCGGAAAACTCGACTCGGGTACGAAGCCGGTGGAGAGCAGACCGAGGACCAACTGCGGAAGAATAAGAAGCTGAGAGGTCGCCTCGGGGCCGCGCGCCAGGATGCCGAGCGAGTCCGCGGCCATGGCGAGAACTCCGCCCACGGCGAGCGCGAACAGCACGAAGCCGACAGCGCCCGCCACACCGCCGGAGAAGCCGAAGCCCAGCAGAGCGCCGAACAGCAGCGCCGTCGCGATCGACACCGCCGAGCGGACCAACGAGGTGGTCATGCGGGCGGTGAACGGAACCAGAGCGGCGACCGGCATCGACGACAGTCTGCGGTTCATTCCGCGGAGCTTGTCCAATGCCGAGCGCTGGGCCGCGGCGATGGCGGTGAACGCGACCGCCTGCAGCACGATGATCGGCATCAGGAACTGTGCGTAGTCGACGCCCTGTTCACTCATCACCACCCGGAGCGGCAGGTAGAAGCCGAGTGCGAAGACGATCGGCATCGCGATTGCGACGGCGAACTCTCCTTCGCCGTAGGCCGAACGGACGCCTCGGACGGTCATCGTCAGCCACTGCCGGACGAACCGGTGGTCGTGCGCGATCACCGTCGGGTCGCGTCGGTCGGGCCAGCGGAGCGAAGGCGATCGAGTCCCGGATCGAGTCCCGGATCGGGTCATCGGATCGGTTCCGGTGCGGCGGCCGGCGGGCCGCCGGTGAGGCGCAGGAATACGTCGTCCAGCGAGGGGCTGCGCAGTCCGATGTCACGCAGGGCGACGCCGGCGCCGGCGGCGGCCGCGATCACCTCCGCCATGGTGTCGACCCCGTTCGGCGCGTTGAGCGTGACGGCCCCCTCGGCACTGTCGGCCCCCTCGGCACTGTCGGCCCCCTCGGCACTGTCGGCACTGTCGGCGCCGGACGCGACGTGATGATCGGCGCTCAGCCGGTCCCGGAGCAGCGAGCGCAGGCGGGGTGCGTCGTCGGGGTCGGCGGGGATCGCCTCGCAGAACGTGCCGCCGACGCGTTCCTTGAGTTCGGCGGCCGTGCCCTCGGCGACCACCCGACCGCGGTCGAGGACGACGATGGCGTCGCTGAGCCGATCCGCCTCCTCGAGGTACTGAGTGGTCAGCAGGGTGGTGACGCCGTCCTGCTTGAGCGCCTCCACCAACGACCACACCGCCTGTCGGCTGCGTGGATCCAGACCGGTCGTCGGTTCGTCGAGGAAGACGACCGAGGGTTCCACGATGAGGCCGCAGGCGATGTCGAGGCGCCGACGCATGCCGCCCGAGTACGCGAACACGGGTCGCTTGGCCGCGTAGGTGAGGTCGAATCGTTCGAGCAGGAAATCGGCGCGTTCACGTGCGGCCGCCCGCCGGAGGCCGAGCATCCGACCGAAGAAGACGAGGTTGTCGCGGCCACCGAGCGTCTCGTCGAGGGCGGCGTACTGACCGGTCATCGAGATGGCCTCGCGGACGCCGGCGGGATCGGCGACCACATCGCGTCCGGCGACGGTGGCGGAGCCCGCATCGGGTTCGGTCAGGGTGCACAGGATGTCGACGACCGTCGTCTTGCCTGCGCCGTTGGGGCCGAGGACGCCGAGGACCGATCCGCGCGGAGCGTTGAACGTGACCCCGTCGAGGGCCCGGACGTCGCCGAACGACTTCGTCAAACCGTCGACGCGAATCGCCGCTTCGACCGCCGGTTCGTGAGGTCCGAGCATCCGATCACCTGCCTGACATCGATGGAACGTACCGGGCGCGTCATCGTCCTCGACCGGTGTTAAGGTTAGCCTCCACTAAGCAGGTTAGCCTGCGCTAAATATGGACGATCGTCCGGACCCCGGACGATACCCGACCACCGTCGGACCCGAGAAGAAGCAGATTGAACAGTGACGCTTGACGACATGCGCGCCGCGGTACGCGACGCACCCGCATCCGACGATTTGATCGTCCCGCTCTCGTCGGCGCAGCGCAGTATCTGGTTCTCCCAGCAACTCGACCCGACCACCCCGATATCGATCGCCCAGTTCGTCGACGTCACCGGCGAGCTGGACCTCGACCTGCTGACCCGGGCCGGCCGGCGAGTGGTGCGAGAGTTCGGCGTCACGATGATCCGCCTCGTTCCCGCTGAGCGCCCCGGAGACGCCCCGTCGCAGCGGTGGGACGACGACGCGCCCGACGAGATGAGCCATCTCGACTTCCGCGACCGCCCGGACCCGGAAGCGGCCGCCCGTGCGTGGATGGATGCCGAGTTCCGGGCCCCCGTCGACCTGTTCTCCGACCGACTGATCGAATCGGTGACCCTCCGCGTCGGCGACCGGCGCTACTTCTGGTACATGCGGGTGCATCACATCCTGCTCGACGGCTACGGCGCAGCGGCGCTCACACAGCGCGTCGCGGAGGTGTATTCGGCGTTGGCCGCAGGCGAAGAGGTATCCCCGACACGGGCCGGAACGCTCGCGGACCTCGTCGCCGACGATGAGAAGTACCGGTCCTCCACTCGCTTCGAGCGCGACCGCGCGCATTGGGCGAAACGGCTCGAAGACCTGCCCGACCCGATCCGGCTGGCCGACGTCTCCAGCGCCGCGGGCGGGATGTCCCGCGTCGCGGGCGGTGAGGTGGACTCGGCCGCCGCGGCGGCGATCTCCCGGTTCGCCGACGAGCACACGAGCACGGTCGCGGCAGTGGTCGCGGCGGCGGCCGCCGCCTATCTCGCCCAGATGGCCGGCACTGACGACGTGGTGCTCAGCCTTCCGGTGTCGGCTCGTACCAACGCCCTGCTGCGGCGCTCGGGCGGAATGGTCTCAAACGTGGTGCCGATCCGGGCCACGGTGGACGGCGACACCACCGTCGCCGACCTGGTTCGGGCCGTCACCGCGGAGTTCGGCGGTGCCCTCCGGCATCAGCGGTACCGCTTCGAGGACATGATGCGCGACCGCGCGCAGCAGCAGGACGAGTCCGCGGTCGGCCGCTCGTTCTTCGGACCCGCGATCAACGTGATGATGTTCCGTGACGAGGTGCGGCTGGGCGAGTGTCTCGGCCGCAGCCGGATTCTGAGCACCGGCCCCATCCAGGATCTGGCCTTCACCGTCTACGGCGACGGCGACGACCTTCGGATCGACCTGGAGGGCGCCGCCTCCGCGTATCCGGACACCGTGTTGCAGCGACATCGCCGGCGGTTCCTCCACTTGCTCGACGAGATCGTCGGTGCGGCACCCGACACCGCGGTGGCGTCTCTGCGGGCCCTGTCGGCCGACGAACGGGCGGCGCTGGTGCCCGCGCGCGGCCCGGCGGCGCCGACCGCACGGCTGCTGCCCGACATCCTGACCGCGGCGGCGCGACCCCACGCGGACGAGCCCGCGCTCCGCGCCGCCGGCGTCGAGTGGACCCACCGCGAACTCTGGCGCCGGATCAACCGGCTGGCTCGACTGCTCATCGGACGCGGAGCCGGGCCCGGCGCGGTGGTCGCGGTGCTGGGTACGCGCGGCGCCGACGCCGTCGTCGCCGAGCTCGCGGTGCTCGTCGCCGGCGGGGCGTTCGTCCCGATCGACACCGCCTTGCCCGCGGAGCGGATCGCGTACCTGCTCGACGACAGCGGTGCCGCTCTCGGGATCGCCGGGCCGGGAACGGTGGTACCCACGGCCGCCGGGCGAACCGACTGGGTTCGTCTCGACGATCCACGGGTGCTGGCGAGTCTCGTCGCGATGCCCGACGAACCGGTCACCGACGCCGACCGCCCGCGTCCGCTGCGAGTGGACGACGCGGCGTACCTGATCTACACGTCGGGTTCCACCGGCAGGCCGAAGGGCGTGGTGGTGACCCACCTCGGCGGCGCCGCTTTCGTCGCCGAGCAGCGTCGACGCCACGGCGTCCGGCCGGGAGACCGGGTCCTGCAGTTCGCGTCGCTGAGCTTCGACGCGTCGATTCTGGAACTGCTGCTCGCGCTGGCCTCCGGCGCCACTGCGGTGGTGGCGCCCGGTGGTCTCTACGGCGGTCGAGAGCTCGCCGAACTGCTGCGCCGCGAACGGATCTGCCACGCCTTTCTGACTCCCGCGGCGCTCGCCTCGGTGCCCGAGGACGCACTGACCGATCTGCGGACCGTCGTCGTCGGCGGTGAGGCGTGCACCGCGGATCTGGTGGCGCGCTGGGCGCCGGGCCGGTCGATGTTCAACGCGTACGGGCCCACCGAGTCGACGATCATGGCGACCGTCGCCGGCCCGCTCGTGCCGGGCGCGGACGTACCCATCGGCACGCCGATCACCGGTACCCACGCGGTGGTGCTCGACCGCCGTCTGGCGCCGGTGCCGGTCGGAGCGACGGGCGAACTCTACGTCGGGGGCGTCGGGGTCGCCCGCGGCTACCACCGGTCACCGGCGAGAACCGCTCAACGTTTCGTCGCCGATCCGTTCGGTGCCCCGGGCGCGCGCCTGTACCGCACCGGCGATCTGGCGCGCTGGCGCGCCGACGGTGCGCTGGAGTATCGCGGGCGCGCCGATCACCAGATCAAGATCCGCGGTTTCCGCGTTGAACTCGGTGAGATCGAGGCGGCACTCGCGGCGGTGCCCGGGGTGGACGCGGCGGCGGCCGCGCTCGCGACCACGCCCTCCGGCCGCCCGGCCCTCGCCGGCTACTACGCCGGGGCCGCGGACGCCGCAGCCGTGATCGGGCATCTGCGCACGGTACTGCCCGCCCATGCCGTGCCCGCCGCCCTGATGCGTGTCGAGACCATGCCGCTCACGGCCTCGGGCAAGATCGACCGGGCGGCGCTGCCGGTCCCGGAGGTGACCCGAGCCGCTTACCGGGCGCCGCGGACCGCCTCGGAGCAGTCGGTCGCGGAGGCCTTCGCCGACTGCCTCGGCGTCGCCGCTCCCGGCGCGGACGACGACTTCTTCGCGCTCGGCGGCGATTCGCTGTCGGCGACCCGCCTCGCGGCCGACCTCGGGGTCCGCTTCGCCGCACAGGTGCCGGTCCGCTGGATCTTCGAAGCGCCCACCGTGTCGGCGCTCGCGGAGCGACTGGACGATCCCCTGAATCGGCCGGTTCCCGAACTGCGTCCGACGGTCTCCGGTGACGACCGGATCCCGGTCTCGCCGCAGCAGCGGCGCATGTGCGTGGTCAATCAGCTCGACACCGGCTCCGCGGTATTCAACATCCCGCTCACCCTCCGTCTGCGCGGCGCGCTGGACGCGGCAGCGCTCGAGTCCGCCTTCGCCGATGTGGTGGAGCGTCACGAACCGCTGCGCACGTACTACCCCGACAGCCCGGCCGGGCCGATCCAGCGGGTGCTCTCCGACCCGCCGCGGCGTGCGCTCTTGCCGGAACCGGTGGACGCCGACCGTCTCGACGAGCGCATCGCGCAGGCGTGCGCGATCGGGTTCGACGTCGCGTCCCGGGTTCCGGTGGAGCCGACGCTGTTGCGCCTGGCCGACGACGACCACGTCTTGGTGTGCGTGGTTCACCACATCGTCCTGGACGGCTCGTCGACGGCTCCGCTCGCCCACGACCTGGGCGTCGCGTACCGCGCGCGCCGCCGCGGTGCGGCGCCCGACTGGCCGCCCCTGCCGGTCACGTACCGCGACTACACCGCGTGGCACCGCGGCCTGATGGGCGAGCCGGACGACTCGGCGTCGACCGCGGCCCGTCAGCTCGACCACTGGCGCAGCAAGCTGGCAGGAGCGCCGGAACTCCTCGCACTGCCGACCGATCGGCCACGCCCGGCCGTCGCGCGCGGGCGCGGCGCTTCGCTGCGCGCCGAGCTCCCGGCGGCATCGGTGCGGCGGATCAGAGCGCTCGCGGCGACCACCGGGACCACCGCCTTCATGGTCAACCACGCCGCGCTCGCGGTGCTATTGGCGAGACTGTCGGGCACTGACGACATCGTGGTCGGCACGCCGGTGGCCGGTCGCGGACATCGCGACCTCGCGGGCCTGGTGGGCATGTTCGCGGGCACCGTGGCACTGCGTTGCCGCGTGCGCCCCGAGCAGGGCTTCGACCGTTTGCTCGCGCAGGTCCGGGAGACGGATCTGGGCGCCTTCGAGAACGCCGACCTGCCGTTCGACGTCGTCGTCGACGCGCTCGCACCGCGTCGCTCGGCGGCCTACCATCCCGTGTTCCAGGTCGGCTTCTCGTATCAGAACATGGCCGCCACCCGCGTCGACCTCGACGGACTCGACGTCGAGATCGCCGAGCCCGACACGTCCATCGCGAAATCGGATCTGCACCTGACCCTGACCGACGACGCCGCGCCCGGCCGCCCGGGCGCCATCGCGGTGCAGTGGGACTACGACGCGGATCTCTTCGATCACAGCACCGTCGCGCGATGGCATACGTTGTGGATCGCACTGCTCGACGCCGCACTCGACAGCCCGGCCACTCCGGTGGGCGATCTGGCGGTCGAGTCCGTGCCGCAACCGGCGGCCCGGGTCGCCGTGCCGACCGGGGACACCGGGACCACTGGAGACACCGGGACCACCCTCACCGGACTGCTCGACGCGGCCTGCTCGCGGTACGCCGACGAGGTCGCGCTCTGGGCCGACGGCGCCGATTCCGCCACGGCCGTCGACTATCGGACGCTCGCCGAACGTTCGCGGCGGCTGGCGCGGCGGCTCATCGCACTCGGCGTCGGGCCCGGCGACCGCGTGGCGGTCGCCGTCGACCGGTCGTACGAACTGGTCGAGGCCGTCCTGGCCGTCCTGGGTGCGGGGGCGGCGTATGTCCCGATCGACCCGAACGGGCCGTCGCACCGCGTCGAACTGATCCTCGGGTCCGCGTCGCCGTCGGCGATCCTGGTCGCGGGCGCACGGGCCGGAACCGTGCTCTCGAGGTCCGGACTCCCGGTGCTCGACGTCACGGACACCGCCGAGGCGCCCGCCGGTCCGATCCTCGACGCCGAGCGAACCCTCCCGCTGCTGCCGGACCACCCGGCCTACGTGATCTACACCTCCGGATCCACCGGGGTCCCGAAAGGCGTCTCGGTGCCGCACCGGGCGATCGCGGCGCAGCTGAGATGGAAGTCGGCGGCATTCCCCGTCGGGCCCGGCGACACCCTGCTCCTCAAGACCCCCGCCACCTTCGATCTCTCGGTGTGGGAGCTGTTCTGGCCGTTGATCAGTGGGGCACGGCTGGTCCTGGCCGCCGCCGGCGGCCACACCGATCCCCGGTACATCGCCGACCTGATCCGGCGCACCGAGCCGACGGCGGTCCACTTCGTCCCGTCGCTGCTCGAAGCCCATCTCGACGCGCTCGACGACGCACGCGAACCGTTCCACCGGCCCGAGAGCCTGCTCTGCATCGGCGAGGCACTGACCGGTTCCACCGCGCGCCGTGCGCACGAGATGCTCGGTGCGCGGATCGAGAATCTGTACGGGCCCACCGAGGCGGCGGTCGGCATCACCCGGCACACGTGGTCGCCGTCGGACGCCGCGGTCACCGTTCCGATCGGCGGCGCGGTCGACGGGTCCGAGGTGCTGGTACTCGACCGTCGTCTGCACCCGGTGCACCCCGGCGTGGTCGGAGAGATCTACCTGCGCGGCATCCAGCTCGCCACGGGCTACGAGGGGCGGGCCGACCTCACCGCGGCCCGATTCGTCGCCGATCCGGCGGGCACCGGCGGCCGGCTCTACCGCACCGGCGATCTCGCGCGGCGGAGCGCCGACGGTGAACTGGAGTACGTCGGCCGCAACGACTTCCAGGTGAAGATCCGCGGACAGCGGATCGAACTGGGGGAGATAGAGCACGCCCTCGTGCTCGACGAGCGAGTGCGCGCGGCGGCCGCGGCGGTCCACGATCAGCGGATCGTCGCGTACGCGGTGCCGGAGTCCTCCGACCGGCTCGACGTAGCCGCGGTCCTGGCCGGACTCCGCAAGCGGGTTCCGGCGTACCTGGTGCCGACCGCGATCGTGGTGCTCGACGACCTGCCGCGCAACCGCAACGGCAAGCTCGATCGCGGGGCGCTGCCGGAGCCGCCACGCGAGCGCCGCGACTACCGGGCGCCGGAGACGGCGACCGAACACGCGCTGATCGCCCTGCTCGGGGACCTGCTCGGCGAGCCGGCCGCCGACCGCCCGATCGGCGTGACCGACGACTTCTTCGACCTCGGCGGCAACTCGCTGCTCGCAGCCCGGTTGTCGGCTCGCATCGCCGACGATCTGGGAGCGGCGCTCCCCGTCCGGACCGTGTTCGACAGTCCGCGGATCGCCGATCTGGCGCGGGCGGTCGACGCCGCGGTCGCCGTCGATCGCCCGACGCTGACCACGGCTTCCCGACCCGACCCGATTCCGCTCTCGCGCGCACAGCGCCGCATGTGGCTTCTCGACCGGATCGATCCGGGTTCGGCGGCCTACAATCTCCCGTTCGCCCTGCGTCTGGAGGGACCGCTCGACCTGGCGGCGCTGCACCGTGCCGTCGCCGCGGTGATCGACCGGCACGAGGCTCTGCGGACGGTGTTCCCGGACCGGGACGGTGTCGGCGTTCAGGAGATTCTGCCAACCGCGACGGCGCTCGCCGGGGCCGGGCTCGACGCCATGGAGGTCGAAACGGTGGCCGCCGACGCGCTCGACCACCGGATCGCCGCGGTCGCCTCCGCCGGATTCGCGCTGGTCGAAGAGATCCCGCTTCGGATGCGACTGTTGCGTGTCGCCGCCGGCGCCGCCGGAGAGCCTGCCGCAGGCGGGCCTCCGGTGCACGTTCTGGTGACCGTGGTCCATCACATCGCCGCGGACGGCTGGTCGCTGCGGGTGCTCGCGGCCGACCTGCTCTCCGCTTACACCGGTCGCCGGCCGGACCCGCTTCCGGTCCAGTACGCCGACTTCGCCCTGTGGCAGGCCGCGATGCTCGGGGACACCGATGGAAACGCCCGCGGCTCCGCGCCCGCCGATCGGCACCCGAGCATCGAGGCGCAGTTCCGTCAGTGGGAACGCATGCTGGCGGATCTGCCGGAACCGCTGCAACTCCCGACCGACCGCTCCCGCCCGGTCCAGCCGACTCGCGCGGGCGCCACTCACGAGCTGGTGCTCGACGCCGGACTCGCCGCAGCCGCGGGCGCGTTCGCGGCGACACGGCGAGCGAGCTTCTTCCACGTCGCCCACGCCGCACTGGCACTGGTGCTGTCGCGGGTGAGCGGTGCCGACGACGTCCTCGTCGGCACCCCGGTGGCCGGCCGGAGCTCCGCCGTTCTCGACGAGGTCGTCGGCATGTTCGTCGAGACCGCAGTGCTGCGGACCCGCATCGACGAGACGCAGCCCGCGCGCGACTTCGTCGACCTGGTCCGCGACGCGGACCTGAGCGCGCTCGCTGCGTCGGAGGTCCCGTTCGACGAGCTCGTCGACGCCTTCGAACCCGACCGCGGCGGCGCTCACCATCCGCTGTTCCAGGTCATGCTCGCCTTCGGCGACCCGGTTCCGGCGCCGATGACGACCGGCGACCTCACCGCCGTCCCCATCGAGATCGAGGTGCCGCTGGCGCGCTTCGACCTGCATGTGACGCTCGACGTGCCGCCGACGGGCGTGGGCGATCATCCGGTGCGCACCCGCTGGACCTACGCGACCGAACTGTTCGACGAGACCACCGTCGCGGCCCTCGCCGGGATGTTCGCACGAGTGCTGAGCGCACTGGTGGCCGAGCCGGACCTGCCGCTGCACCGCGTCGAGATCCTCTCACCGGAGCACCACCCGGCGCCCGCCTCGCCCGCGGCAGTCGTACGGGCGAACGACGCCACGCTGGCGGATCTGCTCGCGGGCGCGGGCGGCCCCGTCACCGGGCCGCTCCTGGTGGGCGGCACCGCGGCGCTGTCGGCCGGACAGTTCCGCCGCCGCGTCAACCGCACCGCACGGGAGTTGATCGCCGCGGGCGTCGGTCCGGAGCGGACGGTGGCGATCGCCGTCGACCGGTCCGTCGACATGCTGGTCGCGATCCATGCGACGGTCCTCGCCGGTGGCGCCTACCTGCCGATCGACACGGCGCAACCGCCCGCGCGTGTGGCGGCGATGCTCGACGTCGCCGCGCCGGTCGCGGTGGTCGCCGATCCGGAGTCGGCCGCCAGGCTGCCCGCGGGCTGCCGCATACCGGTGACCGATCCGCGACTGCTGCATCTCGATCGGTCCGACGAGGAGATCACCGACGCGGACCGTAACGGTCGGCTGCGCGCTGCACATCCGGCGTACGTTCTGTTCACCTCGGGATCGACCGGCGAACCGAAGGCCGTCACGATCACGCACGCGGCGATCGTGAACCGGCTCGACTGGATGCAGGTGCGCTACCGGATCTCCGCCGGCGACACGGTCCTCCAGAAGACGCCGACCACGTTCGACGTCTCGGTGTGGGAACTGTTCTGGCCCACCGTCGCCGGGGCGCGAACCGTCCTCGCCGAGCCCGGGCTGCACCGTGAGCCGTCGGCACTGGCCGAGCTGATCGACGCCGAGCGGATCTCGGTGATCCACTTCGTGCCCGCGATGCTCGACGTCTTCCTCGCCTGCGGCACGCGGGCCCGTCTCGACTCGCTGCGGCTCGTGTTCACCAGCGGTGAGGCTCTCGGCAGCGCATCGGCCGCGGCGGTCCTGTCGCGGACCGGAGCCCGACTGCACAACCTGTACGGACCGACCGAGGCCGCGGTCGACGTGACGGCAGCGCACGTCACGCCGGGCTCGCTGGACGGCCGGCCGGTCTCGATCGGCAACCCCACCGAGGGCAATACCGTGCACGTCCTCGACCGCCGGTTGCGACCGGTGCCGATCGGCGTCACCGGGGAGCTCTATCTCGGCGGCGTCCAGCTCGCCCGCGGCTACCACGGCCGTCCGGCGCTCACCGCCGGACGATTCGTGGCCTCACCGTTCGGTCCGGGCGAGCGGCTCTACCGCACCGGCGACCTCGTGCGCTGGCGGCGCACGGGGGCTGCTGCCGGTGCCGCGGGTGTCGAGCGGCGAGGCGGTGTGGGGCGCCAGAACGTGGAACTGGAGTTCTGCGGTCGCAGCGACTTCCAGATCAAACTGCGCGGACAGCGTGTGGAGCCGGGTGAGATCGAAGCCGCTCTCGCGGCGCATCCCGACGTTTCGGCCGTCGTCGTGGTGCCCTACGACGATCCGCGGTCCGGACCGCAGCTGGTCGCGCACGTGGTCCCCGCCGCGGGCTCCGCAGCCGATGCACGGACGCTTCGGGCACATCTCGCGGATCGGGTGCCCGAGCACATGGTGCCCGCCCACATTCTGACCACCGACGCGCTGCCGCTGTCGGCCAGCGGCAAGGTCGACAGGGCGGCGCTGCCGTTGCCCGCGACCCCCGTCCGCGGAGACCACGTCGTCAGGGAACCCGCCACCGCGACGGAGACGGCGATGCTCGGGATCTTCCGGGAACTGCTGGGCGACGGCGTCGGTGTGGACGACGACTTCTTCGAGCACGGAGGAAACTCGCTCACCGCGACTCGCGTGGTCGCGGCCGTCGGGGAACGGCTCGGCGCGCGGCTGGCGGTGCGTGAGGTCTTCGACCACCGCACCGCCGCCGCCCTCGCCGCGCTCGCCGACCAGCGGGACGCTTCGCAGGCGGCCGCTGAGGCCGAGCCGGGCGAGCCGGGCGATCCGATGCCGCTGGCCGCGGCGCAGCGGCAGATGTGGTTGCACAACCGCATCGATCCCGCCTCCAGCGCCTACCTGATCCTGGCTCCGCTCCGCATCCCGGGCCGGATCGACGTCCCGGCGCTGACCGCCGCGATCGCCGACGTCCTCGACCGGCACGAGGTTCTCCGGACCGTCTACCCGGAGAGCGTCGACGGGCCCCGCCCGCAGGTACTGGCGCCGGGGGAGTACAGCTCGGAGGCACTGGTGACGGTCCTCGGTCCGGGCACCGACGCCGGCTCAGCCGGCGAACCGGCGGTGACCGCGGCATTGGCAGCCGCGATGGACCTGACCGTCGATCTGCCGCTGCGCGTGGTGGTCCGGCCCGACGGCGATCACACGGTGGTCGTGCTCGCCGTGCATCATGTGGCCGCCGACGGGTGGTCGATGCGGATCCTCGCCGCCGACACATCCACCGCCTACCGTGCCCGAGTCCTCGGAGGCGCACCGGATTTCGACGTTCCCTCCGTCTCGTACGCCGATCATCTGCGCCATCGCGCCGCACGGAGAGGGTCGGTCGACGATCCGTCCTCCAGCGCCGCCGCGCATCTGAGGTACTGGCGCGACCGGCTCGCCGACGTCGAGGACGCCGCTCGTCCCCGGCCGGACGGAGCGCCCGAGGAGGTGGCGCGGGTGCATCGCGCGGCGGTGGACTCCGCCGCCGGGGAAGCGCTCGCCGCCCTCGCCGAGCGATCCGGCGCCACGCTGTTCAGCGTGTTGCACGCGGCTCTGGCCGTGGCGCTGGCGCGCAGCGCCGGAGGCACCGACGTCATCATCGGCACCCCGCTGTCCGGCCGCGAAGCACCCGGGGTCGCTGAGACCGTCGGCATGTTCGTCACCACCGTTCCGCTGCGCACGACCGTCGAGCCGGAGAGTTCGGTCCGCGACATCATCGAGCAGTCGCAGCAGACCGTGCTCGGCGCCCTCGACCACGGTGACCTGGACATCGAGGAGATAGTCGACCTACTCGACCTCCCGCGCCACCGCGACAGCCATCCGCTGATCCATGCGACTCTCACCGTCGACGGAACGCATCCGGCCGCCCGCGGCGAGGGCGCAGCGCTCGCCACGAACATGCTCCACGTCGACGTGCCCGTCGCGCGATTCGACATCGAGTTCACGGCGACTCCCGACGCATCGGGCGGTCTGCAGCTGGCCGTGGTTCATCGGGGAGAGGCGTACCGGGCCAGGACTGCTGCGACCCTGCTGAATCGCTGGGAACGCGTCATCCTGGCGATGGCCGGTGAGCGGGTCGAAGCCACCGAAGGCGCGCTGGGAGCCATCGACCTCACCACACCGGCGGAACGGGCGGCGCTGACCGAGATCACCCGCGGCGGACCGGCTCCGGCCGACCGCTACCTCGGCGACGTGCTGACCACCCCGGGCCAGCGGATGATCACCGTCGACGCCGACGGTCGGCTCCGACACCACGAATCCGAGCAGATCGCCGCGCACACCAACCGTCTCGCCCGTCTGTTGATCGCCCGCGGGGCCGGGCCGGAGACGGCGGTGGCGCTGTGCCTGTCGCGCTCCTATCTCTCGGTGATCGCCACCCGCGCGGTGGCCGCGACCGGCGCGGCATTCGTCCCGGTGGATCCGCGTCATCCCGCCGACCGGGTCGCGTTCATGCTCGAGGACTCGACTGCCGCGCTGATCGTGACCACGGTGGCCGACCGCGACCTGACCGCGGCAGGCGTTGCCGCGCTGGGCGGTGCACTCGTACTCGACGATCCCGCGATCGAGGCCGAACTCGCCCGATACGACGTCTCACCTCTCGGGCGTCACGAACTGCGCGCCGCGCCCCACCCGGACCAGACCGCGTACCTGATCTACACCTCCGGAACCTCCGGACGGCCGAAAGCCGTCGCCGTCACGCACCGGGGCATCGCATCGTTCGTGGCCGAGCAGCGCCGCTACGGTGTCGAGAAGCATTCGCGCGTCTTGCATTTCGCGTCGCCGAGCTTCGACGCCTCGGTCCTGGAACTGCTGCTCGCGGCCGATGCCGGGGCGACGGCGGTCGTCGTTCCCCGGTCGGTCTACGGTGCCGACGACCTCTCGTCGATCCTTCGCGAAGCGGCCGTGACTCACGCCTTCCTGACTCCGGCGGTTCTCGACACGATCGACGAGGAACTGCCCGAGCTGACCACCGTGATCGTCGGCGGCGACGCGTGCTCGACGGCTACCGCCGACCGCTGGATCGGTCGCGGCACGCGGTTCTTCAACGCCTACGGCCCCACGGAGACCACGGTGATGGCCACGCTCGCCGGGCCGATCCGGGCTACACGCGACGGACTTCCCATCGGCGAAGCCATCACCGGCTCCACCGTCCGCGTACTGGGCGCCGACCTGCGGCCCGTGCTGCCCGGCGCCGCGGGCGAAGCCTACGTGAGCGGACCGGGACTCGCTCGCGGCTATCACGGCCGCCCGGGCCTCACCGCCGTCACCTTCGTCGCCGATCCCGACGGGCCGCCGGGGTCGCGGCGCTACCGGACCGGCGATCTGGTGGCGGCCGCATCCGTCGGCGAGGAGCAGTGGCAGTTGCGGCATCTCGGCCGGCTCGACGCGCAGCTCAAGATCCGCGGACACCGCGTTGAACTGGGCGAGGTCGAGTCCGCGCTCCACGGCTGCCCCGAGGTTCGCGCCGCGGTCGCTGCCGGCAGGCCGGGCCCCGACGGTCGAACCACTCTGGTCGCATACGTCGTGCCGGCCGACGGTGCCGATGTCGCCGACGCACTGCGAGACCGCCTGCGCGCCACCCTGCCGTCGTACGCGGTGCCCACCGCATTCGTCGAACTCGCCGAGCTGCCGCTGACCCCGTCGGGAAAGGTCGACCACCGCCGACTGCCCGAGCCGGAGTTCGCGTCCACCGGTCCGGTGGCCGTGGCCGGAACCTCCGAAGTGATGGTGGCGGAAGCCTTCGCACAGGCGTTGGGCCGGACCGAACTCGGACGCGACGGGCACTTCTTCGACCTCGGCGGCAACTCGCTGATGGCCGCCCAGACCGTCGCGCTGCTGCGGGCACGCACGGGCAGGGAACTGGCTGTAGCCGACCTCTTCGACGCGCCCACCGTCGCCGGTCTCGCCGCCCGGCTCGACGCCGGTTCTCCCGTCTCCGGTCCCGGCCCGGGCGATCTCGAACGGCCCGAGCACATTCCGCTCGCCCCGGCCCAGCAGGGCATGTGGTTCCTCAACCGATTCGACCCCGACGCGCGCACCGAGAACATCCCGCTGGTGCTGCGGATGACCGGTGACCTGAACGTGCCGGCGTTCCTGGGCGCGGTCGACGCGCTGGTGCGCAGGCACGAGGTACTGCGCACCGCGTATCCCGACTCCCCGGACGGACCCCGCCAGCTGATTCGGCCGGGTCACGACCACGGGCTCGAGGTGGAACTTCGGGCGGTGCCGGAGACCCGGATCGACGAGGCCGTGCGGTCGGTGACCGGCCGTGGATTCGACGTGACCGCCCGCCCGCCCGTCCGCGCGGCGCTGCTGTCCGCGGAGGAGGGGACCGGCCGGCACACGTTCGTTCTCGTCCTGCACCACATCAGCGCCGATGGACTGTCGGTGGCGACACTGGCCGGCGAGCTGGCGGCCGAATACCGGACCCGGCTCACCGGCGATTCGGACACGGGACAGGACAACGCTGTGGATTGCACGACGGGTTGCGCGCCGACGCCACTGCAGTTCGCGGACTTCGCAGTCTGGCAGCACTCCTGGCTCAACGAACCCGACGGGACGGCCGCCGCGGCGCTCGCGAGCTGGCACGAGCGGCTGCGCGGTGCATCCCCGGTGATCGACCTGCCCACCGACCGGCCCCGCCCGGTGCGGCCGAGCGGACGCGGGGCGCGCGTGGAGTTCGCCGTCGAGCCGGCCCTGCACGCACGGATGGTCGACTTCGCAGCGCGCAACCGCGCGACGGTGTTCATGGTGGCGCACACCGCACTCGCCGTCCTGCTCGGCCGGCTGGGGAACAACCGCGACGTCGTCATCGGCACGCCGAGCGCCGGCCGGGTGCACGCCCGGCTGCAGGGAGCCGTGGGCATGTTCGTCAACATGCTCGCACTCCGCACCGACATTCACGGGGCGGCCACCGGCGCCACGGCCCTCGCGATCAGTCGAGAGGCCGCGCTCCACGCCTTCGCGAACGCCGGAGTCCCGTTCGACACCGTGGTCGCCGGGCTCGACCTCACCCGATCCGTCGATCACCATCCGGTGTTCCAGGTGGCGCTCTCGTACCAGAACATCGGTGGCCTGTCGATGGAACTGCCCGGACTGGACGTGACCGTGGTCGACGACAGTCCCGACGTCGCGGAGTTCGATCTTCACCTCACCCTGGCCGAACGCGGCGAACCCGGCCTGACCGGCCAACTGGTCTTCGCCACCGACCTGTTCGACGAAGCCACCGCCGCCGAGTTCGCCGCGCGGTACGTACGGATCCTGGCCGGATTGCTCGACGACCCCGACCTCCCGGTGGGCGACCTGCCCGTGCTCGGCGACGATGAGCCCGATGCGGGCTCGGCGGCACCGCCGGACCACCCGTGCCCCGGCTCGCAGACCCGCGGTCTCGTGGACGGATTCGTGCGGTGCGCCGAGCAGCACCCGGACGCGGTCGCGGTGGTCGACGGTACCGAACAGGTCACCTACGGCGAACTGTCGGAGCGTGTCGGGCTCCTCGCCGCCGCGCTGCGCGACCACGGTATCGGGAGCGGTGTCGGGGGCGGCGTCGGGAGCGAGGAGCGTGTCGCGATCACCGCGCCGCGGGGCCTGCATCAACTGGTCGCCATGTACGCGGTCGTCGCATGCGGCGCCGCCTACGTCCCAGTGGATCCGTCGGCGCCGCAGCGCGCGTCCATGATCCTCGAGGTCGCCGACCCGGCACTGGTGCTGGGTGTGGGGCCGTCGCCGGCCGGCGACCGCGCGTATCTGGACCTCGCCGACCTCGCCGGTGTCGCCGACCTCGCCGATGTCGCGTGCGGTGACGCGGCGTCCGAGTGGCGGGCAGCGGATCGTCCCGATCGGGCGCCTCATCCCGAATCGGCGGCATACGTCCTGTTCACGTCGGGGTCGTCGGGCACCCCGAAGGGAGTGAGCGTGCCGCACGCGGCCGTGAGCACCCAGCTGGCGTGGATGCAGGAGCGCTATCGACTGGGACGCGGCGACACCGTCCTGTTGCGGACCGCGGCCGGTTTCGATCTGTCGGTGTGGGAGTACTGGTGGGCCCTGCAGGCGGGTGCGCGCATCGTGATCGCCGAGCCCGGCAGTGAGCGTGACGGGACCGCGCTGCGCAGGCAGATCGCTCAGCACCGAGTCAGCGTCCTCCCGACTGTGCCCTCGTCCCTGTCCATGATCCTCGACGCGGGCGAGCTGCCCGGCTCGGTGCGCACGGTGCTGTGCATCGGCGAAGAATTGCCGCCCGAACTCGTGGCCCGGCTGCGCGCCTCCGGCAGCACCGCCGACGTGCACAACCTCTACGGGCCGACGGAATTCGCCGTCAGTGCCACCGGGCACGAGGTCGCCCCCGGAACCGAGAACGAGTGTGTGCGGATCCCGATCGGAGTAGAACAGCCGACGGTCCGCGCGCGAGTGCTCGACGCGCGTCTTCATCCGGTGCCGGTCGGAGTGGTCGGCGAACTGTACCTGGCCGGACCGCAACTCGCGCGCGGTTATCACGCCGACCCGGCGCGTACCGCCGCGTCGTTCGTCGCCGACCCGGCCGGCGGTGGCCGCATGTACCGGACCGGTGATCTCGTGCGTCGAACGCGCGGCGGACTGCTCGAATACGTGGGTCGCGCCGACTTCCAACTCCAGATACGCGGCTTCCGAGTCGAACCCGGCGAGATCGAGGCCGTGCTGCGTCGATGCCCCGGCGTCGGTGACGCCGCTGTCACCGCGGTCGACGGTCCCGGCGGCGCGCGGCTGGTCGCCTTCGGCACCGGCGATGCGGACACGGAGGAACTGACCGGCGCGCTGGCGGACCGGCTTCCCGCCTACCTGCGACCCGACGTGCACCGGATCGAAGCGTTGCCGTACAACGCCAACGGAAAGGTCGATCGCGCACGGCTTCCTCGCCCCGAACGACGTCGGCGCGACCACCGGCCTGCCGAGTCCGAGGTCGAACGCGCCGTCGCCGAGGTGGTCTCGGAGGTGACCGGGGCGCCGGTAGTCGGCATGTCGGACGACTTCTTCGAGCTCGGCGGCAACTCGCTGACGGCGACACGTGTCGCGGCCCGGCTGGCGGCGCTCTCGGGCCGCTCTGTGCCCGTGCGGACCGTCTTCGACGCGGCCGACCTCGGAGATCTGGCGGCGCGCATCGAGCGTGCGGCGCCGACAGAGACTCCCGAACTGGTTCGGATCGACGACGACGGGCCGATCCCGCTCGCTCCGGCGCAGCGCCGGATATGGGAGGCGGTCCGAGCCGGGCAGGGCGCCGACTGGAATGTACCGATCGCCCTGCGCTTCACCGGCGAGCTCGACCGCACGGCGCTGCACGCTGCACTTCGCGATGTCTTCGACACGCACGAGGCACTGCGCACGCGCTACCGGTCGGCGGAATCGGGTGAGGACGACGGACTGCTGCCCGTGGGGGAGGTCCTCGGCATGCCAGAGGTGGACGCCGCGCTTCGCGACGGGCTGGTACCCGTCGAGGTGGACGCAGGCCGGCTCGCCGACGCGGTCTCCGCAGCCGCCTGGGAGCCACTCCACCTCGACCGGATCCCGCTGCGCGCCAGACTGTTCACGAGTGCAGACGACAGCGGGAACAACACTGCGGTGCTGCTCCTGGTGCTTCATCACCTCAACTTCGACGGCCGGTCCATGCCGCTGCTGGCGCGCGACGTGCTGACCGCGTTCACCGCGCGTGCGACCGGCATCGCCCCCGAACTGACTTCACCGCCGGTGCGGTACCGCGACTACGCGCGCTGGCGATCCGGCATCGTCGGCGCACCCGATGCGCGGACCGAGCACTTCCGGCGTTCGCTCGATCACTGGACGAGCAGGTTCGGGGAGAACGCGCTACCCGGGCCGCAGCTGTTGACCGACCGGCCCAGACCACAGGTGTGGGACTCCCGCGGCGACTCCGTCGGGATCAGCGTCGAACCCGAGTTGCACCGAGAGCTCGATCGTCTCGCCCGCAGTCGAGGCGGTGGCTTGTTCCCCGTGCTGCAGGCGGCATTCGCGCTGGTCCTGTCCACACGGATCGATTCGTCAGCCGGAGCCGACCGCGCGGTCCATCTGGCGACGGCCAACGCGAATCGAGTCCATGCTGCCGTCGACGGCGTGATCGGGAACTTCGCCGACGATGTTCCGATGCGGATCGACGCGTCCGATGATCACCGGGTGGCCGACATGATCGCCGACGTGCACGGGCAACTCGTCGACGGATTCGCGCACGCGGACGTCACGGTGCCCGATCTGCTCGACCACCTCGGTGTGACCCGGGGCCCGGGCGGGGCCACCGGTCATCCGGTGTTCCCGGCGACGCTCATCCTCCAGCAGGCCGAAGTCTCGGATACTGCCTTGACGGAACTCGATCTGGGCACGGTGACCGTGGCGCAGGAACCGATCGCGGCAGTCGTGGCCAAGCACGAACTCGAGGTCACGCTGCTCGAACTGCGCGAAGACGGCCGGCCGGCCGGGCTGCGCGGCACTCTGCTGTACCCGGTTGCGCTCCTGGACGCCGCGACCGCCGCCGCCGTCGTCGACGACCTGTTGTCGGTGCTGCGATCGATGGCGGCAGCCGACGACGGCCTGACAGCCGGACGGATACGAGCACAGATCGCGTCATCGAACCGGAAGGAGACGTCATGAGTGCCGCTATCGGCGCCTCCGTCGTCATCGCGTGCTACCGCGGGCTGCCCGAACTCGACGTCCAGCTGCAGGCCCTTGCCGCCCAGGACTTCACGGAGCCGTTCGAGGTGATCCTGAGTGACAACGAGGGCTCGGCCGACCTGGAATGGTTCGCACTGAACCACCCACTGCGTGGACGGCTCGACCTGCGCTGGGTCGACGCCTCGGGAACTGCGGGCACGTCCCACGCACGCAATGTGGGGACCCGAGCTGCTCGGTATCCGTTGATCGCGTACTGCGACCAGGACGACGCCGTCCATCCCACCTGGCTGCGTGCAATCGTCCAGGCCCTCGGTTCCGCGGACATCGTCGGCGGACCGTTGGAGCGCGAGACGCTCAACGACCCGGTGGTCGCAGCATGGCGCGCCTTGCCGGATCCGGCCGAACCCGTTGTGCTGGGGCGCTTTCTGCCGATGACGTTCGGATGCAACCTCGGCGTCCGTCGCTCGGTCTTCGACGCGGTCGGTGGGTGGGACGAGAGCTATCCGACGGCCGGCAGTGACGTCGAGTTCTGCTGGCGCGTGCAGACGCGCGGCTACGAGTTCGGCTATGCGCGTGACGCTTTGGTCGCCTACCGGTACCGCACCGGAATGCGCGAATCGTGGGACCAGGTGATCGACTACGGCCGTGAGGAGGCCCGGGTGGCCCGAGACTACGGGGCTCCGGGCAGGCAGTGGTGGTGGCCGCTTCTGCACGCCGGCGTGGTGGTGGGGATGTGTCCGGTCTGGCCGTGGGCGTGGTCTCGGAGTCGACGGGGCGAGTGGGTGTGGATCACCGGGAACCTCGTCGGCAGGATCGCCGGCAGTGTGAAGTACCGGACGCTCTACCTCTGAGGCATCGCCTGAGGAGTAGGTCGAAGAATCGACGCCAATCCGCGCCATAGCAAACCTGCGGCTCCAGTTTCGTCACTGTGACTCATGCGGATTCGATGCCCGACCGTCTGGTCGACCGGCCTCATCGTCGCGATGAGCAAGGATCGCGGGCCGCTGACCAGCCGATTTGACCTCAAGGGCGCCGATTGCGTAACTTATTCGGAGTCAGAGCGGCGAGGCCGCGATGACGTCCCCTTACTCTGATCGCCGCGATTTCGGTCGCGGTGTTCTTGTGCGGGGTCGGCCGAATCGGGTCTGAAAGCTTCGACTATTCGGTGAGTCCTGTGAGGGATCACTGATTGGTGGGTGTCTGGAGGATTGTGTTAGGCTGGTGAGGTTGCTCCGGAGACGGGGTGGCTGACAGATAATTGCAGATGTCTGCTGGTGTTCGGCCCTTGTTTGTGGGGGTTGGTTCTGGTGGGTGTGTGTTCTTTGAGAACTCGATAGTGTGTTTTGGATTTCTTGTGCCACTAATTTTTTTTGTTTTGTGGCGTGGGAGATTTTTGGACAGATTGTGCTTGCCGGCCCTTTTGGGGGTTGGTGAGTGTTTTGGATGAATTTTTTACCATGTCAGTTTTTTGGATTTGGTCAGGTTCTGTTTTCTGGCTTTGTGTTGAAATCTTGTGGTTTCTGCATTTTTTGTTGGAGAGTTTGATCCTGGCTCAGGACGAACGCTGGCGGCGTGCTTAACACATGCAAGTCGAACGGAAAGGCCCAGCTTGCTGGGTACTCGAGTGGCGAACGGGTGAGTAACACGTGGGTGATCTGCCCTGGACTCTGGGATAAGCCTGGGAAACTGGGTCTAATACCGGATAGGACCACTGATTGCATGGTTGGTGGTGGAAAGCTTTTGCGGTTCAGGATGGGCCCGCGGCCTATCAGCTTGTTGGTGGGGTAATGGCCTACCAAGGCGACGACGGGTAGCCGACCTGAGAGGGTGATCGGCCACACTGGGACTGAGACACGGCCCAGACTCCTACGGGAGGCAGCAGTGGGGAATATTGCACAATGGGCGCAAGCCTGATGCAGCGACGCCGCGTGAGGGATGACGGCCTTCGGGTTGTAAACCTCTTTCGCTAGGGACGAAGCGTAAGTGACGGTACCTGGAGAAGAAGCACCGGCCAACTACGTGCCAGCAGCCGCGGTAATACGTAGGGTGCGAGCGTTGTCCGGAATTACTGGGCGTAAAGAGCTCGTAGGCGGTTTGTCGCGTCGTCTGTGAAATTCTGCAACTCAATTGCAGGCGTGCAGGCGATACGGGCAGACTTGAGTACTACAGGGGAGACTGGAATTCCTGGTGTAGCGGTGAAATGCGCAGATATCAGGAGGAACACCGGTGGCGAAGGCGGGTCTCTGGGTAGTAACTGACGCTGAGGAGCGAAAGCGTGGGGAGCGAACAGGATTAGATACCCTGGTAGTCCACGCCGTAAACGGTGGGTACTAGGTGTGGGGCTCATTTCACGAGTTCCGTGCCGTAGCTAACGCATTAAGTACCCCGCCTGGGGAGTACGGCCGCAAGGCTAAAACTCAAAGGAATTGACGGGGGCCCGCACAAGCGGCGGAGCATGTGGATTAATTCGATGCAACGCGAAGAACCTTACCTGGGTTTGACATACACCAGAAAGCCGTAGAGATACGGCCCCCCTTTGTGGTTGGTGTACAGGTGGTGCATGGCTGTCGTCAGCTCGTGTCGTGAGATGTTGGGTTAAGTCCCGCAACGAGCGCAACCCTTGTCCTGTATTGCCAGCGGGTTATGCCGGGGACTTGCAGGAGACTGCCGGGGTCAACTCGGAGGAAGGTGGGGATGACGTCAAGTCATCATGCCCCTTATGTCCAGGGCTTCACACATGCTACAATGGCGCGTACAGAGGGCTGCGAGACCGTGAGGTGGAGCGAATCCCTTAAAGCGCGTCTCAGTTCGGATTGGGGTCTGCAACTCGACCCCATGAAGTCGGAGTCGCTAGTAATCGCAGATCAGCAACGCTGCGGTGAATACGTTCCCGGGCCTTGTACACACCGCCCGTCACGTCATGAAAGTCGGTAACACCCGAAGCCGGTGGCCTAACCCTTGTGGAGGGAGCTGTCGAAGGTGGGATCGGCGATTGGGACGAAGTCGTAACAAGGTAGCCGTACCGGAAGGTGCGGCTGGATCACCTCCTTTCTAAGGAGCAAACAACACGTCGATGCTGGTGCCGAATGTGTATCGGGTCGGTGTTTGTTCATGGGTGAAACACAAGAAACCATCATTTGTTTGTCGGTGGCCTGCGAGATGCGGGCGGGCCGGCGGGTGGTCGACCGTGAGTGATTGCGGTTGTGGACGAAGCACACTATCGGGGTTCTGAGGGAACACGCGTTCTGCGCGGGTTGTCTTGGTGCTCACTGTTTTCCGCCTCGAGTGTGGGGTGTTGGGGGTGGTGGGTGTGTGTTGTTTGAGAAGTGCATAGTGGATGCGAGCATCTAGCCCGGCAGCATTTGTTGTTGTTGGGTTTGTGTGTTCTGCAATTTCGATTCTGGTTTGTGCGATCGCGTGTTGTGATCGTTGTTTTTGTTTGTTGTCCGCATTCGCGCCTCGGGCACTGTTTGGTGTGTGGGGTGTGTTTGTGGGTGTTGTTGTAAGTGTTTGAGGGCGTTCGGTGGATGCCTTGGTACCAGGAGCCGATGAAGGACGTGGTAGGCCGCGATAGTCCTCGGGGAGTTGTCAAACGAGCTGTGATCCGAGGGTGTCCGAATGGGGAAACCCAGCACCAGTGATGTGGTGTTACCCACTCGTGAATGTATAGCGGGTGTGGAGGGAACGTGGGGAAGTGAAACATCTCAGTACCCACAGGAAGAGAAAACAAGTGTGATTCCGTGAGTAGTGGCGAGCGAAAGCGGAGGAGGCTAAACCATGCGTATGTGATACTCGGCAGGGGTTGTGCGTGTGGGGTTGTGGGGTGATCGTTCATCGTGCTGCCGTGCGGTGGGTCAGTGATAAATCGACATGTTAGGTGAAGTGGCCTGGAATGGTCTGCCGTAGTGGGTGAGAGTCCCGTAGCTGAAAGCGTGTTGACTGGCTTCGATTGTTCCCAAGTAGCAGCGGGCTCGTGGAATCTGCTGTGAATCTGCCGGGACCACCCGGTAAGCCTAAATACTTTCTGGTGACCGATAGCGGACTAGTACCGTGAGGGAAAGGTGAAAAGTACCCCGGGAGGGGAGTGAAATAGTACCTGAAACCGGACGCTTACAATCCGTCAGAGCCTGCGCACCTTTGGGTGGTGGGTGATGGCGTGCCTTTTGAAGAATGAGCCTGCGAGTTAGTGCTCAGTGGCGAGGTTAACCCGTGTGGGGTAGCCGTAGCGAAAGCGAGTCTGAATAGGGCGTGTGAGTCGCTGGGTCTAGACCCGAAGCGGAGTGATCTACCCATGGCCAGGGTGAAGCAGCTGTAAGAGGTTGTGGAGGCCCGAACCCACTTCAGTTGAAAATGGAGGGGATGAGTTGTGGGTAGGGGTGAAAGGCCAATCAAACTCCGTGATAGCTGGTTCTCCCCGAAATGCATTTAGGTGCAGCGTTGCGTGTTTCTTACTGGAGGTAGAGCTACTGGATGGCCGATGGGCCCTATCAGGTTACTGACGTCAGCCAAACTCCGAATGCCGGTAAGTGAGAGCGTGGCAGTGAGACTGCGGGGGATAAGCTTCGTAGTCGAGAGGGAAACAGCCCAGATCGCCGGCTAAGGCCCCTAAGCGTGTACTAAGTGGAAAAGGATGTGGGGTCGCTGAGACAACCAGGAGGTTGGCTTAGAAGCAGCCACCCTTGAAAGAGTGCGTAATAGCTCACTGGTCAAGTGATTCTGCGCCGACAATTTAGCGGGGCTCAAGTACACCGCCGAAGCCGCGGCACTCACACATTTCATCCATGCCTGCCTGCGGGTGGGTGTGTAGTGGTGTGGGTGGGTAGGGGAGCGTCCTGCATCCGTGGAAGCAGCGGAGTGATCCAGTTGTGGAGGGTGTGGGAGTGAGAATGCAGGCATGAGTAGCGAAAGACAAGTGAGAAACTTGTCCGCCGGATGACCAAGGGTTCCTGGGCCAGGTTAATCCGCCCAGGGTGAGTCGGGACCTAAGGCGAGGCCGACAGGCGTAGTCGATGGACAACGGGTTGATATTCCCGTACCCGTGTATCCGCGCCCAGTGATGAATCATCTGTACTAACCATCCAAAAGCTGTCGTTGATTTCTTCGGATTTCTCTGATGGTGGCTGCGTGGGACCTTGGGTGTAGTAGTCAAGCGATGGGGTGACGCAGGAAGGTAGCCGGGCCAACTGGTGGAATAGTTGGTGTAAGCCTGTAGGGTGAGACATAGGCAAATCCGTGTCTTTTTGAGCCTGAGAGGTGATGCGTAGCCGTTGTGGTGAATTCGGTGATCCTATGCTGTCGAGAAAAGCCTCTAGTGAGTTGGTACACGGCCCGTACCCCAAACCGACACAGGTGGTCAGGTAGAGAATACTAAGGCGATCGAGTGAACTGTGGTTAAGGAACTCGGCAAATTGCCCCCGTAACTTCGGGAGAAGGGGGACCACGACCGGTGATCACTTTTTCGGTGTGAGCTGGTGGTGGTCGCAGAGACCAGAGAGAAGCGACTGTTTACTAAAAACACAGGTCCGTGCGAAGTCGTAAGACGATGTATACGGACTGACGCCTGCCCGGTGCTGGAAGGTTAAGAGGACCGGTTAATCATCTTTCGGGGTGGTGAAGCTGAGAATTTAAGCCCCAGTAAACGGCGGTGGTAACTATAACCATCCTAAGGTAGCGAAATTCCTTGTCGGGTAAGTTCCGACCTGCACGAATGGCGTAACGACTTCTCTGCTGTCTCAACCACAGGCTCGGCGAAATTGCAGTACGAGTAAAGATGCTCGTTACGCGCGGCAGGACGAAAAGACCCCGGGACCTTCACTATAGCTTGGTATTGGTGTTCGGTGCGGTTTGTGTAGGATAGGTGGGAGACTGTGAAGCCGGCACGCTAGTGTGGGTGGAGTCGTTGTTGAAATACCACTCTGATCGTATTGGGCTTCTAACCTCGGACCCTGATCGGGTTCAGGGACAGTGCCTGGTGGGTAGTTTAACTGGGGCGGTTGCCTCCTAAAGTGTAACGGAGGCGCCCAAAGGTTCCCTCAGCCTGGATGGCAATCAGGTGTTGAGTGTAAGTGCACAAGGGAGCTTGACTGTGAGACGTACATGTCGAGCAGGGACGAAAGTCGGGACTAGTGATCCGGCACCGGCGTGTGGAAGCGGTGTCGCTCAACGGATAAAAGGTACCCCGGGGATAACAGGCTGATCTTCCCCAAGAGTCCATATCGACGGGATGGTTTGGCACCTCGATGTCGGCTCGTCGCATCCTGGGGCTGGAGTAGGTCCCAAGGGTTGGGCTGTTCGCCCATTAAAGCGGCACGCGAGCTGGGTTTAGAACGTCGTGAGACAGTTCGGTCTCTATCCGCCGCGCGCGTGTAGAAACTTGAGGAAACCTGTCCCTAGTACGAGAGGACCGGGACGGACGAACCTCTGGTGTGCCAGTTGTTCCGCCAGGAGCACTGCTGGTTAGCTACGTTCGGAAGGGATAACCGCTGAAAGCATCTAAGCGGGAAGCCTGTTCCAAGATGAGGTTTCTCACCCACCTTCGGGTGGGGTAAGGCCCCCTACAGATGATGGGGTTGATAGGCCGGAACTGTACGCACAGTAATGTGTTCAGGTGACCGGTACTAATCGGCCGAGGACTTACCAACAACACTCACCAACAAGTCTTTTTTCGGATTCAACGAATCACGAGGTTGTGTGAGTCGGTTTCGGTGATTGTTACACGCACACAGAATGTTTGCTCGTTCATCCACTATGTACTTCTGAAACAACACACAAACCACAACCCTGGTGAGGGATTGTGGTGTGGATGGTTTCATATTGTTACGGCGGCTATAGCGGTGGGGAAACGCCCGGTCCCATTCCGAACCCGGAAGCTAAGCCCACCTGCGCCGATGGTACTGCACTGTAATGGGTGTGGGAGAGTAGGACACCGCCGAACACAACTTGTTGAGCCCCGATCAGACACCGTCTGATCGGGGCTCAACCCATTTCCCGGGACGTGCCCCCCGGCGAGTGTTGTCTGGGGTACGGCGCGCCTGACAGACCGCGAACGCGCACTCTTCAGGCTGGTTGAGCGAGCGAAGCGAGTCGAAACCACCACACGACGGGCAGGCTGGTCTCGATACGCCGTGCTCGCTACGCTCACCCACCTACTCGACAAACCTCGAGGGGCCGTCTTTTCCAGTCCGGTCGAGCGCGCACCCCTCTTAGGCTGGTTGAGCGAGCGAAGCGAGTCGAAACCACCACACGCGAGCAGAGTGGTCTCGATACGGCGTGCTCGCTACGCTCACCCACCTACTCGACAAACCTCGAGGGACCGTCTTTTCCAGGCCGGCTGAGCGAGCACCCCCTTAGGCTGGTTGAGCGAGCGAAGCGAGTCGAAACCACCACACGACGGGCAGAGTCGTGTCGATACGACGTGCTCGCTACGCTCGCCCGCCTACTCGACAAACCTCGAGGGACCGTCTTCCCGCAGGCTGGTTGAGCGAGCGAAGCGAGTCGAAACCACCGCACACGACGGGAGAGTGGTCTCGATACGGCGTGCTCGCTACGCTCACCCGCCTACTCGACCAACCTCGGGAGACCGGGCACAGCGCGACTCCCTCTCTCCGTGCTCGGTGGCTTTCGGAGTCTGAGGCCGACACTACCATTGGTGGCATGGCCATCAGCAGGCCCGCGGAGAGCGGAGCAGAAGTCGTCACGAAGGCACCCCGGGCCCGGATGACCGGGGCTCAGCGTCGACTGCAGCTCATCGAGGTGGCGCGGGGGCTGTTCGCCGAACGTGGCTTCGAGGGAACGTCGATCGAGGAGATCGCGCAGCGTGCCGGTGTGTCGAAGCCCATCGTCTACGAGCATTTCGGCGGCAAGGAAGGTCTCTACGCCGTCGTCGTCGACCGCGAGATGGAGACCCTGCTGGAAATGGTCACGTCCTCGCTCACGAAGAATCGGTCGCTGTATCGGATTCAGCAGGTCGCGCTGGCGTTGCTGACCTACATGGAGGAGCGGACCGACGGGTTCCGCATCCTGGTCCGAGGAGAGTCGACCAGCGGGGGCGAGGACACTCGCTATTCGAGCCTGCTGAACGACGCGATCAGCCAGGTGGAACACATTCTCGCCGGGGACTTCGAGCGGCGCGGATTCGATCCCGCGCTGGCGCCTCTCTACGCGCAGGCGCTGGTGGGCATGGTCTCAGTGACCGCACAGTGGTGGCTCGACGTCCGGCAGCCGGAGAAGGAGGTGGTGGCCGCGCATCTGGTGAATCTGTGCTGGAACGGCCTCACGCGGCTCGATCCCGAGCCGATGCTCGTCGACGCGGAGTACAAAGAGCCGACGCAGCCTACCGTGCACCCGGCGCTCGCCGACTCGGCTGCGTCGAACGACGACGATAAGTGACTGCTCCGGCAGTCCAGAGAACGGTCACCAGAACGGCGGTCGAGATCACCTGACCGCGAACCGACGGGGTCACGATTGCCAGCACCGTGATAGCGACCAGAGCTATCAGCGTGAGCCACGACAGGTACGGATACCCCCACATCTTCAGCGGCAGCGGCGTTCCGTCTCGCTCGGCGCGTCTGCGCAGCACGATCTGGGCGCAGGTGATCGCGAGCCACGTGACGAGCAGCGTCGAGCCGACCACCGATAGGAGACGGTCGAGAACCTGATCGCCCCAGAAGTAGGTCGCGGGCACTGCGAGGAAGCCGAACACGGTGCTGGCGAGCAGCGCGGGGACGGGAACCGCACGGGAGGAGACCCGCCGCGCCGACCGCGGCGCCATCCGTCGCACCGACAGGGAGAACAGCATCCGCGACGCGCCGTAGAGGTTGACGTTCATCGACGACAGCAGCGCGACGACGATGATGGCGCCCATCGTGGCGGCGACCGCCGGAAGGCCGGTCTGTTCGAGTACGCCGACGAACGGCGATTCGCGGATGCGCGGGTCGTCTGCCGGCAGGACGAGCATGATCACCGCCACCGATCCCACGTAGAAGACCAGGATGCGCCAGACGATGGTCCGGATGGCTTTCGTGACGCTCGGACCGGGATCGTCGGTCTCCGCGGCGGCGACGGCGATGATCTCGATTCCGCCGAAAGCGAACGCGATCACCAGAAGTGCGGCCGTGACACCGCCGATGCCGTGCGGGAGGAAGTCGCCGGCGTTGGCGAGTCCAGGAGACGGCTCGGACATCCAGCCGAAGAGGTAGGCCGCTCCGATCACCAGGAAGAGCACGATGAACGTCACCTTGATCAACGACAGCCAGAACTCCAGCTCGCCGAAGTTCGACACTCCGGTCAGATTGAGCACGCTGAATACGGTCATGAAGACCAGCGCCCACGCCCAGACGGGCAGCAGACCGACGAGTGCGTTGAGTCCTTCCGCCGCCGCGAGCGACTCGGCTGCGACCACGATTGTCATCTGGACCCACCACAGCCAGCCCATCATGAAGCCGGCTCCGGGTCCGAGAGCTTTGCCGACGTAGTAGGAGAACGCGCCGGGATTCGGATCGGCCGCCGCGAGTTCGCCCAGCATCCGCATCACCGAGACGATGATGACGCCGACGATGGCGTACGAGACGAGTGCCGCGGGTCCGGCGAGCGCGATGCCTTCTCCGGACCCGACGAACAGTCCCGCGCCGATGGCGGATCCGAGGCTCATCATCACGAGGTGGCGTGGCTTCAGCCCCGTCTTGAGGCGGTCGGCTCCGTGGTCCTCGACGTCCTCCTCGCGGACCTCGATAGGTTCTGACTCGTTATCGCCCACCAGTCGAGCGTAGTTGCCCGGCGGTGCGGCAAGATCAGCACATGCTGACCGTTCGCCCGGCGACGTCCGACGACTGCGAGGCCGTTGCCGACATCTACCGGTATTACGTCGAGAACTCCACTGCGACGTTCGACCTCGAGGCGCCCTCCGTCGCGCAGTGGCGGACCAGACTCGAGACGAGTGTTGCCGCGGGACGCCCGTTCCTCGTGGCCGGCGCACCCGGCGAGGTGGTCGGTTACGCCTGTCTCGGCGTGTATCGGGGAAAGGCGGGCTGGAGTTGGACCGCCGAGGACAGCATCTACCTTCGGCCCGAGGCGGCGGGCCGGGGGACGGGCAAGCACCTGCTGCGCGCGTTGATCAACGCGGCGGACCCGGCGGTGACGCGCACCATCATGGCCGTGGTCTCCGAGGACGTTCCGGACTCGATCGCGCTGCACACGAAGGTCGGTTTCGTCGAAGTGGGTCGCACACCCGGTGTCGGGCGCAAGTTCGACCGCTGGATCGGCTGCGTCTACCTGCAGTACACGATCGGGCCATAGATCGCCCGAAGGCCCAGTACGGTCTACTCGCGGTGCTTCGGGCCGAAACGCTCGGGTCGCCACCCGCCCCGGGTCCGGCTCAGGCGGTAGTCGATGCGGTCGTCGACATAATCGCGCAGGGCCGGCTCGTCCGGCATCGTGCTGAAGACCTCGCCCGCGATGTGCGACGTCGCGGCCTCCAACCGCTGTGCCTGAGCGGCCCGCCGCAGTTTGTCGTGCTCGAATCGCAGACCCCGCACGGTCGCAAAGCACATCATCGCGAGGATCACGCTGAACGGCAGGGCCGTGGCCAGCGACGCGGCCTGCAGCGACCGCAGTCCGCCCGCGAGCAGGAGAGCGATCGCGACGACGCCCTCGAGCGACGCCCAGAGCACGCGGGACCACACCGGCGGATTGGGGTGGCCGCCCGAGGCGAGCATGTCGACGACCAGTGAGCCGGAATCGGAGGAGGTGATGAAGAAGACGGCCACCAGGACGATCCCGAGGATCGAGAAGACCGTGCCGAGCGGCATGTCCGACAGCACGTGGAACAGCGATCCCTCGGGCGAGACCTTGCCGTCCTCCACCAGGTCACCCTCGCCGAAGAACTGCCGGTGCAGGCCCGTACCACCGAGCACCGAGAACCAGACGAATCCGACCAGAGTCGGCACGATCAGGCATCCGGCGATGAACTCGCGCACTGTCCGCCCGCGCGAGATCCGGGCGATGAACACGCCGACGAAAGGCGCCCAGGCGATCCACCAGCCCCAATAGAAGATCGTCCAGTCGCTGAGCCAGTCCTGTGCCTCCTGGCCCTGGAACGCTCCGACGTCGAGCGTCATGTTGAACAGGTTGGCGAAGTAGACGCCGATCGACTGCACGAAGTTGCGCAGAAGAAAGAGAGTGGGACCGATCAGCAGCATCGCGATCACCAGCAGTCCGGCGATCGACAGGTTGATGTTCGACAACCACTTGATTCCGGTGCCCAGACCGCTCACCACCGACAGGGTCGCCAGGAAGGTGATGGCGACGATGAGGATCACCAGGAGGGTGTTGTCGACGGAGTCGATGACGCCGATCGACTGCATGCCCGCTGAGATCTGCTGCACGCCGAGCCCCAGCGACGTGGCGACGCCGAAGACCGTGCCGAAGATGGCGAGAATGTCGATGAGGTCGCCTGCCCAGCCCTTCACCCGATCGCCGAGCAGCGGTTCGAGCGCCCACCGGATCGACACCGGTCGCCCGCGGCGGTGGATCGCGTATGCCAGCGCGAGCCCGATCACCGCGTACACCGCCCACGGGTGCAGACCCCAGTGAATGAATGTCTGGGCCATCGCCAGACCGGCGATGTCCTCCTGGCTACCGCTCCAGCCGGGTTTCGGTTGCACGGTCGCATATGTGAGTGGCTCACCGACGCCGTAGAAGACCAGTCCGATGCCCATTCCGGCGGCGAACAGCATGCAGAACCAGCTCACCCTGCCGAACTCGGGAGCCTCATCGGGTCTGCCCAGCCGGATGCGGCCGAGCCTGGAGAAGCACAGCGCGACCGCGAACACCACGAAACACGCGATGATCAGCATGTAGTACCAGCCCAGGTTCGAGACGATCCAGTTCTGGACATCGGTGAAGACTTCGCTCGTCTGGTCGGGGAACGCGACGGCGAGAGCGCTCACCGCGACGATCACGATCAGTGCCGGCCAGAACACCGCCGGAGCGATTCCACCGCGGCCGAGCCGGACTCCCTGGCGCTTGAGCTTCTCGGTGATCTCCTCATCGGTGTCGTTCTCGCCGACGTGCCAGTGGTGGGGCACCGGTGCAACGCCCGGAGATACGGATGTCGCCTCTTTTGTGTACGGGTCGATCAAGACTGCGCCGTCCAAGAGCACGGCGGCTGTGTCCGTCCCGTGCTCAGTGTCCGTCCCGTGCTCTGTGTCCGTCCCGTGCTCTGTGTCCGTCCCCCGTGGTTCGCTGTCAGCATTCTCCCGTTCGTCAGACATGCACTCCACGATCGGTGGCGAACGCCGATGATTCAAACCGAGGCGGCGATCGCCGAGGTCAGGCAGCGTGTCCGACGGCCGGGTCGACGACGGTCCGGTCGACGAGCGCGTCGACGACGAGCAGTCGCGCGCAAGAGCCGCGAAGGGCGGCCGACTCGGCCGGTACGACCTCCGGTAGTACCCTTGACGACGTGCTGATTCGCCCGACGCCGACCGGTGCGCAGGTCCCCGCGACCGCGCACGGGTTCCTGGCATCGGTGGTCTCGCTCATCCTGGGTGTCGCGGCCCACTCGATCGGCGGTGGGCACCTTCCCACGACGGCGCAGTCCGCGGTGCTCCTCGGCCTGGCGCTCGGGGTCGGACTGGTCCGCGCCGCTCAGGTGCGATCGGTGGAGCGAGCACGGGCTCGCGGCCGGATCGGCATCTCTGCGACCGGCGCGTTGGTCGCGCTGTCCGCGGGCCAGGCGACCGCTCACGGAGTGCTGTCGCTGATGGCAGGGCACGCGGGACACGGAACCGGCGTGACGCCCGGGCCGTTGATGCTGTTCTGGCACGCACTCGCCGTCCCCGCCGCGGCTGCCGTGCTCTTCGTCGCCGAGCAACTGAGCCGGGCGTACGGCAACAGCGTGTCCCATGTCTGGCGGTTGGTGAGCACGCGGGTGTGTCTCGACCCCGCTTTCGTCGTCATCCGCGCCGACCGGCACGCTGCCGCGCTCCGGCCCGCGCCGATGGTCGCCTCCGCCGCGGTCCGCGGTCCTCCTTCGCTGGTCTGAACCCCATCCGACACCACCCCGGCGGTCTCATCCGATCGCGGGGTATCAGACTCTGCACGAAAGAGACATCACTCATGGCGATAAGCCGTACCCTCATCCGTTCGCTCGGCCTCACCGCCGCAGCCCTGCTGTCCTTCGTCGTCGTGGCCTGCGGCAGCGACGACTCCTCCGCACCGGCCTCCGATTCGATCACCGTCTCCGACCAATGGGTCAAGGCCGCCGAATCGGGAATGACCGCCGCCTTCGGGACCATCGCCAACTCGTCCGACCACGACATCCGCATCGTGTCGGCGCACACCGACCTCGCCCGCACCACCGAGATGCACGAAGTGGTCGACAACGGCTCCGGCGGCACCACGATGCGCCAGAAGGACGGCGGCTTCCTCGTCCCGGCGAAGTCGTCGATCACGCTGTCGCCGGGCGCTGAGCACTTCATGCTCATGGATGTCACCAGGCCGATCACGACCGGACAGAACGTCGCGTTCACGATCCGCTTCGAGGACGGCTCCACCAAGACCTTCGACGCTCTCGCCCGAGACTTCGACGGCAATCAGGAGAATTACGCGCCCGGCGGGGACACTGACCACCCGGACATGGACCACGGTACGGCCGGGCACGACATGCAGCAGTCCGAGTCGGCGCACGCCGACTCGCATCAGTGACTGAGCAGCGGACTGGTCGCGTCTCGCGCCGTACCCTCCTCGCCGGCGGAGCGGGCCTGGCGGGCATCGGCATCGGGGCGGCCGCGGTGGGCGTCGGGCGAGAGTTCTCCTCGCCCGACCCCGCCGCGGGTTCCGGCCTGACGCCGTTCTACGGCACGCATCAGTCCGGCATCGTGACCCCGGCTCAGTCGCACGCTCAATTCGTCGGCCTGGATCTCGTCGACCCGACCGACGTCGACACTTTCGCGGGGGTCCTTCGCCTGTGGACGCAGGACGCGTCGAGGCTCACCCGTGCCGAGCCGAGCCTGTCCGACACCGAGCCCGAACTCGCGGTGCTGCCGTGCAACCTGACGGTCACCGTCGGTCTCGGTGACCGGGTGTTCCGGGCGCCGGCTCTCGCGCCTCTGCGGCCGTCATGGCTCGCGCCGCTCCCGCCCTTCTCGATCGACCGGCTGGATCCGCGGTGGGGACAGACTGATCTGCTTCTGCAGATCGGCGCCGACGACCCCGTGGCCCTCGCACATGCGACGCGCATGCTGACCTCGTCGGTCCGCCGCAGTGTGCGGGTCCGGTGGGTGCAGCGGGGGTTTCGCAACAGTCCGGGAATGGCGCCGGGCACGATGCGCAACCTGTTCGGACAGGTGGACGGCACCGTCCAGCCGAGCCCCGACGACTACGGCTCCCTTCTCTGGGACGACGGGCGCGAACAGCCCTGGATGGCCGGCGGGACGAGCCTGGTGTTGCGGCGCATCGCGATGCACATGGACACCTGGGAGGCGCTCGATCGCCGGGGGCGGGAGCTCTCCACAGGTCGCACCCTCGACAACGGCGCACCGCTGACCGGGCGCTACGAGTCCGACGATCCTGATTTCGAAGCCTCACGCGGCGGCATCCCGGTGATCCCGCCGTCGTCGCACATCGCGCGGGCGCATCGTCGGGCGCCGGACGAGCAGTTCATCCGTCGCGGGTTCAATTACGACGACCCGCCCGAGGCGGGCTCGGCGGACACGTCCAACAGCGGGCTGATCTTCGCCGCGTATCAGCGGGATCCGGTCAAGCAGTACATTCCGGTTCAGCGGCGCCTGGACGAACACGACGACCTGAATGAGTGGACGACGCCCATCGGCTCCTCGGTGTACGCGATTCTGCCCGGCGCCGCTCCTTCGCGCCCGCTCGGCGCATCGCTGCTCGCGGCCGCCGGTCGGTCGGGGTGAAGGAGGGGGAGCGGTGCCCTCCCCAGGCTCGTCGAGAGGGCCCGGCGCGCAGTGCCCTCCCCAGGTTCGTCGAGTAGCCTCGGCGCGCGGTGCCCTCCCCAGGTTCGTCGAGTAGCCTCGGCGCGCGGTGCCCTCCCCAGGCTCGTCGAGTAGCCTCGGCGCGCAGCGCCGCGGCGTATCGAGACCGTGTCAGGCGGCCTGCGCGGTCTCGATGCGCCTCGTCGCTCCGCTCCTCGACTTACTCGACGAGCCTGGGGGACCGACAAGCCCGGGACCGACGAGCCTGGGGACCGACGAGCCTGGGGGCGACAGGACGCGGTGGTCTTCTACACTTGACACAGTGTCGACCCCCTCTGCGCCGCGTCCCTCCCTGTCCGGGCTGACCTCCTTCGCGTTTCGTGATGCGGCCTTCGGTTTGCTGCGGGAACGAGTGGGCGAGACTCGCCTCGACATCACGGCACCGGACGCGGCCCGGCCGCTGGTGGTTGCGCGCCTGGCCGAGATCTCCGAGAACCCCGTCCTGGTCGTGACCGCCAACGGTCGGGAGGCCGACGACCTCACGACCGAACTGTCGGAACTGCTGCCGTCGGGGCCCAACGGGACGTCGGTCGTCGCTCAATTCCCGTCGTGGGAGACGCTGCCGCACGAGCGGCTATCGCCCAGCGCCGACACGGTCGGTGCCCGGCTCGCGGTGCTCAGTCGACTGGCCGACCCGGCGGTGTCCCCGTTGCGCGTCGTCGTCGCGACCGTCCGTTCCCTTGTGCAGCCGATGGCTCCCGGGCTCGGTGCGATGCGCGCGGTCACGCTCACCGAAGGCACGGAGGTGCAGTTCGACGGTCTGATCGAGAAGCTCGTCGAGATGGCCTACGAGCGCGTCGACATGGTCGGTGCCCGCGGCGAGTTCGCGGTGCGCGGCGGCATCCTCGACATCTTCCCGACCACCGCCGACTACCCGGTGCGAGTGGAGTTCTGGGGCGACGAGGTGACCGACATCCGCGCGTTCTCCGTCGCCGACCAGCGGACGCAGCCGGAGATCGACACGTCGGTGGTCCAGATTCATCCGTGCCGAGAACTGGTGCTGACCGCGGAGGTCCGGGACCGGGCCGCCGAACTCGCGTCGACAGTCGAGGACGAGTCGCTGCGCGAGATCCTGACCAAACTGTCGGAGGGCATTCCCGTCGAGGGAATGGAAGCGCTGATCCCGGCACTCGTCGACGGCCGGATGCAGATGCTCACCGAGGTGATGCCCGACGGCACTCGGGTACTGGTCCTCGATCCGGAGAAGGTGCGCACCCGTGCCGCCGATCTGGCGAGGACCGGCGAGGAGTTCTTGGAGGCGTCGTGGAACGCCGCGGCGCTGGGGGCAGCGGCGCCCGTGGCCGCGGGCGAACCCTCCATCGACCTGTCGGCGAGTGCCTACCGCAGCGTCGGTGACGTCGAACGTGCGACCGTGGAGGCGGGCAAACCGTGGTGGACGATGAGTCCGCTCTCGGCGGGATCGGGCGAGGAGCTCGAACTCGATCTGCAGCCCGGGCCGGCGCCGCACGGCGACCCCGCCGAGCTCGACGAGTTCATGACGTCGTTGCGCGCTCAGGTCGCCTCGGGCGGTCGTGCGGCGTTGATCGCCGCCGGCCGGGGCACTGCGATGCGATTCGTCGACCGTCTCGGTGAGGCCGAGGTCCCGGCCCGGCTCGTGGAGCCGGGCGATGAGTTGCCGGCCGACGCGGTCGGCGTGTTCCACGGCACGCTGCGGCGCGGACTGGTCTGCCCGTCGGCGCGTCTGGTGATCGCCACCGAGGCGGACGTCACCGGCGCTCGCGTCGTCGGTGTGAAGGACGGCCGGCGACTGCCGGCCAAGCGGCGCAATCAGGTCGACCCGTTGGCGTTGAGCGCCGGTGACCTGGTGGTGCACGACCAACACGGCATCGGCAAGTTCGTCGAGATGATCGAACGCACGGTCTCCGGTGCCCGGCGCGAGTACCTCGTGATCGAGTACGCGCCCGGCAAGCGGGGACAGCCGGGCGACCGCCTGTACGTTCCGATGGACGCGCTCGACCAGTTGTCGCGCTACGTCGGCGGCGAGCAGCCGGGGCTCAGCAAGCTCGGCGGTTCCGACTGGGCCAATACCAAGCGCAAGGCGCGCAAGGCGGTCCGGGAGATCGCGGGCGAACTGGTGCAGCTGTACGCCGCGCGGCATGCGGCACCGGGTTTCGCGTTCAGCCCCGACACCCCGTGGCAGCGGGAGATGGAGGACGCCTTCGACTACACCGAGACCGTCGACCAGATGACGGTGATCGGCGAGGTCAAGGCCGATATGGAGAAGCCGGTCCCGATGGACCGGGTGGTGGTCGGCGACGTCGGTTACGGCAAGACCGAGATCGCAGTCCGCGCCGCGTTCAAGGCCGTTCAGGACGGGAAGCAGGTCGCGGTCCTGGTACCGACGACGATTCTCGCCGGGCAGCACCTGCAGACCTTCACCGAGCGGATGGCGGGCTTCCCGGTCACCGTGCGCGGGTTGTCGCGGTTCACCGATCCGGCCGAGTCGAAGGAGATCATCGCGCAGATGGCCTCCGGTGAGGTCGACGTCGTCATCGGCACGCATCGGCTGCTGCAGACCGGCGTCCGATGGAAAGACCTCGGTCTGGTGATCGTGGACGAGGAGCAGCGCTTCGGTGTGGAGCATAAGGAGCACATCAAGGCGCTGCGCACCCACGTGGACGTGCTCACCATGTCGGCGACGCCGATCCCGCGCACCCTCGAGATGTCGATGGCGGGTATCCGCGAGATGTCGACCATCCTCACTCCGCCCGAGGAACGGCACCCGGTCCTGACGTATGTCGGCGCTTACTCCGACAAGCAGGTCGCGGCGGCCATCCGGCGCGAGCTGCTGCGCGACGGTCAGGTGTTCTACGTGCACAATCGCGTCTCGACCATCGACAAGACCGCCAAGCATCTCGCGAACATGATTCCCGAGGCCCGGGTGGTGGTCGCGCACGGGCAGATGGGCGAGGAGCAACTGGAACGAACCGTCCAGGGCTTCTGGGACCGCGAGTACGACGTCCTCGTGTGCACCACGATCATCGAGACCGGGCTCGACATCTCGAACGCCAACACCCTGATCGTCGACCGTGCGGAGAACTTCGGGCTCTCGCAGCTGCACCAGCTGCGCGGGCGCGTCGGGCGAAGCCGGGAGCGCGGGTACGCGTACCTGCTGTACAGCCCGGACAAGCCGCTGACCGAGACGGCCTACGACCGGCTCGCGACTATCGCCCAGAACAACGAACTCGGTGCCGGCATGGCGGTGGCGCTCAAGGATCTCGAGCTGCGCGGTGCCGGCAACGTCCTCGGCGCCGAGCAGTCCGGGCACGTCGCGGGTGTCGGCTTCGACCTCTACGTGCGGTTGGTCGGCGAAGCGGTCGAGGCGTACCGAGCCGCGGCCGACGGCAAGGCAGTGGCGACCGAGGAGAACGTCGAGGTGCGCATCGACCTTCCGGTGGACGCGCACATCCCCGTCGAGTACGTGGAGGCGGACCGGCTCAGGCTGGAGGCATACCGCAAGCTGGCGTCGGCCACCAGTGACGATGACGTCGACGAGGTGATGAGCGAACTGACCGACCGCTACGGTGAGCCGCCCGTCGAGACGCAGCGTCTCGCGGCGATCGCACGTCTGCGGCTCCGGTGCCGCGAACGCGGTATCGCGGAGGTCGGTCTGGCCGGTCAATCCATCCGGATCTCACCGATGCTTCTGCTCGACAGCCAGCAGGTCCGGCTCGCGCGCATGTACTCGTCGGCGAGCTACCGTGCCGCGACCCACATGGTGACACTGCCGATCCCGCGTACCGGCGGCGTCGGTTCCCCCCGACTCCGGGACACAGAGCTCGTCGACTATCTCGTCACGTTCCTTCAGACGATCGCGCCGCTGGAGTCGTAGCGTCCGGTCGATGTCAGACCCCTCCGATAGTCTCGAATGTGAGTTCGATGAAGGGGGCGGCATGAGTACTCGAATCGACCGTTTTCAGGGTTCGACGGTCCGGATCGACGACGATGCGATCGTCATCCGGATCGGAATCCCGGACGGCGCGAAGGGCGATCGAGCCGCGCTGTTGCAATTCGCCGCTCGATCGGACTGCTATCAGGGCGCGGTGATGTGGCATCGCTACGCCGCCGTGTACCGCCTGTATCAGGCGAGAAGGGCTGAGTTGGAGGCCGATTCGGCGGTGGACGCGTACTCGCGGCTCTACGACCCGCAATGCCAGACGGCCGCGGCCTACGCGGTCGCAGCCGGAGTACGGCCGCACACCGCTGAGATGTTCGTCGATCGCGCGATCGCGTGCGTGGAGCGGATCCCGGCAGTGGGCAGGCTGCTGCGCGACGGTCGGATCACGGTCGCGTGGTTCACGCGGGCCGTCGAGCAGACGGCGCTCGTGGACGACCTGGAGCTCCTGGAGTTCATCGACGCGGAGATCGCGCACCGTCTCTCCGAGGCGGGCGGGCTATCGGCCGCCCGCGTCGAGTCGATCGTCTCCGCGGTGGTCGCCGAGTACGATCCCGATGCGGTGACCATGACGCGCGAGCAGATCGCAGCGGGAAAGAACGTGGTCGTGTCCCCGGTGTCCGACGGCATGTCGGAGATGGTCATCACCGGTTCGTCCGAGGATGCGATGATCGCGCTCGGTACCATCGACGCCCTCGCCGACGGCGTCTGTCCCTTCGATCCCCGCACGAAGCAGGCCCGTCGGTCCGATGCCGCGACCGCGCTGCTGCATCGCGCCGAGTTCACCTGCCGATGCGATCGCGACGACTGCGCTTCGGCCCTGTCGCCGGAGCAGGTCGAATCGCGGCGCGGTCAGATCGTGGTTCACGTCGTGGTCCGCAAAGACGCCCTCGACGGGACGTCGGAGACTCCGGCGTACGAAGACGGGGTCGGTCCGATCTCGGCCAGGCGTGCGCGTGAACTCATGGCTCGGCCCGACGCGGTGGTACGGGAACTCGACATCGACAAGGTCATCGCCGACTGCGCCGCCCATGCGGATCGATACCGGCCGTCCGCCGCTGTAGCCACCGCGGTGCGTGCCCTGTTCGGCACGTGCACCTGGCCGGGCTGCGATCGTCCCGCGTGGAAATCCGATCTCGATCACGTCGTCGAGTTCGATCACGTGGACCCCGCCGCGGGCGGCCCGACCTGCTTGTGCAATCTGAACCCGAAATGCCGCTTCCATCACGGTCTGAAGACCTTCGGCAGCGGGTGGGTCGACGACCAGGTCGTCGATGCGGCCGGTGTTCTCTGGTCGGAGGTGACGACCCCGGACGGAGTCTCGGTGCGTCAGCAGGCGCTGAACCTCTGGTTGCTGCCGGAGCTGGGCCGCTTCCAGTGCCGTCACGGCGTGTCGATCGGCCAGTCGCGCGAACCGCCACGACACGCCGAGGGGGAGCCCGAGAGGGCACGGACCCGCACCCAGGCCAAACACCGCTATCGGATGCAGCGGCGCGCGGCTAACCGCCGACGCCGAGAGGCGATGCTGGTTGGCGACGGCGAACCGCCGTTCTGAGGGTGATAGCGCGCGTCGGCTATGCCGTCAGCAACCGATCGCCGGTCGGCTGACCGTCGGCCGCGAGGGCGGCGCGGATGACGGCGACCTCAGAGGCGGTCGCCTCGAGCAGTGGCGCGCGTACGGCGGCATGGGAGATGACGCCGATCTCGCGGAGCGCGGCCTTCGCGGTCACCACACCCGGTGCTGTGCGCATCAGTGCGATCGTCAGGGGGAGGACGGCGTCATTGATCGCGCGGGCCCGCGGCAGATCGCCCGCATCGATCGCCGTGATGAGGTCCCTGTTGCGGTCTGCGCCGACCACTCCCATCACGCTGACCAGACCCGAGGCTCCGGCCGCCAGGTACGGCAGGTTCAGCTCGTCGATGCCGCAGTAGTACGCCATCCCGGTCTCGGCCATCACCGACATCACCTCGAACAGATCCCCCTTCGCATCCTTCACCGCGGCGATGCGCGGGTGGTGCGAGAGTTCGACGAGCGTCTCCCGGGTGAGAGCGAGGCCGGTGCGGCCGGGGATGTCGTAGAGCATCACCGGGAGTTCGGTGGCGTCGGCGATCGCCACCGTGTGAGCGATCACTCCGGCCTGAGACGGCTTCGAGTAGTAGGGCGTCACGACCAGCAGAGCGTCGGCGGCGCCTGCCGCGGCGACTGCTCTGGCGGTCTGGACGCTCTTAGCCGTGTGATTGGTGCCCACGCCGACGACGAGGCGGGTCGCCGAACCCGCCGCGGCGCGGACCAGTTCCAGTACGCGAAGCAATTCGACGAGTTCGAGGGTCGGAGCCTCCCCGGTGGTGCCGGCCACCACGATCCCGTCGCAGCCGGTGTCGACGAGATGCTTCGCCACCGCGCCGATGCCGACCTCGTCGAGCGAGCCGTCGGGGTTCATCGGCGTCGGCATGGCGACGAGGTTCGATCCGAAGATCGCGCGCGCGGGATGCGAGGTCGAAGTCATGCATTCATCGTCGCCACGGAAATAGTTCACCACAAGCGAGGAGTTATCGTGAGTAATCGTTAGGAGTACTTCATGATCGATGTCGGAGCATTGAGAGCTCTGCGGGCCGTCGCCGATTTGGGGACGATGGCGCGGGCCGCCGACGAGCTCGGGTTCACGCCCTCGGCCATCTCTCAGCAGATCAAGAGGCTCGAGTCGCAGGTCGGGGTGCGTCTGGTGGCGCCGGCCGGGCGCCGGGTGGTGCTGACTCCGGCCGCACATGCGCTCGTCGAGACCGCGCCGGAAGTGCTGAACGCGCTTGAGAAGTCGGTGGCGGCGGCACGGTCGGTGGATGCCGGTTCGCCGCGCGGTGTGGTGAGGATCGCAGCGTTCTCGACCGGTGTCCGCGGCATCGTCGCGCCCGCATTGAAGCGTGTGCGACGCCTCCATCCGGAGGTGCGAGTCGAGGTGACGGAACTCGATCCGGTGCCCGCCGTGTACGCGGTCGAGTCGGGCAACGCCGATCTCGCGATGGTTCACGACGCCGACGGCGTGACGGTCGCGGTGCCGGCGGGGCTGGAGCGGTCGCATCTGCACACCGACATCGGCGACCTCGCGGTGCCGCTGGGGCATCCGCTGGCTGAGGCCGACCGGCCGATCCGGCGGGCCGAGCTCCGCGACTGCGGATGGGTGACCAGTCCCGTCGGCACGGTCTGTCATCGGTGGTTCGAGCGGTTGTTCGCCGAGTCGGAGCAGCAGCCGGACGTGATCCACTCGGTGGACGACTTCGGCACGCAGATGGCGTTGGTCGAGGCGGGCGACGTGGTCGCGCTGATCCCGCGCCTCGCCCGGCCTCGCGTGCCGGAGGGGGTGGCGGTGCGCGAGTTGCAGAATTCGCCGCGGCGTGAGGTCCATACCGTGTGGAGGCACAGCGCGGAGGCCGACCCGGCATTGCGGGCAGTACTGACGGAGATCAGGGGCGTGCCGAGTGAAGACGGCAGTGAGGATGGCTCGGTGTCAGGCCGCCATCCCGGCAGTAATGCGCGACACGATTCCTTCCCGCGCGTGTGACCGGAGCGAAGCCTTGTGACGCGTTAATGTCGAGGTTGACACTGATTTGCGAGGAGGAGCTTCCATGACCGTGGTCCTGCTCGACGCGTCGCGACCCGATCTCGTTCCTGCCGGTGCGGTGGCGCTGCTCGCGGAGACCGTGGCCGTCACCGAAGAGGTGCACCCGTCGCTGTTGTGGCAGTTGCCGTCGTACGAGCTCGTCGGTCTGGTCGAGGACGACGGTACTAAGACCCTGGTGAGTTCTGATCGTGATCATCCGGCTGTCGTCGAGCGGTTGAAGTGGGGCGAGCCGGTCATCGAAGGCAGTAATCTCCCGGGCGGCAAGCTGCTGCGGGCTGTCGAGCTGATGGACCGGCTTCGTCGCATGGGCCCGTGGGAGCGGTTGCAGACGCACGACTCGCTGCGCAAGTACCTTCTCGAAGAGGTGTACGAGCTGCTCGACTCGATCGACCACGGTACGTCCGAGGAACTCTGCTCTGAGCTCGGCGATCTCCTCCTGCAAGTGCTGTTCCACGCGCGCATCGCCGCTGATTCGGCGGTCGGGGCGTTCGACATCGACGACGTGGCGCAGAGCTTCATCGACAAAGTGTCGAATCGAACACCCGGCGTTCTGGGCGGTGAGCACGCCGATCTGCATCGTCAGATCAACGAGTGGGAGGCAGCGAAAGCCGCCGAGCGCGAACGCGGCAGTGTGCTCGACGGCATCGTCACCACCCAGCCGGCGCTGGCCTTGGTGCAGAAGGTGTTCGAGCGTCTCGCCGGCGCAGGTTTCCCCGTCGCGGCCGTGAGCCCCTCGCTCTATCGAGTCGATATCCCCTTCCGCAAGCATGCCGTCGGCAGCGTCGAGGACGACCTCCGTCGTCGCGCGATCGCATTGATGAACCAGGTCCGTACCGCCGAGGGCGCCGCCGCCGAGGACGGTGTGGTGCCCCGGGACGACAACACGTGGCGCAAGTACCTGGGAATGACGTATGTCGAGGAATCGGCGGAGCCCGACGCGGACGCAGACTCCGGCGCGGACGTCGAGGAAGCCGGCATCGAGGACACCGCTGAGGACCCTGCTGACGAGGATTACGAGGAACTGGTCGTCGACGAAGACCCGATCGCCCGGAACAAGAAGGGCAAGACTCACAAGGTCAAGGATCTGAAGGTCCCGAAGGTCCCCGGCATGGTCGTGGTGGAGAAGTGGAGCGCCGAGGGGGAGTAGGCGACCCGTCGGCTGGTTGAGCCCTGCCCGCTGGTTGAGCCGCGAGGAGCGGAGCGACGAGCGTGTCGAAACCACGGGAGCGCGGGGGCGGCGAATCTACCCCGCAGCCACCTTGGCTTCGTGGAAGAACTCGGCGGGCATCTCGTATGAAAGTCTCCAGGTGACGGCGATCGGTCGCTCGCCTCGGTGATCTGCCATCGTTGCTGGGCCGATGAACATGTACGGCATGGGGCCAAACTCGCCCACCTTCCGATGTCGGACGAACAACAGCACAGGGCGGTGTCAACTCGTGGAAGCAACGTTGTCCTTCAGTAGGCGTTCGAAGACTTCCCGTGGAGTGTAGAAGCCCAGGCACTGCCGTGGCCGCTCGTTGAGCTCGCGGGCGATCGCTTCGAGGTACAGCTGATCGGATGGGATTTCGGTGCCCTTGGGCAGGTACTCGCGGATCAGGCCGTTGGTGTTCTCATTCGTCGGGCGTTCCCATGGCGAGCGGGGATGAGCGAAGTAGATCGGCAACTCGGCGGCCACGGTGACGCTGGCGTGCTCGGCCATCTCGGTGCCTTGATCCCACGTCAGGCCCTGTCGCATGAACTCCGGCAGTCCTCGCAGGTGATCGATCAGCACATCAGCAACGCCGGGTGCTTTCTTCCCGTCCGGCAGACCCAGGATCAGCGTGTACCGGCTGGTGCGCTCGACCAAGGTCACCGCCGCGGACTGGCCGGCCTTCCCGACGATCAGATCTCCTTCCCACCAGCCCGGCACCCGCCGATCGGCCGCGGTCTCGGGGCGGTCGTCGATGCTGACCATGCCCACGATCCGCGCCGACCGCTCACCGACTGACTTGCGGGGTTTACGCGCGGTGCGCTTGGACTGCAACAGGATGCCCTGAGCAGCCAACTCTCCCTTCGGAAGAGCATAAATCCACCGATAGATCGACTCGTGTGACACGCGGCGGCCCTGCGCGTTCGGTGAACCCGTCATGGGATCCACTGTGGGGTCTTGGGCCTCGAGCTTCAACCTCCCCGCGATCTGGCGCGGCGTCCGCGACCTGCGCAGGTCGGACCGTACCCGGTCGGCGAGCACCGAGTCAGCATCGATCGCCCTCGTCTGCGGACGGGCCCGCCGTGCGCGGGCGTGCTTGTCGGCGTGCACCACCTGATACGCGCCCGTCTTGGTGGCATTGCGTTTGATCTCGCGAGACACCACCGACTTGTCGCGCCCGATCTGCTCGGCGATCGCCGTGACCGTCATCCCCGCACGCCGTCCGACCGCGATCTCCGTCCGGTCCGCCACCGTCAACATCATCCGTCCCAGCCCCACCCAGGGTCTCCTACCGCGCTACCCGCAACCCCTCGTGGCCTGCAGTGTTGCTACGACGGTATGACACCGCCCAGTGCTGGTCCCGTTCACATAACGTTGACCAGTCCTTGAAGCAAGTGTCGTTGTCGACTGACTTTCCCAATGGAACAACCTACGGCTTATCGGATAGTCCCGATACATTGTCGTCGGCGAGAATCCGGTGTCAGACTTCGTCAACGTCACAAAGAATGCGTCGACATTGAGGTCGTCGATATACTTTACACCTTCGCGAAAATTCCCTGGCTTGGATTGTAGTGCCGCAACACCGAGAGCAGCAAGAATCTCCTCGCGCTGGTAATGTGCGTGGAGCTGCAGCGGTAGATCACGCAGTGATCCCGCCAGTGGTCTTGTTTGCTGTCGAGAATTCTCAAATCCGTAGTCCGTAATCGCGATCAGTTCTTTGCATGCCTCAGGCTCTGATCGCAGAAGTTCTAGAGCTTCACGGAGGGAAGCGAAATCTCCGCCTGTCGGCCAGACGGAAAATATCAACATATCCGCGAGTCGCCTGTCTCGATCGGATAGTTCGCTGTAGGTCTTCGTGTCGGAGAGTAAGCGCCGATACGCTATCGCGCGGACGGGATCGTCAACATGTGAAAATGCTCGGTTTCGCTTGAGGATCTCAGATTCCAGCACCGAACCTGACGCGGAGAGATGGCCGGCATCTCGGCGCAGGCGAGGGCGGTGTCATACCGTCGTAGCAACACTGCAGGCCACGAGGGGTTGCGGGTAGCGCGGTAGGAGACCCTGGGTGGGGCTGGGACGGATGATGTTGACGGTGGCGGACCGGACGGAGATCGCGGTCGGACGGCGTGCGGGGATGACGGTCACGGCGATCGCCGAGCAGATCGGGCGCGACAAGTCGGTGGTGTCTCGCGAGATCAAACGCAATGCCACCAAGACGGGCGCGTATCAGGTGGTGCACGCCGACAAGCACGCCCGCGCACGGCGGGCCCGTCCGCAGACGAGGGCGATCGATGCTGACTCGGTGCTCGCCGACCGGGTACGGTCCGACCTGCGCAGGTCGCGGACGCCGCGCCAGATCGCGGGGAGGTTGAAGCTCGAGGCCCAAGACCCCACAGTGGATCCCATGACGGGTTCACCGAACGCGCAGGGCCGCCGCGTGTCACACGAGTCGATCTATCGGTGGATTTATGCTCTTCCGAAGGGAGAGTTGGCTGCTCAGGGCATCCTGTTGCAGTCCAAGCGCACCGCGCGTAAACCCCGCAAGTCAGTCGGTGAGCGGTCGGCGCGGATCGTGGGCATGGTCAGCATCGACGACCGCCCCGAGACCGCGGCCGATCGGCGGGTGCCGGGCTGGTGGGAAGGAGATCTGATCGTCGGGAAGGCCGGCCAGTCCGCGGCGGTGACCTTGGTCGAGCGCACCAGCCGGTACACGCTGATCCTGGGTCTGCCGGACGGGAAGAAAGCACCCGGCGTTGCTGATGTGCTGATCGATCACCTGCGAGGACTGCCGGAGTTCATGCGACAGGGCCTGACGTGGGATCAAGGCACCGAGATGGCCGAGCACGCCAGCGTCACCGTGGCCGCCGAGTTGCCGATCTACTTCGCTCATCCCCGCTCGCCATGGGAACGCCCGACGAATGAGAACACCAACGGCCTGATCCGCGAGTACCTGCCCAAGGGCACCGAAATCCCATCCGATCAGCTGTACCTCGAAGCGATCGCCCGCGAGCTCAACGAGCGGCCACGGCAGTGCCTGGGCTTCTACACTCCACGGGAAGTCTTCGAACGCCTACTGAAGGACAACGTTGCTTCCACGAGTTGACACCGCCGAGTCCATGACTTGTTGCCGTCCTTGACAAGGTTCGCAAGTGGCAATTCGGTTTCGTCCAGGAATTCTCCAAAGGTGATATCGCCCACCGATTGTAGTTCGCGGACCATGTCTTTCCATCGCATCGTGAGCTGCCGTTGAAGGCTGGCCAGAACAATTTCTTGGGAGGTCTTATCGAACACGATCCGACACCCGGACGGTAGCGTTGGGAATTGATCGATGACCTTCTGTTTCTGTGACCGTCGACTGCCTCCCGTTAGTGCTCGGAGCCGGAGATCCCAGCGAAACTCTTCGCGTTGGTTGCCGACAAAATCGAGAATAGTGAGAATAGGTTTCGATTCAGTGCGGCGAAGTCCACGCCCCAGTTGCTGCAGGAATACGGTTGCGCTCTCTGTTGGCCGGAGCATGAAGATCGTGTCGACTTCCTTAATGTCGACGCCTTCGTTAAATACGTCAACCGAAAATATTGCATTGATGGAGCGATTGCCCAGACTAGCCCCCCTGATTCATGGGGTGTGGGAGATTCGGTTCTCTACGGATGTCGCGTCCTGATTGGCGAGTAGGCGTGCGGAAGCTCCGGCTAGCGCTGCCGGTGGGCGGGTCTCCGGGTGGTGCTGTCGTGGGCGGGCAGGTGAGGTCAGGCGGGTTTGGGGATCGCGGCGATCGTGTGGAACACCGCCTCGATGGCGACGGCCCACGGCCAGGTTTCGGGGATTTTCACGCGTCGTCGGCGGCTGCTGCGGGTCAGCAGGGCCGCGACGTGCAGGAATCGGTAGCGCATCGCTTTGGGCTCGCACAAGGCGAGAACGGCGGCCTCGCCGATGCAGGCCAGCAGCCGCGTCCACGCGATGAGGTCTGCGGCGATCATGACCGCGACGAGCCAGGCCTGGTTGACCGCGAATTCCCGCGAAGGAAGGCGGCCGAGTCCGGTGTCTTTGGCGTGTCGGATCCGGTCCTCCACGCGGGCGTGCGCCCGATGCCGCGCTTCGAGGAACTGCAGTTGACCGACGGCGGTGTTGGTCACAAATGCCTGGTAGCGCCACCCGTCGAGTTCCTCGAACATCGACAGTTGGGCGCCGGGGTGGGGTCGTTCGCGGCGGACGATGACCCGCATCCCGTCTGGCCACTTGGCGAGCATCCGTGGGGAGAGGAACCCGGTCAGCTCGGCGACCTCAGCCCCGGGCCGCAGGTCCCCGCCCTGGTTCAACGCTGGCCCCCACGCGGTGTCGGGGGCGATCGCGATGGCCCGGCGGATTCCGGCGGTGATCGAGAAGCCGACCGAGTACTCCACCCGCCGACCACGGATCCGATTCTGCTCGGAGATCCACTCCAACAGGTCATGGGAGGCGCCGGCGCCGTCGGATCGGATCAGCACATCACGCCGATGGGCGGCGGGAATCTGGGCGATGGCTTGCCCCAGGACGTCGATGTGGTCGGCCGCGGTGTTCGACCCCGCGTTGCCCGGCCGCAAGCTCGCAGCGAGGAACTCTTCTGTGTTGTCGCACCACACGCCGATCGGGTGGTAGCCGAAGGTGCGCTTGTAGGTCGGCGCGCTCTGTTCTTTCTCGCTGTGGGTGACCACGATGGTGGCGTCCACATCGAGCACGACCGTGTCCCCCAGATCCCGGCCCGCGCACTTGGAGGCCGGCACCCCGCCGGGCAGCTGGGACCACACATGCCGCCGCGTACGGGCCCGCGCGACCTGGATCTTTTTGCGTTTACCAGCGGTGACCTCGTCCAGGGCGCGCCACACCGTCGGAGAGGAGGCGACCGGACCCAGGACAGTGGATTGGTGGCGCAGGACGCGGATGTCGGCGATGGACGTGCCGCCACCTGTGAGCATCACCGCGACATCGGTCAACACCCTGCCACGGTCATGGATCGGGATGGATCGGCGCTGCGCCATGGCCCCCGACAGCTCGGCGGTCAGGCCGACGCGATCAGCCAGAAGACGCGGCGCGATGACCCCGGCATGAGCAATCACCCCGACATCCTCGACGGAGAACGACAGACCAGACGACCACGAAGTACGCTTCACCTACCGAGTGCTTTCTGCTTGAGGATCAGGAACCTTAAACAAGTCCCAGTTTCCCCTGTTCAGGGAGCACTTCGGTCTATTTGCGCCCAGCGATCCGCAGATCCCCATGAAACACCGGGGCTAGCGAGGAGTTCGGTCCGCTCGGCGCCCCGGATTTTGCCAGACACCGATGCAGAGGGGATTCCGGCTTCTGTGAATACTCGCGCCATGTACTCGGCATGGCGAACGCTCAGGCGGTGTCATACCGTCGTAGCAACACTGCAGGCCACGAGGGGTTGCGGGTAGCGCGGTAGGAGACCCTGGGTGGGGCTGGGACGGATGATGTTGACGGTGGCGGACCGGACGGAGATCGCGGTCGGACGGCGTGCGGGGATGACGGTCACGGCGATCGCCGAGCAGATCGGGCGCGACAAGTCGGTGGTGTCTCGCGAGATCAAACGCAATGCCACCAAGACGGGCGCGTATCAGGTGGTGCACGCCGACAAGCACGCCCGCGCACGGCGGGCCCGTCCGCAGACGAGGGCGATCGATGCTGACTCGGTGCTCGCCGACCGGGTACGGTCCGACCTGCGCAGGTCGCGGACGCCGCGCCAGATCGCGGGGAGGTTGAAGCTCGAGGCCCAAGACCCCACAGTGGATCCCATGACGGGTTCACCGAACGCGCAGGGCCGCCGCGTGTCACACGAGTCGATCTATCGGTGGATTTATGCTCTTCCGAAGGGAGAGTTGGCTGCTCAGGGCATCCTGTTGCAGTCCAAGCGCACCGCGCGTAAACCCCGCAAGTCAGTCGGTGAGCGGTCGGCGCGGATCGTGGGCATGGTCAGCATCGACGACCGCCCCGAGACCGCGGCCGATCGGCGGGTGCCGGGCTGGTGGGAAGGAGATCTGATCGTCGGGAAGGCCGGCCAGTCCGCGGCGGTGACCTTGGTCGAGCGCACCAGCCGGTACACGCTGATCCTGGGTCTGCCGGACGGGAAGAAAGCACCCGGCGTTGCTGATGTGCTGATCGATCACCTGCGAGGACTGCCGGAGTTCATGCGACAGGGCCTGACGTGGGATCAAGGCACCGAGATGGCCGAGCACGCCAGCGTCACCGTGGCCGCCGAGTTGCCGATCTACTTCGCTCATCCCCGCTCGCCATGGGAACGCCCGACGAATGAGAACACCAACGGCCTGATCCGCGAGTACCTGCCCAAGGGCACCGAAATCCCATCCGATCAGCTGTACCTCGAAGCGATCGCCCGCGAGCTCAACGAGCGGCCACGGCAGTGCCTGGGCTTCTACACTCCACGGGAAGTCTTCGAACGCCTACTGAAGGACAACGTTGCTTCCACGAGTTGACACCGCCTCACGCAAAATCCCAGTGCACGCATGTTGAGCGGTGCGACGATCTTATCGCGTACTGCGTTGAGCACGATCCGTGCACGCGCATCATCCCCGGTATACAACGTCTCAAGTTCTGCTGTTTCGTAACCTCCTCTCTTCCAGCTGAGTCGGGATAGGTCGGTACCGTCGGCAATTCCAAAGTAGTGAAATGGGCACAGCAGCTCGGCCTCGAGTGCATCCCACAATCGAAGTTCAGATGCGATGCGACCATCGAAGAACTGGCGAACATCGATACCGTCGGCGCGCTCTGGGGTAGCAGTGAGTGCCACCATCTCATTGGGCTGCAGGTGATCGACTATCTGTCGATATGTACGTGCCGAAGCGTGATGAAACTCATCTATAATTACCACTTCGAAGTGGTTCGCAGGAATTTCGGTGACGTAACTACTGAGCGACTGTACGCTCGCGAAAACGTGATCCCATCGCTCTGGGCGAGCTCCGGCGACATACAACTCGCCGAAATTTGGGTCGGTTAACACCTCTTGGAAGGTCCTGAGTGCCTGATTGAGAATCTCCTCACGGTGCGCTACGAATAGTAGCCGTGGGCGGTGTTCGGCTGCGTGAGCGATGCGGCGATAGTCCAGAGCTGCAAGAACGGTCTTGCCGGTTCCTGTCGCCGCTACAATCAGATTTCGGTGTCGGCCATGTACGTCACGCTCCGCCTGCAACTCCTCGAGCATGATTTGCTGGTATGGGTACGGCCTCACTTCGAGTCTTGAAGTACTCAGAGTTAGCGAACGGTGCCTTCGATTACCCGAAGCCACTGCGAGGGCGTCGTCTAGGCGATCTCTGTCTCGATCCGGATCATAGGATTCGAACGAAGGGTCACTGTTCCAATAGGTCTCGAATGTCGATGTGAACTTGTCGATTAAGGCAGGGGTGGTGACTCGCGACAGTCGCACGTTCCATTCGACGCCGTCAATCATCGCGGCATTGGAGAGATTCGAAGAACCGATGTATGCGGTATCGTAACCCGAATGGCGGCGGAACAACCACGCTTTCGCGTGGAGGCGGGTTCGGAGATTGTCATATTGCACGCGGACTTGCGCCCCGTAATTGCGCACGAGTCGGTCGAGGGTCTCTCTTTCGGTGGAACCCAGATACGTCGTTGTGATGACCCGGAATGGTTTACCAGTGTCAGCGAGCGTCGCGAGTTGAGCTTCGAGCAAACGGACGCCGCTCCAACGGATGAACGCGCAGACTAGGTCGACCGAATCTGCCGACGCAAGTTCGGCTGGGAGCTCATGCCCGATCGAAGGCTCGCCGCTAGCGTTGGTGAGGAGCGCAGCTTCGGACAAAGGAGTTGTGGGGCGAATTGAAGCTCGGTTTGTTAGGCCGGGATGCTCTGATTGGTAAATGCGGAGGAGCTGACGTGCAGGCTCCTCAACAGCGGCGCTCTCGGAGTCGAGACGACGGATGACGTCGTTGGCGGCATTCAACCGGTCCGATCGATCTTTGATCGCGGTGAGATGCCGGTAGACTACGTCGCTCACGTGCCGAGCGAGTAGATGCGGTTCGTCGACAGCATCGATGCGGGCTGTTTCGTAACGCCGTCCGCTGGACTCGAGTTCAGCGTGGAGCTCTTGGGTTACCAGCTGTTCGTAGATGCCTTCTTCCACTCGCACAGTGTTGCATCCGCCACCGACATTTCTCACGAACACCCCGGTTTGCGCTGTTAGCGACTACCCGAGGTCGGTCGGTGAAGGAGTCGCTGCGGGCAAACTGGTTTCTGGCGGCTCAGACGTGACGCCGCCCTCACCCACCTCCGGTCTCCGGACCACCTCGACACCCACTGCCACGACGACCAGCGCGACTACCAGCCAGGCCATCGCGGTGAATGTCACCGGCCGCGAGGCGAACAAGGCGGCCATGCCGAGTGCGAGGGCGATCCAGTAGATCACGGCGCGGTACTTGTCGACGGCTCGGCCGAAGCCACGGGTGTCGCCGCCGGCGCGGTCCAGCGCGCCACGCAGACCAGTGAACCCCGAGTCGAGGACCGACCGCACGGCGCGGGCGGGCCGCGCCGGGCCGGCGAACCAGCCGACCACCGCGATCAGCAGCCCGAGGAAGGTGAGGGCCCGCAGCGTCGACGCCATCATCGCGGTCACCTGGTCGAAGATCGCGTGCGCGACAGCGCTCGGCAACGGATTCGGGCTCATCGAGAAGACGAAGACGTTTCCACCGATCCAGACGCCAATCGACATCAGTGCGAAGATGACGGCCGCGGCCAACGACGACGCGACCGTCGCCCGTCGCCGGCGGTTGGCTACCAGGATCCCGCCGACGAGCAGTCCGACCGCCACCCACGACAGCCAGAGTCCGCCGATCACGGCCACCCGGTACGAGACGCGCGCCAGACCCAACGAGTCCGAGTGGAGGATCGTGACTGATCGGTTCGTCACCGGGATCCGGTTCACGAAGTCGAGGCCGCGGGCGGATAGACGCTGCTTCACCGCGTCGACCAGCGGGGCGAGCTGCAGGCTCAGGGTGCCGCTGTCGGAGAGCGCCAGCGCCGCGTCGGGCTGATCCTTGAGCAGCGCCGTCGCCTGTCTGTGGGTGACGCGCAGACTCTGCGCCCAGAGATCGGCGAACTGATCGGAGGCCACCAGCCGCTGGGCCGTCGACGCGACGAGCGACTGGATGCCGGCGACGGCGGGCCCCCGGAGAGACGAGATGGCAGCAGCGGCCCGCGGCGGAAGTCCGGACTCGGAGATTCCGTCGAAGGCCTGACCGATGATCTGGTCGAAATCGACCTGCTGGTTGATCTGATCGGTGATCTGGTCGGCGACGAAGTTCTGGACCGCCGGATCGTCCGCGAGCGGGGCGAAGGTCGCGACGAACTGGTCGCTGTCGACGAGCTGCAGGCGTACCCATGTCCCGACGGAGGCGACGGGCGCGAGGATCAAGGCGACGACGATCATGAGTGCGCTGACCACGGCGCGCAGCCTGGAGGTCGATCGGCCGGCGGCGGGTGAGGTCTCGTTCACCCGTCGATCCTCGCACCCGGGAGGGCCACCGATGATCGAAGTCGCCCCGGCCGGGCGAGGCGTCGATCGATCACACGACCGGCGGCTCAACCCGTGAGCGCAACCCGTCAGCTCAACCCGTCAGCCCAGCGGCGAGTCGAGCCAGCCGTAGTCGAGGCCGACCCAGCCCTGCGCCAAGTCGAGTGCCCCCGTCACCCACAGTGTCAGCAAGACGATGGCGCACGTACCGACGGCGAGCGCGAACTGCGCCAGCCGATTGCCGTCGATGTAATCGGAGTACATCGAGTTGAGTCTGGACATGATCCACTTGCGCAGGCGTGCCGCCCATTCCAGTTCCTGCGACAGAATGAGCAGTCCGAGGAAGACGATGGCCCATCCGGGCCCCGGATACGGGATCGTGATGACCCCGGCGGCGGTGACCAGAAAGCCGACCGCGATGGTGAGGTACCGCAGCACCCAGCCGAATCGAGACGTCCGACGGACGCGCGTGTACGCGGTTCCGAGTGATCTGATCCGGTCCATGGTCGTGGGCACGGCGGTGAGGTCCTTACGATTGTCCGGGGACGCTGCTACTTCTCGAACAGACGTTGTCCCCAGTATTCACCGGGACGCAGCCCCGGCGGGACGGCGAAGATCGCCGAACCGTTCGGTATCAGATATTCGGTCATCGCGTCCTTGCGTGACAACTGGTGCTGCATCGGCACGAACTGCTTGAAGCTGTCGCGGTTGAAGGCGACGAAGAAGAGTCCCGCGTCGAGATGGCCGAAACCGTCCGAGCCGTCGGTGAAGTTGTATCCGCGCCGCAGGATCTGCGCACCGTTGTTCATGTCGGGGTGAGCGAGACGGACGTGGGAGGTCAGCGGAATGATCGGCGTGCCGTATGAGGTGATCTGGAAATCGGGCTCGTCGAACTCGTCCTCGCCGCTGAGCGGCGCGCCGGACTGCTTGGTCCGGCCGATGATGTCCTCCTGCTCCTTCAGATTCGCTCGGTCCCAGGGTTCGATGTCCATCCGGATGCGCCGTGCGACGAGATAGGTGCCGCCGGTCATCCACTGTGCCGCCGGCGGGTTGTCGCCGGGAGCCACCCACACCCATTTATCGAGGGTCTCGGTGTCCTCGGCCCGGATGTTGGCGGTGCCGTCCTTGAAACCGAACATGTTGCGCGGCGTCTCCTGCGAGCGGGTCGTGGACGACGTGCGACCGAAACCGAGCTGCGACCACCGGACGGAGACGACGCCGACGCCGATACGCGCGAGGTTGCGGACGGCATGGACCGCGACCTGCGGATCGTCGGCGCACGCCTGGATGCAGATGTCGCCGAACGAGCGCGAGGGCTCGATCTTCTCCTGCGCGAACGCCGGCAGGTCGGCGAGGGCCGCGGGCTTGCGGTCGGCGATGCCGAACCGGTCCTTGCGGCCGGGGTCGGAGGCGCTCGGCCCGAACAGTCCGGGGCCGAAGCCGATGGTGAGGGTGAGGTGTGCGGGCGACAGGCCCAGTGCCTCGCCGGTGTCGGCGGGCGGGTGATACTCGCCCATGCCGGTGGCACCGCCGGGAACGGTCTCCTCACCGCGCGTCATCCGCTCGGCCGCGACAGTCCACTTCTTCAACATGTCGACCAGCGCTTCACGCGAGTCGGTGATGACGTCGAAGGCGGCGAAGTGCAGGCGGTCCTGAGCCTCGGTGACGATGCCGGCCTGCCTCTCGCCGCGGAATGCGACGACGCGGTCGGGCTCGGAGTCGCCACGACCTCCGACGGTCGCGCCGATCGCGGCTCCGCCGGCGAGACCGGCTGCGATGCCGACCCCCGCGGCACCGAGCACGGTGCGGCGGGACACACCGGGCTTGGGTGCGTCGGGTGCGGGGGTCTCGATACGCCCGTTGCTCGCTTCGCTCGCATCGGGCACTCGACCAGCCTCAGGGTCTCCGGTCGGCTGCGCTTCGCTGTCACTCACTTCGTATTCCCGCTCACTTCTGCAGAACCAGGCCGGGCACCTGCGACAGAGTCGCCGAGAGGGCGTCCACCTTGTCCGACAACTCCTTGCGCTGTGCCGGCGACACCTTGTCGTACGAGGCGTAGCCGTCGCCCTCGCGGAACTGGTCGATGAACGACCGGACGTCGGCGAACTGAGCGGTGATCTTGTCCATCAGCTTCGGGTCGCGCGCCGAGATCATCGGCTGCAGTTCCGCGATCAGCGTCTCGGAGCCGTCGATGTTGGCGGCGATGTCCCACAGGTCGGTGTGGCTGTAGCGATCCTCCTCGCCGGCCACCTTTGTCTTGGCGATCTCGTCGATCAGCGCCTGCGGGCCGTGGACGAACATCTGCGTCTCGAACTCGAAACCGGGGGCGGAGACCTCGTCGCGCAGTTGTGTCACGTCGGTCAGGAGCTGATCGGCGGCCTTGTCGATGGCGGCCTTGGAATCGGCGGTCTTCGCGGCGGCGGCGTCCGCGGGCGCCACCTGACCCTCGGCTTCGCCGACCTCATCGGCCTTCGGAGGGAAGAGGAAGCGCTCGATGCGGTGGAATCCGGTGAACTCCTGCTTGCCGTCCTCGGTGTCGTCCCAGCGCATGTCGATCTTGGGGTCGAGGTCGGGGAACGACTCGGCGACCGGCTCGATGCGCTCGTAGAACGTGCGAACCAGGCCGAAGCCGTTGCGAGCCGCATCCAGATCGCCGCTCTTGACGTCGCCGGTGAAGGTCTGCACCTGTGCGACCAATCCGTTGAGCTGGCCGCGGACGTACTCGAGGTAGCGCTGCTTGGCGGCCTCGACATCGGCCGGAGCCTGGCTCTTCTGCTTGGTCTCGCCGGTCACTTCGATCTTCTGTCGGATGCCGGTTCCGACCATGCCCGGTTTGCACGCGACGGTGTAGGTCCCCGGCTCGCTGAACTCCACGCTGAGCTTGCCCTTGAGGCCCGGACCGATGTTCTCCACCTCGGCGAGGACGCGATTGTTCTTGCCGTAGACGTAGAACTCGGTGACCTTGGATCCGGCGTTGCTGATCTCGAAGTTCGCGGTGCCGGTCTGCAGATCGGTGGTCGACAGTTCGCAGCCGTCGTTGGACGAGGTCACAGTCACCGCGCCGTCGCCGGACGATTTCGCCTCGCATGCGGCCAGTGCCAGTGGCGTGGCGGCCACAGCGCCGAGCACGACGACGTTCCGCAGAACGGGGGAGAGCTTGACCATGGTGTTCCTTTCACGGTGTCCACGCGGTGAGTCGGAGTCGGCGTGGTGGGGAAGACGGGAGTGCGCCCGGGCGATGCGGCTTATGAGGCCTCTTCCAGCGTGGCGGGGGCAGCCTCGGGTCTGCGCGTCGACGACCGTCCGCGGGCGTAGAACAGCCCGCCCACGACGATGATGTATCCGGCCCAGGCGATGACCTGCAGGACGGTGGGCTCCGGACGGAAGTTGAAGATGCCGGCCAGGATCACGCCGTACCAGGCGCTCTGGTCGTACCAGGACGAGATGTCGAAGGCGATTTCGCCGAGGCCGGGCAGCCAGCCGTACACCTGAAGCGCACCGACACCGTAGGCGAGGATGCCCGCGGCGACGACGATCAGGAAGTAGCCGGTGTAGGTGAAGAATCTGGCGAAGTCGATCGCGATGGCGCCCTTGTACAACAGCCACGTCAGAACCACCGCGACGAGCATGCCGAGCAACAGACCGACAAGCGGCCACACCCCGCCGGAGACGCTCTCGGCGTACCCGACCATCAGCAGGGCGGTCTCGAAGCCCTCGCGTCCGACGGCCAGGAAGGCCAGTCCGAAGACAGCGGCGCCGCCGACCGCCAGAGCGTTGGTCAGCCCCGACTTCAGATCGCCCGATATATGTGCGGCGGCTTTGCGCATCCACAGAACCATGAACGTGACGATGGCGACGGCGACCAGGGACGCGATCCCCGCGAGCAGTTCGGCGCCCAGGGAGGAGATCGTCGACGAACCGAACTGAATGATGAGGAACGTGGCGATCATCATCGTGAGCGCCGCGGCGACGCCGAGCCAGATCCACTTGAGCGAGTCGCGGCGATCGGACTTCACCGCGAAAGCGATGAGGACCATGACGACGATCCCGGCTTCCAGCCCCTCGCGCACACCGATCAGACCGCTCCCGACCATCTGGGTCACCACCGAGGGGGCGCCCTGTGCGATGAGCATCGTCACCGTCTTTTCCTTCCGCCGTGCGCCGCCGGTCAGGTTGGCCGGACAACCCGGTAAGGATAACCCACGTTGGGTGAGCCTCTCCTAATCGGATTCGTCCTCTAGCTGCATCGACGCCGGAAATGCGTAAACCGGATCAGCGGCGGGAACTCCCGCGGCGTTTTCGGAGTTGGTCTGGTGGTGTGCGAGGCTTGTGCGCGCCGTGACCCCGGCCGTTCCGGCGAGCCGGTGCGATCGAGTGCAGTGACGAGAGATCCAGTGCAGTGACGAGAGATGAGGACCTGTGACCCGAGTTGTGCGATCGGTGACGACCAATCGGCGCCGGTGGTGGGTCGCTCCCATCGCGGTCGCCGTCGCGGTCTCGCTGTCGTCGTGCGGGATCCGGATGCCGTGGGACCGTCCGGACATCCCCGACGGGCTGCCGCCCGGGGTCGGAACCCAGCAGCCCTACATCGACATCAACTCGCCCGGCCGCACCGCGGACAAGATGCGTGAGTGGGCCACACCCATCTCCGATGCGACGGCCATTCCGCTGACCGCTCTGGAGGCGTACGGCAACGCCGCCGAAATCCAGCGTCAACAGCATCCCGAGTGCGGGATCGGCTGGACCACGCTTGCCGGGATCGCCGCGGTGGAGACCAAGCACGGCAGGCACGGGGGCGCCACCGTCGCACCCAACGGCGACGTCCGCCCGGAGATCCGCGGTCCCGCTCTCGACGGCACCAAGGGCAACCGGGTGATCCGTGACACCGACAAAGGGCGGCTCGACGGAGACACGACCTACGACCGCGCGATGGGACCGTTCCAGTTCATTCCCGAGACGTGGATGCGCTACGGAGTGGACGCGAATGGCGACGGCGCGGCCGACCCGGACAACATCGACGACGCGGCGCTGTCGGCGGCGCGGTATCTCTGCGTGTACGCGGGCGGCGACATGACCACGCCCGAAGGCTGGGAAGCGGCCGTGCACGCCTATAACAATCACGACGAGTACGTGTTGAAGGTGCGCAACTACGCGAACGCGTACTCCGTGAACATCCGCTACTGATCTGCGTTTATCCTGGACCTCGGAATCTGTCGGCGTCTCCGCCGACCCGACGACATCGAACATCGAATTGGGGCTGACAAGTGGCAATTATCGAGCAGGTAGGCGCGCGCGAGATCCTCGACTCCCGCGGCAACCCGACCGTCGAGGTCGAGGTCGTCCTGGACGACGGCACCTTCTCGCGGGCAGCGGTTCCCTCGGGTGCCTCGACCGGTGAGCACGAGGCCGTCGAGCTGCGCGATGGTGGCGACCGCTACCTCGGCAAGGGCGTCAAGAAGGCCGTCGAGGCAGTCCTGGGCGATATCGCCCCCGAGGTCATCGGTATCGAGGCCGACGATCAGCGTGTCCTCGACCAGACCCTCGTCGATCTGGACGGCACCCCCGACAAGTCGCGCCTCGGCGCCAACGCTCTGCTCGGCGTGTCGCTGGCGGTCGCCAAGGCCGCGGCCGAGTCGGCCGGTCTGCCGCTGTTCCGCTACGTCGGCGGGCCGAACGCTCACATCCTGCCGGTCCCGATGATGAACATCATCAACGGCGGTGCGCACGCCGACAACGGCATCGACTTCCAGGAGTTCATGATCGCGCCGACGGGTGCGGCCACGTTCGCCGAGTCGCTCCGCTGGGGTGCCGAGGTGTACCACTCGCTCAAGTCGGTCCTGCACAAGCAGGGCATGAGCACCGCGCTGGGCGACGAGGGCGGCTTCGCTCCGGATCTGCCCAACACCGAGGCCGCGATCAGCGTGATCGCCGAGGCCGTCGAGAAGGCCGGCTACAAGTTCGGCAGCGACATCGTCATCGCGCTCGACTCGGCGTCGACCGAGTTCTACCGCGACGGTGCCTACCAGTTCCAGGGCAAGGCGCAGTCCGCCGACGAGATGATCGCGTTCTACGAGAAGCTGGTCACCGACTTCCCGATCGTGTCCATCGAAGACGGCCTCGCCGAGGACGACTGGACCGGATGGGCGTCGCTCACCGAGTCCATCGGCGACAAGGTGCAGCTGGTGGGCGACGATCTGTTCGTCACCAACCCGGAGCGCCTCGAAGAGGGCATCAGCAAGGGGATCGCCAACGCACTCCTGGTGAAGGTCAACCAGATCGGCACGCTCACCGAGACTCTCGACGCGGTCGCGCTGGCGCACAACAGCGGCTACAAGACCATGATGAGCCACCGATCGGGCGAGACCGAGGACACCACCATCGCCGATCTGGCGGTCGCGTGCAGCTCGGGCCAGATCAAGACCGGTGCGCCGGCACGCAGCGAGCGCGTCGCCAAGTACAACCAGTTGCTGCGTATCGAAGAGGGCCTCGGCGACGCCGCGCGCTACGCCGGTGACCTGGCGTTCCCGCGCTTTTCGTTCGGTGCGTGATTAGCTAGTAGGTATGGCAGAAGGCGAGACCGGGAGCGGGGGGAGCGGTGGCGCCGCCCGCCGGCGCAGCAGTCGCGGGCGATCCGATCGGCCGGCGAGTTCGTCGCGTCGATCGCGTCCCGACCAGCGGCGCACCCGGTCTCGCGACTCTGCTGTTCCGCCCCGGCCGACCGCGCCCCGCGAGTCGGCCGGTGACGGCGATCCGCGTGCTGATCTCGGCGGCGCGTCGGTAGGCGCCTCCCATGCCGGCGCTCGCCGTCGTCGCACCTCGGAGCGTCCTCGCGGCAATGCGTCCGGGGACCTCCCGGCGTCGCCGTCCCGGCTCGTCCTGTTCGCGCAGCGTCGCGGCGTCAGCGTGACGACAGTCGGCATCGCAGTCGGCATGGCGATCTTCCTGATGCTGACGCTCGCCGTCCCGGTGCGGACCTACATCGCCCAGCGCAACGAGTTCAACCAGCTGCAGGAGTCGAATGCGCAGCTGCGGCGGGAGACCCAGCAGTACAAGGACAAGCTGGCGCAGCAGAGCGATCCGGCGTACATCGAGGCGCAGGCGCGGCAGCGTCTGCAGTACGTGCCGAAGGGCGAGAAGCCGATCGTCATCATCAACCCGACGCGCCAGCAGCAAGAGGCGGAGCAGGCGGCGGAGCGTCAACGCAAAGCCACGCCGTGGTACGAGAATCTGATGGATGCGGTGTCGACGCCGCCGGAGACCCGAGGGTAAGTGAGCATCACCGAAGCCGACCTGCAACTGGTCGCGAAGCAGTTGGGACGTGAGCCGCGCGGGGTGCTGGAGATCAGTTACCGCACTCCGGACGGTCAGCCCGCGGTCGTGAAGACGGCACCCCGGTTGCCCGACGGCACCCCCTTTCCGACGCTCTACTATCTGACCGACCCGCGGTTGACGGGGGCCTGCAGCCGTCTGGAGTCGGGTGGCGTGATGCGCGAGATGACCTCGCGGCTGGCCGAGGACGCCGACCTCGCTGCCGGTTACCGCGCGGCGTACGAGAGCTACCTCGCCGAGCGTGACGCGATCGAATCGCTCGGCACCGACTTCGCCGGCGGCGGCATGCCCGATCGGGTGAAGTGCCTGCACGTGCTGGTGGCGCATTCACTGGCCAAGGGGCCGGGCGTCAACCCGCTGGGCGACGAGGCCGTCGCACTGCTCGCCGACATCGAGAAGCTCCGCGGCATCGCCGTGCCCGCCGACTGGCCGTTGCACGCACCGGATTCCGACGAGGCCGGCGCGTGACCCGGGTGGCCGCCGTCGACTGCGGCACCAACTCGATCCGGCTGCTGATCGCCGACGTCGACGAGAACGGAGCGCTCTCCGACGTCCGGCGCGACATGCTGGTGGTGCGGTTGGGGCAGGGCGTCGACGCGACCGGCCAGTTCGCCGACGAGGCGATCGAGCGCACCCGCGCGGCGCTGGCGGGTTACGTCGAGGCGATGGTCGCGGCCGGGGTGGAGCGAGTCCGCATGGTCGCGACGTCCGCGACGCGGGACGCGGGCAACCGCGACGAGTTCTTCGCGATGACGGCCGAACTGCTCGGCAAGGTGCAGCAGGGCGCGGTGGCCGAAGTGATCTCCGGTGACGAGGAGGCACGGCTGTCGTTCCGGGGCGCCGTCGGCGGTCTGGACCCGGCGGACGGACCCTTCGTGGTCACCGACCTCGGCGGGGGCAGCACCGAAGTCGTCGTCGGCTCGGTGTCGCGAGGGCAGGCGGTCGTGGCCGGCGCATACTCCGCCGACATCGGCTGCGTGCGACTCACCGAACGAGCACTCGCGTCCGATCCGCCGACCCTGGACGAGCGCGCCCGTGCCGCGGCGATCGCGGCGGAGGAACTCTCAAAGGCGTTCGCCGCGGTCGATGTCGGCCCCGCGCGCACGTGGGTGGGGGTCGCCGGAACGTTGACGACGTTCGCGGCTCTTCACGCCGGTCTCACCGAGTACGACCCCGAGGTGATCCACCACTCGCGGATCCCGCTGGCGGAACTTCACGTTCTCTGCGGACGCATCGTCGCGATGACACGCGAGGAGCGGCTGGCGCTCGGACCGATGCATCCGGGGCGTGCCGACGTCATCGGCGGCGGCGCGCTCGTGACCCGTGAGCTGGCGCGACAGTTGGCCGACCGTGCCGCCATCACCGAGATGGTGGTCTCGGAGCACGACATCCTGGACGGGATCGCGTTGGGTCTGGCCGCTCGCTGAGGGAGGCGGCTCCAGAACCCCGCCTCTAGGCCCGATTGCGGCCGAAGTCGTTGCAGGCCTCGCAGACGCTGTCCGGAATGATTCCGGCGCGCTGGAGCAGTCCGAATCCGATGCAGCCGAGGCAGAGACCGAAGGCGAACTCGAGGAACGCCGCCACGATCAACAGCCCGACGACGATCTGTGCCGCGAGACCGAAACCGGCCGCTGACAGTACGAACGCGCAGCCGGAGAAGACCAGGCCGATGGTCTGAGCGAACCGCTTGGGCGGTCCGGGAACCATCTTCGTGCGTTTCCAGATGCGCGGCACGATGACATGCACGGCGAGCCTGCCGAACGGCGAGTACCGCGGGCCGCCCGCGACCCGCAGGGCGAAACCGAGGGCCAGGAGCCCGTACAGCCAAGGCTTATCGACGGCGATGGCCACGATCGCGAGCGCGATGACGAGACCGGCGGTCGAGCGTGCCGCGTAGTCGTTGACCGGGTTGGGGAAGTCGAACACACCGCGGTGCCACGACGGCGTCTCCGCGACGGCGATCGACGAATCGACCTGGGTGAAGACGTCTGAGTCGGTCACGGGTACTCCAATCAAGCGATGACGCTTCACGATAAGACCGGTGGACTTCGGATCCAAGATTTTGACTCACCGTGAGCCGAAGGCCTGCGGCGCGGTCGTGGCTCGACGACGGCGCGTGCCGGAACCGGTACGCGGGGGATCGCTGGTGCGTCTGCGGGCTGGGTGGTTCGCGCTCCCGGCTCACGACGAGAGGGCGGCTGCGGCGGTCCGTGACGGTGGAGTGCTCGCCTGCCGGCCTTTCGGTGGCTCACTGCGGACGGCGACGCGGGCTGTCGATCCGGTTCCCGTCGCGTTGGCGTACGCCGCACGCTGCCTCTCCGACGAGGAATGGATCGCGGTCGGTGACTCGTACCTGAATCTCACGGGTAAGACGCGTGCGGATCTTCGATCCGAGCTGCGCGGAGCCGGGCGGACGGTGGAACGGCGGATAGCGAAGACTGATCGGCGGGCGCAGTCCGGGACGGAGAGCATCGCCCGCGTCCGGCTGCGGTCGGCGGGGTTCGATGTGACGGTCCAGCCGTACGTGGAGAGCGTCGGATGGGCGGATCTGCGGATCGGGAGACTGTTGATCGAGTGCGACAGCGTGTTGCACCACACCACGCGGACTGGGTACGCGAACGACCGCCGCCGCGACCGCCGCGCTCTGGTGGACGGGTGGCTCACGCTGCGCCTGACCTACGACGACGTGCTCTACGGCTGGGACGCGGTCCTCGCCGACATCAAAGCCGTCACCGCCAGGGACCGGCACCGGGCATGCTCGGCGAAGCACCGCGCGATGCTGCAAAGATCAGTACGTATGTCGACCGGCGAGGGAACATCGCCGGAGGACGGCAGTGACGGTACTGATCTCAGCACTGCGGTCAACTGACCGCTACGCGGACTCGAAATCGACCAGGACCTCCAGGACCTGGTCGCCGTACTTCTCGAGCTTGCTCTGCCCGATACCGGAGATCGCCAGCAGCTCTTCGTGATTGGACGGTTTCGCACGTGCGAGCTCTTCGAGGGTCTTGTTTCCGAGCACCGTGTAGGCGGGCAGCCCCGCGTCCTTCGCGACGGACGAGCGCCAGCGGCGCAGTGCCTCGAAGAGTCCGCGATCGGCGTCCGGCAGGTCCGGTGCGCTCGAGCGTGCGGCTTTCCGGGAGCGTGCCGGAGCCTTCGTGTCCTCGCGGAGCATCACCGTGGTCTCGCCGCGCAGAACGGGGGCGGCCTTCTCGGTGAGGCGCAGCACTCCGTAATCGCCCTGCGGAGCGATGATTCCGAGAGCCACCAGCTGGCGGACCACGCTTCGCCATCCGCCGGCGTCGAGTTCGGTGCCGATGCCGTAGGTGGTGAGGCGATCGTGGCCCTGCTGCTGGATACGAGCGTTGTCCACACCCAGCAGGATGTCGATGAGATGACCGGCGCCATAGGCCGACCGGTTGAAGTCGCGGTCGAGCCGGAAGATGGTCGACAGGAGCTTCTGCGCCGGCACCGTGCCGTCCCAGGTCTTCGGCGGGTTCAGACAGGTGTCGCAGTTGCCGCAGGGTTCGATCCGCTGGTCGAAGTACCCCAGCAACTGCTGCCTCCGGCACGTCGCCGTCTCGCACAGAGCCAGCATCGCGTCGAGCAGCTGCGACTGCACCCGGCGCCGTGCGGCGTCGCCGTCGGACTGGTCGATCAGGCGCCGCTGGTTCATGACGTCGGCGAGCCCGTAGGCCATCCACGCCACCGACGGCAGGCCGTCGCGGCCGGCGCGTCCGGTCTCCTGGTAGTAACCCTCGATGCTCTTCGGAAGATCGACGTGCGCCACGAAGCGCACATCGGGTTTGTCGATGCCCATGCCGAACGCGATCGTCGCGACCACCACGATCCCGTCCTCGCGCAGGAACCGGTGCAGCGTGTCCTCGCGCACCCGGCGGTCGAGTCCCGCGTGGTACGGCACCGCGTCGACGCCGTTCGCGCGGAGGAACTCGGCGATCTTCTCCACGCTGTTGCGGCTCAGCGCGTAGACGATGCCGGTCGCGGGCTCGCCGTCGACGACGCCTTCCGTTCGGATGAACTCCAGCAGTTGCCTGTTGGCTTGCGCCTTGGGCTCGATGCGGTAGGTGATGTTGGGCCGGTCGAAGCTCGAGACGAAGTGGCGAGCGCCCTCCAGGTGCAGCCGAGCGGTGAGCTCTTCGTGCGTGCGGCGGGTGGCGGTCGCGGTGAGCGCGATTCGCGGAACGTCCGGCCAGATGTCCGCCAGCTCTCCCAGCGCCAGATAGTCCGGCCGGAAGTCGTGGCCCCACTGCGAGACGCAGTGCGCCTCGTCGATCGCGATCAGCGACAGCGTGCCGCGCGCCAGGAACTCGCGAGTCCCCCGTTGGCTCAGCCGTTCGGGGGCGACGTAGATCAGGTCGAGTTCGCCTGCGAGGAATGCTCTTTCGACTTCCGCTCGCTCTTCGGGGAGCTGAGTGGAGTTCAGGTAGGCGGCGCGGACGCCCAGTTGGCGCAGAGCTCCCACCTGGTCGGCCATGAGCGCGATCAACGGCGAGACGACGACGGCGCATCCCTCACGGACGAGCGCGGGCACCTGATAGCAGAGGCTCTTGCCGCCGCCGGTCGGCATGAGCACGACGGCGTCGCCTCCGCCGATCACGTGCGAGACGATCTGCTCCTGGTCGCCGCGGAACTCCGAGTAGCCGAAGACGTCCCGGAGCACTTGATACTGGTCGGGCACGATGTCGCTCAGTGGTCCTCTCGACCGGAGCCGCCGTCGTCGGCGTCCGCATCCTCGTCCGTGTCGTCGTCGTAGCCGTTCAGCGAGTCGAGTTCCTCCGGTGGGGTCTTCGGCTTCGCCTCCGGTTCGGAGTCGTTCCGTGCGGTTTTGGCCGCCTCGCGCATCTCGAACCCGTCGGTGACCAACTCGCCGATCTCTCGCGCGACGTCGGCGACGGCGGTGGTGATGATCGACGTGATGTTGCCGACCCGATGCGCGGCGCTCTCGACCACCTCCTGGATCAGATCCTTGTTCCGTTCTGCACGTCCGACCACTTCTCGTCCCTCCTGCCGGTGCCCTGCTGAAGACCAATGGTAAGCCTCACCGCCGAAGCGACTTCTCGACGAATGCCACGATCTCGCCTTCGACCTCGTCGCGGATCTCCGGCTCGTTGTGCACCTCGTGGCGGAAGCCGGTGTAGACGCGGGTGCGCACGTCGGCGTGGCCGGTCGCGACGAGCCGGTTGGCGACGTGATAGGCGCCCTCACCGTAGTCGGTGACGGGGTCCTGGTCGCCCGCGAGGATCAAGACGGGGAGGTCGCGGCGGATCTGCGGATACCACTCGTCGCTGTTCACCTGGTCGTAGAGGTCGATGAATCCCTGCAGGAACCGGACACTCATGGGCGCGCCGAAATTGTTGAACGGGTCCACCGAGTGATCGCGCACCACGTCGGGGTCGCGGGCCACCCAGTCGGTGGGACCGGCTCCGTCGCCGTAACGGGAGACGAATCCGTCGAACACGGCGCCGACGATCTCCGGGGAGGCGGCGGCGCTGCGGTCGGGCTCGGCGGCGAGCGCCCCGCGATCGACCACGGTCTCGATACCCCTGATCTGCGCGGCGATGCCGCAGAGGATCAGGGCGTCGAGATCGTCGCCGCGCTGTGCGGCCAGACCGCGGGCGATCATCGATCCCCACGAATGGCCGAACACCGCGTGCGGCAGGTCCGGATACTCGGCGCGTGCGATGTCCATGAGCGTGAGCTCGTCGGCGACGGCGGTCGCGGCCCCGTCGTCGCCGGTGTCGACCCAGAACCCCGACTCCATCGCGGTCTTGCCGTGTCCGGCGTGGTCGTCGGCGACCACTGCGAATCCGGCATCGAGGAGCCGGCCGATCAGATGCAGATACCGGCGGGAGTGCTCACCGAGACCGTGGATCAGCTGGACGACGGCCCGGGCCGGTCTGGTGGGCCGGTACATCCAGCCGTGCACGGTGTCGCGCCCGTTGTGGGAGGTGAAGGTCAATTCGGTGAGTGCCACGGGAGAGTCCTGACTGTCGGAGGACACCGGTCACGGCCGGTGGGGATGCGCCGAATGTATCCGCCGGCGACCGAAAACGTCCGGCAGACGGTGCACCGAGGGCATATTGCCCTCGGTGCACCGTCGACGGGACGATCTTAGGCGTGTCCGACCCTCAGGCGGCGTCGACGGCCTTCGAACGCTCGATGTTGACCACGATGTCGTTGTCGTCGCGGGTCATCCAGTTCGGCAGCGACAGCTTCGCGATCTTCATCCACGTGGAGCCGAGCTGCTTGCGGAGCGGACCGGTGTTGTACGGCAGACCGTACTTCTCGCAGATCGCGCGGACCTCGACCGCCATCTCCGGGTAGCGGTTGGCCGGGACGTCGGGGAACAGGTGGTGCTCGATCTGGTGGGAGAGGTTGCCGCTCATGATGTGGAAGAGCCGGCCGCCGGTGATGTTGGCCGACCCGAGCATCTGCCGCACGTACCACTGGCCCTTGGTCTCGTCGACGCATTCCTCAGCGGTGAAGGTCTGAGCGCCGGTGGGGAAGTGACCGCAGAAGATGATCGAGTACGCCCAGATGTTGCGGACCAGGTTGGCGCCGGCGTTGCCGACCAGGGTGGAGACGAAGAACGGTCCGGTGAGCGCGGGCCAGAGAATGTAGTCCTTGGCGACCTGCTTGCGTGCCTTGCGCCACATTCCGCCCAGCAGCCCCTTGACGTCGCTCCACTTGCGTTTGCCCTGGATGACGTTCTCGGCCTCGAGATCGTGGAGCATCACACCCCACTCGAACAGCACCATCAGCGCGGTGGCGTAGGCGAGGTTCCCGAGGAAGTACGGGTGCCACTTCTGGTCGCGTGCCATGCGGAGGATTCCGTAGCCGATGTCGCGGTCCTCGCCGAGCACATTGGTGAAGGTGTGGTGCAGGTAGTTGTGGCTGTGCTTCCACTGGTCACCGGGGCAGACGTTGTCCCAGTCGAATTCGCGCGAGTTGTAGGTGTCCTCCCGCATCCAGTCGTACTGGCCGTGCATCACGTTGTGGCCGATCTCCATGTTGTCCAGGATCTTCGCGATCCCGAGCGACGCGACGCCGGCGAGCCATACCGGCGGAAGGAACGGAACGAACATCGCCGCGCGGCCGGCGAACTCGAGCTTCCGCTGCGCGCGAATGATCGAGTAGATGTACTCGCGGTCGGACTCGCCGAGGTCGGCCACGATACGTGCGCGGAGTTCGTCGAGCTCCCGGCCCAACTGCTCCACCTGCTCGTAGCTGAGGTCGACTCGGGTGCCCGCCGCCGGGGCGGTCTCGGTGCGGAAGTAGTCGCTGATATTGATGGCCATTGCTGCTAAACCTCGATTTCCACGTCGCCGACGGGGGCGTTGACACAGATCTGGATGTGCTGATCGGGCTCGGAGTCGAGCTCTCCGGTCAGGATGTTTCGGGTGCACCCGGTCTTGCGGACCTTGGTGCAGGAGAAGCAGATGCCCATGCGGCATCCGTATTCGGGACGCAGCCCGGCCGCTTCGGCCTGTTCGAGCAGCGTGCGACCGTCGTTCGGTGTGGTGACGTCCGACGCGGTGTAAGTGACGTCGCCGGTGATCGGCTGGTCGGGGTCGAGCACCGGCGAGGTGTCGACGGTGAATGCTTCGGTGTGCAGTCGGTCGGCCAGGTCGCGCCGGTCCGCGTACTCGCGAACCGCGTTCATCAGGGCCGGGGGTCCGCACAGGAACACCTGTGCACCGTCGACGTCGGCGACGCCGTCCAAGTGGTCGTCGTGGAAGTGCTCGGGAGTATCCGTGCGGGTGTAGTGAAGTCGCACGTCAACGTGGTTCAGGGTGCGATCGAGCGCGTCGAGTTCCGCGCGGTAGGGAACGTCCTCCGGTGTGCGCGCATAGTGCACGAAGGTGACCGGGCGGTCGTGTCCTTCGACAATCAGTGTGCGCAGCATTGAGAGGACAGGTGTAATCCCGCTGCCGCCGCTGACGAGCACGGTCCGGTCGGGGCGGACGTCGGGGAGGACGAACTCTCCGGTGGCCGAACTCAGGGTGAGGACCGTCCCGGGGCGGGTCTGCTCGCGCAGGTAGCGGGAGATGAAGCCGCCGGAGTGCGCGGTCACGGTCAACTCGATCTCCGAGGCCTTCTGCTCGGCGTTGGCCGGGGAGAAGAACCGACGGTGGCGGACGCCGTCGACTACGACGCTGACCTCGATGTACTGCCCTGCGCGATGGCCTGACCACTGGCGGGTGGGGCGCAGGGTGAGGGTGACCGATCGGTCGGTCTGCAGGCGGACGTCGGTGACCTTGGCGCGTGTGTCGCGCCAGGTGATCATCGGATCGATCAGTTCCAGGTAACGATCGACGGGGTACGGGGTGGCGGTCGCCTCGACAATCGTCTCGACGAGGCGGGCGATCTTGCTGGCCATCGTTCCTCCTTTGAGGATCGTCGTTCACTTTCAGTGAACGTCTGTACACAAACGAGCATGACATATGACCGCGCCGGGGTGTCAAGGCATTGCCGGTGTGTCTGCCGTCACGTGCGCTCGCCCACCGCGGGACCGGGCGCCGATCCCGACCGCCTAGACTCGGGTTTGTGACTTCCTCTCCCGACTCACCAGGCACGACGCCGCGCAAGGTGCGCGCGAAGCGGTCGCGGCCGGGGTCCGGGGGCAGTCGTGCGGAGAAGAAGGAGCAGACCAGGCAGGCGCTGCTCGACACCACGATCGACTTGGTGGACGACCGTTCTTTCGGAAGCATCAGCCTGCGCGAGGTGGCGCGCGGGGCGGGCATCGTCCCCACCGCGTTCTATCGGCATTTCGCGTCGATGGAAGACCTCGGCGTGACACTCGTCGAAGACGCCATGCGGGTGCTGCGCGGCGCCTTGCGGGAGGCGAGACGGGATCTGGCCGGGCGAGGCATGCCGACCGCGCGCGAGTCGCTGTCGACCCTGCTGAAGAAGGTCCACGGCGACGAGGCGCAGTTCCGCTTCCTGGTGCGTGAACGCCACGGCGGCGTCGCCGAGGTGCGCCGGGCGATCGCGACCGAGCTGCGCTTGTTCTCGCGTGAACTGGCGATCGACCTGGCCCGTGTTCCCGCGCTCGCCGATTGGGGCGTGGACGATCTCGAAGTCGCCGCCGATCTGATCGTCACGATCATGATGACCACGGTGGCCGAGCTTCTCGACGGCGACGGCCGGGAGTCCACCGAGCGCGCGCTGGTCGAACGCGCCGAGAAACAACTGGTGATGGTCTTCCTCGGCATGTCGGCGTGGAGGCCCTCTCACTGAGATCCGGACCTTCCCGGCACGCCCTGTCGGAGGGATGAGGAAGGATGGTCCGCATGGCACAACAGGGTTCTCGGGTCGGCACGCAGTTCGGGCCCTACCGGCTCGACGCTCTTCTCGGGTACGGCGGCATGGGCGAGGTGTACCGGGCGTACGACACGGTGCGTGACCGCGAGGTGGCGGTGAAGCTGCTGCACGAGCGTTTCGCGGGCGACGAGACGTACGAGGAGCGCTTCCGGCGTGAGGCGCAGGCCGTCGCACGGCTCGGCGAGCCGCACATCATTCCGATTCACGACTACGGTGCCATCGACGGCGTCCTCTACCTGGACATGCGGCTCGTCGACGGCGAGGATCTGCGGTCACGGCTGCGTCGGACCGGCCCGATGGCGCCCGCCGACGCGGTGGGGCTGATCTCGCAGATCGCCGAGGCGCTCGACGCCGCTCACTCGGTCGGACTGGTGCACCGCGATGTGAAGCCGGAGAACATCCTCGTCACGGCCACCGACTTCGCCTACCTCGTCGACTTCGGCATCGCGCATCAGGCGGCGGACACGCGGCTCACTCAGGCCGGGACCGCGATCGGATCGCTCGCGTACATGGCGCCGGAGCAACTCGACGGTGTTCCGTCCGGTGCGATGTCGGATGTGTACTCGCTCGCCGCGGTGCTCTTCGAGACACTCACCGGCAAGCCGCCGTTCCCGGGGGCCACGGTCAGCCAGATCGTGCGGGCCACCGTGATGAACGAGGTGCCCTCGCCCCGGCAGTCGGCGCCTTCGGTGTCGCCGCAGCTCGACGCCGTGGTGGTTCGGGGTCTGGCGAAGGATCCCGCAGCGCGATTCGGTTCGGCGGGACAGATGGCCGCGGCCGCTCGGGCCGCGCTCGAGGGGCATTGGCCGGACAGTGCGTCCGCGCCGACCACGTCCGTGCAGACGGGTCCTCGAGCCTACGATCCGACGGTCCTCGGGGCCCGCCCGCAGACGGCGCCGCTGCCGGAATCGCAGGCCTACCCGGAGCCCCAGTTCTCCCAGCCCCAGTTCGCGCAGCCCCAGTTCTCCCAACCCCAGCAGTACTATCCGCCGCAGCCGAACGGCGACGGTCGCGCGCTGCCCGTCGTGCTCGGGGCGCTGATCGGTCTGCTGGTGCTGGCGTTGATCGGTCTGGGTGTCTACTGGTTCGGTTTCCGTGACTCCGGCGGCGCCGGCACGACCGCGACACCGTCGTCGACCACCATCACCACCACCGTGCCGCCGACCACTGTCGCGGCCACCCCTCCGCCGGGTACCACGAACTGCGATTCGGAGGTGGGCGTCGCCTCGAGCGTCACCAGCTGTGAGTTCGCGTTCAACGTGAAGTCGGCCTATCTCGCGGCCGGGCCGAAGGGACAGGCTCGCACCGTGGTGGCGGACAGCCCGGTGACCGGTCGCAGCTACACGATGTCGTGCAATCCAGAGGATGGAGTAGTGGTGTGCCGCGGAGGCAACAACGCAGTGGTGGTGATCTTCTGACTCGGCGGATCACGGTGACGAGGCGGACCGCGGTACGCCGGGCGGCCGCGGTGGCGGCTGCGGTGGCGTGCCTGGTCCCGACCGCGGCGTGCGGGACGTCCGACGGCGACGGACACGCGGTGGCCACCGTCGTGGTGACCGAGACCGCGGGCTCACCGGTTGCGTCGTCCGACCCGGTCGGCCCGGCGTCGCGCACCGAGGCGGCGACGACCGATGCGGCGTTGACCGCGAGCTTCGACGCGATGGCCAAGACGCTGGCCGCTCCCGTGGGGCTCGCTCTCGTTCCGGTCGGCGGCGGTGCGGCGATGACCTTCGGTGACCAGTCACCGCAGGTCGCGTGGTCGACGATCAAGGTGCCTCTGGCTGTTGCCGCGCAGCGGAAGAACGGGCCGAGTGACGCCGAGACGGCCGCGATCGTGGCCTCCGACAACGCCGCCGCTGAATCCCTGTGGGCGTCGCTGGGGTCGCCGGCGGAGGCCGCGGCGGCCGTGACGCGCGTACTGCGCGAAGGGGGCGACGAACACACCACGGTGCCCTCGCGCCGGTTGCGCCCGGAGTTCACGGTCTTCGGGCAGACCACGTGGCGTCTGGCGGATGCGGCGGTGTTCTCGGCGCATCTGCCGTGCCTGCCCGACACCGGGCGGATCGTCTCGTTGATGCGGAACGTCGCCGGTAACCAGCAATGGGGGCTCGAGTCCGTACCGGGCCGCCAGACCGCGGTGAAGGGCGGCTGGGGACCGAGTGTCTCCGGCGGCTACCTGGTCCGCCAGATCGGTCTGCTCACGCTGCGCGACGGCCGGCAGGTCGGGGTCGCGATGAGCACCCAGACGTCGGCGGGATCGATGGAGCCCGGAACCCAGGTGCTCGACGGTGTCGCCCAGTGGCTCTCGAAGCACCTCGGGGCGCTGCCCGGTGGACGGTGCCCCTCGTGACTTCCGCCGTCTGACACCGCCGCCCCGGTAACACGTCCGCAACGCTGCGATTGCGTCTGCGGTACGACGCTGTCGGTGGCGATTGCCCTGCACTAATGTGACTGAAGTTGTCAATGTTGCAAGAGGTGCTTGTGTTGCGAATGGTTCGATGGTGTGCGGCAGTCTGCGCGGCGGTTGCGGTGACGGCCGCGGGTAGCGGGGTGGCGCAGGCCGCACCGCCGCTGCCGTTGCCGAATGTGCTTCCGCCGTTGCCCGCGATTCCGGGGATTCCGAGTCCGCCGCCGCCGGTCGACCTGGGTAAGAGCTTCGACAAGCTCAGCAAGAGCATCGTCAAGGCGAATCCTGGGCGCGTGGGTCTCGCCGTCACCGCGACGGGAACCGGTGAGCCGCTGTTCTTCGGAACGGTGCGGACGGCGCGGGCGTGGTCGACGCTGAAGGCGCCGGTTGCGGTGGCCGCGGAACGGGCCCACGTCGCCGGCCTCGAGCCGATGGAGACCAAGTCGATCCGAGACTCGGATAACGCTTCGGCCGAGGCGATCTGGGACTCACTCGGCTCGACGCGACAGGCGATCGACGCCGTCAGTGCGGTCTTGCGCGAGGGCGGTGACTCTCGGACGCGGATCTCGTCCGAGCTGAGCCGCCCCGCGAGCTATCCCGGCGCCACCCAGTGGGCGACCACCGATCAATCGGTGTTCGCGGCGAATCTGCCCTGCCTGGCCGGATCAGATCCGCTCCTCGCCTATATGAGTTCGGTGGGACCGAATCAGCGGTGGGGGCTGGCGAACGGGAAGAAGGGCGTTCAGACGGCAGTGAAGGGCGGCTGGGGCCCGGTGTCGGACGCGACCGGCAAGTACGTCGTGCGGCAACTCGCGGTCGCGACCACGCCTCGTGGCCGGGTCGGCGTGAGCCTGGTGGCCGTCCCCGCGAGCGGACGTTTCGAGGACGGTGCCGCCATGCTGACTCGCCTGGGCGACTGGGTGCAGCGAAACCTGAAGAACATGCCGGCCGGGCAGTGCCCGCCGGCTGCGAATCCGGTGCGCTGAACCCGGCTGCGTCCCCGGCGTGTCCCCGGGCGGCTCAGCGACCGAACGAACTCAAGAGAATCGCCTCAGTGAGGGCCGTGCGACGGATCTCGCCGGGGTCGACGCTCTCGTTGGGAGCGTGGATCGCACACATCGGTTCCTCGACTCCGAGCAGCGCGATCTCTGCGCGCGGCACCGTTTCGGCGAGCACCGTGCACAGCGGAATCGATCCGCCCTGACCGGAGAACTGCACCGGCAGACCGTCGTACGCGGTCGACATCGCATCGATGAGTTGCCGGTAGCCCGGACCGGTCGGATCGGCGGAGAACGGACCCCCGAAGGCGTCCGGTTCGAACTCCACGCGCACACCCCACGGGATGTGCTTGCGCAGATGAGCGACGAGCAACTCGTACGACTCCCGCGGATCGGTGCCGGGCGGCACGCGCAGGTTGAGCATCGCCGCGGCGGTCGGCATGATCGCCGCAGCGCACTCGTCCGTGCTCGGAGCGTCGAGCCCGATCACGGTGACCGCGGGGCGGGCCCACGCCATGTCGGCAGGCGTGCCGCTGCCGAGGACCTCGGTGCCGGGCAGTGCGCCGACGGTCTCCTGGAACTGCTCGGGAGTGAATGCGAAGCCCTCCCACTTCTGGTCGCTGCGCAGACCGTCGATCGTGGTGTCGCCCGCAGCGTTGCGCAGCGACGCGAGTCCGGCGACGAGCGCCGCCATCGCGTCGGGCGCGGGGCCGCCCGCAGCTCCGGAGTGGACGCCGTTCTCCAGGGCGGAGACGGTCACCTTCACGTTCACGACGCCGCGCAGGCTGGTGGTGAGGGTCGGGACACCGACAGCGATGTTCCCGGTGTCGCCGATCAGAATCAGGTCGGCGTCGAACAGGTCCGGGCGGGTGCGGACGAGTTCATCGAGTCCCTCGCCCCCGGCCTCCTCCGAGCCCTCGATGATCAACCGCACGTTGCACGCGGCCCCGTCGCCGAGGGCGCGCAGCGCGGTGAGGTGAGCCACCACGTTTCCCTTGCAATCGGCGCTGCCGCGCCCGTACCACCGTCCACCGTCCTCGACGAGTTCGAAAGGCTTTGTCCGCCACAAGGATTCATCGCCCGCGGGCTGGACGTCGTGATGGCTGTAGAGGGCTACCGTGGGACTGCCTGCGGGGCCGGCGCGATGACCGACGATGGCGGGCGAGCCGTCGGAGGTCACAATGACCTCGGTGTCGAAGCCGAGCTCGGAGAAAGCCCGCGCCACCCATTCGGCGCTGGCCCGGCTCGCATCGGCGCGAGCGGGATCGATGTGGATCGAGGGGAACGCGACCAGTTGCGCCAGGTCGGCGCGAGCGCGATCCATCAGGTCGTCGACGCGGGAGGCCAGAGTTTCCGGGGTGAGGTCCACGAGGCTCATGTCCTCCAGGATGGCACGCGGGCCGTTCTCACGCCGGACGAGCCGCGTCGAAGCTCGCGTGCATCTCCCAGTACAGGATCTCGGCGTCGGTGCTCGCTTCCAGCGTGACCTCGCCGCCGTCGGTGAACCGCACGGCGTCGCCTTCGGCGATCGGGGCCCGGGGGAGCTCGCGGCTGCTCGTGGAGACCTCGCCGCGCACGACGAACAGGTGGGCGAACGGGGCGGCCGGCAGGGTGATCGCCCGTCCCGGACGCGGGCGCGCGACGTGCAGGGCGGCGTACCTGTTGGCGATCGTCAACGCGTCGGATCCGGCGTGCTGCGGTCGTCCGGACGCCACGACCACCGGGTCGCCCGCGGCAAGCCGGGAGCCGAAGTCGCGGTAGCCGTGGTCGGGTTCCAGTTCAGCGGCATGCGGTGGCACCCACATCTGGATCACCCGCAGGCGTCGCCCCGACGCGCGCGAGGCGGCGTTGCGCTCGGAGTGGGTGATGCCCCGCCCGGCCGTCATGGCTCCGGCCTGACCCGCTTCGAGAGTGACCGTGTGACCGTGCGAATCCCGATGGATGAGCGAGCCTTCGACCACCCAGGTCACGATCTCCATGTTCTGGTGATGATGGGCGTCGAGCCCTTCGCCGGGATCCACGACGTCGTCGTTGTGCATCGCGAGCACGCCGTGTGCGTTCGCGAAGATGTCGAAGTTGCCCGTTCCCGGGAACGACTGCCGGGAGCTGAGCCATTCGTTGGACCAGAAATGGCGATCGGCGGCGGGGATCACGGTGACAGTCATCGGTTCTCATTTCGGTCGAGGTGGTCGGCGAGACGGCGCATCACACCGGCGAGCGCGGCGGCGTCGCCGTCGCCGATGGCATGGAAGAACAGTTCGTCGACGTCGGCCGCGTGGACGCGGGCCGCGGCCTCGAATACCGCGGCACCGTCCTCGGTGAGGACCGCATAGCTGCCGCGACGGTCTTCGGCGGCGTTCTCCCGGCGCAGCCAGCCGCGACGGCAGAGGACGTCCACCTGATACGACAGCCGCGACGCGGAGAACACCATGCGCCGACCGAGTTCGTTCATCCGCAGTCGGCGGTCGGGAGATTCGTGCAGCAGGAGCAGCACGTGATAGTCGGCCAGACACATGCCCGCGGACGATCGCAGTCGCCGGTCGAGTTCGGTCTGCAGTCGAGCGGAGTTCTCGATGAACAGTCGCCACGCCGCCCGGGCGGCTGGATCGGTCATCGTGCGACGTGCGGCATCAGGGCGTTCGGCGGAATGAGGCCGAATCGTCCGGCCCGGTAGTCCTCCATCGCCTCGATCAGTTGCTGCCGGGTGTTCATGACGAACGGTCCGTATTGGACGACGGGTTCGCGGATGGGGCGACCGCCGAGCAGCAGGACCTCCAGAGCGGGGCGGTTCGAGTCCTGAGCGGCGTCCGCTGAGACGGCGATCCGATCGCCGGCGCCGAGCACCGCGAGTTGTCCGCCCTCGATGGGGCGTTGTTCGGCGCCGACCCGACCGCGCCCGGAGAGAACATAGACGAGCGCGTTGAAGTCGGTGCGCCAGGGCACCGACAGCCGAGCCCCGGGCTGGACGGTTGCGTGGGCGAAGGTGATCGGTGTGTGGGTGGACCCGGGACCGTGGTGGCCGTCGATCTCGCCGGCGATGATGCGCACCAGTGCGCCGCCGTCCGAGGAGGCGAGCAACTCGACTTGTCCGCCCTCGAGGTTCTGGTATTGCGGGGTCAGGAACTTGTCGGCTGCGGGTAGGTTCACCCAGAGCTGGATGCCGTGGAAGGCACCGCCGGACTCGACCAGCTCCGCCGGTGGGGTCTCGATGTGAAGGATGCCCGAGCCCGCCGTCATCCACTGGGTGGCGCCGTTCTCGATCAGCCCGCCGCCACCGGTGGAATCCTGGTGCTGGAAACGGCCGTCGATCATGTAGGTGACCGTCTCGAATCCCCGATGCGGATGCCAGTCGGTGCCGCGCGGCTCGCCCGGCTCGTACTCCACCTCGCCCATCTGGTCCATGTGAACGAACGGGTCGAGGCGATGCGCGGGCACTCCGGCGAAGGCGCGGACCACCGGGAAGCCCTCGCCCTCGTAGCCGCGGGGGCCGGTGGTGATGCCGGTGACGGTGCGGTCGGTGCTGGTCGGTGTGGTCTCCGAGAGTCGAGGCAGGGTCGAGGTGTCTGCGGTGACGGCGGGCATGGCGTCCTCCTGATCGGATGAGTAGTTCAGATTTGAACGACTTCACTCATCTGAAACGCCATCGTGCCGAGATTTGTTCCATCTCCGCGAAGAACCCGTCATACTCGCAGTCATGGCTATCAATCCGATCGTCGACCGCCCGTCCCGCGGCGGAGATCGTCAGCGCCTGCGGAAGTTGGCTCAGGCCGCTCTCAACGCAGATCAGACGGTGGATCAGGTAGAGGGCATCCTCGGCGATGTCGGGCCGGTGCTCGGCTCGATGGGCAAGACGATCGACGGTCTGGACTCCACGATCGAGAAGCTCAACGTGACCCTCGACGAGCTCAACACCACCCTCTCGAAGGTCGACGAGACCGTCGGCCGGATGGCCGCCGTGGTGGTGCGATTGGAGAAGGTCGTCGGACGTGTCGAGACCATCGTCGCCGTGGCGGAACCGGCGTTCCGGCCGATCGAGATGATCGAGAACGCGGGGCACACGATCGAGGCGATGGGCCGGGGCATCGCATCGCGAATTGGTCTCAGCTGAAACACGATTCGTCCGATTGTGGCCGAGATCTCGTAGTGTCGCCCGACAAGGGGACATCGAACGAGGAGGGCCCTATGACGGAATCCGTCTCCACTCCGGCCAAATGGCTGGCTGAACTGTTCGGAACATTCTGGCTCGTATTCGGCGGCGCGGGTACCGCGGTATTCGCCGCAAAACAGGTCGCGGACGCCACCAACGACAGCGGCGACGTGATGCAGATCCAGGTCGGCGTCGGCTTCCTCGGCGTCGCACTGGCCTTCGGTCTCACGGTCGTCACCATGGCGTACGCGGTGGGTCACATCTCCGGCGGGCACTTCAACCCCGCCGTCACTCTCGGGGCCGCAGTCGGCGGGCGACTTCCGTGGCGCGACGTCCCCGGATACTGGATCTCGCAGCTCGTCGGCGGTCTGATCGCGGGTGCCGCGATATTCGGTATCGCACAGGGCAAGCCCGGCTGGGACGCGACCGGAAACATGGCGGCGAACGGCTTCGGCGATCACTCTCCCGGCGGCTACTCTCTGGCCGCGGTCGCGATCGCGGAGGTGCTGCTCACCGCCTTCTTCATCATCGTCATCCTGGGCGCCACCGACGGTCGCGCGCCGAAGGGCTTCGGCCCGTTGGCGATCGGCCTCACGCTGACCCTGATCCACTTGATCTCGATCCCGATCTCGAATACCTCGGTGAATCCCGCGCGGTCGATGGGTGTGGCGTTCTTCAACGGCGACGGCGCGCCCGGCCAGCTGTGGGCGTTCTTCGTGTTTCCGCTGATCGGCGGCCTGATCGGCGGCGTGCTGTATCCGCTGCTGTTCGAGAACGGAAAGCTCGCGGTCGGCACTCGGCGTAACGCAGAATGATGGAGTGAGATCTCAAACGCTGTCCGTGGCAGGCGTCCACGGCGTCTCGATCGTCTACGACGTCCATCGTCCCGAGTCCGGGGCGGTGGGCGTCGTCATCATCTCGCACGGTCTCGGGGAGCACGCCGGACGTTATCGGCACGTCGCGCAAAGGCTCACCGACCTCGGCTACGTGGTCGTCGCTCCCGATCATGCGGGACACGGCAGATCGGGCGGGAGACGGCTCGGGGTGACGGACTTCCGCGACTTCACCAGCGACCTGCACACGGTCATCGAGCAGACCGACCGCGGCGACGGCCCCACCTTCCTGATCGGGCACAGCATGGGCGGCGCGATCGCACTCGACTACGCGCTCGAGCATCCCGGCGTTCTGGACGGGCTGGTGCTGTCGGGGGCCGCACTCGTGCCGGGCGACGATCTCCCCGGCTTCATGGTCAGGCTGGCCCCGGTGATCGGCAGGCTGGTGCCGCGACTGCCGGCTACCGCACTGCCCGCGTCGGCGGTCAGCCGCGATCCGAATGTGGTCGCAGCGTATGAGGCCGATCCGCTGGTATGGCACGGGAAGATCCCGGCGGGTCTCGGGGGCGCCCTCATCTCGACGATGGCCACATTCCCGGATCGGTTGCCGAGTCTGACGACGCCGACGCTCGCGCTGCACGGCGGCGGCGACAGGCTCGCGAATCCGGAGGGTACCCGAATGGTCGGGAGGCTCGCCGGCGGCGACGTCACAGTGAAGATCTACGACGGACTCGCACACGAGATCTTCAACGAGCCCGAGCACGACGCCGTTCTGCGCGATGTGACCGAGTGGATCGCAGCGCACCGTCCCGAGGGCCGGACGCCGCCCGACTGACCGACGCGGGCCGCGCGAGCCGTCAGATTCCGAGACCGGCGGTCAGCCGACCGGCCAGCCGCGGTGACACGGCGGCCACGGCGCGCAGCACCAGGGCGTACCGGGGATAGAGTTCCGCGGGCCGGGTGTCGGCGGCGCGGATCAGCCAGGCCGCTGCCTCATCGCTGGTCAGAGCGGGGGCGTCGGCGTAGTCGGCGGTCGGTGCGATCATCGGAGTGCGGACGAGCGGGAAACCGGCATTGGTGACAGCCACTCCGGTGCCCCGGCACTCGGCGTCGAGCGACCGGCCGAAGGCGGCCAGCGCGGCCTTCGACGCGTGGTACGCGCTGAACTTGGGCATCGCGCCGGCACTGACACCCCAGGTGACGACGTTGATGATGTGTCCGCGCCCGGCCTCGACCATCGCGGGCAGCAGACCGAGAACGAGTTGGACCGGCCCGAAGTAGTTGAGGGCCATCGTGCGCTGGTAGTCGTGGAAGCGCTCCACCGTGTCGAGGGCTGATCGGCGGATGGAGCGCCCCGCGTTGTTGATGAGGATGTCGGGGACGCCGAACCGCGCGAGGATCTCGTCGGCGAGGCGTTTGGCGTCGTCGGGATCCGAGAGGTCCGCGGTGACCGGGAAGGCCGTGCCGCCGTCGACGGTGATGGAGTCGCATACCGCGTCGAGAGCATCGGGCCGTCGTGCGACGGTGATCACCGTGGCGCCGCGCGCTGCGAACAGCCGCGCCGCGGATTCACCGATCCCGGAGGAAGCGCCGGTGATGACGACGGTGGCGCCGTGCAGGTCGCGCTGCCGCCCACCGAGCATGTGCCGGAGTTCATCGAGGGTCTGCGGCGGATTCAACAGGGCGCTACGGACGGCGTGCAACATCGGATTCACTTGTACTGCTTGATGACTCGGAGAGCTTCCTCGGCGTCGACATTCTTGGCCACGAGCTTGCCGTTCTTGACCTTTCGGATGCTGTAACGGTCACGTTTCTTCGCGTCGGCGACGTGGAGTCCGGCCTTCTTGGCCTTCTTGTTGAGATCTTCCAGCACAGCAGGATGGTAACGCCTCAAGGTGAACGCCTTCGACCGGTCGGCGACTCGAGTCGGGCCGGTGTGCATCGCCGCAGGTCGTGGCGGGTTCCGGTGAATCGGTGACGCGCTGACTCCTCAGCAGATGTCGGTACCGACGGGCGTCACGTCATCGAGACGTCGCGTGTATGCTCCGCCGCGCAGGCGCGAGGTGGTGGCGCATGCGGCGGCCGGTGACGAACCGGGGTAGTAGACGGCGTAGACGGGGTTCCCGTTCTCTGACTGTTTGAGCGATGCGCAGGAGTGATCGGTACGCAGATAGGAGGCACCCGGGTACCGGGCGAGCGCCGCGGCGATCTCAGCCGCATATGCACCCGGCGTGACCGCGTTGTAGACGACGGTGACGGCCTGCCCGTTGCACGACGGCCGGCTGATGGGTGTCGGCAGGCCCAGATCTCCGGCGCCGAGGCCGGGGACGGGACTGACTTCGTCGACCGGCGTCGGCTCCGCGTGAGCCGATTCGGTCAGTGTGGACTCCGATCGATCGCCCGTGCCGTCGACCGTCCCCGTGCCTCCGACCGTCCCCGTGCCTCCGACCGTCGCAGTCTGGGTGACCGGCGCGGGCTTGAGGGTGCTGGTCGCCGCGGCCGTATCGGGACCGCCGGTTCCAGACGAGTAGAGCCAGGCGATCGTCCCAGCGGCGAGGAGGACCACGGCGGCCACGCCGGCGGCGATGACGCCGTTTCGGGCGCGGTTCGATCGCGGTGCGGTCGTCGGTGTCGGCACCGGTTTCGGAGCGACCATTGTCGGCGCGTGCGCGGGAATGGGTGCCGCGGGAATCGGTGCCGCGGGGATCGGCGCCGCGGGGCGCTGCCCGGTCAGGGCCGCTCGGGCGGCAGCGGCGAACGCACCCGCGGACGCGATTCGGTCGGCCGGGTCTTTGGCGGTGCCCGCGGCGATGACGGCGTCGAACGGTGTGCCCGTCGGTGGCACCGGACGGCTCAGGTGGCCGGCGATGACCTGTTCGATGCTCGTCGACGGATAGGGCGTGGAACCGGTGAGGCACTCGTACAGGACACATGCCAAGGCGTACACGTCGCTGCGCGGGCTGACCGGAGTCTCGGAGCCGAACCGTTCGGGCGCCATGTATGCGAACGAACCGATCGCCATTCCCGTCGACGTGAGACGAGTCTGACCGGCGGCTTGGGCGAGTCCGAAATCGGCGAGGTACGCGAAGTCCCGGCCGTCGAGCAGGATGTTCTCGGGCTTCACGTCTCGATGCAGCAGACCGGAGGCGTGTGCGGCGTCGAGCGCCGCAGCGACCTGTTCGATCACATGGACGGCCAGGCCGGGATCGCGCAGACCGTCGTCGATCCGCGCGCGGAGGTGGCGACCGTGCACGATCCGCATGTCGAGGAAGAGCCGACCGTCGATCTCACCGAAGTCGTGGATCGGAATGATGTGCGGGTCGTTCAGCCTGGCGACGGTCTGTGATTCGCGCATGAAGCGCGCTCGGAAGGCGTCGTCGCCGGCGAGGCCGGGAGGTAGGAGTTTGAGTGCCACCGTCCGGTCCTTGACAGTGTCGATCGCCTCGTACACCTCGCCCATCCCGCCGCGGCCGAGGAGTCGGACGAGCCGATACGGCCCGATGGTCGAATCGGATCGGTCAGCACTGGTCATCGGCGTCCTCAACTGTCGGGGCGGGCCGGTCCCTCCAATGCGACGCGCAGCCGCTGCTCCAATTCCGCGGCGCCGGCCGCGGGGAGGTCGATCAGCCCGTCGAGTTCCCGCCGCGCCCGAGCATAAGCCTGCTGTCGTTCCTGCGGACTCGCAGCCTCGTCGCCCGCCAGATTCAGCAGCCGCTGGGCACGGGCGAGACGTTCCTGCTCGGCCGGATTGAAATCGCCGCGCCTGCGCCTGCGCGCCTCCTTCTCGGCCACGTCGAGTGCTGTCGCGTAATCGTGGACGGCGTCGCGATAGCGTTCGACGGCCTCGGGTGAGGTGTCGTCGGGAGACGGACGCAGCAGTTCGGCGCGGCTGCGCGCGCGATGGAACTCCGCGGTCAGCGGTTCGCGCAGGTCGACGAGCATCGGGTAGTCGAGGATGGTCGCCAGATCCGTCTCGTACCCGAACCATCGATCGTCGGTGGTCTGGTGCTCGGTGACCGCGCGACGCAGATCGCGCTCGAGCGATTCGGCATCCACCCGGGCCCGGCTCTGGGCCCGGGCGAGCGCGACCTTGGCCTCCTGCCGCAGGCGGTAGCGCTCGAGCCGTCGCTCGGCGCGACGCTCGTTCCATGCCCCGAGCGCACGTACGGCACCGCCGATCGTTCCGCCGAAGACGAAGATCAACCACCAGTAGTGTCCGATCGCACCCATCACGCCACCCACGGATTCAGCGTACTGCGGACGCGGCCGAGATACCGGTCTCGAGCGGGGCGCCGACCGCACCGGGTAGCCGGTGCCCCATCAGCCGACCCACAGCCGACCCGTCAGACCGGCAGCCCCTGCTCCATCAGGTCGAGGGCTGCGAGGCATTCGTCGAGTGAGGCCAGGCCGGTGCGGGTGATGTCGGTGAGATGGAACATCACTCCGGAGACTGCGGAGACGAACACGCGGAGCCGGAAATCGTCGTGCGCGACGCCGAGATAGTCGGCGAAGTAGTCGGTCGCCGCTGAGATCACGCGGTCGGACTCGAACTGGTACGTCGCGCGCAGGCTCGGCTCGCTGTGCAGAATCCGGAGCCGTTCGAGATTGGCCGCCCACTCGTCCTTCTCCGCGATCCGGTACATCCGCGTGATGAGTTCGCGGACGAGACCGAAGTGGCTCAGACCGGCGGGGATCTCCTGGAGGATCGCGTCGCGCTCGTCATCCAGGTCGTCGCTGATGATGACCTGTTCCTTCGACTGGAAGTAGCGGAAGAACGTGGTGTGCGAGACATTAGCCGCCTCGGCGATCTGCGCGACGGTGGTCGCCTCGTAGCCGTTCCGGTCGAAGAGCTCGAGTGCTGCCGCCCGGATGTCGGCCCGAGTCCGGGCCTTCTGGCGTTCGCGTAAACCGGGCCGCGGCCCCGAGGAGGTCCTCGGGGCCGCGGCGGTCGGATTGTCGTTCATGTCCGTACTCTATGCCGTCCCGCTCGGGCTCGGCTCGGGGCTGTTGCCGCCCACCGCCACCGGTGTCTCGGTCGAGGGCAGGCCGCGGTCGCGGACCTTCTCGCCTTCGATGTCGAAGTTGAGGACCAGCTTGTCGAGCCAGCGGGGCAGACCCCACGCGCGGTTGCCGAGCAACGCCAGCAGGCCCGGAACGATGACCATTCGGACGAGGAAGGCGTCGAAGAAGACGGCGATCGCGAGGGCGAAGCCCATCATCTTGGCGGTCGTGTCCGGCGACAGCATGAACGCGGCGAAGACGCTGATCATGATGACTGCGGCGGACACCACCACGCGGGCGCCGTGGCGGTAGCCGGCGACGATCGCGTCCTTCGCGCTCATGCCGTGAATGAACTCTTCACGCATGCGGGTCACCAGGAACACCTGGTAGTCCATCGCGAGGCCGAAGACGACGCCGATCAGGAAGATCGGCAGGAACGACAGCAGCGGCTTGGTGTGGTCGATCAGGCCGAAGGTGCCGTCGGTGAAGATGGCCGTGGTGATGCCGAACGTCGCCAGCATCGAGAACACGAAACCGATGGTGCCGATCAGCGGAACCCAGATGGAGCGGAAGACCCCGATCATGATCAGGAAGGCCAGACCCACCACGACGACGAGGTAGGGGATCAGTGCCTTGTCGAGCTTCGCCGAGAGATCGGACATGATCGCCGTCTGGCCGCCGACATGAATCTCCGCTCCCTGTGCCTCGACCGCCCCGGAGGTGTCGCGGATGGCCTCGACCAGGTCGTGGGTCTGCGGCGAGGACGGCGAACTGAGCGGCGTGACGATGATCATCGCCGAATCCGCGCCCGCGTTCGGGTTCTGCGGGGACGGGCCATTGCCGGTCCAGGACACCATTTCCGGCGCCGCGACGCCGGGCAGCGCCTTGATCTTGGCGACGGCGGTGTTCGCCGCCGCGTCGATGGTGCCCTCGTCGGTGTGCATCACCACCACCAGCGGACCTGCGACACCGGCGCCGAAGCCCTTCGCCATCAACTCCTGTCCGGCCACCTGGTCGTCGGTGACGGTGTCCATACCGAGGGTCATGTTCTTGATCGGGATGGCCGCGACGATCAGAATCGCGAGGCCGGCGACGACGAACGGAATCGGCTTGTTGACCAGAGTCCGGCCGAACTTGACTCCGAGGGAGTCGGAGTCCTTCGATTCCTCGGCGTGCCTGATCCACGGAATCCGGGGTGTGAAGGCGAAGCGACCGAAGGCGCCCAGCAGCGCCGGAATGAAGGTCAGCGCGGCCAGGACGGCGACGAGGATGGCCACGGCCGCGCCGAGGCCCATCTGGGTGATGATCGGGATACCGATGACCATCAGGGCGGCCACCGCGATGATCACCGTCAGGCCGGCGAAGACGACCGCAGATCCGGCGGTGCCGACGGCGCGGCCCGCGGCGTCGGCTCGGTCACCGCCTCGCGCGGCTTCGGACCGGTAGCGCGAGACGATGAACAGTGCGTAGTCGATCGAGACCGCGATTCCGAGCATGGTGATGATCGCCGTGGCGGCCTGATTGATGGAGAGGACCTCGGCTGAGAGAGTCACCAGCATCATCGTGAGTCCGACGCCGACGATGCCGGTCACCAACGGGATGAAGGCCGCGATGAGCGCGCCGAAGGCGATGATCATGATGACGAAGGCGATGGCGAAGCCGATCAGCTCGGCCTTGCCCGCGGGCTCCTGCGCCGACATGACGCCGCCGGTGGCCTCGACCTTCAGGCCGTCGCCGCGATGCTTCTCCAGCACGTCGAGCAGCTGATTCTTGGTCGCGACGTCCACGTCCATCAGATTGATCTTCTGGTGAACGCTGATCAGCCCGATCTTGCCGCCGTCGCCGATGACGGCGGAGGCCATCTCCGGTTTAGCGGCCGCGACGGCGAGCGGGTCGAAGACCGTCCCGGCGTCAACCTCGTCGAGCGTCTTGAGGTCGGCGACCAGCGACTGAATCTCGTCGGCATGGCGGGCGAGACCGTCGTCCGCCGCGACGACGACGATCGTCGACGGTTCCTCCTGCTGCTTGTTCTGCGCGGGGAAGTTCTCCTGCAGCTGCTCCATCGCGACGCCGCCGTCCGTGCCCGGCAGGTCGAAGTCCTGCGCGAACTTCGGCTGCAGTGCGCCGACGGCTCCCGCGACGATCACAAGCGCGGCCACCCAGGTGGCGAGCACCCACCATTTGTGCCGGAATGAGAACCGTCCGACGCGGTAGAGAATCGATGACATGCTAACGATTGTTAGTCAGTACCACTTTCCGTGCAAGGTGAACTCGTTCACTTCTCCGTTGCCTGTGCGCCCGGCCTCACAAGTGCGGCGGCGATCGCGGTGGTGAGCGGCACGCTGCCCGCGAGAGCGATGCCGCCGACGAAGGCGCGCGCCAGTTCGATCGCGACTTCCTCGCTGGTGATCAGTGAGCTGAAGGGCTGAGCCGCCACCGAGAACAACAGGAGCAGGGGCAGGGCGCTGCCCGCATAGGCGAAGACGAGCGTGTACACCGTCGAGGCGATGTGGTCCCGCCCGACGCGCATCGCCGAGCGGAATGCGCCGAGGCGGGTCTGTCCCGGAATCGCGGCGAGCTCGAAGGTCGCCGACGCCTGGGTGATCGTCACGTCGTTGAGGACTCCGATGGTGCCGATCACGAATCCGGCCAGCAGCAGTCCGTTGAGGGAGATGGTGCCCTGGTAGAACTGCAGATTGGCGGTTGATTCGGCAGACAGTCCGGTGAGACTCATCGTCGATATCGCCAGACGGCTCAGGACGGTCGCGAGGACGAGTGAGGCCAGCGTGCCGAGCAGAGCCGAACTGGTCCGCAGATTGAAGCCGTGCGCGAGATAGAGGACGGCGAACAGGATCGCGGCCGCCGAGACCACCGCCACGCCGACCACGGAATGCCCGTCGAGGATCGATGGCAGAGTGAAGAAGCCGAGGACCACGAAGGCCACGATCAGACCGACGATCGCGCGGGCGCCGCGCCACGTCGCGACGGCGATGATCGCGAGCACGAAGGCGATGGCCCAGACGATGATGCCGGTTCCCCGCTGGTAGTCGTAGAAGCCGTAGCGGGCGCGGCCGTCCGGGCCAGGCATCGCACTGACGCGGATCGCGTCGCCCTTCTCAAGCGTGGGCTGCCCGGGCTGTGGTTCGTCTGCGGTGGCTGGGTCGGCCGCCGGCGCACCGGGGACGTCCGCAGACTGAGCGGCGTTCGTCGCGATCATCAGGACCGTGTAGCGCCCGGAGTCAGGGCCCGACGTCAGCTTGAGGATCGACGCCCGGCACGGGCCACCGGTGGTCGGGACGGTGGGGAACTCCGCGGACGCCACGCCCGTCGCCGGTGACGAGCAGTCGGCCTTGATCTGCGAGATCACCTCGGCATCGGACACCTGGATCGGACCGCCCGTGGCGGATCGGAACTGCATGGGAATCGGGCGGTCGGCGTGGCCCGGCCACAGCACGATCATCCCGATGCCGACGGCGAGTGCGGCGACGGACAGCAGTCCGATCACCACCGGTTTCGCGTAGCGAGTCAGCTGGCCCGGGAGGTCGCCGCCGCCGTGATGATGGCCGTGCGAATGGCCGGAATGCGCCGCCGCGTGCGGAACGTCGGCCTTTCGGCGTCGCTCCGCACGCGGCGGTGGGTCGTCTCTCGGCTCCGGCTCGGGCAGTCGATGGCTCACGCGCCCGAGACTAGAGCGTCGGAGGTCGGATGTCCCCTTACAGACCCATGTCCTTGGCGATGATCGAGCGCATGACCTCGCTCGTACCGCCGTAGATCCGGTTGACTCGGTTGTCGGCGTACAGGCGGGCGATCGGGTACTCGTTCATGTAGCCGTAGCCGCCGTGCAGCTGCAGGCAGCGGTCGATCACGTCGGCCGCGGCTTCGGTGCAGAACAGCTTCGCGGACGCGGCATCGGCGGCGGTCAGCTCGTTCTTGTCGTAGGCCTCGAGTGCGCGGTCGACGACCGCTTCCATCGCGTCGACCTTCGCTTTGCACGCGGCCAGCTCGAACTTGGTGTTCTGGAACGCGGCGACGGGCTTGCCGAACACCTGACGCTCCTGCGTGTACTCCTTGGCGAAGCGGATCGCCGCCGCACCCTGCGCGTACGCGCCGACGGCGATCGAGAGGCGCTCGCGCGGCAGGTGCTGTCCGAGGTAGTAGAAGCCCTGGTTCTCCTCGCCGAGGAGGTCCTCCACGGGGACCTTGACGTCGGTGAACGACAGCTCCGCGGTGTCGGAGGTGCGCAGACCCAGCTTGTCGAGCTTGCGTCCGACGGCGTAGCCCTCCGACTTGGTGTCGACGACCAGGAGGGTGATGCCGAAGCGGCGATCGGTCTCGCTCGGAGCCGAGGTGCGTGCGCAGACGATCACGCGGTCGGCGTTGACGCCGCCGGTGATGAAGGTCTTGGCGCCGTTGAGGACGTAGTGGCTGCCGTCCTCGGAGAGCTTCGCGGTGGTGCGCATACCCGCGAGGTCGGAGCCGGTGCCGGGCTCGGTCATCGCGATGGCGAACATGGTCTCGCCGGACGCCATGCCGGGCAGCCAGCGCTTCTTCTGCTCCTCGTTGGCGTGCTTGAGGAGGTAAGGGAGACACAGCGGGATGTGTGCCGCGGAGCCGCCGAGGCTGACGCCGGCGCGGGCCATCTCCTCGGTCAGGACGGCCTCGTACTTGTACGAGTCCACGCCCGCGCCGCCGTACTCCTCGGGCACCTCGATGCCGAAGACGCCGAGCTCGCCGATCTTCAGGTAGAAGTCGCGCGGCACGATGCCGTTCTCGAGCCACTCGTCGTAGACGGGCACGATCTCGGATTCGATGAACGCCCGGATCGTCTCCCGGAAAGCTTCATGGTCCTCGGTGTAGATTTCGCGGCGCATCGCGCCACCTCCTTCTTCGATGGGTCACAGCGGGTAGGGCTGCGGGTGTTTCAGGACTTGGCTCCGGCTATGCGGAGTGCGGCGTCCGCGTAGAAGTCGGCCACCTGGGTCGTCGACCAGGTGCCGCCGTCGCGGAACCAACGGGCCACGTCGACGCTGCTGCCGACGATCGCAACTGCCGCCATCCGCGGATCGGGAGTGTCGAAGACTCCCTGGTCGATGCCGCGGTGGAGGATCGCCGCGAGCACGTCTTCGATCTGCTTGCGCAGGTCGACGATCTGCGCACGGTGGTCGGGCTCGAGTGCGCGGAGCTCGTAGTTCACCACGCGGGCGCTCACGTGCCGGTCGGCGTGGTACATCGCGAACTCGCGAATGAAGCGGCGCAACTGCTCGACGGGATCGTCCGTGCCCGCCGCGGCATCGCGCACTATCCGGAGGATCGCCTCGTGGCCGGCGAGCGAGATCTCGAAGAGCAGTTCCTCTTTCGAGCTGTAGTGCACGTAGACCGCGGCGGGACTCATTCCCGCGGCAGTCGCGATGTGCCGGGTTCCCGTGCCGTGGAAACCGAGTTCGGAGAAGGACGCCATCGCGCCCTCGCGGAGACGCTTGCGCGTCTGCTCGGACTTGGTCGTCGGTTCGTCGGGGTCGACGGCCGAGTGCTTCGCCATGGTTGACCTCCGCTCCGCCGGGAAATTTCTAAGCGATCGCTTATTTCTATCGCACTGTAGCACGGGTTACCGGCCGGTCACCTAATCGCCCGGTGGCTAGCATGGACGGCATGTACGTGAAGGTGTGCGGCCTGACGTCGGAGGATGCTGTCGGTGCGGCGGTCTCGGCCGGAGCCGATGCGATCGGTGTGGTGATGAACGAGACGAGTCCCCGTGCCGTCGATCGCGACCGGGCGCGCGCGGTGGTGCGCGCTGGACGAAGCGCGGGAGGGCCCGGCCTGGACATCGTTCTCGTCGTCAACGACAAGCCCGCGGTCGATGCCGCGGCCCTGGCCGTCGACCTCGGCTTCGACGTTCTGCAACTGCACGGGCGTCGCTACGGAGAAGCGGACTTTCGTGCGGCGGCGGAAGGGATCGGCCGGATCTGGCGCGCGACATCGCTGGTGCACGAGCCGCCGTTGACGGTCGGAGCGTACGGGGAGGAGCGGCTGCTTCTCGATGCGCCGAAGCCGGGGTCGGGGGAGCGCTGGGATCTGTCGATGCTCACTGACCGCGGACTGTCGGGCCAGTGGCTGCTCGCGGGCGGACTCACTCCGGACAACGTCGCGGACGCGATCGCTCAAGCGCACCCGTGGGGTGTCGATGTGTCCAGTGGCGTCGAGTCCGCGCCGGGCGTCAAGGATCTGGCCGCGATCAGCAGGTTCGTCGAGGCGGCGAAGTCGCGAAGGTGAGTCGTGCCGGCCGTCAGTGATCTCTGTCACGCCCGGGTGATAGCTTTCAGTTAGTCAGGTAAAGACGGCTTGACCAGCTGAAACACTCGGGGGAGGTGGCAGCGATGAGCGCTTCGATCGTTACAGGTGTCACTGGTCTCGCGCTGCCGGACCGGCCTTCAGAGTTGTTGGCGTTGATCGATGCCGCGGCGGTCAAACTCGCCGAGACCTCCCTGTCGCCGGAGACCGAACCGGACCTGTTGGCGCACACGCAGATCGCCGAACGGATTCGGCGCCGCTGGGACGGCGTCTCCGCTGCGCTGCTGGTGGAGGTCTCCGATCGCAACGCGCACCGCACCGCGGGCTATCTGAATCCGCACCAGTACCTCTCGCAAGGGCTGCGGCTGGGAACCCGCGAGGCGGGCCGACGGCTGCGGATGGCCGAGGCGATCGGTGAGTTCTCCAACTTTCAAGGGCAGACTCTGCCTCCGCGGAAGCCTGCGACCGCCGCAGCGGTGGCGGCCGGGACTGTCGGCGCCGAACACGCGTTGGTGATCTCCGCGGTGCTGGCGAAAGTACCGGGCTGCATCTCGCCGGAGGTCAAAGCGCGTGCCGAGGCGGAGTTGGCCGACGCAGCGGCCGGACTGAACCCCGATGATCTGGGCAAGGTCGGTGACCGCCTGCTCGCCCATCTGGATCCGGACGGGCAGGAGAGTGATCACGTCGACCGGCAACGCCAACGCGGAATCACCATCCTCCCGCAAGACCGCCAGTTGATGAGCAGAGTCCGTGGCGCGATTACTCCGGAGTTGCGGGCGAAGTTCGAGGTGATCTTGACCGCCTGGGCCGCGCCCGGGATGAACAATCCCGCCGACCCCGACTCACCCACTGGAACCATTGACGCCGACGGCATTGACGCCGAGGCTTTGGCGGCGGCGCGGGGTCGGGATCTGCGCAGTGCCGCTCAGCGCACACACGATGCGTTGCTGGCCCTGTGTGATTACGTTCTCGCCCACGGCGGACTCGGAGCACCGAACCGGATACCAGCCGAGTTGGTCATCACCGTTACCGATCAAGAACTCGCCGCCCACGCCGGAATCGCCCTGACTGCCACCGGCACCCGCATCCCGATCGGCGAACTCGTCCGGCTCGCCGCCGACGCCGTGCCGCACCTGGCCGTCTTCCGGAATCACACCAGCGAAGTCCTCTACCAAGGCCGCGGTGCGCGGTGTGCGAGTAAGGCGCAGCGGTTGGCGTTGTTCGCCCGCGACCGCGGCTGCACCGCACCCGGCTGCGACCGCCCGTTCGCGCAAACCCAGGCCCATCACGCACCGGACTGGGTCACCCCGGCCGGGCGCACCGACATCGATGCTCTCGGCGCCGCGTGCGGGCGCCACAACCGCGCCGTCGGCACCAAACGCGGACAGTGGGAGACCATCATCCTCCCGGATGGGCCCGATGCCGGACGCATGGCCTGGCGACCAGCCACCACCGACCACCCCTGGCGCCTGAACACCATCCACCACGCCGGACAAGCTCAGAACCTGCACCCGCCGCCGCGCATGATTCCAGCACGCGCGGCGGTCTCCGTCAGGTCAGTTCGACGGTCGCGGACTTGTCGTTCATGACGACCACCGGGGTCACGGTGGCGAAGCCCGCGGCTTGGATCTTGGCCAGATCGACGTTGAGAATCGGCTGTCCGGCGCTGACCGTGTCGCCGGCCTTCACGAGTGGTTCGAACCCGTCGCCTTTGAGTTTCACGGTGTCGAGGCCGACGTGAATCAGCACCTCCGTGCCGTCCTCTAGTCGGAGTCCGATGGCATGACCGGTGGGAAACACCGTCACGACGGTCGCATCTGCGGGGGCCACCACTTCGCCCGACGTGGGGACGACGGCCGCGCCCGGCCCCATCATGCCGCTGGAGAAGGTCTTGTCCGGGACCTCCGAGAGGTCGACCGCGTACCCCTGGAGCGGGCGCTGCAGAGTGATGACCTTCGCTGCCGGTTTCGTCAGGACGGCGGTCGAGCCGTCGTGCGCGGCACCCTCCTCGGCCTCCGCCTCGGCGACGGCAGCCTCGGCCTCGTCCACTGCGTCCACCGCGGCTTCGACCGCCGTCGGATCCACCTCGCCGGACATGATCTTCTCCATCGCGTCCTTGACGAACTGGACGTTGAGTCCATAGATGACCTGCACCGAATGGCCGCCGGGCTTCATGGTGCCGGCAGCTCCGGCCCGTTTGAGCGCGGAATCGTCGACCTTGCCCGTGTCGTCGATCTCCATGCGCAGACGGGTGGCGCAGTTGTCGAGTTCGAGGATGTTGGCCTTGCCGCCGAGAGCGTCGATGAACTTGGCCGCGGTGCCGATGAACCCGGCTGAGACGCCTCCCTCGTCATCGGCGTCGACGGGTTCGTCGTCCTCGCGCCCAGGCGTCTTGAGCTGGAACTTGAGGATCACCCACCGGAACACCAGGAAGTAGACGAAGAACCAACCGATGCCCAGCACGATGATGATCCAGGGATTCTCGGCCATCGGGTTCTTCCAGTTCAGCACCAAGTCGACGAAGCCGCCGGAGAAGCCGAAGCCCATTCGGACCGGAAGAAGCTGGCAGATCGCCATCGAGATGCCCATGAAGACCGCATGGATCACGAAGAGGAAGGGAGCCAGGAACATGAAGGCGAACTCGAGCGGTTCGGTGACGCCGACGAAGAACGACGAGACCGCGCCGGAGAGCAGGATGCCGTAGGCGATCTTCTTCCGCGTCGTCTTCGCGGTGGTGTACATCGCGAGCGCGGCGCCCGGAAGGCCGAACATCATGATCGGGAAGAACCCGGTCATGTACTGACCGGTCACGCCGAACGTGCCCTCACCCGAGAGGAAGTTGTTCAGGTCGTTGATCCCCGCTACGTCGAACCAGAACACCGAGTTCAGAGCGTGGTGCAGTCCGAACGGAATCAGCAACCGGTTGAAGAAGCCGTAGAGCCCGGTGCCGACGGCGCCGAGATCGACGATGTGCTCACCGAACCAGACGAGGCCGCTGTAGACGAGCGGCCAGATGAACAGCAGGATGAGCGCGACGATCAGGGAGACTCCCGCCGTCACGATGGCCACCGACCGGCGGCCGGAGAAGAACGACAGCGCGTCGGGCAGCTTGACGTCCTTGAAGCGGTTGTAACAGAGCGCACCGATGATGCCGCACAGGATGCCGATGAACGCGTTCTGGAACGCTCCGGGTGCGAAGGCCTCGTTGACGTCCGGGGTCTGGATCGCCAGATGGCCGTTCTCCATGATGAGCTTCTGGCCCTCGGTGATGGTCGCGCCCTCTTCGGCGATCGACGTCGTGTACCCGCGGCCGAGGAGTGTCATCACCGACGTGGGCGCCAGCAGACTGGTGACGACCAGCCACGACACCAGACCGGCGAGCGCCGACGTGCCGTCGGACTTGCGGGCCATACCGATCGACACGCCGACCGCGAACAGCAGAGCCATGTTCGAAAGCACCGCAAGGCCCGCGGTCTGCAGGAACGAGGTGACGACGTTCGGCTTGTCGTCGTTGATACCGATGATCCAGTTGGCGATACCGACGAGGATCGCCGCCACCGGCAGGACGGCCACCGGCAGCATGATCGATTTGCCGAGGTTCTGCAGGAATTTCATCATCTCGGTGGGCTCCCATTCGGTCGTGAGACATGCGAATTGACGGGGCGTTCGGATGGACCTTAACCCGAGTGTCGCGGGTCACGGGCCTGTTCTGAGCCAACGACCGGGCCTGTTACATTAGGGAAGCCTAGCCAATAATAGGCTGACCTAATTCGACAATTCGGAAGTGCTGCTGATGTCACCTCGCCGACTGCTCGGCCTCGTTCTCGCGACCGCCCTCACCGTCTCGCTGGCGGCCTGTTCTTCCTCCGGCGACGGGGCGGGATCATCGGGTGCCGGGGGCGCAGGATTCCCGGTGACGGTGGAGCACGTGTACGGAACCACGACCATCGAGAGCAAGCCGGAGCGTGTGGCGACCGTCGCGTGGGCCAATCACGAGGTGCCGTTGGCGCTGGGCGTGGTCCCGGTAGGCATGAGCAAGGCGGCGTGGGGCGACGATAACGGCAACGGTGTGCTGCCGTGGGTGGAGGACGAACTCAAGCGACTCGGTGCACCGACGCCGGAATTGTTCGACGAAACCGACGGCATCGACTACGAGGCGGTCGCCGACACGCGGCCCGACGTCATCCTCGCCTCGTACTCGGGGCTCTCGAAGGAGGAGTACGACAAGCTCTCGAAGATCGCACCCGTGGTGGCCTACCCGAAGACCGCGTGGGGCACGTCCTGGCAGGACATGGTCCGCATGAACTCCAAAGCGATCGGGCTCCAAGCAGAGGGGGATCGGTTGATCGAGAAGCTCACCGGTCAGGTGATCGGCTCCCTCGACAAGCATCCCGAGCTCAAGGGGCGCAAGGTGATGTTCGCGTACCTCGACCCGACCGATCTGAGCAAGATCGGCTTCTACACGACGCACGACACTCGGCAGGGCTTCCTCGACAGCGTCGGAATGGCGCCGCCGGCGGAGGTGGCCGCGAAGAGCGCGGGGACCGACGAGTTCTACGTCGAGGAGAGTGCCGAGCAGGCCGAACGGTTCCGTGACGTCGATTTGGTCGTGACTTACGGCGACGACTCCACGGTCGCGCGGCTGAAGGCCGACCCGCTGCTGTCGAAGATCCCCGCGATCGCTGCCGGGCACGTCGCGATCTTGAAGGACGCGACCCCGCTGGCCGCCATGGCGAATCCGTCGCCGCTGTCGATCCCGTGGGGCATCGACGACTACTTCTCCACTCTGGCCGCGGGACTGACCGACAAGTGACCGCGGTCGCGCCCACCCGACGGGACACTGTCCCGGACCGATCGGCGGCTCGCGGCGTCGGGGTGCGAATCGGGAGTCTGATCGCGGGCGCGCTCCTCCTCGTCATCCTGTTCGGTGTCTCGGTGGCCTTCGGTGTACGCGCGGTGAGTCCAGCAGAGATCTGGGGCGCGCTCACCGGCGGATCGGACGGCATCGCCGAAGCCGCGGTGCTCAAACGGATTCCGCGCACCGTATTGGCGATGCTGGTCGGCGCGGCCCTCGCTCTCTCGGGCGCGGGTATGCAGGCCGTGACTCGCAATCCGGTGGCCGATCCCGGCATCCTCGGGATCTCCACGGGCGCCTCGCTCGCCGTCGTCACCGGCATCGTGGCCTTCGGGATGTCCGACCCCTACTGGTACATCGCCGTGGCGATCGCGGGAGCGTTCGCCACCGCGGTCTTCGTCTACGCGGTCGGTTCCATGGGCTTCGGCGGTGCGACGCCGCTGAAGCTCGCCCTCTCCGGCGCGGCCACCGCCGCCGCGCTGACCTGCCTCATCAGCGCAGTCCTGCTCCCTCGCGTCGACGTGATGCAGAAGTTCCAGCACTGGCAGGTCGGCGGCGTCGGAGGCGCGGACTGGCACCGCATCGGTGTGGTCGCGCCCTTCCTCGCGGCGGGGGCGATCGTGATGCTCGGATGCGCTCGCGGGATGAATTCTCTGTCACTCGGCGACGATGTCGCGACAGCGTTGGGGGAGAACGTGTTCCGCACTCGTCTGGTGACCGGGATCGCGGCGGTCGTGCTCGCGGGTGCGGCCACCGCCATCGCCGGTCCGATCGCATTCGTCGGCCTGCTCGTGCCTCACGCATGCCGCGCGTCAATCGGCGCCGACCACCGATGGCTGTTGCCCTTCTCCGCACTCGCCGGCGCCGGGCTGCTGGTGCTGTCGGACGTCGTCGGCCGGCTCGTGGCCCGACCGAGCGAGGTGGACGTCGGCGTGGTGACGGCGCTCATCGGAGCGCCCGTGTTCATCTGGATAGTTCGTCGTCAGCGGGTGCGTGCGCTGTGACCGCCGCGACGGAATCTCCCGCCTTCGACCTCTTCGCCGGCCGTCGTGCACGGGTTCGGCGCGCCCGGCTCGTGACCGGGGTGTTGGCTCTTACTGTGATCGGGCTGTTGTTCGTCAGTCTGATGGTCGGCAAGACCTTCTATCCGCTCGGCGACGTCCTGCGCGTGCTGAGCGGGCAGACGGTTCCGGGCGCCTCGTTCACCGTCGGCGAGCTGCGACTTCCCCGAGCGGCGACGGCGTTGCTCACCGGCGCCGCCTTCGGTCTGGCCGGGGTGACTTTTCAGTCTCTGCTGCGCAATCCGCTCGCCTCGCCCGACATCATCGGGATCTCCTGGGGTGCGTCGGCGTCGGCGGTCGGCGCGATCGTGGTCTTCGGACTCACCGGACCGGCGGTGTCGGTGGCCGCGCTGGTCGGTGCACTGCTCACCGTGGGGGCGGTGTACGGGTTGTCGATCGCCGGAGGGTTCGCCGGAACACGCCTGATCCTCATCGGCATCGGCGTGGCGGCGATGCTCAGCAGCCTCGTCTCGTACGTGCTGGCCAAGGCATCGCAGTGGGATGTGGCGGCCGCGTTGCAGTGGCTCACCGGAAGCCTCGCCGACGCCTCCTGGCCGCAACTGGTGCCGCTGGCCGCCGCGATGGCGGTGCTGCTGCCGGCACTCGTCGTCAACTCGCGGAACCTGGCGGTGCTCACCCTGGGTGACGATTCCGCCGCAGGTCTCGGCACTCGCGTCGATGCCGCGCGTCTGGTCTTCATCCTCGGAGCCGTGCTGCTGTTGGCATTCGCAACCGCGGCGGCCGGTCCGATCTCCTTCGTCGCGTTCATGTCCGGCCCCATCGCGGTCCGGCTCGTCGGCCCCGGTTCCTCACCGCTGATCCCGTCGGCGCTGGTGGGGTCCACCCTGGTACTGGCGGGCGACCTGGTCGGTCAATACGCGCTCGGCCACCGCTATCCGGTCGGTGTCGTGACCGGTGTCCTCGGTGCGCCCTTCCTCATCTACCTGCTCATCCGTGTCAACCGCGCCGGCTCGTCGATGTAGCCGACCGCACCGATTGGAGATCCATGCCTGTCGCCGAGACCACCCCGCTGCCGCCGCTGTGCGTCACGCGTGCCGCCGTCGGCGCCGTGCAGCGGCTGTCGCCGAACTTCGTCCGTATCACGTTCACCGGGGCCGGCCTCACCGGGTTCGGCAATCCCGGCGCCACATTCGACCAGCGGATGAAGTTGATCTTCCCTCCGGCCGCCGGTGAGCTCCCGGAGTTGTCCGACTCCGACACCTGGTATCAGGACTGGCTGGCGATTCCCGAGGACCGGAGGGGAGCGATGCGCACGTACTCGATCCGTGACCTCCGGATCGACGACGGCGGCGCGACGGAGTTCGACGTCGACTTCGTCCTGCACTTGGCGCCCGACAAGACCGGACCGGCCTCGTCGTGGGCGGCAGCGGCGGCGGTGGGAGACGAGTTGCTGATCGTGGGACCGCGCCGCGGGCGACTCGACGGCGGCGGAGTGGAGTACATGCCGGGCGCGGCCGAACGTGTGCTGCTGGCCGGCGACGAGACGGCCGCGCCCGCGATCGCCCGCATTCTTGAGGACGCGCCCGCTGATCTGGCGGGAGCGGCCTACATCGAGATCCCCGAGCCCGACGACGCGCTGCCGATCGATGCGCCCGAGGGCGTCGCGGTGCACTGGCTCCCGCGCGAGGGAGCGGGACAGGGAGTGCGGCTGCATGCGGCTGTCCTGGGTCATCTGGGTGAGTCCGCGGGCGACCTGGACGGTGCCGTCGACGCACCCGACACGGACGCGCTGGTCTGGGAGACGCCGACCTTCTCCGGACTCGGCGAGGAGATCCATGCCGGTTCGGGCCATGACGGGACGGGCCATGACGAGACGGGTCGTGACGGGAGGGCGGCGCAGGCGTACTACTGGATCGCGGGCGAGAGTCGCGTCGTCACCACGCTGCGGCGCAGACTGGTCAAAGACCTGGGGATTCCGCGCGCGCAGGTCGCCTTCATGGGGTACTGGCGCGAGGGAGTGGCGATGAAGGGATGACGGGCGGAACTGCTCGGTCCGCCCGCGGATGGTCGGACAGACGGAACAGGCCAGCGGAACATCGGTCGAGACGGAGAGGTTGAACAGAACATGGCTGAAGACACTGGTGAGTACCGAATCGAACACGACACGATGGGCGAGGTGAAGGTCCCGGCCGATGCGCTGTGGCGTGCGCAGACGCAGCGGGCCGTCGAGAACTTCCCGATCAGCTTCCGTCCGCTGGAACGCACTCAGATCCGTGCGCTCGGACTGTTGAAGGCGGCGACCGCACAGGTCAACCGTGATCTCGGGCTGCTCGACGAGGCCAAGGCCGATGCGATCATCGCAGCGGCGCGGGAGATCGCCGACGGCCTGCACGACGACCAGTTCCCGATCGACGTCTTCCAGACGGGGTCGGGGACGTCGTCGAACATGAACGCCAACGAGGTGATCGCGTCGATCGCGGCGGCCGGCGGCGTGACCGTGCATCCGAACGACGATGTGAACATGTCGCAGAGTTCCAACGACACCTTCCCGACCGCCACGCACGTGGCCGCCACCGAGGCCGTCGTCCGCACCCTCATTCCGGCGCTGGAGCATCTGCGGGGCGCCCTCGCCGAGAAGTCGGACCAGTGGCGGTCGGTGGTCAAGTCGGGCCGCACACACCTGATGGACGCGGTCCCGGTGACGCTCGGCCAGGAGTTCGGCGGATATGCGCGGCAGGTCGAAGCCGGCGTCGAACGCCTCCGATCGACGTTGCCTCGCGTGGGTGAACTCCCGATCGGCGGCACCGCCGTCGGGACCGGGCTCAACGCGCCCGACCGGTTCGGGTCGCTCGTGGTGGCCGAACTCGTCCGACTGACGGGTGTCGAGGATCTGCGCCTCGCGCGCGACAACTTCGAGGCTCAAGCCGCGCGCGACGGGCTGGTGGAACTGTCGGGACAGCTGAAGACGATCGCCGTGTCGTTGACCAAGATCGCCAACGACGTCCGCTGGATGGGGTCGGGGCCGCTCACGGGGCTCGGCGAGATCGCGCTGCCCGACCTCCAGCCGGGGAGTTCGATCATGCCGGGCAAGGTGAACCCGGTGCTTCCCGAAGCCGTCACACAGGTGGCGGCGCAGGTGATCGGCAACGACGCCGCCGTCACCTGGGGCGGCGGCAATGGCGCCTTCGAGTTGAACGTCTACATCCCGATGATGGCGCGCAATGTCCTCGAATCGGTGACTCTGCTCGCCAACGTCTCCCGACTGTTCGCCGACCGGTGCATCAGCGGGCTGGTGGCACATGAGGACCGCCTGCGGACGCTCGCCGAATCGTCACCGTCGATCGTCACCCCGCTCAACTCCGCGATCGGGTACGAGGAGGCCGCCGCCGTCGCCAAGGAGGCGCTACGCGAAGGAAAGACGATCCGGCAGACGGTGATCGATCGCGGGCTCCTCGGCGACCGGCTGTCGGAGGAGGAACTCGATCGGCGGCTCGACGTCCTCAAGATGGCGAACCTGGAGCGGGAACGGTAGACGTTCCCCGCTCCCGGCGTCACCTGGGCGACCTACCGCTCCTTCGAGCGGATGCGCACACCGCTCAGCGGCACGCTGACCGTGCCGCCCGGATCGGTGAAGAAGTCGTTGCCCTTGTCGTCGACGACGATGAAGGCGGGGAAGTTCTCGACCTCGATCTTCCACACGGCTTCCATGCCGAGCTCGGGATACTCGATGACCTCTTGACTCTTGATGCAGTCGAGCGCGAGACGAGCGGCGGGGCCGCCGATCGATCCGAGGTAGAAGCCGCCGTGCGTATCGCACGCGGTGGTGACCTGCTTGGACCGGTTGCCCTTGGCGAGCATCACCATCGACCCGCCGGCGGCCTGGAACTGCTCGACGTAGCTGTCCATCCGGCCGGCCGTGGTGGGACCGAACGATCCCGACGCCATGCCCTCCGGGGTCTTGGCCGGACCGGCGTAGTACACCGGGTGGTTCTTCAGGTACTCGGGCATCGGCTCGCCCGCGTCGAGTCGTTCCTTGATCTTGGCGTGCGCGATGTCGCGGGCCACCACCAGCGGACCGGTCAGCGACAGCCGTGTCTTGACCGGGTGCTTGGTGAGCTCGGCCAGGATCTGGTCCATCGGTTGGTTCAGATCGATCTCGACCACCTCGCCGCCCGCGATGTCCTCGGCGACGCCGGCGTCCGGCATGTACTGCGCGGGATCGGTCTCCAACTGCTCCAGAAAGACGCCGTCGGCGGTGATCTTGCCGAGAGCCTGACGGTCGGCGGAGCACGAGACGGCGATCGCGACGGGCAGCGACGCTCCGTGGCGCGGCAGCCGGATCACCCGGACGTCGTGGCAGAAGTACTTGCCGCCGAACTGCGCGCCGATCCCGAACGACTGGGTCAGCTTGAACACCTCCTCCTCGAGTTCCGGGTCGCGGAAGGCGTGCCCGGAGAGGTCGCCCTCGGTGGGCAGGGTGTCGAGGTAGTGCGCGGAGGCGTACTTCGCGGTCTTCAATGCGAACTCTGCGGAGGTGCCGCCGACGACCACCGCGAGGTGGTACGGCGGGCACGCCGCGGTGCCGAGCGAGCGGATCTTCTCATCGAGGTACTCCAGCAGCCGCTTGGGATTCAGGATCGCCTTGGTCTCCTGGAACAGGAACGACTTATTGGCGCTGCCGCCGCCCTTGGCCATGAAAAGGAACTTGTACTCCGGTCCCTTGGGCCCCTGCTCGGTCGCGTAGATCTCGACCTGAGCCGGGAGGTTGGTGCCGGTGTTGCGCTCCTCGTACATGGTGATCGGAGCGTTCTGCGAGTACCGCAGGTTCAGCTTGGTATACGCGTCGTAGACGCCGCGCGAGATCCACTCGCCGTCGTCGACGCCGGTCAGCACGCCTTCGGACTTCTTGCCCATCACGATGGCGGTGCCGGTGTCCTGGCACATCGGAAGCACGCCGCCGGCCGAGATGTTCACGTTCTTCAGCAGGTCGAGGGCCACGAAGCGATCGTTGCCCGAGGCCTCGGGATCGTCGATGATCTTCCGCAACTGCCGCAGGTGCGCCGGCCGCAGGTAGTGGCTGATGTCGTGCATCGCCTCGGCGGTCAGTCTCTGGAGCGCTTCGGGTGCCACCTTGAGGAAGGTCTGGCCGTCGACCTCGATGGTCGAGACGCCTTCGGTGGTGACGAGACGGTACGGGGTCTCGTCGGCACCGATCGGCAGCAGGTCGGAGTAGAGGAATTCGGGGGCTGAGGCTGATTCACTCACGACTGGCATCGTAGCCCTCGCGATGTGCGCGGCTGACCGCCGCCGGGGGTGAGGGCGCCGCCGGCGGGCCGGGCGACCGGTGTGCAGGCGCGAGGTCCGTTCAGTGCCAATGCATGTCGATGTGGTCCGCGGGAGACGCGCGGCGGCCGCCGTCGACCCGGAGAGCGTCGACGGCCGACTCGTAGCCGCGGACGATCAACTCGTCGCCGCGCGAGAAGTCCATCGGGCCGATGTCGAGTGGGCACGGCGGCGGCAGCACGATCAGCTCCGCGTCGCCGGTGTACTCCCGGATGTCCCGAATCAGCCGCTTGTGGATGAGAAGGGTCATCGTGTGGATCAGCGTTCCCGCCACACCCGTGGGAGGTTCGGTCAACGCGCACGGATACCCGCAGGGAAGGACGTAGACGGTGTCCGCCCGTGCGGAGAGCGCCTGCGAGATCGCGGTGTTGTCGGCGACGCCGCCGTCGATCAGCAGCCGGCCGTTCCACTCGACGGGTGGAAGCAGTCCGGGGATCGCGGTGCTGGCCAGGACTGCCTCGGCCACGGGGCCGTGATCGATGTTCACCTCGTCGCCGGTCAGCAGGTCGGTCGCGACCACTGTCAGCCGAATGGCCGCGTCGTCCATCTGCTCGAAGTCGAGATACCGGTCGGTCAGGTTGCGCAGTCCCTGGTCGCCGAAGAGCGCGGGCTGATGCCCGAGGAGACCGCTGACGATGTGCCGTGGACTGGGCGGGAACAGTTGCCACGTGTGCAAGCCGCGCCAGATGTCGCCGAGTTCGTCGACGACGCGTGGACCGAACCCTCGGCCCGCCACGTACGCCGCGTTCAACGCACCCACCGAGGTACCGACCAGGAAATCGGGCTGCACCTCCCGTTCGGCGAGAGCGCGGAGCATACCGATCTGCATCGCCCCGAGGTTCGCGCCGCCGGACAGTACGAAACCCGTGGTCATCGCCCCACCTCCTCGACTCCACGATAGGTCGGGCGGCACGGGAGTGGGTGCGATCACTCGCGCGCGGGAAGCCCGACGTCGGTGCGGTGGTGTTCGAGTTCGTGCAGGACGTACATCGCGAAGGTCTCCACCGTGAACACGGTGCCGTCTCCGCGCAGTCCCTCGCGCGACCAATCGTCCTCTCGCACGAGCCGGTACATCTCGGCGAAGCCCGCCACCGCCGCGGTGAGTTGGCTGCTCACCGCGTCGGGACTCTGCGACCCGTAGTCGGCTTCCACCGCCGCGGCGTCCTGATCCCAGTCATCGAAGCAGACCGGCTGCGTGCGCAGCATCTCGTCGAGGCGTTCGGTCATCACGCTTCCGACGTCGCGGACGTGACAGGCGTACTCGAGCGCCGACCACGTGTGGTCGTCGGGCCGCACGCGCACGTCGGCACGAGCCAGAACGGTGTTCCATCCGGTGATCGACGCGGCGATCCGGTCGGCGACGTCCTCCCGCCGGACGGTGGCGGGATCGAATCCGCACGCGGGGCATCGCTGCCTCGTCACCCAGGTCCAATCCTTGCCGTCTGGCTCGAAAGTCATGAAATCAGACTAAGTCCACCGAGGCCGGAGAGGCGCGGCCTCCGACCTCCGTCCGCGTGGCGCCCGAGGCCGGCGGTTCGATCCGCGCTCACCGCGTCAGAGACCGTCGAGGATCTTCAGGCGCAGCCGATCGTGTTCCTCGCGCGAGATCCGCCCGCCGTCGAGCAGCCCGGCGAGTTCGTCGAGTCGCTGCGAAGTCGACCGGCCGTCGGCGGTCGCGGGTCGAGACGCCTCGTGCTCGGTGAGAATCGTCTGGATCTCGGAGCGGACCTCGGGATGGCTCCGGATGTCGAGCGTGGGGCCGAGTGCGACGCCGTGTCTGCTGAGCGCGTCGACGATCCGCAGCAGAGGTTCAGCCTGTCCCGTGAGGTCGTGGGTGCGACCGTCGTCCTCCGAGACGAACCGGGCCGGCACCGCACCCGTGTACAGCGCGGTGGCGTGCCAGTCGATCACGACCCGGCCGTCGGCGCCGACAGTCACGCCGACCAGCCCGCGGCCGAGCGAGCCCACCGAAGCGGTCGGTACCACGGTCTTGAGTTCGGTGGTGAACTCGTCGATCCGCGGCCCGCGGATCTCCAGTCGAAAGGCCATCACTCGGTGGCCGCCGATCTCGGTGGCGGTGTCGGCGACGTGCGCGATGGTGCCGATGCCGGGGACCCCGGGCTCGTCGAGCTCTTGGACCGGAGGATGCGACCTGTGGAGCTTGAGGGCGATGAAGGTCGCGATGACGACGACGTCGACCAGCCCGATGACGCCGACGATCAGCATCCACAGCGGCGGGCTCGGGACCACCAGGTAGACGATGATGAAGACAGGGAACACGATGCCGGCGAGGAGGGAGAAGCCGAGAACCCTCGCGAAGGTGCCCAGAAGAGTCGAACCGCGCATGTGCCAACCGTAAACGAGACGAACCGAGTCATCGCAACGGCGTGCTGGTCCGGGAAGCCGGGTTCATGGCCGGGTGTGCACTCGCGACGTAACCTCGTCTGTGTGAGCATTCGCGCAGGAATCGTCGTCACCGGCACCGAAGTCCTCAGCGGCCGAATCACCGACCGGAACGGTCCGTGGGTCTCGCAGCGACTCCTGGAGATCGGAGTCGACGTCGCGCACATCACCGTCTGCGGCGACCGCCCGCGCGATCTCGCCGCGCAACTCCGATTCCTCTCCGATGAGCGCGTCGATCTGATCGTCACCACCGGCGGGCTCGGACCCACCGCCGACGATCTCACCGTGGCCGCGGTCGCGGATTTCACCGGCCGCGACCTCGTCGCCGATCCGGTGATGCGACAGACCATCGAGTCGGTGATCCGCGGCTGGCGCAAGTACGACGACGTGCTCCCCGACGCAGTGGTGGCGGCGATCGACAAGCAGGCGCTGATCCCGGCGGGCGCGGAGGCGATTGCGCCTGTCGGCACCGCGCCGGGTGTGGCGGTGGCCGCCACCGACGACGTTCCGGCGATCCTGGTCCTGCCCGGCCCGCCGCACGAGGTGCACGGGATGTGGCCGGCAGCCCTCGCGACCTCCGCCGTCGAGGACGCGATCGCCGGGCGCGACTCGTACGACCAGCACACGATCCTCGCGTACGGGCTGTCGGAGGCGGACCTGGCGGTGTCGTTGCGACGCGCCGAGGGAGTGGTCGAAGGCTTCGACGAGCTCGAGATCACCACGTGCATGCGAGGCGGCGAACTCGAGATCGTCACCCGCTTCGAATGCAGTGCCGCGCAATCGTATCGGGATCTGGAAGAACTCATCCTGACCAGGCACGGCGACCGCGTGTTCTCGACCGACGGCGAGCCGATCAACGAGGTTCTCGCGCGGCTGCTCGGGTCACGCACCATCGGTACGGCCGAGTCGTGCACCGGCGGAATGGTGGCGGCGGCGCTCACCGACCGTGCGGGATCCTCGGCCTACATGCTCGGCGGCGTGGTCTCGTACGCGAACGACGTGAAGTCGGGCGTGCTCGGCGTCCCCGAAGACCTCATCGCCGAGCTCGGGGCGGTGAGCGAACCCGTCGCCGCTGCGATGGCCGAGGGCGCGAGGCGCGTCCTGCGCTCCGACATCGCCGTCTCCACCACCGGAATCGCCGGGCCCGGCGGAGAACGTCCCGGAAAGCCGGTCGGGACGGTGTGCTTCGGCCTGGCGATCGACGGTCGCCCGACCGTCACCGTCACGCGGAAGTTCCCAGGCGACCGCGGTGCGGTGCGGCGGCTCGCCACCTCCGCGGCGCTGCACATGGTGGCCGGCGCACTGCGCGAGTAGCGCCGACGAGAACCGCGGCCGGAACCGGCCCAGTCACGCACCCAACAGGGCGATCGCGACCAGAAGGTAGAACAGCGTGACGGCGACCAGGAAGACCCGCTCGGCCGTGCCGAAGAGTCTGCGACGCAGGGGTGTGATGACCAACGCCGCGATCGCCGCGATCAGGGCGACGAGCGTGACGATGTGAAGGACCTGTCCGGCGACCGCCAGGCTGCCGCCGACCGCGTCGGTCATCCAGCGGGAGAAGTTCCCGGTGAGCGAGTACGCGATGGCGAACCAGGCGATCGCCAGGACGTAGTGGACGATGCCGATACGCGTGATCGTCTGGCCTTCGACGTCGGTCGGGACCAGCGGAAGCACAGTGAAGATCGCCGTGAGAATCAGCAGGAGGACGACCGTCAGACCGCGGTCGGGCCAGTCGGTCAGGCCCCACCACACCGCGCCTGCGAGAGTGAGCCAGCCCAGGGCGGTGGTCCAGGTCATCGCGGCGGAGAGTCGCTTGGTGGGACCGACGGCGTAATCGCTGACCGCGTGCTCGATCGCGTTGTAGGGGCTCGCAACCATGTGCAGCCCGGCGAACATGCCGAGGCGCGCAAGCCACAGAATCACCGAGATGACGGCCAGTACGGAACTCATCTCTGCATTCTTGCGCGTCGGAGCCGACGCCGCTCGCCGAATCTCAGACGGTCGGTTGCCACGACCGCGCGAGCGCGCGGTACCCGCGCTCGGACAACGCGTGTTCCGATGCGCGCAGATCGGCTAGCTGCGGATCGTCGTTGACCGCTCGTTCGACGACGGCGAGCTGCTGAGACAGCTCGTAGTGGAGAGCCACGCGCGCGCGATGGCCGTCGGGCTCGAAGGCCCGGCCGGCACGGTTGACGGCGTCGACGGCGTCGATGGCTCGGGCGGTTCGCCGCGACTGGGTCAGAGCGAGCTTCCTCGGGAACCGGTACGAGGTGAGCCAGGTGACGGCGAGCGCGGCGAGCGCGCCGACGATGGTGTCGAGGAAGCGGTCGGCGGACACGAGTTCGGCTCCGGCACCGGTGACCGACTTGACCATCACCAGTGCCATCGGCGTGATGAAGATGAGGGCGATCGCGTAGTTCAGCGCGAGCAGCGCGTACATGCCGGTCATGCACGCCAGAACGATCACGATCGACCACCACTCGTTCGGGTGCAGCAGCGAGAGCAGGTACGTCGCACCGACGCCGATCAGCGTCCCGACGGTGCGTTGACCGGCTCGCCGGATCGACGTCGCGCGGTGGGACCACTGGTTCAGGATGATGACGCCGGTGAGGATCGCCCAGTACGGGTGTCCGGCGCCGGTGCTGAGCGCTACCAGTCCGCCGAGGGCGGCGACGAAGCCCATTCGCCATGACGTGAACCACTCCACCGAGGTCCAGTGCAACGCGTGGGAGGCGAGGTACGCAGTGGCGGGCCTGCGTTCGACGAGCGCGGCGCGGGGGACGTCGTCGCGCGGCGTCGGGTCCTCCCCGAGACGGGTCAGCATCTGTGAGTACAACGCTGACTGCGCCTCGTACGGTGTGTCCGCGAGTTCGTGGTGCCGTGCGTTGCGGGTCGCCGGCCATGCTGATCGGAGAGTGACGAGGGCGCTGTCGCACGCCGCGAAGGCGGTGTTCCGGATCTGGCGGCGCATCTCGTCCGGGACGTCGTCGGGCAGACCGACGTACGCGGCCACCGCTGCCTTCGCTCGCGCCACCGCACGCTCCTCAGGCCCGTGCGGCTCGAACAGGAGGGGGACGGTGAGCAATGCCGCCGTGATGGTTCCGGCCAGTGCGGTGAGACCGACCAGACTCCAGCCGAGGTGCTGGTCGACACCGAAGAACGCGCCGACGATGCCCGCGTACATCGGCAGCACCGGTGACGGCCCCCGGCCGAGCATGAAGGTGTTGTACAGCATCGAGAAGACCACCACGATGAGTACCGCCGCCGGAACGAAGGCCCAGCGGTGCGGCGCGATCGCCACACCGAAGGACATGGATCCCACGATCAGCGCCGTGACCAGAAGGGTGTTGCGCACCCGGGGCCACAGCGGGCGATCGGTCTCCCAGAACGTGACGAAGGCGCCGAGCATCCCGAAGATGCCGAGTTCAGGGCCGAAGAGCGCACAGCAGATCAGGACTGTCGTCGCGGTGATCGCGGCCTTGACGAGTGCCGGCCGGATGGTGCCCGGGATGTGCTGCACCGCGAAGAGGCCCAGTAACCCGCGGGTCACGCGACGCAGTGCGGGGGAGCGTACGGGACCGTTCTCATTCACACCGTTCGACGTTAGTCGAACGCTCGAGCCGATGATGCGGCGGGAGTGTCCAAGAAATCGAACAGTCGGCAACTCTCATACGGCCCTAAATTGACGTCCATGAGAATCCGTGTAGCACTCGTCACACTGTGCGTCGCCGCCGCATCCCTCGTCGGGAGCGGAAGCGCCGCGGGGCCGTCGATGGCCGATCCGCCCCCGTCGGGCGGCGTCTCCGGGTCGAAGCCGTACAACCTGTACACGCACGGCTTCCTGAGTTCGCCGACCGTGGGCTACCGGGTCACCGACCACGGGCCGGTGCGCAAGATCGGCGGCAACCCCGTCGCGGGAATGGGCTCGTGGCCGAAGACAGCGTCGCCCGACGGCAGGCATCTGCTCGTCGCATCCGGTGTGCCCGCGGTCCTGCGCAACTACGACATCGACAACGTCGGCCGACTGCACCTGCGGCAGGAGACGCCGCTACCGGACATTCCGGTCGGTCTCGAGTTCACTCCGGACAGTAAGAACTTCTATCTCACGATGGGCGTCGCCAACGCCACGATTCAGCCGTACCGCATGACGGACGACGGCTCGGCGCGGCCGTTGGGCCGGCGGGTTCCGGTGGGGCAGCCGCTCGACGGTCTCACGACGGTGATGGTGACGCCGAACACCCGCCATCTCATCGTCGGCAGCTACCTGCGCCACGAGTTGCTCCGCTTCGACATCAAGGCGGACCGCACCCTCACCCCGGTGCGGCAGCGCGTGCCGACGCAGTCGGGCCCGATCTTCCCGGTCATCACGCCCAATGGCCGGCACGTGTACATCATGAACGAGACCGGCAACAGCGTGTCCGGCTACAACATCCTGGGTGATGGGCGACTGGTGCCGACCGGGCAAGCTCCGATGCCGACGGGTCTGTTCCCGCATGTGGCCAGCGTGACTCCCGACGGCCGATTCATGTACGTCCCGAATCTGGCGTCGACGTTCATCAGCGTGTTCGCGATCAATTCGAACGGCACACTCCGCGCGCTGCCGAATGCGCAGACCGGCACCAGCCCGCTCGGGCCGATGCCCGAGTCCTCCACGCTCTCGCCGAGCGGCAAGGTGCTGTGGACACTCGGCCAGGACATGGCGCGCGGCAACGAGTGCATCATGCAGCGGTTCTTCGTGATGCCCAACGGCACGCTGCGCCACGACCGCTCCACCTATGTGCGAACTGGAACGCTGATCTCCGACGGAAAGATGATCACAATGGCCCCCGGCCGGTAGTCACCCCCGGCCGGTGACCACGGTCGCGGTGGACCGTGGACGCGACGTCGGCGCAGGCGACAGCCTGCGCCGACGTTGTCGTTCGGTCGGCCGGAGGTGTGCGTACTGATCTCTGCAACTGCGGATGTGACCGCGAATATCGGGTGCCCCCACCGGGATTCGAACCCGGACTGAGCGGATTTTAAGTCCGATGCCTCTGCCGTTGGGCTATGGGGGCGCGTGACAAGCATGCCAGGCCGCCGGAGGCCGGGTGTCTGCCGGTCTCCGCCGAACCGGTGGAACCGGACTTCAACCATGGCGCCTGCCGCAGAAACGGAGTACGCTCATTAATGGGCGTGATCGACGATTGCGGGAGGTGGCAGGTGGTCGAGAACGAGACGGCTGCCGGCGGGCGCCGCGACCGCAATATGCGTCAGAAGCGCGACCGTATCTTCCGCGCGGCGACGGAACTGTTCGCCGAGAAGGGATACGACGCCGTCACCACGCGCGAGATCTCCGAACGTGCCGACGTCGCCGCCGGGACCCTGTTCCGGTACGCGTCGTCGAAGGTCGAACTGCTGCTGATGGTCTACAACGAGCAGTTCCGTCGATCACTGGAAACCGGCGTCGAACGTTCCGCCGAGTCGGACGACGTGGTCGACGCGCTGCTCGCGGTGGTCGCGCCCATACTCCGGAGCGCCGCCGTGCGGCCGGAGAACGCGGCCGCCTACCAGCGGGAGTTGGTCTTCGGAACCCGATCCGAACGATATCGAGCAGAGGGCGTCGGCCTGGTTCGACAGACCGAGGCGGCGCTGGCGGACGTGCTCGCCGCGGAGGCGCGCCGACGGGGCATCGTCACATCCGCGGACGCGGTGCGCGCCGCCGGCCGCTCGGTCTTCGCCGCGGTCCACCTCGACGTCGCGCGCAGCGCCGCGACACTCGACGACCCCGAGTCCGACGCCCCCTCCGACCCCGCCGATCTGCGCAGGCAACTCCGGCAGATCGTCGATGGATTCTTAGCCGATCACGATGAGAGGAACTGACAATGTCCGACATCAAGAAGGTAGTGGTACTGGGAACGGGCGTGCTGGGATCGCAGATCGCGTTCCAGTCGGCCTACAGCGGGTTCGAGGTCACCGCTTACGACATCGACGACGACGCCCTCGCCAAGGCGAAGGAGCGGTTCGCCGGACTGGTCGAGACTTACAAGAACGAGGTGCCGGGCGCCGCGGACGGGAAGGCCGAGGCCGCCCTGGCCCGGCTGGCGTACTCCTCGGATCTGGCAGAGGCCGTCGCCGACGCCGATCTGGTGATCGAAGCCGTTCCCGAGGTGCTCGACCTCAAACGCGACATCTATCAGAAGCTGTCCGCCGTGGCGCCGGAGAAGACCATCTTCGCGACCAACTCGTCGACCTTGCTGCCCAGCGACATCGTGGGGTCCACCGACCGCCCGGACCGGTTCCTGGCATTGCACTTCGCCAACCGCGTGTGGCAGTTCAACACCGCCGAGGTGATGGGCACCGCACAGACCTCGCCGACTGTCTTCGACACGATCGTCGAGTTCGCGGGCGAGATAGGCATGGTGGCCATCCCCATCCACAAGGAGAAGGCCGGCTATGTGCTCAACTCACTGCTCGTTCCCTTCCTCAACGCGGCGCTCGAACTGGCGGCGGGCGACTACGCCGAACCCAAGGACGTCGACAACACCTGGCGGATCGCAACCGGAGCACCGATCGGGCCGTTCCAGATGTACGACGTGATCGGTCTCAACACGCCGTACAACATCATGGCCAACGGTGATGAGCACGCCCAGCAGCTGGCCGCCTGGCTCAAGGAGAACTACATCGACAAGGGCAAGCTGGGGATCGCGGCGGGCGAAGGCTTCTACAAGTACCGGTGACAGGTCCGCACCGGCTCGCGTCGCTTGCCACGGTGGCATCTGCTCTACCGTGAATGTGATCGGATGTGCGCGAGCCGGTGAGGGCGGTGGGCTGTTGTTCCCGCTGATGACGTCGATTCTGGTGGCGGCAGGCGGTGGTCGCGCGATGGGCCGGCTCGTGGCACTGGTGAGTCTGGCCGACCGCGCTCGGCCCGATTCTGGGTCCGGTGATCGGCGGCGTGATCCTGCACTGGCTCGACTGGCAGTGGCTCTTCGTGGTGAACGTCCCGGTCTGTCTGGTCGCGCTGGCGCTCTCGCACCGGATCCCGGACGACCGTGCGCCCGACTCCGACCGCGCCCGTCTCGACGTGATCGGCCTGTGCCTGCTCGCACCCGGTCTGGTCGGAGTGCTCCTCGGTCTCTCGAACACCCACCGCGGTGTGATGCGAACCGACGTCCTGCTCCCGATGCTCGCCGGTGTCGTGCTCCTGGCCGTCTTCGCGTTCCGCTCCGCTCATGCCACTGGAGCCACGCTCGTCGACGTGCGGGTGCTGGCCCGGCGCGCGGTGTCGGCGTCGTCGATCGGGCTGTTCTTCTTCAGCGTGGTCTCGTTCGGTGCGATGCTCGCGCTGCCGTTGTATCTGCAGAGCGAACGTGACGAGTCGGTGCTCATGGCCGCCCTCGTCCTCATTCCGCAGGGAGTGGGTGCCCTGATGTCTCGGTCCCTCGCCGGTGCATTGACCGATCGCATCGGGGCTCGCTGGATCGCTGTTGCGGGCTGCGGCATCGTCGCCGTGGCCACCGTCCCGTTCGCGCTCGCGGACGCCTCGACGAATCTGGTGTGGCTGATGGTCGCGCTCTTCGTTCGCGGTCTGGCTGGGAACACTGCTGAGTCCGCTGATGGCGGCGGGCTTCGTGGGGGCCGACGGTTCGGAACGCAACGACATCAGTGTCGTCACGCGGTCGTTCCAGCAGGTCGGCGGCTCATTCGGGACGGCGGTGATCGCCGTCGTCCTGACCGCCGGCGCCACCATGACCATCGGGTTCCGCTACTCGTTCTGGTGGGCCACCGGCCTGGCGGTCGCGGGCGGTGTGCTGGCGCTGCTGCTCCCGGGCCGAGCCTCGGTGCCGGCGCCCACTGTCCGGCACGAAGGTGTCCGGGCCTGAGGCACGAAAGGAACATCGACGCCGGCGCTGGTGTTGGACCGAGACGACATCAATTCTTGGAGGCGCGCTCATGCAGGTCGAGATCTGGACCGACGTCAACTGTCCCTTCTGCTATCTGGGAAAGAAGCGATTCAACGACGCGTTGGCCGAGTTCGACCACGCCGAGCAGGTGCAGGTGGTGCACCGCTCGTTCGAACTGGACCCGACGGTGCCCGCGGGAACCTCGGGCGACGTAGTGCAGCATCTGGCGGAGAAGTACGGGCGCACCCTGGAGCAGGCCGCGGAAGGCGAGCGACGGCTCGGCGACGCGGCGCAGGAGGCCGGGCTGGAGTACGTCACCGACGGGCGCGACTACGGCAACTCCTTCGATATGCACCGGCTCCTTCACTGGGCGAAGGAACTGGATCGGCAGGAGGCGATGCTGGACGCGCTGTACCTGGCCAATTTCGCGGAGAGCGAGCCGTTGTTCGGCGACACCGAGCGCCTCGTCCGGGTCGCAGTCGGTGCCGGTTTCGACGAGACGAGTGTGCGAGAGGTTCTCTCCGACGAGCACCGATACGCAGACCTGGTCCGCGCCGACGAACGGCAGGCGCAGGAGTTCGGCGTCAACGGAGTGCCGTTCTACGTCTTCGACCGCAAGTACGCGGTGTCCGGGGCGCAGCCGGCGGAATTGTTCACCCAAGTCCTCAACAGGGCATGGGACGACCGTCCTGCTCCGACGGTGCTCGCCGACGGCGACGCCTGCGGTCCCGAGGGTTGTGCCGTCCCACAGGACTGATCTGGTCTGTGCCGTCGTCTACGGCGCCACATCCGTGTAGTCGGTGAATCCGTACTGATCGTGCGGACCGATGACGGAGAACTCGAACAAGCCATCGCCCCGCACGGTGCGATCCCCCTCCGACAGTTCGAAGGTCGCGAGATGGTCGGCAGGACAGAACAGCTTCATGGTCGCGTCGAGTTCGGAGACCTTCAGGTGCAGCGACTCCACCTTCTCCTCGCCCTGCCACATGCCGTGCCGCCAGTCCTGTTCCAGTCCGTAGCCCGTGCCGAATCCGATGAAGTTCGCCAGCCGTGGCGCGCAGCGCACCACGATCTCCTCGCCTCCGGGGCGGATGAACCGCAGGATGGCCGACGCCGGCTCGCGCCCGCCCGAGACGAACGTGACGTCGTGCTCCACGCGGCCGAGCCATTCCGGCTCGCGCGCCGGATCGTTCCAGATCCGTCGCGCATCGCCCAAGACCCGCTCGCCGGTGCGCAGTTCCTGCACGATCACCGTGACCGCGTAATCGTCGAACCGCATCACCGAGTAGATCCAGAAGAACGACGCGGCATCGGTCTCGGCGGCGCGTCGCCCCGGCGGCTCCGCTTCGCCGACCGGGCGCACACCCCACGACCGGTCGCGGTTGCCGCGCCAGGTGTGCGGCTCCACCGCGAAATGAGTGCCGTCCACTGTCATCGATCCGGTCCATCGGCCGGTCTGGACGAATCGCATGGTGTCGAAGGTGACGCGTTCGAGCTGTCGCTGAAAGTGGCGCGGCTCCAGAGCAGCAGGAGAGTCGGCGTCGAAGACGAGATCGAAGGAGAGGTCTCCGTGGCCCGGCGCGAGTCGCACGTGCAGCTTCTGCAGACCATCCACCACCTCGACGAGGAAGGGGCCCACGCGCAGGTCGTTGCGGTTGGCGCCCAGCGCCCGTGATCCTCGCACCACGATGTGCTCGTCGCGATACCGCACCACGGCGAAACAATCGGTGACGCCGAGATTGGGATACACGCCGAGTCCGACGATCAGCCACGGGTCGTCGGGATCGCCGTGATGGCAGTTGAAGTAGTAGCGATCGTAGAAGTTGCGGTCGGAGGTGCCGACGTGACGGATCACCTCGGCGACCTGGTGAATCGGGTAGTCGTCCATCTCCGAGAGCATCATTTCACCTGTTCCCAGTAGGTACCGGCCAGCATCGCTTCGAGAGTCGCCCGGTGCATGATCAGTTCGTCGGGATCGGCGGGTTCGGCTGCTAGACCGAAATGGATCGCGCGACATTGGATTCGGAACATCACCACCGCGTGGATCAGGGCCGCGTACGTGGTGTAGAAGTCCAGATCGGCGGGTGCGTGTCCGGTCTGCCGCCGGTATTCGGCGGCGACGTCCTCGCGTCGCAGGAAGTCGGGCAGTCCCTCGATTCCCGCCATCTCCGCGAGGTCCTGAAAGAAGCGGTGGAGAAAGATCATCCACCCGATGTCGAGTTCCCTCGGGCCGAGGGCGGCCATCTCCCAGTCGAGAACGGCCACCGGTTCGAAATCTCGGTACATGATGTTGCCGATGCGGGCGTCTCCCCAGGTGAGCACGTTCTCGGTCGGCTCCGGCCTGTTCTGCTCGACCCAGGCGAAGGCGCGTTCGATGAGTGGCGACCCCGCCCGGCCTGCGCTGGCCCAGCGGTAGAAGTCGCGAAGGCGCCGGATGTGTGCGGCGAGCGGAGACTCGCCGGCGGCGGGCTGCGCGATGAACACGTCCGGCACCGGTACGCGGTGGATCTCGGCGAGGACTCGGACCGTCGCACACATCATCGACGATCGCTGTTCGGGCGTGGCCTCGGTGACCCAGGAGCCGAAGTTGTACGGCATGACATCCGGCGGCACCTGTCCGTCCACGCGGTCCATCACGAAGAACGGTGCGCCCAGCGCCGCCGATCCCGTCTCCGACCACCAGAGCCGGGGCAGCGGAATGTCGGAATGAGTGCGGACGTGATCAATGAGCCGGTACTGCCCGTCGAGGTCGTAGGAGGGGAAGACCGGATCGCTCTCGGCTTGCGGCGCCACGCGGATCACCAGGGACCGCTCCTGACCTCCCCACGACGCTTCGGCGAGGAGCGTCTCGCTCGACATCCCGTTCGACTCCGGCACCGTCACGGCCGTGACACGTGCATCGGGACCCTCCTGCCGACGCAACCAGTGACCGAGTCGTTCGCGGAGCCAGTCCGGATCGCGCCGGGATTCGCTCGGTCGTGCCACCTGCGCGCTGCCTTCGTGATCGATCGCATCCGCCATATGTCGATTGAAACACGTTCTATTTCAAACGTGTGGTGAATCACTCGGCGGCGGCCGGGGCTTCCTCGAATGGACGCCCAGTTGCTAACTTAACGCTGATAAGTGATCGCGATCAGGGGACTCGGAGATGCTCACTGGATTGACACGACGTGTGGTCGGCGCGCCCAGACTGGTACTGGGAGTAGCGGTGGTGCTGCTCGCGCTGTGCGGCTTCTACGGGCTCGGTGCCGCGGACAAGATGCTCGCCGGCGGATACGACGACCCGCATGCGGAGTCGTCCCAGGCCCGCGACGTCCTCGATCGGGAGTTCCATCGGGGTGGTGCCGACGTGGTGGTGAAGATCGACGGGCCCGCGGGTACCGATATGGCGACGAGCGGCGCGGCCGCGGAGGTCGGCCGGAAGATCGTCGGTGAGCTCGAGGCGGCGGGCTACGTACAGAAGCCCATCCTCTCGATCTGGTCGAATCCGGGGCTGGCCGGAGAACTCCTCAGCAGGGACAAGACCTCCACGCAGATCATCGCGGGCCTCGACGGCGGTGACGAACTGGCTCCGAAGCACGCGGCCGAACTGTCCGATCGGCTCACCGGGAGAATCGACGGCTTCGAGGTGAAGGTCGGCGGCCAGGGGTTGATGTACAGCCAGGTGAATCAGCAGACGTCGAAGGATCTCGCGGTGGCGGAGGCCATCGCGATCCCGATCAGCTTCCTGCTCCTGATCGTGGTGTTCGGCGGGGCGGTGGCCGCGGCACTGCCGATTCTGGTCGGCGTGGCGGCGATCGCCGGAACGATGGCGTTACTGCGGGTCATTGCGGGATTCGCCGACGTGTCGATCTTCGCGCTCAACCTCACCACCGCGATGGGGCTGGCGCTGGCGATCGACTACACCCTGTTGATCGTCACCCGATACCGCGAGGAGGTCGATCGCGGGTTGAGCCGTCGCGACGCCGTGCTCCGAACGATGGACACCGCCGGGCGCACGGTGTTCTTCTCCGGCATCACGGTCGGACTGTCGCTCGCGGCGCTGGCGATCTTCCCGATGTACTTCCTCCGTTCGTTCGCCTATGCGGGCGTCGGTGTGGTGGTCGTGGCGGTGGCCGCGGCCCTGATCATCACGCCCGCACTGTTGGTGGTTCTCGGCGATCGTGTCGACGCGCTCGACGTCCGGGCGTGGATCCGGCGGCGGCGCGGCCGTCCCGAGCCGGAACCGAAGCCGATCGAGCAGACGGGCTGGTACCGCATGGCGACGGTGGTGCTGCGACGCGCCGTCCCCGTCGCGATCATCGTTCCCGCAGTGCTGCTGCTCCTCGGAGCACCCTTCCTCGGCATCAAGTTCGGCTTCCCCGACGACCGCGTGCTGCCGTCGACGGCCACCGCCCACTCGGTGCAGCAGGAGATCCGGGACGAGTACGACCAGGACTCGGGCGGCACGGCGACCGTGGTGGTCGAGGGGGCGGTCTCCGACCACGCGATGTCGGACTACGCGGCGGCACTGTCGAGAGTCACCGGGGTCGGCGCCGTCACAGCCCCGGTCGGCGTATTCCTGGAAGGGCGTCAGGTGGCGCCCGGCGACCCCTCGGCCGGGTCGGGCGAGTACTCGGTGGTGACGGCGTCGAGCGACGTCGATCCGCTGAGCGAGGCAGGTCAAGATCAGGTGTCGGCGCTGCGCGCGGTCCCGGCCCCGCAGGGTTCAGTGGTCCAGGTGACCGGCCTCGCCGCACTCAACCACGATGTGGTCGCGGCGTTGCTCACCTATCTGCCGTGGGTGCTCGGTGTGATCGCCGTGCTCACGTATGTCCTGCTGTTCCTGTTCAGCGGGAGCGTGGTGCTACCGCTCAAGGCCGTCGTCCTGAACGTGCTGTCGCTGTCGGCCACGTTCGGCGCGATGGTCTGGATCTTCCAGGACGGTCACCTCGGGGGCCTCGGCACCACGTCGACCGGCTACCTGGTGGCGACGATGCCCGTGCTGATGTTCTGCATCGCCTTCGGGCTCTCGATGGACTACGAGGTGTTCCTGCTCGGCAGAATCAGGGAGGAGTGGCTCAAATCCGATCGGACCAGAGCAGCCAACGACCACGCCGTCGCCGTCGGCATCGCCCGAACCGGGCGCGTGGTCACGGCAGCTGCCCTGCTGATGAGCATCGTCTTCGCCGGGATCGCCGCGTCGGAGGTGTCGTTCATGAGAATGTTCGGAGTCGGTCTCACCATCGCAGTGTTGATGGACGCGTCGTTCATCCGCATGCTTCTGGTTCCCGCGTTCATGCGGATCATGGGAGTGGGAAACTGGTGGGCGCCGGCACCGCTTCGTGCGCTGCACGATCGGTTCGGATTCAAGGAGGAGTGAACTGCGGTCATGAACGATCATGTGTCGCCCCGTCCGCGCTCACCGCGAGGATCGGGCGATCAGCTCGCCGAGGAGATCATCTCGGCCACCACCGACCTGCTCATCGAGTCGGGCAGTGAGGAGAAGGTGTCCATCCGGGCGGTCGCGGGCCGTGTCGGGGTGACGCCTCCGTCGATCTACTTGCACTTCGAGGACAAGGAAGCGCTGCTCGACGCCGTATGCGCCCGATTCTTCGAGCAGTTCGACGAGGTGATGATGCGGGCGTCGGAGGGGATCGACGACCTCTTCGACCGCGGCTTGGCGCAGGGGCTGGCCTACGTCCGGTTCGCCATCGACAGTGCCGTGATGTACCGCATCACCTTCGCCCGCGTCACCCCGCCGGGGGAGCCGACGCTCACCGACGAGGTCTTGCTCTCGTCGGCGTTCGTGCACTTCTCCGACACCGTCGAAGAGATGATGGACCAGGGACTGATTCCACGTGCGGACACCGTGCAGACGGTCCTCACGCTCTGGGCCACTGCGCACGGTCTCGCATCGCTGATGATCGCCAAGCCGGGCCTGCCGTGGGGTGAGGGATACGAGCTGGCGGAGTCGGCGCTGCGCGCTGTGTGCAACGGCCTCGGTCAAGAATAGGTAAAGTCGGAACCGAATCGGCTCGAGGATCGTTGAACCCGTGAATCAGCCAAGTCAACTGATGCGCACAACTTTCTAAAGGAGCACCAGTGCGAGAGAGCAGTAACCCGATCATGCGTGGCGTGGTCCGTGACAATAAGAAGGAGGCGGGCGGTTACGCCTCCTTCGGTCAGGGACTGGCGGGCGCCGGCCAGGCGTCGATGGCGACCGGCCAGCAGCAGTACACCGACCAGTACACCCAGGGATACGTGCCTCAGGCCGACACCCGCCCGATGACGATCGACGACGTCGTCACCAAGACCGCAATGACGCTCGGCGTCCTGATCGTCGTCGCCGCCGGCGCCTACTTCGCGATCTCGCAGCAGGCCTCGCTCGCCGCGCCGCTGATGGCTGTCGGTGCGATCGGCGGTCTGATCCTCGTCCTCATCGCGAGCTTCGGCCGCAAACAGGACAACCCCGCGATCGTCCTCACCTACTCGGCATTCGAGGGACTGTTCGTCGGTTCGATCTCGTATGTGTTCGGTAACTGGGTCATCAGCGATGACACCTCGGCCGGTGCGCTGATCGGGCAGGCGGTCCTCGGCACCCTCGGTGTGTTCGTCGGCATGCTGGTGGTCTACAAGGTGGGCGCCATCCGCGTCACCCCCCGATTCACCCGCATGCTGATGGCGGGCATGGTCGGTGTGCTCGTCCTGATGCTCGGCAACCTGGTCCTCGGACTGTTCGGCGTCGACAGCGGCCTGCGGAGCGGCGGACCGATCGCGATCATCTTCTCGCTGGTCTGCATCGCCCTCGCGGCTTTCTCGTTCCTGCTCGATTTCGACCAGGCCGACGAGCTCATCCGCGCCGGCGCGCCGTCGAAGGCGGCATGGGGTGTGGCGCTGGGGCTGACCGTCACCCTGGTCTGGCTTTACGTCGAGATCCTGCGACTGCTGAGCTACTTCAACAGTGACTAGTCAATAGACTTGGCTGGTCGGCTCAGAGCCCGGTGTGCACCGAGAGATCGGTTGCATCACCGGGCTCTTTGTTGTTCGGTGGATACAGGCGCGACGACGGGAGTCGGACATGATCGAACAAGGTCTACGGCGGCGGTTGACGCTTGCGGCGGCGGTCGCGGGCTCGGTTGTGGCGGCGACGGTGGGCGCGGGGACCGCCTCGGCGGCGCCGGTACAGCCGTTCGCGATCCAGCCGGCATCCTTCGGGAACCCGAACGGCAGTTTCGATGTGCCGCCCATCCACTGCGGGCTCGAGAGCGGCCCCGGGGCGGGCCAGGTGACCGTGACCGGAACCCTCTCCGAACGGTGGGGCTGTCTGCCGTTCGGGCGCGTGTGGTGGCTGAACACGGCGACCGGCGCGACCGGCGCCGCACGGATGTCGGCCGGGCTCAACGACCACCCGGCGCAGGCGGTGCTGCACACCGGGCGGGGCCGGATCGTCGTCACGCTGATGGCCGCGGGCGGGGTCGTCACACCGGGATTCGCGACGGTCGACGTTCGCTGAACTGCGAGCGGCCCCGCGGACGCAGAACGGGCGGGTCCGAAGAAGATCTCCGGACCCGCCCGTTCGCGGTCGTGTGAGGGCTCGCCGTCAGAGACGCTCGAGCACCATCGCCATGCCCTGGCCACCGCCGACGCACATGGTCTCGATGCCGAACTGACCGTCGTAGGTGTTGAGGTTGTTCAGCAGGGTGGTGGTGATCCGGGCGCCGGTCATGCCGAACGGGTGACCCAGGGCGATCGCGCCGCCGGAGACGTTCAGCTTGTCATGGTCGATGCCGAGCTCGGCCGCCGAACCCAGGACCTGGACGGCGAATGCCTCGTTGATCTCGAACAGATCGATGTCGGAGATCGACATGCCTGCGACGCGGAGAACCTTGCGCACGGCCTCGATCGGGCCCAGCCCCATGATCTCGGGCGACAGGGCGGTGGCCGCGGTCGCGACGATGCGGGCCAGCGGCTTGAGACCGAGCGCCTTCGCTTTGTCATCGCTCATGACGACCAGCGCGGCGGCGCCGTCGTTCAGCGGGCACGCGTTGCCCGCCGTCACCGTGCCGTCCGGACGGAAGACCGGCTTGAGCTGCGAGATCTTCTCGTAGGTGGTGCCGGCGCGCGGGCCGTCGTCAGTGGTGACCTGGGTGCCGTCGGCCAGCGTGACCGGGTCGATCTCGCGGGCGAAGAAGCCGTCGTTGATGGCCTTCTCGGCACGGTTCTGGCTCAGGACGCCCCAGCGGTCCTGATCCTCGCGGGAGATGCCGGTGTACGAGGCGACGTTCTCGGCGGTCTCGCCCATCGCGATGTAGACGTCGGGGAGCAGCCCGTCCTCGCGGGGATCGTGCCACTTTCCCGCGCCGCCCTCGGAGGCCTTGGCCGTACGAGCGATGGCCTCGTCGAAGACCGGGTTCTTCGAGTTGGGTGCCCCGTCGGCGCCGCCGGAGACACCGAAGCTGGAGACGCTCTCGACGCCGCCGGAGATGAAGACGTCGCCCTCGCCGGCCTTGATGGCGTGGAACGCCATGCGAGTGGTCTGCAGCGACGACGAGCAGTAGCGGTTGACGGTGACGCCGGGGACGTGGTCGAGACCGAGCTCGACGGCGACCACGCGGCCGATGTTGTAGGCGCCCTGGCCACCGGGCTGACCGATGCCCATGTGGATGTCCTCGATGTCGGCGACGTCGAGTTCGGGAACCTTGGCGAGTGCGGCGGCGACCATCTGGCGAGCGAGCTCGTCCGGACGAACGTCCTTCAGAGAGCCCTTGCCGGCGCGGCCGATCGGGGAGCGTGCGGTGGAGACGATGACAGCTTCAGACATGTGCGCCACGTTACTCCAGGGCGTCACTGCGCATTTCGGACGATCCATTGACCGCCCGATCGGGCGGGGCGTGGTCGTAGATGGGACCATGGACGGTATGCGCATCGCCAATCACGTTGTAGACCTGGTCGGGAACACTCCGCTCGTCAAGCTCAACAAGGTCGTGCAGCCGGGGTCCGGCCTGGTCGCCGCCAAAGTCGAGTACCTCAACCCGGGCGGCAGTTCCAAGGACCGCATCGCCACCCGCATGATCGACGCGGCCGAGGAATCCGGCGAGCTCAAGCCCGGTGGCACCATCGTCGAGCCGACGTCGGGCAACACCGGTGTGGGTCTCGCGTTGGTCGCGCAGCAGCGCGGTTACAAATGCGTCTTCGTCTGCCCGGACAAGGTGGCCGAGGACAAGCGCAACGTGCTGCGCGCCTACGGTGCCGAGGTGGTCGTGTGCCCGACCGCCGTCCCGCCGGAGCACCCCGACAGCTACTACAACGTCTCCGATCGCCTCACCCGGGAGATCCCGGGAGCGTGGAAGCCGAACCAGTACGCGAATCCGAACGGCCCGCTGAGTCATTACGAGACCACCGGTCCGGAGATCTGGCGCGACACCGAGGGCAAGGTGACCCATTTCGTCGCAGGCGTCGGCACCGGCGGCACCATCACCGGAACCGGCCGCTACCTCAAGGAGGTCTCCGACGGGCGCGTGAAGGTGGTCGGCGTCGACCCCGAAGGCTCGGTCTATTCGGGTGGATCGGGGCGTCCGTACCTCGTCGAGGGCGTGGGCGAGGACTTCTGGCCGGACGCCTACGACCCCACCGTCCCCGACGAGATCGTCGCGGTGTCCGACGCCGACTCGTTCGAGATGACCCGGCGGCTGGCGCGTGAAGAGGGCCTGCTGGTCGGCGGCTCGTGCGGTATGGCGGTGGTGGCCGCGCTGAAGATCGCCGAGCGTGAGGGGCCGGACGCCGTGGTCGTGGTGCTGCTTCCGGACGGCGGTCGCGGCTACATGTCGAAGATCTTCAACGACGATTGGATGAGCAGCTACGGGTTCCTGCGCACGCCGCTCGACGGCACTCCGCGCACGGAATCGCGTGTCGGCGATGTGCTCCGAGGAAAGGGCGGCACGCTGCCTGATCTGGTGCACACGCATCCCCAGGAGACGCTCCGCGACGCGATCGAGATTCTTCGCGAGTTCGGCGTCTCGCAGATGCCGGTTGTCGGCGCCGAACCGCCCATCACCGCCGGCGAGGTCGCAGGCGCGGTGTCCGAGAGGGACCTGCTCAGCGCGGTCTTCGAGGGGCGCGCCAATCTGGCCGACCCGGTGTCGGCGCACATGGGCGAGGCGTTTCCGCTCATCGGTGCGGGCGAGCCCGTCTCGGCCGCGATGGAAGCTCTCAGCACCTCCGACGCGTTGATGGTGGTGGACGACGGCAAGCCGGTCGGCGTCATCACCCGGCACGACCTGCTCGCCTTCGCGAGCACGCACCCGATCGCCATCCGTCAGCAGGAGGAGAAGTAGTGTCCGAGCAGGGATTTTCGACCAAGGCAATTCACGCGGGCTGGGATCCGGATGAGCGCACCGGTGCGGTGAACGTGCCGATCTACGCGAGCTCCACGTTCGCGCAGGACGGGGTCGGCGGGATGCGCGACGGGTTCGAGTACGCGCGTACCGGCAACCCGACCCGACGGGTGCTGGAGGCCAATATCGCGGCCATCGAGGCCGGACGGTTCGGTCGCGGGTTCGCGTCGGGCATGGCGGCCACCGACGCGCTGCTGCGCGCCACGCTGCGTCCCGGCGACCACCTCGTGATCCCGAACGACGCGTACGGCGGCACCTTCCGGCTGATCGACAAGGTATTCACCGAGTGGGGTATCACCTACTCGGTGGCGCCGGTCGTCGACGTCGAGGCGATCCGTGCGGCGATCACCCCCGCGACCAAGCTCGTCTGGGTCGAGACGCCCACCAATCCGCTTCTCAACGTCGGCGACATCGCGGCTGTCGCCGAGGTCGCGCACGCGGCCGGCGCCAAGCTCGTCGTGGACAACACCTTCGCGACTCCGTACCTGCAGCAGCCGCTGACGCTCGGCGCCGATGCCGTCGTGCATTCGACGACCAAGTATCTCGGCGGACACTCGGACGTGGTCGGCGGAGCGATCGTCACCAACGACGAGCAGCTCGACTCCGACATCGCCTTCCTCCAGAACGGCGCGGGCGCAGTTCCGGGGCCCTTCGACGCCTACCTGACGATGCGAGGCATCAAGACACTCGCCGTGCGAATGGACCGGCACTGCGACAACGCCGAGAAGCTCGTCGAGTTCTTCTCGGCGCATCCGAAGATCGAGAAGGTGCTCTATCCGGGGCTGGCCGACCACCCGGGGCATGCGGTCGCGGCCAAGCAGATGCGGCGCTTCGGCGGCATGATCTCCGTTCAGCTGACCGGTGGTCGTGAGGCTGCGCTCGACTTCTGTGCGCGGACGAAGGTGTTCACCCTCGCCGAATCGCTCGGCGGCATCGAGTCGCTGATCGAGCATCCGGGAGCGATGACCCACGCGTCCACCGCCGGCTCTCTGCTCGAGGTGCCCGACAACCTCGTCCGACTGTCGGTCGGAATCGAGGACGCCGACGATCTTCTCGAGGACGTGCGCCAGGCGCTCGCGTAACGGGGACGACGCCGTGAGCCGTGGCGAACGGCTCGCGGTGTCAGCCGTTGAAGGTCGCGAAATGCTTGACGGTGTCGGTCTTCACCGTGCCGAAGGCGCCGTTGGCGATGGGACCGGACAGGAACGGCGGCAGCCCGGTGCCGCCGAGTTCCATCGCGAACTTCCAGACAAGGCGTGAGCCGTGCTCGGTCGGCGACACCTCGGTGTATTCGCCGAACTTCCTGAGTCCGGGGATGTTCGCCCGCACGCCGTGGAAGCCGTGTTTGTACGTCGACGTCTCGGAGTCCTCGTCCCACAGGAAGAAGTACTCGTCCATCTTCACGACGCCCGGGGCGAGTGCCACCGAGCGTGTGGTGCCCACGCCGTACGGCGCGGGCGATGTGTACGTGACCGAGTTCAGTGCACGGCACCAGTCCAGGGTGTTCTGGCGCGTGAACTCGGCCCACGCGGTCTCGGGAGCGACGGGGATGTGCACATCGATGGTGTACTTCATCGGCGCGGTGTCGAAGTAGAACTCGTCGAACGGTTGCAGGTCGTAGGCCATGGGTACGCAGTGTAGCCGTGCGCCGACACGCCGGTGCTGTTCTGGCTGGTCTCTTGACCAGCGAAAACGGTTGCTGGAAAAGAATTCTCGCGCAAAAGTGGAACCGATCGGGCGTTTGGTGCGTCTAATTCATGAACACGAAAACAGACTTGATGGCGAAGGGGATTCCGGAGCGGAGACCGTCTCGATTTGGGGGGTGACGGTCTCCGCTACGGAATGTCGTTCCATCGCGTCGGCGTACCGGAGGGCATAGTGAGCGAACTCGTCTACGTGCAGGAACTCTGGCGAAAACGGGCGGAGGTCGCGCAAGAGTGCGCCGATGAGTTGGGGGAGTTGGCGACGGCGCTCAACTACGTCCTGAGGGCGAACTACTTCGGCAGCGGGTGTGTCGAAGGGGATCTCCTATTCGACGCTCTGACTAGAGTCCTGCGTGGTGGCAGTAGATCACTTGCGCGTAGCTCTACCGATGCCGCGTCTCTCGCGACTGCCTCCGAGCATGCGATCGCGGAGATGGAGGCTGCTGATGCGGAGGAGAGGGCGGTGTCATACCGTCGTAGCAACACTGCAGGCCACGAGGGGTTGCGGGTAGCGCGGTAGGAGACCCTGGGTGGGGCTGGGACGGATGATGTTGACGGTGGCGGACCGGACGGAGATCGCGGTCGGACGGCGTGCGGGGATGACGGTCACGGCGATCGCCGAGCAGATCGGGCGCGACAAGTCGGTGGTGTCTCGCGAGATCAAACGCAATGCCACCAAGACGGGCGCGTATCAGGTGGTGCACGCCGACAAGCACGCCCGCGCACGGCGGGCCCGTCCGCAGACGAGGGCGATCGATGCTGACTCGGTGCTCGCCGACCGGGTACGGTCCGACCTGCGCAGGTCGCGGACGCCGCGCCAGATCGCGGGGAGGTTGAAGCTCGAGGCCCAAGACCCCACAGTGGATCCCATGACGGGTTCACCGAACGCGCAGGGCCGCCGCGTGTCACACGAGTCGATCTATCGGTGGATTTATGCTCTTCCGAAGGGAGAGTTGGCTGCTCAGGGCATCCTGTTGCAGTCCAAGCGCACCGCGCGTAAACCCCGCAAGTCAGTCGGTGAGCGGTCGGCGCGGATCGTGGGCATGGTCAGCATCGACGACCGCCCCGAGACCGCGGCCGATCGGCGGGTGCCGGGCTGGTGGGAAGGAGATCTGATCGTCGGGAAGGCCGGCCAGTCCGCGGCGGTGACCTTGGTCGAGCGCACCAGCCGGTACACGCTGATCCTGGGTCTGCCGGACGGGAAGAAAGCACCCGGCGTTGCTGATGTGCTGATCGATCACCTGCGAGGACTGCCGGAGTTCATGCGACAGGGCCTGACGTGGGATCAAGGCACCGAGATGGCCGAGCACGCCAGCGTCACCGTGGCCGCCGAGTTGCCGATCTACTTCGCTCATCCCCGCTCGCCATGGGAACGCCCGACGAATGAGAACACCAACGGCCTGATCCGCGAGTACCTGCCCAAGGGCACCGAAATCCCATCCGATCAGCTGTACCTCGAAGCGATCGCCCGCGAGCTCAACGAGCGGCCACGGCAGTGCCTGGGCTTCTACACTCCACGGGAAGTCTTCGAACGCCTACTGAAGGACAACGTTGCTTCCACGAGTTGACACCGCCGAGCATTGGCGAGTGAGATACGAAGCGTACTTCCATTGGTGCCTCTGGTCTTAGCCCTACTCGCAGGATGTGCGACCCATGAAGATGGACAGCCGGTAGTTCCTTCGGCGCTTAGCAGCAAAGTAAGGCAGGTCGATGATTCAGGACGCACGTTGCCTTTCCAGACGTCCCATTCGCGGCGATGGAACGGCGCGAACGACGGAACGGTATTCGAGCCATGCACAGCGGTCGGGCTCGAAGAACTTGCGCGATTGAGCATTGATCCAACGACGGCTACCGATGCGGCCGGGACTGACGGTCAGACGCTGAGGGGTTGTCGATGGCGGTACATCACGGGCAAACACAGTGGTTGGTCGATCGCACAGTTCGTTGGCAACTCCGCGAGTCTCGCAGCGGACAAAGCCAAGTTCCGTTCGGGGGATGACATTTGGCTGGCCGACCTCTCAATCAACGGACGGGTTGTCGGACTGCATCGCTCAGCACAACTCGCTGACTGCGATACGTACGTGCAGTCAGGTCGAGCAGGCGTCCACACCGTCGCAATGTACGTCGGGCCCACCCCGCCGCCGCCCTCCGAGATCTGCGACCGTGCACTGGCCTTCACTCGCGCGACGATCTCGAAAATGCCTTTGTGACAACCAATTTCGCCGCGTAGCCGCAGGTCACGGCACTCGCACACGGTGGTGTGCGGACATTCTGGTGTGCAGTCGTCAGATTGGTTGTTGTGCTGTCGGCCGACCGTGGATCCCTCGAGTGGGATACCTATGCGTTCGCGTTCGGTCATCGTCTGGTGACCGTCCGGAAGGCGCGCGGCCTGTCCCAGGAAGAGCTCGCGGAGCGGTGCGGGTTGCACCGAAACGCGGTATCGAATCTGGAGCGAGCGACCAGCAACAGCGCGTCGGGGATCGCCGACCCGCTGATGTCGACGGTGTACCGCCTCGCTCGGGCGCTCGACGTTCCACCGACCTATCTGATGCCCGGCGCTGATACGCGGCCGGGGATGCGGGCGGCCGAGCAGGAGACCAACCACGCGCTCTCCGACGTCGAGGCGGAGCTACTGAGGCTGCTGGCGGATGAGTTCGCGCAGTCGGACGAGACGACGCCCGACCGGCCTGATGAGCCCCGCCCAGACGACTTTCCGGGCCGGCGGTACTGACGTTCCCTCGGAGTGGGTCCAGACATGAGAAAGGGCCGATCCGCTGTGCGGATCGGCCCTTTCCGGCCTGAACTTACGGCTGGTACGGCTCTGCGCTGACCAGCGTCACACTGATCTCGGCGCCGCTGGGGACCGTGTACGTCCGAGTCTCTCCGACCTTCGCATCGATGAGAGCCGCGCCCAGCGGGGAGCTCGGCGAGTAGATCTCGATGTCGCCCGAACCCTCCTCGCGGGTGGCGATGAGGAAAGTCTCCTTGTCCGACTCGTCGCCGTCGTAGTAGACGGTCACGACCGAGCCGGGGAGCGCCACACCCGACTGCTTCGGGGCTTCGCCGACCTTCGCCTTGTTGAGCAGATCCTGCAGCTGGCGAATACGCGCTTCCTGCTGGCCCTGCTCCTCGCGCGCTGCGTGATAGCCGCCGTTCTCCTTGAGGTCGCCCTCTTCGCGGCGCTCGTTGATCTCGGCGGCAATGACCGGCCGATTCGCAATAAGCGAATCGAGCTCACCCTTCAAGCGCTCGTACGACTCCGGCGTCAACCAAGTCACACCCGCATCGGTCATTGTGGTCTCCTTTGCTGTCCGCTACTGGACGATCTGTCCGCTTGGACTGCTCTAAATGCAGCAACACGGCCCCTCGCGGAGCCGTGCACAGCCAATGATAGCAGCGCCTGTGTTCTAAGGCACATCCGAGGTGACTCGGCTAACATCGGCGAGCGCTTCGGCATAGCTCGGCTCGGCCCGCTTGAGGTAGCGGACCACGGCGTACGTGATCGGCATGACGACCACTTCCACCAGCGTCTTCCACACGAAACCGATGACGACGTAGTTGATGAAGTCCGACCACGTGCTGATTCCGATCGCCGTGGCGGCAATGGAACAGAACACGAGCGTGTCGAAGAACTCGCCGACCACGGTGGACCCGATCAGCCGGGCCCATAGGTGCCGCTCCCCGGCCCGCTCCTTCATCTTCACGAGCACGAAGGAATTCAGCAGCTCGCCGACGACGTAACCGGCGAGCCCGGCGGCGACGATCCGCGGAACCGTGCCGAGGACCGACTCGAACCCGGACTGGCCGTCGTAGAAGTCTGCGGCGGGCAGTTCGATCGCCACCCAGAAGCACAGGGACGCGAGGACGATCACAGCGAAACCGGAGGCGATGGTCCGGCGCATCGCGCGGAACCCGTAGACCTCGCTGATGACGTCGCCGATGACGTAGCTCAGCGGGAACAGGAAGAAGGCCCCGTCGGTCACCAGGCCGTTGACGTGAAGAGGGCCGAGGTCGAAGTGCAGCCAGTCGTCGAACAGGACGACGGCCTTGGTGGCGGCGATGTTGCTGATCAGCATGATGCCGACGAACAGCGCCGTCAGCGCCGGGTAGTACGGACTGGCGAGTTTGGCGAAGACCGCCTGCCCGGCGTGCGTCATGCGTTCGGGGAGAGGTAGGGGGGTACGTTGAGCGTGCAGCCGAACACCTCGCCGATCACCGGCGGCCGAGACGTCGCGACCTCGGTGCGGGCGCCGACCTGCACCTCGGTGCCCGCGGGGACCAGCACCTCGCGGCGGCCCACTTCGGCGCCGTCCTTGGCGCGCGCGCGGACGATGCAGACGACGGCGTCGTCCGGGCTGTTGCGGTTGACGGTGTACTGAACGGCGACGCGGTCGGACGAGAGGAGCTCGTAACCCGTCGCCTGTCCAGAGACGTCCGGATCGCCGAACTGACGGAAACCGAGGTATGCGATCCCGACACCCGCGACGACGACGAGCACGGCGAGCCCGTAGAACCAGCGGCGCTTGCTGCTCCGCGACCGATCTGCCGGATAGGTCGCCCGCGGGCCACTGCGCGGCTTCTGCTGGTCGGCGCCCCCGTCTGATGTGCTCACGCGTCAATACCTACCATGTTGGGTAGGAGCTAAGCGAAGGTGAGGAAGCGTGACCGAACGCGCGAACGGGCTGCGGCTCATGGCTGTGCACGCACATCCCGACGACGAGTCGAGCAAAGCGGCGGCGACTCTGGCCAAATACGCAGCGCAGGGGCACGAGGTGATGGTCGTCACCCTCACCGGCGGGGAGCGCGGCGACATCCTGAACCCGGCGATGGACCGCCCGGGAGTGATGGACAACATCACACAGATCCGGCGTGACGAGATGGCTGCCGCGGCCAAGGCGCTCGGCGTGCAGCACCGGTGGCTCGGCTTCGTCGACTCGGGTCTGCCCGAGGGCGACCCGCTGCCTCCGCTGCCGGAGGGATGCTTCGCGCTGGTACCGCTCGAGGAGGCCAACGAGCGTCTGGTGAAGGTGATCCGCGAGTTCCGTCCGCACGTGATCATCACCTACGACGAGAACGGCGGCTACCCGCATCCCGACCACATCAAGTGCCACGAGGTGTCGATGGCGGCGTGGGACTCGTCCGGTGATCCGGAACAGTTCCCCGAGGCCGGCGATCCGTGGACGCCGCTCAAGCTCTATTACACGCACGGTTTCATCCGCGATCGGATCCTCGCGTTCTCGGACGAGTTCGAGAAGGCCGGTCAGGAGAACCCGTTCAAGGAATGGCTCAGCAAGTGGCGCCGTAACCAAGGCGACATGATGGGCCGCGTCACCACCCAGGTGGAGTGCAGCGACTACTTCGTGCAGCGCGACGACGCACTCCGCGCACACGCGACGCAGATCGACCCCAACGGCTTCTTCTTCGCTGTCCCGCTGGAATGGCAGCAGCGACTGTGGCCGACCGAAGAATTCGAGCTGGCGCAGACCCGGGTGCACACAGACCTCCCGGAGAACGATCTCTTCGCCGGAATTGAGCAGCAATGAACGTCCTGTCCCTGTCCTCTGACGCGGTGATGCTACTGGCCGACGAGCCGGCGAAAGGCCCGGAATTCGGCAAGGCGTCGCCGATCGGCCTGCTGATCATCATCCTGCTGCTGATCGCCGTCTTCTTGCTGATCCGGTCGATGAACAAGCAGCTCAAGAAGCTGCCCGAGAGTTTCGACGCCGACAATCCTGCACCGGACCAGGCCTTCGACGACGGCACCGACCGAGTCGACGACCCGGCCGGGCTACCCGAGTCGACGACACCGGCCGAGGCCGAGAACGGCGCCGGTGACGGACACCGGAACAACACGGGCCACGACAATGGAGGCCAGAACAGTGGAGGATCCACAGACCGCGGATAGCGCTCGTAATCGGCTCGGTGAATCGTCGAGCCCCTATCTGCGCCAGCACGCCGCCAACCCGGTTCACTGGCAGGAGTGGGGTGAGGAGGCCTTCGACGAGGCGCGCCGCCGCGACGTCCCGGTGCTGCTGTCGGTGGGGTATGCCGCGTGCCACTGGTGTCACGTGATGGCGCACGAGACCTTCGAGAACGAGACGCTGGCCGCGCAGATGAACCGGGACTTCGTCTGCATCAAGGTGGACCGAGAAGAACGTCCCGACATCGACGCGATCTACATGGCCGCGACGGTCGCGATGACCGGCCAGGGCGGGTGGCCGATGACCTGCTTCCTGACACCCGACGCCGATCCGTTCTACTGCGGCACCTACTTTCCGCCCACGCCCCGCAACGGGCAGCCCGGATTCTCCGAGGTGATGGACGCGATCACCCGGACCTGGGATCACCGGCGCGACGAGGTGATCGTCGCAGGAACCAAGATCGCAGAACACCTGCGCGCCAACGCGGCCTCACTGCCGACCGGGCCGCCGCCGGACGCACAACTGCTCGCCGACGCGGTCCGCGCGATCTGTTCCGACGAGGATCCGCGCTCGTCCGGATTCGGCGCTGCGCCGAAGTTCCCGCCCACCGCCCTGCTGGAAGCACTGTTGCGCGCCGATGAACTGCTGGGTCTCGGCGAAGCAGGTGCCGTGGCCACGCGCACCGCCCACGCGATGGCGCGCGGAGGCATATACGACCAGCTAGCGGGCGGTTTCGCCCGCTATGCCGTCGACGCAGACTGGGTGGTTCCGCACTTCGAGAAGATGCTCTACGACAACGCTCTGCTGTTGCGCGCGTACGCCCATCTAGCGAGGCGCGGTGACGCGCTGGCGCTGCGGGTGGCGGAGGAGACCGCCGACTTCCTCGACGAGCACCTGTGGACCGGGTCGGGATTCGCCTCGTCGCTCGATGCCGACACCGAAGGCGTCGAAGGGCTCACCTACGTCTGGCGCCCCGGCGAACTCATCGACGTGCTCGGACCCGACGACGGCGCGTGGGCCGCGGCGCTGTTCACCGTGACCGATCGGGGGACGTTCGAGCAGGGGGCTTCCACGCTGCAGTTGCTCCGCGACCCGGGCGACCGGATCCGTTACGCCTCGGTGCGGTCGCGTCTGCGCGCCGCACGGGACCGGCGACCGCAGCCCGACCGGGACGACAAGGTGGTGACCGCGTGGAACGCGATGACGGTGACGGCTTTGGCCGAGGCCGGCGCCGCGCTGGCAAGACCGCGGTGGGTGGCGCGAGCCGCCGAATGCGCGCGGGTCCTCGCCGAGGTGCACTTGGTCGGGGACGAGTTGCGACGGTCGTCGCTCGACGGGACGCCGGCGGCGCCCCTCGGCGGTCTCGACGACTACGCGGCCTTCGCGACGGCGCTGCTGACGCTGCACCAGGTGACTGGTGAGATCGGCTGGCGCACAACGGCGTCGGCGGTCATCGAGAAGATGATCGAGGTCTTCGCCGACCCGGATTCGTTCGGCGCCTGGTACGACGCCCATCCGACCGGCCTGCTGCTCCGTCCGCGCGATCCGGTGGACGGGGCCACCCCGGCGGGTGCCTCGCTGGCCGCCGAGGCGTTGCTTCTGGCGTCGACTCTCGTCCCCTCCGTCGACGATGCCGCACGCTACGGGGAACTGCTCGACGCGACCCTGAGCCGCTCGGGACTCATTCTCGCCAAGGCGCCGCGCTCGGCCGGGCATTGGCTTTCGGTGGCGATCGCGCGAGTGGCCGGGCCCGTCCAGGTGGCGGTGGCTCAGTCCGCCGACAGCGCGGGCGAACTCGCCGCGCAGATCCGGCGCGGCGTGCCGGGCGGCGTGGTGGTGGTCGCCGGCGAACGGGATTCGCTGCCGCTGTTGGAGGATCGAGGACCGGTCGGCGGGTTGGACGCCGCCTACGTGTGCCGCGGAACCGTCTGCGATCTGCCCGCCGTCGACGCGGAGACCGTGCTGGCCGCGATCCCGTGACCCCCGACCGCCGATTTGGCGGCCGGGGAAGCGGTTGTGCTAGCCTCGGTCGCGTGATGCAGTCCGCACGCTATTGGCGTTTCTTTATCAAGGCTCCGGGTGGGGCCGAGATGAAGCGATAACGCGCGCACGCATCAACCTTCCCGGAGCCTGAGCAGTGACCTGATGGTCGCTGCTCTCGTCGTTTCGGGAGTATCTCAGAGCGCCTCAGGCGTGAATCCGGAAGCGGCGGACCAGCCCGATTCGCGGATGACACCTGAAAGGCATTTCCTTGACTACCACCACCGACGCCGCAACCACCGACAGTGGGCAGAGTTCGTCCACCTCCGACCGGCGGGTGACGGCGTTCTCGCCGATCCCGTCTCCGGAGGCTCTCCGCAGTGAGCTTCCGCTGACCGCGCGTCGCGCCGAAGCCGTGCAGCGCGATCGGGAGGAGATCGCGGCGATCCTCGCCGGCCACGACGATCGGATGATCGTGGTGGTGGGGCCCTGCTCGGTCCACGATCCGGTCGCCGCGCTCGACTACGCCCGTCGCCTCGCGCCGCTCGCCGAGCAGTACCGCGACGCGCTGAAGATCGTGATGCGCGTGTACTTCGAGAAGCCGCGCACCACCGTGGGATGGAAGGGACTGATCAACGATCCCGGGATGGACGGATCGTTCGACGTCGAGCGCGGACTGCGGACGGCCCGCGCGCTGCTGCTCGACGTCATCGATCTGGGACTGCCGGTGGGCTGCGAATTCCTCGAGCCGACCAGCCCGCAGTACATCGCGGACACCGTCGCCTGGGGCGCGATCGGCGCTCGCACCACCGAATCGCAGGTGCATCGCCAGCTGGTGTCGGGACTGTCGATGCCGGTCGGTTTCAAGAACGGGACCGACGGCAACGTCCAGGTCGCGATCGACGGCGTCAAGGCCGCGGCGGCCGAACACGTCTTCTTCGGGGTCGACGACTTCGGTCGCGGCGCCGTTGTCCACACCTCGGGCAACGAGGACTGCCACATCATCCTGCGCGGTGGCACGCCCGGCCCGAATTACGACGCGGCTTCGGTGGACTCCGCGGTTCAGACTCTCGCGGAGGCCGGTCTGTCGCCGAAGGTGATGGTCGACTGCTCTCATGCGAACTCGGGCAAGGATCACGAGCGGCAGGCGGAGGTCGCGGTGGAGGTCGCGGAGATGTTCGCCGCGGCTCGTCGTGCGGGCGAGGACCAGGTGCTCTCGGGTGTGATGCTGGAGAGCTTCCTGGTGCCGGGAGCGCAGTCGCTCGGCGGCGACCTGGTGTACGGGCAGTCGGTCACCGACAAGTGCATGGGATGGGACGCGTCGGCCGAAGTGCTCGCCCGGTTGGCGCGCGCCGCGCGGTAGGGGTGCCGAGCGGCACCCCTACCCTCAGCGGCGACTACCCGGAGCGGGGTACGGGCGCGCCATGCCTCGCCGCCTTTCGCCCGTTCCGGGTAGACGGAGAATCAGCTATGCGGCTGATTCGAGACCGCGTGTGCGGACGGCGCCGATCACTGTGTCGACCACCAGGAATGCCAGCAGTGGCCAGCCGAGCAGCGGGATGAACCAACCGATGGCCACCGCTGCCACCGCGATCGCGAGCGTGAGGGGCAACGGGAGCTCCCGCAACGCGCCACGTGCCGGGGGCGCACCGATCCGGCGGGTGCGCGACCGCCGCTGCCACCACGACCGGTAACCGAGCACGATCGCGACGATGAGCGCGATCATCACCGCGAACAGCAGGAGCTGATTGGCCAGGCCGAACAGCAGCCCCATGTGCAGCTGGATGCCCCACGCGGACAACTTGGCGGCCAGCGGCCAGTCGGAGAAGTCGTTGACGTCGACCACGGCGTCGCGCGACGGATCGACGGCGATGGAGCTGGTCGACATCCGCCACGGGACGCGATTCTGGGCCACGACGAAGGCTGTCGAGGCGTTGTCGGGGATCGTCACCTCCACCGGCCCGCCGATGCCGTTGGCGCGCGCGATAGCGATGGCGCCGTCGATTCCCGCGACCTCGTCGGCCGAGGACATGGCACCGGACATGGAGCCCGATCCGCTCATCTGATGATCGGCGTGCTCGCCTCCGGCGGCCTGCGGTGTGCCGGTGAGGGACGAGTCGACGGTCGGAGTGGTCCAATTCAGCGCCGACCGCAGCTCGGTGACGTGTTCGCCCGCGTAGGTCGACCAGGTGAGGCCGGTGGCCGACAGGAACAGCAGCGCCACGGCGATCCAGGTGCCGATGACGCCGTGTCTGCTGATGGTTCGGCCTCGGCCGCGCATGCGGGGAAGGCCGCGCAGCATGGAACCACTGCCGGTCGCACGGCGGCGCTTGCGGACCTGGACCGCCCACATGACCAGACCGCCGAGCGCGACGACCCACAGCCACGACGCGGCCAGCTCGGAGTACATCCTGCCCGGTTCGCCGAGGTGCAGACTGCGGTGGAGTTGGTCGATCCACGTACGGACCGGGAGCGCGCCGGACGACCCGTACGACGCGAGCTGGCCGAGCGACTCACCGGTCACCGGGTCGATGAAGACGGCGAGTCGCTCCGACTCGCCGAGCGACGGGTCGGAGAAGAGCACGCGAGTGGTGGCACCGGGTTCGGTGGCCGGCTGCACCGCCGTGACCTGGAGATCGGGGCGTACGGCCTGGGCGGCGCGGACCTGCTCGGCGACCGACTTGGCCGGACCGGACGAGTCCGTGTGCAGTTGGTGCCGGTAGATCAACTGCTCGGCCGACGGGGAGACGGCGTAGAGAGCGCCGGTGACGGCGGCGATGAGCAGGAACGGAGCGATCAGCACGCCGGCGTAGAAGTGCAGTCGCTGAACGAGGCGGATGAGGGTCGCGCGGGTGGATGCGGGTCTCGGCGGCGAGTCCGGAGTTTCCGGGGTCGCCGAAGACAGAGTGGTGGACAACGGTGTGCCTTTCGGTCAAGCAGAAGTCATCGCGCGCCGTCGACGGCACGCGATGTGATGACGTGGGTTGCTAGACCGAAAAGGGCGGGCCTCGGCGTCCGACGGCGCCGAGGAAGACGAGCGCGGCCGGTGCGGCTTGCGGGGGAGCGGGAACGACGACGGCGGCGTAGCCGGTCCGGGGCCGCAGCCGCAGACTGCTCGCGCGAACGGCGAGCGCAGAGACGGCCCGCACCAGGATCTCGGCTCCGCACAGCAGCAGCAGTGCGGCTATGGTGCCCGCGGTGTGCATGACGGCCATCGGCGCGGTGAACAGGTCATGGTGATGACCCGAGGTGAGCACGAGCAGCAGGTGGACCAGTGCCTGGCCGGCCACGAGTGCGGGCAGTGCCCGAACGCTGGGCGCGGCGCGGACGCCGATGCCCACGGCCACCGCGGCCGCTCCGACCATCAGAAGTACCGACGTCTCGGGGAGCATGCCCTGCGCGGTCGCGTGGGCGAGCACGCCGGTGACGGCGGACGTTCCGCCGACCACTGCGCCACGCAGGCGCGAGAGGCGGATCGGCGTGTTCACCCGCTCAGATTAGCCCGGCGGCCTCAGCCGATCACCACCAGCCAGACGGCGATGTAGTGCAGGGTCGCTGCGATGGCGGTACAGGCGTGGAACACCTCATGATGGCCGAATACTCCGGGCCAGGGTTCGGGCCAGCGCAGGGCGTAGAGAACGCCGCCGAGGCTGTAGAACACGCCGCCGACGGCGAGCAGCACGATGACCGCGACGCCGGTGTTGTGGACCAGCATCGGCGAGACTGCGATGATCACCCACCCGAGCACGATGTAGAGCACCACTCCCAGCCAGCGCGGCGAGGCGGGCCAGATCATCTTGAGAGCCACTCCGACGACGGCGCCGGCCCACACGACGCCCAGCACCCACCAGCGTGTCGGCGAATCGAGACCCATCACGCAGAACGGGCTGTAGGTGCCGGCGATGAAGACGAAGATCATCGAATGGTCGGCGCGTTTCATGGCGATCCTCGCCCTGGGGGTCCGCCAGTCGATCCGGTGGTACACGCTGCTGGTGCCGAACAGCCCGCAGATGGTGATCACGTACACGACCACTGCCACCACCGCGGGGGCGCTCCGGTGCATCGCCGTGCCGACGATCAGCACGACGCCGACGGCCGCCGCGACGAAGGCGGCGTACGTGTGGATGACTCCGCGCAGCACGGGCTTGACCCCGGCGGCGGGGCCTGCGGGCCTGGTAGGCGTCGAGGAGTCCGTCATGAAACCTACGGTACCGTAAGTTTCGCTCCGGTAACTTACCGGCGGAGTAGGATCACGGCTGTGAAACTGCTCCCAGACCGGCTACGCGGAGGCATGCTGCGCGTCTACGAGCATCGGCTTGTACAGCTGATGGATCCCGAGCGCATTCCGCGGCACGTGGCGATCATCTGCGACGGCAACCGGCGGTGGGCGCGGGAAGCCGGCTTCGAGGACGTCAGCCACGGGCACCGGGTGGGCGCACAGCGCATCGCCGACATGCTCGGGTGGTGCTCGGAACTGGGCATCGAAGCGGTCACCATCTACCTGCTCTCGACCGAGAACCTCACGCGCGACTCGGACGAGCTCGATGCGCTCATGGAGATAGTCCCCGACATCGTGGACGAGATCTCCGACGTCGACGCCGACTGGCGCGTCCGGATCGTCGGAAACCTCGATCAGCTCCCGACCGCGGTCGCCCAACGGCTGCGCGAGGCGTCCGATCGCACCGAGGGCGCGGCCGACATGACCGTGAACGTGGCCGTCGGCTACGGCGGACGGCAGGAGATCGTCGACGCGGTACAGCAATTGCTGATCGAGGCCCTGGCGGCGGGCGCGTCCTCCGAGGAACTGGTGGACGCGGTGACCGTCGAGGGCATCGACTCCCACCTCTACACCAGTGGGACGCCCGATCCGGACCTGGTGATCCGGACTTCGGGCGAGCAGCGCCTCAGCGGATTTCTGCTCTGGCAGTCCGCGTACTCGGAGATCTGGTTCACCGACGCCTACTGGCCTGAGTTCCGGCGCGTCGACTTCCTGCGCGCCTTGCGGGACTACACGGCACGTAACCGCCGCTTCGGCAAATGAAGTCGATCGGCGGCGAGAATCCACGAGAGGGTTGAGAGCATGCGAGTCACCGTCGTCGGCGCCAGCGGGGAGTTCGGTTCGGTGCTCAGCGACATACTGCAACGCCGCGGTGCGCAGGTGACCCGAGCGCATCGGGCGACCGGCGTGGACGCGGTCACCGGTTCGGGCCTGGCGCAGGCGTGCGAGGGCGCCGACGTCGTGGTCGACGCCACCAGCCTGCTGTCCCGAAGCGCTGACGAATCCGTGCGATTCTTCGGTGCCGTGGCCCGGAACATCTCGATCGCCGCGGAGGCTGCGGGCGCGGCAGTGGTGTTCCTGTCGATCTACGGTGCGTCCGACCCGGTCGTCAACAGGAAGATGGGGCACTACCGCGGCAAGGCGGAGCAGGAGACGGTGTACGCCGAGACCCTCGGCGGCACGGCCACCGCGGTGCTGTCGACGCAGTGGTACTCACTGGCGCAGAAGTTCCTCTCGATGCTCACCTTCGGTCCGATCGGTGCAGCACCCCGGATGCTCAGCCGTCCCGCGGCGGTCGAGGATGTGGCCGAGGTGTTCGCCGACGTCGTGCTGGACACTGCGCGACCGGCCCGTGTGACGGTGGCCGGACCGGCCGTCATGGATCTGGCCGACGCCGCCAAAGCGATAGCCGCGCAGAAGGGTTCGCCGAGATTCGTGTTCGGCGTCAACTACGGCGGACCCGGTCTGCGCTCGGGCGGCCTGGTCCCGGACCACCCGGATGCGATCACCGAGACGACTTTCGATCAGTGGCTGGCGAGGCGCTGATGGCAGCGGCGACGCCGGCCATCGCGGCGCTGGAGCGCGCGGGCCTGCCCTTCGAGGTCCACCGGTACAAACACGACCGCCGACGCGGCGACTACGGCGACGAGGCGGTCGCCGTCACGGTGTCGACCCTCGGCGTCGACGCCGCGCAGATCCTCAAGACCCTGGTGGTGGACCTCGGCGGCGAACTCGGTGTGGCGATCCTGCCGGTGCCGGAGAAACTGTCGTTGAAGGCGGTGGCCAAGGCGTTCGGAGCGCCGAAGGCGGAGATGGCGCAGGCGGCGAGAGTGACCCGCTCCACCGGCTACGTCCTCGGCGGTGTGTCGCCGCTGGGCCAGAAGACCGCGCTGCGGACCGTCGTCGACGAGTCTGCGCTGCAATGGGATTCGGTGCTGTGCAGCGGGGGCCGCCGCGGCCTGGAGATCCGGCTGGCTCCCGCCGACCTGGTGACCGCGACGAACGCGGAGATCGCGCCGATCACGGCCTGAGGCCGCGCTCGTCGGCATCGGGCCGGCGTCAGAGTTTGCGCAGCCGCACCCGGTTGATCGCGTGGTTGCCGTCTTTGCGCAGCACGAGGGTGGCCCGCGGTCGCGTCGGCAGGATGTTCTCGATCAGGTTCGGGCGGTTGATGGAGGTCCAGATGTCGCGCGCCGCGATCGTCGCCTGCTCGTCGGTCAGCGACGAGTAGTAGTGGAAATGCGACTCGGGGTCGGCGAACGAACCGGTGCGCATCTGCAGGAATCGGGAGATGTACCACTTCTCGATGTCGGAGGTCTTCGCGTCGACGTAGATCGAGAAGTCGAACAGATCCGAGACGGTCAGGGTGGGACCGGTCTGGAGGACGTTGAGGCCCTCGACGATCAGGATGTCGGGCTGGCGCACCGAGTGCACCACGCCGGGCACGATGTCGTAACTGACGTGGTCGTAGACCGGTGCCGTGACCTCGGGCGTGCCCGACTTCACCTCGGTCACGAAGCGCAGCAGCGCGCGGCGGTCGTACGACTCGGGAAAGCCCTTGCGGTGCATGATGCCCCGCCGCTCCAACTCCGCCGTCGGCAGTAGGAATCCGTCGGTGGTGACGAGGTCGACCTTCGGGTGGGTCTCCCACCGCGACAGCAGCGTCGCCAGGACGCGGGCGGTGGTCGACTTGCCGACGGCCACCGAACCGGCGATGCCGATCACGAAGGGCACCTGTCGATTCCGCTGACGTTCGCCGAGGAAGGTCGACGTCGCCGCGAACAGTCGCTGTCTGGCCTCCACCTGCAGGTGGATCAACCGGGACAGCGGAAGGTAGACCTCAGCGACCTCGTTGAGATCGACTTGCTCACCGAGGCCGACGAGTTTGTCGAGTTCAGACTCGTTCAGCACCATGGGCATCGACTGCCGCAGCTCACGCCACTGCTTGCGGTCGAGTTCCAGGTACAGGCCGGGGTCGCGGTCGTGGGATAGACGCGCCATGGAGGGTAAGGCTACAGGGACGCCGATGTCGCGGAGACGATAGCCGGGCGTCGCCGGTAGCGTTGGTCACATGACAGGTGGCATGTCCGCGGATCCGGTGACCGAGTACCTGCGGCTGGGGCTGGCGTTCGACCGCCTCGAAGAGGGATTCGTCGACGCCTACACCGGTGATCCCGCATTGCGCGTGGAGGTCGAGAACGCGCCCGCGCCGCACCCGGCCGGGCTGGCGGACCGCGCCCGCGCGCTGCAGCGCGAGTTGCCGGCCGGTCTGCCCGCCGAACGGGCCGAGTTCGTCGGGGCCCACTTGCGTGCACTCGAGTGCTCGGCCCGCAAGTTCGCGGGCGAGGAGGTCGGGTTCGTCGACGAGGTCCAGGCGTACTTCGACGTCCGGATCGAGCCCGGCGACGAGGCCGTCTACCGCGAGGCCCACGCCGGGATGGCCGAGGCGCTCGGGGTGCCGGGGGCGACCGGCGACCGGCTCCGCGAGGCGTACGCCGCCTACCGTCGGGCCGACGAGATCCCGGCCGCCGCGGTGGCGCAACTGATCGCGGAGTTCTCGGGCAGTCTGCGCGAGACGGTGCGCACCGCCTTCCCGCTGCCGGATGCGGAGACCGTCGAGTTCGAAGTGGTCGGCGACAAACCGTGGTCGGGCTTCAACTACTACCTGGGCGGTTACCGTTCCAAGGTCGCGGTGAACACCGATCTGCCGCAGTACATGTCCTCATTGCCGGGGCTGATCGCTCACGAGGCCTACCCGGGACACCACACCGAGCACTGCCGCAAGGAACAGGGTCTGGTCGGATCGGGACAACTCGAACACACCGTGTTCCTGGTCAACACGCCCCAGTGTCTGATGGCCGAGGGGCTCGCCGACCACGCGCTCGCGGCGGCCAAGGGCACCGGGTGGCACGAGTGGGCCGCGGAGATCTACGCCGACTTCGGGCTGCGTTTCGACCCCGAGCGGGCGCGCGCGGTCGGGGCCGCGGCCGCCGGTCTGATCCGGGTGCGTCAGGACGCGGCCCTGGCGCTGCACGATCGCGGCGACGACATCGACGATGTCGCGGCCTTCCTCCAGCGCTGGCTGCTCGTGGCTCCTGACCGGGCCCGCCAGATGCTCCGGTTCCTCACCTCGCCGCTCTGGCGCGCGTACATCTCCACCTACGTCGAGGGCTACGCCTTGCTCGAGACCTGGCTCGATCGGGCCGGCCCCTCGGGTCCGGAACGTCTGGCACGGTTCGGCCGACTGCTGGACGAGCCGCTGATCCCGGCGTCGCTGCGCAGGGAACTCGCCGCGTAGCGGGCCGCCGGTTCGCCCGTGAACCCGACGCGGTGGAGAGCGGAGACACGCAGGTAGAATCGGGCGCCATGAGCCTGTTTTCGCAGTCCCTTGCCGACCTGGATCCCGATGTAGCCGCCGCCATGAACGGCGAGTTGTCGCGTCAGCGCGACACCCTGGAGATGATCGCGTCGGAGAACTTCGTTCCCCGGGCCGTCCTGCAGGCGCAGGGCAGCGTGCTGACCAACAAGTACGCCGAGGGCTACCCGGGACGCCGCTACTACGGCGGCTGCGAACACGTGGACGTGATCGAGGACATCGCCCGCGACCGCGCCAAGGCTCTCTTCGGCGCCGATTTCGCCAACGTCCAGCCGCACGCGGGTGCGCAGGCGAATGCCGCGGTGCTGCAGGCTCTCATGGAACCGGGGGAGACGCTCCTCGGACTCGATCTGGCGCACGGCGGCCACCTGACCCACGGCATGCGGCTCAACTTCTCCGGCAAGCTCTACGAGAACGCCTTCTACGGCGTCAGCAAAGAGGACTTCCGCGTCGACATGGACGAGGTGCGCAAGATCGCGCTCGACACCCGTCCGAAGGTGATCGTCGCCGGATGGTCGGCGTACCCGCGCACCCTCGACTTCGCCGCGTTCCGCGAGATCGCGGATGAGGTCGGCGCACACCTCTGGGTCGACATGGCGCACTTCGCCGGTCTGGTCGCGGCCGGGCTGCACCCGAGCCCGGTGCCGCACGCCGACGTCGTCTCCACCACCGTCCACAAGACTCTCGGCGGTCCGCGCTCGGGCATGATCCTCGCCAAGCAGGAGTGGGCCAAGAAGCTCAACTCCGCGGTGTTCCCCGGCCAGCAGGGCGGACCGCTGATGCACGTCATCGCGGCCAAGGCCGTCGCGCTGAAGATCGCCGCGAGCGAGGAGTTCGCCGAGCGCCAGCGCCGCACCCTGTCGGGCGCCAAGATCCTCGCCGAGCGCCTGACGGCCGACGACGTGACCAAGGCCGGCGTCTCGGTCCTGACCGGCGGCACCGACGTCCACCTCGTGCTGGTGGATCTGCGCAACTCCGACCTCGACGGCCAGCAGGCCGAGGATCTGCTGCACGAGGTCGGCATCACGGTCAACCGCAATGCCGTGCCGTTCGACCCCCGCCCGCCGATGGTGACCTCCGGGCTGCGCATCGGCACCCCGGCGCTCGCGACGCGCGGATTCGGCGACGCCGAGTTCACCGAGGTCGCCGACATCATCGGCACCGCGCTCGCCGCGGGCAAGGGCGCCGACGTCTCGGCCCTTCGTGCACGCGTCAGCAAGCTCGCTCTCGATCTGCCTCTGTACGAGGGCCTCGAGGACTGGGGTCTGATGAGCGCGCAGGCCTGATCCGAGCCGAAATCCAGGCGACGCCGGTCCCGTAGCGGCCGGCGTCGACCTGGTTTCGGTGGGGGCCGTCCGTCGTTTAGGGTGGGTGTCGTGGCTGTACTGAGCAATGACGAGTTGATCAACGCGCTGGAGAAGGCGCTCCCGGAGATCGCGGAGGAGCACGCCGAAGGTGCCATCTCGTGGACGCCGTCGGATTGGATCCCCTGGGACCTGGGCCGCAACTTCGCCTTCCTGGGCGGTGACGACTACGTGCCGTCCGATTCCACGCTGCCCGAGACCGCCGCGGCCGGACTCCAGGCGCTGCTGCTCACCAAGGACAATCTGCCCTCGTTCCATCGCGTCCTCGCGATGCACTTCCCCGCGTTCTCCGATTGGCGACAGCTGGTCGGCGTGTGGACCGCCGAGGACAATCGTCACTCGATCGTCCTGCGCGACTACCTGGTGGTGACCCGGGCGGTGGATCCGGTGGAGGCCGAGAACCGTCGTCGCATCCATGTGGTCGCCGGCTGGCGGCAGTCGCCCGAGGCCATCGAGAACCTTGGACCGATGGACGTCCTGGCCCTGCTCGCGGTCCACGAGAACCAGTGCGTCACGTTCATCGAGAAGCTGCTGGGCTACGTCGACGACGAGAACCTGACTCAGATCCTGACCAAGATCCAGACCGACGACGCCGTGCAGGCCGCGACGTTCCAGGCCTTCCTGATGGCGGGCGTGGTAGCGGACCAGGAGTCCACCGTCCTGGCCGTCGACAAGGCGCTCGCCGGGATCGAGCACATCGGTTCCGACATCGCCGACTTCGACGCGCAGCGCGATTTCATCTCGGACTTCGAAGACGTCTCGACCGACGCCGCGATCGCGGCGAAGCTGGCCTCGGAGCTCAAGCTGGAGAGCCTTCAGGAGCTCAGCGCCGAGGCCGAGTCCGCGCGTGCCCGGATTCTCGCGAAGGCTGCCGGGCACTGACTCCCTGCAGGCCCCGGAATCGGGTCCGGGAGATCGTCGTTCCCGGCCCGAGCCGATTCACAGACACCCGCGTCCGTAAGGCTTCGCGCGGCGAACCGCCCCGCACCTCCCGGCGGCGGTCGATCCACCATTGGTGACCGGTCGACGGGCGCGACGCCCGTCGACCGCTGTCGTGGTGCTGAAGTTGCCGCTGATCCGTGGTGTGACGAGAGATCGCTCGGCGTCGTCGTTCGGTAACTCAACCTTCACCGACGCGCCGACTGCGCTTGGCCACTCGGAGATGTGACGCAGCGTACGTTGGGCCTTAACGGGCCGCGGGGAAGCGGTTCGTTCGGGAGGTTCGATTCGTGAACGACACAGGTGTCACGAGAGGGCCGGCCCCGGCTCTCGCCGACTTCGGTTGACCGCCGGCAGGTGGAGATCGAGCAGGCACGAGCCGACCGGCTGCTCAGACAAACTCGTTCCGTGCGGGGCTGCACGGGCGACTAGGAGTCCGACGTGACCGTTCGCACCTACGTCCTCGATACCTCCGTCCTGCTGTCCGACCCGTGGGCGGTGACCCGCTTCGCGGAGCATCACGTAGTGCTCCCGCTGGTCGTCATCAGCGAACTCGAGGGCAAACGCCACCACAGCGAACTCGGCTGGTTCGCGCGTCAGGCACTTCGCCTGCTCGACGACCTGCGAGTCAGACACGAACGTCTCGATCTGCCGATCTCGATCGGCGACGAGGGCGGAACCGTGCAGGTGGAGCTCAACCACACCGACCCGACGGTCCTGCCCGCCGGTTTCCGCAACGACACGAACGACTCGCGGATCCTGGCCTGCGCGCTCAATCTGCGTGCGGAGGGCCGCGACGTCACGCTGGTCTCGAAGGACACCCCGCTGCGCGTCAAGGCGGGCGCGGTCGGCCTCGCCGCCGACGAGTACCACGCCCAGGACGTGGTGGTCTCGGGATGGACCGGAATGGACGAGATCGACGTCGCCGACACGGCGATCGACGCCCTGTTCGCCGACGGGCTGATCGATCTCGACGAGGCGCGGGAACTGCCCTGCCACACGGGCGTGCGGATGGTCGGCAACGGGCAGAGTGCGCTGGGCCGCGTCACCGAGACCAAACAGGTACAGCTCGTCCGCGGCGACCGCGAGGCGTTCGGCCTGCGCGGCCGGTCGGCGGAACAGCGCGTGGCGCTCGACCTGCTGCTCGACGAATCCGTCGGGATCGTCTCCCTGGGCGGCAAGGCCGGCACCGGCAAGTCGGCGCTGGCCCTGTGCGCGGGTCTGGAGGCGGTGCTCGAGCGTCGCACTCAGCGCAAAGTGGTCGTCTTTCGCCCGCTGTACGCGGTCGGCGGTCAGCAACTGGGCTACCTGCCCGGAGGCGAGGCCGAGAAGATGGGGCCGTGGGCGCAGGCCGTCTTCGACACGCTGGAGGGACTGGTGTCGACCGAGGTGGTCGACGAGGTCCTGTCGAGGGGCATGCTCGAGGTTCTGCCGCTGACGCACATCCGCGGACGGTCGCTGCACGATTCCTTCGTGATCGTCGACGAAGCGCAGTCGCTCGAGCGCAACGTGCTGCTCACGGTGCTCTCGCGGCTCGGGTCGGGGTCGCGCGTGGTGCTGACGCACGATGTCGCGCAGCGCGACAACCTGCGCGTCGGCCGCCATGACGGTGTCGCCGCGGTGATCGAGAAGCTCAAGGGCCATCCGCTGTTCGCACACGTGACCCTCACCAGGAGCGAGCGGTCGCCGATCGCAGCGCTGGTGACCGACATGCTGGAGGAGTTCGCGCCGGGCGCCGGGGTGTGACTCCTGGCTCGCGCACAGCATTGACCGATTCGGCGGCTTCCGGCCGAGAAGTTCGGGCGACACGCGTGAGCGGTCAATGCTGTGCGCGCTGCGCCGGACGCATGTGAGTGCCGTTGCGGACGGCCCGGATGATCTTCGCGAGGGTTGCCGTCCATCGGAAGACGATGTCGTCGTAGGTGAAGCGGAGCGTGTGATAGCCGAGGTCGAAGGCGGTCGCGTCGCGCGTCCGGTCGGACTGGAAGTGCGGCCGGTCGCCGTGGATCTCCCAGCCGTCGATCTCGATGATCAGGTAGTCGCCGATGAGGAGGTCGACCCGGCCGACTCCGTCGATCTTCACCTGCGTTCGCACGGGGACGCGGTGAGTGCGCAGTCGTCGGCGAGCCATCGACTCCGGGCCTGACTCGGCGTTCGGATCGCACTCATCGATCAGCAGTCGGACGGACTTCGGAGCGTCGCGGAACAGGTACTCGAGCTCCTCGATGTGCATCAGTCGCAGGTTCAGCACCGAATCGCAAACGACCACAAATCCCTCCGCATCGAGGCAGCGAGCCGCGTGTCGCAGTGCGGTCGGGAGGTCGTCGACTGCGTCGGCCTCCGGAACGGGCCGCCCGAACTGCCTGCAGAACGGTCCTCGAAGGTGCTGCACCGCCCACGAGTTGCCGCGGACGTGGAGCCGGTCGTCGGCGGGAACCCAGACGCCGTGGCGTCTGAGGGCCGACATGCAACTCACTACACCGCCGCGGCGGACCGCGGCGACGTCGTCACTGCGCGCCTCACCGATTCGGTACCAGCCCCGACGGAGCTGTTCGGCGTGGCCGCGCCGGATCAGGTCGTTCAAGCGGGCGCGGCCGATCATCCGTTCGATCTCTCGGTACGGGTACACCCCGGATCTGATCGCGTTCATGCGCAGATGATGCGCACTTCGGGAACTGCGTTCCGGGTTTCCTCCGCGCGGGAGCGCGAGTGTGGATCGATTGCTCCTCGTCTACAGGCGTCAACCTCATGCGCGCCGCAGAATCGACACGGCGAAGTCGGCGTCGTCGTGCCACGGGCGGACGTCCCAGGTCGACAGCCGGAGGTCGAGCGACAGGTCGGTCTCGGTCAGGGCGGCGTCGAAGGTCTCCACCGCCAGTTTCGCCGTATGGAACCCGACGGCGACGAAGCCGTCGGGCAGCAGATGGTCGGACAAGCGCTGCAGCACGACCGCCTCGGTGTTCGGCGCCACGAAGGCCAGCACATTGCCCGCGCAGACGATTGCGTCGAACTGCTCGCGCGTTCCGTCCGGCCGGCGGAGATCGAGTTCGGCGAGATCGGCGACGCGCCAGCGGGGGCCGGGGTAGTCGGTCTGCGCTGCCTCGATGAGCTTCGGATCGACGTCGACGCCGGTGACCCGGTGACCGACGCCGTGCAGGTAGCCGCCGACCCGGCCGGGTCCGCAACCGGCGTCCAGGACCCGCGCCGAGCGGGCGACCATCGCATCGATGAGTCGACCCTCCCCGAACAGATCGTCGCCGTTCGCCGCCATCTCACGGAATCGCTGGATGTACCACTCACTGTGGCCGGGCGCGGTGTCGGTGATCCATCGGGGAGCAGGGGTCATGGCCTCCACCGTAGCCGGAGCCACAGGTCAGCGGCATGGGTGCGGGGCCGGGCCTCGGTGCGGACGCCGTCGGCGAACCCTCCGCAGGCAGCTCACAGAACAGTTGCGGAAAGGTGACGATGGTCTCCAGGTGTGGCAGCCACGAGCGAACGACTGGCACACTGGCATGGTGCTGAAGTTACTGATGAGGCGAATGTTGCAAGTGGGGTTTGCGCTTACTGCGCTCCTCGGAGCACTCGTCGTGGGTGCCGGACAGGCGTCCGCGGTCCCGCAGACCGCGCCGCAGACAGGGTCTCCGCAGACCGGATCCGACAGCATCACGACGTTGATCGACAACCTGCTCAAGGGGATGAAGGAACCGGGTACCCCCGCCGTGCCCGGTGCGCAGGAGACGAGCCAGATGATCGTCGTGACGGCGCCGGTGGCGTCGTCGCAGACCGCGACGCTGACCGCGTTCGAGAAGGATGCGGCAGGTCAGTGGAAGCCGGTCATCGGCCCGACCAAGGCCTTCCTCGGCGAGAAGGGCATGGGCAAGGCGCAGGACAACGTGCACCGGACTCCGGAGGGCACGTTCGGACTCGACCAGGCCTTCGGTCGCCAGGCGAATCCCGGGACCAAGATGCCGTACTTCCAGGCGACCACGCAGGACTGGTGGGACTCCAACGAGAAGTCGCCGACCTACAACACGCACGTCAAGTCGGCCACCAGCCCGGGCGGCGACAGCGAGAACCTGTACAACAGCGGACCGGTGTACGACTACGCGGTCAACATCAACCACAACCCGACCAACACACCGGGCGACGCGTCGGCGATCTTCCTGCACGTGACCAACGGCGAACCGACGCAGGGCTGCGTCGCGATCGACCGCGACAAGATGGTCGAGATCCTCAAGTGGCTCGACCCGGCCAAGAACCCGAAGATCACCATCGGCGTCAACGTCAACGCGCCGAAGGAGGCTCCGGCCGAGCAGAAGATGCCCGGTGCCGATCTCATCGGCGGAGTCCTGGGCAATCTCGCCACGCTGATCCCGAACCTGCTCAGCGGCGCGATGCGCTGACACGCACCCAAGCCACATCGGTTGGACCCGGGGCCGCATGCGACGACGCGTGCGGCCCCGGCGCTTGTCTCGGGGGCACCACAGGCCGGTTCAGCGGGGCCGGATCTGTTCGAAACCCGTGGCGTGCGCGGCGTCGAACCCGTCGATCGCGGCGGTGAACGACTCCACCTGATTGCGGGCCTGATCGGCCACCGGTGTAGACGGATTGAGCACCTCGAGGTACACGCGGTGGCACGACAGCGACTCGACCGCCGCCTCGACGAAGCCCGTCACGTCCACCGCGTGCGTCGGGTGCGGGCCGTTCCAGAACAATCCCGAGGGCGGGTCAGCGAGCTCGTCGTAGGCGTCGACCACCGCCGCCGCGAACTCCATGTGATCGCGCTGATTGGGGAAGCCCGGCGCCCACTCGGGGCCGCCGTACGTCGCCAGGACGACGTCGGGCGACACGCGCTCGATCGCCTCTGTGATCTTCGCGCGCAGCTCCGGAGTGTTTTGCAACTCGCTGTCCGGGAAGCCCCAGAACTCCACCTCATCGACGCCGACCACGGCGGCCGAGGCGATCTGCTCACCTTCTCGCAGCGGCCCGGCCTCGGCCGCGGCCATCCCCTCGATGCCGACCTCTCCGCTGGTCGCCAGGCCGTAGACGACGCGTCTGCCTTCGGATGTCCAGCGCGCGACGGCCGCGGCCATCCCGTACTCCGGGTCGTCGGGATGTGCGACGAGCACGAGGGCGGTGGACCAGTCCGTGGGAAACGTGGTGAGGCTCATGCGAGTCACGCTACGCGGAACCGGCGATCCCGTCCGGCGGGTGCGCTCAGCCGATCAGTCCGCGCTGACGTGCGACGGCAACCACCTTGCTGCGGCTCGAGACGCCGAGCTTGTCGAAGATGTGCACCAGATGCGACTTGACGGTGGCCTCCGAGATGAACAGACGCTTGGCGATCTCGCGGTTGCTGAGGCCGAGGTCGAGATGCTCCACGATCTCGAGCTCTCGTGCCGTGAGGGCCGGCCTGCTGTCGGTGACGCGGGTCAGCAGTCGCGCCGCCACCGCTGGGCCGAGGACCGTCTCGCCGGCGGCAGCCGACCGGATGGCGCTGATCAGGGTCTCGGGCGCGGCGTCCTTGAGCAGGTAGCCGACGGCACCGGCACTGACCGATCGGACGATGTCGGCATCGGATTCGTAGGTGGTGAGGATCAGCACCTGAGGCGGATCGGCCAGCCGGCGGATCGATTGGGTGGCGTAGACGCCGTCCGCGTCGTGCGTCTCGGTCCCGTGCAGGCGCAGATCCATCAGGACGACGTCGAGGGAGAGTTCGCCGGCGAGGGCGATCGCCTCGTCGGCGGTACCGGCCTCGGCCACCACGTCGAGATCGGGGGAGGCGCCCAGGACGGCGCGCAGACCTGCGCGGACCACGGGGTGGTCGTCGACCAGCATGATGCGGATCACGGTTGCCCTCCGATCGGGAGCCGGGCGTGGATCACGGTACCGTCGTCGGGCTCCGATTCGACGCTGACGCTCCCGCCCGCCTCCGACACCCGATTCTGCATGGCGCGCAGGCCGAAGCCCGAGCCGTCGGACCTGCGCGGGGGTCGCCGGCCGGCCGGGAAGCCGACTCCGTCGTCGACGACGTCGAGATGCACCTCGTCGGGCAGATAGGTCAGGGTCACGGTGGCCCGGGTCGCGTGGGCGTGGCGGGCGGCGTTGGTGAGCGCCTCCTGCGCCGTTCTCAGCAGCGTGTTGCGGGTCTCCGGCCGGAGCGCGACGGTGTCGCCGTGCACTCGCAGTTCAGCCGGCAACCCGCTCTGGGAGACCCGATCCACCTCCTCGCGCAGGGCGTCGGTGAGGCCGTCCGGGCGCAGGTCCGGCCCGTCGAGCCCGCGAAGGAAGCGTCGCGACTCGGTGAGCGCCTTCTGTGCGGTGTCGAGCGCGGTGCGGACCTGGACGTCGCGCTGATCGCCCGGGGTCTCATCGTTGGTGGCCGAGCGCAGCAGCAGCACGATGCTCGCCAGGCTCTGCCCGGTGCCGTCGTGGATCTCCCCGCCCAGGCGCTCCCGCTCGGCGAGGATCCCGGCCTGACGTTCCTTGGCGGCCAAAAGTTCTCGGGTTGCGAGGAGATCGGCGACGAGCTCGTCGCGCTCGTCCACCATCGCGATGATCCGACGGAAGATCTCAGTCACGGCGACCGCGGTGGCGATGCCGAACGCCGGACCGATGATGCCGCCGACCATCAGCTCGGGACTGTGGAGCAGCGTGGAGCCGATCGACGTCGTCACGATCACCACCTCGGCGACCACCGAGACCGGCGGTTCGAGGAAGTACCAGCACAGCATGGCCAGGACGAAGGCCAGCCAGACGAACCCGGGGGAGAGCAGCACCAGTGCGACCCACAGCAGGGTGAGGATCACCACCCAGATGCCCGTGTCGAGGCCCCGGCCGCGCGTGTGCGACCACACGCCGAGCAGGTACCACCCGCCGACGACGGCGACACCGGCGATCACCGCGGCGGCCCCGCCGAACACGATGGGCGCCGAGCCGGCCAGAGCTTGAGCCATTCCGGCGAGCAGAAGCGCCAGGAACAGGATGTGGCCGCCCCATTCCGCATAGCGCTCGGCCGGTCGATCGTGCGTCATAGCCTCCAGTATCACCGCCCCGCCGCCACCGACCATGGCGTCTACAACTTTCGATGGATGCCCGCGCGCCGCCGGATGGATGCAGATCTGAGGTGCCCAGACGATGTTCCGGCGCCCGATTCCCGACAGGCTGGAAGCACGTTGGTCGAGCGGTTTCGCACCGCTGTTCACAGGAGGACGCGTGTATCTGGGATTGCGGGAGTTCCGCGCTGCAGCAGGGCGGTTCGCGCTCGTCGTCGGGGTGGTGACACTGCTCGCGTTCATGGTGGTCGCGCTGTCGGCGCTGACCGAGGGGCTCCGCCAGCAGTCGGTGTCGGCCGTGGAGAAGCTCCCCGGAGCCGCGTTGCTGGTGCAGGAGGACGGCGACAAGCCCGCGCTGCTGTCGGACAGCGAGATCACCCGCACCGCCGGTGAGGGCACCGAACTGGGGGTGGCGACGCTGCGTGCCAGCCATGACGGAGCCAACTCCACGGTCGCGGTGTTCGGCCGCGGCGACGTTCACGAGGTGGTGGTGTCGCCGGACATCGCGAAGACGCTGGGCGTGGTCCCCGGCGGCTCGATCCAGCTCGGATCCACGACGGTGCGGGTCGACCGCGTGGCCGACGTCGGTCAGTACGCCCATCAGCAGGTGATCTCCATGCCGGTCGGCGAATGGCGCGAGGTGACGCACCGCGATTCGGTGAACGCACTGATCGTCGACTCCGATAGTGCGGCTCCGGCGGGCCTGGTCCGGGTGGCGCACGCCGATCTGCCCGACCTGGTCCCGGGCTTCTCGTCCGAACACATGTCGCTGCTGTTGATCCAGGGGCTGCTCGTGGTGATCTCGGCGGTCGTCGTCTGCGGATTCTTCGCCGTGTGGACCGGTCAGCGCATCGGCTCGCTCGCGGTGGTCCGGGCGATGGGCGCGGGACGCTGGTACCTGCTGCGCGACGGCCTCGCCCAAGCCGGTTCGGTCCTGGTGGTCGGCCTGGCACTCGGCGCGGCACTGGCGGTCGGTTTCGCCTCGCTGCTGTCGGGCAAGGCGCCGGTGGTCGTCGACCCGGCGGCCGGGGCGACGGTCCTCGCAGGCATGGCCGTCCTGGGACTGGTGGGCGCGGCGCTGGCGCTGCGGCCCCTGGTGAAGGTGGACCCGCTGGTCGCCCTCAACCGCTGACACTTCTCCGATCCGACCGATGACTACTGATGGGAACTGACATGGGATCTGCAACTGACACGGGACTGACACTCACCGACATCGATCTGACCTACCCCGACGGCGACAGCGTGGTGCGCGCGGTGCGCGGGGTGAGCCTGCACGTGGAGCCGGGCACCACCGTCGCGCTCACCGGCCCCTCCGGATGCGGGAAGTCGAGCGTGCTCGCGGTGGCCGGCGCACTGATCCGGCCCGACTCGGGGACGGTGCGGATCGGCGACCGATGCCTCGACGGCCTCGACGCGGAGGCGCTGGCCCGCGTCCGGCGCGAACGGATCGGACTGATCTTCCAGAACGACAACCTGGTACCCGGACTCACCGCAGAGGAACAACTGCTGCTCGCGGCGCATGTGGCCGGTCGCCGGCCGTCGCGGCACCGCGCCCAGGCCCGCGAACTCCTCTCGGCCGTCGGGCTCGACGGAGCGTTCGGACGCCGGCCCGGACAGCTCTCGGGCGGAATGCGGCAGCGGGTCAACATCGCCCGGGCGCTGATGAACGGACCGCAGGTGCTGCTGATCGACGAACCCACCTCCGCGCTCGACTCGACACGGGGAACGCAGATCGTCGAACTGCTCACCGAACTGGCGCGAGACCGCGTCATCGCCTCCCTGCTGGTGACGCACGATCTGCAGACGGTGACCGGGGTGGACGGAGTGCTGGAGATGAAGGACGGCGCCCTGCTGGCCGGTGTCGGGGTCTGACACCGCTGCCGTTCCCCACCGAACGCACCGATGCCCCTCGACTCATGGAGTCGAGGGGCATCGTCGGTCCTCGGTGCGAGGCCGGGGTCAGTCGATCGCGGGGGTCGATCGCGGGGATCAGATGTCCAGGCGCGCGTACTCGCGCAGCTTGGACGTCTGGTGGACCGCCTCGATGGTCCGGATGGTGCCCGACTTGGAGCGCATGACCAGCGAGCGGGTGGTGGCCCCGTTGGGACGGTAGGTGACGCCGCGGAGCATGTCGCCGTTGGTGACGCCGGTCGCGCAGAAGAAGGAGTTCTCTCCGCGCACCAGGATGTCGTTGGTCAGGACCATGTCCGGGTCCAGGCCCGCGTCGACGGCCTTCTGGCGTTCGGCGTCGTCCTTGGGCCACAGCTTGCCCTGGATCTCGCCGCCCATGCACTTCATCGCGACGGCACTGATGATGCCTTCGGGGGTGCCGCCGATGCCCATGAGCATGTCGACGGTGCTGTAATCGCCGGCGGCGGCGATGGCGCCGGCCACGTCGCCGTCGGAGATCAGCCGGATCTTGGCGCCGGCCTCACGGATCTCGTGGATCAGCTCGGCGTGGCGGGGACGGTCGAGGACGACGACGGTCAGGTCGGCGACGTCGATGCCCTTGGCCGCGGCGACCGAATTGATGTTCCACTCGGTGGACTGGTTGATGTCGATCGCGCCCTTCGCGGCCGGGCCGACGGCGATCTTGTTCATGTAGAACACCGCCGACGGGTCGTACATGGTGCCGCGTTCGGAGACCGCGATGACGGCGATCGAGTTCGGACGTCCCTCGGCCATCAGCGTGGTGCCGTCGATCGGGTCGACGGCGACGTCCACCTCGGGGCCCTCGCCGTTGCCGACGATCTCGCCGTTGTACAGCATCGGGGCCTCATCCTTCTCGCCCTCGCCGATCACGACGGTTCCGCGCATCGACACTGTGGAGAGGAGTTCGCGCATCGCGTCGACCGCGGCGCCGTCGCCGGAGTTCTTGTCGCCGCGCCCGACCCACCGACCAGCGGCCAGCGCCGCGGCCTCGGTGACACGGACCAGTTCCATGGCCAGGTTGCGGTCGGGTGCTTGCTTGGTCATGCGGACTCCACTTTCGTTGCGAACCTTGATGAGGTCTAGACCTCGATTCTTTCATGGCCGGGACCGGCGATTGGCTGGGGGCGGCGCCCGACTGCGATAATCGAAGCCATGGCCCAGAAACCCCGGATCCTGCAAGACGGACGAGACCTCGTCTGGTCGCTCATCCCGCTGCTGGTGATCGCACTGATCGTGGCCGGGGTCAGCGGCAGTTGCTCCTGGGGCTTCGGCAACTCGGCGACCGAGCAGAAGATTCCCAGTTTCAACGTCAGTGCAGGTCTGCACGCCGATGCGGAGTCGATGCCGTTCCCGATCCGGGAGCCGAAACTGCCCGCGAACTGGAAGGCCAACTCGGGTTCGACTCAGGAGATCGGCGCCACTCTCTCCAGCAACGTCGGCTGGATCACCCCCAACGGCGTCTACATCCAGCTGACGCAGACCGCCGCGACCGAGGAGCAGCTGGTTCCGAAGCTGCTCGGCGACGGCGCGAGTGGCGGTGGCGTGCGCGAGATCTCGGGCCAGCGCTGGGTCACCTACTCAGGCGACGATCACCGCAAGGCATGGATCGCCGACATGGGCGACGTGCGAGTGGGCGTGGTGAGCCGCGGCGCGGACTCCGACATGCAGACCCTCGCGAAGGCGGTCACCGAGGCCGAACCGCTGCCGTCCAAGCGTCCCTGACCCGAGCCGGTCGCCGGATCGGCCACCGGGCCTGCGGGGAAGTTAATCTTCCAGTCCTCGTCCGCCAGCCCTCGTCCCTCAGTCCTCGTCGTCGGTCTCGGCGTCGTCGTTCAGTGCGGCCTCGATCCGTGATCGAGCTCCCTCGAGATGCTCGGTGCACCGCTTGGCCAGCGCCTCGCCGCGCTCCCAGAGCGCCAGCGACTCGTCGAGACCCAGTCCACCCCGCTCGAGTGCGGTGACCACCTCCGACAATTCGTCACGAGCCTGCTCGTAGTCGAGTTCGGCGACGGGCGTGAAATCGGCTCCGGGATCGGTCACTGTCGGCTCTCCTTCGTGGTCGGCGAGATCACTGCCGCGGCCGATCCGTCGGCGACGCGGATGCGCACGGCCGCTCCGGCCGGCAGGTCGTCCACCGAGCGGACCGCGTGCGGCTGGTCGGAGTCGGTGCGCTGCACCACGGCGTATCCGCGGGCGAGCGTCTGCGCTGGTCCGAGGGTCGACAGCTGCGATGCGAGACGTTCGGTGCGATGCTCCTCGACAGTCACCAGGTGCCGGACACTGCGGCGGATGTCGCGCACTGCGCCGTCGACACGGTCCTGCCGGTCGTCGACCATGCGCAGCGGGTTCGCGAGCACGGGCCGGGCCCGGAGCCCCTCGACCACCCGTTCCTCCCGGTGCACCCAGTTGCGCAGCGCGTGGGCACTGCGCCGGCGCAACTCGGCGATTCCCTGCAGTTCGGCCGAGACGTCCGGCACCACACGCTTGGCGGCATCGGTCGGCGTCGCGGCGCGGACGTCGGCCACCAGGTCGAGCAGCGGACTGTCGGGTTCGTGGCCGATGGCGCTCACCACGGGGGTCCGGCAGGCGGAGACGGCGCGCAGCAGCGTCTCGTCGGAGAAGGGGAGCAGGTCCTCGACGCTGCCGCCCCCGCGCGCGATGACGATGACCTGGACGTGCGGTGCGGCGTCCAGCGCCGCGAGGTGCTCGACGATCGCAGGCACCGCGGTCGGTCCCTGCACGGGCGAATCCCGGACCTCGAACCGCACCGCGTCCCACCGGGCGGTCGCGACGGCGATCACATCGCGCTGTGCGGCACTGGCGCGGCCGGTGATCAGTCCGATCGTGTGGGGGAGGAACGGCAGCGGCCTCTTTCGGCGGGCGTCGAAGAGCCCCTCGGCGGCGAGCAGGGCCCTGACGCGTTCGATCCGGGCGAGGAGTTCGCCGATGCCGACCGGCCGGATGTCGGTGATCCGCAGCGACAGAGTGCCCCGGCCGGTGTAGAAGTTGGGCCGGCCGTACACCACCACCCGGGCGCCCTCGGTGAGCGGCACCGGACTCCGCTGAAGCAGACCCGGGTCGCAGGTCACCGAGATCGAGATGTCGGCGGCGGGATCGCGCAACGTCAGAAAAGCGGTGCGCGTGCCGCGGCGCAGGCTCAGCTGGGTGATCTGACCTTCCACCCACACCTGCCCGAGCCGGTGGATCCAGTCCGCGATCTTGAAACTGAGCGTGCGCACCGGCCACGGATTCTCGGCGGTGTTCCCCTGCTCGGGCGTCATCGCGGAACCCCGGTGCAGAGCCGGGCCGGGTCGATCACTGCGCCGGTTGTCACTGCGCGGTTGCTCACTGCGCGGATTCGGCCTTCTTCTGCTGGCTGACGATGCGGTTGTCGAGCATCGTGACGAAGGGCGTGCGATTGCGGTTCGCCTTCTCGAACTCGAGGATCTCGGTGAGTTCCTCGGTGCCGAGCCCGCGGACCTTGGCGCGCAGCTGGGCCAGCGTCAGCGTCGGGTAGTCGAGGGCGGCGACGGCGGCCGGGAGATGCTCCGGCGACGCTGCGGCATCCGGCGTCGTAGAGGTGGGGCCCGCGGCCACGTCGGCCGGAGCCGAGCTGTAGAGCGCGAAACGTCCGGCGTTGGCCGGGGGCGCGGCGCTGTCGGCGGCGGACTCGTCGGGGCTCGCAGCGGGGGCCTCGGCGGCGCTCGTCTCAGCGTGGTTTGTCGCGGAGTTCATCTCAGGGGCGCGGGCCGGGGCTTGCGGAACAGTGGCCGGCGCGTCGGCACGCAGCGGCCGGCTCGCCGCCTCCGCGTCGTCGTCTTCGTCGAACCGCGCCCACTCGGGCTGTTCCTGAGACTTGTCGCACAGCGGCGCGAGCAGCTCGTCGCCCTTGATGGCGAGCTCGGCGATGTTCTGCTGAAGTCGCATGCCGGCCTGCAGACTCCGGCTCACCGCACCCATCGGCAGAGTGATGACTCGCGTCGGCAGTTTGCGGGTTTCCTCGATGGTGGTGGCGACCAGACCGGCGACCACGCGGGCAGCGTATGGAGGACGACTCATGTACTAACTCTCTCACAGCCGTACCCTGGAGTTCATGGCTGATAGTAAGCGCGTCCTTCTCGCGTCGCCCCGTGGATATTGTGCAGGCGTCGACCGGGCCGTGGAGACTGTCGAGCGGACCCTCGACAAGCACGGTGCGCCGGTGTATGTCCGCAAGGAGATCGTGCACAACCGGCATGTGGTCGACACGCTGACCGAGCGTGGCGCGATCTTCGTCGACGAGACCGACGAAGTGCCCGAGGGTGCGATCGTGGTCTTCTCCGCCCACGGAGTCTCTCCCGAGGTGCACCAGAGCGCTGCGCAGCGCAGCCTCAAGACCATCGACGCGACGTGCCCGCTGGTCACCAAGGTGCATCAGGAGGCGAAGCGGTTCGCGCGCGACGATTACGACATCGTGCTGATCGGCCACGAGGGCCACGAGGAGGTCGAGGGCACCGCCGGCGAGGCCCCGCAGCACATCCAGGTGGTCGACGGACCCGACGCCGTCGACGACGTGCAGGTGCGCGACGAGTCGCGGGTGATCTGGCTGTCGCAGACCACGCTGTCGGTGGACGAGACGATGGAGACGGTGTCCCGGCTCCGGGAACGGTTCCCGCTGCTGAACGACCCGCCGTCGGACGATATCTGCTACGCCACCCAGAACCGCCAGGTAGCTGTCAAGGCGATGGCGCCGCGGTGCGAGCTGGTGATCGTGGTCGGTTCGCAGAACTCGTCCAATTCGCAGCGGCTGGTGGAGGTGGCGCTGCAGAACGGCGCCGAGGCGTCTTACCTGGTGGACTACGCCCGCGACATCGACCTGGCCTGGCTCGACGGCGTCACCACGGTCGGCGTCACCTCGGGTGCCTCGGTCCCGGAGGTCCTCGTCCGCGGGGTGGTGGATCTGCTCGCCGAGCACGGTTACGCGGACGTCGAGACCGTGACCACCGCCGAGGAGACGCTCACCTTCGCGTTGCCGCGCGAACTGCGGCCCGCCCGCAATCCCCGCTGACCGCGGCGCCCATCGCCTCGGCAGCGATCATCGGCGGCGGCGCAGCAGGCGTCCGCCCACGACGGCGACAGCCGCGAAACCCGCACCCGCGAGGATGACGCCCGCACCGGAGCCCGACTCGGGCTCATCGTCGGGGAGAGCCAACGGCCGCAGACCCGGAGCGGCGCGCACCTCGGGGTCGTCGGTGAGTGCGGCGAGCGGATCGATCACCCCGCTGCCGACGGCGTCGTCCCGGCCGCCGCCGTGCGCCGTGTCGACGATGCGGTCGATCACCTCAGCGGCCGACAGTCGCGGGTACCGGGACCGGATCAGCGCCGCCAGGCCCGACACGTACGGCGCCGCGTAGCTGGTGCCGGCGAGCGGGGCCACCCCGTCGCCGGTGCGCAGGCCGCCGGCGAGCCGCGGGCCGCCCGAGCCCGGCATCACGCTGACCACATCGGTGCCCGGCGCCGCCACGCTCACCCACGGCCCGCGCAGGCTGAAGTCCGCCGCTGCGCCGTCGGCGGCCGCGACGGCGCCCACCGTCAGCACCAGCGGCGCGAATCGCGCCGGGGTGACGGCCGTGCGCAGTCGCGCCCACGCCTGCTCGACCGAGGCCGCACCCGACGGGTTCTGCTCCCGACACGCCGTGGTCTCGGTCAGGTTCCCGGCTGCCACGACCACCACCACGTCCCGCTCACGCGCGTAGGCCAGCGCGGTCCCGACGAGACCGTCATCGAGCGGACCGGCGGCGGGTGCGCATGCCACCTCTGAGATGTTGATCACCCGTGCACCCAGGTCGACGGCCCGTACCACCGACCGCGCGAGAGTGGTGAGCGGGCCGTATCCGGCTCCCACCACGGCGTCGTCGGCTCCGCTGCCCCGGGCGCTGAACGCTCCGCTCGACTGCCGAATCGAGATGATGGTCGCCTCGGGCGCCACACCGACGAAGTCGTCGTCGGCGGAGGGCTGTGCTGCGATGATGCCCGCGACCAGCGTTCCGTGGGCGTCGCAGTCCGACAGTCCGTCGCCGGTCCCGACGTAGTCGCCGCCGGCGACGAGGCGCGGCAGCCTGGTGTGCGGGCTCACACCCGTGTCGATGACCGCCACGGACACGCCGGCGCCGCGACTGAACCGATGGGCCGCTGCCACGTCGAGCAGTCGGTGGCCCGCGGGTTCGCCTGCGGTGTCCGCGTCGGCGGTGGTCGCGCAGCGGGCGCGCTGCTCGGTCGGCTCGGGCGGGCCCAGCGGTGCGGCCGAGACCGTCGCCCGGGCGATCACCGGCGCCGGGACCGCCACGGCGGCACCCGCGCCGGAGAACCAGACGACCGCCGCGACCGCCGTGATCGCGCCGATCCGCCGGATCACAGGGTCCGGACCGCCTGATAGACGTCCAGGACCCAGAGCAGCAGCGGAATCACCGCGGTCAGCGCGGCGTATTCGGCGATCTCGACGGCGCGCACGGCGGGCGGAGAGTAGTCGCGGCCGGATGCGACCGTGCCCAGCAGCAGAGCGCCGACCGCCCAGCCGATCGTCCCCGCGAACACCCAGACCGGTTCCGGGCCGGACCCCGCGACGGCGGCGAGCGCGGCGACGACTCCGATGATCCCGGCCGCCCCGACCAGCAGAGCCGACTGCAGCCGGTCGGCGTGCGTCCGGCCGCGGGCGGCGAGTGCCACCACGATGCACGCGCAGTAGCCCAGCGCCACCGGCGATCCGCCCGCCGCAGCGGCGACGGCCGCGGTCGCGACCCCGGTGACCAGGACGGCACCGGCGAGTGCGCCCGTCAGAATCGATGCGGTCACGGCGGCGCGGCGCGCGAGCGCGTCGAGGTCGCCCAGCGCGAGGTCGGCGATTGCGCCGAGCGGATCGCGGGTCGAGAGCCGGACCGCGTCCACGCCGTCGACCACCGCGGGATCGGTCCCGTCGGGTGCCGCCGGCGCAGTGTTCGGCACCGACGGCAACGGCAGACGTCCGGCGGCGATCGCGATTCGCGGCGCGCAGAGCACCAGGCCGACGCCCGCCGCCGCGACGACTGCGGCCAGATCCCGCACTGACGGCGCCCACACCGTGGCGAGCAGCCCGGTCGCCGCGGTTGCGCCGCCGACCACGGCGATCGCGGTGTGGGCCGCCGCGGCCCGGCCGGTGCCCTGGTATCCGATCACCGCACCGGCCAGGGCAGCGATGCCCGCTAACGCGAGCTGGACTCCGCCCGCCGCGCCGGGCACGACGAGCGAGGCCGCGACGGCGCCGAGGACGCAGCCCGCGATGCTGAGGACGGCGGAGGTCCGCGGGTCGCTCTCCAGGCGACGGCCGGACAGTGCCGCCCCGAGTGAGACCGCCGCACCCAGGGCCGAGACCGCGAGGACCACCGGAGCGTCGCCGGCGGCCGCCGCCCAGCGGCCGGCCGGGACGGCCCCGACCACCGCGACCAGGAAGACCAGATAGCTCACCATGCGTGAGGCGTCCGACGACCAGCCGAAGCGGTCCCGCTGCAGAGCCGCCGCCACACCGTCGGCGACGTCGTCGATCAGCACCGTCCCGGCATCGGCCGGCGCAGTGCGGATCACCAGCAGATCGCCGTCGCACACCCCGCACTGCGCGAGAGTGTGCTCGGCGGCCAAGGCGGTTCCGTCGATGCGGGCGAGTGTCCAGTTCGCGGGTTCAGCGCTGTCGTCCACCCGGACCCGCAGAGCGTCGAGAAGATCGGGCATCAGCGCCGCGATCGGCACGCCGGCCGGAAGGCCTGCGTCGAGTTGAGTGCTCCCACCCACGATCGATGTCCGGATCATGTCCGGTTCGGTCAACACGGTCATTCGGCAAACCTTCCCCCAAGGTTCCTGATACAACCTCTTCCATCGCCCGTGAGGCGAGGACGTCGTCGAGATAACCATGTCGGGAGTCGTCGCGGTCAGCGATTGGGGGAAATCGCTCAACCGGCCTCACGCGGCGGCCGAATCAGAGCTGGGGGGCTCGAATGGGCAGTGCAACAATCGGTTTCGCGCGTCGTCCGCGGATCGTCGTGGAGGCTCCGCCGGACGGGGAGATCGAGCTGACCGCGCCGCCGGAGCTGTCGCGCGCAGTGCCGCCGAATCTGCTGGTGCGGCTTCTGCCGGTGGTCATGGTGGTCGCCGTCATCGGCATGGTCGCCATGATGGTGATGACCGGAGGCGCTGGGGCACTGGCGAATCCGATGTTTCTGATGTTCCCGCTGATGATGGTGATGTCGATGGTGGGAATGCTGGCATCCGGCGGGCGAGGCGGTCCCGAGCGGGCAGCCGAGGTGAATGAGAACCGCAAGGACTATCTGCGCCATCTCGGGCAGCTTCGCGACGATGTCGCCGAAACGGCTGCAGCGCAACGAGAATCGGCGCAGTGGCGGCATCCGGATCCGGGAGCGCTGATCGGCCTGGTCGGGGGCCGCCGGATGTGGGAGCGCAGATTCACCGACGACGACTTCGGCCATGTCCGCGTCGGCCGCGGGACACACCGCCTCGCGACCGCGTTGGTGCCGCCGGAGACGCCGCCGGGCGACGACCTGGAGCCGGTGTCGGCGGTGGCGCTGAGACGTTTCGCTGCGGCGCATGCGGCCGTCGACGGGCTGCCGACGGCGATCGCGCTGCGCGGATTCCCGGCGGTCAGCCTGCTCGGGGATCCGGTGCAGGTGCGCGCCCTGCTGCGGTTCATGCTGTGCTCGTTGGCCGTACTGCACGGTCCGGACCACCTGCGGATCGCGGTCGTCGCCGACGATCCGCTCGACGCCGAATGGGATTGGGTCAAGTGGCTGCCGCACATCGGCCATCCGGCTCGTCGGGACGGGCTCGGTGCCGTGCGCATGGTGTACCCGACGCTCGGCGCCCTCGGCGACGACCTCGCCGCCGATCTCGCGGCCCGAGCGGGTTTCAGCCGGACGGCCGACTCTCCGGCGACGTCCCATCTGTTGATCGTGGTCGACACCGATCGAGTCGATGTGGACGACGAATTGATCGGCGGCGTAGGCCTCGACGGCGTGACAGTGGTGAGTCTGGGCACCGCGCCGAGCCCGCTGGCGGTGCGTCGCGGGCTGCAGCTGACGGTGTCCGGCGGTCGTGTCGCCGCCCGCACCGCCGCCGGACTGGAGGAGTTCGCCGTCGCCGACCGGCTGTCCGGGCCGTGCGCCGAAGCCGTCGCGCGCCGGCTCGCCCGGTACCGCCCGGCGTCGCTCGACGCACTTCTCGATCTCGACACGCCGGTTCTCGCGAGCGATCCCGGACTGCCCGCACTGCTGGGTCTGGGAGACGCGGGCCGCGTGACCCCGGAGTCGGCCTGGCGCGGGCGCCTCGGTGCCGAACGACTGCGCGTGCCGATCGGCTACACCCCGGAGGGCGCTCCCGTGCACCTTGACCTGAAGGAGAGCGCGCACGGCGGAATGGGGCCGCACGGGCTGTGCATCGGCGCCACCGGCAGCGGCAAGAGCGAACTGCTGCGCACCCTCGTCCTCGCGCTGATCGCGACGCACTCCCCGGACGAGTTGAACCTGGTCTTGGTCGACTTCAAGGGCGGGGCCACCTTTCTCGGTCTGGAGCAGGCCAAGCACACGGCCGCGGTGATCACCAACCTCGAGCAGGAACTCGCGATGGTGGACCGGATGGGCGACGCACTCTCCGGCGAACTGAACCGCCGTCAGGAACTGCTGCGCGCCGCAGGCAACTTCGCCAATGTCACCGACTACGAACAGGCCCGCCGGGCGGGGGCGCCGCTCGACCCGCTGCCCGCCCTCTTCATCGTCGTCGACGAGTTCTCCGAACTGCTCGCGCAGAAACCGGAATTCGCGGACCTGTTCGTGGCGATCGGCCGGCTGGGGCGCTCCCTGCACATCCACCTGCTGCTCGCGTCCCAGCGTCTCGAGGAGGGCAGGCTGCGCGGGCTCGACAGTCATCTCTCGTACCGGATCGGATTGAAGACCTTCTCCGCCAACGAGTCCCGGACTGTGCTGGGCGTCCCCGACGCCTATCACCTGCCGAGTGCGCCCGGCGCGGCCTACCTGAAGTGCGATTCGTCGGCGCCGACACGCTTCAACACGTGCTTCGTCTCCGGCCCCTATCGACCACCGGCGGGGCCGTCTGCCGGTTCCGCGTCGTGTGCGCAGACCCGGCCGGTCGCGTTCACCACCGCGGAGGTCCCGCTCGCCGAACCGGCCACGGAGCAGCCGGACGGCCAGGCCGACGAGGGTCCGTCCGCGACGGTGCTCGAGACGGTGGTCGCGGCACTGGCCGGGCACGGCCGCACCCCGCATCGGGTGTGGTTGCCGCCGCTGGAGCGGGCGATCACCCTCGATGCGCTGGCACGCGACACCGCACCCGGCACCTTGACCTTTCCGTACGGGGTCATCGACCTGCCGTTCGAGCAGCGGCGCGACACCGCATGGCTCGACGTCGCGGGTGCGGCCGGGCACGTCGCTGTCGTGGGCGGTCCGCAGTCGGGCAAGTCCACCACGCTGCGCACCCTGATCTGCGGAGCCGCCAGGACCCACACCCCCGAACAGGTGCAGTTCTACTGTCTGGACTTCGGCGGCGGCACGCTCGCCGCACTCGATGGTCTGCCGCACGTCGGCTCGGTGGCCACCCGAGTCCAGCACGACCGGATCCGCCGCACGCTCGCCGAGATCCTGGCGGTGAAGACGAGCCGGGAGGCGTGCTTCGCCGAGCACGGCATCGAGTCGATGCGGGAGTACCGCGCGGCGCGCGCTGCGGGCCGCTTCGCCGACGACCGGTACGGCGACGTCTTCCTGGTCATCGACGGGATCGGCGTGCTCCGGGCCGACTTCGAGGCGCTGGAGGAGAAGGTCGACGCCCTCGTCTCGACGGGGCTGGCGTACGGCGTGCACGTGGTGGTCAGCGCGTCGCGGTGGGGCGAGATCCGGCCCGCCATGAAGGACCTGATGGCCGGTCGCGTGGAACTGCGGCTCGGTGACGCCCTCGATTCCGAGATGAGCCGCCGCGCCGCGGCCGGAGTGCCGGAGGGACGGCCGGGCCGCGGGCTGACCGCGCAGGAGAAGCACCTGCTGGTGGCGCTGCCGCGGGTGGACGGCGTCGCCGACGCGACCGATGTGTCCGCCGGAACGGCGAAGCTGGTCGAGGCCGTCGCGCGGGAATACGGCGATCGCCGGGCTCCGGAGGTGCGGACTCTCGCACGAGTGGTGGACGGTTCCGTGCTCGCGGAGACCGTTGCCGCGCAGGGAGCCGGGACGCGGGCCGGTACGGTCGCGCTCGGGCTGTCGGAGACCGACTTGGGGCCGTGCGTCCTCGACTTCGACGCCCAGCCGCACCTGCTGGTGTTCGCCGACGTCGAATCGGGCAAGACCGAGACGCTTCGCACGCTGGTCCGCGGACTGGTGGCCGGCGGAGATCCGGACGAGGTCAAGCTCGTCCTCGTCGATTACCGTCGCGGACTGCTCGGAGAGGTGCCGGAGACGCATCTGGGCGGCTACGCCAGTTCCGAACGCACGGCGCGGCCGATGATGGCGCAACTCGCCGAGTACTTCGCCGCGCGGCTGCCCGGCGACGACGTGACACCGCAACAACTCGTCGACCGCAGCTGGTGGTCGGGGCCCACCGTCTATCTGGTGGTCGACGACTACGACCTCGTCGCCACGGCGTCCGGGAATCCATTGTCGCCATTGATCGAGTTGCTCGGGCACGGTCGCGACATCGGTTTCCGGCTGATCCTCACGCGCCGATCCGGCGGTGTCGGCCGAGCGCTGTTCGATCCGCTGATCGCCTGTCTGCGCGACCTCTCGTGCGATGTCCTCCTGATGAACGGCGACCCCGACGAGGGCTACGTGGTGGGCAGGCACCGCCTGCAGCGCCTGCCGGCAGGCCGCGGCGAACTGGTGTCGCGCAACCGGTCGCCGGAGATCGTCCAGGTCGCGCTGGGAGAACGGGCGTGAGCGGCCCGGTGATCGATCTCGCCTACGGACGTGTGACCGGTCCCGGCAGCACCGTGGATCTGACGACGCTGCTGGAGGACATCGACTGCGCCGAACGGCGGGCCCTCGCCCGGCAGGCGCTGCGCGAGGTGATGGCGCGGGCCGTCGGCGCCTCCCGGATCCTGCTGCCCACCGTGTGGGGACCGGTCCGCACCGAGGCTCTGGTCGGCGAACTCGCCTCCGTGGGCGCCGCCGCCGAACCCGTTCCACGGGCGGTGGCGATCGCCGCTTCGCACGCCGACGCGACCGTGCACCGCTGCGCCGTGGTGGAGACCCGGATGCTGCCGGCCACCGGCGGACACTGGAGCGTGCACACGGTGACGCGCACCGACGGCCGGTGGTCGCTGGGGCGGGGCGCGGTGGACCTCCCGCGCCGGATATCGGCCGAACCCGGGTGGTCGGCTCCGCTGCGCGCCGCCGACGCGGTCTTCGTCGACGGTCCCGATCCGGAATCGGTCGCCGCCGCCCAGCGGTTGCTGCTCGAAGCCTTCGGTGTACGCGCGATGGCCGTCGACAGAACGGTTCTGACCAGGCACGGAGGTCGGCTCGGTCCGGTGAGCGCCGCCGAGCTGCTCGCCGGCCTGCCCGCGCCGCCGATCGCCGCGTCGCGCCGGGGACTGCGCGCGCCGGCAGTCGTCGCCGCGGTGCTGGTGCTGGCCGCAGCCGCGACCGCCGGGTGGGCGCATTGGCCGCGGCCGGAGCGGTCCGCGCAGCAGACAGTCCGGGTGGGCCGGGCCGAACTCGCCGTTCCGGGCCAGTGGCGGCGCAGTGACGGGGACGATGCGACCGCCGGAAGCCGCACGGTGTTCGCGGCCCCCGACGACGGCAGGCGGCTGATCGTCGTAGTCTCGCGGCTGCGGGGCGGTTCCACCGTCGCGACGGTCGCGGAGAGCCTGCGGAACCGCATCGCGCAGCGCGGGGACGACGCGGTGGCCGAGTTCGCAGCAGACGTGAGCTATGCGGGCCGTCGCGTGATCGGGTATCGCGAGACGCCGGCGTCGGGTTCTCCCGTGGCCTGGTACGTGGCCGTCGAGAGCGGCACGCAGATCAGCATCGGTTGTCAGACGGGCACGGGGGAGGAGTCGGTGGACGGTCCGTGCCGCGGGGCCGTGGGTTCCCTGCGTGTGGTGAGCGATTAGGAGACGGTGACCGACGCCTCCAGCGTCACGACCACCTCGTCGGCCACCTTCAGGGCGCCCATCATCAGCGAATACGGCTTGATCCCGAACGTCGTCTGCGTCACCGCGGACTGCCCGGAGACGGTGCTGCCGTCCACCGCCACGTCGACGGTGTGGGGCTCGGTGACTCCACAGATCGTCAGATCGCCCGACAACCGGTAGCCGTCGCCGCTCGCCGACACGTCGCCGGCCCGGAAGACGATCTCGGGGAAGGCGGACGATTTCAGCGACTTGAGAGCGTTGGCGCGCGCGACCAGCCGTTCCGGACCGGTCATCGGAGTCAGCCCGCCCTCGCCCGAGAGCACCTGCAGGGAGTCGACGTCCACCCGCAGCGCCACGGAGACCGGAGTGTCGCCGTCGAAGGCGATGTCGGCTCGCCACGCGTCGAACCCGATCGTCAAGCTGTGGCCGGTCCGCGCCGCCCGCCCGGCGACGCCGGTGCGCAGGGTGAGGGCGCCGTCGCCGGGACCGATGCTGATCACTGAAGTCATGCTCTCGACGATACGGACCCAGCCGGACGCGCGTTTTGACCCGCGTCGACGAGCCCGCGTAAGCTAGATCGCTGGTGCCCTGCGTCAACAGAGTGCCCGGGTCCCCACTGGTCGCCGGGAGCACGCTCTGCAGAAGTGCCTGACCAGCAGCAAACGAGTTCAAAAGAGGACTACTGTGCCTACCTACACCCCGAAGGCCGGTGACGTGACCCGCGAGTGGTACGTCATCGACGCCACCGACGTGGTGCTCGGCCGCCTCGCCGTCGCGAGCGCCAACCTGCTCCGCGGCAAGGGCAAGCCCACGTTCGCCCCGCACGTCGACGGCGGCGACTACGTCATCATCATCAACGCGGAGAAGGTCGCCGTCAGCGGCAACAAGCTGACCGACAAGCGTCTCTACCGCCACTCGGGTCACCCGGGCGGCCTGAAGTCCCAGAGCATCGGTGAGCTCCTGGCCACCAAGCCCGAGCGCGTCGTCGAGAGCGCCGTCAAGGGCATGCTCCCGAAGAACAAGCTGGGCAACGCCATCGCAGGCAAGCTCAAGGTCTACGCGGGCCCCAACCACCCGCACACCGCGCAGAAGCCGGTCAACTACGAGATCAAGCAGGTGGCCCAGTGACCAACGAGAACCTGAACGACGTCGACGTCGAGGTCGTCGAAGAAGAGACCCTGAACGAGGACGGCAGCTACACCACGGAGTCCGTCGAGGTCGTCGAGACCGAGACCGCCACTCGCGGACCGGTCGTGCTCGACCGCCCGATCCAGACCGTGGGCCGCCGCAAGGAGGCCATCGTCCGGGTCCGCCTGGTGCCCGGCACCGGCGAGTTCACGCTCAACGGCCGCACCCTCGAGGACTACTTCCCGAACAAGGTGCACCAGCAGCTCATCAAGGCTCCGCTCGTCACCGTCGAGCGCACCGACGCCTTCGACATCCACGCTCGTCTGGTCGGCGGCGGCCCGTCGGGTCAGGCGGGCGCGCTGCGTCTGGCCATCGCGCGCGGCCTCATCGAGGTCAGCCCCGAGGATCGTCCGGCACTGAAGAAGGCCGGCTTCCTGACCCGCGACGCGCGTGCTGTGGAGCGTAAGAAGTACGGCCTGAAGAAGGCCCGCAAGGCCTCGCAGTACAGCAAGCGCTGATCGCTTCGGCTACTGTGGCTCGCCTTTTCGGCACCGACGGCGTCCGAGGCCGGGCCAACGACCAGCTCACCGCAGAGCTGGCGTTGGCCCTGGCCTCGGCCGCCGTTCGCGTTCTCGGTGCAAACGCTCGTTCCCGTCCGCGCGTCGTCGTCGGACGTGACCCCCGCGCCTCCGGCGAACTCCTGGAGGCCGCGCTGTGCGCCGGTCTGGCCGCGGCGGGCGCCGACGCCATCCGGGTGGGAGTGGTCCCCACCCCGGCCGTCGCCTTTCTGACGGCTGACTATCGGGCGGATTTCGGAGTGATGATCTCCGCCTCGCACAATCCCATGCCCGACAACGGCATCAAGTTCTTCGCCGCGGGCGGCCACAAACTCCCCGACGACGTCGAGGACGAGATCGAGGCGGCGATGCACGCCGACCAGCCCCGTCCCACCGGCGCCGGTGTGGGCCGGATCCGCGACGCCCAGGACGCCGCCGAACGCTACCTCGCTCATCTGGCCGAGTCGGTCCCGACCTCGCTCGACGGGTTGACGCTCGTGGTCGACTGCGCACACGGTGCGGCGTCCCATGTGGCTCCCCGCGCGTATGAGGCCGCCGGCGCCAAGGTGATTGCGATCCACGCCGAGCCCGACGGCCTCAACATCAACGACGGGTGCGGCTCCACGCACATGGACAAACTGCAGGCCGCCGTCCTGGAGTACGGCGCCGACCTCGGCCTGGCCCATGACGGTGACGCCGACCGCTGCCTGGCGGTCGACTCGACCGGTTCGGTGGTCGACGGCGACCGGATAATGGCGATCCTGGCGCTGGCGATGCACGAGGCGGGCCACCTGACCGACGGCGTCCTCGTGGCCACCGTCATGAGCAACCTCGGCCTGCACCTGGCGATGAAGAGCGCGGGAATCGAGCTCAAGGTGACGGGCGTGGGCGACCGTTACGTCCTCGAGGAACTGCGCTCGGGCGGTTACGCCCTCGGCGGTGAGCAGTCCGGCCACATCGTGGTCCCGGCCGTCGGAACCACCGGCGACGGAGTGCTCACCGGCCTCATGCTCGCCGCGCGGGTGGCGCAGACCGGACAGCGCTTGGCCGATCTGGCCGGGGTGATGACGGTTCTGCCGCAGGAGCTCATCAACGTCCCCGTCTCCGACAAACACGCCGTCGCGGTCGCCGAAGAGGTGCTCAGCGCGGTAGCGGCCGCCGAGTCCGAACTGGACGGATGCGGGCGCATCCTGCTGCGTCCGTCGGGAACCGAGCAACTCGTCCGGGTGATGGTGGAGGCGCAGACCCCCGAGTCGGCGCGCGGAATCGCCGAACGCGTGGCCGCTGTGGTCGCGGGCGTCTGAACAGGCCCCGCGACAGACACGCCCGACCGGTCGGGGATGCGACGTTTTCGGCGTGTCGCGGAACCGTGCGGGCGGCGCGTGCGTCCAATAGGCATGGACGCCGGAAGCAATGACTCGATCCACGTCGATCTGGACCAACTCGCGGACTTCACCGCCGCCCAGCAGCACATCGTGACGACGCTCGCGGAATGCGCCGCGGAACTCGACGGCGGCGGGATGTGCGACTGGGCCGATCACGGTCCGCCGCGTCGTGCGGCGGACGCCACGCTGGACCGGCTCCTCGATCTCGCCGCCCGGCTCCGTGGCTGCGGAGTCGCGGTGGACGCGGTGGCCGCGGATCTGGGGCGGGCCGGTGCGGCGTTCGCCGACGCGGAGTCGGCCGCGGCGTCGTGGGCGACGGGCCGGCCGGCATGACGGGCTCGTGCGCGGACGGTTTCGCGACGGTGATCGCCGTCTGCCGGGAACTGGGCCTGACCGCGGTGGACGAGGCGGCCGTACGCCGGCCTCATTCAGCGGTGGACGAGTTTCGGATGCCGGCATTCGTGGCGGATGCGCAACGGTTGAGCGACCTGGCCGACCGCCTCGCCCGCGCGGAGGGAGCAGCGGGTGCGACGGCGACGACGGTCGGGGAGTGGTCCGGCAGATCCGGACACGCGGCGGGCAGCGCGGTACGGGTGGTGGCAGGCGACGTCGCCGATCTGCGGAGCCGGCTGACGCAAGGGGCGGCCGTGACCACCCACGCCGCTCGGGTCCTCGAAGAGGTGCTCGCACGCCACGCAGCGGTACTGGAGACGGTGTCCCGTCGCAGGCTGGGCGGGGTGGACCTCGACGCGGTACCTGCCGCTCTGAATGCCGGCGCGGTCACCGAAGGCGAACTGCGAGCCGAAGTGCATGCGCGTCTTGACTACGCGGACTCCGCGGGGGAACTGGCCGCCGACGCCATCGCCGCAGCCCTCGCGGAGGTGGCCTCGGCATGGACGACCGACACCGGTTCGGCAGGCGAGCTCGTACTGGCGGATCTGCGGTGACGTCCCCGGAGAACCGACTCGAGGCATTGTCCGCCGAATCCGCGAGCGGGTTCGAACAGGCCGGCCGACGCTACCGCGACCGTTTGGCAGCGGCGGCGCCCGCACCGCGCGAGGATCCGGTGCGCGTCCAGCGGCTCCGCGCCCGGCTGCGCGCCGACGCCGATGCGGCCGACGCCGTGCTCGGGCGGCTGATGCTGGCCGCAGGACTCGACGCGGCGCGGCCGCGCTCGCGCGGACGGTGATCGCTCGGCACCGAGTCCCTATCCGCGATCGATGTCATAGGGTGGGAGCCGTGTTCGGGAACAACAAGGTCGTGGCGCCTCCGCCCGACAAGCTGATGAAGGAACTCGCGCGCCGCGGACCCAACAAGGTCGATCGCGGCGATCTCGGGATAGTCGGCATGTCCGGTCAGATCTTCGCACCGCGCACCGGCAGCGAACTTCCGGCAGTGGCGTTCGCGCACGGCTGGCTGATGGGAAGTGCCCGCTACCGGGATCTGCTGTTCCACCTCGCCTCATGGGGCATCGTGGCGGCCGCGCCCGACGGCAGCCGGGGCCCGTTCCCGTCCGACATCTCCCTGGGCACCGACCTGCGCGCCGCGGCGACCGTCGCCGGCAGCGTGCAACTCGGCACCGGCCGGGTCCGCGTCGATCCGAACCGGATCGGGCTCGCCGGACACGGGTTCGGTGCCGCAGCCGCGGTCCGGGCCGCATCCGACGCCGTGCTGCTGGGCAGGCCGCCGATGAACGTCAAGGCGCTGGCGACCGTGTTCCCCGCGCCCACCACCGCCGACCTGCCTGCCGCGGCCGCGACCGTCCGGGTGCCGTCGCTGGTGCTGGCAGGCAGCGGACACCTGGCGTCGATGACCGGCAACGCACTCGACCTGGCGGAGAACGTCGCAGGCGATGTGGTGTTGCGCACACTCCCCGGAGCGGACGCGGGCGACCTCGTCGAGACGCCCTCGGTCAAGTCCCTCATCGGCATCAACGGCGCCGATCGAGCCGTACACAAGGCGGTTCGGGCGCAGCTGACCGGCTTCTTCCTGCATCGGCTGACCGGCGACGAGAAGTACGCCGCCTTCTCCGACCCCGAGCTCACCATGGGCGACGCGCTCGCCGTCGACCTCGAGTCCGCCGACCGTCCCGAACTGGACACCGTGTCCCAGTTGCTCGGCGCTAAACCACGCTCCGCCTGACGCTATTCTTGGTACCCATGTGTGGAATCGTGGGATATGTGGGCAAGCGCGACGCGCTCGACATCGTCGTGGACGCCCTCCGCCGGATGGAGTACCGCGGCTACGATTCGGCCGGCGTGGCGATCCTGGACGGCAACGGTGCGGTGACGGTCGAGAAGAAGGCCGGCCGGCTGGAGAACCTCGACAAGCAGATCGCTGAAGTCGGCCGTGCGGCGCTCACCGGTCACACCGGTATGGGCCACACGCGCTGGGCCACGCACGGTCAACCGACCGATCGCAACGCGCACCCGCACCTCAGCACCGACCACAAGATCGCCGTCGTGCACAACGGGATCATCGAGAACTACGCGCCGCTGCGTGCCGAGCTCGAAGACTCCGGCATCGAATTCTCCTCCGACACCGACACCGAGACCGCGGTGCATCTGATGGAGCGCGAATACGCGTCGGGCCGGCACGCGGGCGACTTCGTGGCCGCCGCGTACGCCACGCTGCGGCGTCTGGAGGGCGCCTTCACCCTGGTCTTCACCCACGCCGACCACCCGGACACCATCGTCGCCGCACGCCGGTCCACCCCGCTGGTCGTCGGGGTCGGCGACGGCGAGATGTTCGTGGCCTCCGACGTGACGGCGTTCATCGAGCACACCCGCGACGCGATCGAACTCGGTCAGGACGAGGTCGTGGTCATCACCGCCGACACCTATGCGGTCACCGACTTCGACGGCAACCCGACCGGCGGCACCCCGTTCCACATCGACTGGGACCTGGCCGCCGCGGAGAAGGGCGGCTACGACTACTTCATGCTCAAAGAGATCGCCGAGCAGCCCGCGGCGCTCTCGGACACCCTGATCGGTCACCTCCGCAACGGCCGGATCGTGCTCGACGAACAGCGCCTGAGCGATCAGGACCTGCGCGACGTCGACAAGGTCTTCGTCGTCGCCTGCGGCACCGCCTACCACGCCGGACTGATCGCCAAGTACGCGATCGAGCACTGGACCCGACTGCCCGTCGAGGTGGAACTCGCCAGCGAGTTCCGCTACCGCGACCCGGTGCTCGACCGGTCGACGCTGGTGGTGGCGATCAGCCAGTCCGGCGAGACCGCCGACACCCTGGAGGCCGTACGCCACGCCAAGGACCAGAAGGCCCGCGTCCTGGCGATCTGCAACACCAACGGCGCGCAGATCCCGCGCGAATCGGACGCCGTGCTATACACCCACGCCGGCCCCGAGATCGGGGTCGCGTCCACCAAGTGCTTCCTCGCGCAGATCGCCGCGGCCTACATGGTGGGCCTCGCACTGGCTCAGGCCGTCGGTACCAAGTACGCCGACGAGGTGACACGCGAGTTCGAGGCATTGGAACAGATCCCGGCCGCGGTCGAGAAGGTGCTCGAGCAGATGGAGCCCGTCCGAGAGCTCGCCCGCGGCCTCGCCTCGGCTGACACGATCCTGTTCCTCGGCAGGCACGTCGGCTACCCGGTGGCGCTGGAAGGCGCGCTCAAACTCAAGGAACTCGCGTACATCCACGCCGAGGGTTTCGCGGCAGGCGAGCTGAAGCACGGCCCGATCGCCCTGATCGAAGACGGGCTGCCGGTGATCGTGGTGATGCCGTCCCCCGAGGGCCGGGCCCTGCTGCACTCCAAGATGATCAGCAACATCCGCGAGATCCAGGCGCGCGGTGCCCGGACGATCGTGATCGCCGAGGCCACGGACACCGCGGCGGTGGAGGTCGCCGACCATCTGATCCCGATCCCGCACACCGCGACCCTCCTGCAGCCGCTGGTCTCGACGGTCCCGTTGCAGGTGTTCGCAGCCACCGTCGCCCAGGCGCGCGGCTACGACGTCGACAAGCCGCGGAACCTGGCCAAGTCCGTCACCGTCGAATAGCGATGAGGACCTTGTGGTGACCGGCTACTACACCGCCGCGCAGATCCGGGACGCCGAAGCCGCGACCGGCGTTCTGCTCAGCGGCGGTGTGCTGATGGCCCGCGCCGCGAATGCGGTGGCGGCGCAGGTGAGCGCCGAACTGCGCGAGCGGACCGGCGGCGTCTACGGCCGGCGGGTGCTGCTGGTGGTCGGCGCGGGAAACAACGGCGGCGACGCGCTCTACGCCGGAGTTCGTCTGCGGCGGCGCGGCGTCCGCGTCGACGCACTCCTGCTCGATCCCGATCACGCGCACGGTGCGGGCCTGGCGGCGTTCCGGAGCGCCGGCGGCCGCGTGAGCGCCACCGTGCCGGACGAACTCGACATCGCCGTCGACGCCGTGGTGGGGCTCGGCGGCCGCGGCCCGCTGCGACCGCCGGCTGCGGAGGTCTTCGCGCGGATCGCGGACACGGGCGCGGCGGTGCTCTCCGTCGACCTTCCGTCCGGCGTCGATCCCGACACCGGCGTGGTGAACACACCGTCGGTGCGGGCCGACGTGTGCGTGACCTTCGGGGCGCCGAGGCTCGCCCACCTGCTCGCCGCGCCGGCCTGCGGCCGGGTGGTGGTGGCCGACATCGGCATCCCGGTACCGGCTGCACAGGTGACCAGTCCGAGCGATGCGGAGGTGGCCGCGCTGTGGCCGCTTCCCGGGCCGGGCGACGACAAATACTCGCAGGGCGTGGTCGGCGTGATCGCCGGGTCCGCGGTGTTCCCGGGGGCTGCGGTGCTCGCCACCTCGGCCGCGGTGGCCGCGACATCGGGCATGACGCGCTACGTCGGTCCGGCGGTCGACGAGGTGCTGGCGAAGTCGCCGGAGGTGGTCGCGGCGTCCACCGTCGCCGATGCCGGGCGAGTCCAGGCGTGGGCGATCGGCCCCGGAATCGGCACGGGTGAGCAAGCACACGATCTACTGGCAGATGTGCTCGGGACCGACCTTCCGACACTGGTCGACGCCGACGGGCTCACCGTGCTGGCGCGTGCGCCCGAGCTTCTGGCGGATCGGACCGCACCGACGCTGCTGACGCCGCACGCCGGGGAGTTCGCCCGGCTCGCCGGAGCCGAACCGGGGCCGGACCGGCTGAGCGCAGTGCGCGGCCTGGCCGAGAGGCTCGGGGTGACGGTGCTGCTCAAGGGCCGGATCACCCTGGTGGCCGACCCGGACGGTCGGGTCAGCGGCAACGACGCGGAGTCGTCCTGGGCCGCGACCGCCGGGGCGGGCGACGTGCTCACCGGCATCGCCGGATCGTTGTTGGCGGCGGGACTCCCCGCTCGTTCGGCCGGCGTCTGCGCTGCCCGCGTGCACGCGCGCGCCGCCGCGCTCGCGAGCGGGGGAGCGCCGATCAGCGCCGCCGCGTTGCGCGACGCGGTCGCGCCGACGCTCCGCCGTCTGCTGGATTTGCGAGAATAGGTGCGATGGACTCGCACGCTAACCTCTACGCCACTGTCGATCTCGACGCCATCGCCCACAATGTGGGCGTCCTGCGGGAGCGCTCGGGCTCCGATGTGATCGCGGTGGTCAAAGCCGATGGCTATGCGCACGGGGCGGTCGCCGTGGGCCGCACCGCGCTCGGAGCGGGTGCCATCGCGCTCGGTGTGGCGCAGATCAGCGAGGCCCGCGCACTGCGCGCCGCCGGCATCGACGGGCACCTGATCGCCTGGCTGCACACCGCGGAGGCCGATTTCGCCGGGGCGATCGCCGACGGGATCGACATCGCCGTCTCCTCGCCGCGGCAGCTGGAGCTGGTGCTGGCGCAGGCGCGCAGACTCGGCCGGACCGCCACGGTGACGGTGAAGCTCGACACCGGGCTCGCGCGCAGCGGCGTCAGCCCGGAGGAATGGGCGCAGACCGCCGACGCGGTGGCTGCCGCATGTGCGGAGGGCGCGATCAGCCTGCACGGTGTGATGTGTCATCTCGCCTTCGGCGACGTGCCCGACCATCCGCTCAACTCACAGCAGGCGCAGCGTGTCGACGATGCCGTCGCCGACCTGCGTGCGCGCGGCGTACGGCCGCAGCTGGTGCACATCGCGAACTCTCCGGCGGCGCTCACCCGGCCCGACCTGGCGCGCGACGCGGTCCGTCCGGGACTCTCGATCTACGGCTACTCGCCGGTCCCGGACATCGGCGACTTCGGGCTGATTCCGGCGATGACGCTGGAGACGCGGATCTCGCTGGTCAAGAGGATTCCGGCCGGGCAGGGCGTCTCCTACAACCACACGTGGGTCGCTCCCGCCGACACCGTTCTCGGCGTGGTGCCCGCGGGCTACGCGGACGGAGTTCCGCGCCTGCTGTCCGGCCGGTTCGGCGTGCACGTGAACGGCCGGATCTTCCCGAACGTCGGGCGGGTCTGCATGGATCAGCTGGTGATCGACCTCGGACCGGACGGCGGCGGCGTCGCCGAGGGCGACCGGGCCGTGCTGTTCGGACCCGCGGGCGCCGCGGGCGGCGCGCCGGTGCCGACCGCGACCGACTGGGCCGACACCATCGGCACGATCGATTACGAGATCATCTCCCGAATCGGTTCGCGCGCGGTGCGACGGTATGTCGGCGGTCCCGGGGGAGACGTCGATGCCTGACCGCGAGCGTGCGAAGCCGCGACGGAAGGCCGCATGGCGCTCGGGATTGTCGGAGGCGCGCTCGCTCGGCGCGGTGACGGCGGGCGGCGCCTTCCGCCGCCGCAAGCTCCGCAAGGCCGACATGCGGATCGATCCGCATGCGGGCGTCGACTTCAAAGCGATCTACGCCGACGAAGCTGCGACGGTCACCGCCGACGACGGCGTGTGTCTCGCGGTCCGCACGGTGCTCACCGGCGGTCCCGACGTGCGCGGCGACCGCAAGTGGGGGCGCACCGCGACGCCCGAGCTGACCGTGGTCTTCGTGCACGGGTTCACCCTGCGGATGGCGGCCTGGCACTTCCAGCGGTTCGGTCTCGCCGAGCGCTGGGCGGGCCGGCACATCAAGATGGTCTTCTACGACCAGCGCGGCCACGGAGCAAGCGACCCGGCGTCCGCCGAGAGCTCTACGATGGCGCAGCTCGGCGACGACCTCGCCGCGGTGATCCGCACGATGGCGCCGACCGGACCGGTGGTTCTGGTGGGCCATTCGATGGGCGGGATGTCGATCATGTCGTTCGCGCGACGTCATTCGCGGATGTTCTCTCACAGCGGTCGCATCGCGGGCGTCGCACTGGTCTCCACGGCGGCCAGGGGCATCACCGAGGCCGGGCTCGGCGAAGGACTCAACAACCCGATCGTCGATGCGCTGCGCCTGTCGGTCCGCTACATCCCGGGCGCCGTGCAGGCCGGCCGGGGGATCACGCGCCGGGCGGTGGAACCGGTGCTCGTCGCGGCGAGTTTCGGCCACGACCACTACAGCCCGCGCGCCGGCCACGCCGTCGAGTCGATGATTCAGAACACGTCGATCGCGACCATGGTGAACTTCCTGCACGTCTTGGAGAGCCACGACGAGGCGACGGCGCTGCCGGTGCTCGCTCAGGTACCGACGGTGGTGATGTGCGGCGACGAGGACCGGCTGACGCCGCTGCCGAACTCACTGAGCATGTACGGACAGCTCGGTCACGACTCCCGCATGGTCATCGCGGAGGGCTGCGGGCACATGCTCCCCATGGAGGACCCGGAGCTGGTCACCGACGCCATCGACGACCTGGTCTCGCGGTCGCGCCTGGCGCTGGGCCGGCCGGTGCTGCCGTGGCGGCTCTCCGGCCGCGCGCGTTCGGACAAGCACGCACGATCGGAGCGACAGGGATGACGCCGCAGCGCACCTCCGGAACCCGCGACCTGCCCGAGGTGGCCGACACCGAAGACCTCGGCCGCGAGCTCGCCGCCGACCTCGGCCCGGGGGATCTGGTGATCCTCGACGGTCCGCTCGGTGCGGGGAAGACGGCGCTGACGCGCGGTATCGCCGCCGGGCTCGGCGTGGCCGGCCGTGTCTCGTCGCCGACCTTCATCATCGCTCGTCAGCACGCTCCCGGCGTGCCCGGCGGCACCGGCCTGGTCCACGTCGACGCCTACCGGCTGGGCGGCCTGGACGATCTGGACGCCCTCGATCTCGACACCGACCTCGACGACAGCGTGGTCGTGGTCGAATGGGGCGAAGGCGTCGTGGAGCGACTCGTCGACGAATACCTCATCGTCCGGCTGCGCCGCGACGACGACACCGAGACACGACATGCGACCTGGGAGTGGGTGAACCGATGACCGCGCAGCCGCCGATTCGGGCTCTGGCGCTGGACACCGCGACTTCCGCCGTGGTGACCGGCGTGGTGGAACTGCGCGACGAGGGGCCCGTGACGCTCGCGGAGCGGATCGTGACCGATCAGCGCCGTCACGCCGAAGTGCTCACGACCCTGATGCGGGACGTGCTCGCCGAGGCGGGTGTGGCGGGCGACGCCCTCGACGCCGTGGTCGTCGGTTGCGGTCCCGGACCGTTCACCGGGCTGCGCGTCGGAATGGCCACCGGAGCGGCGTACGCCGACGCGCTCGGCCTTCCCGCCTACGGGGTGTGCACCCTCGATGCGATCGACCGCGGCACGCCTGCGCCGGAGGCGGGGACGCGACTGGTGCTCACCGATGCCCGTCGCCGCGAGGTGTACTGGGCGCTGTACGAGGCCGGTCGGCGTGTCGCGGGACCGGCCGTCGACTCACCCGACACGCTGGTCGCGGAACTGGCGGGCCGCACGCTCTCCGACGTGGTGGGGGAGAGCAGATTCACCGAGCGCTTCGGCGCGGCGGGCGCCGACCTGGTCACACCGACCCCGGCCTCGCTGGTCGCCGTCGCCGCCGAGCGACTCACCGCTCGGGCTCCGGCCGAGCCTCTGACGCCGTTGTACCTGCGCCGCCCGGACGCCGTCGAACTCAAGGACCAGAAGCGCAAGTCGCTGCTGCCCTCGGCGACACATGAGTGAGGGCCCCGGCCCGGTCGTCGACGAACTGACTCCCTCCGACCTGGCCCGATGCGCCGAGATCGAGCGGGAACTCTTCGCCACGGATTCGCCGTGGCCGCTGACCGGCTTCGTCGCCGAACTGCGGGCGCCGCACAACACCTACTTCGCGGTGCGCACCGTCCCGGGCGCCCCGGTCTCCGGCTACGCGGGTATCAGCGTGCTGGGCCGTGCCGGCGACCACGAGTGCGAGGTGCACACCATCGCGGTCGACGCCGCCTGCCAGGGGCGCGGCTACGGGCGGGCTCTGCTCGACGCGTTGCTGCGGGTTGCCGACGCCGTCCACGCGCCGGTATTCCTGGAAGTGCGCACCGACAACGTCCCGGCGATCGCGCTGTACGAGCGCAGCGGATTCGAGGTGGCGGGAGTGCGACGCAACTACTATCAGCCGTCCGGCGCGGACGCGTACACGATGGTGCGCGCCGCGCGCCGGGACGGCGACGAACACAGCAGCGGCGAACACAGCAACGACGAACACAGTAACGACGAACCGGGCAATCACCGGCCGGAAGGGCACGCGACCTCATGATCGTGATGGGTATCGAGAGCTCCTGCGACGAGACCGGAGTCGGTGTCGTCGAATGGGACGGCGAGACGGCGACGCTGCTGGCCGATGAAGTGGCATCGTCGGTGGACGAGCACGCGCGGTACGGCGGCGTGGTCCCGGAGGTCGCCTCGCGGGCCCACCTGCAGGCGATGGTCCCGACGATGCAGCGGGCGCGTGAGGCGGCCGGGATCGACCGGCCCGACGCCATCGCGGTGACGATCGGACCGGGACTCGCCGGAGCCCTGCTGGTCGGCGTCGCCGCGGCCAAGGCGTATGCGCTGGCCTGGGATGTGCCGCTGTACGCGGTCAATCACCTCGGCGGACATGTCGCGGTCGACACCCTCGAGCACGGTCCGATGCCGCCCGCGGTGGCGCTGCTGGTCTCCGGCGGGCACACGCATCTGCTCGGCGTGCAGAACCTGTCACAGCCGATCGTCGAAATGGGCACCACCGTCGACGACGCCGCGGGGGAGGCCTTCGACAAGGTGGCGCGGCTGCTGGATCTCGGCTACCCGGGGGGTCCCGCACTCGACGCGGCCGCCCGTGGCGGCGATCCCGCCGCGATCGCGTTCCCGCGCGGCATGACCGGGCCCCGCGACGCGCCGTACGACTTCTCCTTCAGCGGTCTCAAGACGGCCGTCGCGCGATACGTGGAGGGCCGGGTCCGGTCGGGTGCCCCCGTGTCGGTGCCCGACGTCGCCGCGTCGTTCCAGGAGGCGGTCGCGGATGTGCTGACCGCCAAGGCGCTGCGCGCATGCCGTGATCGCGGCGTCGACACCCTGGTCTTGGGCGGCGGTGCGACCGCCAATTCGCGGATCCGGTCGCTCGCGGCCGAGCGGACCGCCGCCGCGGGTATCGAACTGCGCGTGCCGAAGCCGAGGTTGTGCACCGACAACGGCGTCATGGTCGCCACCCTGGGAGCCCACGTGATCGGCGGCGGCGCCCCTCCGTCGCCTCTCACCGTGGCGACCGATCCCGGGATGAGCGTGCAGATCAGCAAGCTCTGAGCTGCCGCGACCGGCTCGGACGCCGGGGCCCTTGATGTGCTGGCACTCTCATGGGTAGAGTGCTAGTTGGCATCCGAAATGCAGCGCCGCGGCACCCGCGACGACGTGGCAAAGCGACCCGGTGCCGCGAACTTCCCATCAGTTACATGAAGGAAAAGGAACTGACATCGTGGCGAGCGTGAACATCAAGCCGCTTGAGGACAAGATCCTCGTTCAGGCCGTCGAGGCTGAGACCACCACTGCTTCCGGCCTGGTCATCCCGGATTCGGCCAAGGAGAAGCCGCAGGAGGGCAAGGTCATCGCTGTCGGCGAAGGCCGCGTCACCGATCAGGGCAACCGTATCCCGGTCGACGTCAAGGAAGGCGACGTCGTCATCTACAGCAAGTACGGCGGCACCGAGATCAAGTACGCAGGTCAGGAATACCTGATCCTGTCGGCCCGCGACATCCTCGCGGTGGTCGGCTGACGCCAGTCGGCGTACAGACACAGATCAGCCCCGGTTGAGTTCGATCTCAACCGGGGCTGATCTGTGTCTGAGGCTCGATGTCCGGGGCGTTCGGGTTCTCGCACAGCGACCGCGCCCCGGGACGCTCAGCCGGCCAGGCGCCGGGGATTGCGTCGCCGCATCAGATTCCGCTCGGACTCGGTGAGGCCGCCCCAGATCCCGTACGGCTCGTCCACACGCAGGGCGTGCGCACGACACTGCTGCAACACGGGGCAGTCGGCGCAGACCTGCTTGGCACGCCGTTCGCGCTGCATCCGCGCCTGGCCGCGCTCACCCTCGGGGTGAAAGAAGACCGACGATTCGAGCCCTCGGCATCTGCCTTGCATCTGCCAGTCCCAGAAGTCGGAGTTGGGGCCGGGCAGTCTGTCGATTGTGGTCGTCAATCTTCGCTCCTGAATGAGAAACGCTCTTACCTACGACGCTCACGGTATGTGCGTCCGGAAAAGCGAGTCAACTCGTTCTCCGGTCTCGAATCACTGCGATTAAAAGCGAACAAGTGAACGCCCGGTGACGTGACGGGGACCATGGCGGTCTCGGCGGGCGACGGATACTCCGACTCTATGTCGCCCTTTACCTGCGATTTTGTTGATCGAGGGCGGAGGCGCTGGGCCGGTCGAACGGCGCGGCGCCTCGGTGGGAGGATGGACTGCAATCGTACGAAGGTTACGTCGGAGATAACGGGAGTTGTCGACTGCGGCAATTCTGCTTCCACGTGATCATCTTTTGTTAGTCGAAATGAAATCTTCATTCTGCGCGCAGGCGCCGGTAGTGAAAGGTGAATTGCGAATGTCGGATCAGTGGAACGACGCATTCGGCGTCGACGCACCGCCGGACTGTCCGCCGGGGGGCGATCGCTGGGCGCGTGCGGTTCGGCTCGGAGCGCTCGGCAGGGCCGCCGCGGCGCGTGCGCTGATCGCCGACCTGCTCGCCGATCCGGCCACCGGCGCCGGGGTCACCGCACTGGCACTGGCGACTCGCGCGTCGCTCACGCGGCAGGCCGGGGGTCACGGGTACGCGCGAGCCGATGACGGTGCGGCACTGCGCGTCGCGGTGAGCGCGGGAGCGGAGGAGAGCCGCTGGGCCGCCGTCGCTCGAGTGGACGCCCTCGTCGGGCTGGCCGCGGACGGGTTGGGGATCGGCGACTTCGCCGGCTCGGCCCGGCTCCTGGAACGCGCGGCGGCAGAATCGGCGGGCACAGTATCGACGGCGGCCCGCGGGAACTGGGTGCTCGACGGCCGTCCGGCACTGCGCCTGGCGTGGGTGCGTACCGAACTGGCCCTGTACACCGGCCGGTCCGACGCCGCGGACCTCGCGGCGCGGGCGCTCGAGTTGTCCGCCGGGGCACCGTCGGTGCGCCATCGGCTCAAGACCGCACTGATCGCCGCTGCCGCCGACGCGGCCTCGGGCCGGGTCGAGGCGGCGGCGCAGACTGCACGGAACGTCGCAGGCGACTGCGCGGCGGCCGGACTGGCGCCGCTGGAGTGGGCAGCACGCAGCATGCTCGCCTCGTTCGCCGCCGACCGGAACGAGCAGAGCCGGGCGGCGGCCGCCATCCAGGAGAAACTCATCGGCCTGGGCATGGGCTTCGCGCCCTTGGCGGGTTCGGCGCACGCGGCTCGGTACGCTTGATTGATGACTGATCTAGGCGAACCACACGGCGCACCGCGGTCAGTAGTCTCCCGAATGCGTAACACCCGGGCACCTAAGCGGCGATGAAACTTACAGGTGATGCGTTGGGCCAGGCGGTCCGTGCGGCGGCCGATGGTGACCGCGCTGCGCTGACCTCAGTGCTCGACAGTGTGCGGGAACCAGTCCTGCGCTACTGCCGAGGACGAATCGGTGCCGGAGAACGACACTTGTTCTCCGCTGACGACGTGGCTCAGGAGGTGTTGATGGCGGTGATGACGGCGTTGCCCCGGTACGAAGACCAGGGGCGTCCCTTCATGGCGTTCGTATATGGCATCGCCTCGCACAAGGTCGCCGACGCGATGCGTTCGGCGGCCCGCGTGAAGTCAGATCCGGTAGAAGACGTCCCCGACTCGCTCGACTTCTCGAACGGGCCGGAACAGGCTGCCCTCGAATCAGATGCCTCGAGGCAGATGCGAGATCTTCTCGGCACCCTTCCCGAGAAGCAACGCGAGATTCTGGTGCTTCGGCTCGTCGTCGGTCTCTCCGCTGAGGAGACCGCGGACATGGTCGGCAGCAGCCCGGGAGCGGTGCGAGTGGCACAGCATCGGGCGCTCACCAAGCTCAAGAAACTCATGACCCCAGGAGGTGAACGTCGATGACGGAGGACGAAATGCCTACCGGTCCCATCGATGTGGGCGCGGTGCACCACGACGACGAATTCATCGACGATCTCGCGGCAGGCAGGGCCGCCCGGATCGGCGACGACGCCGAGTACCGGCTCGCCGGTCTGCTCGCGCAGTGGCGCGCGGAGTCGTTGGCCGGGCCGGTTCCGAGCACGCCGACGATCGCCGACATCGAGACGGCCATCGCTCGGGCCAACGAGCGGGAGCGTCGCGGCGGACTGGCGCGCAGGCTCCGGGTGGTCTCGGGTGCCGCCGCCATCCTGGCGGTCGCCGGTGCCGGCCTGCTCGTGCTGTCGGAGGGATCGCAGCCCGGCGATCCGCTGTGGTCGGTGAAGCAGGTGGTGTTCTCCGAGCAGGCGCAGCAGACGCAGTCGCGGATGAACGCCGAGCAGAACATCGCCGAGGCCAAGAAGGCGCTCGCCGCGGGCGACACCGTCAAGGCCCGCGAATTGATCGCGAAGGCCGAGAAGGACATCGGCCCGCTCAAGGACAAGTCCGAGGCCGATCAACTGCGCAGCCTGATCGAGGACGTGCGCAGGCAGGACCCGAGTGCGCTGATTCCGCCGCTGTCGTCCCTGCCGTCGCTGCCGTTGCCGACCTCCGCCACCAGCCCCGACGTCCCGGACCCGACCGTGATGCTGAAGCCGCCGGGCTCCTCCAGCGGTTCGAGCAGCCCGAGCACCGCGCCGTCGACCACGCAGGAACCGTCCACGAGCAAGACGGACACGGACAAGCCGACGACCACCACGTCGTCGGCGACGGCGTCGGCGTCGGTGACGACCACCGCGCCGTCGGAGAGCATCCGCTGACCCGACGGGCCGCGAGGTAGTCCGAACAGCGAGAGGGACCGTGATCGACGATCACGGTCCCTCTCGTGTGTTCGGAGTTCGTTCCCCTGCGGATCAGTAGCGTTCGTGATAGCGCAGTGAGGCGTCGGCGTACCCGCGGCAGTAATCCCAGGTGACGTAGTCGTCGGGCTCGGGATCCACTGCGGGCTCGTGCGGTCGGACCGTGCCGTCCACGAGCAATTGGCGCAGATTGGAGCGCAACATGTCCCAGTCGTGGTAGTGATCTTCGCGACAGTCCTCGCACATCACTACCAGGCCCCGCACACCGCGCGGCGCGAGGAGGCGTTCGTACACATCGAGGTCGGCGAGATCCTCTTCCACCGCGGTGCGTTCACCCTCGTCAAGAGGGATTCCCGGGTCGAGCGCGTCCAGGGCCGACGCAGGGTCGTTCGGGTCATCGGCGAAGGGGTCCGGCGGGAGTCCGGGGAACTGGTCATGCACGTCCTCCACCGTAGCCGATAACCGGGCGGACAGGCTTCCTCAATCCACAGCGGATACGATGTGCAGATGACGCAGGTTCGCACTGGTGGAGATGATCCCGACAAGGTCGCAATGCTCGGCCTCACCTTCGACGACGTACTGCTGCTCCCGGCGGCGTCGGATGTCGTCCCGAACGCCGTGGACACCTCGTCCAGGCTGACCCGGGAGATCACCCTCCGGGTCCCGCTCGTCAGTTCGGCGATGGACACCGTCACCGAGGCCCGGATGGCGATCGCGATGGCGCGCGCCGGCGGTATGGGCGTGCTGCACCGCAACCTCTCGATCGAGGCGCAGGCCGCCGCCGTCGAGACCGTGAAGCGCTCGGAAGCGGGCATGGTCACCAACCCGGTCACCTGTCTGCCGACCAACACGCTCGCCGAGGTCGACGCGATGTGTGCGCGGTACCGGATCTCGGGTCTGCCCGTCGTCGACGCGTCCGGCGATCTGGTCGGCATCATCACCAACCGCGACATGCGCTTCGAGGCCGACGAGACCCGGCCGGTGTCCGAGGTGATGACTCCCGCGCCGCTGATCACCGCGTCCGAGGGCGTCTCCGCCGAGGCGGCGCTCGGTCTGCTGCGCAGGCACAAGATCGAGAAACTGCCGATCGTCGACGGCAACGGCAAGCTGACCGGACTGATCACGGTCAAGGACTTCGTGAAGACCGAGCAGCACCCCGACGCCACCAAGGACGCCGACGGCCGGCTGCTGGTGGGCGCGGCCGTCGGAGCGGGCGACGAGGCGTGGAATCGCGCGCTCGCCCTCGCCGAGGTCGGCGTCGACGTGCTCGTGGTCGACAGCGCCCACGGCCACTCGCGCGGGGTGCTCGAGATGATCGCCAAGCTCAAGGCGGAGGTCGGCGGCCGCGTCCAGCTGATCGGCGGCAACGTCGCGACTCGGTCGGGTGCGCAGGCGCTCATCGACGCGGGCGTCGACGCGGTCAAGGTCGGCGTCGGCCCCGGCTCCATCTGCACCACCCGCGTCGTCGCGGGCGTCGGCGCGCCCCAGATCACCGCGATCCTCGAGGCCGTCGCCGCGTGCAAGGCGGCCGATGTCCCGGTGATCGCCGACGGCGGTCTGCAGTACTCGGGCGATGTCGCCAAGGCGCTGGCCGCCGGTGCCTCGACCGCCATGCTCGGCTCGCTGTTGGCGGGTACCGAGGAGTCGCCGGGTGAGTTGATCCTCGTCAACGGCAAGCAGTTCAAGAGCTACCGCGGCATGGGCTCGCTGGGTGCGATGCAGGGGCGTGGCCAGGGCAAGTCGTACTCCAAGGACCGCTACTTCCAGGACGACGTGCTCGCCGAGGACAAGCTGGTCCCCGAGGGCATCGAAGGTCGGGTGCCGTTCCGCGGACCGCTGTCACAGGTGATCCATCAGCTCACCGGCGGCCTCCGCGCGGCCATGGGCTACACGGGGTCGCAGACCATCGCCGACCTGCAGAACGCGCAGTTCGTGCAGATCACCGCGGCGGGTCTCAAGGAGTCGCACCCGCATGACATCACCCTCACCGCCGAGGCGCCCAACTACTATGCACGCTGAGCCGGTTTGCGGCGCGACCGCCGCAGCCCGCTCGCCTGAGTTTCCACTAGAAAGGCGCAATGGTGCGTGACCTCGTCGAATTCGGCATGGGCCGGACGGCTCGCCGAACGTACGAACTGGAAGACATCTCGATCATCCCGTCCCGGCGGACGCGGTCGTCGAAGAACGTCTCGACCGCATGGCAGATCGATGCATACCGCTTCGAATCGCCGATCCTGAACCATCCGACCGATGCGCTCGGCTCGCCGGAGTCGGCCATCGCGATGGGGAAGCTCGGTGCGCTCGGCGTGCTGAACGGCGAAGGCCTCTGGGCCCGCCACGAGCACGTCGAGGACAAGATCGCCGAGCTGGTCGAGATCGCGGAGAAGAATCCGGACCCGTCCGCGGCGATCCGTCGCCTGCAGGAGCTCCATCGCGCCCCGATCAACCTCGACCTGCTGTCGCAGGCCGTCGCCCGAGTGCGGGAGGCCGGTGTCACCACGGCGGTCCGGGTGAGCCCCCAGCACGCCCCCGAACTGACACCCGCGCTGATCAAGGCGGGCGCCGAGATTCTGGTGGTGCATGGCACGATCATCTCCGCCGAGCACGTGGTGCTGGTCGACCGCGGCCACGAGGACGGACTCGTCGCCGAACCGCTCAACCTGAAGACCTTCATCTCCGACCTCGACATCCCGGTGATCGCCGGAGGCGTGCACGACCACCGCACGGCACTGCATCTGATGCGTACCGGCGCCGCGGGCGTCATCGTCGGATACGGCTCCACGGAGGGATCCACCACGACCGGTGAGGTCCTCGGCATCGGGGTCCCGATGGCGACCGCGATCGCCGACGCGGCCGCGGCCCGTCGCGACTACCTCGACGAGACCGGTGGACGCTATGTGCACGTGATCGCCGACGGCGACATCCACACTTCAGGCGACCTCGCCAAGGCGATCGCGTGCGGTGCCGACGCCGCGGTGCTGGGCACACCGCTCGCCGCCGCCGACACCGCTCCGGGCCGCGGCTGGTTCTGGCCGTCGGCCGCGGCGCACCCCGACACTCCGCGCGGTGCGTTGCTGCAGGTGGCGATCGACGAGGAGCGGCCTTCCCTCGAGACCGTGCTGAACGGACCGTCCGACGATCCGGACGGCCTGCTGAACCTGGTCGGCGGCCTCCGCCGGTCCATGGCGAAGGCGGGTTACTCCGATCTCAAGGAGTTCCAGAAGGTCGGCCTCTCGGTCCGAGCCTGACCTCGCGACGCCAGGCGTCGCCCACTCGGTGAGCCGAGACCCCGGAGTACCGGGGTCTCGGCTCTCTTGGTCTGCGACATGGTCGTGAACCGTCCTGAGTCGTTTCGGGCTGATACCGATCAGTTTCGGTGCCGGCGGCTGTCAATACTGGTGACAGCATCCGACGACAGGAGAACCGTCATGTCATTCCAGGCATACCTCGACACCATCGAGATCAAGACCGGGCACACCCCACGCGAACTCGTCGAGCAGGCAGCCGAACGCGGTTTCGGCCCGGGCACCAAGGCCGGGCCGATTCTCGAATGGCTGAAGGACGAGTACGGGCTCGGCCGTGGACACGGCATGGCGCTGGTCCACGTCATCACCAAGGGGCCGAAGATCAGCGCGAAACACGTCGGGACGTCCGGCCCGCACCGCGATGCCGGCGACACGCTGTGGCTCGACGGGGCGGCGACGAACCCGTCACGCTGACGCGGGCGGGAGGCGGAGGCATCGTCCGTCGTTGACAATATGTGTGAACTGTCTCATAGTTGGGACATGAAGAACGATCTGTCTCCGGAGTTCACCTTGCGGTCGGGTCCGTCCTGGCGCGATCCGTTCGAGATGTACGCGCTCCTGCGCGACCGCGACCCTGTCCATCACGTGGTGCCCGAGGGGGATCCGGCGGCGGACTACTACGTCCTCACTCGCCATGCCGACGTGATGGCCGCCGCGCGGGACTGGGAGACCTTCTCCTCGGCGCGCGGATTGACCGTGGCGTACGGCGAACTGGAGAGCATCGGCCTGCAGGACAACCCGCCGATGGTGATGCAGGATCCGCCGCGGCACACCGCCTTCCGTCGCCTCGTGGCGCGCGGCTTCACGCCGAGACAGGTGACGACGTTGGAGCCCGAGGTTCGCGAGTTCGTGATCGAGCGGCTCGACGACCTTGCCTCCCGCGGCGGCGGAGACATCGCCGCGGACCTGTTCAAACCGCTGCCGAGCATGGTCGTCGCCCACTACCTCGGCGTGCCGGAGTCCGATCGCGGACAGTTCGACGCGTGGACCGACGCGATCGTCGCGGCCAACCCGGGCGCCGACATGGCCTCGGCCGTCGAATCGGCGTCGGAGGCGGTGATGGGACTGATGGCGTACTTCGCCGACCTCATCGAATTCCGCAAGCGCAGTCCCGGCGACGACACGGTGTCGCATCTGGTGGCCGCCGGCCTGACCGACGACCCGGCGGACCAGTCGGGCGTCCTGTCGGTGCTGGCGTTCGCCTTCACAATGGTCGCCGGCGGAAACGACACGACCACCGGCATGCTGGGCGGCTCGTCGGCGCTGCTGACCATGCATCCGGATCAGCGTGCGATTCTTCGGCGGGAACCCGAGCTGCTGCCGTCGGCCGTCAACGAACTGCTGCGGCTGACCTCGCCGGTGCAGGGGCTGGCCCGTACGGCGACGCGCGACGTCGAGGTCGAGGGGGTGACGATCCCGGCGGGCCGCAAGGTGCTGCTCTGCTACGCGTCGGCCAACCGTGACGAACGCGTGTACGGCGAGGACGCCGCCGACCTGGACGTCCGCCGCGACCCCGCGAACATCCTCACCTTCAGCCACGGATCCCACCACTGCCTCGGCGCCGCCGCCGCACGGATGCAGGCGCGGGTGGCGCTCGAAGAACTGCTCGCGCGGTGCCCGGACTTCCACGTCGACGTCGACGGAATCGAATGGGCGTCCGGAAACTATGTGCGGCGACCGGTCTCGGTACCGTTCTCGGCATGACCGACGATCAGGATCTCCGAGTGCGCGGGGCGGATTGGATGCGCGGCACCCGGCGGCCCGCCGTACAGGACGCGATCCTCGAGATCGCGGGCGAGGTGTTCGCCACGAAGGGGGCCAACGCCTCGATGGGGGACATCGCCGCCGCGGTGGGGTGTTCCCGGGCGACCCTGTACCGCTATTTCGACGGCCGGCGCCAGTTGCAGCTGGCGTACATCGAACGCGTCGCTCGCCGGATCGGCGCCGTGGTGGCCGAGACCGTCTCCGACCGACCGGAGCCTGCGGACCGGCTGACCGAGTCGATCGTCGTGGCGCTGACGGAGGTCCGCCGGGATCCCGCGCTGGCCGCCTGGTTCACCGCGGCGGGTGCGGGAGTGGCCGGTGAACTCGCGCTGTCGTCGGAGTTCATCGAGACGGTGGCGACGGCCTTCCTCGGCACCGGCGGTGAGGAAGGGGGAGAGGCGGCGCGATGGGTGGTCCGGGTGATCGTGTCGCTGCTCGCGGTGCCAGAAGGGTCGCCGGAGCGAGAGCGCGCAGTGATCGCTCGTTTCGTCACGCCGATCGTGCTCGGATTCACCGAGACCAGGAGTTAGCGTAGCCTACACTGGCTTTCGATAATGAGACAATGATCATTAGTATGGTCGGCTATGGCGCAGACTGATTTCGACGTCCTCATCATCGGTTCCGGATTCGGCGGCAGCGTCAGTGCGCTCCGCCTCATCGAGAAGGGATATCGCGTCGGCATCATCGAAGCCGGTCGCCGCTTCGAGGACGACCAGTTCGCCAAGACGAGTTGGCGTCTCAACCGATTCGTCTGGGCGCCGAAGTTCGGTTTGATGGGCATCCAGCGCGTCCACATGCTCAAGGACGTCATGGTTCTCGCCGGCGCCGGAGTCGGCGGCGGATCGCTGAACTACGCCAACACGCTCTACAAGCCGCCCACACCGTTCTTCACCGATCCCCAGTGGAACCACATCACCGACTGGGAATCAGAGCTGACGCCCCATTACGAGCAGGCTCGCCGGATGCTCGGTGTGGTGACCAACCCGACGTTCACCAACTCGGACCGCATCATGAAGGAGGTGGCCGACGAGATGGGGGTCGGCGACACCTTCACCTCCACCCCGGTCGGCGTCTTCTTCGGAGCCAAGACCGGCGGCGAGGGCGCCCCGGGTGAGACGGTGCCCGACCCCTACTTCGGCGGCGCGGGTCCCGAACGCACCGCCTGCACGGAGTGCGGCGCGTGCATGACCGGCTGCCGCGTCGGAGCCAAGAACACGCTGATGAAGAACTACCTCGGTCTGGCCGAACGGAACGGCGCGACGATCATCGACCGGACCACCGTCGATCGCCTGGAGCAGCGGGCCGACGGCTCATGGCTGGTGTCGGCGCACGGGTCGTCGTCCTGGGGCCCGTTCGGCGCCCGGCGGCGGCAGTTCACCGCCGACCAGGTGATCGTCGCCGCGGGCACGTTCAATACGCAGAAGATCATGCATCGCGCCAAGGGCTCGACCCTGCCGAGGCTCTCGGACGCGATGGGCGTGCTGACACGCACCAATTCCGAATCCATCCTCGGGGCGCAGGCGCGGTCGTACGATTCGAGCCGCGACTTCACCGAGGGCGTCGCGATCACCTCGTCGTTCCACCCCACGTCCAACACTCACATCGAGCCGGTGCGGTACGGCAAGGGCAGCAACGCGATGGCCTACCTGCAGACGCTGCTCACCGATGGCGGCAGCGTCCCCAACCGGCTCGGCCAGTTCCTCAAGAACGCCGTCACCAACCCGCTGATGCTGCTGCGGCTGTTCTTCGTCCGCAAGTGGAGCGAGCGGACGGTGATCGCGCTCGTGATGCAGAACAACAACAACTCGCTGACGACCTTCGTCCGTAAGCGCGGTCCGTTCAAGTACGTGACGAGCAAGCAGGGCATCGGCGAGCCGAATCCGACCTGGATTCCGGAGGGCAACGAGGCGACCCGCCGGATCGCGGCCAAGCTGCCCGGCGGACTGGCGGGCGGCACCTGGGGCGACATCTTCAACATGCCGCTCACCGCGCACTACCTCGGCGGATGCGTCATCTCCGACGACCCGGCCACCGGCGTCATCGACCCCTACCACCGCGTCTGGAACTACCCGACGCTGCACATCACCGACGGCGCGGCGATCACCGCGAACCTCGGTGTGAACCCGTCGCTGTCGATCTGCGCGCAGGCCGAGCGTGCGATCTCCCTGTGGCCGAACAAGGGTGAGGCCGACCCGCGTCCCGCGCAGGGCGACGCCTACCGGCGCCTGACCCCGGTGGCGCCGAAGGCGCCGGTGGTTCCGGCGGACGCGCCCGGCGCGCTGCGCTTGCCGATCACCCCGGTGGAGAAGGCCTGACCGATCTGAACGCTTATGCCGTTCTCCGTGACTCGAATCGGGTCACGGAGAACGGCATAAGCGTTTGAGCAGGAAGAATCAGATGTAGATCGCCGGGTCGGCGTACGGGTCGTGCACCGGTGCGCCGGCCGCCCGTGTCGTCGCGGCGACGCCCACTGCGACGAATCCGGCCGGAACGTCATGCACCACAACGGCATTGGCGCCGATCTTCGCGTCGTCACCGAGCGTGATGGGACCGAGGACCTTGGCGCCGGCGCCGATCAGCACGCGGTCGCCGACGGTGGGATGACGTTTGCCCTTCGACATGCTGACGCCACCGAGGGTGGATCCGTGGAACATCACGACGTCCTCGCCGACCTCGGCGGTCTCGCCGATCACCACACCCATGCCGTGGTCGATGAACATGCGGCGGCCGAGCCTCGCGCCGGGATGGATCTCGATGCCCGTGACGAACCGGCCCAACTGCGAGAGCAGGCGCGCGGGTAGACGCGCCGCCCCGCCGGAGTTCCACAGTCGGTGAGCCACCCGGTGGAACCAGAGTGCATGGACTCCCGGGTAGGCGAGTGCGACCTCGATCATCGACCGGGCCGCCGGATCCCGCTCCTGCGCGACGCGCAGATCTTCGCGCAACAGGCGCAGTAGCGGAACCGGCTCGGACATCAGTCGACCAGCCCTTCGAAGAGCAGCGTCGACAGGTAGCGCTCGCCGAAGTCGGGGAGCACGACGACGATGGTCTTGCCCTTGAGCTCCGGACGCTTGGCGACGTCGACGGCGGCGGCCAGCGCGGCACCGGACGAGATGCCGACGAGCAGGCCCTCCTCGGTGGCCGCCCGGCGGGCCCACTTCACGGCGGTGTCGACGTCGACGTCGATGACCTCGTCGTACACGGTGGTGTCGAGGACCTCGGGGACGAAGTTGGCGCCCAGGCCCTGGATCTTGTGCGGTCCGGGCGCGCCGCCGTTGAGGATCGGCGACTCGGCGGGTTCGACGGCGTAGATCTTGATCTCGGGCTTGCGCTTCTTGATGACCTGGCCGATACCGGTGATCGTGCCGCCGGTGCCGATGCCGGCCACCACGGCGTCGACCGCGCCGTCGGTGTCGTTCCAGATCTCCTCGGCGGTGGTGCGACGGTGGATCTCGGCGTTGGCCTCGTTGGCGAACTGGCGGGCGAGGACCGAACCGCGGCGCTCGGCGGCGATCTTCTCTGCGGCGTTGACGGCGCCGGCCATGCCTTCGGCGGCCGGGGTCAGGACGAGTTCGGCGCCGAAGGCGCGGAGCAGGGCGCGGCGCTCCTTCGACATCGACTCGGGCATCGTCAGGACGACGTTGTAGCCGCGCGCCGCGCCGACCATCGCCAGTGCGATGCCGGTGTTGCCGCTGGTGGCCTCGATGATCGTGCCGCCCGCGGGCAGTTCTCCGGAGGCTTCGGCGGCGTCGACGATCGCCACGCCGATGCGGTCTTTCACGGAGTTGGTGGGGTTGTAGTACTCCAGCTTGGCCAGGATCGTGGCGTCCACGCCGTCGGTGATGCGGTTGAGGCGCACCAGCGGGGTGCGGCCCATGAGAGCGGTGACGTCGTCGAAAATGTTGGGAGACATGACTTTTCCTTTGCGAAATGGGTCCGTGAGGGGTCGGTTTGCAGACACTGATGGCCTGGATCCGGTGCTCAGGTGCCGACCCTGAGAACGGGACGGCACGGTGCGATGAGCCCTACTGACAGTGATCGGTGAGGAAGTACACCGAGTGGGCGAAGAGGGCGCGCGACAGGTGCGGGAAGGGGTCCACCGCATCCTCCTTGAAGTCGTCAAGCCGTCTGATTGAAGGCTAACAGACCGCGGTGACCGACAGATCGGGGAAGGGCTGCTCGTCAGTCCATTCCGCGTGCGGCGAGGGTCTCGGCGAAGCCGTCGGCCGTCTGCAGGGCGGCGAGCACCGTCGGTGCCAGGAGAACGCGCGGGCCGGCGCGCAGTCCGCGGGCGCGACGCGCCTCGTCCACCTGGGCGAGCACTTCGGCGATCAGTGGGATGCTGCGGATGGTGAGCGCGAACGCCATGGCGATGAGGTCGGTCCGCACGCCGAGCCGGCGCAACGGGGAGAGGCCGGTGATGATCGCGTCGAGCATGTCGGTGGTCCGGGTGGTGAGTGTGACGACGGCGGCCAGCCCCACCGAGGCGAGCAGGACCGCGCACACCACGAAGGCTCGCGCGGCGTCGGTGATGAGCCACTGGAAGACGAAGAGCGCCGCCAGTACCCAGACCACGCCCTTGATCTGCGACCAGGCGTGGCGGGGCGGAATCCAGGCGAGGGCGAACGTCGCGACGGTGCCCGCCAGGGCGATCCCGGCGGCGATCGGTGTTCGGACCACCACTGCGAGCGTGATGATCGACGCCATCAGCGCGACGATCTTGAACCCCGCCGGGAGCCGGTGCAGCAGGGAGCGGCCGGGAACGTAGACGCCGATCATCGGCTCATCAGGTCGCGGTAGAAGGCGAGTGCGGGGGCCGGTTCGTCGTCGGCCACCACCCGGCCGTCGTCGAGGACGAGCACGCGGTCGAAATCGTCGAGCATGTCGAGGTCGTGCGTCAGTACGATCAGCTGTTCTGCGAGGTCGGCGAACACTCTCCGGAGCATGAGCGCGTTGCGGAGGTCGAGCATGGTGGTGGGCTCGTCGGCCACCAGAATGGTCGGTCCGACCACCATCACTGCGGCGAGCGCGAGCAGTTGCTTCTGGCCGCCGGAGAGCTGATGCGCGGGCTGGTCGGCGTGGCCGTCGAGGCCGAAGTCGGCGAGTACCTCGCGCGCCCGGGCGCGACGCTGGGCCTTGTCGGAGACGATGCGCGAGAGCGAGAGCTCGATGTCCTCGGCCACGGTCGGCATGATGATCTGCCGGTCCGGATCGGAGAAGATGAAGCCGACGTCGCGCCGGACCCTGCGCTTGTTCTTGCGGACGTCGAGCCCGTTGACCGTGACCGTCCCGCGGTCGGGGAGGACGAGCCCGTTGATCATCCGTGCCAGCGTCGACTTGCCGCTGCCATTGGCGCCGACGATGCCGACGCGGCGTTGCGAGATGGCCAGGTCCACTCCGCGCAGTACCACGCGGTCGCCGAAGGCGTGCTCGACGCCGTCGAAGACGATCGACGACGGGGCGGGCTCAGGCACGGCGGAGGAACGACGGCCGCAGCGGCGCGATGAGACCGGGACGGCCGCGATGCACGGGGGCCGCGACGAGAGCGGTCACGAGCGCCTTGAGCACGTCGCCGGCGACGAAGGATCCGTTGGTGGCGATGGCCGCGCCCAGCGACATGTCGGTGCGCAGGAGCAGGCCCACGATGCCGCACGCGTAGATGATCAGGACGCCGCCGAAGAGGTTGATCACGATGCCGGCCACGATGTTGTACTTCGGCATCATCAGCGCGGTGAGCAGGCCGATCACGATCACCGCGGGCAGGAAGCCGACGAAGTAGCCTGCGGTCGGGGAGCCGAGCGCCACCATGCCGGTGCGTCCGCCCGCCAGGATCGGCAGGCCGGCGATGGCCAGCACCATGAAGATGACGACCGCGAGCGTGCCCTTCTTCGGTCCGAGTACCGCCCCCGCCAGCATCACGCCGAGCGTCTGCAGCGTGATCGGGACTCCGCCGGCGAGATTGATCTGCCCGGGGAGGCCGAGGACCGCGATGAGCGCGGCGAAGACGGCGGCCTGAGCCAGGTCGGCGATGGTCAGCGACCAACGCGAGCGGCGGCCTTCGGTGTCGGAGGAAAGGTGCGTCACAGGGTCAAGGGTATTTGGCGAGTGGCACAGATACCTATTGCGGGCTGGGCGGGAGCGTGGTGCGGGAACGAAAACGGGTGGGGTGGCGGGTGCAGGTCACAGCGGTGAGGTAGCGGCGCTGTGGATACGTACTCGGTGGCAGACGGACCATCCCCGCTCGCGCGGGGAGCACGGCACCCACGCCGTCGATCCCGAGTTCGACCATGGGCCATCCCCGCTCGCGGGGAACACATTCGCGGGGAACACAAAGCGTCCTAGTCTTCCAAACTAGCTACGCGGGGAACTCGCTTCCGGACTTCCATCGTCCAGTCGAGAACCCGCGATCCGATCATTCTAGTCGACCGCCACGGTCGCCGCAGGGCTCCCGAACTGCCTCGCTGGTCCGGACCACCAGCGACGATCGCGCGCAAGATAGACTTCACGTCGTGACGGAAACATCCCCCGACCACCCGCGTCCCGTACTCGTCGTCGACTTCGGAGCCCAGTACGCGCAGCTGATCGCTCGCCGCGTTCGCGAGGCCCGCATCTACTCGGAAGTGATCGCGCACGACGCGACGCTGGAAGAGATCAAGGCCAAGAATCCGGCCGCGCTGATCCTGTCGGGCGGACCGGCGTCGGTGTACGCCGACGATGCGCCGACCATCGATGAGAAGCTCTTCGACCTCGGCGTTCCGGTATTCGGCATCTGCTACGGATTCCAGAAGATGACGGCCGCTCTCGGCGGCACCGTCGCGAACACCGGCGGACGCGAGTTCGGCCGGACAACGCTCACGGTCGCCGACGGCGGCAAACTGCACCGCGGACTGCCGGAGTCGCAGCCGGTGTGGATGAGCCACAACGACGCCGTGCAGGTGGCCCCGGAGGGCTTCACCGTCACCGCGTCCACGCCGGGCGCGCCGGTCGCCGCGTTCGAGTGCGCGGAGCGGCAGATGGCCGGCGTGCAATACCATCCGGAGGTCCTGCACAGCCCGCACGGCCAGGAAGTGCTGACCCGCTTCCTCTACGAGATCGCGAACCTCACGCCGACGTGGACCGCGGCGAACATCGCCGAGGCGCTCATCGCCGACATCCGGGAGCAGGTCGGCGACGAGGGTCTCGCGATCTGCGGACTGTCCGGCGGCGTCGACTCGGCGGTGGCGGCAGCACTGGTGCAGCGCGCGATCGGCGACCGTCTGACCTGTGTTTTCGTCGACCACGGACTGCTGCGCGCCGGTGAACGCGAGCAGGTGCAGACCGACTTCGTCGCGGCGACGGGCGCGCGGCTGGTGACGGTGGACGCCGAGGACGTCTTCCTCGGCCACCTCGACGGCGTCTCCGATCCGGAGACCAAACGCAAGATCATCGGCCGCGAGTTCATCCGCTCCTTCGAGGGCGCGGTGTCGGAGGTGCTGGGCGACCAGGCCGCCGCGGGCAAGAAGGTCGACTTCCTCGTTCAGGGCACCCTGTACCCGGACGTCGTCGAATCCGGCGGCGGCAGCGGCACCGCGAACATCAAGAGCCACCACAACGTCGGCGGCCTGCCGGAAGACCTCGAGTTCAAGCTCGTCGAACCGCTGCGCCTCCTCTTCAAGGACGAGGTCCGTGCCGTCGGCCGTGAACTCGGCCTGCCGGAGGAGATCGTCGCACGACAGCCGTTCCCGGGCCCCGGTCTCGCGATCCGCATCGTCGGATCGGTCACCAAGGACCGGCTCGAACTGCTGCGCAAGGCGGACCTGATCGCGCGCGAGGAACTGACGTCCGCCGGCCTCGACGGCCAGATCTGGCAGTGCCCGGTGGTCCTGCTGGCCGACGTCCGCAGCGTCGGGGTGCAGGGCGACGGTCGTACGTACGGCCACCCGATCGTGCTGCGCCCGGTGTCGAGCGAAGACGCGATGACCGCCGACTGGACGCGCGTGCCGTACGAGGTCCTGGAGACGATCTCGACCCGCATCACCAACGAGGTCCCGGACGTGAACCGCGTGGTGCTCGACGTGACGAGCAAGCCGCCGGGCACGATCGAATGGGAGTGACCTCCCGCTGAACCGCGCCGAGTGCCGCCCGCATCTGGATGTGGGCGGCACTCGGTGGTTTTCGGGGCGGGTGGTGTGTGGCGGTGGGTGGTCTCGACTCGCTCCGTCGCTGCGCTCCGGTGCGGCTCGACGAGCCTGTGGTAGCGCTTCGTTCCGGTGCGGCTCGACGAGCCTGTGGTGGACGGCGAGGGACGGTTCGACGGGCCTGGGCCGGTGGCGGTGGGTGGTCTCGACTCGCTCCGTCGCTGCGCTCCGGTGCGGCTCGACGAGCCTGGGCAGACGGCGAGGGTCCTACTTTCTTCGGAATCCGCTCGCGATCAGGCCGACGCCCACCACGATTCCGATCGCGAGCAGTGCCCAGGGCAGGTAGGTCGTGTCGAGGAGGAAGGGGCCGTCGGCCAGGCACCAGGCGGCCACCAGGAGGGTCACCAGCGCCGAGAGACCCATCACCACTGAGCGGTGGCGCTCGGGTTCGGCGGTACCGGTCTGGTCGGGAGTCTCGTCGATCAATGCTTCATCTCCACGGTTCCGAGGTTGAGGTTCGCCTTCACCGTCAGCGTCGGCGTCTTGGCGTCGGGGTTGACGATCCCGTCGGGGCACGTCTGATCACCGACCACCGTGCTGCACTCGGTCTTGACGCGGATGTCGTCGGGCAGCCAGACCGTCATATCGCCGATGCCCTGGTGGATCTCGATGGTTCGGTCGTGGTCGAGCCCGCCGAGATCGCGGAGGTCGAGGCTGGTGGTGCCGATGGTCAGCTGGTAGGTCTCGCTGAGCTGCTCGGCGCTGCGCGGATGCCACGACCGGTCGCCGATCCCGCCGGAGGCGAAGGCCGGCCGATCGCCGGAGAACGCGGTGGCGGTGACTGCCACGACGCCGACGATGATGGCGAGCGGCACCAGTCCGGCCGCGCGCGTATTGCTCTGCCTGCGCTGCAGCGCGTCGATCGCCATTCCGACACCCAGCACCGCCAGCGCGAGTCCGGCGATCCGGCCCACGGTGAACCACTCGACGTCGCCGAGTACGCGGGCGGCGGTGCCGACGGTCGCGGCGATGAGGGCGAGACCGGCGAAGACCGACGTCAACGGAGACCGGGGCGGCTTCACCACGGGCGGCTCGGGCGGTGTCGGTTCCGGCAGATCCCAGGCGAACCTCGCGGTCCCGAGCGGATCCCACGACGGCGGTGCGTCGGGCGGGGCGGGCGCCGGCGGTTCAGCGGCCGCGAACGGGATCGTCTCGGACGCGGGCCGGACGGCGGTGTCGGCGAGAACGTCGTTCGTGACCACCTCGTCCGCGATGAGCGTCGGCGCGGGCGTCACGGTCGTCGATCCGTCGGACGGCCTCAGCTGATCCGCGCTGGTTCCGGCGGGCGCGGTCGGGGTGCGCTGATAGAGCAGCCACCAGCCGCCCAGCATCAGCACGAGTCCGAGCAGTCCGCTGGTGCCCCAGAACGGCGACGAGCCCATGTTGCTGAAGACGATGACCGCGATGACGGCGACCACGATCCAGTACCAGGGCATGTCGTGCCGCACGCGGTGATGTGCGCGATGCGACTGATGGATCTTGCGGGGTGCCGTCTCGTCTTCGGCGGGAAGAGCGATCAGCGCGGCGATGTAGAGCAGGATTCCGCTGCCCCCGAACAACGCCGCGACGACGAATGCGACCTTCACCAGCGTCGGATCGACCCGGTAGCGCATGCCGATGCCGGTGCAGACGCCGCCGACGGACTTTCCGGTCCGGCGGCGGACCGGCCGGGTGTTCCAGATGTCGATCAGAGTCTTGGTGTCCATGCAGTCAATCTTGGACGCCTGATCAGCGAGGCAAATCGGGTTAAACCCTGAGATGCTCCCTGATGTGCACGCGGTCCGGTTCGTGCCACTATCGAATCAATGACTCACGTGACGCAGACCCCGCAAGTCGACCGTGTGCGCCGGCGCAACGGAGGCAAGGTCGTGGGCGGAGTGTGCGGCGGCATCGCCGACCACCTGGGCGTCGACGTCTTCCGCGTCCGCGTGGTCTTCGTCGTGCTCGCCGCGCTGGCGGGGGCGGGCGTGGCCGCCTACGGACTGCTGTGGTTCTTCTGTCCGACGGGCACCGACGTGGAGCGGCCCGCTCCTCGGGAGCGCCGGCAGGCGCAGGGATTGATCGTCATCGGCGTGGTGGCCTTGCTGCTCAACGGTTTCGCAGCCTCGAGCGCGCCGGCGTCCACGCTGCTGGCACTGGTGGTGGTACTCGGCGGTGCGGCGCTGGTGTGGCGCGAGGTGGACGTCACCGGCGTCTCCTCGCGCGGGGGCGTGGTGACGTGGCTCCGACTGGCCGCCGGCGCCGTCCTCGTGGTCGGAGGACTGGTGGTGCTGGTGACCGCCCCGGACACCGCGCTGGCCGGAATGAACCCGACCCTGCTCGCGGTCCTCGGGACGCTGTTCGGCGTGTTGCTGCTGACCATCCCCCTGTGGATGCGGATGTGGCGGACGCTGAACGCCGAGCGTGCCGCGCGGATCCGGAACCAGGAACGCGAGGAGATCGCCTCGCACCTGCACGACTCGGTTCTTCAGACGCTCGCGCTGATCCAGAAGCGCGCCGACCAGCCCGACGCCGTCGCACAGCTCGCCCGTCGCCAGGAGCGCGAGCTGCGGCAGTGGCTCTTCGGCGACCAGGCGCGCAGGCGCGAGTCGCTCGCCGCGGCCGTCTCGGCGGTCTCGGCGGAGGTGGAGGACGCGTACGGTGTCGAGATCGAGACGGTGACGGTCGGCGACGTGACTCCCGACGAACTGCGCGACGAGACGGTCTCCAACGGGTTGCAGACGGTGGTCGCGGCCGCTCGCGAGGCATTGGTGAACGCCGCCAAGCACTCCGGCGCCGACAAGGTGGACGTCTACTGCGAGGTGGACGACGACCACGTCGAGGTCTTCGTCCGCGACCGCGGCAAGGGGTTCGATCCCGACGCGGTGAGCCAGGACCGCCAGGGCATCGCGCGGTCGATCCGCGCGCGCATGGAGCGTGTGGGAGGGTCGGTGCGGATCACCTCGACACCGGGCCGTGGTACCAATGTGGCGCTGATGCTGCCGCGTGGCCGGCGGCACGGGCCGTCGGCGTCCATCGATTCGGAAACTCAACGGACACAGGAGCTCTCATGACCGCCGACAAGACCTACCGGGTGTTCCTGGTCGACGACCACGGGGTGTTCCGCTCGGGGGTGCGCACCGAGCTCGCCGGCGAGGCCGGACTCGAGGTGGTCGGCGACGCGGGCAACGTTCCCGAAGCGGTCGCGGGCATCGTCCAGGCGCGTCCCGACGTGGTGCTGCTCGACGTCCACATGCCGGGCGGCGGAGGTGTCGCGGTGCTCCGCGGGGTGACCGACGCGCTGGGTTCGGAGGCGCCGGTGTTCCTCGCACTGAGCGTCTCCGACGCCGCCACCGATGTCATCGCCACCATCCGCGCCGGCGCGCGGGGGTACGTCACCAAGACCATCGACGGCACCGAACTGGCCGACGCGGTCCGTCGCGTCGCCGAGGGCGACGCGGTGTTCAGTCCGCGACTGGCCGGATTCGTCCTCGACTCCTTCACCGGGCGGTCGCCGGTGCCCGAACCGCAGCTCGATCCCGAACTCGATTCGCTGACCCGCCGCGAGATGGAGGTGCTGCGCCTGCTCGCGCGCGGCTACACCTACCGGGAGATCGCGGAGGAACTGTTCATCTCGGTGAAGACGGTGGAGACTCACGCGTCGAACGTGCTGCGCAAGACGCAGCAGTCCAACCGCAACGCCCTCACCCGCTGGGCGGTGAACCGCCAGATCGGATGAGGCGGGCGCGGGTCACATCACCAGGATGATGATGCCCGCGGCGATCGCGGTGAGCAGTGCGAATACGGCGAAGACAGCGGCCGCGAGACCGGCGTGACTGCTCGGCCCCTGCTGCTGGTAGTAGGTGGGCGGGGGCGTGTACAGGCCCGGCGCCGACGAATACTGCGTGGGAGCGTAGGGCACCGGTTCCGGCGTGGTTCGCGGCGCGTAATAACCGGAGGCGACCTGAGTCGGGTTGTGGGGCGCCGAGCCCTGCGACGTGTCCGGGGCCGAGTGCGTCTGCGGGGCGGACGTCTGCGGAGTGGACGGTTGCGATGTGGATTGACCGCTGATCGGGGGCAGTGTGGCCGACCGGTTCCGCGCCGACAGCGGTTTGGTCGCCACCAGCCCGGTGAGCACGTTGTCGGTGGTGCCGAGGGTGTCGGCAGCGTACTTGGCGAGCAGATCTCGGGCCTGGGCCATCGTCGGCCGATTGGCGGGATTCGGCTCCAGCAGCCGCAGGAGGATCGGCGAGAGCGCGCCCGCCCGGGTGATCGGATTGATCTGACCGAGCGCCACCCGGTGCAGCGTGGCGATGTAATTGTCCTCGCTGCCAAACGGGGGACGCCCCTCGATCATCGTGTACAGGGTGGACCCCAGCGAGTAGACGTCCGAGGACTCGCCCGGTTCATCGCCTCGGGCCACTTCCGGTGCGAAATACGCGGGCGTGCCGGTCACGACACCGGTCTGAGTGATGGATACGTCGTCCTTCGCGCGGGAGATGCCGAAGTCGGTGATCTTGACCAGGCCGACGTTGCGGCCGGTGTTCGCGATCAGGATGTTGGCCGGCTTGATGTCGCGGTGGACGATGCCGGAGGCGTGCGCTTCGGCGATGGCGTCGGCCACCTGCGCGCAGATCTGCGCGGCCTCGACCGGATCGATCGTCCCGTTCTCGTGCAGGACGTCGGCCACGCTGTGGCTCGGCAGGTACTCCATCACCAGCCACGGCTCGTTGCGATCGAGCGCGACGTCGTGCATCGCAACGGCGTTCCGGTGCGAGAGCCGAGCTGCCAACCGGCCCTCACGCAGCGCTCGGGCCCGGGAGGTCTCGGCGACTGATTCGTCCATCCCGCTGGTGGTCAGGACCTGTTTCACCGCCACCTCGCGGTCGAGGAGTTGATCGTGCGCCAGCCACACCGCACCCATGCCGCCGTGTCCGATCCTTCGGATCAGCCGGTAGCGTCCGGCCACCAGATACGACGGGCCGGGTGTGGCAGGAGAGGTCATGGCCCGATGATAGCCGCAGGCGGTGACGGCGATCGGAGCCGCACTCACTGTGCGCGCCGGCCCTTGACGAGTCCATCGCACGTATGTTCGGATAGGTGGCATGGCAGCGCTGACCGAACTGGTGTGCGGCGACTTCATGCGATCGACCATGATCCCGGAGGCGCCGGGCGTCCGGGTGCACGAGGTGCTGGCGCGGACAGTGCTGGAATCGGTCACCGGCGACCGGAGTCATCGGCACTCCTTCGCGGCCTCGGCTCTGCGGCGGTCGGGCGAGGCGATGCAGGTGAAGATGAACGCCCCGGCGGTGCTCCGGAGGGAGCTGCGGCGTCGGTCGTGGCGTCGCGACACCGTGGCGATCGGAGTGGCCGAGGATCCCTACGATCCGGTGGAAGAGCACTACCGGATGATGCCTCAGGTCCTGTCGGTCCTGTCGGAGTCGCAGACGCCGATCGCTCTCTACACCGCGTCGACGCTGCTGCTGCGCGATCTGCCGTTGCTGCGGTTGATCGGGCGGGCGGTGCCGGTGACGGTGTCGATCTCACTGGCCACCCTCGATCCGGGACTGTCGGCGCGGGTCGATCCTTCGGCATCGTCGCCACGGGCGCGACTGGACATGGTGGCGCGGCTGTCGGAGGCGGGACTCGCGCCGCATATTCGGATCGCGCCGCTGCCGCCGTTGCTCGCCGACGGCACGGCGCAGCTCGACGAACTCCTCGCGGCGTTGTCGGCCGCGGGTGCCGCCCGGGTGTCGGTGTCTCCGCTGCAGTTGGGCGGTGACGACGGTGCTGACTTCCTCGGCTGGCTGGGAAATGAGCACCCTGCGCTGGTGCGCAGGTACCGCTCCCTCTACGGCCGACGGAGCTTCGTGTCGGCGGAGTATGCGCTCGGTCTCCGGGCACGGATGACGCCGCTCGTGGAGAAGTACGGTCTGGGCAGTGACCCGGAGTCGGAGAGTGTGAATCCGGCCGAACCGTCGGTGCTTCCGCCGGCGGGGACGGCTCCCTCGCCAGATCTGACGTTGTTCTGATCAGGTTCGGATCGGGTCTGCGGCTGCGGTCGCTGCGTGCGGAATCGAGGTACCGCCAGGAAGTGGGCCGGGTCAGGCTCCGGAGTCGTCGATCAGGTTCTGTTCGCTGCGGTCGATGAAGAGTGCGCCGCACAGTGCGGCCAGGATCAGCAGTATCACGATCAGGCCGATGAGGATCGCTTTGCTGACGGTGACGAGCTCCTGGGCGTCACTCAATCCGAGTCCGTCGAGGAACCCGGCGAAGTACCAGGACGGCCAGATCCACACCGCTACGGGGACGAAGGCGGCGGCAGTGGATCCGACGGCGGCGACTCCGGCCAGGACTCGGCCGATGCTCTGGGCTTTCGCGGCGGGCAGCAGTGCGACGATTCCGGCGAGGGCGGCCAGCGCGCATGCGGCGACGATCAGCCAGCCGCGGCCGGCCGGTGCCACGCCGAGGTCGCTCTGGCTCACGGTGCCGATTCCGAGTCCGTTCCATGAGGCGTCCATGCCCAGTCGGCGCAGGTCGAACCACGGCAGCGCCGTGACCGCGATTCCGGTGACGGCGGCGGCGATGACGGCGAATGGAAGGGCTCGGGACTGCATGGATCCGAATGGTAGAGCATGGTGCGCCGACGGTCGCTGTTGCGACTGAAGGGACGCAGATCCTCGCGTGTGGCGGGTGTTTCCTGCTCCGTTGACGGTTGTCAGAGGGTGGGCTTAACATCGAACACAAGTTCGAACACCGGCATCTTCCCTGCCGCTTCGGACGAGAGGTGAGAACACGGGCGCAAGCCCGGAACGACGAGGGGAAGCGCCATGAATGCAGCGGAGAAGGCCGAACTGGAACACCTGCGTCGCAAGCTGAGCCGGCTGTCCGGCCAGTCGGGCGCTCGTGCGGGAACGGCCTCGGGAGTGGTGTCGTCGGGAGTGATCGCCGTGCCGGAGTCCGTGGCGTCGTTGTTTCCGAAGCGCGGGCTCCCGCGTGGCTCGGTGGCCGCGGTGTCCGGTGCTTCGGTGGTGCCGATGTCGATCATCGCCGAGGCGAGTCGGACGGGGGCCACGGTGGCTCTGGTCGGGCTGCCGCGACTCAATCTGGCCGCGGCGGTGGAGATGGGGGCGGATCTGAGCCGGATCGCGGTGGTCGCCGAGCCGGGAGCCGATCGACTGGAGGTGGCTGGGGTGCTGCTGGACGGAATGGACCTGGTGGTGCTGGGATTCGAGGATCGACTGGGTCCGACGGGGTCGTCGGTGGCACCGGCCCGAGCCCGGGTGCTCGGGGGCCGGGCGAGGAAGCAGTCGTCCACGCTGCTGGTCCTCGGTGACTGGCCGGGGACGGCCACGCGTGTGCAGGGGCGAGTGCGGGAGTACCGGCATCTGCCGGTACGGCGAAGCGGATACGGCCGCATCGGGGGGTTTCGGGTGGAAGTTCAGGTGTCGGCGCCGGGGGCTCGCCCAGTGAGCGACGTGTTCGACCTCGTGGTGCCGGGACTGGGAGAAGAAGGAGTGATGCGGCTGGTCCGGCCGACGATGCCGAAGGCGGGGTCAGGTGCAGAACACGGGGCCCGGGTGCCGGCGGCGCTGGCGGTGGCGAATTGACCGCCGATTCTCCCGGCAGGCGAGTGCTGGCACTGTGGTGTCCGGACTGGCCGACGACGGCGGCCGCCGCGGCGGCCGGGCGAGTTCCGGGCGATCCGGTGGCGGTGCTGCGGGCGGGACGAGTGGAGGCGTGTTCGCATGCGGCCCGCGTCGACGGGGTGAGACGGGGGATGCGCAAACGGCAGGCGCAGTCGTCGTGTCCGCGGCTGACCGTGTACGACGCCGACCCGGCACGCGATGGGAGATTGTTCGAGCCGGTGGTGGCGGCGGTGACCGGCGTGGTCCCGATGACCGAGGTGCTGCGGCCGGGACTGCTGGTGGTGGCCGCCGATCGTGCGGCGCGCTTCTTCGGCGGGGAGGAGCAATTGGCCGAACGGCTCACTGATGCGGTGGCCGAGGTCGGCAGGGGCCGCGACGCAGATGGTCTCGGAAGGACGGTGGTCGGGGGAGTCACGGCCAGAGTCGGGGTGGCCGATGAGCTGTTCACCGCGGTGCTCGCCGCGAGATCGGGGCAGACCGTCCCGCCGGGGACGGATGCCGCCTATCTCTCGGCGAGGCCGGTCGCCGACCTGGTGGCAGAACCCGCGCTGAACGGCCCGGGACGTGAGGATCTGGTGAGTCTGTTGTGGCGCTTGGGGATTCGCACCCTGGGCGCCTTCGCTGCGATGGATCCCGCGGATATCGCATCACGTTTCTCCGGCGATGCGATCACCGCGCATCGGCTGGCCCGAGGTCTGCCGGGCCGGCGGCCCAGCCGGGCACCGATCCCGCCGGGTTTGGCGGTGGAGCACAGCTGTGATCCGCCGGTCGATCGGATCGACGCCGCGGCCTTCCTGGGACGGCGAATGGCGCAGGAGCTGCACGAGCGACTGTCCGCAGCCTCGCTGGCCTGTATGCGACTGACGATTCACGCGTTCACGGAGCGAGGGCAACGGCACTCACGGACCTGGCGATGCGTGGAGCCGCTCACGCCGGAGGCCACTGCCGACCGTGTGCGCTGGCAGCTGGAGGGGTGGCTGACCGGCCGGGCCGGCAGCGTCGAAGCGCCTGACTCACCGGTCGTCCGACTGGTGCTGGAGCCGGTCGAGGTGGTGAATCCGGGAACGCTGCAGTCGGCGCTGACGGGCGCCGGGCTTCCGGGCGACACCGGTGGCGGTCTCGGCGATCAAGCACGTCGGGCTCTGGTCCGGGTCCAAGGGCTGCTCGGCGGCGAGTCGGTGCGGGTGCCGGTGCGCAGCGGTGGTCGGGGACCGGCCGAGCAGGTGGCGCTGGTGGCCTTCGGCGACGAACTGCGACCGCCGCGCGATCCGGCGGCCGCCTGGCCCGACCGCCTTGCCCGGCCGACGCCCTCGCTGTTGGTGCAGGCCACAGCGGAGGTCCTCGACGCCGAGGGGCGGTCGGTCGCCGTGAGTCCGCGCGGTGTGTTCAGTGCGGAGCCGGTGACCGTGCGGCTCGGGGCGCGGTCGCATCGTCTGCACTGGTGGGCGGGACCGTGGCCGTTCGGTCCGGGGAGGGCTCGGGCACAGGCACTGCTGGAAGACGGCCGCGCACTGCTGCTCTGCTGCCGGGAGGAGGTGTGGGTTGTGGAAGGAGTCTATGAGTGAGGCGAACCCGTTCCGGCGATCCCGGAGGAGGACTCAGCTGTTCGCGCCACGCGCCGCGACCGGCCACGATTCGAGTTCACCGTACGGGTCCGGACCGGCGAACAGTTCGTCGACCAGGTTCACCGCGGTACAGACGTGGTTGGGTATCACCCGCACCCGGTCGCCCACCTCGGGCACGACGGCAGCCGGTGGGAACTCGGCGACGGCATGATGCTCGGACAGCGAGACGAGACGGGCGTCGAGATGATCGGCGAGCCGGCCGAAACCGGTGGTCCAGCCGGGGCGGTCCGCCCCGAGGATCTTGCTGCCGGCGTCGAGCACCACCCGGGAGCCGGATGCGCTGACCACCGTGGACACCGCGGTCAGTGCGATGTCGTCGATACCGCAGCTGCCGAGTTCCAACTGCTGGGCGTCGTTGAAGACGTAAACGCCCGGACGCAACTCGGTGACCACGCCGGGATCGGCGAGTCGTGCGGTCGGCGTCGACCCTCCGCTCACCACGGAGACGTCGATACCGTTGTCGCGCAGAGCGTTCGCAGCGACGGCCAGGGATCGGGCCTCCTGCTCCGCGGCGTCGGCTCGCGCTGTGTCGAGTCCGTAGCCGTGGCCGGGGAAGGTGAAGACACCGGCCACGGTCAGTCCCGCGTCGCGAGCCGCGTCGGCGACCGAGACCACGCTATCGGCGGGTACACCGCTGCGGTGCATGCCCGAATCGATCTCCACGAGCACTCCGACGGGAGCGCCGCCGAGTCCTTCGGCGAGACGGCGCACGCCCTCGACGGAATCGGCACCGACGGTCAGCGTCACCCGACCGGCGAGTGCACGCAGGCGGCGGGCCTTGTCCTCCGACAACCACAGCGGATAGGCGACGAACAGATCGTCGAACCCGGCGTCGGCGAAGACCTCCGCCTCGCCGATCGTCGCGACGGTGAGTCCGACGGCACCGGCGGCGAGCTGCCGCTGCGCGACCCGAACGCACTTGTGCGTCTTGGCATGTGGTCGCAAGCGCACGCCGTGCCGTTCGGCCCACCCGGCCATCGCGGCGAGATTGCGGTCGAGGCGAGCGGGATCGACGTGCAGGAACGGAGTGTCGGGCATACCTGATGGTGGCATGGACGACGGCTTTCGTCGTCAGCCGGTGCGGCCGAGCGCGGCGTCGGACTCCTCATGCAGAAGGAAGTCCTGATGGAGCAGTCGGTTGGTGAGCCGCGGTGCGGCGTGATGACCGAAATCGATGAGGTCGCCGAGTAGCGTGTTCACCCGCTTGGGGCGCTCGACGATCGCGTGCAGCACCCGGTGGGCGGCCTTGTCGACGCTCCAGATCCCCCGAGCGCTGTCGTAGGCGTTGGTCGGAACGATCATCCGCGTTCGGGTCAACGGGATGCGCACATTGCTGAACGTGACGTGATCGGAGAGGGTCTCGGCACCGGTGGCGTCGCTGAACGCCTCCAGTGCGGCCTTCGACGCGGCGTACGCGCCGAATCGCGGTGCGCGGCTTTGGACTTCGATCGAGGACACGTTGACGATGTGTCCGGACTGCCGCTCGATCATGTGCGGCAGCAGGGCGAGCGTGAGATAGACGGCGCCGAAGTAGTTGACGGCCATCATCCGGTGATAGTCGTGCGACCTGGTCACCGCGTTCGCGGTCGCCCGTCGGATGGACCGGCCTGCGTTGTTGACCAGCACGTCCACATGGCCGTGCTCGCAGATCACCGACTTCACAAGGGTCTGCACCGCGGCCTCATCGGTGATGTCGACGGGATAGGCGTACGCGCGTCCGACGGGCAGCCCGGGTTTGGGAACCTCCGCGTCGAGTTCGGCGGCGGTCTCGATCAGCCGATCGGCATCGCGGGCCACCAGGAAGACGTTGGCGCCGCGCCGCACGCACATGCGGGCGGTCGCGCGGCCGATTCCCGACGACGCCCCGGTGATCAAGATGTTCTTGCCGACCAGCGGGCCCCGCGAATCGTTGCGGCGGTGACGGGCCGGATCGAGGTTCTCGTACCAGTACCGCCACAGTCGGGGTGCGTACTCGTCCAGATCGGGCAGTCTCACACCGAGCGTGTCGAGTTCGGCGGCGGTCGCGTCGCTGCGGAACACCACGGGAAGGGAGGCGACGTCGAGGATCGCGGGTGGGACGCCGGTCTGCTCGGCGATCAGGTCGCGGCCGGGCCGCAGCAGTCCGCGACCGATGGCGGCCAGCATCGGCCTCACCAGACCCGAAGGCAGTGCGGTGAAGGCCCACGGTCCGTCGAAGGCCGGTGACAGGGCGTTGAACAGGTCGGTGATCGAGCGTGGGTCGGGGTCGGCGAGATGGAACACGAGCCCGCTCCGGCCGTCCTGCACATCGGTCAGCGCGACCATCGCCTCGGCGACGAAGTCGACGGGGACGACGTTGAGGGGCCCCGGATCGGGGATCGGCAGCGGCAGGAACGAGGGCAGCTGACTGAGCACGGCGAGGTGACCGAAGAAGTAGTAGGGGCCGTCGGCCCTGTCGACCTGTCCGGTGACGGAGTCTCCGACGACGGCCGACGGCCGATACACCCGCCAGCGCAGGCCCTCGGTCTCCCGCACGACGCGTTCGGCGTCGAACACGGTGCGGTGGCATTCGGTCGGCAGGCCTTGGCCGAGGTCGAAGTCGGTCTCGGTGAAGTCGCCGCGATGGTCGCCGGCCACCGCGATCGAGGAGAGATGGTGCAGGAGCGCGCCGCGGGCGAGAGCGAACTCGGCGACCCTGCGGGTCCCGTCGACGTTGACCGCCCGCAGGTCGGCCTCCTCGGCGGTGAGGTCGTGCAGTGCGGCCAGGTGGATCACGTGGTCGACCTCGTCGACGTCGGAGCCGTGCAGGCCGAGGCCTTCGTGTGTGAGGTCGCCGGCGACGGCGACGACGCGGTCGCCGCCGTCGATCCTCTCCATGGCGGCGGCGAATCGCTGCAGTGATCCGGTGCGCACGAGCGCGTACACCCGGGCCTGCTCGTCGCGGGCCAGCAGGCGCGCGACGACTCGACGGCCGATGAAGCCGCTGCCGCCGGTCACGAAATAGCTCGTCACCGGCCCAGAGTCTCACAGAGAGATACCGATGTGAATGATTGACAGCGGTAATTCGTGCGTCGGTCCGGTCTCTGGCACGCGTTTGGGGTGTGGCCGGGGCGGGCCACGGCAAGGCAGATATCGAACATATGTTCTATCATCGGTGTGTGGGATGGAACAACGGGCCTCCGACCTGGTCGGAGATGGAGCGAGTGCTGTCGGGGCGTGCGCCTGCGCGCGGCGACCGGCTCGGTGAGACGTTTCCGCCCACGTTCAACGGCGCGGGGCCGCCGGGGGACGGCGGCGATTCGCCGGCATGGTCGCGTAAGCGGGGCCCGTACCAGGCCACCGACATCGAGTTCGGCGCATCGACGGTGCCGTACGCCGAGTTGCACGCGCACAGTGCCTACAGCTTCCTCGACGGCGCGTCGATGCCCGAGGCCATGGTCGAGGAGGCGCAGCGGCTGGGGCTGCGCGGGCTCGCGCTGACCGATCACGACGGCTTCTACGGTGTCGTCCGATTCGCCGAAGCGGCCCGCGAGTTCGGCATGCCGACGGTGTTCGGCGCCGAACTCTCGCTGCAGCGAGACAGTGCCCGCGCCGGTGCGGTGGACCCGCCGGGGGAGCACCTGTTGGTCCTCGCACGCCGCGCCGAGGGCTACCGCCGGCTCTCCCGCGTCATCGCCGACGCGCATATGAGCGGTGGCGAGAAGGGGCTGTTGCGCTACGATGCCGACGCGATCACCGAGTACGCCGCCGACGGCGACTGGCTGGTTCTGACCGGGTGCCGCAAGGGTGCGGTGCGCCGGGCGCTCGACCGCGGCGGCCGGCGGGCCGCCGACACCGCGCTCGGGACGATGATCGACCGTTTCGGGGCCGGGAACATCGCCGTCGAGCTGAGCCCCGGTGCCGGGTCGGACGACGACGAACGCAATGCGATTCTGGCGTCACTGGCCGCATCCCATCGGGTGCCGACAGTCGCGACCACCGGCGCGCACTTCGCCGCGCCGGAGAACGGCCGACTCGCGACGGCGATGGCGGCGGTGCGCGCCCGGACCGATATCGCGACCATCGACGGCTGGATGCCCGGGGTGGGCGGGGCGCACCTGCGCAGCGGAGACGAGATGCTCCGGCTGATGCCCGCCCACCGTGAAGCCATCGACAACGCCGTCGCCTTCGCGGAGGAATGCGCCTTCTCGCTCGGGCTGATCGCCCCGAACCTCCCGCCCTTCGACGTCCCCGACGGCCACACCGAGGCCAGTTGGCTCCGCGCACTCACCGAACGGGGAGCCCGCGAGCGTTACGGCACCAGGGAGCAGCGTCCCGACGCGTACCGGCAGATCGACCACGAGCTGGCGATCATCGAGACGCTGACCTTCCCCGGCTACTTCCTCGTGGTGCACGACATCGTCTCGTTCTGCAAGGACAACGACATCCTGTGTCAGGGCCGGGGCAGCGCGGCGAACTCGGCGGTCTGCTACGCGCTCGGGATCACCAACGTCGACCCGGTCGCCAACCATCTGCTGTTCGAGCGATTCCTCTCACCCGAGCGGGACGGTCCGCCGGACATCGACGTCGACATCGAGTCCGACCGCCGTGAGGAAGCGATCCAGCACGTCTACGCCAAGCACGGGCGCAGTCACAGCGCACAGGTCACCAATGTCATCACCTACCGCGGGCGGTCGGCCGTGCGCGATATGGCCCGGGCGCTCGGGTACGCCCCCGGGCAGCAGGACGCCTGGAGCAAGATCCCCGACTCCGCGCCCGACGACGTCCGCGAGCTCGCCGCGCAGATCTCCTCGCTGCCGAGACATCTGGGGATTCACTCGGGCGGAATGGTGATCTGCGACAGGCCGATCGCCGACGTCTGCCCCACCGAATGGGCCCGGATGGAGAATCGCAGCATCCTGCAGTGGGACAAGGACGACTGCGCGGCGGTCGGCTTGGTGAAGTTCGATCTGCTGGGCCTGGGCATGCTGTCGGCACTGCACTACATGATCGATCTCGTCGCCGAGCACAAGGGCGTGCGGGTGGATCTGGCACGGCTCGACCTGGCCGAGGAGGCCGTCTACGACATGCTGTGCCGCGCCGATTCGGTCGGCGTCTTCCAGGTGGAGTCACGGGCGCAGATGGCGACCCTGCCGCGGCTGAAGCCGCGGAACTTCTACGACCTCGTCGTTGAGGTGGCGTTGATCCGGCCGGGGCCGATCCAGGGCGGTTCGGTGCATCCGTACATCCGCCGGCGCAACGGGCTGGAGGAGCCGCACTGCGATCATCCGTCGATGGAGGACGCACTCGGGCGCACCCTCGGCATTCCACTGTTCCAGGAGCAGCTGATGCAGGTGGCGCGCGATGTCGCGGGTTTCGGCGCCGCGGAGGCCGACCAGTTGCGTCGTGCGATGGGATCCAAACGGTCGCCGGAGAAGATGCAGCGGCTCCGCACACGGTTCTACGACGGGATGCGCGAGAGACACGGCATCACCGGCGACCTCGCCGACCGCATCTACGAGAAGATGGCAGCGTTCGCGAATTTCGGTTTCCCGGAGAGTCATTCGCAGAGTTTCGCGTCGCTGGTCTTCTACTCCGCGTGGTTCAAACTCCATCACCCGGCGGCGTTCTGCGCGGCGCTGCTGCGCGCCCAGCCGATGGGCTTCTACTCGCCGCAGTCGCTGGTCGCCGATGCCCGGCGGCACGGCGTCCAGGTGCACCGACCGGATGTGAACTCCTCGCTCTCCCACGCGAGTCTGGAGAACGACGGGCTCGACGTGCGGATCGGCCTGAGTGCGGTGCGCGGACTGTCCGACGACCTCGCGACGAGGATCGTCGAGGAGCGGACCTGCGGCGGTCCGTTCGTCTCGGTGGCGGATCTGTCCCGGCGTGTGAATGCGACGACGGCGCAGCTGGAGGCGCTCGCGACCGCGGGCGCGTTCGAGAGCCTCGGTCTGGATCGCAGACAGGCGCTATGGGAGGCCGGTGCCGCCTCGGGACTGCGCGACGACCAGCTCGACGTGCCGCCACCGCGGGCGACCCCGACGCTGCCCGGCATGTCGGAGGTGGAACTCACGGCCGTCGACGCGCTCTCCACCGGCATCTCACCCAAGTCCTATCCCACCGAATACCTGCGGCCCCGGCTCGATGCGATGGGTGTGGTCCCGGCCGCCCGGCTGCTGTCGGTGGCCGACGGCAGCCGGGTGCTGGTCGGGGGAGCGGTGACGCATCGGCAGCGGCCGGCCACCGCTTCGGGTGTCACGTTCGTGAACCTCGAAGACGAGACCGGCATGGTGAACGTGGTGTGTTCGGTGGGGTTGTGGGCACGCTATCGGTCACTGGCGCAGACGGCGTCGGCGTTGCTGATCCGGGGCCGGGTGCAGAACGCGGAGGGAGCGGTGACCGTCGTCGCCGATCGGCTGCAGCGACTGGATCTGAAAGTGGGAACGCGGTCTCGGGACTGGTGCTGACGACTCGCCGCACCACCGGCCGAATCGGGATATCGTCGCGGTGACGACGGAGGCGCACAGAGAGCGGGGAGACGCATGGAGGTCGTGATCGTCGATCGTCCGGAGCTGGTGATGGCCGACATCATCGCCGAGGCGATCGAAGGCGGTGCATCGACGCTCGGCCTCGCGACCGGATCGTCGCCGCTGGCCACCTACACCGAGCTGATCCGCAGGCACCGCGAGAACGGGCTGTCGTTCGCGGGCGTCGACGCGGTACTGCTCGACGAGTACGTCGGGCTTCCGCCCACGCACCCGGAGTCGTACGCCCGGTTCATCCGCGACAACTTCACCGATCACATCGACATCGGCACGGTGCACTCGCCGGACGGCATGGCTCCCGATTTCAAGGCCGCCGCCGAAGCCTACGACGCGCTCATCGGCCGCCTCGGCCCGGTGGACGTGCAGATCCTCGGCATCGGCAGCAATGGGCACATCGGATTCAACGAACCGTCGTCGTCACTGACCTCACGCACCCGGATCAAGACGCTGACCGAGAAGACCAGGCAGGACAACGCCCGATTCTTCGACTCGTTCGACGAAGTGCCGATGCACGTGATCACCCAGGGGCTCGGCACCATCTGCGATGCCGAACGGCTCGCGCTGGTCGCCACCGGCGAGGGCAAGGCGGACGCGATCGCGGCGGCGGTGGAGGGACCGCTGTCGGCGTCGTGCCCGGCATCGATCCTCCAGTGGCATCGTCACGCGACGGTGGTGATCGATCCCGCGGCCGCGAGCAAGCTGGCCGACGCCGACTACTACAAGTACGTCTACGCCCACAAGCCTTAGGCGTCCGCAGTGGTTCGCGAACTCGCGGTGCGGCTCGGCTCCGGTCCCACGTAGCGGGCCACCGGACGGATGATCTTGCGCTCGGCGGCCTGTTCGAGGATGTTCGCGGTCCAGCCGACGATTCGCGCGACGCCGAAGGTCGGCGTGAACATCTCCGGCGGCAGACCGACCTCGCTCATCAGCACACCGGCGTAGAACTCGACGTTCGCGTACAGTCGCCGACCGGGCTTGAATTCGTTGATCGCGGTTTCGATCTCGGCCTCCACCGCGGCCGCCTGCCGGACCAGGGGTGAGTCGTAGCGCGTGGTGACCACCTCTTTCAGCAGTTCGGCGCGGGGGTCGTGCGTGCGGTAGACGGCATGACCGAAGCCCATGATGACCTCGCCGCCGGCCACCTTTCCCCGCACCCAGTCCCGGGTGTTCGACGGATCGCCGATCTCCTCGAGCGCCGCCAGCGCCCGTCCGGGCGCGCCGCCGTGCAGCGGGCCGAGAAACGCACCGAGCGCGCCCAGGATCGACGAGGTCATGTCCGACCCCGATGAGGCGACCACACGCCCGGCGAACGTCGAGGCGTTGAAGCCGTGGTCGATGGTGGTCACGAGGTAGGTCTGCAGGGCGCTGACGGCGTCGTCGGTGGTGTTCCCGGTCGCCATCCGCAGGTAGTCGGCCGCCTGTCCGGCGGCGGGGTCGGCGTCGACGACGTCGAGTCCGCGCGCGAGCCGGTGCGCGGCGGCGATCACGGTGGGAGCGATGGCCGCGTAGCGCAGCGCGGCGTGTATGCGGTCGGCTTCGGGCAGGTCGAACAGCGGGCGTTCGGTGATCCCCGCCGTCGCCAGTGCCACGCGCAATGCCGCCAACGGCTCCACATCGGGGGTGACGACGCTGCGCAGCAGATCGACGGTGGTGCCGTCGAGGACGCGGAGTTCACCGATGCGGCGCGCGAACCGCTCCGACGCCGCCGCGTCGGGAAGCTCGCCGTAGATCATCAGATGCCAGACGTCCTCGAAGCGCGCCGTGCGCGCCAGCTCCGTCGCGTCGTACTGCCGGTAGTGGTAGAAGCCCTCCTCGCCGCGCACGTCGCCGATGGCCGTGTCGGTGACGATCACATTCTTCAGTCCGCGGGGAACGGTGATGGGCGTGCTCTGAGTCATGCGGCCGAGTCTGCGCCCATTGATCAACATCTGCAATGTTGATTGAATCAACCCGTGGACCAGTGGATTACCACGTCGGAGGCGGCGGCCCGGCTCGGAGTCAAGCGCGGGACGCTGTACTCGTACGTCAGTCGCGGCGTCCTGTCCTCGTGGCGGATGCCGGGCCAGTCGGAATCGCTGTTCGACCGCACGCAGATCGACTCCCTGGCCGCCGCCAAGCACGACGGACGCCGGGCGGGCGACCGGCTGCTGCGGTTCCGCGCCGTCGCCAGCGGCGTGTCCGCGATCCGCGACGACCGCCTGTACCTGCGGGGCCGTGACCTCGCCGAACTGTGCGCGGAGACCGATTTCGCGGGGGCGGCGAAGTTGGTCCTCGGAGCCTCGTCGGTCGTGACCCCGCCCGACGTCGACGGTTCCGTGGTGTCGGGCGTGCCCGTCGAGCGCCGCATCCCGTTGACGGTGGCGTTGATCGCCGCGGCCGACCCGCTGCGGGCCGATCTGTCGGACATCGGCGACCGCGTCGTGGGACTGCTTCCGCGTCTTGCCGCATCAGTGCCCGAAATCGACTTCACGCACCCGTGGATCGACCTGCTCGCGACCGTCCTGATCGACAACGGGCTCGCCGCGTCGACGACGGCGGCCCGGGTCGCGGCGTCGGCACGCGCCGGGGTGTTCGACGCGCTGCTCGCCGGATACGCGGCGCTGTCGGGTCCGCTGCACGGTGGGGCGCCGGCCACTGCCCGGGTGCTGCTCGACGCGGTGGTCGGCGGGACGGCGGTCGATCGCGCGCTGGCCGACGCGGTGGTCGGAGGCCGTGTGCCGGGGTTCGGGCACGTGATCTACACCGGGGTGGATCCGCGGGCGCGGATCGTGCTCGACCGTGTCCGGGCCGACCGGCCCGACTCGCAGGCACTGGCTGCGGCCGAGTCGATCGCCCGCCGGGTGGGGCGGCCGATGAACATCGACTTCGCCGGTGCTGTCGTCACCCACGAACTGGGGCTCCCGGTGCGGTCGGGGGAGGTGCTGTTTCAGTACGGGCGGACGGTCGGGATGGCCGCGCACGCGGTCGAGGAGTACGGCGAGGCGCCGCTGCGGTGGCGAGGCAGCAGGACGGGGTGACGAGTGGGACGTGCCGGACGCGACCTCGTCACCGGCGTCACACCGCGCCGTCGAACCCGTGCTGACGCCACGCCTCGTACAGCGCGACGCTGGTGGCATTCGCCAGGTTCATCGAACGCCGCCCCTCCAGCATCGGGATGCGCAGCCGGTCGGTGATCCGCGGATCGGCGAGGACCTCGTCGGGCAGTCCCGTGGGTTCCGGTCCGAACAACAGCACATCGCCGGTCTCGTAGGCGACGTCGGTGTAGAAGCGGGTGGCGTGGGCGGTGAAGGCGAACACCCGTCGGGGAGCGAGCCGTTCCCACGCGGTGTCCAGGTCCGGGTGGACGGTCACATTGGCCATCTCGTGGTAGTCGAGACCGGCACGGCGCACCTGGGCATCGGTCATGGTGAACCCGAGCGGCTCGATGAGGTGCAGTTCGCAGCCCGTGTTGGCCGCGATCCGAATCGCATTGCCGGTGTTCGGAGGGATGCAGGGCTGGTAGTAGACGATTCGGAACACACGAGGATCCTATGCTCCGGCACCTCGCAAGCCGGAGTCGAGGCACGGGTGCTTGACGCGCCTCGAATGAATGTGCGAGGATGTTGTATCCGCGATTCGCTGGCGTAGACCCTCTCACGGTCCGCCGGAAGCGATCCGCGAATCTCCCGAGGAACTCTGGGTCAAGGATCGGCGCATCGATGCAGCCGAACCACGAGAGCCTCATGAAGTCCGTGACTGGGCCGATATCGGAGCCCCAGACCCATGACATCTCCCGCGACGGCGTGAGCCGTTGCCATCTACCCGAATGCCAGGAGGCATCACATGAACAGCACTATCGACAACAACAACACCACCATCACCTCGATCGCGGGACGGGCCGGGCTCGATCCGAAGCAGACCGTCTGGTTTCAGATCGACGACGCCACCGGCTTCTACGTGACGGTCGAGGGGTTCCTCGCCGTCGCGCGGTCGCAGCAGATGGCCGCCGCCTGACCTCTGTTCGCGGCAGGGACTGGGCGGTTCAGCACAGGCTGGGCTCGCCGATCTTGACGACCGACAGAACGGCGTCGCCCTCACCGATCGGCGTCCCGGGGGACGGAGTCTGAGCGACGACCACCCAGTTCCGATCGCGGATCTGGTGCCGGCCCCTGCCGGTGGCGTCGTTGCTTCGCGAGTAGAAGACACCGGCGCGCTGGATCTCGTTCTGAGCCTCTTGGAGGTTCATGCACACGACGTTCGGCATGATCGCGTTCGCGGCCGAGCTGACTGGTGCCGCAGGGTGCTGAGTGTTCATCTCGGTCGTCTCCGGCGACGTCGCGCCTCCGGCGGAGACGTCGCCTGTGGAACAGCCGACGAGCAGGCCGGCTGCGACGACTGCCGCAACAACACCGGTCACAGAGCGAAACATGGGGCGCCTCTCATTCTGATGAATGGGACGATACCGACTCATATCGGCCGGCGGCGGGGAACCACCCCGCGTCCGCCGCCTCAGATTCGTCGCGACAGCACCACGCGCCCGCCTCGTGCGGGCGCGTACGCGACGCCTCGGGAGTGCCAGCGTTCGCCCTTCGCTGCGGTCGGCTGGACGGTGAACGTGCGCAGCAGTTCTCGGAGCACCACATCCATCTCCATGTGCGCGAACGCTGCTCCGATGCAGCGCCGGGTGCCGCCGCCGAAGGGCAGCCACGCCTGCCCGGGCTTCGCGTCGACGAAGCGCTGCGGGTCGAACCGTGCCGGGTCGGCGAACTGCCGGCTGTCGTCGTGCAGCAGTGAGATGGCCACCACCGCGTTGTATCCCTTGGGGATTCGGTAGTCGCCGAGTTCGAGACCGTCCTCGGCGATGACGTGTCTGCCGAACAGGTCGATCACCGGCCGGCTCCGCTGGACCTCGTGGATCGTCGCGATCCGGAGTGCGTTCTCCTCCGACCGCGCCTCGGCCGCGAGGTCGGCGAGAATCCGCGGGTGCCGGCTCAGACGCTCCATCGCCCACGCGAGCGTGGTCGCGGTGGTCTCATGACCGGCGGCGAGCAGGGTCAGCAGTTCGTCGCGGATCTCCGCGTCGGACATGACTGTGCCCGTGCAGCGGCGGAGTGAGCAGACGCCGTCGGCGCCGATGCTCGTCGCCGTCGAGTGCGAACATCGAACCGCGGCCCAGGGTGCGCCCGAGGTTGGGCCGGACGTTGACGACGGTGTCCGACTTCGCCATGCACAGTTGCTTGGCCATCGCCGGATCGCTGATCAGCACGGTCTCGCCGAAGAACGGAAGGGCCAGCGCGGCGGCGTCGCCGTAGCGGTGCGCGATCCAGCGCAGGGATCGGCGTCGGTCGACGAGGAATCCGGCACCCTGCACCGCGCGCGGCAGTCGAGGGCCGGGTGGAAGACGGTGCGGCCCGTCGACGCGAGTGCGTTCCTGATCGGAGACTTGGAGATCCACGACATCGTCCTTTCTCGGGAGCGGGTACCGGCGGAACGCGGCCCGCGTCCGCTCTGGTACCAGTCGGTACCAACGGTACGATGAAGTACCGAACTTGCCAAGGGGACCCGTGAGGTGGGAGATGCCGACGACAGAGCAGGAGAGCCCGACCGTCCGCGGACGGCTGCTCGACGCGATGCGCCAGTGCCTGACCGATCGCGGCTACCAAGCGACCACCATCGCCGACATCGTGCGTGTGGCACGCACGTCGAAACGTTCCTTCTACGCCGAGTTCGCAGACAAGCAGGAGTGCTACGTAGAACTGCTGGGCGCCGTCAACGTGGAACTGCTGGCGGCCATCGAGACGGCCGTCGACCCGGCGTCCGCGTGGCCGGCGCAGGTGCGACAGGCGGTGCACGCCTACATCACGGTGTGTGAATCGAATCCCGGCACCACGCGCAGCTGGATTCGGGAACTGCCGGCTCTCGGTGACGCGGCCCGTGCGGTGCAGCTCGCTTCGCTGGAGGCGTTCACGGCTCTGATGGCACGCCTGACCGGCACGGACCGGTTCCACGCCGCGGGCATCCCGCCGATGTCTCGCGAGACCGCGGTGATCGTCTGGGGAGGCATTCGGGAACTCGCGGCATCGACGATCGAACGCGGCCTTCCGCTGAGCTCGCTCGAGGAGCCGGCGGTGGCGGCGTGCGTCGCCCTGGTCGGCGGCACCGCCGCTGCGCGCGCCGTCGACTAGGGGGTACGCGCGATCGGCGGGGATAGTGGAACAATAGAGACCCGTGACGGCGATTCGACTGGACGGCAAACTCACCCGCGACGAGATCTTCACCGATCTGAGCGCCCGCGTGGCGCGGCTCAACGCAGCCGGGATCACTCCCGGACTGGGAACCGTGCTCGTCGGCGACGACCCGGGTTCGCACTCGTACGTGAAGGGCAAGCACTCCGACTGCGCCAAGGTCGGCATCGCGTCGATCCGCAAGGATCTCCCGGCCGACGCGACCACCGCGCAGCTGAACGCCGCGATCGACGAACTCAACGCGGACCCCGCGTGCACCGGCTACATCGTGCAGCTGCCGCTGCCCAAGCATCTCGATGAGAACGCGGCGCTCGAGCGCATCGCACCGGAGAAGGACGCCGACGGTCTGCATCCGATCAACCTCGGCCGCCTCGTGCTCGGTAAGGAGTCGACCCTGCCGTGCACGCCGCGCGGCGTGATCCACCTGCTGCGCCGCTACGACATCCCGCTCGACGGCGCGCGCGTCACCGTGGTCGGCCGCGGCGTCACCATCGGCCGGCCGATCGGCCTGCTGCTGACCCGCCGGAGCGAGAACGCGACGGTCACGCTGTGCCACACCGGTACCCGCGACCTCGCGGCCGAGGTGAGCCGCGCCGACATCGTGGTCGCGGCAGCCGGCGTGCCGCACCTGATCACGGCCGACATGGTGAAGCCGGGTGCCGCCGTCATCGACGTCGGCGTCAGCCGCACCGAGGCGGGACTCACCGGCGACGTGCACCCCGACGTCTGGGAGGTCGCCGGCGCGGTGTCGCCCAACCCGGGCGGCGTCGGTCCGCTGACGCGCGCATTCCTGCTGGCGAACGTCGTCGAGCGCGCCGAAGCTCAGCTGGCGGACCTCGAGAGCAAGTGATGGCGGCCGAGGCGTCCGGGGGTGCCGCGCACGACGGGCCCGTCCCGGTCGACTCGGCACGGGTGGAATCGATGCGCCGTGCCCGCAAGCTGCACGGCTTCATCGCGAACGTGCCCTACTACACCGTTCTGGCGGTGATCGCCGTCGCGGCGCTGCTGGTGCTGATCGACCGTTGGCGCCGCGGGGCATTCGTCTTCGGCTCGGCGATGCTCCTGGGCGCGGTGTTCCGTGCGTTCCTTCCGGCGAATCGCGTCGGCCTCCTGCAGGTGCGCAGCCGCGTCTTCGACATCTGCGCCATGGCGGCGCTCGGCGGCACCGTGCTCTGGCTCGCCACATCGATCGACTCGCTCGGAACCGCATAGCACCTCCGCCGGGTCGGCGCCGGGATGTGTCACGGTTGAGGCATGACCGAATCTGCCGACGCATGCGATCTGTATCGCCGCTGGATCGATGAATTGTGGAACGGGCCGACCGACCGTGAACGTCTCAAGGCGGTCGCCGAGGAACTGGTGAGCGAGGACTTCCTCGGACACTGGCCGAGCGCGGAGGTCGCCGGTCCCGGCAAGCTCGCCGCACTGGTCGACGCCACGAAAGCCACCTACCGGGACCTGGTCTTCGAGGTGGAGGTCGGGCCGTTCGCCGCCGACGGCTACGTGGCCGGGCGGTGGGCAGGTCAGGGTACGACGTCCGACGGCCAGATCTCGTATCTGACGGGCAACGACATCCTGAGCGTCCGTGACGGACGGTTCACCGAGTACTGGGTGGCCTCGACGGAACTGTGAGAGTGAGCGCTGCGGGGTGCGGCTCAGTCCGCCGACCGCCGCAGGCGCGCGACGTCCATCGTCTTCGCGAGGAGTTCCCGGATCGGCTCGAACTCGGTGAGGAATCCGTCGTGGCCGGCGTCGGAGCGGATCACGTGCAGCCCGCCGACGCAGTCGCCGAGCTCGCGGGCGATCTCCTCGAGCTGGTACAGCGGATACAGCCGGTCGGAGTCGATCGCGCCGACGACGGTCGGCACGCTGCATCCGGCCAGGGCCGCCGCGACGCCGCCGCGGTCGCGGCCGACGTCGTGGTTGTTGAGGACATCCGAGAGCACCACGTAGGCGCCCGGATCGAAGCGCCGCTTGAGCTTCTCGGCCTGGTGCTCCAGATAGCTGGCGATGGAGTAGCGGCCGTCGACCAGCGGGTTCTCCTCCCCCTGGGGGCGGTTCTCGAAACGCTGGTCGAGTTCGCGGTCGCTCCGGTAGCTCAGATGCGCGATTCGGCGCGCGATACCCATTCCGATGCTGGGGGAGCGGCCGGTCCCGTAGTAGTCGCCGCCCTGCCACGCGGGATCGGACTTGATCGCCTCGATCTGGGTGGTCTGCGTGCCGATCTGATCGGCGCTGGCGCGTGCGCCCACCGCCAGCACCAGCGCGGCGCCGACCGCGTCGGGGTAGGTGACGGCCCATTCGAGGGCACGGGCACCGCCCATCGAGCCGCCCGCGACGGCGGCCAGCCGGCTGATGCCGAGTGCCTCCAGCGCGAGCGACTCCGACCGGACGAGGTCGCGAACGGTGAGCCGCGGGAAGCGTGACCCCCACGGCCTGCCGTCGGGAGCGAGGGAGCCGGGACCGGTGGAGCCGAAGCAGCCGCCGATCGCGTTCGGCGCCAACACGCACCATTCGTCGGTGTCGACCGCGCAGCCCGGCCCGATCAGTCCGTCCCACCATCCGGTCATCGAGAACTGATCGTCGGCCGGGCCGGCGACGTGCGAGTTACCGGTGAGCGCGTGCAGCGCCAACACGATGTTGTCCCGGGCCGCCGTCGGCGTGCCCCACTTCTGGAAGGCGACGGTGACGTCGGCCAGCGTGGCTCCCGAATCGAGAGTCAGATCGCCGATCGAGACGCTGACCTGAGCTCCGTCCGGACGGGTGGCCCAGTCGGGGTCGCTCACCGTCGTGGCCGGGTCGATACTGACCGACACCTGGCCTCCCTTCAGTGGACGAGACAACGGCAGTGGACGAGACAACGGCTACTTGACTCGCGCTGCCGCGGCGAACCCGGTGGTGAGGTCGGCGAGGATGTCGTCGATGCCCTCGATGCCCACGGCGAGCCGGACCAGACCCGGCGTCACACCGGCGGCCAGCTGCTCCTCCGGGGAGAGCTGGCTGTGCGTGGTGGACGCGGGGTGGATCACCAGCGAGCGGACGTCGCCGATGTTGGCGACATGGCTGTGCAGGGTCAGCGCGTTCACGAAGGCCTTGCCCGCCTCGACGCCGCCCTCGATCTCGAATCCGATGACCGCGCCGGCGCCCTTCGGCAGCAGCTTCTGCGCCCGTTCGTAGTACGGCGACGACTTGAGACCGGCGTACGAGACCGAGGTGACCTGGTCGTTGGCCTCCAAGAACTCGGCCACCTTCTGTGCATTGGAGACGTGGCGCTCCACGCGCAGGCTCAGCGTCTCGATGCCCTGAGCCAGCAGGAAGGCGTTGAACGGGGAGATGGCCGCGCCCGTGTCGCGCAGCAATTGCGTGCGCGCCTTGAGCGCGTAGGCCGGAGCCCCCAGGTCGGCGAAGACGACGCCGTTGTAACTCGGGTCCGGGGTGGTGAAGCCGGGGAACAGGTCTTCACCGTCGCGCTGGACGCGCCAGTCGAAGGTGCCGCCGTCGATGATGACGCCGCCGATCGCGGTGCCGTGACCGCCGATGTACTTGGTGGCCGAGTGCACGACGATGTCGGCCCCGTGCTCGATGGGATTCAGCAGATACGGCGTCGCGACCGTGTTGTCGACGATCAGCGGGAGGCTGTGCGCGTGTGCGACGTCCGCCACTCCGGCGATGTCGAGGACCTGATTGTGCGGGTTCGCGATGGTCTCACCGAACAGTGCGCGGGTGTTGGGCCGGATCGCCGACTTCCACGACTCGAGATCGTCGGGATCGTCGACGAACGAGACCTCGATGCCGAACTTCGGCAGCGTGTAGTGGAAGAGATTGTATGTGCCGCCGTAGATTCGGGGGCTGGAGACGACGTGTCCGCCGGCCTCGACGATGTTCTGAATCGCGTAGGTGGTGGCGGCCTGGCCGGAGGCCACCAAGAGGGCCGCGACGCCGCCGCCGAGAGCCGCGAGGCGCTGCTCGACGGTGTCCTGCGTCGGATTCATGATCCGGGTGTAGATGTTGCCCGGCTCGGCGAGCGCGAACAGGTTCGCCGCGTGGTCGGTGTTGTCGAACACGTACGACGTGGTCTGGTAGATCGGCAGTGCGCGTGTCTTGGCGGTCGCGTCGACTACCTGCCCGGCGTGCACCTGGGTGGTCTCGAAGCTCCAATTCGCGGCGTCAGACATGAGACGTCATTCTCTTTCTTCGGTCGGCGGCCCGGGGCGGGCCTCGTATGTTGGGTCCGACCCTCGGACCCGCGCTTGCTGCGGCGACTTCCGTCGCAGCCAGGTCATCACCCGGAGCACCCCACCGCGGATGGAGGGTTGCCGGTCAGCAAGCCGGGGCTGTGCGCTGACACTCATGACCTGTTGCTGAGGATATATCAACTCGATGCGGCTGTTGAAACGGCTTCACCGCCCCTGGTCGTAAATCTGTCGACTCGGTGGGCGATGTGGTAGGACCGCGCAAAAGCGGCGACCGGTGCGAGCGGTCGGTCTCGGCGCGTCGGCGCTGTGTTCAAGGAGAACTGCTGCCGCACAGGGCATTCGGCGCGGATCTGCGGAGGCGCGGCGGTGCTTGCACGATCGCTCGGTCGCTGAGCTGCTCATGGGATATGCTGGTTAAAACAGTACGCGCGTTCTGTTTGGAGCCCGCCGCGCCGAACGACCGTCCGTATTACGTTTGAGGACGAGTGGCCGGCGGTCTACTGCTGAGGAGGGCACAGAGCCATATGGGCAAGATCAAGGTCGAGGGCACCGTCGTCGAACTCGACGGCGACGAGATGACGCGAATCATCTGGCAGTTCATCAAAGAGAAGCTGATCCACCCCTACCTCGACATCGATCTGGATTACTACGACCTCGGGATCGAGAACCGCGACGCGACCGACGATCAGGTCACGGTGGACGCCGCGCACGCGATTCAGAAGCACGGTGTCGGCGTCAAGTGCGCCACCATCACCCCCGACGAGGCCCGCGTCGAGGAATTCGGTCTCAAGAAGATGTGGCGATCGCCTAACGGCACCATTCGGAACATCCTCGGCGGCACCATCTTCCGGGCTCCGATCCTGATCTCGAACGTGCCTCGGCTGGTACCCGGCTGGACCAAGCCGGTGGTCGTCGGGCGTCACGCCTTCGGCGACCAGTACCGCGCCACCGACTTCAAGGTGCCCTCGGCGGGCACGGTCACCATCACCTACACGCCCGACGACGGAAGCGAGCCGATCGAGCACGAGATCGTCCGAATCCCCGAGTCGGGTGGCGTCGTGATGGGCATGTACAACTTCAACAAGTCGATCGAGGACTTCGCGCGGGCGTCGTTCAACTACGGACTGCAGCGCAACTATCCGGTGTACCTGTCCACCAAGAACACCATCCTCAAGGCCTACGACGGCGCGTTCAAGGACATCTTCGCCGACGTCTTCGAGCGTGAGTTCAAGGCCGAGTTCGATGCCGCGGGGCTGCACTACGAGCACCGGCTGATCGACGACATGGTCGCCTCGTCGCTCAAGTGGGAGGGCGGCTACGTCTGGGCGTGCAAGAACTACGACGGCGACGTCCAGTCGGACACCGTGGCCCAGGGCTACGGCTCGCTCGGACTGATGACCTCGGTTCTGATGACACCCGACGGCCAGACCTGCGAGGCCGAGGCCGCGCACGGTACCGTGACCCGGCACTACCGGCAGCACCAGCAGGGCAAGCCGACGTCGACCAATCCGATCGCGTCGATCTTCGCCTGGACGCGTGGTCTGGACCACCGCGGCAAGCTCGACAACACCCCCGAGGTGCGCGAGTTCGCGGAGAAGCTCGAGGACGTCGTCATCAAGACCGTCGAGTCGGGGAAGATGACCAAGGACCTGGCACTGCTGGTCGGCGGCGACCAGGCGTACCTCACCACCGAGGAGTTCCTGGGCGCCCTCGACGACAATCTGCAGGCCGCGCTGCGGTAGTCCTCTCCTCCGGGTGTCGGAGGTCACCGCGGGTCTGTGGAATGGCGCTCGGCGTGCGGGTGTTGCGCATCGGGTGGACACCGAGACTCAGGACGTGGCGGCATCGTGCGACGGCGAGCATCCGGCTCGGCGGGTGGGCTGGGTGGTCGGAGCACTCGCGCTCGGCGGGTTCGGCATCGGAACCACCGAGTTCGTCGCGATGGGGCTGCTGCCGAACATCGCGTCGAGCCTCGGCGTCAGTGAGCCGACCGCCGGGCACCTGATCTCCGCCTATGCGCTGGGCGTGGTGGTGGGCGCTCCGCTGATCGCGGTGCTCGCGGCCCGGGTGTCGCGACGGACGCTGTTGATCGCACTCATGGTGGCGTTCACTCTCGGCAATGCGCTGAGTCTGGTGGCGCAGAACTATCCGACGCTGATGGCCGCACGCTTCGTCGCCGGGCTGCCGCACGGGGCGTATTTCGGCGTGGCCTCGTTGGTCGCCGCCCACCTCGCCGGCCCCGGCCGCCGTGCGCAGGCGGTGGGGCAGGTGATGATGGGACTGTCGGTGGCCAACGTCCTCGGGGTGCCGGCGGCCACCTGGCTGGGCCAGGCGCTCGGGTGGCGCGCCGCCCTCGCCCTCGTCGTGGTGATCGGTGCTGTGACGGTGCTCGCGCTGTGGCGCGTGGTGCCCGATCTGCGGTCGATGCGCACCACCGATCCCGCCACTGAACTCGGCGGACTCCGCCACGGGCAGATCTGGCTGACGCTGCTGGTCGGCGTGGTGGGATTCGGCGGCTTCTTCGCCTTCTACACGTATCTGAACACCGCGCTCACCTCGCTGGGCGGACTGTCGGAGGCCGCGGTGCCGATCGCGCTGATGCTGTTCGGCGCGGGAATGGTGAGCGGCAATTACCTCGGCGGCCGTCTCGCCGACCGCCTGGGCGACAAGGCCATCGCCATCGGCATGGCGAGCGCAGCGTCGGCGCTGGTGCTGTTCGCGCTCCTGGTGTCCACCGGGTGGCCGGCCGTGATCATGACCTTCTTCGTCGGCTGTTCCGGATCGGCCGCCATCCCCGGGCTGCAGACGCGATTGATGGACGTCGCGCACGATGCGCAGACGATCGCGGCCGCGCTCAACCATTCGGCGCTGAACGTCGCCAACGCTCTCGGCGCATGGGTCGGCGGACTGGTGATCGCCCACGGTCTCGGCTACCGGGCACCGTCACTGGTCGGTGCGGTCCTCGCGGTGGGCGGCGTGCTGGTGCTCGCGGCGGCGGTGGCGGCTGCGCGGCGGTCCGGCGAGGAGATGCCTCAGCGGGAGGTCGCGGTTCCGGTCGGAGACGAGCCCGTGGGCGATGTCCGAAGCGGTCGCTAGGGTGGTCCCGTGACCACACCGTTCTCCATCACCACGATCAACGTCAACGGGATCCGTGCCGCTGTGAAGCAGCGCTCGGACGACAATCCGGGCATGCTCCCGTGGCTCGAGGACGCCGCACCCGACGTGGTGCTGATGCAAGAGGTGAGGGCCGGCGACGCGATCGCTCGCAAGGCGCTGCAGCCCGCGCTGGATGCCGGGTGGCACTTCGTGCACACGGAATCGTCGGTCAACGGCCGCGCCGGCGTCGGGATCCTGTCTCGCCGCGCACCCTCGCAGGTGCGGGTCGGTTTCGGCAGCGACGAGTTCGACACGGCGGGACGCTATATCGAGGCGGACTTCGACTTCGGCGGTGAGACGGTGACCGCGGCGAGCCTGTATCTGCCGACGGGGGCGGCGCCGACCGAGCAGGAGAAGGACATCGAGAAGTACGAGGAGAAGCGGCGCTTCCTCGAAGCGTTCCGGCCCTACCTCGACAAACTGCTCGGCACCGGGGGACTGGCGGTGGTGGCGGGCGACTGGAACATCGCGCCCGACGAGCGTGACATCAAGAACTGGAAGGGCAATCTCAAGAACGCGGGTTTCCTCCCGCACGAGCGGGCATGGGTCGCCGGGCTGCTGGAGGCCGGCTGGGTGGACGTGGCGCGCGAGCATCACGGCGACGTCGCTGGGCCGTACGCGTGGTGGTCGTGGCGGGGCAAGGCGTTCGACAACGACGCCGGCTGGCGTATCGACTACCACCTCGCGACGCCGGCATTGGCTGCACGAGCGCAACGGACGTGGGTTGATCGAGCCGGCGCGTACAACCTTCGGTGGTCCGATCACGCCCCGGTGACCGCGGTGTTCGGCTGAGCGGTCCGCGGCCTCCGGGGCGCATCCGTCAGCTGGCCGATTTGCTTCCGCTGCCGATGCCGCCGATCACGCCGCCGACCAGTCCGGCCACCACCTCGCTGATGATGTCCTGGGTGGACCCGGAACTGGACAGATCGCCGCTGACGCTGCCGATCGCCTCGCCGGGAGACATCGGGCGAGTCAGGAAGCACGCGGTGAGACCGGGGAAGGTGCCGTCGACGCCGACAGTTCCGGTGACGGCGATGCCGCCGCTGGTGACCGGGAAGCCGGGAATCTCCGACAGCGGCATGTCGTAGGTGAACGACGCCGTGACGGGATGGCTCGAGGTCACCGACCAGCCCGTGTTCGAGACCTTCCAGCCGGTACCGGACGCAGTCACCGGAACCGCCTCTTCTTTGAGGCCGGTGAGGAAGTGGTACGCCCTCACCTTCGCCGTCGGCTTCCCGAATCCGGCGGGCGGGGTGTCGGTGATCGAGTTGACGTACGGATTGCCGGCACCGGAGGTGCCGACGTCGATCGTGTAGGTCACCTTCGCGAGCGCACCGGCGGTCTGGGTCACCGACTCGGAGTAGTTATGCGTCGCTAGGGTGGCCTTCTTGGTGGTGCGGCTGGCCGACGAGCAGGTCGCGGCGTCGGCGCCACCTGCCGCGCCGACGGAGGCGGCGGTGAGGCCACCGCAGATCAGGGCGGCTGCGGTGACGAGAGAAGTCGTGCGGGACAAGGGGATTCGCTTCATGCGGGACCACCGTTCAGAGAGAATCATCAGTGACTGCGCCAAGGGCGCTTCGGTGCGATCCTGGCACGCACACAGCCGAGGAGCCGATTCGCGGCGCGGGCGATGGCACGAATCCGAGGTCGGCGGCGGGCGCTTCTCCGCGGTCCCGACTACGCGGAAACAAGCGGGTCCGCTTCCCGTCACGGGAAGCGGACCCACTGGATGAATCGTGTGGGATCAGCCGGCCATGTCACCGACGATGCCGCCGATGACGCCCGGCAGCACATCGGAGAGTGAACCGGTGCTCGACAGCTGTCCGTCCGAGGAACCCAGACCCGCGGAATCCAGGCTGCCGGTGATCGCCTCGCCGGCGTTGGGTGCGCGCACCGTGGTGCAGGCGGTCAGGTTCGGCATCTGCTTCGAACCGATCGACCAATCCGGCGTTCCTCGCACGGCGGCACCGCCGCTGGTGAGCTGCTTTCCGACTCGAACGCTGCTGGGGAGCTGGTAAGTGAAGCTCGCCGTGTATGCCTGACCAGCGAAGATCGCCCACCCGGTGTGGCTGATCCGCCAGCTGGCGTTGTCTTTGGTGACGTCGCCGGGTGCGACGGCCCGTTCCTGGATGAGTTTGTCGAACGCACCGCCGCCGCCGAGAATGCCGCCGAGCAGGGTGAACGCCTTGACCTTGACCGTCGGCTTCACATCACGTAGTTCCGCCGGCGGGGTGTCCCAGACGCCCTGCACGTACGGGTTACCTGCGCCGGTTGTGCTGACGGAGATCGAATAGGTAATCGATGCACCCTGGCCGACCTCGGCGGGTGCCGACTTCTGGAAGATGTACTTGATGCTGGGAATGATGGCGTCGCTGACAGTCTCGGTCGACTCCGACTTGCAGGTGGCGGCCGAGGCGCCGCCGACGGCACCGGTGACCGCGGGGGCAGCGGTGAGTCCGGCGCCCGCGACGGCGGCGGCAGCAGCGACGATCGCGCCGCGCTTGACGAGGGACAGCTTCATGGGGGCTCCGTTGTTCGGAAGGGATTGACCAGGAGGGAGAGGCCGGTGCGGTGACCGGTTGAAGCTTGAAGCTAACAGTGGTGGTGACCACGTGACGATCCAATGACCGGACATGTCACACATGGCGACACGATTTCGGTGTTTCGTCGGCCGATCGACCGGCGCGGAAGCCGGTCCGCGACCGTCGGAAACTCGATTGTCCGGGTCTGAAACAATTGAGGTCATGACATCGCCTGTATCGCGGCCTGCACCGCGCCGCCGCGTCCTGTCCGGAATCCAGCCGACCAGCGACTCGTTCCACCTCGGGAACTACCTCGGCGCGGTACGGCAGTGGGTGCAGTTGCAGGACGAGTTCGACGAGGCCTTCTACTTCATCCCGGACATGCATGCGATCACGGTTCCGCAGGACCCGAAGGTGCTGCGGGAGCGCACCCGACGCAGCGTCGCACAATTGTTGGCGGTCGGCGTCGACCCGAAGCGCGCGACCATCTACGTGCAGTCGCACGTGCCGGAGATCGCACAGCTGACCTGGGTGCTGTCGTGTCTCACCGGGTTCGGCGAGGCCAGCCGGATGACGCAGTTCAAGGACAAGTCGGCGAAGTCGGGAACCGATGCTGCCGGCGTAGGCCTGTTCACCTATCCGATCCTGATGGCGGCCGACATCCTCGCCTTCCAGGTCGACAGCGTTCCGGTGGGCGAGGACCAGCGGCAGCATCTGGAACTGACGCGCGACCTCGCCCAGCGCTTCAACAAGCGATACGGCAAGACGCTGACGGTGCCGAAGCCGTACATCGTCGAAGAGTTCGCCAAGATCTACGACCTCCAGAACCCGACGGCGAAGATGAGCAAATCGGCCGACTCCGACTCGGGTCTGATCTCTCTGCTCGATGAACCGAAGCGGTCGGCCAAGAAGATCCGCTCGGCCGTCACCGACAATGACAGGGTCGTCGCCTTCGACCGCGAGAACAAACCGGGCGTCTCCAACCTCCTCACCATTCAAGCGGCGCTGACCGGGCGTGCGATGGACGAAATCGTCGCGTCGTACGAGGGCAAGGGATACGGTGAGCTGAAAGTCGATACCGCCGACATCCTCACGGAGTTCGTCACGCCGTTGCGCGGTCGCGTCGAAGAGATCCTGGCCGATCGGGCTCACCTGGACGGCATCCTCGCCGACGGAGCCGCACGCGCTCGGGAGATCGCGTCGGACACCGTCGCCGCCGTCTACGACAAGGTCGGATTCCTGCTGCCCGGCTGATCACCGGGTAGGGTCCGAGCGACGACGCCGCGGGGAGTGACGTGGCCGAGACGAAGGGGAGCATGGACCGCATCAAGGAGATCATCGCCCGGCTGAAGGCGCTGTACGACGCGTCGATCGACCGGTGGGGCCTGCTGCGCCACGTCGTCGCGACGCTCGACCGGTACAACGAGCGTCGCGGAAATGCCTACGCCGCGGCGATCAGCTTCATCGGCATCCTGGCTCTCGTCCCGATCCTGATGGTGTCGTTCGCCACCGCAGCCTTCGTGCTGGTCTGGAATCCCGCGCTGCTGACCGATATCACCGATGCGATCGTCGAACACGTGCCCGGCGAGCTCGGGGATCAGCTGAACTCGGTGATCGACTCCGCCATCGCCTCGCGCCGCACGGTCGGTGTGATCGGTCTGGTGACCGCGGCGCTGACCGGTATCGGCTGGATGACGTTGATGCGCAACGGTCTCACGGAGATGTGGGGCGGGCGCGTCAAGAACAACGCGATTCTCGGCAAACTGTACGACCTCGGCACGTTCGTGGCACTGGGACTGCTGTTCCTCGTCACCATCGGACTGAACATCGTGTCCACCGGGCCGCTGGGCTCGCAGATCACCGACTATCTGGGTCTGCCCGACAACTGGCTCATGACTTTCCTGCTGCGCGCGGCGTCGGTGATCGTCGGGGTGGCCGCCACCTGGGTGCTGTTCATCGTGGTTCTCGCGTGGATGCCGCGCTGTACCGTGTCGGCACGTGCGATCCTGTGGCCGGCCCTCGGCACGGCGGTCGTGTTCGAGATCCTGAAATCGGTGAGCAGCCTGTATCTGCAGAAGGTGTTGGGGAGCCCGGCGGGCACCGCGTTCGGGCCGATCATCGGTGTGATGGTCTTCGCCTATCTCGCTTCCCGGATCGTGCTCTACGCGGCCGCCTGGAGCGCCGCCGACCCGAACAACGAGCGGTTCCTGATCGTCGACGAGCTCGAGCACCCGGAGGAGCCGGAAGCCGAACCCGTGGTCCTGGCGCCGGTGTATGAGGCGGAGCCGGAGAAGCAGGCGCGCCGTCTGATCGCCGCGGCCGGGATAGGCGCCGCGGCGGCGGGGCTGGCCGGCTGGCTCGGCCGTCACGACCGCTGAGTCAGCGCCGTGATCGCTTCCGCCACAGGACCGCCGCGGCGGTGAGACACACGGCGGCGAAGGCCACGAGCCCTGCCGTCCAGACCGAGGCGGGCGAGGGATCGTCGTGGCCCGGCTCGGCGGTCGTGGCAGCGGCCGATGGCGGATCGGCGACGTCGAGTGTTCCGACGGAGGTGTCGGGCGGGGCCGCGAACCCGTAGTCGAACATCCGCTCAGCCTGCTGCGAGTACATGTTGTCGGCTTCGTTGAGCCCGTACATCTGAGTCACGATCACCCTGCGGCCGTCGCGCTCGGCGGCGCCGACGAAGGTCTTCAGGGCGTCGTCGGTGTACCCGGTCTTGCCGCCGAGCATGCCGGGCCAGCCGTCGCGGAGCAGGGTGTTCGACGTGTGCATCGTCCATGCCGGATGGTCGACGTCGCCGGGAACGTCCGGCCGTTTCGGATAGCCGGGGAAGGTGAAGGTCCTCAGTGCGACGATCTGACGGAACACCGGATTCCGCATCGCCTCTCGGAATATCACCGCCAGATCGAACGGCGAGGTCGACATCCCCGGTGCGTCCAGGCCCGACGGGCTGGCCGCACGGGTGTCGTCGGCGCCCAAGTGGGCGGCCTTCGCGTTCATCTTCGCCAGCGCCGCGTCATGCCCGCCGAGACGCCCGGCCAGCGCGGAGGCGCAGTCGTTGCCGGAGACGACCAGCAGGCCGGTGAGCAGGTCGCGCACCGTGTAGCGGCCGCCCGGGCCCATCCCGCAGGAGTCGCCCTCCATCGACCAGTCCGCGGGCGTCGGTTCCACAGACGAGTCGAGGTCGAGTTCGTCGAGGACGACGAGCGCGAGCAGGACCTTGATGGTCGACGCCGGGCGGTACCGGCCGTGCGGATCCTTCGCGGCGATCACTCGACCCGAGTCGAGGTCGGCGATCAGCCAGCCGGAGGAGTTGAGACGGTCGGGCAGCGGGCCCGCCGCGGGGTCGGCGACTACGCCGCATCCGCCGAGCGCGTCACCGCCGACTGGCCGCTGGGGCACCGGCAGCGGCGAGGGCGAGGGGACGCCGGGAGCGACCGCTTCGGATTCGTCGACCGCGGGCGGCGGATCGGTGCGATGCGGGCATGCGTCGGTGTTCGGGGTGGTCATCGGCACCGGAGGAGTGACCGCCACGGCCGGATCGGCCGACGAGGGCGGTGCGCACAGCGCCGCGACGACGCCGAACGCGGCGACCGTCGCCCCGGCGCGCTTCAAGACGGACATGCTCATGACGAGCGTCACCCTACAGGGCGGTCGTCGGGCGGTCCGCGCTCGGCGTCCGGGTGCGGGTGGTTTCGACTCGCTCCGCTCGGCGTCCGGGTGCGGGTGGTTTCGACTCGCTTCGCTCGCTCAACCAGCCTGGGGGAGCGTTCGACAGTCCCAGGCCTTCTGCAGGCCAGTTGAGCGAGCGAACTCCAGGCCAGTTGAGCGAGCGAACTCCAGGCCAGTTGAGCGAGCGAAGCGAGTCGAAACAAGCGCTGCCCGCGGCGCAGACGACGAGGCCCCCGGAAGTAACCGGGGGCCTCGTCGGGGCTGCAGAGAAAGGTCTGCTTCTAGCGGGCGAACATCAGGGCGCGCTTGACTTCCTGGATCGCCTGCGTCACCTGGATGCCGCGGGGGCATGCGTCGGTGCAGTTGAAGGTGGTGCGGCAGCGCCACACACCGTCGACGTCGTTGAGGATGTCGAGACGCTCGGCGGCGCCCTCGTCACGGCTGTCGAAGATGAACCGGTGAGCGTTCACGATCGCGGCCGGTCCGAAGTACGATCCCTCGTTCCAGAACACCGGGCAGCTCGTGGTGCAGCACGCACACAGGATGCACTTGGTGGTGTCGTCGAACCGGGCGCGGTCGGCCTGGCTCTGGATCCGCTCGTACGTCGGCTCGTTGCCCGAGGTGATCAGGAACGGCTTGATGGCGCGGTACGCGTCGAAGAACGGCTCCATGTCGACCACGAGGTCCTTCTCCACCGGGAGGCCCTTGATGGGCTCGATGGTGATGGTGATCTCCTTGGACGAGTCCTTCGGCAGCAGATCCTTCATGAGGAGCTTGCAGGCCAGCCGGTTGACGCCGTTGATCCGCATCGCGTCCGAACCGCAGACGCCGTGGGCGCAGCTGCGGCGGAAGGTCAGCGAGCCGTCCAGGTAACCCTTGACGTACAGGAGCAGGTTGAGCAGGCGGTCGGTCGGCAGCGCCGGGACACGGAAGCTCTCGAAGCCCTGGGCGTCCGGGTTCTCCGGGTTGAACCGGTAGATCTTCAGCGTGACCATCGTCGCCTCGGCCGGAACCGGAGGCAGCGGGGGCTCATTGGTCGCCGGGGTGGATTCGAGTGTGGCAGTCATCAGTACTTACGCTCCATCGGCTCGTAGCGGGTCTGAACGACGGGCTTGTAGTCGAGCTCGATGTCGGCGAGCAGGCCGTCGCCCTTCTTGTACGCCATGGTGTGCACCAGGTAGTTCTCGTCGTCGCGCTTCGGGAAGTCCTCGCGGGCGTGACCGCCGCGCGACTCCTTGCGGTTGAGCGCACCGGCGACGGTGACCTCGGCCAGTTCGAGCAGGAAGCCCAGCTCGACGGCCTCGAGCAGATCGCTGTTGAAGCGCTTGCCCTTGTCGTGGACGCGGATGTGGTTGTACCGCTCCTTGAGTGCACGGACATCGGCGAGCGCCTTGTTCAGGGTCTCGTCGGTGCGGAACACGGACGCGTTGTTGTCCATGGTCTGCTGCAGTTCGGTGCGGATGTCGGCCACGCGCTCGTTGCCGTGCTCGGACAGCAGGCCGGCGAGCCAGCCGTCGACCATCGCCGTCGGGTTCTCCACCTGCTCGGTGAAGTCGGTGGAGTTGGCGTACTCGGCAGCGGCGATTCCGGCGCGGCGACCGAAGACGTTGATGTCGAGGAGCGAGTTGGTGCCCAGGCGGTTCGCGCCGTGGACCGACACGCAGGCACACTCGCCGGCGGCGAACAGACCGTGAACGATCTGCTCGTTGTTCGCGAGCACCTGGCCGCGGACGTTGGTCGGGATGCCGCCCATCACGTAGTGGCAGGTGGGGTACACCGGGACCAACTCGGTGACCGGGTCCACGCCCAGGTAGGTGCGCGAGAACTCGGTGATGTCCGGGAGCTTCTCGTTGAGCACGTCCTCGCCCAGGTGACGCACGTCGATGTAGACGTAGTCCTTGTTGGGTCCGGCGCCGCGGCCTTCGAGCACCTCGAGCACCATCGACCGGGCGACGATGTCACGCGGGGCGAGGTCCTTGATCGTGGGTGCGTACCGCTCCATGAAGCGTTCGCCGTCGGCGTTGCGGAGGATGCCGCCCTCGCCTCGGACCGCCTCGGAGATCAGGATGCCCAGACCGGCCAGACCCGTCGGATGGAACTGGTGGAACTCCATGTCCTCCAGCGGCAGGCCCTTGCGGAAGATGATGCCCATGCCGTCGCCGGTGAGCGTGTGCGCATTGGACGTGGTCTTGTACATGCGACCCGAACCGCCGGTGGCGAAGACGATCGACTTGGCGTGGAAGACGTGGATCTCGCCGGTGGCCAACTCGTACGCGACGACACCGTTGGCGACGGGCTCGCCGTTCTCGTCGGTCGTCATGTTGACGTCCAGAGCGTAGAACTCGTTGAAGAACTCGACGTCGTGCTTGACGCAGTTCTGGTACAGGGTCTGAAGGATCATGTGACCGGTGCGGTCCGCGGCGTAGCAGGCGCGGCGGACCGGCGCCTTGCCGTGGTCGCGGGTGTGACCGCCGAAGCGGCGCTGGTCGATGCGGCCCTCGGGGGTGCGGTTGAACGGCAGACCCATCTTCTCCAGGTCGAGCACCGCGTCGATGGCCTCCTTGGCCATGATCTCAGCGGCGTCCTGGTCGACGATGTAGTCGCCGCCCTTGACCGTGTCGAAGGTGTGCCACTCCCAGTTGTCCTCTTCGACGTTGGCCAGAGCGGCGCACATGCCGCCCTGTGCCGCGCCGGTGTGCGAGCGGGTGGGGTAGAGCTTGGTCAGGACTGCGGTGCGGGCCCGCGGTGCGGCCTCGATGGCAGCGCGCATACCGGCGCCGCCGGCGCCGACGATGACCACGTCATAGCGGTGTTCCTGCATGGGTTTCTAGTTCTCCTTAGCTGGCGCTGCCGAAGGTGAGGATCGCGTAGGTGCCCAGCACGAGGATCAGGATCATCGACAGGGCGAGCAAGGTGTTCAGCCAGAAGCGGGTGGAGTCCTTGCGCGAGTAGTCGGCGATCACCGTGCGGACGCCGTTGCCGCCGTGCAGCTGCGCGAGCCAGAGCATGAAAAGATCCCAGACCTGCCAGAACGGCGACTTCCAGCGGTCTGCGACGAACGACGCGTCGATGCGGTGCACGCCGCTGTCCCACATGAGCATGATGAACATGTGGCCGAACGTCAGGACGATGAGGGCCAGGCCCGAGAAACGCATGAACAGCCACGCGTTCTTCTCGAAGTTGCCGCGGCTGCGGATGCGCGGGGCACCCGGCGCGTCCAGGCTGGCGGGGCGGTCGTAGGCGGTGCCGAGGGTCTTTGCTTCAGTCATTGTTTCTCAGCTCCCTTAAAGCGCGTGCGTGATCAGGATCTGCAGCATGCGCACGGCAGCCGCGATGAACACGATCGCGAAGACGGTGAGGATGGCCCACAGCATCTGGCGCTGGTACTTGGCGCCCTTCGACCAGAAGTCGACGAGGATGACGCGCAGACCGTTGAGGGCGTGGTAGAGCACGCAGAAGACGAGACCGATCTCCATGAGGCCGATGATCGGTGTCTTGTAGGTGTCGATGATCTCGGTGTACGTGTTCTCGTTGACCCGGATGACGGCGGTGTCGAGCACGTGCACGAAGAGGAAGAAGAAGATGGACACGCCGGTGATGCGGTGCAACACCCACGACCACATGCCTGGGTCACCTCTGTAGAGAGAGCGCTTGCGCACCGGTGCCGGTGCAACCTCTGTGGGGGTGCTCATCGCGAAACTACGCCTCCGTTGTCGTGGACTTGGGGTGGGACCGCAAGCGCACGCGTAGGTCGCTGCAAGACCCAATGCTCCTGACTTTAAACCTAAGCTGAGTGTTGTCGTAAATTGCCGGAGCAATGTGACCAAGGTCCACCGATTTAATTAGGTGTGCCTTACCTACGGTGATTTGTGTGGAGAGGGGATCAATTGACTGCGGGAATCGACTTCGATTCATTGCGAAACGCGGCGTCGACGGCGATGACCAGGGCATACGCCCCCTACTCCGGCTTTGCGGTCGGTGCGGCGGGAATCACACTCAGCGGCCAGATCATCACCGGAAGCAATGTGGAGAATGTCTCATACGGCTTAGGGCTCTGCGCCGAGGTGTCGATGGTCGCGGCGGGCATTTCTCTCGGTCGTATGGACGCCGATCGCGCCTCGCGCGAACGACTGATAGCGGTGAGCGTCTGTGACGCGCGCGGCAGCGTGCTGACCCCGTGCGGCCGCTGCCGACAGGTGCTCCTGGAGTTCGGCGGCGAGGAGCTTCTCGTCGACTCGGCCGCGGGGCCTCGGCCGCTGCGGGAACTGCTGCCGGACGCCTTCGGCCCGGGCCACCTGGAGGCGATCCGGTGACCGCATCGCTCGAGCCGGTCGACGCGATCCTGGCCAAGAAGGACGGCCGCGAACTGACCGGTGAGCAGATCCGCGGGATGATCGCCGGATTCACCGCGGGCGACGTGGCTCCGGAGCAGATGTCGGCGCTGCTGATGGCGATCGTCCTGCGCGGGATGACCCGTCGCGAGATCGGAGACTGGACCGCCGCGATGATCGACTCCGGCATCACGATGGACTTCTCGGACCTGCGGCGCGGCGGCCGGCGGGTGCCGACCGTCGACAAGCACTCCACCGGCGGCGTGGGCGACAAGATCACGCTGCCGCTCACGCCGCTGGTCGCGTCGTACGGAGTCGCGGTGCCGCAGTTGTCCGGCCGCGGGCTCGGTCACACCGGCGGCACCCTCGACAAGCTCGAGTGCATACCGGGATGGCGGGCCGAGGTGTCCGTGGACGCGATGCGCAGTCAACTGGGCAGGGTCGGTGCGGTGATCTGCGCGGCGACCGCCGACCTCGCGCCCGCCGACCGCAAGCTGTACGCACTGCGCGACGTGACCGGGACCGTCGCGTCGATCCCGCTGATCGCCAGCAGCATCATGAGCAAGAAGATCGCGGAGGGCACGCAGTCGCTGGTGCTCGACGTCAAGGTGGGCTCCGGCGCGTTCATGAAGGACATGGCCGACGCGCGGGAGCTCGCCGAGACGATGGTGGCGCTCGGTGCGGACGCGGGCGTGCGTACCAGCGCCCTCCTGACCGACATGGCGACGCCGCTGGGCCGCACCGCGGGCAACGCCGTCGAAGTCGCCGAGTCCCTGGAAGTGCTGGCCGGCGGCGGTCCCGCGGACGTGGTGGAACTGACGGCGGCGCTGGCGTCGGAGATGCTCGACGCCTCCGGGATGCACGACGTGGATCCGCTCCGCAACCTGGCGAACGGCAAGGCGATGGACACCTGGCGCTCGATGATCGAGGCGCAGGGCGGAGATCCGGATGCCCCGTTGCCCGCGCCGCGCTGCACCCACGAGGTGATCGCCGACCGCGACGGCCGATTGGCGAGGCTCGACGCGCTGGCCGTGGGGCAGGCGGCCTGGCTGCTCGGTGCCGGGCGCAGCAGGCCCGGTCAGGCCGTGTCGGCGACCGCCGGCGTCGTGTGGCACGCCGCCATCGGCGACCAGGTGCGCCGCGGGCAGCCGCTGCTCACCCTTCACACCGACGACGAGACACGCATCGAGGGTGCGCTGGCCGCCCTCGACGGCGGGGTCGATGTGCGCGTCGAGCCCGTGTCCCGGCCCGCTTCACGCATTCTCGACCGGGTCCCGGCCGCCGGGTGAATCGACGAGCGGCGACTGGCTTTCGGCGCTACGTTGGATCGCATGGTCGACAAGCGGATTCGCATCGGATACCAGATTCCCAACTTCACCTACCCCGACCCGCTCGAGCCGGAGAACGCCGGACCGGTCGCGGACATCTTCCCGACCGTTGCGGCGCAGGCGCGGGAGGCCGAGCGCTCCGGCTTCGACACCGTCTTCGTGATGGATCACTTCTACCAACTGCCGGGACTGGGCGCGCCGAGCGAGCCGATGCTGGAGGCGTACACCACGCTCGGTGCGCTGTCGGGTGCGACATCCGAGATCAAGCTGTCGGCGCTCGTCACGGGCAACACATATCGCAATCCGGCGATGCTGGCCAAGACCGTCACCACCCTCGACGTGGTCAGCGGCGGCCGGGCGGTGTGCGCGATCGGCGCGGGTTGGTTCCAGCTCGAGCACGATCAGATGGGTTTTGAATTCGGGACCTTCACCGATCGGTTCGAGCGGCTGTCGGAATCGCTCGAGATCCTCTCGCCGATGCTGCGCGGCGGGCGGCCGGAGCTGACCGGCAAGTGGTACTCGGCGCACGACACGCTCAACCAGCCTCGGTTGCGCGACGACCTGCCGATCATGCTCGGCGGCGGCGGGGAGAAGAAGACCTTCGGTCTGGCCGCGCGCTACGCCGACCACCTCAACGTCATCTGCAACGCCTCCGAACTGCCGCGCAAGATGGACGCGCTCGCGGCACGGTGCGAGGAGGCCGGACGCGATCGCGACACCCTGGAGACCAGCTTCCTGAGCTTCGTGATCATGGACGCGGACGGCGACCGTGCCCGGAGCCTGGCGCACGACTACCTCCGCAAGACCGGCGTGGACCCGGAAGTGATCGACGACGAGACCTACGCGCGCGCCACCGACCGGATGTTCATCGGTACTCCGGACGACGTCGCCGACCAGTTGCAGCGGCGGGTACTCGACCAGGGGATCGACGGGCTGGTGATCAACATGGTCCCGAACGGGCATCTGCCCGGGAAGGTGGCTGAGGCCGGGGCGATGCTGACGGCGCTGCTGAACTGAGCGGTCGCGCTCATCGCGCGCGGCCGCCGGATCGGCGCTACCGTCGAGGCCATGGTCACTTCCGCCACGATCACCGTCGAAGAATGCCGGTTGGCGCCGAAGGTGCTGCTGCACGATCACCTGGACGGGGGACTGCGCCCGGCCACCGTCGTCGACCTCGCTCGCAGGGGCGGCTACGACCGCTTGCCCGCCGATGACGCCGACGAGCTGGCGGAGTGGTTCGCCACCGCCGCTGACAGCGGATCGCTGGAGCGCTACCTGGAGACGTTCGCGCACACCGTCGCCGTGATGCAGACCGCCGACGCCCTCGAGCGGGTGGCCCGCGAATGCGTGGAGGATCTGCACGCCGACGGTGTGGTGTACGCCGAAGTGCGGTTCGCTCCCGAGCTCCATCTGGAGCAGGGACTGTCCCTCGACGAAGTGGTGGAGGCGGTGCTGCGCGGCTTCGCGGCGGGGGAGGCCGCGGCGTCGTCGGGAGGAGGCCGGCCGATCATCGTCCGATGCCTCGTGACGGCGATGCGGCACGCGGCGCGTTCTCGCGAGATCGCCGAACTCGCGGTCCGCTTCCGTGGCCGCGGTGTGGTCGGGTTCGACATCGCGGGCGCCGAGGCCGGGAATCCGCCGAGCCGACATCTCGACGCCTTCGAGTACCTGCGCGGCGAGTGCTCGCACTTCACCATCCACGCCGGCGAGGCGTTCGGGCTACCGTCGATCCACGAGGCGGTCGCGTTCTGCGGCACCGACCGGCTCGGCCACGGGGTGCGGGTGATGGACGACGTGGTGCTCCCGCCCGGCTCCCGGCCGACCGACTCATCCTTCGACGGCGCGAAGCTGGGCCAAGTCGCCGACTACGTCCGCGACAAGCGGATTCCGCTGGAACTGTGCCCGAGCAGCAATGTGCAGACCGGTGCCGTCGCGTCGCTGACGGATCACCCTTTCAACATCCTCGCGAAACTGCGGTTCCGGGTGACGGTGAACACCGACAACCGCCTCATGAGCAACACGTCCATGAGCCGTGAGTTCATGGTCCTGCATCGTCAGTTCGGCTACGGGTGGGCCGATTTCGAGCGGTTCACCGTCAACGCGATGAAGTCGGCGTTCCTCCCGTTCGACCAGCGTCTGCGCCTGATCGACGACGTGATCAAGCCCGGGTTCGAGGTGCTGATGGGCTGAGCGGGGTGGGGTGGGGTGGGTTTCGACTCGCTTCGCTCGCTCAACTGGCCTATTAGGAGGGGAGGCTCGCTCAACTGGCCTAGGAGGCTAGGAGGGAGGCTCGCTCAACTGGCCTAGGAGGGAGGCTCGCTCAACTGGCCTAGGAGGGAGGCTCGCTCAACTGGCCTATTAGGAGGGGAGGCTCGCTCAACTGGCCAAGGAGGGCGCAGAGGCGTGCTCGCGTAACTGGCCGTGGGGCGGGGCGGCGGCTAACCCCGCCGTACCAGGCGGTCCTCGAAGTCGTGGACCAGCGCGCGCCACACCTCGGCCTCGTTGTCGAACGGGCCCGACGGGGCGAGCCGCTTCGGGTCGGGATTGATGGCGTAGTCGACGAACCAGCCGAGCGGCGTGGTGGTGGCGAGCGCCTCGTTGACCGTGTCGATGCCCGCGTAGTCGGCGGCGTCGGTGAGCAGTTCGACGGCCAGATCGAGCTGGCGGCTGTCGATCCGGCGCGGGCCGTCCAGGATGTCCTCGCCGATGCCCTGGAGCGCGTAGACGTTCTCGGGGAGGACGTCGTACTCGATCTCGTTGGTGTCGGCGGCGGCCTGCACCTCATTGAAGGTCGACAGCTTCGCCAGATCGTGGTCGTCGTTGTCGGCCAGGAAGCGAGTGAGCGCCCGCTGCGATCCGAAACCGTAGATGGTGCCCTTACGGCCCAGGAACACTGGATCGTCGCCGAGGTAGCAGCGCAGGGTCAGGAACTCGCCGGCGTCGGTGTAGATGCGGATGGGATCGATCCCGACGCCGGCCCAGAAATCGTCCTCGTCGATCTCGTCTTCCTCGTCGTCGTCCTGCTCGTCATCGTCGTCGGCGTCGTCGAGGACCACTTCTTCGGCATCGAAGTCGGGCTCGTCCTCGTCCTCGGCGGAGGCCGCCGCGGCCAACTCGTCCTCGGCGATCGTCACCGCGTCGGCGTCGACCTTCGGCACGGTGATGACCGCATCGAGAGCGTCGATCACATCGTCCCAGTGCTTGGCGATGAGACGCCCGATGCGGACCCAGAGGTCGACGCCGTCGCGGCCCTCGAAGTTGTTGGTGCCGACCGTGACGGCGCCCAGGATCGGGTTGCCCGTGAAGAACTTGGTGACCGGGGCCAGTTCGCAGACCTCGCCGATGATGCGGACGATCTCCAGCGCGTCCTCGAGCTCGCCGAGGACCTCCGGTCGCGGGTCCTCGGCGGCCAGCTCGGGGACGCCGATGAGGTCGTAGCTGTGCCGGTCGTCGGGGACCAGCTCGGCCGCCTGCACCTTCTTGATCGTCTCCCACGCGGGGTGATCGACGAGGTCGTTGTCGTCGTCTGTGCGCACGAAGGCGACGAGTTCGGCGACGCCGGGCAACGCGTACAGGTCGTCTTCCAGACCCAGGAACGCTTCCCACTCGTCATCGCCCTCGCGCCACCGCGGAGCCCACAGTGTGAAGAGGTTGCCTTCGGTCAGTCCGAGTTCGATGGGAACGATGTCACCGGCCATGGTCACTGAGCCTAATCAAGAACTCGTTCGCGTGCTGCACGGGGCCGGTCGACGTCGTGAACTCGGGTCAGTGGCCGGTCATGGCTGGACCGTTCTCGTCCGTCATCGCACCCGGCGGAGTCATCATCTCGCTGGTGGCCGGCGGCGCCATCGTCGGCGACATGGGTGCCATCTGCGAGGACATCGGCGGTGACATGGGCGTCTGGGACATCGGCGGGGACATCGGGGTCTGAGACATGGGTGCGGGGGACATCTGCGAGGACATGGTCGACGGGGTGGTCGGAGTCTTGTCGTTGTCGTCGCCGCACGCCGAGAGCACTGCGACCAGGGCGGCGGCGCCCGCGAGCGTGACCACGGCGGTGCGACGGGTGGAGGTGGAGATCATCGGAGTTCGTTTCGTCGACGGGGTGGCCGGCTCGGCCGCCCTCGCTGATGATTCGTCGCCGAGACGGCCGAGTATTGGTTTCGATCGAAATCGGCAGTGACACCAATCCGTGACGCATCGGGTGTCGAATGGTTGGTGTGGACCACACGAATCAGTCTGTCGTGACCGGCACGGTGTCGTTCGACGACCTCCTCGAAGCGGTCGGCGAAGGCGACCGCGACGCCTTCGACGTGCTCTTCGACGAACTCGGCCCGCGCACGTTGGCGCTGGCTCGACGCGTGGTCGGCAGCAGCGCCCGCGGCGAGGAGGTGCTGCAGGACGCGTGGCTGCAGGTATGGCGCACCGCAGGCGCCTACGACCGCGGCCGCGGCAGCGCGCGGGCCTGGATCACCACGCTCGTCCACCGCCGCGCCGTCGACACCGTGCGCCACGACGTGGCCGAACACCGGCGTGACGAGCGGTTCGAGGCCGCGCGCGTCCCGGACTTCGACTCGGTCAGCGACGACGTGGTGGCGCGTGACGAACGGATCCGGGTGCGGGCCTGCCTGGACACGCTGACCGTCAAACAGCGCGAGGCGATCGATCGCGCCTACTTCGGCGGACTGCCGTACTCGGAGGTCGCGGCGGCCCTCGCGCTGAGTCCGGCCACGGTCAAGACACGTATCCGTGACGGGCTGCAACGGCTCCGGACCTGCATGGGAGGACGGTGACCATGAGCGTTCCACGATCTGGAAGCACCCGCGACCACCCGCGTGATCTGCTGCCCCTGCACGCGCTCGACGCGCTCGACGAACTCGACAGGCGCCGGGTGGAGGCGCATCTGCAGACGTGCCCCGAATGTGCGGCCGCATGGGCCGCCTGGCAGGAGACCGCGGCAGATCTGAGTACCGACGCGGACCCGGTACCGCCGCCGGTGCGGGCCGCGCTCATGCGCGCCGTGGACGGTGAGGCGTCCGCCGCGCCGTCCGCCGGCCGCTCGCGCCGCTCGCGCCGCTGGGTGCGCGCGGCGGCAGCGGCGTGCATCGCGGTCGCGGCCGCGGGCGGCGTCGTCACCTGGCGGGTCGTCGCCGACCACCGGCCGTCGGCGACGTCGACCTCGGGGACCTCGATGGACGACGTGCTCGCCGCACCCGACATGGAGAAGGCCACCGGTGCCGTCGGCGACGGCACGGTCAAGGCGATGTACGCACCGTCGCAGCGCGCCACCGTGGTGAGTGTTGAGAACCTGCCGCCGACCGACCACCGGACCGGATACCAGGTGTGGATCACCGTCGACGGGCGGAAGAAGTCGGCGGGCATGGTGCACGGTGCCGACACGTCGAGCGTCATCATGACCGACATGAGCCGGCCGGCCGGCGTCTCGCTGTCGGTGGAGCCGATGACCGGTTCGCCGCAGCCGACCTCACCGATGGTGGTCCAGTTCCCGATTCCCTGAGATCTGTCCCGCGATCCAATCCCCGCCGCGCTCGGCGTCGAATCAATCGTGAACAGACCGGTCGAGAGGAATGGATCCGCGATGCTGACGATGATTCTGGTGGGGTTGGCCGGAGGTCTGGTGACCGGGGTGTCGCCGTGCGTGCTGCCGATGATTCCGATCATCTTCGTGACCGGCGGCGCCCAGACCGGGACTCGCGAGACGTCGGCGTCACCGGGCCGGGCGATCGCGATCATCGGCGGAATCGTGGTCAGCTTCAGTCTCATCACGCTGCTCGGGACTCTGGTGCTCGCCGCGCTGGGACTGCCGAGCGGACTGCTGCGATGGACCGGCATCGTCCTGCTGGTGTTGATCGGACTGGGCATGCTGATCCCGTCGGTGGCGCATGTGCTGGAGCGTCCGTTCGCGCGACTGCCCGGGTGGACGCCGAAGGGCCGAGGCGGGCGGGCCGCGCCCTTCCTTCTGGGCCTGGGACTGGGCACCCTGTACGTGCCGTGCGCCGGCCCGGTGCTCGCCGCGATCTCGGTGGCCGGCGCGACCGGCGACATCGGGTGGCGGACCGTGGTCCTGACCGTCTCGTTCGCCGTCGGCGCGGCACTGCCGCTGGCCGTGTTCGCGGTCGCGGGGGCGTCGCTGGCGAAGCGGCTGGCCGCGTACCGGCGGCGGCAGCGCACCTTCCGCGCGGTGGGAGGGGTGATCCTCATCGGGCTGGCGGTGGCACTCGTCTTCGACGCCCCGGCCCGGCTGCAGGCGGCGATTCCCTCGTACACCGCCTCGGTCGACCGTGCGCTGTCGCAGTCGGACGCGGTCAACCGCGCACTCGGACGGCAGACGGGCGGTGCCGCGGCGTGCACGGGCGGCGACGGGCTCGCCGACTGCGGCAGTGCGGCCGACTTCACCGGAGGCGGTCGCTGGTTCAACACGCCCGGCGGCGCCCCGCTGACGGTGGCCGGGCTCCGGGGCAAAGTGGTCCTCGTCGACTTCTGGACCTACTCGTGCATCAACTGCCTGCGCGACGGCCCGCACGTGCGCCAGTGGTGGGACGCGTACCGGACGTCGGGACTGGAGATCGTCGGAGTCCACACGCCGGAGTTCGCGTTCGAGAAGGACTCGGGCAATGTGGCCGCCGCGATCGGCGACGAACACATCGGCTATCCGGTGGTGCAGGACAACGACTACGCGATCTGGAACGCCTACGGCAACCGCTACTGGCCGGCGAAGTACCTGATCGACGCGCACGGCACCGTGCGTGCCGTCTCCTACGGTGAGGGCGGCTACGAGGAGATGGAACAACGAATCCGCACTCTGCTCCACGAGGCCTCGCCCGAGCGTGCGCTGCCGGCACCGGTCAGCGGCGCCACCGTGAGTGCCGGCGACCTCGGCGGCGGACCGGCCTCCGGACCGATCTCGCCGGAGATGTACGTGTCGGCGTCGCGCTCGGAGGGCTCCTACGCGGGCGGTGCGCTGACTGTGGGACGCCGCACCTTCTCATTCGGCGCCGACTCGAAGCCCAGCACATACGCGCTAGCGGGCGAGTTCGACGTGACCGACGAATCGGTGCGCGCGGTCGACGCCGCCCGTATCCGCCTCGACAGCACCGCCTCATCAGTCAACGCGGTTCTCGGCGGCACCGGCCGCGCGGTCGTGCACACACCCGGAGCCCCGGACCGGACGATCGACGTCTCGGTCCCGCCGCGGCTGTACAACCTCGCTGACGACGGTTACCGCCACCGTGACACGACGATCGATCTGAGCGACGGACTCGAGGTGTACAGCTTCACCTTCGGCTGAATCCGGACCGACGGCCGCCCGCCTCGACCGTCATCGGGGCCGGTAGAAGCCCTCGAAGGTCTGGTCGGCGTTGGAGGTGCGCAACGGCGTCACTCCGACCGGATCGCCGCCGGTCTCCACGAGCTGGCCGTTGCCGATGTACATGGCGACGTGCCCGGACCAGACGGCGAGGTCTCCCGGCTGCAGGTCGTCCTGTGACACGGCGAACCCCGCGGTGTCCTGGTCCTGGGCGAGCCGAGGCAGCTCCACTCCCGCCTGCCGGTAGGCCCACTGGGTGAAGCCGCTGCAGTCGAAGCCGTCGGTGGTGGTTCCGCCCCAGACGTACGGGGTGCCCTGGACGCTGAGCGCAGCGCGGACCGCGGTCGCGGCGCGCTCGTTCTCGGCGTACGACACGGAGCCGTCGGGGAGGGTGATCGGGATCCGTCCGCCGCCCGACGACGGAGCACCGGCCGACGGGGCACCGGAGACGGCCCGCGCCGCGCTCGGATCGGCCGCCGCCTGCCCCTCCAGGGCGGAGGCGTCGCGCGAGAGGTCGACCTGCGCTCGCTGCACCACGTGGACCCCGCGCGCCAGATGGCTCAGCGCGAGCGGGACCAGCGCGGCCAGCCCTGCGGGCGAGGCGATCGCCGGGACCGTCGCGGCAGTCGCGACGAACGATTCGACGAGAGCATTCAGTTCGGTGTTCGCCTCCTTCACCCGCCCGGCCGCGTGCTCGATGATGGACGTGATGTCGCTGCCGGCGGTGCCGATCGAGTCGTCGACGGCCGCCAGACGGCGTGATGCGGTTCCCGCGCGGTCGCCGCCCGCGCCGCGCCAGCCCGCTGCGGTGGCGGCGACACTCCGGTCCGACAGTGTCGAAGCCTCGGCCAGTGCGGACCCGGTGTCGGAGTACACCGCCGTCGCCCCGGGCGGGAGCACTCCGGTGCCGAGTGTCGCCACCAGCGCTTTGAGTGGCGCGATCAAGAGTTCGGCACTCATGCCGGCACCCCGGCGACGGCCTCGGCGTTGGTGCCGTCGCAACACTGGTAGGCGGTGCGGGCGGTGCTCGCGCAGTCGGCGGCCGATGCGTGGCGCGAGGCGAGAGCGTCGAGTCGGTCGGCCCGCGCCGCGCCCAGCCGTTCGAGCGCGGCCAGGAACTCGACGCCGATCAGCCCGAAAGTCGGTACCAGCGTGCTCGTGCCGGATCGCTCGGCCGCCGTGCGCGCACGGACGGCCTCTGCCGCTCCCGACTGGTTGGCGGCGACGGCGTGGACCGCGGCCGGATCGACGATGACCGGTGTGCCGGATTGGACGTTCATACCTAATTGGACGCACCCGGCCGCCGAACGGTTCCGCCGCCGTCGGCCACGGCGTGTCACCGACTGCCCGACATTACGATGAGCGCATGACCGACACCCCCTCGTCAGGCCTGCACGTCCGCATCGTCGATCACCCGCTGACCCGCGCGTGGCTGTCGGTTCTGCGCGACGAGGCCACCGACAACGCGGCCTTCCGGAACGCGCTCGCCCGACTGGCCCAGATGCTGGTCTACGAGGCCTTCGCGGATGTTCCGGAACGCCCGTTGCAGGTGCGGACTCCCGTCGGGGACGCGTCGTGCAGCAGGCTCGCGTCCACGCCGCTGTTCGTTCCGGTCCTGCGCGCCGGTCTCGGCATGCTCGACGCCGCGCTCGCAGCGGTGCCCGAGGCCGGGATCGGTCTGGTCGGCGTGGCCCGCGACGAGACCACGGCCATGCCCACCGAGTACCTCGCATCGCTGCCGCAGGACCTCACCGGGCGTCCGGTGTGCGTGCTGGACCCGATGCTGGCGACCGGCGGCTCGCTGGTGCACACGCTGGATCTGCTCGTCGCCCGCGGCGCCACCGATCTCACGGCGATCTGCGTGGTCGGGGCACCGGAGGGGCTCGACGCGCTGCGCGCGTGGGGCGGATCGCTGCGCCTGGTGATAGGTGCGGTCGACGAACGGCTCAACGAGGCCAAGTTCATCGTTCCCGGGCTCGGCGACGCGGGCGACCGCCAGTTCGGTCCGCGCTGAGCCCCCGGATCATCCCCGGGTCGCCGGAGGCAGTCGCCGCGGCCCCGGCCCCTGTTCGCCCAGGACATCCCCCGGGTTGACGTACGGACACTCGGTGAGCGACAGGCAGCCGCAGCCGATACAGTCGGCCAGATCGTCTCGCAGGGCCACCAGACCGGCGATGCGGCGGTCGAGGTCGGCCCGCCAGTCCTGAGCCAGCCGTGCCCAGTCCTGCCTGGTCGGCGGCTTCTCATGCGGGAGTGCGTCCAGTGCGGCCTTGATGCGGGCGAGCGGAATGCCGAGTGTCTGCGAGGCGCGGATGAAGGCGACCAGCCGCAGCGTGTCCCTGCGGTACTCCCGCCTGTTCCCGGCGGTGCGGCGGCTGGTGATGAGCCCGATCTGCTCGTAGTAGTGCAGCGTCGAGACGGCGACCCCCGCACGGTCTGCGACCTGTCCCGGTTTGAGCCACGCTCCGCGCGGCGAGCTCTCGGCCATCGGCCCTTTCCTTGACATCAAGTGCACTTGATGAAGTGCACTGTAAGTCATGAGCACCGAACGGGGCGATCTGCGATGAGCATGGAATCGGTCGCATGGGACGTCATGTACAAGTCGATGCACGCCGCCGACGCGAAATCGGCCCGGGCGGACCGGCGGGCGACACTGCGCCGGATCAGCGGTTTCGCGCGCCCGCACCGGCGGCGCATCATCACCTTCCTCCTGCTGTCGGTGGTGACCGCGGTACTCACCGTCGTCACGCCGCTCCTGGCCGGCCGGGTGGTCAACCTCATCGGATCCGGAGGCTCGGCCGCCGGCCGGGAGATCGTGATGCTGGCGCTGTTGATCGCGGCGATCGCCGTCGCCGAGGCTGCGGCCTCGATCGGCACGCGGTGGCTGTCGTCGAACATCGGTGAGGGGCTGATCCTGGACCTGCGCCGAGCCGTGTTCGACCACGTCCAGCAGATGCCGGTCGCGTTCTTCACCCGAACCCGGACGGGTGCGCTCGTGAGCCGGCTCAACAACGACGTGATCGGCGCGCAGCGCGCCTTCAGTGACACCCTCTCGGGGGTGGTGTCGAATGTGGTGACCCTGCTGCTGACCCTGGGCGTGATGGTCGCGATCAGCTGGCAGATCACCGTGCTCGCCCTCATCCTGCTCCCGGTGTTCGTGGTGCCGGCGCGACGCATGGGCAGCCGGATGGCGGGGCTCGCGCGGGAGAGCGCGGATCACAACGCGCGGATGTCGACGCAGATGACCGAGCGCTTCTCCGCTCCGGGCGCCACGCTCGTGAAGCTCTTCGGGCGCCCGGAGATCGAATCGAAGGAGTTCGGCGACCGCGCCGACGCCGTTCGAGACATCGGAGTCCGCCAGGCGATGCTGCAGAGTTACTTCTACACCGCGCTGATGCTCGTCTCGGCACTCGCTCTGGCTCTGGTCTACGGTCTCGGCGGTTGGCTGGCGGTGCATCAGCATCTGTCCGCCGGAGCGGTGGTCTCACTGGCTCTGCTGCTCACCCGCATGTATGCGCCGCTGACCGCGCTGGCCAATGCGCGCGTGGAGGTGATGAGCGCGCTCGTCAGTTTCGAGCGGGTCTTCGAGGTGCTCGATCTGCGGCCGCTGATCGTGGACCGCCCCGGGGCCGAGACCGTACCCGACGCCGCGGACGGCGTCACGGTCCGATTCGAGAACGTCTCATTCGGGTACCCGTCCGCGGACAAGGTGTCCCTGGCCTCGCTGGAGGAGGTGGCGCAACTGGACTCCCGCACCGGCGGCACGGTCCTGCACGAGGTCGACTTCGAGGTCCCCGCCGGCTCGATGGTCGCTCTCGTCGGGAGTTCGGGCGCGGGCAAGTCGACGGTCGCGTCGCTGGCCACCCGGCTCTACGACGTCGATGAGGGCGGCATCTCGCTCAACGGTGTGGACCTCCGCGACCTGCGGTCGGATGCGATCCACCGCACCGTCGGCCTGGTCACGCAGGACGGGCACCTCTTCCACGACACCGTCGGCGCCAATCTGCGGCTGGCCCGGCCGGACGCCTCCGACGACGAACTCTGGGAGGCGTTGGCGCGGGCGCGTCTGGACGATCTGGTCCGCTCGCTGCCCAACGGTTTGGACACGGTGGTCGGCGAACGCGGCTACCGCCTCTCGGGCGGCGAACGCCAGCGGCTGACCATCGCGCGGCTGCTGCTCGCCCGACCGTCGGTGGTGATCCTCGACGAGGCCACCGCGCACCTGGACTCGACGTCGGAGGCCGCCGTCTCGGCGGCCCTCGCGGAGGCGCTGACGGGGCGGACGTCGCTGGTCATCGCCCACCGGCTCTCCACGGTCCGGGCGGCCGACGAGATCATCGTGCTCGAATCAGGCCGGGTGGTCGAGCGCGGCGACCACCGATCGCTGCTGGAACGCGGCGGCCGCTACGCCGAGCTCTACCGGACGCAGTTCGCGACCGGTCCGACTCCGAGCACCACGACCGCGAGCGGAGGAGCGGGCCGCTAATCCACCCAGCTGGAGACCATCGGCTCCACGGTGAGCGTCGAGCCGTTCTCCCGGATCGTCAGCGAGCTGGGGGAGACCACGTAGTCGACGCTGCCGTTGGTCGCGACGAAGGTGTCGCCGCTGCGGGTCGGATACCCCACCTCGACCGTGTCACCGTCGGCCTCGCCCTTGTAGTAGTAGCGGCCGGTCTGTGTGCCCACCTGGCAGATGACGACGCGAGAGCGCTCGGTGTATCCGACGAACACCGCGTCGTCCTCTGAGGCGTTGCAGCGCGGCCCGGACAGGAAGCCCTGGCGGTCGGCGCCGGGGACGGTGACCGGACCTGAGCCCGGCGCGGTGGTCGGGATCGTCGGCGCGGTGGTGGTGGGCTGCGCGGTGACGGTGGGCGGCGTCGGAGTGCCGGTCGCGGTATGAGTGACGGTCGTCGGTGGACTCGACGACGAGACCGGGGCCGCGGTGTCCGACTTCCTCCCCTGCGAGTACAGGACGGCGGCGGCGATCCCGCCGATCAGCAGCACCACGCCGGCGATGATCGCGACCAGCACCGCCGGCGACGACCAGGGCGACTGGTTGCGGGGTGGCTGAGGACCGGTCGGGGGCCCGCCCTGCGAATACCCCGGATCCGGATACTGCGGATAGCTCATCGTCGGATCTCCTCCCCGCGACGACCGGCCGGAAGCTCGGCCAGGACGTCGTCCAACAGCTGCGACAGCTCGTGGTGCACGGTGCTGACGCTACCGTCCGCGACCGGCGCGCTCAGCTGTCCGTAGTACTTGAGTTTCGGTTCGGTTCCGCTCGGACGGGCGAAGACGCGCAGAGCGACGCCGTCCGGCCGCCGACCGGTCAGCTCCACGCCGTCGGTTCGCAGGCCGTCGGTGCGTTCGGCGTAGTCGGCGGCCGTCACCGGGATGCCGGCGAGCGCCGCCGGCGGCGCGGTGCGCAGACCGGCCATGATCGCAGCGATCTCGGACGGATCGTCGAGCCGGAGCGACCGCGGTGCCGTCACGTGCACGCCGTTCTCAGCGTGCAGCGCGCCGAGTGCCGCGGCCAGCCCGCCGCGCCCGATCCAGGACGACGCGAGGAAGGCGGCGGCCACCGCCGCGCTGATTCCGTCCTTATCGCGGACGGCAGCCGGGTCGACGCAGTGCCCGAGCGCCTCCTCGTAGGCGTAGACGAGCGGTTCGCCCGCCCGAACGAGCCATTTGAACCCGGTGAGGGTGCGGCGGGCGTCGGCGCCGCGACGCAGCGCCGCGGCGTGCAGCAGCGTGCCGGAGACGATCGAGCTGGCGACCACCGGGCGGTCGCCGTGCGGCACCGCCGACTCGGCGACGGCGTCGAGGACCCAGGTGCCCAGCAGCGCCCCCGTCTCGTCGCCGGTGAGCATGCGCCAGCGGTCGCCGTCGCGGATGCCTACCGCGCAGCGATCGGCGTCCGGGTCGAGCGCGACCGCGAGATCGGCGTCCACGTCGTCGGCCAGTGCCAGCAGCAGGTCGGTGGCGCCGGGTTCCTCGGGGTTCGGGAAAGCGACCGTGGGGAAGTCCGGATCGGGAGCGAACTGCTCGCCGACCACGTGCACGTCGGAGAATCCGCAGCGGGCGAGCGCCTCCACCGCGAGGTCGCCGCCGACGCCGTGCAACGGTGTCAACGCGATCCGCAGGGGCCGCGCAATCGCCCCCTCGAAGCGTGCGCAGATCCGCGCCAGGTAGTCGGCGCGCGCGGCGCGGGCTCGTCGGTCCGGAGCCACCGGTCTCCGGGGAATCGTCTCCGCCGGTCCGGTCGCGGCGATCGCGGCCTCGATCTCCCGATCGGCGGGGCCCACCAACTGGGCGCCCGGGCACGGCGGATCGCCCAGGTACACCTTGTAGCCGTTGTCACGCGGCGGATTGTGTGAGGCGGTGATCATCACGCCGGCGGCGGCGCCGTGCACGCGGGTCGCGAAGGCCGTCACCGGCGTCGGCGCCGGGCCGGGCAGCGCGATCACGTCGAATCCCCTCGCGGCCAGGACCTCGCGCGTCGCCGCGGCGAACTCCTCCGAGCCGTGGCGGGCGTCGCGGCCCACGACGACGGGCGCTCCGGCGTGTCCGCGCGCGATCAGCCAGTCGGCCAGGCCCGCCGTCGCGCGGGTCACCGTGGCGACGTTCATCCCGTCGGGCCCGGGCGCCACGGGGCCCCGCAGACCGGCGGTTCCGAAGGTCAGCATCGGCTCACCGTTCGGCGAGCGCGCCGATGACCGCGCCGAGCAGCCGGCCCATCCGCTCGGCCGACTCGCGGCCCACGGCCAGGACCTCCGCGTGGTCGAGCGGCTCCCCGGTGATTCCCGCCGCGAGATTGGTGACCAGCGACAGTCCGAGGACGTCGAGGCCGGCCGCCCGGGCCGCGATCGTCTCGTGCACGGTGGACATCCCCACCAGGTCGGCCCCCATCACGCCGAGCATGCGGATCTCGGCGGGCGTCTCGTACTGGGGACCGGGCAGTCCCGCGTATACGCCTTCGGCCAGTTCGGGGTCGACGCGGCGGGCCGCCGCACGCAGCGCCGGGCTGTAGGCGTCGACCATGTTCACGAAGTGCGCGCCCTCCAACGGGGACCGGCCGGTGAGGTTGATCTGGTCGGCGATGAGCACGGGTCGGCCCACCTCGAGTCCGGGACGGATGCCGCCCGCCGCGTTCGTCAGGACGACGGTGTGCGCGCCGGCGGCGGCCGCGGTCCGTACCGGGTGCACCACGCGCGCCAGGGCATGGCCCTCGTAGGCGTGGATCCGGCCGAGCAGGACGAGCACGCGGGTTTCGCCGAGCTGAATCGACTCGACGGTGCCCGCGTGTCCCCGCGCGGACGGGGTCCCGAAGCCGGGGATGTCAGCCATCGGCAGTCGCGCGACCGGCGTGCCGAGCGCCGCCGCAGCCGGTGCCCACCCGGATCCCAGGACGACGGCCACGTCGTGGCGGGGACAGTCGGTAGCGGTGGCGATGACGGCGGCCGCGGCGGCTGCCGCGGCGTCATGATCGACGGTTGGATCCATGAGGCAACCGTAGTGTCTCACCCGTGCCTGCTCCTGCCGAGGTGTGCGGCGATAAGGTTTCTGCCATGCCGTACTTGACTCTCACCGAAGACGCCGCCGAGTTGTACCTGGGTACCGAGGGCATGGAACTGGACGAGGCGAATCCGGAGAACCGCTTCGGCCGTGAGTGGATGGCCCGGGTGTCGGAGCTGACCGATGAGGCCGTCGCCGCGAAGAAGCCGCTCATCATCAGCGCCACCGGCAAGTTCTTCACCAACGGCCTCGACACCGATTACATCTTCTCCGGTGCGGAGCCGCTGCCGGCGTATCTCGATGCCGTCCACGCCCTGTACGCGAAGGTGGTGACGGCCGCGACGCCGACGATCGCGGCGATCAACGGCCACGCGTTCGGCGCCGGAGCGATGCTCGCCCTCTGCGCCGACTACCGCATCATGCGCTCCGACCGCGGGTTCTGGTCGCTGCCGGAGGCGGCGCTGAACATGCCCTTCCCGCGCGGGATGGCGGGTCTGCTGCGCACGCGTGTTCCCGATGCGACCCTCACCGAGGCGATGCTGACCTCCCGCCGCTACGGTGCCGCCGACGCCGTCGCCGGCGGGATCGTCGACGAGGCGGTCGAGGCCGACCGCCTGCTCGACCGCGCCCGCGAGGTCGCCCGCGAGCGCGCGTCCTTCGCCGGCGACAACCTCGGTGCCGTCAAGCGCGCGCTGCGACTGCCGCTGTTGGAGGACCTCACCGCCCCGACCCCCGAGACACTGCTGTGAGTTCTCCCGTGATCGACGCCTGGCTCGCATCGAATCTCGGCCGCGTGGTGGCGTGGCGCCGGGAGATCCACGCCGAACCCGAGCTGTCGATGGCCGAGTTCGCGACCACGGCGAAGGTCGTGCAGATCCTGAGCGATGCGGGCCTGTCCCCGAAGATCCTGCCGAAGGGCACCGGGGTGGTCTGCGATCTGGGGCCGGCCGACAAGCCGCGCATCGGGCTGCGCGCCGACCTGGACGGGCTGCCGATCCCGGAGCAGACCGGACTTCCGTTCACCTCGCGGGTGGAGGGTGTCTCCCATTCCTGCGGGCACGACGCGCACGCGGCCATTCTGCTCGGCACCGGGCTGCTGCTGTCCGAGTTCGCCGAGACCGGCGGCGAACTGCCGTTCGGGGTCCGGCTCCTGTTCCAGGCGGCCGAGGAGGTGATGCCCGGCGGTGCGCTCGACGCGATCGATGCGGGAGTCACCGACGGACTCACCAGGATCTTCGCGCTGCACTGCGATCCGCACCTGGCGGCCGGAACGGTCGGTCTGCGCGCGGGTGCGCTGACCTCCGCGGCCGATCGTGTGGAAGTGCATCTGCGCGGGCCCGGCGGGCACACCTCGCGTCCGCATCTGACCGCCGACCTCGTGTACGCGATAGGCACCGTCATCACCGGGCTCCCCGGACTGCTGTCGCGCCGGGTGGACCCGCGCTCGGGCACCGTGATGGCATGGGGTGCCGCGCATTCCGGTGACGCCCCCAACGCGATCCCGCAGGAGGGGCGCTTGCGCGGAACGGTCCGGACCGGCGACCGCGACGTGTGGCAGGACCTCGAGCCGCTGGTGCGGAGCATCATCGGCGAACTGGTGTCGCCGCTGGGAGTCACCTACGACTTGACCTATGTGCGCGGTGTGCCGCCGGTGGTCAACGACCCGCACAGTGTCGCGATGCTGCGCCGCAGCGTGGAGGCCATCGGTCCGGCGGCAGCGGTCGACACGCCGCAGTCGCCCGGCGGCGAGGACTTCGCGTGGTATCTGGAGTCGGTGCCCGGCGCCATGGCCAGGCTCGGAGTGTGGACCGGCGTCGGCCAGCAGTGCGATCTGCACCAGCCGAACTTCGACATCGATGAGCGCGCGCTCGGCGTGGGCGTCGCGACGCTCGCGGGAGTCGTGCTCTCCGGAGAGCTGGACTGAGCGGCCGAAAAATTTTGGCTCCCGCAACGGCCTCTCAGACCGCTCCGGGAGCCAAAATTCTTCCCGACCGCGGTCAGCCTTCGTTGTCCATCGGCTCCGCGGGCCCGGGACCCACGTTGCGCGCCTCGTGCAGGCGCAGCCGCTCGACGTAGTCCGCGGGCGCGCCGGCGATCTCGGCCGCATCGGCCATCACGCCGAGATACCGCGCGGACGGCAGACCGCCCTCGTAGCCGTCGATGACGTACAGCCACGCCAGTACCGGTCCGTCGGCGGTGTCGACTCGCGCGCGGATCTTGCGGTGCACGCCGAGTTCGGTGCCCTCCCAGCGGTCGAGGTTCTTCTCGTCCTCTGCGGTGACGTCGTAGAGCACCACGAATACGCGCGCGTCGGGATTGTCGCGGTCCTCGGTCACGGTGGCGAGCGAACCCTCCCAACCGATGTCGTCGCCCGCGAAGGTCAGCCGCCAGCCGTTGAGCCATCCGGTCGAGGCCATCGGCGAGTGCGGAGCCCGCTCCAGCATCTGGGCAGGGTCCATGTTCGACGCGTAGGCGGCATAGATCGGCACGTCGCCAGCCTATTCGGTCGGTGGCCGATGAGGGAACACCGGCCGGTCCGGGCGGCGCGCGCAGCAGCCAGGGGATAAGTTTGTTCACGGAGTCCAGAGTCGTGTCTAAGGAGTGTGCACAGTGGCGAAGATCGTGATCATCGGTGGTGGGCCGGCCGGCTACGAGGCGGCCCTGACCGGTGCGGCCTACGGCGCGGAGATCACGGTCATCGATTCGGACGGGATCGGCGGCGCGTGCGTGCTGTGGGACTGCGTTCCGTCGAAGACGTTCATCGCGTCCACCGGAATCCGCACCGAGGTGCGCCGTGCCGTGGACCTCGGCATCAACATCGCCACCGACCAGGCGATGGTGACCCTGCCGCAGATCCACCAGCGGGTGAAGGATCTGGCCTTCGCGCAGTCGGCCGACATCCGTTCGCGTCTCATCAGCGAGGGCGTGACGATCGTCAATGGAACCGCACGGCTCGGTCGGACGGGAACCGGAATCGGAGCGCACGAAGTGGTGGCGACGCTCGCCGACGGCACCACCGAGACCTACGAGAGCGACGTGGTGCTCATCGCCACCGGGGCGTCGCCGCGGATCCTGCCGACGGCGCAGCCGGACGGGGAGCGGATTCTCAACTGGCGCCAGCTCTACGACCTGGCCGAGCTGCCCGAGCATCTGGTGATCGTCGGATCGGGTGTCACCGGCGCCGAGTTCGCTCACGCGTACACCGAGCTGGGCGTGAAGGTGACGCTGGTGTCGAGCCGGGACCGCGTGCTTCCGCACGAGGACGAGGATGCCGCGCGCGTCCTGGAGGAGGCCTTCTCCGAGCGCGGAGTGACCCTCATCAAGTACGCGCGCGCCGACCGGGTGACGCGCGATGAGGACTCCGCCACCGTGCACCTCGCGGACGGCAAGGAGGTGACGGGCACCCACGTGCTGATGACGGTCGGTTCGGTCCCCAACACCGGTTCGCTGAACCTGGAGGAGGCGGGCGTGGTGACCGATCGGGGCGGGTACATCACCGTCGACCGGGTCTCCCGCACATCGGCGCCCGGCGTGTACGCCGCCGGCGACTGCACGGGGGTGCTGCCGCTCGCCTCGGTGGCCGCCATGCAGGGACGCATCGCCATGTACCACGCGCTCGGCGAGGGCGTGAGCCCGATCCGGCTCAAGACGGTGGCGTCGGCCATCTTCACCCGGCCCGAGATCGCCAACGTCGGTGTCTCGCAGAAGGCCATCGACGCGGGGGAGTACCCGGCGCGCACCGTGATGCTGCCGCTGTCGACCAATCCGCGCGCCAAGATGAGCGGTCTGCGCCGCGGCTTCGTCAAGATCTTCTGCCGCCCGGCGACCGGCGTGGTGATCGGCGGCGTGGTGGTCGCGCCCAACGCTTCGGAGCTGATTCTGCCGATCGCGATCGCCGTGGAGAACAAGTTGCAGGTCTCGGAGATCGCACAGACGTTCTCGGTGTACCCGTCCCTGTCGGGATCGATCACCGAGGCCGCCCGCCAGCTCGTCCGGCACGACGATCTGGATTGAGCACCTGGCGGGAACTGCTGGGGCGCGACAACCGCGCGCCGATGGTGGTGATGGCGGGCGGCGTGGCGCTGTTCGCGATCAACGTCTACCTGACCACCTCGCTGCTGCCCAGTGCGGTCGCCGACATCGGCGGTCAGGACCTGTACGCCTGGACGATGACCGTCTTCCTGGTGGTCTCGGTGATCTCGTCGATGTTGGTGAGCCGCTGGCTGGCCGGGCTCGGGGCCAGGCGGTCGTACGTGTGGGCCTTCGCGCTGTTCGCTGCGGGCACGGTGGTCGCCGGCGCGTCGCCGACCATGACCGTGATGCTGGTGGGCCGGGCCCTGCAGGGATTCGGGGCCGGTCTCCTCGGCGGCCTGGGCTTCGCGGTGGTGCGGTTGGTGCTGGCTCCTCATCTGTGGCAGCGGTCCATCGCCCTGATGTCGGCGATGTGGGGAGTCGGCAACTTCGTCGGACCCGTGGTCGGCGGATTCTTCGCCCAGATCCACTTCTGGCGTGGGGCATTCGGCCTGCTCACCCTCCTGGCGCTGGCGCTGATCGCGATGACGCTTCGGGCGCTTCCCGTACGGCGCACATCCGGTGAACCGGCCGCCGCGGTTCCGTGGATGTCGCTGGCGTTGCTGACGACGGCGGTCGGAGCGATCAGCGTGGCCTCGCTGGTGCACGGGATCGCGACGTGGACGCTGCTGGCCTTCGCCGTGCTGGCGGGCCTGGGCTTCGTGGGCTGGGAGCGGCGGGCGAGTTCCCGAGTGCTGCCGGAGACGACCTATCGGGGCCGGTCGCCGCTGCGATGGATCTACCTGGCGATCCTGGTTCTCGCCGCGGTGTCGACGGTGGAGACCTTCCTGCCGCTGTTCGGGCAGCGGATCGGCGGGCTCGGGCCGCTCGCCGCCGGTTTCCTCGGAGCGGCACTGTCCTGGGGATGGACGGTCGCCTCGATCTCTGCGAGCGGAATCGAGAGCGAGCGCGGGCGGCGAGCGGTCCGGATCTGCGGTCCGCTCCTGCTGGGGTCGGGGCTGATCCTGTACGGCCTGCTGCAGATGCGCGACCCCTCGCCCGGCGTGATCGTGGCGTGGTACGCGGTGCTGTTCGTCGGCGGCTGCGGCATCGGCATGGCGATGGCGCACTGGTTCACCGCGGGTCTGCGGGTCACCGATGACGAAGCGGAGGCCGCCCAGGCGTCGGCGGGACTGAACACCAGCCAGCTGATCGCGAACGCCTGCGGCTCGGCGCTGGCGGGTCTGCTGGTGGCTCTGGGCGGCCCCGACATCGTGGGATCGGCCAGGGTCCTCAGCTTCGGTTTCGCCGCGTTGGCCTTCTGCGGCATCGCGGTCGCGCTGCGGGAGTTCGCCGTCGACCGCCGCATGCGCGAGCCCGATTCGCCTACGCGGCGAGGAGGTCGTCGATCTGGTTGATCGCCGCCGAGGCTCCCTCGATGATGCCCATCTCCAAGACCTTCTGGAGGTTCTCGGCGCTCTCGTAGGTGGAGGTGAAGACAGCGCGCGTGCCGCTGTCTGTGGCCTCGAAGACGTAGCGGTTCTGCGACACCGGCATGCCGTCGAGCGGCTTGAGTTCGGCATCGGCGAAACCGTCCTCGAAGGTGAACGACGACATCGGGTCGATTGTCTCGAAGCGCCACCAGCCCCCGAACTTCTCACCTTCGGGACTGGTCATGTAGTAGGTGGCGCGTCCGCCGCGAGTGAAGTCGTGCTCGACGAAGGTCGCCGGGTACTCGGGCGGTCCCCACACCTTCTCGAGTCGGCGTGGGTTCTCGTACACCTCCCAGACGCGCTCCACAGGCGCGGCGAATTCGGCGGTGATGGTCAGGGTGAGAGCGTCCGTGTCGGTCTGGACGTCGATGACAGGCATGGCTGGTCCTCAGGGTCGATGGTCTCGTGGGATGTCAGAGGGATCGGTGGTGTCGGTCGTCGGGGCCGGGGATGCGGCGAGCAAGTCGTCGACGCGGGCGATGCGGCCCCGCCAGATCTGTTCGATGTCGGAGAGCATCGCCGACACCGAGCGCACAGCGTTCACGTCGCCGGACGCCATCTGCTGGCGGCCCGCACGGCGTTTCACCAGCAGACCGGCCCGTTCGAGGACGGCGACGTGCTTCTGTACCGCGGCGAAGCTCATGTCGTACTTCTCCGCCAACGCGGTGACCGAGTGCTCGCCGGCCAGCACCCGCCGGAGGATGTCCCGCCGTGTGCGGTCGGAGAGGGCGTGGAACAGCGCGTCAGCGCGGTCCTCGTCGTCCTCGGTCACCTCTCAAACATACAACTAATCGGTTGTATGTCAATGGCTCATGCCAGATCGAAACTGTGCGTCACCGCGCGGTTCCAGCCCTCGAAAAGCCGTGTGCGGTCGGACTCCGACATCCGCGGTTCCCACCGCCCGCCGCGCGCCCAGTTGTCGCGGATCTCATCGGTGCTCGACCAATAGCCGACGGCGAGGCCGGCCGCGTATGCGGCGCCCAGCGCGGTGGTCTCGTTCACCACCGGCCGCACCACGGGGACATCCAGGATGTCCGACTGGAACTGCATCAACAGCTCGTTGACGACCATGCCGCCGTCCACCTTCAGCGTCTGCAGGTGCACGCCCGAGTCGGCCTGCATCGCCTCGATCACCTCGCGCGTCTGGTACGCGGAGGCCTCCAGGACGGCGCGTGCGATGTGCGTGCGGTCGGCGAACCGCGTGAGCCCGACGATCACGCCGCGCGCATCCGGTCGCCAGCGGGGCGCGAACAGCCCGGAGAACGCCGGGACGAAGTAGACGCCCCCGTTGTCGTCGGCTCGGCGGGCCAACTCCTCCACCTGGGCGGCCGTGTCGATGATCCCGAGGTTGTCGCGCAGCCATTGGACCAGGGAGCCGGTGACCGCGATCGATCCCTCCAGCGCATAGCGTGCCGGCTCATCGCCCAGTCGATAGCAGACGGTGCTCAGCAGGCCGTGTTTGCTGAGCACTGCCTCGGTGCCGGTGTTGAGCAGCAGGAAGTTGCCGGTGCCGTAGGTGTTCTTCGCCTCGCCGGGTTCCAGGCAGGCCTGGCCGAACATCGCGGCCTGCTGGTCGCCCAGGATGCCGCCCAGCGGCACATCTGGGAGGGAGCCCGAGGTCCGCAGGCTCCCGATCACACCGGAGCTCGACCGGATCTCGGGAAGCATCGACATCGGGATGCGCAGGTCCGCGCAGATCTCCGGATCCCATTGCAGCGTATGCAGATCCATCAGCATGGTGCGGGACGCATTCGTCACGTCGGTGACGTGCAGCCCGCCGTCGACGCCGCCGGTCATGTTCCACGCCAGCCAGCTGTCCATCGTTCCGAACAGCAGGTCGCCGGCCTCGGCGCGATCGCGGGCGCCCTCGACGTTGTCGAGGATCCACGCGACCTTCGGCCCGGCGAAGTACGTCGACAGCGGCAGCCCGGTCCGCTCGCGATAGCGGTCGACGCCGTGCTCGCCCGCGAGTTCCTCGCACAGCGCATCGGTGCGGGTGTCCTGCCAGACGATCGCGTTGTGGATCGGAGTGCCGGTGTGCCGATCCCAGACGACGGTGGTCTCCCGCTGATTGGTGATCCCGCATGCCGCGATGTTCCCCGGATGCAGCTGCGCCGCCGCCAGCGCGGCGGCGGCCACGCGACGGGTGTTGCGCCAGATCTCCATCGGGTCGTGCTCCACCCAGCCGGCGCGGGGAAAGATCTGTCTGTGCTCCACCTGCTCGCTCATCATCACAGACCCCTTGCGGTCGAAGATCATCGCCCGGGTGGACGTGGTTCCCTGATCGATTGCGGCGACGTACTGAGCATCCGATTTCACGCCGTCAAGTCTGGCATGACGGCCGGTTACCCTCGGGTAGTCTTGCGAAATATGGAGAGCGAGTTCAATCCGGATCGGCCCGCCGACCTCAGCCCCGCCTATCGCGACGAGGCCTGGCGCAGACTGGGCTCTGAACAGTTCGACATCGTGGTCGTCGGCGGCGGAGTGGTCGGCGTCGGCGCGGCGCTCGACGCGGCCACTCGCGGTCTTCGCGTGGCGCTCGTGGAGGCCCGCGACATCGCGTCCGGCACCTCGAGCCGCTCGTCGAAGATGTTCCACGGCGGGCTCCGCTACCTGGAGCAGTTCGAGTTCGGTCTGGTGCGGGAGGCGCTGCGTGAACGCGAGCTGTCGCTGCGTCTGCTCGCTCCGCACCTGGTGAAGCCGCTGCCCTTCCTCGCTCCGCTCACGCGCCGCTTCTGGGAGCGCCCGTACATGGCCGCCGGACTGTTCCTCTACGACCGGATGGGCGGCGCCAAATCGGTTCCGGGACAACGGCACGTGTCGCGGTCGGGTGCGCTGCGCGTGGCGCCGAGCCTCAAGCGCGATTCGCTGATCGGCGGCATCCGGTACTACGACACGGTCGTCGACGACGCCCGTCACAGCCTCACCCTCGCCCGCACCGCGTCGCAGTACGGTGCGGTGATCCGGACCTCGACGCAGGCCGTCGGCTTCCTCACCGAGTCCGACCGGGTGATGGGCGTGAAGGTCCGCGATTCGGAGACGGGGGAGACCACCGAGGTGCGCGGACACTGCGTCATCAACGCGGCCGGGGTGTGGACCGACGAGGTGCAGGCACTCTCGAAGCAGCGCGGTCACTTCAAGGTGCGTGCGTCCAAGGGAGTGCACATCGTGGTCCCGCGCGACCGGATCGTCTCGGAGACTGCGATCATCCTGCGGACGGCCAGTTCGGTGCTCTTCGTGATCCCCTGGGAGACGCACTGGATCATCGGCACCACCGACACCGACTGGAACCTCGACCTCGCGCATCCCGCCGCCACGCGTAAAGACATCGACTACCTCCTCGACCGGGTGAACCAGGAACTGGTGACCCCGCTGACGCACGACGACATCGAAGGCGTGTACGCCGGGCTGCGGCCGCTGCTCGCCGGTGAGGACGACGAGACCTCCAAACTCTCCCGCGAGCATGCGGTGGCCGTCGTCGCACCCGGCCTGGTGTCGATCGCGGGCGGCAAGTACACCACCTACCGGGTGATGGGGGCCGACGCCGTGGACGCCTGCAACGATTACATCCCCACCCGTGTCGCACCGTCGATCACCGAGCGGGTGCCGCTGGTGGGGGCCGACGGCTACTTCGCACTGATCAACCAGTGCGAGCACCTGGGGCAGCGGTTCGGCCTGCATCCCTACCGGATCCGGCGGCTGCTGAACCGCTACGGCTCACTGCTCGACGACGTGCTGTACTACGCCGACGCCGACGAGTCGCTGCTGCAGCCGCTGCAGGCGGCACCGCAGTACCTGCGGGTCGAGATCGTCTACGCGGTGTGGGCCGAGGGCGCACTCCACCTGGAGGACGTGCTCGCCCGTCGCACGCGGATCGCGATCGAGTACAGCCACCGCGGGGTCGACTGCGCGCAGGAGGTGGCCGAGTTGATCGCCCCGGTCCTGGGATGGGACGAGACGAGGGTCGCCACCGAGGTCGCGACGTACAAGGCGCGGGTGGACGCCGAGATCGCCTCGCAGCGCCAGCCCGACGACGCCTCCGCCGATGCGCTGCGCGCCGCGGCACCGGAGGCGCGCCGCGAGATCCTCGAACCGGTTCCCGTTCCGGACTAGCGGCGAATCCGACTCACGTCGCCCGGCTCACAGACCAAGTGCCCTGTACAGCCCGGGCGGTCTGGGCCAGACTGGGGCCATGAGTACGCAGCCGGTGGAGAACCTGAGCAACGAACAGTCGTGGGAACTGCTGGAGGGCAGCGTCCTCGGCAGGCTGGCGGTCTGCGTCGACGGGCAGCCGGACGTCTTCCCGGTGAACATCTACGTGTCGAACGGCAAGATCCTGTTCCGGACCGCGGAGGGCACGAAGCTGGCCGAGCTCGCCGTCAACGACCGAGCAGTGATCGAGGTGGACGCCTTCACCAGCCGGATCGGCTGGAGCGTGGTGGCCAAGGGGCGCGCCCGCATCCTCCGAGACTCCGCGGAGATCGAAGCGGCCGACCAGACCCCGCTCAACCCCTGGATTCCCACGGTGCGGACGACGTACGTGGAGATCGCCGTGGAGGAGATCACCGGCAGGCGGTTCGTCTTCGGGCCCGAGCCCGACCACGAGATCCGCTGATCCGGTTCACCCGGCCGACTCTGCGGCGAAGGCGCCCTCGGTGATGATCGCCCCGGCGTCGAGTGGGCGTGTCACCGACCAGGTCTCGGTGAAGACGCACTTCGACATCTTCCATTCGCCGTTCTCGACGACGTACTCGTCGTCGTATTCGCCGGTGGCGATCGTCTCGGTACGGTCCGACAGGTTGAGCTGTCGGAATCGTAGCGTCCACCGGCCGATCGCAGACGACTCACCGGTGAGCCGGATCTCCGGGTGCATCCCGTGGTGCATGTCGAGGATGGCGTGGCGACCGTCCACCTTGTGCAGTGCCACCTGAGTGAAGATCCGCGCCATCGGCTCGACGTCGTCGAACGCGCCGAGGCGGCCGTAATCGATCCGGGCGCCGGAGGCGATGAAGGCGTCACGGAATCCGCGGGGATCCTTGGCGTCGCAGGCGCGCCAATAGCGGTACTTGAGTTCCTTGATCGCTTCGATCTTCTCGAGTGCGGCCACGCGCTGTTCGATGTCCATTCGTCCTCCTGACGTCGCGGTGCGGGTCGACGCCTGGGGCCGACCGGTCTTGCGCCCGACCCTAGGGGTTCGGCGCATCCGCGTCACCGTGTCTGACATCGCGGACACACATAGATGCTGCGCTCGGCCGGCGGCTCGCCCAGCATCCCGCGTTCGACGGCGGTACCGCATCTGCGGCACGGGCGGCGGTCGCGGCCGTACACCCACAGTTCCCGGCCGCGGCCGGTGGCGCCCGTGGTGACGCGGGCGACGCGCAGCCGGTTGGCCGTCAACAACCGGTGCGCGAGGTCCACCAGTGGCGGCAGGTCGACCGCGGCCGTCGGTGTGGCCGGGTGCACGCGCCGCATGAAGCAGAGTTCGCTGCGATACACGTTGCCGACACCCGCCAGATTGCGCTGGTCTAGGAGAGCGATGCCGATCGGGGTATCGGGGGCGGCGGCCAGATTCTCGACGGCGCGAGCCGCATCCCAATCGTCGCCGAGCAGGTCCGGGCCGAGATGGGCGACCGCGGGGCCGGGATCGGCGAGCAGTTCCAGGACGCCGAGATCGAAGCCGACGGCCTCGATGTCTCCGGCACGCAGCACCACTCGTGCGGTGTGCCACGGCCTGCGCCACTTCGCACCGATGGCGTGCACGTCCCACAGGCCCTCCATCATCAGATGCGAGTGGATCGAGACCGGGGTGCCCGAGGGACGCCGCAGATCGATGAACAAGTGCTTTCCCGCCGACCGCACGGACTCGACGCGCGCACCGGACAGGTCGGTGGTGGCGTAGCGAGGTACTCGGAAGTCGCTGTCGCTCAGGGTTTTTCCGACGAGCGCGGTGCGGAGGCGGTGCGCCGCACGGAACACGGTGTCGCCTTCGGGCACCGCTACCGGCTCCTCGGGTCGTAGTTCATCCGCAGCCCCCGGGGCGTGGTCGCGAAGCCGGAGGCGACCAGTCGGTCACCCAGCGGTGTGCGGCGTACCGGCTCGCCGTCGACCTGATCGATGTGGATGCGCGGCACCGCCCCGGTGGTGACCGCGTGCGACAGCGCCGCCGCGGCCGCCTCGAGGATCTCGGTCTCGGCGGTGAAGGTGAGCACCGTCTTTCCGCCGCGCTCGATGAACACCGCGGCGCGTCCGCCCACCAGGATCACGACCGCTCCCGGCTTCCGGCCGGGCCGATGCCCCGATTCGACGGCTCGCTCGGGCCAGTCGAGGGCCGCACCGTACGGATTCGCCGGATCGGTGGCCGCGAGCACCACCGCCGCGCACCGTTCCTGGCGTGCGACGACAGCCGACTCGCGCAGGATGTCGACGGTGTGACCGGCGGCGAACTGCGCGCCTCCCAGCCCGTCGATGTAGTACCCGCGCCGCACCTGGCCGTTGTCCTCGAAGACGCCGAGCGCCTTGTAGATTCGCGCGAACCCGCCCTCGGTCGATTCGGCGGTCACGGCTCCCTTCGTCACCACGCCGTAGCGGTCGAGAAGCACCTCGCAGGTGGCAGCGGCAGCGGTGGTCGGATCGACGGCGATGCGACGGATCACCGACCACCGCCCCCCGACCGTGGGCGGCGTGGCTGCCGCACCCGCAGCACCCGCCAGATACTGCGACGACAGCCGCGCGGCGCGCAGACGCGGCGGCCGACCGCGAGTCCGGTGGGCGGAGGTGGCCGACGATCGTGCGCTGCGCGGCGGGTTCAGCGCGGCGCGGACCACCGAGAACGAGTCGTTCGTGATGAGCCCGGCCCAGACGAGATCCCACAGCAGCTCCGGCAGTTCACCGTCGGGGATCGCGTGCTCTGCGTTGTACAGCGCGTCGGACAGCTCGCGGAAGCGCAGGGCCCCGCCCCGGTCGAGAGCGGTCCGGACCGCGTCCTGCGCGGGAGTCAGTTCGGTGTCCTCGGCGGGCCGGAGGGTGAGTGCGGCGGCGTCGGCCAGATGCAGGGCCACCCAGCCGTCGGCCCCGCCGATGCCCCCGTGTCCGGACCAGATCACCTCGCCGGAGGCGGTCAGCTCATCGAGCATCGACGGCCGGTAGTCCTCCACCCGGGCCGGCAGCACCAGCGTCTCCCACGCCGACGCCGGTATCGGCTGTCCGGCGAGTTGCTCGACGACGGCCGCGACGCCGGCGGCGCCGCGCAGCCGTGACTTCCCGGTGACGTGCTGCCAGCCGAGCAGGAATCGGGTGTACGCCTCGGCGCTGACCGGCTCCACTTCGGCGCGCCCGGCCGCCAGCGATCCGCGGCGGAGCTGGGTGAGGACGTCGGAATGGCACCACTGGCTCGGGGTGCGCCCGGTCTGCGGTTCGGGCGGGAGCGGAATGAACTCGCCCTCGATCACCGTTCGTCGCGCCGCGAGCTCTTCAAGGGTCCGGGTCACCACCGCGGGCGCCATGCCGAGAGCTTCCGCGACATCGGCGGTGGTGAACGGTCCGTGGGTGCGGGCGTAACGGTGCACCAGGTCGGCCAGGGGATCGGCGACAGGCTGGAGGTAGGCGGCGGGGACGCCCAGCGGGAGCGGTATGCCGAGGCCGTCGCGGAGGCGCGCTGCGTCGTCGACCGAGGCCAGAGCGGTCGCGCCGCGGAAGGGCACCTCGATCAGGCGGCCGTCGGCGACGAGTCGCTCGAGCACCTCGTCGAGCGGAACGGCGAGTGGGTCGTCGCCCCGGTAGCGTTCGGCGATCTGTCCGGGTGTGCACGGTCCCAGCCATCGCAGCAGGTCCACCACATCTTGATCGTCGCGCGCCCGCCGTTCCGGAGCCGTCCGCTGGAGCCGTGCGACGACCTCCGTGATCACTGCGGGATCGAGCAACTCACGCAGGTCGACGCGGCCGAGGAGCTGGGCGAGCAACGCGGTGTCGAGGGACAGCGCGGTCGCCCGGCGTTCGGCGAGCGGGGCGTCGTCGTCATAGATGAACGAGCCGACGTAGCCGAGCAGCATCGAGGCCGCGAAGGGCGACGGCGTGGACGTCTCGACCTCGGTGATCCGGATCTTGCGCTGCATGATGCGGGTGAGGACGTCCACCAGCGAGGGCAGGTCGTAGACGTCGGAGAGGCATTCGCGGACCGTCTCGAGAATGATCGGGAAATCGCTGAAGCGCGACGCCACCGCCAGCAGCTGGGCGCTGCGCTGCCGCTGCTGCCACAGCGGGGCACGCTTTCCGGGATCACGGCGCGGAAGCAGCAGCGCCCGCCCGGCGCACTCGCGGAACCGCGACGCGAACAGTGACGAATCGGCCAGCGCGCGTGTGACGTCCGCTTCGATGTGCTCGGGGTCGAGGAGGAAGACGTCGGCCCCCGGCGGATCGTCATCGGTGTCGGGGAGGCGCACGATGATGCCGTCGTCGGTGGCAGTGGTGGCCCCGTCGATGCCGAGACGTGCCGAGAGCTGCGCGGCCACGGCACCGGCCCACGGTGCGTGGACCCGCAGGCCGTAGGGGGAGTGCAGCACCAGCCGCCAGTCGCCGAGCTCGTCGCGGAAGCGTTCCAGTACGAGGGTGCGGTCGGTCGGGAGCACGCCGGTGGCATCGCGCTGCTGGGCGATCAGCGCGGACAGGTTGCGCTCTGCATTGGCACTGAGCCCGAGTTCGGCGGCGAGTGCGGCGAGCTTCTCCTCATGGCCCGCGATCCCGATGAACTCACCGATCGCCGCACCGAGCTCGGCCGGACGACCGACGGCGTCGCCGATCCAGAACGGCAGCCTCCCCGGCATGCCGAACGCGGGCGAGACCAGCACCCGATCGTGTGTGATCTCCTCGATTCGCCAGCTCGACGCGCCGAGGGCGAACACGTCGCCGACCCGTGACTCGTAGACCATCTCCTCGTCGAGCTCTCCGACCCGGCGGGGTTGGCCGCTTTCTGCGCGGTCGGTCCCGCCCACGAGGAAGACGCCGAACAGCCCGCGGTCGGGGATGGTCCCGCCGGAGGTGACCGCCAGACGCAGGGTGCCGCGCCGGGCGGTGAGCCGCCCGGCTGCGCGGTCGTAGTCCACCCTCGGGCGCAGTTCGGCGAATTCGTCGGACGGATACCGGCCGGATATCAGATCGAGGACGGCGTCGTACACGTCGCGGGTGAGGGTCCGATACGGCATCGCGCGCCGGACGGTCGCGTACCAGTCGTCGACGTCGAGATCGTCGACGGCGGTCGCCGCGATGGTCTGCTGGGCGAGGATGTCGAGCGGGTTGGCCGGTACCGAGAGCGCCTCGATGCGGCCGGCGAGCATTCGCTGCGCCACCACCGTGCAGTGGATCAGGTCGGTGCGGTGCTTCGGAAACAGCACGCCGCGACTCACCTCGCCGACCCGGTGTCCGGCGCGGCCGATGCGCTGCAGCCCGGCCGCGACGGACGGCGGGGCCTCCACCTGGATCACGAGGTCGACGGCACCCATGTCGATGCCGAGTTCCAGTGAGCTCGTTGCGACCACGCACCGGAGCCTGCCGGATTTCAGATCGTCCTCGATCTGTGCACGCTGCTCTTTGCTCACCGAGCCGTGGTGGGCGCGGGCGAGGACGGCGGGCGCGCCCGCCGTGTCTCCACTGGCCGAGACGTAGGCGGGCATCCCGCCGGGCACTGTCGGGTTCGGTCGGTCCGGGTCGAACTCGATGCCCGCGCGTTCGGCGGCGATCTCGTTCAGCCGGGCGGTCAGACGTTCGGCGAGACGACGAGAGTTCGCGAAGACGATCGTCGAGCGATTCTCCTCGATGCGGTCGACGATCGCCGACTCCACGTGGGGCCAGAGGGAACCGGCGGTCGGGGAGAAGGCGTCGTCGAGATCGTCCGTCCCGGTGTCCGGCGGCGGGATGGCGGTCATGTCCTCCACCGGCACGTCCACGGAGAGGTCGAAGGTCTTCGCCGCAGGCGGCTTCACGACGGTGCAGTCGCCCTCGCCCGCCAGGAACTCGCCGACGAGTTCCTCGGGCCGCACGGTCGCTGACAGCCCGATGCGCTGCGCGGGCCGCTCGAGCAGCGCATCGAGCCGTTCGAGCGAGAGCGCCAGGTGCGTGCCCCGCTTGGTCGCTGCGACGGCGTGCACCTCGTCGACGATCACCGTCGTCACCGTGGCGAGGGTCTCGCGCACCGAGGAGGTCAGCATCAGGTAGAGCGATTCGGGCGTGGTGATCAGGATGTCGGGCGGATGGGCCTGCAGCCGTCGGCGGTCGGCCGCCGAGGTGTCCCCGGACCGGACTCCGACCGTGATCGACGGTGCGTCGAGTCCCATGATCTGCGCCGCGTGCGCGATGCCCACCAGTGGTGCCGACAGGTTCCGCTCCACGTCGACGGCGAGTGCCTTGAGCGGTGAGATGTAGAGGATCCGGACACCCGGAGCGGTGCCCGCACTGCCGCCGGTCGCGGCGTCGATCCGCTCGCGGTACAGCGAGTCGATGGCCCACAGGAAGGCTGCGAGGGTCTTGCCCGACCCGGTCGGAGCCACGACGAGGGTGTTCTCGCCGCGGGCGATCGCCGTCCACGCACCGGATTGGGCTCGGGTCGGCGCGCCGAACGCGTCGCTGAACCACCGCTGCGTGGCCGGATGCATGCTCCGAAGGATCTGACTGCCCGATGCCACACTCCCATTCAAGCGCACACCTGTGACACTCAGCGGATTGCGGCCGGCGGTACACTCAGCGGGCCGATGCGGTTAACCCGGTGCGAATCCGGGGCGGTCGCGCCACTGTGAGCGGTCCGCCGACGACGCCGTCGGACTGCGAGCCAGACAGTCGCATCGGTGTGAACAATGCCGACCCCGGGCGCGTGATCCGGGAGAACAGGACGTCGACGATGACCGCATCCACCGCAACGCAGGGCGTACGTTCCCTCGCCGTGCCGAACCTCTCCGCCGCGAGCGCGGCCCTCTGGCTCACCGCCACCGTGGCACTCGCGGCGCTCGCCTACTACTTCCTGGGATACGACCAGGGCGCGGTGTCGGTGTTCGGCAGCGACACCCATGTCCACGAGTTCGTGCACGACGCACGGCACTTCCTCGGCTTCCCCTGCCACTGAGCCGGGGAGACAACAGAACAATGGAGCGCAGATTCACCGGCGCAGGCGTGCTCGCAGGCCTGATCGCCGGACTGGTGTCGTTCGTCTATGCGCGGATCTTCATCGAACCGCAGGTGCGGCTGGCCATCGACTACGAGGAGGAGCGGTCGCACGCCGAGTCGATGCTGTCCGGCGAGCATGCACACGAGCACGAGATCTACAGCCGAACCGTCCAGGAGAACATCGGTGCGGGAGTCGGCACGGTCGTCTTCGCCGTCGCGATGGGCGCCCTGTTCGCCGTCGCGTTCACAGTTCTGTGGGCCTACGTGGGACGTCGGTGGCCGGCCGCGGACCCTCGGGCGGTCGCAGCGGGGCTGGGTGCCGTGGCCTTCGTGGCCGTGATCGGCGTCCCCTACTTCGTCTACCCGCCCAACCCGCCCGCGGTCGGCGAGGAGGACACCATCGGAGCGCGGTCGGGCGCCTACCTGACGCTGACGCTGGTGTCGGTGGCGCTGATGGTCGTCGCGGTGATCCTCGGCTGCCGGCTCGCGGACCGGATCGGCGGACTGTGGTCGGGTGTCACCTCCGCGGTGGTGTACCTGGTCGGTGTGACCATCACGGCCGCGCTTCTTCCCGAGTTCAAGGAGATCCCCGGTCCGGTGATGGACGGCGACCGGATCGTCGGCGCCGGATTCCCCGGACAGGTGGTGGCCGACTTCCGGGTGTACGCGATCGCGAACCAGGTACTTCTGTGGACGGTCCTGACCGTGGCGTTCGTCGCGCTGCTCGGCGTGATGATGCGCCGGTCCAAGACTTCCGACCGCACGCTCGCGGAGGTCGGCGCCTGACGTCGGTGCATCTGGTGGTCGCCGCGCGGACCGCACCCAACAGAGCGGTCCGGTTCGGCGGCGAGCACGACGATCTCGACTCGCGTGGCCGCCGGGATGCGGCGGCGCTCGCATCGCGGCTGCCCCGGGCCGGACGGGTGATCGCCGGACCCGAGAGATCGGTGACGCAGACCGCACGCCTGGCGTGCGGTCTGTTCGGCGTCGACCCGCGACTGGCGTCGCTCGACGTCGGCCGCTGGCGGTCGACCGCGCCGGAGTCGGTCGACCCGGCGCAGTTGGGCGCCTGGTTCGGCGATCCCCTGTGGTCGGGCCACGGCGGTGAGTCGGTCGGCGCGTTCGTGGGTCGGATTCGCGGCGTTCTCGCCGCGCTCGCCGCGGGTGGGCCGGCGACGCTCGTGGTCGCGGGCCCGGTCGCACAGGCCGTGCTCTGCGAGGACGCCGCGAGCTTCTTTGCGGCCGACGTGTGCCCGGGCGGGCTGTACACGGTCACGCTCTGACGTCGCGGAGCAGGTGCGACGTCGATGTCAGAGGGCCGTGCGACCATCGGCCGCATGGACGAGAGTTGGAGCGGCGACGGCGCGGACGCGCACCTGGTGATTCCGGCGGACTGCATCGCCTGGTGCCGGAACCAGCCCTACGCCGAGACGGTTCTCGAGGATGTCGTCGAAGTGGATCTCGACTGGTGGAACGAGCGCCTGGCTCAGTGCGAGATCCCGGCGCAGGTCAGCGGGCGCGATGCGGACGGAACGCAGGTGTGGAAGGGCACCGCGTACCTGCGTCGGGGCGATCTCGAGCCGGGTGTGCACGGAATGGGCCTCGGTGACGAACCGGAACTCGATCGCCTGTACATGTGTGCCGCCTGGCTGGCCGAGCACCCGCTGCGCGGCGGTGTCCGCCGATTCGTCGACGTCCGGTCCGGGCGGGATGCGGGCACGCCGTTCGCCGCGGTCGAGCGTGCGCTCGTCGCCTGCCGGCGCGCTCCGGCACTGATCGACGCCGCGGCGTATCGGGACTGGTCGGGATGGCCGGTCGCTCCTGGTGTGGGCCACGTCCTGATGTCCCTGTACTGCTGGGCGATCCACTCCGGGGCACCCGACCGTCCGCAACTGCTGGATGCTGCCAGCGCCGGCAGTCTCACGTGGAACGGCTGGCTTGTCGCGTCGTCGGTGTCGCACTACTCCGTCCGCAGATACGTGCGGTACAACTCCCTGCTTCACCGCTGGGCCGCGCAGGCGGGCGTGGCGCCGGAACTGGTCGAGATGTGGCTCAATCGGCAGTGGCACAGTCGCCTGGCCGAGGCCGCCGTACGGGACGGATCGGCGCTGTGACGAGCCGGTCGACTGAGGGCGTCGACCTACCGGGTCGGTGGCACGATGCGCTACCGTCAGACCCAAGTGAAACGTGTTCCAGTTTGGAGGCTTGATGTTCGAGTGGTCTGAGGAAGATGTGATGGTCCGCGACGCTGTGCGCGGCTTCATCGACAAGGAGGTCCGGCCCAATCTGGAGGGTCTGGAGTCGGGGTCGCTCCCGCCGTACGACATCCTCCGCAAGATGCTGGCGACCTTCGGGATGGACTCGATGAACGCCGAGAGCCTGGAGAAGGAGCTCGCAGCCGAGGAGGCGGGCGAGCCGCGATCCTCGGGCGGCGGATCGAACAGTCTCGCCAACTCGATGTTCCTGATCCTCAACATGGAGATGGCGGGGGTCAGCCTGGGCCTCATCGCGTCGATGGGCGTCTCACTGGGCCTGACGGTCTCGACGATCCGCAGCCGCGGCACCCTGGCGCAGAAGCGTCGCTGGCTTCCGGAGCTGGTGACGATGGAGAAGGTGGGGGCGTGGGCCATCACCGAGCCCGACAGCGGCTCGGACGCGCTCGGCGGGATGAAGACGACGGTGCGCCGCGACGGCGACGACTACATCCTCAACGGCAACAAGACCTTCATCACCAACGGCCCGTACGCCGACACCATGGTGGTCTTCGCCAAGCTCGACGAGGGCGACGGCACGCCGATGCGCGATCGCAAGGTGCTTACCTTCGTCCTCGACAAGGGCATGGAGGGACTCACCCAGGGCAAGCCGTTCAAGAAGATGGGCATGATGAGTTCGCCGACCGGTGAGCTGTTCTTCGACAACGTCCGGGTGGGCCGGGATCGTTTGCTCGGAGAGACCGAGGAGACCGGATCGGACAAGCGGGGCGGCGACAGCGCGAAGGCCGGATTCACCGCCGAGCGGATCGGCATCGCCGCGCTGTCCCTGGGCATCATCAACGAATGCCAGCGGCTCTCCATCGACTACGCCAAGACGCGCACCCTGTGGGGACAGGAGATCGGAAAGTTCCAGCTAATTCAGCTCAAGCTCGCGGAGATGGAGATCGCGCGGCTCAACGTGCAGAACATGCTCTTCGTCGCGATGGAGGCGGCCAAGGCCGGCAAGCCGCCGACACTGGCCCAGGCGTCCGCGATGAAGCTGTACTCCTCCCGGGCGGCGACCGAGGTCGCGATGGAGGCGGTGCAGCTCTTCGGCGGCAACGGCTACATGGCCGAGTACCGCGTGGAGCAGCTGGCGCGCGATGCGAAGTCGCTGATGATCTACGCCGGGTCGAACGAGATCCAGGTGACCCACGTGGCGAAGGGACTGCTGGCGCAGTAGGGCGCGCGACCGAACCACATCGACTCCGACCGATGCCCGCAGGGGAACCTGCGGGCATCGTCGTGTCCGGCGGGCGGTGCGCCGCCCTCCACTTCGTGCCGGCCGTCCTACGAACGGCCGATATGTCGCAGTTTTTGTGCTGGCAGCACGCAATTCGGGACGTATCGACAGCTCGATGAAGCGTTCGCCCTCGTCGGATCCATACATTTATCGGACGCTGTCGCGGCGCCCTCCCACCTGATCCCGCGCCGCGAATCGAGGAGGCTGTGTTGAAAACCAAGATCGTGCTGCGACGACTCGCAGCGGCAGGGGCGATCGCTGCGCTGGGCGCGGTCGGCGTGATGTCCGGATCGGGTGCGGCGGACGCCGACACCGTCGGTCCGGCGAAGGGCAGCAGCAGTGCCGTGAACTTCTCCCGCGAGATCAGCGGACTCAAACTGGTCGACGGCAAGGTGCCCAACGGAGAGGTCATCACCGTCACCAACCGGCTCGACCGCAAACTCGCATGGCTCATCTACTGGGTCAAGGACACGCACCCGACGTGCATGGAGGCCGTGCCCAACACCTCGGTGTGGAAGGTGAGCGGCAAGACCTACACGAACAATCCGAACGTCTCCGGCGCCATGAAGCCCGACGAGTTCTCCTCCGGTCCGGGATGGGCGAAGATCGACGCGCCCGCGGCCAACTCCTGGGAGAGCATCGCCTGGTCGCAGGACTACCTGCTCAAGTGCGACGTCGGGGTGCTGAACACCGGCGGACTGCAGTACTCGACCACCTGGGTGGGCGACAACGGCGACCATCCGAACGTCGGCCCGAACATCGAGGTGACGCGCGGCGTTCCCGGGATCTCGGTGAACCCGAAGGATGCGATGGCCGACAACGACGTCGAGATCACCGTCAAGAACCCCGACGGCCGCCCCGGCGACAAGGTGGTCCTCACCGCCGACGGCAAGTCGCTCGACGGTTGCGGAAACCTCGAGCTCGACGGTGACCGCCGCGTCAGCTGCACCTGGGTGCCGAAGAAGGCCGGGACCTACCCGCTGCGCGCCGTCATCTCCAGCGCAGAGCCGGTCACCGTGACCGAGAACGTCTACGTCTCGGCCAGCCCGGCGAGCGGCAGCCTCGGTGGAAGCCTCGGCAGCGGAAGCGCCGGCATGGACACCGGAAGCATCTACACGGGCAGCCTCGGATGAGCGCGCATACCAACACCTCGAGAAAGCAGACGAACATGTCGACAATCAGACGGACAGTGGCGGTCGTGGGCAGTTGCGCGGCGGCTGCCGCGCTGGCGGGAATCGGCACCGGTGCGGCGGCCGCCGACACCGTCGGCCCCGTCAGCGGTGAGAACGACACCGTGAGTTTCCAACGATCGGTCGAGGGCGCCACCCTCGTCGACGGCAAGGTGAAGGTCGGTGACACGGTCACCATCACGAATCGGATCGACCGGAAGATGTTGTGGCTGGTGTACAGCGTGCGCGACAATCATCCGTCGTGCTTGCAGGCGGTGCCGAACACCTCCGTGTGGACGGTCTCGGGCGGGACCTACACGAACAATCCGGACGGTCCCGGGACCAAGAAGCCCAACGAGGTGACCTCCGGCGACGGCTGGGTGATGATCGATGCGACCGGTGGCGGTTCGTGGGAGGCCAAGCCGCTGATCTGGACGCAGGACTACGTGGTCACCTGCGCTCCTGGCACCCTGAACACGGGTGGTCTGCAATGGTCGACGACCAACGCGTTCGAGAAGAACAACAACAAGCCCGATGTCGGTCCGACCATCACGGTGGTCCCGGCGTCGTCGCCCGGTGGCGGGGACGGTTCCGGTGGAGACACCGGCAGCGGCGGCACGGGTTCCGGCGGTGACGGCTCGGGCGGCGAGGGCACGGGCGGTGCCGGCGGCAGTTCGGGGTCGGGTAGCTCCGGGTCCGGAAGCCTCGGGTCCGGCAGTCTCTCGAACCTCTTCGGATGATCAGGAGCAATCAGATGAGCAGACTCAACAGACCTGCGCTCGTCGCCCTGCTGTCGACGTCCGCGGCGATCATCGCAGGGACCACGGCGGCCGGGGCCGCGGGCGCGGAGACGATGACGCCGGTGACCGGCGGCAACGACACCGTCAGCTTCTCGCGGACGGTCGGGAGCGCGGCCTTGGTCGACGGCAAGGTGAAGGTCGGTGACACGGTCACCATCACGAATCGGATCGACCGCAAGTTGGGGTGGCTGGTGTACAGCGTGCGCGACAATCATCCGTCGTGCATGAAAGCGGTGCCGAACACCTCCGTGTGGACGGTCTCGGGCGGGACCTACACGAACAATCCGGACGGTCCCGGGACCAAGAAGCCGAACGAGGTGACCTCCGGCGACGGCTGGGTGATGATCGATGCGACCGGTGGCGGTTCGTGGGAGGCCAAGCCGCTGATCTGGACGCAGGACTACACGGTGGAGTGTGCGCCGGGCACGCTGAACACCGGCGGCCTGCAGTGGTCCACCACCAACGTGTTCGAGAAGAACAACAACCAGTCGAACGTGGGCCCGACCATCACCTTGGAAACACCCGCCCCCAAGACCGCGTCGGCCATGGCCGTGTCGGTGACGCCGGCGCCCAAGGCCGGTGAGACCTCGACTGTGAAGGCGACGGTCACGGCCGGCGGCAGCGGCGCCACCGGCGGCACGGTCGAATTCTTCAACAACGGCGCCTCGATCGGAACCGGGACCGTCGCCGCGGGAGTCGCGACGACGAACTGGAAGCCCGCCGCGGGTGGCGCCTACTCGCTGAAGGCGGTCTATTCGGGAACCGCGACCATCGAGGCGTCCAACGCGACGATCACGGGCACCGTCGCGGCAGCCGACCCCGAACCCGAACCCGGTGCGCCGGTGATCGCGGTCAACGGATCGCCCAAGGTCGGCACCGCAACCCCGGTCGTGGTGACGTCCGACGCATCCGAGGGCAGTGCGGTCACACTCACCGCGAACGGTGCCGCGATCTGCTCCGGGCTCGTCCTCGCGAACGGCAAAGCCACCTGTCAGTGGACTCCCACGACCGCCGGTGCCGTGGAGTTGAAGGCCGTGGTGGGCGCGAAGTCGTCGATAAGGAACCTGGTCGTCGAGGCCGCCGGCGGCGGCGACCCCGGTGACGGCGGAGGCGATCCGGGCGGTCCCGGTGACGGTGGCGACCCCGATCCCGGCACCGGCGGCGACGGCGGCAGCACGGGCAGCCTGGGCGGCGGCAGCCTCGGTGGCCTGTTCGGCGGGAGCCTCGGCGGGCTGTTCGGCGGCATCACCGACGCGGTCGGCAGCAGCAACTGAGCGACGCCGACCACCGATAGACACGAGTGCCCCGGACCATGAGGTCCGGGGCACCCGTACTCGAAGGGGAAGCCTCAGGCGTCGACGGTGGCGGCGACCTTCCGGTAGTCCAGGAAGGCGTCGTCGACCTCGCCCTTGCGAAGCTGCTTGACGTCGGCGGAGACCGCCATGGTCATGGTCCACGGGCTCTGTGTGCCCTGCTTCGGCAGACGGTCGAGGGCCCGCTTGACGTATCCGGCGCCGAAATCGAGCAGCGGCCGGGTCTCCATGCCGGGATCGGCCACCGGCCGCACCGAGCTGTAGCCGCCCTGGTCCATGTGGGTCAGCATGCGGCAGAAGTACTCGCACAGCAGGCCGATCTTCAGCGTCCACGACGAGTTCGTGTAGCCGATCGCCAGCACCCAGTTGGGCACGCCGGACAGCATCACGCCACGGTAGGCGACGGTCTCGGACAGGTCGATCGGCTCGCCGTCGCGGCTGAGCTCCATCCCGCCGAACAACTGCAGGTTGAGACCGGTGGCCGTGACGATGATGTCGGCCTCGAGCACCTGACCGGACTCGAGTTCGATGCCGTCGGCGACGAACCGCTTGATCCGGCCGGTCTCGATGGACGCGGTGCCCTTCTTGATCGCCTTGAACAGGTCGCCGTCCGGGACCACGCACAGCCGCTGGTCCCACGGGTTGTACGGCGGGTTGAAGTGGGTGTCCAGGTCGTAGTCGCGGGGGAGGAGCGCCGCATTGGAGGCGCGGATGACCTTGCGCGCGACGCTCGGGTAGCGCTGGCAGAACTGGTACACCAGCTTCTGCTGGAAGATGTTCTTCTGACGGCTCAGCCGGTAGCCGCGCTCGGCGCCGAGCGTCTTCTTGAGCGCATTGGAGATGGCGTCCTCGCGGGGAAGCGGGATCACGTAGGTCGGCGTGCGCTGGAGCATCGTGACGTGGGCGGCATCGCCCGCCATCGAGGGGACCAGGGTGACGGCGGTGGCGCCGGACCCGATGACGACGACCTTCTTGCCCCGGTAGTCGAGATCCTCGGGCCAGTGCTGCGGGTGGACGATCTGCCCCGCGAAGTCGTCGCTGCCTGCGAACTCCGGAGTGAAGCCCTCGTCGTAGTTGTAGTAGCCGGTGCCCGCGAACACCCAGCGGGTCTTGACCTCGGAGGTCTCGCCCGTGTCGTTGTGCTTGACGGTCAGGGTCCACAACTGCTCGGCCTCGGACCAGTCGGCCGACACCGCGCGGCGGTTGAACGCGATCTTCGACTCCAGGCGGTCCTCGGCGACGGCCTCACGCAGGTAGTCGAGGATGCGGGGTGCGTCGGCGATGGCCTGGGGATCGCGCCACGGCTTGAACTCGTACCCGAACGTGTTGAGATCGGAGTCGGAGCGGATACCGGGGTACCGGAACAGATCCCAGGTACCGCCGATGGAGTCGCGTGATTCGAGGATCACGAAGCTCTTTCCGGGATGCTCGGTGGTGAGGTAGTGCGCGGCGCCGATTCCGGAGATGCCTGCGCCGAGGACGACGACGTCGAGCGGCTGCTCGCTCAAAATCGAGTCGGCGGTGGCCGATGTGCCCGTCGATTCGGTGGTCATGGTGTTCCTTCTCGTCAGGAGGGCTGAACCTTCGATACCAATGATCGTTGTAACCGTCGATGAAAAGCAAGGATGAATCGCACCAACATCGCCGCAGTCGGAGTGCATAATCAACCATATGGCGTCTGACGAGGCAGAACTGGCCGAGCCCAGTCGCGAGGTGGCCGACCTCATCCGGGCCGGGGTGGAGACGGTACTGAACGCTCCGCCCGAATGGATCGCCGATATGAACCACGCCGCGATGCACCCCGCCGGGATGGAGCGCGTCCTCGTGGATGCGGATCTGCGAGAGGTCGCCCTGCGGATCAACGAGGGCAATCTCAACCACTGGGCTCGAAGCAACCTTGCCGATCCCGGCGCACGGGTGAGCGTCAACCTCAACGAGGAGACGATCGGCTTCGTCCGCGATCTGGTCAGGCGCGGATTCGACGCCGGTGCGCTCGACTCGTTCCGCACCGCGCAGAACACCGCCTGGCGGCTCTGGATGCAGATCTGCTTCGGTCTGACCTCGGACGCGAGACTGCTGCGGGAGCTTCTCGAGGTGACCTCGGTCTCGATCGCCACCTTCATCGACGACACGGTGGCCGAACTGACGCACCAGATCGACGTCGCCCGCGCCGAACTCGCGGGCGACAACCACGCCCAGCGGCGTGCTGCGGTCGCGCTGATCCTGGAGGGTGCGCCGATCGCACCGGCCCGCGCCGACCTCGCTCTCCGATATTCGATCGAAGGACCGCAGTCGGCGATGGTGATCTCCGGGGACGCCGGGCTGGCACCCGACGATCTGGAGGCCGCCTGCGAGGCGATCATGGTCGCCTCCGGCGTCGGTCGCCGTCTCACCGTCCTGGCCGGGGCCTCGGAACTGTGGGTGTGGCTGCCGACCGATCGGCTGGTGATGGACGCGGCCCTCGCGGCGCACCCGCATGTACGGGTGACGGCCGGCTCGCCCGGCGCGGGTCGAGAGGGGTTCCGCCGCAGCCACTTCGAAGCACTCGAAGGACAGCAACTGCTGACCAGGCTCGGCTCGACGGCGCGGTTCGCCGCATACGACGATCTCGCGTTGCTGGCGGCGATGACGCGCGATCTGACACGGCTGGACGCCTTCGTCGCGCACACCCTCGGCGATCTGGCGTCCGCCGACCGCGGTCTCCACGAATCGGTTCGGATGTGGTTCGCCTGTCAGTGCAACGCGAGCGCGGCCGCCGCACGCCTGTACACGCATCGCAATACCGTGGTCCGGCATGTGGCGCGTGCCCAGGAGTTGCTGCCGCGGCCGCTGGAGACGAACGCCGTCGCCGTGGCGGCGGCGCTCGGAGCGCTGCGGTGGCGCGAGTAGGGGCGCGGCGGGTCAGACGTCGGCGAGGACGTCGTCCGTCTGATGAGTGAACGGCTCCTTGGACCGGCTCAGCTCCACCGCGCGGGTGAACTCGGCATCGATCTCCGGGTCCGCGCGGAAGGTCAGCAGGCTGACGACCACGGTGACGATCAGGCTGGCGGCGAAGCCCGGGATGATCTCGTAGAGGTCCTCGCTCAGCGAGGTCTGACCCCACACGTAGGCGACGACCGCGCCCGCGACGATGCCCGACAGGACTCCGACGGTGCTGACCCGGCGCCAGTACAGGCAGAGGATCACCGCCGGGCCGAAGGCCGACCCGAAGCCCGCCCAGGCGAAGGCGACCAGATCCAGGATGCTGTTCGACGGCGAGATCGCCAGCAGCGCGGCGATCACCGCGATCGTCAGAACGCCGAGACGGCCGAGCATGACGTAGGTCTTGTCGGTGAGTTCACGGCCCCTGCCGGTCTTCTCGGCGACCAGCTTGTACAGATCCTCCACCAGAGCCGACGAGCAGACGACGAGCTGGGAGGAGATGGTGGACATGATGGCCGCGAGCACGGCGGCCAGCACCAGGCCCGCGATGAAGGGGTGGAACAGCAGCTGCGACAGCGACAGGAACACGGTCTCGGCGTCCTTCGGGGCCTGCGCGGTGTGCTCGGCGAAGTAGGCGATGCCGACCAGTGCGGTGCCGACGGCGCCGAGCGCGCACAGCAGCATCCAGCCGATGCCGATTCGGCGGGCGACACCGGCCTCGGACGGGGACCGCAGCGCCATGAAACGCACGATGATGTGCGGCTGCCCGAAGTAGCCCAGGCCCCACGCGGCCGCCGAGATGATGCCGATGACGGTGGTCCCGGCGAAGAAGCTCAGACCGTTGTCCATGGCGGCGTTCACTCCGTCGATGGTGGCGCCGACGCCGCCCAGGTCGATGATGCCGATGATCGGAACCGCCAGAAGCGCGACCACCACCAGCAGCCCCTGCGCCACGTCGGTGAGCGACGCGCCGAGGAACCCGCCGAACAGCGTGTACAGCATGGTGATGCCGGCGACGATCAGCATGCCCGCGGTGTAGTCGACCCCGAAGGAGCTGTCGAAGAACTTGCCGGAGGCGACCATGCCGCTGGAGACGTAGAACGTGAAGAACACCAGGATGATGACGCCGCAGGTGATCCGGAGGATGCGCGAGTCGTCGTGCAATCGCGATTCGAAGAAGCTCGGAATCGTGATCGAGTCACCTGCCACCTGCGTGTATGCGCGCAGTCGCGGCGCGACCAGCTTCCAGTTGGTCCACGCGCCGATCAGCAGGCCGATCATGATCCAGGACGCCGAGAGGCCGGAGAGATACATCGCGCCCGGCAGGCCCATCAGCAGCCAACCCGACATGTCCGACGCACCCGCGCTGAGTGCGGCGACCCACGGCTTGAGGCCGCGGCCGGCGAGCATGTAATCGTCCAGACTGTTCCGCGTGCGGCGGTACGCGTACCAGCCGATGCCGAGCATGGCTGCGAAGTACAGCGCGACCGCGACCAGCTGGATGGTCTTCTCGTCGGGCGCGACGGTCATAGGTCATCTCCTAGAGGTGGGTTCAGCCGGAAGCAACACACGCGTCAAATGTGACACAGGTCTCCCGCTCACGACGATTCTTCCCGGTGACCGGCCCGGCAAAGCATGTGGGGACGTACAAGATGCACGTCCCCACATTGTGGCGATCTATGAAGACTTGAGGTCTTCGGCCAATTCGACGAAGGCGCGGTCGAGGTTCCCGAATCGATGCAGGGTCATCGAGACCGACTGCTCGGCGAGCCAGTACCGCAGTTCGACGCGTCCGGACGCGGTGACGGTGTCGTCGAGCACCGCGAGTTCGGGCCGTCCGAGGGTGAGATCGCGCAGTGCCGGTGTCGCCGGAGAATCCAGGCGGACACGGGCGATGCCGGCCCGTCCGATCCGGTCGACGAAGGCCCGGTCGTCGCGGGCGGGATCGACCGGCACGCCCAGCGCCGCCGCGGCGTCGAGCACCGCGCGCAGATCGTCGCCGATGTCCGGCGCCGGTGCCGCCACCACGCGCGCACCGCTCCGGTGCGCGGCCGCCAGCAGTCGTGCCACCTTGGCGGGCGTCGACTCCGCCGTCACCCGCAGCGCCACCGCCGCGGGGCGATAGCGGAAGATGTTCGCCTCGCCGGCCAGGCCCGTCTCGTCGCGCGGCGTCCCGAACTCGGCGGCCCACGCGGTGTCGTCGTCGCTCACCGCCGCTCGCAGCCATGCCGTCTCGCCGGCGGTGAGCACCGGCGAGACCGAGTCGATGAAGGCGCCGACCTCGGCGAGCGCGGCCGGTGCGGCGTCGGGCAGGCAGTCGCGGTCGGCCCACGATCCCATGAGCATCAGGTAATTGGGACCGCCCGCCTTGGAACCCAGACCCACCGACGACCGCTTCCACCCGCCGAAGGGCTGCCTGCGGACGATCGCGCCGGTGATGCCGCGATTGACGTAGACGTTTCCCGCCTCGACGCGGTCGATCCACGAGCGGACCTCGCGCGGCTCGAGGGAGTGCAGACCCGCGGTGAGTCCGAAGTCGGTGGCATTCTGCAACTCGATGGCCTCGTCGAGCGTCTCGGCGCGCATCAGTCCGAGAACCGGTCCGAAGCACTCGGTGCGGTGGAAGAACGTTCCGGGCGCCACACCGTCCTTGATTCCCGGTGACCACAGTCGGTCGTCGATCCGCCGCGGCTTCAGGAGCCAGCGTTCGCCCGGCTCGAGGGTGGTCAGGGCCCGCAGCAGCTTATCGCTCGGATCCTCGGTGAGCGGTCCGACGGTGGCCGAGAGGTTGGTGGGCCAGTCGACGACGAGTGAGGCGGCCGCGTCCACCAACTGACGGCGGAACCGCTCCGAGGAGTACGTGCTGCCGACGAGGATCGCCAGCGACGCCGCCGAGCACTTCTGGCCCGCGTGGCCGAAAGCGCTGTGGACCAGATCGGCGATGGCGAGGTCGCGATCGGCGGACGGGGTGATGATCAGCGCGTTCTTACCGGAGGTCTCGGCGTTGATCCGCAGGTCCGGACGCCAGGACGCGAACAGGGCCGCGGTCTCGGAGGCACCGGTGAGCACGACGCGGTCGACGTCGGGATGACTGATCAATCGTCGCCCGGCCGGGCCCTCGTCGGGAAACACTCCCTGGCACGCCTCGCGCGGAACACCTGCCTCCCAGAGGGCTTCGAGAATGGCCATCGAGCAGTGCGGTGTCGGCTTCGACGGCTTGTGGATCACCGCTGCGCCGGCGGCCAGGGCGGCGAAGGTGCCGCCCGCGGGGATCGCGATCGGGAAGTTCCACGGCGGTGTCACCACGATCACCCGGTCCGGAGTGAAGGCGGCCGCGGCGACCTCGTCCAGTTCCAGTGCTCGATGCGCGTAGTAGCGGGCGAAGTCGATGGCTTCGGAGATCTCGGGATCGGACTGGGCGACGGTCTTGCCCGCCTCGGCCGCGGCCAGTGAGACGAGGTGTCCGCGCCGGCGGGAGAGGATGTCCGCGGTGCGGTAGAGGATCGCTGCGCGGTCGGCGGCCGGGCGTGCGCTCCACTGTGCGGCGGCCGACCGGGCGCGCTCGACCAGCGCGTCCACCTCGTCCTCGGCGATCGCGTCGGGAACGGGCTGGGAGGCGAGCCACTGCGGTGTCGCGGTGGCGAGCGCGTCGCGCGCCCATCGCTGATTGGCGGGCAGGGCGGCGTTGGTGTCCGGTTCGTTCGCGAAGGCCGGAAGCGGCAGTGCCGGATCGAGGGCCGTCTCAGCGGACTGGTCGAGTGTCCGGTCCTGCCGGTCGTTCGGCAGGGGAGGCGCGTAGCCGTCGGTGGTGAGGATGCGGCCGAGTTCGGCGAGCGCATCGCGGAACCGCCCCGACTCCCGGTGATAGATCGCACTTCCGGGCGCGAGGTCGAAGATTCCCGACATGAAGTTCTCGGGCGCGGCGTTCTCCTCGAGACGGCGTACCAGGTACGAGATCGCGACGTCGAATTCCTTCGGTTTCACCGTCGGCACGTACAGCAGCAGCCGGCCGACGTCGGCGCTGAGGACGTCGGCCTGCTCGGTCGCCATGCCCTGCAGCATCTCGAACTCGACGCGGTCGGACACACCGCGGCGATCGGCCAGCAGATGGGCGAAGGCGATGTCGAACAGATTGTGCCCGGCCACACCGACGCGCAGGCCCCGCATGTGATCCCTGTTGAGCAGCCAGTGCAGCACGAGTTTGTAGTTGGCATCGGTCGCGGTCTTCGACGAGCAGGTCACCTGGGGCCATCCGGCCACCTCGGCGTGCACCGACTCCATGGCGAGGTTGGCGCCCTTGACCAGCCGGACCTTGATCCCTGCGCCGCCGGCCGCCACCCGGGCGGCGGCGAAGTCCGACAGGCGCTGCATCGCGCCGAGTGCGTCCGGCAGGTAGGCCTGCAGCACGATCCCCGCTTCGAAGTGCTTGAGTTCGGGGAGGCTCAGGAGCCGGGTGAACACCTCGATGGTGAGTTCCAGATCGCGGTATTCCTCCATGTCGAGGTTGATGAACTTGGTGCCCGCGGGCGCGGCGGCGGCCTGGAGATACATCGGCGTCAGTCGGTCGATGATGTACTGCGCCGTCTCCTCGAACGCCCACATCGAGATCTGGGAGGCGACGGAGGAGACCTTGATCGAGACGTAGTCGACGTCATCGCGCCGCAGCAATGCCCGCGCGTCCGCGAGATGGTTGTCGGCCTCGGCGTCACCGAGCACGGCCTCGCCCAGCGGGTTGATGTTGAGCCGATGGCCGCTCTCGCGGAGCTTGGCGACCGCCCGGCGGAAGGGCCGCTCACGGGCGTCGACGATCATGTGCCCGACCATCGAACGCATCCGTGCGCGCGCGGCGGGGATGACCACCCCGGGCAGCCTCTCGGCCAGGACGCCGCCGGCCTTGATCTGCAAGCGGTCCCAGGCGCCCAGCGTGGCCGGGGTGCTCGCCGCGAGTTCGGCGAGCGCCTGGGCGGCCGCCTTCTGGTCCTCGGTGCCGATCACCCGGTCGACGAAACCGACGGTGAAGTCGAGCCCGCGCGGATCAGACAGGACCGAGGCGAGACGGCGAGCGGACGCATGCGGCTCGGTCTGCGCCGCCGCGGCGGCGCGCAGCCAGTCGGTGACGAGTTTCTCGGAGGAGTCGGCGAGCTCGTTCAGTTCGGTGAACACTTCGGTGGGCGCCGGAATCGGGTCGGCGGCGTGTGCGGTGGTCATGATGCCAGTACACGTCGGCGGGCCGCGGCGGTCGTCGGACAATACTACGAACGATCACGTGGTTTCTTGTACGATTCTCCAGCTGACCTGACAGACTCTACTGCCATGACCACTGGTGACGAGGATTCCGGAGCGACGAGCGACGAGGTGTCGGCGACGCATCCGTCGGTGCTCCTCCGAGACGTCGTCTCGGCCCTCGACACCGCCGTGGCACACGTCCTCGCCGACGCCGATCCGGAACGGCGGATCACCTCGGTGTCGATGATCGATGCCGACGATCTGGCCGGCGGTCTCGATGCGCCGACGGACGCGGTGCTTCTGGTGGGACTCGGCACCGGCGCGGTCCTCGAGTGGATGCGAGGGCGCCACACGGAGGGGAGGCCCGTCGAGGGGCCGCGTGTGGTCTTCACCAAGGCGAATCCGTCCGGGTTGGCAGAGGTCGCCGCGCGGGCGGGGGTGGCCGTGGTGGTGGTCGATGCCCGGGCGCGGTGGGACCGGGTGCTGACGACGGTGCAGGGATGTCTGGACCGGGTCCGGGACGATGACCCCGCGGACCTGACGCCGCCCGTCGACGTCGATCTCTTCGGTCTGGTGGCGCTGGTCGCGAACGGTACCGGGGGACTGGTGTCCATCGAGGACGCGACCAGTGCGCGGGTCCTCGCGTACTCGCCGTCGAAGGGCGAGGCCGACGACCTGCGGGTGCAGACGATCCTCGGTCGGGCCGGGCCGCCCGCGTACTTGGATCTGCTTCGTCGCTGGGGTGTGTTCGACGCGATCCGCCGCGGCGGCGAGGTGGTCGACGTGCCCGAGCATCCGGAACAGGCCATGCGCCGCCGCCTCGTCGTCGGCGTCCACGCCCGATCCGGCAGGCATCTCGGCTCCATCTGGGTGCAGGAGGGTGCCCGACCGCTGGCCGACGACTCCGCCGACGTGATGCGCGGGGCCGCCGCCATCGCCGCGCGCATCCTGACCCGGGAGATGCGTGCGCCGTCCACGGAGGGCCAGTTGGTGCAGCGTCTGTTCGGTGCGCACGGGGGCATCGACGTCTCGTCGGCGGGCGCGTACCTGCGGTGGCCGGTGGACGAGGCCGTCGCGGTGATCGGGATCGCGCCCACCGGCGGCGACCAGGCCGTCTACGAGGACGCGATGGCCGCAGTCGGCGGTGCACTCCGGCTGCACGCCAGCGCCTTCGCCGCCGCGGCCGTCACCACGGTGCTCGACGGTCGCGCGTACCTGCTGCTGCCGGCGGTCAACACGGCCGCGATCATGCGTTGGGTCGGCGGACTCGTCACGAAGTTCGACGGGGACGCGGCCCTGGCGGGCGCGGTGCTGCACGCCGCGGTGGTCAGCCCGCTCGCCGGGCTGGCCGACGTTCCTGCCGGGCGGGCCGAAGTGGACCGGGTGCTCACGGCCACCGCATCGGCTCCGGGTGCAGCGCGGGTGACGAGTCTGGCCGAATCACGGACCGCGGTTCTGCTCGGCGAGATCCTCGACGTGGTCGCCGCGCGCGAGGACCTCCTGGACCCGCGGGTGGCCGCGCTGGCGGACTACGACCGCAAGCACTCCGCCGACCTGGTGGCGACCGTCCAGGCCTATCTCGACGCGCACGGCAACGTGCGCGATGCGGCCGCCGCGGTGGGCGTGCACGCGAACACCCTGCGCTATCGGATCGAGCGGGCCCAGCAGCTCTCGGGCCTGCGCCTGGAGGACCGGGACGACCGGCTCCTCACCACCATCCAGCTCGCGCTGCTCCGCACCGCCGTCCGTCGCTGATCCGCTCTCAGGCGAACGACAGGAACAGCTTCTCCATCTTGGCCTGATCGACGCTGTCCGGGCCCTCGGTGCTGATGCAGTGGATCAGGCCCGTGGAGACCAGGGCGTAGCCGCTGCGCGCCAGCGCCTTGTCGACCGCGGCGAGCTGGGTCAGGGCATCCTCGCATTCGGCACCCTCTTCGAGCATGCGGATCACGGTCGCCAGATGGCCATGGGCGCGTCGCAGCCGCGTGAGCACCGGTTTGAGCTTCTCGTCGGGTAGTTGCATGTCGACTCCTCTCGTCGCCTCGATTATTGCATAACCCCCTGGGGGGATGTACGGTCTCCCACTAACCCCCCAGGGGGATATGGAGGAGGACGAATGACATGAGAAGTGAAGAACTGGAACCGACGCGGGCGTCCGCCGCGTCCGTGGGCGCGGTGGAGCCGCGGCCCGGGCCGCTCGGTCGGCTCGGCGTCTGGGTGAGTGCCCACGGCCGCTTGGTCGCGGCGGCGTGGATCCTGATCGTCATCGGGCTCGGCGTCTTCGCACCGTCGGTGGAGAAGAGTCTCTCCGGCGCCGGCTGGCAGGCACAGGGGTCCGACTCGGTCGCGGCCCGCGATCTAGCGGTCGCGCACTTCGGCGGGAACGCGTCGTCGGCCATCCAGGTGGTCGTGACGGGCCAGCGGTCCCTCACCGAGGGTGATGGGCCGGAGGTGATCGCCGCTGTTGGCGACATCCTGCGCGCCGACGGACGGATCAGCCAGGTGATCGAGCCGACGCCGGGGGCCACCCTCTCCGCCGACGGCCGGACGGCGATCGTGATCGGCGGTGCGGGCGCGGACACCAACGAGATGGTGCGCGCGGCGACCGATCTGTCGCCGCCACTCGAGGCCCTCTCACGCGACGGCGTTCAGGTGGCGCCCACGGGTGCGTCGGTGATGTGGTCGGATTTCAACAAGGCCAACCTCGAGGCGATGCTGACCTCCGAGATGATCTCATTCCCGGTGACGCTCTTCATCCTGGTGGTGGCGTTCGGTGCGCTCGTCGCCGCCGGGCTGCCGCTGCTGCTGACGATCGCCGGTCTCGTCGCGTCGGCGGGAGTTCTGGTGCTGGTGAACGCCGTTGTCCCGGTGTCGATCTGGGCGATGAACTTCGCGATGATGTTCTCCCTCGCCCTGGGCATCGACTACGCGCTGTTCCTCGTCGTCCGGTTCCGGGCGGCACGGATGGGACAGCGACTGCCGATGCGGGCCGCGATCGCTCAGACCATGGATACGGCGGGCAAGGCGGTCCTGCTCTCGGGCGCGACCGTGCTGGTGTCGCTGTCCGCCGTGATGCTGGTGCCGTCACCGTCGTTCCGGTCGATGGCGGGCGGGATCATGATCTCGGTCGTGTTCATCCTCGCGGCCACCCTCACCCTGTTGCCACTGGTGCTCTCGAAGCTCGATCACCGCATCGACAAACTGCCGCTGCCGTGGGTCAAGGCGGGCGAACACCGTTCGCCGCGGTTCGAGGCGTGGGCGCAACGACTGTGGCGGCACCCGCTGCGGTGGGGAGCGGCGGCCCTGGCGATCCTGGTGGTCCTGGCGATCCCGCTGGTGGGCCTGACCACCGCCATGCCGTCGATCAAGGTGCTCCCGGAAGACGCCAGTGCCCGCGTCGGCTACCACCGCGTGCAGGAGGCTTTCGGTCCGGGAGCGCCGGGCATGCTGACCGTCATCGCACCCGCGGCGGTCGCCGACGAGGCGCGCACGGTGCTGGCGGACGATCCGGGAATCGCGGCCGCGACCCCGCCGGCCGCACCGTCCGACGGCGTCGACTACCGGATGATCCAGGCCGTGCCGACCGTCGATCCGTCGGACCCGGAACTGGCGCAGACCGTCGACCGGTTGCGCGCCGGCCTGCCCGCCGGGGTGCTCGTGGGCGGTGCCGCCGTAGAGAATCTGGACCTGAAGGCGCAACTCGACCGGAGCACTCCGGTGGTGATCGCGGTGGTCTTGACGCTCGGATTCCTGCTACTGCTGTTCGCGCTGGCGGCGCCGCTCATCTCCTTCCTCGGAACGCTGGTCAGTCTCCTCTCGACCGCGGCGGCGTTCGGCGTGGCGCGGTTGGTGTTCCAGGACGGACTCGGTGCCGGACTGTTCGGCTTCGAGTCGCAGGGCTTCCTGGACGCCTGGGCGCCGGTGTTCTTCTTCGCGATGATCTTCGCCATCGCGATGGACTACACGGTGTTCCTGCTCGCCTCCGCCAAGGAGCACTGGGAACGTGACGGCGATGCGAGGTCGGCGATGGTGGGCGCGGTGGCGCACTCGGGGCGGGTGATCTTCGCCGCGGGCGGAGTCATGGTGGCGGTGTTCTTCACCTTCGCCCTGTCCGGACCGCTGCCTCCCAAGGAGATGGGAGTGATCCTCGGCGTCGCGGTGCTGCTGGACGCCTTCCTGATCCGGCTGGTGCTGCTGCCGGTGCTGCTGCGGCTGACCGGACGGGCGGCCTGGTGGACGCCGGCCTGGCTGCGGAAGGTGCTCCCGACCGTGAGCTTCGCTCACGACTGATCGACTCCACCGACATCGGTCGATCCGCACGGCTGCGGTCCCGTACCGCCCCGGTTCACTCCGACCGGCGGTACGGGATCGAGTCGCTGATCCGTTCGTCGATGTGGATGCCGCGGCCCAGCATCGGGAAGGCGCGCTGCGAGCAGTCCGGCCGCGGACACACCTTGCAGCCGGCGCCGATCGGCACCATCGTGCGGTCCTCGGCGAGGTCGACTCCGGTCGAATAGATCAGTTCGTCGGCGTGCGCGAGATCGCAGCCCAGGCCGATCGCGAAGTCGGACGGCGTCGCGAGGTGGCCGCCCGAATGCGAGTCGATGGTCCGCGCCAGCCAGAAGTAGCTGCGGCCGTCCGGCATCTGCGACACCTGGGTCCGCACCCGGCCGGGCGTGGCGAAGGCGTCGTGGACCACCCACAGCGGACAGCTGCCGCCCACCCGGGAGAAGTGGAACGCGGTCGCCGACTGACGCTTGGAGATGTTCCCGGCCTTGTCGACACGGACGAAGATGAACGGAACTCCGCGGTCGCCGGGGCGTTGCAGGGTGGACAGGCGGTGGCAGACGGTCTCGAAGCCGACCTCGAACCGCCGACTCAAGAGGTCGACGTCGTAGCGGAGTTCACGTGCGGCAGCGGCGAATTCGCCGTAGGGGAGAACCAGCGCACCTGCGAAGTAGTTCGCGAGGCCCACGCGCGCCACGGGTATCGAGGCGTCGTCGAGGCTGTCCGCGGAGGCCACCAGCCGATCGATCTGCGGGCGTTGCGAGAGCAGTGCGAGCTGCGTGGCGAGTTGGAAGGCGCGCTGGCCCGCCGACAGTCGCCGCGCGAGCGTCACCGTCGCCGACTCCTCGTCGAATACGCGCTTGGGTCCGGTGCCGCGCTCGGCGGGCGCGATCGTGACGCGGACGCCGAACCGGTGTTCCAACAGGTCGGCCAGCTGCAGATCCAGCCCGCCGACGGACAGGCCGGCGTCGGCGAAGAGTCGCTCGGCGGCCAGGTCGAGCTCGGCGATGTAGTTGCGGCGGTCGTAGAAATAGTCGCGGACCTGCTCGAACGGGGTGATGTGGGGTTCGGTGGAGCCGTCACCGGTCCGCGCTCGGAGCGTCTCCAGCTCGGCGGTCGCCGCCGCCAGCCGACGGTGCATGCCGACCAGGGCGCGGCCGATCTGCGGCATGCGCGCCACCATCTCAGCCACCTCGGTCCGGCTCACCTTCTCTCCCTGCTCGAGGATCGCGTCGGCCAGGTCGGCGGCGAGGCGGGCGTCGCCGGACGCGGAGAAGAAGTCCGGCGCGAGGTCGAACGCGGAGGTGATGGTGAGCAGCACCGGGACGGTGATCGGGCGTTGGTCGTTCTCGAGCTGATTGACGTACGTGGTGGACAGGTCCAGCCGCCGGGCGAGCGCCGCCTGCGACAGCCCGAGCTCCTCGCGCAGCCGGCGGAGCCGGCCGCCCACATAGGTCTTGGCCATGCGCCAACTGTATCCGGCACGGTATCCGCAAGATTCGCAACATAGTCCTGAAAGATCCGCAGAAATACGCATTTGCCAGGCCTTTCGCGAGACGAGAGCGCCTGCGTACGGTGCGAACATGATCAATCACGAAGTCCGCACCCGCCGCAGCGCCGAAGAGTTTCCGTTGAGCGAGCATCTCGCGTACAAGATCGCTCAGGTGGCCGCCGACCCCGTCGGTGTGCCCGACGAGACCGCCGAGATGATCGTCAACCGCATCATCGACAACGCGGCCGTGAGCGCCGCGTCGGTGGTGCGGCGACCGGTCGTGAGCGCGCGCAGGCAGGCGCAGACCAGGCCGGTCGCCGGCGGCTCCACGGTCTTCGGCGTCGACGGCTCGTACGCACCGGAGTGGGCGGCCTGGGCCAACGGCGTCGCGGTGCGTGAGCTGGACTTCCACGACACCTTCCTGGCCGCCGAGTACTCGCACCCCGGCGACAACATCCCCGCCCTGGTGGCGGTGGGGCAGCGAGTGGGCGCCGACGGCGCCGATCTGATCCGCGGACTGGCCACCGCGTACGAGATCCAGATCGATCTCGTGAAGGGCATGTGCCTGCACGAGCACAAGATCGACCACGTCGCGCACCTCGGTCCGTCGGTCGCGGCCGGTCTCGGCACCATGCTGCGGCTCGATGTGCCGACGATCTACCAGGCCGTCGGCCAGGCCCTGCACCTGACCACCGCCACGCGGCAGTCCCGCAAGGGACTCATCTCCAGTTGGAAGGCGTACGCCCCGGCCCATGCGGGCAAGATCGCGGTCGAGGCAGTCGACCGGGCGATGCGCGGCGAGGGGGCGCCGTCGCCGATCTGGGAGGGCGAAGACGGTGTGATCGCCTGGATGCTCGGTGGGCCCGAGGCGCGCTACACGGTGCCCCTGCCTGCGCCGGGTGAGGCCAAGCGGGCCATCCTCGACAGCTACACCAAGGAGCACTCGGCCGAGTACCAGAGCCAGGCGCCGATCGACCTGGCCCGGCGGATGCGCGACCGGGTCGGCGACCCCTCGCAGATCGCGTCGATCGTGCTGCACACCAGCCACCACACCCACTACGTGATCGGCACCGGGTCGAACGACCCGCAGAAGTTCGACCCGACCGCGAGCCGTGAGACGCTCGATCACTCGGTCATGTACATCTTCGCCGTCGCGCTCCAGGACGGTGAATGGGACCACGAACGCTCGTACGCGCCCGAGCGCGCCGCCCGCCCGGACACGGTGGAACTGTGGCGCAAGATCTCCACCGTCGAGGACCCGGAGTGGACGCGCCGCTACCACTCCACCGACCCGAACGAGAAGGCCTTCGGTGCGCGCGCGGTCATCACCCTCGCAAGCGGCGAGGTGATCGAGGACGAACTGGCCGTCGCCGACGCCCACCCGCTCGGCGCCCGTCCATTCGCCCGCGACCAGTATCTGGCGAAGTTCGCGCGCATGGCGCAGGGCGTGATCGACCCCGCCGAGCAGGAGCGCTTCACTGCTGCGGCGACCGGCCTCGCGGACCTGCCCGCCGGCGGTCTCGACACCCTCAACGTCCGCGTCCTGCCGGACGTGCTGGCGTCCACGCCCGAGACCGGGAAGGGAATCCTCTGAGATGACCGCCACTTCCGGAAGCGTCTTCTCCTCCGGCCGTAGCGACGCCGACAAGCGGCGCGGCCTGCGCGACGCCCTGAACTCCGGCGAACTCCAGCGCTGGCCGGGCGCGTTCTCACCGTTGGTGGCCACGATGGTGGCCGACGCCGGATTCGAGGGCGTGTACGTCTCGGGCGCCGCGCTGGCCGCCGATCTGGGGCTGCCCGACATCGGCCTCACCACCCTCACCGAGGTCGCCGCGCGCGGCGGAGCGATCGCGCGAGCCACCGACCTGCCGACGCTCATCGACGCCGACACCGGGTTCGGCGAGCCGATGAGCGCGGCCCGGACCGTCGCGACACTCGAGGACGCCGGGCTGGCCGGTTGTCACTTCGAGGACCAGGTGAACCCCAAGCGCTGCGGACACCTCGACGGCAAGGAAGTGGTCCCGGTCGACGACATGCTGCGCCGGCTGGGAGCCGCGGTCGGTGCGCGTCGGGACGAGAACTTCATCGTGTGCGCCCGTACCGACGCCCGGGGCGTCGAGGGTCTCGACGCGGCGATCGACCGGGCGAAGGCGTACGTCGACGCCGGAGCCGACCTCATCTTCACCGAGGCCCTGGCCACCGCGGCCGAGTTCGAGCGTTTCCGCGCGGCGATCGATGCGCCGCTGCTGGCGAACATGACCGAGTTCGGCAAGTCGGAACTGCTCACCGCCCAGCAACTCCGGGATCTCGGCTACAACGCGGTGATCTATCCGGTCACCACACTGCGTATCGCGATGGGCGCCGTCGAGGCCGGTCTCGGCGAACTCTCCGAGACCGGTACGCAGCGGGGCCTGCTCGAGCGGATGCAGCACCGGGCCCGCCTCTACGAGCTGCTTCGATACGCCGACTACAACACCTTCGACGATCAGCTGTTCACCTACACCCGACCGGGGGATCAGACATGACAGACACACCCACCGCGCAGTCCGCGGCCGCACGGACGAGCGGGACCGACGCCATATACACCGACGCCATATACAAGGGATTGGCCGGCGTCGTCGTGGACACCACCGCGATCTCGAAAGTGGTCCCGGAGACCAACTCGCTCACCTATCGCGGCTATCCGGTGCAGGAACTCGCGGAGAAGTGCTCGATGGAGCAGGTCGCGTACCTGCTCTGGTACGGCGAGCTGCCGGGGGATCACCAGCTGCAACAGTTCACCCAGCGCGAGCGCGCCGCCCGGCGTCTGGACCGATCGGCACAGGCGGTGCTGGCCCGCACTCCCGAGACCTGCCACCCGATGGACGTGGTCCGGACGATGATCAGCTATCTCGGCACCGAGGACCCCGACGAGGACGTCGCCGCGCCCGCGTCACTGCTCGACAAGGCTCAGCGGATGTTCGCGGTGCTGCCCACCATCGTCGCCGCCGACCTGCGACGCAGGAGGGGGCTGGACCCGATCGCCCCGCACCACGGGCTCGGCTACGCGGAGAACTTTCTGAACATGTGCTTCGGAGAGGTGCCCGATCCGGTGGTCGTCCGGGCCTTCGAGAAGTCGATGGTGCTCTACGCCGAACACAGCTTCAACGCCTCCACCTTCGCTGCCCGCGTCGTGACCTCGACCGGATCGGACATCTACAGCGCGGTGACCGCGGCGATCGGCGCGTTGAAGGGACCGCTGCACGGCGGCGCCAACGAGGCCGTGATGCACGACATGATCGAGATCGACCGCCCCGAGCGGGCGCGCGCCTGGCTCGACGCGAAGCTGTCCGCCGGAGAGAAGGTGATGGGTTTCGGCCATCGCGTCTACAAGCGGGGAGACTCCCGGGTGCCCACCATGTACCGCGCGCTGCGGGAGGTCTCCGAACACCTCGGTCAATCCAGATGGCTCGCCGTCTACGCCGAGCTCGAAGAGGAGATGGTCTCGCGGACCGGGATCCGGCCGAACCTCGACTTCCCGACCGGACCGGCGTACTTCCTCATGGGTTTCGACATCCCGATGTTCACGCCGCTGTTCGTGATGAGCCGCATCACCGGGTGGACGGCCCACATCATCGAGCAGACCGAGTCGAACGCCCTGATCCGTCCGCTGTCCGCGTACTCGGGCCCGCAGCAGAGGTCCGTTCCGGCGTGAGCATCTCGAAGATCCTGGTCGCCAACCGAGGCGAGATCGCGGTCCGGGCCTTCCGTGCGGCCCGCGACCTCGGCCTCGGAACGGTGGCCGTGTTCCCGCACGAGGACCGCGGCGGCATCCACCGATTCAAGGCCGACGAGTCGTATCAGATCGGCACGCCCGGCCACCCGGTCAAGGCCTATCTGTCAGTCGACGAGGTGATCGGGGCGGCGCTGAGATCGGGGGCCGACGCGGTGTACCCGGGCTACGGCTTCCTCTCGGAGAACGCCGGACTGGCCCGCGCGTGCGACGAGAACGGACTCGTCTTCGTCGGACCGTCGGCCGCGGTGCTCGACCTCACCGGCGACAAGAAGCGCTCGGTTCAGGCCGCCCGCGAGGCGGGCCTGGCCGTGCTCGCCGGGTCGGCGCCGTCATCCGACCCCGACGAGCTGGTAGCGGCGGCGGCCGAGCTGACGTTCCCGGTATTCGTCAAGGCGGTGGCCGGCGGCGGGGGCCGCGGGATGCGAAGGGTGGAACGGATCGAGGATCTCGCCGATGCGGTGACGGCGGCGGGCCGGGAAGCCCATGCGGCATTCGGCGATCCCACGGTGTTCCTGGAGCAGGCGGTGGTGCGACCGCGACACATCGAGGTACAGATCCTGGCCGACGCCGGCGGTGACGTGGTGCACCTGTACGAGCGGGACTGCAGCCTGCAGCGGCGGCATCAGAAGGTCATCGAGATCGCGCCCGCCGTGGGCCTGGACCCCCAGGTGCGCAACCGCATCTGCCGCGACGCCGTCGCCTTCGCTCGGCATATCGGGTACACCTGTGCGGGCACCGTCGAGTTCCTGCTCGACGAACGCGGCCGGCACTACTTCATCGAGATGAACCCGCGGATTCAGGTGGAGCACACGATCACCGAAGAGGTGGTCGAGGTGGATCTGGTGTCGGCCCAGCTGCAGATCGCCGGCGGTGCCTCGCTCGCCGGGATGGGGCTGCACCAGGACGCGATCACCGTCCGCGGTGCGGCGCTGCAATGCCGCATCACCACCGAGGATCCCGCCGACGGCTTCCGGCCGCAGACCGGCCGCGTCCGCGACTACCGCGCGCCCGGCGGGGCGGGGGTCCGGCTCGACGGCGCCGCCGCTCTGGGCAGCGAGGTGACCGGCCACTTCGACTCGATGCTCGTCAAACTCACCTGCCGGGGCCGCGATTTCGCGACCGCGGCCGCGCGGGCCCGGCGGGCGCTGGCCGAGTTCTCGATCCGCGGCGTCACCACCAACATCGGGTTCCTCCGCGCGGTCCTGGAGAACGACGACTTCCTCGCGGGCGGGACCACCACCTCGTTCATCGACGACCACCCGGAACTGCTCACCGGGCACGCACCGGGCGACGACGTCGGCAAGCTGCTGGCGTATCTGGCCGACGTGACGGTGAACCGGCCGCACGGTGAGGCGCCGTCGACCGTCCGTCCCACCTCCAAACTGCCCGCCGTCCCGGCGAGCCTGCTGGCGCGGCCGCCCGCGGGCTCACGGCAGCGTCTGCTGAGTCTGGGGCCGGACCGGTTCGCCGAGTCGCTGCGGACTCAGTCCGCCGTCGCGATCACCGACACCACCTTCCGCGACGCCCATCAGTCGCTGCTCGCCACCCGGCTGCGCACCAGCGCCCTCGACGCCGTCGCACCGTACGTGGCGGCACTGACCCCGCAGCTGTGGTCGGTGGAGTGCTGGGGCGGTGCCACCTACGACGTAGCGCTCCGCTTCCTGAAGGAAGATCCCTGGGAGCGGCTCGAACGACTCCGGGAGGGGTTGCCGAACGTCTGCCTGCAGATGCTGCTCCGCGGTGCCAACACCGTGGGCTACACCCGGTATCCGGACGACGTGTGCCGCGGCTTCGTCGCGGAGGCGGCGGCCACGGGCATCGACGTGTTCCGGATCTTCGATGCGCTCAACAGCGTCGAAGCCATGCGGCCCGCCATCGACGCGGTACGCGAGACGGGGACGGCGGTGGCCGAGGTGGCGTTGAGCTACAGCGGCGACCTGTCGGATCCGAGTGAAGATCTGTACACCCTCGACTACTACGTGCGTCTGGCCGAGCAGGTGGTCGACGCCGGCGCCCACGTGCTCGCGATCAAGGACATGGCCGGTCTGCTTCGTCCGCGTGCCGCGACCGCCCTGGTCGGCGCGTTGCGCCGGGAGTTCGACATCCCGATCCACGTCCACACCCACGACACCGCGGGCGGTCAGGTCGCCACCTATCTCGCGGCGATCGCCGCGGGAGCAGACGCGGTCGACGCCGCCAGCGCTCCGCTGTCGGGCACCACCAGTCAGCCATCGCTCTCCGCGGTGGTGGCGGCGCTGGAGAACGGCGAACACGACACCGGGCTGGATCTTCGCAGCGTGTGCTCCCTGGAGCCCTACTGGGAGGCGGTGCGCCGCGTGTACGCGCCGTTCGAGTCCGGGGTGGGAGCCGCGACCGGACGCGTCTACGAACACGAGATCCCCGGGGGACAGCTGTCGAATCTGCGGCAGCAGGCCATCTCCCTCGGCGTCGGCCACCGCTTCGAGGAGGTGGAACGGGCCTACGCCGACGCCGACGCACTGTTGCGGCGGCCGATCAAGGTGACGCCGTCGTCGAAGGTGGTCGGCGATCTCGCCCTGTCGCTGGTGGCGCAGCAGATCACCGCTGCCGAGTTCGCCGCCGACCCCGCATCGCACGATGTCCCCGACTCGGTGATCGGCTTCCTCGCCGGCGATCTCGGAGAGCCCGCCGGCGGTTGGCCGGAACCGTTGCGCACGCAGGTCCTCGCGGGCCGGACCCACACGCCGCCGACCGCCGCCCTCGCGGCCGACGATCGCGAGGCGCTCACCCGATCCGGGCCGCGCAGGCGGCGGGTTCTGGACCGGCTGCTGTTCCCCGGTCCGGCGGCCGAGTTCGGCGACCATCGGGCGACGTTCGGCGACACCTCGCGGCTGTCGGCGACGGAGTTCTTCTACGGTCTGCGGCCCGGCGAGGAGCATCGCGTCCGGCTGGGTCCCGGCACCGAGATGCTCGTCGGTCTCGAAGCGGTCGGCGAACCCGACGACCTCGGCCGCCGCACCGTGTTGTTCACGGTGAACGGGACACTGCGGCCGGTGCCGGCCCAGGACCGGTCGGTGGAGCCGTCGGCAGCTGTCGCCGAACGCGCCGACCGCAGTGATCCGCGCCAGATCGGTGCGCCTTTCGCCGGCGTCGTCACTGTCACCGTGGCCGAGGGCGACAGCGTGACCGCGGGATCGACCGTGGCGACGATCGAGGCGATGAAGATGGAGGCCTCCATCACCGCGCCCGTCGGCGGGGTGGTCGAGCGGGTCGCCGTCGACGCGGTCGCCGAGGTGGCGCCCGGCGACCTGCTCGCGGTGATCGGTTAGCCGCCCTCGGGACGCCGCACCGGGTAGAGATGAAGGCATGGAGATCACGCGGCAACTGGCACGGGAGCGGATCGGGAGCTGGGCCCGCCGGACCATCGACGACCCGGCGGGCAGGCTCCGGCACTCGGCGGTCGCCATCACCGTCGTCCGTCACGGCGGGGAGTACGGGATCTGGATCGCCCGGCGGCCGTCGTCCCTGCGCAACCACTCCAATCAGTTCGCGCTCCCGGGCGGACGCCTCGATCCCGGCGAGACGCCGACCCGGGCCGCGTTGCGCGAACTGCACGAGGAGATCGGGATCGAGCTCGGTGAGGAGACGGTGCTCGGCCTTCTCGATGACTACGAGACGCGGTCGGGCTATCTGATGACACCGGTGGTGTGCTGGGTGGACGACGACCCGCCCGTCCATCCGAGTCCGGCCGAGGTGGACAAGCTCTTCTTCGTGTCCTTCGACGAATTGCGCCGGCCGGCGGTGTTCAGTCGGATACCGGAGTCGCCGCGCACCCTGGTCGCGCTGAACATCGCGGGCGCCCGGATCCACGCGCCGACGGCCGCGGTCGTGTATCAGTTCGCCGAGGTGGTGCTGGCGGGCCGGGACACCCGCGTTCACGATCTCGAACAGCCGGTGTTCGCCTGGCGCTGAGAGCGCCGCGAGCGGGGCTACACCGCGAGCGGATGCTGGGTGCTGCCGTGGCTCGGCGGCCGGTGTGACGGATCGGGTTCGTGCGCACTCGTGAGGACGAAGGACTCCGCACTCGCGTACTCCCAGTCCTCGCGCCACGACTCCGGCGGGCGGGTCAGCAGTTCGCCCGGCGCGAGCCACTCGTAGATCTCCGCGTACGACTTCGATCTGTTCGGCCCCACCGTCCGCATCAGCATCGACGGGTGGAGATCGTCGAAGCTCGTCAGTCCCATCGACGCGACGAACTGCTTGGCGTTGTCGACGACGTGGCGCTGCAGGTTGTAGACCCGTTCGGTCTTGTCGGGCACGTCGAGTGCGCGGGCTCGCTTCGGATCCTGGGTGGCCACGCCGACCGGGCACTTGTTGGTGTGGCACTGCTGCGCCTGAATGCATCCGACGGCCATCATCATCGCCCTCGCCGCGAGGGTGAAATCGGCGCCCTGGATCACGCGCTTGACGATGTCGATGCCGTTGGTGATCTTGCCCGACGCGCCGATCCGGATCTGGTCGCGCAGACCGGTGCCGACCAGCGCGTTGTGCACCGTCATCAGGCCTTCGGTCAGCGGGGTCCCGACGTTGTCCTCGAATTCCACCGGCGCGGCCCCGGTGCCGCCCTCGGCCCCGTCGACGATGATGAAATCGGGTGCGATCCCGGTCTGGCGGATGGCCTTGCAGATGCCGAGGAGCTCACTGCGCGAACCGACGCACAGTTTGAAGCCGACCGGCTTGCCGCCCGACAGGTCGCGCAGACGGCCGATGAACTCGCACAGCCCGACGGGGGTGTGGAAAGCGTTGTGCGAGGGCGGTGAGACGACGGACCGCCCGGCGGGGACACCCCGCATCTGCGCGATCTCGGCCGTCACCTTGGGGCCGGGCATCACTCCGCCGAGACCGGGTTTGGCCCCCTGGGACAGCTTGATCGAAATGCACTTGACTTGCGGGTTCGATGCCTTGTCACGGAACTGCTCGGGGTCGAAGTGCCCGTCGGGGGTGCGGCAGCCGAAATAACCCGTGCCGATCTCCCAGATCAGATCGCCCCCGGGCCGCAGATGGTAGGAGCTGAGCCCGCCCTCACCGGTGTCGTGTGCGAAGCCGCCTTTGGCGGCACCGCCGTTGAGTGCCAGGATCGCATTCGCCGACAGCGCGCCGAAGCTCATCGCGGACACGTTGTACATCGCCATGTCGTACGGCTGAGTGCACGCCGGCCCGCCGATCCGCACGGTGGGGGTCTCGTCGGTGGCGGAGTGCGCGACGATCGAGTGCCGCACGTACTCGTATCCGATCACCGTCGGATCGCGCTGGGTGCCGAACGGGTCGACGTCCTTGACGTCCTTGGCGCGTTCGTAGATCGTGGTGCGCGTCTCCCGGTCGAACGGGGTCCCGTCGGTGTCGCGTTCGATGAAGTACTGCTGGATCTCCGGCCGGATGCTCTCCATGAGGAAGCGGAAATGCCCGAGCACCGGATAGTTCCGCAGAATGCTGTGGCGGGCCTGCACCAGGTCGTACGTGCCGACCAGTGCGATGAAGGCGAGGACGCCGGTGACGAATAGCCACCACGGGGAGACCAGGACGAGTGTCGAGGACACCGCGGCGAGAACCCACGTCGCGGCAACAGCCAACCATCTGAGCATCGTCTCCACCTCTTGTCGCGGGCACCGCCGGTCGGGGAATCGGGCGGCTCCCACTGTAGTTCGGACGCGGCGGTACCGGAGGCAGGACGGGCCGCACCGGATCCATCGGTCACCGGTGAGCGGTGTCCGATGGATCCGGTCGCGATCAGGTGGCGGGCACCGTGGCCCGATCGGCGGCGATCTCCTCGCGGACCCGGCGGGCGGCGTCGACCATGTTCCGCAGCGCGGCGGTGACCTCGTCGGTGCGGCGGGTCTTGAGCCCGCAGTCGGGATTGACCCACAGCCGGTCGGCGCGCACCGCGTCGAGCGCTTCACGCAGCGACGCGGCCATCTCATCGGCGGCCGGCACGCGTGGCGAATGGATGTCGTAGACGCCCGGACCCACCTGGGCGGCGAAGCCGGCCGCGTCGAGGTCGTCGAGGACCTCCATATGGGAGCGCGCCGCCTCGATGGAGGTGACGTCCGCGTCGAGCGCGGCGATCGCACCGATCACCTCGCCGAACTCCGAGTAGCACAGATGCGTGTGGATCGCGGTGGCGTCGCCGACCCCGCCGGTGGCGATACGGAAGGCGGTCACCGCCCAGTCGAGGTACGCCGCGCGGTCGGCGGTCCGCAGCGGCAGCAGTTCGCGCAGTGCCGGTTCGTCGACCTGGATGATCGGTACCCCCGCGCGCTCGAGATCGGTGGTCTCGTCCCGGATCGCGAGAGCCACCTGACGCGCGGTCTCGGCGAGCGGCTGGTCGTCGCGGACGAACGACCACGCGAGGATCGTCACCGGGCCGGTGAGCATGCCCTTGACCGGCTTCTCGGTCAGGGACTGCGCGTAGGTGATCCAGCCGACCGTCATCGGCGACGACCGCCGGACGTCGCCGAACAGGATCGGCGGCCGGACGCAGCGTGACCCGTACGACTGGACCCAGCCGGCGGCCGTCGCGAAGAAGCCGTCGAGTTGTTCGGCGAAGTACTGGACCATGTCGTTCCGCTCGGGTTCCCCGTGGACGAGGACGTCCAGACCCACCTGCTCCTGCAGGGCGATCACCGCGGCGACCTCCTGCTCCATCCGGGACCGGTAGGCCGCCGAGTCGATGGTTCCATTCCGCAGCGCGAGGCGCGCCTTGCGGATCTCGACCGTCTGCGGGTACGAGCCGATGGTCGTGGTCGGCAGGACGGGCAGGCCGAGCGCGGCGTCCTGCGCCTCACGGCGGTCGGGCGCGGGCGAGCGGGTCCAGTCGGCCGGAGTGAGCCCGGCGAGGCGTTCGCGGACCGCGGCGACGTGTACGCGCGGGTCCGCTGCCCGGGACGCCAGTGCCGCGCGCGCCGCCTCGAACCGGCACGCCTGGTCGTCCCGGCCGTGCGCCAGGGCCCGAGCGAGCGCGGCCACCTCGCCGAACTTCTCTTCGGCGAAGGCCAGCCATCCGTGCAGCACCGGGTCGAGTTCGAACTCGTCGCGCACGGTGTACGGGACGTGCAGTGTGGAACACGAGGTCGAGACCGCGAGGGCACCGGCGTGCGCGCGCAGCGACTCGAGTGCGGCCAGCGCCGCGTCGAGGTCGGTGCGCCAGACGTTGCGGCCGTCCACCACGCCGGCGACTACCAGTTTTCCGGTCAGATCGGCGGCGCGGACGGTGTCCGGAGAGCCGGTCACCAGGTCCACTCCGACGCCCTCCACCTCGGTCCGCGCCAGTGCCGCGAGACGGTCGCCCGCATCGCCGAAGTACGTCTGCACCAGGATCCGCGGGCGCGTCCGGACAGCCGACAGCACACTGTAGACGCGTTCGGCGAGGTCGGTGAGACCGTCGGCCTGATCGGTCACCAGCGTGGGTTCGTCGATCTGGACCCAGTCGACACCGGTCTGGGCCAGGCGGCCGAGGAGATCGGTGTAGAGCGGCAGGAGATCGTCGATGCGGGTCAGCGGTGCCGGGCCGCCGTCGACCGCCTTGGCGAGCGCGAGGAAGGTGATCGGTCCGATCACCACGGGACGGGCGGGCACGCCCTGAGCCTGCGCCTGAGCGATCTCATCGAGGACTGTGCCCGGGTCGAGGGTGAACTCGGTGTCCGGACCGATCTCCGGAACCAGGTAGTGGTAGTTGGTGTCGAACCACTTGGTCATCTCCAGCGGTGCGATGTCGGGGCCCGGGCCGCCGGCGGTGCCGCGGGCGGCGGCGAAGTAGCGGTCCAGCGGATCGTCGATCGCCGCCACTCGCGGTGGCAGCGCGCCGAGCATCACAGCGGTGTCGAGCACCTGGTCGTAGTACGAGAACGTGTTGACGGGCACCGAGTCGAAACCGGCGTCGATCAGTCTGCTCCAGCTGTCGCGGCGGATGCCCGTTGCGACCCGGGTGAGCGCGGCGGCGTCGATCCGGCCCGCCCAATAGGCTTCGACCGCGCGCTTGAGCTCCCGGTTGGCGCCGATCCGGGCGACGCCGGGGACGGTGGCCGTGAAGCCCGCAGAGTGGGTGGTGCTGGTGTCGGTGGTGATAGTCGTGTCATCGGACATGACGTGTTCTTCTCCTGCATGAGTAGTTCGAGCCGTCGCCATACCGGGCGCTGCGAACCGCAGTTCGTCAGTCGCCCGTTTCCTCGAGGCGGACAGCCATCGGGCGCGGATGCGCTCGATACATCCGGCAGGTCTTCGGGCTCGTCGGCGCGCGGGCCAGGAATGGAGCCCGCTTCTACTGGCCGTCGCTTCCCAGGCGCCGCCGCCGGTGAGCCGTGGCTCGGGCGGGGCGGTCCCAGTGCGTGTGACGGCGGTCGTTCCGACATACCGCTGCGGGTCAGCTCCGGAGTCTCACCGGATTCCCTCTTCGCGGGCGGTCGCTGCCGTCGGCAGCGAACTCGCGTCGACGCCCGGCGGGAAGCAGGGGCTCCATAGTGATCCCGGCCGGGCGAACCAGTTGCAGTTATCGATGGTAAAGGACCGGGTATCATTGGGCAGCATGGGATCCGGCGGTGATTTTAACTCCGGCGGACCGGCTCATCCGGTCGCTGGGATCATCCTCGTAGCCCGTGGAGACGAGCGGAATCCCGCAGGTGACGGCGATGTTCCGACAGAACAGCGACTGATGGCCTGCGTGTCAAGTCTGGGCGCCGGCGGCTGCAAGGACATCTATGTGGCGCTCGGCGCCCGCGTGGTTCCGGCGCCCGACACCTCGTCGACGACGCTCTATCTCCCCGAGTGGTACGACAGTCTCGACGCCTGCTCGAGTGCGGCGCTGAAGTTCGTCGATCAGCATCCGAGTCTGGCGGGGGCGGTGATCCAGACCCTCGACAGCCCGGATGCCGGTTCGATCGCCGTCGCACGCGTCATCGAGGCCGCCGCCGACTGCCCGACGAGTCTGTGCCGCGCGGCGTTCGGCGGCCGTCCCGCCCAACCCTTCTACCTGGGAGCCGAACGCGTTCGCGAGGCCATCGCGGAGCTGGGGGCGGGACTGCCTGCCGTGCGGTATCTCGTCGCGCACCGCGACGACATGGTGCTGGTCGACTGCACCGATCTCGGGAACCCCGCCGACTCGCCCCTCTGAGCGCCGGCCTGAATGCGCGGCGACCTGGATGCGCGGCGTCCGGGTCAGCGGCCCGGCAGTCCGGAGCGCAGAGCCGCCGCTTCGACGTCGAGCAGTGCGCTCGCGCAACGGGTGGCGGGATCGACCGCGGCCGCGAGCGCGGCGTCGTAGCCGTCGCGGGCGAGGCCGGCCACCGACCCCGCGGCGTCGACGCCGATCAGCGCCGCGAGTTCTCCGGTGGTGGGAACGCACACCGCCCACGTGAGCCGCGACTCGTCGGCCCACGCGGCGTCGGCGGCTCGGATGTACTCGACCGGATCGCCGACGCCGAGGAGCTCGAGCGCGGGCACATCGGACAACCGCTCGTCGTGCCGCAGGGCGCGCAGATACCACGCACCGGCGTTGATCTCGACAGCTTCCATGACGGGTCCTTCTCGTTCGCTCACGAATCGGCCGGATCCGGGCGCGTGCACGGCTCCGAAAACGGGCTGTGCCGTTCCTCCTGACTCGACATCGGTCAGGCGGAACGGCACAGCCGGAGGTGTATCCGGTTCTACTTGATCTCGAGCAGCACCGTGCCCTGGGTGACCGCGGCACCGGCCTCGGCGGACAGGCTGGTGATGGTGCCGGCCTTGTGCGCAGTGACCGGGTTCTCCATCTTCATGGCCTCCAGGACCACGACCAGGTCGCCCTCGGCGACCTCGTCGCCCTCACCGACGGCCACCTTGACGACGGTGCCCTGCATCGGCGCGGTCACGGCGTCGCCGGAGGCAGCGGCGCCGCCGCCCTTCTTGCGCGTGCGCGACTTCGGCTTGCGGCGGATGGCGCCGTTGGTGCCGCCACCGCCGCCCAGGTTGAGATCGCCGGGCAGCGAGACCTCGACGCGGCGGCCGTCGACCTCGACGATGACCTTCTGGCGCTGGGTGTCGTCCTCGTCGTCGAGCGGCTCACCGCCGGTGAAGGACTTGATCGGGTTGTCCCAATCGGTCTCGATCCACTTGGTGTAGACCTCGAAGCCCTCGACGCCGTTCTCGTCGGTGCTGCCGATGAAGGCGGGGTTCGACACGATGTGGCGGTGGAACGGGATCACGGTGGCGAGGCCGTCGACCTCGAACTCGGCCAGTGCGCGGCGGGCGCGCTCGAGTGCCTGGGTCCGGTTCTCGCCGGTGACGATCAGCTTGGCCAGCATCGAGTCGAACTGACCGCCGATGACGTCGCCCTGGCGGACGCCCGAGTCGACGCGGACGCCGGGGCCGGAGGGCTCGCGGTAGACGGTGATCGGGCCGGGCGCGGGCAGGAAGCCTCGCCCGGCGTCCTCACCGTTGATCCGGAACTCGAAGGAGTGACCACGCGGGGTCGGATCCTCGGTGATCTCCAGGGCCTTGCCCTCGGCGATGCGGAACTGCTGGCGCACCAGATCGATGCCCGAGGTCTCCTCGGTGACCGGGTGCTCCACCTGGAGTCGGGTGTTGACCTCGAGGAACGAGACGGTGTCACCCTGGACCAGGTACTCCACGGTGCCCGCGCCGTAGTAGCCGGCCTCGCGGCAGATGGCCTTCGCGGAGGAGTGGATGCGCGCCCGCTGCTCGTCGGTCAGGAAGGGAGCGGGGGCCTCCTCCACCAGCTTCTGGAACCGGCGCTGCAGCGAGCAGTCACGGGTTCCGGCGACGACGACGTTGCCGTGCTGGTCGGCGATGACCTGGGCCTCGACGTGTCGCGCCTTGTCGAGGTACTGCTCCACGAAGCACTCGCCGCGACCGAATGCCGCGACGGCCTCGCGGGTGGCCGACTCGAACAGCTCGGGGATCTCCTCGACGGTGTGCGCGACCTTCATGCCGCGGCCGCCGCCGCCGAAGGCGGCCTTGATCGCGACCGGGACGCCGTACTGCTTGGCGAACTCGACGACCTCGTCGGCGCCGGCGACGGGATCCTTGGTGCCGGCGGCCATCGGCGCCTTCGCGCGCTCGGCGATGTGGCGTGCGGTCACCTTGTCGCCGAGGTCACGGATGGCCGACGGGGGCGGGCCGATCCAGGTGAGACCGGCGTCGATCACGGCCTGTGCGAAGTCCGCGTTCTCCGAGAGGAAGCCGTATCCGGGGTGGACTGCGTCAGCGCCGGACTTGGCGGCGGCGTCGAGGACCTTGTCGAACACCAGGTACGACTCGGCCGACGTCTGGCCGCCGAGTGCGAACGCCTCGTCCGCCAGCTGCACGAACAGTGCGTCGGCGTCCGGTTCGGCGTACACGGCGACACTGGCGATGCCTGCGTCCTTCGCGGCGCGAATCACGCGAACGGCGATCTCACCGCGGTTGGCGATGAGGACCTTCTTGATGGTCGTCTGACTGATCTCAGCGGAACTGGTCACTGGCACTCCTGTGGCACCACCGGTCAGGCGGTGCCGTTGTCGGGGACGGCTCTCACCATCCGGGGTCGACGGGCTGCGTCTCGCGCGGGATTCTCCCGCTCGTGGCGTCCTACACGTGGCTCGCATCAGACGGGCAACGTGATTTCCGCGACTCAGATTAACGCACCGATCAATTGCTCGGTACGACGCATCTCACGCAGGTCAAGAAAATTGTCTACCCGGCTTCGGCTGTACGCGCGAGTAGGTCCGCGAAACGGTCGAGGAAGACGGGAACATCACCTGCGGTTTCGGCGGGATAGCGAGCGTGCATCCGCAGGCCGCCGGGCGTCCGGTTGACCCACACGTAGACCTCGTCGTCGGCATAAGAATGGCTGCGCAGGACCCGTGCGGCACCGTCGTCGGCGGCCTGGGCACGCGGTGCCCCGCGCGTGTCCATGTACGAGACCACCGTATGCGGCGAGCCGGTGACGCCGATGAGATCCGCCACACGAAGGAACGGAAGCTCGCTTCCGTGCCGCGAAGCGCTCAGTTCCGCGGTGCTCCGCCGCGACGCCTCGGCGGGCGTGGGATCGTCGGAGACGTCGATCACCAGGGGCGCCAGACCGACGAACCAGCCCAGCGAGTGCAGCCACGAGCGGTCGGTCCGTGTATGCCGGGGCATGATCACGGCGAAGTCGTCGGCGCCGCTGGTCTCGCGGAAGGCCACCGCCATCGCTCCCAGGATCCCGCCCACCGGGGACGCGCCCGAGGCGGCGCAGAAGGCCTCGAAGCGCGTTGCGCCTGCGTCGTCGAGGAGCAACCGGGTGCGCGCGAGCTGGACCGGCCCGGTGCCCTCCTCGGCGGGCCCCGCCCGACCGGGGGTCAGCAGGGGGTTCGGTGGCAGTCGGCCGCCGAACCGGGCGACGAACTCGGCCCATGTGCGCACTGCGCGGTGCTCGGGGTCGGCGACGTCGGCGGCGCGGCGCTGGGCGTCGCTGAAGTCGAGGTAGCTGCCCGTGGGCTCGAGAGCCGGTGGACGACCCTCGCGGGCCGCCCGGTACAGCTCCGACAACTCGTGATGCGCATTGACCAGGGAGTAGCCGTCCACCAGCGAGTGGTCGGCGGCGAAGAACAGGGTGAAACTGTCCGGTCGCGCCACGGTCGCGAACCGGTACGCCGGCCAGTGCAGAGGGGCGGTCGCGCGGTCGAACGATCCCGCGATCTGCTCGAGGAGCAACGGCGTCTCGGTGTACCAGCCGATGCGTGCCATCTTGACCCGGACGGTGTCGGGCTCGGTGGTGTAGCGCTCCGTGCGGTAGCGGGCGTCGCGGTCGGCCTTGAGCACCACGTGCGTCCGCAGCACCTCGTGGCGATTGATGTACGCCACCAGCGCGGAGCGGACCGAGGGCACCGACATCGGTTCGTCGAACTCGATCGCGAGCCCGAGCCACGATTCGCGGCCGCCCTCGCGATGCGTCAGCGCCCGGTACTCGAACGCCGACCGCAGATGCTCCTCGTGGTTGTGCGAGGTCTCGCGTACGTCTCGGCTCCAGCTGCCCAGACCGCCCGGTACAGCCGGAATCCACTCGACCAGGCCGCCGGGCTGAATCGGGGCGTCGACGATCTGCAGAAAGTCCATTGCGCTGCGACGGCGTTCAGCGGGAAGTCTGCTCGCGCACCTGACGCTTGATCCGCGTCAGCATGCCCGCCATCCCGTTGAGACGCAGCGGACTGATCACCGACGACAGACCCAGCTCGTGGAAGAAGTCGTCGGGCACCGCGGTGATCTCCGAAGCACTGGCGCCGTCGAGCCCCTCGTGCAGGATGGAGGCGAAACCCCGGGTGGTGGGTGCCTCGGGCGGAGCGCTGAAGTACAGGCGCACGGCCCCGGCGTCCGAGGCGTCCACGGACAGGAAGATCGGCGACTGGCACTCGGGAACCGGCTCCATCGACTCGGGCTTCAGCGACTCGGGCAGCTCGGGGAGCTCGCGGGAGAACTCGAGCAGCAGAGTGACCTTGTCCGAATCCGCCAGATCGGCGAAATCCGAGACGATCTCGGCGAGAGGGGCGGGCAGCGTCATGGAACTGTTTCCGGCGTCAGTCGGCGACGCCCGTGCCCGGCTCGTCGCCGACGGCGATCGGAACCCGGACGCGGTTGCCCCATTCGGTCCAGGAGCCGTCGTAGTTGCGGACGTTCTCGAAGCCGAGAAGATGGGTCAGCACGAACCAGGTGTGGCTCGACCGCTCGCCGATCCGGCAGTACGCGATGGTCGGGGTGGCCGGGTCGAGACCGGCGTACACGTCTTCCAATTCGGCCCGGCTGCGGAACCGGCTGTCGGGGGCGGCGGCCTTGGCCCACGGGATCGAGACGGCGGTGGGGATGTGACCGCCGCGCAGCGCACCCTCCTGCGGGTAATCGGGCATGTGCGTGCGTTCGCCCGTGTACTCCTGCGGCGAGCGCACGTCGATCAGCGGAGTCGAACCGATCTCGGACAGCACGTCCTCGGCGAAGGCGCGGATCTTGGAGTCGTCGCGCTCCACGACCGGATAGTCGGTCGGGCGGTAGACCGGGACGTCGAAGGAGGTCTCGCGCTGTTCGTCCATCCACGCGTCGCGGCCGCCGTCGAGGAGCCGGACGTCCTCATGGCCGAAGAGCGTGAAGACCCAGAGGGCGTACGCGGCCCACCAGTTGCTCTTGTCTCCGTAGATCACGACCGTGTCGTCGCGGGATATCCCCTTCTCGCTCATCAGCTTCGCGAACTGCTCGCCGTTGATGTAGTCGCGGGTGACCGGATCGTTGAGGTGAAGGTGCCAGTCCACCTTCTGGGCGGTGGGAATGTGGCCGATGTCGTAGAGGAGCACGTCCTCGTCCGACTCGATGATCTTCAATCCGGGCGCGCCGAGGTGCGCGGACAACCACTCGGTCGTCACCAAGCGCTCCGGATGTGCGTATGCGGAGAAAGCCGGATTCGGATCGAATTCCACAGTCACTGAGGGTCTCCCGCCTCTGCTGATGTCGGAGGCGACCGGAACCGGCCGCGGATACAAGCATACGGACGGCCGCGCCGAGGCGTTTCGCCGGACCGGTCTCAAGTTCGTTCCGATCCGCGGTCCGGCCTGCGCAATCGTCCGAATGACGTCGGGCACGTCGCCGGGGGCGACGGTGTTAGCGTTCCCGTCATGCCGAGAAGGGGATCGGGGCGCGGGCTCCGGACAGTGGTGGGTACGGCCCTGGCGGTCGTGGCCGCGCTGACGATGAGCGCATGCGGGGTGGACGGAACGGCGCATCGCGCGGCGCCCACGCCACCCGCGCACTGTTCGGCCGCTCGGTGTCCGGAACTGGCCGCCGTCTCGGCTGAGCGGCTGGCGGCCTCCGGGGTCGACGAGTCGAATCAGTCGACCGCGGTCCCGGCGTACATGTCGGCGGTGCTCGACGACTTGGACTCGGTGTGGCAGGACTGGTTCGCCCAGTTGGCGATCGAGGGGTCGACGGCGGGCCGGGTGCTGATCGCCCCGGGCGATGCCTTCCACAGCGCGTGCCTGGACTCGGGTGAACTGCCCGACGGAATCCCGAGCGATTTCCCGAACGCCTTCTTCTGCCCGCTCGACCGCCGGCCGGACGGCGGCGGCACCGACAGGCAGGGGTCGGTGATCCTGCCCGTGCAGACCTTCGCCGACATCTGGAACGGCAAGCTCATGGGCTCGTCCGGCATCATGCTCGGTGACTTCACCGCGGCCACCATCATGGCCCACGAATACGGCCACAACGTCGTGTACCGCCTCGCGAAGGCGTACGGCATGGGCGACGCGGCCGGGCCGCCCGGAGACGACCGCGAGTTGATCGCCGACTGTTTCGCGGGCAACTGGGCGGCCACCGTCTTCGAGCGCAAAGACCTGTCGTTCACGTCGATGCTGCAGGCCGCAGCGCTGATCGTCAGTGTCGGCGACGCCGCGCCCGGGCAGGGCCACGGAACCTCCGTCGCGCGGGCACGGGCCCTCTGGCGCGGATTCACCGACAACCTCAGACGGCAGGGACAGCCCGGCGACTGCCTCAAGGCGTACTGGCCCGCCGTACTCCGGCAGTGAGGTCTCAGCGCTCGGCGGACCACAGGTCGGCGACGTCGACGCCGACCTGCGTCAGCAGGCGCCGGACCAGCGGCAGGCTGATGCCGATCACCGACGACGGGTCGCCGTCGATGCCGTCGATCAGCCAGCCGCCGATCCCGTCGAGGGTGAACGCGCCCGCGACCTCGAGCGGCTCGCCGGTCGCCGCGTAGCGTTCGATGAGCTCGTCGGAGACGTCGGAGAAGAAGATCGCCGTCGACTGACTGTGACTGGCGGACGCGACGGCCTCGCCGTCACGCAGGCGCCGCACGCAGTGTCCGGTGATGAGATGACCGGTGGTCCCGCGCATCCGTCTCCACCGCTCGGCGGCGGCCGCCGCGGTGTGCGGTTTGCCCGCGAGCGACCCGCCGGTGAGCAGCATCGAATCGCAGGTCACGACCACGCCGTCGGTCGCCGCACCCGCCGCCTGCGGTGCGCCGTCACCGAGGACGGCGGCGACCACCGCGTCGGCCTTCGCCTCGGCCAGCCGGGTGACGATCTGCGCGGGCGGGGCGCCCGCCAGCTCGTCGAGCAGGGCGTCCTCGTCCACGTCTGACACGACGACCGCCGGCCGCAGTCCGGCGTCTCGCAGCACGCGCAGGCGTGCGGGCGAGGCCGAACCGAGGACGACGGTCGTCGCGGTGGAACGGTGTGCGGGGCTCACCAGCCGCCGCGGTTGGTGAAGCTGCCGGGCTGGCCCCAGTTCACCCGGAACATGTCGACGGGGCGGCCCCAGTCGTTCCGGATCTGCGGTCCGGTGTCGGCGGTGCCGCCGCTCGCCGCGGCGAAGACACCGACCAGGGCGGCCAGTTCCGCGTCGGTGGGCTTGCCGTCGACGATGGTCAGGAACGGGCGGGCGGGCTGCTCTTGGCTGCCCGCCGAGGTGACGTCGTCACTCATGTCGTCGCCTTTCTGGATCGGGGAGCGGACTACAGCGGGATGTTGCCGTGCTTCTTCGGCGGCAGCTGCACCATCTTGCGCTCCAGCAGCTTCAGGGCATTCGCGATCTGGCCCCGGGTGTGGCTCGGCGGGATCACCGCGTCGACATAGCCGCGCTCAGCCGCGACGTACGGGTTCACCAGGGTGTCCTCGTACTCCTGCTGCAGTTCCAGGCGCAGTGCGTCGACGTCCTCGCCGTTCGCCTGCGCCTCCTTGAGGCGGTTGCGGTAGACGAAGCCGACCGCGCCCGAGGCGCCCATGACCGCGATCTGAGCGGTCGGCCAGGCCAGGTTCACGTCGGCGCCCATGTGCTTGGAGCCCATGACGTCGTACGCGCCGCCGTAGGCCTTGCGGGTGATGACGGTGATCTTGCCGACCGTCGCCTCGCCGTAGGCGTAGAGCAACTTGGCGCCGCGGCGGATGATGCCATTGTACTCCTGCTCGGTGCCGGGCAGGAAGCCGGGGACGTCGACCAGGGTGACGATCGGAACGTTGAAGGCGTCGCAGGTGCGCACGAAGCGCGCCGCCTTCTCCGAGGCGTCGATGTCGAGACAGCCGGCGAACTGGGTCGGCTGGTTCGCGACGATGCCGACGCTGCGGCCGTCCACCCGTCCGAAGCCGACGATGACGTTCATCGCACGCTCGGCCTGCACCTCCAGGAACTCCTCGTCGTCGAGGATGTTCCGGATGACGTTGTGCATGTCGTACGGCTGGTTGGGCGAGTCGGGGATGATCGTGTCGAGCGCGAGATCGTCCTCGGTGAGATTGTCCTCGATGGCGCCGACGCGCTCCGGTGCGGGCAGGCGCGGGGCCTCGGCGCGGCAGTTGCTCGGCAGGTAACCCAGCAGTTCCTTGACGTAGTCGAGGGCGTCTTCCTCGTCCTGGCCGACATAATGGGCGACGCCCGACTTGGTCATGTGCGTGTGTGCGCCGCCCAGGTCCTCCTGAGTGACGTCCTCACCGGTGACGGTCTTGATGACGTCGGGACCGGTCACGAACATCTGGCTGGTCTGGTCGACCATGACCACGAAGTCGGTGAGAGCGGGGGAGTACACGTGGCCACCGGCGTTCGGGCCCATGATCAGCGAGATCTGGGGGATGACGCCGGAGGCGCGGACGTTGCGGCCGAAGATCTCGCCGTACAGGGCGAGGGAGACCACGCCCTCCTGGATGCGGGCGCCCGCACCCTCGTTGATGCCGATCAGGGGGCGGCCGGTCTTGATCGCCAGGTCCATGACCTTGACGATCTTCTCGCCGTACACCTCGCCCAGGCTGCCGCCGAAGACCGCGGCGTCCTGGCTGAACACGCACACCTCGCGGCCGTCGACGGTGCCGTAGCCGGTGACGACACCGTCGCCCATCGGGCGCCGCTCGGCGAGCCCGAAGTTGGTGGACCGGTGACGCGCCAGCGCGTCGAGTTCGACGAACGAACCCTCGTCGAGGAGGTGGGTGATGCGCTCGCGTGCGGTGAGTTTGCCCTTGGCGTGAACCTTCTCCGCAGCGGCTTCGCCGACCGGGAACTCGGCCTCGGCGAGGCGGTTGCGCAGATCGGCGAGCTTGCCCGCCGTGGTGTGGATGTCCGGCGCAGCGCCGTCGTCGCGTGAAGCAGTCGTCATGGGATCCGATGCTAACGACCGACACCTATGCGAGGTCAACCGCGCCGAGAATGTGAGAATATCCTCACATTCGAGATCACTGCGGAAGCGTTGCTGTGAGTGTATTCACTCGCGGGCCCGTAAAGTGCTCGTACATGAGCAACGACGTGCCCGATCAGGAAATCCTCGCCGAACAGCTGTCGGACACGCGGTGGCGCGCCGTGGAGGTGATCGCCGAGACCGGCTCGACCAATGCCGATCTGATTGCGCGAATCGATGCCGGGGAAGACGTCGACGGCATTGTTTTGATCGCCGCGCGGCAGACCTCGGGCCGCGGCAGGCATGCGCGGGTATGGGAGACACCGCCCGGACAGCTCGCCGTCTCGGCTGCCATCGCGGTCGACGCCGATGCGATTCGCAGCCTCGGCTGGTTGTCGTTGCTCACCGGCCTCGCCGTCCACGACGCCGTCTCCGCACTCACCGGAACCGGTCTCGAGCTCAAGTGGCCCAACGATGTCCTCGCACCCGGTGGCGGCAAGCTGTCGGGCATCCTTTCGGAGTTCCGGCTCACCGGCGACGGCGGGGGCGTGGCGGTGATCGGCACCGGACTGAACCTGGATCTGCCCGCCGGGTCGGCGCCCGACACGGCGGCCTCGATCAGCGGCCTCGCCGACGCGCCGGTGGACCAGACCCGAGTCGCGGCCGCGTATCTGCGGGCGTTGTCCGAGCGGCTCGCGGACTGGCCCGACCGCATCGAAGTCCTCGCCGAGAACTATCGCAGCGTCAGCGCCACCCTGGGGTCACGGGTCCGGCTGATCCTGCCCGGCGACGTCGAGGTGGTCGGTATCGCCACCGACATCGACGACGAGGGGCGGGTGATCGTCGACGGTCCGGACGGTCCGGTCACGGCGTCGGCGGGCGACGTCACGCATCTGCGGCCCGCCGACTAGCGCCGGACACCTCTAGCTGCGTTTGCGGTCGCTGCTGGCGCGGCCCATCGTCGGGATCAGCGTCAGCACCGGCAAGCCGATGATCAGGTGCAGCACCGCGGTGCCGATGCCGGACGAGATCTGCTCCGACAGCAGCAGCGGAAGGATCACCGCGGCGGCGATCAGCAGCCCGACGATCCATCGGTAGAACTGATTGGGCGCAGGCGTACCCACCTGCAGCAGGTACCACAGGGCGCCGGCGACGATCGCGGCGACGAACCCGGTGACGGCGAACCACACCTCGTCCTGTGCGAGCGGATTCCAGATGCCGAACCGGCCCGACTCGTTGATCTTCTGGGTGACGGCGCGGATCACCCAGGCGGCGAGCCAAGCGGCCAGCCCCGTGACCACTCCGGTCATCAGAACGCCTCCGCAGAACATCAGCGGGTCGATGTCCGGGCCGCGGCGGCGGGGTGCGGCGGGCCCCTGACTGTACTGGGCGTCGTACCCGGTCTGGCCGTAGTCGCCGGCCTCGGTGTACTGCCTGTAATCGTTCGGCCGGCTGTAGGCACGCGTCGCCGGCGGCTGAGGCGGACGGTGGTTCGGGTCGCGCGGATCGTTGTACGTCATGGTCCTTGCCTGTTGTTGCTGCTCGGTATCGCTGCGGTCGTGAGGCCAGATCCGCCCCAGTGTAGCGCCGATATCAGGCCCTCCTAAGAATCCGGCACTAAGGTGAAACGCCATGGGTTACCCGCGCGAGAACCTTGCGCCCGGCGAGGTGGTGGTCATACACCGGCATCCGCACTGGAAGAGCCTGCTGGTGCCGGTGCTGATCTTCTGGGCGGTGACCGCTGCCGCGGGAGTCGCGGTCGGTTACGCCCAGACGTCCGCAATGGCCGACCGCGCCGCGTTGTGGGTCACCGCCGTCGTCGTCGCGATCTGGGCGGCGGCCGTGGCGTGGTTCCTCATCCGGCCGCTGATCTCGTGGAAGACCACTCATTTCGTCGTCACCGACCGTCGGGTCATCTACCGCAGCGGCGTCCTGACCAGGTCCGGCATCGACATTCCGATCCGCAGGATCAACACCGTCGAGTTCCGGCACGGGGTGATCGACCGGATCCTCCGCACCGGCACTCTGGTGATCGAATCGGCATCCGACGAGCCGCTCGCCTTCCATGACATCCCGCAGGTGGAGGCGGTGCACGCTCAGCTCTACCAGGAGCTGCTCGACGAGGACGACGACGCGCTGACGGGCCGCGTCGACGAGTGGCGCCGATGATGAGGTCGCGAGCGGTGCTCCTGGCCGAGGACGACGCGGCCATCGCCGAGCCGCTGGCCCGAGCGCTGAGCCGGGAGGGCAACGACTGCGAGATCGCGGCCACCGGTCCCGAGGCGCTGGAGAAGGTGCGCAGCGGCGACTACGGACTGCTCATCCTCGATCTCGGCCTGCCCGGGATGGACGGTCTGGAGGTGTGCCGCCGGATCCGCTCCGAACTGCCGCAACTGCCCGTGCTGATGCTGACCGCTCGCACGGACGAGGTGGACTTCGTCGTCGGTCTCGATGCGGGCGCCGACGACTACGTCGGCAAGCCCTTCCGCCTGGCCGAGTTGCTCGCGCGCGTGCGCGCGCTGATGCGGCGCAGCGTCACGGCCGTGGAGGGGGAGGAGATCCTCGACAGCGGCGACATCCAGCTCGACCCGCGCGCTCGGCGCGTGGTGGTGGACGGCGAGGATCTGACGCTGGCGAACCGGGAGTTCGATCTGCTCCGCTTCCTGATGGAGCGGTCGGGCGAAGTGGTGTCGCGCGACGAGATCATGGACGCGGTGTGGGGGTCGACGGATCTGCGGTCGTCGAAGACGCTCGACATGCACATCTCCTGGATCCGGCGGAAGATCGGCGACGACCGTCCCAAGAATCGCAGACACATCGTGACCGTGCGCGGTGTCGGCTTCCGGTTCGACCCGTAGGAGCCGTGTGCGTCGTCGAATCCTGAAGATGATGATCGCGTCCCTCGTGGCGATGGGCGTGATGTTCGGCGTGCCGATGACCATCATCACCTGGGACTGGTTCTCCACCTCCGCTCACCAGGACCTCTCCGAGCGGCTCAAACGCATGAGCGAGCACGTGCTCGCGGAGGAGGCCGCCGGCCGCGCCGTATCCCCGCACGATCTGGATCTCGAACAGTTCCGTCTGCTGGTGCCGCCGAACGGTCGCCTCACGCTCACCTATCGCGTTCGCGATCGGGACGCGCCCGGCGGCTACCAGCGCGGGATCCGCCAGATCGGCCATGTCTTCGACGGCGCGGCGGTTTCGGAGTCGGTCAATCTCGGCCGCGACGTGGACCTGACGCTCGCGATACCGCAGGAGGACGTCCGTCCGACCCAGTTGCTGGCGGTGCTGACCCTGCTGCTGGCGATCCTGGTCGCCGTCGTCGGCGGTGCGGTGGTGGCCGTCCTCACGGCGCGGCGGCTGTCGGAGCCGCTGTCGGACGTCGCGCGCCGCGCCGCCGCCATGGGGCGGGGCGACTTCTCCTCCGACTGGCCTGCATACGGCATCGATGAGCTCGATCGGGTCTCGGCGGCGCTGGCTGACGCCAATGACGAGATCGTCCTGCGGCTCGAGCGCGAGGGCGAGATCATCGGGGACGTCTCCCACCAGCTGCGCAGCCGGCTCACCGCGATCGGGCTGCGGCTCGACGAGTTGACCCTGCACCGCGATCCGGCAGTGGTCGCCGAGGCCGAGGCGGGACTGGCGCAGGTGGAACGGCTCGCCGACGAACTGGACGAGATGATCGCGGCCTCGCGTGCGGATCCCAAGGCGCGGGTCGCGATCGACGTCACGTCGGTCGTTCAAACCCTGGTGCGCGATTTCGAGCCCGCGTATCGAGCGGCCGGGCGGTCGGTGCGGATGGTGGTCGACGAACCGGTCCCGCACACCTACGGTCGTCCGGGCCGCCTCCGCGAGGCGCTGAGCGTGCTCGTCGACAACGCACTGGTCCACGGGGGCGGGGAGTGCGTCGTCCGGGTCGGGGTGCTGACATCGCGCGAGATGGTCCGCGTCACGGTGTCGGACGCCGGCGCCGGCGTGCCCGACGAGGTGGTACCGGAGATGTTCCGCCGGGGTGTGTCGGGCGGGGGACGGAACGGGCTGGGTCTGTCACTGGCCCGCGCCCTGGTGGAGGCCGACGGCGGTCGGCTCGATCTGGTGTCGCGGCGGCCCGCGGTGTTCGCGGTGGTGGCGCCGCTGCATCCGGCGAGCGGTGCGTCCTACGGCGAGGAGTCAGACGCCGGCGGCGGTGCCGGTGCGGACGGCGGTGCCGGGACAGACGGCGACGGGACAGACGGCGACGGGCCGACGCTCACGCATGTCCGAGTTCCTCATCGCTGAGTTCCTCGGACGTGGGGTTGACGTCGGTGGATCCGCCTTCGCCGCCGCGCGGCTGCTCGTCGGGGAAGGCGAACCGCCGCAGCGCCCAGAACCGGAAGACCATCTGGAGCAGGTTGCCGATCACGAAGGCGAGCAGGAAGTCGAAGATCGCGAGTTCGAGGCCGACCAGGTTCTCACGCATGTTGAAGACGTTGTTCGCGATCCAGATCGGCGCGGCGGCGATCAGGACGGCGATGCCGCTGATGGCGAAGAACAGGAGTGCCTCGTGGTGCTTCTCGCGTCCGCCGCGGTTCTTGAACGCCCACTCGCGGTTGAGGACATAGCTCAGGATCGTGGCGACCACGCCGGAGATCACCTTGGCCACCGTCGGCTTCGATTCGAGAACACTGAGGGCGAGTGCGTAGTAGACCGCCATGTCGACCACGAATGTGGTGCCGCCGACGATCGCGAACTTGATCAGTTCGCTGTGCTTGAGCACCAGCCGTCGCACGGGCTCCGGCAGTCGCTTCACTGCCCCGTCAATTGTCGGCACAAGGTTCGAGTGTACGTAATCTGGCCCGCCGAATTGTCACCGACCGGCCGGGGTGCGCGTGTCCGCGGCCGGGCATGACAACATTGAACGGTGACTTCCAGCCCAGACCGACGTTCCAGCGGCATGCCCACCGTGACCATGATCGGCGGTGGTCAGTTGGCCCGAATGACCCATCAGTCGGCCATCGCCCTCGGTCAGTGCCTGCGGGTTCTGGCGGGCAGCGCCGACGAGCCGGCCGCGCAGGTGAGCGCGAACGTGGTGCTCGGCTCGCACGATGATCTCGACGCCCTCCGCGCCGCCGCCGAAGGGGCGGTCGCGCTCACCTTCGATCACGAGGGAGTTCCGCTCGCTCACCTCGAAGCGCTCGAGGCCGAGGGCGTCGCGGTGCGCCCGCCGTCGAAGGCGCTGCACTTCGCACAGGACAAGCTGGCCATGCGGACCAAACTGTCGGAACTGGGCCTCCCGGTTCCCGACTTCGTCGACCTGTCGGGCGAGGTCGGCGCGGCGCGCTCCGCGCTGATCGCCTTCGGCGAGTCCCACGACTGGCAGGTGGTTCTGAAGGCGGTCCGAGGCGGTTACGACGGTCGCGGAGTGTGGCTCACCGACAACCGCGACGAAGCGTTGCGCGTCTTCGACGACACCTCCTCGGGCGACACCGTGCTCATGGCGGAGCAGAAGGTGGCGATGGTGCGCGAGCTGTCGGCGATGGTGGCACGGTCGCCGTACGGACAGGGCGCCGCGTGGCCGGTCGTCGAAACCGTCCAGCGCAACGGCCAGTGCGCCGTCGTTCTGGCTCCGGCTCCGGGCCTGGACGCCGATGTCGCTCAGCAGGCGCAGCAGATGTCGCTCACGCTGGCCGAGGAACTGGGCGCGGTGGGCGCCATGGCGATGGAGCTGTTCGAGACGACGGACGGCGAACTGGTGGTCAACGAGCTCGCGATGCGCCCGCACAACAGCGGTCACTGGACCATGGACGGCGCCGTCACCTCGCAGTTCGAACAGCATCTGCGCGCGGTTCTCGACTACCCGCTCGGCGATACCGCGGCGCGCGCCGACGTAGTCGTGATGGCCAACATCCTGGGGGCGCCGGAGGCTCCGCAGATGTCGATGGACGAGCGCCTGCATCATCTGTTCGCCCGGATGCCCGAGGCCAAGGTCCATCTGTACGGGAAGGGCGAGCGGCCCGATCGCAAGATCGGACACGTCAATGTCGTAGGACGTCCGGGTGAGGGCGTCGACGACGTCCGCGAACGGGCCGAGCGCGCCGCCCAGTGGATGAGCGCGGCCGTGTGGACCGACGGCTGGGATCCGCACGCGGGCTAGTCGGACGCGGTGACACCATCGTGACGCTGCGGTCTCGGTGCGTGAACGAGGGTGTGAAACCGCCACGGGGTTGAATTGACACCATCGTGGTGTCATGATTGATGTCATGGACCTCGATCAGTACGTCGACGACCTTCAGCGCCGGTTCGGAGCCGCGGCGGAACGTGACCTCTCCGACGCCGCTGACAACGGGGTCGACGACGTCCGCGCCGCCGCGGAGCGTCTCGCGAACAGTATGGACGCCACCATCCGACTCGCCCTGCTCGATGTCCTGTCTGCGGCGGCCGGCGAGATCACTCGTGACCTGGTTCCCGGTTCGGTCGACCTCCGCCTGCGAGGGCGCGAGGTGGACTTCGTCGTCGCAACGCCGCGCACCACCGACGATGCCGACTCGGAGTCCGCGATCGGCGTCGACTTCGACGACACCACCAGCTCACGCACCACACTGCGACTCCCGGACGTCCTCAAGGCGCAGGTGGACGAAGCCGCGGCCGCCGAGGGCGTCTCGGTCAACACCTGGCTGGTGCGCGCCGTCGCCTCAGCCCTGAATCCGCGCCGGCGACGATCCGTGCAGCGCGCGTTGCGCACCGGCGGCGACTTCGCCGGCTGGGCGCGCTGATCACTCTCCACACCTTCGCGAACGATCCCCATCACCCCGTCTCGACCACGGGGTCGGTCGACTGCACCCTCCGGAAGGCTCTCCCATGCCCACCTACCGCACCCCAGAACCCGTCGATCTCGCCGTGAACCTGCCGCTCGGCCACATCGACGTCATCGCGAGCGACCGCACCGACGCCGTCGTGACCGTATCGCCCAGTAACCCGGACAAACCCGCCGATCAGCGCGGTGCGGCAGCGACCACCGTCGAGTTCGACGGCCGCCGAATCACCGTCCTCGGACCGCGTCCCAGGTTCCGCTTCCTCGGCCCCTCCGAGTCGGTGGACATCACGGTCGAACTCCCGGAGGGCTCGCGATTCACCGCCGAATGCTCCACGGGGGGTGTCCGCGCCACCGGCAGGCTGGCCGCGACCCGGGTGAAGGCGTCCGTCGGTGCCGTCGACCTCGACGCCACCGGCGACCTGTGGCTGCACGCCGCGTACGGCAACGCCACCGTCGGCACGGTAGACGGGTCGGCCGAGGTCGTCGCGGGGCACGGGCAGATCCGGATCGGCACCGTCGCCGGCGACGCCGCACTGAAGTCGTCGTACGGCAGCGTCCACCTCGGCACGGCGCACGCCGCCGTCGAAGCCAATCTCTCGTACGGCGACCTGCACATCGACGGTTCGGCGTCGTCGGTCACCGCGCGCACCGCGTACGGAAGCGTCACCGTCGGTGAGGCGCGCGGCGGCGCTCTCGACCTGGAGAGCAGCTTCGGGACGATCGTCGTCGGCGTCGCCGACGGGGTTCCCGCCTGGCTCGACCTCTCGTCCACTCAAGGACAGCTGCGCAACCGTCTCGACGGTTCCACCGTCCCGTCGACCGGTGAGCATGTGTCCATTCGCGCGCGAACGTCATACGGCGACATCGAGATTCGGCGCGCCCACTCGGTTTCAGACAGCGCTCGCTCAGTCGAAGACGAAGGAACACGGTCATGACCACGACCATCGCTCCGCCCGCGATCAGGATCCGCGGAATCGAGAAGTCCTATGACGGCCGTTCTGTGCTGCGCGGGGTCGACCTCGACGTCGAGGCGGGCAGCGTCGTCGCACTCCTGGGTGCTAACGGTGCAGGCAAGACGACGCTCGTCCGCATCCTCTCGACGTTGACGCGGCCCGACGCAGGCACCGCCGTCGTCGGCGGCCACGACCTCGCGACCGAGCCCCTCGAGGTTCGCCGGTCGATCAGCCTGACGGGTCAGTTCGCCGCCGTCGACGAGGTACTGACCGGCCGCGAGAACCTGATGCTCATCGCCCGCCTGCGCCACGTGCACGGCCCCGGCGCCGTCGCGGACGGCCTGCTCGAGCGCTTCCGGCTCACCGACGCCGGCGGACGCGCCGTCGCCACGTACTCGGGCGGCATGAGGCGTCGTCTCGACATCGCCATGAGCCTGATCGGTGATCCGTCCGTCATCTTCCTGGACGAACCGACCACCGGACTGGACCCCGAAGCCCGCATCGACGTGTGGGACACCGTCCGCGAACTCGCCGGCCGCGGCACCGCGATCCTCCTGACCACCCAGTATCTCGAGGAGGCCGAACAACACGCCGACCGCACCGCCGTGCTGCACGACGGCCGGATCATCGCGAACGGCACACTCGCCGAACTGAAGCGACTGCTTCCGCCGACCAAGGTCGAATACGTCGAGAAGCAGCCCACCCTCGAGGAGATCTTCCTCGCGCTCACCAGACACCGCACCGAGAACGAAGGCCGGTCATGACCACACACGTCCTCAGCGACACCGGCGCCCTCCTGGGTCGCTCGCTCAAGCACGTCACGCGCAGTGTCGACACCATCGTCACCACCGCGCTCACCCCGATCGCCATGATGCTCCTGTTCGTCTACGTCTTCGGCGGAGCCATCAAGGCGAGCACCGGAACTGCGAGTTACGTCGACTACCTGCTTCCCGGAATCCTGCTGATGGCCATCGCCTCGGGCGTCGCGTACACGGCACTGCGCCTGTTCGACGACCTTCAGAGCGGGCTGTTCGAGCGCTTCGGATCGATGCCGATCGCTCGCGTCGCCGTCCTCTGGGCCCACGTCCTCACCTCGATGGCGGCGAACGCGGTCACGGTGGTCATCATCATCGCGGTCGGACTGGCGATGGGTTTCCGATCGTCCGCGGGACCGCTCGCCTGGCTCGCAGTCGCCGGCATCCTCGCCCTCTTCACGCTGTCGTTGACGTGGATCGCGGTCGTCGCGGGACTGGCCGCCAAGACCGTCGACGGTGCGACCGGGTTCTCGTACCCGCTCATCTTCCTGCCCTTCGTCAGCTCCGCGTTCGTCCCGACCGACACCATGCCCACCCCGGTGCGGGTCTTCGCCGAGCACCAGCCGGTGACCTCCATCGTCGACACCGTCTCCGCGCTGCTCGGCGAGCAGCCCGTCGCCACCGCCGACCTCGTGGCCGCGCTCGCGTGGTGCATCGGGATCGGCGCCATCGCCTACGCGGCGGCGATTCGCCTCTACCGCCGCAAGATCCGGTGATCGCGAAGACGCCGGCCGCCCGCCTTCGAGCCGCTTTCACACCGTGTCGGGGACGACAGCCGGCGTCACCGCGCACGGTTGCCTCGCCTACGCTGTTGAGAATCAGCCCCCGAGAACCTTGGAGACGTCGATGACCGCACCCGCCACCGTGCCCGCACCCCGAGTCGGCCTCATCATGGGCAGTGACTCCGACTGGCCGACGATGCAGGCCGCGGCGGAGGCGCTCGCCGAGTTCGGCATACCGTTCGAGGTCGGCGTGGTCTCGGCGCACCGCACCCCCCAGCGGATGCTCGACTACGCGAAGAACGCCGCGGGACGCGGTATCTCGGTGATCATCGCCGGTGCCGGTGGCGCCGCTCATCTGCCGGGCATGGTCGCGGCGGCCACACCGCTACCGGTGATCGGGGTGCCCGTTCCCCTGAAGTACCTCGACGGGATGGACTCACTGCTGTCGATCGTGCAGATGCCGGCCGGCGTGCCGGTCGCGACGGTGTCGATCGGCGGCGCCCGGAACGCGGGTCTGCTGGCCGCACGCATCCTCGGAGCCTCCGATCCGGCCGTTCAGAGTGCGATGGCGAAGTTCCAAGCCGGACTGGAGGAGATGGTCCTCGAGAAGGACGAGAAGCTGCGCAGGACCCTGCTCGACGGCTGACCGACCGCTACGGGCTCAATGCGGCCACCACGTCGGCCGCCGGGACCGCCTGAGCAGCCCGGAAGCCGGTCCCGGCCCAGAGATTGATGACGTCCGGGTCGGTGGAACCGGCCCGGCGTATACCGCCGGTGAGAGTGTTGACCTGGGGATACACCGGCGGTGCCGCATCACTGTAGGCGGCGATGAACTCGTTCACCAGGCCACGCGCCAAGCGGCCCGAGTACGCCCGGGTGGTGACGGTCTCGGTGAAGCGCGGGTCGGCGAGGGCGTCCCGGTGCGCCTGTTTGGTGCCGGCCTCGGGGCAGCGGAGCAGAAGCGTCCCCACCTGCACGGCGGCGGCGCCCGCCTCGAGCAGTGCGATCACGTCGTCGCGGGAGGCGACGCCGCCCGCAGCGATCACCGGCAGGCCCGCCGCGTCAGCAACACCGGTGAGGAGGGGCAGCGTGTCGATGCCCGGGTCGGCGTCGAGGATGCCGAACGTGCCGCGGTGTCCGCCCGCCGACACGCCCTGGGCGCAGAGCGCGTCCACTCCGGACTCTCGCGCGATCAGCGCCTCGTCGACACAGGTGACGGTCCCGACCACGAAGACCTCCGCGGCGTGCAGTCGTGCCACCGTGGCGGCGTCGGGACAGCCGAAGGTGAACGAGGCGACGGGCACGCGCTCGTCGATCAGCACCTGGACCTTGGCGTCGAAGTGGTCGTCGGTGAACGGAACGTGCTCGGGCAGCGGTGCGCCCAGCCGCTCGGCGAGCGGGGCGAGCCGGTCGCGGTACTCGGCGAAGGCCGCTTCGTCGAACGGGATCTCCTCGGGCACGAACAGATTGACGCCGAACGGCGCATCGGTCAGCGCGGCGATCGCGCGGATGTCCTCACGGAGTCGTTCGGGCGTGAGATAGGCGCCACCGTAGAAGCCGAGACCACCCGCGCCGGAGACGGCTGCGGTGAGTTCCGGCGTCGACGTGCCTCCGGCCATCGGAGCGCCCGCGATCGGAACGCCGAGCAGACCGAGATCGAACATCATTCACTCTCCTTTCGGAACCCGGACGATCTCCAGGCTCACCTCGCTGCGCAGGACGAATCCCATCGCCTCGTACAGGCTGCGCGCCGGATTCTCCGCCGTCGTGTGCAGAAAGGGCAGGTCGCCGTCGTCGACGATGACCTGAGCCACCGCGGCGACGAGTCTGCGTGCCAGTCCGCGTCCGCGTGCCTCCGGATGGGTGCACACCGCGCTGATCTCCACCCAGCCGGGAAGCCGCAGCCGCTGACCCGCCATGGCGAGCAGCCGGCCGTCGCCGTCCCGGTAGCCGAGGTAGACGCCCATCTCGACGGTGCGCGGGAGAAAGGGCCCGGGCTTGGTCAGTGTCACCAGCTCGGTCATCTCGGCCACGTCCGGCGGGCCGAGCCGGACGAGTTCCGGGTCGGGTCGCCGTTCGGTGTCCTCACCGGAGTACTGCACCAGATCGAAGGTCTCGACGTGCCGCCAACCCGGGGGCGCCGGGGTCCGGCAGTCGCGCAGGCCGACGGTGTTCCCGGGTCCGGCCAGCGCTGCCATGTCGACCCAGTCGGCGTCGGTCATCTCGCGCGGATGACCGAAGAACACCGAGACCTCCGGCTCGAACGCACTGATGCGGCCGCGCCGCCGGGCGAACCGCTCCTGCCGCCCGGTCAGAGCGCAGGTGAACGGATCGTCGAGCGGCGTCAGATCGACGGTGCCCGTCATTCGACTTCCAGCTTCCGGCGGAAGAACGCGATGACCGCCTCGAGCGTGTCGTGCGTCGGCTGTCCGGGTTGGTCGATCAGGTGCTCGGTGAGCACCGAGTGCGGCGGAATCAACGCGTCCGGGGCAGCGGCGTCGTCGGGCAGGTCGACGCCGATGAAGGCGTCGCCGAGCTGTTCTCGCAGAAAATCGAAGCGGCTGCCCGGGACCAGCCGGTCGCCCTCGAACCGGGCACCCATCACCTGCAGTCCCCGCGCGCAGCGGACCTTAACGGTCTCCAGATCGCCGGGCGAGATGTCGATGGTCCTGCGCCGTGCGGGCGTGAGGCCCACCGGCAGCGAGGGCTGCGACAGCACGGGCGCCAGCATGGTGTCGTCGACCGCCATCGCGAGTGCGAAGCCGCCGGTGACGCACATGCCGACGGCGCCCACGCCGGGGCCGCCGCACTCGGCGTGGGCCCGTCGCGCGAGGGCACGCAGCCAGGACACCACCGGCGACGACCGTCCCGTGGCGAAGACGGTGAACTCGCGGCTGACGCATACCCGGCCGAGCGCTCGGGCCATCAGCGCACCGGTCCGGGCCGGTCCGGTCACACCGCCGGGGAACGGATCGGCACCGTCGACGCCGAACAGCGAGGGGACGTACACCGTGCAGCCCGCGTCGCTGACCCGGCGGGCGAAGGCGGCGACCTTCGGTGTGATGCCGGGGATCTCGGGGATCACGATCACCGCCGGGCCCGATCCGCGGCGGTAGTACCGGTGGGTGACGCCGTCGTCGGTGAACTCTGCGCGGTCGAAGCCGTCGAGTGCGTCGGTCATGCTTCGACGAGGCGGCCGTAGAGCACCGATTCGGACAGCTTGGCCGGAATCCGAGCGGACTTCACGACGTCGGGGGAGTCGGACGGGATCACCCGCACGCCGGCCACCTTCAGCTCCCTACCGCTGCGGACGAGCGTGAACTCGCCGGCGGCGAGCACGTTCTTGACCCAGTCGGAGTCGGCGCCGTAGTTCAGCGCGATGCTGATGCGGCCGGCGTCGACGAAGGCCAGGACCGGCGTGCGGTAGCGGCGGTTCGACTTGCGCCCGACGTGTTCGACGATCGCCCACGGCGCGATCCGTCCCGCCCACACTCCTTGGATCGGATTGGTCACGTACTTGTTGACGAGCGCCACGGCATGCGGAACCTTCATGTGCTCCAGCTTGCCGTATCGACGGGCGGTCGGCGAGGCCGAGGCATGAGGCGAGGGGATCTGCGCGATAATGTCGGCATGGCGACGACCGACCAGGTGCACACCGATCCCGCGGAGTTCGCCGCGCACGTGGTGGCGGAATCGATCCGCCTGTTCTCCGAACGCGGCTACGAAGCCACACCGGTCGACGAGGTCGCCGCCGCCGCCGGCGTGTCGCGCCGGACCCTGTTCCGGCAGTTCCGGTCCAAAGAGGACCTCATCTTCGCCGACCATGAGTCCCTGCTCGAACAGGTCACCGACTTGCTGCGAGGCGAGGAAGAGGCGGGCACCGATCCCTGGTGGGCGGTGTGTGCCGCGGCCGAGCTCGTCTTCGCGCACTTCGCGACGCTCCGCGATCTCGCGGTCCGGCGCTATCAGGTGGTGGCGCGGGTGCCTGCCTTGCGCGACCGGGAGCTGGTCACCACCTACCGCTATCAGCGCAAGTTCGAGGAGTTCCTCCGCCGCGCTCTGCCGGATGTGCCGCGGGTGCGGATCGTGGCCTTCGCCGCCGCCGTGACCGGCGCCCACAACTATCTGTTGCGGTCGATGGTCCGCGGCGACGAGAACGCCACCGCCGAGACCCTGCGGCGGGAGTTGCTCGCGATCTACGGCGTGGTCGGTGAGTACGCCGATCCGTCGTCGGCCTCCGCTCCCGAGGTCGCGGTGGTCAGCTTTCCGGCCGGGACCACGCCCGATGAGGTCGCGGAGGCGGTGCGGAGGCGATTGACGCGGCACCCAGTGCCGTGATGCACTTATCGAGAAGACGATCACGGCACTGAGTGACAGGGCTCGTAGCGCCGGTTTAAGGAGAAACGATGGGCAAGTTCGGGAACCCCGATTTCGACCTCTTCCAGCTCCCGGAGGAGCACCAGGCGCTGCGCGAGGCCATCCGCGCGCTCGCCGAGAAGGAGATCGCACCGCACGCCAAGGACGTCGACGAGAAGGCTCGCTTCCCGGAGGAGGCGCGCGCCGCACTCGTGGCCAGCGGCTTCAACGCGGTGCACGTTCCCGAGCAGTTCGACGGGCAGGGTGCGGACTCGGTCGCGGCCTGCATCGTGATCGAAGAGGTTGCGCGCGTGGACGTCTCGGCGTCGCTGATCCCCGCGGTCAACAAGCTCGGCACCATGGGCCTGATCCTGTCGGGCTCGGACGAGCTCAAGGCCAAGGTGCTGCCGTCGATCGCCTCGGGTGAGGCCATGGCGTCGTACGCACTGTCGGAGCGCGAGGCCGGATCGGACGCCGCCTCGATGAAGACGCGCGCCCGCAAGGACGGCGACAGCTGGGTGCTCAACGGCTCCAAGTGCTGGATCACCAACGGCGGCAAGTCCACCTGGTACACCGTCATGGCGGTCACCGACCCGGAGAAGGGCGCCAACGGCATCTCCGCGTTCATGGTCCACAAGGACGACCCCGGCTTCACGGTGGGCCCGCTGGAGCACAAGCTCGGAATCAAGGGCAGCCCCACCGCGGAGCTGTACTTCGAGAACTGCACCATCCCCTCCGACCGGATCATCGGCGACGAGGGCACCGGCTTCAAGACCGCTCTGGCCACCCTGGATCACACCCGTCCCACCATCGGCGCGCAGGCCGTCGGCGTGGCGCAGGGCGCCCTCGACGCGGCCATCGCGTACGTCAAGGACCGCAAGCAGTTCGGCAAGACCATCAGCCAGTTCCAGGGCGTCGAGTTCATGCTCGCCGACATGGCGATGAAGGTGGAGGCCGCGCGCCTGATGGTCTACACCGCCGCCGCTCGTGCCGAGCGCGGCGAGGGCAACCTCGGCTTCATCAGCTCGGCGTCCAAGTGCCTGGCGTCGGATGTCGCGATGGAGGTCACGACCGACGCCGTTCAGCTCTTCGGCGGTGCGGGATACACCACCGACTTCCCGGTCGAGCGCATGATGCGCGATGCCAAGATCACCCAGATCTACGAGGGCACCAACCAGATCCAGCGCGTCGTCATGAGCCGCGCGCTGCTGCGCGGCTGAACCCGGCCGGACCGTCGAATGCGCGGGCCGGCCGCCGTCCCGACCGAGAGGTCAGCGGGTGGCGGTCGGCCCGCGCATTCGTCTCGGTCAGGTCCGGACGACGGTCGCCTTCTCGGTCTCGGCGATCGCCCGCAGACGGGAGTCCTCGACGCCCCCCGCGACGACGACGAGAGACGCCCCGGACAACAGCGGAGCGGCGAGGTTCGCGACGACGTCGGTCACAGTGCGCCATCCGCGGGTGCTGAGCAGTCGGTCGGCCGGATCGAGCCCGCCGTCGGCGGCCGAGAGCACCTGCGCCACCGTCACCTCGTCGACGGCGTCCCGCCCGGAACCCGCCGGGACGAACTGGTCACCGTGCGCGCGCACCGACTCGCCGAAGTCCTCGACGCCGACCGGGAGGTCGCGCACACCCATGGCGAACGGATCCAGGGGAACCGCGATCACCTCGTCGGTGTCGTGCTCGTCGACTCGCTCCCGCGAGGTGAAGGTCGCGCGGTCGTCGGCCGCGTCGTCGCTCAGATCGACGGCGACGCCCGCCCACCACGCACCGAGCAGAACGGCCGCGGTCTGCCAGTGTTCCGGCAGATCCACCCGCACGCGGTCGCCGGGCGCCAGGCCCAGCCCGTCCCGCAGGTAGTTCGCGATCTTGGCGGCCCAGTTGCCCAGCGTCGCACCGGAGAGCTCGGTGCGCTCGCCGGTCGACTCGTTGTAGTAGGTCAGCATCGGCCGCGCATGGTCGGGCACGGCCGCGAAGATCGCGCCCGTGACGGTGTCGTGGCTCATCGAGTGTCCTCGCTTATCGTGTCCGGCTCCGGCGACCGCCGGAGCTAGTTGACGCAGACCGGTCCGTCGCCGTCGGCCTTGATGACCGGGGACGGGCGCTTGGACGACGGCGCCGCCGACGACCCCGAGTCCGAACCGCTGTCGCCGCCGGTGTCGGAGACCGCACCGAGACCGTAGTTGTAGGTGTTCGTCAGCACCAGCCGGAGCTTGTCCTCGGGGAGCGACGAGTCCTCGCGGATCTCGATGGGGCCCGCCTTGAGGTCCTTCACCAGTTGCTTGGCGCCCTCGTTGTCCTTCGAATCGGCGAAGATCAGCGAATCGAATTCGTTCATCGGTTTGCTCGACGTGGCGCCCTGCTGGTAGCCGAGGCCGCTCAGCAGCCGCATCAGGTTGGACGCCAGACCGTCCACGGTGCCCGCGTTCACCACGTCGACGGTGTAGTCCGAGCGGGGATTCTCCGATCCGGCCTTCGATGTGCGGCCGAGCTGCCGGTCGACGAAGGCGTGGACCGCCTGCGGGTCGACCTTCAGCACGCTCTGCGTCCCGTCATCGCTCCAGGCCTGATCGTCTTCGATCGGGATCGTCGTGAACTTCACGTTGCCGCCGGTGAGGTCCTTCAGATTCTCTGCGAACGAGAGGACGTCCCAGCCGTCGTCGATCATCACCGAGCGCGACACGGCATCCTGCAACTCCTGGAGCTTGCCCGCGTTGGTCAGTGTCTGCGTCGAGAGGATCTTCTGCGCCAGCGAAGCCATGTACACCTGCTGTCGCGTGATCCGGTCCAAGTCGCCGCGAGGAAGATCGTGGCGCTGCCGGACGAAGCTGAGCGCCTTCGGACCGTTCAGCGTCTGCCGGCCGGCGCGGAACTTGGCGCCCGAGAAGGGCTCGTCGACCGCATTCTTGAGACACACGTCCACTCCGCCGACGGCATCGGTGAGCAGCGCGAATCCCAGCAGTCCCACCTCCGCGTAGTGGTCGACGGTGATGCCGGTCAGATTCGCGACGGAATCGATCAGGGCCTTGCGCCCGGCCTTGGTCCCGTCCTTCTCCGCCTGCTCCTCGCTGGTGCCCTGCTCCACCTCGCGCTCGCGGACGCCCTCCTTGGTGGCGCCGTAGGCGGCGTTGATCTTGCTCATGCCGATCCCGGGGACGTCGACGTACGCATCGCGGGGGATCGAGATGGCGGTGGCCTTGGACCCGTCGGTCGGGATGCGCACCAGGACGATGGTGTCGGTGCTGGTGCTGACGTCGCCGCCCACCCGCAGCCATTTGAGCTCCTGCTCCGAGAGCGGGTTGCCCTTCGCATCCACTCGGGAGTCGGTGCCGACGAGGAGGATGTCGATGGCGCCGTCGTCACCGCCGCCGAGGCCGAGGTCTCCCAGCAGCGTGACGGCCCCGTTGAGGCTGCGCACTTTCGCCCAGCCCAGCCCCGTGACGACCAGTGTCATCACGGTGACGAGGGCGATCAGTGCCCGGCCGATGTTCTTCGGTGCGATCCCGGCGATCGGGCGGGTCGTCCAGAGTTTGAGGGCGGCGCGGAAGCTGCCCGGCGGTGGACCGGAGGGCCGCGTGCGTGTCCGGGCGCCGTGGCGCGCGCCCCGGTCCGTCTTGCTGCGGGGGTCGGTGCTGCGGGGGCGTCGGCGGGGCCGCGTGTGGATCTCCTCGGAGGTCCGGCGGGACCGGGTGCCCGCACCCGTGCGCGTCGGCACGGACCGCCGCGTCGAGGGCTCCCCGGCACGGCCGCCGGAAACGGCGTCGGCGTCGGTGTCCTCGGGCTCTGCCGAGCCGTCGCGTCGTGACTCCACCTGTCGCGATGTCCCTTCCGGTCGTCTCGGCTGCTGGTCTTCCGCAAGAATACTGATCGGGAGAGCCGTTGCCGGGGAGGCGCAGCCGGTGCCGGGCCCGGTGATCTGCAGCACTGCCCGCGACCGTGAGCTCCCGGCGGAGGTCCGGATGCACCAGGATGGTCACTCATGGGTTCGAATCGGGTGTACATCGTCGGCGCCTCCGGCCAGGTGGGATCGGCGCTCGCGTCGACGCGCGGCGGCCGGGAAGCGGTCATGCTGACCTCGTCCGATGTCGATGTGCGCGACGAGCGATCGGTTCGCGACGCGTTCGGTGGCCTTGCGCGCGGCGATGTGGTGATCAACACCGCGGCGTACACCGCCGTGGACGCCGCCGAGACCGACCGCGAGGCGGCGCACGCGGTGAACGCACTCGGTCCGGCCCATCTGGCGGCCGTCACCGGCGCGTCGGGGGCGCGACTCATCCATCTGTCCACCGACTACGTCTTCGCCCGCGACGACGCGGGCTCCGGCGACGCACCGCGACCCTTCGAACCCGGTGACGTCTCCGGTGAGCCGCCGACGGTGTACGGCGCCACCAAGCTCGCCGGCGAACGCGCCGCGCGCGAGGCCGATCCGCGGACGATCGTCGTGCGCACCGCGTGGGTGTTCACCGGCGGGTCCGCGGACAGCGACTTCGTCGCGACGATGGCCCGACTGGAGGCCGAGCGCGATACTCTGCGGGTGGTAGACGATCAGGTGGGATCGCCCACCTACGCGCGCGATCTCGCGGCCGGCCTGTGGGAACTCGCCGAACGGTGCGACGGGCCGAATCTGCGCGACGGCGCGACTCTGCACGCCACCAACGCCGGAACGGCCAGTTGGTGCGATCTGGCCCGCGCCGTGTTCGTCGAGCTCGGTGCCGACCCGGCCCGGGTCCAGGCGTGCACCACCGCGGAGTTCCCGCGCCCCGCGCCGCGGCCCGCGTACTCGGTGCTCTCCGGCGCGAGTTGGGCTGCCGCGGGTCTCACACCGCTGCGGAACTGGACGCTCGCCCTGCACGATGCGATCGCGGTCCGCACCCGGACGCTCGGTTAGTCTGAGCGCGTGACTGCCAGCTTCGCCGTCGTGACCGTGACCTATTCCTCGGGCGACTACCTCCACAACTTCCTTCGCACGCTGACGCGCGCATCGCGTGAGACGCCCGAAGTGATCATCGCCGACAACGGGTCCACCGACGGCGCACCGGAACAGGCGGCGGCCGACCACGACAACGTCACCCTGGTGCACACCGGCGGAAACATCGGCTACGGCGGCGCCGTGAACCGGGGAGTCGCGCAGATAGACGAGGACATCGAGTTCGTGGTGGTGGCCAACCCCGACGTCGAATGGTCGGAGGGCGCGATCGACGGACTGCTCGAGGCGGCGCGCCGCTGGCCGCGGGCCGCGAGTCTGGGGCCGCTGATCACCGAGCCCGACGGCACCGTGTACCCGTCCGCGCGCCGCGTCCCCGATCTGATCTCGGGCACCGGCCACGCGGTGCTCGGCACGGTCTGGAAGTCGAACCCCTGGACGGCTGCGTACCGCAACGACGACGCCGACCTCACCGAACGGCCGGTCGGCTGGCTCTCGGGCTCGTGTCTGCTCCTGCGGCGCGCGGCCTTCGACGCCATCGGCGGCTTCGACTCGCGCTACTTCATGTTCATGGAGGACGTCGACCTCGGCGACCGGCTGGGCCGGTCGGGGTGGCTCAACGTCTTCGTGCCGTCGGTGTCGGTGATGCACGCGAAGAGCCATTCGGTCAGCAGACATCCGGAGAAGATGATTCCGGCTCATCATGCGAGCGCCTATCGTTTCACCGCCGACCGGAATCCCGGCCCGTTGCGCGCGCCGATCCGCCTGGCGTTGCGGGCCGGGCTGGCGGTGCGATCGAAGATCGCTGTCGCCGCGGCCCTGCGTGAACAGCGCCGTACGGGAGGGCCCGCGTGAACAGCCGCGACACGAGTGTGGACAAGGAAGGAAACTCTGTGACCTCATCAGTTCAGGCACTGATCCTCGTCGGAGGAAAGGGCACGCGGCTGCGGCCGCTGACCCTGTCGGCGCCCAAGCCGATGCTCCCGACTGCGGGGACCCCGTTTCTGACTCACCTGCTGTCGCGGATCCGGGAGGCGGGGATCACCGACGTGGTCCTCGGCACCTCCTACCAGGCGCACGTCTTCTCCGACCACTACGGCGACGGTTCCGATCTGGGCCTGAATCTGACCTACGTCACGGAGAGCGAACCGCTGGGCACCGGCGGCGGCATCCGCAACGTCTACGACGAGCTGACCGCCGACACGGTGCTCGTGTTCAACGGCGACGTCCTCGGCGGCACCGACATCCGCGACGTGCTGTCGACGCACGAGCGCTCGGGTGCCGAAGTGACCCTGCACCTGGTCCGGGTCGGTGATCCGCGCGCCTTCGGCTGCGTGCCGACCGACGCCGACGGGCGGGTCACGGCGTTCCTGGAGAAGACTCAGGATCCGCCGACCAATCAGATCAACGCGGGCACCTACGTCTTCGACCGCAAGGTGATCGGCGAGATCCCGGCCGGTCGGCCGGTGTCGGTGGAGCGCGAGGTGTTCCCGTCGCTGCTCGCGCAGGGACGGCACATTCAGGCGCACGTCGACGACGCCTACTGGCGCGACATGGGGACTCCCGAGGACTTCGTCCGCGGTTCGGCGGACCTGGTCCGCGGCATCGCGCCGTCGCCCGCGCTGGCGAAGCCCTGCGGGGAGTCGCTCTCGCTCGACGGCGCCGACGTGGCGTCCGACGCCGTGCTGATCGGCGGCACCGTCGTCGGCCGCGGCGCGCGGGTCGGGTCGGGGGCACGGCTGGACGGCGCGGTGATCTTCGACGGCGCGTCGGTGGAGGCAGGAGCGGTGGTCGAGCGCAGCATCGTCGGGTTCGGCGCCACCGTCGGCGCGCATGCGCTGGTGCGCGACACCGTCATCGGCGACGGTGCACAGGTCGGTGCCCGATGCGAGCTGCTGCGCGGCGCGCGCGTATGGCCGGGAGTGCAGATCCCCGAGAGCGGAATCCGGTTCTCGACCGACGTGTGATCCCGAGCGCGATCGGCCGGCCGCTCAGGCCTTGGCGGCAGCGAGCAGACCCGTTCCCACCGGAATCACAGCGGGCAGCAGCCGGTCGTCCTCGGCGATGATCGACGCCGCCTCGCGCGCGGCCAGGGTCCGCGGATCGTCGGCCTCACGGTCGGCGATCGTGCCGTCGGCCGAGGCGTTGTTCACGACGACCAGTCCGCCCGGCCGGAGAATGCGGATCGCCTCGGTGACGAACAGGGGATAGCTCAGCGGTGCTCCGTCGACGAAGACGAGATCGTATGTCTCGTCGGCGAGCCGGGTGAGCACGTCGGTCGGCGCGCCGTTGATGAGCCGGGTGCGGCCGGGACCGATGTGCGCGTCGGCGAAGGTCTCGCGGGCGGCCCGGTGATGCTCGGGCTCGGGATCGATCGTGGTCAGGACGCCATTCTCGGGCATGCCCGCCAGCAGCCAGAGCCCGCTGACGCCGACTCCGGTGCCGATCTCGACCACGTGCGTCGACCCGGCGACCCGGGCCAGCAGCGACAGCAGCGCTCCGGTGGCGGGGGAGATCGCCGTGGCGCCGAGCTCCTCGGCGCGCATGCGGGCTTCGATCAGGGCCTCGTCCTCGATGATCGCGGCTTCGGCGTACTCGCTCAGGCTTGCGGCCGCGGCCGCTGTGTCACTCATGACATCGAGGGTGCCATACGGTCGTTGACCTGCGGTTGCGGGCACGCCGTCTGCGGGCCCGGTCTTCCTTATCAAACCCTCAGGACAGTAATAGGGGCACCACATTCAGGTGCGACAGGGTAGAGCGCAATGGTCCGGAATATCGATCGCGCCGGGCGCGTTGATCGGGGAGAATAGCCCTGACAGGCCCGGAGCGAGGAAAGGAACTGGCACCTACACGATGACCGTCCCGATGATCGGCAAAGCAGACCCCGACACCACCACCGGAGCGTTCCGCGGAACCGCGGGCTTCGACGCGACCGGCGATCGAGATCTGATGCCCTCGTGGGACGAGTTGGTGTCAGAGCACGCGGACCGGGTGTACCGGCTGGCGTACCGCCTCTCCGGAAATCAGCACGACGCCGAGGACCTCACCCAGGAGACCTTCATCCGGGTGTTCCGGTCGCTGACCAACTACAAGCCCGGCACCTTCGAGGGCTGGCTGCACCGCATCACGACGAATCTGTTCCTCGACATGGTCCGACGCCGCGCCAAGATCCGCATGGAGGCGCTGGAGCAGGACTACGACCGGATCCCCACCGACACCCCGGACCCGCAGCAGGCCTTCGCCGACGCCAACCTCGATCCCGATCTGCAGGCGGCCCTCGACTCGCTGGCGCCGGAGTTCCGCGCCGCCGTGGTCCTCTGCGACATCGAGGGACTCTCGTACGAGGAGGTCGGCGCCACGCTCGGGGTCAAGATGGGCACCGTCCGCAGCCGGATCCACCGCGGACGCCAGGGCATCCGCCAGTACCTGGCGGCTCGCGGCCACACCGACAGCCGCTCGGTCGCGGCCGCAGAGTGACCTCCGCGACCCTCTCCGGTTCTGTCGGCTACGCTGGACCGTGGCTCTGAATCGAGTTCGAGTGCATCTGAGGAGAGGGGTGACGCCGGTGGGTCTGGGCCAGACAGGACGTTCACGCGGGAGTCGGTGGTCGCCGTTTCCGACGTCGATCGCACCGAACCCCGAATACCGGCGCCCGACCGGATTCGCGTCCACCGAGCATCTGAATCCCGAGGCGGTCGTCGCCTACGTCGACGACGAACTCACCCGTCAGGCGTCGGCGCGCGCCGACGCTCACCTGGCGCTCTGCCCCGACTGCTCGCGCGAGGTCGCCGCACAGGCGCGTGCGCGGTCGATGCTGCAGACCTGCCAGACCGACCTCAGCGTGCCCGACTCGCTCCGCGCGCAGCTCAGCCAGATCCCGACTCAGGAGATCGACTTCCGCAGGGATCGGCGCACCAACCGCTGGGGCCGCTGACTCGTGACCGACAGCTCTGCTTCGTCCGACGACCGGCCGACCGATCCGGTGCTGCCCGCGAACGAACCGGCGTCCGACCTCGCCGCCACCTTCGGCAGGCCGGAGGGTGTCGACGGCTCGTTCGCTCCCGAGGCATCACCGGCGGAGCGCCCGCAGCCCACGATCGCACCGCCCGATCCGGTCCTCGCGGAGGCCTTCGGCCGGCCGGAGGGCGAGACCCAGACGCTGCAGCGCGACCCGTACGCCCAGCCCGCCACGGACGACGTGCCGGAACCGGATCCGTGGCGTGATCCCGACAGCGCCGCGCACCTGTCCGCACCGGCTGTCGGCGTCGACCCGGAGTCGTCGCCGAGGGAGAAGGGGCCGCTACTGGGGATACGCGAGCTGCTGTTCGGCGGCCGGGTGCACTGGTGGGCTCTGGCGACTCTCGGACTGCTCGCACTCCTCGTCGGACTCTTCGGCGGGCTCGTCGGACGATGGACCGCAGAGGTCGTCACGCCGCTGCACGCCGACACCGTTCACCTCGAGGGCGACAGCCCCGACTCCGCGACCGGCGGCACCGATGTGGAGCGGGTCGCCAAGGCCGTTCAGCGATCGGTGGTCACCATCGAGGTCCGCACCGCGGTCGACGGCGGCTCGGGTTCGGGATTCATCGTCGACAAGGCCGGGTACATCGTCACGAACAACCACGTGATCTCCAAGGCCGCCAACGACTCCAAAGCCAAGCTCGAAGTCGTCTTCTCCGATCGTCAGCGCGTGCCCGCGCGGCTCGTCGGACGCGACGTGAAGACCGATCTGGCCGTCATCAAAGTGGACGACGTCGCCAATCTGACGGTCTCCAAGCTCGGCGACTCCGCCGACCTTCAGATCGGTCAGGAGGTGATCGCCTTCGGTTCGCCGCTCGGGCTGGACAAGACGGTCACCAGCGGCATCATCAGCGCACTCGATCGGCCGGTGCCGCTGAGGCCGGACGCCGACTCCGATACCGACGCTGTGATCAACGCCATCCAGACCGATGCGGCCATCAACCCGGGCAACTCGGGCGGGCCCCTGCTCAACGACGACGGCCAGGTGATCGGCGTCAACACGGCCGGCGCGATGACCGGCGGCGGGTCCATCGGTCTCGGCTTCGCGATTCCGATCAACGAGGTCATCCCGATCGCGAACACCCTGATCGCGGACGGAAAGGTGAAGCACCCGTCGGTCGGCATCACCGCCGCCACCGTTCGAAACGACCGCATCTTCGGTGCGCAGATCAAGGACGTCGCCGGGGGCAGTCCGGCGGCCCAGGCCGGTCTGCGCGAGGGCGACGTGATCACCAAGTTCAACGGGCGCCCGATCGAGAGCGCGGACGAGTTGACCGTCGCGGTGCGGACGTCGAAAATCGGTGAGCAGGTGAAGTTCACGTATTGGCGCGACGGTCGATACTTCGACGGCGAGCTCACCCCGGTCAGCGATTAGCGCCGGAAGCGTCGGACCAGTCCAGAGAGCGGCGAGGAATCATGTTCAGCAGTGTCGGTTGGGGTGAACTCCTCATTCTGTTGGCCGCAGCGCTCATCATCCTCGGCCCCGAACGTCTGCCGGGCGCGGTCAGCTGGGCGATGGGCGCGGTACGCAAGGTGCGCGACTATGCGACGGGGGCGAGTTCGCAGCTGCGTGACGAACTCGGGCCCGATTTCGATCAGCTCCGTGAGCCGCTCACTCAGCTCAACGAACTCCGCCAGATGAGCCCGAAGAGCATCGTCACCAAGCACATCTTCGACGGTGACTCGTCGACGATCGACGATCTGGGCAAGTCGGTGCGTGAGACCCTCGACGTGAGTCGGCCGCCGGCGAAGCCGGACGGGGAGCGGCAGGTGTCGCGCGAATCGCCGCAGCCGCCCGCACCTCCTGCCCGCAAGTACGACGTGACCGACTGGGACGCGACCTAGCCGGACCGGTCGGGTCCCGGCGGGTCAGTGCCGGGTGGTGTCGATTCCGAGGCTCATGCCGGCGAGCCCGCGCCGGCGGACGGCCAGCTTGTCGGCGATGGCGCGCAGCGCCGAGCCGGAGGCGGATTCGGGTGCCGAGAGCACCACAGGAGTGCCCACGTCGCCGCCTTCGCGGAGTTCCTGTTCCAGCGGGACCTGCCCGAGCAGTTCTACGGGAGATCCCACGGCACGGGTGAGCCGCTGCGCCACCAACTGGCCGCCGCCCGAGCCGAAGGGCTCTATCCGCGTGCCGTCCGGGAGCTGCATCCAGGACATGTTCTCGACCACGCCGAGGATCTTCTGCCGAGTCTGCAGGGCGATCGCGCCCGCGCGTTCGGCGACCTCTGCGGCGGCCTGCTGCGGGGTGGTCACCACCAGGATCTCCGCACCCGGAATGAGCTGGGCGATCGAGATCGCGACGTCGCCCGTGCCCGGCGGCAGATCCAGGAGCAGCACGTCCAGATCGCCCCAGTAGACGTCGGCGAGGAACTGCTGCAGCGCCCGGTGGAGCATGGGGCCGCGCCACGTGACCGGCGTGTTGCCGTCGGTGAACTGGCCGATCGAGATGAACTTCACGCCGTGACTCTGCGGCGGCATGATCATCGACTCCACCTGGGTGGGCTTCGCGTCGCTGCCGAGCATGCGCGGAACACTGTGACCGTAGATGTCGGCGTCCAGGACGCCGACGGACAGACCGCGGTCGGCGAGTGCGGTCGCCAGGTTCACGGTGACACTCGACTTGCCCACACCGCCCTTGCCGGAGGCGATCGCGTACACCCTGGTGAGATTGCCCGGCTTGGCGAACGGGATCTCCGGCTCGGCACGGTCGCCGCGCAGCTTCTTGCGGAGTTCGGTGCGCTGTTCGTCGTCCATCACGTCCAGTTCGACGCGCACGGCGCCCACACCGGGCACATCGGCGACGGCCGTCTCGACGTTGTCGGAGATCTTGGTGCGCATCGGGCAGCCCGCCGTGGTCAGGTACACCCCGACGTCGACACTGCCGTCGGCGGCGACCGCGACGGACTTGACCATGCCGAGGTCGGTGATCGGCTTGCCGATCTCCGGGTCCATCACTTTGCTCAGTGCGGAACGGACGGCGGACTCAGTGGGTGTGGCGGGGGTGGTCACACCTCAACCATATCGCTGCCGAGACGGACTCGGCTTCTCGCCTCAGCGGTCGGCGGTCTTCGCCGGGCCGGCGGGAGCCGGCGCCGGCTTCTTGGGCGAGGGCTTGGGGGCGGGCGCCGGGGCCGGACCGATGCCGGGCGGCAGGCAGATGATGCCGAGGCAGGCGTGCGGAGGCTTGCTCGGTGACGGCTTACTCGGCGGCGTGGACGATTTCGGGGTGGACGGCCGGGTGGACTCGCCGGGCTTCTTGTCGCGGTCCCCGTTCTTCTTGTCGCGGTCCTTGTCCTTCTTGTCTTTGTCCTTGTCGTCCGGAGTCGCCGACATCTCCGGGATGGGCGTGGTCGGCATCACGCCGGTCGAGTACGCGGCCGCCCATGCGAGCACGTTGTTCACGTAGGCCATCGAGTGGTTGTAGCGCAGGACCGCGTTCACCTTGTTCTGGCCGGCCATGATGTCGGTGAAACCGGCGCACAGGTAGCGTCCGGCCGAATAGGTGGCGTCGAAGATGTTGTCCGGGTCGGCCTTGCCGTCGCCGTTGGCGTCGGCGCCCCAGGCCGCCCACGTGCTCGGGATGAACTGCATCGGACCCATCGCGCGGTCGTGCCCGCCGTCGCCGTCGAGCCTGCCGCCGTCGGAGTCGTGGATGACGGCGTTTCCGGCGAGCGAGCCGTCGAGTACCGGGCCGCGGATCTTGGTCAGGGTGTTGCCGTACGCGTCGACGTTCCCGTTGCCCGCGTGGCCGGATTCGATGCGTCCGATGCCGGCGAGAAGGAACCAGGGCAGCTTGCACTGCGGCGACTCGGCGGCCACCCGGGTGGCGGCGAGCTTGTACGCCTTGAGGACCATCCCGGGAATGCCGAGGGGACCTGCGGGAAGGTCGGCGGCGAGCCGGAACTGCGGGTCGCCGCCGCCGGCGGCCGTGGGGTCGGCCGGGGGAGCGAATCCGACGAGTTGGCTGCTGCCGGAGGGCACGGTCTCCGCGACCGCGCGGGCGGCCACGGCGCTCTGGGCACCCGCGAGATCGATCGAGGGTCCCGGTTGGACCGAGGACACCGGATCGGCCGCGACACTCGACACCGTTCCGCCGAGCACCAGCGCGCCGAGTGCGGCGGCGGTGGTCCCGACCGCCAGGCCGCGGCGCGGCACGTGAATCCGGTTCGGGCGGCTGCGCCAGAAAGTCATCCCATTGGTCCTCATCGACTCTCACTGCATTCGGCGTGTCGTTCACGTCGAATCAGGGGGAGTCTGCGATCATCCCCCCGACGACTGTGAGCCAGCATACATGCAGCGTTTCCTCCGGTCATGTCGGATCCGGTTCTTCACCCTTGCCCGCGCGTGCCGAAATCCGTTCCACCAGTTCGTCGACCAGATCGTCGAGTTCGCGGCGCAGATAGTCGCGGGTGACGGTATCGCCGACCGCGAGCCGCACGGCGGCGAGTTCACGGGCCAGGAACTCGGTGTCGTCCTTGGTCTGGGCGGCGCGGGCGCGGTCCTCCTCGAGCGAGACACGGTCCCGGTTCTCCTGGCGGTTCTGTGCCAGCAGGATCAGCGGCGCGGCGTACGCGGCCTGAGTGGAGAAGGCCAGATTGAGGAGGATGAACGGGTACGGATCCCATTCGAAGGCGAACAGGCCCACGTTGAGAAGCACCCAGATCACCACGATCACGGTCTGGATCAGCAGGTACCGGCCGGTGCCGAGGAAGCGGGCGATCCGCTCGGAGTACACGCCCACCACGTCGGAGTCGAGATTGACGTTGAACCGGCTGCGACGAGGGCTCGGAGTGTCGAGATGGCGTCCGGAAGGACTCATGGAGCGGTCCCTTCGGGGTCGGTCTCGCGCCAGTCGCGCGGGAGCAGGGCATCGAGGAGGTCGTCGACGACGACGGCGCCGAGGAGGTGATCGGCTTCGTCGATCACCGGTGCGCAGACCAGATTGTAGGTGGCGAAGAACCGGGTCATCTTCTCCAGTGAGTCGTCGGGGAGCAGTCGCGGCATCTCCTTGTCGAGGATGCCGCCCACCAGATTGGCCGGCGGCTCTCGGAGCAGTGCCTGCGTGTGCACCGCGCCGAGGAACTTCCCGGTGGGGGTGTTGGTCGGCGGGCGGACGACGAAGACCATGCTCGCGGCCGCCGAGTTCACGTCCGGGTCGCGCACCCGGGCCAGCGCCTCGGACACCGTCGCGTTCGCGGTGACGATCAGGGGTTCCGGCGTCATGACGCCGCCGGCGGTGTCGGGGGAGTGCAGCAGCAGCCGCCGGACGGATTCGGAGTCCTCCGGGTCCATCCGGGACAGGAACGCCTCGGCCTCGGCCTGGGGCAGTTCACCCATCAGGTCGGCGACGTCGTCGGGGTCCATCGCTTCGAGGACGTCGGCGGCGCGGTCGGGCTCCATGCTGCCGAGGATCGCGGTCTGATCGTCGGTGGGCATCTCCTGCAGCACGTCCGCGAGACGCTCGTTGTCGAGCGCCGCGGCGATCTCGTCGCGCCGTTTCACCGGCAGTTCGCGAAGCGCGTTGGCGACGTCGGGCGCGCGCATGTCCTCGAACTGCGCCAGGGCCATCTCCACGCCCTGTCCCGGGCGAGAGAGTTCGAGACGGTTCATGCCGCGGACGTGGCGCCACTGCACGACGATCGTCTCGCCGCGCCTGCGCAGGCCCTTGCGGGTGGTGCGCAGCGCCACGCGGCTGACCATCCAGTCGCGGCTGCGGTTCTGCTCGATCGCCAGATCCACCACCGTCAGGTCCACATCGTGCAGTTCGGGGTAGTCCGGATCGTCGGTGCGGACCCGGGTGTCGAGGATCTGACCCACCGCCAACGCCTCGTTCGGGCGCACCCGCAAGCGTCGCAGATTCACATGTCCGGTGGTCAGGGTGACGGCGTCGGGCTCGATGCTCGTCACACGCAGCATCGGCACGAAAATGCGTCTGCGCGTGGTGAGTTCGACGGCGAGCCCGAGCGCGCGCGGCTGTTTGCCCGGCATGTGCATGGAGATCACGACGTCCCGGACCCGACCGATTGATTCACCATCAGGGCCGAGAACGGCGAGGCCGACTAGTCTGGCGACGAAGACCTTGAGGGCGGGCGTCATACGTCAAGCCTAAAGTGAGCCGAGCTCAGGAGCCGAAGTGACGAACCCAATGCGACCGATGCCGGGATTGCCGACGCCGCCGAAGGGCTGGCCGGTAGGGTCCTACGACACCTACGCGCAGGCCCAGCGCGCGGTGGACTACTTGTCCGACAACGAATTCCAGGTCGACAATCTGACGATCGTCGGCGTCGACCTGATGCAGGTCGAGAAAGTCCTCGGACGACTCACCTGGGGCAAGGTGATCGCGGGAGGCATCGGGTCCGGCGCCTGGCTGGGCCTGTTCTTCGGCGCACTCGTCTCACTGGTGGTCGGGACGTCGTGGACGCCGATCCTCTTCGGCGTGCTCGCCGGCATGGTGTTCGGGCTGATCAGCGCCGCCATCCCGTACGCGGCCACCCGCGGCCAGCGTGACTTCACCTCCACCATGCAACTGGTCGCCGGACGGTACGACGTGCTGTGCGATCCGCGCACCGCGGAACAGGCGCGCGACATGCTCGCCAAACTGGCTCTCTGACCGCTCCTCCGCCGTCTCGGGCGCGCCGATGTGCCATCGTGTGCGCTATGTCACCTGTCGTGGGATAACCTAAGGCCCGCATCAGCTTTCACAGCTGATTCTTAGACGAGGCCGACAGGCAGGAGGCTGGCAGCGAGATGAGCAAGGGTAGATCCGCGCCGAGGGGACGATCTCTGGCCAGGCGGCTGTCGGCAGTGGCGGTGGCGGCGGCGGTCGCCGCGCCGATGCTGGCCGGTTGCTCCACGGGCTACGAGCAGGGTGTTCTGAACATCTATGCGCCGGCCGACGGCTTCGATTACATCAAGCAGTTCGCGCAGACCTGTACCGAGGAGTCGGGCGGGCGCTACAAGCTGCAGGCCAACGTCCTGCCCAAGAGCGCCGACGATCAGCGACTGCAGTTGGCCAGGCGGCTGGCCGGAAACGACCACACCCTGGATCTGATGGGCATGGACGTCGTGTGGACCGCGGAGTTCGCGAACGCCGGCTGGCTCGTGCCGGTCCCGGACGACACCGCGGCCGAGATCGAGAAGACCAATCTCGGCGGCCCGGTGGCCACAGCGATGTGGCAGCGGCCCGACGACGCGGCCAAACGCATGTACGCGATGCCGATCTGGACCAACACCCAGTTGCTCTGGTACCGGCCCGACCTGATGAAGGACACGCTCGGCAGCCGGCGGGCGCCGGCGACCTGGGATGAGATGCTCAGCGATACGCAGGCCATCAAGAAGGCCGGCGGACCGAGCTGGATCATGGTCCAGGCCAAGCAGTACGAGGGCCTGATGGTCTGGTTCAACTCGCTGCTCGCCAGCGCCGGTGGTTCGGTGCTCGATCCGAACGACGCGTCCAAGGTGACCCTCAGCGACACCCCGGAGCACCGGGCGGCGACGCTGAAGGCGCTCGAGGTGATGAAGGCGGTGGCCACGGCGCCGGGGCACGACCCGTCGATCACCCAGTCCGACGAGGGCACCGCCCGGCTCGGGATGGAGACGGGCAAGGCGGCGTTCGAGATCAACTGGCCGTTCGTGTGGGCTTCGGCGCGCACCAACGGTGCGACCGGCGACGTCGCCTTCCTCCAGGACGTTCTCTCGCCGTACAAGACTCTGCTCACCGACGAGGACAATCCGCCGACAGACGCGCAGCTCGCTCCGATCAACGCCAAGATGCGTAAGCACTTCGACTTCGCGCTCTACCCGGGTGTCTTCCCCGGCAAGACCGCGAAGTCGACGCCCGGCGGGCTGAACGTGGCCGTCGCATCCACTTCCCGGCAGCCGGAGCTCGCCTTCGAGGCGGCGAAGTGCATGACCAGCGAGAAGGCGCAGAAGGTGTACGCGATATCGGGTGGAACGCCGCCGACCATCGCGTCGATCTACGACGATAAGGACTTCAAGCTCGCGTATCCGATGGGCGACGTGATCCGCACCCAGCTCGAATCCGAGCACTCGGCGCCGCGGCCGGCGTCGCCGCAATACCAGGCGATCTCGACGCTCGTGACCGCCACCCTCGCGCCGGTGGGCGCCTGGGATCCCGCACAGATGGTCGACAAGCTCACCGAGCAGGTCCAGAAGGCCATCGACGGCGAGGGGATCATCCCGTGAGCGACGACAAGCACGATGACCAGCGGTCGCCGGAACCCCGTGACGGGGAAGGCGTCTCGGGGGACGGGCACGGTCAGCACTCCCGCGACGGCGCCGAGCCGGTGCACTCCGACGTATGGGTGCCGCCGGAGGCCGCGGCACCCCGACCCGATGAACCCGCCCCGCCACCGCCGCACCCACCGATGCCGCAGGCCGTGCCCGAGACCGCGATGGCCGCGGCTGCCGCCGGAGCGACTCCCGCCGGGCCTGGAATGAACGGAGGTTCGATGTCTGAGATCCTCGACACCGGTCCCACTCCGGCGCAGCCGGCGCCCCTGGCGCCGAAGGCGACTGGACGCAAGTCGTCGGAGCGACGTCTGGCGTACTGGCTCATCGCACCCGCGGCGATCGTCATGGCGCTGGTGACCGGTTACCCGATCGTCTACGCCTTCTGGCTCTCGCTCAACAAGGCGACGCTGACCGCGCCGGACGAGCAGAAGTTCATCGGCCTGTCGAACTACGGCACCGTCCTCTCGGACGGCTACTGGTGGTCGGCGCTGGGCGTGACCGTGTTCATCACCCTGGTGTCGGTGCTGATCGAACTGGTGCTGGGCATGGCGATCGCCCTCGTCATGCACCGGACCCTGTTCGGCCGGGGCGTGGTCCGCACCGTGGTCCTCATCCCGTACGGCATCGTGACGGTCGCCGCGGCGTTCTCCTGGTACTACGCGTGGACGCCGGGCACCGGCTACCTGGCCAACCTGCTCCCGGACGGCTCCGCGCCGCTCACCCAGCAGTGGCCGTCGCTGTTCATCATCATCCTGGCCGAGGTGTGGAAGACGACGCCGTTCATGGCGCTGTTGCTGCTCGCCGGGCTGGCGTTGGTGCCGGACGACCTCCTCAAGGCCGCCCAACTCGACGGCGCGGGCGCGTGGACCCGGCTCTTCCGCATCATCCTGCCGCTGATGAAGCCGGCGATCCTCGTCGCGCTGCTCTTCCGCACGCTGGACGCGTTCCGCATCTTCGACAACATCTACGTCCTGACGGCCGGCTCCAACGGCACAGGGTCGGTGTCGATGCTCGGCTACGACAACCTCTTCAAGGCCTTCAATCTCGGTGTCGGCTCGGCGATCAGCATCCTGATCTTCCTGTGCGTCGCCATCATCGCTTTCGTGTTCATCAAGGGGTTCGGCACCGCCGCCCCCGGCTCCGACGACGAGGGGAGGTGACCACCGATGGATGCGAGCATTCGCCGTAAAGTCGGCTGGAGCGTCGCCAATGTTCTGGTGGTCCTCTACGCGATCATCCCGCTGTGGTGGATCATCAGCCTGTCGTTCAAGCCGACCGGCAGTGTGACCGACGGCAGCTTCATCCCGAAGCAGTGGACCTTCGACAACTACAAGGGAATCTTCGACACCAGCCTGTTCACGTCGGCGCTGATCAACTCGATCGGCATCGGCCTGATCACCACGGTGATCGCCGTGCTGCTGGGAACCATGGCCGCCTACGCGGTCGCGCGGCTCGAGTTCCGCGGGAAGAAGCTGCTCATCGGAGCGGCCCTGCTGATCGCGATGTTCCCGCAGATCTCACTGGTGACGCCGCTGTTCAACATCGAACGCCGGCTCGGCCTGTTCGACACGTGGCTCGGTCTGATCCTGCCCTACGTGGCCTTCGCGCTGCCGCTGGCGATCTACACCCTCTCGGCGTTCTTCCGGGAGATCCCATGGGACCTGGAGAAGGCCGCGCAGATGGACGGAGCCACGCCGGCTCAGGCGTTCCGCCGCGTGATCGTCCCGCTGGCGGCGCCGGGCGTGGTGACCGCCGCGATCCTGGTCTTCATCTTCGCGTGGAACGACCTGCTTCTGGCGTTGTCGCTGACCTCCACCGAGAACGCGGAGACGGCGCCCGTCGCGATCTCTCAGTTCACGGGCAGCAGTCAGTTCGAGGAGCCCACCGGGGCCATCGCCGCAGCGGCCGTCGTCATCACCATTCCGATCATCATCTTCGTGCTCTTCTTCCAACGTCGTATCGTCGCCGGCCTCACCTCCGGCGCGGTGAAGGGATAACCCATGGCCGACATCGTTCTGGAGAACGTCTCCAAGCAGTACCCGGACGGCTCGATCGCCGTGCACGGGGTGAACCTGAACATCGCCGAAGGCGAGTTCGTCATCCTGGTGGGACCGTCGGGCTGCGGCAAGTCGACGACGCTGAACATGATCGCCGGTCTCGAGGACATCACGTCCGGTGAGCTGCGTATCGGCGGCAAGCGGATGAACGAGGTGGCCCCGAAGGACCGGGACATCGCGATGGTCTTCCAGAGCTACGCGCTGTACCCGCACATGTCGGTGCGGCAGAACATCGCCTTCCCGCTCAGCCTCGCGAAGATGGACAAGGCCGAGATCGCCCGCCGCGTCGACGAGGCCGCCGCGATGCTCGACCTCACCGAGTACCTCGACCGTAAGCCCGCCAACCTGTCGGGCGGTCAGCGTCAGCGCGTCGCGATGGGTCGGGCCATCGTCCGCACGCCCAATGCGTTCCTGATGGACGAGCCGCTGTCGAACCTCGACGCGAAGCTGCGTGTCCAGATGCGTACCGAGATCGCCTCGCTGCAGGCCCGGTTGGGGACGACGACCGTGTACGTGACCCACGACCAGACCGAGGCCATGACGCTCGGCGACCGCGTCGTGGTGATGCGCGCGGGCTACGTCCAGCAGGTCGGCGCGCCGCAGGAGCTCTACGACCGCCCGGCCAACCTGTTCGTGGCCGGATTCATCGGCTCGCCGGCCATGAACTTCCTCCCGGGCAGGCTGACCGCGACCGGCGCGGACACCGCCATCGGCCACATCGAGTTCCCCGACTACAACGAGATCGCCGGCCGTGCGCGCCAGGCCGACAGCAACGGCGAGGTGCTGCTGGGCATCCGGCCGGAGCACCTGGTGGACGCGGCGCTGACGCACGAGGCCGAGTTGGCCGGCTTCCTCAGCTTTCCGATCACGGTCGACCTCGTGGAGTCGATGGGGTCGGACAAGTACGTGTACTTCGGCTGGCAGGCGCCCGACTCGGCGACGCAGGTGCTCTCGAAGCTGGCAGAGGACCTCGGTTCCACCACCGCGGGCGGGCAGAAGGTGGCCCGGCTGTCGCCCTACACCCAGGCCCGCAGGGGCGAGACGCTCACCCTGGCGCTGAACCCGGCACGGATGCACGTCTTCGACACCGCGAGCGGCGTCAGCCTGCGCTGAGGCCGTGCGCCGGGCACGGCCCCGCACCGATCCGACTCACCCCACCGGTGTTTAACTGGTGGGGTGAGTTCTGTCAGCGATCGGGTGATCGCCCACGTGTCCGCCGCCGTCGGCAGCGAGCCGCAGCGGGCGTCGGTCACCTTTCTCGGCGTCGAACCGATCGACGTGCTGCGGTTCGCCGACGGCGACCGAGTGGTCTACGTGACGGTGGGGTGCGCACGCCACCCGATGCACGATCCGGCCGACTTCGCTCCCGACCCGGTCCGCGGACCGCGAGCCGAGGTGACGGTGACCCTGCGCGCGAGCATGCCGCTGCAAGGACTGCACAAGTCGCTGGCCATGCTCGCCGCGGCGCCCGCCGTCGAAGGGCTGATCCTGGCGGAGGACTCGCTGATCGACCTGCAGGAGCCGCTGTGGGCCGGGGCGATCTGCTCGGCCTTCCTCCTCACCGGCGACGACCGGTTCGCCGATCTGCCGCTCGACGACCCCGCCGATCCGGTGCGTTTCCTGCGTGCGGTGCCGATCACCGCGAACGAAGCGGCATGGGTGCGGCTCAAGGGCGCCGATGAGCTGCGCGCGGCGTGGGCTGAGGCCGGCACGGATGTGACCGACCCCGGCCGGGCCGCGGTGTCGCCGTAGCGTCGCTCACAGCCAGTGGGAGCGGTGAAAGATCCGCCACAGGGTGAAGCACACCGCGAACAGAGTGAGCAGCAGCAGCGGGTAGCTGTACCGGTAGTGGAGTTCGGGCATGAAGTCGAAGTTCATCCCGTAGATCCCCGCCGCCGCGGTGGGGACCGCGGCGATGGCGGCCCACGCCGAGATCTTCCGCATGTCGGTGTTCATCTGGGTGCTGACCTTGGTCGCGGCGGCGTTCAGCAGTGCCGTCAGGCGCTCGTCGTACTCGACGACCAGGTCGTTCGCCGTGGTCAGATGGTCTGCGACGTCGCGGAAGTGCCGTTGGATCTCGGTGTCGTGCGGGGTGAGCGCCGCCGATTCGAGTGTGCCGGAGCTGCCCGACAGCAGTGAGAGCGGCACCGCCAGCGGCTGGACCGCGCGGCGCAGCTCCAGCACCTCGCGTTTGAACAGGTAGACCACGTCGATGTCGAGATCCCGTGACGACGCCGCGAAGACGCGCTCTTCGAGCCCGTCGACGTCCGCCTCCATCTCGCGCACGACCCTCAGATAGGAGTCGACCACCCGGTCGGCGATCGCGTGGACGACAGTCGCGGGGCCGAGCCGCAGATGCTCGGGTGTCTGCTCGAGGCGCGCGCGTACGCCCGCGAGATGTGTGTGTTCCCCGTGGCGGACGGTGATGACGAAGTCCCGTCCGGCGAGCACCATGATCTCGCCGGTCTCGACGATGTCGTTGGCGACCTCGTCGTCGTCGTGGTCGATGTACTTGACGGTCCGCAGAACGAGGAACAGAGTGTCGTCGTAGGTCTCGAGCTTGGGACGCTGGTGGGCGTGGACGGCGTCCTCGACCATCAGCGGATGCAGCCCGAAGGTCTCGGCGACGTCGTTCATCTGCCGCTCGTCCGGTGCGTGCAGACCGAGCCACACGAAGCCGCTTCCGGTGGTCCGCACGAATGCGAGAGCCGAGCGGATGTCGGGCGGGGTGGGCTGCCGGATGCCGTCGACGTAGACGCCGCAGTCGACGATCGCGCGAGCCACGGGGACCGGGGGCGTTGCGACCTCGGGGTTCTTACCCGGCCCGCGGTTACCCGGCTGCAGCATTCTCGGCATGGACGGCACACGTCGACCTTAGCGAGCCGCCGGGCCGCCCGCTTACACTCAGTCCGTGCCATTCGACGTCTCCGTGTACACGACGACCGCGATCACCCTGCTCGTCATCATGGACCCGCCCGGGCAGGTTCCGGTGTTCCTGTCCCTGGTCGGCCGGCGCTCAGCCGAGTACCGGCGTAAGGCCGCCTGGCAGGCACCGCTGGTGTCGCTGCTCGTCATCAGCCTGTTCGCGGTCGGCGGCCGCGCCATCCTGGCCTATCTGCACATCGGCATACCGGCGCTGCAGGGCGCGGGTGGACTGCTGCTGTTGTTGGTCGCGCTGCAACTGCTCATGGGACTCGGCGGTTCGACCGCCGCACAGGTGTCCGACGACGTCAACGTGGCGCTGGTACCGCTCGGCACACCGATGCTCGCCGGCCCCGGAGCCATCGCCGCGGTGATCGTCGCCGTCAGCCAGGTACACGGAGAAGTGCCCGGGTACACGGCGATCGCCGCGGCCATTCTCACCGTCCATGCCGTGGTGGCGCTGGCGCTGTTCTTCTCGACCGGCATCATCAGGGTGCTGCGGGTCAGCGGCATCACGCTGCTCGCCAAGATCGCCGGTCTGCTTCTGGCGGCCATCGCGGTCCAGTTGATCGCGACGTCGGTGATCGGTTTCGCGGCCACGGCGTGAGCGTCGATTAGTCTGGTCGGCGATGTCTACTCGACGATTCTCCCGCCGCGCCGCCGCTCTCGCGGCCGCGATCGGCGCGGCTGCGACCCTGATCACGGCGTGCGGATCCGATGTACCGGCACCTCTGCGCGTCGGTACCGACGGCACCCCCGAGATGCAGGTGGCAGCGCAGATCTACGCGGGAGCGCTCGCGCGCACCGGCGTCCGAGTCGACGTCGGCGGCCGGGCGTCGGCCGACAGACGGCTCCTCGACGAGGCGGCGCAGGGCGATGTGGACCTGTTCCCGGCGTTCACCGGCGATCTGCTGACCGCGTTGATGCCCGGGCCCGACGCCGTGTCGAGTGAAGACGTGGAGGAGGCGGTGAACCGCGCTCTGCCGCAGGGCGTGACGATCGGCGATCCGGCAGCGGTGAACGACCGCAGGCAGTTGATCCTCGCCCAGACCGTCTCCGACGCCGATCACCTCACCGACCTGGCGCAATGCGGGGCGGTGCCGCCCGGACTGCCGTTGGTGAGCACCGGCGAGCTGACCGCGGAGGAGAAGCAGGCGTTCAGCGTCTGCCGGTTCGGTGCGATCACGGAGCGCCTGACGCCGCAGCAGGTGGCCGACCGCGTCCGCGGCGGGCAGGCGCTCGGAACGCTGACCGGGCTGGAGGCGGCGACGGCGCTAGCCGGCCGCGACGACGTGACGGCCCTGCGGTCGGCCGAATCCGGGCCGATGGCGCAGGATCTCGTGCCCGTATTCCGCGCATCCCTGATCGGCAAGCCGCAGATGAAGGCGCTCAGCCGTGTCGCCGGTGAGTTGACCACCGCGGATCTGGCCGAGCTCGCCGCGCGCGTGGAGCGGGGCGCAGACCCCGCGGCCGTCGCGAACGAATGGATCGGCACGCACGGCGTCTGATCCGCCGGGCTCGTACACCGAGACGGGGCCGCCGCGACGATCGTCTCGTCGCGGCGGCCCCGTCCGTGGTCCGGGAGGCTACTTGGTGCGCTTGAGCGCCCAACCGGTGACGCGGGCGCCGATGCCCTGGTAGCCGGAGGCCACCAGACGGACGCACAGATCGAGAACCTTCGCGTCCGCGCCGACGAGGACGCGTGCGCGGTCGCGCTCGACCGCCTTGATGATGATGTCGGCGGCCTTCTCCGAGCTGGTGTTCGCCAGGTACTTGTCGAACAGCTCGGCGGTCTTCGCCTGGTCGTGATCGCCCGACGTGGTCGCATTGCGGGCGATCGCCGTCTTGATTCCGCCCGGATGCACGCAGGTCACCTTGACCGGGTGCTTCGCGATGATCATCTCCTGATTCAGCGCCTCGGTGAAGCCGCGGACGGCGAACTTGGCGGAGTTGTACGCGGCCTGACCCGGTTCGGCCAGCAGGCCGAACAGCGACGAGGTGTTGACGACGTGGCCGTCGCCCGACGCGATCAGGTACGGCAGGAACGCCTTGGTGCCGTTGACGACGCCCCAGTAGTCGATGTCCATGACACGCTCGATGTCCTTGAACTCCATGGTCTCGACCTCACCGTGGTGCGCGATGCCGGCGTTGTTGAAGATCGCGTTGACGGTGCCGAAGTGGCCGGCCACGGTGTCGGCGTACGCGAGGACGGCCTCTCGCTCGGCGACGTTGAGCAACTGGCTGTGCACCTGCGCACCGGTCGCTGCGACCAGCCGCTCGGTCTCCGCGAGACCGTCCGGGTTCACATCGGAGATGGCGATCTTGGCACCGCGCTTGGCGAGCTTGACCGCCAGGTCGCGGCCCATCCCGGAGCCGGCGCCGGTGATGACGATGACCTTGTTGTTGAAATCCTTCATAGTTCTCTCCTGAAGTCGGGAAGTTGCGGTGTCGGGAAGTCGGGTGTCGGTCGGGTCAGGCGTCGGTGCCGACGGGTTCGGCCGGGGCCTCGTCCGCGGTCTGCACGGGCTCTGCGACGACGGCGGGCCGGTCCGCGGTGCGCACGTCGTACGCGTCGAGGTCGAACGAACGCGTCTGATTGCGGAAGTTGAAGGTAAACCCCGGCCACAGGACGGTGATGTCGCCGTTGTGATCCTTGTACCAGGAGGCGCACCCGCCGTTCACCCAGACACTGGACCGCAGCGTGCGCTGGATCCCCGCGTTGAAACGGTCCTGCGCGTCCTTGCGCACGTCCACTCTGGTGATGCCGCGGGCGCGTGTCTTGCGCACGTAGTCCACCAGGTAGTTCAGCTGTGACTCGATCATGTACACCATCGACGTGTGGCCCAGGCCGGTCGACGGTCCGATCAGCAGCATCAGGTTCGGGAAACCGTGGACGAACGAGCCCTTGTAGGCCTGCATGCCCTCGCGCTCCCAGACCTGTGCCAGGCTCTCGCCGTTCGCTCCGACGATGGTGTCGAAGACAGGGGAGTCGGTGACGTGGAATCCGGTCGCGACGACGATCACGTCGACGTCGCGGGCGGTGCCGTCCGCGGTGACGATGCCGGTCTCGGTGATGCGGTCGATGCCGTCGGTCACCAGTTCGACGTTGTCCTGGTCGAGGGTCGGGTACCACTCATTGGACTTCAGGATGCGCTTGCAGCCCACCGCGAACCGCGGGGTCACCGCCTTGCGGAGCTCGGGATCGCGGATACCGCGGAAGATGTTGGCTCGGCTGAGCGCCTCGACGGGCTTGAGCGCCTTCGGGGCGTAGGTCATCCCGGCCGCGACCACCTCGTTGAACGAGTAGATGCCGCCGCGGATGGCCGCCTGCAGACCGGGGACGTTCTTGAACGCCCAGTTCTCCACGCTCAGGTACGGGCGCTCGTTGCGCGGGATGATCCACGGCGCGGTGCGCTGGTACACGTCCATGTGTCCGACCACCTTGCCCAGCTGCGGCACGATCTGGATCGCCGAGGCGCCGGTGCCGATGACGGCCACGCGCTTGCCGGTGAAGTCGTAGTCGGTGTCCCAGCGGGCCGAGTGCACGATCTTGCCCCGGTAGTCGCCGAAGCCCTCGATATCGGGGAGGTTCGGCTCGCACAGCGGTCCGACGCCGCCGATGAGGGTGCGCGCGGTGAGGGTGTGGCTCTCGCCGTCCCGCTCGTAGTCCAGCTTCCAGCGTCCGGCGGTCTCGTCCCACTCCGCACGGCGCACATCGGAGCCGAACAGAGCGTGCTCGCCGATGCGGTGCTCGTCGGCGACGGCGTTGATGTAGCGGTGGATCTCGGGCTGATGAGAGTACGACCGGGACCATTCCGGGTTGAGCGCGAACGAGTAGGAGTACAGGTGCGACGGGACGTCGCACGCGGCACCCGGGTACACGTTGTCGCGCCAGGTGCCGCCGAAGTCCTGGCCGCGGTCGAGCAGGACGTAATCGTCCACACCCTCCTGGCTGAGCTTGATGGCTGCACCGAGTCCGGAGAACCCGGCTCCGATGATCGCGATCTCTACATCATGCGTTGTCATGGTGCCTACGATAAGCGCGTGTTGACCGCGAGTCAATAGGCAATTGAATTCAGGTCAATAAGCGCTTACGGTTGGTGCATGACCACCGCCAGAACCCGTTTGAGCCCTGCTGCACGCCGTCGTCAGCTCATCGATCTGGGCGTGCAGATGGCACGCGACCGTCCCCTGGAGTCGGTCACGATGGAAGCGGTCGCCGAAGCGGCGGGAGTGTCGAAGGCACTGATCTTCCACTACTTCGAGTCCAAGGCCGATTTCCATCTGAGCGTCATCACCGAGCAGGCGGAGGAGATGCTCGCCCGCACGGAGCCGCAGGCCGAGCTCGGCGATCCGATCGCGATGCTCCAGGCCTCGATGACCGCCTACGTCGACTACGTCGCCGACAACGGGCGCGGGTTCGTGGGCGTCATCCGCGGCGCGGCGAGTGCGGACGACGCGATCAGAGCGGTCGCCGACCGGACGCGCGCGGCGATGACCGAGCGGATTCTGACGCACGCGCCCGCCATCGGGATCGAACGGAGCCCGGCGATCGAACTGTCGGTGGCGGGCTGGATCGCCTTCGTGGAGGAGACGCTCGTCCGCTGGCTCGACGACCCGGTGATCACCCGGGAACAGCTCGTACAGATCTTCGTCGCCGCTCTGCCCACCCTAGCCGGGCTGGTCGGGAACGTGACTCAGACATGAGCCGGCGCCGGCGATGCCGGCCGCGGACACACGAGAGGGGCCGCCTCGCCGAAGCGGGGCGGCCCCTCTCGTGTGTCGTGTCAGAGTCGCATCAGATCAGCGGAAGGCCTGATCGATGATCTCCTGCTGCTCCACCGCGTGGACCTTGCTGGAGCCCGACGACGGCGCGGACATCGGCCGGCGCGAGATCCGGCGGAGGCCGCCGAGCAACTCGGGGAGCATCTCCGGCAGCCAGAGACCGAGGAACGGCCACGGACCCTGGTTCGCCGGCTCCTCCTGAACCCAGACGAAGTCCTTCGCGTTCGGGTACTGCTCCAGCGTGCGCGCGAGCCTGCGGTAGGGCACCGGGTACAGCTGCTCGACGCGGATGATCGCGACGTCGTCGCGACCGTCCTTCGCCTGCCGTGCGGCCAGCTCGTAGTAGAGCTTGCCGCTGACCAGCTGCACACGCTGCACCTTGTCGCGGTCGCCGCCCTGCTTGGCGAAACGCGGATCGTCGATCACGGAGAGGAACTTGCCCTCGGTGAAATCCTCCACCGGCGAGACGGCCGCCTTGTTGCGCAGCATCGACTTCGGGGTGAAGACCACCAGCGGCCGGCTGATGCCATCGTGCACGTGGCGCCGCAGCAGGTGGAAGTAACTCGCCGGAGTCGAGGGCAGCGCGACGGTCATCGAACCCTCGGCGCACAACTGCAGGAAGCGCTCGATGCGGCCCGAGGTGTGGTCGGGACCCTGGCCCTCGTGGCCGTGCGGCAGCAGCAGCACGACGTCGCTGCGCTGACCCCACTTGGCCTCGCCGGAGCTGATGAACTCGTCGATGATCGACTGCGCACCGTTGACGAAGTCGCCGAACTGCGCCTCCCACAGGACGAGTGCGTCGGGGTCGGCGAGGGCGTAGCCGTACTCGAAGCCGAGCACGCCGTACTCGCTCAGCGGCGAGTCGTACACCAGGAAGCGGCCGGTCGCGTCGGGCAGGTGGTTCAGCGGTGTGTACTCCGAGCCGTTCTCGCGGTCGATCAGCACCGAGTGGCGCTGAGTGAACGTTCCGCGGCGGGAGTCCTGACCGGACAGCCGCACCGTGCGGCCTTCCTGAACCAGGGTGCCGAAGGCGAGGATCTCGGCGAACGACCAGTCGATGTCGCCCTTGACCGGCATCTCGTGGCGCCGCTTGATGACCGGCTTGACGCGCGGATGGGCGTTGAATCCCTCGGGCAGATTGCCGAAGGCGTCGCCGATCTCCGCGAGCTTCTCCTGCGGCACCGCGGTCACCAGCTTGGTGAGCAGCGTCTGCTCGCCCTCCACCGACGGCGACGCCTCGGGTGTGAACCGTTCGAGTTCCTTGACTTCGACGAAGACGCGCTCGAGTTGTCCCTGGTAATCGCGCAGTGCGTCCTCGGCCTCCTTGGTGGAGATGTCACCACGGCCGATCAGCGCTTCGGTGTAGCTCTTGCGGACGCTGCGGATGTTGTTGATGACGTCGTACATCGCCGGCTGGGTCATCGACGGATCGTCGCCCTCGTTGTGGCCCAGGCGGCGGTAGCAGACGAGGTCGATCACGACGTCGCGGTGGAACGCCTCGCGGTAGTCGACGGCGAGCTTGGCGGCCCAGACGCAGGCCTCCGGATCGTCGCCGTTCACGTGGAAGACCGGTGCGCCGATCATCTTCGCGATGTCGGTGCAGTACTGCGTTGAGCGCGAGTGCTCGGGTGCGGTGGTGAAACCGACCTGGTTGTTCACCACGATGTGGACGGTGCCGCCGGTGCGGTAGCCGTTCAGCATCGACATGTTCAGCACCTCGGCGACGATGCCCTGACCGGCGAAGGCGGCGTCACCGTGCAGCATCAGCGGCAGCACGTCGAACTCGCGGTCCTCCGACATGCCGTCCTGCTTGGCGCGGACGATGCCCTCGAGGACCGGGTCGACGGCCTCCAGATGGCTGGGGTTGGCGGTGAGCGAGACGGTGATCTCGTTGTCGCCGAACATCTGGTAGTACTTGCCCTCGGCGCCGAGGTGGTACTTCACGTCGCCGGAGCCGTGCGCGTCAGCGGGGCCGAGATTGCCCTCGAACTCGGTGAAGATCTTCGAGTACGGCTTGCCGACGATGTTGGCCAGGACGTTCAGCCGGCCGCGGTGCGGCATGCCGATGACGACCTCTTCGAGCTGGTGTTCGGCGCTCTGATCGAGAACCGCGTCCATCATCGGGATGACGGCTTCGGCGCCCTCGAGCGAGAAGCGCTTCTGGCCGACGTACTTGGTCGCGAGGAAGGTCTCGAACGCCTCGGCGGCGTTCAGCTTGCTCAGGATGTACTTCTGCTCGGCGACCGACGGCTTGGCGTGCTTGATCTCCACCCGCTCCTGGAGCCAGCGCTGCTGCTCCGGGTCGAGGATGTGCGTGTACTCGACGCCGACGTGGCGGCAGTAGGCGTCGCGCAGGATCGACAGCACGTCGCGCAGCTTCATGTTCCGCTGTCCGTGGAAGCCGCCGACGTTGAAGGTGCGGTCCAGATCCCAGAGAGTCAGGCCGTAGGTCAGTACGTCGAGGTCCGGATGCGAGGCCTTGGCGGCCGCGTTCATCATCAGCGGGTCGGTGTCGGCCATCAGATGACCGCGGCTGCGGTACGCGGCGATGAGCTCGAGGACGCGCGTGTTCTTGTCGACGAGTCCGGCGGGGACGTCGCGACGCCAGCGGACGGGCTCGTACGGGATCTGCAGCGAGGTGAACAGCTCGTCCCAGAAGGAGTCGTCGAGCAGCAGCGTGTGGACCTTGCGGAGGAAGTCGCCCGATTCGGCGCCCTGAATGATCCGGTGGTCGTAGGTGGACGTCAGCGTCATCAGCTTGCCGACACCCATCTCGGCGATCTGCTCATCGCTCGCGCCCTGGAACTCGGCCGGGTACTCCATGGCTCCGGCGCCGATGATGGCGCCCTGGCCCTGCATCAGCCGCGGCACCGAGTGGACGGTGCCGATGGTGCCGGGGTTGGTCAGCGAGATGGTGACGCCGGCGAAGTCCTCGGCGCCGAGCTTGCCGTCGCGGGCCCGGCGGACGATGTCCTCGTACGCCGCGACGAACTCGGAGAAGTTCTTGGTCTCGCAGCCCTTGATCGCGGCGACGACCAGCGTGCGGTTCCCGTTCTTTCCCGGCAGGTCGATCGCGAGGCCGAGATTGGTATGGGCGGGCGTGACGACGTTCGGCTTACCGTCCACGACGGCGAAGTGGCGGTTCATGTTCGGGAACGCCTTGATCGCCTGGACGATCGCATAGCCGAGGATGTGCGTGAAGCTCACCTTGCCGCCGCGGGTGCGGGCGAGGTGGTTGTTGATCACGACGCGGTTGTCGATCATCAGCTTCGCGGGAACCGCGCGGACGCTGGTCGCGGTCGGGACCTCGAGCGAGGCCGACATGTTGCGCACGATGGTCGCGGCGGGGCCGCGGAGCACCTTATTCGTGTCTGTCCCGGCATCGGCGGCAGGCTTGGCGGCGGACGCCGCCAGGCTGGTACCGGATGCGGCCTTGGTCGCGGCCGACTCACGTGCCGGTGCGGGGGCGCGGGTGGGCGCCGGTGCGGCCTTGGTCGGTTCGGTGTCGAGCGTGACCGCCTGCTTCGGAGCCACCCGGGTCGCCTGGGCCGCACCGTTCGAGGACGGGGCGGTCGCCGTCGAACCCGGGCGATAGTTCTTGAGAAGCTCGTGCCAGCTCGGATCGACTGATTCGGGGTTGGTCTGGAATCGCTGGTACATCTCCTCGACCAGCCATTCGTTTTGTCCGAAGTCGGATTCGGAAATCGAACTGCTCACAGCGCTGTCTCGCCTCAATTCACCCAGGTGTTCTTCGATCGCGTGGCGGGTGAACCGCTGGTCTCGTGAACCGCGGCCGACCTGCCATCAATCGATGGTACGCGGACCGCTCGCGGCTCGGGCGCTGTGTGCCGCACAGAGGGTGACACGCCGCGGTAAGTGGTCAATCTCACGTGCTGACCACCGTGTGACAGCGGGGATCGTCTCGGTCAGCGGAACGCCGAGGAGCTCAGCCGACGCTGGAGCGGTCGGCCGGGCGCGGCCCGGCAGCCGGCGCCTCGCAGTCGTCGGGGGAGACGCCGGCGTCCCACAGACGCCGGTACTCGCCGTGTGCCGCCAGCAGTCGGTGGTGCGTGCCCCTCTCCACGATCCGGCCGCCCTCGACCACCGCGATCACATCCGCTCGTGCGGCGGTGGCGAGGCGGTGCGCGACGATCACGCTCGTGCGGCGCCGGGAGAGTGCCTCGCCGGCCGCGAGCACCTGCGCCTCGGTGGCCTGATCGAGAGTCGCGGTGGCCTCGTCGAGCAGGATCAGATCCGGCTCCACCAGTTCGGCGCGGGCCAGCGCGATCAACTGGCGTTGCCCGGAGGAGAGTCCCCGCCCGCGTTCGGACACGCCGAACTCCATGCCTCCGGGGAGACCGGCGATCATTTGCGCCGCGCCCACTCGTCGCGCGGCTTCGGCGATCCTCTCGCGCGAGGCACCGGGCCTGCCGTAGGCGATGTTGTCGGCAACGGTCCCCGCGAACAGGTGGGGTTCCTGTGGGACCACGCCCAGGCGGCTGCGATAGCGGTGCAGATCGATGGTCCGCAGATCGATACCGTCCATCCGCACGCTGCCGGCCGTCGGGTCGTAGAAGCGCGCAAGCAGTTTGACGATGGTCGACTTGCCCGCGCCCGTGGTGCCGACCAGCGCCAGCGAGGTGCCCGCCGGGATGTGCATGTCGATCCCGCTCAACGCGTCGCGGTCGGCCCCGGCGTAACGGAAGTCCACGCGGTCGAGCCGAACGTCGCCGTCGAACGCGGGCGCCGCCAGTTCGGCGGGCGAGGCCTCCGAATCGGCCTGCGGTGCGTCCACCAGGGAACTCGGGGTCAGCAGCAGATCGCGGATGCGACGCAGACCGACCGCCGCCTGCTGATACGAATCGAAGACCGTCGTGAGCTGCTGCACGGGCCCGAACAACATCGCGAGGTAGAGCACGAACGCGATCAGGGTGCCCGAGGACATCGCGCCGGAGGCCACCTGATGGGCGCCGAACCCGAGGACGACGGCGGTGGCCGCGTCGGAGCAGAACGTGATGAAGGGGAAGTACACCGAGATGGCGCGCTGGGAGTCCATCCGCGCGTCGACCCACTCGTCGCTGCGCCGGCCGAACTCGGCCCGTGCCACCGGGATGTGCCGGTACACGCGTGTGGTCGCCAGACCCGCGATGTTCTCCTGGAAGTCCGCGTTCACCGCAGACACCAGTTCGCGGGTGCGGGTGTAGGCGCGCGAGCTGATCCGGCGGAACACGACGGTCGCGATCAGCAGGACCGGGAACACCGGAGCGATCACCAGACCGAGCTCCCAGTCGGTCGCGATCAGGGCACCGAAGACACCGACCAGGGTCAGCACCGCGACCACGGCCGACGACAGCCCGTTCTGGACGAATCCGGAGAGGGCATCGACGTCCGTGGTCATCCGCGTCATGATGCGGCCCGAGAGTTCGCGCTCGTAGTAGTCGAGGCCGAGTCGTTGCAGGTGGGCGTAGCTGCGGATGCGGAGGCCGTACAGGACGCGTTCTCCCGCGCGGGCCGCCGCCACCACGTTCACCGCCCCCGCGATCCAGGCGGCGGCGACGAGCGCGAAGCCGGTGAGCGCGGCGACCCCGATCACGTCGGCATCCGAACGCGAGGCGGCGTCCAGAACCGTGCGCGCCAGCGACGGGAAGGCCAGTCCGATCAGCGTGTCCGCAGCGATCGTCGCCAGCACGACGGCGAGCAGACCGGCCACCGGACGCAGAATCTGTTTGAGACTGAAGTCGGTGCGTTCGGCGCGGGCGGCCTCGACGTCCACCTTCGGATCGTCGTCGGCGGGCGGCAGTGCGGCCACCGCGGCACGGATCTCGTCGGTGGCGGGCATGGCGCCGAGCACTCCGGCCCGACCGCCGCCGCCGGGACCGATGCGCATCGGGGGCGCGGCCTCACGGCGGGCTTTCGGAGCCGGCGCGTCGACGCCGCCGGGCCACAGCTCCTCGATGCCGATGTCGTTCTGCGCGCGCACGCTCGCGGAGGCCGCCGCCCGCTGTTCCGCGGTGTCGGTCGGCGACATCAGCGCGCGGAAACGCGCACTGCGTTCGGTGAGTTCGGCGACCGTTCCGACGTCGGTGACCACGCCGTCGTCGAGGACCGCGACCCGATCGGCGATCGCCAGCGTGGAATCGCGGTGCGCCAACACCAGCATCGTGGTCCCGAGAGCGCGGAAATGAGCGAAGATCCGCGCCTCGGTCGCGGCATCGACCGCCGACGTCGCGTCGTCGAGGACCAGTACCCGGCTGCCCTGATACAGGGCTCGGGCGAGGGCGACTCGCTGTCTCTGTCCTCCGGACAGAGTGAGGCCTCGCTCGCCCACCTCGGTGGCGTATCCGTCGGGCAGTTCCGCGGCGAAGTCGGCGGCCGCCGCGCGTGCGGCGGCCCGGATGGAATCGTCGACCCCGTCCGGCGGCACCGGTTGCGGGCCGAGGCCGATGTTCGCGGCGATCGTCGTCGAATACAGGAACGGGTCGTCGAAGGCGAACGCCACTGCTCGGTACAGTTCGTCCGGCGCCAGCTCTGTGACGTCCAGACCGCTTCCCTCGGCGCCGATGAGCGCGACCGTCCCCGACTCGGCCCGATAGGCGCCGGTCACGAGTTCGGCGAGGGTCGACTTGCCGGATCCGGGCCCGCCGACCACGGCGACGCATTCCCCCGGCGCCACGCGCAGGTCGACGCCGCGGAGAACCCGGCGTCCGCCGAGCGTGAGTCCGACGCCGTCGAAGCTCAGGCCGAGCGGGCCGTCGGGAACGGTCGTCGTGTTCTCGAAGGCGCGATCGAGCGGGTGGTCGGCCACCTCGTACACGCGAGTCACCGCCGATGCGGCGAGCTGCGCGTTCACGACCAGGTTGGTGAGGATGCGCGCGAGGCCGGTCATGGTGGCGAGATAGGTGGAGAAGGCGAGGAAGGTGCCCGCGGTGATGTCGCCGGCATACACGAGGTATCCGCCGAGACCGATGACGGCGACCATCCCGAGTTGCGGAATCGATGCCATGGTCGGCGTGAAGCGCGCGCTCAGGTTTGCGGCGCGCAGTTTGAAGCGGTACAGCCGCTCGCCCAGGGCGGCGAGTTCGTCGGTGGCCCTGCGTTCCTGGCCGAAACCCTTCACCACACGCACGCCGGTCACCGTCTCCTCGACGTGGCCGGCCACCTCGGCGGAGGCCTGCTGCGCCGCCCAGGTGGCGGCGAACAGCCGTTTGCGGCTGCGGTACACGATCACCGCGATGAGCGGGACGATGGCGATCGCGACTAGCGTCAGCAGCGGCGACAGCCAGGCCATCACACCAAGCGACAGCACCACCTGGACCGCGCCGCCGAGCGAGAGCGGTGCCATGGCCAGCAGTGACTGGACCACCTGGAGGTCGGAGATGGAGCGGGACACCACTTGGCCGGTGCGAATCGTGTCGCGCGCCGGTCCGTCGACGTGATGGAGGGTGTCGAGCAGCCGTCGGCGCAGACCGTCTTGGACCGTGACCGACATGCGGCCGGCGGTCATCCGTCGGCCAAACTGACACGCGTAGCGCAGTGCCGCGGCCACCAGCAGGGCGCCGATGAGGACGGGAAGTCCCACACGGGCCGCCTGCTGACCGGTGGCCGAATCGATGGCGGCCTTGGTGATGAGTGGAGTGACCAGATCGACGGCAACGGCGCCGAGGGTGACGGCGACCAGCACCACGGCGAGGCGGCGGTGTCGTCCGCACTCGCCGACCAGGCGGCGAATCCAGCCCTGCGCGGCCGGCGCCGCGCGGCCGGTCAACCGGCCTCGATCGTGCGCTGGTGCGCGAGAACCTCCCCGTCGACGTCCCAGAAGCGGGGCGGGGGACCGAAGGCTTCGCGCGCATTGCGGACCACGAGCGACCCCAGCGCCCGGTTGCCGACGCCGCCGACCACCGCGCCGATGCCGCCCGGAATGAGCTTGCCCATCACGACGGGTGCCTTGCCGATCGTGAACTTCTTGATGAACCGGTTGCCGAGTGTCTTATTGAGCGTCGAGAGGTTGACCCCGGGCATCCCGGGCACGCCGAGCTTGGCGATCGCGTCACCGCCTCGCGCTCCGAGCGCTTTCCCGACGACAGACGTGCCCTCTTCGCCGAGCGCGACGGCGAGCACCAGCGTCTTGCGGCGTTCGGTGTCCGCAGGCGAGATGCCGTGGACTTCGGCGACCGCCAGGGCCAGCAGGGCGGACGCCTCGATGAACACGGCGCTCTCCGCGGTGATCGCGCCGAGGGCGGTCAGGGTGCCCACGCCGGGAATCGCCGCGGCCGCGCCGACCGCGCCTCCCGATGCGGTGACCGAGCGCAGGTAGTGCTTCTCCAGCCGTCGGATCACCTGCTCGGGACCCTCGTCGGGATGCTTGCGGCGCACGCGGCGCACGTACTTCGCCACCGCCGGTTGTTGAAGTCGCTGGGCCTTGTCGACGAGCACGGTCAAGATCGCCAGCGACGACTTGCCCGCGTTCTGGGCGGCCCGGCCGTCGACGTAGGTCACCGGAGCGGGCGCGCCACTGCGGCGGTTGTCGTCGCTGTGCGCGACGGATTTCGACTTGCGCATGTGTCGATCCTCCCTGTCGGCCGGGCTGTCGGCGCGGACGTGTACTCCGATTCCGCGCGAGGATTCCGCGCGACCGGTGCGCGACGCGATGGCCGGGCGACGACTCCACAATATGCGCGACCACTGACATCGGTGGTGCGCCGAGCTCCGCCAGAGAGCCCGGCGGCGTCCGGAACAGGTCGGTGAGCGGTGTTAACCTGATGCCCTCGCTCGGCCTCGCGCCGATGTCCGGATCCGAAAGGACGCGCACGTGACCACAACCCTGCAGACTCCGGTGTTCAAATCGGTCACCGATCGGCCGTGGGCGGCGTTGATGGCGCTGTGCGTCGGCTTCTTCATGATCCTCGTCGACATGACGATCGTCGCGGTCGCCCAGCCGCAGATCATGGAGGCGCTCGACGCCGATGTGAACGGGATCGTCTGGGTGACCAGCGCCTATCTGCTCACCTACGCGGTGCCGCTGCTGGTCGCCGGCCGTCTCGGCGACAAGATCGGGCCGAAGCGGGTGTACCAGGCCGGCCTGTTCCTGTTCACCGCTGCGAGCGTGTGGTGCGGACTGTCGGGAAGCATCGGCGAACTCATCGCGGCCCGCAGCGTGCAGGGACTCGGCGCGGCGCTGATCACACCGCAGACCATGGCGCTCATCACCCGCATCTTCCCGCCCGAGCGGCGCGGTGCGGCGATGGGCGTCTGGGGCACGGTCGCCGGTGTCGCCACACTGGTCGGTCCGCTTCTCGGCGGCGTCCTCACCGACTCGCTGGGGTGGGAGTGGATCTTCTTCGTCAATCTCCCGGTCGGGCTGGTCGGACTGGTGCTCGCCCAGATGCTGGTGCCCAGGGTGGAGACCCACGACCACAAGTTCGACTGGGTCGGCGTCGCGCTGTCCGCGGTGGGTCTGACGGCGCTGGTCTTCGGCATCCAGGAGGGAGAGTCGTACCACTGGGCGGCATGGATCTGGGTGCTCATCGGCGCCGGAGTCGCGGTGATGGGGGTGTTCGTCTTCTGGGAGAGCCGCACGCGGGGGGAGCCGCTGGTGCCCCTGTCGCTGTTCCGTGACCGCAACTTCAGTGTGTCGAACGTGGGTATCGCCACGATGGGATTCGCCGTCTCCGGTTCGATGATCCCGATCATGTTCTTCCTCCAGCTGGTCGGCGGGATGTCGCCGCTGCGGTCGGCGCTCGTCCTGGTGCCGATGGCCGTGCTGACCGGCATCTTCGCGCCGATCGTCGGGCGCGTGCTCGACCGGGTCCATCCGCGAAACGTGGTCGCGCTCGGACTGTTCGTCTATGCGGTGGCGTCCTTCTGGGCCGGAGCCGTGTTCCGGCCGGAGAGCCCGGTGTGGCTCCTGGTCGCGCCCACGCTCCTGATGGGTCTGGCGAGCGCCGGGATCTGGGCGCCGCTGGCGGCGACCGCGACGCGGAATCTGCCCTGGCATCAGGCGGGGGCGGGCGCCGGCGTGTACAACACCACGCGGGTCATCGGCTCGGTGATCGGTTCGGCGGGAATCGGTGCGCTGATGATGTCACGGCTCTCGGCGCACCTGCCGGGAGTCGACACCGCCGGCCACAGCGGCGAGGTTCATCAGCTGCCGGAGTTCTTGCGCGACGGATTCGCGAGAGCGATGGGCGAGTCGATCTATCTCGGCGCCGCCGTCCTGCTGGTGGGTGCCGTCGCCACGCTCTTCCTCGTGCGGACCTGAGTCGGTTCGGCGGACTGAGCCGCGGCCGCGTCTGACCCGGATTGTCGGAGGTGCCTCGTACCATCGTCACGACGGGCCGACTCCGGTCCGACAGACGATCTGGAGGGAGCGGGAGCATGTCACGGCCGTCCTACGACGATTCGGCGCTCGACGGCGCGTCGTGCGTGACGGAACCGCTGTTCGACCTCGAACCGCTGGCATTGTTCTCCGTCCCCGCCGACGCTGCGGAATCGACGCCCGAGCCCGCCGCGGCACGGAGCGTCACCTTCCTGCACACGGCCGACTGGCAACTCGGCATGACCCGGCACTTCCTGTCCGGGGACGCGCAGTCGACGTACAGTGCGGCCCGCGACGACGCAGTGGTGCGCATCGGCGATCTCGCACGCGCCACCGGAGCGGAGTTCGTCGTGGTGTGCGGAGATGTCTTCGACGACCCCCGGGTGTCGACCCGGATCATCCGCCGCACGCTCGCTGCGCTGGGCGAGTATCCGGTCCCGGTGTACCTGCTGCCCGGCAATCACGATCCGCTCGATGCCACCAGCGTGTACCGCTCGCGCGAGTTCGTCGCCGCCTGCCCGGACAACGTCATCGTCCTCGACGAGCCCGGGGTGGTGGCGGTGCGCGACGGTGTCGCATTGGTGGCGGCCCCGTGGACCACGAAACGGCCGTTGACCGACCTGGTGAGCGATCAACTGTCCCAGCTGACCGAGTCCGACGACATTCGGATCGTGGTCGGACACGGCGGGGTCGATTCGCTCAGTCCCAACGACGACCCGTCGATCGTCGGCAGCGCCGCCCTGGATGTCGCGGTGGCCGCGGAACTCGTCGACTACGTCGCCCTGGGGGATCGTCATTCGCTCACTTCGGTCGGCGACTCGGGGCGCGTGTGGTACTCCGGTGCGCCAGAGGTGACCGCATTCGATCATGTCGAGTCCGCGCCGGGGCACGTTCTGGAGGTGACCCTGAGCCGGGGCGGCGAGTCCTCGATCGAGGTGACCCCGCACCGCGTGGGGCAGTGGTCGTTTCGCACGATCCGCGAGCACATGAACGGCGCTGACGACATCGCGCGGCTGCGCGGACTGTTCTCCGAGATCCCGGACAAGTCGCGCACGGTGGTGCAATTGGCGTTGACCGGGACCATCAGCGTGACCGACGAAGTCGCACTGGCCGACCTGCTCGACGAGTTCGGCGACCGGTTCGCGGCGTTGAAGATCTGGGAGCGGCACCACGACTTGACCGTCGTGTCCGATCCTTCCGATGTGGCCCAGCTCGATCTCCAAGGCTATGCGGCGCTCGCCGCGGCCGAGCTGGCCGAGCGGGCGGCGTCGGATTCCGACGCCGCGGACGCCGCCGACGCGCGCGCGGCCCTCGCCCTGCTGTACCGGCTGGCGGGGGCGGGCCGATGAGACTGCACCGACTCCGAGTGGCGAACTTTCGCGGAGTGGCCGCCCGCGAGGTGGAGTTCGCCGACACGGGCGTCACCGTCATCGAGGGCGACAACGAGGCGGGCAAGTCGTCGATGATGGAGGCCTTCGACTTGTTGCTGACCGCTCAGGCGAGCAGCAAGGCGAGGAACGTCCGTGCCGTCCAGCCCGCGGGGCGCGACGTCGGTACCGAGGTTTGGGCCGATATCTCTTGCGGCTCTTGGCGTTTCGAGTACTTCAAACGTTTCAATCGGCAGCCGGAGACCACCTTGACGATCACGCGGCCGGTGCGTGAGCAACTCACCGGGCGCGAGGCGCACGAGCGTGTGGACCAGATTCTCGCGGAGGCGCTCGACAAGACGTTGTTCGGGGCGCTCCGATTGCTGCAGTCGGCCGACCCGCGGTTGGGCGACCTCGCGAACAGTTCGGCGCTCTCGCAGGCGCTCGACCGTGCGGCGGGACAGTCCGAGTCGGACGGCGGCGAGACGCCGCAGACCCAGGAACTGGTCGCGGCGGTGGCCGCGGAGTACAAGAAGTACTTCACCCTCGCCCAAGGACGGCCGACCGGTGAACTCGCCGCGGCCGCCGATGCGGCCGATCGGGCAGCCGCCGCGGTCGCCGAGCGCGAGGAGATCCTGGCGCGGGTTCAGGACGCCGCTGATCGGCTTCCCCGCGTGGCCGAGACCATCCGGCAGTTGGTGGCGCAAGAGCAGTCGGGCAACGTCGAGGTCTCCACCGCCGCCGCGGCGTTGGCGGAGGCCGAAGCGGTGAGCGAGCAGGTCAAGGCGGCTCGGGCCACAGTCGAGAGCAGGAAGCTGTCGCACCGGGTCGCGGCCGACGCGCTGCGAAGCCGTCGGCGCGACCGGGAACGAGCCGCGGCGCTGCGCGAGTCCCTCGCGGAGAATCGCCGAGCCGTGAGTCAGGCGCGCGCGAAGGCCGAGTCCGCCGCCGGCGAGGCGGCCGAGCTGGCGTCGGCGCTCGCGGAATCGCAGAAGCGGCGAGACGACCTCGGCGCGGAACTCCGGGCGGCCGAGAGGGCGGCGGTGGTCGCATCGGATCGGGCCCGTCTGGCCCGCCTGGACAACTCACTCGACGAGGTCCGGCGGCTGCGATCGGAATTGGCGTCGGCGCGTGCCGAAGCCGCAGCCGTCCCGGTGAGCGAGGACGACGTCCGGCTCGCCGCCGCACTCGAGCGCGATCTCGCCGCCACCGCGGCTCGGCTCGACGCGGCCGCACCCACGGTCACGATCACTCGCCTGGGCGCGGACGAGGTCCTCCTCGACGGTGAGACGGCGGCGGACGGTGCGCAGGTCTCGGCGGCGCGGCCCACAGTCGTGGAGGTGCCGGGATCGGTGCGCGTCGAGGTCCGGCCGGGCGCCGATTCCGCCGAGCCGGCCGCAGAACTGGAGACGCTCCGCGAGCGGGCCGCAGAGCTTCGTCGCCGGTGCGGAGTAGCCGAACTGTCGCTCGTCGCATCGGCGGCCGCGCGACGAGCGGAGATCCTTCGGCGGATTCAGGACACCGAGCGTGCCCTGGCGCGTGAGCTCGGCGGAGCCGAGGCGGAGGACCTCGAACGGCAGCGCCTGGACCTGCTGTCTCGCCTCACTCAGCAGGCGGGAGCAGACGCAGGCAACGGGCACGAGGGAGAGCGCGCTCACGCCGACCTCGCCGAGCTCCGGCGGATCGAGCGTGACGCGTCCGATCTCGCCGCGGAAGCCGACCGAGCACGGCAGGCGCGGCTGGCAGCGGTGCGTGAGTACGAGTCGCGGGCATCGGCGCTGGAGGAGACCGGCGTCCGCATCGCCGAAGAGTCGGCCGCGCTGGAGTCCGAGCTCAGCGACTCCGCCGCCGCGGCGTCCGACGAAACGCTCGCGGAGCGGGTCCGTGAGCACGCGGCCGAGGTCGACGACGCGGAGGCGGATCTGGCTCGGCTGACGCAGCGCCTCGAGCAGCTGGATCTGAACGGTTTGCGCGAGAAGCTCGCGCAGGCCGAGGCCGCGCAGGACCGGCTGCGCAGGCAGGTGTCGGAGCAGAAGCGAATCCAGACCGAGCTGTCGACCAGACTCGAGGTGTGCCGAAGCGACGGACGTCTCGATGAACTGTCGGAGGCGGTCGCGGCGAACGACGCCGCGCAGGCGCACCTGCAACGCGTCCGAGAGCGCGCCGCAGGAGCGCGTGTGCTGCACGAGACGCTGCAGCGCAAGCGCAACGAGAGCCGCGCGCGGTACGTGGATCCATTCGCCGAGCGTCTGGAGGAGCTGGCGGCCCCGGTCTTCGGCTCCGGTGTGTCGTTCCACATCGACGACGACTTCGTCATCGCCACCCGCACCCTCGACGGCGTCACGGTCGACGTCGACTCGCTCTCGGGCGGTGCCAAGGAGCAGCTCGGTCTGCTCGCCCGGCTCGCCTGCGCCACTCTGGTCGACAAGGCCGACGGGGTGCCGTTGATCCTCGACGATGCGCTCGGCTACACCGATCCGACGCGCCTGGCCTCGATGGCCCATGTGCTCGGCACCGCGGGTGGCGATGCGCAGATCATCGTCCTGACCTGCACGCCCGACCGGTACCGGGAAGTGGCCGGAGCCAAGCTGATCGCCGTCTGACGCGCTGCGGTGACCCCGGTGTTGGGCGGTGAGGTCCCTGTGCGCTAATGTTGCTTTCGCCCGATGAGCCCCCCTAGCTCAGGGGATAGAGCGTCTGCCTCCGGAGCAGAAGGTCGTAGGTTCGAATCCTACGGGGGGCACCAGATCTGTCAGCGCTGATCATTCTCAGCGGTCCTCCGAGACCTCGCCTGGCCAGGTGAATCCCTGCCGAACGTCGCAGTGTGTCAGTAACCTACCGACCATGCCGACACAGCTCGATCCGCGCCCGAACGGTGTCCTCTCGTCCGTGACGGAGACCGACTGGGATGCGATCGCGGCGTGGACCGACGACAAGTACATGTCATTCGACGTCCGGCCGTCGGGCCGTTCGACGTCGCCCTGCTCGTCGATGTTCTCGATCGACGTCGGTGAGATCACCATGACGCACTTCCGGTACGGCACCGAGGTGGCACTGCGGGACTTCGACGCCGAAGCGGGCAACGTGCTGGTTCTGACCACGCTGCGCGGACGGACGCGGCACCGGGTGGGGCGCGCCGAGGGGACCGAACTCGGGGCCGGGCAGACGTTCGTCGCGGACTGCAGCCGCACCGACTTCCGGCTCGCCGCCGACGACGACCATCTGCAACTCAATCTCACGGTGCCGCACCGACTGCTCGCCGATCTCTCGCTGCAGTGGTGGGGCCACGTCCCCGACGACGCCCTGTGGTCCCGCGGCGCCGTGATCGGCGGATCGGGGAGCCCGTGGTGGAATCTGCTCGGGTATGCGACGAGTACGGCGGCCATCTCGCCCGAGGCAGTCGCCTCGGGCAGAATCGGGCTCCATCTGCAGGAGCTCATCGCCGCGCAACTCCTGCACGATTGGGCGCTGCGAGCCGCCGTCGACCTCGAACGTCGGCCCGCCGTGGCGGCACCGGGCTATGTCCGCACCGCGGCGCACTTCATCGACGCCCACGCCCGCGACCTGCCGACGGTGGCCGAGATCGCGGCCGCGGCGGGCGTGAGCGTGCGGTCGCTGAGCGGTGGATTCGCTCGTTATCTGGGAACGTCGGTGCGCTCCTATCTCGTCGAGCAGCGCCTCCAAGGCGTCTACCGCGAACTGCGCTCCGGCGCCGAGTCGGTGACGGCGACCGCCCACGCCTGGGGTTATGTGAACCTCGGCGTCTTCGCGGCCTCCTATCGACGCAGGTTCGGCGAGAATCCCTCCGAGACGCTCGCTCGCGCGCGGTCGTGACCCGCCGCCGGTAGGGACGAGTCTCCGCTACGAGAAGCTCGCCGCTCGGAGACGGTGCCTGCCGTTCGCAGACGTACCCGGCCGTGAACACCGGCCAGGATCACTGGTGCCATCAACTGCTGCACAGGAGATCCCGATGCCCGACCTCACCCGCCTCGACGACATTCTGAACCGAGCCGCCTCCGCCGACGACGCCCAGCGCGTGCCCGGCGTCGTCGCGACCGTCACCCGCAGCGGCGGCGACGCCTACCTCGGCACCGCGGGCGTCCGGTCCGTGGACGACGGTCGGCCGATGACCGCCGACACGGTATTCGCGATCTTCTCGTGCACCAAGGCGCTCACCTCCACCGCCGTGCTGCAATGCGTGGAGGAGGCGCTGGTCGACCTCGACGCCCCGGCTGCGGACTATGTACCGGACATCAGCCGGCTGCAGGTGCTCGAGGGCTTCGCCCCGGACGGCTCACCGCGACTGCGGCCACCGTCGACGCAGATCACCACCCGGATGCTGCTGCTCCACACGGCGGGCCTGTCGTACTCCTTCTTCTCACCGGATTACGCCCGCCTGCTCGAGTCGACGGGACAGCCGGACATTCTCACCGCATCCCGCGAATGCCTCACCTCGCCACTGCTCTTCGACCCCGGGACTCGGTGGGGATACGGCACCAACATCGACTGGGCCGGGCTGGTGGTGGAAGCCGTTCGGGGACAACGGCTGTCGCAGGTGATGCGGGAGCGGATCTTCGAGCCCCTCGGCATGGACGATTCGGCCTTCGTCATGAGCCGGTCGATGGCGGATCGTCGCGCGGAGGTCCACCAGCGCGTCGACGACGGGTCATTGGTCGCCACCGGCCTGGTGCTTCCGCAGGACCCGGAGGTCGACATGGGCGGACAGGGGGTGTACGCCACGATCCCGGACTACACCCGCTTCCTGCGGATGTGGTTGCGGGACGGCGAGGGCGAGCGCGGTCGGGTGCTCGCGCCCGAGACCGTGCGGGCGGCATCCCGGAACGGGCTGGGCGAGCTGAAGATCGGAAAGCTCGTCGGGTCGGCGCCGGCCCTGACTCACGACGCGGAGTTCTTCCCCGGGCAGTCCAAGTCGTGGGCCTACTCGTTCATGGTCAACGACGAGCCCGCACCGACGGGCCGGTCGGCGGGCTCGCTCGCGTGGGCCGGACTGGCCAACCTCTACTACTGGATCGACAGGGAGGCAGACGTCGCCGGGATGTGGGGCTCGCAAGTGCTGCCGTTCGCCGATCCCGCGTCGGTCGCCGCCTTCCTGGACTTCGAGACCGCGGTGTACCGCTCGATCCGCTGAGGCGCGGTCACCGTCCCTCGCCGCGGCGGCGGAGACGCAACCGGTCCCATTCGGCGATGCGCTCGCGGACGGAGGCTTCGAAACCGTTGGCCGTCGGCCGGTACAGCGGTTCGTGCTCCAGGCCTTCGGGGAAGTAGTCGGCCCCGGAGAACCCGTCCTCGGCGTCCGGGTCGTAGCGGTAGCCGGCACCGTAGCCGAGCTCGCGCATCAATCCGGTGGGCGCATTCAGAATGTGCTTCGGCGGCATGAGCGATCCGGTGCGCCGGGCGAGGGCCCGGGCCGCCCCGAATCCCCGGTAGACGGCGACCGACTTCGGCGCGGTGGCCAAGTACACCACCGCCTGTGCGATGGCGAGCTCACCTTCGGGTGAGCCGAGCCGCTCGTATGTGTCCCACGCGGCCAGCGCCTGCGCGAGCGCCCGGGGATCGGCCATGCCCACGTCCTCGGCGGCGAAGCGCACGATGCGCCGGGCGATGTAGAGCGGATCCTCTCCGCCGTCGAGCATCCGGGCCAGCCAGTACAAGGCGGCATCGGCGTCGGAGCCGCGCATCGACTTGTGCAGGGCCGAGATCAGGTTGTAGTGCCCTTCCTGCGACTTGTCGTACAGGGGAGCCCGCTGCTGCACCAGCCGGACCAACTCGTCGACGCCGATCGGCGTGCTGATGTGGCCGAGTTGCTCGACGAGGTTGAGCAGATAGCGTCCGTCGCCGTCGGCCATCGCGATCAGCGCCTGCCGGGCCTCGCCGTCGAGGGGCAGCTCTCGTCCCGTCAGAGTCTCGGCTCGTTCGACCAACTCGACGAGCGCGGCCTCCTCGAGTCGTTTGAGAACGAAGACTCGGCAGCGGGAGAGCAGGGCGGCGTTGAGCTCGAAGCTGGGGTTCTCGGTGGTCGCGCCCACCAGGACGACGGTGCCGTCTTCGACGTAGGGAAGGAAGGAGTCCTGCTGCGCGCGGTTGAACCGATGCACCTCGTCGACGAACAGCAGGGTGCCGCGGCCGAGCTCGCGGCGCTTCTCCGCCGCGCGGAACACCTTCCGCAGATCGGCGACTCCCGCGAATGTCGCCGACAGCGGTTCGAAGACGAGGTCGGTCTGTTCGGCGAGAAGCCGCGCGATCGTCGTCTTGCCGCAGCCCGGGGGACCCCACAGGATCATCGACGCCAGCCGCTTCTCGGCGACCATCTGGCCGATCGCTCCGTCCGGGCCGAGGAGGTGGTCCTGCCCGACCACCTCCGTGATCGACCGAGGCCGCATTCGGTCGGCGAGCGGACGGCCGGTGTCGTCGGGCTCGAAGAGTGACGGCTGTTGCACGCTGTGCTCCTCGTCGCGCGGATGCTGCCCCGATTGTAGGTGCGCCCTCCGACATCCGGCCGTCTGCGCCGGTGGCCGTCAGCTCGTCACACGGTCGGCCGTGGGTTGGGATTCGAGGTAGCGCTCCCGGGAGTCGTCGAGCTCGTCGATCCAGCGGGTGTGGTGAACGGCGGCCATCGTTCCCGTCATCACCGACGGGTACACCTGATCCCGGTAGGTGAGGATGTTCCGCTTCTTGTCGGCCTTCCATTCGAGGAAGATCCGCACCACCTCGTCGAGGTCGAACATCGGGTAGTCCGTCTGCTCGATCAGATCGCGGATGTAGTCGGCCTGGAAACGCACCGCGGCGGCGTCGTCCTCGACGCCGCGGTAACGATCGGCCCACTGACGCATGTGCGCGGCGCGCTCAGCGGCGGACGGGAGCTGGGCTCGACCGAGGATGAGGTCCCGGACATACCAGGCCTGCGCGTCGAACATGTTGAACGTGAACCACTGATTCTGCGCGCCGAGGTAGTGCAGGTGCGGGTTCGCCTGCCACGTCACGCCCCGGTAGAGACCGCCGGGGTAGAGGTTGTTGGGCGAACGCAGATGCAGATGCTCCGGGAGGAACGGGTAGTGGTGCAGGTACCCGGTGCAGAGGATGATCGCGTCGAACTCTCCGGATGAGCCGTCGATGAAGGTGGCGACACCGCCGTCGATCCGGTCGATCTGCGGTCTCTCGTCGACACCGTCGGGCCACGCGAATCCCTGCGGCCGCGACCGGCAGCTCATCGTCACGTGCCGGGCCCCCATCTTGTGAGATTGGATGCCGATGTCCTCGGCGGAGTACGACCCCCGACGAGCAGCAGGCGCTGACCGGCGAATCGCTCGGCGCCGCGGAACTCGTGCGCGTGGATCACCTCGCCGGGAAAGGTTTCGATTCCCGCGATGTCGGGGACATTGGGAAATGAGAAATGACCCGTCGAGACGATGACTTCGTCGAAGACCTCGGTGGAGGTCACATGCTCGCGCAGATCGTCGACGGTGACGGTGAACTGTTCGGTCTCATCGTCGAATTCCACCCGACGCACCACGTGAGCGAATCGGACGAGTTCTTTCACACCCGACTGGACGGCACGGCCGTTGATGTAATCCCAGAGGACTTCGCGAGGAGGATAAGAGGAGATCGGACGGTTGAAATGCTCGTCGAATGTGTACTCGGCGAACTCGAGCGCCTCTTTGGGGCCGTTGGACCACAGATTCCGGTACATGCTCGAATGCACGGGTTCGCCGTACCCGTCGGTTCCAGTGCGCCAGGTGAAGTTCCACTGTCAACCCCAGTCGTCCTGCTTCTCGTAGCAGACCACTTCGGGGATCTCGGAGCCGGACTTCTCCGCCGATTTGAAAGCGCGCAGGGCTGCCATTCCACTGGGCCCCGCGCCGATGATCGCAACTCTTTTCACACTATTCAACATTTTACCTTTCACGCCAGACTGGACTGAGGGATGTCGTTGGAATCCGCTGGTCCCGGGCCGTGTACCGACCCATCTGTGGTCAAACGATCGATGGTCGTCCCAAGGGTCACGATGGTGAATTGTCCGACCGATGTCAAACTCGTCGGGAGTGATTTCAGCGGCGTGATAGAATTGCGCGTTTCGCATTCTTCAGAGCGAATCGGTCGCCGGCTCGGTGGCTCGTGGCACCGGCTGCCCGCTACGGTCGGTCCATGACCGCCCCGCATTCCCGCGCTCTCAACCGAAACACCGTGCTGTGCGTCTCGCTGGCGGCGCGGCCGTCCGACATCGGGACCCGCTTCCACAACTATCTCTACAACCGGTTGGGCCTGAACTTCGTCTACAAGGCCTTCGCGCCGACCGACATCGCCTCGGCGGTGGCCGGGATCCGTGGCCTCCCGATCCGCGGTGCCGGGGTGTCGATGCCGTACAAGGAGGCGGTGATCGACCTGATCGACGTGATGGAGGAGTCGGCCGCGGCCATCGACTCGGTGAACACGATCGTCAACGACGACGGCGTGCTCCACGCGTACAACACCGACTATCAGGCGGTCGCCGACCTGCTGGCCGCCTCGCGCTTCGATCGCACCGCGCCGGTGGCCGTCGCCGGAAGCGGCGGAATGGCGAAGGCGGTGGTCGCGGCGCTGCGTGCGACCGGCTTCACCGATGTGACCGTGGTCGCGCGCAACCGGGCCGCCGGTGCCGTGCTCGCCGCGCGATACGGCTACCGGCATGCGGTCAACGCAGCGGGACTCGCCCCCGCAACTCTCGTCAACGCGACGCCGATCGGCATGGCCGGGGGACCGGACGCCGACGCGCTGCCGTTCGACGAGGCTCTCGTCGACGCGGCGACCGGTTGTCTCGACGTGGTGGCGATGCCGCCCGACACGCCGATGGTGCGGGCGATGCGGGCACGCGGACTCGAGACGATCAGCGGAGACGCGGTGATCGCCGGCCAGGCCGCGGCGCAGTTCGCGCTCTACACCGGAGTGACGCCGACGCCGGAACAGATCCGGGAGGCGTCCGAGTACTCACGTGCCGGCGATGCGACACTGACCGGGTGACTTCGACTACCGGCGCGCCCTCGGTGAAAGTGATCGCCTTCGACACCTTCGGGACGGTGGCCGACTGGCATACCGGGGTCAGTCGTGTTCTGGCTCAGATCTTTCCGGAGATCGACGCCTCGGCGCTGGCGCGTTCCTGGCGACGAACCTACGCGCCGGCACTGGCCGAGGTGGAACAGGGGAGCCGGGACTGGACGCTGCTCGACGATCTGCATCGCGAATCACTCGACCGGCTGCTGCGCGAAGAGCACGGAATCCGGGCCGGTGCCGATCAGCTGGACGCCGCGGTGCACGCGTGGCACGTCCTCCCGGCGTGGCCGGATTCGCCCGAGGGACTCCGTCGCCTCAAGGAGAGGTACACGATTTGCGCCCTGAGCAACGGCAACGTGGCACTCCTGACCGAGATGGCCAAGTCCGCGGGTCTGCCCTGGGACTTCATCGGCGGCTCGGACCTCTGGCGCCACTACAAACCGTCCGGTGAGGTGTACCTCGGGCTCGCGCGGCTGATGCGGGTGGATCCCGGTGAGGTCCTGATGGTCGCGACGCACGTGACCGATCTCGCCGCGGCGCGTGGATTCGGCCTGCAGACGGCGTATGTGGAGCGGCCCGCGGAATGGGGTCCGGAGCCCAAGCCGGAGGCGCGCTGCCCCGACGATCGCTTCCACGTTCGCGGCATCGACGAACTCGCGACCCTGCTCGGCTGCTGAACCGCGCTACCGCCACTACGCCCGCGTCATGACGCAGATCCGTCCGTTCCTCATGTTCCAGGGGGCCGTCGCCGCCGACGCGATCGACCTGTACCTCTCCGCATTCCCCGGCGGACGCGTGGTCACGTCCACGCCGCACGCCGACCCGGCCCAGGGCATCATGCTCGCCGAACTCGATCTCGCCGGTCTGCGGGTGCTGGTCAGCGACAGCGCCGTCGGCCACGCCTTCGATTTCACCCCGTCGAGTTCGCTGTTCGTCGACGTCGACGATCGCGCCGAGCTCGAGCGTCTCGCCGCACTTCTCGGCGAAGGCGGCGGGGTCTTGATGCCGATCGGCGACTACGGCTTCTCGCAGGCCTTCGCCTGGGTCAACGACCGATTCGGAGTGTCCTGGCAGCTGAACCTGCCCTGAGCACTTCGCCCGGCGGGTGGGGCCTCGGACAGCGCCGATTCCCGGCACCGAGGTCCGATTGTCGTGAACCGCACCTGGGACAATAAGATAGGTTCCCGTGACTCCCACCGAACTCGCTGCTCTGCTTCGCGCTGCGACGCAGAAGGTCTTCCACGCTCATGACCTCGATACGTCGTTGATTCCGGAGACCGTGGTCGTGGAGCGTCCGCGCAGCCCGGAGCACGGCGATTACGCCACCAACATCGCCCTGCAACTGGGCAAGCGCGCGGGAGCCAATCCGCGCGAACTGGCGACGTGGCTGGCCGACGAGTTCGCGACCGACCCCGGCATCGACTCCGCGGAGGTCGCCGGACCCGGATTCGTCAATCTGCGCTTGGCTGCGGCCGCACAGAATCAGACGGTCGCCGCCGTCCTCGCACAGCGGGATGCGTACGGCCGCGGTGATGAGCTCTCGGCGCTGAACGTGAACCTGGAGTTCGTGTCCGCCAATCCCACCGGCCCCATCCACCTCGGCGGCACACGCTGGGCCGCGGTGGGCGACGCACTAGGGCGCGTGCTCACCGCACGCGGCGCGAAGGTGACGCGCGAGTACTACTTCAACGACCACGGCGAGCAGATCAACCGGTTCGCGAACTCGCTGCTGGCCGCGGCCAAGGGCGAGCCGACCCCCGACGACGGGTACGCCGGCGAGTACATCGACGAGATCGCCGCGACCGTCGTCGAGAAGTCGCCCGGAGTCCTCGAGCTGCCGGTCGCGGAGGCGCGGGAGGTCTTCCGTGCCGAGGGCGTGGAGCTCATGTTCGCGCACATCAAGCGGACGCTGCACGAGTTCGGCACCGATTTCGACGTCTACACGCACGAGAACTCGATGTTCGATCGAGGCCTCGTCGAGCAGGCGATCGACGAGCTCAAGGCCAACGGGAACCTGTACGAGGCCGAAGGCGCCTGGTGGCTGCGGTCGACGAATTACGGCGACGACAAGGACCGCGTCGTCATCAAGAGCGACGGGAACGCCGCCTACATCGCCGGCGACATCGCCTACCTCAAGGACAAGCACGACCGCGGCGCCAATCACCTCATCTACATGCTCGGCGCCGATCACCACGGCTACGTGGTTCGGCTGAAGGCCGCAGCCGCCGCGCTGGGATACGACCCCGAAGCCGTCGAGGTCCTCATCGGGCAGATGGTGAATCTGGTGAGGGACGGACAGCCGGTCCGGATGTCCAAGCGCGCGGGAACCGTCATCACGCTCGACGACCTCGTCGAGGCGGTCGGAGTCGACGCCGCCCGCTACGCGCTCATCCGCTCGTCGATCGACGTCAACATCGACATCGACCTCGATCTGCTGCGCAAGCAGTCCTCCGACAACCCGGTCTACTACGTGCAGTACGCGCATGCCCGGCTGTCGGCGCTGGCCCGTCACGCGGCCGAGCTCGGGTTGTCGGCGAGCACCGCGCGTCTGGAGCTTCTCGACGACGAGTCCGAGGGCGATCTGATCCGCACCATCGGCGACTTCTCCGAGGTGGTCGCCACCGCCGCCGCACTGCGCGAACCGCATCGGGTCTCCCGCTACCTGGAGTCGCTGGCCGGTGCCTATCACCGGTTCTACGCGCGCTGCCGCGTCCTCCCGCAGGGCGACGAGGAGGCGGGCGATGTGCACGCCGCCCGGCTCGCGCTTTGCGAAGCCACCCGCCAAGTCCTCGCCAACGGCCTCGAGCTGGTCGGCGTCAGCGCTCCGGAGAGAATGTGATGGCACACCCCGCCGGCCCCCGCCACGCCGAGATCCTCGCCGCTCCGCATCTCGCGGAGCGCCCCAACCGCCCCGAAGAGCTCTCCCGTATCCCGGAGAACGTCTACCCGCGTGGGACCGTCCGCGACGAGGACGGCGTCGTGACGATCGGCGGAGTCCGGGTCGACCGGCTCGCCGAGCAGTACGGCACCCCGCTGTTCGTGTACGACGAAGCGGACTTCCGGTCGCGCTGCGCCGACATGCAGCGGGCGTTCGGGCCGTACGGCCGCGTGCACTACGCGTCGAAGGCCTTTCTCTCCTCGCAGGTCGCGAAGTGGATCGAGTCCGAGGGCCTCTCGCTCGACGTCTGCTCCGGAGGCGAACTGGCGGTGGCGCTGCACGCGGGATTCCCCGCCGAGCGCATCGCACTGCACGGCAACAACAAGGCCGAGGACGAACTGGCGGCGGCACTCGACGCGGGTGTCGGGGACATCGTCCTGGACTCGATGATCGAGATCGAGCGTCTGGACCGTCTCGCCGGTGAACGGGGAGTGGTCGCCGACGTGCTGGTCCGGGTGACTCCGGGCGTCGAGGCGCACACTCACGAGTTCATCTCGACGGCGCACGAGGACCAGAAGTTCGGTTTCGCACTCGCCGGCGGTGTGGCGCTCGACGCGGTTCGCGCGGTCTTCGCCGCCGACAACCTGCGTCTGGTGGGGCTGCACAGCCACATCGGCTCGCAGATCTTCGAGATCGACGGATTCGAGCTCGCCGCACGCCGGGTGATCGGCCTGCTCGCCGACATCGTCGCCGAGTTCGGGGTCGAGAAGACCTCGCAGCTCAAGGTGCTCGACCTCGGCGGCGGTCTCGGCATCTCATACCTGGAGAGCGACGACCCGCCGCCGGTCAGTGTGCTGGCCGAGGCCCTGGCGGAGATCGTCCGCCGCGAGTCGGCCGCGCTGAACCTGCCGATGCCGACCATCGCGGTCGAACCCGGTCGCGGGATCGCGGGGCCGGCGGGCGTGACGCTGTACCGGGTGGGAACCGTCAAGGACGTCGCACTCGACGGGAACACCGTGCGCCGGTACGTCTCGGTCGACGGCGGCATGAGCGACAACATCCGCACGGTGCTCTACGACGCCGAGTACGACGTCCGGCTCGCCTCGCGGGTCTCGGACGCGAAGGCCGTCGTCTGCCGGGTGGTGGGCAAGCACTGTGAGAGCGGCGATATCGTTATCCGCGACTGCTGGCTGCCGGACGACCTGGTCCCGGGCGATCTGCTCGTGGTGGGCGCCACCGGCGCCTACTGCTATTCCATGTCGAGCCGCTACAACATGGTGCCGCGTGCGGCGGTCGCGACAGTCAATGACGGCCGGTCCCGGCTCATGCTGAGGCGGGAGACGGTGGAGGACTTCTTGAGCCTGGAGGTGGACCCGGAATGAGCGAATCATCCCGTCCGATCGGCGTGGCCGTGTTGGGCATGGGCAATGTCGGCACCGAGGTCGTTCGGATTCTGACCCAGAACGCCGCCGACCTGCGGGCTCGGATCGGCGCGCCGCTCGTGCTCCGGGGCGTCGCGGTGCGCGATGCCTCCCGAGCGCGCGAGGGCGTCGATCCGGCGTTGCTGACCGACGATCCGCACAGCCTCGTCGCCCGCGACGACGTCGACATGGTGGTCGAGCTGATCGGCGGCATCGAGCCGGCCCGCGCGCTCATCAAGACCGCCCTGGAGTCGGGCAAGTCCGTCGTCACCGCCAACAAGGCGCTGATCGCCGCGCACTCGGGCGAACTGGCCAAGGCGGCCGAGGACAACCGGGTCGACCTGTACTTCGAAGCGGCGGTCGCGGGCGCGATCCCGGTGATCCGCCCGCTGACCCAGTCGCTCGCGGGCGACTCGGTGAATCGGGTGGCCGGAATCGTCAACGGCACCACCAACTACATCCTCTCGGAGATGGACGAGACCGGCGCGGGCTACGGCAAGGTACTCGCCGAGGCCGGCCGGCTGGGCTACGCCGAGGCCGATCCCACCGCGGACGTCGAAGGATACGACGCGGCTTCGAAGGCCGCGATTCTCGCCTCGATCGCCTTCCATTCCCGGGTCACCGCGTCGGACGTCTACCGCGAGGGGATCACCAAGATCACCTCGAAGGATCTCGAGGCGGCGAAGAAGTTCGACTGCACGGTGAAGCTCCTGGCCATCTGCGAGCGCATCCAGACCGCCGACGGGGAGAAGATCTCCGCCCGCGTCTACCCGGCGCTGGTTCCGTTGGAGCACCCGCTCGCCACCGTCAACGGCGCGTTCAACGCCGTCGCCGTGGAGGCGGAGAATGCCGGCCGCCTGATGTTCTACGGTCAGGGCGCCGGCGGCGCACCCACCGCATCGGCGGTGCTCGGTGATCTGGTGATGGCCGCCCGGAACCGGGTGTACCACGGGCGCGGTCCGCTGGAATCCACGTATGCCTCGCTGCCGATCGCGTCGATCGACGAGGTCCCGACGCGCTACTACGTCTCGATGAAGGTCGCCGACAAGCCCGGAGTCCTTCAGCAGGTGGCGGGCGAGTTCGCGGCGCGCGACGTCAGCATTGCCGCGGTACGCCAGGAGGGCGCGGGCACCGACGCCCGGCTGATCGTCGTCACACATCGCGCCTCCGACCGCGCACAGTCGGAAACCGTTGCCGCACTTGAACAGATGGACTCCGTAATCAAGGTGTCCAGCGTGCTCCGTCTGGAGGGAACCAATGACTAACGCCGAGTACCAGCCCGTCCACCGCGGATGGCCGGGCCTGATCGAGGCCTACCGCGACCGCATGCCGGTGCGCGACGACTGGAAGATCGTCACCCTCCTGGAGGGCGCGACGCCGTTGGTGGCGGCTCCGGTGCTCTCGGAGATCACCGGCTGCGAGGTCTACCTCAAGGTGGAGGGGCTCAACCCCACCGGGTCGTTCAAGGACCGCGGTATGACGATGGCCGTCACCAATGCCGTCAACAACGGCAAGAAGGCGGTCCTCTGCGCCTCGACCGGCAACACGTCGGCGTCGGCTGCGGCGTATGCGACGCGCGCGGGAATCACCTGTGCGGTGCTGATCCCCGAGGGCAAGATCGCGATGGGCAAGCTCGCTCAGGCCGTCATGCACGGCGCGAAGGTGATCCAGGTGCAGGGCAACTTCGACGACTGTCTGGAGCTCGCGCGCAAGGTGACCGCCGACTACCCGGAGATCGAGCTGGTCAACTCGGTGAACCCGGCCCGCATCGAGGGCCAGAAGACGGCGTCGTTCGAGATCGTCGACGTCCTCGGCAAGGCCCCCGACGTGCACGCACTCCCGGTCGGTAACGCGGGAAACATCACCGCGTACTGGAAGGGTTACCGCGAGTACCACTCCGACGGGATCATCGACTCCCTGCCGCGCATGCTCGGCGTCCAGGCCGCCGGTGCCGCGCCGCTGGTCAACGGAGCCCCGGTGAGCGACCCGGAGACCATCGCGACCGCGATCCGCATCGGCTCGCCGGCCAGCTGGAACCAGGCCGTCGCCGCCAAGGACGAGTCGGGCGGCATGTTCCGGGCGGCCACCGACGAGAAGATCCTCGAGGCGTACAAGCTGGTCGCCGGACGCGAAGGCGTCTTCGTGGAGCCGGCCTCGGCCGCCAGCGTCGCCGGCCTGCTCGCGAGCCGCGAGGAGGGCTGGGTGAAGCCGGGGGAGACCGTGGTGTGCACCGTGACCGGCAACGGTTTGAAGGACCCGGACACGGCGCTGCTCGGCATGCCGAAGGTGGATGCGATCCAGGTCGATCCCGTCGCCGTGGCGACTGCGCTGGGTGTGAACTGACGACGTGGAAACGGCGATGACCAACGACGCGCTGATCGGGCATCCCGACGCGGAATGCATTCTGCCCGAGGGGCTTTCGGTCCGAGTGAAGGTCCCGGCGTCGAGTGCGAATCTGGGTCCGGGGTTCGATTGCCTCGGCATGGCCCTCGCGATCTACGACGAGGTCGCGGTCACCGTCACCGGAACCGGCATCACCGTCGCGGTGACCGGCGAAGCCGCCGACCAGGTTCCGCTCGACGAGCGCCACTTGGTGGCGCGCGCGGTGGTCCGGGGGTTCGAGAGCGCCGGCGTCGCAGTCGGCGGTTTCCACCTCGAATGCCGCAACGCGATCCCGCACTCGCGCGGGCTGGGGTCGTCGGCCGCGGCAGCGGTGGGCGGACTCGCGGCGGCGTCGGCGCTGGTGGCCCTCGACGGTCGGCGCCCGGCCCTCGACGACGCTGCGCTGGTGCAGCTCTCCAGTGAGTTCGAAGGCCATCCCGACAATGCGGCGGCGTCCGTGCTGGGCTCGGCGGTGGTGACGTGGTCGCACGGTCAGGAGTCGTTCTACGCCCGCCGGTTGGAGTTGCATCCGGCGGTGGTGGCCACGGTATTCGTGCCGCAGACCGAGTCGTCCACCGAGACCACGCGCGGCCTGCTTCCCGACGCGGTGCCGCGAGCGGACGCGGTCTTCAACGTCAGCCGCGCGGCACTGGGAGTCGTGGCACTGACCACCGATCCCGCCTGGCTGATCGACGCCACCGAGGACCGTCTGCACCAGGGCTATCGCGAACAGGCGCTTCCAGAGACGACTCGCCTGGTGCATTCATTGCGCGAACGCGGACACGCCGCTACCGTATCGGGTGCTGGGCCTTCGGTTCTGGTGCTGGGAACGAGTCCCCTCGGAACGCACGAGGCAGACCTCGCCGCCGATCTGGGTTTCGCGATGATCCCCGTCGCGGTGGCGGACGGCGTCGAGGTGGTCTCCTGACGCAGCGGCTACCCGGTGGTACGCTGAGAGTGCTTCACCGGGACCCAGGGCGTGTCTGATCTCCACCCGATTGTCCGGCGAACCAACAATTTTTGCTCCTCCACCCGTGTTCTGGGTGGGGCCCCCGGCATCTGAAGCCGGGGAACGAAAGGAATTCCGTGACCGAAACGGATGTGCAGGCACCCAAGCGGGCCCGTACCGGACTTTCCGCCATGCTGCTGCCCGAACTCCGCAGTCTGGCTGCTGAGCTGGGCATCAAGGGCACGTCGGGAATGCGCAAGGGCGATCTGATCGACGTGATCAGGGCTCATCAGCACGGCGGAGCAGGCTCCGCCAAGGGCGCAGAGAAGGCCGCAGCGGACAAGCGTGCAGAGAAGCCCGCAGAGAAGTCCGACGCAGAGAAGTCCGACGCAGAGAAGTCCGACGCAGCGAAGTCTGCGCCGGAGAAGCCGCAGGCCGGCGAGCGTGCCGCGAACGATCAGCAGCCCGGTGGACGGCGCAACGCCCGGCGCGGCGCCGATGCTGCGGGCGACGGTGGATCGTCGCAGACCGCGAAGGCTCCGCAGACCGACAGCGCTGACCAGAAGAGCGCTGACCAGAAGAGCTCCGACCAGAAGGGCTCCGACCAGCGCAACACCGAGCAGGGCCGCGACGAGAAGCCCGCCCAGCAGCGCGGCGAGCAGGACGGCGACGGCAACCGGCGCAACCGCAACCGGAACCGCGGGGGAGAGCGGAACCAGGGCGACAAGAGCCAGGACGGCGGCGATAAGTCGGGTCAGGGCAATCAGAACCAGGGCGGGAACCAGAACCAGGGTCAGAAGAACCAGGGCGGCAACCAGGGCCAGGGCGGCAACCAGGGCGGCGGTCAGAACCAGAACCGCAACAACAACGATGACGACGACGGCGAGGGCGGTGGTCGTCGCCGCGGACGCCGGTTCCGCGAGCGTCGTCGCGGACGCGACCGCGACGGCGGCAACGCGGGGGAGCCCCAGGTCAACGAGGGCGACGTCCTCGCGCCGGTGGCGGGCATCCTCGACGTGCTCGACAACTACGCGTTCGTGCGGACGTCCGGCTACCTGGCCGGACCCAACGACGTCTACGTATCGATGAACATGGTCCGCCGCAACGGACTGCGCCGCGGTGACGCGATCACCGGTGCCGTGAAGGTGCCGCGCGAGGGCGAGAACCCCAACAACCAGCGGCAGAAGTTCAATCCGCTGGTGCGGCTGGACACCGTCAACGGCACCGACGTCGACTCGGCGCGCAAGCGTCCCGACTTCACCAAGCTGACTCCGCTCTACCCGAATCAGCGACTGCGGCTCGAGACCACGCCCGAACGGATCTCCACCCGCGTCATCGACCTGATCATGCCGATCGGCAAGGGGCAGCGTGCGCTGATCGTCTCCCCGCCGAAGGCCGGTAAGACGACGATCCTGCAGGACATCGCGAACGCGATCACCACCAACAATCCGGAATGCCACCTGATGGTGGTGCTGGTGGACGAGCGTCCCGAAGAAGTCACCGATATGCAGCGGAGTGTGAAGGGCGAGGTCATCGCGTCGACCTTCGACCGCCCGCCGTCGGATCACACCAGCGTCGCGGAGCTCGCGATCGAGCGTGCCAAGCGGCTGGTGGAGAACGGTATGGACGTCGTCGTGCTGCTCGACTCGATCACCCGTCTCGGCCGCGCGTACAACAACGCATCGCCCGCCTCGGGCCGCATCCTCTCCGGTGGTGTCGACTCCCAGGCGCTGTATCCGCCGAAGCGATTCCTCGGTGCCGCGCGCAACATCGAGAACGGCGGATCGCTGACGATCATCGCTTCGGCGCTGGTCGAGACCGGGTCGACGGGCGACACGGTGATCTTCGAGGAGTTCAAGGGCACGGGCAACGCCGAACTGAAGCTCGACCGTAAGATCGCCGAGCGGCGCGTCTTCCCCGCGGTCGACGTCAACCTGTCGAGCACGCGCAAGGACGAGCTCCTGCTGTCGCCGGATGAGTTCGCCATCGTCCACAAACTGCGCCGTCTGCTCTCCGGACTGGACTCGCAGGCCGCGATCGACCTGCTCGTCGCGCAGCTCAAGAAGACGCGGAGCAATGTCGAGTTCCTGATGCAGGTGAGCAAGAACGCGCCCAGCGTCGTCGACAACGACTGAGGCCTCCACCGCGGAGTGGTGCACTGTGCCGTATTCCGTGACCCGAATCGGGTCACGGGGTACGGCACAGGGGCGTTTCGGGAGAGTGCGGCGTCAGTAGACGTCGCGGCGGTACTGACCCGACTCGCGCAGCCGCTGGAGTTCGGCGCGTGCTCCCTCATCGTCGAAGCCGCCGTACTCGCGAATGATCGCCACCAGGGTCTCCTCCACGTCGCGTGCCATCTTGGTGGCGTCGCCGCAGACGTAGAGGACCGCGCCGTCGCGGATCCAGCTGTACAGTTCTTCGCCCCGTCCTCCCATGAGGTGCGAGACGTAGACCTTCTCGTCCTGCTCGCGGGAGAAGGCGACGTCGAGCCGGAGGGTCCCGTCGGCTTCCATCGCCCACATCTCGTCGCGGTACAGGAAGTCCTGGTCGCGATGTCGAGCACCGTGGAACAGCCAGTTGCGTCCTCGGCCGTTGTCCTGGCGGCGCTCGTGCAGAAAGGCACGGAACGGGGCGATGCCCGTGCCCGGGCCCACCATGATGATGTCGGTGTCCGGCTCGGGCAGCCGGAACGACTTGTTGGCCGTCACGTAGATCCCCACGGTGTCGCCGGGTTCCACGCGGTCGGCGAGATAGGTGGACGCGGCGCCGCCGCGGTCGCGGCCATCGCCCCAGAACTCGGTCGCGAAATGTCGCACGGTGGCGGGCGTCAGGTGCAGGGTTCCCTCGTGGACGGCAGGCGACGACGAGATCGAGTACGTGCGGGCGGCGAGGGGGCGCAGTTCGCCGAGGAAGGCCTCGGGCGTCGGAAACCAGGTGGGGTCCAGGTTGAGCAGGTCCAGGACGTCCCTGCCGCGCGACCATTCTTCGAGTGCGGCACGGTCGCCGGCCAGCAGGTCGGCCACCTCTCCGACGCCGCGGGCGTTCGCGAGGTGATCGAGCAGGTACGGCGAGACCGAGGTGATCTCGAAACCGTGTGTGAGTGCATTGGTGAGCGTCCGCTCACCCTTGCGGTCGGTGATCACCGTGTCGCCCGGAACGCCGAGCCGGTCGACGATCGCGGCGACCAGCGCCGGCTCGTTGGCGGGGGTGACGTTGACGGCATCGCCTGGCAGGTACTCCAGCCCGGAGCCGGAGATGTCGAGTACGAGGTGGCGCACCTCCCTGTCGCTGTCGGGTGCCGTCAGGAGGCTGTTGCGCACCACGGTCGCAGGGTACGGATTCCGGCGGGACCAGCGAGGCCGTTTCGAGGCGCGGGCGGTTGCGGCATCACTCGTCGGATTCGCGGTCGTCATGTGTACTCGGTGCTCCCGGAGGCTCGCAGGGACGTGGTGCGGGGTGGACGGCGTCCTCGACCGGGCCGGTCCGAGTACGAGGGTAGACCGTCCGGCGGTCGGCTCCGGTTGGGCCCGACAGGAAGAGAGACCGGTCTCACTGCGATCTGACTGCTGTCGCGCTGGAGGACCGCCAGGCCTCGCACCTGCGCGATTGGCCGGGGTGACCGGGGTTGTGGAATAATTCTTCGGTCAGTCCGGTTCCGGTTCACACCACTGAAAAATCAGAGGTGACCCGGCGACCATGATGAAGGGACATCAATGAAGCAGGGAATCCATCCCGACTACGAGGTGACCACCGTCAACTGCGGTTGCGGCAATGAGTTCACCACGCGCAGCACCGCCAAGGGCGGCCACATCACCGTGGAAGTCTGCTCCAACTGCCACCCGTTCTACACCGGCAAGCAGAAGATCCTCGATACCGGCGGTCGTGTGGCTCGCTTCGAGAAGCGTTACGGCAAGCGCGTCAAGTAGCTTGCATCCGGCGCCCGGCGAGAGATCCCAGCGGATCTCGAGTCGGGCGTCTGTCGTTTAACGCCCACCGTCGTTTAACGCCACCGTCGGTTAACGCCCGCTGTCGTTCGACGCCGCCGTCTGGCGCGGCGCGGCACGCCGGAGTGTCTGGGTGGAGCCTCCTAGGACGAAAGAGAATCATCAGGTGAGTACGCAGGAACCGTCCGCGATCGACGACATCCTCGCCGAGCACGCCGGACTCCAGACTCAGTTGTCCGACCCGTCGTTGCACGACGACCCGGCCAACGCGCGCCGCGTGGGCAAACGGTTCGCCGAACTCGCACCCGTGATGACCACCTACACCAAGCTCACGGCCGCGCGCGACGACCTCGAGGCGGCCAGGGAACTCGCCGAGGCAGATCCGGGATTCGCCGAGGAGATCCCGGCGCTCGAGTCGACCGTCGCCGAGTTGGACGCCGCGCTGACCGACCTGCTGGCGCCCCGCGATCCACACGATTCCGACGACGTCGTGCTCGAGGTCAAGTCGGGAGCGGGTGGCGAGGAGTCGGCGCTGTTCGCCTCCGACCTCGTCCGCATGTACCTGAAGTACTGCGAGAAGCGCGGCTGGAAGGCGACGGTCCTGGGCGTCACCGAGTCCGATCTCGGCGGCTACAAGGAGGCCACCGTGTCGATCAAGGCGCGGGAGACGCTCCGCGACGGTGTGTGGTCGCGGCTGAAGTTCGAGGGCGGTGTCCACCGGGTTCAGCGGGTTCCGGTCACCGAGTCCCAAGGCCGGATCCACACATCGGCCGCCGGGGTGCTGATCTACCCGGAGCCCGACGAGGTGGAGGAGATCCACATCGACGAGTCCGACCTCCGGATCGACGTCTACCGCAGTTCCGGGAAGGGCGGTCAGGGCGTCAACACCACCGACTCGGCGGTCCGCATCACGCACCTGCCGACGAACATCGTCGTGACCTGTCAGAACGAGCGCTCGCAGTTGCAGAACAAGGCCCGTGCCATGCAGGTGCTCGCGGCGCGGCTCAAGGCCCTGGCGGAGGAGGAGGCCGAGGCCGAGGCCGCCGCCGGCCGGCAGGCGCAGATCCGGACCGTGGACCGTTCGGAGCGGATCCGCACATACAACTTCCCGGAGAACCGCATCACCGACCACCGGATCGGCTACAAGGCCAACAACCTCGACTCGGTGCTCGACGGTGAGATGGACGCGCTGCTCGACGCGCTCGTCGACGCCGACAAGCAGGCACGCCTGCAGCAGTGACGGCACCCGAAGGCGGTTCGGCCGACGCTCTGCGCCGGTGGGCGGCGGTGCGGCTGGCCGAGGCCGGGATCGACTCGGCCGGTGCCGAGGCCGCCGAACTGGTGGCGCAGATGCTCGGGGTGGATCCCGGACGGCTGCTTCTCGTCGATGAGGTGCCTGCCGAGATGCGCAGTCGCGTCGTTGCCGCCGTGGAGCAACGCTGCTCGCGGGTTCCTTTGCAGCACATCACTTCTCGCGCATTCTTCGCGGGCCTGGAGTTGACGGTGGGACCGGGAGTCTTCATTCCGCGGCCGGAGACCGAGTTGCTAGCGGAGTGCGCACTGGCCCGCATCGCCGAACTCCGCGAGAGTGCGGGCGACCCGATCCGCGTGGTCGACCTGTGCTCCGGGAGCGGCGCGCTGGCCCTGGCGATCTCCGCCGGCGCACCCGACGCGACGGTGACGGCCGTCGAGCGCTCGGAGCGGGCGCTGTCGTATCTGCGACGCAACCTCGAGGCGACCGGACTCACGGAACGGGTCGCCGTGGTGCGGGCCGACGTCACCGATGTCGCGGCGGTCGCGCCCCTGCTGGCTTCGGCGCACGTCGTCGTGAGCAACCCGCCGTACGTTCCGTCCGGCGCCGAGGTCTCACCGGAGGTGGCGCACGATCCGCCCGAGGCGGTCTTCTCCGGCGACTGCGGAATGGACCTGATCGATCAACTGGCGCCGATCCTCGCCTCGGCTCTGCGAGTGGGCGCGTTTGTGGCCGTCGAGCACGACGACACGACCGCCGATCTGGTGCGCGACGCGCTGACGGCGACCGGCGGATTCGCCGCCGTCCGCACCCATGACGACCTCGCCGGGCGACCCCGGTTCGTGACCGCTGTACGAGCAGCCGTCGGTGACCCTGCGCGATCGGGGGCCGACGGCGTGGAAGGATGGAATACGTGAGCGCGGTGTTCGATTGCAGTGATCCAGACGAGCGGGAAGCCGGAATCCGGGCGGCGGTGGGAGCCGTGCGCGCCGGGCGGCTCATCGTGATGCCGACCGACACGGTCTACGGACTCGGGTGCGACGCATTCGACAGCGAAGCGGTCGCGTCGCTGCTGGCGGCGAAGGGCCGCGGGCGGGACATGCCGGTACCGGTCCTGGTGGGCTCGTGGCACACCGTGGACGGTCTCGTCAGGTCGGTGTCGCCGCAGGCCCGAGAGCTGGTGCAGGCCTTCTGGCCGGGCGGTTTGAGCCTGGTGGTGGAGCAGGCCCCGTCTCTCGCCTGGGATCTCGGCGACACCTCGGGCAGCGTGATGATCCGCATGCCACTGCATCCGGTCGCGATCGAGCTGCTGCGGGAGATCGGGCCGATGGCCGTCTCCAGCGCCAATATCTCCGGCCATCCGCCGGCGGTGCAGGTGCACCAGGCCCGCGAGCAGCTGCAGGAGAAGGTGTCGGTCTATCTCGACGGCGGTCCGGCCGACCATGCCGTCGCCTCGACGATCGTCGACCTCACCGGCCCGGACCCTCGCATTCTGCGTGAGGGCGCGATCACCGCCGAGGACATCGCCGAAGTGCTCGACGTGGACGCGGATGAGCTCCGGGGACGGCCGTGACCGATCCGCTGGCGAGTGATCCGGAGATCGCCGAACTGCTTCGGCGCGAGGAGACGCGCCGGCGCGGCAGCCTGCAGATGGTGGCCGCGGAGTCGACGGCCACCCCCGCGGTGCGGGCCGCGGTCGGATCGATTCTGGCGGACAAGTACGCCGAGGGCTATCCCGGCCACCGGTACCACGGCGGAGCGGAGGTGGTCGACGAGGTCGAGCAGCTCGCGATCAGCCGCGCGCACACGCTGTTCGGCGCCGATTACGTCAACGTCCAGCCGCTGTCGTGGGCGCTCGCGAACTTCGCGGTGTACGCCGCGTTCTCGCAGCCGGGCGATCAGGTGCTCTCCCTGAACCTCAAGCACGGCGGCCACCAGTCACACGGCTCGCGCGCGAACCTGTCGGGACGCTGGTTCAGTGTCCTGAACTACGAGGTCCGCCGCGACACCGAGCGGATCGACTACGACCAGATCCGGGATCTGGCCCTGATCCACCGGCCGCGGATTCTCGTCGCGGGCGGTACGTCCTACTCCCGGTCGTGGGACTTCGCGGCGATGCGCACCATCGCCGACGAGGCCGACTGCATCCTCTGGGTCGACGCGGCGCATCTGGCCGGTCTCGCCGTCGGCGGGGTGCTCGACTCGCCCGTGCCGTACGCCGACGTGGTGACGGTCGCCACCAACAAGGTGATGCGCGGACCGCGCGGCGGACTGCTGCTCGCCAGGTCCGAACACGAGGACTCGCTCTCGCGGGCGGTGTACCCGTTCATGCAGGGTGCTCCGGCGATGCACTCGATCGCGGCCAAGGCGGTGGCGTTCGGCGAGTGCCTGCGCCCGGAGTACGCGGCCTATGCCCGCGACGTGGCAGACGACGCCGCCACCCTGGCCACCGAACTGGGCGCCCGCGGGCTGCGCACCGTCTCGGGCGGCACCGACACGCATCTGGCGGTGATCGAGGTCTCGTCGCTCGGCATCACCGGACGGGAAGCGGCCAAGCGGCTGGCGGCCTGCCGGATCATCGTCGACAAGGCGGTCACCCCGTTCGACGAGGCGCCGGTCTCCGAGGGCTCGGCCATCCGCTTCGGCACGGCCGTACTCGCCGCCGACGGACTGCGGCCCGCGGACATGCCGCAGATCGCCGACCTCATGCTCGACGCCATGCGGACCGATCCGTCCGACGAGGCCCGCCGCGCGGCGATCACCGCCGCCGTGGCGGCCGTGGGGGAGGGGTGACGGTGCTCGAATACGCGCTGGAGTCGTCCGGCGGCGGTGCTGGCGTGCCCTTGCGCGAACTCGCGCTCGTCGGCCTCACCGCCGCGGGGATCACGTACTTCCTGACCTCGCTGGTGCGGGTCTGTGCGGTCCGCTTCGGCGCCGTCGCCGTTCCCCGGCAGCGTGACGTCCATGTGATCCCGACGCCGCGGCTCGGCGGTGTCGGAATGTACATCGGCATCGTCTGCGCGATCGGCCTGGCCGCACAGTTGCCCGCTTTGAACCGCGGATTCTCGTACACCCACGACATGCTGGCCGTCATCACCGCGGGACTGGTGATCGTGCTCGTCGGCGTGATCGACGACCGCTGGGGCCTGGATGCGCTGACCAAATTCGTCGGACAGCTCACCGCCGCCGGCGTCCTGGTCATCATGGGCGTCAGCTGGTACCTGCTCTACGTGCCGTTCGCCGACATCGGCACGGTGGTCCTCGATCCGCTCCAGGCCGGCCTGCTCACCGTCGCCATCACGGTCACCACGATCAACGCGATCAATTTCGTCGACGGACTCGACGGCCTCGCGGCCGGACTCGGGCTCATCGCCGCCAGTGCGATCTGCCTGTTCTCCCTCGGACTCCTCCACGACCAGGGCGGCGACGTGAGTTACTACCCGCCGGCCCTGATCACCGTGGCTCTCGCCGGCGCGTGCCTGGGCTTTCTGCCGCACAACTTCTCGCCGGCGCGGATCTTCATGGGCGACTCGGGCGCCATGCTGATCGGACTCATGCTCGCCGCCGCGTCGACGAGCGCCTCGGGCCGCGTCGCCCGCAGCGCATACGGCCCCGCGGATATGTTCACCCTGCTCTCGCCGCTGATCCTGGTGGCGGCGGTGATGTTCATTCCGATGCTCGACATGATCATGGCGGTGATCCGGCGGACGCGCGCCGGAGTGGGCTTCTACACGCCGGACAAGATGCACCTTCACCACCGGTTGCTCGAACTCGGACATTCGCAGCGACGCGTGGCGCTGCTGATCTACCTGTGGGTCGGCGTGCTGGCCTTCTCCGTGGCGGCGGGCAGCCTGCTGCCTCTCGAGGTGGTGATGCCGCTGTTCTTCGGTGGTCTGGTCATCGCGCTGGCGGCGACCTTCGCTCCGCGGTTGAGCCGCCGGTTCGCCCGATAGCGGGGCGGCTGGCTAACCTGGTCTCTCGTGTCGACCAATGACGAGAACGAATCACCCGAACCGGCCGCGAGCGGCATCGACTCGGGGGCGCTGGACGAGGCCACCGATCCCACCGCGCCGCTGCGGGCCGGCCTCAGGTACGGCCTCTACGGACTCGGGGCGCTGCTCGTCGCGGGCCTGCTGATCTGGTGGCCCTGGAAGGGCACTCCGGGGTTGTGGGGCGTACTGGTGGGCGCAGCGATCGGCGGCGGCTTCATCCTCATCACGGTGTTGACCATCCTGCTCACCGCGAAGGCGTCACCGAGCGTGGTGATGGGGGCCCTCATGGGTGGATACCTCGTCAAGGTGGTGATCGTGATCGCTGTGACCGCGCTTCTGAAGGATATGACCTTCTACAGCAAAGGCGCGCTGGTCAGCATGCTGATCGGCGCGATCGTTCTGGTTCTGGGCAGCGAACTGTGGGGAGTGTTGACCACCCGGCAGACCTATGTGGGTCCGGACGCCGACTCGGAGGTCTGAATGTGACGAGTATCACGAAGGGTCGCCTGACCAGCTACTACGGCTGATAGTAGAACGATTGCATCGGGACGATATGCAGATATTGTCGCCCCGGATTGGTCGCTGACCATCCTGACTTGCTAGTCTGCTCACCGCGGGTCGATGCGGCAATGTGCAGTTCAATGCACTGCGGCACCTCGCACACTGAACGATGGAACCCGCCGGCTGAGAAGTTGTGCGGGCCCGAGAACGGGAGAGAACGCTGAGCGCCACCCTCGCAGCCGAGTTCCACGCACCGTCCCTGGATGACTTCTACCCCCCGATGCTGTTCGGAGAAGACACCTGGTGGGGAATGGACCGGCTCATGCTGATCCGAGTCGTCGTGGCGGTGCTCGTCGCGGCGTTTTTCGCGCTCGCTCTGCGCAGCCCCAAGATCGTCCCGAGTGGTCTTCAGAACGTCGGTGAGAGCTTCATCGACTGGGTGCGCATCAACATCGCCGAGGAGATCCTCGGCAAGCAGAACGGCCGCAAGTTCCTGCCGATCATCGCCTCGATCTTCTTCGCGACGATCTTCCTGAACTTGACCTCGATCATCCCGTTCCTGAACATCTCCACCAACGCACGCATCGGCATGCCGCTGGTGATGGCGGCGGTCGCCTACATCACCTACTGCTGGGTGGGCATCGCCAAGTTCGGCTTCTTCGGCTTCATCCGATCCTCGATCGTGCTCCCCGGTGTGCCGCTGCCGATCCACTTCCTGCTGGTTCCGATCGAGTTCGTCTCGACCTTCATTCTGCGGCCGTTCACGCTGACCGTCCGACTCATGGCCAACATGCTGTCCGGCCACATCATGCTCGCGCTGTTCTTCGCCGCGACGCAGTTCTTCATCATCGACAAGAGCGGCATCTGGAGCGTCGCCGGACTGGGCTCGCTCGTCGCCGCCGTCGGCTTCACCTTCTTCGAACTTCTGGTCATCGCGCTGCAGGCGTACATCTTCGCTCTGCTGACCGCGGTCTACATCGACCAGTCGATCCACGCAGACGCGCACTGACACGACTCGTCCTGACCAACTGAATACTTCGGGCCGGCACGAGCGCCGGACCGAAACAGACTGACTCGCTCGCCCGACCGGGTGGGGAGCCACCAAGAAAGGGAATCGCAAAGATGAGCTACATCGCCCAGACTCTGGCCGACGAAACCATCACGGGTAAGGGCTTCGGCGCGATCGGCTACGGCCTCGCTGCCATCGGCCCCGGTATCGGCGTCGGCATCGTGGCCGGCAAGGCCATCGAGGGTATCGCCCGTCAGCCCGAGCTGGCCGGTCAGATCCGCACCACCATGTTCCTCGGTATCGCACTCTCTGAGGCTCTGGCGCTGATCGGTATCGTCGCCGGCTTCATCTTCTGATACGAGACCACGACATGATCAACACCAGTCTGATTCTCGCCGAAGAGAGCGAGAGCCATAACCCGCTCCTTCCCGAGTGGTACGACATCACCTGGTCGCTGGTCGCCTTCGCCGTCGTCCTCTTCGTCTTCTGGAAGTTCGTCATCCCGCGGTACCGCAAGGTGCTCGACGAGCGTCACGACACGATCGAGGGCGGTATCGCCCGCGCCGAGGCGGCTCAGGCCGAAGCGGCTCAGCAGCTGGCGGCCTACCGCGAGCAGCTCGCAGGCGCTCGTGAAGAGGCTGCGGCGATCCGCGACGAGGCACGCACCCAGGGTGCGCAGATCGTCTCGGACATGAAGGCTCAGGCAACCACCGAGAGCGAGCGGATCATCGCCAACGGCGCGGCTCAGCTCGACGCCCAGCGTCAGCAGGTCGTCTCCGAACTGCGCGGTGACCTCGGCAAGCTGTCGGTCGATCTGGCCGAGAAGCTGGTCGGTGCGTCCCTGTCGGACGACGTCAAGCAGGCCGGAACCGTCGACCGGTTCCTCGCCGAGCTGGACGGCGTGTCGAACGAGACCGCCAAGTAATCCGATGGATACACCGATGGTGCGGGTCGGCGAGGGGGTCGGAGAGATCTCCGTCCCTCGCTCCGCCGCATCCGAGGCAAGCCGACACCCAGGCGGGGTCCGCCTAGACAAGGAATGTAGCTAGATGTACGCAGCGTCAAGCCGCGAAGCCCTCGAAGGGGCCCGCGTTGAGCTGGAAACCGTCCTTCGTGGAACCTCCGCATCGTCCGACACCGATGCGGTGACTGTCGGCGAGGAACTGCTGTCGGTGTCCGACGCCGTCAGTGGTGACCGCTCGCTGCGCATCGCGCTGGCCGACTCGAGCACTGCGCCCGACACCCGGGCGGCAGTGGCCGACAAGGTCCTGACCGGCAAGGTCTCTGACGCCACCCGTTCCATCGTCTCCTCGACGGCGGCGCGGGCGTGGTCAAGCGATGCCGACCTCGTCGAAGGCCTCCGCCGGCTGGGCCGAGAGGCTCTGCTGCTGGCTGCCAAGGACGCGGGCAAGTCCGATGCCGTCGAAGACGAGCTGTTCCGCCTCGCACGCGTGATCAAGGGCGACACGGCTCTGGAGCAGGCACTGTCCGATCGTGCACGCAGCACCGCCGATCGCACCGCGTTGCTGCGCAAGCTGATCGACGGCAAGGTGGACACCATCACCGAGCGGCTGGCGGTGAACGCGGTCGCGACCACCGAGGAGCTCCCCGGCGACGCGGTCGACGAACTGTCGCAGCTCGCCGCGGCGAGCAACGGCCGCAAGGTCGCCTACGTCACCAGCGCGGGCGAGCTGTCGAGCGATCAGCGCAACGCGCTCGCGGCCAAGCTCACCGAGATCTACTCGGCACCCGTCACCCTGCACGTCGACATCGATCCCGAGCTTCTCGGCGGCGTCGTGGTGCGTGTCGGTGACGAACGCATCGACGGCAGCATCTCGGGCAAGATCGCGACGCTGCGTCGCGGCCTGCGGTAACACCATCGCACGTCACCACAATCGATTCCCAAGACCAAGAACCAGAAAGCCAGGAAGAGCAGGAACATGGCGGAGTTGACCATCTCCTCCGATGAAATTCGGAGCGCGATCGCAAGTTACACCGAAGACGTGGGCAACCAGGCCTCGCGAGAAGAGATCGGCACCGTCACCGACACCGGCGACGGCATCGCTCACGTCAGCGGCCTTCCGGGTGCCATGGCCAACGAGCTGCTGGAGTTTCCCGGCGGCATCCGCGGCGTCGCACTGAACCTCGACCTGGACGAGGTCGGCGCCGTCATCCTCGGTGACTCGGAGAACATCGAAGAGGGCCAGGAAGTCAAGCGCACCGGCAACGTCCTGTCGGTCCCGGTCGGCGACAAGTTCCTCGGCCGAGTCATCGACCCGCTGGGCTCGCCGATCGACGGACTGGGCGCCATCGAGTCCGAGGGCGACCGCGTCCTCGAACTGCAGGCAGCCACCGTCCTCGAGCGTCAGCCGGTCGAGGAGTCCCTCGCCACCGGTATCAAGGCCGTCGACGCGATGACCGCGATCGGCCGCGGCCAGCGTCAGCTGGTCATCGGCGACCGCAAGACCGGCAAGACCGCGCTCTGCATCGACGCCATCCTGAACCAGAAGGCCAACTGGGCCACCGGTGATCCGGAGAAGCAGGTTCGCTGCATCTACGTCGCCATCGGTCAGAAGGGCTCGACCATCGCGGGCGTCAAGACCGCCCTCGAAGAGGCGGGCGCGATGGAGTACACCACCATCGTCGCCGCTCCGGCGTCCGACTCGGCCGGCTTCAAGTGGCTCGCACCGTACACCGGCTCGGCCCTCGGCCAGCACTGGATGTACCAGGGCAAGCACGTCCTGATCGTGTTCGACGACCTGTCGAAGCAGGCTGAGGCCTACCGTGCGATCTCGCTGCTGCTGCGCCGCCCGCCGGGCCGCGAGGCGTACCCCGGTGACGTGTTCTACCTGCACTCCCGCCTGCTGGAGCGTTGCGCCAAGCTGTCCGACGAGCTCGGCGGCGGATCGATGACCGGCCTGCCGATCATCGAGACCAAGGCCAACGACGTCTCGGCGTTCATTCCGACCAACGTCATCTCGATCACCGACGGTCAGGTCTTCCTCGAGTCGGACCTGTTCAACAAGGGCGTCCGCCCGGCGATCAACGTCGGTATCTCGGTCTCCCGTGTCGGTGGCGCCGCGCAGACCAAGGGCCTGAAGGACGTCTCCGGCTCGCTGCGTCTGGAACTCGCGCAGTTCCGTGAGCTGGAGGCCTTCTCGGCCTTCGCCTCGGACCTGGACGCCGCGTCGAAGGCACAGCTCGAGCGCGGTGCCCGCTGGGTGGAACTGCTCAAGCAGGATCAGTACAGCCCGGTCGCCGTCGAGGACCAGATCGTCTCGCTGTACCTCTGCGGCGAGGGCTTCATGGACTCGGTGCCGGTGGCCGACATCCGTCGCTTCGAGGCCGAGCTCCTCGGCGATCTGCGGCACACCGCCTCCGGCGTGTACAGCAACATCGCCGGCGGCAAGAAGCTCACCGACGAGGACAAGGCCGCGCTCGCGACCGCCACGAACAACTTCAAGGCCGGCTTCATCGCCTCTGACGGCAGCCGTGTCGTCGAGGTCGAGGCCGACCCGCTGGCGCCCGAGGACGTCGAGTCCGAGACGATCCGAGTGACGAAGAAGCTGAAGTAACATGGCAACCATTCGGGAGCTGCGCTCACGGATCAAGTCGATTCAATCGACGAAGAAGATCACGAAGGCGCAGGAGCTGATCGCGACCTCGCGGATCACCAAGGCTCAGGCACGGGTGGCTGCCGCCCGTCCCTACGCCCAGGAGATCACCCGGGTCGTCACGACGCTGGCGAACGCCTCCACGTCCCTGGACAGCCCGCTGCTGGTCGATCGGGAGAACCCGCGCCGCGCCGCGGTCCTGGTCGTCACCAGCGACAGCGGTCAGTGCGGCGGGTACAACTCGAACGTGCTGAAGGAGACCGAGGAACTCCTCTCGTTGCTCCGCAGCGAGGGCAAGGAACCGGTCGTGTACGTGATGGGCCGCAAGGGCATCGGGTACTACACCTTCCGTGACCGTCCGGTGGCCGCCGGCTGGTCCGGGTTCTCCCAGCAGCCGAAGTTCTCCGACAGCGCCGACGCGGTCCACCATCTCGTGGACTCCTTCCTGGCCGGATCCGGTGAGTCGGTGGCGCTGCCCGAGGGCGGCGAGATCGAGGGCGTCGACGAACTGCACATCGTCTACACGCGTTTCGTGTCGATGCTGACGCAGAAGCCGGTGGTGCGCCGGATGGCGCCGATCGACGTCGAGTTCGAGATCGAGCAGTTGAACATGGGGGAGGACATCCTCGAGGACTCCGCCAACGCCGAGGTGAGCGCCGAGGTGGAGTTCGAGCCCGAGGCCAAGGAACTGCTCGACGCGCTGTTGCCGAAGTACGTGGCATCGCGGATCTTCGCTGCGCTGCTCGAGTCGGCGGCATCGGAGAATGCGGCACGTCGCACCGCCATGAAGGCGGCGACCGACAACGCGACCGAGCTCGAGAGGAACCTGTCCCGTCAGGCCAACGCGGCCCGTCAGGCGCAGATCACCCAGGAAATCAGCGAGATCGTCGGCGGCGTCGAAGCGCTGGCGAACTGATCGCGACACAAGACACACCTGAAGGAAAGTGAAGAACAATGACTGCAGCAGTCACTGATACGCCGGGGGCCGCGTCCGCGACAGCCGGTCGTGTCGCCCGGGTGATCGGCCCCGTCGTCGATGTCGAGTTCCCGCGCGGCGCCATTCCCGCCCTGTTCAACGCCCTGCACGCGGAGGTCACCCTTCCGGCGGTCGCGAAGACCCTGACGCTCGAGGTCGCTCAGCACCTCGGCGACAACGTCGTCCGCACCGTCTCGATGCAGCCCACCGACGGCCTCGTCCGCGGTGCGGCCGTCGTCGACACCGGCAAGCCGATCTCGGTTCCCGTCGGTGACGTCGTCAAGGGCCACGTCTTCAACGCGCTGGGCGACTGCCTGGATGCGCCGGGCACCGGTCGCGACGGCGAGCAGTGGGGTATCCACCGCAAGCCGCCGGCCTTCGATCAGCTCGAGGGCAAGACCGAGATCCTCGAGACCGGCATCAAGGTCATCGACCTGCTGACCCCGTACGTCAAGGGCGGCAAGATCGGTCTGTTCGGTGGCGCCGGTGTCGGCAAGACCGTTCTGATCCAGGAGATGATCACCCGTATCGCTCGCGAGTTCTCGGGCACCTCGGTGTTCGCGGGCGTCGGCGAGCGTACGCGTGAGGGCACCGACCTCCACCTCGAGATGGAGGAGATGGGCGTTCTTCAGGACACCGCGCTGGTGTTCGGCCAGATGGACGAGCCGCCGGGCACGCGTATGCGCGTCGCTCTCTCGGCCCTGACCATGGCCGAGTACTTCCGCGACGTGCAGCACCAGGACGTGCTGCTGTTCATCGACAACATCTTCCGTTTCACCCAGGCCGGTTCCGAGGTCTCGACCCTGCTCGGCCGTATGCCTTCGGCTGTGGGTTACCAGCCCACGCTGGCCGACGAGATGGGCGAGCTGCAGGAGCGCATCACCTCGACCAAGGGCCGTTCGATCACCTCGCTGCAGGCGATCTACGTCCCCGCGGACGACTACACCGACCCCGCGCCGGCGACCACGTTCGCGCACCTCGACGCCACCACCGAGCTCTCGCGCCCGATCTCGCAGCTGGGTATCTACCCGGCCGTGGATCCGCTGACCTCGACCTCGCGAATCCTCGAGGCCTCGATCGTGGGCGACGAGCACTTCCGCGTCGCCAACGAGGTCAAGCGCATCCTGCAGAAGTACAAGGAGCTGCAGGACATCATCGCGATCCTCGGTATGGACGAGCTCTCGGAAGAGGACAAGGTCACGGTCGCGCGCGCCCGTCGCCTGCAGAAGTTCCTCGGCCAGAACTTCCTGGTCGCCGAGAAGTTCACCGGCCAGAAGGGTTCGGTCGTCCCGCTGTCGGACACCATCGAGGCCTTCGACCGCGTGTGCAAGGGCGAGTTCGATCACCTGCCCGAGCAGGCCTTCAACAGCTGCGGCGGGCTCGACGACGTCGAGGCTGCAGCCAAGAAGATCGCCGGAAAGTAGTCGCTGCTCATGGCTGACAAGACTTTCCGACTCGAGGTCGTCTCGCCGGACTCGGAACTGTACTCCGGCGACGCGACGTTCCTCGTGGCTCAGACCACCGTCGGCGAACTCGGCATTCTCGCGAGCCACGCTCCGATGCTGGCTGAGCTCGCTCCCGGCGGCTGCGTCGTCGTGACCGAGTCCGGTGGAAACCGGACCGCGTTCGCGGTGCAGGGCGGATTCCTGTCGGTGACCGGCGAGTCGGTCACCGTGCTCGCCGAGCACGCGCAGTTCGCCTCCGACATCGATGTCGCCGCCGAGCGCTCGGTGCTGGAGTCGGCCGACGAGGGCAGCGCGGAGTTCCTCCGGGCCAAGTCCCGGGTCCGCGCCGCGGAAGCCGTGGGCTGACCGGGAGACTGCGACATTGCGCGCAGCAGATGTGATTTAGACGACGACAGCCGTCCTGCTCTGCAGGGCGGCTGTCGTCGTCTCAGGAAGGGCTCATCCGCGGTCGTGTATACCTGCATGTGAGGAGGTTGATGCGGTGCCGATGTGGGTATGGGTGATCGTCGGCGTCGTCGTGGCCGGCCTGTTCGTGGCCGCAGGCGTCGTCTACCGGCTGATCGAGGTCCGGCGCGCCGGGACTCCGGTGCTGCTGCGGTCGCTGCCCGCCGACGCCGATCAGGGCTGGCGGCACGGGTCGGTGCAGTACGGCGACGACGCCCTCGCGTACTACCGCCTCAGTTCCCTGCGTCCGGGCCCCACCGTCAGCCTCTCGCGCCGCCGGATCGAGATCGTGGGACGCCGAGCCCCGGTCGGCACCGAACTGGAGATCATGGACGCCGACTTCGCCATCGTCGAGCTGTCGATAGGGCGCTCCGGTGCCGGTGGCCGCTACGAAATCGGCATGAGCCCGGCGGTCTCCACGGCCTTCCAGTCGTGGATCGAGGCGCGTGCCCCGAAGCGGTCCAAGCGGCGTCGTCCGGCCGCCTGATACCGGGCGCGCCCCGCTCCTCACCGCTTCCGGTCGCCTCCCGGAACCCACTTGACGTCGCCGACCCCGGCGCGCACGTTGCTGACCCGTGCCAGGATGAAGAGCAGGTCGGAGAGCCGGTTGAGGTACTTGGCCGGAAGCACGGACGAATCGTCGGGATGTTCGGCGATCGCCGCCCAGGCGGAGCGCTCGGCTCGCCTGGTCACCACCCGCGCCTGGTGCAGAAGCGCCGACAGCCCGGTACCGCCGGGGAGGATGAACGAGTCCAGGGGAGCGAGCTCGGCGCCGAAGGAGTCGCACCAGGCTTCGAGCGCGTCGATGTACTCCGGTTCGATCCGCAGCGGCGGATACTTCGGATCGTCGACGACCGGGGTGGAGAGATCGGCCCCGGCGTCGAAGAGGTCGTTCTGGACCGTGGTCAGGACCTCCGCGATATCGGGCGGGACGTCCGCGGCGAGCGTGAGAGCGGCTCCGATGGCCGCGTTGGCCTCATCGCAGTCGGCGTACGCGACCACTCGGGAGTCGGTCTTCGGGACTCGTGAGAAGTCGGAGAGACCGGTGGTCCCGTCGTCGCCGGTGCGGGTGTAGATGCGCGTGAGATGGACTGCCATGTCTGTCAACCTACGCGTCCGGCGATAAGCTGTGTGCGTGAGTGATCGCTACTTGGTTACTGGTGGGGCACGGCTGGCGGGAGAGGTGACGGTTGGGGGAGCCAAGAACAGCGTTCTGAAGCTCATGGCGGCGGCACTGCTCGCGGAGGGCCGCACAGTTCTGACCAATGCGCCCGAGATCGCCGACGTCCCGCTGATGGCGGACGTGCTGCGCGGACTCGGCGCCGAGGTGATGATCGACGGCGACGTGGTGGTGATCGACGTGCCCGCCGAGCCCGAGTACCACGCGGACTTCGACGCGGTGAAGCAGTTCCGCGCCTCGGTCTGTGTGCTGGGCCCGCTGATGGCCCGGCGACGCCGGGCGGTGGTGGCCCTGCCGGGCGGTGACGCCATCGGTTCCCGGCCGCTCGACATGCACCAGGCCGGACTGCGCGCGCTGGGGGCACAGAGTGCGATCGAGCACGGCTGCGTGGTCGCCGAGGCCGAGGAACTCACCGGTGCGGCGGTCGCGCTGGAGTTCCCCTCGGTGGGAGCCACCGAGAACATCCTGATGGCGGCCGTGCTCGCCGAGGGCGTCACGACCATCGACAACGCCGCTCGCGAACCGGAGATCGTCGACCTCTGTGAGATGTTGATCCAGATGGGCGCCCGAATCGACGGCGTCGGCTCGCCCACGCTCACTGTCACCGGCGTGCGGTCGCTGAGCCCGACCCGCCACCACGTGGTCGGCGACCGGATCGTCGCCGGAACCTGGGGAGTGGCTGCGGCGATGACCCGCGGCGACATCCGGGTGCGCGGCGTGGACCCTGATCATCTCCGACTCGTGTTGAAGAAGCTCGAAGACGCGGGGTCCACGGTGGAGCGGTTCGACGACGGTTTCCGCGTGGTGCAGGCAGGCCGGCCGGTGGCGGTGAACACCGCGACGCTGCCGTATCCGGGCTACCCGACCGACATGCAGCCGATGGCGATCGGGCTGGCGGCCGTCTCCGAGGGCATGTCGATGATCACCGAGAACGTCTTCGAGGCGCGCTTCCGGTTCGTCGAGGAGATGGTGCGGCTCGGCGCCGACGCCCGCACCGACGGGCACCACGCGGTGATCCGCGGTGTCGAGACGCTTTCGAGCGCGCCGGTGTGGTCGTCCGACATCCGTGCCGGCGTCGGTCTGGTGCTGGCGGGTCTGGTCGCCGACGGCGTCACCGAGGTGCACGACGTGGAGCACATCGACCGCGGGTACCCGAACTTCGAAGAGCAGCTGAGCGCGCTCGGCGGCAAGATCGAGCGCGTCTCCGGCTGAACGCCCTTCGTCGTTCGCCCTCCTTCAACGCAGAACCTGTCCGAACGGCCAGGTGCGTCTCCCATCCGCTCGGGCTGATCCTCTCGGCGCCGGGTCAGGGCCCCTTGTCGCCATGATGTGACGGGGAACACGCTGGTGGGGACCGTTTCGGCAACGGGGTGCACCGCATCCCCGACAGAAGGAGTTGACCAGCCCATGGCAATCGAGCTGAATCAGATCTGGGACTTCCCGATCAAGGAGTTCCACCCGTTCCCGAAGGCGAAGCTCGGCGTCGGCGCGCACGACATGCTCGGTGTCGAAGCCAAGGAACTCGGCATGACCCGCGTGCTGTTGATGACGACCGGCCTGCGCGGTTCCGGGATCATCGAGGAGCTGACCGGGAAGATCGAGTACCAGGGCGTCGACGTGGTCCTGTTCGACGAGGTGCAGTCGAACCCGAAGGACACCAACGCGATGGACGCCGCGGCTCGCTACCAGTCGGAGAAGTGCGACGGGATCATCTCGGTCGGCGGCGGCTCGAGCCACGATGCGGCGAAGGGCGCGCGAATGGTGATCGCGCACGACGGCCGCAACATCAACGAGTTCGAAGGCTTCTCCAAGGCCACCAATAAGGAGAACCCGAAGCACATCGCGGTCTCGACCACCGCGGGCACGGGTTCGGAGACGTCGTGGGCGTACGTCATCACCGACACCTCCGACATGGACAAGCCGCACAAGTGGGTGGCCTTCGACGACACCTGCCTGGTGGATCTGGCGATGGACGATCCGTTGCTCTACTACTCGTGCCCGCAGGAGTTCACCGCGTACTGCGGTTTCGACGTCCTCGCACACGCCAGTGAGCCGTACGTCTCGCGACTGGACTTCGCGCCCTCGCTGGGGAACGCCAAGTACTCGATCGAGCTGATCGCGAAACACCTGCCCACCGCCGTCTACGACCCCCACAACCTGGAGGCACGGACCGGCATGATGCACGCCCAGTACATCGCGGCCCAGGCGTTCAACTCGGGCGGTCTCGGCCAGATCCACTCGATGTCGCATGCGGTCAGCGCGTACTTCGACCTGCATCACGGACTGAACAACGCGATCGCGTTGCCGCGCGTGTGGGAGTACAACCTGCCGGCGCGGTACGAGCGATTCGCCGAGATCGCTCCGCTGATGGGCGTCGACACCCGCAACATGACGACGGTGCAGGCGGCCGACGCCGCGGTCGAGGCCGCGATCCGGCTGTCGAAGGACCTCGGCATTCCCGACAACTTCGGCTCGGTGCACCCCGACACCTACCAGAAGAACCGGATGAACACGGGCAAGTACGAAGGCCGCGGCTCGTCGATCGACACCTCCGACGAGATGATCCGCACCATCTCCGAGCACATGATGGAGGACTGGTGCACGCCGGCCAATCCGCGCGAATGCACGGTCGAGTCGCAGATTCCGATGATCCGCCACGCGATGACCGGAAGCTACTGATCGCGACGGTCGAGCAGGACGAGGAGATACGTGCCGTGATGGAGACGACGAAGACGAGGAAGCCTGTGCCTGCCGAACCGCGGGACGGCGAACCGATCGCGCAGTTCGAGACGGTCGACGACCTGACCGCGTCGCTGGAGGCGCAGGGTTATCTGATCGAGCCGGACCTCGCGGTGGTGCTGCACCTCGCGACCCTGCTCGACCGTCCGTTGCTGCTGGAGGGCCCGGCCGGCGTCGGGAAGACGGAGCTGGCGAAGGCCCTCGCCGCGGCGTCGGGCCGGGAACTCATCAGGCTCCAGTGCTACGAGGGCCTCGACGACGCGCGGGCGCTGTACGAGTGGGACTACGCACGCCAACTGCTGCACGTGCAGATGCTCCGTGACCGCATCAGCGACGAACTGGCGGCCCACGAGACGCTCTCGGCCGCGTCGTCGGCGCTCGCGCGAACCGACGTCGGCGTGTACACCGAGGACTTCCTGGTGCCGCGTCCGCTCCTCGCGGCCATCATGTCCACGGCGCCGACGGTGCTCTTGGTCGACGAGATCGACCGCACGGACGAGGCGATGGAGGCGGTGATGCTGGAGGTGCTCGCCGAACGCCAGGTGACCGTTCCCGAACTCGGCACCTTCGTCGCGCGGTCGGCGCCGTGGGTGATCCTCACCTCCAACGACACCCGGGAGCTCTCGCCCGCGCTCAAGCGGCGGTGTCTGCACTTCCAGGTGTCGTACCCGACGGCCGAGCGGGAGCAGCGCATCGTGGCGGTGCGGGCGCCCGGGGTGCCCGAGGCGGTGGTCGCCGACGTCGTCGATCTGGCGCGCCGGCTCCGCGAACTCCCGCTCCGCAAGAGTCCGTCGATCGCCGAGGTGATCGACGCGGCGCGGGCCGCGGCACTCCTGGGTGATCGGCGAGCCGGTGACGGCGACCCGGCGTTGATGTCGTTGCTGGTGAAGTTCGGCACCGACCTCGACCAGGTGCGACGGCTCCTCGCGTCCGATCTCGGATCGGGTGCGAAGGCCGGATCGGGGACGGCGGGTTCGGGCGTGACGGGTTCGGGGACCGCCACCGCCTTCGGTGCCGGCCGGGCCCGGTCCGGTGCCGGAGCGCGGCGATGACCGTGCTCGACGGTCTCGCCGTGGCCTTCGGCCACACGCTGCGAGCCCACGGCCTCCCGGCGTCGCCCGCGGAGGTGATCGAGATCCGGCGTGTGATGGACATCGTCGGAGCGGCCGATCTCGATCGCCTCCGGACGGGGCTCCGGTGCGCCAGCGTGAAGTACTCGCACGAGCAGCCGATGTTCGAGCGTGCGTTCGCGACCTACTTCGGTCTCGGCCGGCCCGAGGAGACGGCCGCCGATCGGCCGAAGGTGCGGACCGTCGTCAACGATCTGCCCGACGACGTCGCCTGGGACGAGGACTTCACCGGCGCCGGACGGATGATCGGTGCCGACGAGCACACCGAGGAGATCGGCGATCTGATGATCGACGATCCCGATGCCGCCGAACGGACGGGCGAGAGCTCGCACCGCGAGGACGACGATTTCTCCGTCTCGTCCGGCACCGAGGAACTGCAGGTCGCGACCGAATCGGACAACGTGAGCAGCGGTGCGACGTACACGATCGATGTCGACCACGCCGCTGCCGCGGACGTCGGAGAACTGGTCGCGAGCACCGCGCGCGTCCAGGGCGGCGCGCTGTCGCTGGCCGACGCGGCCAGTCTGCTGCGCGCGCTCGGCGCGGGTGACGGCCGGACGGCGTACGAGCAGGACGGTCCGTGCGACCAGGTCGCCGGGCTCGGCGCCGAACGGCGCGAGGCGCTGGAGGAAGCCCTCGCGCGGTTCGTCGACGCACTGTCGGAGCGGATCGAGACGGTGGCGGCCGATCCGGCCGGGACTGCCGTCGAACACCGCGACCAGGCCGATCTCGATCGGGCCTGTCATCGGCTGGTCCAGCGGATGCGAGGAGCTCCGAGACGGGTTCCCCGACTCGCCGACACCGGCCGTCTGGACATGCGAGCCACCATGCGCGCGGCGATCGCGACCGACGGGATTCCCGTCGACCTGTGGCGACGCCGGACCGTGCCCGGGCCGGTGCGACTGTTGGTGATCGTGGACGTCTCCCTATCGGTGCGCCCGGTCGCCGGCTTCATCCTGCGGCTCGCTCAGACCCTGCACCGCTTCGGCGATCGATGCGAGGTGATGGCCTTCGTCGACGATCCGGTGCTTGTGACGCCGGCTCTGCGGGCCGCCGACACCGACGACGCTCTGGCGGCAGTCCTGGCCGCCGACGGTCTCGACCTCGCCGCGACGAGCGACTACGGACGCACCTGGGCCGCCGTGCTCGACCGCTTCGGCGACCTGCTCTCCCGGCGGACCAGCGTGCTGGTGGTCGGGGACGGACGGAGCAACGCCTTCGATCCCCGGGTGGACCTCTTCGCCGAGATCGCGCGCCGCGCTTACCGAGTGGCATGGCTGACGCCGGAACCCTCCCGATACTGGAACCAAACCGGTTGTGCGCTAGGCGATTACGCCGAACACTGTGCCGGTGTCGTGAGCGCGCGCGACGGTGAAGAGATCCTCACCCGGTGCGATGAACTCGGCGCGGCGCTGCGCTGAGCGGGGTAGCGTCACCGGCGAACAGGAGGTGATCGGTGAACGGTGACCGGGCGCCGCGGCGCGCCACCACCAGCGTCGCGAAGTTTCACACGCCGGAGATCGTGCTCGGCCCCGGATCGTTCCCGGAGGCCGCCGTGGCCGTCGCCGGGCTCGGGGTCCGCCGACCGCTGGTGGTCTCCGACCGCCGCCTGGAGGCCGCGCCCTGGTACGGCGCACTGCTCGACGACCTCCGTGCCCAGGGTCTGAGTCCGGCGTCGTATCTGGACGTGACGCCGAACCCTCGGGCGGGCGAGGTGGCCGACGGCTTCGCCGCGTATCGCGCACACGGTGCCGACGGCCTCATCGCCCTCGGAGGGGGATCGGTGATCGACACGGCCAAGGGCGTCGCCGTGCTCGCGTCGAACGGCGGGGTGATCCTCGAGTACGAGGGCATCGACCGTGCGGTGCGGCCGCTGCCGCCGCTGGTCGCAGTGCCGACCACAGCCGGCAGCGGGGCCGACGTCTCTCAGTTCTGCATCATCAACGATCCCGAGCGGCGGACCAAGGTCACCATCATCGGGCGCACGTTGGTGCCGAATGTGACGGTGATCGATCCGACGCTGCTCACCACCGCACCGCCGGAAGTGACCGCGCAGGCGGGGATGGACACGCTCACCCATTGCGTCGAGGCGTACGTGTCCCTGGCTCACGGTAGGCTCACGGACTCGCTCGCGCTCGAGTCGCTCAGCGGAGTGTGGAATAACCTGGAACGGCTGGTCGACGACCCGCGCGACGCCGGAGCCGGCGAGGAGATGGCGCTGGCGTCGCTGCGGGCCGGTATGGCGTTCACCAACGCGATCCTCGGCGCCGCCCACGCTATGAGCCACCCGGTCGGCGGATACTGCGACGCCCCGCACGGCACCATCAATTCCGTCCTGTTGCCGCACGTCATCCGCTACAACGCCGTGGTGTGCGCGGACGACTTCGTGCAACTCGCCGACGCCGTCGGGCTGGCGACGTCGGGAGACCCGCGGGCCGTGGCCGACCGGCTGGCCGACGCCGTCGCACGGCTCGCGGCGCGGGTCGGCATGCCCGACACGTTGTCGCCCCTCGGCGTGCGGTCCGGTGACCTGGATCTGCTCACCTCGCACGCTCTGGCGGATTCGTGCATGATCACCAACCCGCGGCGGCCGGAGGAGGCCGCGATCCTCGACCTGTACCGGCAGGCGATGTGACCGTGCCCGAGAAGGAACCGGACCTCGCCAGCCTCGTCGGCCTGCGCACCGTCAAAGGCGGGCACTACGCGCAGTTCCGGGGCACGGCGGCGCGCCTGAGCCGGGTGATGACCGCGTTGGAGGGGATCTCGAAGGCGCTGGTGCAGACCGCCGAGGGGCCCGAGGCACTGGTGGTCGCGGTGGTGGAGACGGTACGAGACCATCTCGGCGCCGACTGGGTGCTGTTCGCGCTGGCCGACGGTCAGTTGGGCAAGACCACCCCGCGGCACCTGATCGCGTCGGGGGACGGGCGGATCATGGCCTTCGAGGGCGTCCGGATCGCGACCGAGCCGACGGATCTGCCCGATCAGGTGCTCAACAGGCTCAACGACGTCCTGCGCGGCGAACGCGATGTCCTTCACGGCCCGATCGTCTCCGAGCACCACATCCATGTGCCGGTCGAATTGGACGGGCGAGTGGTGGGCGGACTGTCGGCGTGGACGCCCGCCGACCGCGACGTCGACCCGGCCGATCTCATGGTTCTACGCATCCTCGCCGGTCAGGCAACTGTGGCGATGGTGAATGCCGCGCTGTTCGCGGAGACCGACCGTCGGGCTGAGGAACTCGCGGAGCGGAACTCGGAACTGCTCCGGACCCAGCGCGAGCTGTCCGCGGCCCAGCGCACCGCACTCTTGGGCGGCGAGCGGGCGCGCATCGCGCGCGAGCTGCACGACTCGGTCGGTCAGTCGGTTCTCTCGGCCGGGCTGCAGATGGAACTGTGCCGCCCGTCGGTGTCGGGTCCGGCAGCCGACCACGTCGACAAGGCGGTCCGGCTCACTCGCGACGCGATGGAGCAGTTGCGGAACGCGATCTACACGCTCGCCGATGCGCGGACACCGGCGCCCAGCATCGCCGAGACCCTCGATGAATTGTGCGCCCTGCACATGCCTGCCGACACACAGACGTCAGTGACCGTCCGTGGGCGGCCGCGCGAGCTCTCCGGCGACCTCCAGCACGCCGTGCTGCGGATCGCGGGGGAGTCCTTGTTCAATGCCGCCGTGCACTCCGAGGCCGAACGGGTGAACGTCACCTTCGGCTACACCGATGAGCGGGTGACGCTGTGGGTGGACGACGACGGGGCCGGAGATCCCGACGACCTGCGTTCGGTTCTGCGGGCAGCACTGGCCGGAGACCGCGCGGCCGGCCGTCATCGGGGATTGGCGAACATGGCGTCTCGGGCCGAAGAACTCGGCGGGACTCTGCGTATCCGCAGGTCGCGGCTCGGTGGCGTGCGGATCGCCGCCGTGTTGCCGCTCGTTCCGCCGGGTTCCGGCGACTCGGTGGAGGAGGAGATCTGATGGGTGCACCGATACGTACGGTCCTGATCGATGATCACGCGTTGCTGCGCGAAGGCCTGCGGTCGTTGCTGGAGCGGGACGACGACGTGGTGGTGGTCGGCGAGGCCGGAACCTTCGACGCCGCGCTGGCCGAGATCGCCCACTGTGCGCCCGATGTGGTCGTGGTGGATCTCAAGCTCACGGCGGGTACCGAATACGAGGGTCTGCGCCTGATCCGGGAGATAGCCAAGCGGAATCCCGGGGTCGCGACTCTGGTGCTCACCACGTTCCTCGACGACGATCTGGTGGTGCGGGCCGTCCGCGCCGGCGCCAAGGGGTACGTGGTCAAGGACGTCGACACCACCGAACTGATCCGCGCCATCCGCACCGTCTCGACGGGCGGAAGCGCCTTCGACCCGCGGAGTGCCGCGATCGTGCTCCGCACCGTGTCCGGTGAGCACGAGGCGCCGGCGGATCTCACCGACCGCGAACGCGAAGTACTCAAGCTGCTGGCGGACGGAAAATCGAATGCCGAGATCGGCAGAACGCTGTTCATCTCGGAATCGACGGTGAAGTTCCACATCCGCAATGTGATCCGGAAGCTCGGGGTCTCGAAGCGCACGGACGCGGTGTACGTCGCGAGCAAGCGCGGACTGATCTGATCGCGACCCCGGCGGTGAATGACGGCCGTCTTCGTCTACAGGTCGATGACGAGCCAGCCACCGTGGTCGGCGAAGATCGTCGTGCGGTGCTCACCGACCGCCTGCGCCCACTGCCGGAGGTCGGCCTCGCGGAGCAGCTCGAGGTGGCCGAAGTGGGGACACACTTCATCCTCGTACGGCACCGCGACCACCACGCGACTCCGCGCGACCCGGCAACATTCGGCGATCGCGGTGCAGACATCGTCTGCGGGGAGGTGCTCCAGAAGATGCAGTATCGTCACTGTGTCGAAACTGTCATCAGTGAAAGGCAGGCGGCGAACATCGCCCGGGACGGTCGTCACCGGGAGATTCAGGCTCGACGAGGCGCGGCCGAGGAGGTCCAGGGCGCCCTGGCAGATGTCGGTGGCCGTCACCGCGAATCCGTCGCCGGCGCACTGCAGGGCGAAGAAGCCGAAGCACGAGCCCACCTCGAGGACGGATTCGCCGACGAGAAGGCCGCGAGCGCGGCGATGGATCGGACTGAACGGCACTGAGCCATCACGGAGTTCCCGGACTGAGTTGCGATAGAAGGCGACCCAGGCCTCGTCCGAATCGGCGGTGCACCCGGTGATGAGTTCGACCGCCGCAGCCTCGAACTCCTCCTGGCCGGCGATCGCGCCGGCCGACACCAGCGCGGTGAGTTCGCCGACAACCACCGAATCGCTGATGTCGCGTGGACCGTAGGGGTGCGCCAGCTCGAGCAGATCGCCGGATCGTCGCCACCTCAGCCGACCGGATCCTCGGAAACCGGCGAGTGCCGAGCGGCCGGACACGGTCTCGACGACCAAGCCACGTGTCGGCGCAGATAGAGCGGCTGGGAGTGCGGTGGCGGTGCTCATTCTCCGACGCTAAGACGGTGGCGCCCTCGGGGTAACTGACCCAACGGTCGTGGGAGCTGACCGAAAGTACAGGTCTGCGACCGTCGACCTGCGGAAACCGCCGAATGTTCACTCTCGCGACCTGGCGATTTGACCTTCCGGGCCGCGCTGCGTAACTTATTGCAGGTCAGCGCGTCGGTGCTGGCGAGCGAAATGTCCTTCCGGTCGGTGAGTTGATCTTGCCGGGGTGGTGGGGGTAGAGTAGCGGTCCTGCGTCTGGCGGACTTCCCGTTCTTCTTCGGAGTTCGAGAATGTCGCGGTTGCAGGGAGGATTCCGGTCTGGTAGGCTGGGAAGGTCGCCTCGGAGACGGGGTGGCTGACAGTTAATTGCAGATGTCTGCTGGTGTTCGGCCCTTGTTTGTGGGGGTTGGTTCTGGTGGGTGTGTGTTCTTTGAGAACTCGATAGTGTGTTTTGGATTTCTTGTGCCACTATTTTTTTGTTTTGTGGCGTGGGAGATTTTTGGACAGATTGTGCTTGCCGGCCCTTTTGGGGGGTTGGTGAGTGTTTTGGATGAATTTTTTACCATGTCAGTTTTTTGGATTTGGTCAGGTTCTGTTTTCTGGCTTTGTGTTGAAATCTTGTGGTTTCTGCATTTTTTGTTGGAGAGTTTGATCCTGGCTCAGGACGAACGCTGGCGGCGTGCTTAACACATGCAAGTCGAACGGAAAGGCCCAGCTTGCTGGGTACTCGAGTGGCGAACGGGTGAGTAACACGTGGGTGATCTGCCCTGGACTCTGGGATAAGCCTGGGAAACTGGGTCTAATACCGGATAGGACCACTGATTGCATGGTTGGTGGTGGAAAGCTTTTGCGGTTCAGGATGGGCCCGCGGCCTATCAGCTTGTTGGTGGGGTAATGGCCTACCAAGGCGACGACGGGTAGCCGACCTGAGAGGGTGATCGGCCACACTGGGACTGAGACACGGCCCAGACTCCTACGGGAGGCAGCAGTGGGGAATATTGCACAATGGGCGCAAGCCTGATGCAGCGACGCCGCGTGAGGGATGACGGCCTTCGGGTTGTAAACCTCTTTCGCTAGGGACGAAGCGTAAGTGACGGTACCTGGAGAAGAAGCACCGGCCAACTACGTGCCAGCAGCCGCGGTAATACGTAGGGTGCGAGCGTTGTCCGGAATTACTGGGCGTAAAGAGCTCGTAGGCGGTTTGTCGCGTCGTCTGTGAAATTCTGCAACTCAATTGCAGGCGTGCAGGCGATACGGGCAGACTTGAGTACTACAGGGGAGACTGGAATTCCTGGTGTAGCGGTGAAATGCGCAGATATCAGGAGGAACACCGGTGGCGAAGGCGGGTCTCTGGGTAGTAACTGACGCTGAGGAGCGAAAGCGTGGGGAGCGAACAGGATTAGATACCCTGGTAGTCCACGCCGTAAACGGTGGGTACTAGGTGTGGGGCTCATTTCACGAGTTCCGTGCCGTAGCTAACGCATTAAGTACCCCGCCTGGGGAGTACGGCCGCAAGGCTAAAACTCAAAGGAATTGACGGGGGCCCGCACAAGCGGCGGAGCATGTGGATTAATTCGATGCAACGCGAAGAACCTTACCTGGGTTTGACATACACCAGAAAGCCGTAGAGATACGGCCCCCCTTTGTGGTTGGTGTACAGGTGGTGCATGGCTGTCGTCAGCTCGTGTCGTGAGATGTTGGGTTAAGTCCCGCAACGAGCGCAACCCTTGTCCTGTATTGCCAGCGGGTTATGCCGGGGACTTGCAGGAGACTGCCGGGGTCAACTCGGAGGAAGGTGGGGATGACGTCAAGTCATCATGCCCCTTATGTCCAGGGCTTCACACATGCTACAATGGCGCGTACAGAGGGCTGCGAGACCGTGAGGTGGAGCGAATCCCTTAAAGCGCGTCTCAGTTCGGATTGGGGTCTGCAACTCGACCCCATGAAGTCGGAGTCGCTAGTAATCGCAGATCAGCAACGCTGCGGTGAATACGTTCCCGGGCCTTGTACACACCGCCCGTCACGTCATGAAAGTCGGTAACACCCGAAGCCGGTGGCCTAACCCTTGTGGAGGGAGCTGTCGAAGGTGGGATCGGCGATTGGGACGAAGTCGTAACAAGGTAGCCGTACCGGAAGGTGCGGCTGGATCACCTCCTTTCTAAGGAGCAAACAACACGTCGATGCTGGTGCCGAATGTGTATCGGGTCGGTGTTTGTTCATGGGTGAAACACAAGAAACCATCATTTGTTTGTCGGTGGCCTGCGAGATGCGGGCGGGCCGGCGGGTGGTCGACCGTGAGTGATTGCGGTTGTGGACGAAGCACACTATCGGGGTTCTGAGGGAACACGCGTTCTGCGCGGGTTGTCTTGGTGCTCACTGTTTTCCGCCTCGAGTGTGGGGTGTTGGGGGTGGTGGGTGTGTGTTGTTTGAGAAGTGCATAGTGGATGCGAGCATCTAGCCCGGCAGCATTTGTTGTTGTTGGGTTTGTGTGTTCTGCAATTTCGATTCTGGTTTGTGCGATCGCGTGTTGTGATCGTTGTTTTTGTTTGTTGTCCGCATTCGCGCCTCGGGCACTGTTTGGTGTGTGGGGTGTGTTTGTGGGTGTTGTTGTAAGTGTTTGAGGGCGTTCGGTGGATGCCTTGGTACCAGGAGCCGATGAAGGACGTGGTAGGCCGCGATAGTCCTCGGGGAGTTGTCAAACGAGCTGTGATCCGAGGGTGTCCGAATGGGGAAACCCAGCACCAGTGATGTGGTGTTACCCACTCGTGAATGTATAGCGGGTGTGGAGGGAACGTGGGGAAGTGAAACATCTCAGTACCCACAGGAAGAGAAAACAAGTGTGATTCCGTGAGTAGTGGCGAGCGAAAGCGGAGGAGGCTAAACCATGCGTATGTGATACTCGGCAGGGGTTGTGCGTGTGGGGTTGTGGGGTGATCGTTCATCGTGCTGCCGTGCGGTGGGTCAGTGATAAATCGACATGTTAGGTGAAGTGGCCTGGAATGGTCTGCCGTAGTGGGTGAGAGTCCCGTAGCTGAAAGCGTGTTGACTGGCTTCGATTGTTCCCAAGTAGCAGCGGGCTCGTGGAATCTGCTGTGAATCTGCCGGGACCACCCGGTAAGCCTAAATACTTTCTGGTGACCGATAGCGGACTAGTACCGTGAGGGAAAGGTGAAAAGTACCCCGGGAGGGGAGTGAAATAGTACCTGAAACCGGACGCTTACAATCCGTCAGAGCCTGCGCACCCTTTTGGGGTGGTGGGTGATGGCGTGCCTTTTGAAGAATGAGCCTGCGAGTTAGTGCTCAGTGGCGAGGTTAACCCGTGTGGGGTAGCCGTAGCGAAAGCGAGTCTGAATAGGGCGTGTTGAGTCGCTGGGTCTAGACCCGAAGCGGAGTGATCTACCCATGGCCAGGGTGAAGCAGCTGTAAGAGGTTGTGGAGGCCCGAACCCACTTCAGTTGAAAATGGAGGGGATGAGTTGTGGGTAGGGGTGAAAGGCCAATCAAACTCCGTGATAGCTGGTTCTCCCCGAAATGCATTTAGGTGCAGCGTTGCGTGTTTCTTACTGGAGGTAGAGCTACTGGATGGCCGATGGGCCCTATCAGGTTACTGACGTCAGCCAAACTCCGAATGCCGGTAAGTGAGAGCGTGGCAGTGAGACTGCGGGGGATAAGCTTCGTAGTCGAGAGGGAAACAGCCCAGATCGCCGGCTAAGGCCCCTAAGCGTGTACTAAGTGGAAAAGGATGTGGGGTCGCTGAGACAACCAGGAGGTTGGCTTAGAAGCAGCCACCCTTGAAAGAGTGCGTAATAGCTCACTGGTCAAGTGATTCTGCGCCGACAATTTAGCGGGGCTCAAGTACACCGCCGAAGCCGCGGCACTCACACATTTCATCCATGCCTGCCTGCGGGTGGGTGTGTAGTGGTGTGGGTGGGTAGGGGAGCGTCCTGCATCCGTGGAAGCAGCGGAGTGATCCAGTTGTGGAGGGTGTGGGAGTGAGAATGCAGGCATGAGTAGCGAAAGACAAGTGAGAAACTTGTCCGCCGGATGACCAAGGGTTCCTGGGCCAGGTTAATCCGCCCAGGGTGAGTCGGGACCTAAGGCGAGGCCGACAGGCGTAGTCGATGGACAACGGGTTGATATTCCCGTACCCGTGTATCCGCGCCCAGTGATGAATCATCTGTACTAACCATCCAAAAGCTGTCGTTGATTTCTTCGGATTTCTCTGATGGTGGCTGCGTGGGACCTTGGGTGTAGTAGTCAAGCGATGGGGTGACGCAGGAAGGTAGCCGGGCCAACTGGTGGAATAGTTGGTGTAAGCCTGTAGGGTGAGACATAGGCAAATCCGTGTCTTTTTGAGCCTGAGAGGTGATGCGTAGCCGTTGTGGTGAATTCGGTGATCCTATGCTGTCGAGAAAAGCCTCTAGTGAGTTGGTACACGGCCCGTACCCCAAACCGACACAGGTGGTCAGGTAGAGAATACTAAGGCGATCGAGTGAACTGTGGTTAAGGAACTCGGCAAATTGCCCCCGTAACTTCGGGAGAAGGGGGACCACGACCGGTGATCACTTTTTCGGTGTGAGCTGGTGGTGGTCGCAGAGACCAGAGAGAAGCGACTGTTTACTAAAAACACAGGTCCGTGCGAAGTCGTAAGACGATGTATACGGACTGACGCCTGCCCGGTGCTGGAAGGTTAAGAGGACCGGTTAATCATCTTTCGGGGTGGTGAAGCTGAGAATTTAAGCCCCAGTAAACGGCGGTGGTAACTATAACCATCCTAAGGTAGCGAAATTCCTTGTCGGGTAAGTTCCGACCTGCACGAATGGCGTAACGACTTCTCTGCTGTCTCAACCACAGGCTCGGCGAAATTGCAGTACGAGTAAAGATGCTCGTTACGCGCGGCAGGACGAAAAGACCCCGGGACCTTCACTATAGCTTGGTATTGGTGTTCGGTGCGGTTTGTGTAGGATAGGTGGGAGACTGTGAAGCCGGCACGCTAGTGTGGGTGGAGTCGTTGTTGAAATACCACTCTGATCGTATTGGGCTTCTAACCTCGGACCCTGATCGGGTTCAGGGACAGTGCCTGGTGGGTAGTTTAACTGGGGCGGTTGCCTCCTAAAGTGTAACGGAGGCGCCCAAAGGTTCCCTCAGCCTGGATGGCAATCAGGTGTTGAGTGTAAGTGCACAAGGGAGCTTGACTGTGAGACGTACATGTCGAGCAGGGACGAAAGTCGGGACTAGTGATCCGGCACCGGCGTGTGGAAGCGGTGTCGCTCAACGGATAAAAGGTACCCCGGGGATAACAGGCTGATCTTCCCCAAGAGTCCATATCGACGGGATGGTTTGGCACCTCGATGTCGGCTCGTCGCATCCTGGGGCTGGAGTAGGTCCCAAGGGTTGGGCTGTTCGCCCATTAAAGCGGCACGCGAGCTGGGTTTAGAACGTCGTGAGACAGTTCGGTCTCTATCCGCCGCGCGCGTGTAGAAACTTGAGGAAACCTGTCCCTAGTACGAGAGGACCGGGACGGACGAACCTCTGGTGTGCCAGTTGTTCCGCCAGGAGCACTGCTGGTTAGCTACGTTCGGAAGGGATAACCGCTGAAAGCATCTAAGCGGGAAGCCTGTTCCAAGATGAGGTTTCTCACCCACCTTCGGGTGGGGTAAGGCCCCCTACAGATGATGGGGTTGATAGGCCGGAACTGTACGCACAGTAATGTGTTCAGGTGACCGGTACTAATCGGCCGAGGACTTACCAACAACACTCACCAACAATTTGTTTTTTCGGATTCAACGAATCACGAGGTTGTGTGAGTCGGTTTCGGTGATTGTTACACGCACACAGAATGTTTGCTCGTTCATCCACTATGTACTTCTGAAACAACACACAAACCATGATTCCCCTGGGTGGGGGTTGTGGTGTGGATAGTTTCATATTGTTACGGCGGCTATAGCGGTGGGGAAACGCCCGGTCCCATTCCGAACCCGGAAGCTAAGCCCACCTGCGCCGATGGTACTGCACTGTAATGGGTGTGGGAGAGTAGGACACCGCCGAACACAACTTGTTGAGCCCCGATCAGACCCCGTCTGATCGGGGCTCAACCCATTTCCCGGGACGTGACCCCCGGCCGGCGAGTGGTGTCTGGGGTACGGCGCGCCTGACGGACCGCGAACGCGCACTCTTCAGGCTGGTTGAGCGAGCGAAGCGAGTCGAAACCACCACACGACGGGAGACTGGTCTCGATACGCCGTGCTCGCTACGCTCACCCACCTACTCGACAAACCTCGAGGGAGCCGGCGATTCCACGCCGGTCGAGCGCGCACCCTCTTAGGCTGGTTGAGCGAGCGAAGCGAGTCGAAACCACCGCACGACGGGCAGAGTGGTCTCGATACGGCGTGCTCGCTACGCTCACCCGCCTACTCGACAAACCTCGAGGAGTCGGAGAGCACTTCCCGCAGGCCGGTTGAGGGAGCACCCCCTTCAGGCTGGTTGAGCGAGCGAAGCGAGTCGAAACGTTCGTGACTCGGATACGGCTCGGCAAGGCTGTTCGGGCGCGTCGGGGGTCTCCACTACACTCGCTGAGGTGCGTCTTGTGATTGCCGATTGCCAGGTCGACTACGTCGGTCGGCTCACCGCCCATCTGCCGATGTCGAAGCGGCTGATCTTGATCAAGTCCGACGGTTCGGTCAGCATTCACGCCGACGACCGAGCCTACAAGCCGTTGAACTGGATGAGCCCGCCGTGCTGGCTCGTCGAGGAGCCGGCGGCAGACGGAGCCGACGGTATCGACTCGGTCTGGGTGGTCGAGAACAAGGCGGGGGAGCAGCTGCGGATCAGCATCGCGGCATTCCATCACGACAGCAGCCACGAACTCGGGCTCGACCCGGGACTGGTGAAGGACGGTGTGGAGGCACACCTCCAGGAACTGCTGGCCGAGCACATCGAGACGCTCGGTGCCGGCTACACGCTCATCCGCCGCGAGTACATGACCGCGATCGGGCCGGTGGACATCCTCTGCCGAGACGCGGATGGCCACACCGTCGCTGTGGAGATCAAGCGACGCGGCGAGATCGACGGTGTGGAGCAGCTGACGCGGTATCTGGATCTGCTCAACCGCGATGCGACGATCGCACCGGTCAGCGGAGTGTTCGCGGCACAGGCGATCAAGCCTCAGGCCAAGACTCTGGCCAACGATCGGGGGATCCGGTGCGTGACGCTCGACTACGACAAGCTGCGCGGCACCGAGGACAACGAGTTCAAGCTGTTCTGACGGTCAGGCCGTGACCTGATCGCCCTTCGGTGAGTCCTCCTTACGCGCCGGACCGCCGTAGCGCTCGTCACCGTGATCGTCGTCGTATTCCGCGTCGACGGCGTCGAGCACATCGGTCTTCTCGGCCGGCGTGGTGGAGGCGTCGTCCTGCGGGGTGAATCGATCCCTCCCGAGCAGCGTGCGGTTGAGGAGTTCGAGGTCGTCGGTCTCGGTGAGAGAGACCAGATCCCGCTCCTCGTCCGACAGTTCGAGGGCGCCGGGGAGGTTGGTGATGTGCTCGCGGAGAGCGTCGAGGTGGTCGAGGATCTGCTTGTGTGCATCGTGGGCCGATTCCGCCAGCTCACGGGAGCGTGCGAGGCGGTTCATCGCGACGTTGTGCGCGGCCCCGCGCAGGCGCGCGGCGTCCTCCTCGGCGGCGGCGATGATCTCCCGGGCCCGTTCCCGTGCGGCCTCGAGATCCCGCTTGGACTGTGCTTCGCGTTCCCGCGCGGCCTCGTCGATCTCGGCGGCTCGCTCCTCGGCTTCGGTGATCTTCGCGTCGGCGTGCTCCTGCGCGAGTTCCTTGGTCCGGGTGGCGGCCGCTGCCGCGGACGCACGGATGTCCTCGGCCTCCTGGCGGGCGACGGACAGCGTCTCGTCGGCCTCGTCCTTGGCGTTGGCACGGACTTCGCTGGCCTCGTCGGTGGCCAACTGCAGCATGCGGGAGACGCGCTCGGTCATCCCCGCGACCGTCGTCGGCGGGACGGAGAGAGTGTTCACCTCGTCCTGGAGCTCACGGATGCGGTGTCGGGCGTCGTCGAGATGCGCCTGGAGTTCGTCCGCGCTGGCATGAGCGGAGTCACGATCGGCGGCCATCATGCGCAATTCGGCTTCGAGCCGCCGAAGGTGATCGGTGACCTGGTCGCGGTCGTATCCGCGCATCACGATGGGGAAGGGGCTCTGACGATGTCCAGGGGCTGACATGATGCCAGTCTAGGTCCGATCGGCGTCCGAATTCAGTATCGAATGCGGGGTGTTGCGAGCGAGCTTGCACAGCGCGGGCGGCCGGCACGGGGCCGACCGCCCGCTCGGCGACGAGAATGCGGTCGTGATCAGTGACCGACGGCCGGTTCCACCAGCTCGAGGAGAACCCCGCCCGCGTCCTTCGGATGGACGAAGTTGATGCGCGAGTCGGCGGTTCCGCGCTTGGGCTGCGGGTAGAGCAGTCGCACTCCCGCCGAGGTCAGACGCTTGGCGACCTCGTCCAGGTCGGTGACGCGGACGGCCATCTGCTGCATTCCCGGTCCGTTGCGGTCGATGAACTTGGCGATGGTCGACTCCTCGTTGAGCGGCATGAGGAGCTGGATCAAGGTGTCGCCGTTCTCGGGGCCGATCATCGCTTCGCGGACGCCCTGCTCTTCGTTCACCTCCTCGTGCTGATTCGCGAAGCCGAAGTTGTCGAGCCACCAGGCGGCTGCGGCGTCGAGATCCGGGACCGCGAGGCCGACATGGTCGATCGCTGTCACGAGATCGCCGATCGAGGTCAGAGGGCCTCCGTTGGTGGTGTTTGTCACGTCGTTCGATGGGGAGTTGGTCATGCCATAACGGTAGCGTTGTTTGCAGACGGGGTCGCCATCGCGGCTGCCCCGAGCAGTACCGCAGCGACGGCGTGTGCCGCCGTGACGACCGCTGCCCCCACCGCCAAGGAGCTGATACATGTCCGACAACACCACAGTGATCGTTTCCGGCGCGCGCACCGCTCAGGGACGCCTGCAGGGATCGCTGAAGAACTTCTCCGCCGTCGATCTCGGCGCGGTCGCGGTCAAGGGCGCGCTCGAGCGCGGCAACGTGGACCCGTCGCATGTCCAGTACGTGATCATGGGACAGGTCCTCACCGCCGGAGCCGGCCAGATGCCGGCCCGGCAGACCGCAGTCAAGGCGGGCATCGGCTGGGACGTCCCGGCGCTCTCGATCAACAAGATGTGCCTGTCGGGAATCGACGCCATCGCGCTCGCCGATCAGCTGATCCGCGCGGGCGAGTTCGACTGCGTGGTCGCCGGCGGCCAGGAGTCGATGACCCAGGCCCCGCATGTGCTGCCCGGCAGCCGCTCGGGATTCAAGTACGGCAACACCGAACTGGTCGACCACATGGCGTTCGACGGACTGCACGACGTCTTCACCGATCAGCCGATGGGTGCGCTGACCGAGCAGGGCAACGACACCGACGGCTTCAGCCGTGAGGAGCAGGACGCCTTCGCCGCGCGCAGCCATCGGCTGGCCGCTGAGGCGATCGCCAAGGGCGTCTTCGCCGACGAGATCGTTCCGGTCGAGATCCCGCAGCGCAAGGGTGACCCTATCCTGTTCAACGAGGACGAGGGTGTGCGCGCCGACACCACCGTGGAGACCCTCGCGGGTCTGCGTCCGGCGTTCCGCAAGGGTGGCACGATCACGGCGGGCAACTCCTCGCAGATCTCCGACGGAGCCGCGGCCGTGGTCGTGATGAGCAAGGCGAAGGCCGAGGAGCTCGGACTCGAATGGATCGCCGAGATCGGCGCCCACGGTGTGGTCGCCGGCCCGGACTCGTCGCTGCAGCAGCAGCCCGCCAACGCGATCGTCAAGGCCTGCGAGCGCGAGGGCATCACCCCCGCCGATCTCGACCTGATCGAGATCAACGAGGCCTTCGCGGCCGTCGGCCTGGCGTCGACCCGCGCGCTGGGCGTCGACCCGGAGAAGGTCAACGTCAACGGCGGCGGAATCGCGCTCGGTCACCCGATCGGTACCTCGGGCGCACGTATCACGCTTCACCTGGCTCTCGAGCTCGCCCGTCGCGGCGGCGGGGTCGGCGTGGCGGCGCTGTGCGGCGCCGGCGGCCAGGGCGATGCGCTCATCGTCCGAGTCCCGAAGGCGTGAGTGGGATGGGCAACGTGTTCGACGTCTCGACCCCGGCCAAGCGTTTCCGGCTGATCGCCGTCATCGAGGCGATCACCTGGGGCCTGCTCTTGATCAGCATGGGGGTCAAGTACGGAGCCGGAATCGATGCGGCGACGATGGTCCCCGGCGCGCTCCATGGTGTGGCGTTCGTCGTCTACCTGATCATCACCGTGCTCACCGCGCGGTCGTTGAAGTGGAACCTCAAGGTTCTGGCGCTGGCACTCGTCGCCTCGATCCCGCCGTTCTTCACGGTGTGGTTCGAGCAGTGGGCCAGTAAGAACGGTCATCTGGGCGAACTGTCCGACTCGACGTTCAGTGAGTCCGCCGATCGTGACACACTGAAGGTGTGACCAGACCTTCTCGACGCAATGAACCGGCGAACGCCGCCATCGCGATGGCGGGTGCCGTAGATCTGTCAGTTCTCAAGGAGCGGGCCGAGGCGCAGCGGGCAGCTGCGTCCCGGCCCGCTTCTGACTCTCGCCCCGGCGCCGTCGTCCTCGATGTGACCGAACTCGACTTCGAGACGGAGATCGTCGAACGCTCCACCCGGCAGCTGGTGGTGGTGGACCTGTGGGCCTCGTGGTCGGAACTGAGCACGCAGCTGTCCCCGGTGCTGGCGCGCCTGGCCGAGGCAGCCGGCGGCCGGTGGGCACTCGCGCGGGTCGATGTCGACACGAACCCGCGGATCGCACAGGCCTTCGGTGCTCAGTCGGTGCCGACGGTGATCGCACTGATCGGCGGTCGGCCGGTCGCGATGTTCGAGGGGCCGCAGCCGGAGGAGCAGATCCGCGGATGGATCGACGAGATCTTCGCGAAGGCCGGACATCTGCTTCCGGAGACCGCGGCGACGGCATCCGACGACGAGCCCGAGCAGGATCCGCGCATGGCGGCCGCCGAGGAGTTGATGAACTCCGGCGACCTCGACGGGGCGCTGGCCGCCTATCGCGCGATCGCCGAACTCGAGCCGGACAACGTCGAGGCGAAGTCCGTGGTCCGCAACCTCGAGTTCGTCACCCGAGCGCAGGCCCACGAACCCGAGATCGTCAACACCGCCGCGCCCGGAGACGTGGACGCTCAGCTCGCCGCAGCCGACGTGCTGCTGCTCGGTCAGCGGCCGGAGGCCGCGTTCGATCGGATCATCGAGCTGGTGAAGGTGACGCGCGACGACGACCGCACCCGGGCGCGCGCCCGGCTCCTCGAGCTGTTCGAGCTCTTCGACCCCGCCGAGCCCTTCGTCACGGCAGCGCGCCGGAAGCTGGCGACAGCGCTGTACTGACACAGCGCTGTACTGACGCCTCCGACCGTCCGCCGGCCACCGGCAGGGTCAGCGGCCCGGTGTGAAGAAGACCGCGGCGGAAGCGGGGAGGGTGATGGCCGCGCTGTAGGGACGGCCGTGGCTCGGCTCGTCGACCGCGACGATCCGGCCCAGGTTGCCCACCCCGTGACCGCCGTACTCCCGCGCGGCGGTGTTGAGGATCTCGCGCCACGGCCCGGCGAGCGGGAAGCCCAGCCGGTAGCCGTGGAGATCGCGGTCGGAGAAGTTGAAGACGCAGGCGACGATGCGGCCCCCGGTGGCCGCCCCGTCGTCGGCCAGCCGCAGGAAGCCGATGACGGTGTTGGCGGTGTCGCGGGCGTCGAGCCAGGCGAAGCCGCGGGCGTCGCAGTCCATTCGGTGCAGCGCCGGCAGTTCGGCGTGCAGGTGGGCCAGGTCGCGGGCCGCGAGCGCGATGCCGCGGTGGACCGAGGCGTTCGACCCGTCCGGATCGAGCAGGTTCCAGTCGAGCCCGCGGTCGTCGGCCCACTCTCGGGTCTGCCCGAACTCCTGCCCCATGAACAGCAGCTTCTTGCCGGGATGGGCCCATTGGAAGGCCAGGGCGAGCCGCACCCCCGCCGCAGCGTCGGCTGAGACTGGCATTCTCGTGACGAGGGTGCCCTTGCCGTGGACCACCTCGTCATGACTGATCGGCAGGACGTAGCGCTCGGCGGTGGCGTGCGTGAGGCCGAACGCGACACGTTCGTGCAGCTCCGCACGCCGCCGCGGCGGGAGCGAGAGGAACGACAGCAGATCGTTCATCCAGCCGAGATTCCACTTGAAGTCGAAGCCCAGCCCGCCGCGGTCGGTGGAGACTGTCACCCCCGGCCACGCCGTCGACTCCTCGGCGATCATCACGGCGCCCGGACACGCCTCGTGGACGGCGTCATTGAGGCGCCGCAGGAAGTCGACGGCCTCGTCGTTCTCGTGTGTCCCGCGCGCATTCGGCCGCCATTGGCCCGGGCCGCGCGAGTAGTCGAGGTACAGCATGGACGCGACCGCGTCGACGCGCAGCCCGTCGAGATGGAACTCCGAGCACCAGTAGACGGCGCTCGCGATCAGGAAGTCGCGGACCTCGGGCCGACCGAGGTTGAACGCGTACGTGCCCCAGTCCGGCTGGTCCCGCCGCAGCGGATCGGCGTGCTCGTAGAGGGGAGTGCCGTCGAACTCGCCGAGCGCGAAGGCGTCCTTGGGGAAGTGCGCCGGGACCCAGTCGAGGAGTACCGCGATCCCTTTCGAGTGCAGGTGGTCGACGAAGAAGCGGAAGTCGTCGGCGGTGCCCCACCGGCTGGAGCAGGCGAAGTACGAGCCGACCTGATAGCCCCACGATCCCCCGTAGGGATGCTCGGTGATCGGCATCAGCTGTACGTGCGTGAAGCCGCGGTCGGCGGCGTACTCAGCCAGCTGGACGGCGGCCTCGCGATAACTCAGGCCCGAGCGCCACGACCCCAGGTGGACCTCGTAGATCGACATCGGCTCGCGCTCGGGGCGCCGGTCGGCGCGCGCGGCCATCCACGTCTCGTCGTTCCAGACGAACGACGACGGACCGGCGATCACCGACGCCGTCTCGGGTGGTCGCTGAGTCGCACGGGCGAGCGGATCGGCCTTGTCGCGTGTCAGTCCGTCGGCTCCGACCACGCGGTACTTGTACGCCATTCCCGGCCGCGCGCCGTCGACCGTGGCGGTCCAGACGCCGTGCGGTCCGCGCTCCATCGGGTGGTCGGTGCCCGCCCATCGGTCGAAGTCGCCGAAGACGGTGACCGATCGCGCATTGGGCGCCCACACGGCGAATTCGGTGTCCGCGACGCGGGGCCGGGCGCCGAGCCGCTGCCACAGCGGGTCCGTCACGATCGCCCCGTCACTTCTTCGCGGCGCCCGTCGTCAAGCGGGTGAGCGCGGCTCGGACGGCATCGCGGTCGGTGGTCCGCCAGAACGGTGGAAGCCCGGCCAGGAGGTAGCCCGCATACCGCGCCGTCGCCAGACGTGAGTCGAGCACGGCGACCACGCCGCGGTCGTCGGTGGCGCGGAGGAGCCGGCCCGCGCCCTGGGCGAGGAGCAGTGCCGCGTGGTTCGCCGAGACGGTCAGGAAGCCGTTGCCGCCGCGCGCGTCCACATCGCGCTGGCGCGCCGACAGGAGCGGGTCGTCGGGCCTGGGGAAGGGGATCCGATCGATCATCACCAACCGCAACGAGGGACCCGGGACGTCGACGCCCTGCCACAGCGACAGAGTGCCGAACAGACAGGTGGCCTCGTCGGCGGCGAATCTCTCGATCAGTGCCGACGTCGCATCGTCGCCCTGGCACAGGATCGGGAACCCGACTCGGTCGCGGAGCTTCTCCGCGGCCTCCTTGGCGGCCCGCATCGACGAGAACAGGCCGAGGGTACGACCGCCCGCAGCGTTCATCAGATCGACCATCTCGTCCAGCGTCGACTCCGCGATGCCGTCACGGCCGGGCGCCCGCAGGTGCTTGCCGACGTAGAGAATCGCGGCGCGCTGGTAGTCGAAGGGGCTGCCGGCGTCCATGCCGCGCCATCCCGCGGCCTCCACGTCCTTGCCACCGTGGGCGGGCAGCCCCCAGGTGCGTGCGAGGGCGTCGAAGTTGCCGCCGATGGTCAGGGTCGCGGACGTGAGGATCACAGTCGAGTCGGTGAACAGCGAGGTACGCAGCAGCCCGGCCACCGACAACGGCGCTATCCGCAGCGTCGGGCGGACGTTTCCGCGGATCCGGTCGGCGGACAGCCAGACGACGTCGTGCCTCTTGGTGATGTCGGTCTCGGCGAAGACCGTCAGCACTCGCACCACCGAATCGTGCAGCGAGTCGGTGGCCGACAGCGCCATCTGCCTGGCGGCCGCAGCCTCCGGATCGGTGCCTGCCGACGGCGCCGGACCGACCGCGTTCCGCGCGTTCCAGAGGCGGTCGCGCAGCGATGCGAGGACCTCGGGTGCGCCGCTCGGGAGTCGGGTCCACTCGCCCTGGGGTGAGTCCTCCAGCAGCAACTCCAGCTGTTCGCCCGCGCCGACCAGCGCGTCGGCGCTCTCGTCGTCGATCAACTTGCCGAGCCGGCGGGCGACCTGCGAGACGCTCGCGGCCGAGATCTCCTCGGTGGTGACGGAGGTGATCCGGTCCACCAGTTCGTGGGCCTCGTCGATGACCACCACGCGGTGCTCGGGAAGGATGGTCGCCGGACTCATCGCGTCGATGGCGAGCATCGCGTGGTTGGTGACCACGACGTCGGAGGCGCCGGCCTTCTTCCGTGCCAGTTCGGCGAAGCAGTCCTCGCTGTAGGGGCAGTTCGACGCCCCGAGACATTCGCGCGAGGAGACGCTCACCTGGCGCCACGACTGGTCGCTGACGCCGGGGGAGAGATCGTCGCGGTCTCCGGTCTCGGTGTCGGAGGTCCACTCGCGCAACCGCGTCACCTCGCGGCCCATGCGGGACAGGTCGAAGGCGTCGAACAGCTCGGCGTTCGGATCCTCGTCGGCCACTCCCGAGTGGATCTTGTTGAGGCACAGGTAGTTGGCGCGACCCTTCAGGATCGCGAACGACGGTTCGCGGCCCAGCGGCTTCGCGAGCGCGCCCGCGAGACGCGGTAGGTCACGTTCGGTCAGCTGGCGCTGGAGGGCGATGGTGGCCGTCGAGACGACGACGGTCTCGTCGGTGTCGACGGCGTGCCGGAGCGCGGGGACCAGGTAGGCCAGCGACTTTCCGGTGCCGGTACCGGCTTGGACCGCGAGGTGATGGTCGTTCTCGATCGCCTCGCCGACGGCCTCGGCCATCGCCAGCTGACCGTCGCGCCGGGCTCCGCCGAGGGATTCGACGGCGGTGGCCAGGAGGTCGGCGACATCGGGGACGCTCACTCGGCCGCGTCGTCTTCGTGAGGGGCACCGGTGTGCACGAGGGTGCCCACCAGCTCGACTCCCGCGTCGCGCATGACGTCGAACGCGGTCGCGGTGGTGGTCTCGGCGACGGCCGCGGTGAAGTCCAGCAGCACACGTGTGGCGAAGCCGGCCGCGGCGGCGTCGACCGCGGTCGCGCGAACACAATGGTCGGTGGCGATGCCGACGACGTCCACCTCGGAGACGTCGCGCGCGGTGAGCCAGTCGGCCAGGCCGTTTCCGTGTTCGTCGCGGCCCTCGAAGCCCGAGTACGCGGCGTCGAACTCGCCCTTGGAGAAGACCGCCTGCACGGGGCCGGTGCGGAAGGCCGGATGGAACTCGGCGCCGGGCGTGCCCACCACGCAGTGCGGTGGCCACGAGTCGACGAAGTCGGGGGTCTCGGAGAAGTGCCCCCCGGGGTCGACGTGGTAGTCGCGGGTGGCCGCCACCACCGGATACGAGCCGGTGATCGCGTTGATCGCGGCGGCGACCGCACCGCCGCCGGCCACCGCGAGGGAGCCGCCCTCGCAGAAGTCGTTCTGGACGTCGACGACGATCAGCGCACGATTCCGCGGTGGGGTCTCCTCGGTCATCGACTCTCCGGTTCGGTCAGGTAGCGGGTGGGGACTGCGGGGTCGCCGTGGCTGAGCCCGAGACCCTCCCACGGGAGGGTGACGAGCCCGTGCGCGAGATGCCCGCGGGACTGCTCCAGTGTAGGCAGCCCGGAAACTCGGTCGCCGCCGCGGACCAGTGGAATCTGGAGTTCGGCCACGTCCAGGCCTCCGGTGCCCGGGATCGCCTGATCCGCGGGCGCGTCGGCACGCAACAGGATCTCTTCGACGATGGTTCCGGACGCGCGGGCTGCGCGAACGGCGCGCTTGCGTCCGCCGTGGCTCTCCTTGTGGCTCGACCGCTTCGCGACCGGGACGCCGTCCACCTCGACCAGTTTGTAGACCATGCCCGCAGTCGGTGAACCGCTGCCGGTCACCAGCGAGGTTCCGACGCCGTAGATGTCGACGGGTTCGGCGCGCAGCGAGGCGATGGCGTACTCGTCGAGATCGCCGGAGACGACGATCTTGGTGCCGGTGGCGCCGAGCTCGTCGAGCTGCCTGCGTACCTGGCGGGCGAGGACGCCCAGATCCCCCGAGTCGATCCGGACCGCTCCGAGCGAGGTGCCTGCGACCTCGATCGCGTTCTTGACACCGGTGGTGATGTCGTAGGTGTCCACGAGCAGGGTGGTCCCGACGCCGAGCGCCTCGACCTGCGCGGCGAAGGCGGCCCGCTCGTCGCTGCCGTCGGGATGCGCGAACGAGAGCGTGAACGCGTGCGCCGCGGTTCCCGCACTCGGCACGCGGTAGGTGCGAGCGGCCTCGAGATTGCTGGTCGCGTCGACTCCCGCGAGATATGCGGCGCGCGCTGAGGCGACCGCCGCGCGCTCGTGCGTGCGGCGTCCGCCCATCTCGATGATCGGGCGGCCCGCGGCAGCGCTCACCATACGCGCCGCCGCGGAGGCGATCGCGCTGTCGTGATTGAGGATCGAGAGGATCAGCGTCTCCAGCACCACAGCTTCGGCGAAGCCGCCGCGCACGGTCAGGATGGGCGAGCCGGGGAAGTAGAGCTCGCCCTCGCGGTACCCGTCGATCTCTCCGCGGAAGCGGTAGTCGGAGAGCCATGCCAGGGTGTCCTGGTCGACCACGGTCCGGAGCGAGTCGATCTCCTCCGGACCGAATCGGAAGCGTTCGAGGGCGTCGAGCAGACGTCCGGTGCCCGCGACGACTCCGTAGCGTCGGCCGTCGGGGAGGCGGCGGGCGAAGACCTCGAACACGCAGCTGCGCTGCGCCGTCCCGGCCCTCAGGGCGGCCGAAAGCATGGTCAGCTCGTATTGATCGGTCAGCAGCGCGGTACTGGTCACCTTCGCTACCCTATTACTCATGGCGCGCGATGAGGCGACACCAGGTACGAGCACCGGTACCGCGGTGGCAGAACCAGAGGTGACTCACGACCGCCCCTGGGTGACGCTGGTGTGGGACGACCCGGTCAATCTCATGAACTACGTCGCCTATGTCTTTCAGCGGATCTTCGGTTATTCGGAGGAGAAGGCCAAGGCGCTGATGATGCAGGTGCACACCGAGGGGAAGGCCGTGGTCTCCAGCGGCGACCGCGTGAAGGTGGAGGCCGACGTCCGCAAACTGCATGCGGCCGGCCTGTGGGCGACCATGCAGCACGACTCCTGATGCGGACCTGGCGCAGAACCGGTGCGGGCGAGGACGTCCGCATCTGCTCCAACCTCGAGAACTACGAATGCCAACTGCTGGCGTCGATGGTCGAGTCCATCACCGATCTGCTCAACGAGCGTGCCGAGTCGGCTCCGCGCGACGAACTGTCGGAGCTGACGGGGATCCAGACGGGGCACACCCGCGCACCGGACGATGTCACGCTGGGACGGCTGCTGCCCGATTTCCATCGACCCGACCAGGAGCCGGAACTCGCGGCCGGACCGATCGCCGCGGACCTCAACGGGGGACTGCGCAGCGTCAACGAACCGCAGATCATCGACGCGAAACTCGCCGCGGCACGCACCGTTCTCGAAACACTGCCGAGCGGGGGCGGGGACGTCTCGCTGACCGAGTCCCAGGCCGACCGCTGGCTGACGGCGCTCACCGACATCCGACTGGCCCTGGGCGCGATGCTCGGGATCACCGACGAGCCCTCGAAGCTGCCGCCCGACCATCCGCACGCCGCACACCAGGACGTCTACGACTGGCTGTCGGTGGTGCAGGGGCTGCTGGTCGAAGCACTGATGTCGGCGGAGTGGACGCAGCCGGAGGACCCGTCGCAAGGGGAGTGGGGGCACGACGGATGGTGACCGAGCCGAAGTCGTCTGTGTCGCGCCCCGGCAACCGGATCACGGATGTCGCCGGAATCGCGGTGGGCCATCACCACCGACTCGACGACGAGGTGGTGCTCGCGAGTGTCGCTGAACCCGGCAGCGGGTGGGCGACCGGGACCACGGTGATCACCCTGCCGCGCGGGTGCGCGACGGCGGTGGACGTGCGCGGCGGCGGTCCTGGGACGCGCGAGACCGACCTGCTCGATCCGGTCAACACGGTCCGCGGCGCCGACGCGATCGTGCTCTCCGGTGGCAGTGCCTATGGTCTTGCCGCGGCCGACGGAGTGATGCGGGGACTCGAGGAGGCCGGCGTCGGACTGCCGATGGACGGTCAGGGGCACGTGGTGCCCATCGTGCCGGCCGCGGTCATCTTCGACCTCCCGGTCGGCCGGTGGGAGAACCGTCCGACCGTCGAGTTCGGTGCGCGGGCGCTCGCCGACGCCAGGACCGATTTCGCGATCGGATCGGTCGGGGCCGGGACCGGGGCGCGCGCCGGCGCACTCAAGGGCGGCGTGGGCACCGCGTCGATCACGTTCTCCGACGGTCCGGCTCGCGGATTGACGATCGGCGCTCTCGTCGTGGCCAATCCGGTCGGCGGTGTCGTCGATCCGTCGACAGGGCTGCCGTGGGGTGCGGACGACCTCGAACTGCACCGTCTGCGCGCGCCGAAGCAACTCGAGATCAAGAGGCTCGCCGAGCTCACCGCAAAGGGCACGGTACTGAACACGACGATCGGGGTGGTCGCGACGGATGCCACGCTGTCGGTGGCGAGCACCCGGCGTCTGGCGATGTCCGGGCACGACGGCCTCGCGCGGGCGGTCCGTCCCGCGCATTCACCGCTCGACGGCGACACCCTGTTCGCCGTCGCCACCGGCGAGAAGGCCGCCGATCCGGACACCGCGGTCGACGTTCCGCCGGGGATGGACCCGGACACCGCGATCGTCGCGGCACTGGCCGACGCATCGGCGACGGTGGTGCAGCGGGCGATCGTCTCGGCGGTGGTCGCCGCGACCGGCGTCGCCGGGATCCCGGCATACCGCGACGTGCTGTTCTCCGCCTTCGGCGACGCATGAGCGGCGGGATCGCGTCGCCGTCCGACCCTCGTCTTCCGAAGCCGCGTCGGTCGCCGATGCCCAAGTGGGAGCGGTCGGGCATCACGATGGGCGTCATCGCCGTCGTGCTGCTGGTGGTCGAGGCGATCGACATGGCGACCGGTGGGGACCTCGACGAGTACGGCATCGTGCCGCGACGGCTGTCCGGACTCGACGGGATCATCTGGGCGCCGCTGCTGCACTCGGACTTCGCTCACCTGATCGGCAACCTGATCCCGGGCGTGGTGCTCGGCTTCCTGCTGCTGATGTCGGGACGCTTCCTGTGGGTGACGGCGATCGTATGGGTCATCAGCGGTCTGGGAGTGTGGCTCACCGCCCCGACCGGCTCGGTGACGATCGGCGCATCGGGGATCGTCTTCGGGTGGCTGGCGTATCTGCTGGTCCGCGGTCTATTCAACCGCGACGTGTGGCAGGTGCTGGGCGGGGTGGTCCTATTGGCGGTCTACGGTGGGATCCTGTGGGGCGTGCTGCCGCACGGAGGTGGAGTGTCGTGGCAGGGACACCTGTTCGGCGCCGTCGGCGGCGTGCTGGCGGCGTGGATGCTCAGCGACCGACGCGATCCGGGCAGCTCTGAGCCCCGACGACCAGAACTCAAGGGAGGCCCCCGATAACCGAGCTGCAAACCGGTCCCATCGGCATCTTCGACTCGGGCGTCGGCGGGCTCACCGTCGCGCGCGCGATCATCGATCAGCTGCCCGATGAGGATGTCATCTACATCGGCGACACCGCGAACGGGCCGTACGGGCCGTTGACCATTCCGGAGATCCGCAGGCATGCGCTGGCCATCGGTGACGAATTGGTGCACCGTGGGGTCAAGGCGATCGTCATCGCCTGCAACACCGCGTCGGCGGCCTGTCTGCGCGATGCGCGTGAACGCTATGCCCCGATTCCCGTCATCGAGGTGATCCTGCCCGCCGTGCGTCGCGCGGTGGTCGCGACCAAGACCGGTCGGATCGGCGTCATCGGCACGGAGGCGACCATCGCGTCGCGCGCGTATCAGGACTCGTTCGCCGCGGCACGCGATGTGGAGATCACGGCCGTCGCCTGCCCGAGGTTCGTCGACTTCGTGGAGCGGGGGATCACCAGCGGACGCCAGATCCTGGGTCTTGCCGAGGGCTACCTCGAGCCGCTGCAGGAGGCCGGCGTCGACACTCTGGTCCTGGGGTGCACCCACTATCCGCTGCTGTCGGGTGTGGTGCAGTTGGTGATGGGCGATCAGGTGACGCTCGTGTCGAGCGCCGAGGAGACGGCGAAGGACACTGTCCGCGTCCTGACCGAGCGCGACGCCCTGCATCCGCACTCGAATCGCGTGGCCCGGCGTCATTTCTCCGCGACCGGCGATCCGGACTCGTTCCGCAAGCTCTCGACCCGGTTCTTGGGACCTTCGGTGGGCCACGTAGAGCATTTCTGACCACTCCCGTGTGGCGTTCGGCACGGTCGATGCAGTGCCAACTCACCGGTCACAGGAGGGCGGATTGATGCCGGATTTCCGGAGCGGCATGGCAGAGTGTGTCCCATGCGTTTGACGGTGCTCGGGTGTTCAGGGAGTGTGAACGGCCCTGGTGCACCGTGCTCCGGATACCTGGTTCAGGCCGACGGACACCCGCCGGTCTTGATCGATTGCGGACACGGTGTCTTCGGTGAACTGCAGCAGCACGCGGATCCGAACCAGGTCGCCGTCCTGCTCAGTCATCTGCACGCAGACCACTGCATGGATCTGCCCGCAATGCTGGTGTGGCGTCGGTGGGCGCCGACTCCGGCCACCGAACGTTCGCTCCTGTACGGGCCGGAGGGCACGGCGCTGCGCGTCGGTGCCGGGGCGTCGGAGTACCCGGGTGAGGTGGACGACCTGTCGGACACCTACGACGTGCGCGAGTGGGTCGACCGCGAAGCCGTCGAGATCCACGGCCTCCACATCGAGCCGTACAAGGTGAACCATCCGCCGAGCACCTTCGGGTTGCGGATCGTCGGCCCCGACGGCGAGGTGCTCGCCTACAGCGGCGACACCGGCGTGTGCGAGGAGGTGGTCGATCTCGCGCGCGACGCCGACCTGTTCCTGTGCGAGGCGTCGTGGACGCACGAGCCCGGCGTCCGGCCCGAGGGGCTGCATCTCTCCGGGGTCGAAGCCGGACAGGTGGCCGCCCGCGCATCGGTCCGCTCGCTCGCCCTGACTCACGTGGTCCCGTGGGCCGACTCCGCCGCCATCCTCGACGAGGCGTCGGGCGAGTATGCGGGACCGCTGCAACTCGTCCACCAGGGTCAGGTCATCGAGGTCCGTAAGCCGGTCGCCTAGGTCGCCTCGCTGGTTGAGCCGCGACGGTCGCTTCCGGTCTGCCCGTTCTTGTATCCGCGCAGTTCGACGACGGACGCGCGCTCCCAGCCCGCGCGTTCGTCGCGGAGTTGCGCGGATGTGCTGCGCGCTGCCCGGCACCGCCTCGTCGGCGGATATGTCGGCCTGTCCAGTAAGGTCGGGGCGTGACTTCACGAGCAGACGGCCGGGCAGACGACGAACTCCGGCCCATCAAGTTCACCCGCGGTTTCACCTCTCATCCGGCCGGTTCGGTGCTGGTCGAATTCGGCAACACCCGCGTCATGTGCACCGCCAGCGTCACCGAGGGCGTGCCGTCGTGGCGGCGCGGATCGGGGCTCGGCTGGCTCACCGCCGAATACTCGATGCTTCCCGCCGCGACCCACGAGCGCTCGAAGCGTGAGTCGGTGCGCGGCAAGATCGGCGGACGCACGCACGAGATCAGCCGCTTGATCGGACGTTCTCTCCGCGCGTGCATCGATCTGGCGGCGCTGGGTGAGAACACGATCGCCATCGACTGCGACGTCCTGCAGGCCGACGGCGGAACGCGGACGGCGGCCATCACCGGCGCCTACGTCGCGCTCGCGGACGCCGTCACCTACCTCGGCGCGGCGGGCAAGCTGGCCGACCCGCAGCCGCTGTCGTGCATCATCGCGGCGGTGAGCGTCGGTGTGGTGGACGGCCGCGTCCGCCTCGACCTGCCGTACGACGAGGACTCGCGTGCCGAGGTCGACATGAATGTGGTCGCCACCGACGCGGGCACCCTCGTGGAAGTGCAGGGGACAGGCGAGGGCGCGACCTTCGCGCGCGGAACGCTCGACAAGATGCTCGACGTGGCCTGCGCCGGCATTGAGAACATCGTCGCCGCGCAGCGCGAAGTGCTGTCGCAGCCGTACCCCGGATCGCTCCCGGGCAGCGGGCAGTGACCGGGACGGTCCTGCTGGCGTCGAACAACGCCAAGAAGCTGGCCGAGCTGCGACGCGTCGTCGAAGCGGCGGGCATCACCGGGCTCAAGGTGCTCGGGCTGGGTGATGTCACGCGCTATCCGGAACCGGTGGAAGACGGTGCGACGTTCGAGGACAATGCGCTGCTCAAGGCTCGCGCGGCCGTCGCCGCAACCGGACTGCCATCGCTGGCCGACGATTCCGGCCTCGCCGTCGACGCGCTCAACGGCATGCCGGGAGTCCTGTCGGCACGGTGGAGCGGTGGCGCCGGCGACGCCGCCAACAATCGCCTGCTGCTGGCCCAGCTCGCCGACGTACCGGACGAACGACGCGGTGCGGCGTTCGTCTCGGTGTGTGCGCTGGTGCTGCCGACGGGCGCCGAGACCGTGGTCCGCGGAGAGTGGCGCGGCACCATCCTGCGTGACGAGCGCGGCGCGAACGGCTTCGGTTACGACCCGTTGTTCATTCCCGATGACGAGGTGGCCGCCGGGCGCACCTCCGCGGAGCTGCCGCCCGCGGAGAAGGACGCGCTGAGCCACCGTGGCAAGGCGCTGGCACAGTTGGTCCCGGCACTCCGGGCCCTCGCCGAGGGCCAGTCGTGACGGCCTTCGACGAGTCCGTCGTCTCCGCCGTCCTGTCGCATATGAACGACGACCACGCCGACGACAATCTCGCGATTGTGCGAGCGTTCGCCGAACCCGACGCCACCGCCGCGGTGATGACGGGCTTCGACTCGGTTGCGGGGGAGTGGACGGCGACCGTCGACGGAGCGGACCGTCCCGTCCGCGTGCCGTGGCCGAACGAGCTCACCGACCGAGCGTCCATCCGTCGCGAGGTGGTCGCCCTCTACAAGGCCGGTGCCGAGCGCCTGGGGATCGAGCTAGACGATCACTGATCGAGCTTGAACTGCTCCTTAACATCGCGAGTGCGAATGTGCTCGAACCAGAAGGACAGGAACGGGATGGTGCCCGCGATCGCGGTCGCCACCAGCTTCGGCAGCGGCCACCGGACCTTGATCGACAGGTCGACGGTGCAGATCAGGTAGATGAAGTAGATCCAGCCGTGAGCGACGCCGACCCAGCCGAAGCCCTCGACTCCGAAGCCGAACTTTGCGATCATCTCGGCGCACAGGGCGAGCAGCCACACGCCGGTGACCCAGGCCAGAACGCGGTAGCGCAGCAGCGCGCTGCGGATCTGGGGGATGGTCGCAGTCACAGTCCCGTCCGGGGCGTCGTCGGCGGTCTTGGCGGATTCGGTCACGTCGTGGTCCTTCATCGGTCGCGCGGAGATTTCAGCTGATGCGTCAGTCGTGCGTCGGGTGTCTGTCGAGTTCGGCGAGGTATCTGTTGTACTCGGCCAGGTCGTCGTCCGGGGCGGCGTCGAGGATGGCCGCGACCGACGGGTCGTGTCGCGTGGGCCGCTCGGGAAGGACCCCCTCGGGTATCTCGGTCGGCTCGGCGCGGTCGCGGTGTTCAGCGTCCGGATCGGCTTCCATCACGACGAAGCGGCGATAGGCGTACACGACGGCCACCGCGAAGGCCGGCCACTGCAGGGCGTATCCCAGGTTCTGGCCGGTGCCCGTCGACGATTCGTAGCGGCCCCACTGCCACCAGGCGAGCGCCAGGCAAGCGCATGCCGCGACCGCCACCAGCGCGATCAGTGCGGGGCGGTGACGTCGTTTGGCGGGCGACGGCAGAGAGGACTTCACACTATCGAAGGTACCTGGTCGGCTGCCGTGCATCGGGCCCGGTGCGGCCGCCCTCACTGTGCGTTCTGCCACCAGTCTGCTACTAATTAGCCAAGCCTAATCTTAGGTTCGAGTGGTTGACGATGGGGTGGACATGGGCAAGGGCTTCCAGGGAGCGGTGCTTCGCGCTCTCGGAGCGAAGAATCATCCGGCGACGGTCACCGGTGTGCGGTGGGTGACCGAACACGTCGTTCGCATCGAGTTCCAGTGCGGCGAGATCCTGCACTTGGGCGGCGAGAAGCCGGCCGCCTGGATCCGTGCTTGGTTCCCGGATGTGAACAACGCGGCCAAGTTCCATCAACGCGGATACACGCTGCTGGATCCGGACCCGGCGGCGGGGACGTTCGCGATCTGCTTCCTCGTCCACGATCCGGCCGGACCCGCGTCCACCTGGGCGCGCAATGCCGTCGTGGGCGATGAACTGCTGATGACACGGCTCGGCGGCGACGGCTACGACATCGCCGCGGACGGCGAGCGTCCGCGCGGATACCTGCTGATGGGAGACGTGGCGGCATGGCCGGCCATCGTGCGGCTGATCGAGGAGATCGGCGACGACATCCCGATCCGGGCGGTCATCGAGCACGAGAACGACGACGACCGCGACCTGCCGCTGCCCGAGCATCCGGGCCTCACCGTCGACTGGGTGCCCACCAGTCCGGACCGCCGGGCGCTGACCGAGGCGATCGGCGAGGACGACTATCGCGGATGGCACACGTGGGTCACGGCCGAGAGCAAGGCGACGCGACTGGCCAAGGGCGCGCTCGCCCTGAACCACGAGCAGAACAAGGCCACCATGCACACCCAGGCCTACTGGATGGCCGGACGTGCGATGGGAAAACAGGTCGACACGGCGACTGAGGACACCGCCGTGTCGACCGCCTCCGAGACGGCGACGGACGATGTCGCGGCCGCTCTGACCCCGCCCCGCGCCCCGAAGGCCGCAGCGCCCGCCGAGCCCGTCCTCAAACCCGCCCTTCCCGCGCTGATCGTCGCCGGTCTGTTCGCGCTCGTGCTCGCGGTGCTCGCGGTTGTGCCACTGGTGCTCTTCGCGGAGCTGGCGCGCTTGCTGGTGGAGGGGGCCGACCGCCACGAGCTGATCGACGTCGCGGTCACGGCACTGATCGTTCTGGTGGCGGGCGCCGCCGGCAGCGCGGTGCTGATCACCGTGCTGCACTTCTACGACCAGGTGTATGCCGCGGCGCTGCGGCGGCGAGTGCTCCACAAACTCACCCGACTGCCGCTCGGATGGTTCCTCGGTCGCCGCAGCGCGGAGGTCAAGAAGCTGGTCGCCGACGACATCTCGTCGCTGCACTACCTGGTGACCCACGCGGTGCCCGATCTCGTGACGGCGATCGTCACGCCGCTGGCGATCCTCGGGTACCTCTTCTCGGTGAACTGGGTACTCGCTCTGGTGCTGCTGGTGCCGGTACTCGGGTACATCGTCGCAATGGCACGCCTGGCGACTGCCGACAGAGCCCGCCTGGAACAGAAGATGCGATGGGACGCGACCCTGCCGGGCGACGCCGAACGCTACATCGGCACGCAGCAGGTCAGCCGCGTGTTCGGCGACGGCGCGATCACCGACCTGCCCGCCCGACTGCGGCGTCTCACCGAGTTCCTGAAGGACTGGCAGCGCGCCACGATCGATGCGAAGTCGGTGATTCTGCAGCTCAACCGGCCGACGACGTCGATGGTGGTGGTCGCGCTGGCGGGCACGGCACTGATCACCGCCGACCAGATGGACGCGGCCGCGATCCTGCCCTTCCTGATCCTCGGCACCTCGTTCGGCGACCGGCTGCTCGCCGCGTCGTACGCCGTCGGCGGACTGCGCGAGGGGATGAACGGCAAGACCTCGCTCGACCTGTTGCTGTCGAGCGGTGAGCTCGAACAGGCGGAGAACGGCAGCACCGGGCCGGAGCCGAGCGGCCCGGCGCGAGTCGAACTGCGCGGCGTCACCTTCGGTTACACGCCCGGTCGGCCGGTGGTGCGGGACCTGCACCTGGACCTGCCCGCGGGCGGGACGACGGCCCTCGTCGGACCGTCGGGTGCGGGCAAGTCCACCGTGGCGGCTCTGGTCGCTCGCCTGTGGGACCCGGATGCCGGCGCGGTACTGCTCGACGGCGTCGACCTGCGCGACATTCCCGAGGTGCAGCTGCGGCAGCGGATCGCCGTGGTGTTGCAGGACGTCCAGCTCATCCGCGGCACCATCGCCGACAACATCGCGCTCGGCATGCCCGACGCGGATCGTGCGGCGATCGCGGAGGCGGCCCGGGCGGCTCACATCGCCGACGTCATCGAATCAATGCCCGACGGATACGACACGGTGGTCGATCGCGACAGCCTCTCCGGAGGCCAGCGGCAGCGGGTCGCGATCGCCCGGGCGCTGCTCGGAGACCCGCGGTTCGTGGTCCTCGACGAGGCGACCGCCGCCGCCGACCCCGACTCGGAGTGGGAGGTGCGGCAAGGCCTGTCGAGGCTGTTGGCGGGGCGCACGGTGCTCATCGTGGCGCACCGACTGCACACCGTCGCCGACGCCGATCGGATCGTCGTCTTCGACGGCGGACAGATCGTGGAGCAGGGGACCGGACCGGAACTGATCGCGGCCGGTGGACGATACGCGGCGATGACCGCGCAGGCGCAGGAGGCCCTCCGATGAGTTCAGACTCGACCCGAATCCTGCCGACCGTCTTCGCCGACGTCCGCGTCATCACCGGCGCCGCAGGGCGGCCGCACCGCCTCGCCTTCTACGCGCTCACGACGCTGTCCACGGCGCTGCAGGCGGCGGCCGTGCTGCTGTCGATCCCGCTGTTGCGCGCGTTGTTCGGCGACACCCCGTCGGACGCGTGGGTCTGGGTGGCGGCGATGGTCGCGGTGCTCGCGGTCGGCTGGACCGCGGACATCCTCGCGACCCGCGCCGGACTCCGCGTCGGATTCGGCTTGATCGACGCGGCCGAAAGCGCCGGTGTGTCGGCCATCGGCCGGCTCGATCCGGCCGAACTCCACGGCGATCGTGCGTCCCGGCTGCGCGACCTGGTCACCAAGTCCGGCCCGGAGTCGGTCTCGGCGATCGTCCTGCTCTTCTCGCCGCTGATCCATGCGGCCCTGCTGGTGCCGATGCTGGCCGTCGGCCTGCTGTTCGTGTCGTGGCAGCTCGCGGTGGTCGCTCTCGTCGGCGGTATCGTCCTGCTCGGCGCCTTCTACGGCGGACGCCGGGCCGTCGCGAAGTCGGAGGATCGGTTCGCCGAGGCAGGCCGCGCGCTGGACGACCGCATGCTCGAATTCGGCTGGGCACAGCCCACGCTGCGCGCCGCGGGGGTCGGCACCGGCACCGTCGACGAGGTGCTCGCGGATTCGCGGCGGCGCGGTTTCCGGCTGCTCGCCTGGCAGATCCCCGGCGACCTGCTCTTCACCGTCGCCGGTCAGGTCGTTCTGCTGGCCTTCGGCGTCACGACCGGAGCGCTCTACCTCGACGGCACCCTCTCCGGAGTCACCGCGGCGGCGATGGTCGTCGTCCTGCTGCGAGTGGTGGAGACCACCGGTTCGCTCTCGCTGCTGGCCACCCCGATCGCCGGAGTGGAGCGATTGCTGGCACAGCTGCGCGACCTGGTCGTCGAGGATCTGGCTGCCGAACAGAACACAGTGCGGCGATCGACGTCGAACGACGCGCTCCGCGAAGCCTACGGTGCTCCCGTGCCGGTCCGTCTGAGCGAGGTCGGCTACACCTACCCGGACGGGACGCGGGCCCTCGACGGGGTGGAGCTGACCATCCCTGCCGGGGAGATCACGGTGCTGGTCGGAGCGTCCGGCTCGGGCAAGTCGACGTTGCTCGACGTCATCTCCGGGCTCCGCGAACCCAGCACCGGACGAGTCGACTTCGGCGGCGACGAGACGACTGCCGCGGGTCGGCTGCAGAACGCGTCGATGGTCTTCCAGACCACCTCGCTGCGGCCGGGGACGGTGCGCGAGAACGTGGTCACCAGCGCCGAGCCCGATCTCGTCGAGATCGCTGATCTCGCTCGACTCGACGCCGTGCTGGACTCGCTCCCCGAGGGCTGGGACTCGCGGATCGGCGACGGCGGCAATACGTTGTCGGGCGGCGAACGCCAGCGAGTCGGGCTCGCCCGCGCGCTGGCGAAGCCCGCCGGACTGCTGCTGGTCGACGAAGCGACGTCGTCACTCGACGTGATCACCGAACGCGCCGTGGTCGATTCGCTGCGGCGGATCCGCGGGACGCGGACGGTTGTGGTGGTGACGCACCGACCCGCGCTGGTGGCGCTCGCCGACTCGGTGATCGTCCTGGACCACGGCCGGGTGGTGGACTCGGGTGCGGTGGACGACCTGCTCGCGCGCGGCGGGGTGTTCGCCGACCTGTGGCAGCGGTGGCGAGAAGCGGAGGGCTGGCAGGTCTAGGGGTGCGCCCGGGGTGGTCTCACCGCACAGCCGCTCGCGACCGTTGCCAGTCCCGCACGTCGTGCTCGGTGTGAGCGCGTGCCGGCCGCGCGTTCCACGCCGGGATCAGCAGATCGACGACCGCCGCGACGGCGACCGCGAGGAGCGCTCCGCCGATGACGTCCGACGGTCGGTGCCATTGCTGGCTGACGACGGTGAACGAGACCACTCCGAGACCTGCCGTCGCGGCGATCGCCGCGAGCGGCCGCGCACGGCGGGGCGTGACCGCGCACAGGGCGATCCCCGCCGCGGCGAACGCGGCGACCGTGTTGGACGGGAACGAGTTGAGCGCGTTGCCGACGTCCAGCGGCGGTCGTTGCAGCTCGGATTTCAGGACGACCGCGAGCACCACGACGGCGCCGATCAGCAGGCTCGCGTGCAGGGCGAGCCGCCAGGATCGTCGCGCGAGACAGATCGCGCCGATCAGCAGGCCGCAGCCGGCGAGCACGGGGACTTGTATCTCGGCGAGCAGACCGCCCGTCGGAGCGTCGTTCCCGGTGCGCGCGCCCATCAGTTCCATCACGTCCTGATCGACCATCTGGCCCGCGTACGAGACGACGAGGAGCTCGTACGTCGCGGCGATGCCGAGCGACGCGAGGATCGCGGCCGCGAGGGCGGCGATCGGTGAAGTGCGATGCGTCATCCTTCGATGGTGCCTCGTGCGGTTGGCAGAACGCTCGTCCCGTACCCCGGGAGTGTCGTAGACCGGGACGCCGCTGACATCAGACGTGGCAAGGCGCGCCGAGGGCGATTTGCCCTCGGTACGCCTTGTGGCTACTGATCTCAGGCGCGACCCATAGGTGCGCGTGAGCAACCCGTCAGGACGCGAGACCCGGTGACAACACGATCGGGCTCGCGCTGGGATTCGATTTCCGGTTCTAGCTGGTGCGTCTGGTGGCGCGGCAGACCAAGGGCGTGTTCTTGTCCTCCTGCTCGTGAGCGACTCTCAGTTCCCCATTGATCCATACTTCGCATCGGATCGGCATGTAGTCGTAAGAGGTCACGGAGAAGCCGACGTATTCGGGTGTGGTGGCGAAGTGCAGTGTTTGTGACCAATAGTCGTTAAATCCGCCCTCGGGAGGTGAGTCGGGCGACAGTGTGCGCTGTTTATCAAATTGTCCGGTCTCAGGAATGATCGGTGCGTATCCGAAATCGAAAGCGAGGTGCCGGACGACGTACTTGACGGTGAGTCCGCGAGGTGGCGGCGTCTGTCGCGCTGTGGCAGTGAGCGAAGTTGTTGCCGGTATCGTCGTGGTCGACGGCATAGGTGGCAGTGGAAGCTGTACTGGTCGCAGTGACGTCGATGACGTCGGCGGCGAAGCGACCGCGGGCAGATATTGATACCGGACCAACAGCAGCGTGACCCCTATGGTCAGTGCGACGACCACCGCCAGCGCTATACCGCTGAGGACCCACAGTGCTACATTGCGTCGGCCCTTGGGTGGTATAGATCCGGGCTCTGTGTCCATGACCTTGCGTAGCGAATGCCGAGTGCATCGTGGGGTGCCGTTGAGCATCCGCACCGTTCCGACACATTCGTCGGTGACGCTCTGGTCCGCACATTCGAGGTTGTCGCTCACCGGTCGATCATTGCGGTCAATGGAGTCACTACCGGGAGAATCGACCGATTTGTCTGAAGTTGGCACTATTTGAACGCAGCGACTTCAAGCGCGCGACCCCGAGTGTGGTGCCCGAGCTCGCGCACACCTTTGAGGTCGGCCTGCCGGGTACAGGGGCGACTGCTGGTGCGCGAGAAGGGACTTGAACCCTCACACCACTAGTGGGTACTGGAACCTAAATCCAGCGCGTCTGCCAATTCCGCCACTCGCGCGTGCAGTGCAACTGTACCGGTACGCTCGTGCGGTGATTCGCTACCCTCTGGACGCTCCGGACATCGTCGACGCCCTCGGGGCGGACCTGCGCGCCGCCGGTTACACCTCCGACGGAATCGCCGACCTCCTCGGCGAGGAGGCCGGCCGAGCGCTGGTGAGCGGTGTGTGGTGGCCCGCTCTGCGTCAGACGCGGCGCGCGGCCCCCGACCGCGCGCCGCTCGCGACTCTGATCCGGCTGTTCCTGCTCGGCTCCACGGAACCGGCCGACGACGTCGCCGCCGCACTGCCCGGCGTCGGACTTGTCGCCCTCGTCGACCAGCAGGTGATCGAGCCCGCGGACGGCGGTGTGCGCGCCGTCCTCGACATCCGGCCGCACGGCAGCGACGACGCCGACCGGCTCGTGGTCGCCGATCAGGACGCCTCGATGCGTCCCGGCGCCGTGGCCCACGACCACGTGCTCGGCATCGGCGGGGCGTCGATGTCATTGGCGCAGGCGGTGATCCGCACGCCGTTCGCGCGGGCTCTCGATCTCGGAACCGGATGCGGCGTACAGGCGCTGCACATGTCGTCGCACTGCGAGACGATCGTCGCCACCGACACCAACGCGCGGGCGCTGGCACTTGCGGCGGCGACGGCGCGGCTGAACGGACTGGACTGGGACCTGCGGGAGGGCAGCCTGTTCGAGCCGGTGGCGGGCGAGAGATTCGACCTGATCGTGTCCAATCCGCCGTTCGTCGTCGGCAGCGGTGCGCAGGACTACATCTACCGCGACTCCGGGATGGCCGGAGACGGCATCAGCCGAAGCCTCATCGAGCGGATCGGCGAACATCTGAATCCGGGCGGCATCGCGCAGATCCTGGCGAACTGGGAGGTGCGCGACCTCGACGCATGGGACGACCGGGTCCGGGAGTGGGTGCAGGCGAGCGGTCTGGACGCCTGGGTGGTCCAGCGGGAACTGGCCGATCCCATCAGCTATGTCTCGCTCTGGGTCTCGGATGCGGGGGAGTCGGTGGTCGACGCGGCCGAGCGGGGTGCGCGGTGGCTCGACTGGTTCGAGTCCGAGGGGATCGTCGCCGTCGGCATGGGTTCGATCACCTTCCGCCGACCCGTCGAGGATCGTCCGGCCGATGTGGTGATCGAAGAGATCACCGCCGCCGGCCAGGAGGTCACCGGCTTCGAAGCGCAGGCCTTCTGGGGGAGGCGCGACTTCCTGCGTGAGAACTCCGACGCCGACCTGCTGGCCTCCCGGCTCAGCACCTCACCGGTGTTTCTGGAGACCCAGGCGCTCCCCGGCGACGACGGCTGGCAGCAGGTGAGCGCCTCGGTGACCCGCCCCGGCGGTCCGGGAGCGGTGCTTCCGGTGGACGAGGTGCTGACGTCGCTTCTCGCCGGCTGTCGCGGCCAAGTGCCGCTGGCCGCGCTGATCTCACTGCTGGCCGACTTCCACGGCGTGGACGCCGACGCGCTCGCCGCGGCGGCGATGCCGGCGATCCGCGAAGCCATCGGGCGCGGGATCCTCTACCGGGCCGACTGAACGTCGGGCCGGTAGCGGAACGACGCCCCGGCTACTCCGTCGCCAGCCTCAGCCCGAAACCGACGAGCGCGAGACCGGCCACCAGATCGATGCGGCGCCGAATGCGGGGCGCACGCATCCAGGCGCCGATCCGGTCGGCGGCGACGATGAGCACGGCGAAGTAGACGCCGGTGAGCGCCAGATAGACCAGACCGAAGCCGAGCGTCGTCCATGCGACGGGCGCACCGTCCGGAACGAAGCCCGGCAGCAGCGTGATGAACATGATGCCGATCTTCGGATTGAGGATGTCGGTCGTGAATCCGGTGAGGAAGCCCGCCCGGCGCGACGACGGCGCCTCATCGACTGACGGCCCGCCGCGCAGGGACCGGATCGAGCGCAGTGTCTGGACGCCGAGCAGCACCAGGTAGCAGCCGCCGACGATCTTGAGCACCTCGTAACCGATCTCACTCATCTGCAGAATCGCCGAGAGACCGAGGACGGCGGCGAGGATCCAGACCAGCAGTCCGGTCATCACGCCCAGCGACGTCCGGACCCCGCCGGCCCTGCCGCCGCGGGCCAATCCGCGCATCACCACGAGGGAGTCGGGGCCGGGCAGCAGTACCAGGAGCGTCGACGCGAGAGTGAACGACGCGAGAGACGACAGCATCCGTCAATGGTAGGGCCGCGCGTACTCGTCGACGCAGGCGACGGAGCCGAGTGCGGCGATCGCGGCCATGACGGCGTCGGTGGCGCCGCGGACGTCGTGTGAGGCGCCGAGCAACTCATCGGCCGGCATCGGGTCGCCGATGCGGATTCGCACCGGTCCGCGACCGATTCGCCGGGTGCCGGGCGGATTCACCTCGCGTGTTCCCGAGAGCAGAACGGGGACGATGACGGTGCCCGGGACTCGCGCCGCGACTCGCATCATCCCGGTGTGTCCGCGGTGCAAACGCCCGTCGGGCGAGCGCGTGCCCTCCGGGTAGATGCCCCACGCTCCGCCCCGGGCGAGCAACTGCGCCGCAGCCTCGAGCGCGGCGTCGTCGCCCGACCGGTCGACCGGGATCTGACCGGTTCCGCGGAAGAACGCACGACTGACCGCGCCGCGGACTCCGGAACCCCGGAAGTACTCCGCCTTGGCGAAGAACGAGAGTCGGCGGGGTATGGCCAGCGGGAGGACCAGGGAGTCGATCTCCGCCAGGTGGTTGGCCGCCACGATGACCGGGCCACTGGTGGGAACGCGGTCGGCGCCGTCGACGGTGATCGGCACCCAGAGCCGGAGTGCGGGGCCGATCAGAACGTGTTTGCAGAGCGGATACAGCACGGGAGGCCTTTCGTAGACAGTGTCTACTGGACAGTGTGGGGGGCGGCCGTAGACACTGTCAACGTGGTTGACGATCCGAGTACGCGCGCACGGCTGGTCGCCGCGGGGGTCGACCTCGTCGACACCGCGGGATTCGGTGCGGTGGGCGTGCGTTCGGTGGCCGCCCGGGCAGGCGTCTCGCACGGCGCTCCGCGCCGGTACTTCCCGACGCTCGAGAGTCTGCTGGCGGCGATCGCCGCCGAAGGCGTGGCCGATCTCAACGCCGCTCTCGCACCCGCCATCGCGAACGGCATCGGCGACGGCGCCGTCGCCTATTGGCGGTTCGCGCGCGCCCGGCCGGGCATGTTCACGCTGATCTTCCGGCACGACCTGCTCGACTCGGCCGGCGGCCGCCTCCGCGAGACCACGGGCGGCTGGTTCTCGGCCCTGGTCGAGGCGACCGGCGACGAACTGCGCGCCGTGTCGTGCTGGGCCGCCGTGCACGGTCTGTGCGTGCTGGCCGCGACCCGCGCACCAGAGGCCTTCGGGTTCCAGATCGACGAGAGCGTGGTGCGGCGAGTGGCCGAGGACCGGGCGGGCGGTTAGCCCGCGGCCGAGTCGAGGGCGGCCGCGAGGTCGGCCTTCAGATCGTCAACGTCCTCGAGGCCGACCGAGAATCGCAGGTGCCCGTACTCGCGGAAGCCCTCCGGGTAGGCGGCGACGCGCGGTCCGCTGGTGCCCACGTGCACGATCAGCGACTCGTCGTGGCCGACGGAGACCGCCGACGTCACGACCTTCAGGTCGTTCACGAAGCGGTTCTGCAGGTCCGGATCGCCTTTCAGTGCGAACGACATGATGCCGCCGAAACCGCCGATGCCGCGATCGCCCGCGCCGAACTGACGCTTGGCCAGCTCGTGCTGCGGGTGGCTCTCCAGACCGGGATAGGCCACGTAGGCGATGCGCTCGTCGGCCTCCAGGAACCGGGCGAGCTCCAGCGCCGACTCCTGATGCTGCCGCAGGCGCAGCGGCAGTGTCACCGAGCCGCGCATGATGAGCCAGGCGTTGAAGGGCGAGATCACGCCGCCGACGTCCACCATCGCCTCCGACCGGATCGGTTCCACGAGATCGGCACGCCCGATCACCGCGCCGCCCATCGCGTCGCCGTGGCCGTTGATGTACTTGGTGAGCGAATGCACCACCAGGCCGGCGCCGTCGTCGAGCGGGCGGTACAGCGGCGGGGGAGTGAACGTGGAGTCGACCATCAGGATGATGCCGCGGGCGTCCGCGATCTCCGCCAGCGCGGCGATGTCGGCGACCTTGGTGGTGGGGTTCGCGATCACCTCCGTGGCGATAAGTTTGGTCTCGGGACGGATCGCTGCGATCACGGCGTCGTGGTCGGTGATGTCGACGAATGTGGCCTCGATCCCGTACTTGCGAGGCAGCAGCGACGTCCAGAGCTTGTAGGTCGCCTCGTAGGTGGTGTCGGAGACGACGACGTGATCGCCCGCGTTGACATGCCCGAAGAACACCGCGTGCAGTCCGGCGACGCCGGAGGCGAGGACGACGGCGTCCTCACCGTGCTCGAGCGCGCAGAGCTTGTCCTGCAGCGCGATCTGATTGATCCCGGTGTTGCGGGTGTAGGTGAGGTGCTCGGGGTTCGACCAGTCCATGGTCGACGGATCGGGCGGCAGGTTGTAGGAGTTCGCCATGATGATCGGCACGCGAATCGCCGCGCCGTCGCCGTCGGTGCCCGTGCCGGAGGCGTGATTGCCGCCGTGAACGCTCAGCGTCTGTTCACCGAGTGACCCGGGGACGCACTTATCGGGCCTGTTCATCTCGTCGTACTCCGTTCCGGGCACCTGCCCACTCGCGGCCGCAGCGCTGCGGCACCGCCAGCGTAAGACCGGGCGAAGCGCGCAGTCCGCGCAGGTCCCCGCGACGAACGGCGGCGCACCGGCATCGATGCCGGTGCGCCGCCGCGGGAGTCGACGTCGAGACGTGCCGCTCAGCTGTACAGGTCGGCGATCGCCTCCTGGTACGACTGGTGGATCACGTTCCGCTTCAGCTTGAGCGTGGGCGTCAGCTCACCGGTCTCGATCGTGAAGTCGGTCTCGAGGATCTCGTACTTCTTGATGGCCTCGGCCTTGGACACGGTCTTGTTCGCGCCGGCGATCGCCGCGTCGATCTCGGCGCGCAGCTCCGGATTCCGGATCAGCTCCGACAACGGCGTCGACGCGGGCAGCCCCTTGCGCTCGAGCCATCCGGGGACCGCTTCGGGATCGAGGGTCACGAGTGCGGCGATGAACGGCTTCTGATCGCCCACGACGAGGCACTGGCTCACCAGCGGGTGCGCCCGGATGGTGTCCTCCAGCTGGGCGGGCGAGACGTTCTTGCCGCCTGCCGTGACGATCAGTTCCTTCTTGCGCCCGGTGATGAACAGGTAGCCGTCCTCGAGGCGGCCGATGTCGCCGGTGTGGAACCAACCGTCGCGGATCGCGTCGGCCGTCGCCTGCTCGTTGCGCCAGTAGCCGGAGAAGACCATCGGCCCCTTGAGCAGGATCTCGCCGTCGTCGGCGATCTTCACCGTGACGCCGGGCACCGGACGCCCCACCGAACCGATGCGGCTGTGCTCCTCGTTGTTGGCGGTGACCGCGGCGGTGGTCTCGGAGAGGCCGTAGCCCTCGTACACGGGCACCCCGGCGCCGCGGAAGAAATGGCCCAGCCGCTCACCGAGCGGGGCGCCGCCGGAGATGGCGCCCTCGCAGTGGCCGCCGAGCGCGGCGCGCAGCTTTCCGTACACCAGTTTGTCGAAGACCGCGTGCTTCACCTTGAGGAGGACGCCCGCGTCGCCGGATTCGACCGCCCGGCTGTACTCGATCGCCGTGTCGACGGCCTTCGCGAAGATCTTGCCCTTGCCTCCGTCGATCGCCTTCTGCTCGGCGGTGTTGTACACCTTCTCGAAGACGCGCGGGACCGACAGCACGTAGTTCGGCTTGAATACGGCCAGGTCGGCGATCAGATTCGGAATGTCGTTGGTGTGGCCCAGTACCACGGCGTTCTCCACGCAGCCCACGGCGACGACCCGTGCGAAGACGTGTGCGAGGGGCAGGAACAGCAGCGTCGACTTCCCCTCCTCGAGGCCGGTGCCGACGGCCTCGGCGGTCGCCGCGCACTCGGCGAGGAAGTTCTCGTGCGTCAAGACGACGCCCTTCGGCCGGCCCGTGGTCCCGGAGGTGTAGATCAACGTGGCGGCGTCGGAGGCCCGGGCCTGCGATTCCCGCTCGTCGAGCACCGAGTCGGGGAGGTCGGCGCCGCGCTTGCGGAGCGCGTTGATCGCGCCGTCGTCGATGACGAAGGTCTCGCGAAGCTCGGGCGCCTTCGCGATCACCTCCTGGTGGGTCGACCGGTTGGCCGCGGTCTCCACGATCAATATCGATGCGCCCGAATCGGTGAGGATCCACTCCACCTGGTCGGGGGACGAGGTCTCGTAGATCGCGACGGTGGTGGCACCCGCGCGCCAGATCGCGTAGTCGATCAGGCTCCACTCGAACCGGGTGGAAGACAGTAGCGCGACGCGGTCGCCACGGCTCACGCCGGCGGCGATCAGGCCCTTCGCGACGGCGTCGACGTCGTCGGCGAAAGCGCCGGCGGTGACGGTGATCCACTGCCCGGAGTCCGCGCGCCTGCGGAACAGCGGCAGAGTCGGGCGGTCCTTCCGGTAGCGCTGCAGAGCAGTGATCGTGGTGGCGTTCTCATCAACTGTCGTGATGGATGGAGCAGTGAACTCCTGCATGGTGACGTCCCCTTGTGATACGAATTGCTTGATCTGTCTAACGCGATCCAAGTGATGGAACCGTACCGCACATCTCAGTGAGGGGCGTCACAGGGTGTCGGCGGGGTATTATCTACACCCGATGACTACGAATGTTCGCCGATGAGCGAATCCGAGAACACCAGCTCTACCGCGCCCGCGGCCGAGAAGTCCACCGCCTTCGGTGACCTCGGCATCGACCCCGGCGTGCTCAAGGCGCTCGACGACGTCGGCTACGAGACGCCGTCGCCGATCCAGGCGGCGACCATCCCTCCGTTGATGGAGGGACGCGACGTCGTCGGACTGGCGCAGACCGGCACCGGCAAGACCGCTGCCTTCGCACTGCCGATCCTCACCCGACTCGACACCTCGGCCCGCAAGCCGCAGGCCCTCGTGCTCGCGCCCACGCGCGAACTGGCGCTGCAGGTGGCCGAGGCCTTCGGCAGCTATTCGACGTACCTTCCCGAGGTCAAGGTGCTGCCGATCTATGGCGGCCAGAGCTACGGGATCCAGCTGGCCGGCCTGCGCCGCGGAGCCCAGGTGATCGTCGGCACGCCGGGCCGCGTGATCGATCATCTCGACAAGGGCACCCTCGACCTGTCGCAGCTCGAGTTCCTCGTGCTCGACGAGGCCGACGAGATGCTGACGATGGGCTTCGCCGAGGACGTCGAGCGAATCCTCGCCGACACCCCGGATCAGAAGCAGGTCGCGCTGTTCTCCGCGACCATGCCGGCCGCCATCGGCCGCCTGGCGCGCAAGTACCTGAACAACCCGCAGGAAGTCACCGTCAAGAACAAGACGGCGACCGCGCAGAACATCACGCAGAAGTACCTGCAGGTATCGCACCAGCGCAAGCTCGACGCCCTCACGCGGGTGCTCGAAGTGGAGCCGTTCGACGGCATGATCGTCTTCGTCCGGACCAAGTCGGCCACCGAGGAGCTCGCTGAGAAGCTGCGCGCCCGCGGCCTGAGCGCGATGGCGATCAACGGCGACATGGTCCAGGCCCAGCGTGAGCGCACCATCAATCAGCTCAAGGACGGTTCGCTCGACATCCTCGTGGCCACCGACGTGGCCGCTCGAGGACTGGACGTCGACCGCATCTCGCATGTGGTGAACTACGACATCCCGCACGACGTCGAGTCGTACGTGCACCGCATCGGGCGTACCGGCCGGGCCGGGCGGTCGGGCACCGCGCTGCTCTTCGTCTCGCCTCGCGAACGTCATCTGCTGCGGTCGATCGAGCGCCACACGCGGCAGGATCTCGAAGAGATCGATCTGCCGAGCGTCGACGACGTGAACGCCCAGCGCGTCGCCAAGTTCGCCGATTCGATCACCGAGAACCTCGCCTCCGACAATCTGGATCTGTTCCGCGGGCTGGTGGAGAACTACGCCCGCGAGAACGACGTCGCGATGGCCGACATCGCCGCGGCGCTGGCCCTGGAGACCCGCGACGGCGGCTTCCTGATGGCTCCCGATCCGCCCAAGGGCGAGCGGGGCGATCGCGGGGACCGGCGTGACCGTGCACCGCGCGGCGGCGGTCATTTCGCCACGTACCGCATCGCCGTCGGCCGCAAGCACAAGGTGTCGCCGGGCGCGATCGTCGGCGCGATCGCCAACGAGGGCGGCCTCACTCGCGGTGACTTCGGCAACATCAGCATCCGCGACGACTTCAGCCTCGTGGAACTCCCCAACGATCTCGACGCCGAGACGCTCGGGATGCTCAAGCACACCAAGATCGGCAAGCATCCGATCGACCTGCGCCCGGACATGGGTCCGCCGCGCGGTCGGGGAGGCGCCCGCGGATCGGCGCGCGGATACGAAGACCGCGGCCGCAAGGGCGGTTACCGCAAGGGCGGCGACAAGTTCGGCAAGCGACCGGCCCGCGTGGCCGGCCGCGGTCGCGACAGTCGCTAGGCTCACGGCGCACTGCCGCATGAGATTGACCGCTCACAGCCCAGGATGCCTGTTCTCGCAGGTGTGGGCCGTGAGCGGTCAATCTTGTGCGGCTGCTCTGTCCCATGGGGCTTTGCGAGTAGCCTTCCCCCTCAGACGCTCGAGCAGAAGCAGCCCGGCTGGTTCGCGGGAATGGGTCTGGTCGCGCCGCTGCTGATGATCGTCGGCTGAGGTTCTCGGGTTGGGGGCGGGATGATTTCGACTCGCTCCGCTCGCTCAATCAGCGGGGTCGGGGGTGTCGCTCAACGAGGCGACACCCGCCGCCGTCAGATGATCAGCGGCAGCGTCGCGGCGGCGGTCGTCGGAAGGTACAGGGTCGCCAGAGGGGTGAGCGCGGACGGTTCGGGATTCACCTCGATGATCGGCGTGCCCGCCTCCGCGGCGAGCATCGGCAGTCCCGCGGCGGGGTGGACCACCCCGCTGGTGCCGACGATGATCAGCAGATCGCAGGCCCCGACCGTCTGCGACGCTGTCAGCCAGTCGAGGTTCGGAAGCGATTCGCCGAACCACACGACGCCGGGGCGCAGACTCGCGCCGCACTCGGGGCATCGGGGGCGCACCGACTCGAGTGCGACGTCCGGATCCGCGCGATGCGGGCAGGCCTCGCAGCGCGGAGCCTTGAGACTGCCGTGCAGATGAGCGTCGACCGTCGACCCAGCTCGCTCGTGGAGATCGTCGACATTCTGCGTGATGACGCTGACACGACCGCCCGCGGACTCCTTCTTCCGGCCGAGCTCGGCCACCGCGTGGTGCCCGGCGTTCGGCTCCACCTCGCCAAGACGCGCCGCGCGGTCCCGATACCAGCCCCACACGAGGTCGGAGTCGCGCCGCCACGCCTCGGGCGTGGCGAGATCGGCGGGATCGTAGTTCTCCCACAGTCCGGTCAGGGCGTCGCGGAAGGTCGGAATCCCGCTCTCGGCCGACATCCCCGCGCCGGAGAAGACACAGACATGGTCTGCGGCGGCGATCAGTGCGGCTGCCTGCGACAGCGATTCGGGAGTGACAGTCCTGGTCACGACTGTGACTCCAGCGCCGATCGCAACACGGCGGCGGTCGACTCCAAGTCGCCGGCACGACGCGTCAGGAACCCCTTAGCGAAGGTCAGCTTGTCGCCTGCATGCCTGGGCACCACGTGCAGGTGCGAGTGGAAGACGGTCTGGGACGCGGCACGGCCGTCGTTCATCGCGAGATTCACTCCGTCGGCGCCGATCGCGCTCGACCGCATGGCACCGGCGATCCGCTGACCCGCGCCGAACATCTTTCCGCCGATCTCCGGATCGAGATCGGCGAGACCGGACGAGTGCTTTCGCGGGACCACCAGGGTGTGTCCCCGCGTGATCGGTGAGAGGTCGAGGAAGGCGATCACGTCGTCGTCGGAGTACACGACGTGGGCGGGGGAGACGCCGGAGACGATGCCGCAGAAGACGCAGTCGGTCATGGCACCCGAGCGTAACCGCCCGCAACGACACGAGCGCCGGGACCTCCGATGAGGGTGTCCCGGCGCTCGCGCTTGCTTCGGCTACTGGTGTCCCGAGGTGCAGGCCCAGTCGTGGATGTATCCGCCGCCCGAGTAGTACAGGGCATTCGACTCCGCGGTGTAGAGGTCAGCGCCCCACGCGTAACCCCAGTACGAACTGCTCTTGGCGATCGCGCCGCAGGCATTGCGCATCTGCACCACCACCTGGCAGTCGCTGTAGCCGCACCACGACAGGGCCGCGTTGGACGCGCTCGACCAGTCGGGATAGTCGATGGCGCGACCGGTGGCTCCGGTGCTGGGTGAGAGCGCGATGGCGCCGTAGTAGTTGGCCGCGTGGGCCGGGGCCGGCGTGATCGTGGCGGGAACGGTAAGCGCCGCACCGACACCGGCGGTCACGAGTGCCGCGGTGGCCAGGCGCTTGCGCAGGCTGATCGGACGAGTCTTCATGGTCTTCTCTTCTCTGGATCGGCGGCGATCAGCCGACCGGGCTGCGGGTCGGTTCACCGGACTTCGGTGCGTGAGACGGCTTGGCACTCGGAGACTTGACGTCGGCCGGCTTCGTGACGGTGACGGTCTTGCCCCAGTCGCTCAGGGTGACGGTCATCGAGGCACCCTTGGCGGGTTCGGAGGCGACGCGCACGACGTTGTTCTTGCCGTCCTTGGTGACCCAGACTGTCACCGGGATGTCGCCGTCGAGGCCCTTGGCCTGAGGTGAGGTTCCCGTCAGGCCCGCGAGATCCTTGGCCGGGAGGGTTCCGGTGATCTTGGTGGCCTCGACACCGTCGACGGTCTCGCTGCCCTCCTCCTTCGCTCCCTGAATGCTGCGCAGGACGTGCGGCACGCCCTCGTTGACGTCGAGGATCTTGGAGACGTCGTAGATCGACCGGCCGCTGCCGTAGTCGATGTACCCCTTGTCGTCGACGTCTGCGTACATGTGGTCGTCGACGTATACGAACGGCGCCTCGACGGACTTGCCGCCCATGTCGAGTGTCGCGGTGCCTTCGCCGACCATCTTCGGCTTGGTTCCGATGGACGCCTCGACCTCGGAGGCGTTGAGGCCCTGCAGCGAGCCCTCCACCTCGATGTCGACCTTCGCACCGGTCAGGGCGGCGGCGGTGTCGGCGGCCGCATCGAGTGAGGTGGTGGCGGCCGAGTCGGACGTGGTCGTCGAGTCGGTGTCGCCGCTGTCGCTGCTGGAGCATCCCGTCAGCGCGACGGCGGCGGTGACGACGGCTGCCGCCGAGGCAAGCGCGAATCGCTTCGAACGTTTCATGAAGTGGGATCCTCCTGATTTTCTCCCCGCAGCAGGCCCCTCCAGCGGATCTGGACGGCTGTCGCGAGTCCCTGCAACGGAACTTACAGCGATGAGTGACCTGCGCGAAGAATGAGTCGATCATCGGGATGACACGCGGAGCCCGGACCCGAATGTGATAACGGTCACGAAAATTCCTTCGGCGCTGGCCGAGGCGGTTACCCGCCGGTCTACCAGCGGGTATACCTGTCGGTCGCCGACAAACATGAGGGATGCCTCATGTTTCTGTGCGACGATTGGCCACGTTCCAGCGACGGACCATGTCCGACGTGACGCATCGACAGGAGAGCTTGTGACCCTCGACCAGCACCGCACCGGCCAGCACACCGACAGAATCGATTCCGGAAGTCTGCTCGACCGTCTCGCCGCAGGCGAGAGCTATGCGATCTGCTTCGGAGGACAGGGCGGCGCGTGGCTGCCGACGCTCACCGAACTGGTGAACGACGCCGATCTCGGCGAGACGATCGCCGGAATCGCCGACGACGCGCGCGAGGTCCTCGAGCCGGTCGCCGACGAGCTCGCCGCCGCCGGCGCCGACCGCTTCGAGCCCCTCACCTGGATCCGCGCGCACGACGAGGAACTGCCGGTTCCCAGTGAGACCGAACTGGCCGACGCGCTCGTCTCGCTGCCCGGGATCCTGCTCACCCAGCTCGCGGCCGTGTCGAACCTCGGCAAGCAGGGGCTGGACACCACGGTTCTTCCGCCCAGCGCCGTCATCGGCCACTCGCAGGGGATCCTCGCCACCGAGGCCGTGGCCGCCGACGGCCAGCTGCCGGCAGTCGCGGAGTCCGACCTGCTGGCGATCGCTCAGCTGATCGGCGCGGCGGCCACCGTCGTGTCCCGCCGGACGGGTCTGCTCGGCACCCACGAGGCCGCCCCCATGATCTCCGTCGCCGGCGTGAGCCCCGCGCAGATCGACGAACTGCTCGCCGAGTACGTCGCGGGACAGCCCGCCGACGCCACGGGGCTGCCGACCGTCGCGATCGTGAACTCCCGGCGCACCGTGGTGCTGACGGGCTCGCCGCGCCATCTCGCGGCGTTCAGTGCGCTCGCCGAGCTCCGCGCGGCCGCCGAGGCCGACGAACGCAAGCGCAAGGTCACCGGCGGCACGCCCTTCTCGCCGGTCATCGAGGACCTCAACGTCACCGTCCCCTTCCATCACCCCGATCTCGCACCGGCGGTGGAACTGGCCGTCGACTGGGCTCAGCGTTGCGGTCTGGACACCGAGCTGGTCCGCAGGCACGCCGCGGCCGTGCTCGTCGACCCGGTGAACTGGGTGGAGCTGGTGGGCGACACCGTCGACTCCGGCGCTCGCTGGGTGATCGACTTCGGACCCGCCGATCTCGCGTCGCGGCTGTCGGCGCCGAACCTGCGCGGGCAGGGCGTCGGCGTGATCGCCGCGGCCACCCGCGGCGGTCAGCGCAACCTCTTCGTCCCCGGCTCGGCTCCGGAGGTCTCGCGGCCGTGGTCGGTGTTCGCGCCGCGCCTGGTGAACCTGCCCGACGGTCGCACCGTGGTCGACACCGCGTTCACCCGTCTCACCGGCCGCTCGCCGATGCTGCTCGCGGGCATGACCCCGACCACCGTCGACCCCGCCATCGTGGCCGCGGCCGCCAACGCCGGCCACTGGGCCGAGCTCGCGGGCGGCGGTCAGGTGACCGAGGAGATCTTCGAGGGCAACCTCGCGCGTCTGCAGGAATTGCTCGAACCCGGCCGCCAGGTCCAGTTCAACTCGTTGTTCCTCGATCCGTACCTGTGGAAGCTGCAGCTGGGCGGCAACAAGCTGGTCCAGAAGGCACGTGCCAAGGGAGCGCCCTTCGACGGCGTGATCGTCACCGCGGGCATCCCCGAACTGGATGAGGCCGTCGACCTGGTCCACGAGTTCACCGAGGCCGGCCTGCACTACGTCGCGTTCAAGCCCGGCACCGTCGACCAGATCCGTCAGGTGGTCCGCATCGCCTTGCAGGTGCCGCACTTCCCGGTGATCGTCCAGGTGGAAGGCGGACGCGCCGGCGGTCACCACTCCTGGGAGGACCTCGACGACCTGCTGCTGGCGACCTACGCCGAACTGCGCGACCGTCCCAACATCGTGCTCTGCGTCGGCGGTGGCATCGGCACGCCCGAGCGTGCCAGCGAGTACCTGACCGGCGCGTGGGCCACAGCGCACGGCTACCCGGCGATGCCGCTCGACGGCATTCTGGTCGGCACCGCGGCGATGGCGACCCTCGAGGCCACCACCGCGCCCGAGGTGAAGCAGCTCCTCGTCGAGACCCAGGGCTGCGACACCTGGATCGGTGCCGGTCACGCGGAGGCGGGCATGGCCTCTGGCCGCAGCCAGCTGGGTGCCGACATCCACGAGATCGACAACTCCGCCTCGCGCACCGGCCGCCTGCTCGACGAGGTGGCCGGCGACGCCGCCGCCGTCGCGGAACGCCGCGACGAGATCATCGAGGCCCTCGCCGCGACCGCGAAGCCGTACTTCGGCGACGTCGCGACGATGACGTACCGCGAGTGGCTCGACCGCTACGCCGAACTCGCCGTGGGCAGCGCGCAGGCGCCCCTCGAGTGGGCCGACATCACCTGGGAGCAGCGTTTCTCCGACATGCTGCGGCGCACCGAGGCGCGCATGAACGAGCTCGATTCGGGTGAGTTCGTCTCCGCCTTCGCCGGCGATGTCCCGAACCCGCACGAGGCGATCGCCGAGCTGGCCGAACTGTACCCGGCCATCGACTCCGACATCCTCCACCCGGCCGACGTCGCGTTCTTCCTCGAGCTGTGCCGTACGCCCGGCAAGCCCGTGAACTTCGTTCCGGTGATCGACAAGGACGTCCGTCGCTGGTACCGCAGCGACTCGCTGTGGCAGGCGCACGACGCCCGCTACTCGGCCGACCAGGTCTGCATCATCCCGGGCACCGTCGCCGTCGCGGGCATCACCCGCGTCGACGAGCCGGTCGGCGAACTGCTGAACCGCTTCGAGGCGCAGGTCACCGCCGACCTGCGGGCCGCCGGTGAGCAGGCACGGGTGGTCGCGGCCCGCCGTCACCGCGACATCGTCCCGGAGTCGGGACCGCTCAGCGTTCTCATCGAAGCGGAGGACGTGCTGTGGGCCGGCCGACAGGTCCGCAACCCGATCGCTCTGCTCGGCGACCGCGACGCCTGGAAGCTCTACGACGGCGAGTACGCCGAACACCCCAGCGGTGCGATGGTCGCCTTCGTCCCCGATGCCGAGACGGCCGACGATGAGATCCGGCTCGACCTGGTGGTCCCGGTGTCGGGCTCGATTCTGCGCATCCCGTTCACCGGCGACCTCCGGGCGACCGACGGCGGCAGCCCTCGGATCACCACGGCCGGCGCGGCGGACGCGATGACCGAACTCCTGACCGTCGCGGCCGGCGGCTCGCTGCTCGACTCGGTCGACGGCGTCGTCACGTCGACGGTCGCCTGGAAGGCCGACTCGGTCGCCGACCACAGCGGAGCGACCGCGTCGAGCCTGCCCGGCCCGCTGACCCCGACCACGCCGGTGGCCCCGAACGGTTTCGCCGTGCCCGACACCCTCGTCGTCGCCTGCTGGCCCAGCGTCTTCAGCGTCATCGGCGCCGCCCGGACCGACGCGGGCCATCCCGTGGTCGAGGGTCTGCTGGACTTGGTCCACCTCGACCACGCGGTCGAGCTCACCGGTGAGATCCCCGCGGTCGACACCGAGCTGACGGTGACCGCCCGCCTCATCGGCGTCTCCGACACCGGCGTCGGCCGAGTGGTCGAGGTGCATGTCGAGGTCGCCGCCGCCGACGACTCTCCGATCGCGGTGCTGCGTGAGCGCTTCGCCATCCGCGGCCGGATCGGTTCGGCCGCGTTGCCCGACCCGGTCCGCGCGGGCGGCGCGGCCGCCGGTGAGCAGCCGGGAACGCGGAAATTCCTGCGCTCGGCCTCGCTGACCGCACCGGCCCGCATGAACGGATTCGCCGTGGTCTCCGGAGACCGCAACCCCATCCACACCGACGCGCTGGCGGCCCGCCTGGCCGGCTTGGGCGATCCGATCGTCCACGGCATGTGGCTCTCGGCCGCGGCCCAGCAGGTGCTGGCGGCGGGCGACCGGGAGAACCCGGTTCCCGCTCCGCGCGCCATCCGCGGCTGGACCGCCCGCTACCTCGGCATGGTCCGGCTCGGCGACACCGTCGACATCCGCATCGACCGCGTCGGCATGGATGCCGGTCGGGAGACCGTCGAACTGACCGCCAAGGTCGACGGCGAACTGGTGATGGCGGCGACCGCGCTGCTGGACGCCCCGCGCACGGTGTACGCCTTCCCGGGTCAGGGCATTCAGCACAAGGGCATGGGCCTGGAGGCGCGCTCGCGCTCGGCGGCCGCCCGCGAGGTCTGGGACCGCGCGGACAAGCACACCCGCGAGGCGCTCGGCTTCTCGATCCTCGCAGTGGTGCGCGACAATCCGACCACTCTGGTGGCGAAGGGCACCACGTACCACCACCCCGACGGCGTGCTCTTCCTGACGCAGTTCACCCAGGTCGCGATGGCGACGCTCGGTGTCGCGCAGATCGCCGAGCTCCGTGAAGCCGGGGCCTTCGTCGAGGGATCCATCACCTGCGGTCACTCGGTGGGCGAGTACAACGCGCTCGCCGCCTGCGCCGGCGTGCTTCCGCTCGAGGCGGTGCTCGAGGTGGTGTTCCAGCGCGGTTCCGCGATGCACCACCTGGTTCCGCGCGACGAGCAGGGCCGTTCCGACTACCGCATGGCCGCCATCCGGCCCAGCCAGTTCGGTCTCAAGGACGCCGACGTCGAGGAGTTCGTCGCGTCCGTCGGCCGCGAGGTGGACGAGTACCTCGAGGTGGTGAACCTCAACCTGCTCGGTTCGCAGTACGCGATCGCCGGTACCGTCCGCGGACTGGAGCGGCTGGAGGCCGAGATCGTCCGCCGCGTCGAGGAGTTCGGAGGCAAGCGCGCCTTCATCCTGGTGCCCGGCATCGACGTGCCGTTCCACTCCACGGTGCTCCGCGCCGGCGTGCCCGAGTTCCGCGGCAAGCTCGAGGAACTCCTGCCCGCCGACATCGATCCCGACATCCTCGTCGGCCGCTACATTCCGAACCTGGTGCCTCGGCTGTTCAACCTGAGCCGCGAGTTCGTCACCGAGATCGCCGGACTGGTGCCGTCCGATCCGCTCGACGCGGTGCTCGCCGAGTGGGACTCGTGGGCCGCACGGCCCTTCGAGCTGACGCGCGTCATCCTGATCGAGCTGTTGGCTTGGCAGTTCGCCAGCCCGGTCCGCTGGATCGAGACGCAGGATCTGCTGTTCACACCGGCTGCCGACGGCGGCCTGGGCATCGACCGGTTCGTCGAGGTGGGCGTCAAGAACGCCCCGACGCTCTCCGGCCTGGCCCGCAACACCCTGAAGCTGCCCGACTACGCGGCAGCCGCCGCCGAGGTGCTCAACGCCGAGTCCGACGCAGCGGTGCTGCGCGCGGAGGACTCCGCACCCGAGCCGGTCGAGGACGACGTGGTGCAGGAGGCGCCGGCGGAGACTGCTGCCGCCGCGGCTCCGGCACCGTCGGCTCCCGCTCCGGCTCCGGCGGCTGCCGCCGGGCCCCGACCGGACGACATCGCGTTCGGCCCGGCCGACGCGGTGCGCGCGGTGATCGCCCTGTGGACCAAGATGACGCCGGCGCAGATCGGCCCGGCCGACACCATCGAATCGCTGTGCGACGGCGTGTCGTCCCGGCGCAACCAGCTGCTGCTCGACATCGGCACCGAGCTCGGACTCGGAGCCATCGACGGTGCGGCCGAGGCCGACATGGGGGCGCTCGCGTCCACGGTCAGCACCCTGGCCCGCGGTTACAAGCCGCTCGGCGACGTGCTCACCGACGCCGTCGGCGACCAGATCCGCAAGATCGCCGGTCCCATCGGCAAGCGCGCCTCGTACATCACCGATCGCGTGACCAACGCCTGGCAGCTGGGGGAGGGCTGGGGTCGGCACACGCTGGTGGCCGTGGCCCTCGGCTCCCGCGAGGGCGTCAGCGTCCGGGGCGGCGACTTGGGTGATCTGCTCGACGGCGCGGTCGGCTCGGCCGCCGACTTCGACGCGCTGATCGACCGCGCGGTCCGCAGCGTCGGCCAGGCCCGCGGCATCGCCGTGGAACTGCCCGCCGCGGCCTCGGCGTCCGGCGGGACGGTCGACGCGGCGGCGCTCGGCGAATTCACCGAGCAGATCACCGGCCCGAGCGGCGTCCTGGCACGCACTGCGCACACGATCCTCGATCAGCTGGGGCTGACCGATGTGGTCGACGCCTCGCAGGCCGAGACCGACCCCACCGCTGAGCTGGCCGACCTGGTCAGCAGCGAGCTCGGCTCCGACTGGCAGCGGACCGTCGCCCCGGCGTTCGACGCCGAGCGCGCGGTGCTGCTCGACGACCGCTGGGCCACCGCCCGCGAGGATCTCGCCCGCCTGTGGCTGGACTCCGAGGAGGACGTCCACGGACGTCATCACGAGCTGGCCGAGGCGATGACCGGTGCGGGCGACCAGGTCGCCGAGCACGCCACCTGGTGGCAGGGCAAGGCCCTGGCCCTCGGATACAGCGAGCACGCCGATGTGTACGGTGCCATCGCCCACGCGGCCCAGCTGCCCGAGCCCGGCCGGTTCGCCGACGACATCGCCGTCGTCACCGGTGCGTCGAAGGGATCGATCGCCGCGGCCGTGGTCGGCGAGCTGCTCGCCGGCGGCGCGACGGTGGTCGCGACCACCTCGCGCCTCAACAGCGACCGGATGGACTTCTACAAGGAGCTCTACCGCACTCACGCACGGCACGACGCCGCGCTGTGGGTGGTGCCGGCCAACCTCGCGTCGTACGGCGATGTGGACGGACTGATCGAGTGGCTCGGCTCCGAACAGACCGAGAACCTCGGTGCCAGCACTGCCGTCGTCAAGCCGGTGATGCGCCCGACGCTGCTGTTCCCGTTCGCCGCGCCGCGGGTGGCGGGCGATCTCACCGACGCCGGTTCGCGCGCCGAACTGGAGATGAAGGTGCTGCTGTGGTCGGTGGAACGGCTGATCGCCGGTCTGACGGCCATCGGAGCCGACCACGACATCGACGCCCGTCTGCACGTGGTGCTGCCGGGATCGCCGAACCGCGGCATGTTCGGCGGTGACGGTGCCTACGGCGAGGCCAAGGCCGCGCTCGACGCGCTCGTCACCCGGTGGGGCGCCGAGGAGTCCTGGAACAAGCGGACCACCCTCGCGCACGCCCTCATCGGCTGGGTGCGCGGCACCGGACTGATGGGCCACAACGACGGACTCGTCGAGGCCGTCGAAGCCGCGGGCGTCAAGACCTGGAGCACGCCCGAGATGGCCGCGGCCCTCGTCGAACTGTGCTCGGAGCAGGCGCGTGAGAAGGCGGTCGCCGAGCCGCTGATCGCCGATCTGACGGCCGGGCTCGACCCGGAGAAGATCGATCTGCGGGCCCTGGCGGCTGCTGCCGCCGAGGCACAGACCGAGGACGGCCCTGAGGATAACGGCGGTGAGGACAACGGCGCTGCGAGCACCGCGGGCGTCACGGTGGCGGCGCTTCCCGCGCCGGCCCGCGCCGACGTCCCGATCGAGCACGCGTGGCCCGAACTCGATTCGCGCCCCGAGGATCTGGTGGTCATCGTCGGCGCAGGCGAGGTCGGCCCCTACGGCTCGGCACGCACCCGATTCGAGATGGAGGTGGACGAGAAGCTCTCGGCCGCAGGCGTCCTCGAACTGGCGTGGACCACGGGTCTGGTGACGTGGGAGGAGACCCCGAAGGCCGGCTGGTACGACGTCGAGTCCGGTGAGCCGGTCGCCGAGTCGGAGATCGCCGAGCGCTATCACGACGCCGTCGTCGAACGGTGCGGCATCCGCCGCTACGCCGACGAGGGGGCGATGGTCGACAACACCTCGCCGCTGCTGGAGTCGGTGTTCCTCGACCAGGATCTGACCTTCACCGTCCCGAACGAGGCCGCGGCCCGCGAGTTCGTCTCGGCCGACCCCGAACGCACCCGGATCGCACCCAACGCCGAGACCGGCGACTGGACGGTCACCCGCCTGGCGGGCACCGAGATCCGCGTCCCGCGCCGTGCGAGCCTGTCGCGCACCGTCGGCGGCCAGATCCCGACCGGTTTCGATCCGGTCCGCTGGGGCGTCTCTCCGGACATGGCCGAGTCGGTCGACCGCGTCGCCCTGTGGAACCTGGTCGCGACCGTCGACGCCTTCGTCACCGCCGGCTTCTCGCCGTCGGAGCTGATGCGCTGGGTGCACCCGGGTCTGGTCGCCAACACTCAGGGCACGGGCATGGGCGGCATGACGTCGATGCGGTCGCTGTACGTCGACACCCTGCTCGGGGAGTCGAAGGCCAACGACATCCTGCAGGAGGCGTTGCCCAACGTGGTCGCCGCGCACGTCGTGCAGTCGTACATCGGCAGCTACGGCGCGATGATCCACCCGGTCGCCGCGTGCGCCACCGCCGCCGTCTCGGTGGAGGAGGGCGTCGACAAGATCCGCCTCGGGAAGGCACTCTTCTCGGTCGCCGGCGGATTCGACGACCTCGGCATCGAGGGCATCGTCGGATTCGGTGACATGTCGGCGACCGCCGACTCGGCCAAGATGACTGCCAAGGGCATCGACGACCGACGGTTCTCCCGAGCCAATGACCGCAGGCGCGGCGGCTTCGTCGAGTCGGCCGGCGGCGGCACGGTGCTGCTGGCGCGCGGCGATGTGGCAGCTCAGCTGGGACTGCCGGTCCTCGGCGTGGTGGCCTGGGCTCAGAGCTTCGGCGACGGCGTCCACACCTCCATCCCGGCGCCGGGACTGGGGGCGCTCGGCGCGGCCCGCGGCGAGAAGGCCTCGCCGTTGGCGTCCGCGCTGTCAGCCCTGGGGGTGAGCCCGGACGACGTGGCAGTGGTGTCCAAGCACGACACCTCCACCCGCGCCAACGATCCGAACGAGTCCGAACTCCATGAGCGTCTGGCCGAGGCGATCGGCCGCAACACCGGCGCGCCGCTGTTCGTCGTCTCGCAGAAGTCGCTGACCGGTCACGCGAAGGGCGGTGCGGCCGCCTTCCAGCTGATCGGCCTGTGCCAGGTGCTCCGCGACGGCGTCATCCCGCCGAACCGCAGCCTGGACTGCGTCGACGAGAAGATGCGAGAGTACCCGCACCTGGTGTGGCCGCGCGAGACCCTGCGCATGGGCGGACGCTTCCCGCTCAAGGCCGGACTGCTGACCTCGCTGGGCTTCGGTCACGTCTCGGGTCTCATCGCGGTGGTGCATCCGGAGGCGTTCGTCGCCACTCTCGACGAGTCCGAGCGGGCGACGTACCGCGAGCAGAGCGCCCGGCGTCTGCGCGACGGCCGTCAGCGTCTGCTGCAGGCGATGTGCGGCGGCGATGCGATGTACCAGCGTCCCGCCGACCGCCGCCTCGGCGACGGTGACGAGCACGAGACCGAAGCCGGGCTCCTGCTCGATCCGGAGGTCCGCCTCGGTGACGAGGGCGCTTACGCCGTGGACGGTCTCGCCCGGTGAGCATCGTCGGGGTCGGCATCGACATGGTGTCGGTGCCGGAGTTCGCCGAGCAACTCCGCACTCCGGGCTCCTCGTTCGGCGCTCACTTCAGCGTGGGGGAGCGGCGTGATGCGGCCGAGCGCACCGGCGACGAGGCGCGTCACCTCGCGGCCCGCTGGGCTGCGAGGGAGGCGGTCGTGAAGGCGTGGTCGTCGAGCCGGTTCGGCTTGGCGCCGCTCCTTCCGGAGTCCGCGGTCAACGACGTCGAGGTGCAGTCGGACGCTCACGGACGCCCGCGGATCCGGCTGCACGGCGACATCGCCCAGGCACTCGCGGGACTGTCGATCCACGTATCGCTCACCCACGACGGCGACATGGCCGCCGCCGTGGCGATCCTCGAGGATCGAGGCGAGAGCTAGCTCCGGCCGGAGACCTCTTCGAGCATGAGATAGCCGCCGAGCATCCGCTTGAGTTCGTACACGGTCATCTCATGATCGTGACCGTCCTGGACCGAGAAGCTCAGCAGCGAGTACGCGGTGTGGACCAGCACCTGGGCCATCATCGCCCGACGGTCGCGCTGATCCGGCGTCAACGGCGCCAGGATCCGCGCGACCTGGTCGGCGAGGATCCCTTCGTTGATCGAGGCCGTCGCGCGCGTCGCGGGGGTCGACTGCACGGCCAGCCACACCGCGCGGCGCGAGGGATCGGTGCGCCACAGTTCGGCGAGGTGGTCGAGGAACTTCTCCAGCAGCTCCGGCCACTTGAGTGACGGGATCTCCGAGGCGAACGAGGTGAGTTCGTCGCGCACCGCGCTCGAATCGTTGCGGTCCAGTTCGCAGACCACCACGTACTTGTTCGCGAAATACTGGTAGATGGTGCCGATCGGCAGTTCGGCGCGTGCGGCGATCTGCTCGCATGTCAGCGATTCGAAGCCGACGTCGATGAGCACCTCGCGGGCCGCGGTGAGGATCGACTCGAAGGTGCGCCTGCTCCGTTCCTGGGTGGGCCGCTTGCGGGGGACGAGCGGTTCCGGGGAACTGATGTCGGACGTCGAATGCTCGGACATGAAGTGATGCCGGGGTCGATCAGATCGACAGGTCGCGGCGCAGCTTCGCGACATGGCCGGTCGCGCGCACGTTGTACTGCGCGGCACCGATGGTTCCGTCCTCGTTCACCAGGAAGGTGGAGCGGATGACGCCGTTGACGATCTTCCCGTACAGCTTCTTCTCACCGAAGGCGCCCCACGCGGCGAGGACCTCCTTCTCCGGGTCCGACAGCAGCGGGAACGTGAGCTGATCCCGCTCGACGAACTCGGCCAGCTTCTCCGGCTTGTCGGGCGAGACACCGATGACGTCGATGCCCTCGTCGTTCAGTTCGGCCAGGTTGTCGCGGAAGTCGCAGGCCTGTTTGGTGCATCCGGGCGTCATCGCGGCCGGGTAGAAGTACACGATCACCTTGCGGCCGGCGTAGTCCGAGAGCGAGACCGGCTTGCCCGTCGAGTCGGGAAGAGTGAACGCAGGGGCCTTGTCTCCGACCGAAAGTCGTCCATTGGCAGACATACGGCCAGGCTATCGGATTCGAATCGACGTCTGACTCTGTAGGCTCAGAACCGTTGTGTACTCGCGCAGCGTACAGCCGTCTATACGTCCCAACAGATCACGGAGGATCGCAGTGGCCGACGAAACCGCACGCATCGAGCAGGAGATCACGAAGGCCCGCGAGGAACTCGCCGGCACGCTCGACCAGCTCGTGGAGCGAGCTAATCCGCAGCGGCTGGCGGACGACGCCAAGACCAAGGCCGTCGCCATCGTGAGCCGTCCGCCGGTCAAGTATGGACTCATCGCCGTCGGAGCGCTCGTCGCGGTCGTGGTGGTGCGCAAGATCCTCCGCTGAGCCGCACGTGCTGCAACCGCGGAAGATGACGCGAAACTGCATCTGACCAGCCGATTTTTAATCTCGGCAACCATGGTGTTAATGTTTTCTCCGCAAGGCCGCAGCGGCGCAGACCGCCACGGCGATGCAGCAAGGCCAAGCGCCATTAGCTCAATTGGCAGAGCAGCTGACTCTTAATCAGCGGGTTCGGGGTTCGAGTCCCTGATGGCGCACAGCAGAAGCCCTCGTTTGAACCACTCGGTTCGACGGGGGCTCTTCTCGTTCCCAGGGCCTGCTCCCCCGGTCAGCCGCGCCGATACCCTCCCGAGAGTTCGGTGAGCAGATCGGCGACCAGTGGATTCGGGGCGGCGTCGGTGCGCAGTGCCGCCGAGACCGTCAGCGTGAACGCCGGATTGTGCCTGCAGATGATGCCGGGCTGTTTGAGATCCTCGTACAGCAGAGTCCACGACTCCGGCCGGTTGATGAGATCGAAGGTCACCGGGTGTCCGTCGCGGATCTCGGGACCGAGCAGGGCGGCGACTCCGGCCTTGGCGAAGACTCGCTCGACGAGACGGTGCAGGAGAACCTGCTTCTCGATCGGCGGTAGCAGCAGGGGGTACTCGGCGAGTTCTTCGGGCCGGGGCGGCCTCCCGAGCTTGGCGAGACGGTGACGCGGACTGAATGCGACGACGGGTTGCTCGATCCACAGCGGATCGAGGTAGAGACCCTCGTGGTCGAGGCTGCCGCGGATCAGTGCGATGTCGGCGTCGCCGGCGGCGACGGCCTCGATCCGTTGGGCGAAGGGTTTGATGAGGAAGTCGATCTCTGCGTCCGGATGGCGGTCGCGGATCGCCGACACGGCCGCCAGCGCCGAACCGGCGAACGACATGTTCGCCGCGATCCGGATCCGGTTGGGCTGTGGGCTCACGGCGGCGATCGCGGCATCGCGCAAGCCCAGCAGTTCCCGCGCGCGTGGCAGCAGGGTCTCGCCGGCCTCGGTCAGTCGGACCCGGCGGGTGGAGCGGTCGAAGAGCTCGGTTCCGAGCTCGCGCTCGAGCGCGGCGATCTGGTGACTGATCGCCGACTGCGAGACGAAACACCGTTCGGCGGCCTTGGAGAAGCCGCCGGTGTCGGCGACCGCGGTCAGGTACTCGAGCTGCCGGAACTCCATTCCCTCACTGTATGAGTAGAACAGATAAATGTCATCGGTAAACGAGTGGTCAATCGGGTTGAGGGGCAACGCAGCTATCCGGCACTGTGATCAGTGAAAGCAATTGGCGGACAACGCACAGGAGATGAGGCACATGCGCAGCACCGAGGTCGTGATCATCGGCTCGGGATTCGGCGGATTGGCGGCAGCCAAGCAGCTGGCGAAGTCGAAGGTCGAGACGGTGCTGATCTCCGCGACGCCGGAGCATCTGTTCCAGCCGCTGCTGTACCAGGTCGCCACCGGCGTCCTCCCGGCGCAGGAGATCGCGCCGTCGATCGCCGACGTTCTCGCGGACAAGAAGTCGCTCGACGTCGTGGAAGGCTACGTCACCGCGCTCGACGCCGAGCGCAAGGTGATCACCTACAGCACCGACGACGGCAGCGAGCAGATCGCCTACGAGTTCCTGATCGTCGCAGCCGGCGCGAGCCAGGGATACTTCGGCCACGACGAGTGGGCTGAGAGCACCTTCTCGCTCAAGACGCGCGACGACGCGATCGATCTGCGGGCGCACCTGCTGGACTGCTTCGAGGCTCCGCTCGCCGACGAGACCGCGCACACCTTCGTCGTCGTCGGCGCCGGCGCCACGGGTGTCGAGATCGCGGGCCAGATTCAAGAGCTGGGCCTGCGCTATTTCACCGACGCGCCGGCCACCGTCCACCTCGTGGAGGGGGCGGGCGACGTCCTTCCCGTGTACGGGGGCAAGTTGTCGGACTTCGCGCGCAAGACGCTGGAGAAGTCGGGAATCGACGTGATGACCGAGACCGTCGTGACCGATATCGACGGCGACGCGGTGACCGTCCGGGCCGCCGACGGAACCGAGCGGGTTCTGCGGGCGCGGACGGTGGTGTGGTCGGCTGGAGTGAAGGCCACGCCACTCGCGCAGGTGGTGGCCGAGGCGACCGGATGCGAGACCGACCGCGCCGGGCGACTGCTCATCAACCCCGACCTCACGGTCGGCGGCCGCGCCGACGTCTTCGCGATCGGCGACATGACGAGCCTCGACAGGCTGCCCGGCCAGAGTCCGGTCGCGATGCAGCAGGGCCGTCACGCCGCCGACATGATCCGCGGTGCCACGGTCCGCGGCACCCGGTTCCGTTACCTCGACAAGGGCAGCATGGCGGTGATCAACCGCCATAACGCCGTCGTCGACGCGCCGTTCGGCATCAAGCTCACCGGCTTCCTCGGCTGGCTCACGTGGCTCGGGGTGCACCTGTTCTACCTGGTGGGATTCCGGAACAGGGTCGGCGCCGTGCTGTCCTGGTTCCGCTCCTTCGCGGGCTCGGCTCGGCCGGGATTCGCGCAGGTGGACCGCTCGGCCGGGCGCGGCGCCGACGCCGGCGGCCCCGACGGGACCGGCGACCGCCGCCCGCTCGCGGAGTCGGCGGCCTGAGCCGTCCGGGACGACCGCTCGACGCCGGGAACGTGCGCAGGTCGTTCGCGTGAATGATGTGTGGCGCTCCACACGCGTCCGAGGTGCAGGCGGTCTGGCGCCTCTCGTACAATGGGCAGCCGGAACAGGCTCCGTCTCTGCGGAGCCCGCTGAATTCTTCTTGGGAGCACAATGCGTTTTCGTCGGATGCGCGGCCGTCGGTTCGGGGCCAAGGTCACTGCCGTTTTTGCCATGCTTGCCGCCATCGCGCTGATCTCGTCCTGTAGCAGCTATGACGGTCAGGTCCACGCGAACGGTGAGTTCGGGGACATGATCAAGCCTGCACTCGCGTTCACCGACGAGTCGGGCAAGCCTCTGCAGAAGGGTGAGGTGGGCGTCCAGCCGGGTGCGCCGATCGTCGTGACCGCGACCGAGGGCACCATCCGCAATGTCAACATCCCGAAGTCGGACGGCACGCCGATCAAGGGCGTGCTGAGCGAGGACGGCACCAAGTGGACCAGTGCCGAGCCGTTCGGATACGACAGGTCGTACACGGTCACCGCGGACGCGATCGGGGTCGGCGGCACCACGACCAGCAAGAGCACCTTCACCACCCGCGCTCCGAACAACGTGACGCAGGCGTACATCAGCCCGCCCGACGGTGAGACCGTCGGTATCGCGCAGACCATCGGTGTGCGTTTCGACGAGGCGATCCCGGACCGCAAGGCGGCCCAGGCCGCCATCAAGATCACCTCGACCCCGAAGGTGGAGGGCGCCTTCTACTGGATCAGCGACCAGGAGGTCCGCTGGCGTCCCGAGCACTTCTGGAAGCCGGGCACCAAGGTGAGCGTGAAGGTCAACACCTTCGGAATCGATCTGGGCGACGGGCTCTTCGGCCAGGAGAACGTCTCGTCGTCGTTCAAGGTCGGCCGCCAGATGGAGTTGTTCGCGGACGACAACACCAAGATGGTCACCGTCAAGCGCGACGGCAAGGTCATCCGGACCATGCCGACTTCGATGGGCAAGGAGAGCGCCCCCACCGACAACGGCATCTACATCATCGGTGACCGTCTCGATCACATCATCATGGACTCCTCGACCTACGGCGTCCCGACGAACTCCGCCGACGGCTACCGCACCCCCGTGGACTACGCGACCCAGATGTCGTACAGCGGTATCTACCTGCACTCGGCTCCGTGGTCGGTGTGGGCGCAGGGCAACACGAACACCAGCCACGGGTGCCTGAACCTCAGCCCGGACGACGCCCTCTGGGTGGTCCGGAACACGTTGCGCGGCGACCCGGTGACGGTGAAGAACACGATCGGGCCCGAACTGCCCGGCACCGACGGTCTCGGCGACTGGAACATCCCCTGGTCGACGTGGTCTAAGGGCAACGCCTGACCTGCATCTCTCGTCCCCGTAAACGCCCGGAACCGCCTGGTTCCGGGCGTTTACGGTTGTGCGCGGGGTGGCCGGAGCGGCGGTCGGCGCCGCCCCGGACGCGACGTTGACATCGAGCGATGTTAAGCTCGCGAGGCACTCAAAATACGGTACGACTGTATAGTCGCCGGTAGGGCTGGGCGGCACGCTCAGCGTCGAACACCGCACTCGAGATAGGTAGCTCAACTCATGGCACGACGTCCTTCGTGGGAGACCGAGGAACTCACCGCGCTGCGCGACATGGCGCGCGCGTTCTGCGAGAAGGAGCTCGCTCCGAACACCGAACGCTTCATCGAGCAGCACCACGTCGACCGCGATCTGTGGCTCAAAGCGGGCGAGGTGGGCCTGCTCTGCATGTCGATCCCGGAGGAGTACGGGGGCGGCGGCGGCACGTTCGCCCACGAGGCGGTCCTGATCGAGGAGCAGGCGCGGGCCGTCGACTCGTCATGGGGCCAGAGCCTGCACAACGGGATCGTCGCGCACTACCTGCTCGCGTACGGCTCCGAGGAGCAGAAGCAGCACTGGTTGCCGAAGATGGCCTCGGGAGAGGTGGTCGGTGCGATCGCCATGACCGAGCCGGGAACGGGATCGGACCTGCAGAACGTCAAGACCAAGGCGATCAAGGACGGTGACGATTACGTCATCGACGGTTCCAAGACCTTCATCACCAACGGCGGCCAGGCCGATCTGGTGATCGTCGTCGCCAAGACCGACACCAACGAGGGCGCCAAGGGCATCTCGCTAATCCTGGTCGAGACCGACCGCGAGGGCTTCAGCCGCGGCCGGATCCTCGACAAGGTCGGCATGCGCGGCCAGGACACGGCCGAGCTGAACTTCTCGGGTGTGCGTGTGCCGCAGTCGAATCTGCTCGGCGACCAGGAGGGGCTGGGCTTCATCCAGCTGATGACGCAGCTTCCGCAGGAGCGCCTGATCATCGGTGTCGCGTCCGTCGCAGGCATGGAGGTCGCCCTGGAGAAGACGCTCGAGTACACCAAGGAGCGCACCGCCTTCGGCCGTCCGATCTACGGCTTCCAGAACACCAAGTTCAAGCTCGCCGAGGTCGCGACCGAAGCACACGTCGCCCGGGTGTTCATCGACGACTGCATCGAGCAGCACCTGCGCGGAGAACTCGACATCCCGACCGTGGCGATGTCGAAGTGGTGGACCACCGAGAAGGCCATGCAGGTCGCCGACACCTGCCTGCAGCTCTTCGGCGGCTACGGCTACATGAACGAGTACCCGATCGCCCGCATGTGGGCCGACAACCGCGTCCAGATGATCTACGGCGGCACCAACGAGATCATGAAGGAGATCATCTCGCGCGCACTGTAGTGCCCGTCCCGGCCGGCGGCGGATTGGTGAAGGCGGCGAGGAACTCGATGAGCATCTTCGCCGTCACCGGTCGGGGGAGGAGGTCGATGGCGGCGATCACGGCGCCGATGTCGAGCGCCTCCTCCGACCGCGCCGGGTCGGAGTGCGGGTCGATCCCCGCTCCGATCAGCACGGCCTCGGTGGCCGCCGAGTCCAGCCCGACGGCGTCCTCGACCGTGACGGCTCCCGACTCGAACGCCGCGGCCAGCTCGCGGAGCGGGCCCGGTGCGTCGATCGGCGGAAGTGCACGAGCCGCGGTCGCGGCGTCGACCATTGCGGCCGACAGCTCGGCGGCCACCGTCCGGGTCACCGGAGTGATCGTCAGGTGGGTGCTCGCGGCGAGTTCGGAGCCGTCGGACTGCCGGTAGCGGGGCTGCGCCTGCAGGGTGAATCCACGCGCGTGGACCTCGTCGGCCCACCGGTGGGGGTCGATCGGCCGCGCCGACGCGTGGTCGGCGGCCACCGCGAAGACCGGACCGAAGGGGTCGCCGACCACCCGGAGCCCGTCGATGGCGCAGATCTGTTCGAGGAGCGCCGTGCGCGCGGCGGCGACGTCGCCGACGAGTCCGGCGAACCCCTCGGGGCCGAGGAACTGGGTGATCGCCCACGCTGCGGCGGTGCCGGTGGCCGATCGCGACCCGAGCAGCGTCGGGTTGACCACCGGATAGCCCGGCCAGTCCGCGGTGGCGAAGTAGCCGGCGCGGTGCCGATCCCGATCGGTGTGCAGCAGGATGGACGCGCCCTTCGGGGCGTAGCCGTATTTGTGGAAGTCGGCGGACAGGCTGGTGACACCGGGCACGGACAGGTCCCACGGATCGGACGGTTCGGGCCACCAGGCGAGTGCGAAGCCGCCGAGACAGGCATCCACGTGCAGCGGCAGCCCGCGTTCGAGCGCCAGCGCGCCGAACTCGGCGATCGGGTCCATCGTTCCGGTCGGATAGTTCGGAGCGGACGCGACCAGCAGGAAGGTCTCGTCGTCGACGTGCGCGGCGACGTCGGCGGCGGACGGTCGAGTGGAGTCGGGATCCACCGGAACTCGTCGTAGATCGACGCCGAGCAGTTCGGCGGCCTTGTCGAAGGCGGCGTGCGCCGTCGACGGTGCGACCACATTTCCGTGCCCGCGCGGGAGCCCGGAGGTCCGGCGGGCCGCGGCGACGGCGAGGAGGCAGCTCTCGGTGCCGCCGGAGGTGACCGTCCCGACGGCGTCGGGGGAGCCGAACGCGCTCCGGGAGAACTCGATCAGATCGCGTTCCATCGCGGCGACCGATCCGAAGACCGTGGGATCGAGTCCGTTCACCGGACGGACGAGCTCGGCTGCGTCCGCGGCCAGCCGGTCGAGGACGCCCAGCCCGCTGTCGTACACGTAGGAGAGGATCCGGCCGCCGTGGGTCGGCGCGTCGGATTCGCGCAGTCGGCGCAGTCTGGCCAGTACCTCGTCCGGGTCGCGGCTCGTCACGGGTGTCTCCTCTCGTAGCGGGTCAGCAGCACCAGACTCAGCGTCACCAGGACTGCGGGCAGCACCGAGAATCCCGCGGTGATGCCGATGATCGCGCTGCGCGGCTGATCGGCGACCGTGTCGGCCGTCGACGAGACGAACCCGGTGGCCGCGAGCACCAGCAGGTACAGACCCGGTCCCACGGCCATGCCCAGCGTTTCGCCCGCGGTCCAGAGGCCGGACAGGGCGCCGCCCTGCTCGCGGCCGGTGCGCGCGGAGTATTCGTCGATCACGTCGGGAAGCATCGCGAGCGGAAAGGTCTGCATGCCGGCGTAGCCGACGCCGGTGATCGCCAGGACTCCGAAGACCCACGCCCCCGGCGCCGCGATCGCGAAAGCGAGGATCACGTCCGCGAGCAGGAACAACGCCGACGCCGCGTACAGACCGCGCAGCTTCCCGAAACGTCGTCCCACACGGACCCACAGCGGCATCACCAGCAGCGCCGGTGCCACGAGCGCGACGAACAGCGGGGTCAGCGCGGCGGAGCTGTCGAGGACGTAGGTCGCCAGATACTGCGCTCCGGCGAGCATCACCGCGCTCGCGAGCGCCTGAATCACGAAGACCGACAACAGGACCCGATAGTGGTGATGATCGCGGACGGCCCGGAACGCCGCGGCTCCGCCCACCGCGTGCGTCGCGGTCCGCGCCCGGATCGGCGCCCGACGGCCCGCGGCGCCGGCGACCGCTGTCGAGACGGCCATGCCTCCCGCGATCACGGCCACGGACACCGCAGCCATCACCGCGTAACCGGCGGCGCCGCCCCCGAGCGCATCGCGGACCGCGGGAGCGCCCGCGCCGATCAACAGGATCGCCAGCGCGAGAACCGCGATCCGCGCCGAGATCAGACGTGTGCGCGCGTGATAGTCGGGCGTCAGATCGGTGGGCAGCGCGATGTACGGGACCTGAAAGCAGGCGTAGGCCACGGCAGCGGTGGTGAAGAAGACGAGCACCCACAGTGCGGCCACCGCGGGCGGCGCGGCCGTCGGTGCGGCGAAGGTGAGGATGAACGTCGGCACGATCGCGAGGGTGCCGATCCACATCAACCGCGTGCGGGATCCGGTGGCGGCGAACGCGGTGTCGTTGCGAGCGCCGATCAGCGGGTTCACCAGGACGTCGACGATCTTGGGGATCACCACGATCGCCGAGGCGAGCAGGGCGCCGACCGCGAGAGTGTCCGTGAGGTAGTACGCCAGCACCAGTCCGGGCAGCACGCCGAAGCCACCGGTTCCCAGACTGCCGGCCGCGAAGCCCGCGGTGACCCGGCGTGACACCGGCGGCGCGGAGGTCGAAACACTCACACGATCGAGTAGATCAGACGATCAAGACCGGCGGGAGTGTTTGGTGCCGGCTCGACCGGAATACCGAACGGCATCGAATACCGCCCCGGACCGATCCGCGATCGGCGACAATTCAGTTCCCGCCGGAACTCAGCCGTGTCCGGGGGCAGATCGTCGGACGAGGAGATTCGGTGAGCGCGATCGTACTGGCGCAGGTGCGGACCGGAGTGGAGCAGGAGATCCTCGACGAGTGGGCGGCGAAGCATCATCCGGGTGTCGGCGTGGTCAGGCTCGAGGACGTCGACGTGGCCGCTCTCGATCCGGACACCACCCTGATTCCGGCGCGCGTGGTGTGGTTGCCGCCGGTGCGTCGCGGTGAACGCAAGGTCGCGTTGGCCGACGCGATCGTGCTCTCGAATCCGCGGCGCCCACCGGCCTTCCGGCAGGCGGCCATCCGCAGGCACGGACCGGATCGGGTCCGCGTGGTGCAGGGCGTCCCCGCCACAGTGGCCGAACTCGGCGCTCGCTACGACGAGCGGCAGGCCGAGGGGACGTCGTTCGCAGGCTTCGTCGGCATGCAGGCCGCGATCTCGGCCGAGCGCGCGGAACTCGAACTCGTCGGAACCCGGTACAAGGTGCCGCGACTGGTGGCCGAGCAGATCAGCTCGTCGGCCAGATTCCAGGCCGCGGCCGCCGAACTCGCGGCCGAACTCGGGCGGTCCGCCGCATCCGTGGCGCAGGAGGCCACCGACAAGATGAGCGCCTTCGTCGCAACCCAGAGCAGACTGGTCCGCGACGTCTTCACCTCCACTTTCAGCGGACTTTACGAGCGCGCATGGTCGGTGTCGGCGGATCTGGACACCCTCGGACGTCTGCGCTCGGTCAACAAGTCGAGTTCGCTGGTGTTCCTGCCCTCGCACCGGTCGTACGTCGACTCGCTGATCCTGGCCAGTGTGCTGCATCAGCACGACTTTCCGCCGAACCTCGTGCTCGGGGGTGAGAACCTGGCGTTCTGGCCGATGGGACCGATCGCCCGCCGCGCGGGCACCGTGTTCATCCGGCGCAAGTTCGGCGCCGACCCGGTCTACAAGCTGGCGATGCGCTCGTACCTCTCCTTCATCGTCGAGAAGCGCTTCAATCTGGAGTGGTACATCGAGGGCGGCCGAAGCCGGACCGGCAAGCTGCGGCCGCCGATGCTCGGTCTGCTCGCCTACGTCGCGGACGCTGTGGAGGCGCTCGACGCCGCGGACGTGGTGGTGGTGCCGACCTCGATCGTCTACGACCAGCTTCCGGAGATCGCCGCCATGGCGAAGGAGTCGGCCGGGGGCACCAAGAGTCCCGAGGACCTCAAGTGGCTGCTCAAGTACGCTCGCGCCCAGCGGACGTATCGCGGCGAGGCCCGCGTCCGGTTCGGTGAACCGTTCTCGCTCCGCGAAGCGCTGGCCGAGGCGGGGACCGGGCGGGCACGCCTGGAGAAGGTCGCGTTCAAGGTCATGGACGAGATCAACGCCGCGACTCCGATCTCGGCGACGTCTCTGGCCGGGTTCGCATTGCTCGGCGCCGCGGACCGGGCGTACACGGCGCGGGAGATCGAGGTGATTCTGGCGCCGTTGCTGACCTACATCGACACCCGCGGCCTGCCCGGCCCCGACCCGTCGCTGTGCCGCGGGCTCGGGCTGCTCACCACGCTCCGCGAACTCACCGACGCCGGTGTCCTCGAGACCTTCGACGGCGGCCCGGAGCAGGTGTGGTCCATCGCCCCCGACAATCATGCGGTCGCCGCCTACTACCGCAACGGCGCGCTGCACCACTTCGTCGGCCGGGCGATCGTCGAACTGGGGATGCTCGCCGTGTCGGCGGGCGACGTGGTGGAGGGAGGCCCGGCGCCCGACGCGCAGGCCGGCGCCGACGAGGGGCTGCTCGCTCCCGCGCAGCAGGAGGTGCTCCGCATCCGCGATCTGCTCAAGTTCGAGTTCTTCTTCCCCGCCAAGCAGGAGTTCCTCCATCGGCTCGGAGCCGAGATGGATCTGCTCGCTCCCGGTTGGCGGACCGACCGGCGGACCAAGGAATGGGTGCATGCGGCGCTGCTGGCGAGCGCGGGGCAACTGTTCGCCCGCCGCACGCTGCAGACCTTCTTCGACGCGCAGCTGGTGGTGGCGACCCGGCTGGTCGCCCTCGGATCCGAGGAACTCGACAAGGAGGAGGTGTTGACCGAGTGTCTCGGCCTGGGCCGCCAGTTGTCGTTGCAGGGCGTGGTGCACAGCAAGGACTCGGTGTCCCGGGAACTGTACGACGGCGCGTACCGGCTGGCCGACAACCGCGGCGCGGTGCACGGTGATTCGGCGAGCGAGGTGGCCTCCCGCCGCAGAGCCTGGCTCGACGAGGTGGAGGAGATGCGGTGCAGGCTCGCCCGGATCGCCGAGATCGAAGCGGCGCAGGCCGCAGCGCGGGAGGCGGACGCATGAGTGCGCTGGCGGAGCGGCTGCGGGCGATCCGGTCCGCGCCCGAGGGCGGGCGGGTCTGTGCCTTCTTCGACTACGACGGAACGCTGATCGAGGGGTTCTCGGCCACGGCGATCCTGCGGGCGCGTCTGCGCAGCCTCGAGTTCACGCCCGGCGAACTCCTCGACGGACTGATGATCGCCCTGCGCGGCTGCTCGTCGGAGCAGGACTTCGCCGAGGTGCTCGAAGCCACGCGGCCGGCGTTCGCAGGCAAGACCTACGCCGAGTTGCTGGCGATGGGCGAGCGGCTGTTCAAAGAGGACACGGCCTCCAAGCTGCGGCCGCAGATGTGGCAGATCATTCGCGCGCACCGGTCCAAGGGACACCGCATCGTGATCGCGTCCTCGGCCACGCGCTTTCAGATCGAGCCCATCGCCCGGCAGATCGATGCCGACGACGCGCTCGCGACCGACGTCGAGGTGATCGATGGGATCGCGACCGGCAAGATCCTCGGCAGACCGCTGTGGGGCCCCGGCAAGGCCGCCGCGGTGCGGCGTCTGGCCGCCGAGCACGATCTGGACCTGGCGTCGTCGTTCGCCTACAGCGACGGAAACGAGGATGTGCCCTATCTGGAGGCGGTAGGACATCCGGCGGCGGTGTCGCCCCAGCGGGGGCTGCGGGCGGTCGCCGAATCGCGTGGCTGGCCGATCCTGGAACTGCGGAATCCGTCGCACAACAGGCTCGGCATGCTCGCCCGCACCAGTGCCTTCTACGGCTCGTTTCTCGGAGGCGCCGCCGTCGGATTCGCCAGGGGAGTGCTCAGCGACGACGGCACGCAGGTGATGCAGAAGGCTGTCTCGTCGGGGATCGACACCGGTTTCGCACTCGCCGGGGTCCGGGTGGACGTCCTCGACGGAGGCGGCTATCTGCAGTCGGCTCGACCGTGCGTCTTCGTGTTCAACCACCAGTCCAAGCTCGATCTCCCGGTGATGATCCATCTCATCCGCGGCCAGGCCACGGGGGTGGCGAAGAAGGAGATCCGCGACCTGCCGCTGTTCGGCAGAATCCTGGAGGTCGGGGGTGTGGCGTTCATCGACCGCGCCGACGCCGGCCGGGCGATCGAACAGTTGGAACCGGTGGTCCGGAAGGTGGTCGACGAGGGGTTCTCGCTCGTCGTGGCCCCGGAGGGGACGAGGTCGGCGACGCCGCGGATCGGTGAGTTCAAGAAGGGACCGTTCCACATCGCCATGCAGGCCGGCGTGCCGGTGGTGCCGGTGGTCTTGCGCAACGCGGGCGAGCTGATGTGGCGCGGAGCGCAGTTGATCAAACCCGGCACGGTCGAGGTCCGAGTGCTGCCGCCGGTGGACACCTCCTCGTGGGTGCCCGAGAAGGTCGGCGAGTACGCGAGCCAGGTGCGACAGCAGTTCCTGGACGCGCTGGCCGACTGGCCGGTCACCGCGTTCGACGACGGCCGGATGACCAGGACGATGGGAGTCTTCGAGTGGCAGGAGTCCGAAGGTGACGAGTGATTCCGGCGCACCGCGCGAGCCGGTGGTGGACCGGCCTCTTGCATGGGGCACCGAACCGGAGATGAGTGCGGTCGACACGGTCATGTGGCGCGGCGACGCCGACCGCCGGTTGCGGTCGACGATCTCGATGCTCGAGGTCTACGACTGTGAACCGGATTGGGATCGGCTCGTGGCGGCGCACGACTGGGGAAGCCGGATGGCGCCGCGGTTCCGTCAGCGAGTGATCGAATCGCCGCTGCGCACCGGCACCCCGAGTTGGGAGGTGGACCCCGACTTCGACTTGCACTACCACCTGCGGCGCGTCCGGGTGGCCGGCGACGGATCGATGCGCGAGGTCCTCACCCTCTGCGAACAGCTCGCGATGACACCGCTCGACTCGGCTCGACCGCCGTGGGAGGGCTACCTCATCGACGGGCTGGCCGACGGCAAGACCGCGTACTTCTTCAAGGCGCATCATGCTCTCACCGACGGACTCGGTGCGATTCTCGTTCTCGCGCAACTGCATTCCACCAGCCGCGAGCCGATACCGGGCAAGCCGCAGCCGCCCGCCCCCGCACCCGGGGATCTGTCGTCTCTCGACGTGCTGAGCCGCCAGATCGGGGAGGAGATCCGCCGGCTGCCGAAACTGGCCGGACTCGCCGTCGCCGGAGTCCGGGCGATCGGTGATCCCAAGCGGACCCTGCGCCGCGTGCTTCGGTACGGCCGATCGGTTCCGCGAGTCGCCGGAATGATCAGTCCGCCCGGATCACCGCTGCTGGCGGCTCGCAGCCTCTCGTGGCGGTTCAGTGCGTTCGAGGTGGACTTCGCCGCGCTGCGCGCCGTGAGTTCGGCGACCGGCGCGTCGATCAACGACGTCTACCTCGGCGGCCTGATCGGCGGCTTCCGGCGGTACCACGAGAGGATGGGGACAGTGGTCGACACGATTCCCGTCGCGATCCCCATCTCGGTCCGTGAACCCGGCGATCCCGATGGCGGAAACCGGATCGCTGTCGGGCGGCTCGCGGGACCGATCGGGATCGACGACCCGTTCGAGCGTGTGCTGACCATCCGGGAGCAGGTCCGCGCGGCGCGCGCCGAGCCCGCGGTCGACATCCTCAACACCATCGGGCCGGTGGCGGCTTGGCTGCCCGGCCCGCTGCTGGCGCAGTTCAGCGGCACCACGTCGCAGAACGATCTGCAGGCCAGCAATGTGCCGGGGATTCCGTGGGAGACGTTCGTCGCCGGCGCCCGTGTGGAGCGGATGTTCCCCTTCGGCCCGCTGCCCGGCTGCGCGGTGATGGCCACGATGATCACGCACAACGGCACGGCGTGCCTCGGCCTGAACTTCGACGCCGCCGCCGTCACCGAGCCGGAATTGTTCGCCGAGTGCCTCGTCGACGGCTTCAACGAGGTGCTGGACCTGGGCGATGACCCGGGTGACCGCCTGAAGCGTGTGGTGTAGGCGGTTAGGCCAGATCCACCGAGGCTCCATTCGAGAACATCGAATCGTGCAGTTCCACGGCTGCGGGAACAGCGCCCTTCGGCATATCGAATACGAGCTTGACGTCGACTGCGTTGCCCGGGTTGATGTTGTCCCAGACGGTGATGTCCGACCCGCCGAGCGCGATCTGCGCTGTCGTGTCGGGCTCGAATGTCCGGTCTTCGGAGTCGGTCAGCTTCTGGGCGGTCGGAGAGAAGGACTGGGGCTTCTTCCCGATGTTCTTCACTGTGACCGACAGGATGACGAACTGCCCTTGAGCCTGCTCGGTGAGGTAGGGATTGTCACCCACAGAGGGCACGCCCTTCTCGACACCGGTGACAGTGAACTCGAACTTGCCATCCCGGACGGGAGTGTTGAGCCCCGCGTCCTTCGGCTTCTTGTCAGACTTCTCGTACGTTTCATCGTCTGGGACAGCGGTCGCTGTGTCGGCTCGCTGGGAAACGGTCGCCGCGCTCTTCGCAGTCTTGTCAGTGGACTTGTCGTCGTCGCCGCCGCTCATCGCCGCCGCGATGATCACCACTACGACGACGATGCCGACGATCCATGGCCACTTCTTGCGCTGCTTGGCCGGCGGCACGGGCGGTTGCATCCCTTGGCCGACGGGTGGATGGCCATACTGTGGATGGCCATACTGCGGGTAGGGGCCATTCGGTGGAAGGGGTGGCTGATTGGTCATCGTGCTCCTGAATGTGCGTGTGCGCAATGCGCGGAAACCGTACGAATCTTAGGAGTCGGCAATGTCTTGTTCGGGGATATCAGCGAGCCCGGTGGACGATTAGACCGATCAGCCGACAAGCGTTTGGAAGTTCGCTGTGCCACAACGCACTTCGCCGGCGAGGTGGTGCCTCGCCGGCGAAGTCGTTTTCCGTTGTCTGACCAGGTGATGGGATCAGACGTCTCCGCGGCGCAGCATCCGGCCGCGGGGGTTCTCGAAGTCGACTTTCTGACCGCGAAGCCAGGTGCCCGTGACGACGCCGGCCAGGGCGCGGCCGTCGTACGGACTGATCGGGTTCTTGTGATGCAGGTTGCGGACGTCGACCACCTGCGCCGAATCGGGCTCGAAGATCGCGAAGTCGGCGTCGCAGCCGAGGGCGATGCGGCCCTTGTTGGTCAGCCCGGCCAGAGCCGCGGGCTTGGCCGACATCCATTCCATCACCTGCGGCAGGCCGATGCCGCGGCGCTTGGCCTCGGTCCAGATCAGCGACAGTCCCAGTTGCAGTGATGCGACGCCGCCCCAGGCGACGCCGAAGTCGCCGCCCTCGACGTCTTTGAGGTCGACCGTCGACGGCGAGTGGTCGGACACGATGCAGTCGATGGTGCCGTCGAGCAGCCCCTGCCAGAGCAGTTCTCGGTTCGACGCCTCGCGGATCGGCGGACAGCATTTGTACGCGGTGGCGCCGTTGGGGATCTCCTCGGCGAGCAGCGTCAGGTAGTGCGGACACGTCTCGACGGTGAGCTTGACGCCGTCGCGGCGCGCCGAGGCGATCATCGGCAGTGCGTCCGAGGACGACAGGTGCAGGATGTGCGCGCGGGCGCCGGTCCAGCGGGCGCGCTCGATCACCTCGGCGACCGCCACGTTCTCTGCGCCGCGCGGGCGGGAGGCCAGGAAGTTCGCATACTGGTTGCCCTCCGCGGTGGGCGCGTGGTCGATCGCCCGCGAGTCCTCGGCGTGAACGATCATCAGGGAGTCGTACTTCGCCAGCTCCGCCATATCCGCTTCCATCTCGTCGGCGGTGAGATGCGGGAACTCGTCGACGCCGGAGTGCAGCAGGAAGCACTTGAAGCCGAAGACGCCCTCGTCGTGCAGCCCGCGGAGGTCGCCCTCGTTGCCGGGAATGGCGCCGCCCCAGAAGCCGACGTCGATGTAGGTCTTGCCCGCGGCTGCCCGCCGCTTGATGTTGAGCGCCTCGACCGTGACGGTGGACGGAATCGAGTTCAGCGGCATGTCGATCAGCGTGGTGACGCCGCCTGCGGCCGCCGCCTTGGTGGCGGACTCGAAGCCCTCCCATTCGGTGCGACCCGGCTCGTTCACGTGCACGTGGGTGTCGACCAGCCCCGGAATCATCACTTGATTCGACGCGAGTTCGATGACCTCGGCACCCTGCAGGCCGCTGCCGAGCGGCTCGATCGCGGTGACGCGGCCGTCGCGGATGCCGATCTCGCGGGCCACGATCCCCGCCGTCGTCAACATCTGCTCGCCGCGCAGGACCAGATCGAACGCGGTCGCGGGCTCGGCGGACACGGACTGCGCCGTCTCGTTGCTCTCCGGGCTGGTACTCATGTGCGGCTGCTCCTCCACGTGGTCGCCGGACAGATCTGTCGAGGAGAGAATACCGCAGAGTAATTCCTCATGGTGGAATCACATCGTCGTTTTTTGGAACGGTGCCCAGCGGGCGTGCGACGTGCTCGGGGGTTGACATCTGACCGAGCGGTAGGCGTAAATATTCAAAACCACGGAATCTTAATTCCACACAGTGGAATCAGCGGTTGGCGGCAAGGTCCTCCGCGACGAGTGAAAGTCCTGCCATGAGCACCGAATCATCCGGAGTGATCGAGGACGCCGGCCCCGCCTGCCGCACTGAGTCCGCGGTGTCGTTCGACGACGTCGCCGTGCGGACCGAGCAGGGACTGCCGGAATGCGTGAGTCCCGCCCTCTACAACGCCGATCTGGCTCCGACCAAGCGGGCCGGACGACGATGGAGCGCGTACAACATCTTCACGCTGTGGGCCAACGACGTGCACAGCCTCGGCAACTACGCGTTCGCGATCGGCCTGTTCGCGCTCGGCCTGGGCGGATGGCAGATCCTGCTGGCCCTCGGCCTCGGCGGACTGTTCCTGTTCCTGCTCCTGAATCTCTCGGGATTCATGGGCGAGAAGACCGGCGTCCCGTTCCCGGTGATGAGCCGGATCTCGTTCGGCATCCGTGGTGCGCAGATCCCCGCCCTCATCCGCGGCGCCGTCGCCATCGCCTGGTTCGGCATCCAGACCTTCCTCGCGTCGGTGGTGCTGCGCATCCTGATCGTCGCGCTGATCCCGTCGGCCCAGAACCTCGATGCGAACAGGTTCCTCGGACTCTCCACCCTCGGCTGGATCTCGTTCGTCTCGCTGTGGGTGATCCAGCTGGTGATCGTCAGCTACGGCATGGAGATGATTCGCCGGTACGAGGCCTTCGCCGGACCCGTCATTCTCATCACCATGATCGCGCTGGCCGTCTGGATGCTCGGCCAGGCCGACTGGGCCATCGCGTGGACGACGCCGGACTCGCTCACCGGCGGTGAGATGTGGGCCAAGATCGTCGGCGGCGCCAGCCTCTGGGTGGCGATCTACGGCACGTTCGTCCTCAACTTCTGCGACTTCACCCGCAACGCGAAGTCGAAGGGCTCCATCGTGCGGGGCAACTTCTTCGGCATTCCGCTGAACATGCTGCTCTTCGGCGGCATCGTCATCACCCTCGCCGGCGCGCAGTTCCGGATCGACGGCCGGGTCATCGAATCGCCGGCCGACATCGTCCAGGCCGTGCCGAACACGTTCCTGCTGGTGCTCGCCTGCCTCGCGCTGCTGATCCTGACGGTCGCGGTCAACATGATGGCGAACTTCGTCGCACCGATCTACGCGCTGAGCAATCTGTTCCCCAAGACGCTGAACTTTCAGCGCGCGGCGCTGGTCTCCGCGGTCATCGGTCTGGTGATCCTGCCGTGGAACCTCTACAACTCGCCCGCGGTCATCAATTACTTCCTCGGCGGACTCGGTGCCCTGCTCGGCCCGCTGTTCGGCATCGTGATGGCCGACTACTGGCTGGTCCGGCGATCGCGGGTCAATGTTCCCGAGTTGTTCACGGAGGACCCCGACGGCGCCTACCACTACCGGGGCGGCGTCAACCCCCGCGCGGTGATCGCACTGATCCCGACGGCGGCGTTCGCTCTCGTCCTGGCTTTCGTGCCGGCCTTCGAAGTGGTCTCGGAGTACTCGTGGTTCATCGGGGCCGCCGTCGGTGCGATCCTCTATCTGCTCGTCGCCGATCGCAAGGGACCGTTCGCCGACGTCTCCGGCGAGGCCATCGCCGTCGCCAGCACGCACTGACGTCCGGCACGCCCCATTCCCGTCCATTCCCCCGAAGGAGCGAATCCGTGCGGATCCTCGTCGCCAACGTCAACACCACGCAGTCCATGACCGACGCGATCGCGGAGTCGGCCCGGGCCGTCGCCGCGCCCGGGACCGAGATCGTCGGCGTCACTCCGCGCTTCGGCGCGGACTCCTGCGAGGGCAACTTCGAGTCGTACCTCGCCGCTATCGCCGTCATGGATGCGATCACGTCCTATCCCGAGCCCTTCGACGCCGTCGTCCAGGCCGGCTACGGCGAACACGGCCGAGAGGGACTCCAGGAATTGCTCGACGTGCCCGTCGTCGACATCACCGAGGCGGCCGCCTCGACGGCCATGTACCTCGGTCACAAGTACTCGGTCGTCACGACGCTCGACCGCACCGTTCCGCTGATCGAGGACCGACTGCGCCTCGCCGGTCTCGCGACGCGCTGCGCGTCGGTGCGGGCGTCCGGCCTCGGCGTCCTCGAATTGGAGTCCGACCCGGAGCGTGCCGTGGAGGCGATCGTCGCGCAGGCGCGCGAAGCGGTCGAGCGCGATCACGCCGAGGTGATCTGCCTCGGCTGCGGCGGAATGGCCGAGCTCGAGGAGAAGGTCAGGGCCGCGACCGGCGTTCCCATCGTCGACGGCGTGCGTTCGGCGGTCACCGTCGCCGAGGGGCTCGTTCGCATGGGGCTGTCGACCTCCAAGGTGCGCACGTACGCACCGCCGCGTGAGAAGAAGGTCGTGGGCTGGCCGTTCCAGATCTGATCCGCCGACCACCGAAGCATGGAACCGCCCGGCACGCGGTGGGGGAGCACGCGTACCGGGCGGAGTGCGGGGAGACGATCTGCCTGAAGTCAGAGCAGGATCTGGCGGTTGACGTCCTTGTAGAGCAGATACCGGAAGTTCGACGGCCCACCGGCGTAGCAGGCCTGCGGGCAGAACGCGCGCAGGGAGAGGTAGTCGCCCTCCTGCACCTCCACCCAGTCGCCGTTGAGGTGGTAGACCGCCTTGCCTTCCAGCATCAGGAGTCCGTGCTCCATGACGTGCGTCTCGGCGAAGGGGATCGTGGCGCCGGGCTCGAAGGTCACGACGTTGACATGCATGTCGTAGGCGAGGTCCTGCGGATCGAGCATGCGGGTGGTGCGCCATTTGCCGTCGGTGCCGGGCATCGCGGACGGTTCGATGTCCCGCTCGTTCCCGAAGCGGACCGACGGCGCATGGCCGTCGACGGGCTGATAACGCTTGCGGATCCAGACGAAGGTCGCGTCGGCGTCGGCGTCGTTGCGTGCCGACCACGCCGTGCCCGCGGGGAGGTAGGCGAACCCGCCCTCGGTGAGCGTCTGCGCATGTCCGCCGGCGACCACCGACAGCGCGCCGGAGGTGACGAACAGGAAACCCTCCACCTCGGGCTGCGGCTCGGGCCGGTCGGCGCCTCCACCGGGCTGGACCTCCATGATGGCCTGGAAGAACGTGGTGGAACCGCCGGCGACCGGCCGATTCAGGATCCAGCCGCGCGTGCGGGTCCACTCGGGGAAGACCGACGTGACGATGTCGGAGAGGACACCGCGGGGGATCACCGTGTACGCCTCGGTGACCACGGCCCGATCCGTGAGCAGCGCGGTCTGCGGCGGCAGGCCGCCGCGGGGAGTGTAGTACGACGCTTTCTGCGGTGGGGTCACGACGTCTCCTCTGTGGGGTGTGAGTTCGGTTCAGGCGAGCGGAGTGGTGATGCGACCGAGGGCGACGGCCCGGACCGTCTCCATCGGGAGGTCGGTGGCGGCTTCCACATCGTCGGCGGGGAGTGCGCCGCAGACGGCGCCGCGGTCGATGAAACCGGCGAGTGCGCGGGCCGTGGCCGGCTCGTCGAGAATCCCGGAGTCGATGCGGTGCATGTAGTTCCGCAGACGCGCGGCGGCGGGAGCGAAGCCGTCGCGGTAGAAGGCGTAGGTGGCCAGGAAACGGGTCACGAGCTGGTTCGGGTGCAGATCCCACCCCTGGTAGATGCCGCGCTCCAGGTGGCGGCGGACGAGTCGGGCGTGCAGCCGCCAGGCCGCCGCCCGCTCCCGGTCGTCGCCGACGGGCAGGACGTTGGTGGAACCGTCGGACAGGTGAACGCCGGTGCCGGCGACGGCCAGCTGCATGACGTTCTTGGCGTGGTCGGCCGCCGGGTGCTCCATCGATTGGTACGCCGCCGCGATGCCGAGCGACGCCGAGTAGTCGTAGGTGCCGTAGTGCAGTGAGCTGACCCGTCCGTCGCCCGCATGGATCAGCCTCGCCACCGGAGCCGTGCCGTCGGGGCCCAGGACGGCCTGCGGCGTCTCCACCTGGACCTCGAACCGGATGCGCCGGGACGGGAGGCCGTGCGCCTGTTCCAGCGCTGCCGCGACCTGGACCATCGCCTCCACCTGGTCCACCGAGGTGACCTTCGGAAGCGTGAGGGTGAGGCCGTCGGGCAGCGGCCCTCCGGCCGCCAAGGCGCCGATGAAGGCGTCGAGCGTGCGCAGCCCGCGGCGCCGGACGGGAGCCTCGAAGCATTTGAAGCGGATGCCGATGAACGGCGGGAGCGCGTCGGAGTCGATCGCGGAGCGCACCGCTGCGGCGGCGGATGCGACGTCGGCGTCCTCGGCGGCGTCACCGCGGTCGCCGTATCCGTCCTCGAAGTCGAGACGGAGGTCCTCGATGGGTTCGGACCTCAGTTTGGCCGCGACGAGATCGGCGAGCCGTTCCGGCGTGGACTCGGGCGCGGCGCCGAGTCCGATCATCGCCGCGACCGCGTCGAGGCCGCCGGCCGCGCGCGCGGCGTCCAGTGCGGCGGCGCCCCACTGTCGCGGGAGTTCGGGTGTGTAGCGGTCGGCGGGAACGTACACGGTGTGGACCGGCTGGCGTCGACCGTCGTCGCCGGGGTAGCGGCGTGCCAGGTCCTCGTCCGCCTCCGACAATCGGCTGTCGACGTCGGCCAGAAAGGAATCGCTGAGATAGCCGCTGCTCATTCACCCTCCCTTTCAGTCGAATACGGAATTGCAATTCCGCATTGTGGAGTCTAGTGCGAATTGTGCACTTCACACAAGCGGACACGGATTGTGGAGACGCTTTGTGTTCCGCATGGTGGAAGATAGAGTTCTGGTGTCCCAGACCTGAGGAGCGAGACGGTGGCCGCAGCGGCAAGCGAGAGCAAGACGGGCGGCGTGCAGTCCGTCGAGCGCGCATTCGAATTGATGGAGTTGATCGGCCGAGCCGGCGGCGAGTGCTCGCTCAGCCACCTCTCCGGCGAGTCGCCGCTGCCTCCGCCGACCATCCACCGGCTGCTTCGCACGCTCGTCGGCATCGGATACGTCCGGCAGCTGCCGAACAAGCGGTACGCGCTCGGACCTCGACTGATCCGCTTGGGCGAGGTCGCCAACCGGCAGCTCGGCGCGGTCGCGGATCCGGTACTGGAGGCGCTGGTGGCCGAGCTGTCGGAGACCGCGAGCCTCGCGGTCCTCGACGGAGACATGGTCATCTACACCGCCCAGGTGCCGTCGCCGCACACCATGCGCACCAACAACGAGGTCGGACGACGGGTCAACTTGCACAATTCCGGGGTCGGCAAGGCGATTCTGGCAGAGCTCGACGACGCCCGGATCCTCAAGCTCGTGTCGCAGGCGGGCATGCCCGCGACCACGAAATACAGCGTCACCTCCCTCTCCGGCGTCTTCGCGGAGGTGGAACGGGTGCGCTCGAACGGCTACTCGGTGGACGAACAGGAGCAGGAACTCGGCGTCCGCTGCGTCGCGATGGCGGTTCCCGGGGCGCCGACCCCGATGGCCGTCGGGATCTCCGGTCCGACGTCGCGGATGGACGATGAACTGCAGGAGCGGGCGATCCTCGCGCTCCGGCGGGCCACCGGCGTGATCTCGGAGGCGTTGATCGGCGCCAGGGAGGCCTGAGCGACGCGACCGGCCGCGGTCAGCCCGGCCAGTACATACTGTCCGGAGTCGCCCGTGCGCCGAAGATCGCCTGGCCCACCCGGACACAGGTGGAGCCCTCTTCGACGGCGAGCTCGTAATCGCCCGACATGCCCATCGAGAGTCCGCCGTCGCCGAGGAGATCCGGGTCGGCGTCGCGGGTCCGGTCGCGGAGGTCGCGCAGCAGCCGGAAGCACGAGCGCACGCGAGCGGTGTCGTCGGAGAAGACCGCGAGCGTCATCAGCCCTCGAACGCGCAGGGCGGAGTAGTTCGGCAGCTGCCTGAGCAGCGCAGGCAGCTCGTCGGGCGCGAGCCCGTACTTGCTGTCCTCGCCCGAGGTGTTCACCTGCACGTACACGTCGAGGCCGCGGCCCGCGGCCTGCAGCCTGCGGTCGAGCGCCTCGGCCACGCGGAGGCTGTCGAGCGCCTGGAATTCGTCGGCGAAAGCGGCCACGTCCTTGGCCTTGTTGGTCTGCAGGTGCCCGATCACCGACCAGGAGACGTCGAGGTCGGCGAGGGCGCCGTGCTTTCGCTTGGCCTCCTGCACCTTGTTCTCGCCGAGGCGACGACAGCCGGCGGCGACGGCGTTGACGATCCGCTCCTCGGGCACCGTCTTCGACACCGGAAGGAGCTGCACCTGAGCCGGATCACGTCCGGCCCGACGCGCGGCGGCGTCGATCCGTGCCTGCACGGCGGCGATGTTGCGCCGGAAGTCCTCGACGGCGACGGCGGTGGTGTACTGACGGCTCTGCTCGGCGGATTCGGTCATGGCACCGATTATCCCGGGCCGGCATGCCACGGCGCGCCGGGCCTGCGCCAGGTGTCAGATCTCCACCATCCGGTGCTCGCGAGCCGGGCGCCGCTGGCCGCGGATCGCGATCAGTTCGCGGGCGTGTCGGTCGAGGGCGACGTCGCCGGGAAGCCTCGGCGTCCACGTCGGTGCCGGCGCGGCGTCACCGTCCGCGTCGAGCGCTGCCAGCACCGTCAGACCGTGGGCCGCGAGGCGGCGCGTCTGCCGCCCGTCGCGCGGCCAGTGGGCGTGGACGTGCACCGAGACATGCATGGTCTGGCGGCCGGTGTGGATCAGACGCGCGCTGACCTCGACCACCTGTCCGATGCGGATCGGCTCGTAGAAGCGGACGCCGCCCATGTAGACGGTCACCGCTTCGCCGCCGCACCACCGCACCCCGCAGAGGTACGCGGCGTCGTCGATCCAGCCCATCACCCGGCCGCCGTGGGTGTTGCCGCCCCAGTTGACGTCGGTGGGGGCGGCGAGGAATCGGGTGGAGGCCTCGGGTGCGGTCGACGGCGCGCCGTAGTCGGCCCCGGCCATCGCCGCGGTGATCCGATTGCGGACCTCGATGCGTTCGGCGGCGTACGCGGCGCGGTCGAGGTCGTCGGGCAGGACGGGCCGCCATTGACGGACCGGTGTCGGCGTGCCGTCGTCGCCGACGGCGACGAACACCAGGATGCAGCGACTCGCCTCGGTGAACTCGCCGAGCCGCGGATCGGCTGAGGCCACCCGGCATTCGATGTGCATGCTCGATCGGCCGGTGAGGATGAGAGTGGCCGTCACCTCGACGATGTCGCCGGAATCGATGTCCCGCCCGAAGCTGATGTTCCCGACGTAGGCGGTCACGCTGTAGCCGCCGGACCAGGCCGCCGCGCACGCGTAGGCCGCCTTGTCGACCCATTCGAGGATCCGACCGCCGCGGACACCGCCGCCGAGGGTCGCGACATCGGTCGGGGCCGCCATGAAACGCAGGGTGATCTGCCGGTCGCTGAGGTGCATCGCCTTCTCCTGTTCGGGGATTCGGCAATGCTGGACCACGTGCCGAACGCACCGGCGAGCGGGGTGCGGATGCGAGAACTCCGTGATCCGCGGGTAACGCGGGCGACATCGGCCGGTAGCCCTCAGACGCGCTGGATGATCGCTGCGAGCCCCTGACCTCCGCCGATGCACATGGTGGCCAGACCGTACAGGGCGTCGCGGCGGCGCAGCTCGCGGGCGAGCGTGCCGAGCATCCGGGTCCCGGTGGCGCCGACGGGATGCCCCAGCGAGATGCCCGAACCGTGGACGTTGATCCGAGCGGCATCGTCGGCTCCCAGACCCAGCTCGCGAGTGCAGGCGAGAGCCTGGGCGGCGAAGGCCTCGTTCAGTTCGATCAGATCCATATCGGCGAGGGACAGACCCGCGCGGGCGAGGGCGGCGCCGGTCGCGGGAACCGGTCCGATGCCCATGTAGGCCGGGTCCACTCCGGCGACGGACCACGAGACCAGGCGTGCGATCGGCTCGAGACCCAGCTCCTGCGCCCGCTCGGGGTGCGTCACCAGACAGACCGCCGCCGCGTCGTTCTGCCCGCTGGCATTGCCCGCGGTGACCGTCGCGTCGGGGTCGGAGGCGGCCAGGATGGGCCGGAGCCGCCCGAGGGTCTCCATCGTCGTATCGGCACGGGGATGTTCGTCGGAGTCGACGACGATGTCGCCCTCCTTCGAGGGAACCGTGACGGGCACGATCTCCTCGGCGAACACGCCGGACCGCTGTGCCTCCACCGCTCGCCGATGCGATTCGACGGCGAGGGCGTCCTGGTCGGTGCGGGAGATCCCGTACCGCTCGCGGAGATTCTCAGCGGTCTCGAGCATGCCGCCGGGGACCGGGTGATGGCGCCCGCCCGCGGTCACACGCCCGCGCGCCAAGCCGTCGTGCAGCATCACACCAGGCCCGCGCACGCCCCAGCGCATGTCGGTGCTGTAGAAGGGGACGTTGCTCATCGACTCGGTTCCGCCGGCGACGGCCAGGCCGCACGCGCCGGTGGCCACCTGCATGGCGGCCATGATCACCGAGTACAGACCGGAACCGCAGCGGCGGTCCACCTGCGCGCCGGGCACCGTCACGGGCAGTCCGGCGTCGAGTGCGACCACGCGTCCGATGGCGGGTGCCTCGCTGGTGGGGTACACGTTGCCGAGCACCACGTCGTCGACGGCTTCCGGGTCCAGACCCGTGCGCTCGATCAGTCCGCGGAGCGCGATCTCGCCCAGCTGGGCCGCCGACAGCGATCTCAGCGCACCGCCGTACCTGCCGATCGGAGTGCGGAGGGGTTCACAGATGACGACATCACGCATATCGGCCAGCCTGTCACGCGGTCGCCTTGACAGAACGCCGAACTCCCCAAAAGATCGGGGTTTCCGGCGAAGGAGTGCAGTGATGAACGACGTCAGGGTGGAGCGCGGCGGCGACGTGACGGTGGTGATCATGGCCCGGCCGGAACGGCACAACGCGGTCGACGCCGGCATGGCGCGCGAACTCGCGGCCGCCTTCCGCGAATTCGAGGCCTCCGAGGCCCGGGTGGCGGTGCTGGCGGGCGACGGTCCGTCGTTCTGCGCCGGTGCCGATCTCAAGGCCGTCGGCACCGAGCGCACCAATGTGCTGACGCCGGACGGAGACGGCCCGATGGGACCGACCAGGATGGACCTCGACAAGCCGGTCGTCGCCGCGATCAACGGGCACGCGGTGGCCGGCGGGCTGGAACTGGCACTGTGGTGCGATCTCCGGGTCGCCGACGAGGACGCCACGTTCGGCGTGTTCTGCCGCCGGTGGGGCGTACCGCTGATCGACGGCGGAACGGTCCGCCTGCCGCGCCTGATCGGACACAGCCGTGCGATGGACCTCATCCTGACCGGCCGTCCCGTCGACGCCGCGGAGGCGCTGACGTTCGGTCTGGTGAACCGCGTGGTCCCGGCGGGGACCGCACGCGAGGCGGCGGTTGCGCTCGCCCACGACATCGCGCGCATGCCCGCCACCTGCATGCGCGGCGACCGTCGCTCGGCCCGCGCACAATGGGCGGACTCCGAGGAGGCCGCGCTGCGCCGGGAGTTCGCGATCGGCATGACCTCGCTGCGTGCGGACGGTGTCGGCGGCGCGCAGCGTTTCGCGGCGGGCAGGGGACGCGGCGGGTCGTTCGACGACATCTGACCCGGACACCCTGAGTCGGGCATCCGGCACTCCCGCGCCGGGCCGCGTCGCAGTAGGGTCTCAGACATGGGTGACGCTACGACTCCGGAGACCTTCGCAGCGCCGAGGCTCCGGGCGCTGGAACGGGCCGATCTGCAGTTCGTCCACGGCCTTTTCAACGATCCCGAGGTGATGCGCTACTGGTTCGAGCCGGCGCACGTGACCATCACCGACCTCGAGGAGACATTCGTCCGGCAGCAGCGGTGCGGAGACCGTGAGCGCCGCTTCATCGTCGACGCCGCCGGACGCCGGGTGGGGCTGGTCGAGTTGGTGTACATCGACCAGGTGCACCGCAACTGCGAATTCCAGATCATCATCGCGCCCGGCGAGCAGGGACGCGGATACGCCGGCGCGGCGACGCGCGCGGCGCTCGACTTCGCATTCCGCTCGCTCAACCTGCACAAGGTGTACCTGCTGGTGGACACCGAAAACGCCGCGGCCATCCACGTGTACGAGAAGGCGGGGTTCGTCGTCGAGGGGGTGCTGCGCCGAGAGTTCTTCGCCGACGGCGCCTACCGGGACGCCACGCGGATGGGCATCTTCCAAGACGACTACCTGGCCGCCGCGAGGAGTTGAGACGGTGGCGGCGCGGCTTTCACTGGTGATTCTCCTCGTCGCGCTGGCCTGTGTCCCCGGAACCGCGACCGCGGCTCCGGCCCGGCTGCCGGTCCCGTACGACTTCCTCGCCGGAATCCGCGCCGAGCTGGCGAACCCCGGCGGCTCGCTGCCGGGCACCAACGACTTCTCGTGCCGACCGACGCCGCGTCACCCGCACCCGGTGGTGCTGCTGCACGGCAGCGGCGGCGGCCGCCAGACCAATTGGGCCACACTGGCTCCGGTACTCAAGAACGACGGCTACTGCGTCTTCGCCCCGACCTACGGTGCGCTCGCGCGAGTCTGGCCGGTCTCCGCGCTCGGGGGCCTCGGTCCCAAGCTCGACAGTGCTTGGGACGTCAAGCGATTCATCGACCGCGTGCGGGCCGCCACCGGCGCGGACCAGGTGGATCTGGTCGGGCACTCGCTTGGCACCGAGATCCCCACGTACTGGATGAAGTACCTCGGCGGCCGGGGAGAGGTGGCGCACTACGTCTCCCTGGCGCCGTACTGGCGGCAGGGCCCCGACGACGACGATGCGCGCGGTGAGGCGATCGCGTCGTTCCGCCGGAGCCTCGGCATCGCCGAACCCGTCCGGCCGGCCTGCCCGGAGTGTTCGTCGCCGCCGAAGGATCTCGATTTCAACAGAGCCGTCCGCGAGCCGACGCCGTATCTGCCCGGCGTCGCCTACACCAACATCGTGACCCGCGACGATGAGATCGTGACGCCGTACACCGCCGGGCTGCTCGACGGTCCGCCCGGCACCCGGGTGCGCAACATCGTCGTACAGGACGGTTGCTCCCGCGACCGTTCCGACCACATGTCGATCACGTCGAACAGACGCAGCGCGGCGCTGGTACTCAACGCCCTGGATCCGGCGCATCCGCGTCCGGTGCCCTGCGTCGACGTGTCACCGGTGACAGGAGGATGAATCATGACGCAGAAACCGGAGCCCGTGACCCGGGCGGAGGCGCTCGCCCAGACCCCCGATGCCTGGACCGTCGACGACGGGATGCTCGTGGCCGAGTACCGGCCGGGCAACATGGTCCGCGGTCTGGAGATGGTGACCGCCGTGGTGGCGGCGGCCGAGGAGGCCGGTCATCACCCCGACGTCGACCTGCGGTATCCGGCGGTGGCCTTCCGGCTGGTGACGCACAGCGTCGGTCAGCTGACCTCCTTCGACGTCGCGCTGGCGCAGCGGATCGACGCGATCGCCGCGGAGAAGGGAATCGAGCCCGCGTAGCCTGACGCTCATGCCGACCCCCGAGTACGTCCTGAAGCTGCGCGAGCACATCGGTCATGACCCGCTGGTGCTGATCGGTGTGACCGCCGTGATCCTGCGGGAGGACGCGAACGAAGTACGGGTTCTGCTGGGACGTCGGTCGGACAACGGCGCGCTGGCGCCCATCACCGGGATCGTCGATCCCGGTGAGGAACCCGCGACGGCCGCGCGGCGGGAGGCGTTGGAGGAGGCGGGAGTCGACATCGAGGTGGAGCGGCTGGCGTGGGTGCACCAGTTGCCCCGGCGCACGCACGTGAACGGCGACCAGGTGGACTACCTCGATCTGACGTTCCGCTGCCGCTGGCGGTCGGGCGACCCAGTACCGTCCGACGGCGAACTGACCGAGGTGATGTGGCGACGTCTCGACGACCTCGACGATCTCGGCTCCGACGACCTGAGGAAGCGGATCGAGCTCGCAGTCAGTGGCACCGGTGCGACGGCCTTCGGCGGCGCTGAGTCAGCCTCGGTAGAAGGCGGCGGCGGAGGTCGCGAGGTCGAGTAGCCACTGGGGGAACAGACCCAGCACGAGGGTCAGCGCCGCCGACAGCGCGATCGGCACCGAGGTCAGCAGACTCGGAGTGACCACCTCGGGAGCATCCTGCGGGGGATCGGAGAAGAACATCGCGACGATGACCCGGATGTAGAAGTACGCGGCGACGGCGCTGCAGAGGACGCCGACGATGACCAGCGGCCAGGCGCCGTCGTCGCCGGCCGCGCTGAAGACCGCGAACTTGGCGATGAATCCGCTGGTGAGCGGGATGCCGGCGAATGAGAGCAGAAACAGCGACATCATCGCCCCGACCAGGGGTCGCCTGCGGCCGAGCCCGGCCCACGCGGCGATCTCGGTGCTCTCGCGCCCGGCGCCGTCGCGGACCACCGACAGCAGCGCGAAAGCACCGAATGCAGACAACGCGTAGGCGCAGACGTAGAACAGCGTGGCGGCCACGCCGTCCTTCGACATCGTGATCGCCCCGACCAGTGCAAAACCGACGTGGCTCACCGAGGAGTAGGCGAGCATGCGCTTCAGGTCGCCCTGGGTGACGGCCATGAGCGTCGCGACCACCATCGTGAGAATCGCGACCGCCCACAGGGCGGGCCGCCACTGCGGCTCCAGCGCGCCGAACGATACGTGCAGCACCCGCAGCAGTGCGCCGAACGCCGCCACTTTGGTCGCGGAGGCCATCAGCGCGGTGACCGGAGTCGGAGCGCCCTGGTAGACGTCGGGTACCCACGAGCCGAACGGCACCGCGCCGACCTTGAAGAGCAGTCCGACGGCGAGCAGGGTCACCGCGAGCACCGCGAGCGTGCGGTCGGCGGCCGGTTCGAGCTCACCGCCCGCGACGGCGTCGCCGATGGCCGACAGCGACAGCGATCCCGTCGCGCCGTAGGCGAACGAGGCGCCGAACAGGAAGATCGCCGACGAGAACGCACCCAGCAGGAAGTACTTGAGCGATGCCTCCTGCGACAGCAGCCGGCGTCGCCGTGCGAGTCCGCACAGCAGGTACAGCGGGAGCGACAGCACCTCGAGCGCGATGAACATGGTGAGCAGATCGCCGCACGCACCGAACAGCATCATTCCGCCGACGGCGAGCAGTGCGAGCGGGTAGACCTCTGTGGTGATCGCCCCCGCGCGCCCGGCGACGAGTTCGTCGGGGGAGCCGGGAACGGTGGCGCCGGAGGGAGTGAAGGCGTCGGCGGGGAGATCGGCGTCGGCGGCGTCGCCGCTCGACCCGCCGACCGCGATGCGCTCGCCCGCCGCGGTGCGCACCTCCAGCGGCGCCCACACCCGGTCGAGCCGGCGCTCGCCCATCACCGCGATCGAGCCCAGCGAGACCACCAGCACCGCACCTTGCAGCAGCAGCGCCGGACCGTCGATCACCACGGCACCGGACATCGCCACCGAGGCGCCGTCCGCCATGAAGGACGCGGTGACGAACATCAGCGCCACGAAGGCCGCCACCAGGGCGCCTCCGGCCATCCACAGCTGGGCACGGTAGCGCCGCTGCTTCGGAGCGAAGGCCTCCACCAGGACCGCGATCACTCCGGCGCCGAAGACGATCAGCATGGGGGAGAGCCGGAAGTAGTCGATGCTGTGAGCGTCGAGAGCACTCGCGAGGGTCATCGATGACCTCCTTCACCGGCACTGACGGCCGGGGTGCTGATCGGGGCCGGGGACACCGCCGGATCGATGTAGTCCAGCACCAGCCGCGGGAAGAAACCGAGCACCAGCAGTCCGACGATCAACGGCGCGACGACCGCCTTCTGCCGCAGATCGAGATCCCGTATCGGCACCTGCGCTCCGGCGTCGACCGTGGCGCTGAGCCGTTCGGGTCCGCCCATCATGCGCTGATACGTCCACAGGATGTAGACCGCCGACAGCACCAGGGCCGACGCGGCGACGATCGCGGCGACGGGATACCGCGTGAAGGTGCCGATGAGGACCAGGAACTCACTCACGAACGGCGCCAGTCCAGGAAGGGAGAGAGTCGCCAGACCGGCCACCAGGAACGTGCCTGCCAGCATCGGGGCGAGCTTCTGCACCCCGCCGTAATCGGCGATCAGCGAGCTGCCCCGCTGGCTCACCAGGAATCCCGCCACCAGGAACAGCGCGGCCGTCGAGAGACCGTGGTTGACCATGTACAGCGCCGAGCCGGACTGTCCCTGCCCGGTGAGGGCGAAGACGCCGAGGACGATGAACCCGAAGTGTGAGATGGAGGTGTACGAGATCAGGCGCATCACGTCGCGCTGCCCGATGGCGCACAGCGCTCCGTAGACGATGCTGACGACGGCGAGCGCGGAGATCCACGGTGCGAACCGGGCCGACGCGTCGGGGAAGAGACCGATGCAGAACCGCAGCATCGCGAAGGTGCCGACCTTGTCCATGACGGCCATCATCATCACCGCGGCCGCGGGCGTGGTCGACACCGCCGCGTCCGGCAACCAGGTGTGCACGGGCCACAGCGGTGCCTTGACCGCGAAGGCGAAGAAGAATCCGAGGAAGAGCAGGTCGAGCGTCGCCTGGGAGGCGTCGAGGCCACCGGCGGACGCGGCCGCGGCGAGGTCGGAGAAGCTGAATGTCCCGGCCCCGTCCGGACCGAGACCCGACCGGGAGCTCACCACGTACAGCCCGATCACCGCCGCCAGCATGATCAACCCGCCGAAGAGGTTGTAGAGCAGGAACTCGACGGCCGCCCGCGACCGGCGTCCCTCGTCAGCGGCGCCGAAACCGCCGATGAGGAAGTACATCGGCACCAGCATCGCCTCGAAGAAGATGTAGAACAGCAGTACATCGGTCGCGACGAAGCTCATCAGCACCATCGACTCGACCGCGAGCATCAGCGCCACGTAGATGTGCACCCGGCGATTGCCGGCATCGCTCACGTCGCGCCATCCGGCGAGCAGCAGGATCGGTGTCAGCACCGCCGTCAACAGGATCAGCGCCAGCCCGACCCCGTCCAGCGCGAGGCTGTAGTGGGCGCCGAACGCCGGGATCCAGCTGACGTCCTCGGTGAGTTGGTAGCCGCCGGTGCCGGACGAGAATCGGGTGGCGACGACGACCGCCCAGCCGAGGGTGAGCAGCGACGCCCCGAGCGAGACCCGGCGGGCGTCGGCGGCCCGGCCGGCGGGCAGGAGCATCACCACGAGCGAGGCCACCGCGGGCAGCAGCCACAGCACGGTGAGCCACGGAACGGTTCCGGAGTTCGTCACAGCGCGCTCACCACCAGGGTCAGGGCGGCCACCGCGACGGTGCCCGCGAGTATCGAAAGGGCATACGACCGGACGAAGCCGTTCTGTCCGCGCCTGGCCAGGACCGACAGTCCGGTGACGCCGGCTCCGACCCCCGCGGGCACCGCGCCGAGACCACGGTCCTCCGCCCGTACCAGCCCGGCGGTGAGCCGGGCACCGGGGATCGCGAAGACCCGTTCGTTGAAGGCGTCGCCGTACAGGTCGGCGCGCGCCGCGACGGTGAGACCCGAGACGTCGGCCGGTGCCGTCTCCGGGACATCACCCCGCCCGTACTGACGCCAGGCGATCGCCGCGCCGACCACCACTACGGCCAGCACGATCACGGTCACGGACCAGGCGGGCAGCGGACCGCTCTCCTCGGGGACGGCGCCGACCACCGGCGCGAGGAAGTCGGCGAGCGAGCCGCCGATCGCGAGCAGACCGCCCGAGAGCAGGGAGCCGGCCGCCAGCACGATCATCGGCCCGGTCATCGACCGCGGCGCCTCATGCGGCTTGGCGTCGGGTGCCCACCGCTTCTCGCCGAGGAAGGTCAGAACCATCACGCGCGTCATGTAGAAGGCGGTGACTCCCGCGCCGACGACGGCCACCCCGCCCAGCAGCCATCCGCGAACACCGCCGTCACCGAAAGCGGCCTCGATGATGTGGTCTTTGGAGTAGAAGCCCGCGAACGGCGGGACGCCGATGATCGCGAGGTAGCCGAACCCGAACGTGACGAACGTGATCGGCATGGCGGCCCGGAGCCCTCCGAAGCGCCGCATGTCGGTCTCGTCGTTCATCGCGTGCATCACCGAGCCGGACCCGAGGAACAGTCCGGCCTTGAAGAATCCGTGGGTGAGCAGATGCAGGATCGCGAAGGCGTACCCGGCGGGCCCGAGTCCGGCGGCGAGGACCATGTAGCCGATCTGACTCATGGTGGAGGCGGCGAGCGCCTTCTTGATGTCGTCCTTGGCGCAGCCGATGATCGCGCCGAAGAGAAGGGTCACCGCGCCGACGACCACGACGGCGGTCTGCGCGTGCGGAGCCAGATCGAACAGCGGCGCCGACCGGGTGATCAGGTAGACGCCCGCGGTCACCATGGTCGCCGCGTGGATCAGCGCCGAGACCGGGGTGGGGCCCTCCATCGCGTCGCCGAGCCAGGCCTGCAGCGGCACCTGCGCCGACTTCGCGCACGCGCCGAGCAGCAGCATGAAGCAGATCGCCGTCAGCGTCGCCTCACTCGCGGTGGCCGCCGAGCCGAAGACACCGTCGAAGCTCACCGAGCCGAAGGTCGCGAACATGACGGCCAGCGCGATCACCATGCCGATGTCGCCCACCCGATTCATCACGAAGGCCTTCTTGGCCGCCGTCGCGGCACTCGGCTTGTGCTGCCAGAAGCCGATCAGCAGGTACGACGCCAGACCGACGCCCTCCCAGCCCAGATACAGCCCGAGGTAGCTGTCGGCGAGCACGAGGATCAGCATCGCCGCGACGAACAGGTTGAGGTATGCGAAGAACCGGCGGCGGTCGGGGTCGTGACTCATGTAGCCGATCGAGTAGACGTGGATCAGCGCGCCGACGACGGTGATCAGCAGCACGAAGCACATCGACAGCTGGTCCAGGCGCAGCGCGGCGTCGACGCTGAAATCACCGGCGGTGATCCACCGGTAGCTTCCGCTGGTCACTGTGCGGGCCCCGCCGTCGCGCCCGATCATGCCGATCCACATCGCGATTCCGAGCACCGCCGACACCGTCACCAGCGCGGTGGCGGCGAGGTGGCCCCAGCGGTCGGTGCGGCGGCCGGCGATCAGCAGGACGGCCGCGCCGAGGGCGGGCAGTCCGGGGATCAGCCAGAGCAGGGCGCTGGTGAGATCGTGGCTCATCGGTTCACCGCCTCAACAGGTCGGCGTCGTCGACCGAGGCCGACCTGCGGGTACGGAAGATCATCATGATGATCGCCAGTCCCACCACCACCTCGGCGGCGGCGACGACCATCGTGAAGAAGGCGATCACCTGACCGTCGAGGCTGCCGTGCATGCGGGCGAAGGTGACGAACGAGAGGTTGCCCGCATTGAGCATCAACTCGATGCACATGAACACCACGATCGCGTTGCGTCGAAGCAGGACGCCCGAGGCGCCGATCGCGAACAGCAGCGCCGAGAGATACAGGTAGTTGGCCGGGTTCATCGGCGTTCCTCCAACGTCATCGGTCCTCCAGCGCCGGATCGGACTCCGCCTCCCGCGCGGCGTCGATCTCCCGCGCGGTGATCGTCGCGTTCACCGACAGCTTCGACGGCGATCCGTCCGGCTCGCGCGCCGGAACGTCGACGGCGTTGTGCCGCGCGTACACGCCGGGCGGAGGCAGCGGTGTGACGTGACCGCCGTTCTTGAAGCGCTCCACCGACCGCTCGCGCTGCCCGCGGCGCGGACCGAAGCGCTCGCGGTGCGCCAGGACCATCGCTCCGAGGGTGGCGGTGATCAGGAGTGCGCCGGTGAGCTCGAAGGCCCACAGATAGCGGCCGAAGATCAGTTCGGCGAGCGCGCGGATGTTCTCGTTGCCGCCGCCGGGCGCGGCGGAGTGGCTGTGATCGGGGGCGCCGGCGAAGGTCGCCAGCGAGGCGGTGCCGATCGCGGCGATCAGCAGAACGGCGAAGCCCAGGCCGAGCCCCGCGGCCGCGAATCGCTGGCCCCGGATGGTCTCCACCAGCGACTCCGAGGAGTCGATTCCGATCAGCATCAGCACGAACAGGAACAGCATCATCACCGCGCCGGTGTAGACCACCACCTGCACCACACCGAGGAAGAGAGCGCCCTGCATCACGTAGAAGACCGCCAGCACGATCATGGTCATCGCGAGGAAGACGGCCGAATAGACGGCTTTGGGACTCAGCACCACCCCGAGCGCCCCGATCACCACCACCGCGCCGAGCACCCAGAAGGTGACGGCCTCGGTGCCGGAGGTACGGACGAGTTCCTCGGCCAGCATCGACGTCATGCGTCGGGCCCCACGTCGCCGCGATAGTAGTTCTCCGCGCGGGTTCCCTCGGCCATCGGGTGCGGCGTGGGCCTCATCCCCGGTTCCATCGGAGCCAGCAGCTGGTCCTTCTCGTAGATCATTCCGGCGCGCGTCGGCGCGGCCATCTCGTACTCGTTGGTCATGGTCAGCGCGCGGGTGGGGCAGGCCTCGATGCACAGTCCGCATCCGATGCAGCGCAGGTAGTTGATCTGGTACACGCGCCCGTAGCGCTCACCGGGAGAGTAACGCTCGTCGTCGGTGTTGTCGGCGCCCTCGACGTAGATCGCGTCGGCGGGACACGCCCACGCGCAGAGTTCACAGCCGATGCACTTCTCCAGTCCGTCGGCGTACCGGTTGAGCTGGTGTCTGCCGTGGTAGCGCCGGGCGGTCGGTTCCTTCTGCTCCGGATACTGTTCGGTGATCGTCTTGCGGAACATGCCGGAGAAGGTGACGCCGAAGCCGGCGAGAGCGTCGGGGAGTCTGGAATCAGACATGAGGGGCCTCCTTGGACGTCGAGCGCGGAAGCATGGGATCGGGCAGCACCTGGCCCGGCAGCGGCGGGACGGGGAACCCGCCCGCCATCGGATCGAACGGGGCGGCGGGATCCGGACGGTCGGGCGCGGGCCCGGGACGCCGGCCGACCACCCGCGCGATCGTGAACAGCAGCGCCGCCGCGACGACCAGACCGGCGGCCGCCAGGATCACCCCCGCCGTCCACTCGGACGAGTCACGGGTGGCCTCCCGGATCACGGCGACCACCATCACCCAGGCCAGGGCGAACGGGATCAGGACCTTCCATCCCAGACCCATGAACTGGTCGTACCGCAGTCGGGGAAGCGTGGTGCGGAGCCAGAAGAAGACGAACAGGAAGGCCCACATCTTGCCCACGAACCAGAGCAGCGGCCACCATCCCGAGTTGGCGCCGTCCCAGATCGACAGGGGCCACGGCGCCTGCCAGCCGCCCAGGAATAGCGTTGTCGCGAGCGCCGACACGGTGGCCATGTTGATGTACTCGGCGAGCATGAACATCGCGAACTTCAGCGACGAGTACTCGGTGTGGAATCCGCCGACGAGCTCGCCCTCCGCTTCGGGGAGGTCGAACGGTGCGCGATTGGTCTCACCGACCATCGAGATCGCGTAGATGACGAACGACGGCAGCACCAGCAGCACGTACCAGTGGTGGACCTGGCCCGCGACGATCTCCGAGGTCGACATCGTGCGCGAGAGCAGGAAGACCGCCGCGAACGACAGGCCCATCGCGATCTCGTAGGAGATCACCTGCGCGGTGGAACGGAGTCCCCCCAGCAGCGGATAGGTCGATCCCGACGACCAGCCGGCGAGGACGATCCCGTACACGCCGATCGACGCCATCGCCAGCACGTACAGGACCCCGACCGGCAGGTCGGTGAGCTGCAGCGGTGTGTGATGACCGAACACCGACACCTCGGGTCCCATCGGGATCACGGCGAACGCCATGATGGCCGGGACCACCGAGATGATCGGCGCCAGGAGGTAGAGCACCTTGTCCACGCCGAACGGGGTGAGGCCTTCCTTGAGTGCCAGCTTCACACCGTCGGCCAGGGATTGCAGCGCCCCGTGCCAGCCGACCCGGTTGGGGCCGATCCGATACTGCATCCGCGCCATGATCTTGCGTTCGGCGAGGATGGCGACGAGCACGGTCAGAACCAGGAAGACGAAGATGAGGACCGACTTGCCCAGCATCAGCCACCAGGCGTCGTGTCCGAAGCTCGACAGGTCAGGCATGATCGTCCCTCCCGATCGTGACGATCGCGCCCGGCTCCGCCTCGAGTATCGGGCAGACCCGCGAACCGGGGGAGTTCATCGGCAGCCACACCACGCGGTCGGGCAGATCCGTGACCGTCAGGGGAAGGGCGATCGCCCCGTGATCGGTCGAGACGACGACGCGCTCGCCGTCGGCGGCGCCGATCTCCGCGGCGGTGGCGGCCGAGAGCCGCACGGTGGCCGGCCGTGCCGTGCCCGCCAGATGCGGCTCTCCGTCCTGCATGCGGCCGAAGTCCAGGAGCATCCGCCACGACGCGAGCACGGCCTGGCCCGCCTCCGGCGCCGGCGGCTCGCCGCGCTCGGCGGCCGGTCCGGGCGCCGGCCGATGCCGTTCGCCGGTCCAGCCGCCGATCTCCGCGAACTCGCGGTGAATGGTGCCCGGGTCGTCGCACCGCAGGTCGAAACCCATCTCCCGCCCGAGCGCGTGGAGCACGCGGTGATCCGAGAGCGGCAGCGCGGCTCCGTTCGACTGCGCCGGCGGCAGGGCCACGTCGAAGGGACGCGGGCGCCCCTCCCAGTCGACGAACGTGCCCGGCTTCTCGGCCACGGCGGCCACCGGGAGCACCACGTCGGCGTGTGCGGTGACCGAACTGCGGCGAAGTTCCAGACTGACCACGAAACCGGCGGCCGCGAGTGCCGCATCGCCCGCCGACGGACTCGGCAGATCCCCGAGTTCCACGCCGCCGACGAGCGCGGCCGACAGGTCTCCGGTGGTGAGCGCACTCAAGATGTGCGCGGTGTCGCGGCCGGGTGCTGCCTGCGGTTGAACACCCCAGATCGCTGCGACGTCGCGCCGGGCCCGTTCGGAGGAGAGCGGCCGGCCGGCCGGAAGCAGGTTGGGCGCCGCACCGACGTCGAGGGCGCCGCGTTCGCCCGCCCTTCTCGGCACCCAGGCCAGTCTGGCGCCGGTGGCGGCGGCCACCTCGGCTGCGGCGGTCAGCGCACCGGGACACCCGGCGAGGCGCTCCCCGATCAGGAGCGCCGCGCCGGGTGCGGAGAGCAGTTCGTGCACGCGGGGGCCGCGCAGCACCGCGGCCTCTCGCCCCGGCACGCACTGCAGGACGGAGCCGCCGAGCTTGGCGGCACCGGGGCTGGTCCACGGTGCGACGGTGTGCACCGCCTGACCGTGACGCCGGACCGCTTTGCGCAGGCGGAGGAAGAGGATCGGGCATTCCTCTTCCGGTTCGAGTCCGGCGAGGACCACCGTCGACGCCTGCTCGAGCTCGGCGTAGGTCAGTCCGATCCCGCTGCCCGCCACATGTGCCGAGAGGAAGTCATCCTCCTCCGCCGAGTGGGTGCGGATCCGGAAGTCGACGTCGTTGGTGCCGAGCGCCACGCGGGCGAACTTGCCGTAGGCGTAGGCGTCCTCCACGGTGGCGCGGCCGCCGACGAGCACTCCGGTCCGACTGCCCGCGGCACTCAGGCCGCGCGCCGCGGCGGCGAGCGCGTACGACCACGGAGCCGGGTGCAGCTCACCGTCGTCGCCGCGCACCAGCGGTGTGGTGATGCGATCGGGCCGGGAGGTGTAGGTGAACGCCCAGCGGCCTTTGTCGCAGTTCCACTCCTCGTTCACCTCGGGGTCGTCGCCGGCCAGCCGTCGCAGCACTTCGCCGCGCCGGTGGTCGGTGCGCTGGGCGCAGCCGGCCGCGCAGTGCTCGCACACGCTGGGCGAGGAGATCAGGTCGAAGGGCCGCGAGCGGAACCGATACGCGGTGCCCGTCAACGCTCCCACCGGACAGATCTGCACGGTGTTGCCGGAGAAGTACGATTCGAAGGGTTCGTCGGCGTACGCGCTGACCTGCTGCAACGCGCCGCGTTCGGCGAGCTCGATCAGCGGATCGCCCGCGATCTCGTTGGAGAAGCGGGTGCACCGGGCGCACAGTACGCACCGTTCGCGGTCGAGCAACACCTCGCTCGACAACGGAACCGGTTTGGTGAACGTCCGTTTGACGCCGCCGTAGCGCGACTGCGGCCGTCCGGCCGACATCGCCTGGTTCTGCAGGGGACACTCGCCGCCCTTGTCGCACGTGGGGCAGTCGAGCGGGTGGTTGATGAGCAGCAGCTCCATCACGCCCTCCTGGGCGCGGCGGGCGTCGGCCGAGGTGAGCTGGGTGCGGACCACCATCCCCTCGGTGGCGACGATGGTGCACGAGGCCATCGGCTTGCGCTGGCCCTCCACGTCGACGAGGCATTGCCGGCAGGCACCGGCGGGCGCCAGCAACGGGTGGTCGCAGAAGCGCGGAATCGCCACGCCGATCAGTTCCGCGGCGCGGATCACGAGGGTGCCCTTCGGGACCGAGACCTCGACGTCGTCGATCGTCAGGGTGATCAGGTCGGTCGCCGCGGCGGTCATCGCGCGCCTCCCTCGGACTCGGGCGACACGGACGCGAAGACCGTCGACTTCTCGGGGTCGAACGGGCAGCCGCCCGGATGCCCGTCGTGCGGGAAGTGCGCCAGGTACTCGTCGCGGAAGTGGGTCAGCGAGCTCATGATCGGGGCACCGGCGGCGTCGCCCAGAGCGCAGAACGACTTGCCGACCACACTGTCGGTGACGTCGGTGAGCGTGGTGAGGTCGGCTTCGGTGGCGTCGCCGGCCTCCAGGCGACGCATCAGCTGCACCAGCCAGTAGGTGCCCTCGCGGCAGGGGGTGCACTTCCCGCAGGATTCGTGCGCGTAGAACTCCGTCCACCGCAGGACGGCGCGGACCACGCACACCGTCTCGTCGAAGATCTGCAGCGCCTTGGTTCCGAGCATGGAGCCCGCGGCCCCCACTCCTTCGTAATCGAGCGGGATGTCGAGGTGCTCGGCGGTGAACATCGGAGTCGACGACCCGCCGGGCGTCCAGAACTTCAGCTCGTGACCGGCGCGCACGCCGCCGGCCCGCGCCAGCAGCTCGCGCAGGGTGATCCCGAGCGGTGCCTCGTACTGGCCCGGCCGGGCGACGTGGCCGGAGAGGGAGTACATGGTGAAGCCCGGCGACTTCTCGGTTCCGAACTCGCGGAACCAGTCCGGTCCGTTGCGCATGATCGACGGCACGCTGGCGATCGATTCCACGTTGTTCACGACGGTCGGACTGGCGTACAGCCCGGCGACGGCGGGGAACGGCGGCCGCAGTCGCGGCTGTCCGCGACGGCCCTCCAGTGAGTCGAGGAGCGCGGTCTCCTCACCGCAGATGTAGGCGCCCGCGCCGGCGTGCACCACCAGGTCGAGCGCGAAGCCCGACCCGAGGACGTCGCGGCCCAGCAGCCCGGCGTCGTAGGCCTCCTCGACGGCGGTGCGCAGGCGGCGGACCACGCCGGCCACCTCGCCGCGCACGTAGATGAAGGCATGGTGGGCACGGATCGCGTAGGCCGCGATGATCACCCCCTCCACCAGCGTGTGCGGCGAGGCCAGGAGCAGCGGCATGTCCTTGCAGGTGCCCGGCTCCGACTCGTCGGCGTTGACCACGAGGTAGTGCGGTGTCCCGTCGCCGCCGGGTGCCGGGCCCTGCGGGATGAACGACCATTTGGTGCCGACCGGGAAGCCCGCGCCGCCGCGGCCCCGGAGCCCGGACGCCTTGACCTGCTCGATCACCTCGTCGGGCGACAGTCGCAGCGCGGCCTTGAGCCCCTGATACCCGTTCTGGCCCATGTAGCTGCGCAGCGTCCACGACTCCGGCTCGTCCCAGTGTCTGCTGAGTATCGGAACGCGGGCCGGTTCCGGGGTGGACGAGGGCAGGCTCACGGCGATCATTTCGGCGCCTCCTCCACGCCGGCCAGCAGGCGTGCCGTCTGGCGGAACGTGCACAGTGTGTCCGATCCGCGCGTCGGCGATCGCGGCACGCCGGCGCGCAGATCGTCGAGGAGCTGTTGCACCGATTCGGGAGTCTGGTCGTCGAAGAACTCCCAGTTGACCATCACCACCGGCGCGTGGTCGCAGGCCGCATTGCACTCGACGTGCTCGACGGTGACCCGCCCGTCGGCGGTGGTCTCGCCGGGGCGGACGCCGAGCTCATCGGTGATCCGGGAGGCGATCGCATCGCCGCCCATCACCGCGCACAGCGTGTTGGTGCAGATCCCGACCAGGTAGTCGCCGGTGGGTGCGCGGCGGTACATCGAGTAGAAGGTCGCCACCGACGCCACCTGCGCCGCGGTCAGGTCGAGCTGCTCCGCGCAGAAGGCGATCCCGGCTCGGGTGAGGTAGCCGTCGTGACTCTGGACCAGATGCAGCAGCGGAAGCAGCGCCGAGCGCGACTGCGGGTAGCGGCCGATGATCGTGGCCGCGTCGTCGGCCAGTGCCGCGGTGTCCTCGGCCGAATAGTGCTCGGGACCGGCGAACTCCACCGGCGGATGCGGGACTCCGGTCGAGTAGACCGGCGGACCGGCCGACAACTCCAGGCGGACGGGTTCATTCATCGGTCGACGCCTCCCATCACCGGATCGATGCTGGCGACCGCGGTGATCACGTCGGCCACCAGGCCGCCCTCGCACATCGCGGCCACGGCCTGCAGATTGGTGAACGACGGATCGCGGAAGTGGACGCGGTAGGGCCGGGTGCCGCCGTCGGAGACCATGTGGACACCGAGCTCGCCGCGTGGCGACTCGATCGCGACGTAGCACTGACCGGACGGCACGCGCATCCCCTCGGTCACGAGCTTGAAGTGATGGATCAGCGCTTCCATCGACATCCCCATGATCTCGGCGATGTGCTCGGGAGAGTTGCCCAGACCGTCGGGGCCGACGGCGAGGTCGGCGGGCCAGGCCAGCTTGCGGTCGGCCACCATCACCGGTCCCGGCTCTAGGGCGTCCAGGCACTGCCGGGCGATCCGGACGGACTGCTTCATCTCCTCCACGCGGATGAGGTAGCGGCCGTAGGCGTCGCAGCCGGTATCGGTGACGACGTCGAACTCGTAGTTCTCGTAGCCACAGTACGGATCCGATCTACGCAGGTCGTACGGTAGTCCGGCGGCGCGGAGGACCGGGCCGGTGACGCCGAGCGCCATGGCGCCGGTGAGGTCGAGGTAGCCGACGCCCTGGGTCCGGGCCTTCCAGATGTAGTTGTCGGTGAGCAGTGACTCCACCTCGCCGATCTGGGCGCCGAGCGCGTCGAGGACGGCGGCGATCTTCGCCTCGGCGCCGTCGGGCAGGTCCTGCGACACTCCGCCGGGACGGATGAACGCGTGGTTCATCCGCAGTCCGGTGATGTCCTCGAAGAGGTCGAGGATCGTCTCGCGGGCGCCGAAGCCGAGGAACATCGGCGTCACGGCGCCCAATTCCATGCCGCCGGTCGCGAGAGCCACCAGATGCGAGGCGATGCGATTGAGCTCCATGAGCAGCACCCGGATCACGCTCGCGCGCGCGGGGATGTCGTCGGTGATGCCGAGCAGCTTCTCCACCGCCAGGCAGTAGGCGGTCTCGTTGAAGAACGGCGAGAGATAGTCCATCCGGGTCACGAACGTGACCCCCTGCGTCCAGGTCCGGTACTCGAGGTTCTTCTCGATTCCCGTGTGCAGGTAACCCACTCCGCACCGCGCCTCGGTGACGGTCTCGCCGTCGATCTCCAGGATCAGGCGAAGAACCCCGTGCGTCGACGGGTGCTGCGGGCCCATGTTGACGACGATCCGCTCGTCGTCGGGGGCGGCGGCCGCGCGTTCGCGGACCGCGCTGACGACCTCCTGCCAGTCGCGGCCGGAGACGGTGAACGTGGATTCTCCGGTCATCAGTTGTACCGCCTCCGCTGATCGGGCGGCGCGATCGTCGCACCCTTGTACTCGACCGGGATGCCGCCGAGCGGATAGTCCTTGCGTTGCGGGTGGCCCTCCCAGTCGTCCGGCATCTCGATGCGGGTCAGCGACGGGTGTCCGTCGAAGACGATGCCGAAGAAGTCGTACGTCTCCCGCTCGTGCCAGTCGTTGGTCGGATACACCGGCAGCAGGGAGACCACGTGCGGGTCGGCGTCGGGTATCGCGACCTCCAGCCGGACACGGCGGTTGTGGGTGATCGACCGCAGCGGGTACACGGCGTGGAGTTCGCGTCCGGCCTCGTCGGGGTAGTGCACCCCGCTGACACCGAGGCACAGTTCGAAGCGGAGGGCGGGCTCGTCGCGCAGCGCGGCCGCGACCGGCAGCAGGTGCTCCCGGGTCACGAAGATCGTCATCTCGCCGCGGTCGACGACGGTCTTCTCCACGGCGTCGTCGAACGGGACGCCGCGGCGGTCCAGCGCGGTCTCCAACTCGTCGAGGATCTCGTCGAAGTAGCCGCCGAAGGGGCGGGTCGTGTTGCCCGGCAGCGTGATCGGTGCGACGAGGCGACCGTATCCCGATGTGTCGCCGGTCCCGGTGACGCCGAACAGGCCGTGTCGTGCTCCGATCACCTCGTGCTCGGGCCGCGGCCGCGACACCTCGCCGTTCATCGCAGCAGTCCCTTCATCTCGATGGTCGCCGGGGCGGAGAGTGCGGCGGCCTCGGCGGCGCGGATCGCCTCCTCCCGGTGGACGCCGAGCGGCATCTGCTGAATCTGCTCGTGGAGCATCAGGATCGCGTTGAGCAGCATCTCCGGCCGCGGCGGGCAGCCGGGGAGGTAGATGTCGACCGGCACCACGTGGTCGACGCCCTGGACGATCGCGTAGTTGTTGAACATCCCGCCGGAGGACGCGCAGACGCCCATCGCGAGGACCCACTTCGGCTCGGCCATCTGGTCGTAGATCTGGCGGAGAACCGGTGCCATCTTCTGGCTGACGCGTCCGGCCACGATCATCAGATCGGCCTGCCGGGGAGAGGCTCGGAAGGCCTCCATGCCGAAGCGAGCGAGGTCGTAACGGCCGGCTGTGGTGGCCATCATCTCGATCGCGCAGCAGGCCAGCCCGAAGGTCGCGGGCCACAGGGACCCCTTGCGCATGTAGCCCGCCAGCTTCTCGACTGTGCTCAGCAGGAACCCGCCGGGGAGTTGCTCTTCGAGTCCCATTGCCCGCCTCCTTCGGTCGTGCTCGTTCGCAGTGCTCTCAGTCCCAGCGGAGTCCTCCGCGACGCCATTCGTAGGCGTAGGCGACTGAGACGTTGACGAGGAAGAGGGCGACGGCGATGAGCCCGAACCACCCGAGACTCTCGGAGGCCACCGCCCAGGGGTAGAGGAAGACGATCTCGATGTCGAAGATGATGAACAGCATCGCGGTGAGGTAGTACTTCACCGGGAATCGCTGGACGACGCCGGCGGTCGGGGGCAGCGGTTCGATACCGCATTCGTAGGCCTCGAGTTTGGCGCGGTTGCGGCGGCGAGGGCCGATCACGGAGGCGATGACCACGGAGACGAGTGCGAACGCCAGCGCGATGGCACCCAGTACGAGGATCGGTCCGTAAGCGTTCATGCCGGCGTAGCCTCCACTTCCGCAGTGCTGGTCGAGACGGCCATCACGTGCCAGATGATCTGTGACTCAACCCACACCCTACTCACGTAATTGCGTGTGCTGTGGGACTTCTCGGTGAAGTCGCGAGTCGGCGAGGGCTACCGCAACAGCGCGACGACGGTCCGCGGCAGCTCCAGCGGATCCACCGGGAGATCGGCGGTGGCGTCGGCCCGCGACCAGTCGGCGAGCCAGCGGTCGGCCCGGCGAGCGATGAGCACGAGCAGCGGGGGGCACGGGTCGTATTCGTCGCGGATCTGCTTGGCCAGACCGAGCCCGCCGGTGGGCGCGGACTCGCCGTCGAGCACCGCGAGATCGACCGTCCCCTCGTCGAGGTGAGCGAGCACCATCGGCGCGGTGGCCACCTCGATGTACTCCAGATCGGGAAGGTCGGGGTGGAGGCGTTCGCCGAGTGCGCTGAGGACCTGGCGGCGGGTGCCGGAGTCGTCGGAGTAGACGAGGACCCGCGCAGTGACGCGATCGTCGGCCGGAGAACTGTTCGAGCGGCTCACGGTGTCGACCCTAGTGCGACGCGGTCGCCGTCTGGGTGCTTTCGCCGAGCGGGTGCTCGGTCACCGGTGTTCGATCGCGTACCGGACGCGAGCCGCCGCGGCGGCGACCGCGGCGTGAACGTCGTCGCCGGTGAGGAGGCGGGTCACCAGTGCGGCGGTGAAGGTGTCGCCGAGTCCCTTCGCCCAGGTCGCGATCTCCGGGCCCGACACGGTCCGCTGCTCGTCGGCGGTCACGATGAGGTTGTCGATCACGCCCGCGTCGGTGTGCACGCCCGTCACGATCACGGTGCAGTGATCGGAGGGCGCGCGGCCGGCGGGGAGGAGGAGTCTGCGTGCCAGGCCGGTGATGCCGGAGTCGGCCTCATCCGAGGCTTCGCCAGCGGGGTGTTCGGGGCCGGCGGGGTGTTCGGGGCCGACGAGGTGCTCGAGTTCGAATCGGTTCGGCGTGAGTACCGCCGCCAGCGGCACCAGCGCGTCGCGGAGTGCCGGGGCGACGGCGGGGTCGGTGTAGAAGCCGACGTCCGAGTCGCCGAAGGTCGGATCGAGGATCAGCGGCGGACGCTCGCGCTCGTCGAGTGAGCGGTACCACGCGGCGATGGCGTGCGCCTGTCCCGGCGACGCCAGATAGCCGACGGCTATCGCCTCCACCGCGCGCAGGGCGCCCGTGGCGCCGAGGTCGCGCAGGGCGGCGTCGATCCATTCCGGCGTGACCTCGACGGTCTGCACCGACGGGTAATGGGGGAGATTGCTCAGGACGAGTGTGGGAACGGCCGCACAACGGACACCGGCCTCTTCGTAGACGGGCATGGCCGCGTTGAGACCGACGGAGCCGAAGACCAGTTGCGACCCGAAGGCGACCACTCGTGCCGGGCGCGGATCGAGTTCGAAGTCGCGGGCGTCGTCGGTGGTGTACATGGCGCTCGACACCTTACCGGTACGACACACATGATCGACGCCACTGGGACCTCACACTCGGCGTCGCCAGAACGTCTGCTCTATGAATGGAAAGCGAGGTGAGTGCGATGACGAGACGACACGCGGTGGTGGACACCGAACTGGGCCGGTTGACCATGGTCGCCGACGGCTCGGCACTGACAGCCGTCTACTTCCCCCACCACTGGCATCTGCCGCCCGAAACGGAGTACGGGGAGCCGACCGCCGCCGACGACCCGGTGTTCGTCCAGGCGGCCCGGGAACTCGACGAGTACGTCGCCGGCGACCGGCGTGAGTTCGACGTCGAGATCGCGACCTCCGGAGACGATTTCTCCGAACGGGTGTGGGCGATGCTGAGAGAGATCCCGTACGGGGAGACGACGACGTACGGTGAGCTCGCGCGCAGGCTCGGCAACCCGCGCCTGGCACAGCGCGTCGGTCAGTGCGTGGGCCGCAACCCGATCAGCGTGATCATTCCGTGCCACCGCGTGATCGGCGCGGACGGCTCGCTCACCGGGTACGCCGGCGGGCTGGATCGCAAACGTCGGCTGCTGGAGATCGAAGAACCGCCGGAGGTGTCCGATGCCCGCCTGTTCTGACGATCCACGATGAGGGAGCCCTTCGACCGGATCGTCGCGCAGCACGGAGCCGTTGTGCTGCGCGTGTGCCGCGGTGTGCTCGGTGCCGGCCCGGATGCGGACGACGCGTGGTCGGAGACCTTTCTGGCGGCGCTGCGAGCGTGGCCGGATCTGGAGGAGGGCACCGACGTCGAAGCCTGGCTGGTCCGGGTGGCGCAACGGAAGGCGATCGACGTCATCCGGGCGCGTGCGCGGAACGCGGTGCCGATCGACGAGGTGCCCGAACGGGAGTCGCAATACGGGCTGCCGGGAACCGGGGACGCGGACGTGTGGGACGCGGTCGCCGACCTCCCGCCCCGGCAGCGTCTGGCGGTCGGCTACCACTACCTCGCTCGGCTCAGTCACGTCGAGACGGCCGAGATCATCGGCGGAACGCCCGCGGCGGTCCGGCGCGCCGCCGCCGACGGCATCAGATCCCTGCGCAAGACCTACGGCACCACCGGCACCTGCTCGGAGAAGGGAGGCCCGCGATGACGGACCTGTTCCCGGTCGCACCGGACGACCTCGGCCGGCTGCACGCCCGGCTCACGACAGCCGCTGACGAGAACGCGCTGCTGGACGTGGCGTATCGGACGGTCGAGACCCCGATCGGGCCGCTGCTCCTGGCCGCCACCGAGGCCGGATTGGTCCGCATCGCGTTCGAGAGCGAGGACTTCGACGCGGTGCTGGACGTTCTGGCCGCGAAGGTGAGTTCCCGGATACTTCGCGCGCCGCGTCGGCTCGACGTCGTCGCAGCACAGTTGGACGAGTACTTCCGCGGCCGGCGCCGGCAATTCGACGTGGCGCTGGACTTCCGGCTGTCGTCCGGCTTCCGGCAGACGGTGCAGCGGTATCTGCCGCACATCGGGTACGGGCACACGCAGTCGTACCGGGAGGTCGCCGAGTCGGTGGGTAACCCGGGGGCCGTGCGCGCGGTCGGCACCGCATGCGCCACCAACCCGTTGCCCGTCGTCGTCCCATGCCATCGGGTGCTGCGCGCCGACGGGAGCCTCGGCGGCTATCTGGGGGGCGTCGAAGCGAAGACGGCACTGCTGACGCTGGAGCGTGTCGCGTGAACGGGAGCCCGAACTCGCTCTTCGGCGACGACGATCCGGGGCGGCCGCCGCCCGAGCTCCCGGACGGCGCGGCGCTGGTCCGCGGGTGGCTCACGCCGCACCAGCAGCGGTGGTTGGTCGCGCAGTACCGCCGGTGGGCGGCCGGACCGGTGCCGCCGCATTCGGCGCGCATCGGGGAGCATCGGATGAGCGTGCGGACCGTCTGCCTCGGCTGGCATTGGCGTCCGTACCGGTACTCGCGCGACGCCGTCGACGTCAACGGGCGCCGGGTGCTCGGCTTCCCGGACTGGATGGTGCGGCTGGGGCGCCAGGCGCTGACGGCGGCCGGCGATCCGAGCGCCGAGCGGTACACGCCCGACACGGCGCTTGTGAACTACTACGACGCCGGCGCGAGGATGGGGATGCATCAGGACCGGGACGAGGTGTCGCGCGAGCCGGTGGTCTCGCTGTCGATCGGCGATACGGCGCGTTTCCGGTTCGGCAACACCGAGAACCGGAGTCGACCGTACCGGGACTTCGACCTGGAGTCGGGGGACCTGTTCGTCTTCGGCGGACCGTTGCGGCTGGCGTATCACGGCGTGCAGCGCATCCATCCGGGCACCGCGCCGGACGACTGCGGTCTCGCGGCGGGCCGGATCAACATCACCATGCGGGTCACCGGGCTGTCGGAGTGATGGCGAGCCGAAGCCGGTGACGGGCGAGTGAGGATTTCAGGAAGGACACCATGACTGCAGAACCCGAGGACGTCACCGGCTCCGGCCTGGTGGTCGGCGACGACGGCCTCGCGCGCCCGGTGTGGGCGAGCACCGATCCGCTCCTTCGCGAGTACTACGACACCGAGTGGGGTGTGCCCGTGCGTGATGAGCAGGGCCTCTACGAACGACTCAGTCTCGAGGCCTTCCAGTCGGGGCTGTCGTGGGCGACGATTCTGCGCAAACGCCCCGCGTTCCGCCGGGCCTTCGACGGCTTCGATCCGGAACGCGTGGCCCGCTACGGCGAGGCCGACGTCGCCCGACTGATGAACGACGCCGGGATCGTGCGCAACCGAGCGAAGATCCTCGCCGCGATCACCAACGCCGGGGCCACCCTGTCGCTGCGCGAGAAGGGCGGTCTGGCCGAGTTCATCTGGAGCTTCCGGCCCGACGAGACGCCGCGTCCGCGCACGCACGCGGACGTGCCCACCCAGTCGCCCGAGTCGAAGGCGCTGGCGAAAGCGCTGAGACGCGAAGGCTTCTCCTTCGTCGGACCGACCACGATGTACGCGCTGATGGAGGCGGTCGGAATCGTCGACACCCATCTGCTGGGCTCTCATCGCCGGGGGACGTCGGGGGTATGGCCGGACTGACGCCGGCGCCGTGTGGGCGAGGGTTTGTGCCGCTTACTACAGCTAGCGACGCAGGTCAGCGGAATCAGAAGTGTGTGCAACGTCTCGCATTCGCGAGTCGAGTCGTTTTGAATCACCGGCAGCGGGACAATGGACGCGACTAAATATCAGAGAGTTCCACAAGAACGACGATCAGATAAGAGGTTTCCACCTATGGCCTCCACGGACCAGACGATCATCTACACCCTCACCGACGAGGCACCGCGACTCGCGACCTCCGCGTTCCTGCCGATCATCCGCACGTTCGCAGAACCCGCCGGCATCGACGTCCAGACCAGTGACATCTCGGTCGCAGCGCGCATCCTCGCCGCGTTCCCGGACTATCTGACCGACGAGCAGAAGGTGCCCGACAATCTCGCCGAGCTCGGTCGGCTGACGCAGAAGCCCGACACCAACATCATCAAGCTCCCCAACATCAGCGCATCGGTTCCGCAGCTGAACGCGGCCATCCACGAGCTGCAGGCCAAGGGTTACGCGGTCCCGGACTACCCCCAGGATCCGAAGACCCCGGAGGAGGAGGAGATCCGCAACCGCTACTCGGCATGTCTGGGCAGTGCGGTCAATCCCGTTCTCCGCGAAGGTAACTCCGACCGGCGCGCGCCGAAGGCCGTCAAGGAGTACGCGCGCAAGAACCCGCACAGCATGGGCAAGTGGTCGATGGCCTCGCAGTCGCACGTGGCGCACATGACGCACGGCGACTTCTACGCGGGTGAGAAGTCGATGATCATGGACCACGCGTGCGAGGCGCGCATGGAGGTGGTGACCGCCGACGGCGAGACGCACGTGATGAAGACGGTGCCGCTGGACGAGGGCGACGTCATCGACAGCATGTTCATGAGCAAGAAGGCGCTGCTCGAGTTCTACGAGGAGCAGCTCAACGACGCCAAGGAGACCGGCGTCATGTTCTCGCTCCACGTCAAGGCCACCATGATGAAGGTCTCGCACCCGATCGTCTTCGGCCACTGCGTCAAGGTGTTCTACAAGGACGCGTTCGCCAAGCACGGCGCTCTCTTCGACGAACTCGGCGTCAACGTCAACAACGGCCTCGTGGACCTCTACGAGAAGATCGACACACTGCCCGCGTCCAAGCGCGAGGAGATCATCGAGGATCTGCACCGCTGCCACGAGCATCGCCCGGAGTTGGCGATGGTCGACTCGGCGCGCGGCATCTCGAACTTCCACTCGCCCAGCGATGTGATCGTCGACGCGTCGATGCCTGCCATGATCCGCATCGGCGGCAAGATGTACGGCGCCGACGGCCGTAAGAAGGACACCAAGGCGGTGATGCCGGAGTCGACCTTCGCGCGGATCTACCAGGAGATCATCAACTTCTGCAAGACCAACGGCGCGTTCGACCCCACCACCATGGGCACGGTGCCGAACGTCGGACTGATGGCGCAGAAGGCCGAGGAGTACGGCTCGCACGACAAGACCTTCGAGATCCCGCAGGACGGCGTCGCCAACATCGTCGACGCGGGCACCGGCGAGGTGCTTCTGTCGCAGAACGTCGAGGCCGGGGACATCTGGCGCATGTGCATCGTCAAGGACGCGCCGATCCAGGACTGGGTCAAGCTGGCCGTCACGCGTTCGCGCGCCTCGGGGATGCCCGCGGTGTTCTGGCTCGACCCGTACCGTCCGCACGAGAACAACCTGATCACGCTGGTCAAGAAGTACCTGAAGGACCACGATACCGAGGGCCTGGACATCCAGATCATGTCCCAGGTGCGCGCCATGCGCTACACCCTCGAGCGCGCCTGGCGCGGTCTCGACACCATCTCGGTGACCGGCAACATCCTGCGCGACTACCTGACCGACCTGTTCCCGATCCTGGAGCTGGGCACCAGCGCCAAGATGCTCTCGATCGTGCCGCTGATGGCCGGCGGCGGACTCTACGAGACCGGTGCGGGCGGCTCCGCGCCCAAGCACGTCAAGCAGTTGGTCGAGGAGAATCACCTCCGCTGGGATTCGCTGGGCGAGTTCCTGGCGCTGGCCGCGAGCCTGGAGGACATGGGCCGCAAGTACGACAACGAGAAGGCCGCGGTCCTCGCCACCACGCTCGACGCGGCGACCAGCAAGCTGCTCGACAACCGGAAGTCGCCGTCGCGCAAGACCGGCGAGCTCGACAACCGCGGCAGCCAGTTCTACCTGGCGATGTACTGGGCACAGGAGCTGGCGGCGCAGACGCAGGACGCGGAACTGGCCGCGCACTTCGCTCCGCTGGCCGAGAAGCTGGCCGCCGACGAGCAGCGGATCGTCGACGAGATCGCCGCGGTCCAGGGCCACTCGGTGGATCTCGGCGGCTACTACCTCGCCGACTCCGCGAAGCTGGAGAAGGTGATGTGCCCGAGCGAGACGCTCAACACGGCACTGGAGCAGGCGCGCGGCTGAGGTACGCGCCCACCCCGGTGACGACCGACGGACGGCCGATGGTCATCGACCATCGGCCGTCCGTCGTCTGCCGGTCATGACGGCGCGCCGGAACCCTCGCGCGGGATGAGGGCGTCCGCGGTCGACAGCGGAACCGGAGTGAACATCGCGGGCTCGTCCTCGGGATCCAGGGCCGTGGTGCGTGACTCGCCGTCCAGGTGCCAGAGCTCACCCCAGGCCCGGGATGTGGTCAGTACCCGGCGGCAGTGCTCCGGACGGACCGCGTTGTACCCGGCGAGCGCGGCGTCCCAGTCGACGCCGCCGTCGGCGCGCCGGTGCCGGGTGCAGTGCGATACGGCCGTGCACCCAGTCGTCGAGCGGTTCCCGGTCGAACATGCGCCACCACTTGTCGCGCCACATGTGGGCCACTCCGTCGCGGACGAAGTCGACGGTGTGCTCGAAGGCCGCGTCCAGCTCATCGGGGGTGCCCCAGTCCTCTTCGCCGGCGAGGGCCTTCGGCGACCTTCGCCGGCGAGGGCCTTCGGCGACTCGAAGACGTACACCTGGTTGAGCATCGCTCCGCCACGCAGGCCGTAGTGCACGAAGTGGCCCCGAGGCCCTACGTAGACGCCCACTTCCGACAGATCGACGCCCGCGGCGCGCGGGGTCTCGGCGGGGACGGTCCCGCGATCACCACCTCGGCGCGCTCCACGGTGCCGTCGGCGAGGTCGACGTGCGCGCACGTCTCCGCGGTGCGGTAACCCACCGCGTCTCGCAGACGCCGATCGACCGAGAGCGCTGGAAGAACTGGGCCTCGAATGGCTACGGCGGCGAGGTGGTGATCGGCCAGGACCTGCAGCGGGTATCGATCACCTGACCGCTGGGCATCTGTGCTCGATACGGGCGCGGTGAGCCACGGCACTGCGAAGTTCGCAGATCTGTGAGATGCTCTATGAAGCGTGTGGGCAGATTTTGCCCCCTGCAATCTGAAGAAAGCAGTAACACAGCATGGCACAAGGAACCGTCAAGTGGTTCAATGGCGAAAAGGGCTTCGGCTTCATCGCTCCCGACAGCGGTAGTGAAGACGTCTTCGTCCACTACTCGGCTATCTCCGGCGGAGGATTCCGCAACCTGGAGGAAGCACAGCGGGTCGAGTTCGACCTGGAGCAGGGCGCCAAGGGCCCCCAGGCGACGAACGTGACAGCAGTCTAAAGACTTAGACACACGGAACGCCCCGGATCTCTCGCGAGATCCGGGGCGTTCTGCATGCCGGGATGTTCTTGCCCGTGGGGTGAGGAGTCCGTGCGGGTTAAAGGCCAGAATGTGTGTACGGTTCGGGCGTGGCGTCGGGTGGTTTACCGGTTTCGGCCTCCCCATCCGTGTTGGATGCCGTTGCCGTCTTCCCAGTTGAAGCCTGTGTCGTAGGCGGCGGGCCCGATCTGCTCGTCCTCGACGGGCGTTTCCTTCGGTCGCTGCGGTGGTGGGTTGTGGTGCTCTTCGCGGACCAGGCTCCACGGATCGTGTGGGTGGGCGGTGAGGCTGTTGAGCTTCCATTCGGCGGCTCGGCGGGCGTGCTCGGTCAGAAGTCCTCGGTGAGCGCGGAACAGGTCTTTGAGACCTTTGTTGGGGCCGCCTTCGAGCGGTGAGGTGGTCCGCGGCAGGGGGTGCTCTTCATCGGTCAGGCGGGGGTCGATCCAGGTGAACAGGTGCTCTTCTGAGATCAGCCGCCGGAACAGTCCTCGGGTCTTGCGTAGGTCGCGGTGGGTGTACCACCAGGTGCTGGTCTCGGCGACGCCCTTCGGGCGCACAGCGTGCGGGCGGGCGTAGGTCCGGTGCCGGAGGAATCGGTCGTGCTTGATTTCCCAGTCGTTGTAGGCCTGAAGCCAGAGCACGGCCTGCTCGGAATTGCGGATATTCATCAAAGCGGTTGTCAGAGTGACAATTTCACGGGCAGCATCGAGTCGGGGTTTGAAGGTGTGGTGGCGGCGCACGGTCTGGAAGATGTGGAAGTAGCAGCGCTGGACTCGAGTGGTGGGCCAATCGTCAGCGATCGCGGCGAGCAGGCCGCGGCCACCGTCGATGACCGCGACGTGCGGGGCGGGTTGGCGTTGCAGGATTTGCTGCCAGGCGATCTTCTTCTCGCGGTCGCACCATTGCCAGTCGACGACGTGGGTGCCGTCGAAGGCGATCAGCAGGCACCAGGATTGGAAGTAGGTGCCATCGAGCATCAATACCTGGGCCGGCTCAGTCGGGGGTGCAGGTGGTGGGACTTCGATGTTCCAGCACCAGGAGCGTGATCGGCGGAACGTGCGGGCGCTGATGTGGTCGGGTTGTCGGCCGTGCAGGAGCCAGGTGAGGAACGCGGTGAGTTCGGCTTTGCGGGTGATGTCGGGGCGTTTCTGGGTGCTGGAGGCGCCGCAGTCTTTGCAGCGCCAGCGGGTGCGGCCGGCGCTGGTGGTTCCGTTCTTGACGAGCTTGCGGCCGCATACACCACATGAGGGGGAATTCCGAGAACCTGACACCGAACATGCTTTCAAAGCATGTCCGGCGCACTGTCAGTCGAGGTCAGACACCGGAAACCAGCGTATCTGTACACACATTTTGGCCATTAACCCGTCCGTGCGATATGCGACGAGGGCCCGGTCGGCGTTCTCGCCGTCCGGGCCCTCGTCGTTCTTCGGGGTGAGTGACGGGACTCGAACCCGCGACAGCCAGGATCACAACCTGGTGCTCTACCAACTGAACTACACTCACCATCGGCGCAGCTGCACAGCGTTCACACGTTGTTTGCCGAGCCAGGCTCATACTCTAGCCGGTTTTCACCCAGAAACTCCAATCGGTTCCTGACCAGCGTGTTTACGCGGGGCCAAGCCGTTCGACGACCTCTTCGAGGGTCTTCGCGTCGGGGCCGGGGGCGGGAACGAAGGCGGTCTCGCGGTAGTAGCGCAGTTCCCGGATCGATTCGCGGATGTCGGCGAGTGCGCGATGGGCGAGCCCCTTCTGCGGCTGACCGAAGTAGATCGGCGGGTACCAGCGACGGCACAGCTCCTTGATCGAGCTGACGTCCACCATCCGATAGTGCAGGTAGGCGTTCAGCTCGGGCATGTCCCGGGCGATGAAGCCGCGATCGGTGCCGATGGAGTTGCCCGCGAGCGGGGCCGCGCCGGCCGTGGTGATGTGCTCGCGCAGGTAGTCCAGAACCGCCTTCTCCGCTTCGGCGAGCGTGACGGTGGAGGCGCGCACCTCTTCGGTGAGCCCGGAGTCGGCATGCATCTTGGCGACCACCTCGGGCATGCCCGCGAGGGCCTCGTCGTCGGCGTGGATGACGAGGTCGACCCCCTCGCCGATGATGTTCAAGTCGCTGTCGGTGACGAGAGCGGCGATTTCGATGAGCTTGTCCGAGCCGATATCCAGTCCGGTCATCTCACAGTCGATCCACACGAGTTTGTCTTGCACTCGATCAACTGTAATCGGGACGGCGTGCCGCCGTCTGTCCGCGTGCGCGGTACGAGCTACTCGCCTTCGCCGAGCTTGCTGTAGAACTTGCCGACGATCGGCGCGACCACGGCACGCGGCGAATAGCCGCCGGCCACGGACATCGCCTTGCTCAGTGTCCCCGGAACCACGCGCATCTTGTTGCGGCTCAACGCATCCAGGCTCATCTCCGCTACCTTCTGGGAATCGTGCCAGAGGAAGCCCGGGACCAGCTTGTCGACGATCGACGCCTCCTCGGCGGTGGGGGTGTGCGTGCGGACCGGTCCCGGAGCCAGCAGTGTGACGTGCACCCCGGTGTCTTTGAGTTCCCCGCGCAGCGACTCGCTGAAGGTGTTGACGAAGGCCTTCGTCGCCGCATACGTCGCATTGTTGGGAATCGGCATATTGCCTGCGGCGGAGCCGACCATCAGGATGCCGCCGGAGCCGCGTTCGACCATCTGCGGAAGAACCGCGAGAGTGAGATCGTGCACGGCGTTCGCGTTGAGCCGGACCTGGGCGCGCTCGTATGCGGAGTCGAGGCCGGCGAGCGGCCCGAAGGTCGCGATCCCCGCGTTATTGCAGAGGATGGAGATCTCGCGACTCGACAGTTCGTCGCACAGTGCGTCGACCGCGTCGAGATCGGAGAGGTCCGCCGCCCGCACGTCCGCGTCCACCTGGAATCGCGACCGCAGTTCGATGGCGAGCTCATGAAGTACGTTCTCCCGCCGCGCCACCAGGATCACCGAGTGGCCGCGAGCGGCGAGCGTCCGCGCCAACGCCATTCCGATGCCGGAGGACGCTCCGGTGACCACGGCGCGGGCAGACGAACGAGGCGGCATCAACATGGGCCACATCGTATCGACGGCCTCGGACATCGGCCGAAAGGTGTCGGCTACTTGCCCGCGACGAGACCGTGGATTGCTCGCACGCGGGATTCGAGTGCGGCGTGCAGGTCCGCGGGGAGCGTGCCGAGTACGTCGATCTCCACCCCGCCCCCGAGCTGAGCCAGCCGCGGAAGGACCTCGGCCACATTGCCGACGTGTTCGACCACCGCCGCCGCGTCTCGGTAGCGCTCCAGCACCACGCATCGGCTGCGGTCGTCGTCCATGAACCAGTCGTACTGCAGGTTGCCCTTCTCCGTCCGCACCGCGTCGAGGGACTCGGCGACGGCCGCCGTGAACGCGGCGACGTTCTCCTCCGGGATGTTCGGGAAGGTGGCGATCATGACGATCTCGTTCTCGTTCATTCGGGCTCTTCTCTTCTGGTCGCGGGCGCCGTCGTTCCGATGCGGGTACCGAGTCATCGTAGAGAGCAGCACCTCACGGCAAGCCCGCGGCGACCTCCGTGCCCTGCCGGATGGCGCGCTTGGCGTCGAGTTCGGACGCGAGGTCGGCACCGCCGATGACGTGGGTGATCACACCGGCCGCGGTCAGCGGGTCGACCAAGTCGCGCACCGATTCCTGACCGGCGCAGACGACGACGTTGTCCACCTCGAGCAGGCGCTTGCCGACCTCGTTGCCCTCCTTGTCGTGCAGCGTGATGTGCAGGCCGGCGTCGTCGATCCTGTCGTAGGTGGCGCCGGAGATCTGTTCGACGCCCTTCATCTTGACCGCGGCACGATGCACCCAGCCGGTGGTCTTGCCGAGCGACCTGCCCTGCTTGCCCGGCTTGCGCTGCACCATGTACACCTCGCGCACGGCGGGCATCGGCCTCGGCTCGGTCAGGAAGCCGGGAGTGTCGAGGTCGTCGGTGACGCCCCACTCCTGCTCCCATTCCTTGAGGTTCAGTGTCGGCGACTCATCGGTGGTGAGGAATTCGGTGACGTCGAATCCGATGCCGCCCGCACCGATGACGGCCACGCGCTTGCCGACCTCGCGGTGGCCGAGGACCGCGTCGGCGTACGACATGACCATCGGGTGGTCGATGCCGTCGATCGCAGGCACGCGCGGGACCACGCCGGTTGCGACGATCACCTGGTCGTACCCGCCGTCGATGAGCTCCTGTGCGCCCACCCGGGTGTCGAGGTGAACGGCGACGTGGTTGATCTCGAGCTGGCGGGTGAAGTACCGGATGGTCTCGTTGAACTCCTCCTTGCCGGGGATGCGGGCGGCGATGGAGAACTGCCCGCCGATGGCCGGCCCGGCCTCGTAAAGGTCGACGCGGTGGCCGCGCTGCGCGGCGGAGACGGCCGCCGACAGCCCGGCGGGCCCGGCTCCGACGACGGCCACCCGCTTGGCCGTGCGGGTGGCACCCAGGGTGAGGACCGTCTCGCGGCCGGCGCGCGGGTTCAGCAGGCACGAGACCTTCTGACCGACGAAGGCGTGATCCAGGCACGCCTGATTGCAGCCGATGCACGTGTTGATCTCGTCGGCGCGGCCGGTGCGCGCCTTGTCGACGAACTCCGGGTCGGCCAGCAGCGGGCGGGCCATCGACACCGCGTCCACCTTGCCGCGCTCGAGGATCTCCTCGGCGAAGTCCGGGGTGTTGATGCGGTTGGACGCGATCAGCGGGATGTCCACCACATCGCGCAGCCGCTCGGTGAACTTGACGAAGGCGCCCCGCGGTACCGACGTCACGATCGTCGGTACCTGGGCCTCGTGCCAGCCGATGTCGGTGTTGATGGCGTCGACGCCGTGTTCCTCGGCCCGCTTGGCGAGCAGTGCGATCTCGTCGAAGGTCTGTCCGTTCTTCACGAAGTCGGCGACGCTCTGGCGCAGGATGACCGGGAATTCGCGCGGCACCTTCCTGCGCACGTCCTTGATGATCTCGACGAGGAAGCGCTGACGGTTCTCGGTGCTGCCGCCCCACTTGTCGGTGCGGTCGTTGGTGTGCGGGCAGAGGAACTGGTTGATCAGGTATCCCTCGCCGCCCATCAGCTCGATCGCGTCGTAGCCGGCTCGGTGCGCGAGCTGCGCCGCGGTGCCGAATGAGCGGATCACATGCCAGATGATCTGCTCGGTCATCTTGAGGTGTTTGAAGGGGTGAATCGGGCTCGGCTCGCTGCCGGCGGCAACCTTGAAGGGCGTATACCCGTAGCGCCCCGCGTGAATGATCTGCAGGGCGATCTTTCCGCCCTCGGCATGGACGGCCTTGGTGAACTCGCGGTGCCGGAGCACATCGGCGCGGTTCGTCATCTTGCCCGCGAAGGGCAGCAGCTGTCCGGTGCGCGACGGTGCGAAACCGCCCGTGATGATGAGCCCGACGCCGCCGCGGGCGCGTTCGGCGTAGTAGGCGGCGAGTCTGGGCGTGTCCCACAACCGGTCCTCCAGGCCGGTGTGCATCGATCCCATGACGACGCGGTTGTCGAGCGTGATCCCGCCGATCCGAAGCGGTTCGAACAGTCTGGGGAAGTGGGCGTTGGGCGCCGTCTGGGCTGTCATTGGGCGACCTTTCTCGTTGTGGGTCTCGGTGGGATGCAGTGGTTTCTGTGGAATTCAGTGCTGCGGGGCGGCGACGGCGGCAGAGCGCTCGAGTTCGCGTTGGAAGCGGTCGAGCACCTCGTCGCACCAGTCGACGGTCTGCTCGCTCATCCGGACTCCGCCGCGGAGCACCAGGTACTGGTTCAGCTTGCGTCCGGAGAGGGCATCGGGATCGGGGTAGTACTGCTCCACCCATCCCCGATACACCTCGAGCATCGCGGCGGCCTCGTCGCGGTGGGCGCGGAGTTCGGCCATCACCGTCGGCAGGTCGCCGAGATCGGCGGCGCGCAGCTTGACTCCGAGATCGCTGCGCAGCGGCGGGAGCGGCGTCGGGCTGTTCACCCACTCGGCGAGCATGTCGCGTCCCGCCTGCGAGAGCGTGTACACCTTCTTGTCCGGGCGGCCGTCCTGTGCCACGGACTCGAAGCTCACCAGCCCGTCGGAGTGCAGCTTCTTGAGCGTCCGATAGATCTGCTGGTGCGTAGCCGACCAGAAGTATCCGATCGACCGCGAGAACTGCTGCCCGATCTCGTACCCGGTCCCGGGCCGCTCGGAGAGCGAGACGAGGATCGCGTGCTCGAGTGCCATGCGTGACACCGTAGCAATGCACCTTAGTTCTATGCAATATTGTTCATATGAACTCCGATGCATATAAAGCGGCGGGTCGGACACACCGCCGCCGATTTGCTGCTAAGACTTGGCCGTGACCTCGTTTCGCCGCATCGCCCTTCCCGGAACCGCACCCGAGGACGTGATCTGCCTGCCCGACGGGCGGGTCGTGACCGGACTCGACGACGGTCGTCTGCTGTCGGTGGAGCCGTCGACGGGGGAGATCAGCGTGCTGGCCGACACCGCCGGACGGCTCCTCGGCCTCGACTACGGTGCCGACGGTTCGATCTACATCTGCGACCACGATCGCGGGCTGCTCGTCCTGGATCCGGATCGCTCGCGCGCACGAGTGCTCGTCGACACGGTGGACGGCAGGCCGCTGCGGTTCGCCAGCAACGTCGCCCACGCCTCCGACGGAACGCTGTACTTCTCGTCGTCGTCTCAGAACTTCATGTTCGACCGCTGGCGGGCGGACATCATCGAGCACTCCGGGACCGGCAGGCTCATGCGACTGTCGCCGAGCGGTGAGGTCCAGGTGCTGCGCGACGATCTGCAGTTCGCGAACGGCGTGGTCCTGGGCCCCGGTGAGGACTACGTGCTGGTCGCGGAGACGGGGGCCTCCCGGATCTCGCGGTACTGGCTCACCGGACCGGCGGCGGGCACCTCCGAGGTCTTCCTCGACGGTCTGGGCGGTTATCCGGACAACATGTCGATCGGCAGCGACGGGCGACTGTGGGTGGCGCTCGCCTCACCGCGGAATGCTGTGCTGGAGGGCATCTTCCGGCTTCCGCTGCGGGCCCGGAAGGTGCTCGCGCGGGCCCCGCAGGGTGTCGGACCGACGCCGGAGGAGGTGGTCTGGGTACAGGCCTTCGACTTCGACGGCACGATGGCCCGCGAGGTGCGGATCGACGACCTCGATTTCGGTTTCGTCACCGCCGTCGCGGAGCGCGACGGGGTCCTGTATCTCGGCACCATCCTCGGCAACGCGCTCGGCGTGCTCGACCTGCGCAGCTGACACCCGGCGGATTCGCCCGTCCTCGAGTCGCACCACCTCGTCGGCGATCGCGGTCAGCCGCGAATCGTGGGTGATGAGCAGGGTGGTGCGTCCGCGGGCCAGTCGGCGCAGCGGCCCGATCACTCCGGCGACCGACTCGTCGTCGAGCGCGGCCGTCGGCTCGTCGAGGATCAGGACGGGCGTGTTCCGGAGCATCGCCCGCGCGATGGTGATCCGTCGGCGCTGTCCGCCGGACAGTTCCAAGCCGTCGCCGGCGAGCACGGTGTCGTATCCGTCCGGCAGCGCGGCGATGAACCGATGGGCGCCGGCGTCGCGCGCCGCCTCGATGATCTCCTCCCGGCCTGCCGTCGGACGGCCGAACGCGATGTTGTCGGCCACCGTCCCCGGCCGGATGTGGGCCGTCTGCGGCAGCAGCGTGACCTGTTCGCGGACCGACGCGCCGGTCACCTCGGACACGTCGTGGCCGCCGACGGTGACGGTGCCGGACTCCGCATCCTCCAGCGCGCAGATCAGCGATGCGAGCGTCGACTTGCCGGTGCCGCTGGGGCCGATGAGAGCCGTGATGACACCCGGCCGCAACTCCAGGTCGACGCCTCGGAGGATCTGCCTGCCCTCGTACGCGAAGCAGACGCCGTCGAGCCGCACCGGCACGGGGGCGCCACTCGGGACCGGTGGCAGCGGCCGCGCGTCGCCGAGTTCGGCACGGTGCACCGGTTCGTCGAGGATCTCCGCGATCCGCTCGGCGCTCACGCATGCCTCGGCCACCGCGAGCCGCACGTCGGCGATCTGCTGGAGCTTGGGATACAGCATCGCCAGGTAGCCCGACAGTGCCAGCAGCTGGCCGACGCTGAGTGCGCCCTCACGCACCTGCCAGACGCCGACGAGGGTGACGGTGAGCGACAGACACACCTGCGCGAAGCCGAGCACTCCGCCGAAGCCGGCTTCGATGCGCGTCTGCGACACCCGGGTGCGCGCCCATCGGCGGCCGTGACGCTCCAGCTCGTCGGCCTCGTCGCGCTCGCGGTTGTACGCGACGGTGGTCTCGTGGCCGGCCAGCGCGGAGTAGACGGCGTCGGCGATGTCACTGTTCGCGGCGCGCTCGGCGTGCGTCGTCCGGCTCTGGCGCCTCCCGAAGAACGACGAGACCGCCCACAGGGCCGGGCATGCGGCCAGTGCGACCCCCGCGACGACCGGGCTCATGACGAACGCGGCAACGATCAGACCCAACGCGTTGGCGGCCGCCACCGCCAGGGACATCATCCCGGTGCCGATCAAGTGCTCGACGGCTTCCAGGTCGCTCGAATGCCGCACGACGAGGTCGCCGAGCCCGCGGCGCCGATGCGTGATCGGTGCCAACCGCTGGACGTGCGCGAACAGAGCGGTGCGCAGCCGGAGCACCACACCTTCGGAGGCCACCGTCGACAGGAGGGTGCCGACGTAGTCGGCACCGACGCTGACCGCGGTCACGGCGAGCCACAGTGCGGCGAGACGCGCGAACGACTGCCAGTCGGAGGAACCGAGGGCACCGTCGACGACATCGGATAGGAAGAACACGCCGACGGCGTCGCATGCGGCTGCGACCAGTAGAAAGAATGCGGCACCGCTCAGTGCGACGCGATGTCCGGAGGTGAAATGGGAGAATCGGCGCATCGCGGTGAGAAATGTCATTTGGGTGATCTCCTGTAATCAATGAAACGGACCGATTCTCTTCAAAAGAAATGCCGATGCGCCGGTCCCGGAATACATTTCCGGGACCGGCGCATCCGAGGGTGTGGAACCCGATCAGTTCACACCTGGTCAGCGGACCCAGATCCAGTACCAGCGGTGATTGCGGGCATCCCAGCGACGCTCACGACGCCGACGCGGAGCGGGGTGCGCGAATCCGAAGTTCTGACGGTTGTTCTGCTCGGGGCGGCGGTTGTTGTCGAATGCCATGTCATTCTCCTTATCCGGTCGGCTCGGCGGCTATTTCCGCTCGCGTATCTCGCGTCCGACACAGATGAATTTATGGACCCCGTCTGTGGAGGATCTGGCGCGCGACTGGCAGCATTCTGGGAACATCTCGGAACCGTCGGAACTGCGGCATTCCGCCGTGTTTCAGGCTGCTCACACGGCTCCCCGCATGTCGGTGAGGGCTTCATTACGCGCCCGTGATCGCCGCGGCGACCGCCCGCAACACCGCCTGCCTAGCGTCGATCGCGACCCGGTCGAATGCCCGGGCGGACGAAGGAGGCACCGCGTGCGGATGGGACCAGCTCACACCCGACCCCGAGAACGACGAGCAGTATTCGCGTCGAGGACGATCACCGACTGGGATCCGGAGGACACCGTGGCATGGGAGGCGGGCGGATCGGCGATCGCGCGGCGCAACCTGATCTGGTCGGTGGTCGCCGAGCACGTCGGATTCTCCGTCTGGACGCTGTGGTCGGTGATGGTGCTGTTCATGCCGTCGGACGTCTACGGCATCTCGGCGGGGGACAAGTTCCTCATCGGAGCCGTGGCCACCCTCACCGGGTCTCTGCTGCGTTTCCCGTACACCCTGGCGACATCGCGATTCGGCGGCCGCAACTGGACGGTCTTCTCGGCCGTCGTGCTGACCGTGCCGGTGACGGCGACGATCGTCCTTCTCGCGAATCCGGGTCAGCCGCTCTGGGTGTACCTGCTGTGCGCCGCACTCGCCGGGCTCGGAGGCGGCAACTTCGCGTCGTCGATGACGAACATCAACGCTTTCTATCCGCAGCGCCTCAAGGGCTGGGCCCTCGGTCTGAACGCGGGCGGCGGCAATCTCGGGGTGCCCGCGGTGCAGTTGGTGGGACTGCTGGTGATCGCGTGGGCCGGGGTCGGCGAACCGTACTGGGTGTGCGCGATCTACCTCGTGCTGCTCGCGGTGGCCGGGCTCGGCGCCGCGCTCTTCATGGACAACCTCGAGGGGCCGGGCGTGGACCTGTCCGCGATGCGGTCGGCGATCACCGACCGCGACACGTGGCTGATCTCGCTGCTCTACATCGGGACTTTCGGCTCGTTCATCGGGTTCTCTTTCGCCTTCTCGCAGGTACTGGCGCTGAACTTCCTCGATCGCGGCGACACCGCGGCGCAGGCCTCACTGCACGCCGCGCAGATCGCCTTCATCGGCCCGCTCCTCGGGTCGGTGGCACGGGTGTACGGCGGCAGGCTCGCCGACCGGATCGGCGGCAGCCGAGTGACGCTCGGGGTGTTCGCCGGCATGGTCGGCGCCGCGGCCGTCCTCCTGGTGGGCTCGTCCCTCGAGGTTCAGGTGGTGGGCTTCGTGGCGCTCTTCGTGCTCTCCGGGATGGGGAACGGCTCGGTGTACAAGATCATCCCGTCGGTGTTCGACGCGAAATCCCGCGCGCTGCCGCTCGACGAGGACGGGCGGGCGGCGTACTCGCGAGCCATGTCTGGAGCGGTGATCGGGATCGCGGGCGCGGTCGGCGGACTCGGCGGCGTCGGGATCAACATGGTGCTGCGACAGTCGTATCTGAGCTCCGGGTCGGCGACCGTCGCGGTGGTGGTCTTCGCCGCCTTCTATCTCGTCGCCGCGGCCGTCACCTGGCGGGCGTACGTCGGAGTGCCGCGCGCGGCGGCCGATGCGCCCGGCGCACCGCAGTCTGCGAAGCTGTCTTCATGAGTTCTGCCACCACTGGCGACCGGTCGGCCCCGCCCTCGCTGGCGGGGTTCACCGTCGCCGTCACCGCAGCGCGCCGAGCTGAGGAGCTCGGCGCGCTGCTCATGCGACGAGGCGCACGAGTGGTCGCCGCACCGGCGATCGAGATGGTGCCGTTGGCCGACGACCCGGCGTTGCGCGCGGGCACCGATGCGGTGATCGCGGAGCCGCCGGATCTGCTGATCCCGACGACCGGAATCGGCTTCCGCGGGTGGATCGAGGCCGCGGACGAATGGGGGCTGGCCGACGAGCTGATGGGCGCCTTCGCCGGCGCGCGCATCCTTTCGCGCGGGCCGAAGGTGACCGGGGCGTTGCGTGCGGCGGGATTGCGCGAGGAATGGTCGCCCGAATCGGAGTCGTCGGCCGAAGTGCTGGCGCACCTGAGCCCCGACGACGTCGCCGGTCGGCGAGTGGCGGTTCAGCTGCACGGTGCGATCGACGGTTGGGACCCGAACCGCGACTTCGTCGACGGTCTCATCGCGATGGGAGCCGATGTCGTCTCCGTGCCGGTCTACAGCTGGCGCCGGCCCGCCGATCTCGGCGACTTCGATGCGCTGATCCACGACGTCGCCGCCCGCCGGCTGGACGCGGTGACCTTCACCTCCGGTCCGGCCGCCGTGTCGATGCTGACGCGATCGACTCAGCTGGGCGTGCGCGAGCCGTTCGTCTCCGCACTCCGGGAGGCGGTCGCCGTCTACTGCGTGGGCCCGGTGACCGCCGCGCCGCTCGAGCTGGCGGGGGTCGCCTCGCGCTGGCCGGAGCGGATGCGGCTCGGCGCGCTGGCGCGGCTCGTGGCCGAGGATCTGCCGGTCCGGGAGTCCGAACTCGCGGTGGCCGGGCACCGCCTCGGCGTGCATGCCTCGGCGGTAGTGGTCGACGGAGAGGTCCGTGATGTGCGCGCGTCGGCGCTGCGTCTGCTCAAGGCCCTCGCTCAGCGGCCGGGCACGGTGGTGTCGCGCACCGATCTACTCGCGGTGATCGGCGCGGGTGACGAACATGCGGTGGAGGTGGCGATCGGCAGGCTCCGGACCGCGCTGGGATGCCGCGAAATGATCGCGACGGTCGTCAAACGCGGCTACCGGCTGGCACTGGACGAGCAGTGAACTCGCCGGCCGAGTCGATCCGGCCGCAGGCCGCGTCGACGACCGGTGCCGCGAGGCCGAGGGGGCGGGCGACGACGTCGGCCCCCGAGTCGTCCAGGCGCTGCTGAAACAGCCCGTCGGCGAGCAGGTACGACGCCACCGCGATCCGGCGTCCGGGTGTGTCCGCACGGAGGGCGGCAACGGTGTCCGGGACCGATGCGTGAGGCGAGTCCGCGCGGGTGCTCGCGAATGCGATGCGGACCGGTGTGGCCAGCCGCGCGGACAGCAGGTGCGCGGTGGTCTCGATGTCCCGCTGCGCCACCGGGTCCGCGGAGCCGGCCGCGGCCAGGACGACGGCGTCATCGCTCGTCGCCCCGGCCTCGGCCAGGCGGATCGTGAGCGCCCGGGTCAACAGCTGAGACGGTCCCAGTGCCGGGGCCAGCCGCACCGGCCGGCGGGCCGCGGCCAGGTGCGCGGCGATGTCGACCCGCACGTGGTGTCCGCGCGCCAGGAACGCGGGCAGCACCGTGACCGGGCCGTCGGGCAGATCGGGGAGCAGGTCGCTCGGCGAGGGCCCGACGACGTCGACGAAGCTCACCGCCACCGGCTCGTCCCGGCGGCGTCCGATCTCGTCGGCGAGCCGATAGATCAGTTCCACGCCCCGTGGGTCGCGGGTGCCGTGCGCGACGAGCAGGACGGTCATCGCGGGCTCGCCGGCGAACTCGTGGCGGCCCTGAAGCCCTCGGGCCGGAAGCCGAACCGGATGTCGGGGGAGTTCGCCACGAATACGGTCCCGTCGAGCCCGATGCGCGTGCCGTACACCGGGATCCGCACTCCGGGGGAATCGAGGCAGCGTCCGTCGATGAGGCTGAACGCCTCCTTCTTCAAGGGCGAGGCGACCACCGGGAAACCGTTCCGGTCGCCGACGATGCCGCGCGACATCACCGCGGCACGCGCGATCGGATCGATGTTGCCCACCGCGCGGAGCGTGTCGTCGGCGAGCCGGAACAGCGCCACCTGCGCGCCGTCCGGCAGCAGCACGGCCACGCCGCGCAGGCGGTCGAGCCGGTCGATGTGGCACGCGGCGGTCCAGTCGCGGGTCCAACGGTGGAGGTCGAAGGCGAGGGTCATGACAGACCTTTCAGGTGTGTTCGGGGGGCGGGCGGAACGGGCCGGTTCACGACTGCGGCAGCGCGGGCGAACCGAGCAGGACCGGAACTCGGCGCCCGTGGCTCTCGCCGAAGGCGACCGTCGGGTCGGGAACGCCGGGCGCGTTGACGAAGGAGACGAACCGCCGGAGCTTGTCCGGGTCGTCGAGGACGCCCTTCCATTCGCATTCGTAGGCGTCGACGTGGCGGGCCATGTCGGCTTCGAAGTCGTCGGCCAGACCCAGCACGTCGTCGACCACGACGGCCTTGAGCCGATCGATGCCGCCGTCGAGTCCGTCGAGCCAGGCGGCGGTGCGCTGAAGTCGTTCGGCCGTGCGGATGTAGTACATGAGGAAACGGTCGATGTAGGCGACGAGGGTGGCATCGTCCAGGTCGCCGGCCAGGAGCTGCGCGTGCCTGGGAGTCATGCCTCCGTTGCCGCCGACGTACAGATTCCAGCCCTTCTCGGTGGCGATGACGCCGACGTCCTTCCCGCGGGCCTCGGCGCACTCGCGGGCACAGCCCGAGACGCCCATCTTGATCTTGTGCGGCGACCGCAGCCCGCGGTACCGCAGTTCCAGATCGATCGCCATCCGAACGGAGTCCTGCTGACCGTACCGGCACCAGTCGGAGCCGACGCAGCTCTTCACGGTCCGCAGCGACTTTCCGTAGGCGTGGCCCGACTCCATCCCGGCGTCCACCAGGCGCCGCCAGATCAGCGGCAGCTGGTCGACGGTGGCACCGAACATGTCGATGCGCTGACCGCCGGTGATCTTGGTGTACAGACCGAAGTCGCGGGCGATCTCGCCGATCAGAATCAGCTGTTCGGGCGTGACGTCGCCGCCCGGCATCCGCGGGACCACCGAATAGGTGCCGTTGCGCTGGATGTTCGCCAGGAAGTGATCGTTCGAATCCTGCAGCGAGGCCTGCTCGCCGTCGAGGATGTGGCCCGAGCCGATCGACGCCAGAATGGACGCGACCGTCGGCTTGCAGATGTCGCAGCCGGTGCCGGTGCCGAACCGTTCGACGATGCCGGAGAAGGTCCGGATGTCGCAGGCCCTGATCGTCTCGAACAGCTCGGCGCGCGACTGCGCGAAGTGCTCGCACAGGGCGGTCGACTGCTCGACTCCCTCCTCGGCCAGGATCTGCGACAGCAGCGGAACGCACGAGCCGCACGACGTGCCCGCGCCGGTGCAGCCCTTGAGGGCCGCCACATCGCATGCGCCGTCGGCGATCGCGGCGCACAGCGTGCCCTTGCTGACGTCGTTGCACGAACAGATCTGCGCGTCGTCGCCGAGCGCGCCCACCCCGAGGGCCGGTGCGTCGCCGGCCGGGCTGATCAGACTCACCGGGTCTCCCGGCAGGCTCGATCCCACCAGCGGGCGCAGGAGGCCGTATGCGCTCGCGTCGCCGACGAGCACGCCGCCGAGCAGGGTGGACGCGTCGTCGGACAGCACGAGCTTGGCGTAGACGCCGCCGATCGGGTCCGAGACCACCACGTCGAGCGCTCCGGGAGTGGCGCTCAGCGCGTCGCCGAAGCTGGCGACGTCGACGCCGAGCAGTTTGAGCTTGGTGGACATGTCGGCGCCGGGGAACACCGCAGAGCCGCCCAGCAGCCGGTCGGCGACCACCTCGGCGGTGGCGTAGCCGGGGGCCACGAGGCCGTAGCAACGACCGTCGATCGCCGCGACCTCGCCGATCGCGTAGATCGACGGGTCGCTGGTGGCACAGCGCTCGTCGGTGAGGATCCCGCCCCGTTCGGCAACCGCGAGACCGCAGTCGCGGGCGAGTTCGTCGCGGGGACGGACCCCGGCGGCGAACACCAGGAGTGCGGCGTCGACCACCGTGCCGTCGGCGAGTGTGACACGCACGCCGGCGTCGCCGGGCTCGATGGACTCGGTGCCCGACGAGAGGGACACCTCGATCCCGAGTTCGCCGATCATCCGGGCCAGGTGCTCGCCGCCCCCGGCGTCCACCTGCTGAGGCATCAGCCTCGGGTTGATCTCCACCACGTGAGGCGCCAGACCCATCAATCGAAGAGCGTTGGCGGCTTCGAGTCCGAGGAGCCCGCCGCCGACCACCATGCCGACCGGCGCGGTGCGGGCATCGCGCGCGAGGGCCCGCTCCGCGTCGGCGCGGATGGCGTCCAGATCGTCGAGGGTCCGGTAGACGTGGCAGCCCGGCGTCTCGTGTCCCGGGACCGGCGGCACGAAGGCTCGCGATCCGGTCGCCATCACCAGCGCGTCGTAGGCGATCTCGGCGCCCGAAGCGGTTCGCACCACGCGACGGTCGCGGTCGATCGCGACGACGGCGTCCCCGACCCGCAACTCCACGGCGTCGTCGCCGTCGTAGCGGTTGCCCGCCAGCGCCAGCTCGGCCCGCTCCCAGGAGCCGACGTATCCCGAGAGCCCCACGCGGTCGTACGCGGGGTCGGTCTCCTCGCCGAGCACCACCACTCGCCATCCGCCGTCGACGTCCCGGGCGCGAAGTGCCTCGACGAAGCGGTGCCCGACCATTCCGTGTCCGATGACCACCACGGTTTCGCTCATCGACTCCAGGTCCTTCCACTCGAGTTCGCAGCCGATCCGTTCGGCTCGGAAGCGACGTTACGAACGGGGTGTTGCGATGCCGCTCGGGTCGCGTTGCGGTCAGATGACGAGTCCCGCACCGGGTTTCGAGCATGTTTCGAGTCGGGGGGCGACGGGGGTGCGGCTTCAGTACACGTCGCGGACGTACCGGCCTTCGGCGGAGAGCGCCCGCAGATAGTTCTCGGCGCCGGACGGCGCGAGACGCCCGTGTTCGGCCACGATCTGCTTGAGGGTGTCGTCGACGTCGCGCGCCATGTGCTTGGCGTCGCCGCAGACGTAGACGTGCGCGCCGCGCCGCAGCCACTCCCAGATCTCCGGGGCGCGCTCGCGCATCAGATGCTGGACGTACACCTTCTCCGGCTGGTCGCGCGAGAAGGCGGTGTCCAGTCGCGTGAGGACCCCGGCCTCCCGGAACCCGGCGAGCTCGTCTTCGTAGTAGAACTCGGTGGCGCGGTGGCGTTCACCGAAGAAGATCCAGTTGTCGCCGGCGGCCCCGGACGCGGCCCGCTCGTGCAGGAAGGCCCGGAACGGAGCGATTCCGGTTCCGGGACCGATCATGATCGCCGGAGCCTCCGGGTCGACGGGCGGGCCGAACTTCTTGTTGGGCGTGATGAAGATGCGCGCGAGGTCGGCGGGGCCGCGATCGGCCAGGAATCCCGAGCACACGCCCCGGCGCGGCGCGGACTCGTCGCCGAACCGCACCACCGAGACGGTGGCCTCCACCCGTTCCGGGTGCGCGGACGGACTGGAGGAGATGGAGTAGAGGCGGGGGCGCAGCCGTCGGCACACCGAGAGCCACTGCGCCGCGGTGGCCGAGACCGGATGAGTGGCCAGTAGGTCCACCGACTGGCGGTTCCACGCCCAGTCGGCGAAGCCGGCCGGATCGTCGAGGAGGGCGCGCAGTTCGGAGTCGCCCGTCCGCTCGGCGACGAAGGCGACCAGATCGCGGGAGCAGTCGGCGATCTCGTAGTCCTCGGTGAGCGCCTGCCGGAGCGGGACGGGGGCGCCGTCGACGGTCACCGCCTCCGCGCCGTCGAGCCCCGTGCGCGCGAGCCATTCGTCGACCAGCGTCTCGCTGTTGCGCGGCCACACGCCGAGGGCGTCTCCGGCGGTGTACTCGAGGGAGCCCGGCGGCAGATGAAACGCGATGCGGCGCACCTCCTTCGCTGTACCCGTCGTCAAGACTGCGTTCTCCAGCACGCGCGCGGTGAACGGGTTCTTCCGTGAATAGCCCGGAGCCGGAGGGGATTCGGCGCAGGTCCGGGAGTCGGCAGCGGTGTCGGGGTCGTCCGGCGAGGCCGGTGAGTCCAGCACGGCGACCACCCCGGCGAGCCATGCGGCGGCCGCGGTGTCGTAGTCGGGCTCGCAGTATCCGGCGGGCGCGATCCGCTGCGCGTCCAGCGTCGCCAGCCGTGCGTCCAGTTTGCGGGCGAAACCGCAGAAATCCGCATACGACGAGTCGCCGAACCCGAGAACTGAGAAGCGCAGTCCGTCCACGTCTTGCGCGCACGCGCCGGCGAGCGCGTCCCACAGTCCGACGGCGGCATCCGGTGCGTCGCCGTCACCGGTGGTCGAGACGATGAACAGGACGTCGCCGACCAGGTCGCCGAGTCCGGTGCGTTCGGCGCTCGCATCGATCACGTCGAAGCCGGCGTCGCGCAATGCGCCGGCGCATTGCGCCGCGTACTCCTCCGCGGTGCCGGTCTGCGACGCCCATACGAGCCGGATTCTGCGCGCCGGTGAATCGACGACGGACGCGGATCCGGGTCCCGTCATCGGAACCCGGGAGAAGTATCCGGCCAGCACTCCGTCGACCCAGATCCGGGCCGGCTCCGAGAGCGGCGCCTGTGACGGGACCGTCGGAACCGCGTCGCGGGGCGGATTGGCGGTCAGGCCGCGCAGCAGACCCGCCAGATAGCCGCGCTCGGTCTCGGTCAGCACGGGCTCGCCGGCGTCGACGCGCAGGGCGACGGCCAGCGACGACGATTCGGTCGCGGTCGGATCGGCGGCGGTCGGATCGGCGGTGGTCATGGGCGGCTCCTGGTTATCGGGCACCGGTCCGGAGAGCCGGGTGAGCGCCACGGCGCACGCCTTGAACTCCGGTTGCAGCGAATCGGGGTCGACGGCATCGGTGGTCACGGCGTTCACCGCGAGCATCTCGCCGAAGGCGTCGGACCAGTGCATGGGGACGAAGCAGACGCCGGCGCTCACCGCGTCGTCGACGCGCGCGGGTACCCGTACCGCGCCGCGGCGGGATCGCACCTCCACCATGTCTCCGTCGCCGATACCCGCCGGGCGTGCGTCGTCGGGATGGATCTGCACGAAGGAGCCGGGGTCGAGCCGGCAGAGTTTCGCGACCCGGCCGGTCTTCGTCATGGTGTGCCACTGGTGCGCCAGCCGACCGGTGGTCAGGACCATCGGATAGTCGTCGTCGGGGAGTTCGGCGGGCGGCATGTGCGGGCGGGCGAGGAACCGCGCGCGCCGGTCCGGGGTGGGGAAGAGGGGACCGGGCTCGGCCGGGTCGTCGCTGAGGTAGCGGATCGGATTGCGCGCCGGTCCGCCCGGCGCCGCCGGCCACTGAACGGGTCCTTCGCGCAGCCTCGCGTAGTCGACGCCGCGGAGGTCCCAGCCGGTCCGCGGATTGTGGAAGCCGCGGATCTCGTCGAACACGGCCGCCGCGTCGGCGTGCGAGAACCCGTCGCGGAAGCCCATGCCGCGGGCGATCTGGGAGATCAGCTCCCAGTCGGCCCGCGCCTGGCCCGGCGGCGCTACGGCGGGGGAGGTGAGACTGATGCTGCGTTCGGAGTTCACCATCGTCCCCTGCGCTTCGGTCCACAGTGCGGCGGGCAGCACGATGTCGGCGTATTCGCAGGTCTCGGTTCCGGTGAAGGCCTCCTGGACCACGACGAAGTCCGCGCGCCGGAGGGCCTGCACGACGGTCGAGCGGTTCGCCACCGAGGCCACCGGATTGGTGCAGATGATCCACGCGGCGCGGATGCGGCCATCGGCCATCGCCTCGAACATGTCGACGGTGCCGCCGCCCGGATCGGTGCTCAGCGTCCCCGGTTCGAGACCCCAGGCTGCCTCCACGTCGGCGCGGTCGCCGGCATCGAGCGCGCTGCGCTGCCCGGGCAGGCCCGGACCCATGTAGCCCATCTCGCGACCGCCCATCGCATTGGGCTGCCCGGTCAGCGAGAACGGGCCGGATCCCGTCCGGCAGATGGTTCCGGTGGCGAGATGGAGGTTGCAGACGGCATTGGTGTTCCACGTCCCGTGCGTCGACTGATTGAGCCCCATCGTCCACAGGGTCATCCAGTTCTCGGCGCCGGCGAGGATGCGGGCCGTCTCCCGCAGGGCGTCCTCGTCGACGCCGGTGAGTTCGGCGACTCGTTCGGGCGGGTAGTCGTCGAGCATCGCGGCGAGCGCGTCCCACCCCCGCGTGTGCGCGGCCACGAACTCCTCGTCCAGCCCGCCTTCGTCGACGATGAGCCGCAGCAGGCCGTTGAGCAGTGCGAGATCGGTGCCCGGCCGGACCGGGAGATGGATGTGCGCTTTGGTGGCTGTGGCGGTCCGCCGCGGATCGACCACGATCAGCCGGGCGCCCGCGGCCACCCGGTCGAGGAGGCGCAGGAACAGGATCGGGTGGCAGTCGGCCATATTGGAACCGATCACCAGGAAGGCGTCGGCGTGGTCGATGTCGTCGTAGCTGCCGGGCGGTCCGTCGGCACCGAGCGACTGCTTGTAGCCGGTCCCCGCACTCGCCATGCACAGCCGGGAGTTCGATTCGATCTGGTTGGTGCCGAGGAAGCCTTTGACCAGCTTGTTCGCCAGATACTGTGCTTCGAGTGACATCTGGCCGGAGACGTACACCGCGATGGATTCGGGGCCGTGGCGGTCACGGATCCGTGTCAGTCGGCGGGCGGTCTCGGCGATCGCGTCGTCCACGTCGGCGGGTCGGGCGTCACCGTCGCGCCGCTCCCGGATCAGAGCGGTGGTGAGTCGTCCGGGGGCGCGCAGCATGTCGACGGTGGTGGCGCCCTTGGTGCACAGCCTGCCCCGATTGGCCGGATGGCTCTTGGTGCCCCGCGCCCCCGTGACGGCCCCGTCCGCGACGTCGAGGGTCAGTCCGCATCCCACGCCGCAGTAACCGCACACGGTGTCGACGGCAGTGGGAGCCAGCGGTTCCAGGGACATGCCAGTCACGGTTCCGTGGAACTGTTTCGGCGCGTGCAGAGCGGCGTTACAGCCAGGTCAACTATCGGGACACCTCCTTCCCAACCGAGCGCTTGTTAGGGTATGAAGGACGGCATGCGAGATGCAGTGATTGTCGATGCCGTCCGTACTCCGATCGGTAAGCGGAACGGCGGCCTGTCCGAGATCCATCCCGGCGACCTGAGCGCGCACGTGCTGTCGGCGCTGGCCGACCGCGTGGGTTTCGATCCCGCCGGCGTGGACGACGTGATCTGGGGGTGCGTCAGCCAGGTCGGCGACCAGGCGGGCAGCATCGGTCGGGTCGGCGTGCTGGCCGCGGGCTGGCCCGAGTCCGTTCCGGCGACCGTCGTCGACCGTCGGTGCGGCTCGAGTCAGCAGTCGGTGCATTTCGCCGCCGCCGGCGTGATCGCCGGACAGTACGACATCGCCGTCGCCGGTGGCGTGGAGTCCATGTCGCGCGTACCGATGGGTGCCGCACGCGGTGACGGTGCTCCCTATCCGGCGTCCGTGCTCGACCGATACGGCGTGGACGGCTTCAACCAGGGCCTCGGCGCCGAGATGATGGCCAAGCGCTGGAACTTCAGCAGGCAGCAGCTCGACGAGTACTCGGCCCGCTCGCACGAGCGCACCGCCGCCGCGCAGGACGCAGGCGCCTTCGATGCGCAGATCGCTCCGATCCCGGGCGGCCTCGCCGTCGACGAGGGGTTGCGCCGCGGCACCACGGCGGAGAAGCTCGGCGGGCTCAAGACCCCGTTCGACCCCGAAGGCGTCATCACCGCGGGCAACGCCTCGCAGATCTCCGACGGTGCCGGCGCCCTGCTGGTGACGACCAGCGAGATCGCCGCGGCCAACGGCTGGCGACCGATGGCGCGGGTGCACACCGCGACCCTCGCCGGCGACGACCCGGTCATCATGCTCACCGGACCGATCGCCGCCACCGCCAAGGCGCTGGACCGCTCGGGACTGGCGGTGTCCGACATCGGCGCCTATGAGGTGAACGAGGCCTTCGCGCCGGTCCCGATGGCCTGGCAGGCCGAGATCGGTGCCTCCGACGACGTCCTCAATCCGGTCGGCGGTGCCATCTCGGTGGGCCACCCGCTCGGCGGGTCGGGCGCGATCCTGATGACCCGGCTCGTCCACCACATGCGCGACAACGGGATCCAGTACGGTCTGCAGACCATGTGCGAAGCTGGAGGTATGGCGAACGCAACGATTCTGGAACTTCTGTGAGCGGCGACGTGCTGCTGGTCGAGCGCGACGGCGACGTCGTGACCTGGACCGTCAATCGACCCGAGACTCGCAATGCCATCTCCGAGGACGATGCCATCGACGCACTCGTCGACGCCGCGACGGCGGTGAACCGGGACCAGTCGGTCCGGGCGGTGATCCTCACCGGCGCCGGTTCGGCCTTCTCGGCCGGCGGCAACGTCAAAGACATGGCGGCCGCGGCGGGTCTGTTCGGCGGGGCTCCGCACCAGCAGCGCGTCGGTTATCGCGAGGGCATCCAGCGGATACCGCGCGCGATGTACGCGCTCGAGGTGCCGGTGATCGCGGCCGTCAACGGCCCCGCGGTGGGCGCCGGGTGCGATCTGGCGCTGATGTGCGACATCCGGATCGCCTCGAACACGGCCTTCTTCGCCGAGAGCTTCGTGAAGCTCGGGCTGATCCCCGGCGACGGCGGCGCGTGGCTGCTGCCCCGGGCGATCGGGCCGGCGCGGGCCGCAGAAATGGCACTGACCGGCGATCGCGTCGACGCCGCGACGGCGCTCAAGTGGGGCATCGTCTCGCGCGTCGTCGAACCGGCCGATCTGTTGCCGACCGCTCGTGAGATCGCGTCGCGGATCGCCGCGAACCCACCGGTGGCGGTGCGCATGACCAAGAAGCTCCTGCGGGAGTCCTCGCAGCAGACCCTCGACCAGCTGCTCGAGCTCTCGGCGACCATGCAGGCGGTGGCGCACCACACCGAGGACCATCGGGAGGCCGTCGCCGCGTTCCTCGAGAAGCGGCCCGGACGGTTCACCGGGGCGTAGTCGCCGTGCGGGTGGTCGTCGTGGGTGCGGGCATCGCCGGGTTGACCGCTGCCGCGGCCCTGGTCCGCGACGGCCATGACGTGGTCGTTCTCGAATCTCGACGGCAGTCGACCGGCGGCGCGGGCATCAGTCTCTGGCCGAACGCGCTGGCAGCACTGGACTGGATCGGCCTCGGCGACGCGGTCCGGTCGCAGTCGGCACGCGTGGGCGGCGGAGCACTGAGGTGGCGAGACGGAACGTGGATCCGGAAGCCTCCGCCGGGCGCGCTCGCCGCGGCGGCCGGCGAGGAACTCGCCGTCATTCTGCGGGGAACGCTGCACGAGGTGCTCGCCAGTGCGCTGCCCACCGACTCGGTGCGCACCGGTGTCGCCGTGCAGACCGTGCGCACCGTGGGCCGCGAGGCAGTCGTGACCCTGGCCGGCGGTGCTCAGATGCGAGCCGATCTCGTCGTCGGCGCGGACGGAACGCATTCCCGTATCGCCCGCGGTTTCAACGACCGTCTGTCGAGCAGGTACGCCGGGTACACCGCGTGGCGTGGCGTGGCCGACATCTCGATCGACCCCGATCTCGCAGGCGAGATGATCGGCCCGCGGTCGCAGTTCGGCGCGGTGCCGCTTCCGGCCGGGCCGACGTACTGGTTCGCCACGGCACAGGCCCCGGAGGCCGCGGTCTTCGACGACGAGCGCGCCGAGGTCGCTCGCGTCGGCAGAGGCTGGCCGGAGCCGGTCGACGCGGTGATCGCAGCGACGCCGTCTTCGGCGCTGATGCGACACGACCTGTACGACCGGCCCGTCGCACGCCGGTGGCACGACGGTCGTGCGGTGATCATCGGCGACGCCGCTCACCCGATGCGTCCGCATCTGGGGCAGGGCGGATGTCAGGCGATCGAAGACTCCGTCGTACTGGCGGCCGCTCTCCGCACGAGTGCGGGTCCGGAGGATGCACTGCAGCTCTTCCATGACGTGAGGCGTCGCCGAGTGCGGCGGGTGGTCCGTGAATCACAGATGATCGGCCGCATTGTGAATGCGCCGCAAACCCTGTTCTGGGGCCGCGTCATTCGGGTAAGTCGAATTCTTCCGGATCGCATCCTCCTGCGCCATTTGTGCGATATCGCGGGCCGTGACGCATTCACGAGGCAATTGGCGCCAGTGCGTTCTGCTCGATGACTCGACGGCCGCCTGAACTCCGCCTCACCCGATCATGACGTCGCCGTGGAACATGTTCGGAGTCGCGCCCGGCGCGCAACCGTGGAACGACGAGGTCGCCATCGGACCCATCACCCCGACTTCGTTCATCATCCCGCTGCCCTTGCGGACGGAGATCTTCACCGCGTACGCGCCGCTGAGCTGGGCGGGGACGATGTTGGGGGAGGTCTCGGTGATCGGGTAGACGAGCGAGGCGGTGTCGCCGTGTGTCCAGATGCACGTCACCGGGCCCTTCACCTGGAACGGAGTCTTGTGCATACCGTCCATGATCGTCGCGACGTAGGTCCCGTGGGTCTTGCCGTCCATGTCGCGTGCACCTTGCGCCTCGATGTTCAGCAGGTGGACGCCGGGGGCGATCATCAAGTCGCCGTCGATCGCGAGTTTCGCCGGATCGGTCATGTGCGGTGCGACAGCGGCCATGCCGGGCGCCGCGGCGGCGCCGAGCAGGGAGAGGGCGCCGATTCCGGCCACCGTCGCCGTCCGAACGATTCGATTGTTCATGTCGGTATCTCCTTTGACTGCATGCATCTGACGACGAATACGACGCTACGCCGAAGTCGTCGTTGTGAGAACAGCTGAATGCTGTCGCAAACGAAAGGAAGTCACCGAATTTCGCGGTGGCACCGGATTCGTCGGAAATGCGCGTGAATCTCGGGTGTGAGTGACTGTTCTCGAGCGGAGGGGCGAGCGTCGACGAGAGTCTAAGAATATCGAATTACACTATTGCCATATGAGATTCAATCACATAATATGAGTACATACGTTCGATATGTGTTGCAGGGGAGGCGGACATGACGAACCCGAGCATCGACGCTGCGGGGGTGGGTGGCGTCGACACGTCTGACGCTGCCGCACAGGATCTCGCCGACATCACCGCGGTCGCGGAGATCGCCCGTCAGGAGTCCCACCTCGCGTGGTTGCGGCTCGGGCACCTGTATGCGATGCAGCGGCGTCGTGCCGCGGGCTCGGCCGGTGACGTCGAGTCCGCACGACTGCTGGCCGATGCCACCGCCATCGTGGGCGCTGAGGCCGCTATCGTGCAGGCGGTCTCGAAGGACACCGGTATCCGACAGGTCACCCTCGCCGTCGAAGCCTCCGAACGTCTGCCGCAGACCGCACGCCTGCTCCGCGACGGAGTCATCAGCGCACGTGCATTCGGCGCCATCGTCCTGCAGTGCGGCGCGGTCACCGACGCCGCGCTGATGGCAGCCATCGACGCCGAGATCGCTCAGGACCTCCGCGGGCACGGCGCTGTGTCGATGAGTGTGGCCGAGCAGACCGCGCGCCGGTTCGTCGCCGAGTACGACGCCGACGGGGTGCGCGACAAACGCCGCGCCAACACGCCCGGCGTCACCATCGCCCACGACGTCGACCAGTCCGCCCTCACCGTCGCCACCCGCGCGGAGGACGTGACTCTGATGGACAAGGCCACCAGGGCGCGCGCCGCCCGGGTGTGCGAGGCGGACTCCCGCACCGTCGGCCAGCGGCGCGCCGATGTGGTCGTCGCCGCCGTACTCGGCACCCGGTTCGGCTGCGACTGCGGCCGCGATGACTGCCCGGCACGTGCGGCCGAGGAAGAGGTCCGGGCGCAGTTCGCCAAGATCGTCGTGCACGTCGTCGTCGACGCGTCCACATTGTCCGGCGGCGGGGACAAGGCCGCCTATCTCGACGGTTTCGGCGTGATCGACGCACATCACGCGAGGGAGATCGCCGCTCGCGCGGATGCGACGGTGCGGCCGCTCGACATCGCAGGCTTGGCCGAGCAGACCGCGCAGGCAGGCAACCCGTACCGCCCGACCGCTGCCTGCGACGCCGCCGTCCGCGCCGTGCACGGCACCTGCTCGGTGCCCGGCTGCAACCGGTCAGCGTGGGCGTGCGATCTCGATCATGTCTGCGAGTACAACCATGCCCAGCCGGCAGCTGGCGGGCAGACCTGCCCGTGCAACTTGAATCCGAAGTGTCGTTTCCATCATCTGATCAAGACCTACGCCGACGGCTGGCTGGATGATCAAGTCGTCGATGCGAATGGCGTGATCTGGACCGAGACCACCACGCCGTCGGGCTACACCGTCCGGGCCCGCGCCAGGAACCACTGGCTCCTGCCCGACCTCGGTTCGGTGCCGTGCCTGCACGGCGCACCCGTCGCGCCCGGATTCGTCGACACGACGACGCAGCCGGGACGGTCACGGACCCGTACTCAGGCCAAACACGCGTACCGAATGCGGCTCCGGTCGCAGCGCCGCTGCGGTGAGAGTCCGGTCCTCGACAGTCCGGGCGAACCGCCCTTCTGAGTCGGTCCCGGACTCACCGTCGCCACCGGTGAGATTCCGGCCACGTCCCTCTCGTCGGGACGAGGCTCCACCTCGTCGTGCGGCGAACCAGCGTCTCTGCAGGTCAAAGCGCCCCCAGCAGGACTCGAACCTGCGACCTAGAGATTAGAAGGCTCTTGCTCTATCCATCTGAGCTATGGAGGCTTGCCGGCCCTCGACAGGTGCCGGCGAAGGACTACTATATCCCGTCCTACAGTGGACACCATGACAGTGACGTCCGCCGGGCCGGCGGAGCAACCAGTGCGCGATCGGCTGACCGACCCGTCGGGGGTGCGGTCGGTCCTCATCGCGCTGCTGGCAGTCGTCGGATCGATCGCCGCGGTCATCGTGACCGCGGCGTCGGCGTCGGCGGCGTTGCAACTGACCGGTGTGCCCGATCCGGGGTGGCTCACCACCTACGGGATGCCGGTGATGACGGTGATCGGCCAGCTCAGCGCCGCCATCGGTCTCGGCTGCGTGGTGTTCGCCGCCTTCTTCGTGCCCTCGCAGGACAACGGGGCGCTCGACGTCGGCGGCTTCCGCGCCATGCGCTGGGCGGCCACGTCGATGACTGTCTGGGCGGTGTGCGCCTTGGCGATGATCCCGCTGTCGATCTCCGACGTCAGTGGCTCACCGCTCTCCGAGACCCTCGTCCCGAAGAACCTGATGACCGCCTACGGGGTGGTCGCCGACGGCCGCTACTGGCTGTGGACCGCGATCTTCGCCGTGCTTGCGGCGGTGGTGGCGCGGGTGGCGATGCGCTGGGGATGGACGTTCCTCGCGATGGCGCTGGCGCTGCTGTCGCTCATGCCGTCGGCGCTGCTGGGGCATTCGTCGGCCGGCGGTGCGCACGATCTCGCGACCAACAGCTTGATCCTGCACATCGTGGCGGCCGCCCTATGGATGGGTGGGCTGATGGCCGTCCTGGCGTATGCGTTCGGTGACGGCCGGTGGCGGACGCTCGCCGTGGCCCGTTACTCGCGGGTGGCGTTCTGGTGTCTGCTGGTGGTGGCGCTCAGCGGCATCATCAACGCGCTGGTCCGCATGTCCCTGGGGGATCTGCTCACGACCACCTACGGTCTGGTGGCCGTCGGAAAGTTCGTCGCGGTGGTCCTCGCCGGACTACTCGGCGGCCTGCACCGCAAGGTCACGATCGACGAACTCGCAGCCACCGACGAGCCGCGCAAGTCGCTGTTCGTGCGGTTCGCCGTCGTCGAACTGGTGGTGTTCGCGGTCGCCTTCGGCCTCGGCGCCGGGCTGTCGCGCACGCCGCCGCCGGTGTTGGGGACGGCGAACGTCTCGCCGATGGAGTTGAAGATCGGATACGACCTCGACGGTCCGCCGACCTTCACGAAACTGTTCGTCGACTGGCGCTTCGACCTCATCTTCGGCACCTTCGCGATCGTCGCGGCCATCGTCTACCTGCGGGGCGTGTACCGGCTGCACAAACGCGGAGACAAGTGGCCGGTGGGCCGGACGGTGTCGTGGCTGCTCGGCTGCGCGGCGCTGTTGATCGCGACCTCATCGGGTTTCGGCCGGTACGCGCCGGCGATGTTCAGCATCCACATGATGAGCCACATGATGCTGTCGATGCTGGTCCCCGTACTGCTGGTCCTCGGCGGCCCGGTGACGTTGGCGCTGCGCGCGATCCCGCCCGCCGGACGCGGCAACCCGCCCGGGCCGCGTGAATGGATCCTCACCGCGATCCACAGCCCGTACTCGCGCTTCATCACCAATCCGTTCATCGTGGTCACACTCTTCGTCGGCAGCTTCTACGTGCTGTATCTGGGCGGACTGTTCGACGCGGTGGTCGAGAACCACTCCGCGCACCTGCTGATGAATCTGCACTTCCTGGTCAGCGGGTATCTGTTCTACTGGCTCGTGATCGGGATCGATCCCGCACCGCGGCAGATCAGTCCGGTGGCCAAGCTCGGCGTCGTGTGGGGATCGCTGCCGTTCCACGCCTTCTTCGGCGTCGCGCTGATGATGACCGGCTCGATCATCGCTGAAACCTACTACCGCTCGCTGCAGCACCCGTGGAATTTCGACATGGCGGCCGATCAGCGGATGGGCGGTGGCATCGCATGGGCGACCGGTGAGTTCCCGCTGGTGGTGGTGATGCTGGCACTGCTGATCCAGTGGCACCGGCAGGACGATCGCGCGGCCCGCAGGTTCGACCGCAAGGAGGAGCGGGACGACGACGCCGAGTTGGAGAGCTACAACCAGATGCTGCGGCGGATGAACGCCCCGGCACCCGTGTCCGCCGAGGCCGAGACGGGAGCCGAGGATCTCGCAGCGCAGGGCGACGGCGAGAGATAACCGCCGCGGCCGGGCCCGCCCGGCGGGCGGCTATGCGATCGCGAGTTGGAGTTGGCCGAGCTGAAGCGCACGCTGATGCTCGATCCAGCTGCGGAAATACACCAGGCCCGAGTGGTAGTCGAGGTGTCCGGCGGTCCACGTGCGCGCGGCGTGTGCCACGTCGGCGGTCATCTCGCCCGCCTTGTGGAGCAGTCTGCGCATGAACGAGGTCACGCGGTGCGCCCATTCGAACTCGGTGGACAGGACGCCGAGGCCGAGGAAGAAGGTCACCCAGCCGGGGCCCGGGATCGGCAAGGGGATCATCACCAGGCCGGCGAGCACCAGAAGTGTGCCGACGAAGCCGACGCCGATGCGGTAGAAGCGGTTGAGGACCGGTTGCTGACGGATCGCATAGCGTCGTCGCCGGTGCCAGATCTTCAACCGGAGTCGCATCGTGGACAGATCCCCTCGTCGTCGTAGCGGTTACCCACAGGTAACGGGTGGCCCCGCAGGGCGGTTCCCAGTGTGACACACCACACTGTGGATCGTCAGGTGCGCAGCCGTGTGTCACGTATTCGACCCACGGCCCGGGGCACGCATCGCCGCGGCGGCCGGGTACCGCGGCCGTCCGGAATCGGCCCGCGCCGGGACCGATAGGATGGACCACAGAACCATGCGCCGGCGCAGAGGCGTTCGGCCAGCATGTCCGAAGAGCAGTCATTTTCAGAGCAATCATTTCGTCGCAGCGAAGGCTGCAGGCAGGAGCTGTAACCGGTGGCCGGTGAGTTCATTTACACGATGAAGAAGGTGCGCAAGGCGCACGGCGACAAGGTGATCCTCGACGACGTCACCATGAGCTTCTACCCCGGAGCCAAGATCGGTGTCGTCGGTCCCAACGGCGCGGGCAAGTCGTCGATCCTGAAGATCATGGCCGGGCTCGACCAGCCCAGCAACGGCGAGGCCTTCCTCGATCCGGAGGCCACCGTCGGCATCCTCCTGCAGGAGCCGCCTCTCAACGAGGAGAAGACGGTCAAGGAGAACGTCGAGGAGGGCATGGGCGAGATCAAGGTGAAGCTCGACCGCTTCAACGAGATCGCCGAGCTCCTGGCCACCGATTACTCCGACGAGCTGATGGAGGAGATGGGCAAGCTCCAGGAGGAGCTCGACAACGCCGACGCCTGGGACCTCGACTCGCAGCTGGAGCAGGCGATGGACGCCCTGCGGTGCCCGCCGCCGGACTCTCCGGTCACGAACCTCTCGGGCGGTGAACGCCGACGGGTGGCGCTCTGCAAGCTCCTGCTCCAGAAGCCCGACCTGCTGCTCCTCGACGAGCCGACCAACCACCTCGACGCAGAGAGCGTGCTGTGGCTGGAGCAGTTCCTGGCGAACTACCCGGGCGCCGTGCTCGCCGTGACGCACGACCGCTACTTCCTCGACCACGTCGCTCAGTGGATCTGCGAGGTGGACCGCGGCAAGCTGCACGGCTACGAGGGCAACTACTCGGCCTACCTGGAGAAGAAGGCCGAGCGCCTCGAGGTCCAGGGCAAGAAGGACCAGAAGCTGCAGAAGCGCCTCAAAGAGGAGCTCGCGTGGGTCCGCTCGGGCGCCAAGGCCCGCCAGACCAAGAACAAGGCCCGCCTGGCCCGCTACGAGGAGATGGCGGCCGAAGCCGAGAAGCACCGCAAGCTCGACTTCGAGGAGATCCAGATCCCGACCCCGCCGCGGCTGGGCAACGTGGTGGTCGAGGTGAGTCACCTGGACAAGGGCTTCGACGGTCGCGTGCTGATCAAGGACCTCTCGTTCACTCTGCCCCGCAACGGCATCGTCGGCGTGATCGGCCCCAACGGCGTCGGCAAGACGACCCTGTTCAAGACGATCGTCGGGCTGGAGCAGCCGGACTCGGGCGAGGTGAAGGTCGGCGAGACCGTCAAGCTCAGCTACGTCGATCAGGGTCGCTCGAACATCGATCCGAAGAAGACGGTGTGGGAGGTGGTCTCCGACGGTCTCGACTACATCGAGGTGGGCCAGAACGAGATGCCTTCGCGCGCCTACGTCAGCGCCTTCGGCTTCAAGGGCGCCGACCAGCAGAAGCCGTCCGAGGTCCTCTCGGGCGGTGAGCGCAACCGGCTGAATCTGGCGCTGACCCTGAAAGAGGGCGGCAACCTGATCCTGCTGGACGAGCCGACCAACGACCTCGACGTCGAGACGCTCAGCTCGCTGGAGAACGCGCTTCAGGAGTTCCCCGGCTGCGCCGTCGTGATCTCCCACGACCGCTGGTTCCTGGACCGGACCTGTACCCACATCCTGGCGTGGGAGGGCAACGTCTCCGAGGGGCAGTGGTTCTGGTTCGAGGGCAACTTCGAAGCCTACGAGGCCAACAAGGTGGAGCGTCTCGGCGCCGACGCGGCCCGCCCGCATCGCGTGACGCACCGTCGCCTCACTCGCGACTGACGGTCCGCCGCCGAACCGCGGCACCGAACCCGAACAGAGCCGATCCGGAACGTCCGGATCGGCTCTGTCGCTCTCGCGCGGGATCCGAACACGGGGCGCCACGGCGCGGTAACGTACGAGCCGTACGACGCTAGCAAGGTGGATCCCCGGCCGCCGGTCGGCTCGTGTTGCGCTCTGCCTTGGTCCACTAGGGAGGCAGATCAGAGTGACCGTCCCATTCGCTACGGAGTTCGCGGCCTACTATTTTCCCGATTTCTCCGACGGCGCCGCCGTTGCGTCGTCGGCCTGGGACCGCCTCGAGCGTCATCTGCGCCTCGGCGAGGTCCGTGAGCCGGGGGAGACCGCGGTCGCGACCACCGATCTGCCGGACGGATCGATCCAGATTCAGATCGTCGCCGACGACGCCCCGCTGCTCGTCGAATCGACGCTGGCGGTGCTGGACAGTCGTGGTCTGACGATCGTCGCGAACGACCATCCGGTGCTCGCCGTCCGCCGCGATGACCAGGGGCGGATCGTCGGCCTCGACGATGTGGTCGTGGTCGGCGGTGACGAGGCGGGAGCCGAGTCGTGGATCAGCGTCACCACCGCCCCCGCGTCCGGCGTCGACGGTGACGAACTGTGCGCCGATGTCGGCGCGGCACTCACCCGGGCACAGGCGGTGCACGCCGACGCCGCCCAGATCCATCGACGGCTGCTGAGCTTCGCGGACGCGTTGAGCGCGGACGACGAGGACGCGGACCTGCTGAGCTGGTTCGCCACCCGCGACAACTTCCTGCCCGTGGGCGCCCGCACCGCCGGCGGGCACGCGGAGAACGGCCTCGGGGTGTGGCGCGATCCGGACACCGACCGGCCGGAGCCGGTGGCGGGCGAGGAGCCGGTCGGCGTCGACCAGGTGTATCTGCCGACCGGTCTGCTCCGCAGCCGCTTTCCGATCATGGTGCGCGTCCGACTGGACGGCGTCGAGCACCAGGTGGTCGGCACCATCACCTCGATCGGCCTGTACCAGTCGGTGCGGTCGGTGCCCGGAGTCCGCGGCCGGGTGGCCGATGTCCTGCGTGGACTGGGTCTGAGCGAGGACTCCTACAGCGGACTGGCGGCGCTGGAACTGCTGCAGACGTATCCGCTCGCGGACCTGATGGCCGGCGACAGTGCCGAGCTCACCCGCCGGATCGGCGAACTCCTCGAGGCCCAGACCTCGCGCAATCCGCGGTTCTACGCCAGGACCGGTCCCGCTCGCGGTTTCGCGAGTGTGCTCATCTTCATTCCCCGCGAGACCTACTCGACCGCGGTGCGGTCGAGGGTTGTCACGTTGCTCGAGGAGGAACTCGGCGGCAGCCGTACTGAGTTCCTGACCCGCCTCTCGCACTCGCCGCTGGCCCAGCTGCAGGTGCTGATGCGCACCGATCCCGAGGCGCGGCACCGGGTCGACGACCGCCTGCTGGACCGGTTGAACGAGGCGGTCCGCTCGTGGCCGGACCGGGTGCGCGCGGTGCGGGAGGCCGACCCGGAGGTCGCCCGGCTGCTCGGCACCGTCAGCGAACGCTACCGGGACGAGCGGGATCCGCAGGATGCGGCCGTCGACCTGCCGATCGCGGCGGGCCTGGCCCCCGGCGGACTGCACGTCAGACTCGACCGGACCGATCCGGAGGCCTGGCGGTTCGTCCTCTACCTCGCCGACCAGCGTGCCGCGTTGACGCAGATCCTCCCGATGCTCCAGAGCCTGGGCCTGACCGTCCTCGACGAGCATCCGCACGTGGTGGACCGCCCGGACGGGGTGCAGGTGGCCGTCTACGACTTCACGGTCCGGCCCGCGCCGCACGTCGACGTCGCCGAGGCCGGCGACGTGGACGCGCGGATCGCCGAGGCGTTCTCCGACATGTGGCTCGGCGTCACGGAGGTGGATGCGCTCGGCGAGTTGGTGCTGCGCGCCGGGCTGACGTCCCGGACGGTGGCGATGATCCGCGCGTATGCCCGCTACCTCAATCAGTGCGGCGTCGGATTCGCGATGACCCACGTGGCCGCGGTCCTCGGCAACCATCGCGGTGTCACCAACGGGCTCGTGGAGTTGTTCGAGGCCAGTTTCGATCCGGACGGCGCGGAACCCGGACGGCGCGACCGTGCGCTCGAGGATCTGCGCGCGCGCATCGCGGAGATCCTCAGCTTGGACGCGGACCGAGTGGTGAGCGCGCTCGCATCGGCGGTCGAGGCCACCCTGCGGACCAACTTCTACGCAGACTCCGGCGACCCGGCGGCCGGCATCGGACCGACGATCGCGATGAAGCTCGACACCGGCGCGATCCCGCGGGCCCCGCAGCCGAGGCCGAAGTTCGAGATCTACGTGTACTCACCCAGGGTGGAGGGGGTGCATCTGCGGTTCGGCGATGTGGCGCGCGGGGGACTCCGCTGGTCGGACCGTCGTGAGGACTTCCGCACCGAGATCCTGGGGCTGGTGAAGGCGCAGGCGGTCAAGAACGCGGTGATCGTGCCGGTCGGCGCCAAGGGCGGTTTCGTCCTCCGTCACCCCCCGGTGGCGACCGGCGACGCGGCCGTCGATCAATCGGCACTGCGGGAGGAGGGAATCGCGTGCTACCGGGCGTTCATCGCGGCCCTGCTGCAGATCACCGACAACCTCGATCCGGCCACCGGCCGGGTGCGGCCGCCGGCGCGCGTCCTCCGGCGCGACGGCGACGATCCGTACCTGGTGGTCGCCGCAGACAAGGGCACGGCCAGCTTCTCCGACATCGCGAACGAGGTCGCCGACCACTACGGTTTCTGGCTCGCCGACGCGTTCGCATCGGGCGGCTCGGTCGGCTACGACCACAAGGCCATGGGCATCACGGCCCGTGGAGCGTGGGAGTCGGTCAAGAGACACTTCCGCGAAATGGGAGTCGACACGCAGACCCAGGACTTCACCGTGGTCGGCATCGGCGACATGAGCGGTGACGTCTTCGGCAACGGCATGCTGCTCTCGCGGCACATCCGGCTGGTGGCTGCCTTCGACCACCGGCACATCTTCATCGACCCGGATCCCGTGGCCGCGACCTCCTACGCCGAGCGGGCCAGACTCTTCGCACTGCCGCGGTCGACCTGGGACGACTACGACCGCAGCCTGATCTCCGCAGGCGGCGGCGTGTGGTCACGCGAACAGAAGTCGATCGACGTCACACCGCAGATGCGGGACGCCCTCGGGCTCGACGACGCCGTGGAGAGGATGTCGCCGCCCGACCTGATCCGCGCAGTGCTCCTCGCGCCGGTCGACCTGCTGTTCAACGGCGGCATCGGGACGTACGTGAAGGCGTCGGACGAGGCCGACGCGGAAGTGGGAGACAAGGCCAACGACCCGATCCGGGTCACCGGCGGGCAGCTCCGGGTCCGGGTGGTCGGCGAGGGAGGCAATCTCGGCGTCACCCAGCGCGGCCGGATCGAGGCCGATCTGGCGGGAGTGCGCATCAACAGCGACGCCCTGGACAACTCGGCGGGTGTCGACTGCTCCGACCGCGAGGTCAACATCAAGGTGCTGTTGGGCTCGCAGATCTCGGCGGGCGTGCTGGACGCCGACGACCGCAACGACCTGCTGTTGTCGATGACCGACGACGTCGCCGAACTGGTCCTCGCGGACAACATCGACCAGAACGCCGAACTCGGTCTCGCGCGCGACACCGCGGGAGAGGACGTGGAACTGCACGCGCGGATGCTCGCCCACCTCGCGTCGACCGGCGTCGATCTGGAACTCGAGGCCCTCCCGACTCCGGAGCAACTGCGCAGACGCCGCGCGGGCGATCTCCAGCGCGGACTCACCAGCCCCGAGCTGGCGACGATGATGGCCCATGTGAAGCTCGACGCCAAGAGCAGGCTGCTGGAGTCGGGTCTGCCGGACAACGACATGTTCGACGCGCTGGCGTCGGGCTACTTCCCCGAACCCCTGCGCGCCAGGTTCGCCGCGGGAATCCGGACTCACCGTCTCCGGCGGGAGATCGTCACCACGGTGCTGGTCAACAGGATCGTCGCCGACGGAGGCATGACACACCTGTACGCGCTGGGGGAGACCTCCGGAACCGAAGTCGAGGATGCGACGCGTGCGACGGTGGTGGCGATGCGGGTGTTCGGTGCCGCCGCGCTGCTGGAGGAACTGAGGACCGAGCAGGTCTCCGCCACGACGGTCGACGACGCGACCCGCCGGATCCGCAACCTGCTCGCGGCGGGGTCGCGCTGGTTTCTCGCGCACCGTCCGCAACCGCTCGCGATCGCCGCCGAGACCACCCGGTACGCGCAGGTCGCGGATCTGGGAGGACGCCTGGACGAATGGCTCACCGGTACGGCCGAGCGCTCGGTGCGGGAACGGGCCGCGGCCCTCGCCGACAGCGGCGTCCGGCCCGCACTGGCGCAGGCGGTGGCGATCAGTCCCTACCGGCTGCAACTGCTCGACGTGCTCGACATCGCCGAGATCTCCGACCGCTCGCCCGACGAGGTGGGCGAGCTGCTGTTCGCGGTGGTCGAGCGGTTCGGGATCGACGAGCTGGTCTCCCAGATCGCCGAACTCGGGCACGCCGACCGGTGGACCCAGCTGGCACGGTTGTCGTTGCGCGACGAGGTGTTCGCGGTGCTGCGCTCGCTGACGCGTGCGATCCTGACGATGTCCGAGCCCGAGGAGCCGGCCGCCCAGAAGATCTCGGACTGGTCGCAGGCGAGGTCGGCGATGATCGCGCGGACCGAGTCGACACTCGCCGATCTGGCCGCCACCGGCCGGTGGGACCTCGCCACCCTGTCGGTGGCGGTGCGCTCGTTGCGTAGTGTGGTCGGCTAGGAGGCACACAGCGCATGGCAGATCAAGAATCCCTCGCCGTAGACGAGAACGTCGACAAGCGAAGGCTTTTCGCGGATAACGGTTGTCGGACCGACCGGGGGTACGAGGTGTCGGTCCCGGTGCGGTGGTCGGATATGGACGTATTCGCGCACATCAACCACGCGCGCATGGTGACCCTGCTCGAGGAGGCGCGGATCCCCTGGCTCTTCTACGATGACAAGCCCACCGCGCTGATGCGCAAGGGCTGTCTCGTCGCCGACCTGCACGTCAAGTACCAGGGACAGATCCGCCACGACGAGTCGCCGATCCGCGTCACCATGTTCGTGGAGCGACTGCGTGCGGTCGACTTCACGGTGGGCTACGAGGTCCGGCCGTACGGAGCCGATCCCGAGTCCCGTCCGTCGGTGGTCGCCACCACTCAGCTGGTCTCCTTCGACATCGACACGCAGCGGCCCCGGCGCATGACCGCCGACGAGAAGGCGTATCTGCAGAGCTTCCTCCGCGAGCCGGTGAACAGGTGACCGACGCGGCGGCGGGGGAGCGGGTGCTGGTCCCGCACGGGCCGGCCGACCGAACCGATCTGGCGGCATTCCTGGAACGGGCTCGCCGGGTGGACGACTCCGGCGTGCTGCGGGTTCAGCAGCGGCCGGACGGGCGCGTCGGGTTGTGGGTGCGCACCGGCTTCGACATCCTCGCGACCCGCTCGGTGTTCGGTTCGGTGACTCCGGCCGACGTGGTCGCCGACGTCGGCGCGATGTCGGCGGCGGTGGGCGGCGACGGTCCGCTCCCGCTCGGCTTCGCACTGCCCGGAGCCTGGCAGGGCGCGCTGCCCCCGTCGGACGGCTTCGACCACCTCGACGACGTCCCGGCGCGCGAGCTGGTGTCACTCGCCCGCAGGGGCGCCGACGTGGCCCGCACGGAATCCGGCGCGCTCGGCCCGGCGTCGTCGTTGCTGGATCAGACGGTGATCGAGGTGAGCGGGCCGAGCGGGTCGGGCGCTCGGGCGAAGGTGTCGATGCGTGCGGTCTTCGCCCTCACCGCGATGGGCTTCGTCCGCGACGCCGCCGGCCGCGAGATCACTGCCGACTCACCGATCGACGCGATCGCGCCGGACGAGCCGGTGCGGGTCCGTCTCTCGTCCAGCTGGGTGCGGGTGGACGCGCGCTTCGGCTCGGTCTACCAACGGCGCTCGGTGCTGAATCTGGCCGTGCGCAGCTAGGCGGACACGCCGCTGCCCACGTTTCCGGCCGACATCGATTCCTGCCGGTGGTCGGTGCCGAGAAGAATGTCGGTGGTGTGGCTGATATGCCGCGCCAACGCCTCGACCGCGGCATCGGCATCTCGCGCGAGTGCGAGTTCCATGAGTTCACGGTGTTCTGCGATCACGTCACGGTCCGGGTGCCTGAAGTGCTGCTGGGACCACGAGCGGTAGAGCTCTGCGGAATCACGCAACGATGTCGCGATCCCCAGCAGTCTGGAGTTTCGGCAGCCGGCCAACAGCGCATGATGGAAATCGGCGTGCGCCCGCGACCACGCGTCGCCCACGCGTTCTGGATCGTCCCGGTCGTACTGCGGAGTCCTCTCGAGTGTGTGGTGCTTCGCGACCAGATCCGACTCCCACGGAGTGTCGCCTTCAGCCAGTGACATGCGGAACACCAGGCACTCGATCGCCACGCGCGCCGTTGTGAGTTCGATCAGGTCCTCTGCGGACAGCGGGGTCACCTGAAACCCCTGGTGCGGTTGAGACCGGACGAGGTCCTGTTCGACCAAGCGGGTCAGAGCTTCGCGAAGCACCCCTACGCCGACGCCGTATCTGGTGCTCAGTTCCGGGAACTTCAGTTTCTCGCCGGGTGTCAACCTGCCGGCCAGAATGTCGGCTCTCATCGTCGCGAACGTGTCGTCCGCGCGGGTCCCATACGTGGATCGCGCCATGCTTCGACCCTAGCAGGAAAGGAACTTCCGTATAACTTTCTACTTTCTCTTGACGGATGGAAAGTTGTGGCGCATGCTGAAACGCACACCGCAGAGTGGCGCCCGTCACTCTGGAAGAGGAGGATGACGATGAAGCTGGCGAATCTTGCAGGACGAGCGGTACTGGTGACCGAAGACGGGGCGGCCGACATCGCCCGCGACAGCGAAGGGCGTTTCGGGCCGGATCCGGAGTCTGTGCTCGCACGCTGGGATGAGTTCCGCGAGTGGGCGCGGGCAGCTGCATTGACGCCGCAGAGTTTCGACGAGACGTTGCTCGGACCGCCGGTGTCGAGGCCGCGGCAGATCTTCGCCATTGCGCTCAACTATCGGGAACACGCCGCCGAGTCAGGATTCGAAATCCCGGCCAGGGCGTCGGTGTTCACCAAATTCGCCTCATCTCTGACCGGACCCTTCGGGGACATCGCCCTCGTCGACGGGAACGTCGACTGGGAAGCGGAGCTGGTGGTGGTGATCGGTCGGGAAGCACGCGGAGTGCATGTGGAGAACGCGTGGGACCACGTCGTGGGACTGACCAACGGCCAGGACATCTCGGAGCGATCCCGTCAGCTCGCCGGACCCGCACCGCAGTTCAGTCTCGCCAAATCGCATCCCGGCTTCGGCCCGATCGGGCCCTGGGTGGTCACTCCGGACGAACTGGAGAATCCGGAGAAGAGGTCCAGAAGAGCTCGACCTCCGACCTGATCTTCTCCGTACCCGAACTGATCGCACAGCTCTCCGAGGTCGTCACGCTCTACCCGGGCGACCTGATCTTCACCGGGACCCCGGCCGGAGCCGGCCTCGCCGCGGATCCGCAACGCTACCTCGCCGCCGGCGAGGTGCTGACTACCAGCATCGAGGGGCTGGGTCAGATGAGCAATCGCCTCGTCGCACCCCGCGACTGACGAGAAGGAGATAAGCCATGAGAGTCGTCGAGACCGATGTGCTCGTCGTGGGTGCCGGGCCCTCCGGACTGACAGCTGCGGCGTTCCTGGCGATGCACGGCGTCGATGCCGTCACGGTCACCAAGTACCCGCGTACCGCCAACACGCCGAGGGCACACATCACGAACTAGCGCACCATGGAGGTCATGCGCGACCTCGGGATCGAGGATCAGGTGCGCAGCGTCTCCGTCCCCAACGAGTTGATGGCCGACAACGTGTGGGCCACCAGCATGGCGGGCAAGGAGATCGCCCGGGTGAAGACCTGGGGGACGAAGGTCGACCGTAAAGCGGATTACGAGGCGGGAAGCCCGTCGGCCATATGCAACATGCCCCAGCACCTGTTCGAGCCCTTGATCTTGCAGGGTGCGCTCGACCGCGGGGCCGACATCCGGTTCTCCACGGAACTGACCGAGATCTCGCAGGACGCCGACGGGGTCACCGCGACCGTTCGATACAGCCACACCGGTGAGACCTATCAGGTGCGGGCGAAGTACGCGATCGGCGCCGACGGCGGTCGCTCGACGGTCGCCGAGCAGTTGGGATTCTCACTCGAGGGAGAAACAGGGCTCGGCTACGCGGTCAACATCTGGCTCGAAGCCGATCTGTCCAAGTACCGCGCTCACCGGCCGGGCGTGCTGTTCTGGACCCCACAGCCCGGCAAGGACTTCTGGCTCGGCTCCGGAGTCTTCATCACCGTGCGGCCGTGGAACGAGTGGGTGCTGGTGTTCATGTACGACCCGGACACCGAAGAGATCGACACCAGCGAGGAAGCCATGCTGCCTCGCATCTACAAGGCCATCGGTGACGACAGCATTCCGGTCACGATCAAGAACGTCTCGACCTGGCAGGTCAATCACGTACTCGCCTCCGAGTACCAGCGGGGCGGGTGTTTCTGGCCGGCGACGCCGCACACCGCCACCCACCGGCGAACGGGTTGGGGTCCAACACCTCCATCCAAGACGCGTACAACCTCGCTTGGAAGCTCGCCGCGGTCGTCAAGGGGCAGGCCGGACCATCTCTGCTCGAGAGCTACCACCAGGAGCGTCATCCGGTAGGCAGGCAGGTGGTGGACCGCGCCTTGAAGAGTGCAGACATCGTCGGGCGGGTCCCGTCGATCCTCGGCATCCGGCCGGGCCAGACCGACGAGGAAGGGTGGGCGGCGATCGACGAATTCTTCGCCGACACCGATGACGGACGCAAGCGGCGCAAGGCGCTTGAAGACTGCATCGACGAAAACGCCTACCATTTCCACGCGCACGGTGTCGAACTCGGCCATCGGTACACCTCGACGGCGGTGGTCGGCGACGGGACCCCGTTCCCGGCTCACACTCGCGATCCCGAGCTCTACTATCAACCGACCACTCATCCAGGCGCATATCTGCCGCATGTCTGGATCGAGCGGAACGGCGAACAGATCTCGACACTCGATGCCGTCGGTCACGGCAGATTCACAGTGATCACCGGAATCGGCGGCGAGGCGTGGGTCGCGGCTGCCGAGAAGATCGGTGCGGAGGTGGGCGTCGAGATCGCGAGTGCCCCCATCGGTTACCGTCTCGCCTTCGACGACGTATACGGCGACTGGGCGCGAGCCCGCGAGATCTCCGACGGCGGCTGCCTGCTGGTCCGGCCCGACCGTCACATCGCCTGGCGGAGCCACGGCATGGCAGACGACCCGCTCAGCGCGCTGCGTGAAGCGATCGACGCCGTCCTGTCCCGAGTCTGACTCCGCTCCATCTGATGAAGGAGGCTTCCAATGACCATCACGACCGGCACCATGACCGACGAACAGCGTAAGTCAGTCGCTCTGGAGTTCCTCAAACGCGTCGAGACCGGTGGCGACGTCATCGAACTCTTCGCCGACGACGCTCTGTTCTGCTTCCCCAAGTACGGCATGGTTCGAGGCGTCGAGAAGATCGAGGAGTTCCTCGGCGAACTCGGCGGAATCATCTCGTCGATCGAACACCACTCCGCCTACTTCAACTACATCGTCGACGGCGACAGGGTCGTCGTCGAAGGCACCAGCCACGCCGACGCCGACTCCGCCCGCTACCCGTGGCTCACCAGATAACCGCTCCCGATCTACTGTAAGGACCCTCACTCATGACGACCATGCGCCCGGACGCAGAACTGTCCCGCGACGAGATCATCGCCCGTAACCTCGCGGTGGTCCAAGAGCACTTCCACAATGAGAACCCCGACGACGTCGACAAGGCGATCGCCCTCTACGCGTCCGATATCTCCTGGGAAGCCCCGAACCGCGGCCTCGTTTACACCGATGCCGCCGAGGTGCGCAGCGCCTACATGAAGATCTTTCGCACGCTGCAATTCCATTCGCTCACCACGTTGCGACGCTTCGGCACGGAGCAGTTCGTGTTCGATGACGCGATTGCCGACGTGACCGTGATCGGTGACGAGATGCCCAATCTGCCGTTCCCCATCGGCACTCGGATCAGCCTGCGGCTGGTGCACTGTTTCGAACTCCGAGACGGTGAGATCACCAAGGAGATCGCATACGAGATGTGGCGTGACGCCGCCGGTCCGCTGGTCAACGACGCCGTCCCGCCGGGGTCGTCGGTGGAGTACTCGTCGGCCGGCAGCTTCGATCCAGCCGACTATCTCGCCCTCGCCCAGTCCGACCGGGTCACCCACGGAGCGTTCCTCGCGCCCACCATGCTGCGTCGTCTCACCGACGAGGTCCGAGGGGGTTCGGCACCGGCGGTTCCGCACCTGCGCAGCCTGGTCATCGGCGGAGCCGCGCTGTATCAAGAAGATCTGCAGGACGCGCTCGATACGTTCGGTCCCATCATCACCCAGATGTACGGACAGGGCGAGTGCCCCATGACGATAGCCGTGATGAAACCGGACGAGGTTCCCCACGACAGCGCCGATCCTCGGCGCAGATCCTGCGGCCAGCCGTTCACCGGCGTCGAGGTGCGGGTGGTGAACGACGACGGTGCCGACTCGCCTGCAGGTACAACCGGAGAGATCCAAGTCCGCGGCGATGTCGTCATGGCGGGGTACTGGTCAGATCCGAACGCGACCGCGGCCGCCATCAGCAACGGGTGGCTGCGCACCGGAGATGTCGGACACTTCGACGAGAACGGGTTCCTCTACCTCACCGACCGGTCCAAAGACGTCATCATCAGCGGTGGCTCCAACATCTATCCCCGCGAAGTGGAAGAGGTCCTGCTCGCTCATCCGGCTGTCCACGAGGCCGCAGTCGTCGGCGTCCCCGACCCCGAATGGGGCGAGAACGTATGCGCGTTCGTCGTGACCGGCCCGGGCGCCGACGTCACCGAACCGCAGCTCATCGCTCACACCCGTGCGCACTTGGCGTCCTTCAAGAAGCCCAAGTCCGTCACATTTCTCGACGAGCTTCCCAAGAACGCCAACGGAAAGGTCGTCAAACGGGCCCTGCGGAACCTCCGAACCGGAGCGAACGGTTGACCGTGATCCCCGGCCCGGATCTCACACCAGCCAGGCGGCGGCGCCGGGGAGCAGCAGACCGCCCTCCAGCGGGGTACTGACCAGGAGGATCTGTCCGGGCGGAAGCGGTACCGGGCGATCGGAGGCGTTGAGCGCACAGATGAGGCCGCCGGGCCGGCGGAAGGCGAGGCAGCCCTCGGGGGCGCCGTACCACTGCACGGTGTCGCCGGAGAACTCCGGACGTGCGTAGCGCAGTTCGATCGCCTGCCGGTACAGAGACAGCATCGAGTAGATGTCCTCGAGCTGAGACTCCACGGTCAGTGCCGCCCAGTCGGCGGGGATCGGCAGCCAGGTGTCCGACCGGCTGCTGAATCCGAAGGGCGGCTCGGTGCCCTCCCACGGCAGCGGAACCCGACAGCCGTCGCGGCCGCGGTCGGTGTGACCGGAGTTCTCCCAGACCGGGTCGACGAGTGCGTCGTCGGGCAGATCGACGTTGGGCAGACCGAGTTCGGCACCGTTGTAGATGAAGACGGTGCCCGGCAGCGCCAGCTCCACCATGATCATCGCCCGCGCTCGGATGGTGCCGATGGCGAGGAGGTCGTCGGGCGTGCGCCCGTCGGCCGCCTCACCGGTGGGCTGGTAGCGCGTCACCTCGCGCGGCACATCATGGTTCGAGAGGGTCCACGTCGGCACCGCGCCGACCGAGGCGGTGGCGGCCAGCGACTCGGTGATCGCCTCCTTGATCTCATCGGCGTCGAATCCGGCGGTGGCCAGCCGGAAGTTGAAGCCCAGATGCAGTTCGTCCGGCCGGACGTACCGTGAGAAGGCTTCGTTGGAGCGGACCCACACCTCGCCGACGTTGAAGGTTCCGGGGTATTCGTCCATCACCGACCGGATCGCGCGGTGGATGTCGTGGACGGCCTCGTTGTTGAACCGCGGATCGTCGTCGGAGTGCAGCAGCACCTCGGCCGGGTGCTCCAGGTCGGGCAGGCCGTCGGGCTTGGCCATGCCGTGCGCGACGTCGATGCGGAAGCCGTCGATGCCGCGGTCGAGCCAGAAGCGCATGGTCGTCTGCAGGTCGGCGAGGACCTCCGGGTTGTTCCAGTTCAGATCGGGCTGCTCGGGAGCGAACAGGTGCAGATACCACTGGCCGGGGCGGCCGTCGGGCTCCACGATCCGCGTCCACGCCGGACCTCCGAAGACGCTGGTCCAGTTGTTCGGCGGCAGCTCGCCGTCATCGCCGCGTCCGTCGGCGAAGATGTAGCGCTCGCGCTCGGGGCCGCCCGGGGCCGCTCCCAGCGCGCCGGAGAACCACGGATGCTGGTCGCTGGTGTGGTTGGGGACGAGATCCATCGTCACCCGGATGTCGCGGTCGTGGGCCTGGCGAATGAGCTCGTCGAAGGTGTCCAGGTCGCCGAAGAGGGGATCGATCGCGCGGGGATCGGAGACGTCGTATCCGTGGTCGGCCATCGGTGAGCGCATGATCGGCGAGAGCCAGATCGCGTCCACGCCGAGCAGTTCGAGATATCCCAGCTTGTCGATCAGCCCGGCGAGGTCGCCGACGCCGTCGCCGCTGAGATCCGAGAACGATCGGGGATACACCTGGTAGACGACGGCCGACCGCCACCATTGGGCGTCGTCGGTCGCGGGGACGTTCGCCATGCTCTGCTCACTCACCGTCTTCTGTTCCCTCTCCTGCCTTCACTGAATCGTTCATACCCGCGCGGTGGGTCAGAACGGGCTGTTGACGAGCGTGTCGGCCGCCATGGTGACGTAGTCGGTCAGAGCCCGGCGATGCTCATCGTCCAGAACGTCCGATTCGATCGACTCGATGGCGATGTTCATGCACCGTAACCACGCGTCCCGTTCGATGGGGCCGATCTTGTAGGGGACGTGACGCATTCGCAATCGCGGGTGGCCGCGCTCCTCGCTGTAGGTGTGCGGCCCGCCCCAGTACTGCTCCAAGAACATTCGCAGACGTCGCTCGGCCGGGCCGAGGTCCTCCTCCGGGTACATCGGCCGGAGGATCTCATCGGCCGCGACCTCCTCATAGAAGCGTGCGGTGATCCGGCGGAACGTCTCGTGACCGCCGGCTTCCTCGTAGAACGTGCTCACGCTCACCATTGTCCACTATCGCCCCCGTGGCATCTACGACACTGTGTAGGCCCTCCGGCGACAGCGCCGCACGCGGTGCGATAAATTGAACCAGACGATCTGCACACGGCAGGTCTCCGCGCTTAGCTCCGAGCGCTAGTCGAAAGGGTGGGGTGTGGATCAACTTCTTGTCCCCGTCGGAATGACCGTCGTGGTGCTGTGTGTGATCGCAGTGGCGCTGTGTGTGGTCTCGATGGTGTTCTCTTTTGGAATGAAGCGGCCGAAGGTCACCGAGTACACGCTCGATCAGCCGTGGGAGAACGGTCCCACTCTGTTCAGCGCGACCGACATCGAGCCGATGGCCCTGAGCCGGCACTTCGAGCCGGGTGATGTCGAGGGAGGTTCGGCAAGTGGCAAGTGGTGATGTGACTCAGCAGAGCACGGCGGTCGCGCCGTCGAACGGTCTTCCGCTCGGCACCGTCGTCACCAGCAGCGGCCGCATCTCGGCCGCGCTGTTCCCGGGCGACGGCTTCGGCACCCCGCCCTTCACCCGCGACGAGTTGATCATGCTCGACGACGCTCTCAGCCAGGCCAGCGAGGTCGCCCTCGTGCGCTTCTCGGTCTACATCGGCGAGTTGGGATCCGACCCGGTCGCCGGCGCCCGCGAGATCCTCGCTCAGGCGCCCGAGCCCGCCCACGGCGCGCTCATTGCGGTGTCGCCGAACTCGAAGGACGTCGCCGTCGTGTCCGGTGCGCTGGTCGCGGGCCGGGTCAACGACCGCGTCGCGGAGCTCGGCGTCTCGGCCGCGCTGTCGTCGTTCAAGCGGGGCGACCTGATCGACGGACTGGTCTCCGCGCTGCGCGTGATGGCCACGGCTGTCGACCGTCCCTGAATCCGACTCACCGACACAGGCCCCGCCGAACGGCGGGGCCTGTCTCGTTTCGCTGGGCTGATGCCCGCGGGCGCGCTACTCGGACGAGCGGCGGTCGCGGTCCCGGGCGCGCAGTGCGCGGGCGGTGGAGTCCCGGCCTTCGGCGATCAGACGCGCCAGGGCGGGCGGATGGTCACCGGCCAGGAAGGCGTCGGCCTTCTGCAGCGCCGCGTCGGTGATGTCCCAGGACGGGTAGAGACCGATCACGACCGTCTGCGCCACCTCGCTCGTGCGCCGGTCCCACAGCGCCGCGACATCGTCGAAGTAGCGCTGCGTGTAGTCGGACAGCAATGCCGACTGGCCGGGACGCACCAGACCCTCGACGATCGACCGCACGGTGACGTTGGCGATGCCGTCGTCGTCGAAGGCACGCGTCCACGCGGTCGCCTTGGCCTCGGCGTCGGGTCGCGCCGCGCGCGCCGCCTCGGCGTGCCGTGCACCGGCCGCGGTGTTGTCCCTGCGGGCCTCCGCGTCGATCACGTCGTCGCCCACGATGCCGTGGGTCGCGAGGGCTTTCACCAGCTTCCAGCGGAGTTCGTCGTCGACGACGAGGCCCGGCAGTCCGTGATCGGCCGGCTCGTCGCCGTCGAGGAGCGCGCGCAGCAGCGGCTGCTGGTCGTCGCGGGTGACGCCGCCCAGCAGCGCGTTGACGAAGGCGAGCTGATGGTCGGAGCCGCTCTCGGCGTTCTGTGCCAGAGTCAGCAGGCGCCCGGCGAACGTGGGCCATCCGGTCTGCGCGGCCCAGGCGGGGTCGGCGTACGACTCCAGTGCGGTGACCGCCTGCAGTAGGACCCGCTGGACCACGCCGACTTCGGATTCGGCTCCGATGCCTTCGCCGACGAGCGTCAGGAAGTCGCGTGCGCTCATCTCGGCCTGCCTGGTCATCTCCCACGCGGCCGACCAGATGAGCGTCCGGGGCATCGGGTCGGCGATGTCGGCGATCCGAGCCGTCGCGGTGGCCAGCGAGTCGGCGTCGAGCCGTACCGACGCATAGGTGAGGTCGTCGTCGTTGAGCAGTACCAGTCGGCCCCGCTCGACGCCGATCAGGTCGGGAACGTCGGTGCGCGGACCCTCCACGTCGAGTTCGACGACGCGGCTGCGGACGAGCTTGCCGCCCTCGTCGGCGTACACGCCGATCCGCATGCGGTGCACGCGCGTCTCGCCGGCACCCGGCGCCGCGCCCTCCTGCAGCACCGTGAAGGAGGTGAAGCGACCGTTCGCGTCGGTCTCGAATTCGGGGCGCATGACGTTGATGCCCGTGGTCTTGAGCCACTGTGCACCCCAGCCCGACAGGTCACGGCCCGACGCCCGTTCGAGCGAGCCGAGCAGGTCGGCGAAAGTGGCGTTCGCGAAGCGGTGCTCGGCGAAGTACTCCCGCAGGCCGGTGAGGAAGGGTTCAAGCCCCACGTAGGCGACGAGCTGCTTGAGCACCGACGCGCCCTTGGCGTAGGTGATGCCGTCGAAGTTGACCTCCACTGCGGCGATGTCGGGGATGTCGGCGGCGATCGGATGGGTGGACGGCAGTTGGTCCTGCCGGTATGCCCACGATTTCTCGACGTTGGCGAAGGTGGTCCACGCGTTGGTGTACTCGGTGGCCTCGACCTGGGAGAGGACCGAGGCGAAGGTCGCGAACGACTCGTTGAGCCAGAGGTCGTCCCACCACTGCATCGTGACCAGGTCGCCGAACCACATGTGGGCCATCTCGTGGAGCACCGTCTCGGCGCGCCGCTCGTACAGGTAACGGGTCACCCGCGACCGGAACACGTAGTCCTCGAGGAAGGTGACGGCGCCGGCGTTCTCCATGGCGCCGGCGTTGAACTCGGGGACGAACAGTTGGTCGTACTTGCCGAAGGCGTACGGAACCCCGAAGACCCGGTGGTAGAAGCCGAATCCCTGCTTGGTCTCGGCGAAGAGGCGCTCGGCGTCCATGTGCTCGGCGAGTGATGCTCGGCAGTAGAGGCCCAGGGGGATCGTCCCGTGCTCGTCGGAGTACTCGTCGTTCCAGACCGAGTACGGTCCGGCGATGAGGGCGACGAGGTAGGTGCTGAACCGTTCCGTAGTCGCGAACCGGTGTACCAGCGCGCCGTCGGCCGCGGTGCCGGGCTCACCGGTGGGGGCGCCGTTGGAGATCACCTGCCAGTTCCCCGGTGCGGTGACCGTCACCGAGTAGGAGGCCTTGAGGTCGGGCTGGTCGAAGCATGCGAACATCCGCTTGGCGTCGGCGGTCTCGAACTGCGAGTAGAGGTAGACGTTGCCGTCGGCCGGGTCGACGAAACGGTGCAGCCCCTCGCCGGTGTTCGAGTACGCGCATTCGGCGACCACCTCGAGAGTGTTCTCCGCGGCCAGCCCGGGGAGCTCGAGGCCGGTGGACTCGTCGAAGGCACTCACGTCCAGTTCTTCGCCGTTGAGCGTCGCGGACACCAGCTTGGGCGCCACGAGGTCGATGAAGGTGGTGGCGCCTGCAGTCGCGCTGAAGGTCACGGTCGTGGTGGAGCCGAATCGCTCGGTGCCGGGGGCGCCGGCGCCGTCGGTGAGGTCGAGTTCGATCCGGTAGTTCTGGACCGAGAGGATGGCGGCGCGCTGCCGCGCCTGGTCACGTGTCAGATTTGGTGCGCTCACGGTGTCAACAGTAGTGGCGGGTGGCCTCCGACGCCGCCGGCCGCCGCCTCGACGGTGGTTGAATGGGTGCATGGCTGAGAACGCTTCCTCCACCGACCGCGTCGACTTCTGGTTCGATCCGCTCTGCCCGTGGTGCTGGATCACCTCCCGCTGGATCCTCGAAGCCGAGAAGGTCCGCCCGATCGACGTGAACTTCCACATCATGAGCCTGGCGGTTCTCAACGAGAACCGGGACGTGCCCGAGAGCTACCGCGCAATGCTCGATACGGCATGGACGCCGGTTCGGGTGCTCGCCGCGGCCGCCGCGCGCCACGGGGAGCAGGTGCTGCCGCGCCTGTACACCGAGATGGGCACCCGGTTCCACAATGAGGGCGTCAAGGATTACGACACCGTGATCCCGGCTGCGCTGCAGGCCGCGGGTCTGGAGGCCGACCTCGCCGGTGCCGCCGATTCCACCGAGTTCGACGGCGCGATCCGGGTCAGTCACCACGCGGGCATGGACAAGGTCGGCGACGACGTCGGGACTCCCACCATTCATGTCAACGGCGTCGCCTTCTTCGGCCCGGTGCTGTCGCGGATTCCGCGCGGCGAGGACGCCGGCCGCGTCTGGGACGGCACGGTGGCGTTGGCCTCGTACCCGCACTTCTTCGAGCTCAAGCGCACCCGCACCGAGGATCCCGAGTTCGGCTGATCGGTTCGCGCGCCTCAGTAGGTGCGGGTCTGTTCGAGCTGGTTGGGCAGGCTGCCGGGAGCGGTCGAGGCCGGTGGCGCCGGCGGCGGCACGGGCACCACGTTGCCGCTGCCCGAACCGCGCACGAACTGCCTGGGCCGCAGCAGAATCGCACCGGCGCGTGTCCGGTCGCGCAGTGCCGCCGCACGCCAGGTGAGGACCGGATGCGACGCCACCGCGTTCGCGAGCGTGACGAAGAAGCCCTTCTCGTGGACCGCGCGGTCGGCGAACTGATCGAAGTCGACGGCACTGAGCAGGTACTTGCCGCCCGCCAGGAGGCCGATCGCCGCGTGCGCGCCGTCGGGACGGGTGTAGTAGCCGTAGTTGTCCGCCGTGTACTCCTGCGAACGTGAGAGAAGCGATCCCAGTAGGGGGAGCCCCATGATGAGACTGCTGAAGAGCTGTCGCCAGTAGGAGACGTGACCGGCGGCGATGTGTCCCACCTCGTGGCCGATCACGAACTCGAGGGCCTCGGGACTGCGTGCCCGGCCGCCGACTTCGAACAGGTCCGAGTACACCACCACGTAGCGGCGGAACCCGTGCCCCGAGGCGAAGGCGTTGATGGCGCCGTTGCCGTTGACGACGTATCCGTCGGGCACGTACTCCATTCCGTAGCGGGCGGCTGCCTCCACCAGCATGCGATAGCCGTCGGGGAACTGCGTCGGGCTCAGCTGCACCGCGTTGACCCGCATATTCGCGTAATTCAGACCGCGTCCGAGGAACACGAGCAGCGGAAGCGCGAGCGCGAGCAGCAGCCATTCGGAGACCGCGCCCACGGCGACCAGCACGACCACCACCGCGTACGCCGCTACCGCCATGAGCACGCCCACCACCAGCACCGGGATCTCCCACGGGTGACGCCGCGGCGCGCCCGCGTAGGCGGCGGGCGGTCGCCACACGGCACCGGGGCCGGGCAGATCGACGGGCGGTTCGACGATCAGCGGATCGTCGACGCCGGGGACTGAGGGAATGGGCCCGTGGGTATCCACGACCACCAATCTACTGGCCTCCCCGTGCCGGTCCGCCGTCGCGCAGGCCCTAGACTGACGCCATGCGGATTTATCTCGGTGCCGACCACGCGGGCTTCGAACTCAAGAACCAGATCTCCGAACATCTCACCGCGGGCGGCCACGATGTCGTCGACTGCGGTGCGCACGAGTACGACGCCCTCGACGACTACCCGGCGTTCTGCATCGCGGCCGCGCAGCGCACGGTCGCCGATCCCGGCAGCCTCGGAATCGTCTTGGGCGGCAGCGGGAACGGTGAGCAGATCGCCGCGAACAAGGTTCCCGGCGCGCGCTGTGCGCTCGCGTGGAGCGTCGAGACCGCGCAGTTGGCGCGCCAGCACAACAACGCGCAGCTCATCGGCATCGGCGGACGCATGCACTCCAAGGAGGAGGCGCTGGCGATCGTCGATGCGTTCATCTCCACCGCGTGGTCGGAGGAACCGCGTCACCAGCGTCGTATCGACATCCTCGCCGAGTACGAGCGCACCGGCGAGGCACCCGCGCTTCCCGGCGAGTAGCAGGCGGTGCCCGAAGGGCATGCGCTGCACCGGCTGGCCCGGCGGCAGCAACGTCTCCTCGGCGGGCAGCGACTATCCGTCTCCAGTCCCCAGGGCCGCTTCGCTCACGAAGCGGCCCTTCTGGACGGCATGGTCTTCCGCCGCGCCGAGGCGTGGGGCAAACATCTGATCCACCGCTACGACGACGGTCGCCGCGGCACCGCAGCCACCCGGCGGATCGTCCATATCCACCTCGGCATCTACGGCACCTTCCGCGAAGAAGCGCTGCCGATGCCGGAGCCGACGGGACAGGTCCGGATGCGGCTGATCGGCGACGTCCTCGGAATCGACTTGCGCGGGCCCAATGCGTGTGAGCTGTACATGCCTGACGATCTCGACGCTCTCGTCGCCCGGCTGGGACCGGACCCGCTGCGCCCGGACGCCGATCCGGAGATCGCGTGGCGCGCCGTATCCCGGTCGCGCCGGGCCATCGGTTCGCTGCTCATGGACCAACGGGTGGTCGCGGGCATCGGCAACATCTACCGCGCCGAGGTCCTGTTCCGCGCCGGTGTCGACCCGCATCGCCCAGGTGTCGCGGTGAGCCGCGACGAGTTCGACGAGATGTGGGCCGATCTCCTCCATCTGATGCCGATCGGGGTGCGGCGCGGCCACATCCACGTGGTACGGCCGTCCGACGATCACGGCGCCCCCGCGTATGCGCCCGACCGCCCGCGGACCTACGTGTACCGCAGGGCGGGGGAGCCGTGCCGGTTGTGCGGTACCACCGTCGCATCCGAGCAGATGGAGGGCCGGAACCTCTTCTGGTGCCCGAACTGTCAGCGGTGAGTACCCACCTCGGGTGAGCCGGTCGAAGTCCTCAGCGTTTCCTCATCCTCCACCGGATGCGACTCAAAGACTCATGGCGCATGCTCGAAGACATGGGTGCGACACTGAAATTCACGGTTCTGGTCGTGGGTGGCACGGGGGAGTCGTTCGACGGCGACACGCGGACCGAGGTCACCGGACTCCTGCGGGCGGTCACCGACCGCCTCGACGCCCGCTTCGAATCCCGCTGGGTGGGCTACCCGGCCAGCTATGGTCCGGCACCCGCGCACGACGGCGTCAGCTACGTCGAGAGCGTGTCGGCCGGCGTGACCAACCTGGCGCGGGCCATCGCCGCGGCGGAGCGGCCCGTGATGCTGATCGGCTACTCGCAGGGAGCCGCGGTGATCAGGACGTTGCTCGCCCACCCGGCGAGTCTGCGCTTCGCGGGCGCGATCGCGGCGGTCGGTTTCGTCGCGGATCCGAATCAGCCGCCCGGCGTGATCGACGGCTGCAACGGCTGGGGTGTCGCCGGCCCCGGCGCGGATCTGCCCGACGATCTCCCCGCGTACTGGGTGGGAGCGCCGTCGGACATGATCTGCAATGCCAGTGACGATTCGTTGATCCGGGACATCGCCGACCTCACCGACTCGTTGTCGCTGACCGCGCTGCGACAGTGGGTGGTCGACGCGACGGCTCGGGTGATGAGCCGGCGCATGCAGAACGCGGATGCCACCCGCTTCTCGCCGGCTCAGTGGCGCCGGGATGTGGTGCGGCTGCGCACCGCGGCCCGCGAGATCCGCGGATACCTGCCGCCGACCGTCGAACTCGGCCGCTGGCGGGTGCGCAATCCGCTGGGGGGACGTCACGTCTCGTACGCGAGCGAACCGTACCGTCGCGCCCCGATGACGGCGCCCGACACCACCGGATGCGAGACGCTGGCCCACTGGCTGCAGTTGCAGGCGACCATGGGAGAGCTGAGCCGCGCCGGGTGACGCGCACACGAAGCCGGGCCTCCCCGATCTGATCGGGGAGGCCCGGCTTCTGATGTGTCTCTGACAGTATTCGTCAGTGCACGCCGACTAGTCGCCGGTGTACTGACCGCCGACGGTGCCGCGGACGACGATCGGGGTGCCCTGACCGATGTTGTCGTACACCCACTTGCCGTTCTCGGTGCTCACGTTGATGCAGCCGTGGCTGGCGTTCGAGACGCCCTGCTGAGCGACCGACCAGGGAGCGGCGTGGATGAAGATACCGTCCCACGACATGCGCGTGGCGTACTCGACGTAGGTGCGGTAGCCCTCGGGCGAGTCGACCGGCACGCCATACGTGGAGCTGTCCATGTACATGTCCCGGTACTTCTCCTTGGTGTGGTACACGCCATTGGGAGTCGGGTGCTTGTCGGTGCCCATCGAGATCGGCATCTGCTTGACGAACTCGTGGTTCTTCCACCAGTAGATCTGGTGGTCGCCGTCGACTGCGAGCGCGACCCAGCCGGTCGGGCTCTTGACGTTCGGCTCGGCAGGCACGGCCGGCTTCTCCGGCGTCGTGGTCTGCGGCTGAGGCTTGGGCTTCGGCTTCGGCGCGGGCGCCTGCGGCAGCCCGGGCACGGTCGGCAGATCGGGGACCTGGACCGGCGGAAGGCCGGGAACGACGGTGACCGGCGCTGCCTCGGCCACTGCGGGCGCCCCCATCGCCAGCGCAGCCGCACCGGCTGCCACAGCAACGACTCGAGCGGTCCGGCTCACCCGGCGGCTCGAAGACTTGGTGGAAAACACGTGGTCTCTACCTTCATTTCGTGGTCGTGAACTAGCGCCACCCCCGTGGGCGCTCGAAGAGTATCGTTACACAACCGTTGTACCCGCGCCAACACATTCCGGGTGAACTTCACCTGTGAATCGGGCGAATCGGCAGCTCAGTGGGGTGTCATCGGTCACAGGTGGTGGAGTGGGTGGTGATCACGACGACCGCCTCGGCCGAACCGTCCGGCGCGGCGAATACGTGTTCCCGGTCGCTGGTCCACGCGTGACATTCTCCTGCGTGCACCGTCGCGGGACGGTCGGCGACGCCGACGATCAGCGTCCCCGAGACCACCGACAGCTGTTCGCGCACCCCTTCGCCGTGCGACGGCGACACATGGCGCGCCCCTGCGGGGAACTCGAGGCGGAACACCTCGATGGTCGCGCCGTCGAGATGTCGCGTCGACAACAGCACCGTCACCATGCCGCCGGCCGCGGTGCCGTGTGCGCCGGGAGTCTCGCCCAGCATGCCGGTGAGGGGGACGTCGAGCGGCTCGCACAGGGCGTAGAGGGTTTCGATGTTGGGATTGCGGCGGCCGCTCTCGATCTCCGACAGCGTGGCCTTGCCGATGTCCGCACGGCGCGCCAGCTCCGACAGGCTGAACCCGCGCGCGAGCCGAAGCTCGCGCAGCCGGTCGGCGATTCCGAGGTCGTTCACGTCTGCCGATGGTACGGCGGGAACACCCTCAGGACCGTTCGGTTTACAGAACGTTCGGTTTATGGAACGGTAGTCCCATGACTGAGACCACTCGGAACGCCGAGGTGCGCGGGCGCGAGCGGGTATCGATCGCGGTACCCGTCGGAGCAGGGGTGGTCTGCGCGCTCGTCGGCTTTACCTCGTCTTTCGCGGTGGTCCTGGCCGGGTTGCGGGCCGTCGGGGCCGATGCCGCGCAGGCCGCGTCCGGTCTGTTCGCGGTGTCGGTGGCGATGGGTGCCGCGACGGTCCTGCTGTCGTGGCGGTTCCGGATACCGGTCACCTCGGCGTGGTCGACGCCGGGGGCGGCGCTGCTGGCGACCACCGGGGCGGTCGCCGGCGGGTGGTCGGCAGCCGTCGGGGCATTTCTGTCGTGCGGTGTGCTTCTCGTCGTCACCGGCTGGTGGCCCGGACTCGCGAAGCTGGTGCGGCGGATTCCGGTGTCGATCGCGCAGGCGATGCTGGCGGGCGTGCTGCTGCCGCTGTGCGTGGAACCCCTCCGCGGGCTGGCGACGAACCCGGCGGCGGTCGGACCCGTGCTGGCGGTGTGGCTGGTGCTGCTGAAGGTGCGACCGCGGTGGGCGGTGCCCGGGGCGTTCGGGGCCGCGCTCGTGGTGATCGGAATAGCACTCGCGCGTGACGGCGGCGGTCCGGGACTGGCGGACTTCGTTCCGCAGTTGAGTGTGACCTCGCCGTCGTGGACCGTCGGCGCGTCGATCGGGGCGGCGGTGCCGCTGTATCTGGTGACAATGGCCGCGCAGAACATACCGGGCGTCGCGGTGATGGCCGGCTTCGGCTACGACGTGCCCTGGCGTCCGGCGATGACGGTCACCGGCGTGGGATCGATGCTGGCCGCGCCGTTCGGTGGACACGCGATCAACCTCGCCGCGATCAGCGCGGCCCTCGCCGCGGCGCCCGACGCCGATCCCGATCGGGAACGACGGTGGGTCGCCGGACTGAGCGCCGGCGTCACGTACCTCGTCCTCGGACTCACGTCGACCGGGCTCGTGGCGGTGGTGCTCGCGGCGCCCGACGGGGTCGTTCAGGCGGTCGCCGGCGTCGCACTCCTCGGAGCCTTCGCGAGTGCCTGCGCGGCAGCGATGTCGCAGGTCGACGATCGGCTGCCGGCCGCGGTCACGTTCGTGGTCGCTGCATCGGGGATCGCGGTGGTCGGGGTCGGTTCGGCCTTCTGGGCGTTGCTCGCCGGGATCGTGCTCCGCGGGCTGGGTGTCGGCAGGCCGTGAGCGGCCCGTCGTTCTCGGCTAGCGTGAACGGCGATATGAGCATCGACCTGCAGTTCCTTCGGGCGTTCGGCGACGAGGCTCCGCTCGTCACCAGTCTCTGGCGCGTCGGGCCGGGACGTCGCGGTGTCTCGTCGGCCATGCTCGGCGGCGGTATCGGAGCGGTGGAGTGGGTGCTCAACGTGCAGGTCCCCGGCGACTATCGGCGGATGGACCCGGTGGCGCATCTCCGGGAGGTCGCCGCGGGCAGCGGACTGCGCGGACGCGGAGTGGGCATGCTGACCGCGGCGGCGGTGGATCGGACCGTGACATGCGCCGACGGCGCTGTCACCGCGTCGGCGACCGTCGGGCTGAGGGTGCCGACCTGGGCGGCGGCGCCCGTCGATGCCGCGGATCCGGAACTGGCGCCGTTGCTTCGGTCCGACCGGCCGGTGCCCGGGACCGTTGTGCCGGGGACCGTCAACATCACCGTCGACGTTCCGGTGGCCCTCACCGACGCGGCATTGGTGAACGCCGTCATCACCGTGACGGAAGCCAAGACCCAGGCGTTGCTCGAGGCCGGGTACCCGGCGACCGGAACCGCATCGGACGCCGTCGTGGTGGTCTGCGATCACGGCGGAGAACCCGAGCCCTTCGCGGGGCCGCGGTCGCACTGGGGCGGGGCGCTCGCGCGGGCCGTCCACGCCGCGGTGCGCCACGGCGCTCAGGACTACTCCCGGCGTCTCCGCGACGGCGGGCTCTGACCGTTCGGACGGGACGAGACACTCACGACGATTCAGGGCCGGCCTCCTGTGTCGGAGACCGGCCCTGAAGCGTCGTCTGGAGCGGGTGACGGTGTGTGAGACTGCGACATCGTTGACACGTCTCATCGGGGGTTTTCCGCGCACATCGTTGACACCTGCGGCGCGACATCGTTGACGTTTTGGCCGCGGACATCGTTGACACCTGCAGCGCGACATCGTTGACAGTGACCTCGACGGTGAGCCGATGCCACGATCGGGCATGACAACCGAAGACAAACGACTGGTATCGTCCGCGCGGTCCGCGACCAACACCTCACACCGACACAGGCTGCCGCGCGTTACCGAGTGTCCCGGCAGTGGGTGTACGAACTCCTCAAGCGATACGACCGCGAAGGACCCGCAGGTCTGGTGCCGCGCTCACGAGCTCCCCGTCATCGCCCCGGAACGACCCCGGCAGTGATCACCGACCGAATCATCGCACTGCGCCGACAACTGACCGCCGAAGGCAAAGACGCCGGACCAGAGACCATCGGATGGCACCTGCACAGGGAAGGACTGCAGGTGCCTGCGGCCTCGACGATCCGCCGCATCCTGCACGCCGCGGGCCTGATCACCCCAGAACCCCGCAAACGGCCCCGCAGTTCCTACATCCGCTTCGAAGCCGACCTGCCCAACGAATGCTGGCAAGCCGACATCACTCACTGGTACCTCGCCCACGGAGACCGGGTAGAGATCCTCGACTTTCTCGATGATCACTCTCGATTCCTGCTCCACATCAGCACGCAGAACGCATACACCGGAACAGATGTCGTCACCGTCATGAACGCACTGATCAACCAGTACGGGGCACCGTCATCGACCCTGACCGACAACGGGATGGTGTTCACCACCCGACTCACCGCACGCAACGCCGGCCGTAACGGCTTCGAGAAACTCCTCGAAGCCCACCACATCACCCAGAAGAACGGCTCACCCGGACACCCGCAGACACAAGGCAAGATCGAACGCTTCCACCAAACCCTCAAACGGTGGCTCCGCGCCCGCCCCCGACCCACCACCATCGAGGACCTACAAGCACATCTCAACGACTTCCGCACCTGGTACAACACCGACCGTCCGCACCGTTCGCTAGGCCGCCGCACACCCTGCCAGGCCTACACCGCGCTGGCGAAGGCACATCCGCAGACCACCACTGAACCAGAGTGGCGTACCCGGACCGACCGGATCGACAACCACGGCAAAGTCAGCCTCCGCTACGCCGGCCGCCTACGACACCTCGGAATGGGCCGAGCCAACATCGGCCAGCCAGTACTCATGCTGATCCACGACCACGACGTCATCACCACCCACGCAGAGACCGGCACAATCATCGCCACCCACCACATCGACGACACCCGCGACTACCAGCCGCCAGACAAGAACACACCGACAACCCGCGAACCCCCGGAAAAGCAATGAGTCGCGACATCGTGTGTAAACGATGTCGCGACTCATCACATGGAGCGGGTGACGGGAATCGAACCCGCGTAGCTAGTTTGGAAGACTAGGGCTCTACCATTGAGCTACACCCGCGTGCGGCTGACGTGCCGGGAGTCCCGGCCGCGCTGCGCGCTTGCAGAACTCTACCGAGCCTCGCGCCGATTCACAAAACGGGAGGCGGGTTCGTCGTGGCGGCGCTTCGGCCCGTACTATGTTCCTTTGGTCCCGCCGGTGTTCGGCGTGGCCCGACGGGATGTGGCGCAGCTTGGTAGCGCATCCGCTTTGGGAGCGGAGGGTCGCAGGTTCAAATCCTGTCATCCCGACGAAGATGTCGCAGGCCCGACGGCACCGCCGGAGAACGGTCCGACAGTACGAACTGCCAGCACGAACCGACAAGGAGTACCAACACCGTGAAGAGCACCGTCGAGCAGCTGAGCCCGACCCGAGTCAAGCTGAATGTCGAGGTTCCGTTCGAGGAACTCTCCGGTGACTTCGACCGCGCGTACAAGTCGCTCGCCCAGCAGATCCGCATCCCCGGCTTCCGCCCGGGCAAGGCTCCGGCCAAGCTGATCGAGGCGCGTGTCGGCCGGCAGGCGATCCTGGAGCAGGTCGTGAACGACGCCGTTCCGGCGAAGTACTCGCAGGCCGTCACCGAGGCCGAGATCAAGGCCATCAGTCAGCCCGAGATCGATCTGGCCGAGCTCGTCTACGGCGAGCCGGTGAAGTTCACCGCCGAGGTCGACGTCCGCCCGGAGATCGAACTGCCGGAGTTCTCGTCCATCGCCGTCGAGGTCGACCCGATCGAGATCGCCGACGCCGACGTGGAAGAGGAGCTCGACAACCTGCGGGGCCGGTTCGGCACCCTCGTCGGAGTCGACCGCGGCGTCACCGGCGGCGACTTCGTGTCACTGGACCTGTCGGCGACCGTCGGCGGTGAGACCGTCGAAGACGCCTCCACCGAGGGGCTCTCGCACGAGGTCGGCAGCGACACCCTGATCGAGGGCCTGGACGAGGCGCTCGAGGGCGTCAAGGCCGGCGACTCGGCCACCTTCACCTCCAAGCTGGTCGCCGGTGACCATGCCGGCGAGGACGCCGAGATCACGGCCAAGGTGAACTCGGTGAAGGTCCGTGAACTGCCGGAGCTGGACGATGAGTTCGCTCAGATGGCCTCGGAGTTCGACACCGTCGACGAACTGCGCGACAGCGTTCGCGATCGGGTCGCCGACTCGAAGAAGTACGAGCAGGCGGGCGCCATCCGTGACGCCGTCCTGGAGCAGCTGCTCGACACCGTCGACTTCCCGCTGCCCGAGTCCGTCGTCGCCGACGAGGTCGAGGCCGTTCAGCACCAGCTGGTCCACGCCCTCGGACACGACGACGCACAGGTCGACCGCTTCCTCGAAGCGCAGGGCAAGACCCGCGAGGAGTGGGACGCCGAGAGCAAGGCCGACGCGGAGAAGTCGGTGCGCACTCAGCTGCTGCTCGACGCCATCGCCGACGCGACGGAGGTGGAGGTCGCTCAGGACGAGCTGACCCAGCAGATCCTGATGCAGTCGCAGCGCTACGGCATCGCGCCGCAGGAGTTCATCCAGCAGCTGCAGAACGCCAACCAGATCGGCGCGCTGTACGCCGACGTGCGCCGCAACAAGGCGCTCGCCGAGGTCATCGGCGAGGTCAAGGTCACCGACACCAACGGCGAGACCATCGACACCAAGGCCTTCTTCGGATCGGCGGACGACACTGAGAGCGATGAGGCCGAGACCGACGAGGCCGAGGACGCCTGACCGCCGGCCTCCGACACCACGGCGACAGCCGGGACGAGTGATCGTCCCGGCTGTCGCGCTGTCAGAGGGCCTTCGACCGGGGATCGAACATCCGCCGAACCGTTCCGCTGTAAGCGAATAAGGGGTGTCGGAGGAACAACCCCGGGGGTGGAATTGATTAATCTCGGTGACAGCTTCTCCGAAGGACGGGCGCGATGCGTCCGATGGACTCGGTCGACGAGACCTTCCGGGGAGATCCGCACCGTTAGACAGATGGGACATCTCAGTGAGCAATCTGTACACGCCCTCGATGAGCTCGGGCGCAGTCGGCCTGAACCTGACCGACTCGGTCTTCGAGCGTCTGCTTCGCGAGCGCATCATCTTCCTGGGCACCCAGGTCGACGACGACATCGCGAACCGCCTCTGCGCGCAGATCCTGCTGCTCGCGGCCGAGGATCCGACCAAGGACATCAACCTCTACATCAACTCGCCGGGCGGCAGCGTGACCGCGGGGATGGCCATCTTCGACACGATGCAGCTCGCGTCGTGCGATGTCGCCACGTACGCGATGGGCATGGCCGCCTCGATGGGACAGTTCCTCCTGGCCGCCGGCGCCAAGGGCAAGCGTCACGCGCTGCCGCACGCGCGGATCATGATGCACCAGCCGTCGGCGGGCATCGGTGGCACGGCCGCGGACATCGCCATCCAGGCCGAGCAGTTCGCCGCCACCAAGCGTGAGATGAACCGGCTCAACGCCGAGTTCACCGGCCAGCCGCTGGAGAAGATCGAGGCGGACGCCGACCGCGACAACTGGTTCACCGCCGAGGAGGCCAAGGCCTACGGCTTCGTCGACCACGTCGTGACCAGCGCGGGCGCGGTCGCCTGATCCCGTCGCCACCCACGTTCACCTCACTTCACCGGTTACGGAGAGAACATGACTAACCTGCTTCCCGCCGACGTCCGCGCGGGCATCCCGGATGCGGCCCTGGCGCTCAAGAGCATCGAGGCTCGGTACATCCTGCCGTCGTTCATCGAGAACACCCCCAACGGCCAGCGCCAGTACGACCCGTACGCCAAGCTGTTCGAAGAGCGGATCGTCTTCGTGGGAACGCCCATCGATCAGACGGTCGCCAACGACGTGATGGCCCAGCTGCTGGTCCTGGAGAGCCAGGACCCCGACCGCGACATCACCATGTACATCAACTCGCCCGGCGGCAGCGTGCCCGACATGCTCGCCATCTACGACACCATGCAGTACGTGCACTGCGACGTGATGACCGTCTGCCTCGGCGAGGCGGCCTCGGCCGCGGCGATCCTGCTGGCCGGCGGCACGCCGGGCAAGCGTGCGGCGCTGCCGAACGCGACGGTGCTGATCCATCAGCCGCGCACCGGCGGTGCCTACCAGGGCCAGGTGTCGGATCTGGAGATCCAGGCGGCGGAGATCGAGCGCATCCGCAGGCGGCTGGACGAGATCCTCGCCTCGCACACCGGCCAGGACCCGGAGAAGATCCGCAAGGACACCGACCGCGACAACATCCTCACGGCCGACCAGGCCAAGGAGTACGGAATCGTCGACGAGGTGTTCGACTACCGCAAGAAGTCGGCGCGGAGCTGAGCGAACGTCGAATCTCAGCGACTGCCGCATTTCGGCTCGTCGAAGGCATCGTGCGCGGGTACCGTCGAGGTTGTCCGCAGATAGGGAAGTAGGTGGGGCGTAGTGGCGCGAATGGGAGACGGTGGTGACCTCCTGAAGTGCTCTTTCTGCGGCAAGAGCCAGAAACAGGTCAAGAAGCTTATCGCAGGTCCGGGGGTGTACATCTGTGACGAGTGCATCGACCTCTGCAACGAGATCATCGAGGAGGAACTCGCCGAGACCAGCGATGTGAAGCTCGACGAGTTGCCCAAGCCCGCGGAGATCCGGGACTTCCTGGACAACTATGTGGTGGGCCAGGATTCGGCCAAGCGCACCCTCGCGGTGGCCGTCTACAACCACTACAAGCGCATCCAGGCGGGTGAGAAGAAGTCCGGCGACAAGCGCTCGTCCGCGGTGGAGCCCGTGGAACTGGCGAAGTCGAACATCCTCATGCTCGGCCCCACGGGCTGCGGCAAGACGTACCTGGCGCAGACCCTCGCGAAGATGCTCAACGTCCCGTTCGCGATCGCGGACGCCACCGCACTGACCGAGGCCGGCTACGTGGGCGAGGACGTCGAGAACATCCTCCTGAAGCTGATCCAGGCCGCCGACTACGACGTCAAGCGGGCCGAGACCGGCATCATCTACATCGACGAGGTCGACAAGATCGCCCGCAAGAGCGAGAACCCGTCGATCACCCGCGACGTGTCGGGCGAGGGCGTGCAGCAGGCGCTGCTGAAGATCCTGGAGGGAACGCAGGCCAGCGTGCCGCCGCAGGGCGGCCGCAAGCATCCCCATCAGGAGTTCATCCAGATCGACACGACCAATGTGCTCTTCATCGTCGCGGGTGCGTTCGCCGGCCTCGAGAAGGTGGTCGACGAGCGGATCGGCAAGCGCAGCATCGGCTTCGGCAACGACGTCCCGAGTAAGGACAAGGTCGACACGACCGACCACTTCGCCGAGGTGATGCCCGAGGATCTGATCAAGTTCGGTCTGATCCCCGAGTTCATCGGGCGCCTGCCGGTGGTCGCATCGGTCGCGAACCTCGACAAGGAGGCGCTGGTCTCGATTCTGTCGGAGCCCAAGAACGCGCTCGTCAAGCAGTACGTGCGCCTGTTCGAGATGGACAACGTCGAACTCGAGTTCAGTCAGGACGCGCTCGAAGCAGTGGCCGACCAGGCGATCCACCGGGGAACCGGAGCGCGTGGTCTGCGGGCCATCATGGAAGAGGTACTGCTGCCGGTGATGTACGACATTCCGAGCCGCGACGATGTGGCCAAGGTGGTCGTCACGGGGGAGACGGTGCGCGACAACGTGCTGCCGACCATCGTGCCGCGCAGCGAAGACGAGGGGCCGCGCGAGAAGTCGGCCTGACCGAGAATCACGACACGGCCGGTGTTCCCGTCGAGACGGGGACGCCGGCCGTCGTCGTGCGCGGCCCGGCTCCCGTGCGATGCAGCCCGCGGCCGACCGTTTGAACCAAGACGGACCCGGTTCCGCGGAGTCTTTGGGACACTGGGCAGATGACGCGCACGGGCGAAGACAGACTGGCCGGAATCATCCTCGCGGGCGGGCGTTCCCGCCGCATGGGGCAGGACAAGGCGGCGATGGAGTGGGACGGCGCGCCGATGCTCAGCCGGATCGCATGGGCGATCAGCGCCCGGTGCGAACCGGTGCTGGTCGCGGCGCCGCGGACATCGCAGGCGTACCTCGAGCTGAGCGACGAGACGGACCTCGACTGGGTCACCACGGAGAAGGCGGGCAGCGGCCCCCTCGGTGGACTGGTGGCGGCGTTGCAGGCGGCGGCGGACGCCGGTGCCGAGGCGGCCTTCGTCTGCGCCACCGACATGCCGCTCGTGGACACCGGGCTGATCGACGAGCTCCTGGACGGGCTGACCGAATCGACCGACGTCGTCGTCGCGCACGAGGGCGGGCGCGATCACCCGATGGCCGGCGTCTACCGCACTCGCTCTGCGCAGCAACTCGCCGACCTCGTGGAGAAGGGCGAGCTCCGGATGGGTGCGGCCCTCGATGCGCTCGTCACACGCCGCATCGGGGTCTCGGACCCGGACTGGCTCACCAACGTCGACGCACCCGAGGACCTGCATCGATTGCGCAGTTCGCGCGCATCGTGAGGGCCGGTCAGCCGAAGACCATATCGGCTATGGCGAGTGCGGTACCCGCTAGCGCGATGACGACCACCACGCCAACGGTCGCGACCATCGTCGGCCAGACCGAACCGGTCCCGGCGACACGGTCAGGCCCCTTCGGAAAGTGCCGGACGGCGACGTGGCACAGGACGACACCGGCGACGAACGTGCAGAGGGCCGCCGCCGGGAATCCGTGACGCAGGGCGGCGAAGCCGGCGGCCGCGCAGGCGAGCAGGACGGAGAGGCCGGTCCGCTGCCAGGCCAATGCGGTGCGCTGCGGTTGGAGGCCCGGGTCGATGCTCACGAGAGACGCAGAATCGACACGACGCCGAAGCCGACGAGCCCAGCGGCGACGACCGCGATGCCCATGACGAGCCAGGGCAGCGGCAGCGGAGGCGGCAAGGGCAGGCCGAGTCGCAGGGCCCACTCGTTGCGCCGCCACGAGAGCAGTGCGACGATAGCGAGCGCGCCGCCGGCGACGCATGCCACCAGAGACAGCAGGTGGACGACCATCGGAGACGAGGTCAGGCCGGCGACGGTCGTCAGCGTGATACCGCCGGCGATCAGGGCGAGAGCGGTGCGGACCCAGGCCAGTGCCGTGCGTTCGTTCGCGAGGGAGAAGCGGACGTCCGGCTCCTCACCGACGGAGTAGACGGCGGCGGGTCGGCGTTGCGGGAGGGTATTGCTCATTGATCTCAATCGTCGTGGCCGGTGCCGGGGTACCGGCGCGGAGGCGTGTCGACATGAACAGCGTCGACGTAAATAGTTCTGTAGCAGACAGAAGTAGATTAACATGACTGAAACCGAGCCCGGTGTGGACCGGGTCACAGAAGACGACGGCGCGTGGGAGTTGACCGCTGTGATCACGCAGCTGCGCCGGTCGCTGCGGTCGAGCGTGCGCGAGGACTTCGCGTGGGAGTCGCTGCCGATGGCGCAGGTCGAGTTCCTGCAGCGCCTCGCGCGGGAGCCGGGACTGCGGATCGGCGAGCTGGCCCGCAAACACCGGATGGCGACCAACACGGTCAGCACTCTGGTGAATCAGATGGTGAAGAACGGGCTGATCGTCCGAGAACCGGTCCCTGACGACCGCCGCGCTGTCCAGGTACGGCTCACCGAGGTCGGGCGCACCCGGCTGGACGAGTGGACGCGGGCGAACGAGCGGCGGATCTCGGAGGCGCTGGCCGGGCTGGACGGCGACCAGCGCGCGGCGATCAGGGTCGCGGTGCCCGCGCTCGCAGCGCTCGCGGCGCGACTCGACGACCTCGGCTGACACCGGGACCGGGGCTCGGGGAGTGAGCCAGGCCGCTTACGGCGACATGGCGGCGACGGCGGTGCGCGGTGTTCTCTAGAATCACCCAGGTGACCAGTGCGCAATCCCGTGACCCAGAGACCACCGCCGAAGCCCTGCCGAAGAGCTGGGACCCGAGTGCGGTAGAGGCAGACCTCTACCAGGGCTGGGTGGACGCCGGGTACTTCACGGCCGACGCCTCGAGTGCCAAGCCGGGCTACTCGATCGTCCTGCCGCCGCCGAACGTGACCGGCTCGCTCCACATGGGCCACGCTCTCGATCACACCCTGATGGACACGCTGACGCGCCGCAAGCGCATGCAGGGCTACGAGGTGCTGTGGCTGCCGGGCATGGATCACGCGGGAATCGCGACGCAGACGATCGTCGAGAAGCAGCTCGCGGCGGAGGGCACCAGCCGCGAGGAACTCGGCCGTGAAGCCTTCATCGAGCGCGTGTGGCAGTGGAAGGCCGAGTCCGGCGGCACCATCGCCGGCCAGATGCGCAGGCTCGGCGACGGCGTCGACTGGAGCCGCGACCGCTTCACCATGGACGAGGGGCTCTCCCGCGCGGTCCAGACGATCTTCAAGCGGATGTACGACGACGGGCTGATCTACCGGGCCGAGCGCCTCGTGAACTGGTCGCCCGCCCAGCAGACCGCCATCTCCGACATCGAGGTCAAGTACGAGGACGTCGAGGGAGAGCTCGTCTCGTTCCGGTACGGATCGCTCGACGACGCCGAGCCGCACATCGTCGTCGCGACCACCCGCATGGAGACGATGCTCGGCGACACCGCCATCGCGGTCCATCCCGACGACGAGCGCTACCGCGATCTGATCGGCGTCGAGCTCGATCACCCGTTCCTGGATCGGAAGATCCCGGTCATCGCCGACGACTACGTCGACCCGGAGTTCGGATCCGGCGCGGTCAAGATCACGCCGGCCCACGACCCGAACGACTTCGCCATCGGGCAGCGGCACCATCTCCCGATGATCACGATCATGGACGAGACCGCCAGGATCGAGGGGACCGGGACGCGGTTCGACGGACTCGACCGCTTCGAGGCCAGGGTCGCGGTTCGCGAGGCCCTGGCCGAACAGGGGCGCATCGTCAAGGAGGTGCGGCCGTACCTGCACAGCGTCGGGCACTCCGAGCGCGCGGGCGAGCCGATCGAGCCGCGGCTGTCGATGCAGTGGTGGGTCAGCGTCGAAGCCCTCGCCAAGGCCGCGGGCGACGCCGTCCGCGATTCGGAGACGGTGATCCATCCGGCGAGCCAGGAACCGCGCTGGTTCGCATGGGTCGACGACATGCACGACTGGACCATCTCCCGGCAGCTGTGGTGGGGGCATCGGATCCCGATCTGGTACGGCCCGAACGGCGAGGTGGAGTGCTTCGGTCCGGACGACACCGTGCCCGAGGGCTGGGAGCAGGACCCGGACGTCCTCGACACCTGGTTCTCGTCGGGACTGTGGCCCTTCTCCACCATGGGATGGCCGGACAAGACCGCCGAGCTGGACAAGTTCTATCCCACCTCGGTGCTGGTGACCGGTTACGACATCCTGTTCTTCTGGGTGGCCCGGATGATGATGTTCGGCACCTACGTCGGCAAGCTCGACGCGAGCGGGTTCTCCGGCCGAGACGCACGGGTGCCGTTCCACGACGTCTTCCTGCACGGTCTGGTCCGTGACGAGCACGGGCGCAAGATGAGCAAGTCGAAGGGCAACGGCATCGACCCGCTCGACTGGGTCGACCGATTCGGCGCCGACGCACTGCGCTTCACGCTCGCACGCGGCGCCAATCCGGGCAGCGACATCTCGGTGGGCGAGTCCCACGCGCAGAGCTCGCGCAACTTCGCCACCAAACTGTTCAACGCCACCAAGTTCGCCCTGATGAACGGTGCGCGCGTGGGCGAACTCCCCGCCGGCGAACAGCTGACGGTCGCCGACCGCTGGATCCTGTCCCGGCTCGACGAGGTGCTCGCGGAGGTCGACGAGGGCTTCGAGAGCTACGAGTTCTCGAAGGCGTGCGAGGCGCTCTACCACTTCGCGTGGGACGAGGTCTGCGACTGGTACCTCGAGCTGTCGAAGGTCCAGGTGGCCGAGGGCGGTGAGCGGGCCGAGCGGACCGCGCTGGTCCTGGGCACCGTTCTCGACAAGTTGCTGCGGGCGCTGCATCCGGTGATGCCGTTCGTGACCGAGGTGCTGTGGAAGACGCTCACCGGGTCGGAGTCGGTGGTCGTGGCGCAGTGGCCGACGCCGTCGGGCGCGCCCGCCGACGTCGACGCCGCCCGCCGCGTGGAGGACCTGCAGAAGCTGATCACGGAGGTCCGTCGGTTCCGCAGCGACCAGGGTCTCAAGCCGGGGCAGCGGGTCGCCGCGACCGTCGACGGACTCGACGCCGCGGGGCTGGCCGAACTGCGCCCGCAACTCGATTCGCTGGCCCGGCTCGAGGGCGCGGGCGACGGCTTCGCGGCCACCGCGACCGTGGAGGTCCGCCTCTCCACCGGCACCGCGACCGTCGCGATCGACACCTCCGGGACGGTCGACGTCGAAGCCGAGCGCAAGCGCGCCGCCAAGGATCTGGCCGCCGCGGAGAAGGAGCTCGCGGGCACGTCCGCCAAACTCGGCAACGAGCAGTTCCTGTCGAAGGCGCCCGACGCGGTCGTCGAGAAGATCAAGACGCGCCGGGATCTCGCCGAGGCCGAGGTGGCGCGGCTGAAGGCCAAACTCGAGGGGCTGGCCGGCCGGTGACGCGCTCACGCGATTCCGCCGACGATCTCGCCGAACTCCACGCGCTCGAAGCCGAACTCGACACGCGTTGGCCCGAGACCCGGATCGAGCCGTCTCTGACCCGGATCAACGCGCTGATGGAACTGCTGGGCAACCCGCAGCACGCGTACCCCTCGATCCACGTGGCGGGAACCAACGGCAAGACCTCGGTGACCCGGATGATCGATTCGCTGCTCCGCGCCTTCCATCGGCGTACGGGCCGGATCACCAGCCCGCATCTGCAGTCGGTGACCGAACGGATCGCCATCGACGGCGCGCCGATACCGGCGCGCACCTACATCGACACCTATCGCGACATCGAGCCGTACGTGACGATGGTCGACGACTCGTCGACGGCCGGCGGCGGACCTCGGATGAGCAAGTTCGAGGTGCTGACCGCCATCGCGTACGCGGCCTTCGCGGAGGCCCCGATCGAGGTGGCCGTCGTCGAGACCGGTATGGGCGGGCGCTGGGACGCCACCAATGTGATCGACTCGCAGGTCGCGGTGATCACCCCGATCGCAATGGACCACGCCGACTATCTGGGCGATACCCTGGCCGCCATCGCGGGCGAGAAGGCCGGGATCATCAAGCCGGGGCCGTCGGACGCGGTGATCCCGATGGATCCGGTCACGGTGATCGCACCTCAGCAGCCCGAGGTGACCGATGTGCTGCTGCGGGCCTCGGTGGAGGCAGGCACCATCGTCGCCCGGCAGGACTCGGAGTTCACCGTCCTCGAGGCCACCACCGCCGTCGGCGGACAACTGCTCACGATCCGCGGTCTCGGCGGCGTCTACGACGAGATCTTCCTGCCCCTGCACGGTGCGCATCAGGCGCAGAACGCGGCACTCGCACTCGCCGCGGTCGAGGCCTTCTTCGGTGCGGGCGCCGACCGCAGGCTCGACGTCGACTCGGTGCGAGCCGGTTTCGCCGATGTCGCCAGTCCCGGCCGTCTCGAGCGGGTGCGCAGCGCCCCGAGCGTCTTCGTCGACGCCGCGCACAATCCGCACGGCGCCCGCGCGCTCGCCCAAGCGCTGGTCTCGGAGTTCGACTTCCGCAGGCTCGTCGGGGTGATCGGCGTCCTCGGCGACAAGGACGCGCGCGGTGTGCTCACCGAACTCGAGCCGGTGCTCGACGTCGTCGTCCTGACCAACAACGGCTCGCCCCGAGCGCTCGACACCGACGCGCTCGCCGACATCGCGAACGACGTGTTCGGAGCCGAACGCGTGGTGGTGGAACCGTTCCTTCCGGACGCGGTCGAGGCCGCCGTCTCGCTCGCCGAGGAGGGCGAGGGGGGAGCGGTCTCCGGAGCCGGTGTGATCATCACCGGATCCGTCGTCACCGCGGGCGCGGGCCGTACACTCTTCGGCAAGGAGCCGTCATGACCGAGAAATCGATTCCGGAGAACGCCGCGCAGTTCACCCCGCCCGCCGCCGACCCGTGGAAGGGCTTCCGAGGGGTCATGGCGGGGACGTTGATCCTCGAGGTGATCGTGGTCGCGCTCGCGTTCCCGGTGGTGGCGAAGCTGGCCGGCGGCGTCACCTGGGCGTCCGGACTCTACCTCGGCATCGTGACGCTGATCCTGCTGCTGTTGTCCGGCCGTCAGGGCAGGCCCCGCGCGCTGGAGGTCAACCTGGTGATGCAGGTGTTCGTGATCGCGGGAGGATTCTTCCACTGGTCCATCGCGATCGTCGGCGTCATCTTCCTGATCGTGTGGATCTACATCGCGTACATCAAGCGCGACGTCGAGAAGCGGATCGAGCAGGGGCGGCTGCCGGGCCAGCACCCGATCTGATCGGCCCGGACGCGCTCGGCTCCCGCGGAATCGTCGATTTCTGCGACCGTCGGTTACACTCACTCACCACTGTGTCGTACGACACGGCAGCAATCGAATCGATGGAGGCAGTGGATGGGGAGGACCTACAGGGTGACGAGTCGCGCAGGCCGGGTGGGGATCGTAGTCGGGGCCGTCGCTGCGGCGACGGTGCTGGCGGCGCCGATCGCGAGCGCGGAGCCTTCGTCGCAGCCGTCGCAGCCGTCGCAGACACCGGAAGCGAGCATTCCGATGCCGGTGCGCGAGGGGGCGCTCGGCTATCTCGCGACGCGGTCCTCGACCCTGTGGCTCGCCGACCGCGGCGTCGACCAGGTGATCGCCAACCTGCCCGCGCCGCCCGCGTACTCCAGCGCCAACCGGCAGATGGCCAAGACGCTCAAGCAGGAGCTCGATGCGGCCGTCGACACGCCGGGCGCGTGCCTGCAGATCATCGTCGACGGTCCCGGCCAGGCGGGCGGGGTGTTCAACTACGGGTTCTTCGCCGTCGAGAAGCAGTACTGCCCGAAGTGACTCGGGCGCGGTGAGTCAGGCACGGTGAACCCGCCCGCGGGGGTGGGACGGTGCGGGCGGTGTCGTGCATCGCTACAGTGTCCTGCGTGACTGAACAGACTCTCGTCCTCATCAAGCCCGACGGCGTCCAGCGCGGACTGGTCGGCGAAGTGATCGCCCGCATCGAGCGCAAGGGACTGCGCCTGGCTGCCCTGGAACTGCGTGACGTGACCGTCGAGGTCGCGAGCGAGCACTACGCCGAGCACGCCGAGCGGCCGTTCTACGGCTCGCTGCTCGAGTTCATCACCTCGGGTCCGGTCGTCGCGGCCGTCGTCGAAGGTCCGCGGGCCATCTCCGCATTCCGCCAGCTCGCCGGCGGCACCGATCCCGTCGAGAAGGCCACGCCGGGCACCATCCGGGGTGACTTCGCGCTGGAAACGCAGTTCAACATCGTGCACGGATCGGATTCGCCCGAATCCGCGGCGCGTGAGATCGCTCTCTGGTTCCCCTCTCTGAACTCCTGATTCGACGACGCCGACACGGCGCGCGGGAGCCTTTTCGTCACTCGTGTGCGGGTTACGGCCCGTGATGTGGGATACTTGCCTAGTCGTCGGAGTCACGCTTTGGCACCGACGATCGACGCACAGCCGTTTTGAGTACCCGGTTCCGTCCGACCCCAGCCTGGGGTCCGGCTTCGGTCCCAGGCCTGCGTCACGCAAGGCGTCTTGACGACGCGAAGACCACATAACACCCGGCCGTAGAGGCCGGCACACATTGGAAAGGCCCTCGCGTGGCCGCGTTGTCGAGTTCATCTGTGCGACGCGCCCGGGGGTCTTGAGGAGACCACGTGACAGATAACGGGTCGTCGGCTGATGCCACTTCGGCAGATCAGCCAGCGGAAAAATTCCCCCTTCGACTCCGCGTGCATGCGCTCGCCCGCACGCTCGGACTGACCAGCAAGCAGGTGCTCGCGCACCTGCAGGAGATGGGGGTGACGGCGCGCACCGCGCAGTCGTCGATCTCTCGAGCCGACGCCGAAGCCGTCGAGCTCCGTATCAGTGGTGCCGTCGAGGATGCGGCAGATGAGGCCGGAGAGCCGGGGGCGCCGTCGCTGTTCTCGGCGGTCGAGACGCCGCAGCCGGTGTCGACGGCGAAGGCCGAGGCGACCGCGCCGCTGTTCCTGGCGGCGGACGCCGATGAGACCGCTCCGGCCGGTGAGAAGACGGCCGAAGCCAAGAACACCGAAGCCAAGAAGGCCGGCGGCAAGAAGTCGGACGGCAAGAAAGCCGACAGCAAGAAGTCAGACGGCAAGAAAGCTGACGGTAAGAAGGCCGAGGGCAAGAAGGCCGAGAGCAAGAAGGCCGAGACCACGGACATCCCGGAATCGGATGGGTCCGAGAAGCAGGCCGACAAGAAGCCGGGCAAGAAGAAGGCGTCGGCGAAGAAGCCCAAGAAGTCCGAGGTCGACGAGGCAGGCACCGGTGACGAGACGCCGGCCGCTCCGGAGACCGCCACAGCGCCCGTCGAGCCCGAGTCGGAGGTTCCGGCAGCCGGCGGGGAGGATGACGAACAGACGTCCGGCGAGAGCGAGAGCCGGTCCCGCAGGCGCAGGCGCGGGCGTCGCGGGCGCGGTCGCGGACGCGGCGATCAGGGCCCCGAGGGATCCGACAGTGAGTCGGACGACGCTCAGGACGGCGTGGAGTCGGACCAGAACACCGCCGAGACGAGCGGTCCCGAGAAGAACGGGCCGGACGACGACACGGCCGATGCGGACCAGACACAGGCCGATGCGACCGGATCGGAGTCGGACGAAGAGACCGAGGCGGACTCCGAGGCAGCGGTCCCGTCGAGCAAGCGGCGTCGCCGCCGGCGCCGCCGCCGTGGCGGGTCCGACTCGGATGAGACGGTCTCGGCGGACGATCCGCCCAACACCGTGGTCCACGAGCGTGAGCCGCGCGCCAAGAAGGTGCGTGACGAGGTGCAGGGCATCTCGGGTTCCACGCGGCTGGAGGCGAAGCGGCAGCGCAGGCGAGACGGTCGTGACGCCGGGCGGCGTCGTCCGCCGATCCTGACCGAGTCGGAGTTCCTGGCGCGCCGGGAATCGGTGGAGCGCGTGATGGTGGTGCGTGAGCGCGCCGCCTCCGGTGCGGGCGACGGCCACGATCAGCATGCGGCGCCGGTGGAGGACTACACGCAGATCGCCGTCCTGGAGGACGGCGTGCTGGTGGAGCACTTCGTCACCACCGAGACCTCGCAGTCGATGGTCGGCAACATCTACCTGGGGCGCGTGCAGAACGTGCTTCCGGGCATGGAAGCCGCCTTCGTCGACATCGGCCGCGGACGCAACGGCGTCCTCTACGCCGGCGAGGTCAACTGGGAGGCCGCCGGCCTCGACGGCGGTTCGCGCAAGATCGAACAGGCTCTCAAGCCGGGCGACCACGTTCTGGTCCAGGTCAGCAAGGACCCGATCGGGCACAAGGGCGCACGGCTGACGACGCAGATCTCCCTCGCCGGCCGGTACCTGGTGTACGTGCCGGGAGGGACGTCGACGGGTATCAGCCGCAAGCTCCCCGACACCGAGCGCAAGCGTCTCAAGCAGATCCTGGCCAAGCTCGTCCCGGACGAGGCCGGCGTCATCATCCGGACCGCGTCCGAGGGCGTCAGCGCCGAGGAACTCGGCGCGGACATCGAGCGCCTCGAAGCACAGTGGAAGAGCATCGAGGCGGCGGCCGACGAGCACCGGTCGAAGGCACCGGGCACTCCGAAGGCGCTGTACGAAGAGCCGGATCTGCTGGTTCGAGTGGTCCGTGACCTGTTCAACGAGGACTTCCGCAAGCTGGTCGTCGAGGGCGAACGCGCGTGGACGCAGGTATCGGGGTACGTCAACGACGTCGCTCCCGACCTCGCCGAGCGGCTCGAACGCTTCACCAAGGCGCATGCCGACGCGCCCGACTCGTTCACCGTGCACCGCATCGACGAGCAGCTGGCCAAGGCGCTCGACCGCAAGGTGTGGCTGCCGTCCGGCGGCACGCTGATCATCGAGCACACCGAGGCGATGACGGTGGTCGACGTGAACACCGGCAAGTTCACCGGCTCGGGCGGCAACCTCGAGGAGACCGTCACGCGCAACAATCTCGAAGCCGCCGAGGAGATCGTGCGGCAGATGCGCTTGCGTGACATCGGCGGCATGATCATCGTCGACTTCATCGACATGGTTCTCGAATCGAACCGCGACCTCGTTCTGCGACGGCTCACCGAGGCGCTGGCCAGGGACCGCACGCGGCACCAGGTCTCCGAGGTGACCTCGCTGGGACTGGTGCAGATGACCCGCAAGCGGCTCGGCACCGGCCTCCTCGAGGCGTTCTCGACCACCTGTACCGCGTGCTCCGGTCGCGGGGTGATCGTGCACGCCAATCCGGTTGAGGTACGCCCGGCTGACGACGGAAGCCGCAACGGCGGCGACGGGGGTTCGCGCAAGTCGCGCCGCTCGCGTCGGCGCGGGGGAGACCAGCAGCCGCAGCAGGAGGCGGCTGCGCCGGCCAAGCCCGCACCGCACAAGCCGGCCGCCGAGCATCCGCTGTTCCGCGCCATGGCGCATCCGGACGACCACGACGAGCACGACGCGGCGGCCGAGCCGGCCGCCGATACCTCGGTGCCCGAGGTGAAGGCGCCCGAGGTCGAGAATGCCGAGGTCGAGATCGCTGAGGTGGCCGTGGCCGAGGTCGCTGCCACAGACGGTGCAGTGAGCGAAGTCGCGGCGGAGGTCGTCGTCGAGACGATGACGCAGACACCGGAGCCGCCGGTGGCGGTGGTGACGCGTCGACGTCGTCGCGCAGTACGCCGTGCGGCCGCACCGACGACGGCCGTCGAGTCGGTGGACGAGGTCGTGGAGCATGAGCCGGTGACGACGGTGGCCGAACAGTCCGCCGAGCCGGTGGTCGCGGTCACGCGCTCGCCCCGGCGGCGCAGTGGTCGCCGCGCCGCGGGGCCGCCGCCCGCGCAGCAGTGACCTTCCTCTCGGCGCGCGGCCCGCGCGCCGAGAGTTTGACCTGGACAGGCCCGGTACCGTAGCCTTGACAGGTCGCCTCCCGCAGGCGCGTAGACAGTTGCGCGCATCGGCGGGAGAGGTTCGAGGGCCTTGAGGCCGCGGACCGCACACACCAGATTATGTCGGACACGCAGGATCGGCCTGCGCACTCCGGCCCGATGAGACGAGTTAAGAGGACAGCGGGAATGGCAACGTACGCGATCGTCAAGACCGGCGGTAAGCAGTACAAGGTCGCCGAGGGCGACATTGTGAAGGTCGAGAAGATCGACGGAGAGCCTGGCAGCACTGTGCAGCTGCCGGTTGCGCTGGTCGTCGATGGTGCGAATCTGACCACCGACGCCGACAAGCTCGCCGCTGTCTCGGTCACCGGTGAGGTCGTCGAGCACACCAAGGGCCCGAAGATCCGGATCCACAAGTTCAAGAACAAGACCGGCTACCACAAGCGCCAGGGCCACCGTCAGCAGCTGACGGTCCTCAAGGTCACCGGTATCAAGTAGAACTCGCTCTTCAGCATTTCAGGAGGACAGTCAGATGGCACATAAGAAGGGTGCATCGAGCTCGCGCAACGGTCGCGATTCGAATGCTCAGCGACTCGGTGTGAAGCGTTTCGGCGGCCAGGTCGTCAGCGCCGGCGAGATCCTGGTCCGTCAGCGCGGCACCAAGTTCCACCCGGGTGTGGGCGTCGGCCGCGGTAAGGACGACACGCTGTTCGCTCTCGCGGCCGGTGCGGTCAAGTTCGATGTGAAGCGCGGTCGCAAGACGGTGAACATCGTCCCGGAGCCGGTCGCAGTCTGACCTGGCATCCGAACTCATAGCTCTTTTCGACAGGGCGGGCAGGGTCTCTAGACACCCTGACCCGCCCTGTCGGCTTATCTGGACCCATTCGAGGAAGGCTGGAACATGTCACGCTTCGTCGACCGCGTGAAGATCGAGGTCGTGGCGGGCAACGGCGGCCACGGCTGCACGTCCGTGCATCGCGAGAAGTTCAAGCCGCTGGGCGGCCCCGACGGGGGCAACGGCGGCCGGGGCGGCGACGTCCGGCTGGTCGTCGACCCGCAGGTGCACACCCTCCTCGACTTCCACTTCCGGCCGCATGCGCGGGCGACCAACGGAAAGCCCGGCATGGGCGGCAACCGGAACGGCGGCGCCGGTGAGGACCTGATCCTCAAGGTGCCCGACGGGACGGTGGTGATCGACGAGGACGGCGAGATCGTCGCCGACCTGGTCGGTGCCGGTACCGAGTTCATCGCCGCGCAGGGCGGCCGGGGTGGTCTGGGCAACGCGGCGCTGGCCTCGCGGGCGCGTCGGGCGCCGGGATTCGCGCTGCTCGGCGAGCCCGGAGACGAGCGGGAACTGACCCTCGAGCTCAAGTCGGTCGCCGACGTCGGGCTCGTCGGCTTCCCGTCGGCGGGCAAGTCGTCGTTGGTGTCGGTGCTCTCCGCGGCGAAGCCGAAGATCGCCGACTACCCGTTCACCACGTTGGCTCCCAACCTGGGCGTCGTGACCGCCGGTGCCGAGGTATTCACCGTCGCCGACGTGCCCGGCCTGATCCCCGGAGCGTCGCAGGGGCGCGGACTGGGACTGGACTTCCTCCGGCACCTGGAGCGCTGCGCCGTCCTGGCGCACGTCGTGGACTGCGCGACCCTCGAACCGGGACGCGACCCGGTGTCGGACATCGACGCGCTCGAGGCCGAACTCGCGGCGTACCAGCCGGCGCTGGACGCCGACCACTCGCTGGGCGACCTCGCCACGAGGCCGCGCGTGGTCATCCTGAACAAGATCGACATTCCCGAGGCGGCTGAGCTGGCGGATCTGGTGGAAGCCGACATCGCCGAGCGAGGCTGGCCGGTGTTCCGCATCTCCGCTGTGGCCCACCAGGGACTGTCGGAGCTGACCTTCGCGCTCGCGGAGATGGTGGCGCGGTACCGGGCCGAGCACGCCGAGCCCGTGGCCCGCCGCGCCGTCATCCGGCCCAAGGCAGTCGATGAGTCGGAGTTCACCGTGGTCGCCGATCCCGATGTCGAGGGCGGGTTCATCGTGCGCGGGGCCCGTCCGGAGCGGTGGGTGCGTCAGACGCAGTTCGACAACGATGAGGCCGTCGGCTATCTCGCGGATCGGCTGAACCGCCTCGGCGTCGAGGACGCGCTGGTGAAGCGGGGTGCCAAGCCGGGCGCGCCGGTGACGATCGGCGAGATGACCTTCGACTGGGAGCCCACGACTCCGATGGGCGTGGCCGTGCCGATCACCGGCCGCGGCACCGACATCCGTCTGGAGCGCAACGACCGAGTGGGTGCCGCAGAGCGCAAGCTCGCGCGCAAGATGCGCCGCCAGGCCTCCGATGAGAACGAGCTGGGTTGGGGCGCAGGGGATCTCGGACAGGAGGAGTCGGACGTCGATGACGAGTGATGTTCGGCAGTTCCTCGCGACGGCCCGCAGCATCGTCGTGAAGATCGGTTCGTCCGCCGTCACCGACATGGTGACCGGCATCGACCACGCCAGGCTCGATGCGCTGGTCGACGCACTCGAAGCACGGATGCGCGCCGGATCGGACGTCATCGTCGTGTCGTCGGGGGCCGTCGGCGCGGGAATCGCGCCGCTGGGCCTCAAGAAGCGGCCCCGCGACCTCGCGACCAAGCAGGCGGCGGCGAGCGTCGGCCAACTCCGCCTGGCGCACGCCTGGGGGACGTCGTTCGCTCGTTACGACCGTACCGTCGGCCAGGTGCTGCTGACCGCCGACGACGTGTCGAACAGGTCCCACCACGCGAATGCGCAGCGAACTCTCGACCGGCTTCGCGCGCTGCATGCGGTGGCCGTCGTCAACGAGAACGACACGGTCGCCACCAACGAGATCCGCTTCGGCGACAACGACCGGCTGGCCGCCCTCGTCGCACACCTGGTGCACGCGGACGCGCTCGTGCTGCTGTCGGACGTCGACGGGCTGTACAACGGCGATCCCCGCAGACCCGGCCCTGACGGCCAACCGGCGCGGCTGATCGAACAGGTCGACGGACCCGACGACCTGGACGGAGTGATCGCAGGCAACGGCGGTGCGCTGGGAACGGGCGGCATGGCATCGAAGCTGGCGGCGGCGCGGCTGGCGGCCGACTCGGGTGTCCCGGTGCTGTTGGCCGCGGCCTCGGCCGCCGGTGAGGCGCTGTCGAACGCTTCGGTCGGCACCGTCTTCAAAGCCCGGCCGACCCGGATGTCGGCCAGACGGTTCTGGGTGCGCCACGCAGCCGAGGCGCGCGGCACGTTGACGCTCGACGACGGTGCTGTCGCCGCGGTCTGCGGTCGGCGACGGTCGCTGTTGGCCGCGGGTGTCACCGCGACGGTCGGCGACTACTCCGACGGCGACGTGGTGGAGCTGGTTGACGCGGCCGGAACAGTTCGCGCCCGAGGCGTCACATCGTATGACGCCGACGACGTCGCGCAGATGATCGGCCGTTCGACGTCCGAGCTGCCCGCCGATCTGCGCCGTCCGATCATCCACGCCGACGACCTGGTCCCGGCCTGACTCCGGGTTTCGTCGGAGGGGAGTGTCGAGGCGGTGGTGTCTCGATACGCTCGCTCACTTCGTTCGCGTGCGACTCGACTGGCCTGGGGGTGACGGACCGGCAGGGGTGTCTCGATACGCTCGCTCACTTCGTTCGCGTGCGACTCGACTGGCCTGGGGGCGCGGCTTGTCGACTGGCCTGGGGGGGACGGCCCGGCAGGGTTGTCGAGTAGGCCCGGAGCGCAGCGGAGGGGCGTATCGAGACCGGGCGGACACGGAACCGAAAGCGCCCACCCGACCAGCGGTCGGGTGGGCGCTTTCGCTGCGGAAACAGTCAGTCGGCTCGGTGCTTGCCCTCGCCGGCGGGGACCGTGACGAGCGGGTAGACGCCGTTCTCGTCGTGGACCTCGGTGCCGACCACCGGCGGGTTGAAGACGCACAGCATCCGCATCTGCTCGTCGACGGTCACGGTGTGACGCTCGTGGCCGTCCAGCAGGTACATGCTGCCCGCGCGGAGCGGGTAGATCTTCCCGGTCTCCCGGTCGAGCAGGGTGCCCTTGCCCTCGACCAGCCAGACGGCCTCGACGTGGTTCGCGTAGTGGAACTCGTTGATCGAGCCGGCCGCGATCGTGGTCTCGTGGAACGAGAATCCGACCCCGTCGCCACCGAGCACGATCCGCTTGGAGACCCAGTTGCCCTTCGGGTCGGCCACCTCGCGGTCGGTTCCGGTGATCTCTTCGGTGGTGCGGACGATCATGCTTCGGCCTCCTCGGGGGCGGTGTCGGCAGCGAAGGCCTCGTCGACCGATTCGCTCAGGATCTGCAGACCGTGGGCGAGATCCTCGCTGCTCATGGTGAGCGGGGGAAGGAGTTTGACGACCTCGGAGTCAGGACCCGACGTCTCGGCGAGCAGGCCCTTGGAGAACGCGATCTCGCACGTCCGGCCGGCCAGCTCGGGCTTGTCGAAGGCGAGGCCCTGGACCATGCCGCGGCCCCGGTGCGACAATCCGTCGTGGCGCTGGCACAGGTCCTCGAAGGACTGCGCGATCTCCATGCCCTTCGCCTTCACCTGGACCGAGAGCGCATCGTCGGACCAGTACTTGTTGATGGCGGCGGTCGCGGTCACGAACGCGGGGTTGTTGCCGCGGAACGTGCCGTTGTGCTCGCCGGGCTCCCAGACGTCCAGCTCCGGACGGAGCAGGGTCAGTGCGAGCGGCAGTCCGTAGCCGCCGATCGACTTCGACAGCGTGACGATGTCCGGCACGATGCCGGCCTCCTCGAACGAGAAGAACTCGCCGGTGCGGCCGCAGCCCATCTGCACGTCGTCGACGATCAGCAGGATGTCCTTGCGCTTGCAGAGGTCGGCCAGGCCGCGCAGCCACTCGGGACGCGCCACGTTGACGCCGCCCTCGCCCTGAACGGTCTCGACGATGACGCCGGCGGGCCGGTTGAAGCCCGAGCCGGAGTCCTCGAGAACACGCTCGAACCAGGCGAAGTCTGCGACGCTGCCGTCGAAGTAGTTGTCGAAGGGCATCGGCGTGGTGTGCACCAGCGGTACGCCGGCGCCGTTGCGCTTCATGGCGTTGCCGGTCACCGCCAGCGAGCCGAGCGTCATGCCGTGGAAGGCGTTGGTGAAGTTGATGACCGCTTCGCGGCCGGTCACCTTGCGGGCCAGCTTGAGCGCTGCCTCGACCGCGTTGGTCCCGGTGGGGCCGGGGAACTGGACCTTGTAGTCCAGCCCGCGGGGCTCCAGGATCTTGGCGGCGAAGGTCTCGAGGAATTCGCCCTTCGCGCGGGTCGACATGTCGAGTCCGTGAGTGATTCCGTCACGGACGATGTAGTCGACGAGCGCATCCTTCAGAACAGGATTGTTGTGGCCGTAATTGAGAGCGCCTGCGCCTGCGAAGAAGTCAAGATAGCGATTCCCGTCGACGTCTGTCAGCCAACTGCCCTGAGCAGTGTCGAAGACGGCGGGCCAATCACGGCAGTAGGAGCGGACTTCGGATTCGTGCTTGGTGAAAGTTCGGTCGTCCAGTGCAGTTTCGATTGTCATTTTCGAGAGTTTCCTCGTTTGAGTTCTGCCGGTTCCGCTATTGAGCGGAGCCCGGCGTCAGCAGATACAGGTCCTCGGGCTCATGGGAGTCGATGAACAGTTCCGCGCTGAAGAACGGTTCGCGTGTCAATTGCAAACCGAGGGCTCGGGCAGCGCCTGCGAACAGTCGCTGGGACGCCTGATTGTCGGGGCTTATCGTGGTGTTGATGGCGACGACACCGGCTTGAGCGCAGTGCCGGAACAACTCGCAGACCATCCGCTTGGCGATCTGCTTCCCGCGTTGCGTCTCGTCGACGGCCACCTGCCACACCATGAGGGTGTCGGGTGCCGCTGGTCGACGGTATCCGGTAGCGAAGCCGACGACGTCTCCGTCGAATTCAGCCACGATCGACGTCTCGGAAAAATCCTGTGACCAGAGAACGTAGGCATAGGGCGAATTAACGTCCAGCACGCGCGAATCGCGAGCGATCTCCCATATTCTCTTTCCGTCACGGGCCCGCGGTCGCCGGAAGGTGACCGTGTTTCCGTTGTCTGTCTCCGGTGAAGGATCATTCGGGTTCATGACGTGACCGAGGCTATCGGCCGTTCATAGGAAAGTCACCGCAGATCGAATATTGCCTGCGCGGAACCCCGCCTTTGTGCAGTTCAAGCAAACAATGTGGTGTACGTCACAGTAACGTTGAACGTGCGGCAGCGATGCGGTCTGCGACCGCGGGAAGAATGACCTCGCACCGGTGGTCGATCTTCAGGGTCGCCAGGTCGTCGCCGCGCGTTCGGCCGCGGTTCACGATCGCTACCGGCTTGCCCGCGGCCACCGCTCTGCGGACGAATCTCAGTCCGGACATCACGGTCAGCGACGACCCGGCCACGAGCAGCAGGTCGGCGTCGTCGACCAGGGAGAACGCCTGAGCCACCACATCCGGGCCCACCGTCTCCCCGAAGTAGACGATGTCGGGCTTCAACACTCCGCCGCACCTCGCGCAGTCGAGCATCACGAAGTCGCCGATGTCCTCGAGCGCGGCGTCGGCGTCGGGGGCCACCTCGATCGCGCCTCGGGAGGCCACCCGATCGGCGTAGCCGGGGTTCGCCGACTCCAGAGCCTCGGCGAGCCGGTGGCGGGAGAGCTGTTCGCCGCAGCCCAGGCAGCGGACGCGACCGTAGGAGCCGTGCAGATCGACCACCGGGCGCGACCCGGCCTTCATGTGGAGCATGTCGACGTTCTGTGTGATCACCCCGGAGAGGACTCCCGCGTCCTGCAGGGTGCGCAGTGCCCGATGGGCGGCGTTCGGCGCGGCGGCGTCCATATGCCGCCATCCCAGATGGTTGCGGGCCCAATACCGGCGCCGGCTCTCTGGGGAGGAGAGGAAGGCCTCGATCGTCATGGGACGCCGCACGGGGGAGTCGGGGCTCCGGTAGTCGGGGATTCCGGAGGGCGTCGACAGTCCGGCGCCCGTCAGCGCCACCGCGCGGCGGCCGTCCATGAGTTCGGCGAGTTGCTCGGCACGGCCGTCCGGATCCGGATCGGCCACCGTGGGCGCTGCCGGGGTCCAGGCCGTCGTGCGGATGCGCATGCCGACAACGCTACTGCGGGCGGGTTCGCGGGCGCGACTATCCACTACCATGGGTCTCGATATGACCAGAATCATCGCCGGTGACTTCCGCGGCCGTCGGCTCGCCGTTCCGGCCGACACCACCCGGCCGACCTCCGACCGCGTTCGCGAGGCACTCTTCTCCATGCTCGGCTCCCGGATGGACCTGTCCGGAGTCCGCGTGCTCGACCTCTATGCCGGCACGGGCGCGCTCGGACTCGAGGCGGTGTCCCGGGGAGCGGCGTCGGCGGTGCTCGTCGAGTCCGACCGCCGGGCTGCCGGGGTGCTGCGGGACAACGTCGCCGTCTGCGGCGCAGCGTCGCGGGTCCGGATCGTCAACCGCCCGGTGGAGTCGTTTCTGGCGGCGCCGTCCGGAACGTTCGATCTGATCCTCCTCGATCCGCCTTACGAGGTGCCTTCCGAAGAGGTCGACCGAATGATCTCGGCATGCGAACCGGTTCTGGCGTCCGACGGCTGGGTGGTGGTGGAGCGCGGCCGTCGCAGCGCCGCCGTCACCTGGCCCGACGGACTGGAGGAAGTGACGTCGAAGCAGTACGGCGACACGGTGGTCGTGCTGGGTGGTCGCTGACCGCGGCCGTCGCCGCGGCGCCGGAGACGGCGTCGCGTAGATTCAGCAGACATGAGTGCTGCAGTCTGTCCCGGGTCGTACGATCCGTTCACTCTCGGCCACCGCTTCGTCGTCGAACGCACGGCTGCCCGGTTCGATCGGGTGGTCGTGGCCGTCGTGGTGAACCCGAACAAGCAGGGGATGTTCACCGTCGAAGAGCGCATCGCGCTCATCGAGCGGGACTGTGCCGACCTGGAGAACGTCGAGGTGCGCAGCTGGACCGGTCTGGTGGTGGATCTGCTGGTGGCAGAGGGCGCCGACACGATGGTCAAGGGGCTGCGTTCGGAGAGCGACTTCGCCTACGAGATCCCCATGGCGCAGATGAACCGGGAGCTGACCGGGTGTGAGACGTACTTCATGCTCACGGATCCGCGGTACGCGCACGTCTCCAGTTCGCTGGTGAAAGAGGTCGCCAAGCTCGGCGGCGACGTGACGCCCTATCTCTCCGAGCACATTCACCAGGCGCTGGCCGACCGTTTGTCGCAGACGCGCAGTGTCTGACGGATACGCCCACTGACAGTCCGGGCCTGACGGGGCGACACGCCCGATGCGGCCCTCCGGCGTCACAGTCGCAACATTCGGCACAATGGCCTCAGTGATATCAAAGGCCGCCGAACCTACGGCTGTGCCGGATCGGAGATTGAATCGTGTACCGCGTATTTGAAGCGCTTGACGAGCTGGTCGCGATCGTCGAAGAGGCGCGCACCGTGCCGATGACCGCGGGGTGTGTGGTTCCCCGGGGCGATGTGCTGGAACTTCTCGACGATCTGCGCGATGCGCTGCCCGGCGAGCTCGACGACGCGCAGGACGTGCTCGACGAACGCGACACCCTCGTGTCGAACGCGCGTGAGCAGTCCGATCGCCTCATCACCGGTGCCGAACGCGACTCCGAGGCGATGCTCGCTCATGCGCGGGCCGAAGCCGATCGGATCCTCGCCGAGGCGAAGGCTCGAGCCGACCGGATGCTCGACGAGGCGAACGGCAACGCGCAGGCCGTCATCGCCGACGCGAACGACGAGGCCCAGCGGCTCGAGCACAGCGCCGCACGCGAGTACGAGGCCGTGACCGGCCGAGCCCGCGCCGAGGCCGGACGCGTCGTAGAGGCGGGCAACGCCAGCTACAACAAGTCCGTCGCCGACGGCATCGCCGAGCAGCAGCGGCTGGTGTCCGAGTCCGAGGTGGTCTCGGCCGCCAAGCAGGAGGCCGAGCGGATCATCGATGCGGCGCACGCCGAATCGGACCGGCTGCGCGGTGACTGCGACATCTACGTCGACGACAAACTCGCCGACTTCGAGGAGATCCTCACCGGCACGCTGCGGTCGGTGAACCGCGGACGCCAGCAGTTGCGGACGGGCGCGGGCATGCACGATTACGTCGAGTATCCGCACGGCATGGACGAGGGACCGCAGCCGGGTCCGGCGCAGATGGCGGGCTGAGGTCGCGCTCGATCCGGGACGCGGCCACTGAACTTCGTTCGAGCAGGGACTACTGAGTAACATCGTTCGGGTGACTGATTCTGGATTCGTGATCGATGTCCGGTCGGTGCCCCGCCGGGCCGGTTCGATGATCGAGAAGGCGTGGACCCTCGAAACCCCCGACCGCATCGGTGCGGAGATGATCGGCATTCCCGCCGGCGGCGAGGTGGCTTTCGACCTGCGTCTCGAGTCGGTGACCGAGGGTGTCCTCGTGACCGGTACGGTCACGGCCGTCGCCGAGGGCCAGTGCGGCCGCTGCCTGGACCCGCTGACCCAGGACGTCTCCGTGTACCTGACGGAACTGTTCGCGTACCCCGACAGTGAGACCGACCGCACAGCGGAGGACGAGGAAGAACTCGAGCGCATCGTCGACGAGCGGATCGATCTCGAGCAGGTGGTGATCGACGCGATCGCGACGGAGCTGCCGCTGTCGCCGCTGTGCACGCAGGACTGTCCGGGACTGTGCCCGATCTGCGGAGTGAAGCTGGCCGACGCCGAGGAGGGCCACGGCCACGACATCATCGACCCCCGATGGGCGAAGCTGGCCGACCGGCTGACCGAGACGGACGGGGACGCCGGCGAGGACGGTGACCGGTGAGCAAACGGCCCGACCCGTCGCTGCTCACCGATGTGCTCGGCGTCACGATCAGGAACGATCTGCTGAACCTGGCGCTGACCCACCGCTCGTACGCGTACGAGAACGGCGGGCTGCCGACCAATGAGCGCCTCGAGTTCCTCGGCGACGCCGTGCTCGGCGTGGTCGTCACCGAACGGCTGTACGTCGGCTTCCCGGACCGTCCCGAGGGCGAGCTGGCGAAGATCCGGGCGAGCGTGGTCAACATGCACGCCCTCGCGGACGTCGCCCGCGGCTTGGGCGACGGCGGACTCGGCGCACATCTGCATCTCGGCCGCGGTGAGGAACTGACCGGCGGCCGCGACAAGGCGTCGATCCTCGCCGACGGCCTGGAATCGCTGTTCGGGGCGATCTTCCTCGACCACGGCATCGAGGTCGCGAAAACGGTCATCATGAAGCTGTTCGAGCCGATCATCGAACGATCGGGCCGGCTCGGTGCCGGACTGGACTGGAAGACCTCGCTGCAGGAGCTCTCGGCCGAGCGGAGCCTCGGCCAGCCGCAGTACCAGGTCACGTCGACCGGACCGGACCACAACAAGGAGTTCACCGCGATCGCAGTGGTCGGCGGCACTCAACTGGGCACCGGTACCGGCAGGACCAAGAAGGAAGCCGAACAGAACGCGGCCGAGCTGGCGTGGAAGGCACTCGAGGAACAGCCGCGTTGATCGGACCGTCCGGTGCCTGAACTTCCCGAGGTCGAGACCATCCGTCTCGGCCTGTCGTCCCATCTCTCCGGTCGGACGGCGCGCGAGGTCGAGGTGCTGCATCCGCGCGCGGCCAGACGCCACGTCGGCGGACCCGTCGATCTCTCGAATCGATTGCGCGGCAAGACCTTCGAGGCCGTCGAGCGGCGCGGTAAGTACATGTGGCTGCTCGCCGCGGACCGCGCGGACGAGGTGGCCGTAGTGGTCCATCTCGGCATGAGCGGGCAGATGCTCCTCGCCGAGCAGGGTGCCGCCGATCCGGTGCACCTGCGCATCCGCGTGCCCCTCGACGACGGGAACGAACTGCGTTTCGTCGACCAGCGGACCTTCGGCGGCTGGCATCTGGACGAACTCGTCGACGCCGGGCCGCGCCGCGTACCCGAGTCGGTGGCGCACATCGCACCGGATCCCTTCGAGCCGGCTTTCGACCGCGACGGCGTGGTCACCGCGCTGCGGCGTCGGGACACGGAGATCAAGCGCGCGATCCTCGACCAGACCGTGATCTCCGGTGTCGGAAACATCTACGCCGACGAGTCGCTCTGGCGCGCCGGCCTGCACGGCCGGCGACGCACGCGCGGCATTCCGCGCGCCCGGCTGGGAGAACTCGTCGATCACGCAACCCAGGTGATGCGGGAGGCGGTCAAGGTCGGCGGCACGTCGTTCGACGACCTGTACGTGAACGTGAACGGGCAGTCGGGTTATTTCGAACGATCGTTGAACGCCTATGGGTGCGAAGGACTTCCGTGCCGTCGCTGCGAGACGCCGATGGTGCGCGAAGCATTCATGAACCGGAGCTCGTTCTTCTGCCCGACGTGTCAGCGGGTGCCGCGGCGCCGGAGGGTTGCCTGACCGACTACTCGCAATGTATTGGTGCCTGCTGTCGGTGTACGTCGCCTTCTATCGGGCGGTCCGTTCAGAATCCTTCCTTGGAACCTGCCGCTCTCGTGTGCGTCACTCGATGTCGGTACCGGCCGATAGGGTGTAGCCATCGAGTAGAGGCCAGCAGTCGCGGGCCGACAGGAGGGAGTAACTGATGAAGTCCAGGCACCGTGTGAAGGCCCACGGTGAGGTCTTCACGCCGCGCCACATGGTTGAGCGGATGCTTGACCTGGTGCGCGAGGACCTGGAGACCGGCACTGACTTTGTCGACAGGACTTTCCTCGAGCCTGCAGCCGGCGATGGCAATTTCTTGGCTGCGAATCGACAGACAGCGGTGAGGTCAGGGTAGATACGAGCGTCATCTGCCTCGTCGGCATGAACGACTCCAGCAGGTCGCCACCAGCGAAACCAAAGCCTCGTGGAACACCTTCCTCGCCGACCTGGTCGCCCGCGGCCTCGGCGGAGTCCGCCTGGTGACCTCTGACGCCCATGCCGGGATTGGTCGAGGCGATCGCCGCGACCCTGCCCGGCGCCGCTTGGGAGCGCTGCCGCACCCACTACGCCGCAAATCTGATGGCGGTGTGCCCGAAATCGATGTGGCCGGCTGTGAAAGCGATGCTGCACAGCGTCTACGACCAACCCACACCAGAGGCGGTGAACGCCCAGTTCGACCGGCTGCTCGAATACACCGAAGACCGGCTGCCCGACGTCGCCGAACACCTCGGCGACGCCCGTGAAGACTTGCTGGCGTTCACCGCGTTTCCGGAAGATGTGTGGCGCCAGATCTGGTCCAACAACCCCACCGAACGGCTCAACCGCGAGATCCGCCGCCGCACCGACGTCGTCGGCATCTTCCCCAACCGCGACGCCATCATCCGGCTCATCGGAGCAGTGCTCGCCGAGCAGACAGATGAATGGGCCGAAGGCCGCCGCTACCTCGGCCTCGAGGTGCTCAGCCGTTGCCGCCTGACCGTCACCGACCACACGCCGGAGGTGAACACCGACCCACTGATCCAACTACCCGCCTGACCACCTACGAAGGACCACAACCAGTTACACCACTACCCGGGACTTGACCGATCAGCGGTGTGGCCGGTCGAGCTCGGCCGCGAAGAAAGCCGACGCGGTCTTCAAGATCGGCGGATTCAAGCGGTGGGCGCAAGAAGCTCTGCGAGCTTCTCTGATGGTGTCAGATAGCCCAGAGTCTTGCGCGGTCGGCTGTTGAGGCTGTCCTGGATCGCGTCCAACTCCTCGCGGGTGACGGCGCTCAGGTCGGTGCCCTTGGGCAGGTACTGACGCAACAGGCCGTTGGTGTTCTCGTTGCTCCCGCGCTGCCAGGGCGAGTGGGGATCGCAGAAGTAGATCGGGATACCCGTGGCAGTGGTGAACGCCGCGTGCTGCGACATCTCCGCGCCCTGGTCCCAGGTGATCGTTCTGGCCAACGAGGACGGTAGTTTGCTGATCGCGGCGCGCATCGCTGCCTCGACCTGCTCGGCTGTCTTGCCATCTGGGAGGTGCAACAGCAGCGTCATCCGCGTCGATCGCTCGACGAGCGTCCCGACCGCGCTGCGGCTGCCCTCGCCAAGGATGAGGTCGCCTTCCCAGTGTCCGGGCACGGCGCGGTCGTCGGCTTCTGCGGGGCGTTCGCTGAGCATCACCATGCCGGGGATCCGGCCGCGGCCGTCAGTGGTGCCGCGGGGCTTTCGGGCCGCTCTTCCGGACCGTAGACACCGCGCCAACTCGCGGCGCAACTCGCCTCGGCCCTGGACAAACAGGGACTGGTAGATCGTCTCGTGGCTCACGCGCATCTCCGGATCATCGGCGTGATCCAACCGTAGGCGCGCCGCGATCTCCTCGGGGGACCACAACTGCTCCAGCCGGCTGGAGACCTCCTCGAGCAACCGGCCTGACGCGAGCTTGAAAGACTTCGGCCGACGAGCTTGATCGCGAGCGCGTTCGTGCGCATGCCATGCCGAGTAGCCGCAGCGACCACCGCCGCGCTTCACCTCGCGGCTGATGGTCGACACCGCGCGCCCCAGGTGCTCGGCGATCGCGGTGAAGGTGTCGCCACGATTGATCCCCACCAGGATCTGCTCGCGCTCGTCAATCGTCAGGCAGCCCTGGCGTGGCTCCCAGCCGAACGGCTTGGCGTCGGCGTGCCTGCCGGTGCGGGCCATGATCCCGACCATCGGCGCGCTGCAGCCGATCTCCTTGGCGATGTCGACCAGCCGCCAACCCCTCGCATGCAGCCTGAGTGCCAGCCGCTTCTGCTCCCGACTGAGATGACCGTGCTTGCCCTGCATCCGGATCCTCCTGTGATCAGTGACTGCCTCATCTCACAGGACTCGTTGCACTGACCGCTTGAATCCGCCCTCTCGTTCGCCCGACGCAGCTCTCGAACTTCCTTCTCCAACAAGCGGATCCGCTCGATATCTGAAACTGTCTCGACCCCAGGCGCTTCGGCTTGGCCGTCTTCGACGCGGCGGACCCAGGTCCGCAGGGTCTCGGGGTTGACGTCGAGTTGCTTGGCGATCCGCGCCAGAGCTCCGGGCGCGGTCTCGGGGTCCTTCCGAGCATCGATGGCCATCCGTGTGGCACGATCCCGCAACTCGGGTGAGTACTTCGGTGGGCGAGGCACGAAACAAGTGTCCCTTCCGGTCAAACCTGTCTCCATCAAACCCGGGACGATTCAATCGTCACTGACCTCATGCAACTGTTGCTGACCGAGGTGCTGCGTCTGCATCTGGACACGGCTCCCGCGGCCGGTCACGGCTGGTTGAGTCTGTGGCGATCGACCGGCTCCGCCGATGCCGCTGGACTCAGAACGGCGGCTCGCCGTCGGTGACCGTCGCGATTTCCCGCTGTCGGCGGTTGGCGGCGCGCCTCTGGGTGCGGTAGCGGTGCTTGGCCTGAGTGCGGGTCAGTCGCCGTTCCGGTTCATTCTCGGCGTGTCGGTTCTCCGGGCGCGTCGCGGGCGAGTCCGACATGCCGAACGACACGCCGTGCCGGCACTGAATGTGCCCGAGCTCGGGCAGCAGCCACAGGTTCATCGCCTGTCGGCGGACGGTCATCCCGTCCGGCGTGGTGACTTCGGTCCAGATGACGCCGTTGGCGTCGACGATCTGATCATCGACCCACCCTTCGGCGTGGGTTTTCACGCCATGATGGAAACGGCACTTCGGATTCAGATTGCACACGCACGTCGGCCCGCCGTTGCCCGGATCGCGGTGGTCGAATTCGACGACGTGATCGAGGTCGGACTTCCACGCCGGGCGGTCGCAGCCGGCGACGGTGCAGGTGCCGAACAGGGCGCGGACGGCTGTGTCGACCGCCGCCGAGGGGCGGTACCGACCGGCGTGTCGCATGCAGTCGGCGATCACCGTGTCCAGATCCAACTCGCGAATCACCGCGTCGGGACGACGCACCAACTCCCGGGCGTGGTGGGCGGAGATCGGACCGACGCCATCCTCGTACGCCGGTAGCTGCGACACGCCGTCGAGCGCCTCCTTGCGCACCACGACGTGAACCATCACATGGGCGCGCCGCGCGTCGATCTGCGCGGGCGCCAACTCCGAGACGCAGTCGTCCCGCTCGCACAGGCAGGTGAACTGGCTCTGCTGCAGCAGTGCGGTAGCGGCGTCGGACCGGCGGGCCTGCTTGGTTCGCGGGTCGAACGGGCACACGCCGTCGGCGAGCGCGTTGATCGCCCCGAGGGAGATCGCCGCGTCCTCGGTGGAGCCGACGATCACCATCTCCGACACGCCGTCGGCGACCGGCGTCACCGACACCTTCTTGCTCGACGCGACCTGCTCACGAGTCAGGGTCGCGGCGTCCGGGTCGTGCTCGGCCACGATCGCGGCGACGGTCGACTCCACCCGGTTCGCCGACAGTCCACCCATTCCGGCCAGACGATGTGCGATCTCCGCATCAATGAAGGCGAGCAGGTCGCCGTCGTCGACCAACGCGGTCTGCTCCACGGCTCGAACGAACCACCCCGGAGTGAGAACCCCGTAGCGCATCAGTCGGCCGATCGACGGAATCCGCTCGAAACACGCGATCGCCCGATCGACGAACAACTCACCCGCGTACTGCCGGACCCCGGCCGCTGTCGCATACGAGGCCGCCATCTGGCACTGCGGATCAAACAACCGCGTGTACGCATCGACCGACGCGTCGGCCTCTAATTCCGCTTGCTTCGCCCGATACAGCGAGTACACCGCCTGATAGCGATGCCACATCACCAACCCCTGATAGCAGTCAGCCCGCGCTGCGAAGGTCAACAACGCGGCACGATCAGCCCGCGACACCGCAGCCGCATCCGAACCGGACCCGTCGGTCGAACCTGCCGGACATCCGATCCGGATCACGATCGACCCGTCGTCGACCACCACCGACGAGCCGGAATGCTCCCTCACCTGCATGTTCACGCCTCCCCTTCGAGTGCCTCGAACTTACATTCGATGATATCGGCAGGGTCTGACAAATCACTCGAACGGAACGAGGCGGATTCAGCGCACCGTTCTCGGCGACGCGCTCTCGTCGACGTCCTCAAGCCGATCCGCAGGGCGAGCCGGCCACCCGGTAGGTTGAACAGTCTTGGAACGCCGACGGCCGGGAAGGTCTGCGAGGCCGGCGGCGTTCGACCGGGGGAGGCGTGAACACCGAGACGTGAACACCTCCACGAACGGCAGATGAAAGGCACGACGACATGACTGAACTGTGGGTCCAGCGGACCGGAACCCGGAGGTACACCGGGCAGAGCTCGCGCGGGGCGCAGGTCCTCATCGGCTCGGAGGACGTCGAGGGCGTCTTCACCCCGGGTGAACTCATGAAGATCGCACTCGCCGCGTGCACGGGGATGTCGTCGGACCGGCCGCTCTCGCGCCGACTGGGCGACGACTACGACGCCACCGTGCGGGTCTCGGGCGACGCCGACCGGGAGAACGAGCGGTACCCGCAGCTGGACGAGGTCCTGGAAGTGGACCTCTCCGAACTCGACCCGGAGGCCGCCGAGCGCCTGCTCGTGGTCGTCGAGCGCGCCATCGACAAGGTCTGCACGGTCGGCCGCACCCTGAAGGCGGGAACTCAGGTCTCGCTCACCATGGAGACCGAGTGATGCAGCGCCTCACCGCGTGGGTGCACGGGCGAGTCCAAGGCGTCGGATTCCGCTGGTGGACCCGGTCGCGAGCGCTGGAACTCGGTCTGGTGGGATACGCCTCGAACCAGCCCGACGGTCGGGTGCTCGTGGTCGCCGAAGGTCCGCATGAATCGCTGACGGCACTGCTGGCCGCGCTGCGCTCGTCCGACACCCCCGGCCGAGTCGATCTGGTGGTGGAGTCCTTCGAGGCGGCACGCGGTGGTTTGACGGGCTTCGTCGAGCGCTGATCCGGGTAGGCTGTCAGGTCGTGCACTTGAAGAGCCTCACCCTGAAAGGGTTCAAATCGTTCGCGTCGTCGACGACGCTGCGGTTCGAGCCCGGCATCACGTGTGTGGTGGGGCCCAACGGGTCGGGCAAGTCGAATGTCGTCGACGCCCTGACCTGGGTGATGGGGGAGCAGGGGGCCAAGGCCCTGCGCGGCGGAAAGATGGCCGACGTCATTTTCGCCGGGACCTCCGGTCGCGCCCCGCTGGGCCGCGCGGAAGTGACCCTGACCATCGACAACTCGGACGGCGCGCTGCCGATCGAGTACTCCGAGGTGTCGGTGACGCGGCGCATGTTCCGCGACGGCGCGGGCGAGTACGAGATCAACGGCAATTCGTGCCGCCTGATGGACGTTCAGGAACTGCTGTCCGATTCGGGCATCGGCCGCGAGATGCACGTCATCCTGGGGCAGGGCCGGCTGGCGGCGATCCTGGAGGCCCGGCCGGAGGAACGGCGCGCGTTCATCGAGGAGGCCGCCGGGGTCCTCAAGCATCGTCGCCGCAAGGAGAAGGCGGTCCGCAAACTCGACGCGATGGCCGCCAACCTGGACCGTCTCACCGATCTGACGACGGAACTCCGCCGCCAGCTCAAGCCGCTCGGCCGGCAGGCCGAGGTGGCGCGGCGCGCGGCGACCGTCCAGGCCGACCTGCGCGACGCCCGCTTGCGGCTGGCCGCCGACGACCTCGTGAAGCGACGCGAGGAGATGGCGCAGCACAGCGCCGTGGAGGCCGACGTCCGGCGACAGCAGGACGAGGTGGCGGCCGCGCTGGACGCCGCCACGGAGGCGCTGTCGGCAGCACAGGAGCATCTGGCGCAGGTGGCGCCCGCGGCGAGTGAGGCCGGACGCGTCTTCTACCAACTCGGCGCACTGTCGGAGCGGGTCGGCGGCACGTTGCGGCTCGCCGGTGAACGCGCGGCGAACCTGGCCTCGCCGAGCGTCGCCAACTCCGGTCCCGATCCCGAGGAACTGGAACGGCAGGCCGAACGCGCTGCGATGACCGAGGCCGAGCACACCGAGGCGGTCGAGGAGGCCGCCGAGCGGCTGGAGTACGCGACCGCCGCGCTGCAGGCCGCCGAGCAGGTGGCCAACGAGGCCGAGCGCGCGCACCTGGCCGCGGTGCAGGCCGTCGCCGACCGCCGCGAGGGTCTGGCGCGGTTGGAGGGCGAGGCCGCGAACCTGCGAACCAGGGTGGAGTCGGTGGACGCCGAGACCGCCCGGCTGACGGCGTCGATCGAGGCGGCCGCCGAGCGGGCCGACACCGCGCAGGCGGCCCTCGATCAGGAGGTGGCGCGGGTCAGGATCCTCGAGGACGCCGAACGCGGCCTCGATGAGCACCACGAACGATGTGCGGCGGCGCTGGCCGAGGCCACTGCGACCGTCGAACGGCTCCGCCAGAGTGAGCGCGAGACCGCCAGATCGATCGCGTCGCTCAGCGCGCGGATCGAAGCGCTCTCGGTCGGTCTGGAACGCGGTGACGGCGGGGCCTGGCTGATCGAACGCGGAACCGAGGGCGTCCTCGTGCCGCTGTCGGAGCTGCTGACGGTGAAGCCGGGCTACGAAGCCGCCATGGCGGGAGCGCTGGGGCCGGCCGCCGATGCGATCACGACGGTCGACGCGCTCGCCGCGGTGCGGGCCCTGCGCGAACTGCGCAGCGGCGACGGCGGGCGAGCGGCCCTCATCGTCGGGGGACTGCCCGGCGTCGACCCCGACCGTCGGCCGTCGCTGCCCGACGGTGCGGTGTGGGCCCGTGACCTGGTCACCGCACCCGACGAGGTGGCGGGCGCGCTCGACGTGCTGCTCGCCGAGACGATCGTCGTCGACGATCCCGAGACCGGGCTGGACCTGGCCCGTGAGCTCGGAGTGGTCGGCGTCACGCGCGACGGCGACCGCATCTCCTCGGCCAGCGTGGAGGGCGGATCCGCACGACGGCCGTCGACCATCGAGGTGCAGTCCGCGATCGATACCGCGACACACGACCTCGCGGCCGCCGAGGAGACGGCACTGCGTCTGGAATCGGAGCTGGCCGCGGCCATCGCCGAACAGGAACGGGCGCGTGAGGACGCCGAGGGGGCGCTCGCTGCCCTCCACGAGTCCGACGCGAACCTCGGGGCGGCCTACGAGTCGCTCGGGCGTCTCGGTTCGGACATCCGTGCTGCACGGGATGAGGCCGACCGGCTCGTGCGGCAACGCAACTTCGTCGAACAGGGCCGCGCGGAGAATCTCGAGAAGCTCACCGAGGTGGAGGAGCGCCTGGCCCGCGCCGTCGACGGTGCAGCCGAAGAGCCGGTCGCCGACGGCGACAGAGCGATGCGCGATGCCGCCGCGGCGGAAGTCGCGTCCGCTCGGTCCGCCGAGGTCGAGACGCGTCTGACACTGCGGACCGCCGAGGAACGCCTGGCGTCGGTGCGCGGCAAGGCCGAGAGTCTGCGTCGCGCGGCGGCCAACGAGCGGGCCAATCGGGAGCGCCAGCGGCGCCAGGACGCTCTCCGCAAGTACGCGGCCGGCGTGGCGAGTGCGGTGGCCGACACCGGAGAACGACTCGCGGACGCGGTGGCCGCGGCCGTGACCGACGCGGCGCAGGCTCGCGACGAACTCGAAGCCATCCGTTCCCAGCGCACGGCCGAGGTGGACGCCCTGCGGGCGCAGGTGGACCAGCTCAGCACGGTGATGAACAAACTGCGCGACGCCGTCCACCGCGACGAACTCGCCAGAGCGCAGGCCGCCTTGCGCATCGAACAGCTCGAGGAACAGGTGCTCGAACAGTTCGCGATCGCGCCGGACGACCTGGTGGCCGAGTACGGACCGGATGTCCCGATGCCGCCGTCGGATCTGGAGATGCGCGAGTACGAGGACGCCAAGGCTCGCGGCGAACAAGTGGTGGCCCCCGCGCCGATGCCCTTCGACCGCGCCACCCAGGAGATGCGTGCGCGCAAGGCGGAGAAGGACCTCAAGACACTCGGCCGCGTGAACCCGCTCGCCCTGGAGGAGTTCGCGGCCCTCGAGGAACGCTACAACTTCCTGTCGGCGCAGCTGGAGGACGTGAAGGCTGCGCGCAAAGACCTGATGGACGTCATCGACGACGTCGACGCCCGGATCCTCCAAGTCTTCACCGATGCGTACGCCGACGTGGAGCGAGAGTTCGTCCAGGTCTTCGCGACGCTGTTCCCCGGGGGCGAGGGCCGGCTGGTCCTGACCGATCCGGACGACATGCTCACCACCGGGGTGGACGTGGAGGCGCGGCCGCCGGGCAAGAAGGTGAAGCGACTGTCGTTGCTCTCCGGCGGCGAGAAGTCGTTGACCGCCGTCGCCATGCTCGTCGCGATCTTCCGGGCGCGGCCCTCGCCCTTCTACGTGATGGACGAGGTGGAGGCCGCCCTCGACGACGCGAATCTGCGCAGGCTCATCTCCCTGTTCGAACAGCTGCGGGAGAAGTCCCAGCTGATCGTCATCACCCACCAGAAACCGACCATGGAGATCGCGGACGCGCTCTACGGCGTGAGCATGCGGGGCGACGGGATCACCCAGGTGATCTCCCAACGACTGCGCGGGGTGGACGTGACCCCGGCCGCCGCCGCACCCGATCCTTCGACTTCACCAACCGACTCCGCTCCCACGAGCTGAAGGGACAACTTCTCCAGTGGACACCCAACTCATCGTCGGCATCGTCATCGCGATCGTCGTCATCCTCGCCCTGGTCGCCGGCGCCGGCTACGCGTTGAATCGCCGCCGCCGGATCTCGCTCCGGGACGAGCCCGCCGCCGGGACCGATCAGGTCACCGACGGATCGCAACGGCAAGTCGATCGTTCCGGGGGCTACAAGGCCGGTTCCGGATTCTCCTTCAGCCAGGGCGGGGCGGGATCGGCGACCCTCGACCGTCCGGAGCCGCCGACGCCGCCCACACCGGAGCCCGTCGCCGAGCCCGAGCCTGCCGCTCAGGTCGAGCCGGAGACCGACGAAACCACCGTCGTACAACCGCCGGCGGCCGAACCGGAACCGGTCGTCGAGCCCGAGCAGGTCGTCGAGCCCGAGCCGGTCGCAGAACCCGAGCCCGTGGCCGAACCCGCACCTGTCGCCGAACCGGCACCCGTCGACACCGCTCCAGCGCTCGACGAGATCGCGCCGACCGCGGGACGGCTTTCCCGCCTGCGCGGGCGCCTGTCGCGGTCGCAGGGTGCGATCGGCGCGAGCGTGCTCGGGCTGCTCGGCGCGGGCGATCTGGACGAGGACAGCTGGGAGGAGATCGAGGACACGCTGGTGATGGCCGATCTCGGCACCGCCGCCACGTCGACGGTCACCGAACGGCTCCGTGAGGAACTGGCGACGGGCAAGGTCCGCTCGGCCGAGGACGCGCGCGCCGCCCTCAAGCGGGTCCTCGTGGAGCAGTTGCATCCCGAACTCGATCGCTCCGTTCGGGCCCTTCCCCATGCGGACCGACCGGCGGTCGTGCTGGTGGCCGGGGTCAACGGCGTCGGCAAGACCACCACCACCGGCAAGCTCGCGCGCGTGCTGGTGGCCGACGGCCGCCGCGTGCTGCTGGGCGCCGCCGACACCTTCCGTGCCGCCGCGGCCGACCAACTGCAGACCTGGGGTGAGCGCGTCGGCGCAGGAATCGTCCGCGGCAAGGAGGGTGCCGACCCGGCCTCGGTCGCCTTCGACGCCGTCAGCACCGGAATCACCGAAGGCGTGGACGTGGTGCTGATCGACACCGCGGGCCGTCTGCACACCAAGGCGGGCCTGATGGACGAGCTCGGCAAGGTCAAGCGAGTGGTCGAGAAGAAGGCCGTGGTGGACGAGGTGCTGCTGGTCCTGGACGCCACGGTCGGCCAGAACGGTCTGATGCAGGCCAAGGTGTTCGCCGAAGTGGTCTCGCTGACCGGCGTGGTGCTCACCAAACTCGACGGCACCGCCAAGGGCGGCATCGTGTTCCGCATCCAGGAGGAGCTCGGCGTCCCCGTGAAGCTGGTCGGGCTCGGCGAAGGCGCCGACGACCTCGCTCCGTTCGAGCCGGAGGCATTCGTCGACGCGCTGCTGTAGCGCGCTGCTTTTTCGAACCGACGTCTGTACCGAACCGGCGTCTGTACCGAACCGGCGTCTGTACCGAACTGAGTCGCCAGGATCGTCCCTGTGACGGACGGTCGAGGACATATCGCCCTCGCCGGTCCGTCACAGGGACGATCTTGTTTTCCGACCCCCTTGTGACTTCGGTTGAATCGTGATTCAATTCTTCTAACCGTTGAATCGCGATTCAAAGTTTGCCCCCGGGCTGAGAGGTGACGATGGCGTACCGACCGACCGCGGCCACCCGACGGAGTGCGGAGGCCAAACGTGCCTCGATTCTCGCGACGGCGCGCCGGATCGTGGCCGACTCCGGTTTCTCCGGCGCTACCGTCGCGGCGATCGCCGAGGGGAGCGGAGTCAGCGTCGGATCGGTGTACTCGTACTTCGCCAACCGAGAGGCGCTCCTGGCCGAGGTCTTCCGGGACGCCGCCGGCTACGAGTTCGACCAGGTGCGTCGCGCGGTCGAGGCGGTCGGCGGCGATCCCGGCCGGGAGCTGGGCACGCTCATCGACGTCTTCGCCGACCGCGCTCTTCGCGGCCGCCGCCTGGCGTGGTCGCTGCTCTTCGAGCCGGTGATACCGACGGTGGAGGCCGAACGTCTGCATCTCCGGCAGTCGTACCGCGAGCTCGGCGAGCGGATCATCGCCGACGGCGTCGCCGCCGGAGTGTTCGTCGACCAGGACGCGCCGGTCGTGGCGTCGGCCGTGATGGGAGCGATCTCCGAAGCGCTCGTCGGAGCGCTCGACCCGGACACGGCACCGCTTCCGCACTCCGACCCGGCCGAGCTGGTGGCGACCATCCGCCGATTCTGCTTTCTGGCGCTGGGTGCCACCGCGCCGGTCTGAACCGAACCGACAGACCCCGATCGATCAACCGAAGGAGCCCGCCGCCATGCCCGCCACACACGAGGTCTTCAATCAGGCGCCCGCCCGCGTCGACGTCAACGAGTTCACCAGTCACACCGCGCTGGTGGAGGCGGTGAACGTCTACGGCGCCGGATGGGCCGCCGATGCGCTCACCGAGGCAGGCGCCCTGGTGGGCCGGGCCGATTTCCAGCGCGACGCCGAACTCGCCAACACGATCACCCCCGAACTGCACACCCACGATCGCTGGGGCAACCGGATCGACGACATCGAGTTCCACCCGGCCTATCACCGCATCATCGGCGACGCGATCGCCCACGGCGCCCACACCAGCTGCTGGTCGGAGCCGCGCGCGGGTGCCCACGTGGCGCGGGCCGCGATGTTCATGCAGTTCGGGCAGATCGAGCCGGGCCACGCCTGCCCGGTGAGCATGACGCATGCCGTCGTCCCGTCGCTGCGAGTGGACGAGAAGCTCGCCGAGCAGTGGCTTCCGCGTGTCTTCTCGCGCGAGTACCGGCACGACCTCGGTTCCGGACAGAAGACCTCGGCGATCTTCGGTATGGCGATGACCGAGAAGCAGGGCGGCTCCGACGTCCGCGCCAACACCACCCGCGCGGTGGAGCTGTCGGACGGCATGTACTCGATCACCGGCCACAAGTGGTTCTGCTCGGCACCGCAGTCGGACGCCTTCCTGGTGCTCGCCCAGACCGCTCCGGGCGTCACCTGCTTCGTGGTGCCGCGCGTGCTGCCCGACGGCACCCGCAACGTCTTCAACGTCCAGCGGCTCAAGAACAAGCTCGGCAACAAGTCGAACGCCTCGAGCGAGGTGGAGTTCGACGGCACCGTCGGCTGGCGCCTCGGCGACGAGGGCTCGGGCGTACGGACCATCATCGAGATGGTGAACCAGACCCGGCTCGACTGCGTGATCGGCAGCGCCGCGGGCATGCGCCAGTCGGTGGCCGAGGCGGCGTGGCATGTGCGCCACCGCTCGGCCTTCGGCGCGAGGCTCGTCGACCAGCCGGCGATGACGGCCGTCGTCGCCGACCTGCAGGTGGAGGCCGAGGCCGCGATCTGGACCGCGATGCGACTGGCTGCCGCCTATGACGACGACGCCGACGAGTCCGCGGCCTTCCGCAGGCTCGCGACCGCCGTCGGCAAGTACTGGGTCTGCAAGCGCGGCCCCAACCACGCCTACGAGGCGCTCGAATGTCTCGGCGGCAACGGCTACTGCGAGAACGGTTTCCCGCTCTCGCGCCGGTACCGGGAACAGCCGGTCATGGCGGTCTGGGAGGGGTCGGGCAATGTCATCGCACTCGACGTCCTGCGTGCCATGATGCGTGACCCGATGTCCGTGGAGGCGGTCGACAACGAGTTCGAGCGCGCACTCGGGGTGTACCGCGAGTACGACCTCCACGTCGAGAAGACCCGCAAACTCATCGCGCAGGCGTCCGCCGACCCCGCGGGCGCTCCCGCAGTGGCCCGCCGGCTCACCGAATCGATGGCGATCGCGCTGCAGGGCTCGATCCTCATCCGGCAGGCGCCCGAGTCGGTGACCGACGCATTCGTCGCCGGACGGATCGCCGATCCGGGTCACATGTACGGCGTCCTCGACTCGGCACTCGACCTCGCGGAAATCGTCGCCCGCGCCTGAATCCGGCGCGACCGGCCCACGGTCCACACCACCGCACCCTCCATCCCCGGCCTCCCGAGGCCGTCGTCTTTCGAAAGAGCGTCTCGATGCATCTGACCGCCACTCTGGAGCGCAGCGCGCGCCTGAATCCGACCAAAGCCGCCGTCGTCCACGGCGAGGAGGAGATCACGTACAGCGAGCTCCTCGACCGGGCGCGACGTGCGGCGTCGGTGCTCATCGGCGCCGGTGTCGGGCCGGGCGACCGGGTGGCGGTCATGACGTACAACACGCCGGGGTTCGTCGTGGCGGCGTTCGGCGCCTGGTTCGCGGGTGCCGCGCTGGTTCCGGTCAACCACAAGTTCGCCGCGCCGGAGGTGGCCTACGCGCTCGAGCACAGCGGCGCGGTCGTCGGCGTCGTCTCCGGATCCCTCGCCGAGACCGCGGTGGCCGGCGCGCCGGGGTTCCGGTGGTTCACCACCGAGAGCGCTCACGACGGCCTGCCCGACTTCGACGAGTCGGTCCGCGCCGCCGCTCCTGTCCCGGGCGCCGTCGACTCGGACCTCGACTCGGTGGCGCAGGTGCTCTACACGTCGGGGACCACCAGTTCGCCCAAAGGCTGCCTGCACACGCATCGCACCCTGTCCGGCCTGGCGCCGGCGCTCGCGGCCACCCTGGGGTTCACGCAGGACGAGCGGTTCCTGCTCGCGATGCCCATCTGGCACGCCGCGCCGCTCAACGACTGGCTGCTGACGATGATCGCCCTCGGTGCGACGACTGTTCTGATGCGTGAGTTCCATCCGGCCGAACTGCTGCCCGCCGTCGAGCGCTACCGGATCACCGCCTTCTTCGGCTCGCCGATCGCATACCTCCTGCCGGTGCAACTGGCCGACGCCGGCGCGCTCGACTTCGCCGACCACGACCTGTCGACCGTGTCGAAGTGGCTGTACGGCGGCGCGTCGCTCGGCGAGGCCACGGCCCGCAGGCTGGTGGCGGCCTACCGCAGCGACCGCTTCTTCCAGGTGTACGGCATGAGCGAGATGGGGCCGGCGGGCACGGCCCTGTATCCCCACGAGCAACTGGCGAAGGCCGGCTCGATCGGCCGAGGTCCGATGGTCGGCGTCGACCTGCGCTTGGTCGACGCCGACGGACGCGACGTCGGTCCCGGCGACACGGGCGAGATCTGGCTGCGCGGCGACACCCGGATGATCGGCTACCTGAACAACGAGACCGCCACAGCCGACTGCTTCGTCGGCGACTGGTTCCGCACCGGCGACGTCGCACGGATGGACCGGGACGGCTACCTCTACATCGTCGACAGACTGAAGGACGTGATCATCGTCGGGGGCGAGAACGTCCACTCGCAGGAGGTGGAGGAGGTGCTGCGCGCGCATCCCCGCCTGGCGGACGTCGCGGTGATCGGCCGTCCGCACCCCGAATGGGGCGAGACGGTCGTCGCGATGTGCGTCACCGTCGACGGGACCGAACTGACGCTCGACGAGGTGCGCGAGTTCCTCGCCGACAAGCTCGCTCGCTACAAACTGCCGCGCGAGGTGGTGACGGTCGAGACACTGCCGCGCAATCCCAGCGGAAAGATCCTCAAGCACGTACTGCGCGGACAAGTGTGACCCGGCCGCCGCGCAACACCCGCGAAACATTTCCGCGGATTCCTTGACGGCCCCGAAACTTCTGCGCGACGCGGCACGCAACACCAGCGTTGCACTCTTATCGCGAGACGTCGATCGGCGACGTCTCGCGAGGAGGTGCGAGGAGTGCAGACTGCATTGCCGGACAACGTGTTCGGAACCGTTGATGCGGGTAATACCGCTTGGGTGATCGTGAGCGCATCGCTCGTGCTGTTGATGACACCCGCGCTGGCGTTCTTCTACGGAGGGCTCTCGCGTGCCAAGTCCGTGCTGAACATGATGATGATGTCGTTCGCGGCGCTCGGCACGGTCACGGTGATCTACGTGCTGTGGGGATTCTCGATGTCCTTCGGGAACTCCTTGACCGGCACCGGCGACATCGGGGGACTGTTCGCCAATCCGTTCTCACTGTTCGGGTCGGACCAACTGATGCAGACCAGGTCGGTCGGCGATGCGACGCAGTTCGTGGTGTGGGGGAGCACCCAGATTCCGGCGACCGTCTTCATGGCGTTCCAACTGACCTTCGCCGTGATCACAGTCGCGCTCATCAGCGGTGCGATCGCCGAACGCGTCAAGTTCGCCACCTGGGTGGCGTTCACCGTGCTGTTCGCGACCATCGTCTACTTCCCGCTCGCCCACATGGTGTGGGGCGGCGGACTGATGTCGAACGCGAAGGACTCGATCGCCTCCTGGCTGTTCGGCGTCGCCGACGGAGTGGCGAAGGTCGCGCCCATCGACTTCGCCGGAGGCACCGTCGTCCACATCAACGCCGGCATGGCCGGCCTGGTGCTGGCGCTGGTGGTCGGCAAACGCCGCGGGTTCGGCCGCACCTCGTACCGTCCGCACAACATTCCCTTCGTGATGCTCGGCGCGGCCCTGCTGTGGTTCGGCTGGTTCGGCTTCAACGCCGGCTCCGAGCTCGCCGCCGACGCCACCGCCGGCCTCGTGTGGATCAACACCGCCGCGGCGACGGCCGCCGCGATGATCGGGTGGCTGGCCGTGGAATGGATCCGAGACCGCCACCCGACGAGCGTCGGTGCGGCCTCCGGCGTCGTCGCCGGACTGGTGGCAGTCACGCCCGCCTGCGGCGCCCTCACCCCGGTCGGCTCGTTGTTCCTCGGTGTGGTCGCCGGTGCGCTCGCGGCCGTCGCGATCGGGCTGAAGTACCGGCTCGGCTTCGACGACTCGCTGGACGTGGTGGGCGTGCACCTCGTCGCCGGTCTGTGGGGCACGATCGCGATCGGTCTCCTCTCCAAGGACTCGGGTCTGTTCTACGGCCATGACTACAAACAGCTGGTGGTGCAGGCGGCGATCGCCCTGTTCGCGCTCGTGTTCACCGGAATCCTGACCTTCGCGATCGCGATGGTGCTCAAGCCGCTCGGCTGGCGTGTGGACCGGGAGGCGGAGTTCACCGGCATCGACAGCGCCGAGCACGCCGAGAGTGCGTACGAGCCGGCATGAGTTCAGCAGACACTAGTCTCGATCGGGAGAGAAGGGTTTATCCATGAAACTGATCACCGCAATCGTCAAGCCGTTCACCCTCGAGGACGTCAAAGCCGGTCTGGAGCACATCGGGATCGTCGGGATGACCGTCAGCGAGGTACAGGGCTACGGGCGGCAGAAGGGGCACACCGAGGTGTACCGCGGCGCCGAGTACGCCGTCGACTTCGTCCCGAAGGTCCGGGTGGAGGTCGTCGTCGACGATGAGGCAGTGGACCAGGTGGCCGAGGTGATCGTCGAGTCGGCCCGCACCGGGAAGATCGGTGACGGGAAGGTCTGGGTGACACCGGTGGAGTCGATCATCCGGGTGCGGACCGGTGAACGCGGACCAGAGGCCATCTGAGGCCGGGCGGGCGCCGGGGTCCACCTCCGGCGCCACGCTCGGTGCGGCGAGATCGGTGCTGCTGCAGGACGATTCCCTGGTCGGAGCGCGTCAGCGCGAGGCGATCGGCGCACTGTTCGAGGACTGGCTCGTGGAGCGGGCACGGTCGCTCGGGATCGTCGAGCGCAGCGGATTCGCCGTTGTCGCGGTCGGCAGCCTGGGTCGCCGGGAGATGGTCGGCTACTCCGACCTCGACCTGATCCTGGTGCACGACGACCGGTACCCCGAACGACTCTCGGAGGTGGCGGACGGACTCTGGTACCCGCTGTGGGACGCGGGAATCTCCCTCGACCACAGTGTGCGATCGGTGCCGGAGGCCATGCGGGTGACGCGCGAGGACGCCACGGCCGCGCTCGGGCTCCTCGACTCCCGGTTCATCGCCGGCGACGAGGACCTCGCCCGGTTGATGACCGTCTCGGTGCGCAACCTCTGGCGGTCGGAGGCGCGGATGCGGTTGCCGCAGGTGATCGAAGCCGCGGAAGACCGCTGGCGGCGCACCGGCGACATCGCCCACCGCGCCGAGCCGGATCTGAAGAACGGCCGCGGGGGACTGCGCGACATCCAGTTGCTGAATGCGCTCGCGCTCGCGCAGTTGACCGACGGGCTCGCCCGTCTCGATCCCGGCACCGAGGGTTCGCCGCTGCCGCGTGCCTACGACTTCCTGCTCGCCGCGCGCGGCGAGGCGCATCGGATCGCCGGCCGGGCACGTGACCAGATCCGCGCCCAGGATGCCGACGACATCGCCGCGGCACTCGGTGTCGCCGATCGCTTCGAGCTCTCCCGGCGGATCAGCGATGCCGGACGGACCACCTCGTACGCTGTCGACGCCGGTTTGCGCACCGCCCAGAACGCCGTGAGCCGACGCGGGTTCTCTCGGTTGCGCCGCGCCGCGGCATTGCGGCGCCCGCTCGACGAAGGGGTGGTCGAACAGGGCGGCGAGGTGGTACTCGCACGCTCGGCCATTCCCAGCCAGGATCCGGGTCTGGTGCTGCGGGTGGCCGCCGCGGCCGCCCGGAACCGGCTGCCGATCAACGGCCCGGCGCTCGAGCGCCTGGCCACCTACGGTGCGCCGATGCCGGAGCCGTGGTCGTCGGAGGCCCTCGCCGATCTGCTGGTGCTGCTGGCGTCGGGGCACGACATGGCCGGCCCGATCGAGGCCCTCGACCGGGCCGGACTGTGGGGCGCACTGTTCCCCGAATGGGATCGGGTCCGCGACCTGCCGCCCCGCGACGGCATTCACACCTGGACCGTCGACCGGCATCTCATCGAGACGGTCGCCGCGGCGGCGGAACTGACCACCAGCGTCTCGCGTCCCGATCTGCTGCTGCTCGGCGCGTTGCTGCACGACATCGGCAAGGGGCGCGGCGGCGACCACTGCGCCGTCGGCGCCGAACTCGCCGAACACATCGGGCGGCGTCTGGGCCTGTGGGAGCCGGATCGGCGCCTGCTCGCCGAACTCGTCCGCCACCATCTGCTGCTCCACCGGGTGGTGACGCGTCGCGACCCGGCCGATCCGGAGGTCGTGGCGCACGTGGCCGACGTGCTCGGCGGGAGCGCGGTCCTGGCCGAACTCCTGGGAGCCCTCTCGGACGCCGACTCCCGCGCCACCGGCCCGGGGGTGTGGGGGGAGTGGAAGGCCACCCTGATCTCCGGGTTGGTCGAACGCGTCGTCGCGCACATCGGCGGAGCGCCGGTGCCCGCACCCGACCCGATCCCGCCGGACCTGCGTGAGCTGGCCGACCGCGGCGGTCTCCACGTGAGCCTGCGTCCCGGGGACGGTCCGAACATGACGATCGTCACCATGATCGCGCCCGACCGGCCGGGACTGCTGTCGAAGATGGCCGGTGTGCTCGCACTGTCGGGCCTGCACGCGCACTCGGCGACGGTCGCCGGTCATGCCGGGCACGCCGTCGACTCGTTCGTGGTGATGCCGACCTTCGGCGGTCCGCCCGATGCGCCGCTGCTGCGGCAACGTCTGGCCGCGGTGCTCGACGGCGATCGGGACCCGGTGGCCGAGCTGGCGGCGCGGGCGGCAGCCCGCCTGCCCGAGGCGGGGGTCTCCGGCCGACCCGCGGTCCCGGTGAGCCGCACCGCGGCGCCGCCGCGGGCACGCTGGCTCGCGGGCCCGCACGGGCGTCCGCTGCTGGAACTGCGCGCGGCCGACGACGAAGGCCTTCTCGCGCGCGTCGCCGCCGAGCTGGAGAAGGCGCGTGCCGACGTCGCCTGGGCGAAGGTCTCCACCCTGGGTGCGACGGCCGTCGACACCTTCTGCCTCAGCCTCCCGGACGACGGACCGGCGGCGCGCCACGCGGTGGCGGCGGCGGTCCTGGCGGTCTGCGCGCCCACGCGGTGAGGCCCGGCCCGGAGCCGATCACGATCCGCGCGACATCGCCGTGCCCGGACGTGGAAGGATGGAGGAATGTTCGAATCCCTCTCTGACCGGTTGACCGGTGCTCTGAAGGACCTGCGCGGCAAGGGACGGCTGACCGACGCGGACATCGACGCGACCGCGCGCGAGATCCGCCTCGCACTGCTCGAGGCCGACGTCTCGCTGCCCGTGGTCCGCGCCTTCATCAGCCGCATCAAGGAACGCGCGAAGGGCGCCGAGGTCTCCGGCGCCCTGAATCCGGCTCAACAGATCGTCAAGATCGTCAACGAGGAACTGGTCGGCATCCTGGGCGGCGAGACGCGGCGCATCCGCCTCGCAAAGAACCCGCCGACGGTCATCATGCTCGCCGGTCTGCAGGGCGCCGGTAAGACGACCCTCGCGGGCAAGCTGTCGGCGTGGCTGGTCAAGCAGGGTCACACGCCGCTGCTCGTGGCCTGTGACCTACAGCGCCCCGGCGCCGTGCAGCAGCTCCAGATCGTCGGTGAGCGGGCCGGAGTGCCGGTCTTCGCGCCGCATCCGGGCACCTCGGTCGGCGGCGAGGGCGAACTCGGCGTCGACGGCTCGGCCGATCCGGTCGCCGTCGCACGGGCCGGCGTGCAGGAGGCCCGCGACAAGCAGCACGATGTGGTCATCATCGACACCGCGGGCCGTCTGGGCATCGACGCGGAACTGATGCGGCAGGCCTCCGACATCCGGGACGCGACCGACCCGGACGAGGTGCTGTTCGTCCTCGACGCCATGATCGGCCAGGACGCGGTCACCACCGCCCAGGCCTTCGCCGACGGCGTCGACTTCACCGGCGTGGTCCTCACCAAGCTCGACGGCGACGCCCGGGGCGGCGCCGCGCTCTCGGTCCGCGAGATCACCGGACGGCCGATCATGTTCGCCTCGACCGGTGAGAAACTCGACGACTTCGACGTCTTCCATCCGGACCGCATGGCCAGCCGCATCCTGGGGATGGGCGACGTCCTCTCGCTCATCGAGCAGGCCGAGCAGCACTTCGACCAGGCCGAGGCGGAGAAGACCGCTGCCAAGATCAGCCAGGGCGAGCTGACGCTGGAGGACTTCCTGCAGCAGATGCTGATGATCCGCAAGATGGGACCGATCGGGAACCTGTTGGGCATGCTTCCCGGCGCAGGCGACATGAAGGACGCGCTCTCGCAGGTCGACGACAAGCAGCTCGACAAGATCCAGGCGATCATCCGGGGCATGACGCCCGCCGAGCGCGACAACCCGAAGATCATCAACGCCTCCCGACGGATCCGCATAGCGAACGGCTCCGGCGTCACGGTGACCGACGTGAACCAGCTCGTCGACCGGTTCTTCGCCGCACGCAAGATGATGTCGCAGATGTCGGGCCGGATGGGCATGGGCGGCGGCCGCAAGAACGCGCGCAAGGGCAAGAAGGGCAAGAAGGGGAAGGGCAAGGGTCGCGGACCCACGCCGCCCAAGGCGATGCGCGGCGGATTCCCGGGCATGCCCGGCATGCCGCCGGGCATGGGACTGCCGCCCGGTCTGGATCTGAGCAACATGCCTCCCGGCCTCGACGAACTGCCGCCCGGTCTGGAGGGCATCGACCTCAACGACCTGAAGTTCCCCAAGAAGTAGGTTTCCCGAGAAGTCAGCGGTCGCCGGCCGTCGCCGAATCGCGAACGGCTCGGCCGCGAAAGGCCCTGTGATGACTCAAGCGCTCGAATTCACCGGTACCGATCCGTTCACCGGCGAGGCCCTGACCTTCTGGGTCGTCGACGGAGCCGTCTCGACCGAGCCGGTCGCCGGCGCTGAGAAGGCCGGGGGCGGATGGATCGTCCCGGGTCTGGTGGACGCGCACAACCACGTCGGCATCGCACCCGGGCTCGGGGTCACCATCGACCGGGCGCGCGAGTACGCGAGGGCCGACGCCCGGGCCGGTGCGCTGCTGATCCGCGAGGTGGGATCGCCGCTCGACACCCATCCGCTCGACGCCGACCCGACCGGGCCCCGTTTCATCCGGTCGGGCAAGCACATCGCCCGGCCCAAGCGCTACCTGCGCGACTACGGTGTGGAACTCGAGAACCCGGACGATCTGGCGGACGAGGTGGCACGTCAGGCCCGCGACGGAGACGGATGGGTCAAGCTGGTCGGCGACTGGATCGACCGCGAGGTGGGCGATCTGGCTCCGCTGTGGACCCGCGATCAGCTCGACGCGGCCGTCGCCGCCGCGCACGAGAACGGTGCCCGGATCACCGCCCACGTCTTCGGAGCGGACGGGCTCGACGACATCATCGGGGCGGGGTTCGACTCGATCGAGCACGGCACCGGTCTGAGCGAGGACCTGATCGACGAGATGGTGCGCAAGGACATCGCGTTGGTGCCGACCCTGATTCAGCTGGAGAACTTCCCGGAGATCGCCGACGGTGCGGACCGATTCCCGAGGTACCAGGCCAACATGCGGGCGCTGTACGCCGGTCGAGGCGAGGTCTTCGCCCGGGCCCGCGAGGCGGGGGTGCGGATCTACGCGGGCACCGATGCGGGCGGGTTCATCGGGCACGGCCGGATCGTCGACGAGATCGAGGCCCTCGTCGGTGTCGGTTTCAGCCCGCTCGACGCGCTGGCCGCGGCCTCGACCGCCCCGCGCGAGTGGCTGGGAGCGTCCGGGCTCGAGCACGGTGCACGCGCCGACTTCATGGTCCTCGACGCCGATCCGGCTGCCGACCTGACGACGTTGCGGCGACCGCTCCACGTGGTCTGCGGCGGCGAGAAGATCGCATAGCCCACGGCGTGAGCCGCGCCGGTCAGCCGAGGATCTGCAGCACGCCGATCACGATCAGCAGCACCGTGACGAACCAGCCCGCATAGCGGATCACCACTTCGCGGTTGCGCCGGCCGTAGGCGAACACCCGACCGATCCACCAGTGTGGGCGGGCACGCACCACCACCAGCGCCAGGCCGGCGAGCAGGGGCAGGCTCAGGGCCACCGTGGCGTACAGGACCACACCGAGATACCGCTCGGTGAGCGGGATGTCGGTCGCCGACAGGACCGCCAGGCCCGCGTAGAACGGCACGGACGTGGCCGACTGGACCACGCCGAGCACGAATCCGACCAGCAGGGTCAGAGGGGACGGCGCCCGCAGCGGCGTGAGGATCTTGTCGACGAGGTCCGACGAGTCACCGCCGCGCCAGGTGAGGAATGCGGTGAGCAGACCGGTCAGGATCAGCAGGATCCCGAACAGCGGCGAGGAGATCACGGCGTCGACCACCGATTGGAGGCCGTCGAACACCAGCATCACGGCGAGCGCCAGAACGAGAACCCCGAGCCAGTCGCCGATCAGCACCAGCGGCGCGATCCGCCGGTACTGGCCGGGGCCCAGTATGAGCGCCAGCGTGACGAGAACCCCGATCAGGAGCACGTTCACCGAGTCGACGAATGCGAGCGACAGGGCGTGCAGCATGGATTCTCAGGTCTCCGGGGCGTCGTGCGGCGGCCGGTGCGGCCGCCGATGTCCGATGTCACGCTACCGGCTGCACGCGCCGGGACCGATTTCCGGTGGTCGGGACCCAGTGAGCCGGCGCTCCGGTTTGGGTGGCGGCTCGTACCTCTGGCAGAATGAGTCGCTGGTTCGCCGGAGCCGGCCACGGCCGACCGGCGGTCACCCCGATAGAGAACGCAAAACCGGGCTCGTCGCCGATCGGCGGGCCGCTGAATTGCGCTGTGACACAAGGAGACGCCCACATGGCTGTCAAGATCAAGCTCACCCGGCTCGGCAAGATCCGCAACCCGCAGTACCGCATCGTCGTCGCCGACGCCCGCACTCGCCGCGACGGCCGCGTCATCGAGACCATCGGCAAGTACCACCCGAAGGAAGAGCCGTCGCTGATCGAGGTCGACTCGGAGCGCGCTCAGTACTGGCTGGGCGTCGGCGCGCAGCCGACCGAGCCGGTCGCCGCCATCCTGAAGATCACCGGTGACTGGCAGAAGTTCAAGGGCCTGCCGGGCGCCGAGGGCACCCTGAAGGTCGCCGAGCCGAAGACCTCCAAGCAGGATCTGTTCAACGCCGCCCTCGCCGCTGCCGAGAACGAGCCGGCCGCCGCCGCGACCACCGCCAAGAAGAAGGCGAAGAAGGCTGACGAGAAGGCCGACGACGCCGCTGCCGAGGCTCCCGCCGAGGAGGCCGGTGACGCCAAGGCGGACGCGTGAGCGCCGTCGTCGCGGACGCCGTCGAACACCTCGTTCGCGGCATCGTCGCCAACCCGGACGACGTCCGGGTCGACCTCATCACCGGCCGTCGCGGCCGGATGGTCGAGGTTCATGTCAACCCCGACGATCTCGGCAAGGTGATCGGCCGCAACGGCCGCACCGCCACCGCGCTGCGCACCCTGGTCTCCGGCATCGGCGGCCGCGGTGTGCGCGTGGACATCGTCGACACCGATCGCTGATCGAAAGCAGGACTCGGATCTGATGGATCTGGTGATCGGTCGTGTCGTCAAGACGCACGGAGTCCGCGGTGAAGTCGTCGTCGACATCCGCACGGACGATCCCGCCGGACGTTTCGCGGTCGGCACGCGCCTGCGCGGCCGTGCCCCGCGGACTGCCGGCGGCGGGGAGACCGAGTACGAAGTGACAGCCGCCCGGATGCATGCCGGGCGGCTGTTGCTGTCGCTTGCCGGCGTAGGCGGTCGCGACGAGGCGGACCGGCTGCGCGGCACCCTGTTCGTCATCGACGCCGCCGACGTCGACTCCGGCGACGACCCGGACGAGTTCTACGACCACGAGCTCGAGGGACTGCCCGTCGCGACGGTCGGCGGTGAGAGCGTCGGCACGGTCAGAGAGGTGCTGCACCTGCCCGGTGGCGAACTGCTGTCGGTGACCACCGGTGACGGTCGCGAGGTGCTAGTGCCGTTCGTGCGCGAGATCGTCCCCACCGTGACCCGCGAGGGCATCGAGATCGATCCGCCCGACGGCCTGATCGACCCCGTCGAGGACTGACATGCGCATTGATGTCGTGACGATCTTCCCGGAGTACCTCGAACCGATGCGGGCGGCACTCCTCGGAAAGGCGATCGACGCCGGACTGATCGAGGTCGGCGTCCACGATCTGCGGCAGTGGACGTACGACGTCCACCACAGCGTCGACGACGCGCCCTACGGCGGCGGTCCAGGGATGGTGATGAAGCCACAGGTGTGGGGCGAGGCGCTCGACGCCGTCTGCCCGGACGACGCGCTGCTGGTGGTGCCGACGCCGGCGGGCGTGCCCTTCACACAGGCCACGGCCCAGCGCTGGAGTTCCGAGCGGCATCTGGTCTTCGCGTGCGGCCGTTACGAGGGGATCGATCAGCGGGTCTTCGACGACGCCGCCCGCCGGGTGCGTGTGGAGGAGGTCTCGCTCGGCGACTTCGTGCTGATCGGCGGCGAGGTGGCCGTCCTCGCCATGGTCGAGGCCACCACCCGTCTGATGCCGGGTGTGCTCGGCAATCCGCAGTCGCACCAGGAGGATTCGTTCTCCGACGGGTTGCTCGAAGGTCCTAGTTACACCCGTCCCAGAGTGTGGCGCGGACTGGAGGTGCCCGCGGTGCTCCTGTCCGGAGACCACGGCCGAGTCGCGCAGTGGCGGCACGAGCAGTCGCGCGAACGCACGCGTGAGCGGCGCCCGGACCTGCTGCAGGACTGATCCGGGCGGCGGACGCCGTGTGCTGCGGCGTGTCGCGGAACCGGTGCGGCCGCCGCTGCGTCCAACGAGTATGAGCACCACGTGGACGGTGGCCGCCGAGGAACTCCTCGCCCGGCTCGATTCGATGGATCCCGGCGCGGCCGCGGCCGACGCCGCGGAGATCGCCCGCATCGTCGACGCCGCGCGGGCGATCGGGGAGCGGATGGCCGCCGTGTTCGGCACCGGTTCGCTCGTCGGTGCGGCCGCGGACGGCGGGGCGAGGGCCGGTGTCGATCTCGCGGAGCGGATCACTTCCACCTCGGATCGTCTCGCGAGCGGCCGTAGCTCGCTGGCCTCCGCCTCGGGCGTGCTGGCCGGAGCGGTGGCGTATCGGCCCAGGGTCGTCGCACTGAGCGTCGTCGGCACCACCCAGCCCGCAGTGCTGTCGGCGCTGCTCGGCGTCGGTACCGAACTGGCCGGGGTGTACAACGCTCCGATGGACTCCTCGGCCCGCGGCCTCCTCTCCGGCGGTCCGGACGCGTCGCCTGCCTCGCACGGAGCGCCCGCGGCCGCCGACACGGCCGACCGAGCGGCAGTTCCGGCAGTGGCCGGACCGATGGCCGTGGACGTCCCGTCCGGCGACGGACCGCCGGTCGGGGACGGTCCGGTCGCCGCCGCACCCGATCAGGGCGCCGGCGCCGCGCCCGCGGCCGGCCCTCCGCGACCCGGTGTCGCCGCGGATGCGGGCCCGAAGCAGTCGTCGGCGGGTCCCGGACCCTCACCGGGAGCGGCTCCGGCCGCTGCGAGAGGCCCGACCGGCCCGTCCGCGGGCGACGGCGGTACCGGCCCGCCGGGCAGCACCGCCCGCCCTGGCCCGTCTCGTCACACGTCTTCGGCTCGGTCGGCGGAGCTCTCAGCCGCGCCTGGCGTCCTCGCCACCGTCCCGCCGCCGGTGCGGGCCGCCCCGTCGGTGCCGGCCGCGCCGAGGTCGGTCGTGTCTGAGACGACCTCGCCCGCGTCGCGAGCGGCGTCGGTGCCGGCAGGGCGCCCGGCGACGGCAGGCAATGCCTCCGCCTCCCGGCCGGGCGGCGGGCCGTACGGAGCCGCACCGTCGGCGCGACGCTCCGAGGACGAGGACGGCCACAGGCCCGCCGACTATCTGCGCTCGGCGACGGAGGGGATCCTCGTGCTGGGCCCGCAGCCGCTCGTCGCGCCGGCGGTCATCGGCGATCTCGAGGAAGGCGTTCCCGAGGCCGGGCCCGGCACCGACGTGCAACCGCCCGGCGACGATGACGACCAGGAACTCGACCTGACGCTGTGATCGCGGATTTCCCTCATGCCGGGTGGAGGTGGCACAATGTTTCAGGTTGCCTGCCGGAGACCTCGCGTCGACCGCTGCAGCGCACGGACCCCATGCCACGGGCATGAACCGGTCGAACCCCGCCGAATTCGCGTCGGGGCCGCCAGGTTCCTCTGTCCCCGCCCAGATTGGACGAGAAATGAACACCCTGGACCTCATCGACAAGCAGTCCCTTCGCGACGACATCCCCGAGTTCGGCCCCGGCGACACCCTCGACGTGCACGTCAAGGTCATCGAGGGATCGAAGGAGCGCGTGCAGGTCTTCAAGGGCGTCGTGATCCGCCGCCAGGGCGGCGGCATCCGCGAGACTTTCACGGTCCGCAAGGTCTCGTTCGGTGTCGGTGTGGAGCGCACCTTCCCCGTGCACAGCCCGAACATCGCCAAGATCGACGTCCTGACCCGCGGTGACGTCCGTCGCGCGAAGCTGTACTACCTGCGCGATCTGCGCGGCAAGGCTGCGAAGATCAAGGAGAAGCGCTGAGCTTCTGCTCGCCCCGGCGAGAAACGAACATCCAGACCCCGTCCCGCACGGCGCCGACCACTTCGGCCCGCGGGGCGGGGTCTGTTCGTGTCGGCCCGGCGGCGCGTCGAAAGTGAACCGGGTGGTCGGGAGCGGTGACGGACATCAGTACCCTGTTCTACGTGGACGACAACACCCGCGGGGACGACCCGTCGCAGGCTAACGACGAGCGCGGCAGCAGTGGGGGCGCCGAGTCCGATTCCGGATTCACCTTCCGGGACGACGCCCCCGAGGACGAGCAGAAGGGCAAGAGCCGCTGGCTCCGCGAACTGCTGATCATCGTCGGCATCGTGCTGGTGCTCATGTTCGTGTTCACCCAGTTCTTCTTCCGGCAGTACGTGGTGCCGTCGGAGTCCATGGAACCGACCCTGCACGGCTGCTACGGGTGCACCAACGACCACATCGTGGTCGACAAGATGGTGTACCGGTTCAGTGACCCGAAGCCAGGTGACGTGGTGGTCTTCAAGGCCCCGACCAGTTCGTGGGACGAAGGGTGGTCGTCGCCTCGCTCGTCGAACCCGGTGGTGCACAAGATCCAGGACGTGCTGTCGCTGTTCGCTCTCGCGCCGCCGGACGAGAACAACCTCGTCAAGCGGGTGATCGCGGTCGGCGGGCAGACCGTCCAGTGCCGCGAGGCCGACGGCAAGGGTGTCACGGTGGACGGCAAGCCCCTCCACGAGCCGTACATCGACAAGCAGTTGCAGGCGCAGACCTACCAGCAGTCGGGCGGGGTGCTCGGTCAGGGCTCGTGCTACGGCAGCGACTTCGGCCCGATCAAGGTGCCCGAGGGCAATCTCTGGGTGATGGGCGACAACCGCAGCAACTCCGCCGACTCACGGGCCCACATCGACGACGAGTTCCACGGCACGGTGCCGGTCTCCGACGTCCGCGGCAAGGTCCGGTTCATCATCTACCCGTTCTCCCGGATCGGGGGCGTGGGCTCGGTCGACCCGCAGAGCTGATGCCCGGATCGACTCGATGGCCCCCGCGGTCGCCGGTTCGGAAGGCAGCGGGATTGCGGACACTGGAGTTCACCCTGGCCCGCCAGGGGCTCGGCCCGGTGGCCGGCGTCGACGAGGCAGGCCGGGGTGCGTGCGCCGGCCCGCTGGTGGTGGCGGCGTGCGTGCTGAGCACTTCGCAACTGAAGTCTCTCGCTGCGCTGGACGACTCCAAAAAGCTCTCGGAGCCGGTGCGCGAGAAGCTCTACTCGGCGGTCGTGCGGCATGCGGTCAGTTGGAAGGTGGTGGCGATCCCGGCGGCCGAGGTGGACCGGCTCGGGGTCCACGTCGCCAACATCGAAGGCATGCGGCGCGCGGTGGCCGGACTGTCGGTGCGGCCCGGGTACGTCCTGTCCGACGGATTCCACGTGCCGGGGCTGCCTGCGCCGTCGCTACCGGTGATCGGGGGCGACGCGAACGCGGCGTGCATCGCCGCCGCCTCGATCCTCGCGAAGGTGACCCGCGACCGGATGATGGTGGCACTCGACGACGAGGTGCCGGGCTATCAGTTCGCGGTGCACAAGGGCTACAGCACGGCCCTGCACATGGAGTGTCTGGACGCGCGCGGTCCCTCGGCGGAGCACCGTATGTCGTACCGGAACGTCCGCGATAGGCTGGCCTGATGAGCGCTGAGGATCTCGAGAAGTACGAAGCCGAGATGGAGCTGTCCCTGTACAAGGAGTACAAGGACATCGTCGGTCAGTTCACCTACGTCGTGGAGACCGAGCGCCGCTTCTACCTCGCGAACGGTGTGAATCTGGTTCCGCGCAATGCGGACGGCGAAGTCTATTTCGAGATTCACATGACCGATGCGTGGGTGTGGGACATGTACCGGCCCGCTCGCTTCGTCAAGCAGGTTCGCGTGGTGACGTTCAAGGACGTCAACATCGAGGAACTGGAGAAGCCGGAACTGCGGCTGCCCGACGAGCCCTGAGCCCGGGCGGGTGGTCGCGGACTGTGCAGAACACCCGCGGTATGCACACTCGCCGAGGAACGGGTGATCGGGACCTGTCACGGGTCGCCGCAGCGGCGCATCCTGTCCCGCATGGGGGAACAACGGGAGCAGCGAAAGCGGGAGAAGCGGGGCGTGGACCGCCGCGGTCTGATCGGGCGGGTCGGCGAGGATCTGGCCGCGGCGCGCCTGGCGGATCTCGGCTGGCGGATCCTCGACCGGAACTGGCGGACGAGGTACGGCGAGCTCGACATCGTCGCCGCCGACGGTCGGACTCTGGTGATCGTGGAAGTGAAGACGCGGGCCAGCCGGACGTTCACCGATCCGCTCGGTGCGGTGACCCCCGACAAGCTGCGCCGGATGCGGCGGCTGGCACAGCAGTGGCTGGCTCAGCAGGACGCGTTCTGGGAGGTCGTCCGTTTCGACGTGGTCTCGGTGCAGTTGGACATGACCGATCCGGAGGACCTCGAGCGCGCGATGTGGTGGCACCACGTCGGTGTGTGCGAGTAGCGCCCGATGTCCGGACTGGGGAGAGTGCACTCGGTGGGGCTCAACGCCTTCGCCGCCGATGTGATCGAGATTCAGGCCAACATCAGCGCGGGGCTGCCCGGGCTGACCATCAGCGGGAGTGTGGACACCTCGCTGCGTGAGGCGAAGGAGCGCGTGCGGGCCGCGATCGCGAACAGCGCGATACAGTTCCCGACCACCAAGGTCACGATCGCGCTGGCACCGGCCCGACTGCCCAAGAGCGGGCCGGGCTTCGATCTGCCGATGGCGGTCAGTGTGCTGATAGCGGCGCAGAAGGTGCCCACCACGAGGCTGCCGGGGACGGTGATGCTCGGCGAACTGGCGCTCGACGGCCGGGTGCGTCCGGTGCGCGGGGTGCTGCCACTGCTGCTGGCAGCGCGGGAGGCCGGGTTCGAGCGGGCGGTGGTGCCGGCCGAGAACGTCGCCGAGGCGGCTCTGGTGTCGGGGCTCGACATCGGCGGGGCGCGGTCGCTGTCGGACGTGCTGTCGTGGTTGAGCGGAGATCGCGCGCTCGACACCGTCGACGGCGAGACCGCGGAGCCGGCGCCGCCGGAGATCCCCGACATGGCCGACGTGGCCGGCCAGGCGACGGCACGGCGCGCGCTCGAGATCGCCGCGGCCGGATCGCATCACCTGCTGATGACCGGTCCGCCCGGCATCGGCAAGACGATGCTGGCGTGCCGGTTGCCGGGTATTCTGCCGAGCCTCACCGAGGAGGAGTCGCTGGAGGTGACCGCGATCCATTCGATCGCGGGAACGCTGCCCGAGCATCGGCCGTTGATCACCCTGCCGCCGTTCGTGGCACCGCACCACAGCACGAGCATCACCGCGCTGCTGGGCGGCGGGACCGGGATCGCGCGGCCGGGATCGGTGTCGCGGGCGCACCGCGGAATCCTCTTCCTCGACGAATGCGCGGAGATGGGACCGAAAGTCCTCGATTCGCTGAGGCAGCCGCTGGAGGAGGGGGAGGTCCGGATCTCGCGTCGCGACGGGACCGCCCGCTATCCGGCGCGCTTCCAGTTGATCCTCGCGGCCAACCCGTGTCCGTGCGCGCCCGCGAAGGACGTCGACTGCATCTGCACGTCCATCCAGCGCCGCCGCTATCTGGGCCGGCTGTCGGGCCCGCTGATGGACCGGATCGACATCCGCGTGGCCATGGACCCGCCCGGCGACGTCACACTGCTGACCGAACGCGGTGAGCCGAGCGCGGCGATCGCCGAGCGGGTGCTGCGGGCGCGCGAGGCGGCGCGGGAGAGGTGGTCCGAATTCGGCTGGCGCACCAACGCCGAGGTGCCGGGCAGCGCGCTGCGGCACCGATTCCGGCCGGGGCCGCAGGTGCGCCGGCCGCTGGAGGCGGCGTTGCGCACCGGACGGATCACGGCGCGCGGCGCCGATCGGGCGCTGCGTCTGGCCTGGACGTTGACCGATCTGCGGGGCGGCGACGCGCCGGGGGAGGACGACATCGTGTCGGCGCTGCTGTACCGCGACCGGGGAGGGCGACCGTGACCGACGACAAGGCGGCCCGCGCGTGGGCATACCTCGCGGCGGTGGCCGAGCCGCCGTGTGCGGCACTGATCGCGTTGGTGGCCGAACTCGGCCCGCTGGACGCCGCCGCGGCGGTTCGTTCGCGGAAGGTTCCCGCCGCGCACCGCGGCGTTCTGGCACCCACGCAGGCGCGCGCCGCGACCGACACCGCGGCGGAGGACCTGGCCAGGTGTGAGCGCATCGGTGCGCGCCTGCTCACCAGAGACGATCCGGACTGGCCCGGATGGCAGCTGCTGGCGCTCGATCAGGCGGACAGTGCCGCGCGGGGCGGAGCTCCGCTCGCACTCTGGGTGCGCGGGCCGGCCTCGTGCGGTGACGCGGTGGGCAGGTCGATGGCGCTGGTCGGCTCGCGCGCCTCATCGTCGTACGGCGATCACGTCGCCGGAGCGATGGCGGCCGCGCTGGCGGACGAGGGCTGGTCGGTGGTGTCGGGTGGGGCGTACGGGATCGACGGGGCAGCGCATCGAGGAGCGCTCGGTGCGGGAGGCACCACCGTGGCTGTCCTCGCGTGCGGCATCGACCGCACGTATCCGTCCGGGCACGCGCAGTTGCTGCACCGGATCGCCGAGACCGGGCTCGTCGTCAGCGAGTATCCGCCGGGCACATCCGCGGCCAAACATCGATTCCTCACCCGGAATCGTCTGGTCGCGGCGTTCTCGTCCGCGGTGATCGTGGTGGAGGCCGGACGGCGGTCGGGCGCGGCCAACACCGCGGCGTGGGCCAAACGGCTGGGCCGGCCGCTCGGGGCGGTGCCCGGGTCGGTCACCAGCGCCACCTCGGTGGGTGCCAACGCCATGATCGCCGACGGCGACGCCGTGCTGGTCGCCGATTCGGGCGCCGCGATCTCGCTCGCGAGCCCGGACGGATGCGACACGCGGGAGGCGGCACCGCGCCGCCGCACCGACGATCTGCGTCCGGATCAGCTGCGCGTGGTGGAGGCGCTGCCCGCGCGCGGCGGTCTCACCGTCGACGAGATCGCGTTCGCCGCGGGGCTGCCGATCGACGACGTCCTTCGGGCCCTCGCGGCGCTCGACCTGTCCGGTCATGTCGCCGGCTCCGACGGCACGTGGCGGTTGGGAGCTCGATGAGTGGGACACCGCCGGTGGTGGGAACGTCGGGGGACGCCTACGATGGAGCGAGCATCTTAGGATGCCCTAATCTTGTTGTGCCGAAAGAGGAGACCAGATGGCGAAGCCGGTGACCACGTTGACGGTCCTGCGGACAGAGCGGCTGACCCCGCACATGGTGCGCGTGTGGCTGGGCGGTGACGAGTTCGCCGCCTTCCGCCCCGCGGGCGGACAGGACGGTCACTACGACACCGACATGTACGTGAAGATCGTCTTCGCACCCGAGGGCGTCGATTACCCGCGGCCGGTCGACATGGACGCGATCCGGGACACGTATCCCGCCGAACAGCAGCCGATCCTGCGCACGTACACGGTCCGTCACTACCGGCCGGACGCCGCGGAATTGGCGATCGACTTCGTGGTCCACGGTGACGAGGGCGTCGCCGGACCGTGGGCCGCAGGCGTGCGGCCGGGCGAATCGGTGACCCTCCTGGGACCGGGCAGCGGCTACCGGCCCATGGCCGACGCGCCCTGGCACCTGCTGGTGTCGGACGAAGCCGGCCTGCCCGCGCTGGCCGCGGCGCTCGAAGCGATGCCGCAGGACGCGGTGGCCAAGGTGTTCATCGAGGTCGCCGGCCCCGAGGACGAGGTGGAGCTGACCGCTCCCGCCGGTGCCGAGATCACCTGGGTGCATCGCGGGGCGCCGTCCAACGAGGCCCCCGACGACCGGTCGGGCGACAACGCGCCGGTCATCGCCGCGGTGCGCACCGCGCAGTGGCTCGACGGTGAACCGCAGGTGTTCATCCACGGCGAGGCACAGGCGGTGATGAAGAATCTGCGCGGCTACGTGCGGAAGGAACGTGGCGTGAGCGCCAAGCGCGCGGCGTCGATCTCCGGCTACTGGCGCCGAGGCCGCACCGAAGAGGGCTTCCGCCAGTGGAAGGCCGAACTGCGCAAGGCCGAATCGCACGTGTGACGGGCGGGCGGCTCAGACGACGCGTTCGTCGCGGAGCCGGCTCGCGGGCACGCCCAGCGCGGCGACAGTCGCCAGGGCACACGTGACGAGCGCGACGATCGACGCCCACACATAGGCGTCCGTGGAGGGTACGGCGACGGCCCCGCCGGTCGTCGAGACGGTCTCGACGGACGCGGCCAGGATCATGCCGATCACGGCCGTGGCAGTGGACGTGCCGACCGATCGCATCAGTGCGTTGACGCCGTTGGCCTCCCCGGTCTGCGTCACCGGGACCCAGTCCATGATGAGGGCGGGCATCGCCGAATACGCGACGCCCAGGCCGGCACCGACGAAGCAGTTCACGATGACCATGAATCCCCACGTCGGATGCCAGGGCCCCGCGATCATCAGCAGGAAGCCCAGGTAACCGACCCCGATCACCACGCCGCCGGAGGCCAGTGAGACCCGTGCGCCGAAGCGCCGCGTCATCCACGCGCTGACGTAGGAGAACGCGAACATCACCAGCCCGGAGGGCATCAGCACGAGGCTGGCCTCCACGATGGTCAGTCCGACGCCGGTCTGGGTGGAGGTCGGGGCCTCGAGCACCTGGATCGGCATGATCTGCATGGCGTAGAACGCGAAACCGGTGGCGACGGAGGCGATGTTGGTCAGCAGGATGGGACGTCGAATGCTGGTGGCGAGGTCGATCAGCGGATTGTCCACGCGCTTCTCCCATCGCCACCACAGCACCGAGGAGACGACGAACGCGGCGAACAGGCCGAGCACGGCCGGGCTCGACCAGCCCCAGGCGTCGCCCTTGGAGAGAGCGAGCAGAATGCAGCTCAGCAGGACGGTGAGCCCGATCGCGCCCACCAGGTCGAAGCGCCCGCCCGTGGCGATCGAACTGCGCGGGACGGCCGCCGCGACGGCCGACGCGGCGATCACGCCGACCGCCGCGCTCACCCAGAACAGTGCGTGCCAGCTCACCTGCTGGGCGATCACCGCGGCGAACGGGAGGCCGAGTGATCCGCCGACGCCGAGCGAGGCCGACATCGCGCCGATGGACGAGCCGAGGCGCGCCGGGGGCACGATGTCGCGCATCAGGCTGATGCCGACCGCGATGGTGCCGATGCCCAGACCCTGAACTCCGCGTCCGATGAGGAACAGTGCCAGCCCCGACGAGAGCGCGCAGACGACCGATCCCGCCGCTACCGCGCCGAGACTGGCGATGAGGACCAGCCGCTTGCCGATCATGTCGCCGAGGCGGCCCGAGATGGGCGTCACCACCGCACCGACGAGCAGCGTGATCGTCAGCGCCCAGGACGCATTGGTCGGTGAGGTGCCGAGGATGGCCGGCAGGTCGGGGATCAGCGGCACGATGATCGTCTGCATCAGCGCCACCACGATTCCGGCGGCGCAGAGGATTGCGACGGCCAGGCGCGGGTGTTCGGCCGTGTCGTGGTGGTCGGCGGAGGTACTGGGGGATGTCACGGGGCGGTGGAGCTTTCGAAAGAAGGATGACGCCAGGCCGGGGAACGCGAGGCATCAGGAAACTTAGCGCGAAATAGGTAACCGAGGTTAAGTACTTTTCGCACGAGTGGGGGATACCACACCGGCATCCGCTGCTAGCTTCCTTTACGAACCGCTTTGTCTCGTCGACGGTCGCCCAGTCAACGCATGTTCTGAATAGTCAACGCATGTTCTCAGCGAATGGTGGAGTGTTCATGATTTCCGCGCCCGCGCGGCGGGGAGCCGTCCTGGCGACGGCCTTCGCCTTCCTGGTCACGATGATGGGGACCACCCTTCCCACCCCGCTGTACTCGCTCTATTCGCAGCGGCTCGACTTCACCGAGTTCACGGTGACGATCCTGTTCGCCGTCTACGCCTTCGGCGTGATGTTCGCGCTCATCGTCTTCGGACGGCTGTCCGATCAGATCGGCCGCCGCCCGATCCTGCTGACCGCCCTGGTCCTCGCCGTGATCAGTGCGGTCATGTTCTTGCTGCCGCTGTCGCTTCCGCTGCTGATCGCGGCCCGGATCGTGTCGGGACTGAGTGCCGGACTGATGAGCGGCACCGGCACGGCCGCGGTGATCGATCTGGTCGGTCCCGCAGACAAAGCGCGCGCAGGAATGCTCGCGATCGCCGTCAACACCGGCGGCCTCGGTGTCGGCACCCTCTTCGCCGGGGTCGTCGCCGATCTCTCGTCGGCTCCGCTGACGCTGCCGTACGCGGTGCACCTGGGGCTGTCGGTACTGGCGTTCGTCACACTCCGTGCGTTCACGCCGGCCCCGGCCGACCCCGCGCCGCTGCGACTGCAGGCGCCGCGACTGACCGTTCCCGCACCGATCCGCGGAGCGTTCGTCCGGGGCGTCCTCGCCGCGGGCGCGGGGTTCGCCGTGTGCGGTGTCCTCACCGCGGTGTCGGCCCTGTTCCTGGTGCGCTACCTCGGCATCGGTTCGCACACTGTGGCGGGTCTGGTGGTCTTCCTCGCATTCGCGTTCATGGTCGTCGGTCAGTTCGTCGCGCGCCGGATCTCGTCGCGCGCAGCCATGCAGGCCGGATGCGGCGGACTGGTGGTCGCGGCCGCCGTTCTCGCGGTGGCGCTCTCCGCCGAATCGCTCGCCGCGCTGCTGATCGCGCCGATCGTCCTCGGCGTATCCGCCGGTCTGTGCGTCAACGCCGGGCTCGCGGCGACCGTGGAGCGCGTCGATCCCGCCCAGCGCGGTGCGGTGTCCTCGGCCTTCTTCGCGGGCCTGTACCTCATGCTCGCCGTGCCGGCCATCGGTGTCGGCGCACTGTCGCTCGCCATCGGACTGCGGGAATCGGGCCTGGTGTTCGCGGGACTCGTCGCGCTCCTGGCCGCGGCGGTGGGAGTCGCGGACATCGCCGCGCGGGGCTCCGCCGCACGGGCGACCCCGCTGCCGTGATCCGCCCGCTGATGCTGCTGAGGTCTATGTGGTGCATGTGGTGAGACTTTAGGATCGAGTCATGGCCGACCTCCTCGATCGCTTCGCAGCGCACCTGCGATACGAGTCCGGGCGCAGTGAGCACACCGTTCGTGCCTATCTCGCCGACATCCGCGGCCTCACGGCGTTCGCCGGTGCGCGCGGAGTTCGGCTCACCGACGTCGATCTCGACCTGCTCCGCGCCTGGCTGGCGGAGATCTCGCGCCGCGGCGCCGCGCGGACCACCGTCGCGCGCCGGGTGTCGTCGGTCAAGACGTTCTGCGAATGGGCCACGCGCGAAGGCGAGATGTCCGTCGACCCCGCGGTGCGCCTCCAGGCGCCCAAGGCGCGCCGGGTGCTGCCGGCGGTGCTTGCTCCCGAGGAAGCCGCGGACGCGATCGAGGCGACGGTGCGACGGGTCGACTCCGCCGCGCCGGACGGACCCTCGTCCGACGACCCGGTATCGCTGCGCGACCGTGCGGTTCTCGAACTGCTCTACGGCTGCGGCATCCGTGTCGGAGAACTGTGCGGGCTCGACGTCGGCGATGTCGACGACGATCGCCGCGCGATCCGGGTGATCGGCAAGGGCGACAAGCAGCGGGTGGTGCCGTACGGTGCGCCTGCCGCATCGGCGCTGGACGCCTGGCGCCGCCGTGGGCGCCCGGCGCTCGCGACCGCCGCCTCGGGGGAGGCCCTGTTCGTCGGCGTCAGGGGAGGACGGCTCGATCAGCGGATGGCGCGCACGGTGGTGCATCGGGCCACCGAGGCTGCGGGACGGTCGGTGGGCCCGCACGCACTGCGTCACAGTGCGGCCACCCACCTGCTGGAGGGAGGCGCCGATCTGCGGGTGGTGCAGGAACTGCTGGGGCACTCGTCGTTGTCGACCACGCAGCTGTACACGCACGTCAGCGTGGAACGACTGCGCGCGGTCCACAAACAGGCGCACCCGCGGTCGTGAATGAGACCGGCCGCATCACCGACCCGGCAGCGTCAGCGGGGTGGTTTGAGCCGCACGGTCGACAACCCGAGCAGGCTCAGCGGGTTGAGGTAGCGGACGCTCCGCCCGCTGCCGCGACGAGCGCCCCAATGAAGGCAGGCCGTCGCGGAGCACCCCTCGTGACCGGTTTGCAGCACACCGACCAGCTGACCGGTTCGGATGTGCTCGCCGCGACGCACGCGGGGCACCACCGGCTCATACATGGTGCTGATCCCGTCGGGGTGCAGCACCGTGACGGTGGAACGGCCGGCGACGGGTCCGGCGAAGGTGACCGTTCCGGCGCGGGCCGCGACCACCGCGGACTCGGCGGGTGCTCCCAGGTCGACGCCGCGGTGCCCGGCGAGCCAGCGCTCAGCCGGCGGATCGAATCCGCGGACCACGGGCGGGCGCGGGGCCAGCGGCCAGTGATACGCACGCTGCGCGGACGCCGCGCCGGGGCCGGCAGGCAGCGCGCTCGCGCACACCAGCGCGATGGCGGTGGCGCGACGCCGGGTATTGAGACTCCCCATAGGACCTCCTCATAGGACTTAGACGCACGGCGCGGCGGTTCGGCTCCATCGGCGTGTCGCGCGGCCGTCGTCGCCCGAGACGCTGATTTGGCTGGTGATCGCGCATCGGAGTAGTCTGGCGACGCACCCAGGCATGTCTTGGGTGACTTCGCGCGCCCGCGAGAAGCTACATCGGAACACGCGGTCCCGGATACCTCCGGGTGTGTTCGCCGATGGCGGGCGCCAGGACCGGAGCTCGACCCGAGCGCCGGTGACAACTGCGAGAGAGGACATATTCATGGCTGTCGTGACCATGAAGCAGCTGCTTGACAGCGGCGCACACTTCGGGCATCAGACCCGCCGTTGGAACCCGAAGATGAAGCGTTTCATCTTCACCGACCGCAACGGCATCTACATCATCGACCTGCAGCAGACGCTGTCGTACATCGACCGCGCCTACGAGTTCGTCAAGGAGACCGTCGCCCACGGCGGCACCATCCTGTTCGTCGGCACCAAGAAGCAGGCTCAGGAGTCGGTCGCCGCCGAGGCCACCCGCGTCGGCATGCCGTACGTGAACCAGCGTTGGCTCGGTGGCATGCTCACCAACTTCAACACCGTGCACAAGCGTCTCCAGCGGATGAAGGAGCTGGAGACCATGGAGCAGACCGGTGGCTTCGAGGGTCGCACCAAGAAGGAAATCCTCATGCTCACGCGTGAGAAGAACAAGCTGGAGCGCACGCTCGGCGGTATCCGCGACATGGCCAAGGTTCCCTCGGCCGTGTGGATCGTCGACACCAACAAGGAGCACATCGCCGTCGGTGAGGCTCGCAAGCTGAACATCCCGGTCATCGCGATCCTGGACACCAACTGCGATCCGGACGTCGTCGACTACCCGATCCCGGCGAACGACGATGCGATCCGCAGCGCCGCTCTGCTGACCCGCGTGATCGCCTCGGCCGTCGCCGAGGGCGTTCAGGCGCGTGCCGGCCAGACCGCGGGCGACGCCAAGCCGGAGGCCGGCGAGGGCGAGCCGCTGGCGGAGTGGGAGCAGGAACTCCTGGCTGAGGCGACCGCTCCGGCGGCCGCACCGGCCACCGATGGCGCCACCGAGGCTCCGGCCGCAGAATAAGAACTGCCGAGAAGCAGGAAACGGGCCCCGAGCACGATGAGCCGGGCCCCTTCTCCGGCGGGGTGATCACCCCGCCGGAGAATCTTGTCTCTCGATCACAAATCGACAAAGGAGGGTCGCCACCTATGGCGAACTACACCGCGGCGGACGTCAAGCGTCTGCGCGAAATGACCGGTTCGGGCATGCTCGACTGCAAGAACGCCCTCGCGAACAACGACGGCGACTTCGACAAGGCAGTCGAAGAGCTGCGCATCAAGGGTGCCAAGGACGTCGGCAAGCGTGCCGAGCGCTCCACCGCCGAGGGTCTGGTCGCCGCCCGTGACGGCGTCATGATCGAGCTCAACAGCGAGACCGACTTCGTCGCCAAGAACGACGAGTTCCAGAAGCTCGCCGACGACATCCTGGGTGCGGCCATCGAGCTGCGCAGCAACGACGTCGACGCTCTGCTCGCCGCGAAGCTCGGCGACGGCACCGTCGCCGACGCCGTCGAGGCGCTCTCGGCCAAGATCGGCGAGAAGCTGGTCCTGCGCCGCGTCGCGTCGTACGACGGCCCGGTGGCCGTCTACCTGCACAAGCGTGCCTCGGACCTGCCGCCCGCCGTCGGCGTCCTGGTCTCCTACACTGGCGAGGGCGACACCGCCGCGGAGGCCGCTCGCGGCGCCGCCATGCAGGTCGCCGCGCTGCGCGCCAAGTACGCCAGCCGCGAGGAGGTCCCCGCGGACGTCGTCGAGAACGAGCGTCGTATCGCCGAGGAGACCGCCAAGGCCGAGGGCAAGCCCGAGCAGGCGCTCCCGAAGATCGTCGAGGGCCGCGTCAACGGCTTCTACAAGGACGTCGTCCTGGTCGACCAGCCGTCGGTCACCGACTCGAAGAAGACCGTGAAGGCGATCCTGGACGAGGCCGGCGCCACCGTCGTCGCGTTCACCCGCTTCGAGGTCGGCCAGTCCTAGTCCGCTAGGCCGCATACGCACTCCGGCCCCGGAATCGACCCGCGAGGGCGACTCCGGGGCCGGAGTGCGTATGCGGGACGATCGACGCCCTAAGATGGAGAGAGTTTGTGCCGACACTCGAGCGAAGGAAGAGATGAGCGAATCGCAGTCGACCGCCGAAGAGGGCAGAGCAGGTTTCTCCCGGGTGCTTCTGAAGCTCGGCGGTGAGATGTTCGGTGGCGGTTCCGTGGGGCTCGACCCGGACGTCGTGGGCACCGTGGCCGACCAGATCGCCGAGGTGGTCTCCTCGGGCGTCCAGATCGGCATCGTGATCGGCGGCGGTAACTTTTTCCGCGGCGCCGAACTGCAGCAGCGCGGTCTGGACCGTTCGCGCTCGGACTACATGGGGATGCTCGGCACCGTCATGAACTGCCTCGCGCTGCAGGACTTCTTGGAGAAGCGGGGGATCACCACCCGCGTGCAGACCGCCATCACCATGGGTCAGGTCGCCGAGCCGTACCTGCCGCTGCGCGCCGTACGTCACCTCGAGAAGGGCCGCGTGGTGATCTTCGGTGCGGGTATGGGCATGCCCTACTTCTCCACCGACACCACCGCTGCGCAGCGCGCGCTCGAGATCAAGGCCGAGGCGGTGCTGATGGCCAAGGCCGTCGACGGCGTGTACTCCGACGACCCGCGCAGCAACCCGGACGCGGAACTGTATCGCGAGATCAGCCACCGCGAGGCGATCGAGAAGCAGCTCAAGGTCGCCGACGCGACCGCGTTCAGCCTGTGCATGGACAACAACATGCCGATCCTGGTGTTCAATCTCCTCGAGCGCGGCAACATTGCCCGCGCGGTCGCGGGTGAACCGATCGGCACGCTGGTGCGCACCCCGCAGGCCTCCTGACCACTGCCGATCCCAGACTTCCACCGCGACGAAAAGAAGGAACGAGACTCATCATGATCGACGAAGCGCTGCTCGACGCCGAGGAGAAGATGGAGAAGGCCGTCGCCCACCTGCGCGACGACATGGCCTCCATCCGCACCGGGCGTGCCAACCCGGCGATGTTCAACAAAGTCGTCATCGACTATTACGGCGCTCCCACTCCGATCACCCAGGTGGCGGGCATCAACACCCCGGAGCCGCGGCTCGTCGTCATCAAGCCGTACGAGCAGTCGACGATGAACGACATCGAGACCGCCATCCGGAACTCCGACCTGGGCGTCAACCCGACCAACGACGGCACGGTGATCCGCGTCGCGATCCCGCAGCTCACCGAGGAGCGCCGCAAGCAGCTCGGCAAGCAGGCGCGCGGCAAGGGCGAGGACGCCAAGGTCGCGATCCGCAACGTGCGACGCAAGGCCGTCGACGAGCTCAAGCGGATCCAGAAGGACGGCGACGCGGGCGAGGACGAGGTGACGCGCGCCGAGAAGGAACTCGACAAGACCACGCACACCTACACCGATGCGGTCGACGAGCTCGTGAAGAACAAAGAAGCTGAGCTGCTCGAGGTATGACGAGTACACCGGAGCAGGCTGAGAAACCCTCCGGGGGGAGTTCCCGGGCCGGCCGGAACCTCCCGGCAGCCATCGGCGTCGGCTGCATCCTGGGCGGTCTGCTCATCGCCGTGCTGCTGCTGGCCCCGGACGGCTGGTACGGCGTCGTCGCTGTCGCACTGGCGATCGCGACCTGGGAGGTCGTCAAGCGGCTGCGGGACGGCGGTTTCGCGGTCCCGGTGATCCCGCTGCTGGCCGGTGGACAGGCGATGATCTGGCTGTCGTGGCCGTTCGGACTGGCCGGGACCTTCGTCGCGATGGCGGCGACGATCCTGGTGATGATGGTCTGGAAGCTGTTCGCACAGGGTCTGTCGAACGCTCCGGTGAACTACATGCGCGATCTGTCGGTCGCGATCCTGGTGCTGGCGTGGCTGCCGATGCTCGCGACCTTCGGCACCTACCTGGTACGCCAGGAGGACGGTGCGCTCCGCGTCTTCACCCTGATGATCGTGGTGGTCTGCTCCGACGTCGGCGGTTATGTGGCGGGCGTGCTGTTCGGCAAGCATCCGATGGCGCCCGCGATCAGTCCCAAGAAGTCGTGGGAGGGACTGGCCGGATCGGTTGTCGTCGGCACCCTCGGCGCACTCGCCTGCGTCGTGTGGATCCTCGACACCTCGCACTGGTGGATCGGTTTCGTGCTCGGTCCGCTGCTGGTGGTGGTCGCCACCACCGGCGACCTCGTCGAGTCCCAGATCAAGCGCGACCTCGGCATCAAAGACATGGGCACGCTGCTGCCCGGTCACGGCGGCATCATGGACCGTCTGGACTCGCTGCTGCCCTCGGCGTTCATCACCTGGGCAGTGCTGGCCTGGCTGCTGTGAGGAGCGGGGCGGCGAGCGCTACCCGTGCTTGCGCGCCTTCTTCAGCGCCCGGTTGAGCTGGAAGATCCTCGCGCCGCCGAGCAGTGCGGTGATCAGGGCGCCCGCGATGGCGGCGATCAGCAGGCTCACGCCGAGTGGCAGGTCGGCCTTGAAGAAGATCAGGTCGATCTCCACCGAGTCGGGGTTCATGACGATGAACACGATCAACAGGATCGTGACCAGCACCCCGAGCACCCATCCGACGTACGTCGCCTGAGTACGTGTGCCGGATGCGGCGGAGGCCGCAGCGGCCACCCGTCGGCGTTCGGCTTTCACCGGATCGACGGTGCCGTACTGCTGCGACCCCTCGACCGGAGCGACCTCGTGTGGCTCCGCGCCGCCGGACGTCTCGTCGAATCGGTCCCCGTGCTTCGGATCAGGTGTGGTCATGCCTCTATCGTCGCATGAGACAATGGTCGGTGTGAGCTCTCTGCCCCTCGTTTTCGACGCACCCAAGCGCGGCCTGCCGCCGAAGCATTTCGCCGACCTCGACGAGCAGGGCCGCATCGAGGCGGCCGCCGAGCTCGGGCTGCCCAAGTTCCGGGCGAATCAGCTGGCCAAACACTATTACGGCCGGCTCACCGCCGACGTTCAGGAGATGACCGACCTGCCCGCGGGCGCACGCGAGGATGTCGCGCGCACGCTCTTCCCGACGCTCATGACACCCGTCCGGCACATCTCCTGCGACGACGACAGCACACGCAAGACGCTGTGGCGCCTGCACGACGGCACGCTGCTGGAATCGGTCCTGATGCGCTATCCCGAGCGGAATACTCTGTGCATCTCCTCACAGGCCGGGTGCGGTATGGCGTGCCCGTTCTGCGCGACCGGTCAGGGCGGACTCGACCGGAACCTGTCGACCGCCGAGATCGTCGACCAGGTCCGGGCCGCCGCCCGAGCACTGCGCGACGGTGAGGTCGGAGAGCCGGGCCGGCTGTCGAACATCGTCTTCATGGGCATGGGGGAGCCGCTCGCGAACTACCGGCGCGTGGTGGACGCGGTCCGCAAGATCACGTCCCCGGCGCCCGACGGCTTCGGCATCTCGGCGCGGTCGGTGACCGTGTCGACGGTGGGTCTCGCGCCGGCGATCCGCCGCCTGGCCGACGAGGGGCTGTCGGTGACCCTCGCGGTGTCGCTGCACACCCCCGACGACGAACTGCGCGACACCCTGGTGCCGGTCAACAACCGGTGGTCGGTCGCCGAGGTGCTCGAGGCCGCGCGCTACTACGCGGACACGACCGGCCGGCGCGTGTCGATCGAGTACGCGCTCATCCGGGATGTGAACGATCAGCCGTGGCGCGCCGACCTGCTGGGACGCAAGCTCCGGTCCGCGCTCGGTTCGCTCGTCCATGTGAATCTCATTCCGCTGAATCCGACGCCCGGATCCGAGTGGGACGCCAGCCCCAAACCGGTGGAGGCCGAGTTCGTCCGCCGGGTGCGCGAACACGGGGTGTCGTGCACGGTCCGCGACACCCGCGGGCAGGAGATCGCCGCGGCGTGCGGTCAGCTCGCCGCCGAAGAGAAGTAGGCGCGTCATACACGGACAGAGACGAGAAAGACCCGGACGACGTGGCGTCCGGGTCTTTCAGGTATTCCGGTGACTGTGCCTGCGCAGCCGGGTCAGCGCTTCCAGACGCCCTTGCGCGGAATCATCTCGTAGACGGTGTAACCGATCAGTGCCACGGCGATGACGATGAGGAAGATGTCCTCGATGTGGCCGACGTGATTACCCTTGAGCATGCCGAGCAGGATGATCGCGGTGACGAAGGAAGCGATCGCGATCGAGCGGCGGGCCACACCGTGCCAGCCGAAACGAGCCGACGGGGCGTCGGCGGGCTCGTGAACCCATCCGGTATCGATGGTTTCGACCTCAGTGCTTGCCACGTTCACTCCTTATGACGACCGGTAGTAGTCCGGCCTACAGCATAACCCGACCCGCGTGCGCGACAATGTCGGGTGTGACGACGCGTGTTTTGATTCTCGGATCCACGGGATCCATTGGCACCCAGGCCCTCGAAGTGGTCGCCGAGCATCCGGACCGGTTCCAGGTGGTCGGCCTCGGGGCGGGCGGGGGAAGCCTGGAACTGCTCCAGCGGCAGGTCGCCGAAACGGGGCTGGCGCCGCAGCGGGTGGCCGTCGCCGACGCCGACGCCGCCGTCGTGCTCGGCGACCGGCTGGGCGGCCCGGTGCTCGGCGGACCCGACGCCATGGTCCGGCTGATCGAGTCGGTGGAGGCCGACGTGATCCTCAACGGAGTGGTCGGGGCGATCGGTCTGCGCCCGAGCCTGGCCGCCCTGGAGTCGGGGGCGCGGCTCGCACTGGCGAACAAGGAGTCGCTGGTGGCCGGCGGCGCCCTGGTGCTCGACGCCGCGGCGCCGGGTCAGATCGTGCCGGTCGACTCCGAGCACTCGGCGATCGCGCAGTGCCTGCGCGGCGGCACCGCGGACGAGGTGGAGCGACTCGTCCTGACGGCGTCCGGGGGGCCGTTCCGCGGGTGGACCGCCGAGCAGGTGCGCGGTGTGACGCCCGAGCAGGCGGGCAGGCATCCCACCTGGTCGATGGGTCCGATGATCACCCTCAACTCGGCGACGCTGGTCAACAAGGCGCTCGAAGTCATCGAGGCGCACCTGCTGTTCGGCGTCGACTACGACCGCATCGACGTCACCGTTCACCCGCAGTCGATCGTGCACTCGATGGTGACCTTCGTCGACGGAGCCACCATCGCGAAGGCGTCGCCGCCGTCGATGAAGCTGCCGATCGCACTGGCCCTCGGCTGGCCCCACCGCGTCCCCGGCTCGTCGTCGGCGTGCGACTGGACCACCGCGTCCACGTGGACCTTCGAGCCGGTGGACGACGAGGTGTTCCCGGCGATCCGTCTCGCACGCAGCGCCGGAAAGGCAGGCGGCAGCCTCACGGCGGTGTACAACGCCGCCAACGAGGTGGCGGCGGAGGGATTCTTCGCCGGCGCCATCGACTTCCCGCGGATCGTCGGCGTCATCGCGGACGTGCTGGCCGACGCCGATCAGTGGTCATCGCGGCCGGGTACCCTGGACGAGGTGCTGGCCGCCGACCAGTGGGCGCGGCGGCGTGCCGCGGAGCACGTCACGGCGCGCTCGTAGTCGGGAAGAACACACTCGGCACGGACGCGGCCGGCACGAACACAGTCAAGCGGGGCCCGGTGCTCCCACGGGTCTGAGGGAGACGATCAGTGAGTCTGGTGCTCGGCGTCGCGCTCTTCGCGCTGGCACTGCTGATCTCGATCGCCTGGCACGAGCTCGGTCACATGTGGGCCGCGCAGGCGACGGGAATGAAGGTGCGCCGCTATTTCGTCGGCTTCGGTCCCACGGTGTGGTCCACCCGGCGCGGGGAGACCGAGTACGGCGTGAAAGCGGTGCCACTCGGCGGCTTCTGCGACATCGCGGGCATGACGCCCCACGAGGATCTGACCGACGAGGAACGCGAACGCGCGATGTACGCGCAGCCGACCTGGAAACGGCTCGTGGTTCTCGCCGCCGGACCCGTCCAGAACTTCATCCTCGGCTTCGCGCTCGTCGTGGTGCTGGGTCTGGGGTGGGGCCTGCCGATCATCGGCGATCAACCGGTGTACGTGAAGTCGCTGGAGTGCGTGGCCACCACCACCGATGCGCAGGGAGTGCCCGTGGCGTGCACGGGAACGGCCCCGGCTGCGGCAGCCGGACTGCAGGTCGGCGATCAGGTGCTCGCGGTGGACGGCCACACCGTCACCGACCGGTCCGACATGATCCAACGCGTCCAGCAGTCCGCCGGCACCGTCGCCCTCACGGTGGAGCGCGACGGCCACCGGATGGATCTGACGGTGCCGGTGACCCCGGTCCAGCGGATGGTGGAAGGCGACGGCGGCGCGCTGCGCCCCGCACAGGTCGGAGCCATCGGCGTGGGCCTGGACACCGCCTACGTCGAGCACTACGGCGCGGGCAGCATCTGGGGCGGCGCGCTGCGTTTCACCGGCGACATCTTCAGCGAGACCTTCAAGGCGCTGATCTCGCTGCCGTCCAAGGTCACCGGCCTGTGGCACGCGGTCACCGGCGGCGAGCGCGCCGTCGACAGTCCGGTCAGCGTGGTCGGCGCGTCGGTCCTCGGCGGACAGGCCGTGGAACACGGTTACTGGGACATGTTCTTCGGGCTGCTGCTCAGCGTGAACTTCTTCCTGGGCGCCTTCAACCTGATCCCGTTGCTCCCGCTGGACGGCGGACACATGGCGATCGCCCTCTACGAGAAGATCCGCAACACCGTGCGCCGCCGCTTCGGCAAGATCGCGGCGGGTCCGGTCGACTACTACCGGCTGCTGCCGATCACCTACGCGGTGGTGGCCGTGATGGGCGGGTTCATGATCCTCACCGTGACAGCCGACATCGTCAACCCGATCAAGGTGTTCTGACGCCGTCACCGCCAGGCGCCCCGAGCGCGTCCGGGCCGGGGCGCCCGCCGTCACGCCGAGGGACGGATGGTGAAGGCGGTGTCGCCGTCGGTGAACACCAGGCCGGTGTCGGCGGAGGTGCCGGACTTCGCCAGACGGCCGCCGGACAGGCGGCGGTAGGCGCTCACGTGCGAGGTGAGCCCGGTCAGCGAGGCGACGTCGATGACGTAGAGCCACTTCTGGTCCTGGCTGAGGACCACTCGGGCCGGCGGGCTGGTGAGCCCGGTCGGCGTCGACGCGACCGTGTTGAGCGTCCCGTTCCGGCCGATCCGGAACGAGGCCACATTCATGCCCATCGTCATCGGCGCGTAGGCGTACCTGCTGTCGGAGGTCACCGCCATGCCGTGCGGCACGAGCCCGACGAACGGGGCGCCGATGGGCGTCAGCGTGCCGTTCCGGTTGATGCGCCAGCCGTTGATGTTGTGCGACTGCTCGTTGCCGATGTACAGGTATTTGCCGTCGGGCGTGACCTGGCCGAGTGCGGGCATCAGCCCCGCGGCCTGAGTGGTCCCGATGTGGGTGAGCTTGCCCGAGTCGCTGAACGAGTACGCGTCCATGGTGCAGGCCACGAAGCTCGGCACGTAGACGTGCTTGCCGTCCGGTGTGAAGAGCGGATGGCCCAGGGCGCTGACGGGGTTCGGCTGATCGGTCCGGCTGACGGGCGTCAACCCGCCGGTGCTCGAGACCCGGTAGGTCACCAGGGTGGTGCGCACCGAGCCAACGGTCGCGACCAGGTAGCGGCCGTCGGGACTGAAGCCGAGGCCGGTGACGGGACCGCCGGCGTCGGTGATGCCGCCGCCCGCCAACGGGACCAGCCGGCCTGCGGAGGTGAGGTGCCACGCCTGGATGTTCGACGAGGCCACCCCGGCGCTGTAGACCCACTTCCCGTTGGGATGCGGCCGGAGGGAGAGGGAGAACGAGGTCTTCGTCGGAGCGGTGCTCACCTTCGTCAGCCGCGGCCCCTGGGCCTTCAGGACGGTGACGCCGGGCGTGCCGCTCGCGCCGACGACCAGATACTCCGGACTGCCCGACGACGCGGGATCGGCACCCGCTGCCGGCGTCGTCGCCGACTGGGCGGTCATCGCCAGTGCGAGGGCGCCGGCGACGAGCGCCGCCTGTCGGCCGGCGTTCTTCGCGGAGGTGCGGTGCGGGGGCGTCGGGATGGTGATTCTCGGGGTGGTGGTCGTCATGGGCGGTTCCGTTCGGCAGAGGTGGCGGACAGGGACGGGTGATTCGGACGTGCGGACAGGGGCGCAGACAGTGATCTGCAGCACTGATGCTGCCGTGTCCGCAGGCCGCTGAACTGTCCAAATCCCTGGACATCGGCCCGGTCGACGCGGTGCGCACGGTGGCGCCGGGGTCGGTAGACTCGAGGGGTGACCGCGCCGGCGCGCCCGCCGATCACGGTGCCAAGGAGAGGAAACATGACTCAATCGATCGGTCTCGGGATTCCCGCCGGACCGCCGCCGGTGCTCGCTCCCAGACGCAAGACGCGGCAGATCCACGTCGGCGACGTCGGCGTCGGCAGCGACTTCCCGATCTCCGTGCAGTCCATGTGCACCACCAAGACACACGATGTGAACGCCACGCTGCAGCAGATCGCGCAGCTCACCGCCTCCGGATGCGACATGGTCCGGGTGGCGTGCCCCCGCCAGGAGGACGCGGACGCGTTGCCGGTGATCGCGCGCAAGTCGCAGATCCCGGTGATCGCCGACATCCATTTCCAGCCGAAGTACATCTTCGCCGCGATCGACGCCGGCTGCGCCGCCGTGCGCGTCAATCCGGGGAACATCAAGGAGTTCGACGGCCGCGTCAAGGAGGTCGCCAAGGCGGCAGGCGACGCGGGCATCCCGATCCGGATCGGCGTCAACGCCGGATCCCTCGACAAGCGACTGCTGGAGAAGTACGGGAAGGCGACGCCGGAGGCTCTGGTGGAGTCGGCCCTGTGGGAGGCGAGCCTGTTCGAGGAGCACGGTTTCGGCGACATCAAGATCTCTGTGAAGCACAACGACCCGGTGGTGATGGTCGAGGCCTACCGTCAGCTGGCCGCGCAGTGCGACTACCCGCTGCACCTCGGCGTCACCGAGGCCGGACCGGCGTTCCAGGGCACCATCAAGTCGGCCGTGGCCTTCGGTGCGCTGCTGAGCGAGGGCATCGGCGACACGATCCGCGTCTCACTGTCGGCGCCTCCGGCCGAGGAGATCAAGGTCGGCGACGCGATCCTGCAGTCACTGAACCTGCGCCCGCGGAAGCTGGAGATCGTCTCGTGCCCGTCGTGTGGCCGCGCGCAGGTCGACGTCTACAAACTGGCCGACGAGGTCAGCGCCGGACTGGAGGGCATGGAGATCCCGCTCCGCGTGGCCGTGATGGGCTGCGTGGTGAACGGGCCGGGCGAGGCCCGCGAAGCCGACCTCGGCGTCGCGTCGGGTAACGGCAAGGGCCAGATCTTCGTCAAGGGCGAGGTCATCAAGACCGTTCCCGAGGCACAGATCGTCGAGACTCTGATCACCGAAGCGCTGCGTATCGCCGAGGAGTCGGGGGAGACTGGAAGCGGCGCCCCGGTCGTGACCGTGACGTAGCGATCCGCTGTCACGTCGGGATGCTGCTGAACTGAAGTGAGCAGGGAGGTGGGCCGTGCTGGGGATCCTCGGTGACCGGCCGCTCGGCGCCAAAGACGCCGACGCGGTGGCCCGCGCACTCGACCTCGACCCGGTGGCGTCGTGCATGGTCGCGGCACGGGTGGAGGCGTACGGGCTCTCGCCCCGCTTCCTCGGAGGCGAGATGTGGACCGCCTCGCAGCCGAGCGAGTCACTCGCCTTCTCGGGTGCGAATCTGATGCCGCTGATCGGCGGCGCGACCGATCTCGACGTCTTCGCCGACCGCGCACTGGCGTCGCCGCGTCTGTGCTCGTCGGTGGTGGGATCGGCCGACCTGGTGCTCGGACTGTGGGACCGCGTCGCGGCGGCATGGGGTCCCCCGCGGGAGATCCGCGACGACCAGCCGCTGCTCGCGCTCACGGGCTACCCCGAGATCGCGCCCGATCCGCAGGTCCGCCTGGTGACGATGGCCGATCTGGACGCTTACTTCCCGGCGGCCGTCGAGATGTTCATCGGCGAGGTCGGCGTCGATCCGCGGGCCGGGGACGAGGGCAGGTCGTACCGGAGGCGGCTCGCGGCGCTGATCTCGGCGCGGCGCGTATTCGCCCGATTCGACGGAGACCGCGTGGTGTTCAAGGCCGAGATCGGTTCCATGTCCCGCAAGGTGGGCCAGATCCAGGGCGTCTGGGTGGATCCTGACTGGCGCGGCAGGGGATACGGCGTGGTGGGCACCGCGGCGGTGGCCGCGGCGATCGCCCGCCAGGGCCGGATCGCGAGCCTGTATGTGAACAGCTTCAACGCCGCCGCCCGGCACACCTACGAACGGGTCGGATTCCAGCAGGTCGGCACCTTCGCGACCGTCCTGGTCGACTGACGGCCGCCGCCCGCTCGTCCTCTATGATCGGGCCGATGCCCAGTACACTCCGAGCGCGCGTGCGTCGCTCTCATCGCAGCCGGTCGACGGTGCCGTGCCTCGTCGTGGTGCTGGCGCTGCTGGCGACTCTGACGGCGTGTGCGACGCAGGACGACGGTCCCCGGTCGGCTGTTCAGACCTTCCTCGACCGGTTCGCCGACCGCGACTTCTCCGGCGCGGGGGCGGTCACCACCGATCCGGACCGGGCTCGCGATCAACTCGCGCAGACGTGGACCGGACTGGCGGCGGACTCGATGTCGGCGACCGCCGGGCGGGTACGGATCGATCAGGACGTCGCGGACGTGCCCGTCACCTACACCTGGACCCTGGCCGGCGACAGATCGTGGGAGTACTCGGCGACCATCGCGCTCGGCCGCGGCGACACCGGCTGGTCGGTGCGGTGGAAGTCGTCGGCGATCCATCCCAAGCTCGGCGCCGACCAGCGGCTGGCGATGTCGCAGACCAGTCCGCCGCGGGCGGCCGTCAACGAGTCCGACGGTTCGGAGGTGATGGTCGACGGCACCGTGGTCGGGGTGTCGTTCGACGCCGCGAAGGCCGCGGCCGGGGGAAGCGTCAGCGATTCGGCGCACCGTCTGGTGGACGTCCTGGGTCCCCTGATCCCCGGACTCGACCCGCAGGCGATCGCCGAGAAGTCGACGGCGCGGAGCGATCCGCTGCCGATCGGCCGGATCCAGACCGCGGACTTCGACCGGCTGCGCGACCGGCTGGCCGTGCCCGGAATCGTGACCGAGGACCAGGCCGTTCTGGTTCCGCGGGACCCCGGATTCGCACCGTCGGTGCTCGCGAAGGTCAAGGACGAGGTCTCCGGCGGCCTCACCGGGGCCAGCGGGTGGCGGGTCTCGGTGCTCAACCCCAACGGACTGGTCGCCGACGTGGTCGCCGACGAGTCGGGCACGCCCGCGCCCGCGGTCCTGCTTACCCTGTCGCGGTCGGTGCAGGACGCGGCGCAGCGCGCGGTGAACGCCGTCCAGGGGAAGCAGGCGATGCTCGTGGCGTTGCAGGCGTCGACCGGCAAGATCCTCGCGATCGCCCAGAACCGCGATGCCGATCGTGACGGCCTCATCGCCACCTCCGGTCTGTACCCGCCGGGTTCGACCTTCAAGATGGTCACCTCCGCGGCGGCCTTCCACGACAAGATGACCGATCCCGACGCGATCGTGCCGTGTCCCGGCGAGATCCACATCGGTGAGCGTTCCATCCCGAACTACGACGGCTTCTCGCTCGGGGCGGTGCCGCTGCGCTCCGCCTTCGCCCACTCCTGCAACACCACCTTCGCCGACCTGGCCAGCCGGATGGGGCCCACCGATCTCACCCACGCGGCCGCCGCGATGGGGCTGGGAGAGGTGTACCGGGTGCCCGGTCTGGACGTGAAGTCCGGCTCGGTGCCCGTCGAACCCGGGCTGGTGGCCCGCAGCGAAGACGGTTTCGGACAGGGCCGGGTGCTGGCGAGCCCGCTCGGCATGGCGCTCGTGGCCGCGGCCGCGGCCACCGGCAGGGCTCAGGTCCCGCAGCTCATCGACGGACGCGAGACGACGGTGACCGGCCCGCAGGCCGCGCTGTCGGACGAGGTGTACCAGCGGCTGCGGCCGATGATGCGCGCGGTGGTCACCGAGGGAACGGCGACCTCGATCGCCGGATCGGGCGAGGTGTACGGCAAGACGGGCGAGGCGGAGGTCGCGGGCGGATCGCACGCGTGGTTCGCGGGCTATCGCGGCGACATCGCGTTCGCGACTCTCATCGTGCTCGGCGGCGACTCCACCAATTCGGTGAATGTGACGCGCGACTTCCTCGACGCGATCCCCGCGGGCTACCGGCCGTAGCCTGCGGTTCACCGCGCGGGTGTGATGATCCGTTCGCCGGTGTCGGGGTGGTCCCAGATCAGGACCGGATGATCGTAGGTCTCCGACAGCAGGTCGGCGGTCATCACCTCGTCGACGGCGCCGGTCGCGAGCAGCCGTCCGGCCTTCATCACGGCGACGCGGTCGGCGTAGGCGGCCGCGAGCGTCAGATCGTGCACCACGAGGATCACCGTGGCGCCCGCCGCCGCACGGCGCGACAGGATCGTCAGGACCTGTTCGGTGTGCCCGATGTCGAGTGCGGCGGTCGGCTCGTCGAGCAGCAGGACCGGTGTGTCCTGCGCCAGCGCACGGGCCAGCGAGACCCGTGCCTGCTGCCCGCCGGAGAGCTGCGGGAACGGCCGATTCAGTAGATCTTCCAGCCCGCATTCGGCGATCGCGGCGTCGATCAGTTCCTCCGACTGCACCGCCTGCGGGGTGCGGGTCCACGGGAATCGGCCCATCTCGACCACTTCGCGCACCGTGAACGGTGTGTCGGCTCGGTTCTGCTGCGTCACGAGCGCGCGGGCGCGGGCGAGAGTGAGCGAGTCGGCCCGGTGGACGTCGATGTCGCCGATGCGCACGGTCCCGGACTCCGGTGCGCGGACTCCGGAGACCGCGGACAGCAGGGTGGACTTCCCGCATCCGTTCGGGCCCACGAGGGCCAGGATCTCGCCGGGGTGCGCGGCCAGGTCGACGCCGTGGACGATCTCCCGGCGGCCGATCCGGACGGTGACGTCCTCGGCGACGACTCCGCCGTGCACGGCGGTCTGCCCGGTCACCATCGTGCCGCCGCATTCCGCCGGCGCAGCAGGAGGAAGAACACCGGGCCGCCGATCAGCGAGGTGAGCATGCCGAGCGGCAGTTCGCCGCCGGTGAGTGTGCGCGCGGCGAGGTCGGCGGCGGCGATCACCAGTGCGCCGCCCAGTGCGCTCGCCGGAAGCAGCAGCGCGTGCCGCGGGCCCACCAGCAGGCGCATCACGTGCGGGACGATCAGGCCGACGAACATGATGATTCCGGTGAACGCGACGCCCGCCGCGGTGAGCATCGCGACCAGGACGATCACCTGGCGTCGCACGGCCTCCACGTTGACGCCGAGGGCGGCGGCCTGCACGTCGCCGAGGGCGAGCAGGTCGAGCTTCTTGACCAGCACCATTCCGCCCGCGAGGCCGGCGAGGGCGAGCGGTGCGACGATCTTCACCTGCGTCCACGAGACGTTGCCCGCCAGCGAACCGAGTTGCCAGAAGACGATCTGCTCGCGGGCTGCGGTGGAGGCGACGTAGGTCAGATAGGCGATGATCCCGAGCGCGAAGGCATTGACGGCGATACCCGTCAGGACCAGCATGATCGTCGACGACGCACCGTCACGGATGCTCAAGACGTAGACGCCGGCCGTGGTGAGGAGCCCGAAGAGCGCGGCGGCGCCGGCGACGGCCCAGCCGTTGGTTCCGGTGCCGCCGATCACGATCATCAGGCAGGCGCCGACCGCGGCTCCGGACGAGACGCCGATGATGCCCGGCTCGGCGAGGGGATTGGCGAGCACTCCCTGCAGCAGGCAGCCCGCCGTGCCGAGAGCGAGCCCGACCAGCAGCCCGAGCAGGATCCGCGGGAACCTCGAGACCCACAGCGCGTTCTCGCCCTGCGGATGCGTGGGCAGGGGACCGATGTCGAGGTGCCAGTGGTGCGCGATGGAGCCGAGCACCTCCAGAGGCGGAATGTGTACCTGTCCGGTGCCCGCGGAGACGACGACCACCACGCCGAGCAGGACGAGCGTCGCCGCCATCACCCACAGTGCGCGGCCGCGGAAGACCGACAGCGCGGCCGTCAGCCGATACCGCAACCCGGGAGCGCTGCCGGACCGCGGGTCCCGTGGTGCAGTGTTCCCGTGTCCGGTGTCACTGTGCCGCGGCTCGGCGCGGTCGGCGAGATCAGACATAGATCGCCTTCGCCAGCGCGCTGAGGACCAGACCGGTGTCGGGACCGAACATGAGGATCTGCGTCTCGTCCATCTCGACGATGCGCCGGTTGCGCCCGGCGGAGGTGTCGGCCACGGCCGGCAGCTGAAGGACCTTGTCGAGGCCGCCGACCGAGTCGGCGCCCTGGGTCATCACGAGCAGTACGTCGGGATCGGCCCGGATCATCGATTCGGCGCTGACTTGCGTGAACGGCGCGGTCAGGCCTGCCTTGGTGCCGGCGTCGCGACCGCCGAGCGCTTCGATGAGATCGTCCGCACCGGAACCCGGACCCGCGAGCAGGATCAGATGTTCGCCGCGGATGTACAGAAAGCCGATGGTCGGATCGCCGGTCGGGCGAGGGAGGAGGGCGCGGGCGTCGGCGATCTGCTTCTCGGTGCGCGCCACCAGTTTCTCGCCCTGCGCGGGTACGCCGAGCGCGGCGGCCACATCGCGGATGAGCGCGGGGCTGCCGGCCACCGACCGCTGGCCGGTGAAGACCGACACCGGGATGCCCGCGGCACGGATCTGGTCGACCGCACCCGCGGGGGTGGCGTCGTCGGTGACCAGGACGATGGACGGATTCTGCGCGAGGACGCGTTCGGGGTTGATCGCGTGGCCGGTCTCGGTCACGTACGGCAGCCGCGAGGCCGACGGAAAGGTGGTGGAACGGTCGCGGCCCACGACGTGCGTGCCCAGGCCGAGCGAGAAGACGATGTCGCCCAGCGTGCCGTTCCGATCGAGCGCGATGATCCGGTCGGCGCGGGGGCCCGGCACCACGGCGGAGTCGACCGGGACGACGTCGGCGTCCGGGAGCGCCGCGGTGGCGGGGCCGGAGCGCAGTGTCGCGCTGGTCGCGGTGGCGGTCGCGCCGGTGTCGATGGGCTCGGTGGTGCATCCGGATACGAACAGTCCGACGACCAGCAGCAGGGCCCAGACAGGGGCGATCGACATCGCGGACCGGGTAGGAGCCGTCACCTGAATCCGCCTTGTCATGCTCACAGTTCTGTTAGGCACACCTTACTGGTTGGTACCTCCTCGACGCACATCGGTGCGATTCCGGCCGAGCGGTGTCCGCGGCGGAGGCGTCCGTAGAATTTCCGTCATGACAGTTCGCGCACCACTGGTTCCCGGCGTCGTGGCTCCGACGCTGCCCGTCCCCGACTCGATCGAACGTCCCGAGTACGCGTGGAAGGACTCGGTGAACGAGGGCCACGAACCGTGGGTGCAGACCCCGGAGACGATCGAGAAGATGCGCGTGGCGGGCAGGATCGCGGCCAACGCCCTGGCCGAGGCGGGTCGGGCCGTCGCTCCGGGAGTCACGACAGCCGAACTCGACCGGATCGCCCACGAGTACATGATCGATCACGGCGCCTACCCGTCGACGCTGGGCTACAAGGGATTCCCGAAGTCCTGCTGCACCTCGCTGAACGAGGTGATCTGTCACGGCATCCCCGATTCGACGGTGATCGAGGACGGCGACATCGTCAACATCGATGTGACGGCCTACATCGACGGTGTGCACGGCGACACGAATGCGACGTTCCTCGCCGGCGACGTCTCACCGGAGGCGCGGGATCTGGTGGAGCGGACCAGGATCGCGACCGAGCGCGCGATCAAGGCCGTCAAACCCGGTCGCGCGCTCAACGTGGTGGGCCGGGTGATCGAGGCGTACGCGAACCGCTTCGGGTACTCGGTGGTGCGCGACTTCACCGGCCACGGGATCGGTGAGACCTTTCACAACGGTCTGGTGGTGCTGCACTACGACCAGCCGAGCGTCGACACCGTCCTGGAACCGGGGATGGTCTTCACCATCGAGCCGATGATCAATCTGGGCGGCCTCGACTGGGAGATGTGGGACGACGGCTGGACCGTGGTGACCGCCGACCGCAGGTGGACCGCGCAGTTCGAGCACACCCTCGTCGTCACCGACACCGGTGCCGAGATCCTGACGCTGCCCGACGAGAGCTGACTTCGGGGGTGAGCGGCGCACTTCTGGTCGGTGGCACGAGCAGCGACGCGGGCAAGAGCCTGATCGTCGCCGGACTGTGCCGGGCGCTGGCGCGTGACGGGATCACGGTGGCGCCGTTCAAAGCGCAGAACATGTCGAACAATTCCGCCGTCACCCTCGACGGCGGTGAGATCGGCCGGGCGCAGGCGCTTCAGGCGCAGGCCTGCGGGCTGGAACCGGACACGCGATTCAACCCGGTGCTGCTGAAGCCCGGCGGTGACCGGCGCTCGCACGTGGTGGTGCGCGGACGCACGGTCGGCGAGGTCGGGGCCGCCGACTATCAGCTCTGGCGTACCCGGCTGGCGGGTGTGGTCGCCGACGAACTCGCGTCGTTGCGACGGGACTTCGACGTGGTGATCTGCGAGGGCGCGGGCTCGGTCGCGGAGATCAACCTCCGCGCCACCGACATCGCGAACATGGGATTGGCCCGGGCGGCGAACATGCCGGTGGTGCTGGTCACCGACATCGACCGCGGCGGATCGCTGGCCCATCTGTTCGGCACCACGGCGGTCCTCGACGCGGACGACCAGGCGCTCGTCGCCGGATACATCGTGAACAAGTTCCGCGGCGATCCGGCGATCCTCGCTCCCGGACTGGAGATGGTGCGCGAGCGCACCGGGCGACCGACCTTCGGCGTGATCCCGTTCGCCGACGGTCTCCGGCTCGATGCCGAGGATTCGCTGGCCGCATCGGTCGGCGCCCGCGTGGGCGGACCTCGCGGCGTGGGCGGCGCCGGACGGGAGCGGCTGTCGGTGGCCGCGATCCGGTTGCCCCGCATCTCCAACAGCACCGATGTCCTGGCTCTGGCGTGCGAACCCGACGTCGACGTGACGTGGGTCGACGACCCGTCGGCGGTCCGGGCCGCGGATCTGGCGGTGCTGCCCGGAACCCGCGCGACCCTCAGCGACCTCGCGTGGCTGCGGACCACCGGTCTGGCCGATGCGCTGATCGAACGTGCGCAGCGCGGCCGGCCGGTGCTCGGGGTCTGCGGCGGCTTCCAGATGCTGTGCCGGAGCATCGTCGACACGGTGGAGTCCGTCGGCACAGCGACGTCGGGTGTCGCCCGGCCCGTCGAGGGGCTGGGGCTGCTCGACGTCGACATCGAGTTCGCCGAAGACAAGACCCTGCGGACCTTCGACGGTCACGCGGCCGGTGAGCCGGTGCGCGGATACGAGATCCATCACGGGGTCGTGGTGCGCAGCGAGGAGCAGCCCTGGCTCGACTCCGCGGCGACCGGCCCCGAGGGCGCCCGCAGGGGAGCGGTCTACGGCACCCACTGCCACGGCGCGCTGGAGAGCGACGGCTTCCGCCGCGTCTTCCTGGCCGAGATCGCGCGGCGGGCGGGCCGGACGGGCTTCACCGCCGATCCGCGGCTGTGCGTCGCGCAGGTGCGCCGGTCGCAACTGGATCTGATGGCCGATCTGGTGTGCGAGCACCTCGACATGCCGAGTATCCACGGGTTGATCGAGGGCGGCCCGCCCGCGGTGCCCACCGTCCTATCCTGGCTTGGTGAACACCGCGCACCTGACCGTAGAGCATGACGGACTGACCTTCGACGTCGAGGAGAGCGGGCCCGCTCGAGGACCGTGGGTGGTGCTCCTGCACGGGTTCCCGGTGAACTCGCGGTGCTACGACGACGTGGTTCCGCGCGTGCACGAGGCCGGGCTCCGCACCCTGCGCATCGATCAGCGGGGCTACAGTCCCGGCGCCCGGCCCGAGGAGGTCGACGCCTACCGTCTCGACACGCTCGTCGGCGACGTCATCGGGATCCTCAACCACCTCAACATCTCGTACTCGATGGTCGTCGGCCACGATTGGGGCGGGATCGTCGCCTGGCATCTGGCGGCCAAGCATCCCGACCGCTTCACCGGCCTGGTGGCCGTCAGCACCGGACACCCGTCCGCGATGCGCGATGCACTCGCGGCGGGCGGCGATCAGCGTGAGCGGTCGGCCTACATCAAGGATTTCATCGCCGACGGCGCGGAGGAGAGGCTGAGCGCCCGAGACGGCGTCCTGCTCCGGCGTGCCGGCGTGACCGGCGAGGAACTCGCGCCGATCCTCGAGCCGGGTGCGCTGACCGGTCCGCTGAACTGGTATCGCGCCAATTTCACCGGCGACGTCGCGGCCACCCTGGCCTGCCCGCCGGTCGAGATCCCGACCACCATGGTGTGGAGCGACGGCGACGCGGCTCTGGGACGCGAACAGGCCGAGTTCAGCGGCCGATACGTCTACTCCGACTTCCGCTTCTCCGAACTCCACGGCGTCGACCACTGGATTCCCGAGAATGCGGCGGCCGCTCTGGCGAGCGAGATCTCCCTGCGGTCCTCGCGCTTCTGAGAACCCGCTCGGGCCGCCGCCGCCCTCACTCCAGGTCCAGGCCGAGGAGTGCGTTCTCGAGCACCTCCGGCATGGCGGGATGGATCCAGTACTGGCCGCGGGCCATGTCCGGCACCCGGAGACCGAAGCTCATCGCCTGGATGACGGGCTGGATCACGGTGGACGCCTGCGGACCCATCAGATGCGCGCCGAGCAGTTCACCGCTGCGACGATCGGCGATGAGCTTGCAGAATCCGGTCGTGTCCTCCATCGCCCAGCCGTAGGCGACGTCGCCGTACTCCTGCACCTTGACGGCGATGTCGCGCCCGGTCTCGCGGGCCTGCGCCTCGGTGAGTCCGACGGTGGCGATCTGCGGATGGGTGAAGACCGCGGCCGGCACGTACCGGTGGTCGAACGAGGCCAGCTCGTCGGCGTGCCAGCCGAGCAGCAGATTCTCCTGGACCACACGCTGTTCGTGGTTGGCGACGTGCTTGAGCTGGAACGGTGAACTGACATCGCCGAGCGCCCACACCTCGGGAGCCGGTGTGCGGCCGTGTGCGTCCACCGGCACGCGGCCGTCGGCGAGCAGCTCCACACCGATCGTGTCGAGGCCGAGGCGGTCGCCGTTGGGTGTCCGGCCGGTCGCGACGAGCAGGGCGTCGGCATCGACGTGCCGGCCGTCGGTGAACGAGAGCCGGACGCCGTCGTCGCCGAGGTCGATCGCACCCGCGAGCGTGCTGTCGAGCCGGACGTCCCACTGCCGGCGGGCCACCGCGGTGAATCGCTCGCTGACGTCGTCGTCGAGCCGGCGCAGCAGCCGTCCGCTGCGGGCGACGACGGTGACGTCCACGCCGAGAGCGGAGAAGACGTGGGCGAACTCGGCGGCGATGTATCCGCTGCCGAGGATCGCCATCCGCTTCGGCAGGGCGGGCAGGCGCATCACGTCGCTGTTGGTGTAGTGATGAACGCCCGAATCGGCGATCACCTCAGGAATCTCCGACCGCGAGCCCGCGGCGACGACGACCTTGCGGGCCAGCACCAGGTCGCCGTCGTCGGTCACCAGGCGGTATCGGGCCGACTCGTCGTCGCGGCCGTCGAAGCGGACGTGGCTGGAGTAGACGGTGACGTTGTCGCAACGCTCCACCCGGTACTCCTTGCCGCCGGCCGAGATCGGGTCGATGCGGCCGAAGACCCGGTCGACGATGGCGGGCCAGTCGACCGATTCGACGCTCGCCTCGACGCCGTACCGGGCCGCCGACCGGACGGTGTCGGCCACGTCCGCGGCGTAGACGAACATCTTCGTCGGAATGCACCCGACGTTGAGGCAGGTGCCGCCGTAGACGCCCTCCTCGAAGATCGCGATGCTCATCGCGTCGAAGCGTTCGTCCGGGATGGAGTTGCCGCTTCCCGAACCGATGATCGCCAGATCGACCTGCTGAGCGCTCATCGCCGCGCCCCCTCGCCGAAGATCGTGTGCAGCCAGTTCTGCACTTCGTCGTAGGCGATGCGCCGGGGCGTCTCCAGAGAAAGGAAGACGTCGTGGCGGGCGTCGGGGACGGCCACCGCCCACACGCGACGGCCGATCACGCCGGACCACTGCGCGATCTGCTTCACGTCGAGCACGCAGTCAGCGGTGTCGACCGCAGGCTCGTAGGCCCCGGTGAAGCGGGTCTTGTCCGATCGCAGGACCAGGGCGGGCACGCCGATGTCGAGCCCCCGGTGCAGGCGATGCTGTCCCGCGCGGACGGCGGCCAGCCAGCCGAAGGTCACCGGGAAACCGCCGAGCGGCTTGCGCCGCAGATCGTAGGTCCACTCGCCGTGGGCGTCGGCGGACAGGCTCTCGCCGTACGCTGCCGAGAGTTTCTGCGGCAGCACGGCTTTGGCCCGAACTCGGCCGACTCCGCGGATCAGCAGATTGACGGCGTCGGTGCGCAGCAGGGGATCGCCCTGCAAGTCCAGCCAGGGGCTGTTGAGGACCAGCCCCTTGATGCGGCGGTGCCGGTCCGGATCGGTGCGCCGGAGTCGGTCGAGCCAGAGCGGCGTGATCAGTCCTCCGGTGGAGTGGGCGACCACGATCACCCGAGCCGGCTCGTCGCCGGACCCGGATTCCTCGGTCACGACATCGAGTGCCGCGTTCAGCTCCTGGTCGTAGAACTCGAGGTCGGTGGTGAAGTGCGGTTGCTGCCCGTCCAGGAGCGACCGCCCGCACTTGCGCAGATCGAGCGCGTAGAAACCGTAGCCCCGATCGTGGAAGAACTCGGCCAGCTCCTCCTGGAAGAAGTAGTCGGTGAAGCCGTGGACGTACAGGACCGTCCCGGCGGTGGCCGGTTCCGCTCCGGCCTGGCGGATCAGGGTGGCCTCCACGGCGCCCTCGCCGTCCGGGTCGTCGCCGAGGGGGATGGTCAGCACTTCGTATCGGTCGAGGAGTTCGTCGGGACGCCATTGCCGGCTTTTCACGCTGCTCACGCCGACCAGCTTAGGCCGCACCCGTCGGTGCGCGGATCGGGCGTCGGCGTGGCACCCGGTGTCGCACACCCCACACTTGCGCGCACCGATGCTGCCTCAGACAACGCGATGGTGAACAATGATCCGCGATACAGGTCGTGAATGCCCTATGGGTGGAGGAGTTCAGCAGCGTGGCCAAGGTGATTAAGACAGACGTGGCGCTCGTCGGTGCCGGAATCATGAGCGCCACGCTCGGCGCGCTGCTGCGCCGACTGGAGCCCAGCTGGTCGATCAGCCTGTTCGAGCGCCTGGAGGCGGCCGCCGCCGAGAGCAGCGACCCGTGGAACAACGCCGGCACCGGCCACTCGGCGCTCTGCGAGCTCAACTACACGCCGGCCGACGCCAACGGCGACATCGACATCACCAAGGCGCTGAACATCAACGAGCAGTTCCAGGTCTCGCGGCAGTTCTGGGCCTACGGTGTCGACAACGGCCTGCTCGGTGCGCCCGACGAGTTCATCAACCCGATCCCGCACGTGAGCTTCTGCCACGGCGCCGACGGCGTCGAGTACCTGCGCAAGCGCCATGCGGCGCTCTCGAGCCACACCCTCTTCGAGGGCATGGAGTTCATCGACGACGACGCCGAGTTCGCGGCGCGGCTGCCGCTGATGGGCGCCGGCCGGGACTACTCCGATCCGGTGGCCCTGAACTGGTACACCCAGGGAACCGACGTCGATTTCGGCGCGCTCACCCAGCAGCTGCTGAACTTCGTCGGCCGTGACGCCGACCTCTACTTCGGGCACGAGGTCCGCAACCTCACCAAGCAGTCGGACGGCAGCTGGGTGATGAAGATCCGCAACAACCGCACCGGCGAGAAGGTTCGCGTCGAAGCGAAGTTCGTCTTCGTCGGCGCAGGCGGCGGCGCACTGCACCTGCTGCAGAAGTCGGGCATCTCCGAGGCCAAGGGCTTCGGCGGCTTCCCGGTCAGCGGCGAGTTCTTCCGCTGCACCAACCCCGACGTGATCGCACAGCATTCGGCGAAGGTGTACGGCCAGGCCGCGGTGGGCGCCCCGCCGATGTCGGTGCCGCACCTGGACACGCGCGTCATCAATCACGACAAGGGCCTGCTCTTCGGCCCGTACGCGGGCTGGTCGCCGAAGTTCCTCAAGACCGGCGGCGTCATGGACCTGCCGAAGTCGGTGAAGCCGGGCAACCTGCTGCCGATGATGTCGATCGCCCCGCAGGAGTTCGGTCTGCTCAAGTACCTGATCTCCGAGCTCGCCGCGAGCCCCGCCGACCGCGTCAAGACGCTGCAGGACTTCGCGCCGCGCGCCGTCGGCGAGGACTGGGAGCTGATCACCGCCGGTCAGCGCGTCCAGGTGATCCGCAAGACCGGTGTCGGCGGCAGCCTCGAGTTCGGCACCGCGGTGGTCGCGGAGGGCGACGGCACGCTCGCCGGTCTCCTCGGAGCGTCGCCGGGCGCCTCGACCGCGGTTCCCGCGATGATCTCGGTGCTTCAGCAGTGCTTCAGCGGTCGTTTCGAGGGCTGGAAGAGCACCCTGACCGAGATGATCCCGTCGTTCGGCCAGAAGCTCGACGAGAACCCCGCCCTGTACCGCGAGTTGTGGGACTGGACCAACCGCAGCCTCCGGCTCACCGCGCGGCCCGACGCCTGATTCGATGAGTGACGCCGGCGTTCGCTTCCCGTTCAGCGCGGTGGTCGGACAGGATCGCCTCAAGCTCGCACTGATCCTGTCCGCCGTCTCGCCGGGGATCGGCGGTGTCCTGATCCGCGGTGAGAAAGGGACCGCGAAGTCGACCATCGTCCGCGGGCTCGCCCCGCTGCTCGGCGAGGATTCGCGCGTGGTCGACCTGCCGATCGGCGCCACCGAGGACCGGGTGATCGGGTCGCTCGACCTGACTCGGGTGCTGCGCGACGGTGAAGCCCGGTTCACGCCGGGTCTGCTGGCGCAGGCCGACGGCGGCGTCCTGTACATCGACGAGGTCAACCTCCTGTCGGACCATCTCGTCGACGTCCTGCTCGATGCGGCCGCGAGCGGCCGAGTCACCGTTGAGCGTGACGGCGTCTCGCACACCCAGGCGGCGGCATTCGTGCTGGTCGGGACGATGAACCCGGAAGAGGGCGAACTGCGTCCGCAGTTGCTCGACCGGTTCGGGCTGGTGGTCGACGTCGCCGGTGCCCGTGACGTCGACGAGCGCGTCGAGATCGTCACCTCACGGCTGGCCTTCGACGCCGATCCGCAGGGCTATGCGGAGCGGTTCGCCGACGCCGAGGCCGATCTCGCGCAACGGATCGCCGCGGCCCGCGACCGCGTCGCGACCGTCCGGATCCCGCAGCGGGAGCTCCGCCGGATCGCCGGCGTCTGCTCTCACCTCGACGTCGACGGTCTGCGCGGCGACATCGTCGTGGCCCGGACCGCCGCCGCACACGCCGCATGGCGCGGCGCCGACGAGATCGACGCCGACGACGTGCGGGTGGCCGTGGAACTGGCACTGCCGCATCGACGGCGCCGCAATCCCTTCGACGAGTCGAGCATGACCGACCAGCAGCTCGACGACGCCCTGGACGCCGGTGAGCAGGCCGCGGGCCCGCGGGACGAGTCCGAGTCCGGGCCGCAGCAGCCGGACGGACCCGACGACAGCGGCCCGAACTCAGACGGCCCAGACTCAGGCGGCCCAGACTCGGGTGGCCCGGAACCGGACGACGATCCGGACGGACCCGACACGGATCCTCCCGACACCGATCCGCCCGGCGGTTCAGGAGCGCCGACCGGCCCGGACTTCGGTTCGGCACCCGGTGGTGCCCGCATCCGCACCTTCCGCGCCGAGGGCGTCGGTGACGGTGATGTGGGCCGCCGTTCGCGGGCCCGGACCAGCCGCGGCATCACCACCCGGGCCGTCGACTTCGGTCCGCGGACCGGGGTGCACCTGTTCGGCACCGTGCTCGCCGCCGCCCACCGCAGCAGCGGCGACGGGCTCCCCGCGCTCATCGCCGACGATCTCCGCGGAGCCGAGCGCATCGGCACCGAAGCCAATCTCGTGGTCTTCGTCGTCGACCTCTCCGGATCGATGACCGCCCGCGCCCGGCTCACCGCGGTGCGCAACGCCTGCGTCGACCTCCTGCGCGACTCGTACACCCGGCGTGACCGGGTGGCGGTGGTCGTGGCCTGCGGAAGGGATGCCTACGTCGCGGTTCCGCCGACCCGGTCGGTGGACCTGGCGGTGGCGCGCCTGGCACAGGTGCGCACCGGCGGACGCACGCCGCTGGCCGAGGGACTGCACCGGGCGCTCGAGGTGATCGAGCGGGCCCGCCGCACCGACCCGGAGCGCAGGCCCCTGCTGGTGGCGCTCACCGACGGCCGAGCCACGGCCGGGGCCGACGCGCCGCGCCGCGCCGACGCCGCCGCGGACGAGGTCGCGCGCAGGGGAGTCTGCGCCGTTGTGGTGGACTGTGAGCAGGGCCTGGTCCGTCTCGGTCTGGCCGCCGACCTGGCGCGCCGGCTGGGCGCGCAGTACGCGACGATGGATTCGCTGACCTCGTCCGGACTGGCCGAGCACGTCCGCGGCGTCGCGTGACGCCGGTGGCTGAACTGGAGGATGCACTGTGCCCAAGGGCGTACCCGAGACCGTTCCCGACGACGGACTGACCACCCGGCAGCGACGCCGGCTGCCGGTGCTCGCCGTACACACCGGGGCAGGCAAGGGGAAGTCGACAGCCGCGTTCGGCATGGCGATGCGCGCCTGGAACGCCGGTCTGGACGTCGCCGTCTTCCAGTTCGTCAAGAGCGCGAAGTGGAAGGTCGGTGAGGAGAACTCCATGCTCGCCCTCGGCGGCCTGAATCGGGACACCGGCGCCGGCGGCCCTGTGCAGTGGCACAAGATGGGGCAGGGATGGTCGTGGATTCAGCGCGGTGACGACGCCGTCGAGGACCACGCCGAATCGGCGCGGGCCGGATGGGCGGAGATCACGCGGCGCCTCGCCGCGCAGGAGCACGACTTCTACGTCCTCGACGAGTTCACCTACCCGCTGCACTGGGGCTGGATCGACACCGACGAAGTGGTCGAGACCCTCCGCAACCGCCCCGGGACGCAGCACGTCGTCATCACCGGACGGTATGCGCCCCAGGCGCTGATCGAGGCCGCCGATCTGGTCACCGAGATGACGAAGATCAAGCATCCGATGGATGCGGGCCGCAAAGGCCAGAAGGGCATCGAGTGGTAGTCCCGGCGGTCGTGATCGCCGCGCCGGCGTCCGGCAGCGGAAAGACGACGATCACCACCGGCCTGATCGGCGCGCTCGTCGCCGCCAGGCACCGGGTCGCGCCCTTCAAGGTGGGCCCGGACTACATCGATCCCGGATACCACGCCGTCGCGGCGGGCCGGGTCGGCCGGAACCTCGACCCCAACCTGGTCGGCGCCGACGTCATCGCACCACTGCTGGCCGCGGGCTCCGCCGACGCCGACATCGCCGTGGTGGAGGGCGTGATGGGCCTGTTCGACGGCCGCATCACCGACGATCCCGACCCGCTCGGCGTCGGCTCCACCGCGCACGTCGCCACCCTCATCGGCGCACCGGTGATCCTGGTGGTCGACGCCGGCGGGCACAGCCAGTCGCTCGCCGCACTGCTCCACGGCTTCCTCGGGTACGACGCCCGGGTCCGCGTGGCGGGCGTGATCCTCAACCGCGTCGGCTCACAGCGGCACGAACAGGTCCTCCGACAGGCCTGCGACCGCGTCGGACTGCCGGTGCTCGGCGCGGTGCGGCGCGACGCCGATCTGACCGTGCCGTCGCGGCACCTAGGACTCATCCCGGCCGCCGAGCGCCGGCGGGACGCGCTGGACTCGGTGGCCGCGATCGTCGCCAAGGTGGGGGCGGCGCTCGACCTTCCGGCGATCGTCCAGATCGCACGCCGGGCCCGACCGCCCGCGGCGATCGCCTGGTCGGCGGCCGACGCGATCGCCGCCGCGGACCCGAGCGCGGTGACGGGCCCACACCGGCGGCCGGTGGTGGCCGTCGCGGAGGGCGCCGCCTTCACCTTCGGGTACGCCGAGCACGCCGAACTCCTGCGCGCGGCGGGAGCCGAGGTGGCCGGCTTCGACCCGCTGCACGATCCGCTTCCGGAGCACGCCGCGGCGGTGGTGATCGGCGGCGGCTTCCCCGAGGCCCACGCGGACGAGCTCGCCGCCAACCACTCCCTCCGTGCCGGACTGCGCGATCACGTGGCCGCGGGCCGGCCGGTGCAGGCCGAGTGCGCGGGCCTGCTGTACCTGCTGTCCGCGCTCGACGGCGTCCCGATGGTCGGCGCACTGCCGGGCACCGGGGCCTTCGGGCCGCGGCTCACGCTCGGCTACCGCGACGCCGTCGCCGTGGCCGATTCGGTTCTCTATCGCACCGGTGAACGGGTGACCGGCCACGAATTCCACCGCAGCAGCGTCGATCTCGCCACTGACGTGGTGCCCGCCTGGGGGTGGCACGGTGGCGACGGACCGGCGACCGACGGCGTGATCCACCGCGGGGTGCACGCGTCGTATCTGCACGTTCACCCGGTGGGACAGCCGGCCGCCGTGGCACGATTCGTGTCGGCGGCCGCGGCCGCCGACATCCCGAGCCCTTCGCCGGAGGAGGCGGTCCGATGACTCGCAGGCGCGATCTGGCGGAGGTCCACGCGGCACTGGACGCGCTCGCCCACGCCAGCGTCGAGGACCCGACCGCGCTCCGCGACCTGCTCGAAGCGGTCCTGCTGGTGGGTCGCGGTCTCGAACTCGACCAGGCGCTGCAGCGGATCGTCGAGGTGGCGGCCGACGTCCTCGACGCCCGATACTGTGCGCTCGGGGTCCGCGGGCCCGAGCTCGGTCTCCAGGCGTTCGTGTACACGGGCATCGAACCGGAGGTCCGCGCTCGGATGGGGCCGCTGCCGGTGGGCCGCGGCGTCCTCGGCGAACTGCTGCACCGTCCCGAGGTGCTGCGCATACCGAAGCTGTCCGATCATCCGGCCTCGGTGGGGTTCCCGCCCAACCATCCGCCGATGGACACCTTCCTGGGCGCGCCGATCATCGTCCGCGACGAGTTGTTCGGCAGCATCTACCTGACTGAGAAGCAGGGTGCCCCCGAGTTCACGCCGCTCGATGAGAAGATCGTCGCGGTCCTCGCGGTGGCCGCGGGCATCGCAGTCGACAACGCGCGCGCCTTCGAGCGGGCCCAGGCCCGGCTGCGCTGGATGCAGGTGATCGCCGACCGCGGATCCGAACCGCTGGCGGGCACGGCGCTCGAAGACACCCTCGACGGACTGTGCCGCGACGTCTCCGCGCTCACCGGGGCGGTGGACGTGTTCATGGTGACCGGCAGCGTCCTCACCGGACACACCGGTACCGCGCCCTGCACCGAGGACCTGTTCGAGGTCGTCGACCCGGACAACGAGCGCGCCGACGGCAAGCTCCTGGTCCGCGAGGTGCGAACACACACGGTGCCGTGGCTGCGGCACGGAGCGCGGTGGGTCTCGATGCAGCCCCTGCAGCCGACCAACGGCCGGAGCGCGATCGTCCTCACCCACCCCGAGCGACGGGTCTGGACCGGGGAGGAGGTCGCGGGCCTGCAGGGTGTCGCGCGCGTGGCCTCGCTGGCCCTGGCCTACGCCGACCAGCAGGAACTGGCGCGCGATCTGCAGTTGCTCGAAGACCGCCACCGGATCGCCCGCGACCTGCACGATCTGGTGATTCAGCGGCTCTTCGCGATCGGGATGTCGCTGCAGACCATGCAGGCCGGGTCCGCCTCGGCCGACGACGCCCGGATGGAGCAGGTCATCACCGACCTCGACGCCACCATCGCGCAGATCCGCACCTCGATCTTCGATCTGCAGGGCCTTCCCGGTCATGGCGAGGCGGCGACGCTGCGCAGGCGCGCGCTCGACGTGGTCGCCGAGTTGGCGACCCATGCGCCGATCGTGCCGAGCGTCGCGTTCATGGGGCCGGTCGACACGCTCGTCCCCGACGCCCTGGCGCCGCACATCGAGGCAGTGCTGCGGGAGGGCATCTCCAACGCGCTCCGGCATTCGGGCGCCGAGCACATCCGGGTGCGCATCGCGGCCGACGACGTCGTGACCGTCGAGATCTCCGACGACGGATGCGGTATTCCGCCGACCGCCCGGCAGTCGGGACTGGCGAACCTGACCCGCCGCGCCGACGACTGCGACGGCAGCTTCACGATCACCTCGAGCGCGGCGTCGGGCACCACGTTGACGTGGACCGCGCCGTTGCGCTGACGCCGTCGACTACCGTTCGCGTTCGCGCAGTTCGGTGGCCAGCACCGCCACCTGAGTGCGGCGCTGCATGTCGAGCTTCGAGAGGATGCGCGAGACGTAGTTCTTGATCGTCTTCTCCGCCAAGAACATCCGGTCGGCGATCTGCCGGTTGGTCATGCCCTGGCCGATCAGGGTGAAGACCTCGCGCTCCTGGCCGGTGAGCCGGGCCAGGGGATCGGACGGTTCACCGTCGCGCAGGCGAGCCAGCAGCGCGGCGGTGCTGCGGTCGTCGAGCAGCGATCCGCCGGCGCCGACCGTCCGCACAGCGGCGATCAGATTGTGGCCGAGGATCTGCTTGAGTACGAAGCCGGAGGCCCCGGCGAGGACTGCGGCGAGGAGGGCGTCGTCGTCGGCGTAGCTCGTCAGCATCAGGCAGTGCACCGACGGCTGCGCACTCCGCACGCTTCGGCACAGTTCCACGCCGTTGCCGTCGGGCAGCCGCACGTCGAGCACCGCGACGTCGGGTTTCGTCGCAGCGATGCCGACTCCGGCTTCGGCGACGGTGGCCGCCTCGCCGACGACCTCGAGATCGTCGGCGGTGCTGAGCAGATCGCGAAGGCCACGGCGGACGAGCTCGTGGTCGTCGACGAGGAACACGCGGTACTTACGAGGCGACTCGACCATGCCTCAACGCTACAACAGGGCGGCGGGCGACTCGGGGCCTAATCGCCACGGGACCTTCGCCCCCTGAAATCGCTGGTCGTGAGCGAGATCGTAGGAATATGACCAGTTTGATCGGCAAGCCCATGAGCGGCTCGGACCTGCTTCGCGAACTCCTGCCCGTCTGCGAGACGGAGGTGGAGCGCCACATGAAGATGACGAGGGACTGGAACCCGCACGACTACGTGCCGTGGGACGACGGCCGGAACTTCGCGGCGCTCGGCGGCGTCGACTGGGATCCGGAGCAGTCGCAGCTGTCGGAGACCGCCAAGGCGGCGATGATCACGAACCTGCTGACCGAGGACAATCTGCCGTCGTACCACCGGGTGATCGCCGAGAACTTCAGCCTCGACGACGCCTGGGGCTTCTGGGTGGGGCGCTGGACGGCCGAGGAGATGCGGCACTCGATCGTGATGCGCGACTACCTCGTCGTGACGCGGGGCGTCGATCCGGTGGAACTCGAGCAGACCCGGATGACGCACATGATCGGTGGGTTCAACCCGCTGCCGGACGACGACGGACAGCGCGACCACAGCTACGACATGCTCTTCGCGGTGGCCTACGTCTCGTTCCAGGAGCTCGCGACGCGCGTCAGCCACCGCAACACCGGCAAGGCCTGCGGCGACCCGATCGCCGACCGGATGCTCCAGCGAGTCGCTGCCGACGAGAACCTGCACATGCTCTTCTACCGGAACGTCGTCGCCGGGGCGCTCGATCTGGTGCCCGACGAGGCGATGGTGGCGATCTACACGATCGTCTCGAACTTCCAGATGCCCGGTGCGACGATGCCGAACTTCCGCAGGAACGCGGTCCTGATCGCCAAGGGCGGCATCTACGACCTGCCGCAGCACATGGCCGATGTCGTGATGCCCGTGCTGCGCAAGTGGCGGATCTTCGATCGCGACGACTTCGGCCCGGTCGGCCAGATGTACCGCGACAAGCTCGCCGCCTTCCTCGCCGAGATGGACATCAAGGTCGCCAAGTTCGAGGACGCCCGCGAGCGCGCGATCGAGCGGGAGCGCAGGCGCGGACTGCACGTCTAGCCGCCGGTGCGGTCCCGGTAGGCTGATCGCTCATGCAAGCGCATTACCTCGCGGGGCTGGATCTGCACGGACGCAAGGTCGTCGTCATCGGCGGCGGGAGCGTCGCGCAACGGCGCCTGCCGAACCTGATCGCCGCCGGCGCCGACGTCCACGTCGTCGCGCTCGACCCCACGCCGGCCGTCGAGTCGGAGGTCGCGATCACCGTGCATCGGCGTGCGTACGCCGACGGCGACCTCGAGGGAGCCTGGTATGCGATGGCCTGCACCGACGATCCCGACGTCAACGCGGCGGTGGTGGCGGAGGCCGAACGCAGGCGAGTGTTCTGCGTGCGCGCCGACGACGCCCGCCGCGGAACCGCCGTCACCCCGGCGTCCGGAGTCCACCGCGATCTGCAGTTCGGGGTGCTGGCGGCCGGCGACCATCGTCGCTCCGCGGCCGTGCGCGCCGCGATCACCGAGGCTCTCGCGGACGGCACCTCGCTGCGCATCGACGACGACCGCAGGCACGCCGCGGGCGTGGCCCTGGTGGGCGGAGGTCCCGGCGACGCCGATCTCATCACGGTGCGCGGCCGCAAGCTGCTCGCCGAGGCGGACGTGGTGGTGGCCGACCGGCTCGCGCCCATCGCACTCCTCGACGAGCTCGGTCCGCAGGTGGAGATCATCGACGCGGCCAAGGTGCCCTACGGCCGCGCGATGCGTCAGGAACAGATCAACGATCTCCTCGTCGACCGCGCGCGGGCGGGCAAGTTCGTGGTCCGCCTCAAAGGCGGCGACCCATACGTCTACGGCCGCGGATTCGAAGAACTCCAGGCCTGCGTGGCGGCGGGTGTGCCGGTCACCGTGGTCCCCGGCATCAGCAGCCCGATCGCGGCTCCCGGCCTGGCCGGAATCCCGGTGACTCACCGCGGCGTGACGCACGAGGTGGTCATCGTGTCGGGCCACGTGGCTCCGGGGCACCCCGACTCGCTCACCGATTGGGCGGCGCTCGCGCGGCTGCGGGGCACCATCGTGCTGATGATGGCGGTCAAGCGCATCGACGAGTTCGCGACGGCCCTGCTCGAGGGCGGGCGACCGGCCGACACCCCGGTGGCGTTCATCGAGAACGCCTCGCGGCCGGATCAGCGTCTCCTGCGCACCGACCTCGCGCACGCCGCGCAGACCGCTGTCGACGAGAAGCTGATCGCCCCGGCGATCGCGGTGATCGGTCCGGTCGCCGGTTTCACCGACGCCGACCGGGCTCTGCGGTTCTGAGCGGGTGGTCGAGATGAACGCACGCACAGCCGCAGGACTCTCCGGTCTGATCCTGCTCGTCGCGGCCGTCGCCTCCTGGTTCGTGCCCCCGTCGGTCACGGCGATTCTCGTCGCGCTGGCCGTCGTCGTCATGTCGGCCTGGCAGATCCATCGCCGCCGCGCGGGCATCGCGCCCACACCGCCGAGCACCATGACCACCTTCGTCATCCCGCTCACGTTCGGAGCGCTGGCGGTCGTCGCGCTCAACGGCTGGATCTACCGGATCTCGGCGGAGGCAGGCGATTCCGGCGAGCTGCAGACGATCGGCCTGGTCACCGGCGTCATCGGCATGGCCGCCGCGTACGGATACGGCCGCCTCCGGGCACAGAAGGCACAGCTCGACGAGGTGGTCGAAGTGAATCCGGCCGACGACACTCCGGAGACCGACGACGACCAGTGGTTCTTCCCTCAGGCCAAGTGACCGGCTCTCGCGCCGTGCGAGTCGCGGTGCGGACCGCCGATCGGGGGTCGGATCAGCCGGTGACGACCGTGATCTGCGACTCAGAGGTGATCTCGACGCGCTGGCCGGCGTCGGACAGGACGGCGGCGAGCGCGTTCACATCCCGGACGTTCCGCCGGGTCCGGACCAGTTCGCGCGCCACCAGTCCCTTGAAGTGCTTGTTGAAATGGCTCACGACCTTCCGCGAGCCGTCCGCGGCCTCGGTCACAACGGTCGCGGTCACCGCACCGTCGACGGGACCGAGTTTCTGGTAGACGCCCGAGCGCAGATCGACGACGAAGTCGTCGATGCGGTCGAGAGCGGGGGACAGCACCGGCTTCCACAGTGCGCCGAGGGTGCCGAAACCGGGCAGCCGGGACCCGCCGGAGAGCCGGTAGGCCGGGATGCGGTCGTCGGCCCGGACCACGCCGAACAGCGCCGAGCCGATCATCAGTCGGTCGCCGGCCTTGGTCTTGGCCGCGCGGGTCATGCCCGGATAGTCGAGGGCGTCGTACAGGACGCCGGTGTACCGGGTGATCGCGGTGCGCGTCGGCGACTCCCAGAGATCGGCGTTGCGCTCGATCTCGGCGACGGCCGTCGCGCCCAGACCCAGCGCCGTGCGGGATGCGTCGAGATCGGCGGAGAGGTCGACGATCGCCTCGGCGAGCTTGCGCCGGACCGGATTGAGCTCCGGCAGAACCAGCGAGTCGAGATCGAGCGGAGCGGCCTCGCCGCCGTCCGACTTGGTCTCCGAGGGAGGCAGGATGACGAGCACGCGACCACCCTAACGAACCCGCCGGTGATCCCATTAAGCTGGTACATCGTGATCACACGGATGTCGAACCTGTTCCTCCGCACGCTCCGCGACGACCCGGCCGATGCCGAGGTGCCGAGCCACAAGCTGCTCGTGCGCGCGGGCTACATCCGGCGTGCCGCCCCCGGCGTCTACGAGTGGCTGCCCTTGGGGCTCAAGGTGTTCCGCGCGGTCGAGAACCTCGTTCGCGAGGAGATGGACGCGATGGGCGCGCAGGAGATCCTGTTGCCCGCGCTGCTGCCGCGCGACCCGTACGAGACCACCGGGCGCTGGACCGAGTACGGGCCGGCGTTGTTCCGCGTCAAGGACCGCAAGGGCGCGGACATGATGCTCGGGCCCACGCACGAGGAGATCTTCACGCAGCTGGTCAAGGGCGAGTACAGCTCGTACAAGGATCTGCCGGTCACCCTGTACCAGATCCAGACCAAGTACCGCGATGAGGAGCGCCCGCGGGCCGGGCTGTTGCGTGGGCGCGAGTTCGTGATGAAGGACTCGTACTCGTTCGACCTCGACGAGCGGGGTCTGCAGGCCTCGTACGACGCTCATCGTGCCGCGTACCAGCGGATCTTCGACCGTCTCGGCATCAAGTACGTCATCGTCGCGGCGACCTCCGGCGCCATGGGCGGCAGCGCCTCGGAGGAGTTCCTGGCCGAATGCGAGGTCGGCGAGGACACCTTCGTCCGCAGCACCGAGTCGGGCTACGCGGCCAACGTCGAGGCCGTGGTGACCCCGGTTCCCGAGGCGATCCCGCTCGACGGGCTCCCCGAGGCGGTGGTCCACGACACCGGCGACACCCCGACCATCGAGACCCTGGTCGACTGGGCCAACCGCGAGCTCGACGGTGAGTACACCGCCGCCGACACCCTCAAGAACGTGATGGTCAAGATCCGCAGGCCGGGAGGTGAGTGGGAGATCACCGCGGTGGCGGTGCCGGGTGATCGGGAGGTCGACTTCGAGAGGCTGGAGGCCTCGGTGGAGCCGGCGGAGGTGGAACTGCTCACCGACGCGGACTTCGCGGCCAATCCGCAGCTCGTCAAGGGGTACATCGGACCGAAGGCCGTCCAGGCGGCGGGCTTGGCGTACCTGGTCGACCCGCGTGTGGTCAGCGGCACCGCGTGGATCACCGGGGCCGACGCGCCCGGTAAGCACTACGTCGATCTGGTGTGCGGCCGCGACTTCACTCCCGACGGCGTCATCGAGGCCGCCGAGGTGCGCGCCGGTGATCCGTCCCCGGACGGCAGAGGTGTGCTCGAGGCCGCCAAGGGCATCGAGATCGGTCACATCTTCCAGCTCGGCCGCAAGTACACCGACGCCTTCGAGTTCGACGTGCTCGGCGAGAACGGCAAGCCGGTGCGCCCCACGATGGGCTCGTACGGTCTCGGCGTCTCGCGGATGGTCGCGGTGCTCGCCGAGCAGTGGCACGACGAGAAGGGCCTGCGCTGGCCGCGCGAGGTGGCGCCGTTCGACGTCCACCTGGTGATCGCGAACAAGGACGAGGCCGCGGTGGCCGGTGCGCAACAGTTGGCCGCCGATCTCGACGCCGCCGGACTGTCCGTGCTCTTCGACGACCGCAAGGCTTCGCCCGGCGTCAAGTTCAAGGACGCCGAGCTGCTCGGTATGCCGGTCGTGGTGGTCGTCGGCCGCGGCTGGGCCGACGGCACCGTCGAGATCCGCGACCGGCTCACCGGAGAGACCTCCGCGGCGCCGGTCGACGGAGCCGTCGACGCGGTGGTCACGGCCGCGCGCGGCTGACCGCCGGCTAGAACGGCGCGCGGTCGAGGCAGACGCAGAACGGATGCCCGGCGGGGTCGAAGAGAACTCGGCACAGGTCCGGCGCGGCCTGCTGTGGCGACAGCCGTGCGCCGAGGCGGACCGCCTCGGCCGCACCCTCGTCGAGATCGGCGACCACCAGGTCGAGATGGATCTGCTTCGGCACCGCACCGCCGGGCCATTCCGGAGGCCGGTGGTCGGGCACCCGAAGCGCGGTGATCACGATGGAGCCGGCCCGCACACAGGCATATCTCGTGGACGTGTGCGTCACGGTCCCGTCGAGCATCGCCGACCAGAAGCGGGCGAGCTCGACGGGATCGTCGCAGTCGAGGGTGATCGAACCGATGCGCGCTGTCGCCATGGTGACGACCCTAGGCGGGTGACGCGGGCCAGGCGCCCTCTCCGGTCCTACTGACCGGGGAAGGCCACCGTCAGCGGTTTCTCGCCCGCGATCGAGCGCCAGTACGAGGATCGCAGGGCGCAGTCGGTGAGCCCGTCGACGGCGGTCCGGCGCACCGCCTGCGAATCGGCCTGCTCCAACAGTGCCCGGTAGGCCTTCGCACAGTCGTTCTCGGCGGCCAGCGCGGCCTTCGCGGCGGTGGCCTGGTCCGTCACGTCGACGGGCAGCAGGTATCCGGCCGCCGGGGTGCGCTCGGGCTGGCCGGCGGCGAGCAGTGCCTCGTTCAGCTGGTCGCGTCGCACCCGGTGCGCGGCGATGTACTCCGCGACGGTGTCGCGCACCTCTCCGGTGGTGAAGGCGGTGAGCACGCCGTAGGTGAAGACGGCGGTGTTCTCCGCGTCCGCGGCGGTGTCGAGAGCGGCGTTCTGGCTCATGCGAGTTGCACTTTCGCGAGGGTCTGGCAGGAGGCGCTGATCGAGCCGAGGAGCCCGGCGCTGAAGCCGGACAGACCCGCGCACGCATCCGCCGCGCTGGTGGCCGACCGTTCGATCGAGACGCCGAGGGCCGCCACCGACGCCGTGGGCGCGGCCGGTGGCGAGTCGATCCGGTCGGCAGTCGAGGAGTGCAGCCGGTTGATCTCGTCGCGCAGCGCCTTCAGGTGCGCGCCGCGCTGATCGGCGACGGTCCGCAGGGCCTCGGTGTACGCGGTGTTCCGCGGCGCGAGCGCGGTGGCCGCCCGCTGCTGCCGCAGCGCCGCCTGGGCGTGCGGGAGCAGCGTCTCGGCGTCGAGCTGTCGCTGCGTCGGCCCGGTATCGCATGCGGTCAGCGACCATCCCGCGACTGCGGCGGCACCGGCGAGGACGCCGCCGCGGAGCACACTGCGGCGCGGCACCCCCGTGGCGGGGCGACCGGCTTGCGGAGGCTCGGGGGCGGGGGGATCCTGTATCGGCACTCGTGTCACGGTGGACGATTCTGCCAGTCGGACGAGTCGACTACACTCGAAGCCCGGCCCGGCGGCCGACGGGAACCGCGGCAGCGGTTCCCGATACCGAAACCCAGGAGGACGCGCACGATGACTGCGGAGGCTCTGACCGGCGGCATCAGCGACCTGGTGGCTTCGACCCTCGATCGGCTCGGATTCGATCTGGAGGAGGTCGCGGTGCTGACCCCGCCGGGACGCCGCGAGATCCGGATCGTCGTCGATCGTGACGGCGGAGTGTCGCTCGACGCGGTCGCCGAGCTCAGCCGGAGCCTGGAGGCGGTGTTCGACGAGTCCGACCTGCTCGGCGAGTCCCCGTACGACCTCGAAGTCACGACGCCGGGGATCGGCCGGCCGCTGACGCTGCCGCGCCACTGGCGCCGCAATCAGGGACGCAAGGTCCGCGTCGAGTACACCGACGAGGGTGTGGACCGCACCGTCGAAGCCCGGGTTGGCCCCAGCGACGAGGGCCGCGTCACCCTGGTGACAGTCGACAAGAGCCGGATCCGCTTCTTCGAGGTCGAGCTGGCCGATATCGCGCGCGCGGTGGTCGAGGTCGACTTCGGCAGGCCCGGCGAAGCGGCCCTGCGTGCCTGCGGCCTGGACGACGACGAGATCGCGCGTCGTCGCGAATCGTGACGCCCGCCAACGACATTCACTTCACCCGCCGACAACTCAATCCGAAAAGCGAATAGGAGTCGCCACCATGCACATAGACATCAGCGCGCTGCGTTTGATCGAGGCCGACAAGGGCGTGCCGACCGAGACCGTGCTCTCGGCGATCGAGACAGCTCTGCTCACCGCCTACCGGCACACCGACGGGTTCGCACCGAACGCCCGCATCGACATCGACCGCAAATCGGGTCAGGTCCGCGTGATGGCTCAGGAACTCGACGAGAACCGCACCGTGGTCCACGAGTGGGACGACACGCCGGAGGGATTCGGCCGCATCGCCGCGACCACCGCGCGCCAGGTGATCCTGCAGCGTCTGCGCGACGCCGAGAACGAGAAGACGTACGGCGAACTGGTCGCCCACGAGGGCGAAGTGGTCGGCGGCATCGTGCAGGCCGACGCCAAGGCGAATGCGCGAGGCATGGTGATCGTGCAGATCGGCACCGACTCCAACGCCACCGAGGGCGTGATCCCGCCCGCGGAGCAGGTGCCCGGTGAGAGCTACAAGCACGGCGAGCGGATCAAGTGCTACGTCGTCGGGGTGGCGCGCGGGGTCCGCGGACCTCAGATCACGCTCTCGCGCACGCATCCCAACCTGGTCCGTAAGCTCTTCTCGCTCGAGGTACCCGAGATCGCGGACGGGTCGGTCGAGATCGTCGCCGTGGCCCGCGAGGCCGGTCACCGTTCCAAGATCGCGGTCCACACCGGCGTGGCCGGACTGAACGCCAAGGGCGCGTGCATCGGTCCGATGGGACAGCGGGTGCGCAACGTGATGAGCGAACTGTCCGGCGAGAAGATCGACATCATCGATTACGCCGCGGATCCGGCGGTCTTCGTCGGCAACGCGCTGTCGCCGGCCAAGGTGGTCTCGGTCACCGTGATCGACAAGGAGACCAAGGCCGCGCGCGTCATCGTGCCCGACTACCAGTTGTCGCTGGCGATCGGCAAGGAGGGGCAGAACGCCCGGCTGGCGGCCCGGCTCACCGGGTGGCGGATCGACATCCGGTCGGATGCGGGCGACGGCGGTCCCCGCGACGCCGACGGTGGCGCCGTCGAGTCCTCCGATACGCTAGACTGACCTGTGGCCCTTCGAACGTCGACATCTCCGGTGCGTACCTGTATCGGCTGTCGCCGGCGTGATCAAGCTTCACACCTGGTCAGGCTGGTGGCTGTGCGAGGCGCGGACAGCGCATCGCAGGTGGCGATCGACGAACGGGGGAGACTGCCGGGACGAGGCGCCTGGCTGCACCGCGATGAGAGATGTCTCTCGCTTGCGGTGCGGCGCAACGCCTTCGGCACGGCGCTACGGGATCGCGGCGTCGCCGTGAGACCAGAGGATCTGGCCGAGCACATCGGCGGGATCATCAACAGTGAGGGCTCCGCAGGGAGTCAGGACAGGTAGCAGAAGACATGAGCACACCGTGAAGTCTCCACGATGAGCACGTTTACTGAATAAACCGAGGTCGTTGCGGGCAGCCCGCTCGACCTCCAAGTGAGGAGAGCAGTGGCAGGCAAGGCCCGCGTTCACGAACTGGCCAAGGAATTGGGCGTACCCAGCAAAGCAGTGCTGGAGCGGCTCAAGGAGCAGGGCGAGTTCGTCAAATCCGCATCGTCGACTGTCGAGGCCCCGGTGGCCCGTCGACTGCGTGAGTCTTTCGAATCCGGCTCCGGTTCCGCTTCGGCGAAGCCGGCGGCCAAGGCATCCGGCGCCAAGCCGGGTCCCAAGCCCGGTCCGGCACCCAAGCCGGCAGCGGCGAACTCCGCTCCGGCCGCCGAGGCGGCCCCGGCGGCACGAGCATCCGCCCCGGCTCAGCCGGCGGCGGGCGGCCCCAAGCCGGGCCCCAAGCCCGCACCGAAGGCGGCTCCGGCACCGCAGGCTCCGGCCGCACCGGCGGCCGAGTCTACCGAGCCGGCCGGCAAGCCCTCGGCACCGGCGGCGCAGTCGGGTCAGGCACCGGCGACGCCGGGTCCCCGTCCGGGTCCGCGCCCCGGTCCCCGGCAGCCCCGAGTGGGCAACAATCCGTATTCCTCGGCCCCGGCGCCCGCGCCGCGTCCGATGGGTCCGCGTCCGGGTGCGGCGGGTCCGCGTCCGGGCGGTCGACCCGGTCAGGGCGGTCCGCGTCCCGGCGCCGGTCAGGGCGGTCCCCGTCCGGGTGGCGGTCAGGGCGCACGCCCGGGTGCCGGCGGCCCTCGTCCCGGCGGTCAGGGCGGCGCACGCCCCACGCCGGGCAACATGCCTTCGCGTCCCAGCCCGGGAGCGATGCCGCAGCGTGCGGCGCGTCCCGACGCTCGGCCCGGTGGCCGCGGTGGCCCAGGCGGCCGCAGCGGTGGTCCCGGCGGCGGCGGTGGCTTCCGTAACGGCGGCGGTGGCGGTGCGGCTCCGGGCGGCGGCTTCCGCGGTCGTCCCGGCGGCGGTGGCGGCGGTCGTGGCCGCGGCGGAACCGCGGGAGCGTTCGGTCGCCCCGGCGGCGCACCCCGCAAGGGACGCAAGTCGAAGCGTCAGAAGCGGCAAGAGTACGACTCGATGCGCGCACCCGAGGTCGGCGGCGTCCGGTTGCCTCACGGCAACGGCGAGGTCATCCGCCTCGCTCGCGGCGCCTCGCTCTCGGACTTCGCGGACAAGATCAACGCCAACCCGGCTTCGCTGGTCCAGGCGCTGTTCAACCTCGGCGAGATGGTCACCGCGACCGAGTCGGTCAACGACGAGACGCTGGAGTTGCTCGGCGGCGAGATGAACTACGTCGTCCAGGTCGTGAGCCCGGAGGACGAGGATCGTGAGCTCCTGGAGAGCTTCGACCTGACCTACGGCGAAGACGAGGGCGGCGAAGAGGACCTCGCGCAGCGTCCGCCGGTGGTAACCGTCATGGGTCACGTCGACCACGGCAAGACCCGACTGCTCGACACCATCCGCAAGGAGAACGTCGGCGCGGGCGAGGCCGGCGGCATCACGCAGCACATCGGCGCGTACCAGGTGAACACTCACCTGAACGACGAGGACCGGTTGATCACCTTCATCGACACCCCGGGTCACGAGGCGTTCACCGCCATGCGTGCCCGCGGTGCGAAGGCCACCGACATCGCGATCCTCGTGGTGGCGGCCGACGACGGTGTCATGCCGCAGACGGTGGAAGCCGTCAACCACGCGCAGGCGGCCGACGTGCCGATCGTCGTGGCGGTCAACAAGATCGACAAGGAGGGCGCGGACCCGGCCAAGATCCGCGGACAGCTGACCGAGTACGGCCTGGTTCCCGAGGAGTACGGCGGCGACACCATGTTCGTCGACATCTCGGCCAAGCAGGGGCTGAACATCGACCAGCTGCTGGAGGCGGTCCTGCTGACCGCCGACGCCTCGCTCGATCTGCGGGCGAACCCGGACATGGACGCTCAGGGTGTCGCCATCGAGGCGCACCTCGACCGCGGCCGCGGCCCGGTCGCGACCGTCCTCATCCAGCGCGGCACCCTGCGCGTCGGCGACTCGATCGTCGCCGGCGACGCATACGGCCGCGTCCGTCGGATGGTCGACGAGCACGGCGACGACGTCGAAGAGGCGCTGCCGTCGCGTCCGGTGCAGGTGATCGGCTTCACTTCGGTTCCGGGTGCGGGCGACAACCTCCTGGTGGTGGAAGAAGACCGCATCGCCCGGCAGATCGCCGACCGCCGCAATGCGCGCAAGCGCAATGCGCTGGCGGCACGCAGCCGCAAGCGGATCAGCCTCGAGGATCTGGATTCGGCGCTCAAGGAGACCAGCCAGCTCAACCTGATCCTGAAGGGCGACAACTCGGGTACCGTCGAGGCGCTCGAAGAGGCGCTCCTTCAGATCGAGATCGACGACGAGGTCTCGCTGCGGGTCATCGACCGCGGTGTCGGTGGCATCACCGAGACCAACGTCAACCTGGCCGCGGCGTCGGATGCGATCATCATCGGATTCAATGTCCGCGCGGAGGGCAAGGCCACCGAGCTGGCCAACCGCGAGGGCGTGGAGATCCGGTACTACTCGGTCATCTACAAGGCGATCGAGGAGATCGAGGCCGCGCTCAAGGGCATGCTCAAGCCGATCTACGAGGAGTCCGAGCTGGGCCGGGCGGAGATCCGTGCGATCTTCAAGTCGTCCAAGGTCGGCAACATCGCCGGTTGCCTCGTGCAGTCGGGCATCATGCGGCGCAATGCCAAGGCACGCCTGCTGCGCGACAACGCGGTGGTCGCCGACAACCTCACGATCAGCTCGCTCAAGCGTGAGAAGGACGACGCGACCGAGGTCCGCGAAGGCTACGAGTGCGGTCTGACGCTGACCTACGGCGACATCAAGGTCGGCGACGTGATCGAGGCCTTCGAGATGGTCGAAAAGGCACGGGACTAGGTCATGGCAGATCCTGCACGGGCCGCTCGGCTCGCCAAACGGATCACCACCATCGTCGCCTCGGCGATCGGTGGGGAGATCAAGGACCCGCGCCTGGCTCATGTGACGATCACCGATTGCCGGGTCACCGGCGATCTGCACGACGCCACCGTGTTCTACACGGTGCTGGGCGACTCGGTGGATGCCGAGCCGAACGTGGCGGAAGCGGCGGCCGGTCTGGCCGCCGCGACCGGCGTGCTCCGGTCGAAGGTCGGCGCCGGCACCGGAGTCCGGTTCACCCCCACTCTGCGGTTCGAACTCGACACGGTGCCGGACGCGACGCGTGCGATGGACGAGCTCCTCGCCCGCGCCCGCGCCCGGGACGAGTCGGTGGCCCGCGCCGCGCGCAATGCGCGGCCGGCGGGCGACGTCGACCCGTATCGGCACGACGAGGAAGAGTCCGCGTCGGACGAATCCGGGGGCGCGCTCGGGTGAATCCCGCTTCGAGCGACTCCGTGGCTGCCACGCTGCTCGGCGCCGATTCGGTGTCGATCATCAGCCACGTCCGTCCGGACGCCGACACCATCGGCAGTGCACTGGGACTCGGGCTGGCGCTCACGGGGCTGGGGAAACGCGTGCACTGCGCGTTCTCCGGTCCCGAGGCGCTGCCCGGTCCGCTGCGCGAACTGCCGGGAGTAGACCTGCTCGTGGACGAGGCGGGGCTGCCCGTCGCCGATGTGACGGTGGCGGTCGACGCGGCCACCGTCGAACGTCTCGGCGGGCTGGAGCAGGTCTTCACCTCCGGAAGCACCACCGTCTGCATCGACCACCACGTCTCCAATCCGGGATTCGCGGATCTGGATCTGGTGGACCCGCAGTCCGATTGCACGGCGTCGATCGTGCTCCGGGTGATCGATCGGCTCGGCGCGAGCCTCACCGCGGACATCGCGACCTGCCTGTACGCGGGCCTGGTGACTGATACGGGCTCGTTCAAATGGGCGCGGCCCGCGTCGTTCGGTGTGGCGGCACGACTCCTCGAGGCCGGTGTCGACGGTCCGCGGTGGAGCCGTCTCCTCCTCGACGCCCACCCGTACTCGTGGCTGCAGATGCTCTCGGAGGTGCTCGCCGATTCCGTGCTCGATGAAGGCGCACTGGACGGGCGCGGACTGGTGTACGCGGTCGTGAACGCCGATCAGATGTCGGATATGAACTGGGACGAGTCGGAGAGCGTCATCGACGTCGTGCGCACTGCGCGGGAGGCCGAGGTGGCAGCCGTCTTCAAAGAGGTGCGGGCGGGCGAATGGACCGTGTCGCTGCGGAGCAAGACCGACGTCGACGTGGTGCCGATCGCGAGGTCGCTCGGCGGTGGCGGCCACGTGCGTGCGGCCGGGTACAGCGACACCGGAGACGCGGCAGAGGTCGTCGGGCATCTGCTCGCCGCCCTGCGCAGGTGATCGGCGGCGTCGAGAGTGCTGAGACTCGCCGGGTCGGCACTGGTGGTGCTCATCGCGCCGCCGCTGTACCTGATGCTCGATCTGGCCGTGGTCGGCCGCCTCGGCGCGACCGAACTCGCGGCCCTGACCGTGGCGACGCTGGTCCTGTCGGTCATCAGCACTCAGCTGACCTTCCTCTCCTATGGAACCACCGCGCGGTCGGCGCGCGCCTTCGGTGCGGGTGATCGACGCCGGGCCGTCGACGAGGGAGTGCAGGCGAGCTGGATCGCGGTGGGCGTGGGGGCGGCGATCGTCGTCGTCGCGTGGCTCCTGGCGCCCGCGGTCACCGGCGCGCTGGTGCCCGACCACCAGGTCGCGGCCGAAGCGGCGTCCTGGTTGCGCATCGCCGTGTTCGGCGTGCCGCTGATCCTTCTGGCGATGGCCGGCAACGGTTGGATGCGCGGAGTGCAGGACACCCGGCGGCCGGTGTATTTCGTGGTCGCGGGACTGGCCGTGGCCGCCGTGCTCTGCGTCGGTCTGGTGCACGGGGTCGGCGGACTCCCGCGACTCGGCCTGCAGGGCAGCGCCTGGGCGAATCTCGTGGGGCAGTCGCTGACGGGGATCGCCTTCGCGGTCCGGCTGATCGGCGAGAGTCGTGGCCGGCTGCGCCCCGACTGGCCGGTGATCCGCGCCCAGCTGACGATGGCCCGCGATCTGGTGCTGCGGAGCCTGTCGTTTCAGGTGTGCTTCATCTCCGCGGCGGCTGTGGCCGCGCGCTTCGGCGTCGCGCAGGTGGCCGCGCATCAGGTGGTACTGCAGCTGTGGGAGTTCAGCTCGCTGCTGCTCGACTCGCTGGCGATCGCGGCTCAGCAACTCGTGGGCGCGGCGCTGGGCGCGGGTGCGTTCCGGGTGGCCCGGCGTGCGGCGACGCGGGCCACCGCCGTGTCGGTGGGGATCTCGGTTCTTCTCGCCGCCGTGCTGGCGGCCGGGGTCGCGGTGATTCCGCGGATCTTCACCGACGATGCGGCGATCCTTGACGCGATGCGCACGCCGTGGTGGTTCTTCGTCGCGATGCTGCCGATCGCTGGCGCGGTGTTCGCGCTCGACGGTGTGCTGCTGGGCAGCGGCGACGCCGCATTCCTCCGGACGGCGACTCTCGCGGGCGCGCTCGGCGCGTTCCTGCCGCTGATCTGGCTGTCGTGGGCCTTCGACTGGGGGCTGGCGGGAATCTGGAGCGGACTGCTCGCGTTCATGTGCACTCGACTCGCCGCGGTGGTGTGGCGGGTGCGCAGCGGCGCGTGGGTGAAGTAGTCGTGTCGGTGGAACCGAGGAGCGTGCCGCTGCGTCCAATAGGACATGGGGGACTCGGGCGCGCTGGCCGCGTTGATCGCTGAACAGGATGGACTCATCACCTCGGCGCAGGCACTCCGGGCCGGTCTCTCCCGCAAGGAGATCCGCGGCCGACTGGACCGGCGGGAGTGGTGCGCGCTCGTCCGCGGAATCTATCGATCGAGTTCGCATCCGCTGACTGAGAGCCTGTTGGTCCGCGCAGCGGTGGCCGCGCACCATGGCGTGGCTGACCGCACCACGGCGGCTTGGTGGCACGGAATGCTCGATGCCCTGGCGTATCCGTTGACCGTCGCGACAGCCAACACGACCACCGCCGACCGGTGGTCGCTCGGCCCGCTGGGCCTCACTCGTCGGCACTACGACGATGCGGACCTGACCACGGTCCGCGGGCTCCGCGTGACCACGCCGCCGGCGACGGTGGTGTTCGGCGCGGCAGCGATGCCGGACGGTGGTCGATTCCTCGACCGGGCGCTGCAGCGCGGTGTCGTCACAGTCACCGAACTCGAGGCCGTCGTCGAGCGCTACGCGGGCAGTCGCGGGATAGGTGAGGCACGCCGGCTCGTGCGCATCGCCTCGCAGGACTCGGAGTCAGAGGCCGAACGGCTCTTCGTACGTCTGCTTCGAGAGGCGGGCGTCACCGGGTGGGTGCAGCAGCTCCGATTCGGACGGTGGCGTATCGACTTCGGCTGGCCCGATCTCCGCGTCGCGATCGAGATCGACGGACTGGCCTTCCACTACCAGCATGACCGGTTCCAGGCGGACCGGGCGAAATACAACGCGCTCGACGCCGCCGGGTGGCGCAAGAAGGTGTACACCTGGCACGACCTGACGGATCGGCCGGGAGAGGTCGTGGACGAAGTGCTCGAGATGCTCAACGCGCGGGTATGACCTCACCGCGATGAATCTGTGCCCGCACCGGGCGCAGATTCATCGCAGCCGGATCACTGCTCGGCGACGACCGGCTGATACTGCGGGAAACGCTCGAGGAACGACTGCACGTACGTGCACACCGGGACGATCTTCGTGCCCTGCGCGGAGAGTTCGTCGAGCACCGAGGCGACGAGCAACCGAGCGAAGCCCGCCCGGCCGTACTTCTCGGTGACGACGGTGTGGAGCAGGACGAGGGTGTGCTCGTCGCGGCGTTCGTAGCCCTCCACTCCGACGAGTTCATCACCCGACCAGAGCTCGTAGCGGTCCCGATCGGGAAAGTTGCGCAGTGTCGGCGCCGGAGTGAGCTCGACCGTCGGCGGCGGAACGGGGACTGATGCGGTCATGTCGTCGACGCTACTACCGGATCGGTGCAGGTCGACGCCGCCACGCCCCAAGCGTGCCACTCCCGGTGACCGCTCAGCGGTGATCACGGAGACGAACTGCGGCACCGTGAATTCGGCGATCACCGCGCCCACCTTCTCGCCGAGGACGTCGTCGCCGGTGTGGAGCCGAAGCCGGGTTCGTCGCCGAGCGGGCTCGTGGCACCATGGTCCCCATGCCAACGCTCTGGGCGGTCAGCGACCTGCACGTCTCACACCGCGGCAACGAGGCGATCCTCGATCGGATCAAGCCGGCCGAACCGGGGGACTGGCTGATCGTCGCGGGCGACGTCGCCGAGCGCACCGACGACATCATCGACACCCTCCGCCGGCTCAAGAACAGATTCCGCACGGTGGTGTGGGTGCCCGGGAACCATGAGCTGTACACCACGGCCAAGGACCCGCTCCAGGTGTTCGGCGTCGCACGGTACGACTACCTCGTGCAGGCCTGCCGTGATCTCGGCGTAGTGACTCCCGAGGACCGGTATCCGCTGTTCGATCCCGGGGACGGGACACCGCCGGTCCGGGTGGTGCCGATGTTCCTGCTCTACGACTACACGTTCCGGCCGGAGGGCACCTCGACGGCGCTGCAGGCGCTCGCCGTCGCACGCGAGGCGAACGTCGTCGCCACAGACGAATTCCTCCTCTCGCCCGAACCGTTCGGCACGCGCGACGCCTGGGGGCGCGCCCGGATCGAGGCCACGCGGTCGCGACTGGAGGCGCTCGACCCCGCCGAGAAGACCGTGCTGATCAACCATTGGCCGCTGCGGCGGGAACCGTGCGATGCGCTGATGTATCCCGAGTTCGCGCTCTGGTGCGGCTCGGAGCTCACCGCGGACTGGCACACCCGATTCAACGCGGCCTGCTGCGTATACGGGCATCTGCACATCCCGAGGACCACGTGGTACGACGACGTGCGCTTCGAGGAGGTGTCGGTGGGATATCCGCGTGAGTGGAGCAGACGCGGGTTGCCGTCGCCGCTGCTGCGGAAGATCGCACCGGACGAGGGACTGCATCCGGCCGATCTCAACGAGTTCGGCGCCCGGTTCGACCTGCCGCCGGACTACCGGGAGCGTGCCGCCGAGTTCCGGGCGCGAGTGGAGCGCACCCGCGCGCGCCGTGCTGAAGCAGAGAAGGACAGGGCCGAGAAGAACAGGAAGGACGGTCGATGATCGACGACCTCATGCCCGCGGGAGTCGGGACCGCCGAGTCGTTCGGCGACCCCGACGGGCTCACCGTGCTTCCCGCCGAGGAGGCGTTGATCGCCAAGGCCGTGGAGAAGCGCCGCCGGGAGTTCACCACCGCCCGGCACTGCGCACGGCAGGCGCTGGGGCAGTTGGGAGTCGCGCCGGTGCCGATCCTGCGCGGTGAACGCGGGATGCCGCTGTGGCCCCGTCAGGTGGTCGGCAGCCTGACGCACTGCGACGGCTACCGTGCGGCCGTCGCGGCATATTCGATGCAGGTTCGCTCGCTGGGTATCGATGCCGAACCGCATCAGGCCCTGCCCGACGGCGTCCTCGACCACACCAGCATCGAGGCCGAACGCGAGGTCCTCGCCGACCGGGACCACGACCTGCACTGGGACCGGCTCCTGTTCTGCGCCAAGGAAGCCACCTACAAGGCCTGGTTTCCGCTCACCGAGCGGTGGCTGGGTTTCGAGGACGCGCACATCACGTTCGAGCGAGACGACTCGATTGGCACCGCGGGCGCGCCTGCGGGTACTTTCACCTCGACCATCCTGATCGACGGAGCGGTGATCGACGGCGGACCGCCGCTGCTGACGCTGCCCGGCCGCTGGCAGATCTCCCGCGGTTTGATCCTCACCACGATTGCACTCACCTGACATGGCAGACGCCTCCATCGAGAACGCCGGACTCCTCGTCGTAGATAAGGCCGCCGGCATCACCAGCCACGACGTGGTGGCCAAGTGCCGCAAGGCGTTCAACACCCGTCGCGTCGGACACGCGGGCACCCTCGACCCGATGGCGACCGGGGTTCTCGTCATCGGCATCGAACGCGCGACCAAGCTGCTCGGGCTGCTCTCGCTCACCACGAAGTCGTACGCTGCGACCATCCGGCTGGGGCAGTCGACGTCGACCGACGACGCCGAGGGCGAGGTCATCGAATCGCGGGACGCCTCGGGGGTCCGCGACGAGGAGATCGCGGCGGTCGTCGCGTCGCTCACCGGCGACATCGAGCAGGTGCCCGCCAAGGTCAGCGCGATCAAGGTCGACGGTCGTCGCGCCCACGCGCTCGTCCGCACCGGGGCCGAGTTCGAACTGCAGGCGCGGCCGGTCACCGTCGACCGTTTCGACGTGCTCGATACTCGCCGGGACGGCGAGTTCATCGACCTCGACGTCGAGGTCGACTGCTCGTCGGGCACTTATATCCGTTCTCTGGCAAGGGATCTCGGTGCCGCGCTCGGCGTCGGCGGGCACCTGACGGCGCTGCGACGCACCGCCGTCGGGCCGTTCACCCTGGAGCACTCGCGAACGATGGCCGATGTCGACGAGAATCCCGGTTTGAGTCTCGGCATCGACGACGCGGCCAAGTTGTGCTTCCCGCATCGCGCGATCTCCGACGACGAGGCCGAGTCGATCAGCCAGGGCCGCTGGCTGGAGCCGGTGGGCATGAAGGGTATCTACACGGTGGTCGATCCGCGCGGGCAGGCCATCGCTCTCGTGCAGGAGAAGGGCAAGCGGGCGAGTTCGGTGATGGTCGTGCGACCGGCGACGCTGCGCTGAGGGCGGCCGAAGGTCTGGTCAGGTCCGCCAGAGGGGGCAGGCAGGCTCATCGAGTAGCGAGCGCATCGAGACTCGAGTCTGAACGTGGTGCGGGTCTCGATAGGCCGCGGCGCTGCGCGCCGGGGCTACTCGAGGAGCCTGTCGGGAGGGTGGTTTCAGGCAGGCTCATCGAGTAGCGAGCGCATCGAGACTCGAGTGTGAACGTGGTGCAGGTCTCGATAGGCCGCGGCGCTGCGCGCCGGGGCTGCTCGAGGAGCCTGTCGGGAGGGGGTTTCTGGCAGGCTCATAGAGTAGCGAGCGCATCGAGACTCGAGTCTGAACGTGGTGCAGGTCTCGATAGGCCGCGGCGCTGCGCGCCGGGGCTACTCGACGAGCCTGTCGGGAGGGTGGTTTCAGGCAGGCTCATCGAGTAGCCCGCGAACGTAGTGAGCGAGCGTACCGAGATTCGAGTGTGATCGTGGTGCAGGTCTCGATAGGCCGCGGCGCTGCGCGCCGGCACTCAGCCGTCGACGAAAATCGCGCGGGCGGCGATGTCACCGAGATGGATCGGGTCCGAATCGTCGACGCAGACGGTGATGGTGCCGGCGAACGAGCGCTTCTCGGTGACCCGCACCCGGCAGTCGAGATTGACGCCGATCTCCTCGAAGTACCGCAGCATCTCCGGATCCGAGTCGGAGATGCGGGTGATGACCCCGGTCTGGTCCACGTCGAGGTCGGCCAGCTGCACGGCGCCGGCCTCGGGCACGGTGCCGTCGGACGCCGGGATCGGGTCGCCGTGCGGGTCGCGCTTCGGGTGGCCCAGCTTGGCGTCGATGTGCGCCAGCAACTGCTCCGAGACCGCGTGTTCGAGGATCTCGGCCTCGGCGTGCACCTCGTCCCAGCGATAGCCGAGCTCTCGGACGAGGAAGGTCTCGAGCAGGCGGTGCCGCCGGACCATGCCGACGGCGGCCACCCGCCCCGTCTCGGTCAGGGTCACCGCGCCGTAGGGCGCATGGTCCACGAGACCTTGATCGGCCAGTTTCCGAATGCCCTCCGACGCGGTGGACGGTGAGACGCCGAGCTTCTCGGCCAGCAACTTCGTGGTGACCTTCGTGTCCGACCACTCCTGCGAGGTCCAAATCACTTTCAGATAGTCCTGGGTTACCGAGGTGAGTTCGTTCACCGGGCGAGAGTCGGGCATGCGTACGACCTTACCCACCGAACGCGCAGCGGCTGCTGGCGAGTCGTAGGCTTAGCGTGTGTTGCGTTGGCGAGGTTTGGACGACATCCCTGCGGGCTGGGGCCGATGCGTGGTCACGATCGGCGTGTTCGACGGAATCCATCGCGGGCACGCGCAGTTGGTCGCCGCCGCCACGAAGGCGGCGGCCGAGCGCGGTGTGCCCTCGGTGCTGATGACCTTCGACCCGCACCCGTCGTCGGTGGTGCGGTCGGGTGCTTACCCGCCGCAGTTGTCGACGCTGCGGCGGCGTGCCGATCTCGCCGAGGAGATGGGGATCGACGTGTTCTGCGTGATCCCGTTCTCCGCGACCCTCGCGGCCCAGTCGCCGGAGGATTTCGTGCACTCGGTCCTCGTCGAGGAACTGCACGCGGCCGAGGTGGTGGTCGGCGACAACTTCACCTTCGGCCACAAGGCGCTCGGCGACGTGCCCAAACTGCGTGAACTGGGGGAGCGGTTCGGCTTCGAGGTCACCGCGATCTCCCTGTTCGGTGAGCATGCCGTGACCTTCTCGTCCACCTACATCCGGTCGTGCATCGCGGCGGGCGACGTGGAACTGGCCGCCGAGGCGCTCGGCCGGCCGCATCGTGTGGAAGGCGTCGTGGTGCACGGCGAACGCCGGGGCCGCGACCTGGGTTTCCCGACCGCCAACGTCGCGCCGCCCGAGCACACCGCGATCCCCGGCGACGGCGTGTACGCGGCATGGTTCACCGTGCTCGACAGCGCCACGCAGCCCGACGGGGTCACCATCGGCCGGCGGTACCCGGCCGCGGTCTCGGTGGGCACCAACCCGACCTTCTCCGGCAGAGTCCGCACGGTGGAGGCCTACGTGCTGGATGTGGAGGCCGACCTCTACGGTCAGCATGTGGCGGTCGACTTCGTCGCACGGCTGCGCGGCATGGAGCCCTTCGACAGCGTCGACGCACTGATCGCGGAGATGAACAACGACGTCGAGCGCACGCGCACCCTGCTGCGGGCGGAGTGACCCGCCCGAGCGCTCCATGCGCCGGCGCTGATTTCCGGTCGGGGGTCGAGCGCTGGTAGTCTTGGCCGCCGGTGTCAGCTGCGGTCCGTGGCGGCGCACCCCCTGCTGGTTGCAGGGCCTGGAGCACGGAACTGAAAAATCAAGGAGATCTCTCATGGCTCTGACCGCCGAAGAGAAGAAGGCCATCCTCAGCGAGTACGGTCTGCACGAGACCGACACCGGTTCGCCGGAGGCGCAGGTCGCACTGCTGACCAAGCGCATCACGGATCTGACCGAGCACCTCAAGTTCCACAAGCACGACCACCACAGCCGTCGTGGTCTGCTGCTGCTCGTCGGTCGCCGTCGCCGCCTGCTCAAGTACGTCGCGAGCGTCGACATCAACCGCTACCGCTCGCTGATCGAGCGCCTGGGTCTGCGTCGCTGACGCCCCCTGATTGCTTCTGTGGCCGTCGTTCCCACGCGGAACGGCGGCCACAGCTGTCTGTCGGGCACGGCGGCATCGGGATTCGTCGGCGAGGACGCCGCGGACACGCCCGACGGTCGCCGCAGACGACAGCCGCCGTCCCAGCAGGGAGAATGTTAGGCTGGTAGCGGACGAAGGCCGCTTGGCGGCAGTTCGGTAGTGATCGTCGGATCGGTCCTCGGTAGTGGCCGCCGGAATCCCCAAGCGATTCCGGCCGCTTCGATCGAAGGCCGTCTGCTCACGGCGCAGGTGCGCCGTCCACTTCCGGCGCGAGACTCGCGCCCATCGTCTGTCGGTTCGCCGCGCCTTGCGCGAACCGACCGCTGAATACAGGCCGCAGGCGCCGTCGTGGTGTCGTCGCGGCCGCCACGAAAGGTAAACACTCTTGACTGACGTCAACGCCGACTTCGATGATTCGATCACCGAAGTCTCCGCCGTCATCGACAACGGAACGTTCGGCAAGCGCACGATCCGCTTCGAGACCGGCCGCCTGGCTCTGCAGGCCGCGGGTTCGGTGACCGCGTACCTCGACGAGGGCACGATGATCCTCTCGACGACCACCGCGTCCAAGTCGCCGAAGGAGCACTTCGACTTCTTCCCGCTCACGGTCGACGTCGAGGAGCGCATGTACGCCGCGGGTCGCATCCCCGGCTCGTTCTTCCGCCGCGAGGGCCGCCCGTCGACCGACGCGATCCTCACCTGCCGCCTCATCGACCGTCCGCTGCGTCCGTCGTTCGTCGACGGCCTGCGCAACGAGATCCAGATCGTCGAGACCGTCCTGTCGCTCGACCCCAAGGACCTCTACGACGTGGTCGCGATCAACGCGGCGTCCGCATCCACGCAGATCTCGGGTCTGCCGTTCTCCGGTCCGGTGGGCGCCGTGCGCGTCGCGCTGATCCCGACCGAGCAGAACAAGGCCGGCCAGTGGGTCGCATTCCCCACCGTCGAGCAGCTCGAGGGCGCGGTCTTCGACATGGTCGTCGCGGGACGCCTGATCGACGGCGGCGACGTCGCGATCATGATGGTCGAGGCCGAGGCCACCGACAACGTCCTCGCGCTGATCGCCGACGGCGCCCAGGCGCCGAGTGAGGCCGTCGTCGCCGAGGGCCTCGAGGCCGCCAAGCCGTTCATCGCCACCCTGTGCGAGGCGCAGAAGCAGCTCGCCGCGGCCGCCGCGAAGGAGACCCGCGAGTTCCCGCTGTTCCCGGCCTACCAGGACGACGCCTACGAGGCGGTCGCCGAGTTCGCCACCACCCGCCTCGGCGAGGCGATGGCGATCGCCGACAAGCAGGAGCGCGACAACGCGACCGACGCACTCAAGGGCGACGTGCTCGAGGCGCTCGGCGAGCGCTTCGAGGGCCGCGAGAGCGAGCTCGGCGCAGCCTACCGGTCGCTGACCAAGAAACTCGTGCGTCAGCGCATCCTCACCGATCACTTCCGCATCGACGGTCGCGGCATCACCGACATCCGTGCGTTGTCCGCCGAGATCGGCGTCGTTCCGCGCGCACACGGCAGCGCGCTGTTCGAGCGTGGCGAGACCCAGATCATGGGCATCACCACCCTGGACATGGTCAAGATGGCCCAGCAGATCGATTCGCTCGGCCCCGAGACCAGCAAGCGGTACATGCACCACTACAACTTCCCGCCGTACTCGACCGGTGAGACCGGCCGCGTGGGTTCGCCCAAGCGCCGCGAGATCGGTCACGGTGCGCTCGCCGAGCGGGCCCTGGTGCCGGTGCTCCCGAGCGTGGAGGAGTTCCCGTACGCGATCCGTCAGGTCTCCGAGGCCCTCGGCTCCAACGGCTCCACCTCGATGGGCTCGGTGTGTGCGTCGACCATCTCGCTGCTGAACGCGGGCGTTCCGCTGAAGGCGCCGGTCGCAGGCATCGCGATGGGCCTCGTCTCCGACGAGGTCACCATCGACGGCAAGACCGAGACCCGCTACGTCGCCCTGACCGACATCCTCGGAGCCGAGGACGCGTTCGGCGACATGGACTTCAAGGTCGCGGGCACCAAGGACTTCGTGACGGCTCTGCAGCTCGACACGAAGCTCGACGGCATCCCCTCCAAGGTCCTGGCCGGTGCGCTGAGCCAGGCCAAGCAGGCCCGTCTCACCATTCTCGACGTGCTGGCCGAGGCCATCGACGAGCCGGACGAGATGAGCCCGTACGCGCCGCGCATCACCACCATCAAGATCCCGATGGACAAGATCGGTGAGCTGATCGGCCCGAAGGGCAAGACGATCAACGGCATCACCGAGGAGACCGGCGCCAACATCTCGATCGAGGACGACGGCACCGTGTTCATCGGCGCCGCAGACGGCCCGTCCGCGCAGGCGGCGATCGACAAGGTCAACGCCATCGCCAACCCGCAGCTGCCGAAGGTCGGCGAGCGCTTCCTGGGCACCGTCGTCAAGACGGCCGCCTTCGGCGCCTTCGTCTCCCTGCTCCCCGGCCGCGACGGACTGGTCCACATCAGCAAGCTGGGCAACGGCAAGCGGATCGGCAAGGTCGAGGACGTGGTCAAGGTCGGCGACAAGCTGCAGGTCGAGATCGCCGACATCGACGAGCGCGGCAAGATCAGCCTCGTTCCGGTGCGCGACGGCGCCGATGCGGCCGAAGCCGCGAAGGACGAGGTCGCGGTCGACGCCTGACGGCGACCGCACCTGTTCGATCTAGACGAGCTCGGCCCGGGACGTGTCATGCGTCCCGGGCCGAGCTCGTCGCGGTAGGCATCCGGTCCGCGCCGGAGTGGGGGTAGTGCGGGCACTACCCCGAAGACTCGCGGCCGCTCCCGTGCCCTGGACCGACGGCGATCGATAGCGTTCTTGCCATGACATCAGACGACGCCTATCGGCTCTCACCCTGGCGAATGCTCTCGGGATCGCCGCTGCGCTTCCTCTTCTCCTCCTACCCGTGGCGCGCGGTGGCGTACACGATCATCTCGCTGGCACTGGGCTGGACGGTGTTCATGGCGTACGTGGTGATCGTGCTGCTCCCGTTCGCTCCCGCCTGGTCGATCCTCTTGGGCCGCATCGAGCGGCAGCGGGTCCGGATGCTCCGGATGGCGGCCATCGCCGACCCGCATCCGGCGGTGACCGGATCGTTCGGCGCCCGCGCGCGAGCCCGACTCGCCGAGCCGGTCACCTGGCGTGAGGTGGTGTACTCGCTGGCGCTGGCGGCCTTCGCTCCGTTGGCGACGCTCGGTCTGCTGATCGCCTGCGTGCTGACCGGCGGATTCGCTGCGGCGCCGCTGGTCGTCGCGGCCGGCGGTCAGATGTCGATCGGGCCGTGGCAGCTGGAGACGCCGCAGGAGGCCTGGCGCGTGGTTCCGGTCGCGCTGCCGTTGTTCATCCTCACCCTGTATCTGTTCGGCGCGGCGGCCGCGATCGTGGCGTCCATCGCGGCCGGGTTGCTCGGTCCGCGAGAAGAGGAACTGGCGGCGCAGGTGGCCGACCTGCGGTCGTCGCGAGGAACGCTCGTCGGATCGTTCGAGGCCGAGCGCCGACGGATCGAGCGCGATCTGCACGACGGTCCGCAGCAGCACCTCGTCGGTGCGGTGATGCACCTCGGCGAGATCGCGCAGGACAGTGACGATCCGGCCACGCGGGCCCATATCGAGACCGCTCAGGCGCGTGTGGAGCGGGCGCTGGCCGAACTGCGCGACACGGTGCGCGGCGTCAATCCACGGGTGCTCGACGACCACGGAGTGGAGGCGGCCTGCGCCGAACTCGGCGGACCGGTCCTGGTCCGGGTGATCCGGGGTCCGGGATGGATACCCGGCCGGCGGCTCCCGGGAGAGACCGAGCGCGCACTGTTCTACACCGCCAGCGAAGCGGTGACGAACGCGGCCAAGCACGGCGGCGCGTCGACGGTGACGATCGAGTTCGCCGAGGCGGCGGGCGTCGTCAGCATGACCGTGACCGACGACGGCTGCGGGGGAGCGGTGCCCGCAGCCGGACGCGGGCTGGCGGGCCTGGTGGAACGGGCGGCGACGATCGGGGCGAGTCTCACCGTCGTCAGCCCGGTCGGCGGGCCGACCGTCCTTCGCTGGTCCGGGTCGGTCCGCGGGTGACCCCGTCGGCGTGCCCGGCGGGCCGTCGGCCACACTGACAGGCGTGAGCGTGCGAATCGTGGTGGCGGAGGACTCGGTGCTGCTGACCGAAGGTCTCGTGCGGATTCTCGAGGGCGCCGGGCACCAGGTGGTCGGCACCGTCGCCGATGCCCCGGCGCTGCGCGAGATCGACGTGGATTCGATCGACCTGCTGATCACGGACGTACGGATGCCGCCCGGTGACGGGGACGACGGCCTGCGGGCGGCGCTCGATCTGCGTCGCCGCCGGCCCGACCTGCCGGTGCTGGTCCTGTCCCAGTACGTGGCGGCGGCCTATGCGCGGCGACTGCTCGGAACCGAAGGCGGGGGTCGGGTCGGCTACCTGCTCAAGGAGCGTGTGGGGCGGATCGCCGACTTCCTCCGGGCGGTCGAGACGGTGTGCGCGGGCGGCGTGGTGGTCGACCCGGAGGTCGTCTCGGCGCTGTTCGCCACCGCCGCGCTCGACCGGCTCTCCCCGCGGGAGTCCCAGGTGCTGGCACTGATGGCGCGGGGTGCGAGCAACTCGGAGATCGCGGCCGCCCTGGTGGTCTCGGACGCCGCGGTCGCCAAACACGTCGCCAACATCTTCCTCAAACTCGACCTGCCCCCGGAGACCGACAACCGCCGGGTGCGCGCGATCCTGCTGTATCTCGCTCAGAGCTGACTTCGCCCGCGAGCCGACGGATCCGCGTGCTGTCTCAGCCGACTTTGATGCGGCCGGTCGCGCCGCTGATCGGGCGGAGCGCTCCCGAGGCGCTCTTCACATCGCCGTAGTACCGCACCCGGTAGTCGCCCTCCGCGCCCCGCGGCACACGCCACGTGACGGTCACCTTCGACGCCGACGGGCTGCCGCCGGGACGTTCCCACGTCATCTCGGTGGTCTCGTGATCGTCGTCGTAGGCGACGGTCCAGCCGCGGGCGGTGAGCTTCTCGACGGCGAAGTACCCGGTGGTCGATCCGCCACGACGGATCCGGTTGCTCGGGTAGGCGCCGCAGAAGGCCACCCGGAGCGTGGTGCCGGGCTTCGCCGCGGCGGGCACCTTCGAGATCACCTGGCCGAACCGGCGGCCGGGTATCGGGGTGTCGGCGGGCTGTGAGCCCAGCAGATCCGGCTGCAGGCCCGAGGTGTCGGCCGGACGGCGCCCGGCGGCCAGCCGGGTTCCGCGGGCCATCGCCCGCGCCATGGCGTCGAACTCCTGCATGTAGGCGCACAGCGTCCATCGGCCGAACATCGTCTCGCCGCCCTCGTACTGCTGGGCCACGTACTCCTCCGGCGTCACGGTGTACTGGCTGTAGCCGTTCGAGTAGCCCTGCAGCAGGACGTTCTCCAGCGGGACCTTGAGGGCGTCGGCGACGATCCGGCGGATTCGGAGGCCGGCGACGATCGTCGACTCGCTCGGCAATGCGGCGAGCACGAGGTCGCCGATCCGGATCAATTGCACCGGAAGAGTCTGTTCGATCCACGGCCGCGGCGGGAGGATGCCGAGCGGGAACAGAATCGCCTTCGGCGCCTGGTTGTCGACGATCCACGGATCGGGCGTCGGGGCCGTACCGGCGCCGAGCGCCATCGCGAACTCGTTCCGCACGCCCTCGTTGAGGAATCCCAGTTGGCTGCGGGTGTTGTCCTCCTGGCTGGTGGCCGCCGCAGCGGCGCCCATCATGGCGGGTGAGGTGCGAGCCGCCTTGCCGTGCGGTGTGTAGCGGCCGTCGATCGAGACGTTCGCCATGTCGACGTACCGGGTGGCGGAGTCGACACCGCCGGCGGTCATCGGGCGCGCCGCACGGAAGGCCGCCTGCGCGGCCTGATCCTGGCGGCGCCCGATGATGATGCGATTGGCCCGGTGATCGGCGGTCGGACCGCCCGGATGCATCTTGCGCAGCCACAGGTTGGGGCTCATGTCGCCCGCGTTGGTCTGCGCGTGGGCGCTCACGACGTTCGGGTCGCGCTGTTCGGCCAGGTATGCGGCATAGCCCTTGTTGTCGGCACTGATCAGGAAGTTCGCGTCGGTGAGCGAAGTGCCGTGCGTGGCGAACCAGGTGATCTCGCCGATGACGGCTCCGCCGCGGCGCAGGCGGATGGCCGTCACCTGCGGGTCGATGGCGTCGGGGAAGTGCTTGCGGTCGGCGGCGGGATTGAGCTCGAACGCCGGCATCGACCGGTTCGCGCTCGCGTCGTGGAGTTCGGCGTGCCCGAGTTCGACGGTCCCCGGCCCCAGCGAGGCGTGCGCGGCCGCGACGGCGTCGAGCAGCCCGTCGATCTCGGCACGGAAAGAATTGTGCCGATGGCCCCTGGCGGCGAGGACGTAGGCGTAATCCCATGCGGTGCCGCCGCAGGAGTTGTGGTTGTGCGTCGCGTTGATGTTGACGTTCTGCGCGGTGTACGTGGTGCCGTACCGCTTCGCGAGTTCGGCGAGCAAAGTCTGATGGTGTGAGACGAAGACGCACGCGATGTCGGCGGTGATGAACAGGACGCGCTTGCCGGTGGCCGCGTCGGCGATGATGTACGCCCGCGCCCAGGTGCGCTGCAGCAGTCCCTTCGCCACCTGTTCCATGTCGGAGTAGCCCATCATGCCCTGACCGGCGATCGCTCCCGTCATGTCACCCTTGCCCGCGCCGACGAGATAACCCGACGCGGCGGAGGCCGGTCCCGTCTCGCCGAACGATGCGGCGCCGAGCGCCGTCGCCGCGGTGGCCCCTACGGCCGCGGCTTGCAGGAAGGTTCGGCGTGAGACGGAACTCATGGGACTCCTCGTGTGACTGGTGCTTCAGCGCAGATCGGGTGTGACCCTAGCCCGCTGTTGATCGAACGATCAACAGATGGCTCGGGATTGGCGCACGTTACGGCTCGAGCGGCCGGAGCGGTGCGTTCGGGCGCCTTCTAGACTGGGGTGGATTCACGAGACGAAAGGGTCCCTCATGGGCAACGGCATCCGCGTGGGTGTGCTGGGCAGTAACGGCAAGGTCGGCAAGGCGATCGTCGAAGGCGTCGAGGCGTCGGCGGAGACCGTGTTCACCGTGGGCGTCGACAAGGGCGATCCGCTCTCGGCTTTCGTCGACTCGCAGACCCGCGTCGTCGTCGATTTCACGCACCCGGACGTCGTGATGGACAACCTCGAGTTCCTCATCGAGAACGGCATCCACGCCGTCGTCGGCACCACCGGCTTCACCGCCGAGCGGCTCGACACCGTCCGCGGCTGGGTGGAGCAGAACCCCGGCGTCGGCGTGCTCATCGCTCCGAACTTCGCGATCGGTGCGGTGCTCTCGATGCACTTCGCGCAGCAGGCCGCGCGGTTCTTCGAGTCGGCGGAGGTGATCGAACTGCACCACCCGCACAAGGCCGACGCGCCGTCCGGCACCGCCGGGCGCACCGCGCAGCTCATCGCGACGGCGCGCGCGGAAGCCGGGCTCGGCGCGAGTCCGGACGCGACGTCGACCGGACTCGAGGGTGCCCGCGGCGCCGACGTCGACGGGGTCCGCGTGCATTCGGTGCGTCTGGCCGGTCTGGTCGCGCACCAGGAGGTGCTCTTCGGCACCCAGGGTGAGACCCTCACCATCCGTCACGACTCCATCGACCGGAACTCCTTCGTTCCCGGGGTGCTGCTGGGTGTCCGCGAGATCGTCGACCGTCCCGGGCTCACGGTGGGGCTCGAGACCTTCATGGATCTGTAGTCGTCGGTGGCTGCGAAGAAGAAGGCCGACGCCCGGCCGATCGTCGCGCTCATCGCCTTCCTGGTGGTCGCGCTCTGCGTGTACTTCGTCCTGCTGAGCCGGACCGCGATCGGCCTGATCTCCGACGGCGGTGTCGTCGGCATCGGGCTCGGCGTCGGTGTGATCGTGCTGCCGCTGCTCGGCGTCTGGATGGTGGTGTCGACGCTGCGGTCGGGGATCGAGCATCAGCGGATGGTGGCGGCCGCGCAGGATCTGGGGCGCGACCTCGACGTGGACGACCTGCCCCGGCGGCCCTCGGGGCGGATCGAGAAAAACGCCGCCCTGGAACTTTTCGAGCAGGTCAAGGTGGAATGGGAGGCCGACCCGTCCGACTGGGTGAGCACCTATCGCATCGCTCGCGCCTACGACTACGCGGGCGACCGCTCGCGGGCGCGCGAGATGATGCGGCGCGCCGCGGAGCAGTATCGGGCGGCGAAGGCCGAGCAGCGGTCGTGATCGCGCGATCGGGGGCATGATGGCGTCATGGCTCGATTGCTGATCGTTCACCACACGCCCTCGCCGCACTGCCAGGCGATGTTCGAGGCGGTGATCGCCGGCGCCACCGATCCCGAGATCGAGGGGGTCGAGGTGGTGCGCCGCGCGGCGCTGTCGGTATCCACGAGCGACTTCCTCGACGCCGACGGGTACGTGCTCGGCAGCCCGGCGAATCTCGGCTCCATTTCAGGTGCCCTCAAACACGCCTTCGATTGTTCGTACTACCAGATCCTCGACTCGACGCGGGGTCGCCCGTTCGGGCTGTACCTACACGGCAACGAGGGGACCGAAGGCGCGGAGAACATGATCGACCGCATCACCGCCGGACTCGGCTGGGAGAAGTCCGCCGAGTACGTCATCGCCGCGAACAAGCCGGACAAGGCGGTGCTTGAGGCGTGCTGGGATCTGGGGGCGACGGTCGCCGCCGGACTCATGGGATAGCACCAAGGTTTGCGTGAGGCACAGTCATACACAAGCGTGATGGAGGTTGTCGGACCCACCGCTGACGCCGGTGAACGGCAGGCTCACCTGGGGCTGCGCAGAGACGCCGAGGACCTGCCAGAACGGACTCCGACAGGGCTCGATGCGTAGTCGACCCGGCGGGTGCAGAGGCGGTCCGGTCAGGTGGACGTCTCGTTGATGCGAGTCCACGCTGCCTGCATCTCGGCGGTCACGTCGGTGCCGACCGAACGGACCCAGCGCAGGGTCGGCTGCCGCCCATTGACGTGGGCGACCACTTTGGTCTGCTCGATGTCGGCGGCGTCGACCTCACGCGCTTCGATCAGATGGAAGTCGAGGTCGAACACCAGGAACACGGCGGTGGTGAAGTCAGTCGAACGGAACGCGCTGAACTTCGCTGCGGTGCCTGCGGATCGCACACCCATCGCCTTGACCTGGATGCGCTGCCCACCCGGCGCTGTGATGTCGTGGGACTTGGTACTGTTCGGCTCCAGCACACCGCCGCGTGCGGCATGGACCACCGCCTCGGCGACGTCGCCGAGCGGCTTGTTGCTGGTGCGTACGAGGCCGCGTCGACGTAGCTCAGCGATGATGGCGGCGTCGAGCCGGAGCAGGTCTTGCACTCCGAGGGCAGTCAGGTCGACGGGGCGACGATCGGTGTCCTTGCTGCTGGTGTAGTCCGTGAACACGTTGTCGAATCAAGTCCGTTCAGTCGGCAGGCCGAGTTCTGGTCGGCGGTCGCTCGCCGATCGACGACGGACGACCGACGGGCTCTTGCTCGTGCTGCACTTCTGTGCGCCATCCAGTTCTCGGATCAAGAATACGCAGTCGGAGAGTCGGAAGACGGCTCCGTGGATGGGTGAGCCGGAACCGCCGATCTCGCCGCTGCGACCGGGACCGGCGAACGCTCGCTAGACTCGACGGCGTGAGCGCGCCGATCCCGACCCCGTACGAGGACCTGCTGAGACTGGTGCTGGAGACCGGAACCCCGAAGGCCGACCGCACCGGGACCGGAACACGCAGCGTGTTCGGCCACCAGATGCGCTTCGACCTCGCGCAGGGCTTTCCTCTGATCACCACCAAGAAGGTGCATCTCAAGTCGATCATCTACGAACTCCTGTGGTTCCTGCGCGGCGACTCGAACGTCCGGTGGCTGCAGGAGCACGGGGTGAGCATCTGGGACGAGTGGGCGTCGCCGGACGGGGAGCTCGGCCCGGTCTACGGCGTGCAGTGGCGCAACTGGCCCACGCCGTCGGGTGAGCACGTCGACCAGATCGCCCTGGCGCTGGAGACGCTGACCACCGACCCCGACTCGCGGCGCAACATCGTATCCGCGTGGAACGTCGGAGAGATTCCGCAGATGGCGCTGCCGCCGTGCCACGCGTTCTTCCAGTTCTACGTCGCCGACGGGCGGCTGAGCTGCCAGCTGTACCAGCGCAGCGCCGACCTGTTCCTCGGCGTTCCGTTCAACATCGCGTCCTACGCCCTGCTCACGCACATGATGGCGCAGCAGGCCGAGCTGGAGGTCGGCGAGTTCGTGTGGACCGGCGGCGACTGCCACATCTACGACAACCACGTCGACCAGGTGCGCGAGCAGCTCTCGCGCGAACCGCTGCCGTATCCGACGCTCAAGTTGCGCAGGGCCGACTCGATCTTCGACTACCAGTACGACGACTTCGAGGTCGTGGGATACCGGTCGCATCCGGCGATCAAAGCGCCGGTCGCGGTCTGAGCCGGTGACACCCTCCTCGGGAACGGAGCGGACATGACAATCACCCTGGTGTGGGCGCAGGACCGCGCGGGAGCCATCGGCCGCGCCGGCGTGATCCCGTGGCGCGTCCCGGAGGACATGCGGCGCTTCAAGGAGATCACCGGCGGCTCGACCGTGATCATGGGTCGCAAGACCTGGGAGTCGTTGCCGACCGCGGTGCGTCCGCTGCCCGGGCGGCGCAACATCGTGATCACGCGGGCGCGCGACTACCGCGCCGACGGTGCCGAGATCGTCGCCGGCCTCGAGGCGGCGCTGGACGCGGCGGGCGAGGCGGCCGCGGTGATCGGCGGCGGGGAGATCTACGCCGCGGCCATCGACCGGGCCACACACCTGCGGGTCACCGAGATCGACGTGCTGGTGGACGGCGCCGACGCCTTCGCACCCGTCGTGGATCCCGACCGATGGGAGTCGGTGACCGTCGGCGAGTGGCTGTACTCGTCGACCGGCACGCTGTACCGGTTCATCGACTACCGGCGACGGTGAGGTGGTTCAGCGCGGGCGGTGACGACTACGCCCGCTATCGGCCGACGTACCCGGTCGCACTGGTCGACGCCCTCGCCTCGGCGGCGCCGGACACTCGCCGCGCGGTCGACGTCGGCTGCGGAACCGGCCAGCTCACCGCGCTGCTGGCCGAGCGCTTCACCGGCGTCGTCGGACTCGATCCGGCGGGCGAGCAGATAGCTCACGCGGTGACCGCGGGCAACATCGACTACCGCGTCTGTGCGGCCGAGCACCTCGCAGTCGAAGACCACACCGCGGACCTGGTCACGGCCGCGCAGGCCGCGCACTGGTTCGATCTGAGCGCGTTCTACGGCGAGGTGCGCCGGATCGCGGTCGACGACGCAGTGCTGGCCTTGATCACATACGGGGTCCTCGTGCTCGACGACGATCTGGCGGACCGGTTCGGGACGTTCTACCGCGAGGAGATCGGACCCTACTGGCCGTCCGAGCGCCGGCACGTCGACAACGGCTACGCCGAGCTGGAGTTCCCGTTCGAGCGTCTCGACACACCGGCGGTCACCATCGAACGATCGTGGACGCTCGAGGAGTTCGTCGGCTACCTCGGCACCTGGTCCGCGGTCCGCCGCGCCGGCGAGGCCGATGCCGGCGGGCTCGTCGACGCACTCGCCGCCGACCTCGCGCCGCGCTGGGGCGACGACCGCCGCGTCGTGCGATGGCCGGTGACGGTCATCGCCGGGAGGGTGCGCTGACATGCCCGGTCCGTCCACCCCGCAGTCTCCGGAGACGCTCGCCCACCTCCGTCGCGCTCGGGACCTGATGGATCGCGAATACGCCGAACCCCTCGACGTGCCGACGATGGCGCGCCGGGCGCTGATGTCCACGGCGCATTTCAGCCGGGAGTTCAAGATCGCGTACGGCGAGACCCCGTACGGCTACCTGGTCACGAGGCGGGTGGAACGGGCGATGGCGCTGCTCCGGTCCGGTATGAGCGTCACCGATGCGTGCGTCGAGGTCGGGTTCACCTCGCTCGGCTCGTTCAGTTCCACGTTCCGGCGCCTGACGGGGGAGACGCCCAGCGCCTACCGGGCGCGCTCGCACGAGCCTCTCGAGGGGCTGCCGTCGTGTATGACCAAGATCCTCGCGCGTCCGATGCCGTTCGGCTGACGCCCCGAGGAGCACGGCCGTGGGAACCGAGCAGTTTTCGAGAAGCACGGCGACGGCGGGACCTCTAGCGTTGTCCGCATGACGAACATCGAACTGACCTACTGTCCCATCACCGTCGACGACATCGACGCCGCACTCGGCTTCTACCGCGACGCCCTCGGTCTGGAGGTGACGCGCGACGTCGCCAACGGCGACCACCACTGGGTCACCCTGCGCCTGCCCGATCAGCCGTCGGTCGAGGTGGTGCTGTCGCAGCCCGGAGGCGGCCGCTCGCCCGAGGACGCCGAGGCGATCCACCGTCTCGTCGCCAAGGGCATGATGCCGCCGATCGTGTTCCGCTCCGACGATCTCGATGCGATCTTCGAGAAGGTCTCCGCGTCCGGAGCCGAAGTGCTCCAGGAGCCGATCGATCAGCCGTGGGGGCCGCGGGACTGTGCGTTCCGCGACCCCGCCGGGAACATGGTCCGCATCAACGCCGCCGGCTGACGCGCGGGCGCGGCGCGGATAGGCTCGTCGAGATGAACACGTTTCAGCGAGTCGCGCACGGTGTCAACAGGCTGGTGGCCCCGATTCTGAGGGCGCCCGTGGTCGGTGGGATGCTGTCGAGATCGATGACCGAGATCACCTACACCGGCCGGCGGAGTGGGAAGCAGTTCTCGCTGCCGGTCGCATACCGCCGCCGCGGCGCCGACGAGGTGATCGTCGGCGTCGCGATGCCGGACAAGAAGAACTGGTGGCGCAACTTCGATCCCGGACCGGCGCCGATCGGGATCCGGCTCGAGGGCGTCGACCGCACCGGCACGGCTGTCGCGAAGTCCACGGACGAGGGCACCGCGGTGTACATCACCCTCGACGCCGTACACTGATGACGGCGATGCGCGCCGAACTCTCGGTGGCGCAGGCCCGCCGCATCGCCCTTGCGGCGCAGGGATTCGCGGATCCGCCGCCGGCGGGCGAGCCGACCCGTAGACATCTGCGACGAGTGCTGAGCCGCACACGGCTGCTTCAGCTCGACTCGGTGAACGTCCTCGCGCGAGCGCACTACCTCCCCGCGTTCAGCCGGCTCGGAGCGTATCGTGACGGGCTTCTCGACGGCGCGGCCTGGCGCCCGAGGGCGCGGAGCCCGCGGCTGCTCGCCGAGTACTGGGCACACGAAGCGGCCCTGGTTCCGGTCGACGACTGGCCGCTGTTCGGCTGGCGGATGGACGAGTACCGCGACGGCCGCTACCGCCATACGCGAGAGGTGCTGCAGCGCAACAGGTCCCGTGCGGCCGACGTGCTCGCCGTGATCACCGATCAAGGTGCGATGACCCCGCGCGAGATCGAGGACGCGCTCGGCATCACGCGGGCTCCGGCCGAGCGCGGCTCCTGGTGGATGCGCGGTGAGGTGAAGCATCTGTGCGAGGCGATGTTCGCCGCCGGCTCGCTGTCGGCCGTGCGGAGCCCGCACTTCCACCGGCACTACGACCTCGCCGAGCGCATCGTCGGCGCCGAGCGCGTCGGTGTCACGGTCGGCCGGCGAGATGCGCACGGCGAGCTGGTATCCCGCGCCGCGGCCGCGCACGGGGTCGCGACGGCGGCCGACCTGGCCGACTACTACCGCTTGCGGACCGCCGAGGTCCGCGATGTGCTGGGCGACCTCGTCGACGCCGGAGTGGTGGCGCAGGTGCGGGTCGACGGCTGGAGCGAGCCGGCCTATCTGCACCGCGACGCGCGGCTGCCGCGCCGAGTACCGCATTCGACGCTGCTGTCGCCCTTCGATCCGCTGGTGTTCTACCGCCCGCGCACCGAGCGGCTCTTCGGCTTCCGCTACCGGATCGAGATCTACGTACCCGAACACAAACGGGTGCACGGATACTACGTGCTGCCGTATCTGATGGACGAGGAACTGACGGCTCGCGTCGACCTCAAAGCCGACCGCGCCGCGGGAGTCCTCCGGGTGCTCTCGGCACACGCGGAGCCGGGCGCCGACACCGCGCGGGTCGCGCGGTCGCTGGCCGTCGACCTGGCGGCGCTGGCCGACTGGCGCGGCCTCGACCGGGTGGAGGTCACCGGACGCGGCGACCTCGGTCCCGCCTTGCGATCCGAAGCCGCCCCCGGCTAATAGGCTGGCAGGCGTGAACTCTCCACAACACCAGCGGAGGCTGCCGCTCGACGGGGTCCGGGTGCTCGAGCTCGGCAACTACATCGCGGCGCCGACCGCCGGGCGCATGCTGGCCGACTTCGGCGCCGAGGTCATCAAGATCGAACGTGAGACCGGCGACGAACTCCGCAACTGGCGCCTGTACGACGGCGAGACGTCGATGCTGTTCCGGACGATCAACCGGAACAAGAAGTCCGTGGTGCTCGACCTCAAGACCGAACAGGGGCGCGAGGACGTCAAAAGCCTTGCCGCGCACTGCGATGTGGTTCTCGAGAACTTCCGTCCCGGGACTCTGGAGCGATGGGGGCTGGGCCCCGAGGCGCTCAGCGAGGCGAACCCGGACCTGATCTTCGTCCGCATCTCCGCGTTCGGTCAGACCGGCCCCTATTCGGAAAGGCCGGGCTTCGCGGCGGTCGCCGAAGCCTACGGCGGGTTCCGCGAACTGGTCGGCGACCCCGATCGGCCGCCGGTGCGCGTCGGGGTCTCGATCGGGGATTCGATCGCTGGACTCTACGGAGCCTTCGGCGCCGTGATGGCGCTCTACGAGCGTCTGCGCAGGCGCGACGAGAACCGCGGCGGCGACGGTGAGCCCGGACTGCCGTTGGCCGATCGGATCGTCGACGTCGCCCTGAACGAGGCGATCTTCTCGATGATGGAGTCGCTGGTGCCCGACCTCGGGGCGTACGGGGTGAAGCGAGAACGGACCGGCGGACGCATGGAGGGCATCGCACCGTCGAACGGCTATCTCTGCCGGGACGGCAGTTCCGTCGTCATCTCGGGCAACGCGGATGCGATCTTCCCCCGCTACATGAGAGCGATCGGCCGCGACGATCTCGCCGACGACCCCGATCTGGCCACCAACGACGGCCGGTGGCGGCGGCGCGACGAGATCGACGCGGCGATCGGGGAGTGGACCGGCGCGAGGTCGCGCGACGAGGTGCTCGCCGTGCTCGACGACGCGGCCGTCCCCGCGGGCCCGATCTACACCGCCGCCGACATCGTCGCGGACGAGCAGTACCGCGCACGGAACATGATTCAGGAGTTCGACGTCGACGCCGGCGGCCCCGAGCCGCGCCGGGTCGCGTTCCCGGGCATCGTCCCGGTACTCGGCGAGACCTCGCTGCCGATCCGCTCGGTCGGCCCCGACCTGGGTGAGCACACCGACGAGATCCGCGCGCGTTTTCTGGGAGGACGGCGATGAGCGCGCAGTCGGCCTCCGGAGCCACGGACTATTCGCAGGTCGCCCTCCGGGACGTGACCCTGCGTGACGGACTGCAGCTCACCGGCAAGGTGCTCGACGTCGAAGTCCGCGTGGCACTGGCACGCACCCTGTTGGCGGCGGGTGTGCCCGAACTCGAGATCGGTTCGATGGCGCGACCCGATCTGGTTCCGCCGATGGCGGGCACCCTCGACATCGTCGCGCAACTGACGCCGGACGAACTCGACCGCTGCTGGGTGTGGGTCGCCACCCCGAGACACGTCGAGAAGGCCGCCGCGGCGGGCGTCCGGAACTTTCAGTACTGCCTGTCGGTGTCGGACGCGCACAACAAGGCGAACATCGGCCGGTCCGCCGAGGACAGCATCGCCGCCATGCCGCGAGCCGTCGCGGCGGCCAAGGAGGCGGGCGGCCGCATCCAACTCTGTCTGGCCACCGCGTTCACCTGCCCGTTCGACGGTCCGGTGGACCCGGATCGTGTCCGCGGCATCGTCGCCGACCCGCGCACGGCGGACGCCGACGACGTGGTGCTCGCCGACACGCTCGGCCAGGCCCACCCCGATCAGGTGCGCGACCTGTTCGCGACCGTCGGCGCGGGCGAACGCAGGCTCGTCTTCCACGGACACGACACCTGGGGGATGGGCGTCGCGAACTCGCTGGCCGCCGCCGACGGCGGCGCCCGACTGGTGGACGGTGCGCTCGGCGGACTCGGCGGCTGCCCGTTCGCTCCCGGCGCCAGCGGCAACACCGCGAGTGAGGACCTCCTCTTCGCCACTCGCCCCGGATACCTGACGCCGGCCGTGCTCGCGGACCTCGTCCGTGCGGGTGAACGGCTGCTCGCCGAACTCGGTGAACGGTCGCGGTCGAAGGCCGCGCAGGGAGCGCGGTCCAAGGCGCAGGCCTTCGACTGGGTCATCGCCGGGGACTGACCCGCACCGGCCCGGGACCGGCGCCCGGCTACACTTCTGCGCGCACACTTAACGGAAGGGTGGACACGTGTCCGTCACGCACAACGGCAAGACCTACCGACTCGTCATGTTCGATCTCGACGACACCCTGGCGCCGTCGAAGACCGCGATGAGCGACGAGATGGTCGGGCTGTTCCGGGAACTGCTCGCCGGAAGCATGGGCTGCATCATCTCCGGCGGTCAGTACGGGCAATTCCAGTCGCAGGTCCTCGACCGGCTCGGCGACGGCGTGGACCGCGGCAACCTGCACCTGATGCCCACCAACGGCACCCGCTACGTCCGGTGGTCCGGCCGGGATTGGGAGACGGTGTACGCCGAGGACCTCTCCGACCACCAGAAGGCCGAGGCCATGCGGGTGGTGGAGGCCGGCGCACGTGAGCTCGGGCTCTGGGAGGAGAAGACCTGGGGCCCGATCCTGGAGGACCGCGGCAGTCAGGTCACCTTCTCCGCGCTCGGCCAGTCCGCGCCGGTCGACGCGAAGGCGGCGTGGGATCCGGACGGGCGCAAGAAGGAGTCGCTGCGTGCGTACGCCGCCGAGCGGCTGCCCGACCTCGAGGTCCGCAGCGGCGGATCGACGTCGGTCGACATCACGGCGAAGGGGATCGACAAGGCCTACGGGGCGCGCCGTCTGATGGAGATCCTCGGCCTGGGCACCGACGACATCCTGTTCTTCGGCGACCGTCTCGACGAGGGCGGCAACGACCGTCCGGTGGCTGAACTCGGCATCGACGCGGTCGCCGTCCACGGCTGGCAGGACACCTACGCGAAGCTGGGCGCCATCGTCCGCGGCTGACGCGCCGCGCCGGCCACCGGGGCCTCAGCTCAGCAGGCTGCTCCGGAGCGAGTCGACGTCCTCATCCGTCAGGCGCAGCCCCTTGCGGAGGTAGCCGTCCATCGAGCCGTAGACGCGATCAGCGGCCGCGAAGGCCGAGTTCAGCATCGAGATGTCCACGCCGTTGATCGGGTCGGTGGCCGATGCACGCCGATAGTGGTTGGAGGCGAGATAGTCCGCCTCGATCGTCGCGCGGTCGACACCGAGGACGGTCAGCAGGACGGCCGCCACCCAGCCGGTGCGGTCCTTGCCCGCCGAACAGTGGAAAAGCGTGGTCCGGCCGGTCTTCGCCGTCTTCGCGATCTCGAGGACGGCCGTGCGGAGCTGAGCGCGCGCGTTGGCGTCGGTGACGAATTCCGGATACGCCGACGCGACGTCGATCAGACTCAGCGGCGACACCTGTCCGAGGACGTCCGCACTCACCTGGCGCGTGCCGGGCACGCGACGGTCGGGTTGGACTGCCCGCTCGATACCGGTCCGCAGATCGATCACCGTCGCCAGACCGCGGGCGCGCAGCGCTGAGATGTCGGATGCGGTGAGCCGCGAGAGATTGTCGCTCCGCAGCACGAGTCCGTTGACATGCCGACCGTCGGCGGCGCGATAGCCCTCGAGCGTCCTGGTGTTGATCGTCCCCTCCAGCCCGATCTCCCGTCCGGGCGTGATCGCCGAGTTCGTGACGGCGGCCGTGGCCACCGGTGATGCGGCGGCAGGTGCGGCCAGGGCCGGAGAGGAGGCCGTCGGAACGACCACGGTGACGGACAGGGCGGTGACGGACAGGGCGGCGGACAGGGCGAGGGCCGCGAGGCGACGGCGGCGGATCGAAGAGCTCACTGGACCGATGATGCACCACCGGCCCGGATGCCGCAGGACGAACCGGATGCGAGACAATCGAGGCTCGAGGCTGTCCGGGTGCCATGACCCGCAGAGCCCGTCATGAGCCGCTGCAGTGCCGAGGAGTTGCGACGTGTCCGAATTAGTGCCGCTGAAGGTCCAGCTGGTCGCGGCAACGCAGTTCATGCCGCCGGAGGTGGACTGGGATACCGACGCCGACGGTGGTGAGGCCCTCATCGAGTTCGCCGGTCGCGCCTGCTACGAGAGCTGGCACAAGCCGAATCCGCGCACCGCCACCAACGCCGGCTATCTGCGTCACGTCCTGGAGGTGGGCCACACGTCGTTGTTCGAACACGCCACGTGCACCTTCTACATCACCGGGATCTCCCGGTCGTGCACGCACGAGCTGATCCGTCATCGCCACTTCTCCTACTCGCAGCTCTCGCAGCGCTTCGTCCCCGAACACGATTCCAACGTGGTCGCGCCGCCGGCGATCCGCGGTGACGAGCGCCTCGAGGAGTTGTTCGTCGAAGCGACCGACGCGGCGCGGCGCGCCTATGCCGACCTCCTGGCCGAGCTCGAGGCCAAGTTCGCCGACGTCCCGAATGCGATCCTGCGGCACAAGCAGGCCCGACAGGCGGCCCGCTCGGTGCTGCCGAATGCGACGGAGACGCGGATCGTCGTGACCGGCAACTACCGGGCCTGGCGCCACTTCATCGGAATGCGGGCGACCGAGCACGCGGACGTCGAGATCCGCCAGCTGGCCGTGGAATGCCTGCGCCGGCTCCGCGAGGTGGCACCGACGGCGTTCGGGGACTTCGAAATCGGCGAACTCGCCGACGGAACCGAAGTCGCGACCTCGCCCTTCGTATTCGAGGGCTGAGCGCGGCGATCGGCCCGTCAGACGGTAGCCTGAGCGGCATGAACTCGGCTGACGCAGGAATTGCGGAACACCCGTTCGGGACGGTTTCGGTGGCAATGGTGACCCCCTTCACTCGGGAGGGGAAGGTCGATCTCGACAAAGCCGCGGAGCTGGCCGCTCACCTGGTCGACGGGGGCTGTGACGCCATCGTCGTGAACGGCACCACCGGTGAGTCGCCGACCACCACGGTGCAGGAGAAGAACGACCTTCTGCGGGTCGCGCTCGACGCGGTCGGCGACCGCGCGAAGGTCGTCCACGGGGCCGGCAGCTACGACACCGCCGAGTCGGCGCGGCGCGTCCGCGAAGCGGAGGAGATCGGCGCGGACGGCGTGCTGATCGTCACCCCGTATTACAGCAAGCCGCCCCAGTCGGGTGTCCTAGCACACTTCCGCACCATCGCCGACGCGTCGAGTCTGCCGGTGATGCTGTACGACATCCCGCCGCGGTCGGTGATCCCGATCGAGACCGAGACCATCCTGCGCCTCGCCGAGCACCCCAACATCAAAGCCGTCAAAGACGCCAAGGGCGATCTGCATGCGGCGTCGAAGATCCTGGCGGCCACCGACCTGGAGTACCTGTCCGGGGAGGACGCACTGAACCTGCCGTGGCTGTCGATCGGCGCCACCGGTTTCGTCAGCGTCATCGGCCATCTCGTGCCGGGCCGGCTCCGCGATCTGCGGGCCGCCGTGCTCGCCGGCGACCTCGCGCAGGCGCGCCGGCTCGCCGACTCGATGGCACCGCTGGTCGACGCGATGGGTCGGCTCGGCGGAGTGTGCATGGTCAAGACGGCCCTGCGCATCACCGGTCTGGAAGTGGGGGATCCGCGGTTGCCGCAGGTCGCGGCCGAACCCGCCCAGATCGAAGCACTCATCACGGATCTGCGCGCAGCCGAGGTGATCTCCTGATGGCCGACAACAGCAACAACACCGCCGGCGACAACAGCGGTAACGGCAACGCCGACGGGGGCGGCCGCAAGGGCGGCGGTCGTCGGCGGGCCTCACGCAAGGCGGGCCCGCCCGCCGACCACCCGAACAAGGCGCGGGCGGCCGATTCAGGCGCCGCGAAACTGCCTCCGCAGGTGGCCGCGGCCACCGGATCGAGCGTCACGGGCGACGTCATCGACCGGCTGCCCGCCCCGCCGAAGCTGCCCAAGGGCGGACTCCGCGTCGTCGCGCTCGGCGGCATCGGTGAGATCGGCCGCAACATGACCGTCTTCGAGTACGACGGCAAGCTGCTCGTCGTGGACTGCGGCGTGCTCTTCCCCGAGGACCAGCAGCCCGGCGTCGACCTGATCCTGCCCGACTTCGGCTACATCGAAGACCGCGTCGAGGACATCGAAGCAGTGGTCCTGACGCACGGCCACGAAGACCACATCGGCGCAGTGCCCTTCCTGCTCAAGCTCCGCGGCGACATCCCGATCGTCGGTTCCCGGTTCACGCTCGCACTGGTCGCGGCCAAGTGCCGCGAACACCGCCTGCGGCCGAAGCTGGTCCAGGTGGCCGAGGGCGATCGCCTCTCGCACGGCGGATTCGACTGCGAGTACTTCGCGGTGAACCACTCGATCCCCGACGCGCTCGCCGTCGCGATCCGTACACCGGCCGGTCTGGTCCTGCACACGGGCGACATCAAGCTCGATCAGCTGCCGCTGGACAACCGTCTCACCGACCTGGCCGGCTTCAGCAGACTCGGCGACGAGGGCGTCGACCTGTTCCTGGTGGACTCGACCAACGCCGAGGTCCCCGGTTTCGTCACCCCCGAGCGTGAGATCGGCGGCGTCCTCGACACCGTCATCGGCAAGGCCCGCCAGCGCGTGATCGTCGCCTCCTTCGCGAGCCACGTCCACCGGATCCAGCAGATCGTCGACGTGGCACACCGGCACGGTCGGCGCGTGACCTTCGTCGGCCGGTCGATGGTCCGGAACATGCAGATCGCGCAAGACCTCGGTTACCTCACGGTGCCGGACGGCGTGGTGGTGGACATGGACACCGCGGCCACCCTGCCCGACCACCGGCTGGTGCTCATCTCCACCGGCTCGCAGGGAGAGCCGCTCTCGGCCCTCTCGCGCATGGCCCGCGGTGAGCACCGCCAGATCAACATCCGCGCCGACGACCTCGTGGTCCTCGCGTCGTCGCTGATCCCGGGCAACGAGAACTCCGTGTTCGCCGTGGTGAACGGTCTCGCCAAGCGCGGCGCCACCGTGGTGACCCAGGCCAGCGCCAAGGTCCACGTCTCCGGCCATGCCTCCGCGGGCGAGTTGCTGTACCTCTACAACGCGGTGCGCCCGTCGAATGCCATGCCCGTGCACGGTGAATGGCGCCACCTGCGCGCCAATGCCGCGCTCGCCGAGGCCACAGGGGTTCCCGCCGACCGGATCGTCCTCGCCGAGGACGGAGTGGTCGTCGACCTGGTGGACGGACGCGCCAGGATCACCGGCCGCGTGCCGGTCGGATACGTCTACGTCGACGGACTCTCGGTCGGCGACGTCGGGGAATCGACGCTCTCGGACCGCCTCGTGCTCGGCGAAGGCGGCTTCATCTCCATCTCGGTGGCGGTGGACGCGTCGACGGGTGCCGCGGTGAGCAAGCCGACGGTGTCCGGCCGCGGCTTCTCCGACGATCCCGGCGCCCTGAACGACGCCGCCGAACTGGTGAACAAGGCGCTCGTCGAACTGGCCAACGAAGGGGTCACCGACACCCACCGGATCGCTCAGGGCGTGCGGCGCGCGGTGGGTCGATGGGTGGCTGAGAAGTACCGGCGCCGGCCGATGATCGTCCCGACCGTCATCGCGGTGGGGGAGCGGCGGTGAATCTCGCCCGATTCGAGCGGGCGGCGCTCGTCGAGACGATGCGCCGGACGGGGCCCGACGCCCCCACGCTGTGTGCGGGCTGGGACAACCGTGATCTCGCGATCCACCTGATCCTGCGGGAACGCAGGCTCGATGCGACAGCGGGCATCTTCATCGGCCCGCTGGCCGGACACACCGCTGCCGTCGCCGACAGCTACGCCGACAAGCCCTGGGACGAGCTGCTGGCCATGTTGTCCGACGGGCCGCCCTGGTACTCGCCGTTCCGGGTGGCCGACCGCTTCCTCAACCTCGCCGAGATGTTCGTTCATCACGAGGACGTGCTGCGCGGGGGCGCCGATCCGGCCGGTCCGTTCCTGCCGCGGCAGGTGTCGCCGGATCTCGAGCGGGCTCTAGAGCTTCCGCTGCGGACGGTGGGACGCCGGATCATGGCGGGCTCTCCCGTGCGGGCCACCCTGCGCACCGGGGACGGTCGGGAGGTGATGAGCGTGGGCCGCGGCCAGCCGGTGGGAGTGTCCGGCTCGGTCGGGGAACTGCTGCTCTTCGCGTTCGGCCGTGCACCGGTCGACGTGGAGTTCTCCGGTTCTCCGGCAGCGATAGCGAGCCTGCGCAGTGCCCACCGGACGTTGTGAACCGGTCACGAAATCGACACGACCGTGATCTCTGCGGTGTTGCCAGTGTGACTGATGTGATTGGCGGGCATTAGGCTGGAGGCCATGGCTTCCAATGCATCAACGCGCAGCCGCTCATCCGAGACTTCGGGGAAGCCGAAGTCGTCGGCCGGCGGCCGGTCGCGCAGCGGCGCCTCACGTGGGGGGACTCGGGCCACGGCGACGGCACGGCCCAAGTCCGGACAGGGCGGCCGCGGCGGTGCGCGCAAGCCGCCCGCAGACCGGGCCGGAACCGCGCGCCGCCCGGCGCACTCGCAGGATCTCAAGCGCCGGCCGGCGGAACGGTCGTCGGTGGCGCGGGGGATGGGCCGGGCCGCAGCGGCGACCTGGAACCTCGCCGCACGCGGTCTGGGCGGCGTCGCACGCATCGGTGCTCACCGGGACGAGGCGCCGTCGCAGGGACGCGACAGCGCGGGTCTGGCTCTCACACTCGCCGCAGCGCTGGTCGCGCTCGGCGTCTGGTTCACCGCACTGGGGCCGGTCGGGGCATTCGTCGACACGCTCGTCCGGGCGGGTTTCGGCGCGCTCGCCTACGGCGTCCCCGTGTTCCTGGTCGCCGTCGCGGTGCTGGTGATGCGGTTTCCGGCCAACCCGGAGCGTCGTCTGCGCAATGTCGCGGGGACGTTGCTGATCGCAGTTCCGGTGCTCGCCCTCACGCACCTGATGCACGGCGCACCGACCGGCTACGACGCCCGCGCCCGATCGGCGGGCTTCGTCGGCTACGTACTGGGTTCGCCGCTGACGAACGCGGTCACGGTCTGGGTCACCGTCCCCCTGTTCCTGCTTCTGGCCGCCTTCGGCGTGCTCGCCCTCAGCGGACGGACACTGGGCGAGGTGGTCGCCGCCACGTCGGACTACCTGGGCCTGGGGGCGGAGTACGACTACGAGTACGACGACTACGAGCAGGACGACTACGAGCCCGACGACTACGAGCAGGACGACTACGGGCCCGACGACGAGTACGACGAGTACGGACCGGACGACTACGGCGACGAGCCGAAGCCGGATGCGGCGGACGAGCGCCGTGCCGATCCGGACGCGGCGATCGACTACGGCGACCCGTACCGGAACTACCCGCCCGATACGCGGCGCCGTCCCCGCTCCGGCGGTGCGTCGCCGCGCAGGCGCAGGACCGCCGGGCAGGACCGCGACTCGCACATGGCCGATCTGCTGACCGAGCCGTTGATCGACGCGCCGCTGCCGGCGTCCGCACGCCGGTCCGGGGCGGGGGAGCCTTCCTTCGACGTTCCCGTCGACGACAATCCGACCGCGCCGCTGGGCGACCTCAGCGATGTCCTCGGCGACGACGGTCTGGACGGCGGCGCTCTCGACTCCGGTGCTCTCGACAGCGATGCCTTCGACGCCGACGACCACGAGTCGTACGAGCCGACTCCCGCGGCGCGCCCGCGCCGCCGGCCGGCTCCCGCACCGGCGACCGCTCGCAAGCCGGTCACGACCGCTCCTCCCGCAGCGCCGTCGGGCGGTTCGTTCCTCGATCAGGACCCCGAATCGGGATATCTCCTGCCGCCGGCCGACCTGCTGGTGCAGGGCGAGCCCGCCAAGCTGGGGACCTCTGCCAACGACGAGATGATCGACCGCATCAACAGTGTGCTCGAGCAGTTCAAGGTCGATGCCGCGGTCACCGGATACACCCGGGGTCCGACGGTGACGCGGTACGAGGTGGAGCTGGGCCCGGCCGTCAAGGTCGAGAAGATCACCCAGTTGCAGCGCAATATCGCCTACGCCGTCGCCACCGACAACGTGCGTCTGCTGGCGCCGATCCCGGGCAAGTCGGCGGTCGGCATCGAGGTGCCGAACTCCGACCGTGAGATGGTGCGCCTCTCGGACGTCCTCGCGGCGCCGACGACGCGCAAGGAGAATCATCCGCTCGTCATCGGTCTCGGCAAAGACATCGAGGGCGACTTCGTGAGCGCCAACCTCGCGAAGATGCCGCATCTGCTGGTGGCGGGTTCCACCGGTTCGGGCAAGTCGAGCTTCGTGAACTCGATGCTCGTGTCGCTGCTGACCCGCGCCACACCCGAAGAGGTGCGGATGATCCTCATCGATCCGAAGATGGTGGAACTCACGCCGTACGAGGGCATTCCGCATCTGATCACACCGATCATCACCGAGCCGAAGAAGGCGGCGGCCGCGCTCGCCTGGCTGGTGGAGGAGATGGAGCAGCGCTACCAGGACATGAAGGCGTCCCGGGTGCGGCACATCAATGACTTCAACGCCAAGGTCCGATCGGGTGAGATCACCACTCCGCTCGGATCGGAGCGGGTGTACAAGCCGTACCCGTACATCGTCGCGATCGTCGACGAGCTCGCCGATCTGATGATGACGGCGCCGCGTGACGTGGAGGAGGCGATCGTCCGCATCACGCAGAAGGCGCGTGCCGCGGGCATCCACTTGGTCCTCGCCACGCAGCGACCGTCGGTGGACGTGGTCACCGGCCTGATCAAGACGAACGTCCCGAGCCGACTGGCCTTCGCCACCAGTTCGCTGACCGATTCCCGGGTGATCCTCGACCAGCCGGGGGCGGAGAAGCTGATCGGCATGGGCGACGGTCTGTTCCTCCCGATGGGTGCGAACAAGCCGATCCGCATGCAGGGCGCGTTCATCACCGACGAGGAGATCTCGGCCGTCGTCGAGTTCACCCGCGAGCAGTCCGAACCGGACTACACCGAAGGCGTCACGACGGCCAAGGCCGGCGAGAAGAAGGACATCGACGCCGACATCGGCAACGATCTCGACGATCTGCTGCAGGCCATCGAGCTCGTGGTGTCGAGCCAGTTCGGTTCGACGTCGATGCTCCAGCGGAAGCTGCGCGTCGGATTCGCCAAGGCAGGCCGGTTGATGGACCTGATGGAGACGCGCGGCATCGTCGGCCCCAGCGAGGGATCGAAGGCCCGCGAGGTCCTGGTCAAGCCCGAGGACCTCGCCGGTGTCATCGCCTCGATCACCGGGGGAGGCGGCGAGGACGCCGATCCGTTAAACTGACGGAGATCTTGGAGGGGAGTATCCCCGCCTCGCAGGCGTTCCCGTCAGTACGGAACGGTGGTGCGGCATCCGCGGATCGGATGCCGTGCACCGCTCCCGGGGCCGCCGCCGGCGCCGCCGGTGGGAGAGACCTCCAGCATCGTCGCTTCGTGCTACGTGTTGGAGGAATACATGAATGTCACTGTCGTGACCTGGTTGGTCACCGGGGCGGTGATCCTGGGCCTGTTCGTCTTCGACTTCTTCGCCCACGTCCGTACCCCGCATGAGCCCACGCTCCGCGAGTCCGGATTCTGGTCGGCGGTCTACATCGGCATCGCCGTCCTGTTCGGCGGATTCGTCTGGTGGAAATGGGGCGGAACCTACGGCGGCGAGTACTTCGCCGGTTACGTCACCGAGAAGGCGCTCTCGGTCGACAACCTGTTCGTGTTCGTGGTCATCATGACGTCGTTCGCCGTACCGCGCGTCTACCAGCAGAAGGTGCTGCTCCTCGGCATCGTGATGGCGCTCGTCATGCGCGGCGCCTTCATCGCGGTCGGCGCCGCCGCCATCAACGCCTACAGCTGGGTGTTCTATCTGTTCGGGCTCATCCTGCTCGTGACGGCGGTGAAGCTGCTCAAGGAGAGCGACGAGCCCGCCGTGCACGAACGCGAGCGCGAGAGCCGCCTCGAACGGTTCGTCAAGAAGTGGTTCCGCGCCACCGACGTCTACGACGGTGACCGTCTCACCACCAAGATCGACGGCAAGCGCTACATCACCCCGCTGCTGGTGGTGCTGATCATCATCGGTTTCACCGACGTGCTGTTCGCCCTCGACTCCATTCCGGCGATCTACGGACTCACCCAGGAGCCGTACCTGGTGTTCACCGCCAACGCCTTCGCGCTGATGGGTCTGCGGCAGCTCTACTTCCTGCTCGGCGGCATGCTCGACAGGCTGATCTACCTCTCGTACGGTCTGTCGCTGATCCTGGCCTTCATCGGCGTGAAGCTGGTCCTGCACGCGCTCCACGAGAACACGCTGCCGTTCATCAACGGCGGCGAGTCCGTTCCGGTGCCGGAGATCGGCACTCCTCTGTCGCTGGGCATCATCGGCGGCACCCTGCTGGCGACCACGGTGGCCAGCCTGGTGGTCAGCCGCAAGCGCAGTCGCGACGCGGCCGACGTCCGACCCTCGCGTCAGTAGGGGCCGAAGACCTGCGTCAGCTCTTTGACGGAGACGGCGGCGACGGCCGACTCGCGCGCGAACGGGTCCTGCGCAAGCAGGTCGCGCGCGGCGTCGGCGTCGTCGGCCGTGATCATCAGGAGCGCGCCGCTGCCGTCGGAGTACGGACCCACGAACTGGAGACGGCCGGCCTCGTGCTGTGCACCCAGCCAGGTCCGGTGTTCGGGGCGGAACCGGTCCCGCACCGCCGCGGCCTCCGGGGCGTAGGTGTATTCGACGGCGAAGAAGCCGGCCATGTCCGATGTCCTTCCGTGGCGGTCACAGATGCGCGAGCATCCGGGTGTTTCCGAGGGTGTTCGGTTTGACGAAGCTGAGATCGAGGAACTCGGCGACACCTGTGTCGTACGACCGGCACATCTCCTCGAAGACCTCGCGGGAGACCGGGGTACCGTCGATCTCCACGAAGCCGTGCCGGGAGAAGAACTGCGTCTCGAAGGTGAGGACGAAGACCCGCTCCAATTCGAGTTCGCGGGCCACATCCATCAACCGGTCGACGATCTTGTGCCCGATGCCGCGACCGGCGTGCGCGGTGTCGACGGCGACCGTGCGGACCTCGCCGAGGTCCGACCACATCACGTGCAGGGCGCCGCAACCGACCACCTCTCCGCCGTCTTCGGCGACCCAGAACTCCTGGACCGACTCGTAGAGGGTGACCAGGTTCTTGTCGAGCAGGATCTTGCCGGCGTAGATGTCGATCAGTTCCTTGATGCGGGGAACATCCGATGTCCGTGCACGGCGGACGAGGACCGATGAGGGCTCGCCGGTGCGGGAATCGGGTTGTTCGCTCAGCATGCCATCGAGAGTAGCCGCAGGTCCGAGCGCGCCCTTCGGGAGTCTGAGAAAAGCGTGACGTTAGGCTTGATCACGTGACTGAGCCTGTACGCCGTGTGTTCGGCGAGGATGCGGCCCCGGTGCCCGTGGTGAACATCGCCAACGCACTCACGGTGTTCCGCATCGTCCTGGTCCCGGTGTTCGTGGTCCTGCTCTTCGTCGACGACGGGGAATCGGTGAGCTGGCGGATCGCGGCCTTCGTGGTCTTCGCGGTCGCGGCGTTCACCGACCAGCTCGACGGCCGCCTGGCGCGCGGCATGAACCTGGTCACCGACTTCGGGAAGATGGCCGATCCGATCGCGGACAAGGCGCTCATCGGCGCGGCGCTGATCGGCCTGTCGATCCTGGCGGAGCTGCCCTGGTGGGTCACCGGGGTGATTCTGGCGCGGGAGATCGGAGTGACGCTGCTGCGCTTCTGGGTGCTGCGCCACGGAGTGATCCCGGCCAGCCGGGGCGGCAAGCTCAAGACCCTGCTTCAGTCGGTGGCGATCGGACTGTTCGTGCTGCCGCTCTCGGGAGCGTGGCACACCGCCGCGTGGGCGATCATGGCAGCCGCGCTGGTCGCGACGGTGGTCACCGGACTCGACTACGTCTGGCGGGCCGTCGTGCTGCGGCGCGGCGCGGAATAGGTCAGGGGACCACGGCGTTGAGATCCGAGTGTGCCGGGCGTGCGCGGGAGCGCCGCGGCGTGCGGTATGTCGGCGGCGGTCGGTCGGGAATTCGGCTAGGGTCGACGGCACAGGCTATTGATGGAATCGACGGCCCGACCCCCGGGCTCCTGGAGAATCGTGAGGAGGTCCGCGCGTGACTCTGCTCTTGCGTGAGGCGATCGGCGATGAGCTGCGCCGTGTTCGGAACGGTCAGGGACGCACATTGCGTGAAGTCTCGACCGACGCGAGGGTGTCGCTCGGTTACCTCTCCGAGGTCGAACGCGGGCAGAAGGAGGTCTCCAGCGAGCTGCTGGCGTCGATCTGCGAAGCGCTCGACGTGCCGATCGGCGAGGTGCTCTTCCAGGTCGCGGGCCTGATGCAGCCGGCGGGCCGGCCCGTCGGAGCGTCCGATAGCCTTGTCGAAGTCATTGCCCCCCAGGAAGATTCGGTGGACGACGCGGGTGTGCCCGCGGCACTTGCCGCCGCGTGATCGATCGAACGACGACGCGACCCGCGCAACGAGGAGTTTGGAAGACCGATGGCCAATCCGTTTGTGAAGTTCTGGAACTACATGATGGCGCTGGGCAATTCGAAGATCGACGAGCACGCCGATCCGAAGGTGCAGATCCAGCAGGCGATCGAGGACGCGCAGCGGCAGCACCAGGCGCTCTCCCAGCAGGCGGCGGCGGTCATCGGCAACCAGCGGCAGCTCGAGATGCGGCTCAACCGCCAGCTCGAGGAGATCGAGAAGCTGCAGGGCAATGCGCGCCAGGCGCTCACGCTCGCCGACCAGGCCGCGGCCGCCGGTGACAGTGCGAAGGCGGGCGAGTACACCAACGCCGCCGAGGCCTTCGCGGCGCAGCTGGTGACGGCCGAGCAGAACGTCGAAGACCTCAAGGTGCTGCACGATCAGTCTCTGCAGGCCGCAGCGCAGGCCAAGCAGGCCGTCGAGCGCAACGCCATGGCTCTGCAGCAGAAGCTCGCCGAACGCTCCAAGCTCCTGAGCCAGCTCGAACAGGCGAAGATGCAGGAGCAGGTCAGTGCTTCGCTGAACCAGATGAGCGAGCTCTCGGCTCCCGGCAACACGCCGAACCTCGAGCAGGTGCGCGACAAGATCGAGCGTCGCTACGCCAATGCCCTGGGGTCGGCCGAGCTCGCCAAGGGCACCGTCGCCGGACGCATGCAGGAGGTGGAGGCCGCGGGCGTCCAGCTCGCCGGCCACGCCCGGCTCGAGCAGATCCGGGCCAGCATGAACGGTGGATCGCTCGCGCCGGGGCAGACCGCCGGCGCACAGGGCGCCCCGGCGGGCCAGGTGGAGCAGGGCGGCGCTGCGCCCGCCCCGCAGACCCCGGAACAGAACTGAGCACCCTCGACAGTTCCGGCAGCCGTGACGACGGGTCCGAGACGGGCCCGTTGCGCATCGCGATCGTGGCCGGGTCCGACGCCGGACACGCATTTCCGGCGCTGGGCCTGGCCACATCGCTGCGTACGGCAGGCGACCGCGTGGTCGTCTACACCGGTGAGCGGTGGACCGCGGCGGCAGCGCGCCGGGGCCTCGAGGTGCGTCCGCTGCCGGGACTGGCGGCTCTGCCCGATGAGGACGATGACGATGCCGGAGCCAAACTGAGCGTACGGGCCGCGCGGATGGCGACGGCCCTGGCTCCGGAACTGGCGACCGGCGGATTCGACCTCGTCGTCAGCGACGTCATCACGGTGGCCGGGGCCTGGGCGGCTGAGCTGGTCGGTCTGCCCTGGATCGAGCTCTCGCCGCATCCGCTCTACGAGCAGTCGGCCGGCCTGCCGCCGATCGGCGCGGGACTGGCCGCCGGCGAGGGAATCGGCGGGCGGCTGCGCGACGCGCTCCTGCGTGCGAGCGCCGCACCCGCTGTGGCCAAGGGCCGTCGGCAGCGTCGCGGCGCCCGCCGGAGCATCGGCCTCCCGGATGAGTCGACGCCCCTCGCGCGATTCGTCGCGACCCTGCCGGGACTGGAGGTTCCGCGCCCGGACTGGCCTGAGCGCACCCACCTGATCGGACCGTTGCTGTTCGAACCGACCGACGACTGTTTCGTTCGGCCCGAGGGCGACGGCCCGCTCGTGGTGGTCGCGCCGTCCACGGCGGCCACGGGGGCGGGCGATCTCGGCGCCGCGGCACTGGCCGCGCTCGCCGGTCTGCAGTCCACGCGACCGCTGCGGGTGGTGTACTCCGCCCTGCAGCCACCGCATGCCGAGGTGCTGCCCGACCGGCTGGTCGCGGCGACGGGCCGTCAGGACGAACTCCTCCCGGACGCCGACCTGGTGATCTGTGGGGGCGGTCACGGCATGCTCGCGAAGTCGCTGCTCGCGGGAGTGCCCGTGGTGACCGTGCCCGGCGGCGGTGATCAGTGGGAGCTCGCCAACCGGGTCGCGCGGATCGGCTGCGGACGGCTGGTGCGCCCGGCCACCACCGCCGCACTGGCGGAGGCGATCGCCGGAGTGCTGGACGATCGGCGTCACGCCGACGCCGCCCGGCGGGTCGCCGCCACCGTCTCGGGCGTCGTCGATCCGGTGCGGGTCGCGCACGCCGCGTATCGGCGATGGACCGGGCCGAGGTGAACACCTGCACGTCCGGACCGTCGGTGGCGGCGGTCCGGCGATCGTGGAGAATGGAACCATGCGTCTGACGGAGTTCGCCGAACTCACCGAGGCAGAGTTCGGCAGAAAGCGGGCCGACGGTCTGCTGACCGATCTGGTGCTGATGGAACTGGGCGGCCGCACGGGCCGGGAGGCCATCGAGCAGGGAGTGGATCCGAAGCTGGTGTGGCGGGCACTCTGCCGCGAATTCGACGTACCGCCGGAACGCTGGTGATCGCCGGATCCGGCGTGTCGGATTGCCGTCGAACATCTGTTCGCTATCCTGTAATGGAACCGGAGCGCGCTCTGGTGCGTCCAATTTAATGACCGTACGAACGGGCCCGGGCGGAAATGTCACACCCGTCTCCTACCGTGTGGTCACGAAAGCGGAAGACGTTCGTATCCACAGCAACGTTCCAATACAGCAGAGCACCCGGAGGAGAGACCGATGGCACCCGTGACTGATCGGCAGAAGGCACTGGATCTGGCGCTGGCTCAGATCGACAAGAATTTCGGCAAGGGCTCGGTGATGCGTCTGGGTGAGGACGCCCGCCCGCCGATGGAGGTCATCCCGACCGGCTCGGTGGCCCTCGACATCGCACTCGGCATCGGCGGCCTCCCGCGCGGCCGGATCGTGGAGGTCTACGGCCCGGAGTCCTCGGGTAAGACCACCGTCGCCCTGCACGCCGTCGCGAACGCTCAGGCCGCAGGCGGCATCGCCGCGTTCATCGACGCCGAACATGCACTCGATCCCGAGTATGCGGCGAAGCTGGGTGTCGACATCGACGCGCTGCTGGTCTCGCAGCCGGACACCGGAGAACAGGCACTGGAGATCGCGGATATGCTCATCCGCTCGGGTGCGCTCGACATCCTGGTGATCGACTCGGTGGCGGCGCTCGTGCCCAAGGCGGAGATCGAGGGCGAGATGGGCGACAGCCACGTCGGACTGCAGGCACGGCTCATGAGCCAGGCCCTGCGCAAGATGACCTCCGGTCTCAACAACTCCAACACCACCGCGATCTTCATCAACCAGTTGCGCGAGAAGATCGGTGTGATGTTCGGTTCGCCGGAGACCACGACCGGCGGCAAGGCCCTCAAGTTCTACTCGTCTGTGCGACTGGACGTCCGGCGGATCGAGACGCTCAAGGACGGCACGGACGCGGTCGGCAACCGGACGCGCGTCAAGGTCGTCAAGAACAAGGTGGCGCCGCCGTTCAAGCAGGCGGAGTTCGACATCCTGTACGGGCACGGCATCAGCCGCGAGGGTTCGCTGATCGATCTCGGCGTGGCCGAGGGCTTCATCCGCAAGTCGGGTTCGTGGTTCACCTACGAGGGCGATCAGCTGGGGCAGGGCAAGGAGAACGCCCGTAAGTTCCTCATCGCCAATCCCGATGTCGCGAACGAGATCGAGAGCAAGATCAAGGACAAGCTCGGCATCGGTCGTCCCGCCGCGGACGCCGACGAGATCGCCCCCGAGCCCGTCGACTTCTGATCCACCTATGTCCGACGATACGGCGGCCCGGTCCGGCCCGTCGCCCTGGGATGCTGCGCTGCGGCTCCTGGGGACCCGGGCCCGGAGCCGGGCGGAGATGCGTGACCGTCTGAACGCACGCGGCTTCACCCCGGACGAGGTGGAGCAGACTTTGCGCCGGCTCGACGAGTGGAAGCTGCTCGACGACGCCGACTTCGCCGCCGAATGGGTTCGATCGCGGCATGCGCACTCCGGTCGCGGGCGGCTGGCTCTCAAACGCGAACTGCGGACCAAGGGGATCGACGATGAGACCGCGGCGCAGGCACTGGACCAGATCGATCCCGAGGACGAGCGGGAGATCGCCGTCCGGCTCGCGGAGAAGAAGCTGAACGTCTCCGGCGAACAACTCGGTGACCGCGAGATCCGGGCCAAGGCGTATCGGCGGCTCGCAGGGGCCCTGGGTCGCCGCGGCTATCCGCCGGAGATGGTCGGATCGGTGGTCAAGGAAGTCCTCGACCGCGCTCGACACTCCGCCTGACTCCCGGCTTCACCGGCCGATACCGGTGAAGCCGGGGATGTTCTCCATCGCTTCCAGATCGGCGACATCCGGATCGGGAGCCGCGGTCCGGCGCCGGCCGCTGCGCAGACGGCGTTCGAGGTAGTTCGCCAGGCCCGTCAGACAGAAGTTGATCGCGATCATGATCACCGCCACCACGAGCAGTGACGGCAGGTAGTTGCCCCAGTACGACGCCGAGACGATGCCCGACCGCACCACCTCGATGTATCCGAAGGCGTAGCCCAGAGCGCTGTCCTTCAGCGCGATCACCATCTGCGAGATCAACGCGGGCAGCATCGCGGTCACCGCCTGCGGCAGCAGGATCATCCGCATCATCTGCGACTTGCGCATGCCGATCGACAGGGCGGCTTCGGACTGTCCTTTGGGAACCGACTGGATTCCCGCCCGCAGGATCTCCGCGATCACCGAGCCGTTGTACAGGGTGAGACCGAAGACCACGGCGGCGAACGAGAGCTGTGACGACGGCACGACCGCGTACTTGGCGAACAGGTAGTACGCGAAGAACATCAGGATCAGGACCGGGATCGCACGGAAGACCTCGACGATCAGACCGCAGACGGCACGCACCGCCCGGTGGTCCGACAATCGTCCGATGCCGAGCAGCGTACCGACCACCAGCGCCAGGATGATCGAGGCGAACGCCGCCTTGATCGTTCCCCACAGACCCGGCAGCAGCCAGGTGGTCCAGGTCCCGGCGACGTTGAACGGTCGCCACATGTCCGATTCGAACTGGCCGTTGTCGGCCAGCACTTTGATGATGTACGCGGCGATCGCGATCAGGATCACGACGAAGACGACCGCGGTGATCAGGTTGCGGCGCCGGGCGTGCGGCCCGGGCGCGTCGTAGAGGACGGTCGACTGATCGCTCATCGCTTGACCGCCCATCGCTTGGCGGCCCATCCGAAGACCGCACCCTCCGCGAGGGTGATGATCATGAATCCGATGGCGATGATGGCGAAGATCAGCAGGATCTGGTCGCCGTGGGTCTCGAGTTCGGACTTCATGAGCAGTGAGGCCTCCGCGACGCCGATCACCGAGGCGATCGTGGTGTTCTTGGTGAGCGCGATCAGCACCGATCCGAGCGGCGCGATGACGGTGCGCAGCGCCTGCGGCAGGATGATCAGTCCGAGAACCTGGGTGAAGGTGAGCCCGAGCGATCGAGCGGCTTCGGCCTGTCCGATCGGAATGGTGTTGAACCCGGCGCGGAGGGTCTCACAGACGAACGTCGCCGTGTACAGGACGAACGCGAGCACCGCGAGCCGGAAGTTGTTGGTGGCGATGAAGTTCGAGCTCTCCGTCGCCAGCGTGAGACCGAGGTTCTGGTACAGGCCGATGGAGCAGAAGAGCACGATCAGGGTGAGCGGGGTGTTGCGCACGACGTTCACGTACACGGTCGCGAAGCCGCGCATCACCGGAACCGGCGAGACCTTCATGGCGGCCAGCAGGACACCCCAGATCAGTGCGCCGATCGCCGAATAGACAGTGAGTTTGATGGTGATCCAGAACGCGGGCCAGATCTGCGGACCCATGCTCTGCCATAGGTCGGACATCTACGCATCTCCTTCGCAGGGCGTCGACGGGGAGGTGAGGAAGTCGAGATTCCCGACGTCCGGGAAGAGCTTGTACTGCGATCCCGGCGCGTCGGCGCGGGCGATCCACGAATCGATCGTCTCGTTGCCGAGCGCGTCGCGGAGATCCCGGCTCCAGACGGACTGGTCGGAGCCGGGCAGCGGGGCGAGCATCGCTTCGAGCGCCTCGTTGACCTTCGCGACCGAGTCGGGATAGTTCTTCGCCATGCCGATGCCGTAGCGCTCGGTCGAGAACGGCTGGCCCTTCTTCTTCAGCTTCCCGCCGACGCAGGCGTCCTTGGGATAGGTCATCGACACGAGCTTGAACTCGCCGGGGTAGCGGTTGGCGTACCCGGCCAGAATCGTCTCGTCGGTGGTGAGCGCGTCGACCTTGTCACGGCGCAGCGCCTCCACGCACGAGGAGTAGGAGTCGTACTCCTGGAGCTGGACGCCCGGCAGCTGAGCCTTCACGTTCTGCGCCGGTGTCGAACCGCTCACCGAGCACAGTTTCTTGCCGTTGTTGAGGTCCATCAGCGAGTTCAGGGACGAGTCATTCTTGCGGACCAGGAGCCCCTGGTAGGTCACGAGGTAGGGGCCCGCGAAGGCCACCTTCTTCGCGCGCGCCTCGTTGATCGAGTACGTCGCGGCGATCATGTCGACCTCACCGTTGCCGATGAGGGTCTCGCGCTGAGCGGAGGGTGTCTCGCGCCAGGTGATCTCCGGATGCGGTACGCCGAGCCGGTCGGCGATGTGGTCGACGACGTACTCGGAGACCGACGGATCGAAACCGACCACCGAACCGTCCGGCTGCTGCACACCGAGCCCGGGCTGGTCGTACTTGGTGCCCAGGACGACCTTGCCGGACTTGATCGACTCGACGAGGTCGCGCGGTTCGGTGCTGCCGCACGCGGCCACGGCGGGCAGTGCCAGGGCGATCGCGAGGATCAGCGCCGGCAGTGCGCGGCGTCGGCGTGACGGGCGTCTGAGGGAAGTGGTCGCCATGTCAGCCTCCCAGGATCTTCGACAGGAAGTCCTTCGCACGGTCGGACTTCGGCGCGGTGAAGAACGTCTCGGGATCGGTGTCCTCGACGATCTGACCGTCGGCCATGAAGATCACGCGGTCGGCGGCCTTGCGGGCAAAGCCCATCTCGTGCGTCACGACCACCATCGTCATGCCCTCCTTGGCGAGGGCGACCATCACGTCGAGGACCTCGCTGACCATCTCCGGGTCCAGGGCCGAGGTCGGCTCGTCGAACAGGATCACCTTCGGATCCATCGCCAACGAGCGGGCGATGGCGACGCGCTGCTGTTGACCGCCCGAGAGCTGAGCCGGGTACTTGTCCTTCTGAGCGGCGATGCCGACGCGGTCGAGCAGTTCCTCCGCACGTTTGCGGGCATCCGCCTTCGAGGCCTTGCGCACCTTGATCGGTCCGAGCGTCACGTTGTCGAGGATCGTCTTGTGCGAGAAGAGGTTGAACGACTGAAAGACCATGCCCACGTCGGCGCGGAGCCGGGCCAGGTCGCGGCCCTCCGCGGGCAGCAGTTCGCCCTCCACCCGGATCTCGCCGCTGTCGATCGGCTCGAGTCGATTGATGGTCCGGCAGAGGGTGGACTTGCCCGAGCCGGAGGGGCCGAGGACGACCACCACCTGACCGCGGGGCACTTCCAGGTCGATGTCGCGGAGCACATGGAGGTCGCCGAAGTGCTTCTGCACGTTCTTCATCGAGATCATCGGTGTGACGTTCGTGTCGGGCATGACTAACAAACTAGTTGTGACGCGCGTCGCCGCACGGGTTCTTTCGCATGTTCCCGCGTGTCGCCGCGCGGAACCGGACATGCCGGCGATGCGGTACGTGTGACGCGGACGGATTTGCCCCGCCACGTAACCTTGAGATGTGAGTGTTGAGGCCCTGGGAGAGACGACGACCGAGGATGCGGCGACGGCGCCGCGCTCCTATTCGGTCCGTACCTACGGATGTCAGATGAACGTGCACGACTCCGAACGGATCGCGGGCCTCCTCGAAGACGCGGGCTATGTGGCCGCCGACGACGGCGACGACGCCGATCTGGTGGTCTTCAACACCTGTGCGGTGCGTGAGAACGCGGACAACAAGCTCTACGGCAATCTGTCGCATTTGGCGCCGGTGAAGGCGCGGCGACCCGGGATGCAGATCGCCGTCGGCGGGTGTCTGGCGCAGAAGGACAAGGACACCGTCCGCAGCCGCGCACCCTGGGTGGACGTCGTTTTCGGAACCCACAACATCGGCTCGCTGCCGGTGCTGCTCGAACGGGCCCGCCACAACGACGAGGCGCAGGTCGAGATCCTGGATTCGCTCGAACGATTCCCGTCCACCCTGCCCGCGCGCCGTGATTCGGCGTATTCGGGTTGGGTGTCGGTCTCGGTCGGCTGCAACAACACGTGCACCTTCTGCATCGTGCCGTCGCTGCGCGGCAAGGAGGTGGACCGGCGTCCGGGCGACGTTCTCGCCGAGGTGCAGGCACTGGTGGACCAGGGCGTGCTCGAAGTGACCCTGCTGGGCCAGAACGTCAACGCCTACGGGATGTCGTTCGCGGATCCGGACATCCCGCGCAACCGCGGGGCGTTCGCCGATCTGTTGCGCGCGTGCGGCGGCATCGAGGGACTGGAGCGGGTGCGCTTCACCTCGCCGCATCCGGCGGAGTTCACCGACGACGTCATCGCGGCGATGGCCGAGACCCCCAACATCTGCCCGCAGCTGCACATGCCGCTGCAGTCCGGCTCGGACCGAGTCCTCAAGGCCATGCGACGCAGCTACCGCAGAACCAAGTTCCTCGGCATCCTGGACCGCGTCCGCGACGCGATGCCGCACGCCGCCATCACCACCGACATCATCGTCGGTTTCCCCGGCGAGACCGAAGCTGACTTCGCGGAGACGCTCGACGTGGTGGAGCGGGCGCGCTTCTCGAGCGCGTTCACCTTCCAGTACTCGCCGCGACCGGGCACCCCGGCCGCCACCATGCCCGATCAGGTTCCGCCGGAGGTGGTGACCGAGCGGTACCAGCGGCTGATCGCGCTCCAGGAGCGGATCTGTCTGGAGGGCAACACGGCGCTGGTCGGGACCGAGGCGGAACTGCTCGTCGTCGCCGACGAGGGACGCAAGAGCTCCTCGACCGGGCGGATGACCGGACGCGCCCGCGACGGACGTCTGGTGCACTTCCTATCGACCGGCGATGCGGACGGTCGGACCGGCGGCATCCGTCCGGGTGATGTCGTGACCACCGTGATCACCGACGCCGCCCCCCATCATCTGATCGCCGACGCCGGGGTGCTCTCGCACCGTCGTACCCGCGCCGGCGATGCGCACGAGGCGGGCACCCTGCCCACCACACCACCCGTCGGCGTCGGGCTCGGGATGCCGTCGATCGGAGTGCAGTCCGTTCCTGAGCCGACGAGCGCATGCGGAACTGGAGGCTGTTCATGAGTAAGAACGATCTGGATACTTTCACTCGATACGAGCGCGAGCTCCGAAAGACCGAGAAGAAGGTCGCGGGGGAGATCGACCCCGGTGCCCGGGCCGTGGTGGTCGCCGTATGCGTGCTGCTCGCAATGGTCTCGCTGGTTCTGCCGCATGCCGGCGACGCCACGGGTCTCGACGTGCTGATGATGACCGACAAGGCCACCGCCGAGCACATCAAGCTGCCGTCGGAGATCTTCGTCTACATGCTGGCGATCTTCGGCATCGGCTTCTCGACGCTCGCGTTGATCACCCGTCGCTGGGTGCTCGCCTGGATCGCGCTGGCCGGAACCGCGGTCGACGCGGTGGCGGGCATGCTCGCGATCTGGACCCGGAACACCGTCGGAGTCGACGAGACGGCGTCGCCGTCGGGTGCCGGCGCGGGTCTGCTGCTGGGTTGGGCCGTCGCGATCGTTCTGGTGTTCCACTGGGCCCGAGTGGTGTGGAATCGCAACTCCTACCACCTCGCGCTGGAGCAGGAACGTCGCGCCGAGGCCGCCAACCGCGAAGCCTTCGGACTGTCGCTCCAGCGACCGGTGGCGCCCAGCGCGAAGGCCGCGAGAGCCGACGAAGCGGATTCTGCGGAAGCGGACTCGGCGGAGAATGCCCACACGCAGGGCGACCAGACTCGGGGCGACCAGACTCCTGAGGGGACCGCGTCGGACGACTGAGTTCCGGGCCCGGGCTCGGTGCGAACGCACCGCGCCCGGGCCGTCGGGACCTGGTGGGCGTCAGCGATCGGTGAGCGCCGAGTGGGCCGCGCTGGCCCACTCGCGCCACTGCGCGGCCTGTTGCCGCAGCTCCGCGGCCTCACGGTCGCGTCCCGCGGCGGCGGCCTTCTCGGCCTGCTCGTCGAGCTTGTCGGCGCGCTCGGTGAACTGCGCGGCGCGCGCCTGCGCCTCCGGGTCGGTGCGTGCCCAGTCGGCGTCCTCGGCGTCGCGCAGCCGCTTCTCGAGCGCCCGCGCACGGCTCTCGAGTCTGTGCATCTGTTCGCGCGGGACCTTGCCGATCTCGTCCCACTTCTCGCGGAAGGTACGGAACTCGCGCCGCGCGGTCTCCAGATCGGCCGCCGGATCGATCTTCGCCTCGGCCTCGTCGAGCAGTGCGGTCTTGGCCTTCGCGTTCTCCGCGAATTCGGCGTCACGCTCGGAGTTCACCGCGTTGCGGGCCTGGAAGAAGACATCCTGTGCGGCCTTGAACCGGAGCCAGAGCGCCTCGTCGGTGTCGCGCGGTGCGCGACCGGCGGCCTTCCATTCGGCCAGGAGTTCGCGGAACTTGGCCGCCGTGGGGCCCCAGTCGGTGGAGTCCGACAGCGCCTCGGCTTCGGCGATCAGTTCCTCCTTGCGCGCCTTGGCTCCCGCCCGTTCGCGGTCGAGTTCGGCGAAGTGCGCACCGCGACGCCGGTTGAACGCGTCCCGCGCTTTCGAGTAACGCCGCCACAGCGCATCGTCGGTCTTGCGGTCGATGCCCTTGATCGTCTTCCACTCGTCCAGGATCGCCCGGAGCCGGTCGCCGCCCGCCTTCCACGAGGTGCTCTCGCTCCCGATGTGCTCGGCTTCGGCCGCCAGCGCCTCCTTGCGTTCGATCGCCGAGACACGGGCCGACTCGCGCAGGTCCTTGACCTCCTGCGCCACATCGTCGGCGCCGGAGACGATCACCTCCAGACGGGCCGCCAGGCTGTCGACGTCACCGATGACCTGTGCGTCGGGGAGTTCGGCGAGCAGATGCGCCGCCGACGCCTGAGTCTTCCTGGGGTCGCCGGAACGGGCGGTGAGACGCTCCTCGAGGATCTCCACTTCAGTGGCCAGGTCGGCGAACTTCCGGGAGAAGTGCGCGAGGCCCTCTTCGACGGTCCCGGCCTGCCACGAGCCGATCTGGCGCTCGCCGCTCGCAGTCTTGAGCCACACCGCACCGCTCGAATCGATCCGGCCGAACTCGTTCGGATCACCCACCGGCACCGGATGGACCGGTACCGCCGGGGTCGGGCCGCCGACTGCGGGCCGGGGGACCGGACGCGGCCGAGGGCCAGGCTTCGGTCCCGGCTTCGGGCCGGGCTTGGGGGCCGACGGGCCGTTCGAGGCCGGGTTGCTCGAGTCGGGCGAGTTGATCATGCGTGTACCTCTTGAATCGTCTTCGCCGCGCGTCACGGCTGCCAGATCACTGCGTGGTTCATTCACGTGGTTCATTCACTACGAGGTTCATTCAAGCAGGCACGGCGACGGTTGTGGGCGCGGCCTGCAACATTGCCTCCCACATCGAGGCCGGGACGCCGCCGGTGCCGGGCCCGAACCGATGTTCCGCGCGCGCACCGGTAGCGTCGAGACCGTGCTAGCCCTGGTTGCGATAGTCCCGAGCGCTCCGCTGCTCGTCCCCGAACTGGCCGGTCCGGCCGCCACCGACACCGAACCCGTACGCGCGGCCGTGCGTGCGGTGGCGAAGCGGCTCGGCAGCGCGGCCGATCGGTGGATCGCACTCGGCGCAGCCGATCGCGCCGGCTCCGCCGGTGCCACGGACTACCGCAGCTGCGGCGACTTCGGCGGATACGGTGTGCCGCACCCGGTACGACTCGGCGGTCCGCCGACCGAGGGCGCGCCGCTGCCCCTGTCGATGCTGATCGCGGGGTGGGTCCGCGGTGAGGCCGACGGCGGCGGAGAGCGGATCACGGTGACGCCGTGGGTGGTGGATCCGGAGTGGTCGCCGGACCAGTGCGCGGCAGCCGGACTGGAACTCGCGCGCGCCCTGTCCGACGGCGGCGATCCCGACAGCGACGATCCCGACAGCGGCGATCCCGACAGCGGCGATCCCGACAGCGGCGACCGGGTGGGACTTCTGGTGGTGGCCGACGGCTGCACCGCGTTGTCGCCGGGCGCTCCGGGCGGCGGCGAGCGGCCCTCGGCGATCGCGCTTCAGCGGCGGATCGACGACGCGCTCGCCCGCGCGGACACCGGCGCACTGGCCGCCCTCGACGCGGACGCGTGCGCCGCGGAGGGAGTCGGAGGCAGGGCCGCATGGCAGGTCCTGGCGGCCGCCTGCGGCGGTCCCGCGGCCGATGTCGCTGTGTCTGATGTCGCAGCGGCAGAGGTGTTGTATCGCGATGCCCCGTTCGGGGTCGGTTACACCGTCGCCGTCTGGTCGCCGGGGGCGCCGCGGTGACCCTCGCACCCATCGCCGTCATCGGCCCGACGGCCAGCGGCAAATCAGAACTCGCCCTCGATCTCGCCGAACACTTCGGCGGCGAGATCGTCAACGTCGACGCGATGCAGCAGTACCGCGGGATGGACATCGGCACCGCCAAGCTTCCCGTCGCCGAACGGCGGGGGATACCGCACCACCAGATCGATGTCCTCGACGTCACCGAGACCGCCACCGTCGCCCGCTACAAGTCCGCGGCGACGGCAGACGTCGAAGCGCTTCTCGCTTCGGGCCGGCTGCCGGTCATCGTCGGCGGGTCGATGATGTACATCCAGGGCCTGCTCGACGATTGGGAGTTCCCGTCGACCGATCCCGCGGTGCGGGCGAAGTACGAGGCGCTGCTCACCGAGATCGGGCCGTTGGCTCTCCACCGCAGGCTGGCCGAGGTCGACCCGGCCGCCGCGGCCACCATCCTGGACTCGGACGGCAGGCGCATCGTGCGCGCCCTCGAGGTGGTCGAGATCACCGGGGAGCCGTTCGCGGCGTCGGCGCCGTCGATCGGTGAACCGCGGTGGGGGACCCGCATCCTGACCCTCGACCGAGAGAAGGAGGCCCTCGACGAGCGGATCCGGTTGCGCACCGCGGCGATGTTCGACGCCGGCCTTGTCGACGAGGTGCGAGCACTGTGCGAGAGCGGCCTGCGGGAGGGACGGACGGCCTCGCGGGCGATCGGCTATGCACAGGTCATCGAGTATCTCGACGGCGTCTACGACCTCGATCAGGCGCAGGAGCGTACCTTCTTCGGCACGCGACGGTACGTGCGCCGGCAGCGGTCGTGGTTCCGGCGCGACCCGCGCGCGGTGTGGCTCGACGCCGCCGATCCCGCCCTGCTGGAGAATGCGCTCCGCGCGCTCCGCGTAGCCTGATGGGCGTGAAGAACTCTCCGGCGCTGACCTTCGTCAAAGGGCATGGCACCCAGAACGACTTCGTGATCCTGCCCGATCCTCAGGCACAGATCGAACTGACCGAGGACCTCGTCGTCGCCCTCTGCGACCGCCGGCGGGGACTCGGTGCCGACGGCGTTCTGCGCGTCGCGACCGCCGGATCGCTGGTGGCCGAACAGGTGCTGGAACGGCTACCCGAGGGCGTTTCGGGCGTGGACTGGTTCATGGACTATCGCAACGCCGACGGTTCGATCGCGGAGATGTGCGGCAACGGTGTGCGCGTGTTCGCGCACTACTGCCGGACCGAAGGGCTCGTCGACACCGATGCGTTCACCGTCGGTTCGCGCGCCGGGGCCCGTCCGGTCACCGTGCACTCGGCCGACGACGCCGACGCCGACGTGAGTGTCTCGATGGGACCGGTGGCGCTGCGCGGTCCGAGCGAGGTCCGCATCGCGGGTACGACGCTGACGGGCGAGGCCGTCGACGTCGGCAACCCTCACCTGGCCTGCGTGGTCGACGGCCTGACGCCCGAACGGCTCGCGACACTGGATCTCACCACCGGCGCCGAGCTGGACTCGGCGCTGTTTCCGGACGGGGCGAACGTCGAGATCCTCACCCCGCTGACCCCGGGCGGCCCGACCCCGGCCGACGAGGCCGACTTCCATGCGCACATGCGAGTGTTCGAGCGGGGCGTCGGGGAGACCCGATCGTGCGGTACCGGCCTGGTGGCCGCCGCAGCGGCTGCGCTGTCGGGGGCCGGCAGAGACTCGGGGTCGGTCGCGGTCACAGTGCCGGGCGGCGACGTGCTGGTCACTGTCGGCGACGGCTCGGCCGTCCTGCGCGGCCCGTCTCGGCTGGTGGCCCGCGGCCGGCTCGTCGCGGGCTGGGCCGACTGAGCGGGCACCCGCGGGAAATCCGGATGCGTTCCGGTGCCGGTCGGGGGCACAATGGATGTACATATGACTGAACTGACCAAAGAATCTGCATTGGACGAATCCGCCGACGACCGGTCCGCCGAGGAGGTCCCGGGGCTCTCGGAGCGTGGACGCCCGGGCGAACCCACGGTGGGCGAACTCCAGCTCGACGAGCGTGCCTCGCTGCAACGCGTCGTCGGCCTGTCGACCGAACTCGAGGACGTCACCGAGGTCGAGTACCGCCGCCTCCGGCTGGAGCAGGTCGTCCTCGTGGGCGTCTGGACCACGGGGAGCGTCGCCGCGGCCCGCGCCAGCATGGCCGAACTCGCCGCGCTCGCCGAGACTGCCGGATCGCAGGTGCTCGACGCCCTGATCCAGCGCCGTGGCAAACCTGATCCGGCCACCTATCTCGGCTCCGGCAAGGCCGAGGAACTCCGCGAAGTGGTGGTCGCCAGCGGAGCCGACACCGTGATCTGCGACGGTGAGCTGACTCCCGCCCAGCTGACGGCGCTGGAGAAGGTCGTCAAGGTGAAGGTGATCGACCGCACCGCGCTCATCCTCGACATCTTCGCCCAGCACGCCACCTCGCGTGAGGGCAAGGCGCAGGTGGCGCTGGCGCAGATGGAGTACATGCTTCCCCGGCTGCGCGGCTGGGGCGAGTCGATGTCGCGCCAGGCAGGTGGCCGCGCCGGCAGCAACGGCGGCGTGGGCCTGCGTGGCCCCGGTGAGACGAAGATCGAAACCGACCGCAGGCGGATCCGCGAGCGAATGGCCAAGCTGCGCAAGGAGATTCGCGGGATGAAGACGGCTCGGACGGTGAAGCGCGCGGCGCGCCGCCGGGGCGGTGTACCGGCCCTGACGGTGGTCGGCTACACCAATGCCGGCAAGTCGAGCCTGGTGAACGCGATGACCGGCTCGGGAGTCCTCGTGCAGGACGCACTGTTCGCGACGCTCGATCCGACCACCCGCCGCGCGCAGCTCGCCGACGGGCACGAGGTGGTCTTCACCGACACCGTCGGCTTCGTCCGGCATCTGCCCACCCAGCTGGTCGAGGCGTTCCGGTCGACACTGGAGGAGGCCGTCGACGCCGATCTGCTCGTCCACGTGGTGGACGGGTCAGACCCGTTCCCGGCCAACCAGATCTCGGCCGTCCGCCAGGTGTTGGGGGAGGTGCTCGCCGAAGAGGACCGCCCCGCGCCGCCGGAGATGCTGGTCGTCAACAAGATCGACGCCGTCGACGGCGTGACCATGACGGCGCTGCGGGCCGAGTATCCGGATGCGCAGTTCGTCTCGGCCCGGACCGGTGAGGGGCTCGACGGGCTCTTCGCCGCGATCACCGACTTCCTGCAGCGAGACGATGTGGACGCCGTCCTGCAGGTGCCGTTCGCCCGCGGAGAGGTGATCTCCCGGCTCCACCAGCACGCGCACGTGCTCGACACGGAGCACAACGCCGAAGGCACCCGCCTGCATGTGCGGATGCCTTCTGCGCTCGCGGCCGAGTACAGCGATCTGACCGTCGCCTGACGGTCTCGCCCGGCTACTCGGCGTCGAGATCCTTGGCGACCAGTGCCGCGATCTGATCGACCGCGGCCTGGTCGTCGCTTTCGACGGTGACCGAGGCGCCCTTCTCCGCGCCGAGGGTCATGATCATCAGCGCGCTGCCCGCGTCGACCGGATCACCGCCGGCGGCGAGCGTCACCGGGACGCCGAGAGCGGTGGCCGCGTCGGCGATGATGGCGGCGGGACGAGCGTGCAGACCGACGGCCGATCCGACGGTGACGGTGGTGCTGGGCATGGACGTGCCTTTCTTTCGGTGTGACGGCCCGAGCTGCGTGCTCGGGCCCGGGTGTTTCAGGCGGCCTCGGCGGGGATCGGCGTGCGCTCCCGGCTGGGCTGGTACTGCTTGGCGGCGAGGACGGCGACGGCGGAGACGATCACGCCCGCCACGATAGCGATCAGGAACTTCCACCACGTGCCGTTCATCGCGAAGAGGACGAACACGCCCCCGTGGGGTGCCCGGCACTGGACGCTCAACGCCATCGACAGCGCTCCGGTGACCGCACCGCCCAGCATCATGGACGGGATCACGCGGAACGGATCGGCGGCGGCGAACGGGATCGCGCCCTCGGAGATGAACGACGCGCCCAGCAGCCAGGCGGCCTTGCCGTTCTCGCGCTCCGGTTCGGTGAACGTCGACGGTCGGAGGGTGGTCGCCAGCGCCATCGCCAGCGGCGGAACCATGCCTGCGGCCATCACCGCGGCCATGATCTCCCACTGTGCGACGCCCGCGCCGGCGAGTCCGAGGCCGGCGACGCCGAAGGCGTACGCCGCCTTGTTGACCGGTCCGCCCAGATCGAAGCACATCATCAGGCCGATCACGATGCCGAGGATCACCTTGGAACTGCCGGACATCGAGTTGAGCCAGTCCTCGAGCGAGGTGTTGATCCACGACAGCGGACGGGCCAGCAGAGCGAACATGATGAAGCCGGTGACGAGCGTGCCCACCAGCGGAATGATGACGACCGGTTGCAGTCCGCGCGCCCACTGGGGCAGCGGCAGCCGGGAGAGCCAGAGGGCGACGACGCCGGCCAGCAGACCACCGACGAGACCGCCGATGAAGCCGGCGTTCACGGCGACGGCGATCAGACCCGCGGTGAATCCGGGAGCGAGACCGGGCCGGTCGGCGATCGCGTAGGCGATGTAGCCGGCCAGGACCGCCACCATGAGCCCGATCGCCAGATTGCCGATCGCGAAACTCACTCCGCCGAGATACTGCATGAGCCCGCCCGGCGGCAGATCCCAGAGACTGTAGTGCAGTGCGTAGTACAGTCCGTCCGAGGTGCCCTCCTGCACCGTCGAACTGCCGATCTCGTAGCCGGCCAGCAGGAAGCCGAGCGCCATCAGCAGACCGCCCGCGGCGACGAACGGGATCATGTAGCTGACACCGGTCAGCAGAGCCTGCTTGAGCTGACCTCCGATGCCCACACGGGAGGCCGCGGGCGCCTGCGCGCCGGCGTTCGCATCCCCGGCGACGGTGGCGGCCCGGGGATCTCGCGCCGTGCGGACCGCCTCGGCGATCATCGCATCGGGTTCGTTGATCGCGCGTTTGACGCCGGAGGCGACCACCGGCTTGCCGACGAACCGGTCGCGGCCCTTGACGCCCACATCCGTCGCGAAGACCACCACGTCCGCGGCGGCGATCACATCGGGGGCGAAGGGCGTCGAACCGGTCGACCCCTGGGTCTCCACCGCGAACTCCACGCCGGCGCGTTCGGCGGCGAGCTTGAGGGCGTCGGCGGCCATGTAGGTGTGCGCGATCCCGGTGGGGCACGCGGTGACGGCGACGATCCGAGTGGTCCCGGGCTCGGCCGCTGGGGATTCGGTGGTCGGGGTCTCAGTTGCCGGGGTCTCAGTTGCCGGGGTCGCTGCGGGGGTCGCTGCGGCCGGGGCAGGGGCCGGCTTGCCGTCGACGGCCTCGTTGACCAGATCGACGACGGCGGCGGCGTCGGGCGCCGCGCGCAGGGCGGCGACGAAGTCGGGCCGCACGAGGGCGCGCGCCAGCGAACTGAGCACCTTCATGTGCTCGCCGGCGGCTCCCTCCGGTGCCGCGATCAGGAAGACGATGTCGGCGGGCCCGTCCGGAGCACCGAATTCTGCCTTTCGCGTCAGGCGTGCCATGGCGAGGGTGGCGGTGGTGACGGAGGCGACGCGTGCGTGCGGGATCGCGATGCCTCCGGGAATCCCGGTCGCGGATTTGCGTTCGCGTGCCATAGCGGCCTCGGCGAGCTCGGCCGGGTCGGTGCAGCGGCCGGCGTTTGCGACCAGACCGGCGAGCGCGGCGATGACACTGTCCGCATCAGCGCCGGCGTCACCGTCGAGCAGGACCAGCTCCGGCGTGATGATCTGTTGGGACATGATGGCTCCCTCGGTGATTCTGGGGGTCGGGATTCTGGGGGTCGGGGATTCGGGGACTCGGAGATTCTGGGTGTCGGGGTTCTTCGCGGACGGATCAGGACAGCCGGGAGACGGACACACCCGCTTCGTCGAGCAGATCCGGAGTGGGCGGCGTGGTGCCCGGCAGTGCTGCGGCCGCCGAGCCGTGAGCGACGGCACTGCGCAGGAGCCCGGCCTCGTCGGCACCGCGCAGGTGCGCGATCAGATAACCGGCGAGTGAGGCGTCGCCCGCGCCGACGGTGCTGCGGACCGCGACAGCCGGCGCGGTGGCGAACCATATGCCGTCCGGGGTGGTCAGGAGAGCGCCGGCCGCGCCCAGCGTGGTCAGCACCGTCCCGCCGGTCCGGTCGGCGAGTGTTCGGGAGGCGGCCGCTGCGACGCTGGGATCACCCTGCGCCGCAGACCTCTCCATGCCGGCCGGATCGTCGCCGGTGAGTTCGGCGAGCTCATCGGAGTTCGGCTTCAGCAGTGCCGGACGGGCGGCGGCCACCGCGGCCAGGGGTGCACCGGACGTGTCGACGGCCACCCGACAGTGCAGCGACGCCGTCGCGGCGAGTACCTGCGCGTACCAGTCGTCGGGGAGGCCGGGCGGCAGCGAGCCGCACAGAGCGAGCCAGTCCGCTCCCTCGGCACGGGCCAGGATCGTGGTGCGCAGCGCGGCCGCGGCCTCGGCGGAGACGGCCGTTCCGGCGTCGTTGATCTTGGTGGTGGTGCCGTCCGGTTCGGCGACGGTCAGGTTGGTCCGGACCGTCCCGTCCGCCGACACCGCCTGGTGCGGAAGGGCCACGGCGCGCAGGCTGTCGATGAACGGGTCGTCGGCGCGGGCGGGCAGGACGGCCAGTGTGGGAAGGCCGGCGGCCCGCACCACCCGTGCGACGTTGATTCCCTTGCCGCCCGGTTGGTCGACGACGCGGGCCGCACGGTGCACCTCGCCCCTCCGGAGCGGTCCGGCGAGCTCGATCGTACGGTCGGTGCTCGGATTGGCGGTGACGGTGACGATCATGCGATCACCACCTCGATCTCGTGGGCGCGCAGTTCGTCGGCGAAGGCCGAGTCGATCCCGGCGTCGGTCACGAGGACATCGACGTCCTCCAGGGTTCCGAAGCTCATCAGTTCCTCCCGGTTGATCTTGGACGAGTCGGCGAGGACCACCGTCGTCGTGCAGGCCGCGATCATGGCGCGTTTGGTGGCGGCCTCGTCGGCGTCGGGTGTCGACAGACCGTGCTCGAGCGACAGACCGTTGGTGCCGAGGAAGCCGACCGACGCACGGATGCGCGAGAGTCGCTCGATCGCGTCGGCGCCGACGGAGGCACCGGTCTTGGGCCGGAGTCTGCCGCCGGTCAGCAGCACCCCGGAGCCGGGCAACTCCGCCACCACCTCGGCGATCTGCACGCTGTTGGTGACGCAGGTCAAGCGGGCGTCGGCGGGGATGGACAGAGCCAACTGCAGAGTGGTGGTCCCGGCGTCGATCACGATGGAACCGCCGTCGGCGGGCAGGAATGCCAGCGCAGCGGCACCGATGGCGCTCTTCTCGCCTCGGTGGGTCTCCTCCCGAACCACCAGATCAGGTTCGTCGACCACTGCGGCGACGTCGAGGCGTACGGCTCCGCCGTGGACGCGCACCAGATGGCCGCTGCGAGCGAGAATAGCCAGGTCGCGGCGCACGGTCTCGCCGGTCACGGAGAAGCGCGCGGCGAGATCGGCTACGGAGACGCGGCCGCGCAGGCGGACCTCGTTCGCGATCGCCGACTGGCGTTCCTCCGCGTACATCTGCTCTCCCGACTGTCCGATCTCATGCAACGATGGGGATCGTGCAAAGATGTGGATCTGTGTTGATTTGGTTGGTTACACATCTTTGTTTACATGGGTACGTGTTGACACGTCAAGGACTTTCTGTAATCTTTCTCACATGACCGAGGTGACTTCTCCCGTGCCTGCCGAGAACCCGTTCCGCGCCGACGTCATCGTCTCCGGTACTCCGGTGGTCGGTGGCCTCGCGTACGGACCGATCATCAGACCCGCACCGCGACCCGGCTTCGACGCCATCGACGACTCTCCCGTTCCGGAGGAGCTCCGCGACGCAGAGATGGAGCGTTTCACCGCCGCCGCCGGAGTGGTGGCCGACCGGCTGGCCGACCGGGCCTCCCACAGCACCGGCGTCGCGGCCGAGGTCCTGACTGCCACGGCCGGTCTCGCGCGCGATCGCGGGTGGGCGACGGCCGCGGGCAAGTCGATTGCGCAGGGCGTTCGAGCGCCGCTTGCCGCGATCGCGGCCACCGAGCAGTTCGTGGAGATGTTCACCAAGCTCGGCGGCCTCATGGCTGAACGGGTCACCGATCTGTTGGACGTCCGAGACCGCGTCGTCGCCGAACTCCTCGGGCTCTCGGAGCCGGGCATCCCCGTGCCGGACGTGCCGTCGATTCTGCTCGCCGACGACCTCGCGCCCGCCGACACCGCGGGTCTGGACCCGGCACGCGTCATCGGGCTGGGCATGCGGCTCGGCGGCCCCAGCAGCCACACGGCGATCATTGCTCGCCAACTCGGTATTCCGTGCGTGGTCGCCGCCGCTGAACTCGATGAGATCCCCTCCGGAGCCATGGGCTACGTGGACGGGGACGCGGGAACGGTGGGGGCCGCCCCGGACGCCGGACTCATCTCGGACGCCGTGACGGCCGCGGCGACGCGGGCGGCCGAGACGGCGGCCTGGCGCGGGCCGGGCCGCACGGCGGACGGGCACGCGGTCGCGATCCTGGCCAACGTGGCCGACGGCGTGTCCGCTCGGTCGGCGGCGCAGGCGCCGGTGGAGGGCGTCGGACTGTTCCGAACCGAACTGGCCTTCCTGGACCGCGCGGCCGAGCCCACCGTCGCCCAGCAGGTAGAGCTCTACCGGGAGGTGATCGACGCCTTTCCCGGGCGCAAGGTGGTGATCCGCACCCTCGACGCGGGCTCGGACAAGCCACTGAAGTTCGTCGCCCACTCCGACGAGCCGAATCCGGCGATGGGAGTCCGCGGCAACCGCATCGTGCAGACGTATCCGGACATCCGCAACAACCAGCTCGATGCGCTGGCGGAGGCGGCGCGCGACGACGGCCGTGCGACGCCGTGGGTGATGGCACCGATGATCGCCACGGTCGACGAGGCGCGCGAATTCGCCGCGCGGGTTCGGGAACGCGGTCTGGTGCCGGGGGTGATGATCGAGGTGCCGTCGGCGGCGATCCTCGCCGACGCGATCCTCGCCGAAGTGGACTTCGTCTCGATCGGCACCAACGACCTGACCCAGTACACGATGGCGGCGGACCGGATGTCGCCGGAGCTGGCGGCGCTCACCGACCCGTGGCAGCCGGCGGTACTCGCGCTGATACAGCGGGTCGGGGACGCCGGTCGGGACCAGGGCAAGCCCGTGGGCGTATGCGGCGAGGCGGCTGCCGATCCGTTGCTGGCATGTGTGCTGGTCGGGATGGGTGTGACGTCGTTGTCGTCCGCGCCTGCGGCGTCGGCCGCGGTGGGACTGAAGCTGGGTACCGTCACCATGGATCAGTGCCGCGATGCGGCGTCCGCCGCGATCGCCGCGACGAGTCCGTCACAGGCGCGCGAGGCGGTTCGCGCGGTTCTGGCCGGCGAGGTGTGATGTCCCGCTGAGGCCGGCCGGGCGCCTCAGATACGGCGCATCACCGTGACGACCTTGCCGAGGATGGCGGCGTCGTCGCCGGGGATGGGCTCGAAATGCTCGTTGTGCGGCATGAGCCAGACGTGACCGTCGGTGCGCTTGAAGGTCTTCACGGTGGCTTCGCCGTCGATCATCGCGGCGACGATGTCACCGTTCTCCGCCACGTTCTGCTGGCGCACGACCACCCAGTCGCCGTCGCAGATCGCCGCGTCGATCATCGATTCGCCGACCACGCGAAGCATGAACAGGGAACCGTCGCCGACCAGTTCGCGCGGCATCGGGAAGACCTCCTCCACGGCCTGTTCGGCGAGAATCGGTCCGCCGGCGGCGATCCGGCCGAGCACCGGAACGAAGGTCGGCGTGGGGAGTGACTCTCCGTCGGCCTCGGCACCGCCCGAGGGCGGTGTCCGCTGATCGTCCCGAACGTTCACCGCACGCGGACGGTGCGGATCGCGCTTGAGAAGGCCGCGGCGCTCGAGCGTGCGGAGCTGATGGGCCACCGACGACGTGGAGGTGAGTCCGACGGCCTCGCCGATCTCACGGATGCTCGGCGGGTAGCCGCGCTCGCGGACCGACTGACGGATGACCTCGAGCACCTCGCGCTGACGCTGGGTCAATGAGGCCTCGAGCGTCGCGGTGGAGAGCATCGGATCGGGCGTGTCGGTCACGGTCGGGCCTTTCGTCAGCTGTGTTCGATCGATGGTCCAAAGGCTAGTTGAGTAGGTCACAAAACTCAAACAATTGTTCGACGCGTGTCGGCGTTTGTCGGACCCCTCGTGTTAACTATCGAACAAGAGTTCTTCGAACACGCGATCGATTGGAGACGAGTCATGAGCACGAGGACGGCACCCGCCCCGACCGGACGCGCCACCGCTGTGCGCTCCACTGCTGTGCACTCCACCGCTGTGCACTCCACTGCTGTGCACTCAACCGCGTCGGCGATGACCTGCGACATCCCGGTGGTCCGTGGCTCGCTGGTCCGTGATCGGGGAGTACGCGGAGCGGGGCGAGGCGACTCGAGCGGAACGTGCTTCCCGACCGGCCGCCCCGAGCGGCGTCGCCCGGTCGCGGACCGGCGAGTGATGTTCGATGCGCCGCCGGCCGGCCGGACCGCGCTGTCGCCCTCGGTGTACCGCAGGCGCCGGTGGGCCGGGGCCGCGGTGGTCGGCGGCACCCTCGCCGGCATGGTGTGGCTGCTCGCCCTCGTCGGAGCGGGCTACCAGGATGCGGCGACGCCGGAGTCGCCGGCGGCGACGCACGTGGTGTACGTCCGGTCGGGGGAGTCGCTCACCGCGCTCGCTGAGCGGATCGCTCCGGAGTTGCCGTCCGCGGGCGTCATCGCCCAGCTGCGCGACCTGAACGGCCTCGAGACATCGGGACTGCATGTCGGACAAGCGCTTATCGCCCCGCAGTACGGCTGAGGCGGGCGGGTATTGTCATGGCATGCGCTGCCCGTTCTGCAAGAACGACGACACCCGTGTCGTCGACTCCCGAGTCGCCGACGACGGCCAGGTGATCCGTCGCCGCAGGTCGTGCAATGAATGCGGGCGGCGGTTCAGCACGGTCGAGACGGCTGTGCTGTCCGTGGTGAAGCGCAACGGCATCTCCGAGCCCTTCAGTCGCGAGAAGGTGATGCAGGGCGTGCGCCGCGCCTGCCAGGGCCGTCAGGTGGACGAGGACGCACTGGCGAAGCTTGCGGTGCAGGTGGAGGACACCGTGCGCTCGTCGGGTTCGGCCGAGATACCGAGCAATGAGGTCGGTCTCGCGATCCTCGGTCCGCTGCGCGACCTCGACGAGGTGGCCTATCTGCGGTTCGCCTCGGTCTACCGGTCGTTCGAGTCGGCCGACGACTTCCAGCGCGAGATCGATTCGCTGCGCCGCGACCGTCACTGACACTCACGGCACCGGCGCCACCGGTCCGAGCAGTCAGCTGAACTTGTCGATCGCCTTGATTATCCGCTGCTCGGAGACTGGACCGTTGGTGCCGAGCTGCTGAGCGAACAGGCTCACGCGGAGTTCCTCCAGGCGCCACTGCACCAACTCGTTCAGCGCCTCGTGGCGTGCGGCCGGAAGCTGGGCGAGGCGCCGATTCCAGACCGCCACCACCCTGTCGATGGCGCCCATCGCCTCGTTGTCCCGGCCGGCGGCGGTGTTGAGGGACTCGAGGCGCAGCCGCGCGGCGGTCAGATAGCGCGGCAGCGAGCGCAGATGCTCCAATGCCGTCGCGCCGACGAAGCCGTCGAAGATCAGATCGTTGACCTGATCGGAGACGTCGTCGGCGGCGAGAGTCCCGGACCGGGCGTCGACGGCCCGGCGCACCGGGGAGTATTCGGCGAGCGCCGCGACGGCGGCGTCGAAGTACTCGGGTGCGCGCGACCGGATCACCGGCCCCAGCCGCGCCGAGAGCGCGCCGAAGTCACCGGGACTGCGCAGGGCGGCCAACTCCGGCTCCCGTGCCAGGGTGTCGGTGACCGCCCGTGCCGTGCAGTCGGCCAGCAACGCGTCCACGTCCGGATACGGGCTCTGGCTCAGCGCGAGCTTGGCCGGCGGCGGCAGAGTCGACGCCAGCTTGCGGCTGGGCGGCGCGATCGCGAGTCGCAGGAGTTCTCCGGCGGCGGCGGCGATGCCGGCGTCGCGCTCGGTGGAGGTGGCGGCCTTCGCGATGCGTACGCCCTGTCCCGGCACGGTCGCGAGCGTGGGATAGCGGGTGATCGTCTGTCCCGCAACGGTCGCCGTCTCGGAGTCGGCGAGGGTGCCCAGACCGTCGGCGGTCCATTCGCGGTGCAGGGGCGCACGGCGGTCGCGGTCGGCGTCGGCAGACAGGTCGGTGCGAAGCGCGGCGAGCCGGTCGCCGCGCGCGATGATCGCGCCGTCTGTGCCGGTGACTGCGAAGTGCATCCGCAGATGCGGGGGGAGTGCCGACGGATTGAAATCGCGCGGAGCCAGGGTGACCCCGCTGATCGACGACAGCTCGCGAGCCAGGCCGGTGAGCAGTGGCTCGCTGCGCACCGAGAGTCGGCTGAGAGCGAGTTCGGCGTACCGGGACGCCGGGGACATGGACTTGCGCAGGCCCTTGGGCAACGACTTGATCAGCTGCGTCGCGAGTTCGGCGCGCATCCCGGGTACGAGCCAGTCGAATCCGGTGTCTCGCACATGTGCCAGGAGCGGCTCGGGGATGATCGCGGTCACGCCGTCATTGGGTGCGCCGGGCTCGAAGTGGTAGCGGAGCTCCAGGCGGGTCTCGCCCTGCTGCCAGGCGGCCGGATAGTCGGCGGCCGTGGGGACGTCGTCTCCGAGTAAGTCCTCGGGCCGGAGGTTGAGCAGCGCCGGATCGGTGCGGCCCGCCTTCTTCCACCACGAGTCGAAATGCCGTGTCGACACCACGGTGGACGGTATGCGCGCCGCGTAGAACTCGAAGAGCTCGTCGTCGGAGATGCGCAGGTCCCTACGCCGCGCGCGATGTTCGGTCTCGGACGCGTCGCGGAGCAACTCGGCGTTGTGGGCGAAGAACGCATGACGGTTACGCCAGCGTCCGGCGACCAGTGCCTCCTGGATGAAGATCTCGCGCGAGGTCTTCGGGTCGATCGACCCGTAGTTCACGCGGCGCTGTGCCACCAGGGGAACTCCGTACAGGCTGACCTTCTCGTACGCCATCACTGCGCCGCGGCGGGTGGACCAGTGCGGCTCGGAGTAGGTGCGCGTCACCAGGTCGCCGGCCAACTCCTCGACCCAGGCCGGATCGATCGAGGCCACGGTGTGTGCGAACAGGCGCGAGGTCTCGACGAGTTCGGCGGCCACGACGAAGGCGGGCGGTTTGTTCGCGAGGAAGGATCCGGGGAAGATCGCGAACTTCGTGCCTCGGGTGCCCAGATAGTCGCGTGAGTCGCCTTGCCGCGCACCGATGTTGGTCAGCAGGCCGGAGAGCACGCTGCGATGAACGGCTGCCGGGTCCACCTCGGTGTCCGGGATCTGCCACTTGAGGTCGCTGACGGTGCGCCGCAGCTGCCGGTGCAGATCGATCCATTCGCGGATCCGCAGGAAGTGCAGGAACTCTCGCTCGCACATCTTGCGGAACTGGCTGCTTGAGAGTTCCGCGCGCCTGGCCGTCAGATACTCCCAGAGCTTGAGGTGCCCGAGGAACTCCGACCCCGGCACCGCGTGCCGGCGATGGGCGGCGGTGGCGGCCTCCCGCTTGTCGCTGGGGAACTCCCGAACGTCGGGCAGGGCCAGCGCCGCAGTGATGACGAGCAGGTGATCGAGGCAGCCGTTGTCGTGTCCGGCAACCAGCATCCGGCCCAACCTCGGGTCGACGGGCAGCCGCGCGAGCTGCTTGCCGATCTTGGTCAGCCGCGCGGACGCGGAATCGGTGCCGGTGACCGCTCCCAGTTCGGACAGCTGTGCCATGCCGTCGCGGACCGCTCGCGGGTCGGGCGCCTGCACGAACGGGAAGTCGTTGATGTCGCCCAGCCGCAGCGACAGCATCGACAGGATGACGGCGGCGAGATTGCTCCGCAGGATCTCCGGGTCGGTGTACTCCGGACGAGCGTCGAAATCGTCTTCCGAGTACAGGCGGATGCAGATGCCCGGCGCCACCCGGCCGCAGCGACCCGCGCGCTGACGGGCGCTGGCCTGTGAGACCCGTTCCACGGGAAGACGAGTCACCTTGGTGCGGGTCGAATAGCGGGAGATGCGAGCCGTACCCGCATCGATCACGTACCGGATGCCGGGAACGGTCAATGACGTCTCGGCGACATTCGTGGCCAGCACGATCCGCCGACCGTTGGACGGGGCGAACACCCGTTGCTGCTCACCGACCGACAGCCGGGCGAACAGCGGAACGATCTCGGCCGCGCTGCGTCGGCGGAGGGCATCGGCCGTGTCCCGGATGTCGCGCTCGGTCGGCAGGAACACCAGGATGTCGCCCGGGGCGTGCGACCACAGCTCGCCGACCGCCGCGTCGATCGCCGCGATCTGATCGAGGTCGTCGTGGTCGGAGTCGTCGCTCTCGCGCGGCCGATACCGAATCTCGACCGGGTACGTCCGCCCCGAGACCTCCAAGATCGGCACCGTGTCCGCGGTGGTGGCGAAATGCCGGGCGAAGCGGTCGGGCTCGATGGTCGCCGAGGTGATGATGAGCTTGAGATCCGGTCTGGTCGGCAGCAACTGCTTGAGATAGCCGAGCAGGAAGTCGATGTTGAGGCTGCGCTCGTGCGCCTCGTCGATGATGATCGTGTCGTAACCGGACAGCCGCGGATCCCGGCCGATCTCGCGCAGCAGGATGCCGTCGGTCATCACCTTGATGCGGGTGTCCTTGCCGACCTTGTCGGAGAAGCGCACCTGATACCCGACGGTCCCGCCGATCTCGGTGCCCAACTCGTCGGCGATCCGCCGGGCCACCGACGTCGCCGCGATCCGCCGAGGCTGCGTATGACCGATCGAGGTGCGGCCGAGTTCGAGGCAGATCTTCGGCAACTGGGTCGTCTTGCCCGAACCGGTCTCGCCCGCGATCACGACCACCTGGTGTGCGGAGACCGCCTCGGCGATCTCGTCGCGGCAGGCGCTGACCGGGAGTTCCGGCGGATAGGAGATCGTCAGGGCGGACAGGTCCGGAGACGGGATCGCGGAAGGCATGATGACATCGATTCTACGGTGGGCCACAATGCGGTGATGACACCCGGAACAGAGTCCTCCGCACGCGTCGTCTCCGCCGAGCGGATCGTCGCCGCACCGCGCAGCCGGATCTTCGAGCTCATCGCGGACCCCGCCCGTCAGCCCGAGTGGGACGGCAACGACAACCTCACCGCGGCCGAGCCAGGCCGGCGGGTGCGCCGCGTCGGCGACGTCTTCACCATGCGGCTCACCAAACCCGGTGCGGTGCGCGAGAATCACGTCGTCGAATTCGACGAGGGACGTCTCATCGCGTGGCTGCCGTCGGAGGTGGGGAAGAATCCGCCCGGCCACCTCTGGCGTTGGGAACTCTTCGAGCACGCCGACGGCACCCGTGTGGTGCACACGTACGACTGGACGGAACTGCACGACCCCAAGCGCGAAGCCCGCGCCAGGGCGACGACGAGCGAACGGCTGGCGTCGTCGATCGACCGTCTCGCCCGGCTCGCGGAGTCCGGCTGAGAGGTAAGCGCAACCCGGGGTGAAGTGCGATATTCAAGGCATGGGTTCTCTCTGGCACGGCTTTGCAGACATGGGTGCGGTGACCGCGGACGGACCGTTCATCGTGACGCGCGGACGCGGGACGCGTGTCTACGACGACAGCGGCAGGGAATACATCGACGCCACCGCGGGTCTGTGGTTCGCCAACATCGGTCACGGTCGCACCGAGGTGGCCGACGCGGTGGCGCGGCAGCTGTCGACGCTCGCGCACTACTCGAACTTCGGCGACGTGGCGTCGGAGATCACCGTCGAACTCGCCGAGCGCATCGCCGCGATCGCGCCGGTACCGGGTTCGAAGGTGCTGTTCACCTCTGGCGGCAGTGATTCGGTCGAGTCGGCGGTCAAACTGGCGCGCCGGTACTGGGTCGAGCAGGGCGCGCCCGACAAGACGATCGTCGTCGGACGCAGCCGGGCGTATCACGGGATGCACGTCGCGGGCACTTCGCTCGCGGGCATAGACGCCAACGGCGAGGGCTACGGCGAGTTGATGTCCGACACCGAGACCGTCGCGTGGGATGACGCGAAGAGTCTCCTGGGGCTGATCGAGCGGATCGGAGCCGAGCGCATCGCGGCCTTCATCGCCGAGCCGATCCTGGGCGCGGGCGGAGTGTATCCGCCGCCGGAGGGCTACCTGCGCGAAGTCCGCGAGATCTGCCGCGACCACGACGTGCTGTTCATCGCCGACGAGGTGGTCACCGGGTTCGGCCGTATCGGGGCCCGGGAGTGGTTCGCCTCCTCCCGATTCGGTCTCGATCCCGACATGATGACCACGGCCAAGGGACTCACCAGCGGGTATGTGCCGATGGGCGCATTGGTGGTCGCGCCGCGGGTGGCGGCGCCGTTCTTCGCCGGCGGCACGTGGTGGCGCCACGGATACACCTACGGCGGCCACGCCGCAGCGGCAGCGGCCGCACTGGTGAACCTCGACATCATCGAGCGCGAGGGACTGCTCGAGACGGCGAGCCGTCTCGAGTCCGACCTCGCCGCGGCGTTCGCGCCGCTCGCGGAGCTGTCTCAGGTCGGCGAGGTCCGCACCGGTCTGGGAGCGGTGACGGCGGTACAGCTCGCCGACCCGTCGAAGGGAGCGGCCGCCGTGACGAAGCTGCGCGAGCACGGTGTCAGCGGCCGGGTGGCCGGTCAGGGCGCACTGCAGATCTCGCCGGCGTTCATCATGACCGCGGACGAGGTGGGGGAGCTCGCCGATCGGGTGGCGAAAGCCGTGCGGGAGCTGTAGCCACCGATATCGACGGCCACCACATCGATACCCCGAAGCCTCCCCGGAAAACCCGTTGCGGCCGCTCCGGGCATCGGCGTAGCGTTCTGCTCGTCAACAGGGAAGGAGGTGGTCCGAGAAATGGTGAATTTCAGGACTGAGGAGGTGGCCGCCGCCTGACCGACTGACTGACGTCAGACGGCGGTTGCCCACCTGAAATGACGGCAGGCCCCGAGCACGTGAAGTTCACGCGCTCGGGGCCTGCCCGCATGTGGCCCGCAGTGGTGCGGGCGGCAGTCCGTCAGACTCCCGCGGCGGCGAGTGCCTCGGCGGAGGTGATCGCCTGGCCGACGCCGGCCACGATCGACGCGGCCTTGAGGGCCTCGAACACGACCTCGCGGTCCTGCCCGCCCTCACGGACGACGTTCTCGTGCGCGCCGACGCAGTGCTCGCAGCCGTTGATCGCCGACACCGCCAGCGACCAGAGCTCGAAGTTCACCTTGTCCACGCCCGGGTTGCCGATGATGTTCATCCGCAGACCGGGACGCAGGTCGTCGTACTTGCCGTCGAGGAAGCCGCGGCCGCGGTAGAACACGTTGTTCATGCCCATGATCGAGGCGGCGCCGAGGGCGGCGTTGTACGCCTCCGCCGACAGGTTGTCGGCGGCTTCGTCGGCGATCTCACGCAGCACGGTGGCGTTGCGGGTCGCCGCGGCGGTGGCCAGCAGCGTGCCCCACAGCTGCTCCTCGTTCAGCACCGTGGTGCGGCTGATCGAGGAGAGGTTCAGCTTGAGATCCTTGGCGTACTCGGGGAGTGCGTTCTTCAGGTTGTCGATGCTCATATCGCTCGATCCCTTCGAGTGTGAGGTGGCGTGGGAGATCCGGGAACGGCCGGAATCAGACGCCCGCGCTCATGAGCTCGCCCGCGTTGATGGTCGGGTCGCCCTTGCGCCAGTTGCAGGCGCACAGCTCGTCGGACTGCAGGGCGTCGAGCACGCGCAGGACCTCGTCGACGTTGCGGCCGACCGAGCCCGCGGTGACCGACACGAACTGGATCTCGTTGTTCGGGTCGATGATGAAGGTGGCGCGATCGGCGACGCCGTCGGCGTTGAGGACGCCGGTGGCCTCGACCAGCTCGCGCTTGAGGTCCGAGAGCATCGGGAAGGGGAGGGTCTTGAGGTCCTCGTGCTGGGCGCGCCACTGGAAGTGGACGAACTCCGAGTCGATCGAGGCGCCGAGCACCTGGGTGTCGCGGTCGGCGAACTCGTCGTTCAGCTTGCCGAAGGCGGCGATCTCGGTGGGGCAGACGAAGGTGAAGTCCTTCGGCCAGAAGAAGACGACGCGCCACTTGCCCGCGTGGTCGTCGCTGGTGACCGTGGTGAAGTAGTCGTCCGGCTGCTGCGCGTCGACCTTCGAGAGGTCGCCGCCGATGACGGCGGTGAGGTTGTAGGCCGGGAACTGGTCGCCGATGGTGAGCAGAGCCATGTGTGTACTCCTTCAATTCGGATTCATGTTGCGGGAGAGAAGATTCCGGCGGAGAAACGGTCGGTTTCCCGCCTGGAGTCCATTCTGCCCGAAACCCAGTGAAAAGCAAATGCGATAGTAGTCACTATATTGATAGGCATGACCGATCAAAGTTATCAGCCGCCCATCACCGCACTGAGGGCGTTCGTGTCCGTGGCGAAGCACTTGCACTTCGGCTCCGCCGCAGCCGAACTCGGGGTCAGTCAGCCCTCGCTGTCACAGGCGCTGGCCGGACTGGAGGCGGGGCTCGGACTCCGGCTCGTCGAACGGACCACCCGGCGGGTGATGCTGACGGCGGAGGGCCGCCGGCTGCTCGGGTCGGCGATCGCGGTGTGCGACGCGGTCGACGACTTCCTGCTCGATGCCGCCGGCGACCTCGACCCGCTGTCGGGGACTCTCCGGTTGGGATTGATCCCGACGATCGCGCCCTACATCCTGCCCCGAGTGCTGCACGGGCTCGCCGAGCGCCGACCGGCGCTCGATCTGCTGGTGGTGGAGGATCAGACCGACCGTCTGCTCGGACAATTGCGCGACGGAGCCCTCGATGCGGCGGTCCTCGCCCTGCCCGCCGGCGCACCGGGGATCGGCGAGATCCCGATGTACGCCGAGGACTTCGTCCTCGCGCTGCCGCAAGGACATCCGCTCGCCGGACGGAAGCGGCTGTCGCCGAAGATGCTGGAGGATCTTCCGCTGCTGCTGCTCGACGAAGGACACTGCCTGCGCGACCAGGCTCTCGAGGTGTGTCAGCTCGCCGGCGTCTCACCCGATCTGCGTCAGACGCGGGCCGCGTCGCTCACGACCGCCGTGCAGTGTGTCGAAGGCGGTCTGGGAGTGACGCTGATCCCGCAGACCGCGGTGGCCGTCGAGACCGCGGCGGGTGGACTCGCCACGGCCGAGTTCGCGCGTCCGCGGCCCGGCCGCACGATCGGCCTCGTGTACCGGGAGTCGTCGGGCCGGGGCGAGGCCTACCGCGCGCTGGCCGCCGACATCGCCGAACTGGTGGCCGACGGAGGCGCGGTGACCCCGGCGGGCACGCGGTCCGGCGGCACCGACGGCACCGCCGTCGACCTCACACCTGAGCGGTGAGCTGCTCCCACTCGTCGATGAGGCTGGAGTCGACGTCGCGGATCAGATCGCCGAGTTCGTCGGTGATGTCCTCGATCTCGTCGGTGACCGCCGACATCGGCAACCCGCTGTTCAGTGCGCGGTAGCAGTCGGTCAGGTACCGCAGGACGACGCCCTCGCTGCGCGCGAGCCCGAGGTCGGAGATGAGCTCGGTGAAGGTCATCGACCGCTCCCGCATGTACCGCAGGACGGATTTGGGCGACGGGGGAGTGTTCGCCAGCCAGGGATGGCCCCGGCGATAGGTCTCGTATGCGAAACCGATCTCCTCGGCGAGCGGCTGCGGCCACGTGATCTGCTCGAGTCGCTCCATGCGCTCCTCGTACTCGATCCCGTCGGCCTTCATCTCGGCGACGGCGGCGTCGCGCGCCTGCTTGCGCTGCGCGACGAGCACGGGGCGCGGATCGTCGAGGGTGCATTCGAGTATCGAGATCACATCGAGCGCGTAGGTGTCCGAATCGGTGTCGAGGAGTTCGAACGCGGCGACCGCGAACGCCGAGAGCGGATTGGTGAGGGCGAAGTTCTCCGGCAGGTCGATGGAGAGTTCCACGTGCTTCCCGTCCGCCGCGGGCCGGTCGAGCTTCGTCACGATCCCGGTCTCGCACAGGTCGCGGTACAGCGCGATGGTGTGCTTGATGTGGCGCAGTTGCCGCGAGCGCGGTTCGTGGTTGGTCTCGAGCAGATGCCGCAGCGCCGCGAAGCAGTCGCCGGGCCGTTCGAGCACTTCCATCAGCATCGCGGTGGTCATCCGGAAATGCGACTTCAACTCTTCGTCGGGAGCGTCGATCAGCGTTTCGAAGGTCTTCTCGCCCCAGCTGACGAACCCCTCGGGGGCTTTGCGGCGCACCACCTTCCGCAGCTTCTTGGGGTCGTCGCCCGCCTTCGCCACGGCGCGCGCGTTCTCGACGTCGTGTTCGGGTGCCTGGGCCACCACGTAGCCGACGGTGTCGAAACCCGCCCGGCCGGCACGGCCGGCGATCTGGTGGAACTCCCGCGCTCGCAGCCGGCGCACCCGGTGGCCGTCGTACTTGGTCAGGCCCGCGAACAGCACGGTGCGGATCGGTACGTTGATGCCCACGCCGAGGGTGTCGGTTCCGGCGACCACCTTCAGCAGGCCGGCCTGCGCCAGCCGTTCGACGAGCCGCCGGTAGCGGGGGAGCATGCCCGCGTGATGCACGCCGATGCCCGACCGCAGGAGTTTCGACAGGGTGCCACCGAAGCCGGTCTGGAACCGGAAGTCGCCGATCGCCTCGGCGATGGCCGCCTTCTCCTCCTTGTCACAGATCTTCACCGACAGCAGCGCCTGGGCGCGTTCGACGGCCTGCTGCTGCGTGAAATGAACCACGTAGACCGGCGCCCGGCCGGCGTCGATCAGCTCGGCGATCGTCTCGTGGATCGGGGTGATCGCGTATCGGTACTGCAGTGGCACGGGCCGCTGCGCACCGGTCACCGGCACGGTGGTGCGGCCGGTGCGGCGAGTGAGGTCGTCGACGAAGAAGTCCATGCTGCCCAGCGTCGCCGACATCAGCAGGAACTGCGGCTGCCGGTCGACAGCGGTCTCGGGCGACGGATCCGGCAGTTCGATCAGGGGGACCTGCCAGGCCCAGCCGCGGTCGGACTCGCCGTAATAGTGGAATTCGTCGGCCACCAGGACGCCGACGTCGGATCCGGCGCCGTCGCGCAGGGCGATGTTGGCGACGATCTCGGCGGTCGCGCACACGATCGGCGCGTCGGCGTTGACCGACGCGTCGCCGGTGAGCAGACCGACATTGGCGGCACCGAACTGATCGCACAGATCGAAGAACTTCTCGCTGACCAGGGCTTTGATCGGCGCTGTGTAATACGCGCGCCGCCCCCGGCAGAGCGCGAAATAGATGGCGCCGGAGGCGACGAGCGACTTGCCCGATCCGGTCGGCGTCGCCAGGATCACGTTGCTGCCCGAGACGAGCTCGAGGAGCGCCTCCTCCTGATGCGGGTACAGGTCGAGCCCGCGAGACGCCCACCACGTCGTGAACCTCTCGAATGCGAGATCTTCGTCAGTGGTGGGCGTCAGCGGAACGGTGTCGCTCGGTTCCGTGGCCGGCGTCGTCAGCTCGGATCACGTCCTTGTGTGTCGTCGGGTCCGGTGTCGCTCTCGTCGTCCGGCTCCGGGAAGGCGCCGTCGCCGAGTCCGTCGAACTCCGCGGCGTGTTCGGCCAGGAACCGCTCGAACTCCGCACCCAGTTCGTCGCCCGAGGGGACGTCCTGGTCGGCGGCCAGCAGCGAGGCCTGCTCGTTCTTCGCGCGCATGTAGGCGTCGTACTGGTTCTCCAGCGACGTGACGACGGCCGCGACCTCCGCATTGGAGGCCACCTCGCCGTCGATCTGCTCGCGCATCTGCTCCGCGGCGTTCTCGAGCGCCGCGACCGGCAGATCGAGACCGGCGACCTTTCCGATCGCCTGGATCAGTGCGGCGGACGCGCCGGGATAGTTGGCCTGCGCCAGGTAGTGCGGAACGTGCGCGGACAGGCCCGCGGTGCGGTAGCCGGCCTGGCCGAGCCGCAGTTCGAGGAGCATCGACGCGCTGGCGGGCAGCTTCATCGGGTTGCCCCAGCGGTTCAGGTCGCCGAGAGCGTCCGAATCGTTGCCGTGCGCGGTGATCGAGGCAGGCCGCGTGTGCGGAACCGCCATCGGGATCGAGTTCAGACCGACCACCTGCGAGACGCCGAACCGCTCGGCGAGTGCGGTGATCGCGGTGGTGAACTGCTCCCAGCGCAGGTCGGGCTCGGGTCCGTCCAACAGCAGGAACGGAACCCCGGCGTTGTCGCGCACCGCGTGGACGGTGAGCTTGTGCATGTCGATCCCGTCGAACTCCACACCGCTGAAGGAGATCATCGGCCGCCGCGACCGGTAGTCGATCAACTCGTCGGTGTTGAACGTCGCGACCAGTTCGGAGTCGAGGGCCTCGCGCAGGTGCGTCGCGGCCAGCGCGACGGCGTGTCCGGCGTCGGCGTAGCCCTCGAGGGCGTGGATCAGCACCGGTCCGTCGCCGTCGGCGCCGTACACGGCGGGAGCCGGGAACTCGAGATCGTAGAGCTTGCGGGGGTCGTCCTGCCGCTCGTCCATGGTCTCTCCCTTCGAATGGAACATCTCATTGTCCCGTACGGGACTCATCGCGTTCAACACGGCTCCGCGGCGGGTCATTCCCGTGTCGCGGCCGCGCGGATGGCACAGTGGTGGTGTGCGACTTGTTGCTGGAGTGAAGTCTGTGGCTGCCTTGTTGATGGTGGCCGGGGCGGCGTCGGCGTGCGCCGTGACGGGAGAGGCAGTCCCGTCACTGGACCTCTCGTCGAAGTCGGTACCGAGTTCGGCGTTCCCCTACGGCCCCGGGCAGCCGGTCCCGTCCGCCCAGGTCCCGGGCATCCTGGCGGACATCACGTTCCGTCCGCTCCGCGGTGAGAACACCCCGGCCGACTGCACTCCGGCGCCGGTGGATGCGCCGACGGCGAGGGTGCTCGTGGGGCCGGGAGGGCCCGCGCAGGGGACGCTGACCACGATGGTGGTGCGCGCCACCGACAGCTTCGACGACTTCGTTGCGCGGGTCCGCCGGTGCGGGGAGTTCGCTCTCGGCGGAACGGTCGGCACGTCGGTGGCGACCGAGGTCACTCCCGTCGACGGCGGTGTTCCCGGAGTCCGGCTCGAGCGCCGCATCCGAATGGGACCGGCCGATCAGCCCGCGCCGCCGCCGACGAGTTCGGTGACCGAGTTCGTGGCGCAGCAGGGGGACATCCGCGTCTACGTGCAGAATCGGCGTCCGGGCGGCGACGATCTCGGCGCCGAGGAACTGGGCGCCACTCGCACGCTGTTCGACGCCGCACGGACACGCGCGTTCGGCGGCTGACGCACCACCGACGGGCATACGCCCAGGTCGATCTGTGCATCGACGCCTTGTCGGTCAACATCGGCCGGCGGGGTCTTCCCGGCCGGCCGCGTCGAGGCCAGCGTGGGTGCATGACCAATTCACTCAGCATTCCCGCAGGCGGCCACACCGACGGTCGCTCCGATCCCGACAAGTTGCTCGCCGCGGTCCCGGGACTGCTCGGCTTCGTGCCCGAACAGTCGATCGTGCTGCTGGTGTTCGGTGCCGACCGCACTGTCGTGGCGACCATGCGGCACGATCTGTGCCTGACCAAGAACGGTTCGCCGTCCGCCGGCATGCGGCAGCTGTTCATCCGGTTGGGGACGCTCGCGGCCTCCTACGGGGCCATCGGCACCGTCGCGGTGATCGTCGACGACCGCTACCCGCCCGACGACGACCGCTACCGCGCCGTCGCGGCGGCTGCGAACAAGGGCTTCGGCCCCGCGGGCGGACTGTCCGCGGCGTTCGCGATGGCACAGGCCGCCTCGGGCAGCCGGTGGCACACCGTGTGGCGACCGGCCGGGGGCCGAGCGGCGCCCTATCCGTTCACCGCGGCGGTACCGGCCACCGGAGTGCTGTCGGACCCCAACGCCTCGCCGACCGCGCTGGAGCGCGCGGTCCACTCCGGCAGACGGATTCTGGCGCGGCGGTCGGAGATGCTTGCGCTGCTGTCGCCGGAACCGCACTGCGCCCGGGCGGGCTGCCGCGGCGTGTCACCGGTTCCAGTGCGGCACGAACCCGGCCGCGTCGACGCGCAGGGGCTCGCATTCGCGCTGGGGACGCTGGCCCGTTTCAGCGCCGGCGACACCGATCTGACGTGCGCGGACGTGAACACCCTCGCCGAAGCGCTGGTGTCGGTGCATGTGCGCGACGCGCTGCTCGGACTCTCGCTCACCGAACAGCGCGGCGCGGCGGAGGATCTGTGGCGCACCCTGACCAGACGGCTCGACGGCCATGCCCGCGCGGCGGCGGCCACACTGCTCGGGCATCTGCACTACATGGCCGGGGAGGGCGCGTACGCGGGCGTGGCGTTCGGCGTGGCGCACGACGCCGACCCCGACTACCATCTCGCGAACCTGCTCGACACTGCACTGATCAACGGCATGCGACCGAGGGAACTGCGCGGACTCGCCGAACTCGCATACGAGATCGCCGAGAGCCTCGGCGGCCCTCTGCCCGCCCCGGTGCACGAGCCGGCCGGCTGACCGTGCGGTGATCAGGTCTTGTTGACGAAGATCGCGTGCGAGATCTCCGAGGACAGCGTCAGCCCCTCGTGTCCGGGAGTGTTGATGATGACCGCACGGGGTGTCACGTTCACCGACACGCGTGCGTTCGGCACCACGCCGGCCTGCCGCAGCTCGGAGATCAACTCCGGGTCGGCCTGCGCGTGCTCGGACATACGCGTGATCACGACAGTGCTCTCACCCTGGGGGAGGTCGACGAGCCGCACCGAGGTGTCCTCGCGCGCACTGGCCTCGACCCCGAGCTGCTCCAGCCCGGGAATCGGATTGCCGTACGGCGACGTCGTCGGGTTGTCGAGGACCTCGACGATGCGCCGCTCGACGTTCTCGCTCATCACGTGTTCCCAGCGGCAGGCCTCGTCGTGCACCTCGTCCCACGGCAGACCGATCACGTCCACCAGCAGCCGCTCGGCCAATCGGTGCTTGCGCATCACTGAGATGGCCAGATTGCGGCCCTTGTCCGTGAGTTCGAGATGCCGATCGCCCGCGACGCGCAGGAGCCCGTCGCGCTCCATGCGGGCCACCGTCTGCGAGACCGTCGGTCCACTCTGTTCCAGGCGCTCGGCGATGCGAGCGCGCAGCGGGATGATCCCCTCCTCCTCAAGGTCGTAGATCGTCCGCAGATACATCTCTGTGGTATCGACAAGATCGTTCACGAAGCCTCAGTCCTTTCGCCTCAGTTCAGGTTACCTGTAAGGCAGGGCGTCAGGGGCACCTGATGCAGTCCCCGAGTGGCGTGAAACCGTTAGCGTGACAGGGTGATGCGAAAAGAGGCGAGGCGATGAGTGCGGCGATCATCTGGAGCGAGCACTTCATGGAGTACAAGTGGGCCTACACCCACCCGATGAGTCCGGTGCGCCTCGCCCTCACGATGTCGCTGGCGCGCAGCCTCGGTGTGCTCGACGACGTGGACACGATCGAGCCGCTGCCGGTGGACGACGGGCTCCTGACCACCGTCCACACGCAGGGTTACGTCGACGCGGTCCGGGCCGTCAGCTACGGCACCGCCTCGCTCAACGGCCCGGTCCTCGAGCGTCTCTTCGGCCTCGGCAGCGCGGACAACCCGATCTTCGAGGGCATGCACGATGCGGGAGCGATGCTGGTCGGCGGCTCGGTGGCCGCGGCCGCGGCGATCGCGTCCGGAAGTGTGCGCCGAGCGGTCAACATCGGCGGCGGCATGCATCACGCGATGAAGGGCCACGCCGCCGGCTTCTGCATCTACAACGACTGTTCGATCGCGATCCGCTGGCTGCTCGAGCACGGCTACGACCGGATCGCCTACATCGACGTCGACGCGCACCACGGAGACGGCGTGCAGGCCGAGTTCATCGGCGACCCGCGGGTGATGACGGTGTCGCTGCATCAGCACCCCGCGACGCTGTGGCCCGGCACCGGCTGGGCCACCGAAGTGGGCGAGGGGCCGGCCACGGGCACCGCGGTGAACGTCGGACTGATGCCCGGGCTGCCGGACTCGTTGTGGCTGCGCGCCTTTCACGCCGTCGTTCCGTCGATGGTGGAGGCGTTCAAGCCGCAGATCCTGGTGACGCAGATCGGTGTCGACAGCCACCGCGACGACCCGCTCACCGACCTGGCACTGACCGTCGACGGCCACGCCGCCGCGGTCCGGGCGTTGCGCGAACTCGCCGACCGGTACTGCGAGGGACGCTGGCTGGCCGTCGGCGGCGGGGGATACGGCGTGATCAACGTGGTCCCGCGCAGCTGGACGCATCTGATCGGCGCGGCGCTCGATCGCGACGTGCCCGCGCAGACCCGCATCGGGGACGACTGGCTCGCCGGCGCGCAGGATCTGGCGAAGACGGTTCACCCCGACTACGCGCGGCCGCCGGAGGCCACGATGGGAGACGGCGGCGTCACCGACTTCGTCCGCTGGGACGGCGACGGCAGCGCAGAACCACCCGACGGCGTCTCGGAGACCGCCCAGCGGCAGACCGACAAAGCCATCATCGCCACCCGCCGAGCGGTGTTCCCGCTGCACGGCCTGGACCCGGAGGATCCTCGTGACTGACACGCCCGACACCGGATCGACGGACACCGCGAGCGATACGGAGGACACGCCGACGACCGAGGACGCGCTCCCGCGCGAGTACCCGCGGCAGTGGAGCGCCGACGTCCTCGCCTCGGACGGAGGCGTGGTTCACATCCGGCCCATCATGCCCGCCGACGCCGACCTGCTCGTCGAGTTCCACAACGGTCTCAGCGAACGCACCCGCTACATGCGGTACTTCGGTCCGACGCCGACGCTCCCGCCGCGTGAAGTGGTGCGCATGACGACGGTGGACTACCGCAACCGCGTCGCCCTGCTGGCCTTCCTCGGCGACCGGGTGATCGCGATGGGGCTGTACGAGGGGCTCGCGGCGGACGGTAAACCGACGTCCGCCGAGGTGGCCTTCGTGGTCGCCGACGATCACCAGGGCCGTGGGTTGGGTCCGATCCTGCTCGAGCACCTGGCGGGTGCGGCGGCGGAGAACGGCTTCACCCGGTTCGAGGCGGAGGTGCTGTCGGAGAACCCCAACATGGTGGCCGTCTTCCGTGATGCGGGATATCAGATCAGCCGGGCCTTCGACGGCAGCACCGTGCACGTCGAGTTCCTGATCGATCCCACCGAGGCGCTGACGGCGGTGCGCAACGCCCGCGAGCGTGCCTCGGAGGCACGCAGCATCGCGAATCTGCTGCGTCCTTCGTCGGTGGCCGTCATCGGTGCCTCCGCCGACCCCAAGAAGGTCGGCAACGTGTTGCTGGCGAATGTGCTCGCGGCCGGCTTCACCGGGCCGGTGTTCCCGGTGAACGGTTCGGCGGTGGCGTCCGAACCGGACGACGCTCAGCCGCGCCGCGGTCCCGGACGACCGCCGCGCACCGCACCGCCGTCGGTGCGCGGGATCCGCTCCTATTCGACGGTGCGCGACATCCCCGACCCGGTGGATCTGGCCGTCATCGCGGTGCCTGCCGCCCGCATAGACCAAGTGCTCGACGACTGTCTCGCCAAAGGCGTGCGGACCCTGGTGGTGGTGTCGGCGGGCTTCGGTGAGAAAGGCGAGGCCGGGCTGGAGAACGAGAAGCGGCTCGCCGAACAGGTCCGCGCCCACGGAATGCGCCTGGTGGGGCCCAATGCGCTCGGCGTGGTCAACAACCATCCCGACATCGCGCTGAACGCGTCATTGGCTCCCCGCATTCCGGGGGCGGGCCGCGTCGGATTCTTCTGCCAGTCCGGTGCGCTCGGCATCGCGATCCTCGACACCGCCGCCCACCGCCGGCTCGGCCTGTCGACGTTCGTCTCCGCGGGCAACCGCGCCGATGTGTCCGGGAACGACGTGCTTCAGTACTGGGACACCGACGACGACACAGACGTGGTGCTGCTGTACCTGGAGAGCTTCGGCAATCCGCGCAAGTTCGGGCGGATCGCTCGCCGGGTGGCGTCCAAGAAGCCGATCGTCGCGATCAAGTCGGGCAGCGGGGCGATGTCGCCGGTACACGCCCAGCGCACCGGTCCGGTGCGCGACGACCGCGTGGCACAGATGGTGCTGGAACAGGCCGGGGTGATCCAGGTCGAGACGATCGCGGAGCTCTTCGACTCCGCTACCGTGCTGGCCTACCAGCCGCTGCCCGACGGTCCCCGGACGGCCATCCTCGGAAACTCGTCGGTCATCGCGTCCCTGGCTGCCAACACCGCCCGCAGCTCGGGCCTCGAAGTGGTCTCGATCGTGGATCTGGGGCCGGCCGTGACACACGACGCACTGTCGGCCGCCGTCGCCGAGGCGATGAACGACGACGCGATCGACGCGGTGATCGTGGTGTTCGTCCCGCCGGTGGCCGTCGACTCGTCCGACTACGCGTTGGGCCTGCTGGAAGCGACCCGCCCGGCCGACGGAGGCGACGTTCCGACCAAACCGGTCGTGACGACCTTCCTCGCGGTGGAGGGTGTTCCGCCCGGTCTGTCGCGCACCGGACCGGACGGGCTGCCCGTGCGCGGGTCGATCCCGTCGTACCCGACGCCCGAGCGCGCTGCGAGCGCGCTGGCGCAGGCGTGGCGCTACTCCCGGTGGCGGTCGCGGCCGGCCGCCGCGCCCGCACCCATCCCGGATTCGCGGCCGGAGGACGCGCGCAGCTTCGTGCGAGAGGCGATGGCCGACGGCCCGCGCTCGCTCACTCCGCGCGAGGGGTCGTACGTGCTCGGGCACTTCGGCATCGAAGTGGTTCCGTTCCGGGACGTCCGGACGATGCACGAGGCGTCTGCGGCGGCGCGTGAGCTGGGATTCCCGGTCGTGGTGAAGTCCACCTCGCCGGCCTGGGTCGGTCGGGTGGACCGGGAGGGCGCCCGGCTGGACCTGTCCGACGCGACCGCGGTCATCACCGCGTTCAACGAACTGCAGACCCTCACCGGCGACTCGTCGCTCCAGGTGCAGCGGATGGCGCCGAAAGGCGTCGGGATGTACCTCCGCGTCTCCGACAGTCCGTCGTTCGGTCCGCTGATGTCGTTCGGCCTCTCCGGACGACTGTTCGAGGCGCTCGGTGACCGGAGCTTCCGGTCGATCCCGCTGACTGAGCACGATGCCAGGGAACTGGTCGACGAGCCGAGTGTCCGGACGCTGCTGGCCGAGGACCACACCGATCCGGACGCGCTGGTGGAGTTGCTGCAGCGGGTGTCGGCGCTGATCGACGACGTCCCCGAGATCCGCGAGCTGACGCTCGACCCGATCCTCGCCTCGCCCGACGGGATCTCGGTCCTGGGGTCGCACATAGATGTCGGCCCGGTGCCCACACTCGCGGACACCGGGCCGAGGCGGCTGGGTTGACTCGGGGGATCATCGACCGCAGCCGCCGGTCTGGGGCGGGACCGCGGCGCGGTCCCTCATCGGATCAGCTCGCGTAAGCGCGGAGCTTCTCGGCGCGGTCGCCCTGACGCAGCTTGGTCATGACCTCGCGCTCGATCTGGCGGACACGCTCGCGCGAGAGCCCGAAGGCGCGGCCGATCTGGTCGAGCGTGCGCGGCTGACCGTCTTCGAGGCCGTACCGCATCGTGATGACCTGCATCTCCCGCTCGTCGAGCGTCGAGAGCACCGAGCGGATGTCGGAGTGCAGGAGGTTCGCGATGACGACGGTCTCGGCCGAGGTGGCCTCGGCGTCCTCGATGAAGTCGCCGAGCGGCGCCTCCTCGTCGTTGCCGACGGGCATGTCCAGGCTCACCGGATCGCGGCTGTGGTCCATCAGATCGGCGATCTTCTCAGCCGGGATACCCGATTCCAGGGCCAGTTCCTCGTCGGTGGCCTCCCGGCCGAGCTGCTGGTGCAGTTCGCGGCGGATACGGGCCAGCTTGTTGACCTGCTCCACGAGGTGGACGGGCAGGCGGATGGTGCGGCTCTGATCAGCCATGCCGCGGCTGATCGCCTGGCGGATCCACCAGGTCGCGTAGGTCGAGAACTTGTAGCCCTTCGCGTAGTCGAACTTCTCGACGGCGCGGATCAGACCGAGGTTGCCCTCCTGGATGAGGTCGAGCAGCGGCATGCCCCGGCCGGTGTAGCGCTTGGCCAGGGAGACCACCAGGCGCAGGTTCGCCTCAAGCAGATGCGCGCGAGCCTGTTCGCCCTCGCGGACGAGAATGGCGTAATCGCGCTTCTTGGCCGGGCTGAGGCGCTTTTTGGTGGCCAGGAGATGCTTCGCATACAGCCCGGCCTCGATGGCCTTGGACAGGTCGACCTCCTGCTCAGCGGTCAGCAGAGCGGTGCGGCCGATGCCGTTGAGGTAGACGCGGACGAGGTCGGCCGAGGGTGACTGCGCATCCAGATCCTGCTCGGTGAGAGCCGGGCGAGTACGGGTGGAACGAGCTTCGGACGGGCGGGCAATCGTCGAGTGAGCCATGCGACCTCCTGGAGATGCGTTTCATCAGTGCGTTCACCAGGTCCAACGTCGCGGGTGCCGGAAAGGTTCCCCGTGGTTGCTGAGAAGTTGCTTAGTCTACCGCTGCGCGGTGGAATCGGCTCATTGGACCAGGTCAGGAAAGTAACGACCGATCGCATCCCGAAGTTCCCGCGCACCGCGCACCGTGCCGGAGAAGTAGGCGAGAGCCGTGACGCCCTCGCAGAACACCATCAGATCCTCGGCCAGATCGTCCGCACCCCGCTCGCGAGAGATACGGGAACCGGCGGCGAAGAGCGCGATGGCTGCGGACCGGGAGAAGAGGCACTCGCTCAGCGCCGTCGCCGTGCCGGCTTCGGCGGCGTCCGGGGCGAGGGCGTAACGGGCACGCACATCGCGCATCCGCACGCCGGTCAGATGGTGAAGATAGTCGGCGATGACCGTGCCCGGTGACGCGCCCGACGACTCGGCGGTCGCCGACACGCGGTGGAAGGCGGCGCGCGAGGTCCGGGTCAGATGCGCGATCGCGCCGCCGAGAAGGGCTGCACGGGTGCGGAAGTAGTAGGACGTCGATCCCTTGGGCAGGTCGAGAGCCCGGTCGACGGCAGAGTGGGTCACCGCGCGGTTGCCGCCGGCGGCGGCGAGGTCGAGCGCAGCCTCGCAGATCGCCTCACGGCGATCGGTCCTGGGAGTGAGATCGGGCACGGCACTCATTGAATCACCCTCTACGAACATAGAGTGTTCGTTATGTGGAAGTGGCGAGAGCAGCGAGCGATGCGTGCGGACCGGGAGCGCCGCGCCGCGGTCCGTGCGGCAGTGCATCAGCGCGCGGCACGGGAAGGACTGCGTCTCACCGATGGACAACTCGCCGTGCTGCGGTTGCTGTGCGGTGAGGAGAACGTCTACCTCCACGGTCCGCCCGGCCGCGGTAAGAGTTGGCTCGTCGACGCCGTGGTCGCGGCACTCGGTGCGCGCCGATGGCATCTGCACGAGTTCTTCCGGGATCTGCACGACGGTATCGGTGCGACCGGCGGGCTCGCCCCGAGCGTGTCCGCACTGGTCGGTTCGGCGCGGGCGGTCTGCCTGGACGAGTTCACCGTCCACGACCCGGCCGACGGAGTGCTGCTCGACCGAGTGCTGCGTGAGTTGCACCGCCGCCGGATCCGTATCATCGTGACCTCGAATCGCGCGCCCGCCGAGCTGATGCCGAACCCGTTGTTCCACTCTGCATTCGAGCCGACCATCGCGACGATCGAAGACATCTTCACCGTCGCGACCCTGGACGACGGCCGCGATCTGCGGGAGGCGGGTGCGGCGGTCGTCCTCGCCGCCGGCGGCTTCCGTCGGGGGCGTTGGACGATCTGCGGTGCGGGATCCGTGCGACGCGCCGGGGGCGGCCGCCCGGTCGCCTCCGGCGAAGAGATGGACGAAGAGGGGACGGTGGAGTTCGGGTTCGGCGAGTTGTGCGAGGTCCCCGCCCATGTATCGGACTACCTGTCGCTGGCCGAGCGCTTTCCGCGCTGGCGGGTGACGATGCCCGACGAGTGCGTCGCCGGCCCCGACGCGCTCGCCCGGTGGGCGGCACTGCTCGACGTCGCCCACGATCGCGACATGGAGGTGACCGTCGTCGCGAGCTTCGGGCCCGGCGAACTCGCGGACCTGCTGCGTTCTCGGCTGCCCGACGCCGCTCGCGCCGTCAGCCGAATGTCGGCGTGGACGGTCGAGACTGCAGCGACGGTGGAGACTGCATGCACTGTCGAGACTGCAGACACTGTGGAGACTGCGGACACTGTGGAGACTGCAGACACTGTGGACACGGCGGCTGTCAGCGAGCGGTGAGGACGGTCGGTCCGTCCTCGGTAATCGCCACGGTGTGCTCGGAGTGCGCGGTGTTGCTCCCGTCGGCCGAGCGGATCGTCCAGCCGTCGGCGTCGTAGACGATCTCGTCGGTTCCCGCAGCCCACCACGGTTCGAGAGCCAGTACCATTCCGGGCTTCAATCGGAGGCCGCGGCCGGCGCGTCCGACGTTCGGGACATGTGGATCCTCGTGCATGGTGCGGCCGAGACCGTGGCCGCCGAAGTCGGTGTTCACGCGGTAGCCGTCGGCGGCGGCGACGGCGCCGATGGCGGCGGAGATGTCGCCGAGTCGGCCTCCGGGAAGGGCGGCCGCGATGCCGGCCTCGAGAGCACGGCGAGTGGAGTCGATCAGTCGTGCGTCGGGATCGTCGGTGCGGGACGCGACGTCGTCGTCGAAGCCGACTTGAACGGTGATCGCCGAATCTGCAGTCCAGCCATCGATCGAGACGGCGAAATCCATGGTCAGGAGATCGCCGCGTGCGAGGACGTGCGGGGCGGGCAGGCCGTGCAGCACGGCGTCGTTCACGGACAGGCAGACGACGTTGCGGAACGGTCCTCGGCCGAAGGAGGGGGAGTAGTCCCAATAGCAACTGACCGCGCCGCGATCGGCGATCAGCCGTCGTGCGTGATGTTCCAGATCCATCACGTCGACGCCCGGGCGCGCGAGACGTGAGAGGTCGGTGAGGACCTCGGCGACGAACGCGCCGGTGACCGCCATCTTCCCGATCTCATCCGGCGTTTTGAGCTCCATCATCGTCATCTCCCAGCGTTGGTATTTAAATACCGACACTGTAGCAGCCCCGCGGTATTCGAATACCGCTAAGCTGCGGGTATGGTTCGTCTCCCGTTGACTCCCGAGCAACTCGCCGCAGGCAGACGCCTCGGAGTCCTCTTCCGCTCCGCACGGGCCGACCGCGATCCCGTGCGGGTGGCGGCCGCAGCCGGGATCTCGCCGGAGACATTGCGCAAGCTCGAGTCCGGCCGGATGCCGAGCCCGAGTTTCGGGACCGTCGTCGGGCTGTGCGCGGCGCTGGAGATGCCGGTCGACGATGCGGTCGCGACCTGGCTGGCCGACGGCGTGGACGGCGACCGAGTGGACGGCGACCGTATCGGCGGCGGACGCGACGAACGTGCGGTGGGCTGAGCCCTACTCTCGTTCCGGGTGCTCGGGATCGGGACGTCCCTCCACCTCGGATTCGATGATCCGGTGCGACCGGTCGTCGTAGCGATCGCGATGCGGCTCGGGCGCGATCTCCGGCTGCACGGAGCGGGTGCTGCCGTAGTGATACATCGGGACCTCGCCGTGCTTGCGGGGTTCCCGGTCGTTGGCCTTGAGGACGGCGATCCACGGAATCGGGATGGACGCGACGATGATCGCCAGTGCGATCCAGCCGTTCTGCGTGACGCCGTACACGATCGACGCGATGATCAGTGCGGGGATGCGGATCGACATCATCAGGAAATAGCGACGCTTGCGGGCGCGGAAGACGGCGTCGCGGTCGGGTTCAGCGCTGGTGATCAGGAAGCTGTCGCCGTCACCATCGCGTCCTCGTCGTTCCGCCATACCTCCATGGTTGCACAGTGGTCCACAATGGAGTCATGGCTACTCAGACGATCGAACGCCCGGACATCGATGAACGCACTGAGGAGGACGATGACACTCCGAAAGTCTTCCACTATGTGAAGAAGGACAAGATCGCCGAGAGCGCGGTCATGGGTACTCACGTGGTCGCCCTGTGCGGTGAGGTCTTCCCGGTCACCAAGTCCGCGAAACCCGGCTCGCCGGTCTGCGAGAAGTGCAAGAAGATCTACCAGAAGATGAAGAAGTAACCGATTCTCAGCGGGCGGTCGGGGCGGGTCCGTCGGGATCGTCCCCGTCCCGGCCGTCGTCCCCGTCCCGGCCGTCGCCCGACCCGCGGCCGTTCAGTGCGCGATTGCGCAGTGTGTCGGTCAGTTCGGTGGTCTGGCTGGTGACCCAGTTGCGCACCACCCCGCCGCCGCGCGGCGCCGGCCACAGTTCCTCGATCGAGGCGTTCAACTCGGCTCCTACGACGATCGCGAAGCCGAGGAAGAAGGTGAACAGGAGGAACGCGATCGGCGTCGCGAGGGCGCCGTAGGTGTAGCCGGCGCGGGTGAGCGCGGTCAGGTAGAAGCGCAGGACGTACGTCGCGACCCAGAAGAAGACACCCGCGAACAGGGCGCCCGGCAGCAGCCGGTGCCAGGGCGCCGGATGCGGCAGCGCGAACCGGTACAGCGTCACCAGCGCGCCGATCAACAGCACCCCCACGAACGGGAAGTAGCCCCAGTCGACCAGATCGGAGATCGCCGGATCCCACGCGTCGGGCAGGATCTGGTGCAGATACGTCGGCCCCAGTGCCACCAGCGGCAGCACCAGGACGCCGGAGACCAGGAAGACCATGTAGATGAGCAGCGCGAAGATGCGCTGCCACACCGGGTGGCGGATCTCGTGCTGTCCGTGTGCGTGCACGATCGAGGAGACGAAGCACGACATCGCCGACGATCCCGCCCACAGAGACATCACGAAGCTCACCGACATGATCGCCACTCGGCCCCGCCCGAGGACGTTCTCGACGGTCGGAGCGATGAGGTCGTCGACCACGTTCGGTGTGAAGGCGTGTTCGGAGAACGAGATGATGCGCTCCGTGATGATCTGCACGGTGTCGGGGCCGAACCAGTCGGCGATGTATCCGAGGCTGCCCAGTACGCCGAGCAACAGCGGGGGGAGCGACAGAGCCTGCCAGAACGCCGCCTGCGCGGCCCAGCCGATGATCGAGTCGTCCCAGGACTTGACCGTCGTCCGCCACGCCAGACGAGGGATTCCACGTATCACTTCGGGCAGGCTCGCCCGGCTCTGCCGGTCGTCCTGACTCGCGTTCTCCTCGCCGTCGGTGGGCGCGTGGTGCTCGGTGTCGATGCCTACCAGCATGGCGGATGGGCGCCACGCCCGGAACGAGCGCCCCGCCGGCGGGCGTGGCGCGCAGGCGTGCGGCGGCGACCGCGAGGATGTCCGGCGGCCGGGATAGACTCGTGGAGGTTTTCTCGCGAGGAGGGTGCAGGAGCAGGGTGACCAGCACGGAGACAGAAGTCGGGTCCGGGACGACAATCGGTGACGGGGTGGACGAGGTCGACGGTGAGGCTGCTCGGCGCGTGGGATCGGGCGCGCCGCTGCGCGCCTGGCAGCGGCGGGCGCTGACGAAATACCTGACCAGACGGCCGAAGGACTTCCTCGCCGTCGCGACGCCGGGTGCCGGAAAGACGACCTTCGGGCTGCGCGTGGCCTCGGAACTGCTGGCCGACCGGACCGTGGAACGGATCACCGTCGTCGCGCCGACCGAGCATCTCAAGCACCAGTGGGCACAGTCGGCCGCGCGCGTCGGCATCGCGCTGGACTCGAACTTCTCCAACTCGACGGGGTCGACCAGCTCGGACTTCGACGGTGTGGTCCTGACGTACGCACAGGTGGCGGCGCACCCGTCCCGCCACCGCGTCCGCACCGAGCAGTACCGGACGCTGGTGATTCTCGACGAGATCCACCACGGCGGCGACGCGAAATCGTGGGGCGACGGGATCCGGGAGGCGTTCAGCGATGCGGAACGGCGGCTGTCGCTGACCGGAACACCCTTCCGCTCGGACGATTCCCCGATCCCGTTCGTGACCTACGAACCGGAGCCGGGCGGTGGGCAGCGCTCGAAGGCCGATCACTCCTACGGCTACGCCGACGCCCTGCGCGACGGCGTGGTCCGGCCAGTGGTCTTCCTCGCATACTCCGGTCAGGCGAGCTGGCGGACCAGCGCGGGTGAGGAGTTCACCGCCCGGCTCGGTGAGCCGCTCTCGGCCGAGCAGACCTCGCGCGCCTGGCGCACCGCGCTCGACCCCCACGGCGACTGGATCCCCGCGGTCCTCTCGGCAGCCCACCGTCGGCTGATGAAGCTGCGGGACTCGGGTGTGCCGGACGCGGGCGGACTGGTGATCGCGACCGACCAGCAGACCGCGCGCGACTACGCCGAGCTCCTGCTGTCGATGACCGGCAAGAAGCCCGCGCTGATCCTGTCCGACGATCCGAAGTCGTCCTCCCGGATCGCCGAGTTCTCGGCGAGTCAGGACGAGTGGATGGTCGCGGTGCGCATGGTGTCCGAAGGCGTCGACGTGCCGCGGCTGGCGGTCGGGGTGTACGCGACCAATGCGTCGACTCCGCTGTACTTCGCGCAGGCGATCGGCCGATTCGTGCGGTCGCGGCGCCCGGGGGAGACGGCGAGCGTCTTCCTGCCCTCCGTGCCGGTGCTGCTCGACCTGGCGAGCAAGCTCGAGGCGCAGCGCGATCACGTGCTGGGCAAGCCGCATCGTGAGTCGGACGGACTCGAGGACGGGCTCCTGGCTCAGGCCAACAAGCGCGAGGACGAGCCGGGCGAGGACGAGAAGACCTTCGAATCGCTGCACGCCGACGCCGAACTGGATCAGGTGATCTACGACGGTTCCTCGTTCGGCACCACGACACTCGTCGGTTCCGACGAGGAGTCGGACTATCTGGGACTTCCCGGACTGCTGGACGCCGACCAGGTGCGAACGCTGCTGCAGCAGCGGCAGGCCGACCAGGTGACACGACGGTCGGCCGCGGCCAAGGCGCGTCCCGCCGACGACGCTCAGGCGCAGGCCGCTCCGAACGCCGCTGAACGGCAGACGGGGGAGAACCTGCACGCCCTGCGCAAGGAGTTGAACACCCTCGTCGCGCTCCATCACCACCGGACGGGCAAGCCGCACGGCCAGGTCCACAACGAGCTGCGCACTCGCCTGGGCGGTCCGCCGACGGCGATGGCGACCGCCGAACAGTTGCGCGAAAGGATCAAAGCCCTGCGAACCTGGTAGGTTCGCAGGGCTTCGAGCCTGGAGTCAGCCGGCCGTGACCGGCGCGGCGGTCAGTCGACCACCGCCCCGATCTCGACGAGGCGGGCCTCGTGATCGTTGTAGTGGTGGAGGCAGAAGAGCAGCTCTCCACCGGTCGGCAGGGTGGCGCGCACCTTGGCAGCGGCGCTGCAGCGATCGCAGCGGTCTGCGGCAGTCAGCGGCGTCCTCGCGGGTGCGGTCGTGGCGATGTCGCTCATGTCGTCCTCCGTCCCATAGCCGGCGAACCGCGAATCGGTTCGTCGTCCTTCACTCTGTCAGACGAATACCGGCCCCTGAATGTTCCCGGTTGGCCTCGGTGTGTCGCAAATCAATTCATTCGGACTACGGATCGGGCCGATCGGCGCGCACCGGAGCGGCGCCGACCACGCGGAGGGCGATGCCCGCGTAGAAGTCGCCGAGCCGGCTCGGGTCGAGCGGGCCGGACTCGGAGTACCAGCGAGCGATGTCGATCCCCATCGACAGGAGCGAGTTCGTGGTCGTGTGGGGATCGTCGACGTCGAACGCGCCCGAGGCGATCCCGGCGTCGACGATCGCCCGCACGCGCCGAGTGATGTCGCGGCGGAGTTCGACGATCTCGCGGCGGTGTTCGGGAGTCAGACTCGTGAGTTCGTAGTTCACTATCCGTGCGCTGGTGTGTCCCCTCGCGTGCCACTCGGCGAATGCGCGTATCACCGAGGCGAGCCGCTCTGCCGGGTCCGCACCGGGGTCGTCGGCCTGCTCGACGGTCGCGAGGGTGGCCTGGTGGCCGGTGTGCGAGAGCTCGAAGAGCAAGTCTTCCTTGCTGCGGTAGTGGACGTACACCGCCGCCGGACTCATGCCGGCGGCCGACGCGATGTCGCGCGTCGTGGTGCCGTGGAAGCCGCGTTCGGCGAAGGCCTCCAATGCGGCGTCGAGCAGACGCCGCCGGGTGAGCTCGGATCGGGACGGAATGCTCTCGTCGTTCACGCTCGCCTCCTGTGTGCCGGGTCGGTGCCGCACGGTCTCGGATATGAGCCGGGCCGCATCCGGCGAGACCGGTTGACGGATGTCTCACCGTGGTGCAAGGTGGATCGTAACAGCTAAGCAAGCGCTTAGTCAGAGTTCACCGCAGTTCATGACAAGGAGACTCCGTGGCACAGATCGATCCTCAGCGCTTCAAGGGCCAGACGGCCATCGTGACGGGCGCCAGCCGCGGCATCGGGTTCGCGATCGCCGAGCGGCTGATCGCCGAAGGCGCCAAGGTCACGATCACCGCTCGCAAGAAGGAGGCCCTCGACGACGCCGTCGAACGGCTCGGCGGTGCGGACGTGGCACTCGCGGTACCCGGTCGCGGCGACGACCCCGACCATCAGGCCGATGCGGTGGCGAAGACCGTCGAGCGCTTCGGCAGTGCGGATCTGCTCGTCAACAACACCGGTATCAACCCGGTCTACGGACCGCTGATGGACATCGATCCCGAGGCCGCACGCAAGATCATGGACGTCAACGTCATCTCGGCGCTGCGCTGGGCGCAGGCGGTCAACCGGGCCTGGCAGGGCGAGCACGGCGGTGCGATCGTCAACGTCGCCTCCATCGCGGGTCTGCGCCCCGCACCGGGCATCGCCTTCTACGGGGTGTCGAAGGCCGCGGTCATCCATCTCACCGAAGAGCTCGCGTGGGAGCTCGGACCGAACATCAGGGTCAACGCGGTGGCTCCGGCGGTGGTGAAGACGCGGTTCGCCACCGCCCTCTACGAGGGTCGCGAGGAGCAGGTCGCCTCGGCGTACCCGCTCAAGCGATTGGGGGAGCCGGACGACATCGGTTCGGTGGTGGCCTTCCTGCTGTCGGCCGACGCGGGCTGGATGACCGGACAGACGCTCGTCGTGGACGGCGGCGTGCTCCTCGGCGGCGGCGCCTGATGAGCGGCGCGGACCCGGCGGCCTTCGATCCGGCCGGTAAGACGGTCGTCGTCACCGGAGCGGGCAACGGCATCGGCGCCGGGCTCGCCGTCGCAATGGGTGCGCGGGGCGCTCGGGTGGTGGTGGCCGATCTCGATGCGCAGGGCGCCGAACGCACGGTGGCGTCGATCGCGGGCGCGGGCGGAACCGCGGTGGCCGCACCGGGCGACGCCGCGTCGCAGGACGGCGTGGACGCCCTGATCGCGACGGCCCGCGAAGCCTACGGTCCGATCGACGCGTGGTTCGCCAACGCGGGAGTCGACCGAGGGCGCGGGCTCGAGGCCGACGACGCCGACTGGGAGCTCTCGTGGAATGTCAACGTGCTCGCGCACGTGCACGCGGCGCGCCGGCTCGTCCCGGAGTGGATCGAGCGCGGCGGCGGACGGTTCGTCGTCACCGCTTCGGCGGCCGGGCTGCTGACCATGCTCGGCGCTCCCGCGTATTCGGTGACCAAACACGGCGCCGTCGCCTTCGCCGAATGGCTGTCGGCGACCTATCGGCATCGAGGAGTCGTGGTGCAGGCGATCTGTCCGCAGGGCGTGCGCACCCGGATGCTCGATCAGTCCGGGCCCCTCGAAGAACTGCTCAGCCATGACGTCGCACTCTCCGTGGACGACGTGGCGGCGGCGGTCGAGGCGGCCCTCGACGGCGACGACTTCCTGATCCTGCCGCACCCCGAGGTGTCCGGCTACTACCGGGCGAGGGCCGGCGACACCGACCGCTGGCTCGCGGGCATGAACAAACTGCAGCGCAGGCTCGACTCGGCCCGGTCCGCGGGAGAGCCGCGATGAAGGCGTGGCGGGTGCAACGGCTCGGCGAGCCCTCTGAGGTGCTGCACCTCGCCGACGTCGACCTCCCGGAGCCGGGACCGGGGCAGGTGGTGGTGCGGGTACTCGCCTCCGCGGCGAACTTCCCGGACGTCCTCATGTGCCGCGGGCTCTATCAGGTGCGGCCGGAACTGCCGTTCACCCCGGGAGTGGAACTGTGCGGTGAGGTGACCGCGCTCGGTGAGGGCGTCGCCGGGCTGTCGGTCGGCGACCGGGTGCTCGGCGGCGCGGTGCTGCCGTACGGCGGTTTCGGCGAGTACGCGGTGATGGCCGCCGCCGAGACCTTCCCGGCGCCGGAGTCCCTGGACGATGCGCAGGCCTCGTCGCTGTTCATCGGGTACCAGACCGGCTGGTTCGGACTGCACCGTCGAGCCCGGCTCCAACCGGGGGAGACCCTGCTGGTGCACGCCGCGGCCGGCGGGGTCGGCAGTGCCGCGATTCAACTGGGCAAGGCCGCCGGCGCGAAGGTGATCGGCGTGGTCGGTGGATCGGCCAAGGCCGGGGTCGCTCGCGCGCTCGGCGCCGATGTCGTGGTGGACCGGCACGCGGAAGACTTCGTCGAGGTCGTCAAGTCCGAAACCGGCGGTCGCGGCGCCGACGTGATCTACGATCCCGTCGGCGGCGACACCTACCTGCGGTCCACCAAGTGCATCGCATTCGAGGGGCGGATCCTGGTGATCGGCTTCGCCGGCGGCACCATCACCGAGACGGCGCTGAACCACGCGCTCATCAAGAACTACTCGGTGGTCGGTCTGCACTGGGGTCTGTACAACAGGTACGCGCCCGACCTCGTCCGCGAATGCCACGCCGAGCTCACCGCGCTCGCCGACTCCGGAGCCATCGCGCCCCTCGTCAGTGAGCGGCTGCCACTGGAGGAAATCCCCGACGGCCTGCAACGGCTCGCCGACGGCAATACCGTCGGACGCGTGGCGTATCAGGCCACCCCGAGCGGACTCACCGGCCGCTCCGCCCGATTCCGCACACCCGAATCCCGCACATCCGAATCAAGTACGTCCTCGAAGGAGAGAACTCTATGACCACCCAGCGCATTGCGATCGTGACCGGCGCCGCTCGAGGCATCGGTGCCCAGGTGGCGCGCCGTCTGGCCGACGACGGTCACGCCGTGGCCGTTTTCGATCTCGACGAAGCGGCCTGCCAGAGCGTCGCCGACGAGATCACCGCCGCCGGCGGCAGAGCGATCGGTGTGGGCGTCGACGTCTCGGACGAAGTCAAGGTGGAGGCCGGCGTCAGCCGGGTCGCGGCCGAACTCGGGCCGCCGACGATCCTGGTCAACAATGCGGGCATCATCCGCGACAACCTGCTGTTCAAGATGAGCGTCTCCGACTGGGACTCGGTGATGGCGGTGCACCTGCGCGGTGCCTTCCTGATGTCGCGCGAGGTGCAGCAGTACCAGACCAAGGAGGGCTGGGGGCGCATCGTGAACCTGTCGAGCACCTCGGCGCTCGGCAACCGCGGCCAGGCCAACTACTCGGCGGCCAAGGCGGGGATGCAGGGCTTCACCAAGACCCTGGCGCTGGAACTGGGCCGCTTCGGCGTCACCGCCAACGCGATCGCTCCGGGATTCATCGCGACCGATATGACCGCAGCGACCGCCGAGCGCATCGGCGTCTCCTTCGACGACTTCAAGACCGCCGCGGCCAAGGAGATCCCGGTCCAGCGCGTGGGCGAGCCCGCCGACATCGCGCACACCGTGAGCTTCTTCGCGAGCGAAGGCGCCGGCTTCGTCTCCGGTCAGGTCATCTACGTCGCCGGCGGACCGAAGGCCTGACGATGATCGAGATCAACAGTGCCGAAGACCTCGTCGCCGCCGTCGGAACGCATCTGGGCTACTCCGACTGGTACGAGGTGACTCAGGAGAAGGTGAACCTGTTCGCCGACGCCACCGGTGACCACCAGTGGATCCACGTCGACCCGGAGAGGGCCGCGAAGGGACCCTTCGGCACCACCATCGCACACGGCTATCTGACCCTGTCATTGATTCCGGTGCTGCGCCAGAGCGCCTGGCGTGCGGTCGGAACCACGATGGGCGTCAACTACGGCACCGACAAGGTGCGGTTCCCCGCGCCCGTCCCGGTCGGATCGAAGGTACGGGCCGGCTTCGAACTCGTCGAGGTGAAGGCGAGTTCGGCCGGTCAGCAGGTGGTCGAGAAGGTCACCATCGAGATCGACGGCGGCGAGAAGCCGGTGTGCATCGCGGAGACCGTCTCGGTGCTGGTGTTCTGATGGCGGCCACCGGTTCACGCGAATTGCCCGGTCTCGATCTGGCCCGGCTGACTCCGTGGTTCATCGAGAACGTCGGCCCGATCGACGGCGCGCTCGACGCGGAGCTGATCGCCGGCGGCAAGTCGAACCTCACCTACCGTCTCACGGACGGAGACAACCGCTGGATACTGCGCCGCCCGCCCGTCGGCAAGCTGCTGGCGACGGCGCACGACATGGGACGCGAGTACACGATGATGTCGGCGCTGGCGCCGACGGAGGTGCCCGTGCCGCGGATGTACGCGATCTGCGACGACACCGACCTGCTCGGCGCGCGGTTCTATGTCATGGAGGCCGTCGACGGGACTCCCTACCGTAAGGCCGCCGAACTGGCCGAGCTGGGCAGCAGCCGCACCCGTGCGATCTCCGAGCGGCTCGTCGACACGCTGGCCGCTCTGCACCGCGTGGATCCGGCCGAGGTGGGACTGGGCGACTTCGGCCGTCCCGAAGGGTTTCTGGCCCGGCAGGTCGCGCGGTGGCGCAAACAGTTCGACGCCGCGCACACCCGCGACCTCCCGGACATGCAGCGACTGCACGGGCTGCTGGCCGAGCGGGTACCCGCCGACGCCGCCCCGGGCATCGTCCACGGCGACTACCGCCTCGACAACGTGCTCGTCGACGACGCCGATCAGGCCCGGGCGGTGCTCGACTGGGAACTGTCGACGATCGGGGACTCGCTCACCGATCTGGCGCTGATGTGCGTCTACCACCGTCTCGGTGCTGCGGGCGGCGGCGTCACCGACGTCTCGCTGGCGCCCGGCTTCCTCACCGAGGACGAGGTCCTCGCGCGCTATTCCGCCGAGTCCGGCCGTGACCTCTCGGACTTCGGGTTCTACCTCGCGTTCGGCTGCTTCAAGCTGGCCGGGATCGTCGAGGGCATTCACTACCGCTACGTCAACGGTCAGACGGTCGGCGAAGGATTCGCCGACGCCGGACAGGCCGTGGGTCCGCTGCTGAACGCGGGCCTGGACGCTCTGAAGGAGAGCTGAGATGGATTTCGAGTTCGACGCGAAGACCGAGGAACTGCGGGAGAACCTCCTGGAGTTCATGGATCAGTTCGTGTACCCGGCCGAGCCGGTGTTCGCCGAGCAGCTGGCCGCGCTCGAGGACCCGTGGGATTGGGACAGCGTGCCGGTCCTCGCCGAACTGCGGGCCGAGGCCCGCAGGCGCGGACTGTGGAATCTGTTCCTGCCGGGCGAACACGGGGCGGGACTGACCAATCTGCAGTACGCGCCGCTGGCGGAGATCACCGGCCGCAGCCCCGGGCTGGCCCCCGCCGCACTCAACTGTGCCGCGCCCGACACCGGCAACATGGAGGTCCTGGCCCAGTACGCGAACGCCGAGCAGCAGCGCAAATGGCTGACCCCGCTGCTCAACGGCGAGATCCGCTCGGCGTTCGCGATGACCGAGCCGGATGTCGCCAGCTCGGACGCGACCAACATCGAACTGTCGATCGTCCGCGACGGTGACGAGTACGTCATCAACGGGCGCAAATGGTGGATCACCGGTGCCATGAGCCCCAACGCGAAGATCTTCATCGTGATGGGGAAGACCGATCCGTCCGCGGAGCGGCACGCGCAGCAGTCGATGATCCTCGTCGAGCGCGACACCCCGGGCTTCGAGGTGGTGCGCGGGATGCACGTGCTCGGCTACGACGACCACGATCACGGCGGCCACGCCGAACTGCGGTTCACCGACGTGCGCGTCCCGGCGGCGAACCTGATCGGGGCGGAGGGCGACGGATTCGCCATCGCTCAGGGCCGGCTCGGACCGGGCCGCATCCACCACTGCATGCGGTCGATCGGCATGGCCGAGCGTGCGCTGGAGATGATGTGCCGGCGAGCCGCGAGCCGCGTCGCCTTCGGCAAACCGCTCGCCGAACAAGGTGTGATCCGCAACTGGATCGCCGAATCGCGGGTCAAGATCGAGCAGTTGCGGCTGTTGGTCCTGAAGACCGCGTGGCTGATGGACACCGTCGGCAACCGCGGCGCCCACACCGAGATCCAGGCCATCAAGATCGCCACCCCGTCGACGGTCGAGTGGATCCTGGACAAGGCGATTCAGACGCACGGCGCCGGCGGACTCTCCCAGGACTTCCCGCTCGCCAACTACATCGCGGGCATCCGGACGCTGCGGTTCGCCGACGGTCCGGACGAGGTGCACAAGAATTCCCTCGCGCGCGCCGAACTCCGCAGGCAGGGGACTCGCTGATGACGGAGGCGACCGCGGCGGCCGATCTCGCGCGGACGGTGGCGGACTTCCTGGCCGCACACGATCCCGCGACCACCGATCCGCTGGAGTTCCTCCGAGCCCGGTACGACGCGGGTCTGGCCTGGGTGGCGTACCCGGTGGGCCGCGGCGGACTGGGGCTGTCGCGGTCGCTTCAGCCCGAGGTGGACCGACTCTTCGCGGAGGCCGGCGCACCCGGAAACCGGAGCGAGGTCAACGGCATCGGCCTGGGCATGGCCGCGCCGACGATCCTGCGCTACGGCACACCCGAGCAGCTCGACCGCTACCTGCGCCCGCTCTGGACCGGCGAGGAGGTGTGGTGCCAGCTGTTCAGCGAACCCGGGGCCGGCTCCGACCTGGCGGCCATGGCCACCCGAGCCGTCCGCGACGGCGACGAGTGGGTGGTGAACGGGCAGAAGGTGTGGACCTCGGGCGCGCACAACGCCCGAATGGCGATCCTCGTCGCCCGCACCGACGGCGATGTGCCCAAGCACCGCGGACTGACGTACTTCCTGTGCGATATGACCGACCCCGGCGTCGACGTCCGGCCGCTGCGCCAGATCACCGGCGAGGCGGAGTTCAACGAGGTCTTCCTCACCGACGTGCGCATCCCGGACAGCCAGCGGCTGGGGGAGATCGGTCAGGGCTGGGAAGTCGCCAATGCGACCCTGAACAACGAACGGGTGGCGATCGGGGGCCGGGCCGCCCGGCGTGAGGACGGGATGATCGGCGTGGTCGCGCGGACCTGGCGCGACCGCCCCGACCTGCGTACCCCGGAACTGCACGGCGAACTGCTGAAGCTCTGGGTCGATTCCGAGGTGGCTCGTCTCACCGGCGTCCGGCTCGGCCAGAAGCTCGCCTCCGGGCAGCCCGGTCCGGAGGGAGCGGCGATGAAACTCTCGTTCGCACGCATCAACCAGGAACTGTCCGGGCTGGAACTGGAGATCCTCGGCGCCGAGGGACTGCGCTACTCGGATTGGACGATGGTCCGGCCGCAGCGCGTCGACTTCTTCGGCCGCGACGCGGGCTACCGGTACCTGCGAGCCAAGGGCAACTCGATCGAGGGCGGGACATCGGAGATCCTGCGCAACATCGTGGCCGAACGCATCCTCGGACTGCCGCCCGAACACCGAGTCGACAAGGACATTCCATGGAAGGACGTGCCGAGATGAGCGTCGCGGCGGACTACGTGCCGCACCTGGTGACCGACGAGGCGGAGGAGGATCTGCGGGCCGCCGTGCGCGATCTGCTGTCCCGGCGAGTCAGCACGGACGCCCTCATCGCCGCCTACGACGGCGCCGCGCCGCCCGACCTCTGGCGGGAGATGGCCGGACTGGGGCTCGCGGGCCTGTCGATCGGTGAGCAGCACGGCGGTGCCGGAGCCACCCCGGCGGTGGCGGCGGTGGTCCTCGAGGAACTCGGTGCGATACCGGCGCACACCCCGATGCTCACCAGCGCCGTGATCGCGACCACCGTGCTCGAGGAGGCGGGCGACACCGAACTGCTCCCGGGGCTGGCCGACGGATCCGTCGTCGCCGCGCTCGCCGTCCCGTTCTCCGCCGATCCGTATTCGGTCATCGCGAGGGTGGCGGCGGCCGACGCGCGCCTGTCCGGGCGGGTGCAGAGCGTGGCCGGCGCCGAGGACGCCCATGTCTTCCTGGTTCCCGGTTCGGACGGCGCCCTGTATGCGGTGCCGTCGGAGTCGGTCGTGGTCACGCCGGTCACGTCGCTCGACATGACCCGACCGGTCAGCGACCTCGAGTTCGACGGGGCCGAGGGGAGGCGTGTGTCGGACGACGGCGCGGCGGCGGTCCGCTCCGGTCTCGCGATGGGCGCGGCCCTGCTGGCGTCCGAACAAGCGGGCATCGCGCGGTGGTGTGTCACCGAAACCGTGGCTTACCTGAGGCAGCGACGCCAGTTCGGGCGCGTCGTCGGTGGCTTCCAGGCGATCAAGCACCGGCTGGCGGACCTGTACGCGGACACCGAACAGGCCTCGGCGGCGGCGCGCGCAGCTGCGGTCGTCTCGACCGATCTCGGAGTGGACTCTGACGAGTCGGCGCTGACGACGGCGGTCGCGGCGGCCTACTGCGGCGACCACGCCGTCCGGGCCGCCGAGGAAGCCGTCCAGTTGCACGGCGGCATCGGAATGACCTGGGAGCATCCCGCGCACCTCTACCTCAAGCGGGCGAAAGCCGATCAGATCGCTCTCGGTACTCCCGGACGGCATCGGGCGGCGCTGACGATCCTCGCCGATCTGCCCGCCTGACCTCGGCGAACCGGAGGCGACGAGACGCGCCGTCGGCGGACGTGACCACGTCCGCCGACGGCGCGTTCTAGCTGTGCACGACGGTCGTCTCCTCGGACGCTCGCGCTGGGCGTTCAGGCATTGACGTTGACGTCAATGTAAAGCATGATGAGTGTCACGCATCACACTTCGAGGCCGAGGAGGGTCATGAGAAATCCAACTGGTGCGGTGGCAGCGCAGGGGACCGAGGAACTGTCCGCGCACCGCAAACTGCTGGCCGCCGGTCTGTTCGGAAGCTCCATCGAGTGGTACGACTTCTTCGTCTACGGCACCGCAGCGGCGCTCGTCTTTCCGAAGATCTTCTTCCCGGACGCCTCGGCGCTGGTCGGCACCCTGCTCGCGTTCAGCACCTTCGCGGTCGGATTCATCGCCCGCCCGCTGGGCGGCATCCTCGCCGGCCACTTCGGCGACAGGATCGGCCGCAAGCCGATGGTCCTGGCCTGCCTGATCTCGATGGGACTGGCGACCTTCCTGATCGGATGCCTGCCGTCGGCGGCCGCGATCGGCTCGGCCGCGCCGATCCTCCTCGTGACCCTGCGATTCATCCAGGGGCTCGCGTGCGGCGGCCAGTGGGGCGGCATCGTCCTGCTGCTCACCGAATCGGCAGGCCCCAAGCGCCGCGGATTCGCCGGGACGTTCGGTCAGATGGGAGTGCCGCTGGGTCTGGTGATGGGCAACCTGGCGATGATCATCGTCAACGCCTCGACGTCGGATGCGGCCTTCCTGAGCTGGGGCTGGCGGATCCCGTTCTGGGCCAGTGCCGCCCTCATCCCGCTGGTGCTGTACATCCACTTCAAGGTCGAGGACTCACCGGAGTTCCGTCGACTGCAGGAGACCGCCGCGGCCAGGCGCGATACCGAACAGATCGCCCAGGCACCGCTGTCGGAGGCCATCCGCTTCCACTGGCGCAAGATCCTGCTCGGCGCGGGGCTGCTGGCAGCGACCAACTCGGCCTTCTATGTGGCGATCGCCGGATTCCTGGCCTACGGCACCAAGTCCGCGGCGGACAACGGCCTCGGCATGGACCGGACCACCGTCCTCGCCGCCATCATGGTGGTCTCCGTCCTGATGCCCGTGGTGATCGCGTGGGCGGGTAAGGCGTCCGATTCGATCGGCCGCCGACCGTTGATCCTGCTCGGCGGCGGCGTGCTGCTCCTGTGGGCGTTCCCGTTCTTCTGGCTCGCGAACTCCGCATCGGGCGTTCTCCTCTTCTTCGCGATGATGATCAGCAGCATCGGGCAGGCGTTGACGTACGGACCGCTCGCCGCCTTCATGGCCGAACTGTTCGAGCCCCGGCTGCGCTACTCCGGCGCCTCACTCGGCTACCAGATCGCCGCCGTCGCCGTCTCCGGCGTCGCCCCGCTCGTCATGACCTGGATCATCGCCGAGACGGCGTCGACCACCGGAGTGTCGATCTATCTGGCGGCGATGGCACTGGTCACCGTGGTCTGCGCCTGGCGGCTGCCGGAGACCAACGGTGCGGCCGTCCGCACCGATCCGGAGGCGGTGCCGGGCGTGCCGGCCGCCGCTTGACGGCGCTCCGGCGTCCTTGAAAGGCCGACCGTGTCACAGCAGACTGTCACAGTGAGCACCACTCAAGAGCGTGCCCGTGCCAGCCGCAAGGACGCCGGAGCAGCCCGCCGCAACCAACTCCTCGCCGCCGCCGCCGAGTGCTTCGACGAGTTCGGCTACTCCGCGGTCACCGTCGAGATGATCGCGAACCGCGCGCACACCTCGCGCCCCACGTTCTACGCCTACTTCCGATCGAAGGACGAGGTCTTCCTGGCCCTGGTGGAGAAGCTGGCAGACGAGCTGAACGTGACGCAGAGCCTCACCGGGCTGGAGGACGCCGGTGCACGCGAGATCCTCGCCGCGACCACTCGCGCGTACCTGGACGCCATCTTCTCGATGGGCGGCATCGTCGGGCTGATCGACGTCACCGCGTCGGTGCGGCCGGAGGTCGCCGAGATCTGGACCTCGGGAGCCGACCGCCGGATCCGCGGTTACGCGCGATTCCTCCGGAACCTTCCCGGCGGAACCCTCGATCCGGCGATCGAGCCGGAACGACTGGTGCAGATCATCGGCGACGCCATCCACCACGGCGCCAAGCGGCTCGCCGGGGCGGATGAGGAGGCCAAGGAGCGGTTCGTCCTCGACATCATCGCGGTCACCGAGCGTCTGCTCGGACTGACCGACGACCACCCGGCCCCGTAGCGGGCCACCCCGAACAGGAGCAGTTCCACCCATGTCCCCACAGAGCACGCCGGCTGACGTCCGGGCCACCGACAGCACACAGACGCCACCGGCAGCGGTTCTCGAGGCGGCGGCCGCGGAGCTCGCGGCCCGGCAGCTGGCGAATTGGCCTGCCGCCGTGCCCCGAGAATTCGAGTACCCGGCCGGACGTCCGACGATGGTCGACCACCTGCGGCATTGGGCCGCACTCCGTCCCGACGCGCCGGCGATCACCTTCTACGACCGCGACGTCTCCTATGCGGAGTACGACGAGTTCTCGGACCGGTTCGCGGGTTGGCTCGAGTCGGTGGGCGTTCGGGCGGGGGACCGGGTCGGAATCCACCTCGCCAACTGCCCGCAGTTCCACATCGCGATGCTCGGCGTGCTCAAGCTCGGCGCTGTCCATGTTCCGGTGAACCCGCTGTTCAAAGGCTTCGAGCTCGAGCACGAGCTCACGGATGCGAACGTGACGGTGCTGCTCACCTCACCCGAGCAGCGCGACCTCGTCGAGTCGGTGCGTGCCCGCACCCCGGTGCGACTGGTCGCGACGACGGCACTGGACGACATGCGCGCACATCCGTCGTCGACCGCGTCGGACTGGGCCGAGATCATGCGCGCCCCGCGCGCGCAGGTGCGCCCGGCCGATCCGGACGTGCTCGCGGCGTTGAACTACACGGGCGGCACCACCGGTATGCCGAAGGGGTGCGAACACACGCAGCGGCACATGGCGTACACGGCCGCCACGGCCACCCTCGCCGGCGGAACCGGCCTGGGCGATGCGGACGCGGTCTCGATGAACTTCCTGCCCGTCTTCTGGATCGCCGGCGAGGACTTCGGCATCATCAAGCCGCTGATCAACGGCCAAAGGGTGGTGCTGCTGACCCGGTGGGACGCCGCAACGGTCGTCGACCAGGTGGCCGCCTACGGTGTCACCGACCTCGTGGCCACCGTCGACAGTTACCTGGAGATCCTCGACCTGCCCGGCCTGGACCCGGCTGCGCTGCGCTCATTGAGGTCCACTCTCGCCGTGTCGTTCGTGACCCGGCTCGATCCGCCGATCCGGGCCCGATGGCGGGCCGCGGTCGGATCGGTCCTGCGCGAGGCCTCTTACGGCATGACCGAGACGCACACCGCCGACACGTTCACCCTCGGCTTCCAGGACGGCGACCGCGATCTGCTCGCCGATCCGGTGTTCTGCGGTCTGCCGGTTCCCGGAACCGACATCCTGGTCGTCGACGACGACGGCCGTCCGCTGCCGGTCGGCGAGGTCGGCCAGATCATCGTCCGGAGTCCGTCGATCCTGAGCGGTTACCTCGACGATCCCCGGGCCACCGCCGACGCGCTCCGCGACGGGTGGCTGTACACGGGCGACCTCGGCCGCTTCGACGAGTGGGGTGCGCTGCACTACCTGGCGCGGACCAAGGAGATGATCAAGATCAACGGCATGAGTGTGTTCCCGTCGGAGGTCGAGGCACTGATGCGCCGCCACGAGGGGATCGAGGCGATCTCGGTGGTTCCTCGGCCGGACCCCGACAGGGGGCAGGTCCCGGTCGCCTTCGTCGTGGTCACCGAGAACGGCCCGGACGAGCGGTCGCTGGTGGCCTGGGCGAGGGAGAACCTCGCGACCTACAAGGTGCCGGAGGTGATCGTCGTCGACGCGCTGCCGATGACGGCCACCGGCAAGGTCCGCAAGGGCGAACTCCTCGAGCGCGCCGCGGCGACGACCGGGGGCGCGGCATGAAGCTGCTGATCGCCAATCGGGGCGAGATCGCCCTGCGCATCATCCGCACCGCCCGCGAGATGGGCGTGTACACCGTCGCGGTGTACGCACCGGACGACGCCGCCACACCGCACGTCGCCGCCGCCGACGAGGCCGTCGGACTGCCCGGTGAGGGCCCGGCCGCGTATCTCGACATCGACGCGGTGTGCAGCGCCGCGATCCGGACGGGTGCCGACACCGTGCATCCGGGTTACGGCTTCCTGTCGGAGAACGCCGACTTCGCGCAGGCGTGCGCGGACGCGGGCATCACGTTCGCGGGCCCCGCACCCGAGGTACTGCGGCGTTTCGGCGACAAGCAGGCCGCGCGCGCGGCCGCCGTCGAATGCGGGCTCGATGTGCTCGCCGCGACCGACGGCGCCGCCGATCTCGCGCGGATCAGGGAGTTCGCGGGACGATGCCCCGGCGGTGTGATGCTCAAGGCGCTCGCCGGCGGCGGAGGGCGCGGGATGCGTCCCGTTACCGGCGACGCCGATCTGGACGCCGCGTTCCGGTCCGCGGTCGCCGAGGCCGAACTCGGATTCGGCGACGGGCGGGTGTTCGCCGAGGAACTCCTCACCGGCGGTCGGCACATCGAGGTGCAGGTGGTCGGCGACGGCGCTGAGGCGGTGGCGGTCGGCGACCGCGACTGCAGCGTCCAGCGCCGTCGACAGAAACTCATCGAGGTGGCGCCCGCACCGGGACTGGGCGACGGCTTGCGCACTCGGTTGCACGACGACGCCGCGCGACTGGTCGCGGCGGCCGGGTACCGCGGGCTCGCGACGGTCGAGTTCCTGGTGCAGGGGTCGCGCGCGGTGTTCCTCGAAGTGAATCCCCGCATCCAGGTGGAACACACGGTCACCGAGGAGGTCACCGGTCTGGATCTGGTGGCGATCGGACTGACCCTGGCCGGCGGGGGCCGGCTCGCCGATTGCGGTCTGGCCACGATCCCGCCCACGACTGCCTGCGCGGTGCAGATGCGCGTCAACCTCGAGACGATGAGCGCCGACGGTTCGGCGATGCCGACAGCGGGCAGGCTCGACGCCTTCACGCCGCCGACCGGACCCGGCGTCCGCGTCGACACCTTTGGCGCGCCCGGCCTGGAGACCTCGTTGCGGTACGACTCCCTGCTCGCCAAGGTCATCGTCCGCGCGCCGACTCTCTCGTCGGCCTGCGCGAAAGCCGACCGCGCGCTGTCGGAGTTCGTCATCGACGGGCCGCAGACCAACATCGGGCTGCTGCGGGCGATCCTCGCGGACGCCGAGTTCGCTCAGGGGCCGGTCGACACCGGCTTCCTCGACCGCAGGCTCGCCGACCTGCTGCCCGCGTGCGACGACGACGGCGCGCGGCAGACCGTCGCCGCCGACCTCGACGAGGACGAACAGGCGGTGGCCGCGCCGCTGACCGCCACCGTCATCCACGTCGCCGAACCGGGACGCGTGGTCGCCGCCGGCGAGCCGCTGGCGGTACTCGAAGCGATGAAGATGCAGCACGAGGTGATCGCCGAGACCTCGGTGCGGGTGATGCGGGTGCTCGCGGCCGAAGGCGCGACGGTGCTCGCGGGCACCCCTCTGGTGGTCTACCGCCCGGACGCTGCGGCGAGCGGCGCAGCCGACACCGCGGCCGACGACCTCGACCGGAACCGCGCCGACCTCGACGAGGTGAACGCACGGCATCGTCTCACCCGGGACGAGGCCCGCCCCGATGCGATCGCCCGTCGCCATCGGATCGGCAGGCGCTCCGCACGGGAGAACATCGCCGACCTGGTCGATCCCGGCAGCTTCGTCGAGTACGGCGGGCTCGTCATCGCCGCGCAGAAGGCGCGGCGGTCGGAGGACGATCTGATCGCCAACACCCCGGCCGACGGGTTGGTGGGCGGAATCGCGACCATCGCCGCCGACGCCTTCGGTGCCGACCGTGCCGCCGCGGTGGTCATGTCCTACGACTACACCGTCCTCGCGGGCACCCAGGGTTGGCGCAACCACGCCAAGACCGATCGCATGCTCGACATCGCGCTCAAGCGGGAGATCCCCGTCGTCTTCTTCACCGAGGGCGGCGGCGGCCGTCCGGGCGACACCGACCTCGACATCGTCGCGGGCCTGGATGTGTCGACCTTCCGATCGATGGCCCGCGTGCGCGATCGCGCACCGTCGATCGCCGTGGTGTCCGGCCGGTGTTTCGCGGGCAACGCGGCTCTGGCGGGCGCCTGCGACATCCTCATCGCCACCCGCGACGCGAACATCGGCATGGGCGGTCCGGCGATGATCTCCGGCGGCGGGCTCGGCGAGTACCCGCCCGAGGCGATCGGCCCGATCGACGTGCAGCGCCGCAACGGCGTGGTCGACCTCGTCGCCGACGACGAGGCGCACGCCGTCCGGCTCGCTCGGCAGGTGCTGGGCTACTTCCGGGGCGCGGTGGACGAGTGGACCGCCCCCGACGGGCGTCAGGCGCGCCACGCGGTACCGGAGAACCGGCTGCGGGCATACGACGTGCACGCCGCGGTGAGGGCGGTCGCGGACGTCGATTCGGTTCTGGAACTGCGCCCGGATCACGCACCCGGAATCGTCACCGGTTTCCTGCGCGTGGAGGGCCGGCCGTTCGGATTCGTCGCCAACAGCAGCCTTCATCTCGGCGGCGCGATCGACGCCGCCGGAGCCGACAAACTCGCCGAGTTCCTGGAACTGTGTCAGCTGCGCGGACTCCCCGTGGTCTCGTTCTGCGACACCCCGGGTTTCATGGTCGGGCCGGAATCGGAGGAGCAGGCCACCGTGCGCCGCTTCTCCCGCCTCTTCTCGGTCGGCGCCCGACTGACCGTGCCGTTCGGTGCGGTGATCCTGCGCAAGGGCTACGGACTCGGCGCGATGGCGATGGTGGGCGGGAGCTTCCGGGCGCCGCAGTTCACAGTGGCCTGGCCGACCGGTGAGATCGGCGGCATGGGTCTGGAGGGCGCCGTGCGGCTCGGCTTCTCGAAGGAACTCGCCGCGGCCCCGGACGACGGGGCGCGGACCGAACTGTACGACCGACTGGTCGCGACGATGTACGCGCGCGGACGCGCCCTGAGCGCGGCGGCGACCTTCGAACTCGACGACGTGATCGACCCGGCCGACACCAGATCGTGGATCCGCACGCTGTAGGGGAGCCCGACGCAGAACGCCGGCGAGTCGACGCCGCCCGGGACGGGTGGGGGTCGACTCGCCGGCGTTCGTCGATCTGCCGGGCGGGGCCTGCTGCTCAGTCCAGGTAGTCGCGGAGCACCTGGGAGCGGCTCGGATGCCGGAGCTTGCTCATCGTCTTCGACTCGATCTGGCGGATGCGCTCGCGGGTGACTCCGTACACCTGGCCGATCTCGTCGAGGGTGCGGGGCTGACCGTCGGTGAGACCGAAGCGCAGCCGGACGACGCCCGCTTCACGCTCGGACAGGGTGTCGAGCACGTCCTGCAATTGGTCCTGCAGAAGGGTGAAGCTGACCGCGTCGACCGCGACCACCGCTTCGGAGTCCTCGATGAAGTCACCGAGTTGGCTGTCGCCCTCGTCGCCGATGGTCTGGTCCAGCGAGATCGGTTCACGCGCGTACTGCTGGATCTCCAGCACCTTCTCCGGCGTGATGTCCATTTCCTTGGCGAGTTCCTCCGGCGTCGGCTCACGGCCGAGATCCTGAAGGAGTTCGCGCTGGATGCGGCCCAGCTTGTTGATGACCTCGACCATGTGCACCGGGATGCGGATGGTGCGGGCCTGGTCGGCCATGGCGCGGGTGATGGCCTGCCGGATCCACCAGGTGGCGTACGTGGAGAACTTGTAGCCCTTGGTGTAGTCGAACTTCTCGACGGCGCGGATCAGGCCGAGGTTGCCCTCCTGGATCAGGTCGAGGAAGGCCATCCCGCGACCGGTGTACCGCTTGGCGAGGGAGACCACGAGCCGCAGGTTGGCCTCGAGGAGGTGGTTCTTGGCACGGTTTCCGTCACGCGAGATCCACGACAGGTCGCGCCGCTGCGCCACCGACAGCTTCTCGCCCGACTCCATCACCCGGCGCAGCCGCTCGGTGGCGAACAGTCCCGCCTCGATGCGCTTGGCGAGCTCGACCTCTTCCTCCGCGTTCAGCAGGGCGACTTTGCCGATCTGCTTGAGGTAGGCGCGAACCGAGTCGGCCGAGGCGGTGAGTTCGGCGTCCTTGCGAGCCTGCCGCAGCGCCTCGGACTCGTCCTCGTCCCAGACGAAGTCCGGCTTGGGCTCGTCGTCCTTCTTCGCGCGGCCGCGGCCCTTCGCGGCCTTGGCCGGCTTCGCGTCGTCGGCCTCGTCGTCATCGTCGACGATCAGTTCGGCGTCGGCGAGATCGATCTGCGAGTCGTCGACGTCGTCGAGGCCCTCGCCGCCGTCGAGTTCGGTCTCGTCCACCTCGACGGTGGGATCGGCGGCCTTGCTGCCCGCGGTCTTCTTCGTCGTCTTCTTGGCGGCGGTCTTCTTCGCAGTCTTCTTGGCTGCAGTCTTCTTCGCGGCGGCCTTCTTGGCGGGCGCCTTCTTCGCGGCGGCCTTCTTGGCCGGTGCCTTCTTGGCGGGCGCCTTCTTGGCTACCGGGGCGTCTTCTGCTCCGGTGGCTTCGGCTGCTGCGTCGGTGGACTTGGTGGTTGCCACGTACAACCTTTCGACATAACTCACGGGCGGCACGGCTGCGCGCGTCCCGAACAGGACGTGACGCCGTGGGCGAAGGGGCTTGAGGGCTCGGTGCGAGACCGACGTGTTCCATTGTAACGACATCGCCGTGACGAGCACATGCGCATGCCGGTCTCACGCCCCCGACGAGCGGCCGACGATCAGAACGAAAGACCCTCGTCGACGGCGATCGCAGCGCCGACGATTCCCGCGGTGTTGCGCAGCTCAGCAGCGACGACGGGGGTCTGGTTGGTCAGCAGCGGAATCCACTGATCGGCTTTGCGGCTGATCCCGCCGCCCGCGATGAACAGGGTGGGGGAGAAGATCGCCTCGTAGTGCCGCAGCACTTTGGAGACCTTCTTGCTCCACTTCTCCAGCGACCACCCGTGGTCCTCGCGCACCTTCGCCGACGCGCGGTGCTCGGCCTCCTTGCCGTCGATCTCAAGATGGCCGAGCTCGGTGTTCGGTACGAGCGTTCCGTTGTACAGGAGCGCCGAACCGATGCCGGTGCCGAAGGTCAGGAGGATCACCGTGCCCTCGGCGTCGCCGACACCGCTGCCGAACCGGTACTCGGCGATTCCGGCGGCGTCGGCGTCATTGAGCACCGTGACGCGGCGCCCGCCCAGCCGGTCGCTGAACAAGGCATACAGGTCGGTGCCCTTCCACGACTCGTCGATGTTGGCGGCGCTGCGCATGATCTGCTGCCGGACCACGCCCGGGACGGTCAGCCCGACCGGGCCGGTCCAGCCGAAGTGCTCGACGATCTCGGCGACCGTGTCGGCGACCGCGGCCGGGGTGGCGGGCTGCGGGGTGGCGATGCGGTGGCGTTCTCCCACGAACTGTCCGGTTCGAAGGTCGACGATCGCCCCCTTGACTCCCGAGCCGCCGATGTCGATGCCGAAGCCGAGGTCGGATGACGGACTCGGCGAACGGTCGGAGGCAAGCACGGTGAATCGCGCGTCGGTCATCGGTACGGTCCGCCCTTCTTGGCAGGTCGAGGCTCGATCGGTGGACGATGGCGGCGGGAGACGGCCTGCGCCGTGCTCCCGTCGGACACTCTAGACTCGCAACTCTAGACTCTAGGTGTGACGTCTCCCGGCTTCTCCACCCCGTCCGATCCCATCGATACGCCCACGGCCGCGCCTGCCGAACTCGCCGAGATCGCCCGGCGGGTGGCCGAACGGGCCGCCGAGCACGTCCGGACGCGGCGGGTGGAACTGTTCGCGCCGACGGGCACGAGGGTCGCCGACGGCTCGGTCGAGTCGAAGTCGACCCCGACGGATCCGGTCACGGTCGCCGACCGGGAGTCCGAGGCACTGATCCGGAACCTGCTGCGCGCCGAGCGGCCCGACGACGAGGTCCTCGGCGAAGAGGACGGCGGGTCCGTCGACGTCCCCACCGGGGTCCGCTGGGTGGTCGACCCGATCGACGGCACGGTGAACTTCCTGTACGGGATACCGGCGTTCGCCGTGTCGGTGGCGGCACAGATCGACGGACGCTCGGTGGCCGGCGCGGTGGTCGACGTCGCCCGCGGGGTGACGTATTGGGCGAGCGCCGGCGGGGGAGCGTGGGCGACGGGACTCGGGCCGGACGCGATCCGACTGTCGTGCAATCCGATCACCGACGTCGGGCTGGCTCTCGTGGCCACCGGATTCGGGTACTCGCGCGAGCGTCGCGTGCGCCAGGGCGCGCTGATCGCGCAGCTGCTGCCCGAAGTGCGCGACATCCGGCGAGTCGGCGCCGCGGCGCTGGACCTGTGCATGGTGGCATCGGGTGCCGCCGATGCCCACATCGAGCACGGACTGAGCCCGTGGGACTGGGCGGCGGGCGGACTGATCGCAGCGGAGGCCGGGGCGACGGTCCTCCTGCCGCCCGCGGACTCGCGATCGAGCGACGGCCACGTGACGGTCGCCGCAGCCGGCGGCATCGCCGACGAGTTCGTCGACGTCCTCGAGCGGATCGGAGCGCTGCGCGCGTTGCCCGACTGAGCCCGCGTACCGCCGGCCGGCCCGTCATTCGTCGGTTGCGGCTCCGGGCGCCAGCACCACGTCGAACCGCACTCGTGACCACGGTCCGTCGATCACTCGGCCGTCCGGAGTCGGTGTGCCCGCCGGCTGCTCGATGAAATCCTTGACCAGCGAATCCTTGACTCCGAACACGCTGTCGCGGTCCAGCAGCTCGTCGCCGCGGACGAAGATGTGCGTCACCAGGCGCCGGCAGCCCGGCGCGGTGACCATGAAGTGCAGGTGCGAGGCGCGGTAGGGCGATCGGCCCACGGCCTGCAGCATCTTGCCTACCGGGCCGTCGTAGGGGATCGGATACGGCGTCGGCTTGATCCCCCAGAACCGGTACCCGCCGTCGTCGTCGGTGAACAGGTGGGCGCGCGCCGCGACGCGCCCGTCGTCGTGCTGAACGTCGTAGAGACCCTCATCGTCGGCCTCCCACACCTCGATCCTGGCGTTGCGGACCGGATCGCCGTCGACGTCGCGGACGGTGCCCTCCACCCAGCACGGCTGTCCCGCAGCGCCGAACGCCACGTCGCCGCCGAGTTCGATGCGGGGGGCTCCGTCGACGAAGAACGGGCCGAAGACGGTCGCCTCGGTCGCATCTCCGTAGGCCTCGTTGTTGATGGCGATGGTCTGCATCGACGCGCCCAGCGTGTCCGAGAGCAGCACGAACTCCTGTCGCTTGTCATCGGTGATGTGACCGGCGTCGGTGAGGAAGTCGATGGCGACCTGCCACTCGTCCTCGGTCAGCCGCACATCGCGGAGAAGGGCGTGCAGATGTTCGACGAGCGAGACCATCACCCGTCGCAGACGCGGATCGGCGCAGTCGTCGAAGGAGTGGACGACGCGCTGTACGACGTCCTCTTCGACCGCCCGTTGGCGTTCGGAGATCGGGCGGTTCGAGTGGTCGGGGATGGTGGTCATCGGGGTTCGTCTCCTTCCCACGCCGCGCGGAGCAACGCGGTGAGGTCGTCGGTGCTGACGGGTTTCGGGTTGTTCGTCGGGATGGCTGCCAGAATGGGCGGGACCGCTGCGGCGATACCTTCTCCGGGCATGCCGTAGTCCTTGAGCGCGCGGGGCGCCGACACGGCGCGGCGCAGGGCGGCCAGACCGGCGACCGCGGTCTGGCTGCCGAACGCGCGAGAGATGCGTGCGGCGGCCTCCGGTGCGCCGGGCGCGTTGAAGGCCAGCACGTGAGGCAGGACCACCGCGTGCGTCTGCGCGTGGGGCAGGTCGTACATCCCGCCCAGGACATGACAGATCTTGTGATGCATGCCCGAACCCGCCGAGGCGAACGACACCGCCGCGAGGTACGCACCGTAGAGCGTCTGCTCGATGGCGTCGAGGCCTCCGGCGCCGTCGACCAGCCCGATCATCCCGGCTCGCAGTCCGCGGATCCCCTCCTCGGCCAGCGCTCGGTCGATCGGATCCGCGCGCGGGCCCCACATCGAGTCGACGCAGTGGGCGAGCGCGTTGAGCCCGCTGGCGACGGAGAGATCGGCGGGCAGGGACTGCAGGAGGGTCGCGTCGTACACGATCGACGTGGGCAGGACGCGCCGGTCGGTTCCAGTGGTCTTGACTCCGTTATCGGTCATCCCCCAGACGTTCGTGGCTTCGCTGCCCGCGTAGGTCGTCGGCACGGCGACGATCGGCACACCGCTGCGCAGGGCCACGGCTTTGGCCAGGCCGGTGGCCGAGCCGCCGCCCACGCTGACGAGGACGTCGACGTCACCGGTGCGGGCAGCGGCCCGGGCGCGCTCGGCGACCTCGATCGGCACGTGCATGGCGACGTCGTCGTGCCGCACCGCGAGCGGGAGCCGCGCGGCGACGGCCTCCACCTGTTCGGCGCTCGGACCGGAGTGGATCAGCATGGCCCGAGTGCCGCCGACCGCCGCGACCTCCGCGGCCACGGCTCCCGGCGCGTCGCCCCGCGCGAACACCACGCGCTGCGGCAGCGTCTCGTGAATGAAGTCGAAGCTCATCGTCAGCGCCCCAAGACCGTTCGCATCGCCGTCGACAGTTCGCGGGTCGGGTCGTCGGGCAGCTGGTTCGAGCGCCAGGCAATGTGCTTGTCGGGCCGCACGAGGAGCGCCCCGGACTCCGAGACCTCGCGGAGCTTCGCCCAGTCGTAGTACAGATCGGTCACGTCGCGGCCGGGACCGATCACGACTGCTTCCAGAGGTACTCCGAGCTCGCGGGCGACGGCGTCGGCCGCCTGCGTCCACGGACTGCCCGCGACGCCGGTGACGAGGGTCCAGCGATCGTACGGCGCCAGGTCGAGCATCGCTTTGCGCGAGACGTTGTCGCCGACCCAGGCGTGGGGCAGATGTGCACCCGGCGACGTGGACGGGACGTAGTACAGATCGCGATCCTCACGCCCGGCCGGCGGCTGCGGCTCGGTGCCGTCGGAGACGATCGCAGCCGAACGGTAGAACTGGCCGAGTTCCACCCCGTGCGCGTTGAACTCGTAGTTCTTGGTGTTCATGGCTTTGACGAGGGCAGCCCGTTTCGCCTCACCGGCCGGCGAGTCGGCTTTCCGCTCGGCGATCGCGGCGGCCATCTCGTCGCCCTCCAGACCGACGACGCCGAGTGCGGTGAACATGTCGGAGAACTCTCGCGCCGACTTGTTCGCCCGGGTGACGATCTGTTCGGCGACGGGGGCGCGTTCGGCGGTGTAGGAATCGAGCAGCGACGGTGCCGCCTGCCCGCGCAGAACCGCGGCGATCTTCCAGGCCAGATTGTACGAGTCCTGCACCGAGGTGTTGGACCCCAGACCGTTCGACGGCGGGTGCCGATGAATGGCGTCGCCGACGCAGAACACCCGGCCCTTCTGCAGGTCGGTGGCGTACATCTCGTTCACGCCCCACAGGCTGTAGCCGGTGATCTCCGGCTCGAGATCCGGCACCCCCAGCAGGTCGCGAATGATGCCGGTGGCCATCTCGTCGTCCAGATCCGGCGGCGGCTGGTTGATGTCGTAGCCCCATACGATGAGCCACTCGTCCCACGGGCGCACCATGCGCACCAGTCCGGTTCCGATGCCGCCGACATTCGATCCGGGCTGGATCACCCAGTAGAGAACACTCGGTCGATGGTCAACCAGGGAGGCGATGTCGGCTTTGAGATGTTCATCGATCCGGCGATGTCCATCGCGCCTTCGAACGTCAGACCGATGTCCTCGGCCACGCGTGAGCGGGCGCCGTCGGCCCCGATCAGGTACTTCGCGCGGATCCGGTACTCCTGGCCGGTGAGACGGTCCCGCACGTCGACGGTGACGCCGTTCTCGTCCTGCGAGTGGCCGAGATACTCGGTGGAGAAGCGGGTCTGCGTTCCGCGGACGGTCGCGTTGCGGACCAGGATGGGCTCGAGGTAGGTCTGCGGGATGTCCACCGTGAGGCACGGCGAGGCGAGCCGGTAGTCGCCTCGCGGTCGGGGCGGGTGCCCCAGGTTCGGATCCGGCCGATCTCCTCGCCTGCGATCGACGTGCAGAAGACGGTGTCGCCGATCAACTCGTGGGGAGTGGCCTCGGCGAGGACCTGATCCTCGATGCCCATGTCCCGGAAGACCTCCATCGAGCGTTGGTTGGTGATGTGCGCTCGGGGCGTGTTCGCGGTCCAGCGGTACTTGGTGATCACGATGTTCGGGATGCCCAGCGTCGACAGGAACAGCGCTGCCGACGCGCCTCCGGGTCCGGAACCGACGATCAGGACATCGGTCTCGACGATGTCCCCCTCGGGCACCTCGGTTGCGGCGATGCCGTCGTTGAAAACAGCCATGATCTGGCCTTCCTGTGAGATTTGATGCCTGTGCGATGTGCTGCGGTCGTGCGCCGGCGGGCGGTTCAGCGGGGCTCGCCGAGACCGAAATGCATGAGGTCTTCTCCCACCACCAGGTGGCCGGAGAACCCCTGCTGCGCCTGCTGCCACTTCTCGACCGGCGTATTGCCCGGCACCAGGTGTGTGAGGACCAGGGTGTCGACGCCCGCGGCCTCGGCTTGAGCGCCGACCTCCTCGATCGCGGTGTGCGCAGCGAGCATGTGCTGCATGAGGTTGGGGTCGGGTCTGGCGGAGTTCGGCCCGAGCAGGGAGTCCACCCAGTCCATGTCGATGCACTCGTGGAGGAGGATGTCCGCGCCGTCCGCGATCGTCACCAGATTGCTGCACACGCCGGTGTCGCCCGAGACGACGATCGAGCCGTCCGGGGTGTCGAAGCGGAAGGCGAAGGCCGGGAAGATCGGCCGGTGGTCGACGAGGATGGCGGTCACCCGGACGTTCTCGTCCGCATAGACCTCGAACGGTTCCATCGCCGGACTCGGGTCGCCGTTGGGGTCGTCGCCGGTCGTTCCCGGGAGCACGATGTCGTGGAACTCGAAGATCTCGCGCAGATCCTGCTTGGCGTTGTCGCGCATCCGGTCGTTGATGTCGAGGGCGTACGCCTGGAGCAGCCTGGCCGTCGACTCCTCGAGACCGGGTGTCGGCGACTCCGGATTGAAGACCTCGGGGATCGGATCCCGATTGGTCTCGTCGAAGATCGGCGGCAGGACGCGACGATCGCCGGGGCCGTAGACCTGCACCGGCTGCCGGAGACCGTCGGAACCGTTGTGCCAGGCGAGGAGCAACAGGTTCGGATAGTCGACCATGTGGTCGGAGTGGTGATGGGTGATGAACACGCCGCGGAGGTCGTCGAGACCCTTCTGGAATCCGGCCGGGCCGAGACCGGCCTTGCGGTACCGGGGACCCCACCCCTCACCGCAGTCGATCAGGTACACCGAGTCGTTCACCGTGATCGCGGTCGAAATGCCGGCGCGGTCCGATCCGTCCCACCACGGCGGTCCGCCGGAGGTGCCGAGCAGGGTGACCCGGGTGCGATAGGCGGTGGCCTGGGCGTTGTCGAGAGGCTGATGAGTTGTCATGGCGGCGTTCTCCTAGAGGGCTTTCTCCTGCTGGCGTTTCGGGTGGTCAGGCGATGCTCGCGTGCGACTGCGCGGCCTGGATGAGCTCGAAGACCTCGGTGCGGTACTTCGCGTACGCGGGCAGCGTCTTGGTCTCGAGTTGGTCCCGTGGCTGCGGTAGATCGACGTCGATGTTCCGCGTCACTCGGGTCGGAGCACCGGAGAGGACGATGACTCGGTCACCGAGGTACACGGCCTCGTCGATGTCGTGGGTGACGAAGACGATGGTGGTGTCGAAGTCCTTCCGCACACGCAGCACCAGGTCCTCGAGTTCGATGCGGGTCTGCGCGTCGACGGCGGCGAACGGCTCGTCCATCAGCAGCACATCCGGCTGATATGCGAGGCCCCTGGCGATCGCCGCGCGCTGCTGCATGCCGCCCGACATCTGCCAGGGGTACAGATCATGCTTGCCCGCCAGACCCACCGCAGTGAGAACCGAATCGATCCGGCGCGCGCGCTCGGCCTTGCGGACCGTGCGGCGCAGCGGAAGTTCGATGTTGTCGGCGACGCTCAGCCACGGGAACAGGGAGCGACTGTAGTCCTGGAAGACGACGGCCAGCTTCGCGGGCGGTCCGGTCACCGTGTCACCCTCGAACAGGCAGGCGCCGTCGGTGGGTGCGAGCAGGCCGGCCATGCACCGCAGCAGGGTGGTCTTGCCCGAGCCCGAGGGGCCGACCACGCAGACGAACTCGCCGCGGCGCACGGTGAAGTCGATTCCGGCCAGGATCTGGACATCGCCGTAGGATTTGCGCAGGTCGCGCAGTTCCATGAGCGTCGTCGGTGCGGTGACATCGGTTTCGGTGGCGTCGACAGACATGATCATCCTTTTGCGTTCAGGGCCCGCATGCCGTACTGCCAGCGCAGCACGTACTTCTCGATGCGGACGAAGACGAGATTGGCGAGGTATCCGAGCAGGCCGAGCAGAACGGTGCCCGCCCAGGTCTCCGGGACCGCGAAGGTCTGCTGGGAGTTCAGGAGGTAGAAGCCGATGCCGTTGGTCGACGCCACCATCTCGGAGACGACGATCAGGATGATCGAGATCTGCAGAGTGGTGCGCAGGCCGGCGAAGATGGCGGGGCCGGCATGCGGGAGCAGAACGTACCGGATGTATTGCGGGAGCGTCAGTCGGTACGACCGCGACATGTCCTCGACGAGCGGGTCGAGGGATCGAACTCCGTCGATGGTGTTGAGCAGGGTCGGCCAGACCGCACCCACGACGATGATCGAGATGTTCGTCGCCGGACCGATGCCGAAGACCAGCAGGCCGATCGGCAGCAGAACGGGAGGCGGCAGCGAGCGCAGGAACTGGATGATCGGCTCGCACGCGGCACGCAGGACCGGCGACAGCCCGATCAGCAGTCCGAAGACTATCCCCAGTGCGCCGGCGATGAGGAATCCGATGAGGAACTTCTCCACGCTGGGGACCACGTCGGTCCGCATGCCGTGGACGATCAGGTCGTCCCACATCGTGGTGAGGATGGTCTTCAGGGAGGGAAAGTACAGCGATTCACTCGTCGCCGAGGCGAACCACCAGGTCAGAACCAATGCGGCGGGCAGCCAGGCGCGAAGGAGGATCGCCCGCCAGAGACGACCGGTCTTCATCACTTCGCCTCCTCTCGGTGACTCGGGTGCCAGAACAGCAGCGGCTTCTCGGCTGCCTTGAACACGGTGTTGACCAGGAGCCCGAGCAGGCCCGCGGCGAAGATCAGGGCGTACATCTCCTTGATCGCGCCCGCCGACTGAGCGACCACGATGTCCTGGCCCAGACCTGCGGCGCCGCCGATCATCTCGGTGACGATGGAGATGATGAGTGCGATGGCGGCCGCGATCCGCAAGCCGGTCATCGCGAACGGCGTCATCGACGGAATGACGATTCGGCTCGTGGTGAGCCACCAACCGAGGTGGTAGCTGCGCGCCATGTCGAGACTGGTGGCGTTCACCTCACGGACGCCGTAGACCAGCTGGGTCAGCAGCGGCCAGATCGCGCCGAACACGATCAGGACCATCTTCATTCCCGGCGTCGGGCCCCACAGCAGCAGACCGAGCGGGATCAGGGCCACCGGCGGGATGGGTTTGAGGAACTCCACGACGAGCCAGGTCGATTCCTCGGCGAATCGCGACAGGCCGAGGAGGATGGACAGCGGCGCGGCGATGACGATGATGACCACGAGACCGAGGATCACGATCGACACCGTCGACCAGACGGACGCCCAGAAGGCTCCCGATCCGAGCAGGTCGAGGAAGGCGCCGAGCATCTGGCCTGCGGAGGGCAGTGCGGTGGCCGGCAGGACGCCGAGTGACCAGAGCACCTGCCACACGGCGAAGACGAGGGCGACGGCGCCGGCACCGTAGAGGAATCGTCCGAGACGGGACTCGGCAGATGCGTTGATCGTCCGCACCCATCGCCGGATCGGCCGGTGCATGGTCGTGGCCGAGGTGGAGTCGGTCACGGTGACGAGCTGACTCACGGCCAGATCATCTCCTTCGTATCGACGGGCTTCGAGGTGAAGCCGAGGTGGTTCATGAGGTCCGCGGTGCCCTGGAGAGCGTCGGCGCTGATCTGGTCCGTGTAGACGGGGAGACGCATCTTGGCGAAGACCTGTGGCGGCAGCTTTCCGTACTTCTCCAGCACGGCGCCCACCGCTGCGGGATCCTTCGCTGCGACGAGATCGGCGCGGTTGACCGCCCGGACGAACGCTTTCACCAGCTCCGGGTTGGTTTCGGCGAACGGGCCCGCGCTCCGGACGTGTCGGTCGAACTCTCCGATCCCGACCCGGCCGGAGTCCTCGGCATGGTGGCGGAGGGTCGGGCGGACGTCGGATTCGTCGCCACCGCGGACGTCTCCCGCCTGGCCTCCGCATTCCCCGGACTCCACGTCCGATCCCTGGTGGATCTGCCCCTGGTCCTGGTGGTCTCAAGCGGTCGGCATGTCGTCGGCCTGCGTGATCTGGAGTCGGAGACGTGGATCGTGCCCGCGGCGATTCAGGGATTCCCCGGGCTCGACGAGCTGACCGATCAGTTCTGGCGACGGAACGACGTGACCCCCGCCCGTATCCAGCAGGTGTCGACTCTCCAGACGGCGCTGCCGCTCATCGCCGCGGACATGGCCGTGGGGCTGCTGCCGCGTGACGGATTCGAGGTGGTCGGCGGGCAGGTCGCGGCGATCGATCTGGCCCTCGACATCCCGCCGTTGCGCGCCGCGATGGTCTGGTCCGCCGAGATGCAGCCCGCACCCAGTTTCGATCTGTTGTTCCAGGTGATCGATCAGGCGGTCGCCGACGCCGCCATCTGACCGCGGCGGTGCCGTGAACGCTAGCAGGCCTGGTTGTGCACCGCTTCGATGAGTGATCGATCGATCGCCGTCTTCGGGTTCTTCGGGTCCACCGACCGCAGGGCCTCGAGTGCGGCCTGCGAATCCTGAGTCGGACGTCCCTGCGTGTAGTACTCGCCCAGTGCGAGGTCGACGTCGGTACCGGTGCGGCCGTCGTCGACCAACTGAGCGCACGGCGCGGCGAGCCACACCGCCGCCGCGCCCGCCTGACCGGCCTGACCGAATCGGATCTGAGCGACGCAATGCAGATTCTGGTCGGAGTAGACGGTGTCGTCGGCGTATGCGGGATCGCCGGGGGTGAACCCCTCGGCCACGAGATCGTCGCTCACCGAACGCGCCGAACCGCGGGGCGCGGCGGAGTTGAAGACGCGCACCTTGAACGTCGACAGACCCGCCGGCGCGACGCTGAGCATCTCGGTGGAGCTGACCGGCTTCAGATTCGGCGGGGGCGTCGCCGGTGCCCCGGAGCGGTCCGACGGCGACGCGGCCTCGGGCATGTTGCAGTCCGTGGGGCGCGCCTCGTCACCGCCGCCGGTCAGCGCGACCGACCAGGCGGTGATGGCAGCCACGGCGAGGACCGCGACGACGATGAGGGCGGGCATCAGGTGGCGGCGCCGGAACGGACGGCCCTTCACATCGGTGGTGTAGCCGGTGGCGATCTTCGAGACCAAGACGCTCTAGCACCTTCTTCCGGAATCAGGGGTCGCCGACCACTGTAGAGGGCTCCGCGACGACGGTGCGGGAAGGTGTCCGGCGCGCCCTCATAAGTCGAGTTCGGTGCCTCTGACCGGCGCATTCGACGAGTGGTTGACTTCCGGGGTAGGTGCACCTAGAATTCGGGCGCCCAACATCATCGCGCGACGATGTGGGGGCCGGGGGAACGAGGCCACAAGTGTGTTCTCCCACAGCAATCCGCATCCACACCTACAGAACCCAGGTTAGGCACACTATGGCAACCGATTACGACGCTCCGCGCCGCAGCAACGACGACGACATCGCGGAGGACTCGCTGGAGGAGCTGAAGGCTCGCCGCAATGAAGCGAAGTCCGCCGACGTCGATGTCGACGAGGGCGACACCGCCGAATCGTTCGAACTGCCGGGCGCGGACCTGTCGGGCGAGGAGTTGTCGGTGCGCGTGGTCCCGAAGCAGGATGACGAGTTCACATGCTCGAGCTGCTTCCTCGTGTACCACCGCAACCGTCTCGCCGAACAGCACGGCAACGAGATGATCTGCGTCGACTGCGCCTGATGCACCCCTGTGCCGCGAACCGACCGCGGCTCCGGTGATCCCGGACCGCGGTCGGTGAATCGCGACCCCCGTGCGCCGCGTAGGGCTCAGCCCTGCGCGGCGTCGTCCTTTCCGTGACCTTCGTCTCCGGGACCCTCGTCTCCGGGCTCGCGGTCTGCGGGTTCCTGACCGGGGACGCGGCCCGCGTCACCCATGCCCAGTGAGGCCAGCACCCGATCGGGATGGCGGGTCGAGATGAGCCAGTAGGGCGTCGGGTCGTCGGGGTCGTCCAACACCACGAGCACCATCGTCTTGACCCAGGTGCGATGGAGTACGAACGCTGCCGGATCGAGCTGCCTGCCCATGGCCGCGCTGCGCTGCGCCGCCGAGACCGTGGCGCCGCGGGCGATCACCTCGCTGGGCAGCATGGCCTTCCCCGCGTGCAGCGAGCCGTTCGCGTCCACGCGAACGGGCGTCCGCCCCATCGAATACAGTCCCCAGCCGATGAGGGCCGCGATGACGGGATAGGCGACGACGCTCCACGGCTCCCGGTAGGCGGCGAGTTGGACCTCGTAGCCGAAGATCGCGGTGATGGCGAGGCCGGCGAGCCACCACCACCACGGGACGATGAGGCGCTCGCTGTAGCGGTCCTGCTGCGGGGCGGGTGTCGAGGCTGCTTGCGTCACGCGGACAAGCCTAATGCGGTAGCGCCCTAGTAGTCTGCGGGGGTGACCACGCCAGTGACGCCCGATACGTATCCGCCGTTGCGAATCCGCCGACTCGATCCCGACCTCCCGCTTCCCGTGCGCGCCCATCCGGGCGATGCGGGCATCGATCTGTACGCCGCCACCGACCTCGTGCTGGCGCCGGGACGTCGTCAGCTCGTCGGGACCGGTATCGCGATCGGGCTGCCGTACGGCACCGTCGGACTGATCCATCCGCGCTCCGGTCTGGCGGCGCGCGCGGGACTGTCGATCGTCAACGCGCCGGGAACGATCGACGCGGGCTACCGCGGCGAGATCAAGGTGTGCCTGATCAACCTGGATCCGGAGGCTCCGATCACCGTCACGCGCGGCGACCGGATCGCCCAGCTGATCGTGCAGCGTGTCGAGTTGCCAGACGTGGTCGAAGTCGATGAACTCGACGACACCGAGCGCGGCGCCGGAGGCTACGGCTCCAGTGGCGGCCACGCGATTCTGACGGAGGGATGACGATGGCACAGCGTGCGACCGGCGCCGCGGGCGACAAGTACTCGATCGGCGACACCGCGGGACCCTACGACATCGCGGATCTGGCGACGCCCCTCGCCGAACTCGCGAACTCCCATCTGGATCTGGGCTCCCTGCTGATGCCGGTGGTGGAGGGCGGGCAGGTGACCGTCGAGATGTCCGCGACGCATGAGCCCGAGGCCGTCTACCTCGTGACGCCGGTCGGCCGCATCGGACTGCACGCCTTCGCCGCCCCGCGCAGCGGGGGACTGTGGCGCGAAGTGGTGCGCGAACTGGCCGAGTCGCTCCGCAGCGACGGAGCGCAGACCTCGATCGAGGACGGTCACTGGGGCCGCGAAGTGGTGGCCCGGGTGCCCGGCGGCAGTCACCGGTTCATCGGTGTCGACGGTCCTCGCTGGATGGTGCGCTGCGTCGCGAGCGGCCCCGAGGAGTCCGAGGTGCAGCTGGCCCAGCTCGCCCGCGCCGTCCTCGCCGAGACGGTGGTGCGTCGAGGCAGTGAACCGTGCCCGCCGCGGGAGTTGCTGCCGATCGTGTTGCCGCCGGTCCTCGCCGAACAGGTCGCGGCCGCCCAGCAGCAACTGGCCGAGCAGGCGGCCGAGCAGGCCGGGATGGACGCCGAGACCGGAGCCTTCCCCTCGCAGCCGCTGCCCGCACAGCCGTCCGGTGACGACTCCGGAGTGCCGGAGGTGATTCCCGGCGGCGCCGTGGAGCAGAGCGCCTCGGCCACCGTCTACTCCGATCAACCGGACGCGGATGCGCCGTCGGCGACAGCGGAGGAGACGTCGGCTCCGCCCGCAGTGGAGCCGGAGGAGGCACCCACCGCGCCGCCGTCGCGCGGTTCGGCGATGTCACGCTTCCGCCGGCGCCGCCGCTGACGCGTCCCTCCAGGCGGCGGCACAGGCGTCGCCGAGCCGATGCGGTGCCGGCCCGAACTCGGTGAGCGGCACGGCGCGCACCGCCGCCCGCGGTGCATACGCGGCCCAGGCCCGTCCCACCTCGACGGGATGCAGCGGGTCGTCGGGGGCGGCGGCGACGCCCAGCGGCACCGTCAGCGCGGACAGTTCGCTCTCGGCGGGCGCGGTGTGCGCGGCCGCGGCACGCAACTGCTCGACCAGTCCGCGGTCGGCGAGCGAGCGCCACGACCGTGACAGCTCCGCCCCGAGCCATGCGGGGCTGGTCCGGACCATCTGCGCCACTGCGGCCGCCAGACCGTCGCGTTCGATCGCGTCGGCGGTCAGCCGCGCCGACAGCGCGGCGAGTGAGTCCGCGGCCGGGCCCGACCACGGCGGCAGGGCGGCAAGCACTCCGCGGCAGTGCTGCGCGAGCGGTGATCGCAGTGCCCATTCGACGGCGATCGCCGCACCTATCGAGATGCCGCCGACGAGTAGGTCATCGCCTTCGGCGGCGACCTGGTCCAGGCGCGTAGAATAGCTGTTGACCAGGTCAGATTCTGGTTCGAGTGACACCAATCGAGCGCCGATCGAGGCGGCGGCGGGGCCGAAGACCCGTGCGGCGTAATCGGCGTCCGACCCGGTGCCCGGCATCACGATCAGCGTGGTCATACTTCGATCATGCACGGGTAGTATGGTGAGTTTGCAAGTGAGTTCGATTGCGACACCCCGCGGAGGATGGGATGGCTAATTCGGGTCTGCTCAAGCGGCTCGGACGGATGCTGACCGAAGATCTCGACGAGATCGAAGAGGGTCGCATCCAGCGCGAGTGCCAGGCACATGGTGCGCAGCGCGCGGTCGACTGCGCCCGCGGCGACGAGGCGACGATGGTCGGCGAGCTCCGCGCGGTCGAGACGTGTTCGCGCAACACCAAGACCGGTGTGGTCGCGGAGTTCTTCGACGGCACCGACACGGTGATCCTCAAGTGGATGGGCCGGAACCGGATCCCGGGCATCGAACCCGGTCGACGGGTGACGATCCGCGGCCGGGTGGCGAACTCGGACGGCATGAAGGTGATCTACAACCCCTATTACGAACTGCACGCCACCGACGAGTGAGCGCCTGACCGAGTGAGCGCATGACCGAGTGAGCATGACGACGCCGGCCTCCGTGGAGACCGGCGTCGCGTCGTGCAGTACTTCAGATGCTCAGCAGCAGCGAGGTCCCGAGCGTGATCAGCGCCGCGACCTTGATCAGATCGAATCCGACATACCAGTAGTGCGCCGTGCTGCGGTGTTCGGGAACCGACTCCGGGTGGGCCAGGACCAGATCGGTGCGCTTGGAGAGCACCGGCCTGATCGCCGCCACCTGAACGATCAGCGCCGCGGCCGCCACACCGAGTCCGATCAACGTACCCGTCGACCAGTCGTCGCCGACGGCGACCGCGACGATCAGTGCGATCGCCCAGAGCGCCTCGACCGCGTTCAGCGCGCGGAACACGAGGCGGCCGATACCCAGGCCGAGCGGGATGGTGATCCCGGGGGCCTGGAACTTGAGCGGCGCCTCGATGAACGAGATGCCGAACACCATGCCGAGCCAGATGAAGGAGCCGGCTGTCGCCAGGGCCTGGGTCACGGTCATCGGATCACGCTCACTTCATCACGCTGAAGGACTCGTAGTGGATGCGGTCCTCGGGCACGTCCCGCTCCAGCAGGGCGTCGCGGATCGCGCCGAGGAAGCCGGACGGTCCGCACAGGAGCGCGGTGGTGTCGGGTGCGATGTCGACGCCCTCGAGATCCATATACCCGATCCGCGTCGCCTCGTCGGTCGCCAGTCCGTGCTCGTACCACTGCAGCAGTTCGGCCTGGGGGAGGCGATCGACGAGCTGTGCGAGGTCGCCTCGGTGCGGCTGCCTGCTGCGCGAGCGGTCGGCGTGCAGGACCGTGACCGGACGGGTGTCGCCGGTGGAGACCAGGTGGTTCAGCAGACCGATCACCGGGGTGCAGCCGATCCCCGCCGAGGCCAGCAGCAGCGGATCGTCTCCCTCGGGGAGGGTGAGGTCGCCGAAGGGCGTGCTCACGGTCATGAGATCGCCCTCGAAGACGTGCTCGTGCAGATGGCTGGACACCTCGCCGTCGAGCTTGACGCTGATGTGCCACGCGGGATCGGAGGTCGACCCGGTGAGGCTGTACTGCCGGATCTGCCGCGCGCCGTCGTCCATCGTCGCCTGGACCGAGATGTACTGACCGGGGACGAATGCGCCGAGCGGCTCGCCGTCGAGGCTCTCGAGCGTGAAGGCCACGGCGTCGGGGGCCACCTGCTCGCGTTCGACGACGCGCGCCGACTTCCACACATCGCCGGGTTCGACGCCGGCAGCCCGGTACAGCTCGGTCTCCCGGCCGATCAGGACGTGTGCCATCTCCCAGTACAGCTCGTCCCATGCGGCCGCGACCTCCGGGGTGACGGCCTCACCGAGGACGTCGACGATCGCGGCGAACAGGTGCTCGTGGACGATCGGGTACTGGTCGGCGACGATGCCGAGGGAGGCGTGCTTATGGGCGATCCGGTCGATGATGAAGCGCATCCGGCCGGCATCGGGCTCGAGCTGCAGTCGGGCGAAGGCCGCGACCGCACCCGCCAGCACCTGCGGCTGACCGCCGGTGGCCTGGTTGGTCCGATTGAACAGATCGCGGAGCAGTTCGGGCCGCGCGGTGAACATCCGGTCGTAGAACCGCGGCGTGATCTCCGGCAACGCGGCTTCGACGACGGGGACAGTGGCTTCGAGCACCAGTTTCGTATCCGACGAGATCATCGATTTATCCTCACTTCGCTGCGATTGAATCGGGAGCCGCCGCATCCACGGTGGTCGTGGTCGGCGGGGTATCGGTGGACCGGAGAGTCGGCAGCAGCGTCAGCAGCTGGGCTCCGGTCGGATCGGCGATCAGGTCTTCGACGCTGAGCCGATCGAGGCTGGTGTAGAACGCCTCCTGGGCGGTCGCGAGTGCGCGGCGCAGACGGCAGGCGTTGCGCAGGGGACACGGTGCGGGGCCTTCGCAGTCGACGACTTCGGCATCGCCCTCGAGATGACGGGCGAGCCAGCCGACGCCTGCTCGCCTGCCGAGCTCGGTGATGCCCAGGCCGCCGGAGCGGCCGCGGCGCGAGTGCACCACGCCGAGTTCGGCCAGTCGACTGACCACCTTGGCCACGTGCGTGTAGCTCAGCTGCAGATCGGCCGCGATCTGCTTGGAGGTGTGGCTGGCATCCGGGTCGGCGGTCAGCGCCATGACGACCCGCAGGCCGATGTCGGTGAACCGTGTCAGCTGCATGAATCGATCAGAACATAATTGGAACCCGGGACTCCAATTAATGTGTCGGACCTCTCATGACCTGCGGAAACAGGTATTTTCGGCCTTCGAGCCGGGGACGAAAGTCCCTACCGCTACTACAGCGTGTAGGAGTTAAATGGGTGACTTGATCGTCCGGTGGAGCTCTTCTTCGGCTTCCTCCGGTGCGATGAACACCAGCTCGTCGCCGCCCTCGAGAGAGTCGTCCGACTCGGGCACGATCACTCGCCGGCCGCGGATGATCGCCACCAGCGCGACGTCGTGCGGGAGCTGCAGGCGGCGCACCGCCTTCCCCGCGAGCGGGGTGTCGTTCGGCAGGGTCAGCTCGACGAGGTTGGCCTGGCCCTGGCGGAAGGTCATCACTCGCACCAGATCGCCGACGGTCACCGCCTCTTCGACCAGCGAGGCCAGCATCCGCGGTGTGGAGACGGCGACGTCGACGCCCCAGTCCTCATTGAAGAGCCACTCATTGCGCGGATCGTTGACGCGGGCGACCACCCGGTTCACGGCGAACTCCGTCGTCGCGAGCAGGCTCACCACCAGATTCGCCTTGTCATCTCCCGTGGCCGCGATCATCACGTCGTACGTCTGCAGCTGCGCCAGCTCCAGGTCCGACAGTTCGCACGCGTCGGCGTGCACCCAGTCGGCCCCGGGTACCGCGACCGGATCGATGTGCGTGCGGTTCCGTTCGAACAGCGTCACGTCGTGATCGTTCACGAGCAGTTCGCGGGCGATGGCCCGGCCGACGGCCCCGGCTCCGGCGATGGCGACTTTCACAGTTACTCCCGGGGCATCTCGGCGCCGGCGACGGCGCGCGCGTTGTCGACATTGGAGGCGAGGGTCGCGACGTAGAGCACGTCGTCGTCCTGAATCACGGTCCGCGGATCGGGCAGCACGGTGTTGCCCATCCGCGACAGGAACGCGACCCGCGCACCGGTCAGTTCCTGGAACTTGCCCGCGTCGGTGCCGACCCACGATTCGTGGAAGTCCAGAACGGCCATCACCACCGAGCCCGACGGATCGGTCCAGACCGGCGTGCTGGAGGTCTCGCCGAGGGCGGCGACGAATCGCTGGGTGGTCCACGGGACGGTCGCGACCGTCGGGATGCCGAGACGCTCGTACACCGCCGCGCGCTTCGCATCGTAGATGCGGGCGACGACGCGGTCGACGTCGAAGGTCTCCCGCGCGACCCGCGCGGCGATGATGTTGGAGTTGTCGCCCGAGGACACCGCGGCGAAGGCGTCGCAGTCCTCGATGCCTGCGTCCTTGAGGACGTCCCGGTCGAATCCGACGCCGCAGACTCTCCGGCCCCGGAAGTCCTCGCCGAGACGACGGAAGGCCGTCTCGTCTCGGTCGATGACGACGACGTCGTGGCCGAGTCCGGACATCGCCCCTGCCAGGGCGGATCCCACTCGGCCGCAACCCATGATGATTACGCGCACGGTGATCGAGGTTACTGTGCCGCGATTGAATCCGCACCCTGGTGTTGCGAGGGCGACCTCGGGCCTTAATGTTGCGGAGTGTCCACGATGTCAAAGGTGTCGGTAGCCACCAAGAGGCTGGTCCTCGGGCGTCCGTTTCGCAGTGATCGGCTCGGTCACACGCTGCTGCCGAAACGGATCGCGCTGCCGGTGTTCGCCTCTGACGCGATGTCGTCGGTGGCCTACGCCCCGCAGGAGATCTTCCTGGTCCTGTCGATCGCCGGTATCAGCGCGTACACCCTCGCTCCGTGGGTGGCGGTGGCCGTGGCGGCCGTCATGGTGGTGGTGGTCGCCAGCTACCGGCAGAATGTCCACGCCTATCCTTCGGGCGGCGGCGACTACGAGGTGGCCACCGTCAACCTGGGCTCCAACGCCGGTCTGACGGTCGCGTCCGCCCTCCTGGTGGACTATGTGCTGACCGTCGCCGTGTCGGTGACTTCGGCCGCGGAGAACATCGGTTCGGCGGTACCGCTGGTGCACGAGCACAAGGTGTGGTTCTGCGTCCTCGGCATCGCGCTGCTGGCCGCGGTGAACCTGCGCGGTATCAAGGAATCCGGTGCGGTCCTCGCGATTCCGACGTATGCGTTCATCGTCGGCGTGCTGTTGATGCTCGGGTGGGGAGCGGTGAAGATCTTCGTCCTCGGCGACACCGTCGAGGCCGAGACCTCGGGATTCGGGATCGTCGCCGAACAACCGCACCTGATGGGGCTGGCGATGGCCTTCCTCGTCGCGCGGTCGTTCTCGTCCGGCTGCGCCGCGCTGACCGGTGTGGAGGCGATCAGCAACGGTGTGCCCGCGTTCCGGAAGCCGAAGTCGAGGAACGCCGCGACCACCCTGCTGCTGCTCGGCTCCTTCTCGATCGCACTGCTGCTGGGCATCGTGATGCTCGCTCAGAAGATCGGCGCGAAGTACGTCCTCGATCCGGCGAAGGATCTGAGCGGTCTGCCCGACGGCTACCAGCAGAAGTCGATCCTCGCGCAGCTCGCCGAGGCCGTCTTCCGTGGTTTCCCGCCGGGCTTCTACTTCATCGCCGTCGTCACCGCCCTGATCCTGTTGCTCGCGGCCAACACCGCGTTCAACGGTTTCCCGGTGCTCGGCTCGGTGCTCGCGCAGGACCGGTACCTCCCGCGTCAGCTGCACACCCGCGGCGACCGCCTGGCGTTCTCGAACGGCATCGTCTTCCTGGCACTGGCCGCGATCGCCTTCGTCGTCGCCTTCGGGGCCGAGGTCACGTCGCTGATCCAGCTGTACATCGTCGGCGTCTTCGTCTCCTTCACCCTCAGTCAGACCGGCATGGTCCGGCACTGGACCCGCCACCTCAAGACCGAGAGCGATCCCGATGCGCGCTCGCGGATGCGGCGGTCGCGCGTCATCAACGCGATCGGCATGGTGATGACCGGGACGGTGCTGGTGGTGGTGCTGCTGACCAAGTTCACCGCCGGCGCGTGGATGGCGATTCTGGCGATGGTGGTGCTGTTCTGCCTGATGAAGCTGATCCATCGCCACTACTCGGGGATCGTCGACGAGCTCGAGGCCACCGACCAGTCCGACGAGGTGCTGCCGAGCCGCAGCCACGCCGTGATCCTGGTGTCCACGCTGCACCTGCCGACGCGGCGCGCGCTGCGCTACGCCCGGGCGACGCGCCCCGACACCATCGAGGCGGTGACCGTCAACGTCGACGACCGTGACACTCGCACTCTCGTCAGCGAGTGGGAGGAGAGCGACATCACGGTGCCGCTCAAGGTGCTGGCGTCGCCCTACCGCGAGATCACGCGTCCGATCATCAACTACGTGCGGCGCGTGCGACGCGAGTCGCCGCGCGACGTCATCACCGTCTTCATCCCCGAATACGTGGTCGGCCACTGGTGGGAGCAGATCCTGCACAACCAGTCCGCACTGCGCCTCAAGAGCCGCCTGCTGTTCGAGCCCGGGGTGATGGTGACCTCCGTTCCGTGGCAGCTGAACTCCTCGGAGAACCGGGCCCGGCGGGCGGAGCACAATTACCACGCACCGGGCGACGCCCGCCGGGGGTTCTCGGCCAACGAGCAACCGCGGCCCGGATCCGGTTCCCCCTCGGACGGCGGAACCCGATGAGCCGCCCCGGCGGCCCGCTCACCCTCGAGGTCACCGCGTACGCCAACGGCGGTGCCGGTATCGCGCGGTCGGACGGTCGCGTGGTCTTCGTCGACGGCGCCCTGCCCGGCGAGCGGGTACGCGCCCGCATCACCGACGACTCGCGCAGCAGCTACGCCAAGGCGGCGGTGGAGGAAGTCCTCACCCCGTCCGAGCATCGCGTGGCCCCTCGCTGTCCGGCCGCGGTGGCCGGCGCCGGCTGCTGCGATCTCGCCTTCGTCGAGCCGGCGTACGCGAGGAGGCTGGGCGCGGACGCCCTCGCCGACGTCCTTCGCCGGATCGGCCGATTCGACCTCGACGAACTGCCGCCCCCGGACGTGGAGCCGCTCGGCGGAGCGTCCACCGGCTGGCGGATCCGGACGCGGCTCGCGGTGGGCCGAGACGGGCGGGCGGGCCTGCGTGGACGCCGGTCGGCCGAGATCGTCACCGAGCCGTGCGTCGCACCCGTCGCGGGACTGCTCGAGCAGGTGGACGGCCTCGGTGCCCGGCCGGGGACCGAGATCGTGCTGATGGCGGGCACCGACGGCGTGCGGCATGCGGGTGAGCTCGCCGCGCCCCGGGAAGGCGATGTGCGCGGACGCCGTCGCGGCGACGCCGCCCGACGCCGGGCCCAGCGATCGCGCGGGGCCCGCAGTGCGCCCCGAGAGCTGCGCATGCTGGTCGGTGACGGTTCGGTGACCCACCGCGTCGGCGACCGGAGTTGGCGGATACCGGTGACCGGCTTCTGGCAGGCACATCGCAACGCTCCCGAGGTGTACTCGGCCGCCGTGGTCGATCTGCTCGCCGAGGCGGGCGTCGCGGGGACAGTTCACGCGTGGGACCTGTACGGCGGGGCGGGCGTCTTCAGCGCGGCGCTGATCGACGCTGGGCCGAGCCGCGGACTCGACGTCGCATCCGTCGACCTGGTCGACACCGATCCGAGCGCGCTCGCCGCCGCAGATGCGGTCTTCGGCGCCGATCCGGTGACCACTCATCGAGGCGGCGTCGCCGAGACCCTCGCCGGCCTGCGGTCACCGCAGGTGGTGGTCAGCGACCCGCCGCGTGCCGGGGCCGGACTCTCGGTGGTGGACGGCGTCGCCGCCGCGGGTCCGGAGGCGGTGGTGCACGTGGGATGCGACGCGGCCTCCTTCGCGCGCGACCTGGGCCGGTACGCGGTCCACGGATACCGGGTGCGCGGCTGGCGGGCCTTCGACGCCTTCCCGCTGACCCATCACATCGAGGCGGTCGCCGTTCTCACGCGGTGAGGGGCTCGGTGACCCTGCGGCGTCCTGTGATCCCGGGCTCAGACCCCGAGTCCGTAGACTGGGTCTGATGCGACGCCGCTCGGGCGGTCGCGGCTGCGAAGGAGGACTACGGATGGGCGTGCTGGATCGGGTGGACTCACCGGCAGACGTACGTGCGTGCTCGCCAGAGGAACTGGCGGAGCTGGCCGACGACATCCGGCAGTTCCTGATTCAGAAGGTCGCGGCCACCGGGGGACACCTGGGCCCCAACCTCGGCGTGGTGGAACTGACCCTCGCGATCCACCGGGTCTTCGACTCGCCGACCGACCCGATCCTGTTCGACACCGGGCACCAGTGCTACGTCCACAAGATCGTCACCGGGCGCAAGGATCGATTCGACACCCTGCGGGAGCAGGGCGGGCTCACCGGGTACCAGGACCGCACCGAGAGCCCGCACGACTGGATCGAGTCCTCGCACGCCTCGGCGGCGCTGTCGAACGCCGACGGTCTCAGCAAGGCCTTCGCCCTGCGCGGCGAGGACCGCACCGTGGTCGCGGTGGTCGGTGACGGCGCGCTCACGGGCGGCATGTGCTGGGAGGCGCTGAACAACATCGCCGACAGCGACCGCTCGGTGGTGATCGTCGTCAACGACAACGGGCGGTCGTACGCGCCCACGATCGGCGGATTGGCACGCAATCTCTCGGCGCTGCGGCTGCAGCCCGGTTACGAGCGCTTCCTGGAGACGGGCCGGCGCACCCTCAAGAGCGTCCCGATGGTCGGCGACGCCGCGTACGCGGTGCTGCACGGGATGAAGAGCGGGGTCAAGGACCTGGTCTCGCCGCAGGCGATGTTCGCCGACCTCGGGATCAAGTACGTCGGCCCGGTCGACGGGCACGACCTGGCCGAGATGGAGGCCGCGCTGCGGCGGGCCAAGGCCTTCGGCGGTCCGGTGATCGTTCACGCCGTGACCCGGAAGGGAAACGGCTACGCCCCGGCCGAGAACGACGAGGCCGAGCAGATGCACTCCACCGGAAAGATCGACCCGCTCACCGGCCGGGCGCTCGCCGAATCGCCGGTCGACTGGACCTCGGTGTTCTCGGAGACGCTCGTGCGCGAGGCCGCCCGCCGACCCGAGGTGGTGGCGATCACCGCCGCGATGCCCGGTCCCACCGGGCTCGCCGCGTTCGGTGAGCGGTACCCGGAGCGGATGTTCGACGTCGGGATCGCCGAACAGCACGGCATGACGTCGGCGGCCGGGTTGGCGCTCGGCGGCATGCATCCGGTCCTCGCCATCTACTCGACCTTTCTGAACCGTGCCTTCGATCAACTGCTGATGGACGTCGCGCTGCTCAATCTGCCGGTCACGGTGGTGCTCGACAGGTCCGGCATCACCGGTCCGGACGGACCGAGCCACCACGGGATGTGGGACCTGTCGCTGCTGGCGATCGTTCCGGGGATGCGCGTGGCAGCTCCGCGCGACGCCGTCCGGCTGCGCGAGGAACTCGCCGAGGCCCTCGATATCGGCGACGGTCCCTCGGCGGTGCGCTTCGGCAAGGGCCGCGTGCCCGACGACATTCCGGCGGTACGGCGGCTCGGCGACGGCGTCGACGTTCTCGTGGAGGCCGCCGAGCCGGGCGGGGTCCTCATCGTCGCCGTCGGCGGAATGGCGGAGATCGGCATCGGGGCGGCGGAACTCCTGGCCGCCCGCGGTATTCCCGCCACCGTGGTCGACCCGCGCTGGGCGCTGCCCGTCCCCGCATCGATCGCCGACCTGGCCCGCACGCACACCTCGGTGGTGACCATCGAGGACGGCGGCGTGCGCGGCGGTGTCGGAAGCGCGGTGGAGTCGGCGCTGGAGCAGGCGGGCGTCGACGTTCCCGTCCATCGTCGGGGAGTGCCTCAGGAGTTCATCGCACACGCTTCGCGCGAGGCGATCCTCGCCGACTGCGGGCTCACTCCCGCAGGGATCGCCGACTCGGTGATCGCCGACTCGATCGCGACCGGATCCGGGTACGTGTCCCTGGTGGGGCCAGAGGAGCCGGTGGAACTGAACGCGCCCGTCACCACCGCGAGCGGGTAGACGCAGAGCCGGCTCAGGGCCGGATCGCGTCCAGGGCCGCGTCGATCGGTGCGGCCACCAGGGCCCGCTGCCACGGTCGGGCACCGCGCTCGGCGAGCCACTCGTCGGCGCCGGCGCTCGGGCCCAGACCCTCCCAGCAGAGGTTGCGCAGCAGGTCGGGGGAGATCAGGTTCTCCTGCGGAACGCCGACCTCCTCGGCGATCGCCCGGACCACCGGACGCACGGCGCCGGCGCGGGCCGCGGCCTCCGGATTGCGCTGCTCCCACCGGTTGTAGGGAGGCGGTCCCACCTGCGGAGTCTTCTTGGCAGGCAGGTCCGACTCGGGCAGTTGCTGGGCCTTCCGGATGGCGCGCATCCAGCGGTCGGCCTGACGCCGCTGGCGCGGTCCGCCGAACACCGGGAGGCTGGCCAGGGCCGCGGTATCGGTCGGATTCGCCGTGGCCGCGGTGACGATGGCCGAGTCGGGAAGCACCCGGCCCGGCGCGATGTCCCGGCGCTGCGCGATCTCCTCCCGCGCCGTCCAGAGCTCGCGCACCACCGCGAGTTGGCGCTGAGTGCGCAGGTTGTGGATGTTCGACGTCCGCCGCCAGCGGTCGGTGCGCGGCGGCGCGGGCGGCCGCCGGAGAACGTGGGCGAACTCCTGAGCCGCCCATTCGCCGCGGCCGCGTTCGTCCAGCGCGCCGGCGACGGCGTTGCGCAGTTCGATGAGGACCTCGACGTCCAGGGCCGCGTAATTGAGCCAGTCCGCCGGCAGCGGTCGGCGCGACCAGTCGGCCGCGCCGTGACCTTTCGCGAGACCGAGGTGCAGGAATTCGGCGACCATCGCCGCAAGATTGACCTTCGGGAAGTCGAGGAGCCGGCCCGCCAGCTCCGTGTCGAACAACGACTCGGTCCGGAAGCCGAGCTCGCGCAGGCAGGGCAGGTCCTGGTCGGCGGCGTGCAGGATCCACTCGGGCCCGTCGAGGGCGTCGATGATCGGCTCCAGTGCATCCGGGTGCGCGATCGGATCGATCAGAAAGCTGCCCGATCCGGCGCGTCTGAGCTGGATCAGATAAGCGCGCTGCGAATAGCGGTAGCCGCTGGCGCGCTCGGTGTCGACCGCGATGGGGCCCGAGCCGTCGCGCAGCCGGCGTGCGGCTTCGGCGAACTCGTCCCCGGTGGCGAGCACCGGCGGGACTCCCTCGCGCGGCGAAGTGAGTGGCGTGACGTCGGGCGCGACGGCTGGCTCGGGCTGGGCCCGCGGTTCCACCCGCGGCTGTTCGCCGGTCGAACCGGTCGAGGCTTCGGTCACGAGGACTGGACCGGGCCGAGCGCGGTCACCCCGGCCGGCGGCAGCCCCGCGGCCGAGGCGAGGACCTCGCAGAACGCCTCGAGATGCGCGGCGAGCCGGGGACTGGTGGCCGTCCACGACGCGCGGAGTTCGAGCTGGTGCGCCTGCGGGGGGCCGGCGATGTCGCCGTATCGCACAGACGTGGTGGCGGTGACCGTGCCGCCGAGGGCCCGAACCATCGGTACGTCGGACCCGAGCGGGGGATCGGATTCGGTGGCGCCGTCGGGGACGCCGAGCGCCTCCGACAGCCACGTCCACGCCACCTGCGGCAGCAGCGGATCGGCTGCGAGGGCGGCCTCCACCTCGGCCTGAATGAAGGCGACGAGCCGGAAGGTTCCGTTCCACGCCTCCTGGCCTGCGGGGTCGTACAGCAAGACGAGTCTGCCGAAGGCACTGCCGGAGGAATCGTCGGCGACCAGCGCGGGATCGCCGGACTCGGGCGGGCTGACCTCGACGCCGAGGGCGTAGCTGTACGGCGCCAGGCGCTGCGGCGGGCGGATCGAGCCGATCTCGATCTCGCGGCGCACGGCGGCGTCGTGGAGCGAAGCCACCGCATCACGGAATTCGGCGGGCTCGCTCGGGGCTCCAGAAGTGGTCACGGCGTCAGGTTAGGCCCCCGCTCCTGCCAGTTGGCGGAGGCGCGCCGCAAGCTGAAACGACGATAAGTGAGCGGCCTCACGCGCCGGCGCCGGTACGGGTGCGGCATATCACCTGGACGGAGCACAGGGAGGCCGCGGGCGGTGCGCGGATGGTGGCGGGCGCGGGCAATGATGGCAGAGTTGTCCGTATGACTTCGATTCGAGGCCGACGTTCGCCGGGCCGGATGCCGTTGATCGCCGCCGCCACGGGCGGCACCCCTTCTCGCCGACCCGTGTGGTTCATGCGCCAGGCGGGGCGTTCACTGCCGGAGTATCGCGAGATCCGTGCCGGGCGCGGGATGCTCGAATCCTGCTTCGACCCGGAACTGGTGGCCGAGATCACCATGCAGCCGGTGCGCAGGCACGACACCGACGCGGCGATCCTGTTCTCCGACATCGTGGTCCCGCTGCGCGCTGCGGGGATCGACCTGGACATCGTGGCCGGGACGGGCCCGGTCATCGCCTCGCCGATCCGGACCGCGCGTGATGTGGCGTCGATCCCACGCCTGGACCCCGCTTCGGTCGGCGCCGTGACCGCGGCCATCGGCATGATCCTCGGTGAACTGGCCGACGAGAAGTCCCTGATCGGCTTCGCGGGTGCACCGTTCACCCTCGCCTCGTATCTGATCGAGGGCGGACCCAGCCGCACCTACGAGCACACCAAGGCGATGATGTTGGCTGAGCCGGAGCTGTGGCATTCGCTGATGGGGCGGCTCACCGACATCACCATCGCCTTCCTGCGCGCCCAGCTCGACGCCGGCGTCGACGCCGTTCAACTGTTCGACTCCTGGGCGGGAACGCTGTCGAAGGCAGCGTACGAGGAGTTCGTGGCGCCGCACTCGTCTCGAGTGATGGCGGAGGTCGCCGAGTACGGGGTGCCGCGCATCCACTTCGGTGTCGGCACCGGAGAGATCCTCGGCTCGATGACCGACGTGGGCGCCGACGTCATCGGCGTCGACTGGCGCATCCCGCTCGACGAGGCCGCGGCCCGCGTCGGGCACCGCGTCGCGGTCCAGGGCAACCTCGATCCGACGGTTCTGCTGGCCGGCGACGACGCGGTCCTCGAGCGCGAGATCGATCGAGTGGTGGCGGCCGGACGGCGAGCCGTCGACGCGGGTGCCCCGGGACACATCTTCAATCTCGGGCACGGCGTCCTGCCGAACACCGACGCCGGCGTGGTGACGCGCGCGGTCGAGCTCATTCACTCGCTGTGACCGGCGGGCGGTCGGGGGACCGGAACCGGGTCGCGGTGATCGGGGCCGGTGTATCCGGTCTGACCGCCGCCCACCGCCTGCGGCGCGAGCTCGGAGCACAGGCGCGGATCGACGTCTACGACGCGGCTGACCGGCCGGGCGGCCTGCTGTGCACCCGCACCGTCGGCGGTACCGCGGTGGACGTCGGCGCCGAGGCGTTCATCGTGCGCCGTCCCGAAGCCCTGGCGCTGGTGACCGAACTGGGTCTGGCCGACCGCGTGGTGGCCCCGGGACCGATGCGGCCGGCGATCTGGTCCGGGGGAGCGCTGCACGACCTCCCGGCCCCGGCTCTGATGGGCATCCCGGCGGGTCCGGCACCGTTCGCGGATCTCGCGGCCGCCGACGACCTGGAGAGGATGGCGGCCGAGGAGCGGACTCCGCTGGAGTGGACTCCCGGAGCCGATCCGTCGGTGGGGGAGCTGGTGGGTGAGCGGTACGGACGGTCGGTGGTGGCGCGCGGGGTGGACCCGATGCTCGGCGGCGTGTACTCGGCGCTTGCCGACCAGCTCGGACTGCGCGAAGCCGTGCCCGCACTGGCTCGCGCTCTCGACGCGGGCGCTGCGTCGCTGAGCGCCGCCGTTCGGACCGTGCTCGACGCCGGCGCTGGGGGAACGGGCCCGGTGTTCGGCGCGCTCGCCGGCGGATATCGGGAACTGGTGTCCGCGCTCGTCGAGGCCGCGGGCGCCGATCTGAGACTCGGTACCGAGGTGGTCGGGCTGCGGCCGATCGCCGACGGCGCCGCGGTGCTGGTCGCCGGTTCGGGTGAGCCCCGGGCGGTGGAGTACGACGCGGTGATCGTCGCCGTTCCGATCTGGACGGCCGCCCGCCTCCTGTCGGAGGCGGCTCCGGCCGCGGCCGCGGTGTTCGGCGAGGTCGCACCCGCGGGCTCGGCCGTCGTGGCTCTCGCGGTGCCCGCCGCGACCCCGCTGCCCGAGCATTCCGGTGTGCTGGTCGCGACCGACGCCGGCCTCCGGCTGAAGGCGATCACGCTGAGCAGCCAGAAGTGGCCGCATCTGCGACACGGTGACGTGCGGACGCTGCGGACCTCGTTCGGACGGCTCGGCGACCCGGTGACGGCGAGCGACACCGAACTCGTCGACGCCGCGGTCGCCGACCTCGGCACGGTCTTCGCCGCCGCCGGACTGCCCGCGCCCCAGGTCGCCGACGCGGTGGTGCAGCGCTGGCCGCACGGACTGCCGCACTACGCACCGGGGCATCTCGCCCGAGTCCGCGAGGCGGTGGCCGGACTGCCCTCCCGGATCGGGGTCGCCGGGTCCGGTTACGCCGGAGTCGGAGTGCCCGCCTGCATCGGCACCGCGGAGGCGGCCGTGGGAGAAATCACCGCCGACCTGCGGACCTGACGTTCCGCCCGAGTCGGGCCGGTGGCACGATGGAGGCATGAGTCGCCTGGATTACGCCGAACTGAATGCAACCATCCGATACCTGATGTTCTCGGTCTTCAAGGTCCGGGCGGGCGAGCTGCCGGCGGACCGTGACGAGGTGGCCGCCGATCTCGAGCGTTTCCTCGCCGAGGTCGCCGACAAGGGCGTGGTGGTGCGCGGCATCTACGACATCGCCGGTATGCGCGGCGACGCCGACTTCATGTTCTGGTGGCACGCGGAGACCATCGAGCAGTTGCAGGACGCCTACTCGACCTTCCGCCGGAGCACCGTCCTGGGCCGGGCGTCCGACCCGTTCTGGAGCGGCTCGGCGCTGCACCGTCCGGCGGAGTTCAACAAGAGCCACATCCCGGCGTTCCTCGCGGGCGAGGAGCCCGGTGCGTACATCTGCGTGTACCCCTTCGTGCGGTCGTACGACTGGTACCTGCTGCCCGACGCCGACCGGCGCAAGATGCTCGCCGATCACGGCAAGGAGGCGCGCGACTACAAGGACGTGCGGGCCAACACGGTCCCGGCGTTCGCGCTCGGCGACTACGAGTGGATCCTGGCCTTCGAGGCGCCGGAACTGCATCGGATCGTCGACCTGATGCGCGACCTGCGCGCCACCGAGGCGCGCCGCCACGTGCGCGTGGAGATCCCGTTCTTCACCGGACCGCGCGTGGACGCCGCCAAGCTGGCCCGCTCGCTGCCCTGATCGGGCCCGCGCGCCGGGCAGGGTTCACTCGGCCTCGAAGGTGAGGCTGATGGAGTTGATGCAATAGCGCAGATCGGTCGGGGTGTCGTAGCCCTCGCCGGCGAAGACGTGACCGAGGTGGCTGTGGCAGTTGGCGCACAGCACCTCGGTCCGCGTCATTCCCAGCGAGTCGTCGACGCGCTCGATGATCCGGTCGCCGGCGAGCGGGGAGAAGAACGACGGCCATCCGCAGTGCGACTCGAACTTCGTCGTACTCCGGAACAGTTCGGCGCCGCAGGCGCGGCAACGGTAGACGCCGACATCGGTCTTGTCGGTGTACTCACCGACGAAGGGCCGCTCGGTGCCGGCTTCGCGCAGCACGTGGAACTCCTGCGGAGTGAGGCGTTCACGCCACTGCTCGTCGGTGAGCTGGGACAGGTCGGCAGGCTGGTCGGTCATGCCGTCCAGGGTACCGCTCAGGCGGCGGGGACGGGCCCGTCGTGGACCGAGCCGCCGTCGCTGGAGCCCCCGTCGACGGAGCCGCCGGTCGCATCCGCTTCACGCAGGTCGAGGTAGCGGAACAGCAGCACGCAGAACACCGAGATCATCAGCAGCGACCAGCCGAGCGGAACCTTGTTGTATTCGAGGTACCGGCCGAACGGTTCCCATTTCTTCGAGTCGAAGACGTCGAAGGTCATGCAGCCGTACACGCCCAGCCAGGCCGGCCAGTTCCGCATGGTCGAGCCGGTCTGGAAGACGGTCATCAGCAGCGGGAACAGCAGCATCGAGTAGTAGCCCTGGCCCAGCGATCCCACGAGGAACGTGGTGCCGAGCAGAACGCCCGACGAGGTCGCGAGCCAGAGCAACTCGTCGCTCCGGCGGTAGTAGCGGTAGAGGAACCACAGCGAGAAGACGGCCATCACCACGAACGCGATCCGCAGCAGCCACGCCAGCCAGGAGTCGACGCCGAAGTAGGCGGCGTTGCCGGTGATGGAGCTGTTGTAGTAGTCGCGCGACTCGCCGAGGTACGGGACGGTGCGGTGGACGAAGTCCATCGGGTCCTTCGACAACGGCCACGCCAGCACGTTCAGCACCAGCGGCACACCGATCGCGGTGACCAGGATCTTCCACTGGCGGTTCAGCAGCACCAGCAGGAGCAGCGGCGCGAGTACCGGCTTGACGGCGAGCGTGAGACCGATCGCGACGCCGGCCCACAGGTCGTGTCTGCGCATCATCAGCATCATGAACGCCAGCATCCCGAGCAGGACGAAACCGTTGAAGTTGGTGAAGATCAGCGTGTGCGCCACGGTCTCGGTGCTGAAGAAGAAGAGCAGGAGCGCCGGGAACACCCAGGAGTCGTAGGAGTAGCCGAACATCCTGGTCAACAGGTAGGCGCAGAGAATGAGCACCACCACGCTCGCCGCGATGAACAGCCAACGGGAGTATTCCGGGTTCAGAACCGCGAGCGGCGCCATCAGCATGGTGCCCGACGGCGGGTACAGGTAGTGCGGATCGACCGTGCTGTAGTTCTCGTTGTAGACCGGCAGCCGGTTGAGGAAGTTGAACGCGGCGTTGTAGACGGGCGTGAAGTCGTCGGTCCGGTGTCCGTTGACTCCGAGGATCAGCGACCGCTGAATGATCATCATCACCGAGATCGGCCACAGAATCAGCGAGATGATCCGCTGCGACTCCACGCGCGGATACAGGTAGCGCTCTACAACGTTCACCCGCGCACCGTACTACACCACGGTGTCAGGCCGGACAGGCGCGCTCGCTCGGCGCGCCCAGCGGAGCCGGGCCGAGATATTCGCCGATCAGGTCGCCCGCGCACGTGGAATTGGCGGCCACCGAGTAGCCGAGACCGTCCCACGAGACGGTGGTCTGAGCCGTGTCGGCCGCCAGCATCAGCGGCGTCAGATCGTCGGCCGCGGCGGCGCCGTTGATCGGATCGTTCTGGCCCACGAGCACCAGCGGGTCGACCGCGAAGCGCTCCGGCGCGGCGGGCGAGTCGGCGACGCCCCAGCCGTCGCACCGGACGAGATCGAGTGCCGTGGTGCCGGCGGTCAGCGGATTCTGCGCGTTCCAATCGCGCGCGAGGGCGGGGATCTCGTCGGTGCCCGGACGCCCGCGCATGTCGTTGCAGCGGGCCACGATCTGGCCGTCGGCCAGGCGGAGCGAGCGAGCCTGGTCCGCGAGCTTGCGCAGGGCACCCGTGTCGCCGCGGTCGGCGGCGGTGAGCGCCGTACTCAGTTCGCGCAGTCCGTCCGGGGAGGTGTCGCCGACCGCGAGCGCGGTGGTGAGTGCGTCGAGGACCTGTGTGTCCGACAGCGCGCCCACCTGTCCGCCCGCGCCCGACGACATCAGCCGGCCGAGGACCGCCGCCCCGCCCGCGCCGAGCGAACAGCCCGCCCCGGCGCAGCGCTGCGTGAACGCGGTGAGGGTGGCCTGCAGGCCGCGGGCGCGGCTCTGGGCGGCGGCCTTCGCGGACACGTTGTAGCCGACCGGGGAGTCGAGGATCAGCCGGCCGACGTGGTCCGGGTGCGCGGCGGCGAACGCGAGGGCCACCGATGATCCGGTTCCGACCGACAGGATCGCGAGCCGGTCGACGTCCCAGCGCTGGCGCAGTTGCTCGAGGTCTTCGCCCGCCGCCGCGGCCGAGTAGTCGAGCTGGTCCGGTGTCAGCGTGTCGTTGCACTGGTCGGCGGCCGCGCGCGCCGCCTCCGACAGTTTCTCGGCGCGTGCCGCGACATCGCGTCCGTCACCCGCACCGTTGTCGTCGTAGACGCTGCGCTGCGTGGTGGTCATGCAGTCGATCAGACCGGACGTGCCGATCCCGCGATGGTCGACGGCGATCACCGGACGGCGATCCAGGATGCCGTGGTCGGCGCCCGTCGCGAACGACAGCAGGGTCCGCGAACTCGGCATGTCCTCTCCGCTCGTCAACACGAGCGGCACGGCGCCGGCCGGCGTGGCGTCGGTGCGGGCGCGGACGACGCCGACCTTGATCGTGGTGCCCGACTGCTGCGCCGGGTCCACCGGGACGTCCAGCCGCGCGCAGTCGAGCTTCACACCGTCGGGAACGGTGACGCCGTACCTCTGTGCGATCGACCCCGCGCACTGGCGCCAGTTCAAGTCCTTCTTCGGCGCCTGCAGGGCGGGCTGCTCCGGTGCGCCGGTCGCCTGCCCGCCCTCGTCGTCCCCGCGCACGATGTCGGGACCGGTGTCCGGACCGACCGCGCAGCCGCCGACGGACGCGGCCAGGACGAGCACAGTCAGGACTGCGGCGAACCGGGAGACCGCCGATGCTCCAGCGGTCCGCGGGCGTCCGGGTGAATGCATGACCGCGAGCCTAGTCGGCACGCTCCCACAGTTGATACAGATACCCTTCCGCGTCGCCGAGCATGTGCCGCAGACGCATCGGCCCGGGAAGGGAACCGGCCGTCCGAGCGGGGACCGCGGTGCCGTGCGCGATGCGGGGTGCGTCGCCGCCGACCAGCGCGGGGCTGACCGTCAACGCCAGTTCGTCGAGCAGACCGGCGGCCGCGAGATCGGCGAGGAACCGGGGACCGCCCTCGCACAGCACATGCCGCAACCCACGCCGGGCGAGCTCGTCGATCACCGCCCGCGGCTGCACCGACGACTCACCGCAGTCGACCACGGTGGCGCCGGCGTTGAGCAGTCGGCGCCGCGCGTCTCGCGGGGCGTCGCTGCACGTGGCGATGAGGACGTCGGGGTGCCGCGCCGTGGTGAAGTCGGCGGGCAGGTTCAGCGATCGCGACGCGAGGACCAGCAGCGGCACGGCCGACTGACCGCGGGCGGCGCGGCCCGGCGCGTGACGGGGCTCGACGACCGGTGGTCCGTACCCCTCCGTGACCGCGGTCTGCGCACCCACGACGATCGCGTCGGCCAGTGCGCGCTGCAGGTGGAAGACGGTGTGGTCGCCGTCGGATCCCAACGCGCCCGACCGACCCTGCGCGGTGGCGGCGCCGTCGATGCTGGCGATCATGTTGGCGCGGACCACCGGTTCGCCGGACGGCGGAAAAGAATAGACCTGCGCCAGTCCGTCTGCTGTGACATCAGTCGCTTTCTGCAGGATGAACATGAGTCCATCATGGTGCCGGTCGTTACCCTTGCCTAATGCTGGCACGACTTAGCGATCGGAATCCGGTCCTGGCTCCCGACCAACTCATCGGCGAGATGGTTCCGCCGACGATGTTCGACGAGGTGAGCTTCGACTCGTACATCCCCGACCCCGATGAGCCCAGCCAGACCGCGGCGGTGAACGCCGCCCGCGACTTCGTCGCCCGCGCATCCAAGGTCCGCAGCGGCGGAAAGAAGAGCTTCTTCCGCAAGTCCGCCGCACCCCAGGGGATCGGGCTCTACCTCGACGGCGGCTTCGGCGTCGGCAAGACGCACCTGCTGGCGTCGATCTACCACGCGATGCCGGGGCCCAAGGCGTTCGCGACCTTCGGCGAGGTCACCAATGTGGTCGGCGCCCTCGGTTACATCGACGCGCTGGAACGGCTGTCGGGACACAGTGTCCTCTGCATCGACGAGTTCGAGCTCGACGATCCGGGCGACACGATGGTGGTCTCGCGGCTGCTCACCGAGCTCACCGCCCGCGGCGTCTCCATCGTCGCCACGTCCAACACGCTGCCCGGCCAGCTCGGCGAAGGCCGGTTCGCCGCGAGCGACTTCCTGCGCGAGATCCAGAAGCTGTCGTCGATCTTCGAGACCATCCGCGTCGACGGTCCCGACTACCGGCACCGCGACCTTCCGCCCGCACCGGAGCCGATGTCCGACGAGGAGCTCGAGCGTCAGGCCGAGAACACCGTCGGGGCCACCCTCGACACCTTCGACGGCCTGATCGCGCATCTGGCGAAGCTGCACCCGTCGAAGTACAAGTCGCTGGTCGACGGCGTGTCGCTGGTATGCATCTCCGACGTGCGTCCCGCGCCGGACCAGGCGGTGGCACTGCGCCTGGTGGCGCTGGCCGACCGGTTGTACGACGCGGAGATCCCGGTGAGCATCTCCGGGGTCAAGCTCGACGAACTGTTCACCCCGGAGATGCTGGCCGGCGGCTACCGCAAGAAGTATCTGCGCGCCACCTCGCGGCTGCTGGCCCTCTCCCGATTCGCGGAGGCGAATGACTGAGGCGCCGATGACTGACGTGCAAGGCCCACTGATCCTGCTGTCCCTCGGGGCGGGCGCTCTGTTGGAGTACCTGCCGCCGGTCGCCGGTGCGGCGCACGACGCCACCGAGCCGCGTCGTCTGCGGATCGGCTACATCGACGAGGCTCAGCGTCATCTGCTCGATGCGCCGTTCACCGGACCCGAACGCGAGCGGCTCGTCCGGTTCGGGTACGACGTCGTCGATGTCGACCTCCGCAAGAGCGGCTTCGAGGAGGCTCTGGCCTGTGTCGACGCCTTCTACGTCTCGGGAGGCGACACCTTCGCGCTGATGTCCGGGCTGCGCCGCAGCGGCGCCGACAAGGTGATCGCCGAACGAGTCCGCGCCGGGACTCCCTACGTCGGCCTCAGTGCGGGAGCGGTGGCGGCCGGGCCGGACGTGGAGCCCGCAGCGTTGATGGACGACCCGGGTCTGGGTCTCGACTTGGCCGATTTCCGGGGACTCGGACTCACCGACACCGTCGTGATCCCGCATGCGGACGGACAGTTGCCGCCGTATCCCACCGAACTGATCGACCGGACGCTGAATGAGTACGGCGACCGGTTCACACTGCTGCCGCTGTACGACGATCAAGCGTTGATCGTCGACGCCGCCGGATCGCGCGTGGTGCCGTCGGCCGAACCCGCCGTGTGAGGGTTCAGCTCTCGCGGGCCAGCACGAAGTCGTGCTCGATGGCGCCGTTCATGTTGAAGCTCTTGGTGCCGATCTGGCGGAAGCCCATCTTCGCGTAATACCTCTTCGCGCGTTCGTTGCCCGAGTGCACGCCGAGCCACACGAGGGTCGCACCGCGGTCGCGGGCGGCGTCGAGAGCCGCGTTCATCAGGGCGTGAGACGGCCGGAGCTCGCTGTGGGCGGCATGATGCTCGGGCAGCACGTACATCTTGGAGATCTCGGTGACCGTCCCGTTCGCGACGGCGGCGGCACCGGCCGGGAACGCGTCGACCGCCGCGCGCACGTCGGGGTCGGCCGGGAGGTCGTGGACCAGCAGCGCGTAGCCGACGATGGGGCCGCCGGCACCGGTCCGCGCGACGAGTACCTGCTTGCGCGGGTCCGCAAGGTACTCGGCGAACCGTGCGGCGGAGAGCACCTGCTCGATGTGCGCGGCGATGTTCTCCGGTGTCGAGTGCGGCGGGCAGGCGAGCGGGAAGGTCGCGGCGGCGACGTCGGCGATCGCGGGAGCGAGGCCGGGATCGGTGACCGTCTCGATCAACAGACCGGCGTCGCCGGCGGCCGATTGCGCTGAAGTCGCAGATTGCGTCACATACCGATTGTGCCTTGTTCCGGTGCGGCGGCACGACACGGTACCCCGCGTCCTGGTGCAATGGAGGCTGTATGGAGCTGTATGGAGGTTGTACCGCCAACGACCGTGAGGACGCCCGTGGATCCACTTTTCGTCACCCTGTGCCAGACTCGGATCGATCCCGGCCTGACGGCTGCGAGACTGCTCGAGCAGATCCGTGCCGACTGGGGCGAGTTGCTCGACTCCGAGTTCGACTCGGTTGTCGTCGAGACCCAACGAGGCGAGGGACCGGAGTCCGCGCCGGTGTTCGTGATCGCTTTCGACGAGGTCCGGGTGCTCGTGGCGGGCGTCGACGCGCCGCACGGACTCGACGTCGCCGACGCGGCCCAGAGCAGTCCGCTGTGGAGTGCGGAGGCCGAGCTGCCCGACCCGGACGGGCCCTCCCTCGTCGTCGCGGCGTCCTCGGAGGCGGTGCTCGCCGGCCCGGTCTTCGACGACGCGGTTCTCGGTGACGCGGTTCTCGGTGACGACCGTGACCTCATCGAGGAGGCGACGCTGATCTCGCGGGTGGTGACCTCACTGCTGGCCTGCACCGACTCGGTGCGGGCAGTGTACATGCACACCTCCGAGCAGATCGCCGAGCCCTCGGCGTACCGGCGCGCGGCGCTGGAGGTCTCGCCCGACCTGCCGCTGATGCTGTGGGTCGATTTCATGGTCGCCGACGAGGCCGGACTGGTGTCGGCGGAGACGATCGGCATGTCGGAGCTGGGGTTGCTCGACATCGAGGTCACCGACAGCACACTGCCGGCCGAGCAGGTGGTGAAGGTCGTCGTCGACACCGCCGTGCTGATGTACGACGACGGTCCGGTCATCGGTGACGGTGACGTTCTCGGGACCGACAGCGGCGACTTCACCGCGCGGATCGCCCCGTCGAAGTACGACGCCGACCACATCGTCCTGCACCTCGTGCCGCCGACGGCGACCGCCAACCGTGCCGAGCGTCGCGCCGCGGCGCGGAAGAAGAAGCGTCGCTGACCTCAGTCGTTCTCGAAGCCGGACGCTTCGAAGCCGAGGGTCGTCGCGTTCTCCGACACGGTGCGGCGCACCGAATCGGAGAATCCGTCGGGATCGACGGCGCTGATCTCGATGCGGATCTCCACCCGTCCGGCGGCCGAGGAGAGGTGCTTGAGCACTTCCTGCTGGATGGTGCTGAAGTCGCGCGCCGGAAAGTCCGAGTCGAGTTGCGCTGAGCCGAAGTAGCGGCGCTTGAGTGCGCTCTGAGTGGTGGACTGCGTCTCCGCCGAGCCCGCTCCGGCGGTGGACGCGTCCGATGATCCGCCGTCCGCCGAGGACTGCTCGCCGTCGCGCTCCCGCTGCTGGCGCACCTCCTCGTCGCGCTGAGCGTCCGCCGGTCCCGGCTTCACGATCAGCGTGCTGTCGGAGATGTGCACGGTGGCGTCGTCGCCGGGCAGATGCAGCCCGAGATAGCGCTTCTGGGTCTCGTCGTATCCGTCGGCGAACGCGAATCCCTGCTGGCGCCAACTGATCTGGTCGTCGAGGACCGAGTACAGCCCGTCGATCAGCACCTCCCGGTCGCGCAGCCGCGGCAGGTATGGGTAGGTCGCGTAGTACCGGTGCAGCGTGCCCACGTCGAGGTGTCCGGAATCCCATGCCGCCGACAACCGGCCCGTCAGATCCAGATAGATCAGCGACGACGATCGGGCCAGCGCGATGTGTTCCAGGCTGAGCTTGGCGCCGGTGCGCGCGTAGACGTCGTCCTTGCTGCCCGAGACGTTGACCACGTCGATGGAGTAGGTCGCCTCGCCCGTCTGCTGCTCGGGGCAGAGCGCCCAGCAGAAGGTCTCGTTGAGCCGGTTGCGCACGATGTCGTCGTTCGTCGCGCGCCGTTCCGTCGCCTGCCTGGTCTGCTGACCGCCGAGCCCGTAGTCGTCGGCGTTCTCCGCGACGTGCTTCCACGCCAGGTAGTTGCGCACCGCCTCGTCCAGTTCGCGGGCCCGGTTGGTGTCGGCGGCGAGGAAGATCAGCGAGTTCTTGAACGAACGGATCGCGTTGCCGCGGTGTTCGAGGACGTTCGCGGCCCACGACTTGGCCGTCGGGGCCGAGGACCGCGCGGCGTAGGTGTGCTGCATGGGCACCACGACCAGACGCGTGTCGGTCTCGTCCGGCACGTCGGCGGACGATTCGGGGAACACGTGGATCCCGGCGAACGACTTGTCTGCGGAGATCTTGCGCAGTTCGGTGAGCCGCCGTTCCACCTCGGCCCAGACGTCCGCGGGCGCCAGCCCGGCCGCGTGGTCGCGCGCGGTGCGGCTGATGTTGGCCTGGGTGTCGTACCAGTAGCGCGACGACTCGGTGTACAGGTACGTCGACTGACCGGTGAGGGCGTCGAGCGCCGAGTGGAAGTTGCCCGGTACGTCGCCCGGGAGAGCGGTGCCGAGGAAGATGCGGTGCTTCTCCGCGCCCTTGTGCGCCGAGTGCAGACCCGGAGTCGCGGCCATGAACACCGAACGGGCCAGCCGCTGTGCCACCTTGCGCTTGCCGAAGTGCTCGTTGTTCTTGTCGACCAGCGCCGGGACCGATTCGGGGCCGGCGACGTCGGTGTGAATCACCGGTTTGAACTGGTCCTCGAGGTACTTGGTCACCTCGGAGACCACGTCGGCGTCGTCGAGTGGCACGGTTCCCGGCATGATCAGCGCCGACGAATTGTCCGACCGCCAGAGGGTCCCGACCACCCGGTTCATCATCTGCAGGACGCCGCGAGTCCGCTGGAACCGGTCGAGGGTCGACCAGTCCTGGTACAGCCGGTCGAACAATTCCGGATGAATCGGGTAGCAGCGCTTGATCCGGTCCTCGTACTGGGAGTCGCGGACCTCCGACGGGAACTCGGCGTGGTACTTGCGGTAGAACTCGACGACATTCTTGGCGATGTTGGCGATCTTCGCCGACGCCTCGGCGTCCGGTGTGGAGAAGATGCGCCGCCGCACGATCTCGAAGCTCTCCTCGGCGTTGGCGGGCTGCCACTGGTCGGCGGTCCGGCCGATCACGTTCTTCAGTGCGTGGAGCGCTTCGCGCCCGTACTCGCCGCCGACCTCCTCGTCGTTCACCTCGTCGCCGCCGTCTCCGTTGGACGACGCGGGGATCGAGATGACCACCTGAATGCCCTTGACCGCACGGGCGGCTTCGGTGAGGGCCTGGGCGAAGGTGAACTGGGTGTCGAAGTCGCCGGCTGGAAGCGGTTCCGGGGGGTTAACGAGCTGTCTGGCGTACGCCACCCATTCGTCGATCAGGATCACCGCGGGGGAGTACAGCGTGAAGAGCTCGCGGAGGTCGGCACCCGGGTTGGTCGAGGTGCGGTCGGCATGGGCGACGATGTCGTAGGCTTCCTGCCCGCCCAGCTGCCAGGCCAGTTCGCCCCACATGGTGCGGATGTTCGGCCGGCCGTCGTCGGTGTTCTCCCGTGACGGGACCATCTGGTTGCCGACCAGGGCGACGCGTCCGACGCGTCCTCGCACCGCGTCGAGCGGTTTGGCGAGCGGAGCGACGTCGTCACCGAAGACGTGGCTCTCCGCGCCCGACGCCAGATGCCAGAGCGCGAGCATCGAGTGCGTCTTGCCGCCGCCGAAGTTGGTCTGCAGGTTGATGACCGGTGACGCGTTCTCGTCGCCGGTCAGTCGCGCGACGTTCCGGGTGATCAGATCGCGCAACCCCTCGGTGAGATAGGTACGGCCGAAGAACTCGGCGGGGTCGGTGTACTCGGACTTGTGGCCGCCGCTGCGCATCGCGACGGTGTACAGGTCGGCGGCGAACTCCGCGGCGTTGAACTGGTCGCTCTGGATGTCGGGATGGGGTGCCAGGACGTCGCGCCATGCCGGCAGATTGTCGGAGCCCACCTGCAGCGCGGGCACGTTGCGCGCGGCCCGTTCGGTGGCCTGCCGGGTGCCGATGGCGCGGACGTCGTCGCGCAGCTTCGCGACGTCGGCGGCCTCCTTCGGAGCGTCGATGGCGAGCAGGAATCGGTGACAGATGTCGAGGTCGAACTGCGCGTCGTCGTTCGTGAAGTTCTCGTGATGCGCGAGCCGGTTCCGGGCGTCGACCAGCGGCGTCGCCAGGGATACCTGCGCGCGGCTGAGCCGCTTGCCGATCGGGTCCCAGCCGCGCCGGAACTTGTACGGAATGTTGTCGGTGAACATCCGAAGGCTGTCCGACGGGTCGAGCGGGTTGTACTTCTTGTCGGGGTGCGCGCTGGGTGCCTTGACCGTGCGCAGCACGTCGATCCAGCCGCTCGCCCCCGCCGGCAGATCGGGGCCGATCGTCTCGGTCAGGAAACGATCGACCGCCGGTCCGAGCAGCTCGAACGCCTGATGGATCCGATCCCGATTACTCGGCGCCACGGAGGGCTCCTTTCACTATTCACACAACTGTGTGTATTCGCGACGAAGGTTATCGCAGCGGTCGGACAATCAGGACGTCGAGGTCACGTCCCGCCGCCGGTGTGACGGATGCCCGCCTACGACAGCGGCATGGGCCTCCCGCCCCGCACAGGGCTTGCACGGCGTGTCGGCCGCTCCGGGCGTGTCGTGTCACGTGACTCGGCGGCGATCGCGCCGATCACAGCAGCATCTCCTGGTGCGCCGCACCCCGCGCACCGCGGGCGATGTCGCTCCATGCGGCGCCGAGGCCGTTGAAGCTGACCGCGAGGGCCGTCGATTTGCGATCCTCGGCGAGTTTGAAGAGCAGGCTCGCGAGTTCGCGGCACAGATCGGTGTCGACCGCATCCGGCACCAGGCTCAGCAGGGTCGACGCCGCGGGGATGCCCTCCGAGTCGAGGACCCGCACCAGGTGCATCACCACCTCCCACTGGCTGATCGACGAGTCGGTGGACGGGTCGTAGTCGGCAGGCATGTCCGTGGGCGCGATCAGCGCGACCCGGCCACCGCCCTTGGTGAGAATGCCCGAGCGCTCCATGCCGTCGAGCGAGATGCTGCGCGCGTTCGCGAGCGACTCGGCGTCGCCGAACTTGCCGCTGTCGAAGCCGTTCTGTCGGAACCAGGTCAGCGCGAAGCGGGTGGGTGCGTCGAAGTCGTTCTCGAGTTCGCCGAGCACCTCGTCGAGGATCGCGTTGATGCGCTGCAGCGCGGTCCGGACCGTCATCTTCGACCCGTCGTCCTCCAGCACGGCGTTGTACTCGGAGAAGATCGCCATGCCCGGCCCGATCGCCGCTTGCGGCAGATCGACCGGCGCGATGGCGCCCTGCTGCAATTCGCGCAGGCTCGCCGGCAGTTCGTTCCGCAGCCGCGCCAGGAACGCACGGCGGTCGACGCGGGGTGCATCCTCCGGGCGCGGTCGGAGAGCGAGAACGATGGAGGAGGCGAGGGCGTTGGTTCCCTGGCTCAGCATGCGGTTACCGAGCTCCGATCGCATCGGCCACGTCGCGGTGATCTGCCAGCCGGAGCGGATCATGCCCTCCAGCAAGGTCTCCCAGCCGGTCGACGCCTGGCCGTCCTTCGACGAATCCTGCTGTTTGAACGCGTAATACACGGTGATGGGGAAGTCCTCGTACGCATTCTCGCGGGCGCGCCGGAAGACCTCACGGAATCCGTCTTCGAAGAATTTGTGCGCGCCCTCCTTACCGTTATGCCGGTAAGGGTTGGCCACGAGTTCCTCGGTCTTCGGCACAAGCATGGTCGACAGGATCGAAGGATGGATGTCCTTGAGGGACCGACGAAGCCAGACGTAGAAGAAGTCGGAGAGATCGGAGTAGCCGATGTTGTCGTAGTAGGGCGGGTCGGTGGAGATGAGGGCGCGCTGATTGACAGCGTTGGCTGCGTCCGACTGACTCGCGGCACCAGCAGCCGAGGACGGCAGTCGGTCGAGCGACTGGGACACCCATTCAACATCGGCAACGTAGTCACCACCGGAGCCTCCCCAGGGATTTGATTCGGCAAAGTCCCATGACATTGGTAGTGCCTGTCGCGCGAAGACACTACGAACTGCCTCCATCTTCGGAGATGAGTCCCATGAACAAATCGTCGATGCCTTGTTGGTAGTTCGGCTGATCGCCATTCCAAGAAGCGTCGCCACCGCATCCGCATACGCGACGGCTCCCGTTCCTCCGTCGTCGAGTCGGCTGCCCTCTGTCATTCCCGCCGCGAGGGCGTCGCGCAAGACCAGCTCGCGTGCTTCTCCGACCAGATCGCTGAATGTCGTCAGCGCGGTGAGTTGGCGTGGCGTGAAGAGTGAGGCGAAGGTGTCGAGGCCGTATGGCGGCGTCCACACGTCCTTCGGATGGAATCCCAGTCGCTGGTTCGGTACGTCGAGCGGTGGCTCCACCTCAGCGGCCCGGCGATGTACGTCCGACGGCGGTAGATAGATTCGACGGCGAGTGCCTTCGGCGACCGTGGCTATGAGATCTGCGCCCATTCGCCTTTCGGTTCCCTGAGCTTTGATGTAGTCGGTGCTGACGGCGGTACCGCAGCGGATACAGACGCCGCCACGTTTGCCAGACATCGTCCCGTCTGTCTCCTTCGTCGGCGCCTGAGCCGGATCGTGACCGATCTCGTACAGCACGGCCTTGCCTTCGATCACGGGGACGACGTACGCCTCCTTGCCCTTCTTCTTGCCGAGCCACCACGACCTGACGAGGGGCATCGCTATCCGGCACTCGGGATTCGGGCACGTCACGGTCCGCGCCCAAATCCACGCGATCACGGTTGCCTCGGTACCGTCGGGCAGGGTTGCCTTCGGATACAGATGGCCGATGCGCTTCTGGGCTTCGTCGCGCATCCACTGTCCGTAGCGGCGGACGTCTTCGGCGAGACCTGTGGCGCGGGGCCAGTCCTGGATGGTCTCGTCGGCGGCTCCGGGCCACACGGGCGGCTGTCCGGCGAACTTCGGCGGAATCTCGATCAGCGCCTTGTTGATGAGCACGGCGACGGGGTTCAGGTCTGACGCGTGAGCTTCGAGTCCGAGTCGTTGCGCTTCAAGGGGAATGGTTCCGCCGCCGGCGAACGGATCGAGGATCGGTGGGGGATTGCCGTCGGTCGACTCCATGATCTTGCGATGAGCTTCGGCGAGCAGTTGCTCGTCGTTCGAGTTCTCCCACACCACGAGTCGCTCGATCAACTCGAAGAGTCGCTTTCGCTCCGCGATCTGCTCCGCCTCGGTGGGGTACAGGTCTGGGCGCGACGCGGGGTCGTCCACCAGTTGAGAGAACAGCACAGCGCGTGCCGCGGCCAGTGGCCGGCGCGCCCACCACAGATGCAGTGTCGACGGATGTCCGTGGCGGATCGACTTCTCGCGAGCGGACTCCTCATTGATCTTCTGCAGCGGGATGCTGACCTCGATCAACTTTCGTCGCTGAACATTACTGTGTGCATCGCTGGACACGGGTACCCCTTGGTGAAGCGCATGGCGGACGAGAACGTTTCAACATAGCGCACACGACAGTGTGTATTGCAATCGGTGCGACTCGGCTGAGAATGTCGGACCTCTCGAGTATCATCGAACGTAAGTTCGACAATCGGGGGTGGAGATGAAAGTGCAGGTGAGAGAGCGTAAGGCTTCGTCTGTGACGGTGGCCGACGACGCGATCGTCATCCGGATCGAACGTCCGGACGTCCAGAACTCGCCCACCGTTGCATCCGAGGTGTCGGGATCGCGAAGCGATCGAGCGGCACTGCTCGGGTTCGCGGCGCGAGCGGACTGCTACCAGGGGCTGGTGCTGTGGCATCGGTACGAGGCGCTGTACTCGCTGCTCATGGCGAAGCAATCCGAGTTGGAGTCCGATCCGTCGGCGGACGCCTACACCCGGCTCTACGACCCACTGTGCCAAGTCGCGGCGTCGTATGCGGTCGCCGCGGGTGTGCAGCACTACACGGCAGAGCGGTTCGTCGAATCCGCCGTGGCCTGCATGGAGCGGATCCCGGCCCTCGGACGGATGTTGCGCGACGGACTGATCAACTCGGCGAGTTTCCGGCGCGCGGTGGAGCAGACGGCCCTCGTCGACGATGCGGACATCCTGGCCTTCATCGACGCGGAAGCGGCCGCGAGACTGCGCGAAGTGGGCGGTCTCTCGGCGGCGCGTGTGGAGACGATTCTCGGGGCGATCGTCGCCGAGCACGATCCCGACGCGGTGACCTTGACCAGGGAGGAGGTGCGAGCGGCCAAGCGCGTGCAGGTGAACCCGCTGACCGACACCGCCTCGGAACTCATCGTCACCGCGTCGGCCGAGGACGTGGCGATCGCCAAGGATGTACTCGATGCGGTGATCGCCGGCGTCTGCCCCAACGACCCACGTACCAAGGGCGCCCGGCGCAGTGATGCGGCCATGGCGCGCATCAACGGCACGGACTTCGTATGCGAGTGCGGTCGAGAGGACTGCACTGCTCGACTCGCGCCGGCCGACATCGCGTCGCGGTGCGCCCGGATCGTCCTGCACGTGGTGGTTCGGAAAGAAGTGCTCGACGGGACGTCGCAGACTGCGGCGCATCTGGACGGCCACGGCCCGATCTCGGCGACACACGTTCGTGAGATGGCGTCACGGCCCGACGCTGTGCGTCGCGAGCTGAACCTCGACGAGGTCATCGCGCAGGCGAGTCGGCCCGACAGCGGATACCGTCCGTCCGCGGCGCTGGATACTGCCGTCCGCGGGCTGTTCGGCACCTGCTCGTGGCCGGGTTGCGCCCGGCCCGCGTGGAAGTGCGACCTCGACCACGTATGCGAGTACGACCACGCGGATCCGTCGGCGGGCGGCGTCACCTGCATCTGCAATCTCAATGCGAAATGCCGATTCCATCACGGGTTGAAGACCCACGCGAACGGGTGGGTCGACGATCAGATCGTGGACGCCGCCGGCGTCGTCTGGACCGAAGTCACCTCACCGGAGGGGATCACCGTCCGGCAGCAGGCACTGAACATGTGGCTCCTTCCCGAGCTGGGCCACCTTCAGTGCGGACACGGCTCTCCGACACGCCGAGAAGCACGACACGCCGGTGACGAACCCGAACGCTCGCTGACACGGTTGCAGGCCAAGCACCGGTACCGCATGCAGAAGCGAGCGGCGAACCGCCGGGCGCGCGAAGCCATCGCCCACGACGCCGGCGCCCCGCCGTTCTGATACCGCGAGCCGTCAATGCGGCGGGAGTGCCTTCTTCCAGGCCTTGTGCCAGTTGAGTTCGACTCCGCTCACGTCGGTGTTCGCGAGGTCGACGTCGCGGAAGTAGTCGGTGAGGTAGCGGACCTCGTCGTGATCGGGGCCGTCGGGGCTCACCGAGACCATCGCGAGTCGGTGGTTCTCACCGGTGTTCTTGCCCTGGAGCACCTGGTTGTAGGAGACGAAGAAGCTGTCGGCGCCGGCGACCCGGCCCTTGACCTCGATGTACACCGACGGCGCACGACCACCGTCCGCAGCCGGAGCCGGAACGGAGAGGACGTCGTATCCGGGGTTGTTATGCGGCATCTCCTCGGGCATGCGGCCCAGGGCGCACTCGGCACGCAGCACCGCGTCGACGGCCCGCCGGTCGGTGGCCGTGGTGTCGGCGGCGTGTCGGCCCACCGACTCGCCGAGCATCCCGGCGGGGACCACGAGAACCGCGGTCTCCAGCCTCGGCGGGCGTGCGGTGAGGACACGCTCGTCGGCGAGCTCGCGCAGGCGGCGCCCGAGCCTGGCCTCCAACTCGCGCGCCCGCCGCTCGAGCCGTTCCGGGCTGAGGCGCCGCCCGCGCGTGGTCTTGCCGGCCGCCGATTCTTCACGCCGGCGTGCGACTTCGGAGTCCAGGTAGTTGATCTGCTCGATCAGCCGTGTGCGCACCGCTCTCTCGGTCCGCTCGACGTCGGGGACCACGCGGTCGCGGACCTCGCTCAGGTGACGGGGCACCGCGGTGGACGCGGCCCACGACAGCGCCTGGTCCGTCAGCGCACGGCCGACGAATGAATCGAGCCCGCGGATCGGCGCGCCCTCCGGGATCGGCTGCAGGTCGAGATGCGGCGCCGGACCGGCATCGGCGACCGATCCGTCGGCGTCGATCGAGACGAACGCGAATCTCTTGCTGACCACAGTCCCGGCACCGTCGACGATCTCGGAGGTCAGGGCGAAGATCGCGCGCGGGGCGGTGCCGGGATCGGTCGGGTCGAGCAGCGTGGCGCCCGCGGCGAGGACGTCGGCACTCCCGTCCAGGACGGAGTCGATCACGGCGTCGAGCAGCGGGTGCCCGGGTGCCAGGAGGTCGGCGCGCACGGCGCCCGACGACACCGCCGACGGCTCGAACGTGACGCGCTCGTACGCCCTCGTCACCGGCCGCCCCGCGTGCTCCCGGCGAATGTCTCGATGACGCAGCGGCGCTGGAACATTCGAGATCTGGAACCGATGGCGCTCCCGCTTCGACAGCCGACCGCCGAGCGCGGTGAACGCATCGGTGAAGAACTGCGCGATGTAGTGCGGCTGCAACCTGCGCGCGGTCGCCTCGTCCATCTCGCGGCGCAGACGCGCCATCTCGAGCGGATCGAGCGTCTCGCGGGCGAGTGCGCGCTCGGTGACTAGCGTGTCGCAGCCGGAAGCCACCTCGGCGTCGACAATGCGCTCGATCTCGTCGATCCGCGCGGGATCGTCGCCGTAGAGCACCGCATCCCACAGCAGGTCGCGCAGCGGCCGGCCGGCGAACGCTTCGTCGCCGAGAACGTCGAACAGCTTGCCGCCGTAGGCTGAACGCTGCTGCTCCATCTTCTCGAGCAGACGCGTGTAGACCTGACCTTCGCGAGTCTGGGCGGCCACGATGTTCCACAGGCGGCACACGTTCTTCTGCCCGATGCGGTGAATGCGGCCGAAGCGCTGCTCGAGCCGGTTCGGATTCCACGGGAGGTCGTAGTTGACCATCAGGTGCGCGGCCTGCAGATTGAGCCCCTCGCCGGCGGCGTCGGTGGCCACCAGCACCAGCCGCGACGGCTCGTTGGTGAACTGCTCCCGGATCGCAACGCGCTCGCCGCGCCGCGTGCCGCCGTGAATCGTCAGCACCGCGTCGTCGGAACCGAGCACATTGCGGATCTGCGCGGTGAGGTAGTCGAGCGTGTCCTTGTGCTCGGTGAACACGATCAGCTTGCGCGGACGACCGTCCTTGCCGCGCAACAGTTCTCGATCGGTCAGCAGTGAACGCAGCTCCGACCACTTCCGGTCGATGCCGCGGTCGCGCACACGGGTCGCCAGCGCCACGAGGTCTTCCAGGATCGCGATCTCGGTGTCGAGTTCGGCGACGGTGCGTGCGGCGGTCGCCGCGTCGACCACTTCCTCCTCGATGCGCTCGTACTCCTCGGCGCTGTATTCGTCGGGATCGTCGAAGGCGTCGGCGGGCGGCAGCGGCATCCGATCGTCGACGGGGATCCGGCCGGCGATCAGGTCGGCACGACGCGAGGCGAGCCGATCGCGGCGACGCTGCAGACTTCGCAGCACCGCGTGGGTGCTCGACGCGAGCCGGCGCTGGAGGACGGTGAGCGCGAACCCGACGGTGCGGCGTTTGGGGGAGTCGGGCGAACTCTCCGCACGGTTCATCTCCACGCGCACGTACTGCGTGACGGCCTCGTACAGCTCCGCCTCCCCGTCGGAGAGCTCGTAGGGAACGGTTTCGGCGATCCGTTCCGGGAACAGCGGCCTGCCCTCGAAGGTGAGCAGTTCCTCCTTGACCATCCGTCGCATGAGGCCGGAGGTGTCGGCGACCGCGTCCGACTGCGGGCGGCCGGCGAATCGGTCCTCGTCGAGAAGGGAGAGGAACAGTTGGAAGTTGTCGTCGTTGCCGGCGTGCGGCGTCGCCGTCATCAGAAGCAGGTTGCGTGCCACGCCGCCGAGGACGCGGCCGAGCTTGAACCGCTCGGTCTCCCGGACCTCGCCGTCCCAGCCCTGCCATGACGCGGACATGCGATGCGCCTCGTCGACCACCACCAGATCCCACTCGCTCGCCTCGAGGTGACCGATCAGGTCGGGGTCGCGGGCGAGCTGATCCATGCGGGCGATCATGAACGGGTGGGCCGGGAACGGGTCGCCGCTGGGGCTGGCGTTGATCAGATCCCGGGTCAGGAGAGTGGCTGTGAGGCCGAACTTCTCCGACAGTTCGTCCTGCCACTGTTCCACCAGCCCGCCCGGCGCGACGATCAGCAGCCGCGCGAGATCGCCCCGGAGCAGCAGTTCCTTGGCGTACAGCCCCGCCATCACCGTCTTGCCCGCGCCGGGATCGTCGGCCAGCAGGAAGCGCAGGGGAGTGCGCGGCAGCAGTTCCCCGTACACCGCGCGGATCTGGTGCGGTAGGGGAGAGATGTCGCTGGTTCCGACCGCCGCCATCGGGTCGTGGGCGCCGGTCATCGCGATGCGCAGCGCCTCCGTCGCGAGGCGGAACGTCCGCGGGTCGGCGTCGAAGGTCCACGAGCGCTCGAAATCGTCCTCGACGACGATGTCAGCGATGTCGTCGGCGAACAGCATCTCCTCGCGGACGCCCAGTCGGTCGTCGCGGACGACCACCGTGGCCGCCGAATCTCCGCTCGGGATCACCGCGACGAGGTGGACCGGCTCGCGCCAGCGGCCCGACAAGCGCTGCCCGGGACGCAGATCGGTGAGGGATCGCAGATTCATGTGCACACCATAGTGGGCGCATCGGACAGTTCCCGCGTCGCGGTGGTGCTACTTGCGGTGGTGTTACATGCGGCGGTGCTACTTACGTCCGAACCAGCGCCGCTTCCTCGGCTGCGCCGGCTCGTCGGCGAGTTCGGGTTCCGGGAAGTCCTCTCCGACGAACTCCAGCGACAGGACGGTCTTGTCCGCGTCGACCTGCGACGGCGCGTGGTGCGCGACGATCTCGGCGGCCTCCGTGGCGCCCAGCGTGTCGCCGTCGCCGATCACCGGGCCGTTCTCGAGAAGGTAGATCGCGGTGTTGACGATGCGGCCGAAGGTGTCCTCGGCGGACTCGTGCGACTGCACGATCTCGACGTCGGGCAGCCCGAGCATGTCGAGTCCGCGCGTATGTCCGGTCATGATGCCGTCGGGTCGCGGCGCGACGTTCAGGGCCACCCACGCCGGGAGCATCGGATCGGGGAGCGTCTCGATCGCCAGGTCGCGGAACAGCGGAGGCAGGATCACGTGATTCGCGCTGCCGAAGTACACGGCGACGATCGACTCCGACAGTGCCACCGCGGCAGCGATGACCTTCGACAGCAGGACCGCATCGGCGATCGCCTCGACATGGTTCGTCTCATGTCCCGGCCGGACGACGGTGACGATGGTGTGCGCCGAGTAGTCGGCGGGCGCCGGAGTGTGATCGGGCCACAGCCGGCTGTACTGGGCGATCTCGGCGAGGTCGTCGCCCACCGGTGCCGCGATCCCCATCAGGAAGATCTGCCGGTCGCCGTACGACAGCGACAGGGGCGAGTCGGCGTCGTCGGCCGCCCCCGACCCGGCAGCAGCGTCGCCGACGCTCAGCAGATCGGCGTCCAGGTCCGGGAAGTCGTTGAGCATCTGTGCGGCGAGGCGCTCGGCGGAGAGTGCGGGATCGAGTCGGCTCTGGAACAGCATCGCGAGGCTGGGCACTGGAGTCCGGTCCTTTGCAGTGGGGTTCGAGGGGCGGTCCGGCCGAAGCGGAACGCCGTCAATCCTGCCAGAACAGGGAACGACGAAGCCCGCCGGGATCCGGCGGGCTTCGTCTGCGTGGTGCGCGATACAAGGATTGAACTTGTGACCTCTTCCGTGTCAGGGAAGCGCTCTCCCACTGAGCTAATCGCGCGGGTCTTATTGAGTTGGTGCCGTTACTTGAACTCGGTACCGGTGTTCGGTGGAGGTGGCGACGGGAATCGAACCCGTGTGCACGGCTTTGCAGGCCGTTGCCTCACCACTCGGCCACGCCACCAGGTGATCTTTCCGAGCGGATGACGGGATTCGAACCCGCGACCCTCACCTTGGCAAGGTGATGCGCTACCAGCTGCGCTACATCCGCATGCCGGTGAACTCGTCTTGTGGACGCTGTCGCTCACCGGCGAGAACAAACACTAGCGGTACGGCGGCGACATTTGCAAACCGGGGTCCCCGTCGGACCGTGGACTCCGCCAGATCAGCCGCTCCGCCTCGGACGCTCCGAGGTCGCTCGCGGCGAATGCGGTGACGTCGGCGGCTCGCTGACGGAGATGGTCGGCGACGCTCCGGTCGAATGCGGCGTCGACCCGGGACTCGAAGTCGTCGATCGGGCCAGTGGCGTCGAGCCAGGCACGTCGGTCGAGCTGTTCTCTGGCGCGGTCGGCGCCCTCGGCGTATGTCAGGAACGCCAGGACTCGATCCGTGAGGGCGTCGGCGCGCTGGTCCAGGCCGCTCGACTTGTCGATGTAGGCGTTGACGATCTCCGGATCGGATGCGCGGGGGCCGAGGGGCTGCGAACCGAGGATTCGGCGCGCCCTGCGAATCGCGGCGGCGGACTCGGCGACCGTCCGAACCTCGGCGTCGAGGTCGATGCGGGCCTGGTATCGATCCAGCAGATCGTCGTGCCATGCCGGGTTCTGGTGCAGCCGCGCCGCCACTACGGCGGCCAGCACCGCCAGCCGGCCGTTCTCGTCCGCCTGCATCAGCCGTAGCGCGGCCTGCTCTTCGGAGTCCGGTCGGTAGCGCCGGCGCAGTCGCATGTCGGCGATCTCAGCGGTCTCCACGTGCTCGGGCGGTTCGACGAAAGGGAGCCAACTCAAGCCGACCGCTCGGGCGCGCAGGGTGAAGTCGCGACCTCTCCAGGTGTCCAGCGCCAGCGCCAGGTGGCCGGACACCGTTCCGTCGCGGGCTGTCTCGCCGAACACCGTCTCGCCGCACGGGTCCGGGCCGCCCGCATCCGCGGCGGCCCGGGCGGCGTCGTCGTACTGCTGCTTGCGGATTCGGCGCGACTCGCGGAGACGCTCGGTGTGCGTCGTGAGTCGCCGAGCCAGTGCGTCTCGAACGGGCCGTGGGCGGCGAAGCGGGCGTCGGTCGTCGCCGTCGGAGCGTCGGGCATCGCGCGGGCGGTAATCGGAACTGCCGGACGCGGGCTGCCGGACAAGGATCGCCACGGCGACCACGACGAGTGCGGCGGCGACGAGTATCAGTGTCATGGACACAGCACAGCATGAGGGTCGGACAACGAGACGAGGCCCGGCGGTCGCCGGGCCTCGCTGTCGGATCTGGTGCGCGATACAAGGATTGAACTTGTGACCTCTTCCGTGTCAGGGAAGCGCTCTCCCACTGAGCTAATCGCGCGGGTCTTATTGAGTTGGTGCCGTTACTTGAACTCGGTACCGGTGTTCGGTGGAGGTGGCGACGGGAATCGAACCCGTGTGCACGGCTTTGCAGGCCGTTGCCTCACCACTCGGCCACGCCACCAGGTGATCTTTCCGAGCGGATGACGGGATTCGAACCCGCGACCCTCACCTTGGCAAGGTGATGCGCTACCAGCTGCGCTACATCCGCATACCGGTGAGCTGCCTTGTGGGCGTTGCTCACCAGCGAGAAGAACACTAGCGGCACGTATGTCGTCAAGACAAATCGTGAGGTCAGCGACTTACATGGATGTGATTCCGCAGATGGGAGCGTTCTTGGCACCCCGGAGACGGGCTCGCGACCGTTCCTCGCGAGTGTTCCCGGCTTTCGAGCGGGGGATTTGGTGCCGTCGGCCGCGATGTGTAATCTGTTTTCTCGTGCGACCGACGCAGGTCGTTCATAACTCGATACGGTCCCGTGGCTCAGTGGAAGAGCGTCCCGTTCACACCGGGGAGGTCGCTGGTTCGATCCCAGCCGGGACCACAAGAAGAAGACCCGCAGGTTACTGCGGGTCTTCTTGCTGTTCGACGCGCGACTTGCCACTCGACGCGCGAGCGCGATCGCGACTCGACGACGTTCCGCCTCTCCTCCTGCTGTTTCGCAGATCTCGGTCCAGCGAGTGCCTCCTTTCTCTCTACTTTCGCCCCGCTCGGGGGCTTGCCACGACTTCGCATCGACCCTATTCTGAACGCACTTCATTAATAGGTATGGCAAACCTAAGACACATGCGTGAGGAGCGATATGACGACGCTGGAAGCGCCACCGGTGCAGACCGCCGACGACCCGCCGACCGATCCGAAGGTTCAGCAGCGCGAGGACTCCCGCGCGCTCCGCGAACTGATGCGCCCGGTGGCCCCGCAACTGGCCCTCGGTCGTGGACTCGCGGTGATCTCGGGTGTGCTCGCAGTGGTCCCGTACGTCGCGCTGGTGCACATCGGCGAGGTCCTGCTCGATGCGGCCCGTGCGGAGGCACCCGTCGACGGCGATGAGGTGAACCATTGGATCGAGATCCTGATCGTCACCTTCACCCTGCGGCTCGCCGTCTATTTCGTGGCACTGGGCGTCACCCACTTCGCGGACATCCGACTGGGGCATACGATCCGCCTGCGGATGGTGGAACGTTTCTCGCGTGTGCCGCTCACATGGTTCACGTCGACGAACTCCGGCCGCGTGCGCAAATCGCTGCAAGACGATATCGGAACCATCCACCACCTCATCGCCCACCAGCCAGTCGACGGCACCCAGGCCGTGGTGATGCCACTGGCGTTGACGGCCTACGCGTTCGTCATCGATTGGCGGCTGGGTCTGCTGGCCATAGCGACGGTTCCCCTGTACGCCGCCGCGATGGCGTTGGGAATGCGCGGCATGGCGGAGAAGACCGTTGAGATGGACGCCAAGCTCAGCGTGGTCTCGGCACGGATGGTCGAGTTCGTCACGGGTATCACGGTGGTGAAGGCATTCGGACGGGTGGGCCGCGCGCACAGCGCCTATCAGGAGGCCGCCGGCGATTTCCAGGCCTTCTACTACGCCTGGGTGAAGCCGCTTCTTCGAGTCAGTTCGCTGGGTACCTCCCTGCTCGCGGTCCCATTGGTACTGCTGATCAACATCGGCGGCGGCGCCTGGCTGGTGCACCGCGGCGAGGTCACCACGGCCGACGTGCTCGCCACCTCGCTCATCGCATTGTTGGTCCCGTACGGCATCGAGGTGCTGATGAACTCCATGTGGTCATCGCAGATGGCGGGCGCGTCCGCGCGGCGTCTCACCGACCTGCTCGAAACCCCGACCCTCGACGACGACGGTGTTCGCGCCCAGCCCGAAGGACACGACGTGGAATTCGACCACGTCAGCTACTCGTACGGCGGGCCGGGAGCGGACCTGGCACTCGACGACGTCTCGTTCACCCTCCGCGAGGGCACGATCACCGCGCTGATCGGCCCTTCGGGCTCGGGCAAGTCGACCATCGCGATTCTGCTGGCGCGCTTCGACGATCCCTTCGCGGGGCAGATCCGCCTCGGCGGCGTACCGATCGCCGAGATCGACCACCTCTACCAGCACGTGAGCTTCGTGTTGCAGGAACCGCAACTGCCGTCGATCTCGCTCCGCGACAACATCGCCCTCGGCCGGCCGGACGCGACCGACGAACAGATCCGCGCAGCCGCCCGTGCCGCCCGGATCCTCGACGACATCGAAAGTCTCCCGGACGGCTTCGACACCGTCTACGGCTCGGCGAGCGGGCTCTCCGGCGGTCAGGCGCAGCGCATCGCCATCGCGCGTGCCGTACTGGTCGACGCCCCCGTCCTCATCCTGGACGAGGCCACCGCGCTCACCGATCCGGAGTCCACGCACCAGATCCAGCAGGCGCTCAGTGATCTGGCCCGCGACAAGACAGTGCTTCTGGTGGCGCACCGACCCGAGGTGGTCGAGGGCGTCGATCAGATCGTGCTCGTGGACAGAGGGCGCGTGCTCGCAACCGGCACGCACGACGACCTCCTCGGCGAGCCCGGCTACGCCCGCCTGTGGGAGTCGGTCGAGGAAGGCGAGAAATGATGAACCTGCCACTGATCGACATCATCCCGCGGATGAAGCGGATGGTCTCCGCGCCCGAGGCGCTGGCCCCGGCGTTGCTGGCCGCAGTGCTGGCCGGTCTGGTCGAAGGCCTGGCCCTGGTCGCGTTGCTCCCGGCCATCAGCTCGCTCGCATCCGGCGAACGGGTGTGGGGATCGGGAACCGCGGGATGGCTGATCGTCTTCGCAGTGCTCGCGGCGGCGGCCTTCGCGCTCATCTACATTCAGGAGCGGCGCACGTACGCGGTCGCTCTGGACTTCCTCCACAGCATTCACCGGCTGGTGGGCGACCAGGTGTCGAGACAGCCGCTGGGCTGGTTCGCACGCCCGCTGTCCGGCCGATTGTCGCGGATGGTCTCGTCGGAGTTGATGATGGCGGGCGAGATCTTCGCCCACATGATCGGCCCGCTGGTCTCGCGGATGACTGCGGCGATCGTGATCGTGGTGGCGTCGTGGTTCTGGAATCCGTGGCTCGGTCTGATTCTGACGATCGCCGCACCGGTGTTCGTGATCATCACCCTGGCGTCGACTGCGTTGATGCGCAGTGGCGAGCGGATTCACGAGCCGGAAGAGGTGAACCTGGCGAACCGCATCGTCGAGTACGCGCAGTGCCAGGGCGCACTGCGATCGTGCGGTCGAGGCCGCTCGTTCGCACCGTTGGACGCCGCGTTCGGTGACACCCTCCGCGCCCGAAGAAGAGCACAGTGGATCGAGACCGCCGGTCTGTTGCTCTCCGGCATGGCGACCCAGGGAGTGATCGTCGCGCTGATCTCCATCACCGGAGCGCTGGCCGTCTCGGGGGCGCTCGAACCGATTCCGGCGCTGGCGTTCGTCGGTTTCGCACTGCGCTTCACTTCCACCCTCTCCACCATCACCGAGAGCGCGATGAGCCTTGAATCTCGGCGGCCGCTGCTCGACGCCATCGACGAGGTGCTCACCGCCGAACCGCTGCCTGAGCCGCCGTCTCCGGCCGAGTTGACCGCTCCCGGCACGATCGAACTCGACCGGGTGAGTTTCGCCTACCGCTCCGACCAGGATCCGGTCCTGCGCGACGTCTCGCTCCGGGTGCCCGCCGGTGCGATGGTGGCCCTGGTCGGTCCCTCCGGCAGCGGCAAGACCACGCTGATCAGACTGGTGAGCCGCTTCCATGACGTCGACGCCGGCACGGTGAATGTCGGCGGCGTGCCGGTGACCGAGCAGACCACCGAGCAACTGATGGGGCAGTTGTCGCTGGTATTCCAGGACGTCTATCTGTTCGACGACACCCTTGAGGCCAATGTCGCAGTCGGCCGGAGCGGCGCGTCGCGGGATGAGATCCGCGCGGCGGCGGACCTGGCCGGCGTCACCGAGATCGCCGAGCGGCTCCCGGACGGCTGGGATTCGCGGGTGGGGGAAGGTGGGCGAGCACTCTCCGGAGGCGAACGGCAACGAGTCGCCATCGCACGGGCATTGCTGAAACGGTCACCGATCGTGCTGCTCGACGAGGCCACCTCGGCGCTCGATGTGGAGAACGAGGCGAACATCGTCGCTGCCGTCGAACGATTGCGCACGCAGGCCACCGTGCTGATCATCGCGCATCGTCTGGAGACGATCGCCGCGGCCGACCAGATCGTGGCGCTCACCGACGACGGGCGAGTGGAGGCGCAGGGCACGCACGAGCAACTCCTGGCCCAGGACGGCACGTACTCGCACTTCTGGAACCGGCTGCACAGTGCGCAGGGGTGGCGGATCGTCGCCGACTAATCTGGACCGGTGCAGGGTTCAAGCTCACCGGACAACCGGCCCGTCCGCGGCGGACGGAAGGTGGGGCGCAAGCCCGCCTTCACCGCCGACGACGTGGTCGCCGCGGCGATCGCCGAGGGCATCGACCGGTTCACGCTCTCGGCGGTCGCCGAACGGCTCGGCGTCGTGACGGCTGCCATCTATCGGCTGTTCCCCTCGCGCGACGACTTGGTGATCGCCTGCCTCGACGCGGCAGGGGCGACCATCGCGCTGCCGGAGCCGGGCAGCCGATGGCGCGACGTACTGCGGTTGTGGGCCGACGAGTGCTGGCGAGTCTGCGACGACTTCCCCGGACTCGCGTTGCTCGTATACGCCTTCGCACCGGCGCCGTCACGGATCGAGCACGTCTTCGCCGCCTACGTCGCGGCCCTGGCGGCGGAGGGGAAGACCCGCGGCCAGGCGATGTTCGCCCTGGACTTCCTGGGCGACTCGGTATTCGCCTCGCACCTGTCGGTGGAGTCGATGCGCGCGGTAGACGAGCGCGGCGACTCCGGACTGGACCGGATCCGCCGGGCGCTCGGTGCGGGCGACACCGCTCTGCGTCCGGACGACTCGTGGATCGACCGCGGGGCGGTCGACACCAAGATCGACTTCATCCTCGCCGGCCTGGAACACCACTGGCCGGAGATCTGAGCCGTGCCCGGCGTCAGGCGCCGATACCGCGGGCGATCTGCGGCCAGGACTTGTGCAGCTGGTCCTGCCAGTACTTCCAGGAGTGCGAACCGGCCGGAACACGGTCGACCGTCGCAGGAATGCGGAGACGGCCCAGTTTCGCGGCCAGGCCCTCGGTGCACTGACGCGTCGCCGCCTCGATCGCGCCGCCGACGACGATCTGGTCGGTGAGCGTCGCCGAGTCCGGGACGTACTGCGGGGTGTCGTACTTGCCGGGCAGACCGGTCGCGGCGCTCAGGTACAGCGAGACGCCGCGCAGCCCGGCAGCGTTCACGACCGGATCGTTCTGACGCCACAGGGGACCGTTGTACGGCCCCCACATGTTCCGGGCGTCGCCGCCGCCGCGGGTCTCGACCACCAGCCGCACATACGTCTGGCCGGGCTGGGTGGAGGTGGCCGCGCAGCCGCTGTAGGCGGCGACGGTGCGATACAGACCCTTGTGGGCGATCGCCAGGTTCAGCACCGAGGTGGCCGACGAGGAGATGCCGGCGATGGCGTTCCGGCCGTTGGTGGAGTAGGTGCTGTCGATGACTGCGGGCAGTTCCTCGCCGAGGAAGGTCGACCACTTGTTGACGCCGAGCTTCTCGTCGGGCTTGAGCCAGTCCGTGTAGTAGCTGAACGCGCCCTTCATCGGAATCACCACGTAGGCGTTCTTCTGTGCGAAGAAGTTCACGACGTCGGTCTTGCCCTGCCAGGTCGCGGAGTCCTCGCCGCCACCGGCCCCGTTGAGGAGATAGAGCACGCCGGCGGGCCGAGACCGGTCCTTCGGCAGAAGGACGGTCAGCGGTATGTCGCGGTTCATCGCCGCCGAGTGCACCACGATGTCGGTGCTGGTGGGACCGGTGGCGCTGGACGACACCAGCGCGGAGGCCGGCGCGGCCGAGACGGGCGCGGCCGGCAGGCTCGCGCCTCCGACGATGAGGGCGGCCGCCGTGGCGGCGAGGGCGATTCGGGAGGGTCTGCGGATCACGGTTCGGAGTTCCTGTCGTCGGGGCGGGGGAGCGGAGCCTTTCGCGGAGCCCTGTCAGGCGAGCGGAGCCCAATCAGGCAATGAGGCTGGTCACATACTTGCACATTCCGTGTCCGCTATCGGCCCTTGTCGAACATCAGGTCGGGCCGCGCCCGTAGATTCGGGCGAACTCACCGCCCGCAGCCAGCAGCTCCGAGGCCGAACCGTGCTCGATGATCCTGCCGTCGGCGAGCACTGCGATCGTGTCGGCGGTCGCGAGCGTGGAGTACCGGTGGGTGACGATGAGCGTGGTGGTGCGGTTCCGCAGTGCCTCCAGACCACGGCCGATGATGAGTTCGGTGCGCGGGTCCGCGGCGCTGGTGGCCTCGTCGAGGATGAGGATGTCGGGGTCGGCGGCGAGCGCGCGCGCGACCGTGATGAGCTGTCTCTCGCCCGCGCTGAGCAGGGTGCTGTCGCCGGAGACCGGCGTCTCGGGTCCACTCGGCAGCCCTGCCAGCAGCGAGTCGACCATCGCTTCGTCGACCGCGCGGCCATCGGTGGGGCGTCCGTAGTCGACGTTCTCGCCCGCCGTCCCGCTGAACAACCACGGATCCTGCGTCACCACCGCCATCATCGACCGCACCTTCGAGCGCGACATCCCCGCGATGTCCTCGCCGTCGATCAGGATCCGTCCGGCGGTCGGGTCGGCGAACCGCTGCAGTAGCCCGGTGAGTGTGGTCTTGCCCGACCCGGTGGCGCCGACCAGCGCGGTGGTGCGTCCGGCGGGCAGCGTCAGGTCGATTCCGCGCAGTACGGGGCTGCCGTCGGCATAGGAGTAGTGCACGCGCTCGAAGGCGACCGTCGGCGGAAGCGTGTGCCGTCCGTGAGCGGCGACCGGCTCATCGTCGACCGCGGGCTCGGGCTCCTCGTCGGCGCCCAGGAACGTGCGCACGCGACCGAATGAGATGAAGCCCGACTGCAGGGTCGGCAGCGTGCTCGACAACTCCGTCATCGGGGCCGAGAGCTGCTGGGTGTACATCACGACGGCCTGCAGGGTCCCGAGCGTGACGGCGCCGTCGAGCATCTTGAGCGCACCGAGGACCGCGATGATCACGAACACCAGGGCGTTGCAGAAGGTGAGGACCGGGGTGATGGAACCGCTCCACGCCTGCCCGCTGCGCGCCGCGCGTTCCAGCCGGCGGTTGAGCTCGTCGAACTCCCGCGAAGTCTGCGGATGTCCGTCGTACGCGGCGATCATGTCGTGGGCACCGTAGACGTCTTCGATATGTGCGCTGATCGACGAGGTGGTCCGCCACTGCGCCTGCATGTGCGGGCGGGCGAACCGGACCACCGTGAACGCCAGGGCCGCGGTGACCGGGATCGTGGCGAAGGCGATGAGGGCGAAGAAGGGGGAGAGCAGGATCAGCGCGACCGCCACCGCCACCACGGTGAGCATCAGCACCGGCAGTTGGACGAAGAGCGGGCCGATCACCGTCGACATGTTGTCGACGTCGACGGTCATCGCGTTGAGCACCTCGCCGCGCCGACCGCCCTCGAGTCGGGAGACCGGCAGACGGTGGATCTTGCGCTCCACCCGTTCGCGGATGGTGCGGATCGCGTCCTGAACCGCGCTGTTCACGAGCAGGCCGCTGCCGATGCGGGTGATCGTGACCAGGGCGATGGCGATCAACGCGACTGCGGCGGCGGCCCACAGCCGGTCCCAGTCGATCCCGGCGCCCGGTACCGCGCCGGTGGTCTCGACCACGTTGGCGAGATCGCCCTGCCCGCTTCTGCGGAGTTGCTCGACGGCCTGCTCCCGAGTGTCGCCCGCGGGCAGCCTGGTGCTCACGGCGCCGGAGAAGATGATGTTGGTGAGGCGGGCCAGGAGCACCGGCACGGTGACCGTCGACAGGGCGGCGACCACCGACAGGACCAGCGCGAAGCTCAGCCTGCGGTCGGAGCCGAGGAAACGCCGGAACTCGCGCAGCGCGCGGACGATCCTCATCGTGAGACCCCCGTCGCCACAGTCGGCCCCTCAGGAGCAGGAGCAGGAGCGGCCTGTGCCTGGGCGAACTCGCGGTACACGGCGCATCGGGTGAGCAGGTCCTCGTGGCGTCCAGTCGCGACGATCCGGCCGGCGTCGAGCACGGCGATCAGGTCTGCGGAGCGGACGTTGTCCACCTGCTGGTCGGCCAGCAGAATCGTCGCCTCGGGCAGAGTGGCCCGGATTCCCGAGAGCACCGATTCGGCGGTACTGCGGTCCATCGCCGAGAACGCCGAGTCCAGGCACAGGATCCGCGGTCGCCTCACCAGCGCGCGTGCCACCGCGAGCCGCTGCCGCTGTCCGCCGGAGAAGTTGGATCCGCCCTGCGCCACCTCGGTGGAGAGTCCGCCGCGGTCGACGACGGTCGTCGCCATCTGAGCCGCCTCGAGGGCGCGCCAGAGCCGGTCGTCGTCGGCCTCGGCGTCGCCGAGGCGGAGATTCGATTCGACCGTGCCCGCCACCAGTGACTGACCCTGGCCCACGTGGGCGACGGCCGCGCGCAGGTCGGGCAGGTGCCACGCCCCGAGTCGGACGCCGCCGGCCTCCACGGTCCCGGATGCGGGGTCGAGCAGTCTCGGCACCAGCGCGAGCAGCGACGACTTGCCGCTGGAGGTGCCGCCGATCACGGCGGTCACCGTCCCCGGCAGGCACGTCAGCGAGACCGCGTCGACGGCCGGGTGATCTGCACCTTCATACCGCACGGTCGCCGACCGGAAGGTCAGCGGCAACGGACCGTCGACGACGGCGGTCCCGTCGTCGTCCAGGCCCGCGGGACGGTTGATCACGGCCGCCAGGCGGGTGGCGCTGGCGCGGGCGCGGGGGAGCATTCCGGCCAGTGCGATGAACACCGTGATACCCGCGACGATCTGCATCAGGTACCCGGTGAACGCCGTGAGGCCACCGATCGTCAGATGCGAGTCCTCGATCAGACGGGCGCCGAACAGGCTGGTGGCGACGCTCGCCAGATTCGCGATCAACAGGACCCCGGGCAGCAGCATCAACTGCAGTGCCGCGACCCTGCGGACCAGAGCCGTCAGATCGCGATTGACCTCGGAGAACCGGGTGCTGGCGGCCCGCTCGCGGCGGAACGCGCGGATGATCCGGGTACCGCCGAGTTGTTCGCGCAGCACCCGGTTGACGCGGTCGACCGCACCCTGGACGCGCGTGGCCAGGGGCGTGACATAGACGACGAAGATCCCGATGCCGATGCTCAGCACGATGGCGGTGACGACGATGACGGGTGCCAGGCGCACCGACTCCCGCAGCGACATGGCGATCGCACCCACGGTCACCAGCGGTGCCGCCACCGCGACGCTGGTGGTCAGGAACACCGCCTGTCCGACCACCGAGGTGTCGAGGGAGGTCCGAGTCAGGAGCGTGGGCGTTCCGAGTTCGTGATAGGTGGCTGTGGAGAAGTCGGCGACGTGCCGGTACACCGATCGACGCAGGTCGGCTGACGTGCCCGCCGAGAGCGCCGCGCCGAGCGCGATGGCGGCGAGCGAGGCGACCAGTCCGCCGATCGCGACCGCCAGCATGATCGCGCCCATCCGTTCGATGTACGGAACATCGCCCGCCACCACTCCGTTGTCGATGATGAGCGCGTTGAAGGTGGGCTGGGCCAGGCTCGCGGCCATCGCCAGGATCTGGGCGAGGATCACTCCGGCGACGATCGCGCGGCGGTTGCGCATCGACGATGCGGCGAGCCGGACGAGATCGGCGCCCGGCCGGGCCGCGTGTGCTCCACTCACCTGGAACGGCTCCCTTCCCGAGCGACGGCCCCGTGCGGGCGCGTGCTCGTGTCTCATGCGTGCCGGACGCCGGCACCGGATGCCAGTATGGCCAGCGTCGCCGGGCGGAGGGGGCGGACGGGTCGAACTCCACAAAGAACCCTGGTCCGACACCCCTGTGCGCCGTACCGCCTCGGCGGACGGACCGGACGTATTATCGCCGAGTGAAAATCAGCGGGGCGGATACACGTCCGGTGACATGGTCGATGGTGGCACTGGCCGCTGTCGGTGCGGCGTTGATCATCGCCTGGAACATCTGGGTGGCGCCGTTCGACCACCCGGTGTTCGGACTCTTCAACATGGGCATCGACACGCGCGTCTACCGCGGAGGGGCCGCGGCGGTGTGGGACGGACGCCCGCTCTACGACCTCCCTGTGTACAAGGTGTGGCAATTCACCTACACCCCGTTCGCCGCGATCATCCTGGTGCCGCTGGCCTGGATCCCCGAGCACTCCGCCCAGTTCCTGTGGAACGTCGGCAACGTCGTGTGCCTGCTGGGTCTGGTCGCGGTCTCGCTGCGCTCGCTGCGGTTCCGGATCGACGGGCGATTCGTCGCCTTCGTCGTTCTGTTCGCGGTGTCGGTGATCGGTCTCGAACCGGTCCACACCACGTTCTGGAACGGTCAGATCAACCTGGTGCTGGCGCTGATCGTGATCGCGGATCAGGTGCGGCGAAGCGAGCGGATGCGCGGAATCGGCGTCGGGCTCGCCGCCGGTATCAAACTGACCCCGATCTTCTTCACCGCGTACCTGCTGATCACCAGGCAATGGCGCGCCGCGGTGACGGCGGTCGTCACCTTCGGCGTCACCATCGCCATCGGTCTGGCCATCCTCGGTTCGGAGGCGTGGGGGTTCTGGACCGACAGCCTCTCGCAGACCGGGCGGATCGGGCCGATGGACCACCCGGCCAATCAGTCGCTCAACGGCTTCTTCGCCCGACTGGTGCCCATGGGACTCGGGCACACGCCGAGCTGGCTGTGGATTCCGGTGGGTGTGGTCGTCGGACTGCTCGGTCTGTGGGCGGCGTACGCGGCCCACCGCGACGGCCAGGAACTGCTCGCGTTGAGCATCACCGGCATGACCTCGTGCGCGGTCTCGCCCTTCTCCTGGGGACATCACTGGGTGTGGGTGGTGCCCTTGCTGATGGTGGCGGTGGTGCACTGCTTCGACGCGGCCGACCGGCGCCGCCCGGTCACGTGGCTGTGGTGGCTGGCACCGGCCACGGTGGTGGCGCTGACGTTCACCTGGTGGCATCGGGTCACCGTCGTCGGCCCCCACGGGCACGAGGACATCAAACTCTCGTTCGGTGTGTTCCGGTTCCTCCGGGCCCCGATCGGCCCGGCGTGGGAACTGCCGTTCCGTTTGGCGGGCAGCGGGGCGTATGTCCTGTTGCTCCTGATCACGATCGCGGTCACTCTGTGGATGTGCGACGGGATGCGCGCGATACGATTCAACGCGACCGTGCCGCGTGTCCGTGACCGACATGCGGCAGCCGCCCCTCTCGACACCGAATAGAGGAATCACGACCGTGCCCGACAACGTCGCTGCCGAAAGAGCCCGCCTGCCCGAGACCGTCCGGGTTCCGGCGGGCACTACCGCCGGCGCCGCCATGCGGGACGCGGATCTGCCCGACGGTGTCGAACTGCCCAACAAGGGACCGCAGGCGGTGGTCGTCGTCCGCGAGGCCGACGGCACGCTGCGCGACCTGTCGTGGGCGCCGGAGACCGACACGCTGGTCGAGCCCGTCACCGCGGACTCGGAGGACGGACGCGCGGTGATCCGCCACTCGTGCGCGCACGTGCTGGCGCAGGCCGTCCAGGAGCTGAACCCGAAGGCGCATCTGGGCATCGGGCCGCCGATCACCGACGGCTTCTACTACGACTTCCAGGTGGACGATCCCTTCACCCCCGAGGACCTCAAGGCTCTCGAGAAGCAGATGAAGAAGATCATCAAGTCCGGTCAGCGGTTCTCCCGCCGCGTCTACGAGTCGAAGGAGCAGGCGCGGGCCGAGCTCGCGGACGAGCCGTTCAAGCTCGAACTGATCGACGACAAGGGCGCGGCCGACGACGCCGAGGTGATGGAGGTCGGCGGCGGCGAGCTCACCGCCTACGACAACCTCAATCCGCGGACCGGGGAGAAGATCTGGGGCGACCTGTGCCGCGGCCCGCACGTGCCGACCACCAAGTACATCGCCGCCTTCAAGCTGACGCGCAGCTCGGCCGCCTACTGGCGCGGCGATCAGTCGCTCGCCGACCTCCAGCGCGTGTACGGCACCGCCTGGGAGTCCACCGAGGCGATGGACGCCTACCTGGACCGTCTCGCCGAGGCCGAGAAGCGCGACCATCGCCGGCTCGGCGCCGAACTGGACCTGTTCAGCTTCCCCGACGAACTCGGTTCGGGTCTGCCCGTCTTCCACCCCAAGGGCGGCATCATCCGCAAGGAGATGGAGGACTACTCGCGCGAGCAGCACGCTGCCGCCGACTACGAGTTCGTCAACACGCCGCATCTGACCAAGGGGCATCTGTTCGAGGTGTCGAAGCACCTCGACTGGTACGCCGACGGCATGTTCCCGCCGATGCACCTCGACGCCGAGTACAACGACGACGGCACCGTCCGCAAGCCCGGCCAGGACTATTACGTCAAGCCGATGAACTGCCCGATGCACAACCTGATCTACCGGTCGCGCGGGCGGTCGTACCGTGAACTCCCGCTGCGGCTGTTCGAGTTCGGTTCGGTGTACCGGTACGAGAAGTCCGGCGTGGTGCACGGTCTCACCCGGGCCCGCGGCTTCACGCAGGACGACGCGCACATCTACTGCACGCAGGAGCAGGTGGTCGAGGAGCTGACCACCACGCTGAACTTCGTGCTGCAACTGCTCAAGGACTACGGTCTCGACGACTTCTACCTGGAGCTCTCCACCAAGGATCCGGAGAAGTACGTCGGATCGGACGAGGTCTGGGACGAGGCGACACAGACGCTGCGTCAGGTCGGCGAGGCCTCCGGTCTGGAGCTGGTTCCCGATCCGGGCGGCGCCGCGTTCTACGGGCCCAAGATCTCCGTGCAGGTCAAGGACGCGCTGGGCCGCACATGGCAGATGTCCACCCTGCAGCTCGACTTCTTCGAGCCGGAGCTCTTCGAACTCGAGTACACCGCCTCCGACGGCACCAAGAAGCGACCGGTGATGATCCACCGCGCGCTGTTCGGCTCCATCGAGCGGTTCTTCGGCGTCCTCACCGAGCACTACGCGGGCGCGTTCCCGGTGTGGCTGTCGCCGGTGCAGGTGGTCGGCATCCCGGTCGCCGACGCCTTCGCCGACCACCTGCAGGGCGTCGTCCGGCGCCTCAAGGGCCGACGGGTGCGCGCCGAAGTGGACTTCTCCGACGACCGGATGCAGAAGAAGATCCGCAACCACACCACCGCCAAGGTGCCGTTCATGCTGCTCGCCGGCGAGCGGGACGTGGAGGCGAACGCCGTGAGCTTCCGGTTCCGCGACGGAACCCAGCTCAACGGGGTGCCCGTCGACGACGCGATCGTGGCGATCGACGAGTGGGAGGAGTCGCGCCGCAACGATTCGCCGACCGCCGCCACCATGCAGGACTTCCTCGATGCCGCACGCAAGCGTCGATGAGGGAGCAGCGTCGATGACCGATCCGGATCACCTGCAGCGGTTGTGGACGCCGCACCGCATGAGCTACATCACCGCGGCCGCGCCCAGGCGGGCGGTCGACGGCGGTGAACTCACCGGGCACCCGTTCCTCGACATCCCGCGGATGTCGGACGAGGACGGGCTGATCGTCGCGCGCGGGGAGTCGGTGTACGTGGTGCTGAACCTGTACCCGTACAACCCCGGCCACGCCATGGTGGTCCCGTACCGTCAGGTGGCCGACCTCGAGGATCTCACTCCCGAGGAGAGCCTCGAGTTGATGGCGTTCACGCAGCGGCTGATCCGGGTCATCAAGTCGGTCTCGAATCCGGATGCGTTCAACGTCGGACTCAACCTGGGGGCGCCGGCCGGCGGCTCGCTGTCGGAACACCTGCACCAGCACGTCGTCCCGCGATGGACGGGCGACTCGAACTTCATCACCGTCGTGGGGGACACGAAGGTGCTTCCGCAACTCCTCCAGCAGACGCGCGCGCTGCTGGCACAGGCGTGGAACGAACTTTCTTAAGGACGGAAATGCTCAGCATCCTCGGACGGGCCTCGGTCTCCAAGGTCACCTTGCCGATCGGCCGTGCGCTCATCCGCACCGGGCTGACCCCGGACGCGATGACTCTCGTCGGCACCGTCATCACGGTCGGGGCCTCGATCGCCCTCTTCTCGCAGGGTTACCTCTTCGCGGGCGCCCTCGTCACGTGGGCGTTCGTGATGTTCGACATGCTCGACGGCGCGATGGCCCGCGCCCGCGGCGGAGGCACCAGATTCGGCTCGGTGCTCGACGCCACCTGCGACCGGATCGCCGACGGCGCGATATTCGGAGCGCTCGCCTGGTGGGCGGCCTTCACCGCGCCGCACCGTCCGCTGTTGATCGCGACGCTGATCTGCCTGGTGACCTCGCAGGTCATCTCCTACGCCAAGGCGCGTGCCGAGGCCGCCGGGCTGTACGGCGACGGCGGCCTCATCGAGCGGCCCGACCGGCTCATCATCGTCCTGGTCGGCGCCGGCTTCACCGATTTCCCCGGCCTGCACTGGTGGTGGGCGATCCACGTCGCGATGTGGGCGCTCGCGGTGCTGTCGGTGATCACCGTGGGTCAGCGGATGTGGTCCATCTACTGCTCGCCGGGCGCCCGCGATCTGATCCCCATCGCCGTTCCGGACGAGGCCGGCACGGATGACGGCCCGGACGAGTCCGGCCGCACCGGCGACGGGGAGGCGTGATCGTGCTCGACAAGCTCGCCGAGTACGCTTCCGACTTCGGTTATCGCGCCGGGTGGGCGGCCGTCCGCTGGGCGCCGGAGTCGGTGGCCCGCAGTGTCTTCGACGCCGTCGGGACCGTCGCCGGCCGGCGCGGCGGGGGGCCGGAGCAGTTGCGCAAAAATCTTGCGCGGGTGGTCGGCACGACGCCGGAGCAGGTGCCCGACGCACTCGTCGAACAGGCGATGCGCTCGTATGCGCGGTACTGGCGAGAGGCCTTCCGGCTGCCGACCACCGATCCCGCCGACATCGTGGCCAGTGTGCGGATGTCCGACCACGACCGCCGCGTGGTCGACGAGGTCTGCACGTCCGGTAAGGGCGTGGTGATGGCGCTGCCGCACTCGGGCAACTGGGACATCTGCGGGGTGTGGCTGGTCGCGCACTACGGACAGTTCGCCACCGTCGCCGAACGGCTCAAGCCGGAGTCGCTGTTCGACCAGTTCGTCGCCTACCGGGAGTCGCTCGGCTTCGAGGTCTTCCCGCTCACCGGCGGCGAGCAGCCGCCCTTCCGGCTCCTCGCCGATCGGCTGCGCGCGGGCGGCATCGTCTGCCTGATGAGCGACCGCGACCTGTCGCACAGCGGGGTGCCCGTCGAACTCTTCGGGGAGCGGACGCGGATGCCCGCGGGGCCGGCGAAACTCGCCATCGAGACCGGCGCGACCCTTCTCGCCGTGCACCACAGCTACCCGGACGCCGACACGTCCCTGATCCGCTGCGGCACCGTCATCGACACCTCCGGTGGCGTGGCCGCCGCCACCCAGGCCCTGGCCGACGCATTCGCCGAAGGCATCGCGAGTGCGCCCGCCGACTGGCACATGCTGCAGCCGCTGTGGGAGAGCGACTGGTCGCAGGCGCGCCGCGACCGGCTCGGGGTGGACGGGGAGTAGCGCGGTGAAGATCGGCATGATCTGCCCCTACTCGTTCGACGTGCCCGGCGGCGTTCAGGCGCACGTGATCGAACTGGCGGAGGTCTTCATCGGGCGCGGGCACGACGTGCGGGTCCTCGCGCCGGCCGGGCCGGACGTCCAGGTGCCGGACTACTTCGACTCCGCCGGCCCGGCGCTCGGGATCCCCTACAACGGGTCGGTCTCGCGTGTGACCTTCTCGCCGAAGGCCTACCACCGACTGCGGCGGTGGATCGAGGTGAACGAGTTCGACGTCCTGCACGTCCACGAACCCAACGCGCCCAGCCTGTCGATGCTGTCGCTGATGGTCGCGACCGGACCGATCGTCACCACCTTCCACACGGCGACCACGAAGTCGCTGTGGCTCACGGCGTTCGACTCGATGCTTCGCCAGTACCGCGAGCGGATCTCGGGCAAGATCGCCGTGTCCGAACTCGCGCGCCGCTGGCAGATGGAGTCGCTGGGCAACGACGCGGTGGAGATCCCCAACGGCATCGACGTCGCGTCGTTCGCCGAGGCGACACCGCTCGAGGGCTTCCCGGCGCCGGGCCGGACCGTGATGTTCCTCGGCCGCTACGACGAGCCACGCAAGGGCATCGACATCCTCATGCGCGCCCTGCCGCACATCGTCGAACGCTTTCCGGACGTGACCGTGCTGGTGGTCGGGGGCGGAGACGAGAAGGCGCTGCGACGGCGCGCCCGGGACCTGTCCGGACATCTGCAGTTCCTCGGCATGGTCGACGACGAGACGAAGGCGCGGGCCCTGGCGAGCGCCGACGTATACGTGGCGCCCAACCTCGGCGGCGAGAGCTTCGGCATCGTCCTGGTGGAGGCGATGGCGGCCGGGACGGCGGTGGTGGCCAGCGATCTGGTCGCATTCCAACGAGTGCTCGACGGCGGTGACGCCGGCCGGGTGGTGGAGACCGGCTCGCCGATCGCGCTCGCCGAGGCGGTCGTCGGCCTGCTCAGCGACGAGCAGGCACGGCAGGAACTCATCGCCCGCGGGCGGGCGCGGGCGCAGCGGTACGACTGGAGCCATGTGGCCGACGAGATCCAACGGGTGTACGACACCGTCACGCTGGGCGCCGGTCCCGTCGTGGTGTCGGACTAGGGCCGTGCCGGAAGCCGATCGGAGACGACTGTGACGAATGTGACGATCGTGTGGATCGTCGTCGGCGCGATCGCGGGAGCGGCGCTGCTCTGGCTCGCGATCCTGGCGGCCACGCGCGCGACCCGGCTCGACCGGCTCAACGTGCGCGTCGACCTCGCCTACGAGGCGCTCGTCGCGGCGCTGGAGCGCCGCGCCGTCGTCGCACGGGCCATCGCGTCCACGGCCCCGGACGGCGAGGGCGCCCGTGACCTCGCCGCCGCCGCGACCGACGCCGAAGCCGCACCGCGTCAGGAGCGGGAAGCCGCCGAGAACCGGCTGTCGGTGGCACTGGCCGGGGTGGCCGACACCGACCGGCCACCGGTTCTGGTCGCCGAACTCGCGGATGCCCAGACGCGGGTGACGATGGCGCGGCGCTTCTACAACGACGCGGTCCGCGATGCGCGAGCCCTGGGCGGTCGGCGAATGGTGCGCTGGCTCCGGCTGGGCGGACATTCCCGGCTCCCGGAGTACTTCGAGATCACCGAACGCGTCAGCGGTTCCCGCTGACTCCCTTCCCGCCGGACCCGGCGTTGGTCGGCACCGAGCCGATCGGGTTTACTTGGAGGGACATCCGACACCACTGAACAGGGAGATCAATCAGTGTCCACTGAGGCTCAGAACGCACCGGCGACCGGCACGGCTCGCGTCAAGCGCGGTATGGCCGAAATGCTCAAGGGCGGCGTCATCATGGACGTGGTCACCCCCGAGCAGGCCAAGATCGCCGAGGATGCGGGTGCCGTCGCGGTCATGGCTCTCGAGCGCGTTCCCGCCGACATCCGCGCTCAGGGCGGCGTGTCGCGGATGAGCGACCCGGACATGATCGACGGGATCATCGAGGCCGTGTCGATTCCGGTGATGGCCAAGGCCCGCATCGGTCACTTCGTCGAGGCGCAGATCCTGCAGAGCCTCGGCGTCGACTACATCGACGAGTCCGAGGTGCTGACCCCGGCCGACTACGAGAACCACATCGACAAGTTCGCCTTCACCGTGCCCTTCGTCTGCGGTGCCACCAACCTCGGCGAGGCGCTGCGCCGCATCAACGAGGGCGCCGCGATGATCCGGTCGAAGGGCGAGGCCGGGACCGGCGACGTCTCGAACGCCACCACCCACATGCGCCGGATCCGCCAGGAGATCCGCCGCCTCACCTCGCTGCCCGAGGACGAGCTGTACGTGGCGGCCAAGGAACTGCAGGCCCCGTACGAGCTGGTGGTCGAGGTCGCCAAGGCCGGCAAGCTTCCCGTCACGCTGTTCACTGCGGGCGGCATCGCCACCCCGGCGGACGCGGCGATGATGATGCAATTGGGCGCCGAGGGCGTCTTCGTCGGCTCGGGCATCTTCAAGTCGGGCAATCCGGAGCAGCGTGCCGCCGCGATCGTCAAGGCCACCACCTTCTACGACGACCCGGATCAGCTGGCGAAGGTCTCGCGAGGCCTCGGCGAGGCGATGGTCGGCATCAACGTCGACGACATCCCGCAGCCGCACCGGCTCGCCGAGCGCGGCTGGTGATCCGCCGATAAGGCGCAGCATCGAACGAGGTTCCGCGGCGAGTATCGCCGGGAACCTCGTTCGCGTCTCGAGAGCGAGCCGAAGGTCTCGCTCCGGGGTATCGCGGCGTTGACGCTGTGGTAGAAGTACACTCGCGTGGGCGACGTAACCTGCTGCAGCTGTCGCCGGCGCCACGATCGCAGGACTACAGATCGCAGGGGAGACGATGGACGAACCGAGGATTCTGCGCGACGACGCGCTCACCGGCCGGGACGAGGTCGGAGACGTGGTCGTCGACTGGGCGGTCGTCTGCCATGTCGGTCGGGTTCGCGAAGCCAACGAAGACGCCGCGCTGGCCGTTCCCGGACGGTACATCGTCGCCGACGGCATGGGCGGCCATGACAGCGGCGAGCTGGCGAGCGAGGCGGCGCTGCTGACTCTGGCACAGGCACCGGTGGGGGAGAGTTCCGCCGACACGCGGCGGGACATCGCCGAGTTGCTGGAGAAGGCGCAGGAGCGGATCGGTGAGTTCGGCACTGAGACCGGCCGGCGCGCGGGCACCACAGCCACCGGCGTCGTTCTGGCGATCGAGGACGGTGTTCCGAACTGGGTCGCGTTCAACATCGGTGATTCGCGCACCTATCTGTACTCGGCGGGCGAGCTGCGCCAGGTGAGCGTCGATCACTCCCAAGTGCAGGAACTCGTCGCCGCCGGATATCTGACGTCCGAACAGGCCCGTGTCGACCCGCGCCGGAATGTCATCACTCGTGCGCTCGGTGCGGGCATGACCGTTCCCGTCGCCGATTACTTCGCCTTCGCCGCAGCCGACGGCGACGTGGTGCTGCTGTGCTCGGACGGGCTCGACGGCGAGTTGAGCGACGACGAGATCGCCGTGATCCTGGAGGCCTCGCCCGACAACGAGGTCGCCGCCGCGGCTCTGGTCGAGGCCGCCCTGGAGTCGGGGGCGCACGACAATGTCACGGTGGTGGTCCTGTCGGCGACACTGCCGTCCGCCGCCGCCGAACCGGACCCGAACGCGACTGCGAGCCAGTGACGGTGCGACCGGAAGCGAGCACCACCTTCGTCGAGTACTGCGGCGAGCGGATGCCCGTGCTTCCCGGAGCACCGTTCTACATCGGCCGTGAGGCCACGCTGACCGTCGACGACAACCCCTATCTGCACCGCCGGTTCCTCGTGCTGCACGACGAGAACGGCATGTGGTGGCTGACGAATCTCGGGACGCATCTGTCCGCGACGGTGACCGCCGCCGACCTCGGCTTCACCGCGACGCTCGGTCCGGGCGCGCGGATGCCGCTCGTGTTCGGTCGCACCAGCATCGTCTTCACCGCCGGCCCGACCACCTACGAGGTACAGGTGCAGGCGGGCTCGCCCGACGTCTCCGCACCCACCGTGGAGACCCTGGTGGGCGGTGACACCACGCGCGGGGTGCCGAATTTCACCGAGAGCCAGCGGCTGGCGATCCTGGTGCTGGCCGAGGCGATCCTGAAGCGCGACGGTACCGGTGCCAGCGCCATCCCGAGTTCGGCGCAGGCCGCGGCACGCTTGGGTTGGCCGCTGACGAAGTTCAACCGCAAGCTCGACAATGTGTGCGACAAGCTCGACATGATCGGTGTGAGCGGCATGCGGGCGGGCGGGGGCAAGCTGGCGACCAACCGCAGGTTGCGGCTCGTCGAGTACGCTCTCTCGACCCGGGTCATCAGTCGTGAGGATCTCCCGCTCCTCGACGCGGAGTACGCGCGCAATCAGGCCTCTGAACAGCAGTGATGGCATGGGGAGTTCTCCCCATCGACGGATCTGGCCGAGCCCCATAGCGTTCTCTTCAACAGCCGCGGAACAGTGAGTTCCAGCGCCGAGAAAGGGAATTCGAGATGACCGTCACCGCAATCGCCGCCGCTCCTGCCGCCGCCCCCGCCGCCCGCGAGGCCGCACGCACCCGCCACTCACGCGGACCGGGTTCGGCGAGCAGCGGCGCCGCGTCGGCCGTCGACCGTCGTCGCCGGGAGGCGCTCGCCCGGCTCAGCGCCCGGGTGATGCCGTTGCCCGGCCGCCCGCTGTACGCCGCGCCCGCTCCCGCCACTGCGGGCCGGCAGGCCGACGCGGCGGTTCCGGCGGCGCGGCTGCCGCAGCCGACGCTCACCGATCGGGAGGTGGAGGTGCTGCGCACCTGGCTGATGCTCGATTCGAAGCCTGCGGTCGCCGAGGCGCTGTACATCTCGCTCGGCACGGTCAACACCCATCTGACCCGCATCCGGGCCAAGTACGCCGAACTCGGCCGTCCGGCCTCCACCAAGGCCGCGCTCGTCGCCCGTGCGATTCAGGACGACATCGTCGACATCGACGAGCTCTGAGGCCCGGCCAGTCGCCGGTGAACCTGCCGGTCCTACCGGTGCCGCAGCATCGGCACGTCGAGACCGACCGGCGGCACGCCGAAGGCGTCGACGAGCGTCTGAGCGTGCGGCCGCAGGTCGGCGCAGAGTTCGTTGACGCCGCGACGGACGGCCTTGGCGCGTTCCACGCTGACGTGCCGGTGCATGAGGAACCACGACAGGTCCTCTTCCAGGACCGAGTAGACGAACAGGTCGCGGACCCGCTTGAGCAACCGGCGGGTCTCGCGGTCCTGGACTCGTCCGATCACCTCGACGAAGGTCTCGAGAACGATCCGCTCGATGTGCGCCTGCCCGACCTTGATCAGGTGATCCTGGGTGTCGGTGAAGACCGCTACCGGATCGGCGTCGTCCTCGCGGGCGCGTCCCAGCCGTCCCGCGACCGTCCGGGTGAGGTGATCCTCCCGGTTGCGGAGCAGCCTGAGCTGAGTTCCGGGGTGTGTGAGGGCGCTGTTCTCGGGGTCTCCGTCGGAGCCGTCGAGCAGGGTCTGCACCACCTGCCGCGCCGCGGTCTTCTCCAGCGCGACGCTGCCTGCCATGTTGGCGACGAACCTCACCCATCCCACGGGGTCGAGGTCGCGGATGTCGTCCGCGTACGAGGTGAGCTGCTGCTTGGCGACGAGTTGCGTGAGTACCAGGTTGTCGCCCTCGAAGGTGGTGAAGACGTCGATGTCGCCGCGGAGCAGGGGCAGCAGATTCTCCGACAGGTACCCGGCGCCACCGCAGGCTTCGCGCGCCTCGGAGATCGCGCGCTGGGCCAGCGCCGTGTGACCGGCTTTGATGGCGGCGGCCTTGGTCTCCAGGCGGCGCATGTCGGCCGGGTCGACGGTGTCCGGGTCCGCGGTCTGCAAGTCGTGGAGTTCGGCGGTGACCTCGTTCTGTGCGAGTGCGAAGGCGTATGCGCGCGCCACCAGGGGGAGAAGCCGTCGCTGGTGTGTGCGGTAGTCCATCAGCAGCAGTTCGCCGTCGCCGCCGGGCGCCTGAAACTGTCGGCGGACCAGGGCGTAGTTCACCGCGAGGGCCAGGCCGAAGCGTCCCGCGGCACCGGCCGAGGCGCCTACGGTGACGCGGCCGCGGACCAGGGTGCCGAGCATGGTGAAGAACCGGCGGTTGTCGGACTCGATGGGGCTGGAGTACGTGCCGTCGGCGGCCACGTCGCCGTACCGGTTGAGCAGGTTGGCGCGCGGGACACGGACGTGGTCGAAGGCGATCCGGCCGTTGTCGACCCCGGGGAGACCGCCCTTGTAGCCGCAGTCGGAGGTGGTGACGCCGGGGAGGTCGGCGCCGTCGGCGTCCCGGATCGGCACGACGAAGCAGTGGACGCCGCGGCCGACCGGTTCCTCGCCCGGCCCGCCGGTGACGAGCTGTGCGAAGACCGCGGCGTAGCGGGCGTGGGCGGCGGCCCCGCCGATGTAGTCCTTGCGCGAGTTCGGCGTCGGCGAATGGATTTCGAACTCTTCGGTGTCGGGTCGATAGGTGGCGGTGGTCTCCAGGTGCTGGACGTCGGATCCGTGGCCGGTCTCCGTCATCGCGAAACAGCCGAGTACGTCGAGGTCGATGAGGCCGCGGACGTATTCGTCGTGGTGGCGTGCGGTGCCGAGGTTCTCGATGGCTCCGCCGAACAGGCCCCATTGGACGCCGGCCTTGACCATCAGCGAGAGGTCGCCGTAGCCGAGGGTCTCGATGGCGGTGACGGCTGCGCCCACGTCACCGGTGCCGCCGTGCTCGGCCCGGAAGCCGGCAGCGGGGAAACCGAGGGCGACCATCTCCTTCATCTGGCCGAGCACGCGGGCGCGATAGTCGTCGAGGGACAGTCCGGACTGGGGGAGCAGTGCGTGAGTCTGGATGTGGTCGCGCACGGTGTCGCGGGTGGCGGCCCACCGCCCGTCGAGGACGGTGCGCAACCGGGCGGCCAGATCCGCTCCGGTGTCGTCGGTGCCGGCGTCTGCAGAACTCGTCTCGGGGCTCATGCCCTGACCCTACCGAGGGGTTGCCGACGCCGGGAGCGGAGCGGAGTGCGTGGAGCGGCGTGCGCGGGTCTCGGCAGCTGGTGCGATAATCGCCGGGTGGCGAGCATTGAAGAGATTCTGGCCGTGGAGCGGATCGACAACGACATCTATCGCGGCGGTTCCTTCCCGAGCCAGCTGCGCAGGACGTTCGGCGGTCAGGTGGCCGGGCAGGCCCTGGTGGCCGCGACCCGGACAGTGGACCGGGAGTTCGCCGTCCACTCGCTGCACGGCTATTTCCTCCGGCCGGGAAGGCCGGACGAGCCCGCGGTGTTCATGGTCGACCGCATCCGCGACGGGCGTTCGTTCGTGACCCGGCGGGTGACCGGCGTGCAGGACGGCGAGGCGATCTTCTCGATGTCGGCGTCGTTCCATGTGACCCACGACGAGGGCATCGAGCACCAGGATCGGATGCCCGAGGTGCCGGACCCGGAGTCGCTGCCGGGCCGCGAGTCGGCGGACGACAGTCAGAGGGCGCTGCTGGAGGAGTGGGCGAACTTCGACATCCGGATCGTCGGTCAGGCGGAGACCTCCAGGTATCCGGGGCTGGCCGCACAACAGCGGGTCTGGTTCAAGTACCGGCTCCCGTTGCCGGACGACCATCTGCTGCACGTGTGCACTCTGGCGTACATGAGTGACATGACGCTGCTGGGGTCGTCGATGACGGTGCACCCGGGGGCGAAGGCGCAGACGGCCTCGCTCGATCACGCGATGTGGTTCCTCCGGCCGTTCCGGGCCGACGACTGGCTGCTGTACGACCAGACCTCGCCGTCGGCGGGCGGCGGGCGGGCCCTGACCCAGGGCCGGATCTTCGACCGCTCCGGCCGGATGGTGGCCGCGGTGACCCAGGAGGGACTGACCAGGTCGGTCGCTACCGACTCGGCCGCGTCGATCATGAGGCAGGACCGGTGAGCGTGCGGATCGGTGTGCTCGCTCTGCAGGGCGATGTCCGCGAGCACGTGGCGGCGCTGGCCGCGTGCGGTGCCGAGGCGGTGCCGGTGCGCCGGGAATCGGAGCTCGACGCGGTGGACGGCCTGGTGATCCCCGGCGGCGAATCGACGGCGATGAGCCGGCTGCTCGGTGTGTTCGAGCTCTACGACCCGCTGGTGAAGCGGTTGCGTGACGGGCTGCCCGCGTACGGCTCGTGCGCGGGGATGATCATGCTGGCGTCGAAGATCCTCGACACCCGGCCGGACGCCCGGCATCTCGACGCACTGGATGTGACGGTGCGGCGCAATGCGTTCGGGCGTCAGGTGGAATCGTTCGAGACCGATCTGAGCTTCGCCGGCATCACCGACCGACCGGGGGCGCGTCCGGTGCGCGCCGTGTTCATCCGGGCGCCGTGGGTGGAGGAGACCGGGCCGGGAGTGCAGGTCCTGGCGACGGTGGACCGCGGGCCCGCGGCGGGGCGTGTCGTCGCCGTACGGCAGGGAAACGTGCTGGCCACGTCGTTTCATCCGGAGGTCACCGGCGACGTGCGCGTGCACGAGTTCTTCGTCGATATGGTTGCCACAGCGTAGAATCTGCCCGTGCCCTGACAGGCATCGCTGACTTTTCACGAAGGGAACACCACAATGAGCGGCCACTCCAAATGGGCCACCACCAAGCACAAGAAGGCTGTCATCGACGCCAAGCGCGGCAAGATGTTCGCCAAGCTGATCAAGAACATCGAGGTGGCGGCTCGTACGGGTGGTAGTGATCCGGCAGGCAATCCGACGCTGTACGACGCGATTCAGAAGGCGAAGAAGTCGTCGGTCCCGAACGACAACATCGAGCGCGCACGCAAGCGCGGCGGCGGTGAAGAGGGCGGCGGCGCCGACTGGCAGAACATCACCTACGAGGGCTACGGCCCCAACGGCGTCGCCATCCTGATCGAGTGCCTGACCGACAACCGCAACCGTGCCGCGACCGAGGTCCGGGTGGCGATGACCCGCAACGGCGGCAACATGGCCGACCCGGGCTCGGTGTCGTACCTGTTCACCCGCAAGGGCGTGGTGACGTTGGAGAAGGGCGATCAGACCGAGGACGACGTGCTGATGGCCGTGCTGGACGCGGGTGCCGAGGAGGTCACCGATCTGGGTGATTCCTTCGAGATCGTCAGCGAACCCGGTGATCTGGTCGCCGTGCGCACGGCGCTCCAGGAGGCGGGAATCGACTACGACTCGGCCGAGCCGGACTTCCGCGCGTCGGTCGAGGTGGCCGTCGACGCCGAGGGCGCGCGCAAGGTGATGAAACTGATCGATGCGCTGGAGGACTCCGACGACGTTCAGAACGTCTACAGCAATGTCGACATCAGCGACGAGGTGCTCGCCGAGCTCGAGAACGACTGATAGAGTCTCGAACAAGTGTTCTTACCGCTGCGCTGCAGCGGAGGATGCCGTCGTCGTGCCGATCGGGTGCGACGACGGCCTTGATCGGGAAGTGAGGCGCGAGTGCGAGTCATGGGCGTCGACCCCGGCCTCACCCGATGCGGAATCGCGTTGGTGGAGGCGGGAACCGGCCGCAGAGTCACCGCGCTCGACGTCGACGTGGTCCGCACCCCGGCCGACATGGAACTGGCCGAACGGCTGCTTGCGATCCACGTGGGCGCCGTCCACTGGATCGACACGCACGGACCCGACGTCGTGGCGATCGAGCGGGTCTTCGCGCAACGCCAGGTGAGCACGGCGATGGGTACGGCACAGGCGGCGGGCGTGATCGCGCTGGCCGCCGCGCAACGCGGGATCCCGGTGCGGTTCCACACGCCGAGCGAGGTGAAGGCCGCTGTCACCGGCTCCGGCCGGGCGGACAAGGCGCAGGTGACGGCGATGGTCACGCGGATTCTCGGAATGCAGACGCCGCCGAAGCCGGCCGACGCGGCCGACGCGCTCGCGCTGGCCATCTGTCACTGCTGGCGCGGTCCGGTCAACGATCGCATGGAAGAGGCCGCCAAGCGGGCGCGCGAGGCGCAGAACCGTCATCGCGCCCGGCTTAAGGCGGCACAGGAGGAGGCCCGCGCTGTGCTGGGCGGAGAGGCGGCGTCGTGATCGCGTCCGTGTCCGGCGAGGTCATCGACATCGCGCTCGATCACGCTGTGATCGAATGCGCCGGAGTCGGCTATCGCGTCTTGGCGACTCCGCCGACTCTCGGGTCGCTCAAGCGGGGGACCACGGTGCGGCTCCTCACCGCCATGATGGTGCGCGAGGACTCGATGACGCTGTACGGCTTCACCGATCCCGAGGCGCGCGACCTGTTCGGGTTGCTGCAGACGGTGACCGGCGTCGGTCCGCGTCTGGCGATGGCGACGCTGGCGGTCCTCGAGCCGGACACCCTGCGGCGTGCGCTGGCCGATTCGGATGCGAAGGCGCTCACGGCGGTTCCGGGGATCGGCAAGCGGGTGGCCGAACGGCTGGTGGTGGAGTTGCGCGACAAGGTGACCGCTGGACCGGCGTCGTCGCAGGCGGGAGTCTCGGTGCCTGCCGGAGCCGGCGCCCAGGTCACCGAGGCTCTCGTCGGCCTCGGCTTCACCGAGGGCGCCGCGCAGAAGGCCGTCGCCGCGGTACTCGCCGACAACGCCGACGCCGACTCGTCGGCTCTCCTTCGCGCCGCGCTCACCGCCCTCGGGCCGCGTCGATGAATCCGGAGGAAGACTTCCTGGCGGCCGGTCCCATCGCGGGCGACGGTGACCTCGACGCGAGTCTGCGGCCGTCGAGCCTGACCGACTTCATCGGGCAGCCGCGCGTCCGCGAACAGCTCGAACTGGTGCTGCACGCGGCGCGGGCGCGGGGCCGCACGCCCGATCACATCCTGCTGTCGGGGCCTCCCGGGCTGGGCAAGACGTCGCTGGCGATGATCATCGCCGGCGAGATGGGGGCGGCGATCCGCATCACCTCGGGCCCCGCGCTGGAGCGGGCGGGCGATCTGGCGGCGATGCTGTCGAATCTCGTCGAGGGCGATGTGCTGTTCATCGACGAGATCCATCGCATCGCCCGGCCCGCCGAGGAGATGCTGTACCTGGCGATGGAGGACTTCCGCGTCGACGTCGTCGTGGGCAAGGGCCCGGGCGCCACGTCCATCCCGCTGGAGGTGGCGCCGTTCACCCTGGTGGGCGCCACCACGCGATCCGGCGCACTGACCGGCCCGCTGCGCGACCGGTTCGGATTCACCGCGCACATGGAGTTCTACGAGACCGGCGAGCTGGTCCGGGTGCTGCAGCGGTCGGCGGCGATCCTCGGGATCGCCATCGAACCGGAGGCTGCGGCCGAGGTCGCCGGACGCTCGCGCGGAACACCCCGGATCGCGAATCGGCTCCTGCGGAGAGTGCGGGACTACGCGGAGGTCCGCGGCGACGGCCGCGTCGACCTGTCGGCCGCGCGCGCGGCGCTGGCGGTGTACGACGTGGACGAACTGGGACTGGATCGGCTCGATCGCGCGGTACTCGGCGCTCTCGTGCGCGGCTTCGGCGGGGGGCCGGTGGGCGTCTCGACGCTCGCCGTGGCCGTCGGCGAGGAACCGGCCACGGTGGAAGAGGTGTGCGAGCCGTTCCTGGTGCGCGCCGGAATGATCGCGCGGACTCCGCGGGGCCGTGTCGCCACCGCGGCGGCCTGGCATCACCTGGGTCTTCAGCCGCCGGCGGGTGCGATGGACCGAGTACTCGGGGTCCGCGTGCGCGAGGACGGCACCGGAACCCTCTTCGACTGACGCACGTCACGCCGTCGGACGGGCGGTCGCGCGACGCGATCGGTCGGAGCATGAATCAGAATCGCGACGCGAGCGCCACCTGTGAGTCTCGCGCCCGGCGGGCCTGGCACACTGGTCCCCATGGAATCGTTGATCCTCCCGTTGATGCTGGTCTTGATGGCCGGCTTCATGTTCTTCAGCATCCGCAACCAGAAGAAGCGTGCGGCCGCTATGAACGAGATGCAGAACTCCCTCGAGGCCGGTGCGCGCGTGCAGCTGCATTCGGGTCTCTTCGCCACCGTGGTCGACACCGGCGACGGTGACAGCGACGTCGTGAAGCTCGAACTCGCTCCCGGTGTGGTGACCGAGTGGAACCGGCTGGCCATCCGCGAGGTCGTGACGCCGGAAAGCGAGGCCACCGATGAGGCCCCCGAGGCGGAGACCACAGCGCTTGAGACCACCGCGATCGAGACATCAGAGATCGTTCCGGACGCGCCGGCGGCCGACGAATCGCGCGACGAGAAGAACGAAGCGAAGCCCGAAGAGAAGTAGACGACCCACGTGACTAAACCCAATCGACGCGCCGCCGGCACCAAGCTGCGGCCCGAGGTTGCACCGTGGAAGCCGCTCACGGTGTTCTTCGTCGTCCTCGGCATCATCTATGCGCTGGTGTTCTTCACAGGCGGCGGAAGCCCGAAGCCCAAACTCGGCATCGACCTGCAGGGCGGCACCCGGGTGGTGCTGACCGCTCGCACCGACGACGGCAAGGCGCCCTCGGCCGAACAGCTCGACCAGGCGCGCCAGATCATCGACCAGCGCGTCAACGGCCTCGGCGTCGGCGGCTCGGAGGTCGTCGTCAACGGCAGCACCATCGTCATCACCGTGCCGGGTGACGACGGCAAACAGGCTCGTGCGCTCGGTCAGACCGCGCGGCTCTACATTCGTCCGGTCGTCGAGCAGCAGCCGGCGACCAAGCAGAAACCGGATCCGACGGCCAAGAAGGTCGCCGATATGACGCCGGAGGAGCAGACCGCGGCCATCGACGAGCAGCGCAGCCTGCGGCAGGCCCCGGCGAACGCCGACAAGGCCACCCTCGACAAGCTCCGACAGGAGATGGGCAAGCTCGACTGCTCGGCGTCGGCCAACGACCCGCTGGTGGGCCACGACCGGCCGGACGAGTACCTCGTCACCTGCGGTGACAAGGACGGGATGGTGTACCTGCTCGAGCCGATGCTGATCGACGGCCGCGATATCGCGAGCGCGAAGGCCGGGCAGAACCAGACGGGCGCGTGGACGGTCAACGTCGATTTCAAGGGCGACGGCAAGAAGACGTGGGCCGACTACACGGGCAAGCACGTCGGAACCCAGACCGCGGTCACGCTCGACACCCGGGTGCTGAGTGCGCCGTCGATCAACCAGCAGATTCTCGGCACCACCGAGATCAGCGGCTCCTTCACCCAGGACGAGGCGAACCAGCTGGCCAACGCGCTGAAGTACGGTTCGCTGCCGCTGTCGTTCGCGATGTCGGACGCACAGACGGTCTCGGCGACCCTCGGACTGCACTCGCTGCAGGCCGGCCTGATCGCCGGCCTGGTCGGCCTGATCCTGGTCCTGATCTACTCGCTGATCTACTACCGCGCGATGGGCTTCCTGTCGGTGCTGTCGCTGATCCTGGCCGGTGCGATGGTGTACGGCATCATCGTGCTGCTGGGCCGCTGGATCGACTTCACGCTCGACCTCGCGGGCATCGCCGGTCTGATCATCGGCATCGGCATGACCGCCGACTCGTTCGTGGTCTACTTCGAGCGCATCAAGGATGAGATGCGTGAGGGCCGGACGGTGCGGTCGGCGGTGTCCCGCGGCTGGCAGAGCGCGCGGCGCACGGTCTGGACCGGCAACGCGGTCAGCTTCATCTGCGCGGCGATCATCTACCTGCTCGCCGTGGGGGCGGTGCGCGGATTCGCGTTCACCCTGGGCTTGACCACGCTGATCGACATCGTCATCGTGTTCCTCGTGACGCACCCGCTGGTCGTGCTCGCGAGCCGGAACGAGTTCCTTTCCCGACCGGCCGTCAACGGCCTCGGCGCGGTATCGGAGGTGGCGCGGGCTCGTCGCAAGGCGAGCGCAGCGGCACGTACCTCCGGCTCCGCCGCTGATCGATCAGAGGGGGAGTCGCAGTGAGCGACAAGACGACCTCAGACACGTCGCGCTCCGGCACGGCGCCCGCGGACTGGGCCGACGCCGACTACGTCGCGGCCAAGGACCAGTCCTTCCTCTCCCGCCTGTACTCCGGCACCGGCGCCTTCGACGTCGTCGGGCGGCGCCGCCGCATGTGGTACGTCATCTCCGGCGTGCTGATGCTGATCTGCATCCTGTCGATCGCGATACGCGGGTTCACCTTCGGCATCGACTTCGAGGGCGGAACCCAGGTGTCGGTGCCCGCACGCGCCGGCGTCACCACGAGCGAGGTGTCGAAGGTCTTCAGCGACACCCTCGGCAAGGACCCGCAGTCGGTTCAGCAGGCAGGCAGCGGCAACTCCGCGACCATCCAGCTGCGCACCGAGACGCTCACGACCGAGGAGACCGGCAAGCTCCTGCACGCGCTCGGCACGGCCTTCGAGCCGGAGGTGACCCAGGCCGATGTGAGTTCCTCCGACGTCAGCTCGACGTGGGGCAAGGAGATCACGCGAAAGATGCTGATCGCGCTCGCGGTGTTCCTGGTAGTGGCGTTCATCTACATCGCGATCAGATTCGACAAGGAGATGTCGATCGCGGCGATGGCCTCGCTCATCTTCGACCTCGTCGTCACCGCCGGCATCTATTCGCTCGTCGGTTGGGAGATGACGCCCGCGACGGTGATCGGCCTGCTGACGATCCTCGGCTTCTCCGTCTACGACACGGTGGTGGTCTTCGACAAGGTCGAGGAGAACACCAGATCGGTGCTCGCGACCACGCGCCGCACATACGCCGAGCAGACCAACCTCGCAGTGAACCAGACGCTGATGCGCTCGATCAACACCACGGTGATCTCGATCCTGCCGATCATCGCGCTGATGGTGGTCGCCGTGTGGATGCTCGGTGTCGGCACGCTGAAGGATCTGGCGCTGATCCAGCTCGTCGGCGTGGTCGTCGGCACCTTCTCCTCGGTCTTCCTCGCCTCGCCGCTGCTGGTGACGATGAAGGAACGGTCGACCGACATCAAGCGGCACACGGCCAAGGTCCTCGCCCGCCGAGAGAAGGTCTCAGCATGATTCACCCGCGGCTGCGCCGTGCCGCAGCTCTGCTCGCGGTCGGTGCGGCCGCGGGTGGAGCACTCGTCGCGTGCGGCGGCGAGAAGCGGTCGGACGTGGACTACCTCATCGACGCACGGGTGTCGTCGTACAACGTCAACACCGTCGACGCGCATGCCGACGGTGCCCTGATGGCGCTGACCCGCGTGCTCCCGGGCTTCTCCATCGTCGGCCCGGAGGGCCAGATCCTCGCCGATCGGGACGTGGGCACCGTCTCGCAGGAACAGGGCGAGGCCCTGACTCTGCGCTACGACTTCACACCCGCCGCGGTCTACTCCGACGGCACCGCGCTCAGCTGCGACGATCTGTTCCTGGCGGCGACCGCGATGGGCGGCTCGGTACCGGGTTTCGACGCCGCCACCAACGCGGGCTACCGCGACATCGCGCGTGTGGAATGCACACCGGGCGCCCGGACCGCCACCGTGGTCTTCAAACGCGGCAGCGCCTACGGCCAGTGGAACGAGCTCTTCGGTTCCGGAACGCTGCTGCCCGCGCACGTCGTGGCGCGGCTGGCGGGCGTGCCCAACGTGGTCGACCCGATCCGTTCGGGCGACCGGACCGCGATCGCCAAGATCGCGAAGGCGTGGAACACCGGTTTCGACCTTCGGCCGGGAGCCGCGGTCGAGGCCGACCGGTTCCCGTCCGCCGGTCCGTATCGCATCGACTCGTACACCGTCGACGGCGGTCTCAAGCTGGTCGCGAACGACAAGTGGTGGGGCGCGCGCCCGGCGGCGCAGACCATCACCGTCTGGCCGCGGGGCACCGACGGCGAAGCCGCCCTCGACGGTTCCCGGTCCACCGTCATCGACACCGCCGACCTCGCGCTCGGCGATCGGGTGTCCGGACGCGCCGCGCCCACCACCCCCGTCGACCGATCGACGTTGCGCGAACCGGCTCCGCTGTCGGTGACGCAGCTGGTGTTCGCCGGCAAGGGGGCCGCGGCCGATCCGCTGGTACGCAAGGCACTGGCGTCGTGCATGCCGCGCGACGCTCTCGCCCGCCGCTTCGGCACCAACGGCGTGGTGTGGAATCTGCGCACCGCCTCACCCGCGGATCCTCTGGGACCGTCGCTGAACGTCCAGTACGGCCGCCGGTACCCGCGGTCGGACGTGCCGCGAGCCAAGGAACTGCTGGCCCAGCGTGTGATCGGAGAGAACGGGGCGCGCGCGAAACCCCGGATCCGGATCGGATACCTCGCGAAGTCGCAGGAGAACGCCGACGCGGTCCGGATGATCGCCGACGCCTGCACTCCCGCGGGTTTCACCGTGGAGGACGTCGCCTCGCCCGATCTGTCGGTGACCGCGCTCGGCAAGGACGTCGACGCGCTGCTGCTCTCGGACGGGAGCTTCGCCGCGTCGAGCACCGCATCGGGCTTCCCCGAGGCGTACGCCCTCTTCGGCGGCGACCCGCTGAACCTGTCGGGTTTCCGTAACAAGCAGGTCAGCGACGCGATCACCGAGCTGGCGGCGACGCGCAGCGACAGCGCCCGGCTACCGCTGCTGCGGACGATCGAGACGGCGGCGTGGGACGAATTGCCGACGGTTCCGCTGTTCGGCACCGTCCGCGCACGGGAATCGTCGTCGGTCACGCATGTGGTCCCCGGGCTCGGCGTGTCGGGCACCGGCTGGAACATGGACCGCTGGGGCGTGTCGGGGTGAGCCTCACCGAACGCTCGTCCGACCTGCGGGGCCTCGCGCAGGCCGCGATCGAGCAGCATGCTCGGCTCGTCGCCGACTTCCCTTCGCCCGGTGTCGAATTCAAAGATCTGACGCCCGTGCTCGCCGATGCGGCGGCGTTCGCCGCGGTGACCGGCGCACTCGCCCAGGCCTGCGCGGGGGCCGACCTCATCGCGGGCATCGACGCGCGAGGCTTCCTCGTCGGCGGTGCCGTGGCCCGCGAACTGGGCACAGGTCTCGTCGCGGTCCGTAAGGCGGGCAAGCTGCCGCCGCCGGTCATCGGCGTCGACTACCAGCTCGAATACGGCACGTCGCGGCTCGAGGTGCCGGCCGAGGGGATCGACTTCACGGGGCGCCGTGTCGCCGTGGTCGACGACGTCCTGGCGACCGGGGGGACGGTCGTGGCCGCCACCCGGCTGCTCGAATCCGCCGGTGCGCGGGTCGAGGCGATCGCGGTGATCATGGAACTCGCGGATCTGCCCGGCCGGGCCACGATCGCCGCGGACCTCGGACCCGCTGTTCGAGTGCATAACCTCTGCCGCGGCTGAGTACCATCGCGTTATGAGCGATCCCGACACCAAGCGCCCGGACGACGGTTCACCGCTGAGTTCGCGCCGCGTGCGAGCGCGTTTGGCACGGCGGATGACGGCGCCGCCGCGCAGCGGGGTCGCGCCGGTCCTGGAACCGCTCGTGAGTCTGCACCGCGAGGTGTATCCGAAAGCCGACGTCGCCGTCCTGCAGCAGGCCTATGCGGTGGCGGAGGAGGCCCACTCGGGCCAGTTCCGCAAGTCCGGTGACCCGTACATCACGCATCCACTGGCGGTCGCCACCATCCTCGCCGACCTCGGCATGGACACCACCACGCTGGTGGCGGCGCTGCTGCACGACACGGTCGAGGACACCAGCTACTCCTTGGAGAAGCTCGAGGCGGACTTCGGCGCCGAAGTGGCGCATCTGGTCGACGGCGTCACCAAACTCGACAAGGTGGCGCTCGGCAGTGCGGCGGAGGCCGAGACCATTCGCAAGATGATCATCGCGATGGCGCGTGATCCGCGGGTGCTGGTCATCAAAGTCGCCGACCGTCTCCACAACATGCGCACCATGCGGTTCCTCCCGCCCGAGAAGCAGGCCCGCAAGGCGCGCGAGACCCTCGAGGTGATCGCACCGCTCGCGCACCGGCTGGGCATGGCGACCGTGAAGTGGGAACTGGAGGATCTCGCCTTCGCGATTCTGCATCCGAAGAAGTACGAGGAGATCGTCCGGCTCGTCGCCGACCGCGCACCCAGCCGGGACACCTATCTCGCGCGCGTGCGCTCCGACCTCAACACCGCGCTCGGCGCCTCGCGCATCACCGCCACCGTCGAAGGCCGGCCGAAGCACTACTGGTCGATCTATCAGAAGATGATCGTCAAGGGCAAGGACTTCGACGACATCCACGATCTCGTCGGCATGCGCATCCTGTGCGACGAGGTCCGCGACTGCTACGCCGCGATCGGCGTGGTCCACTCGCTCTGGCAGCCGATGGCCGGTCGCTTCAAGGACTACATCGCGCAACCCAGCTTCGGCGTGTATCAGTCGCTGCACACCACGGTGATCGGCCCCGAGGGCAAGCCGCTCGAGGTGCAGATCCGCACCTTCGAGATGCACCGGACCGCGGAGTTCGGCATCGCCGCGCACTGGCGCTACAAGGAGGGCCGGAAGGGCAAGGGGCGCAAGGCGACCGACATCGCCGAGGTCGACGACATGGCGTGGATGCGGCAGTTGCTCGACTGGCAGCGGGAGGCGGCCGACCCGGGGGAGTTCCTCGAGTCCCTGCGCTACGACCTCGCGGTGAAGGAGATCTTCGTCTTCACCCCGAAGGGCGACGTGATCACGCTCCCCGCGGGGTCGACGCCCATCGACTTCGCCTACGCGGTCCACACCGAGGTCGGCCACCGGTGCATCGGAGCCCGCGTGAACGGGCGACTGGTGGCGCTGGAGCGGGCGCTGGAGAACGGCGAAGTGGTGGAGGTGTTCACGTCCAAGGCCGAGAACGCCGGACCGAGCAAGGACTGGCAGAACTTCGTCGTCTCGCCCCGCGCCAAGGCCAAGATCCGCCAATGGTTCGCCAAGGAGCGCCGCGAGGAGGCACTCGAAGCCGGCAAGGACGCAATCGTCAAGGAGGTCCGCCGCGGCGGTCTGCCCGTGCACCGGCTGGTCTCGGGCGAGTCGATCAACGCGCTGGCCAAGGAGTTCGGCTTCAACGACGTCGATGCGCTGTACACGGCGGTCGGAGAGGGACACGTACCTGCGGGACGGGTGGTGCATCGGCTGGTGGCGATGCTCGGCGGCGTCGACGCGGCCGAAGAGGAGATCGCCAACCGGGCTACTCCGTCGTCGCCGACCCGCAGCAGACAGAGCGGTGACAGCGGCGTCGTGGTCGAGGGCGTCGACAACGTGCTGGTCAAGCTCGCCAAATGCTGCACCCCGGTGCCGGGCGACGAGATCCTGGGCTTCGTGACCCGGGGCGGCGGCGTCAGCGTGCACCGCTCCGACTGCACCAATGCCGACGACCTGCGGTCGCAGCCCGAACGCCTGGTCCCGGTGAGTTGGGCGCCCAACCCGTCCTCAGTGTTCCTGGTCGCGATCCAGGTGGAGGCTCTCGATCGGCACCGGCTGCTCTCCGACGTGACCCGCGTCCTCGCCGACGAGCGCGTCAACATCCTCTCCGCCTCGCTCACCACCAACCGTGATCGTGTCGCGGTCAGCAAGTTCACATTCGAGATGGGCGACCCCAAGCATCTCGGCCACGTGCTGAACGTGGTCCGCAACGTCGAGGGAGTCTACGACGTCTACCGCGTTACGTCCGCCGCCTGACCCGCGCCCCTTGAGGGTTCGGAGGGCGCGACGGGCCTGGTTCAGGGCTATCTGCCTCTTCAGGGTCATCGAGTAGCGGAGGAGCGCAGCGACGGAGCGTATCGAGATTGCGTGCGTGTGTCTCGATGCGCCGTGTCGCTTCGCTCTCTTGGCTTTCTCGACCGGCCTGGATAACAGGGTCATCGAGTAGCGGAGGAGCGTAGCGACGGAGCGTGTCGAGATTGCGTGCGTGTGTCTCGATGCGCCGTGTCGCTTCGCTCTCTTGGCTTTCTCGACGGGCCTGGATAACAGGGTTATCGAGTAGCGGAGGAGCGCAGCGACGGAGCGTGTCGAGATTGCGTGCGTGTGTCTCGATGCGCCGTGTCGCTTCGCTCTCTTGGCTTTCTCGACGGGCCTGGATAACAGGGTTATCGAGTAGCGGAGGAGCGTAGCGACGGAGCGTGTCGAGATTGCGTGCGTGTGTCTCGATGCGCCGTGTCGCTTCGCTCTCTTGGCTTTCTCGACCGGCCTGGATAACAGGGTCATCGAGTAGCGGAGGAGCGCAGCGACGGAGCGTGTCGAGATTGCGTGCGTGTGTCTCGATGCGCCGTGTCGCTTCGCTCTCTTGGCTTTCTCGACTGGCCTGGGTAGCAGGGCAGCGACGGAGCGTGTCGAGATTGCGTGTGTGTCTCGATGCGCCGTGTCGCTTCGCTCTCTTGGCTTTCTCGACTGGCCTGGGTAGCAGCGGAGCGACGGAGCGTATCGAGATTGCGTGTGTGTCTCGATGCGCCGTGTCGCTTCGCTCTCTTGGCTTTCTCGACCGGCCTGGGTAGCAGCGGAGCGACGGAGCGTATCGAGGTTGTGCGTGTGTCTCGATGCGCCGTGTCGCTTCGCTCTCTTGGCTTTCTCGACTGGCCTGGGTAGCAGGGCAGCGACGGAGCGTGTCGAGATTGCGGGTGTGTCTCGATGTGCCCGTGTCGCTTTGCTTCCCTCGGCTTTCTCGACGGGCCTGGATAACAGGGTTTTCGAGTAGCGGAGGAGCGCAGCGACGGAGCGTATCGAGATCGCGCGGGTGTGTCTCGATGCGCCGTGCCGCTTCGCTCCCTGGCTCGACGAGCCGGGGAGCAGGGGCACTCTGCTCGGGCTACTCGGTGATCGAGGTCGACTTGATCTGCAGCGGGGTCTTCGGGAAACCGTTGGTGTCGGTGCCGATTGGACCCGGATCGATGCCGCCCGCGACCACCTTGTCGATGATCTTCATGCCTGCGTCGTCGACCTTGCCGACCACGGCGAGGGTCGGGGTGAGCTGGGTGTCCTTGGTCACGATGAAGAACTGGGCGCTGCCGGTGTTGGCGACGCCGTTCTGTTCGTCGTTCCGGTTCGCGATCGCGACGGTGCCGCGCGGGTAGACCACCGGGGGAGTCATGCCCATCTGCAACATCTGCGGGCTGATCTCGCCCTCTTTGAGGTTCGTGGGGTTCTCGTCGGGACTGCTCCAGCCGGGGGCGCCGGCGCCGGTGCGCGTCGGGTCGCCGCACTGCAGGATGTGGAGCTGATCGCTCTGCGCGAGCCGGTGGCAGTCGGTGCCGTCGTAGTAGTGGTTGTCGGAGAGCGAGACGATCGCGTTCACATTGCACGGCGCCTCGGAGCGGTCCAGGGTGATCGGCACCTGTCCGAGGTTGGTGTCCAGCGTCCATCCGACGGTGCCGGTGTTGAGTGTCCGGCTCTCCGGCATCGGGGAGGTGCGCAGCTTGCCTGCACCCTCGCGCATGAATGCGATGTACTGCTCGCCCTTGGCCTTCTGATCGGCCGGCGCGGTCTTGAGCTGCTCTTCGAGCGACTTGAGCTGCTGGTCCAGATCGTTGGGCGTCTTGGTGTACGTGCATTCGGTGTGCCGCTGGTCGTCCCAATGCCGGTAGTAGAAGTAGCCGCCGACGGCGACCGCGGCCAGCACCACCACGCTGCACACTGAGATGATCGTGATCCGCCGCTGCCGTGCGGCACGGCGCTCGCTCTCGAGCCGCTCTTCCAGCTTGCGGCGGGCAGCGTCGCGACGCTCTTCGTTGGACGACACGCTGGTGGAACCTCCTGTGCGGCATGTGGGACTGAGCACTGTCACGGCAGCGCGCCCCATGCTATCGCAGCGGTCTTCGGGGCCGATGAGACAATGGACTCCGACGTGTCGCCCTGCAGATCGCCGGGCGTTGACGAGGAGGTGTGCCACCGTGCTGATCGCCGGATTCCCCGCGGGCATGTTCCAGACCAACTGCTATCTGGTCGCCGAGGACCGGGGCAGCGACGCGGTCATCATCGATCCGGGCCAGGACGCGGCGCCCCAGGTTCGCGCGGCGCTCGCCGAATACGACCTGACGCCGGTGGCCGTCTTCCTGACCCACGGTCATCTCGACCACACCTGGAATGCCGCCGAACTCGCCGACGAGTATTCGATCCCGGTGTACATCCACGCCGACGACCGCCCGATGCTGACCGATCCCGGCATGGGCCTGGGCAGCGCGCTCTCGTCGATGATCGGCGACATGACCTTCGACGAACCGGAGAAGGTCATCGAGTTCGTCGACGGCGAGGACGTGGACGCGGCGGGAATCCGATGGTCGGTGGACCACGCGCCCGGGCACTCGCTGGGCAGTGTGCTGCTGACGCCGGACTCGGGTGAGGTCTGCTTCTCCGGCGACGTACTGTTCAATGGGTCGATCGGCCGGACCGACCTGCCCGGCGGCAGCCACCGCACGCTGCTCGAGTCGATCGCGGACAAGCTGATGGTGCGCGGCGACGACGTCGTGATCCTCCCGGGTCACGGACCCCAGACCACGATCGGAGCCGAGCGGGCCTCCAACCCGTTCCTGCTCGATCTTCCCGATGCGAACAAGAAAGGACGTTTCGGACTGTGAGTGGAGAATTTGCGGCGCCGAAAGGCATCCCCGACTACTTCCCGCCGGCCTCGGCGGACTTCCTCGCGGTACGGAACGCACTGACCGGCGCGGCGCACCGCGCGGGCTACGGGCACATCGAACTGCCGATCTTCGAGGACACCGCGCTCTTCGCCCGCGGCGTCGGCGAGTCGACCGACGTCGTCAGCAAGGAGATGTACACCTTCGCCGATCGCGGCGGCCGCTCGGTGACGCTGCGTCCGGAGGGCACGGCGGGCGTCATGCGCGCGGTGATCCAGCACGGTCTCGATCGCGGCCAGCTCCCGGTCAAGCTCTGCTACGCGGGCCCCTTCTTCCGGTATGAGCGGCCGCAGGCCGGCCGCTACCGCCAGCTCCAGCAGGTCGGGATCGAGGCCATCGGCGTCGACGACCCCGCGCTCGACGCCGAGGTGATCGCGGTGGCCGACGAGGGATACAAGCGTCTCGGTCTGTCCGGCTACCGACTCGAACTCACTTCGCTGGGCGACGACACCTGCCGCCCGCAGTACCGGGAAGCGTTGCAGCAGTTCCTGTTCGGTCTCGACCTCGACGAGGCGACGCGCGCGAGAGCGGAGATCAATCCGTTGCGCGTGCTCGACGACAAGCGGCCGGAGATCAAGGAGGCGACCGCGAGCGCACCGCTGATGCTCGACCACCTGAGCGACTCGGCACGCGATCACTTCGAGCAGGTCCGGGGTCACCTCGACCGGCTGGGCGTCGAGTACGTGATCAATCCGCGCCTGGTGCGCGGGCTGGACTACTACACCAAGACCACCTTCGAGTTCGTCCACGACGGTCTCGGCGCGCAGTCGGGGATCGGCGGCGGTGGGCGCTACGACGGTCTGATGCGTCAGGTGGGAGGCAAGCAGGATCTCTCGGGCATCGGTTTCGGGATCGGCGTGGACCGGACGGTGCTGGCGCTGGAGGCCGAAGGCGTCTCGGTGGCCGGCGAAGGCCGGGTTCAGGTATTCGGCGTTCCCCTCGGAACCGCGGCCAAGAGTGAGCTGGTCTCGCTCGCAGCGCAGTTGCGTGCCGCGGGCGTCAGCGTCGACCTCGCCTACGGTGATCGCGGACTGAAGGGCGCGATGAAGGCGGCCGACCGCTCGGGTGCCCGCCTCGCCCTGGTTCTCGGTGATCGCGAACTCGAGGAGCGCACGATCGAGCTCAAGGATCTGTCGAACGGCGAACAGCGCCGGATCGGCCTGGACGACGCGGTCGCGTCGGTGGTCGCCGCGCTGGCCTGAGCCGGCGCGATCAGAGGTCGTTGGTCGCGAAGGTGTCGCACCGGCGGGCGTCGCCGCCGTCGTAGCCGATCTTGAACCAGCGGACGCGCTGCGCCGCCGAACCGTGCGTCCAGCTCTCCGGGTTGGAGCGCGAGCCCTGGATGGTGTCGTCGCCGATGGCCTTGGCGCTCTGGATCACGGTCTGGATCTGCTCGTCGGACAGCGGTTCCAGCATTGCGTCGGGACCCTTGTCGGCATGATGTGCCCACACGCCCGCGAGGCAGTCGGCCTGGAGTTCGATGCGCACCGAGCCGGCGTTGCCCATGCGTTGCCCCTTCGCCAGCACGCCGGTCAGGTTCTCGACGTGATGGCCGAACTCGTGCGCGACGACGTACTCCTGGGCCAGCGGACCGTCGGACCCGCCCATCCTCTTGAGGTCGGCGAAGAACGACGGATCGAAGTAGGCGGTCTCGTCGCCCGGACAGTAGAACGGCCCCATCGCCGACGACGCGGCGCCGCACGCCGTGTTCACGCTGCCGCTGAAGACCACCGTCTTGGGCTGGGTGTAGCCCCGCATCAGGTTCGACCACACTTTGTCGAGGCTGATCGTCGTGGCTTTGATGCGGCACGCGTCGTCGGTGTTGGCCATCTCGACGGTGCAACTGTCGAGATGGCGCTGCATCTCGGCGTTGTTCGAACCGGCGCCCGAACCGGCGACCTGCTGGTTCGACGACGAGTCCGAGCCTCCGCCGAGAATGTCCCCGGGGTTGATACCGAACAGCAGCGCCACGATCGCCACGACGATGCCGGCCGCGCCCCCGACGACCATGCGCCCGCCGCCTCCTCCCGAGCCGCCGGCGCTGACATTCCCGCCCTCGAGCGGGCCGCTCCCTCGAAACGTCATGGGCTTACAGTAGCCGCGACATCGGCGGCCGGCCGTGACGTCGATGCGACTGTCGCTTTGTCGGTGGGGGTCCGTAGAATCGGCTGGAACAGCGTGAACCCTGGCAGCTCTGTGCTGCGCAGAAGGAAGGAACCCAGTGCTCCGCACTCATTTCGCCGGATCGTTGCGTCGTGAGGACGCCTCGCAGACCGTCACCGTCGTCGGATGGGTGGCGCGCCGGCGCGACCACGGTGGAGTCGTCTTCATCGATCTGCGTGACTCGTCCGGTCTGGTGCAGGTGGTCTTCCGCGACGAACAGGTCGCCGAAGCGGCTCATCGGCTGCGCGCCGAGTACTGCGTCCAGGTCACCGGCGAGGTGGAGGTCCGGCCGGAAGGCAGCGAGAACGCCTCGCTCGCCTCCGGTGCGATCGAGATCAACGCCCGCGAACTCGTGGTCCTCAACGAGTCGGCTCCGCTCCCGTTCCAGCTCGACGAGCAGCCCGGCGAGGAGGCGCGACTGCGCCACCGCTACCTCGATCTGCGCCGCGAGGGACCGGCGAAGGCCATCCGGCTGCGCTCGCAGGTGAGTGCGGCGGCGCGGTCGGTGCTGGGTGCGCACGACTTCGTCGAGATCGAGACGCCGACGCTGACCCGGTCGACACCCGAGGGCGCCCGCGACTTCCTCGTGCCCGCGCGACTGCAGCCGGGATCGTTCTACGCACTGCCGCAGAGCCCGCAGCTGTTCAAGCAGTTGCTGATGGTCGCAGGCATGGAGCGGTACTACCAGATCGCACGCTGCTACCGGGACGAGGACTTCCGCGCCGACCGGCAGCCGGAGTTCACCCAGCTCGACATCGAGATGAGCTTCGTCGACGAGGACGACGTGATCGCCCTCGCCGAGGAGATCCTCGCGGCGCTGTGGAAGCTGATCGGCGTCGAGATCACCACGCCGATCCCGCGGATGACGTACGCGGACGCCATGCGGCGCTTCGGCAGCGACAAGCCCGATCTGCGTTTCGACATCGAACTCGTCGAGTGCACCGAGTTCTTCGCCGACACCCCGTTCCGCGTCTTCCAGGCGCCGTACGTCGGCGCCGTGGTGATGCCCGGCGGCGCGTCGCAGCCGCGCAGGCAGCTCGACGCCTGGCAGGAGTGGGCCAAGCAGCGCGGCGCCCGCGGCCTGGCGTACGTGCTGGTCCAGGAGGACGGCAGCCTCACGGGACCGGTCTCGAAGAACATCTCCGACGCCGAGCGCGAAGGTCTGGCGGCTCACGTCGGAGCCCAGCCGGGCGACTGCGTCTTCTTCGCGGCCGGTGCGGTCAAGAGCTCGCGGGCGCTGCTGGGCGCGGCCCGCGGTGAGATCGCCGAGAAGCTCGGACTCATCAAGGACGGCGACTGGGCGTTCACCTGGGTCGTCGACGCCCCGCTGTTCGAGCCGGCCGACGACGCCACGGCCGCCGGCGACGTCGCGGTGGGGACGGGCGCGTGGACGGCCGTCCACCACGCCTTCACCTCACCGAAGCCCGAGTCGATGGATCTGCTCGAATCGAACCCCGGCGAGGCGCTGGCCTACGCCTACGACATCGTCTGCAACGGCAACGAGATCGGCGGCGGTTCGATCCGCATCCATCGTCGCGATGTGCAGGAGCGTGTCTTCAAGATCATGGGCATCAGCGAGGAGGACGCGCAGGAGAAGTTCGGCTTCCTGCTCGACGCCTTCTCGTACGGTGCGCCGCCGCACGGCGGCATCGCCTTCGGCTGGGACCGGATCACCGCACTGCTCGCCGGCGAGCCGTCGATCCGCGAGGTGATCGCCTTCCCGAAGTCGGGAGGCGGCATCGACCCGCTGACCGACGCTCCGGCGCCGATCACTCCCGAGCAGCGCAAGGAGACCGGCATCGACGCGAAGCCGCAGAAGCCGGAGAACAACTCGGACAAGAAGAAGGTGGACGAGGCCGGTGCGGCCGCCGGAACGAAGGCGTCCGAAGCCTGAGGAAGCCATGACTGTAATCGCTGACGAACGGATCACGTCAGTTCTGGAGGCCGCCGAAGGCGTCCTCGCCAAGCGCGCGGGCACCGCGGTGCGGCTCGACGGGCCCGAGGACCTCGGCGGGACCGGGCGGTCCACCGTCATCCGGGCGCGCGTGCTCGACAACCCGGTGTCGCTGGACCGAACCGTCGTCGTCAAGGCCTTCGACCAGCAGACTCCCGCGTCGCAGGTGCTCCGCGAGATCGCGTCCTACCGTTATGCCACGGCGCTGCCCACCCGTTCGCGGCCCGGGCCCCAGCTCCTCGCCTCCGAACTGGAGGCGCGCATTCTGGTGCTCACCGACCTCGGCCACGGCCGGCCGATGGTGGAACTGCTCGGCTCCAACGACGCCGACGAGGTGGAACGGGGTGTGAGCGCGTGGGGGCAGGCGCTCGGCCGGATGCACGCCGCCACTCTCGGGGGCGAAGAGGACTTCCGCACCCTGATGCACATCAGCGGCAAGGACCGCGGCGGCACCGCCTCGCGCATCTTCGCCTCCGACGGCGGCATCGTCGACGAGGCCGCGGCCTCGGTGGACGCGCATGAGCAGATTCTCGAACGCATCGACGTCGAGTTGCCGGCAGGCGCCCGCGAGACGCTCGAGAACAGCCTGCGGCTGTTCGAGGAAGGGGACTTTCGGGCGTTCAGCCCGGCCGACGTCGGCCCGGAGAACATTCTCATCAACGGTGACGGCGTCCAGTTCATGGATTACGAGTGGGGCGAGTTCCGCGATGCGGCACTCGATGTGGCGTACGCGCTCGCGACCTTCCCGGCCCGGCTCGCCGTCGATGTGGTGCCCGAGCGGCTCGAGTTGGAGAAGTCCCTCGCGGACGCCTGGCGCGGCGAGGTGAAGCCGCTGTGGCCGTCGATCAGCGATCGCGGCCTCGCCGAACGGATCTTCCACGCGCGTGCGCTGTGGGTGTGGCTGTCCACCTACTGGCTCATCCGCGGCGACTCCAGCGGACACGACTGGGCGCTGCACACCACGGACGCGCGCGTGGTGCTGTCCCGGTGGGCCGACCTCGCCGATTCGGGGGACTCGTACGATGTCGGCGGCGAGTTCATCGACGCCGCGGACCGGATGCAAGAGGCCCTGCGGATCTACTGGTTCGGGTGATCGGGAGCTGTGGACGAGGGTCTGTTCGGGACACCGGACGATTCCGGTGACGCGGTCGAGTCCGGTGCGGCCGGTCGGCCCGCGCCGCCGCTCGCCGTCCGGATGCGTCCGGCGTCGCTCGATGAGATCGTCGGCCAGGAACATCTGCTCGGCGGGCGTTCGCCGCTGCGGCGGCTGATCGCCGGTTCGGGTGCCGCGTCGGTACTGCTCTACGGTCCGCCCGGCACCGGCAAGACCACGATGGCCTCGCTCATCAGCCAGGCCACCGGCGGTCGTTTCGAGGCGCTCTCGGCACTCTCGTCGGGTGTCAAGGAAGTCCGTGCCGTCATCGACATGGCCCGGCGACGGCTGGCGCACGGACAGCAGACGGTGCTGTTCATCGACGAGGTCCACCGGTTCTCGAAGACTCAGCAGGACGCGCTCCTGGACGCCGTGGAGAACCGGATCGTGCTGCTGGTGGCGGCGACCACGGAGAATCCGTCGTTCTCGGTGGTCGCGCCGCTGCTGTCGCGGTCGCTGGTGCTCCAGTTGCGATCGCTGACCGACGACGACGTCAAGACCGTGCTGCGCCGGGCCGTCGCCGATCCGCGCGGCCTCGACGGCTCGGTGGAACTGTCTGACGAGGCGCTCGACCACCTGGTCGCGGTGGCGGGCGGTGACGCGCGGCGCGCGCTGACCGCACTGGAGGCGAGCGCGGACGCGGCCGAGGCCGGCGATGTGATCGAGGTCGCCGACGTGGAAGCCGCCATCGACCGGGCCGCGGTCCGCTACGACCGCGACGGCGATCAGCACTACGACGTCACGAGTGCCTTCATCAAGTCGATCCGCGGATCGGATGTCGACGCCGCGCTGCACTATCTGGCGAGGATGATCACCGCGGGGGAGGATCCCCGGTTCATCGCGCGGCGATTGATGATCCACGCCAGTGAGGACATCGGCATGGCCGACCCGACGGCGCTGCAGGCGGCCGTCGCCGCCGCGCAGGTCGTTCAGATGGTCGGGATGCCCGAGGCGCAGCTCGCGTTGGCCCAGGCCACCATCCATCTGGCGACCGCGCCGAAGTCCGGTGCGGTGACTTCGGCGCTGGGGAAGGCGATGACCGATGTGGCGGCGGGCAAGGCCGGCGCCGTCCCGCCGCATCTGCGCGACGGTCATTACGCGGGAGCCAAGAAGTTGGGCAACGCGATCGGATACCGGTTCCCGCACGACGACCCCGACGGGGTGCTGGCGCAGCAGTACGCACCGGACGCGCTCGTCGGCGTCGACTACTACGAGCCGACCGACCACGGATTCGAACGGGAACTCGCCCCGCGCGTGGGTCGTCTGCGCTCCATCGTGCGCGGGCTCACTTCCCGGGGGCGCTCCCGCAGGTGACGCGCCGGTGGGGCGTAAACTCGACTGTTGATTCTCTGCCCGACTTCTACGAAGGACACCGCCGCAGTGCAGACGCATGAAATCCGGAAGCGATTCCTGGATCACTTCATCCGCGCCGGACACACCGAGGTGCCGAGCGCCTCGCTGATCCTGGACGATCCGAACCTTCTGTTCGTCAACGCCGGCATGGTGCCTTTCAAGCCCTTCTTCCTCGGCGACCAGACACCGCCGTACACCCGCGCGACGAGCGTGCAGAAGTGCGTGCGCACCCTCGACATCGAAGAGGTCGGGATCACCACCCGCCACAACACCTTCTTCCAGATGGCGGGCAACTTCTCCTTCGGCGACTACTTCAAGCGCGAGGCGATCCGGTTCGCTTGGGAACTGCTGACCAATTCGGTCGAGGACGGCGGATACGGCATCGACCCGACGAGGCTGTGGCCGACGGTGTACCTCGACGACGACGAGGCCGAGAGCATCTGGCGCGACGAGATCGGCGTGCCGTCCGAACGGATCCAGCGGCGCGGCATGGCCGACAACTACTGGTCGATGGGCGTGCCCGGACCGTGCGGTCCGTGTTCGGAGATCTTCTACGACCGCGGCCCCGAGTACGGCGTCGAAGGCGGTCCCGAGGCCGACGAGGACCGGTACATCGAGATCTGGAATCTCGTCTTCATGCAGAACGAACGCGGTGAGGGCACCAGCAAGGACGACTACGAGATCCTCGGCCCGCTGCCGAAGAAGAACATCGACACCGGCATGGGCATCGAGCGGGTCGCCTGCCTGCTGCAGGGCGTCGACAACGTTTACGAGACCGACCTGCTCAAGCCGATCATCGACCTCGCGTCCCGCCTCACCGGCCGCGAGTACGGAGCGGGCAAGCACGAGGACGACGTCCGCTTCCGCGTGGTCGCCGACCACGCCCGCACCGCGGCGATGCTGATCGGCGACGGTGTGGTTCCCGCGAACGACGGTCGCGGGTACGTGCTGCGCCGACTGCTGCGCCGCATCGTGCGGTCCATGCGGCTGCTGGGGTCGGGCACCACCGGCGCCGGCGAGGCCACGATGGAGCGGATCATCGCCGAAGTGATCGATGTGATGAGCCCGTCGTACCCCGAATTGGAGCAGCAGCGGGCCCACATCCTGTCGGTCGCGGTGGCCGAGGAGACCACCTTCGCCCGGACGCTGGCAGCGGGCTCCAAGCTGTTCTCGGAGGCGGCCGACGCCACCAAGAGGGCCGGAAGCACCTCGATCAGCGGCAGCGACGCCTTCACCCTCCACGACACCTACGGCTTCCCGATCGACCTGACCCTGGAGATGGCGGCCGAAGCGGGTCTGGAGGTGGACCGCGAGGGCTTCTCCGAGCTGATGGGCGAGCAGCGCCGCCGCGCGAAGGCCGATGCGAGTGCGCGCAAGTCGTCGCACGCCGACCAGTCGGTGTACCGCGAGTTCCTCGACCGCGGACCCACCGAGTTCACCGGTTTCGACGAACTGGTGTCGGAGGCTCGCGTGCTGGGCCTGGTGGCCGACGGACAGCGTGTCCGGTCCGCCGCCCCCGGCACCGAACTGGAACTGATCCTCGACCGCAGCCCCCTCTACGCCGAGTCGGGCGGCCAGATGGCCGACCGGGGAACGATCACCACCGGAGACGGTGTGCGGCTGGCCGTCCGAGACGTCCAGAAGGTCGGCAAGAAGGTGTGGCTGCACCGGGTGGTGGTCGACGAGGGCGAGATCGTCGAGGGCGACGAGGTGCTCGCCGCGGTGGACGCGGGCTGGCGTCACGGCGCCACTCAGGGGCATTCGGGGACGCACATGGTGCACGCCGCGCTGCGGGAGGTCCTCGGCCCCACCGCCACCCAGGCCGGTTCGCTGAACCGTCCGGGTTACCTGCGTTTCGACTTCCATGCAGGCAGTGGGCTCACGGACGCTCAGCGCGAGGAGATCGAGCGGATCGCCAACCAAGCGGTGGAAGCCAACTACGCGGTGAACACCTTCGAGACCGATCTGGCGAAGGCCAAGGCGATGGGTGCCATGGCGCTGTTCGGCGAGAACTACGGTGACCGCGTCCGGGTGGTCGAGATCGGCGGACCGTTCTCGATGGAACTCTGCGGCGGCACCCATGTGGCGAGCTCGGCGCAGATCGGTCCGATCACGGTGATCGGCGAGTCGTCGGTCGGGTCGGGCACCCGCCGCGTCGAGGCATACGTCGGCATGGACTCCTTCCGCTACCTCTCGCGGGAGCGTGCCCTGATGGCCGGCCTGGCCGCGTCCCTCAAGGTGCCCTCCGAGGAGGTGCCCGATCGGGTCGAGCAGTTGGTCCTGAAGCTCAAGGAGGCCGAGAAGACCGTCGCGGCACTGCGGGCGGAGCAGTCCCGGGCAGCGGTCGCGGGCCTGATCGACGAGGCCGTCACCGTCGGTGACACGCTGCTCGTGGCGGCCCGCGTCGCGGACGGTGTGGACGCGAACGGCCTGCGCGGACTGGTGACCGACCTCCGTGGCCGCGTCGCCGACCGCAATGCGGTTGTCGCACTCTTCTCGTCGGCCGACGGCAAGGTCCCGTTCGCGATCGGCACCACCGACGCCGCGCGCGCGGCCGGTGTCAAGGCGGGCGACCTCGTGAAGGAACTGGCACCGCTGGTGTCGGGCCGGGGCGGCGGCAAGCCGGACCTGGCACAGGGCTCGGGCACCGACGCCGCGGGCATCGACGCCGCTCTGGCGCGGCTGCGCGAGGTCGTCGGCGGCCGGTGATCTCACCTCGCGGACGCCGCATCGCCATCGACGTGGGAAGCGTGCGCGTCGGGGTCGCGGTGTGCGACCCCGACGGAATCCTGGCGACCCCGGTCGAGACGGTCCGGCGCGCCAAGGACGGTTCCGACGTGGCGCGGATCGTGGAGATCATCGCCGAGTACGAGGCGATCGGCGTGGTGATCGGCCTGCCGCGGACACTGCGCGGCGAAGAGGGACCGGCGGTCCGTGCCGCGCGGTATTTCGGACGTCAACTGGCGGCCGAAGCCGACGGAGTCGCGATCGAGTTCTACGACGAGAGGCTCACCACAGTCACTGCGACTGCTGCGCTGCGTGCGTCGGGAGTGAAAGCGAAAGACGCGCGTGCCGTCGTGGATCAGGCTGCGGCTGTCGCTATCCTTCAGGGATGGCTCGACGCGCAACGATGAGCCGCCAGCCGACGAGGAGGAATCTCTCAAGTGTCTGACCAGGACGACCCGCGCAGCGAAGGATCCGGCGGACGATTGCCGTCTGACGGAGACCGGCGCCGCTACTTCGCGGAGTCGATGGGCGCCGGACAGTCGGGCAACCGGCATCGCCGCCGGCGTGCGCCCGGTGATCCGACGACGACGGGCAGCATTCCGATCGTCCGGGTGGGGGATTCACTGCCGGATCCGACGATCGAGTACCGGACCCCGGAGCCGCCTGCCGGCGAGCCGTCGCCGTACTTCCAGGTCCAGTACCGCCCGACCGAGGTGGAGGGGCTGAGCTTCACCGAACCGCGGACCTCGCCGCACTCGACGGAACCGCCGACGATCGTGAACCCGCCGGCACGTCACGCGCAGGAGCAGCAGACTCAGGTCCCGCAGACTCAGGTGCCCCAGACCGAGGTCCCACAGACTCAGGTCCCACAGGCTCAGCCGGTGCAACAACCCGAGCCGACCGGTCTCTTCGACATCCTGGATGTCACGCAGGACGACGTCACCCCGGGCGAGACCACCGGATCGCACGCCCGGTACGACGCGCCGCCGGCGGAGTACGCCGCCACCGACTATGCGCCGACCGACTATTCATCGGCTGAGTATGCGCCGGCCGACCATGCACCTGCCGAGTACGCGTCCGCGGACCCTCGAGCCGCGGGCACCGTGGGCCAGGACGTCGCGGCGGCGGGCTATGCGCCGGCCGGCGCCGCCGATGAGGACGCCGATCTCGTCGATCGTCCGATGCCCGCCCGCAAGCGCAACCGCAAGGTGGTCGTCGCCGTTCTGGCGATCCTCCTCGTGGTCATCCTGGTCCTGGCGGGCATCGCGCTGAAGGCGCTCGGCGTCTTCGACTCCAGCACCGACTACGACAGCAGCACCGGGCACGGCTCGGCGCTGGTGGAGATCCAGAGCGATGCGACGGTGCGTGACATCGGCGACACTCTCACCGACGCCGGCGTTGTCGGCAGCCGCAAGGCCTTCGTCAACGCCACCGGCAACGACACCGTCGCCGCGGGCTTCTACAAACTGCCCAAGGGCATCTCGGCCGAGGCGGCGGTGCAGAAGATGCAGGGCAGCGACAATCGCGTCGGTTTCATGGTGGTGCCCGAAGGTCTGCAGCTCGATACCAAGAAGGGCGTCGACGGCAAGACGACGCCGGGCATCTTCCAGCGGATCGCCGACGCGACGACGGTGAAGACCGACGATCAGACCTACGGGGTCACCGTCGATCAGCTGATGGAGGCCGCCGCGACCGCCAGCGCCACCGAACTCGGCATCCCGTCGTGGGCGCTCGAGGCGTTCAACCGGCTCGGCAACGACCATCGCCGGATCGAGGGGCTCATCGCCTCGGGTGCGTGGGAGGATCTCGACCCGCGGATGTCCGCCGTGGAGATACTGCACACCCTGATCACCAACTCCGACAAGCGCTTCACGGCATGGGGCCTGCAGTCCGACAACAACACCGGACTCACGCCCTACCAGAACCTGGTGACGGCGTCGATCGTCGAACGCGAGGCGAACAAGGACGAGGACTTCCCCAAGGTCGCCCGCGTGATCTTGAACCGGCTCAAGGCCGGACAGCGGCTGGAGATGGATTCGACGATCAACTACACCGCGGCCGTCACGGACGTCGATGTGCGCGGTGACGTCTACAAGGACGAGAACGCCTGGAACACCTACCAGCACGAGGGCTTGCCGATCACACCGATCGGTGCGGTCGGTGAGCGTGCGCTCCACGCCACGCTGAATCCCGCCAGCGGCGACTGGCTGTACTTCGTCACCGTCGACAAGCAGGGCACCACGCTGTTCTCGAAGACCTTCGACCAGCACAAGAAGAACCGTCAGGTGGCGTGCAAGAACAAGCTCCTGACCACCGGCTGCGAATGACGGGCGAGAATCCCGTGGACCCCGTACCACGCAAGGCCGCGGTGCTCGGCTCGCCGGTGGCGCACTCCAAGTCCCCGGCGCTGCACCGTGCGGCCTACCGGGCGCTGGGTCTGCGAGGCTGGACGTACGAGGCCATCGACACCACGGCGGAGCAGCTTCCCGACCGTGTCTCCCGCGCGGGTGCCGAATGGATCGGTTTCTCGGTGACCATGCCCGGCAAGCTCGCGGCGCTGGCCTTCGCCGACGAGCGGACGCGCCGAGCCGAATTGATCGGATCGGCCAACACCCTGGTGCGCACCGACGCCGGGTGGCGGGCCGACTGCACCGACGTGGACGGGATGACCGGCGCGCTGGCAGCGGCCGGACTCCCGGCCGGGGCATCGCGAGCCGTGGTGATAGGCGCGGGCGGAACCGCTCTGCCGACGCTAGCGGCGCTGGCCGACGCCGGCGTCTCAGCGGTGTCGATCGTCGCACGCAGTGCCCAGCGGGCGCGCGGCGCGTGCGACCTCGCCGAGCAACTCGGCCTGTCGGTGGAGGTGGTGCCCTTCGACGGCGGCGCGACGGTGCGTCAGGCGTGCGCGGCCGCCGACGTCACCGTGTCGACAGTGCCGGCGCCGGCCGCCGAGGCGCTGATTCCGGCGGTGACCGCCACGCCGCGCCTGATCGACGTGATCTACGACCCGTGGCCGACGCCGCTCGCCGCCGCGACGGCCGCCGCCGGCGGCACCGTGGTCGGGGGACTGGTGATGTTGTTGAACCAGGCCTACAGCCAGGTGGAGCAGTTCACCGGCAGACCTGCCCCGAAGGCCGCCATGGCTGCGGCGGTCGGTCTGGCGCTCTGAGTCGACCCCGGTCGGGTGTCGGGGCCTGTGGATCGGGTGATTGTCGCGGTCCACAGGGGACGAGGACGCTCGAGCGATGGTCCCCGAACTTCTGGCAGCCGCCTGGCTTCTGCTCGTCGCCGCGATCGACCGCCGGACCGGGCGCATCCCGAACTCCGTGGTCGTTCCGGCGATGGTGGGCACCGCCGCCGTGGCGGTGTGTCTGCCCGTCGTCGGAGCGTCGGCGGCGGTCGCCGTCGTGCCGTATGTGCTGGGCTTCGCGCGCGGACACTGCGGTGGCGGCGACGTCAAGCTCGCCGTGCCGTGCGGCGCGTTGGTCGGTGAACCGATCGTGAGCGGCCTCGTCGTGGTGGCGGCGGCGGTGATCTCCCTCGTGACCTGCGGTGTCGCCAGAAAGACCAGCCTGCCGCACGGGCCCGCACTCGCGGCGTCGACCATCCTGTTCCTGCTGCTGACATGACCGGTGCGCGACGGCGGAACCGTCCGGAGTGCCTGCCTGTGCCGCCGGTGGACCCTTCTGGAACAATTGACCATTGTGTTGCGCTGGATAACTGCCGGAGAATCCCATGGCCCGGCCCTGGTGGCCCTCGTCGAGGGGATGGTCGCCGGAGTGGAGATCACCTCGTCCGACATCGCCGAACAACTGGCCCGCCGCCGGCTGGGCTACGGCCGCGGCGCCCGTATGAAGTTCGAGGCCGACAAGGTCACGATGATCGGCGGAGTCCGCCACGGGCTGACGATGGGCGGCCCGGTGGCCGTCGAGATCGGCAACACCGAGTGGCCCAAGTGGGAACAGGTGATGTCGGCCGATCCGGTCGACGCCGAGGAACTCGAGGGCAGCGCGCGCAATGCGGCGCTGACCCGCCCGCGACCCGGGCACGCCGACTACTCCGGCATGCTGAAATACGGCTTCGACGACGCCCGTCCGGTGCTGGAGCGGGCGAGCGCACGGGAGACGGCGGCGCGCGTCACCGCGGGCACGGTGGCCCGGAACTTCCTGCGGCAGGTCTTCGGCATCGAGATCGTCTCGCACGTCGTCTCGATCGGTGCGAGTACGCCGTACGACGGTCCCGCGCCGACCGCCGCCGATCTGTCGGCGATCGACGAGAGCCCGGTCCGCGCCTTCGGCAAGGACGCCGAGCAGTCGATGATCGACGAGATCGAGGCCGCCAAGCGCGACGGCGACACGCTCGGCGGCGTCGTCGAGGTGATCGCCACTGGTGTCCCGATCGGACTCGGCTCGCACGTCAGCGGCGAGACAAGGCTCGATGCTCGGCTGGCCGCGGCCCTGATGGGCATCCAGGCCATCAAGGGCGTCGAGGTCGGTGACGGCTTCGAGACGGCGCGGCGTCGCGGCAGCCAGGCCCACGACGAGATGGTCCCCGGAGCCGATGGGGTGCTTCGCTCCACCAATCGTGCGGGCGGGCTGGAAGGCGGGATGACCAACGGCGAGTCGGTCCGTGTCCGGGCCGCGATGAAGCCGATCTCGACGGTCCCTCGGGCGCTGTCGACCGTCGACATGACCACGGGCGAGCCCGCCACCGCCATCCACCAGCGCAGCGACGTGTGCGCCGTGCCCGCCGCGGGTGTGGTCGCCGAGGCGATGGTCGCGCTGGTGCTGGCACAGGCGGCGCTGGAGAAGTTCGGCGGCGACTCGGTCTCCGAGACCGCCGCCAACCTGCGCAGCTACCTCGACGTGATCGAGAGCCGTCCGCCGCACCCGCAGTCGTGACGGCACAGGCCACCGGCCGTCCGGCCGCGGTTCTCGTCGGCCCGATGGGAGCGGGCAAGTCGACCGTCGGCCGCGCACTGGCCCACGCTCTCGGCGTCGCCTTCTGCGACACCGACGACGAACTCGAACGCCGCTCCGGCAGAAGCATCCCGGACATCTTCGCCGCCGACGGCGAACCGGCCTTCCGCCGGCTGGAGTCCGAGGTCGTCACCGACGTTCTGGGCCGGTTCGACGGTGTGGTCTCGCTGGGCGGAGGAGCGGTGATGACCGACACGATCCGCGAGGCGCTCGCCGGCCACGCCGTGGTGTATCTCAGGGTCGGCCCCGACACCGGGTTCGCGCGCGTCGCGGCGTCCGACCGACCGTTGCTCGCCGACCCCGACCCACGTCGGCGCTATGCGGACCTGCTGTCGCGCCGAGAACCGACCTATCGCGCCGTCGCGGCCGTCGAGGTGGACGCGGCCCGGAACCCGCAGACTGTCGTCGACGACATCCGGGCCCGACTGCAGGCGGTGCGGGCCGACCAATGAACGCCGACCAATGAACATGGGAGATCAGGCATGACCGAACCGGTGAAGGTCGCCGTCCGCGCGGCGAGTCCCTACGACGTGACGATCGGCCGGGGTCTGCTCTCCGACGTCGCCGAAGCGGCGCAGGGCGCCGATCGCGTGACGATCGTCTATCAGCCGACCCTCAAGGCCACCGCTGAGCAGATCCGCGAGTATCTGGCCGAACAGGGCTTCGATGCGCATCGCGTCGAGATCCCGGACGCCGAGGAGGGCAAGGACCTCTCCGTCGCCTCCTTCTGCTGGGAGGTCTTCGGACGCATCGGCATGATGCGCAACGACAAGGTCATCAGCCTGGGCGGCGGTGCCGCCACCGACCTCGCCGGTTTCGTGGCCGCGACGTGGATGCGGGGCATCGGCGTCATCCACGTGCCGACCACGCTGCTGGCGATGGTCGACGCCGCGGTGGGCGGCAAGACCGGCATCAACACCGATGCCGGAAAGAACCTCGTCGGGTCGTTCCACGAGCCCGACGCCGTGCTCATCGATCTCGCGACGCTGGAGACGGTCCCGCACAACGAGGTCGTCGCCGGGCTCGCCGAGGTCATCAAGACCGGATTCATCGCCGATCCGGTGATCCTCGACATGATCGAGGCCGACCCCGGTGCCGCCCTCGACCCGAAGGGGACGGTGCTGCCGGAGCTGATCCGCCGGTCGGTCCAGGTGAAGGCAGACGTCGTGTCCGCGGATCTGAAGGAGTCCTCACTGCGGGAGATCCTCAACTACGGTCACACGCTCGGTCACGCGATCGAACGCCGTGAACGCTACAAGTGGCGCCACGGTGCCGCGATCTCCGTCGGCATGGTCTTCGCCGCCGAACTCGGGCGGCTCGCGGGCCGGCTCGACGACGAGACCGCCGACCGCCATCGCCGGATCCTCGAACTCGTGGGTCTGCCCACGACCTACGACGAGGACGCGCTCGGCGAACTCCTCAAGACGATGGCCGGCGACAAGAAGAACCGGTCGGGCATGCTCCGATTCGTGGTGCTCGACGGTCTGGCGAAGCCCGGCCGTCTGGAGGCTCCGGACCCGTCGCTGATCGCGGCCGCCTACTCGGCCGTCGCCTCCGGCGGAGCCTCGGGCCCCGCCCCGATCATGCTGTGAGCGGTTCGAGGGTGGGATGATTTCGACTCGCTCCGCTCGCTCAACCACCCTGGATGTGAAGTGCCCACCGGCAGGCCGGCTGAGCGGGCCGCCCCTCAGGCTGGCTGAGCGGGCTGCCCGGCAGGCTGGCTGAGCGGGCTGCTCCTTAGGCTTGTTGAGCGAGCGAAGCGAGTCGAAACCCCCTCACAGCACAAACAACAGCGGGCCGGGAACCTCGGAGGTTCCCGGCCCGCCGTCGTGGAGACGATGCTCAGGCAGTGGTGGCCAGCTGAGCGGTCTGCGCTTCTGCTGCTTCCTGCGCCTTCAACTCGGCCTTCCGCTGGTCGCGGCGGACGAAGAAGCGCCCGAGGCTGACGCCGAAGAACGCGGGCAGGTAGACGATGAGGGTGATGAACGAGACGCCGGCGGTCATCTCGATCCAGAAGGAGGCCTGGCCGATACCGTTCAGCCAGAAGGTTCCGAGGATCCAGCACACGAGGCACGACACGACGGCGGCCACGAGGCCGACCTTGAGCCAGCGCATCGTGAGATCCTCGTAGTCGTCGGGGTCGCTGTGCGCGCGGGCGTCCCTGATGCCGTCGTATCCGCCCCAGATCACCGCGATCAGCACCACGGCGATCACCGCGAGCCAGCGTCCGAGTGGCGAGGACAGAGGTGCCGTGATGACGACGACACCGAGAATGATTCGGGCGGCGATGTGCACAATCGACATCACGGCGCCACGCAGTAGCCACGAACTCATGGATGCACCATACCGGGGAGGAACATGTTCAACAACGCTGACATGCGGAAAGAACCGGCGCACGCCGAGGCCGGCGCGACGATCGCGGCCAGGCGCGCTCGATTGTCCCGGGCATTGGGAGACGACGCGGCGGGGGACCAGGTGGACGCGATCGTCGTGTCGAACCTGGTCAACGTGCGTTACCTCACAGGTTTCACCGGCAGCAACGCGGCGGTCCTCGTCTGGGCCGAGCGGCCGGAGCGGCCCGAGGACACGATCTCGACGGACGGCAGATATGTGTCGCAGGTGGCCGCACAGGTACCCGACCTGCCGGCGCTGATCGCCCGCGACTGCCCGCGCGCCCTCGTCGAGCACGCCGCCGGCCTGCGCCCGCGCGTTCGGATCGGCATCGAGGCGGACGCGATGTCGGTGGCGGCGTTCACCGACCTGTCGCAGCACGCCGGCGCGGAACTGGTCCCGCTGCGCGGAACTGTGGAAGCGCTGCGCGCGGTCAAGGACGCCGGTGAAGTGGAATTGATCACGTCAGCGTGCCGGATCGGCGACGAGGCCCTCGCCGCTCTGATCGAACGCGACGCGATCGTCCCGGGCCGCACCGAGCGCGCCGTGGCGCGCGACCTCGAGTGGGAGATGTACGTGCGCGGCGCCGACGCCATCGCCTTCGAGACGATCGTCGCCGCCGGGCCGAACTCGGCGATCCCGCACCATCGCCCCACCGATGCGGTGCTCGCCGACGGCGACCTGGTCAAGATGGATTTCGGCGCGGTCGCCGGCGGCTATCACTCGGACATGACCCGCACGTATGTGCTGGGGGCCGCGGCGGCGTGGCAACGCGAGATCTACGAGATCGTCGAGGCCGCGCAGCTCGCCGGCCGCGAGGCCCTCGTTCCCGGCGCCGACCTGGCGGGGGTCGACGCCGTCGCCCGCGAGGTGATCGCGGACGCGGGGTACGGCGAGTACTACGTGCACGGTCTGGGGCACGGGGTGGGGTTGGAGATCCACGAAGGTCCGGGAATCGGGGCCGCCGCGAGCGGTACACTGCCTGTCGGCGCAACGGTCACCGTTGAACCCGGGATCTACCTGCCCGGGCGCGGCGGCGTGCGGATCGAAGACACCCTGGTGGTCACCGATGCCGGACCGCGATTGCTGACGACCACCCCGAGGGCGCTCCGCGCCCTGTGACTTTCCGAGGAGACAACACATATGGCGTCGACCGCCGACTTCAAGAACGGCCTCGTCCTCAAGATGGAGGGCGACCAGCTCTGGCAGATTCTGGAGTTCCAGCACGTGAAGCCGGGCAAGGGCCCCGCGTTCGTGCGCACCAAGATCAAGAACGTCCTGTCGGGCAAGATCGTCGACAAGACCTTCAACGCCGGAGTCAAGGTGGAGACGGCGACCGTCGACCGTCGCGACATGACCTACCTGTACAACGACGGCACCGACTACGTCTTCATGGACGGCGAGACCTTCGACCAGATCACCATCGCCCCCGAGGTCATCGGCGACGGTGCGCGCTTCCTGCTGGAGAACATGACCGTCCAGGTCTCGACCCACGAGGGCGCGCCGCTGTCGGTGGAGCTCCCGGTCACCGTCGAACTCGAGGTCCAGCACACCGACCCGGGTCTGCAGGGCGATCGATCCACCGGCGGCTCCAAGCCCGCCACGCTGGAGACCGGCGCCGAGGTCCAGGTGCCGCTGTTCATCAACACCGGCGACAAGCTGAAGATCGATTCCCGCGACGGCAGCTACCTCGGCCGCGTCAACAGCTGACACACCGCACCACCGACGTTCCCCGAGCAAGACAGGCACTGCGACTCACGTGAAGAAACCCGGTACCCGCCACAAGGCGCGCAAGCGCGCGGTGGACCTTCTGTTCGAGGCGGAAGCCAAGGGCGTGAAGGCCACCCAGCTGATCGCTGAGCGGCGCGAGATCTACCCCACCGACGACAGCGTCGGAACGATGTACGAGTACACCGTGCGCGTCGTCGAGGGTGTCACCACGGACGCCTCCCAGGTGGACGCCGTGATCGAGTCGCATCTGGAGAACTGGAAGCTGCACCGGCTCCCGGCGGTCGACCGCGCCATTCTGCGGCTGGCCGTCTGGGAGCTGCTGTACGCGACCGACGTCGACATCGACGTCGTGCTCGACGAGGCCGTCGAGCTCGCCAAGGAGCTCTCGACGGACGATTCCCCGTCGTTCGTCAACGGCGTCCTCGGCAAGGTCGCCGAACTGGCCCCTCAGGTCAGGGCGGCGGCCTCGGCGGAGTAGACTGGCTGCTCGAGAGCAAGTTCTGGCTCGACAAGAGAATTTCCTTTAACGACCCGTCCAGTGAGGCGGAGAAGGAGGTCGACTTGGCTCCGCCGGTCGATCGTGCGCGCCCTCAGCGTGTGTTACTCGACGCTTCTGACGTCGGGCGCACGGTGGCACGCATGGCACATCAAGTGATCGAGAAGACCGCTCTGGACGCTCCCGACGCCCGTCGGGTCCTGCTCATCGGTATCCCCACGCGGGGCACCTCGCTGGCAGTGCGGCTGGCCGAGCGGATCGCCGAGTTCTCCGGCGTCCGGGTGCCGACCGGCTACCTCGACATCACGCTCTACCGCGACGACCTTCGCGACAAGCCCCATCGCCCGCTCGAACGGACGCTCGTCCCCGAGGGCGGCGTCGACGGCGCGCTGGTGATCCTCGTCGACGACGTCCTCTTCTCCGGCCGCACCGTGCGCGCCGCGCTCGACGCGCTGCGCGATCTCGGCCGTCCGTCCGCGGTGCAACTCGCGGTGCTGGTCGATCGCGGCCACCGGGAGTTGCCCCTGCGCGCCGACTACGTCGGCAAGAACGTCCCGACCTCCCGGGACGAGGACGTCGAAGTCCACCTGGTGGAGCACGACGGGATCGACGAGGTGGTGCTCCGATGAAGCACCTGCTCTCCGCCGCCGACCTGTCCCGCGGCGACGCGCTCGACATCCTCGACGAGGCCCAGCGGTTCGAGCAGGCGCTCGCCGGCCGTGAGGTCCGCAAACTCCCCACCCTCCGCGGCCGGACGGTGATGACCGTCTTCTACGAGAACTCGACGCGCACCCGCGTCTCGTTCGAGGTCGCCGCCAAGTGGATGAGCGCCGATGCGATCAACGTCAGCGCATCGAGTTCGTCGGTCAACAAGGGCGAGTCGCTGCGCGACACCGCCAAGACGCTGCGCGCCCTCGGCGCGGACGCCCTGGTGGTGCGGCACCCGGCATCCGGCGCGGCCGCCCAGGTGGCGCGGTGGACCAACGACGGCAGCGATGTCACCGGCCTGCCGACCACCGGCCCGTCGGTCATCAACGCCGGCGATGGCACGCATGAACACCCCACGCAGGCGCTCCTCGACGCCTACACGATTCGCCAGCGTCTGGGCGGTTTCGAAGGTCGCCGCGTGGCGATCGTCGGCGACATCCTGCACTCGCGCGTGGCGCGGTCGAACGCCCGGCTGCTCGCGACCCTCGGTGCCGAGGTGGTCCTCGTGGCACCGCCGACCCTGCTGCCGACGGGCGTCGAGACGTGGCCGGTCCGGGTCGCCACAGATCTGGACGCCGAGCTTCCGGCCGCGGACGCGGTGATGATGCTCCGGGTCCAGGCCGAACGCATGAACGGCGGATTCTTCCCGAGCGCGCGCGAGTACGCGGTGCGCTACGGGCTCTCGGACACCCGCATGGCGATGCTGCGCGACGACGCCGTGGTGCTGCATCCAGGCCCGATGCTGCGCGGCATGGAGATCGGCTTCAACGTCGCCGACACCCCGCAGGCCACCGTCCTCGAACAGGTCCGCAACGGCGTCCACGTCCGCATGGCGGTGCTGTTCCGCCTCATCGCGGGAGCCGAGGAGTCCATCGGCGGACCCGACAGCAGAACACCCGACAGCAGCGCCCCCGACGATTCCCGAGGAGTGAAGTAGTGTCCGTCACCGGTTCGGTCCTGATCACCAACGTCCGGCCCTACGGTGACGGCGACCCGGTGGATGTCGCCGTCGTCGACGGCGAGATCACCGCGATCGGCGCCGGCCTGCCGGCTCCCGAGGGGGCGGACACGATCGACGGCGGAGGCGGCGTACTGCTTCCCGGCTTCGTCGATCTGCACACGCATCTGCGCCAGCCCGGCCGCGAGGACACCGAGACCGTCGAATCGGGCTCGCGAGCGGCGGCGCGCGGCGGCTACACGGCGGTCTTCGCGATGGCGAACACGGACCCGGTGGCCGACAACGCCTCGATCACCGATCACGTGTGGCGCCTCGGCCGGGAGATCGGTCTGGTGGACGTGCACCCGGTGGGTGCGGTCACCGTCGGACTCGCCGGCGAGCAACTCGCCGAGATGGGCATGATGGCCGACGGCGACGCTGCGGTGAAGCTGTTCAGCGACGACGGGAAGTGCGTGCACGATCCGGTCATCATGAAGAGGGCGCTCGAGTACTCGAAGGGGCTCGGAGTGTTGATCTCGCAGCACTCCGAGGATCCGCGGCTGACTGTGGGAGCCGTCGCGCACGACGGTCCGACCGCCGCGCGGCTGGGTCTGACCGGCTGGCCGCGTGCCGCCGAGGAGTCGATCGTCGCGCGCGACGCGCTGCTGGCGCGCGATGCCGGGGCCCGGGTGCACATCGCGCACGCGTCCACGGCGGGCACGGTCGAGCTGATCCGCTGGGCCCGCGGCCAGGGGATCGAGATCACCGCGGAGGTCACTCCGCACCACCTGCTGCTGGACGACTCGCGGCTGGAGACCTACGACGGCGTCAACCGCGTCAACCCGCCGCTGCGCGAGGAGACCGACAAGACGGCGTTGCGGGCGGCACTCGCCGACGGGATCATCGACTGCGTCGCCACCGACCACGCACCGCATGCGGCGCAGGAGAAGTGCTGCGAGTTCTCGCAGGCGCGACCGGGGATGCTGGGTCTGGAGACGGCGCTGTCGATCGTGGTGGAGACGATGGTCCGGCCCGGACTGCTCGACTGGCGCGGCGTCGCGCGAGTGATGAGCGAACGGCCGGCGCAGATCGTCGGCCTCGACGACCAGGGGCGGCCGATCGCCGTCGGTGAGCCGGCGAATCTGACGATCATCGATCCGGACGGTTCGTGGGAGGTCCGCGGCCAGACACTGGCCAGCAAGTCCGGCAACACCCCCTACGAGTCGATGCGGCTGCCGGGCGTCGTGCAGGCGACGGTCCTGCGCGGTCGGGTCACGGCGGCGCGGGGACCCGCGGCGCTCGACGACACGGTCTTTGACCCGGCGTTCGGCGAGACGGCGGGTGAGTGGCGGTGAACGAGGTCCTGTACTACGTGGTGGTCACCGTCGTCGCCCTCGCGGTGTGGCTGACGCTGGTGGCGATGGTGGTGCGCGGCTGGCGCAACCGGGGCCGCAGGCAGGCGGAGAGCGTCGGAGAACTGCCGGTGGCGCCCGCCGACCCGGGAGAGCTCATCCGCGGCCCGCACACCGGCCTGTACCTCGGCAGCACGATGGCGCCGAGCTGGCAGAACCGCATCGCGGTCGGCGACTTCGGAGACCGCGCCAACGCTCAGCTGTCGGCGTTCCCGGCCGGATTGCTCATCGAGCGCTCGGGCGCCTCGCAGATCTGGATCCCCGAGGAGTCGATCGTGGCGGTCCGCACCGAACGCGGGCTCGCGGGCAAGGCGATGAGCCGCGACGGTGTGCTGGTGATCCGCTGGGCGCTGCCGACGGGGATCCAGGTGGACTCCGGGCTGCGCGCCGACGACAAGTCGGTCTATCCGGAGTGGGTGGCGGCCTACGAGGAGATCACCGAGAAGGCTTTCCGCGAGCTCGAACTCACGGACGAACATGAATCTGGCACCAAGAAGACGAAGAAGAGAGACAAGTGATGAACAAAGCGGTGATGGTGCTGGAGAACGGCCAGGTTTTCACCGGTCAGGCGTTCGGCGCCACGGGACGCACTCTGGGCGAAGCGGTCTTCTGCACCGCGATGACCGGATACCAGGAGACGTTGACCGACCCGAGTTACCACCGGCAGATCGTCGTCGCGACGGCGCCGCAGATCGGTAACACCGGCTGGAACACCGAGGACAGTGAGAGCCTGCTCGGCAAGCGTTCGTCGGTCCGGTGGTCGGCGGACTTCATCGACCACCAGGATCCGGGGAAGATCTGGGTTGCCGGATACGCGGTCCGCAACCCCACGCGACGCGTCTCCAACTGGCGAGCCGGCTCGTCGCTCGAAGACGAGCTGATCGGTCAGGGAGTGGTCGGCATCGCGGGCATCGACACCCGCGCACTGGTGCGCGTGCTCCGGGACAGCGGATCGATGCGCGCCGGGATCTTCTCCGGCGATGCGATCGGCAGCACCGAGGAGATGCTCGACGCGGTCCGCGCCCAGCCGTCGATGGCCGGTGCCGATCTCGCGGCGCAGGTCAGCACGTCCGAGCCGTACATCGTCGAGGCGGCCGGCGGGGAGGCGAAGTTCACCGTCGCCGCGCTCGACATGGGCATCAAGGCCAACACCCCGCGCATGCTGGCCGCCCGCGGAGTGGAGGTGCACGTGCTCCCGTCAGACGCCACCTACGCCGACATCCGCGCTCTGAACCCGGACGGTTTCTTCCTGTCGAACGGGCCGGGCGACCCGGCGACCGCCGACGCGGCCGTCGCGCTGACCAGCGAGGTGATCGACGCGGGACTGCCGACGTTCGGCATCTGCTTCGGCAACCAGATCCTGGGACGGGCCTTCGGCCGCAGTACCTACAAACTCAAGTTCGGTCACCGGGGCATCAACATCCCGGTCCTCGACACCACCACCGGCCGGGTCGCCATCACTTCGCAGAACCACGGCTTCGCCCTCGAGGGCGAAGCGGGCGAGGAGTTCGACACCGACCTCGGCCGTGCCCGCGTCTCCCACGTCTGCGCCAACGACGGCGTCGTGGAGGGTGTGGAGCTGCTGTCCGGCCAGGCGTTCTCCGTGCAGTACCACCCGGAGGCCGCGTCCGGACCGCACGACGCCGCCAACCTCTTCGACAAGTTCGTCAACGTGATGGAGAACTCCGCCATGAAAGGAACCCGCGCGTAATGCCTCGCCGTACAGACATCTCCCACGTTCTGGTGATCGGGTCCGGCCCGATCGTCATCGGCCAGGCCTGCGAGTTCGACTACTCGGGCACCCAGGCCTGCCGGGTGCTCAAGGCCGAGGGCCTGCGCGTGTCGCTGGTCAACTCCAATCCGGCCACGATCATGACCGATCCCGAGTTCGCCGACGCCACGTACGTGGAGCCGATCACTCCGGAGTACATCGAGAAGGTCATCGAGACCGAGGCCGCCGGCGGCCACCCGATCGACGCCGTGCTCGCGACCCTGGGCGGTCAGACCGCGCTCAACGCGGCGGTCGGCCTGCATGAGAAGGGCATTCTCGCCAAGCACGACATCGAGCTGATCGGCGCCGACTTCGACGCCATCCAGCGCGGCGAGGACCGCCAGATGTTCAAGGACATCGTCACCGAGATCGGTGGCGAGAGCGCCCGCTCGCGGGTCTGCCACACCATGGAGGAGGTGCACGCGACCGTCGAGGAGCTCGGCTACCCGGTGGTGGTGCGGCCGTCGTTCACCATGGGCGGACTCGGCTCCGGCATGGCCTACGACGAAGCCGATCTGGACCGGATCGCCGGCGGCGGCCTGGCGGCCTCGCCCACGGCGAATGTCCTGATCGAGGAGTCCATCCTCGGCTGGAAGGAGTACGAGCTCGAGCTGATGCGCGACAACAAGGACAACGTCGTCGTGATCTGCTCGATCGAGAACGTCGATCCGGTCGGTGTGCACACCGGCGACTCGATCACCGTCGCACCCGCGATGACGCTGACCGACCGCGAGTACCAGATCATGCGCGATCAGTCGATCGCCATCCTCCGCAAGGTGGGCGTCGACACCGGCGGTTGCAACATCCAGTTCGCCCAGAACCCGCGCGACGGCCGCCTGGTGGTCATCGAGATGAACCCGCGAGTGTCGCGCTCGTCGGCGCTGGCGTCGAAGGCGACCGGTTACCCGATCGCCAAGATGGCGGCCAAGCTGGCCATCGGCTATTCGCTCGACGAGATCATGAACGACATCACCCGGGTCACGCCCGCGTGCTTCGAGCCGGCGCTCGACTACGTGGTCGTCAAGGCTCCGCGTTTCGCGTTCGAGAAGTTCCCGGGCGCCGACGACACACTCACCACCACGATGAAGTCGGTGGGCGAGGCGATGAGCCTGGGCCGCAGTTTCGCCGAGGCTTTTGGCAAGGTGATGCGATCACTGGAGACCAAGGCGGCGGGCTTCTGGACCGAGGCCGACCGGCCCGACCCGGCGACCATCGACACCGAGGCGCTGCTGTCGGAGGTGTCGGTCGGCAGGGACGGCCGCATGTACAAGATCATGCTGCTGCTGGAGGCGGGCGTCGGCATCGACCGGATCTACGAGGCGACCTCGATCGACCCGTGGTTCCTGGCCGAGATCGACGGCATCCGACAGATCGGTCACGAGGTCCGCGACGCCGAGAGCCTCGACGAGTTCACCCTGCGGGTCGCCAAGAGCAACGGACTCTCGGACCGCCAGATCGCAGTCCTCCGCGGTACCGACGAGGACGCGATCCGCGAACTGCGGACGGGCATGGGCGTGCGCCCGGTCTACAAGACGGTCGACACCTGCGCCGCCGAGTTCGAAGCGAAGACCCCGTACCACTACAGCTCCTACGAACTCGATCCGGCGGCGACCACCGAGATCGCCGCGCAGACCGAGCGGCCCAAGGTGCTGATCCTGGGCTCGGGACCCAACCGAATCGGCCAGGGCATCGAGTTCGACTACTCCTGCGTCCACGCCGCGCTCACGCTGTCGGAGGCCGGCTACGAGACGGTCATGGTGAACTGCAACCCGGAGACGGTCTCCACCGACTACGACACCGCCGACCGCCTGTACTTCGAGCCGCTGACCTTCGAGGACGTCCTGGAGGTGTACCACGCCGAATCGCAGTCGGGCACCGTCGCGGGCGTCATCGTCCAACTCGGCGGGCAGACTCCGCTGGGGCTCGCCGCACGGCTCGAGGCCGCGGGCGTGCCGATCGTCGGCACCAGCCCGGCCGCGATCGATCTGGCGGAGGACCGCGGCGAGTTCGGCAAGGTACTCGTCGAGGCGGGCCTGCCCGCACCGCAGTTCGGGACCGCCACCACCTTCGAGGGCGCCAAGGACATCGCGGCCGGAATCGGCTACCCGGTGCTGGTCCGCCCGTCGTACGTGCTCGGCGGCCGCGGCATGCAGATCGTCTACGACGAGCAGGGGCTGGCCGACTACATCGCGAACGCCACCGAGATCTCCGACGACCGCCCGGTGCTGGTCGACCGGTTCCTGGAGGGCGCCGTCGAGATCGACGTCGACGCGCTGTGCGACGGCGACGAGGTCTACATCGGCGGCATCATGGAGCACATCGAGGAGGCGGGCATCCACTCCGGCGACTCGGCGTGCGCGCTGCCCCCGATCACGCTCGGCGCCGATGTGGTGGAGCGGGTGCGGACCTCGACCGCGGCGCTGGCCAGGGGTCTGGGCGTGCGCGGCCTGATGAACGTTCAGTACGCGCTCGCCGGCGACGTGCTGTACGTGCTCGAGGCCAACCCGCGGGCGAGCCGCACGGTGCCCTTCGTCTCGAAGGCCACCGCGGTGCCGCTGGCGAAGGCGTGCGCGCGAGTCATGCTGGGCATGTCGATCGCCGAACTGCGCACCCAGGGCATCCTGCCCGCGGAGGGCGACGGTTCGGTCACCCCGGCGAACGCCCCGGTGGCGGTCAAGGAGGCCGTGCTGCCGTTCAACCGCTTCCGGCGGGAGGACGGGACCGGCGTCGACTCGCTGCTGAGTCCCGAGATGAAGTCGACCGGTGAGGTCATGGGACTCGACGACGATTTCGGCCGCGCCTTCGCCAAGTCGCAGGAGGCGGCCGGGGGAGCGCTCCCTCGCTCGGGCACGGTCTTCGTGTCGGTGGCCGATCGCGACAAGGCCTCGATCATCTCCCCGATGAAGCGCCTCGCCGACCTGGGCTTCACCGTTCTCGCCACCGGCGGTACCGCGGACGTGCTGCGCCGCAACGGTATCCAGGTGGAGACCGTGCGCAAGTACTTCGAGGCCAAGGAGGGTGAGCGGACCGTCATCGACGCCATCAGAGAGCGCAAGGTGGACCTCATCATCAACACGCCGTTCGGCACCGCCGGACCGCGCGTCGACGGGTACGAGATCCGTGCCGCCGCGATCGCCGCGACGGTGCCGTTCATCACCACCGTGCAGGGTGCGGGCGCCGCGGTGCTCGGCATTGAGGCGACGCTGAACGCCACGATGAGCGTGCGATCACTGCAGCGCCGCCACGCGGAGATGCAGGCGGGCAAGTGATGGAAGCTGTCAAGTGATAGAGGCGACGGCACGATCGTCCGGTTTCGCGGCGCGATACCGGGCGGTCGTCGCCGAGCGCGGACGGCTGTGCGCGGGAATCGACCCGCACGGGGCGCTGCTCGAGCAGTGGGGTCTGCCGGTGACCGTCGACGGGCTGCGCGCCTTCGCCGACGCCTGCGTCGAGGGCCTCGGTCCCACCGCCGCCGTCATCAAACCGCAGGTCGCCTTCTTCGAGGTCTTCGGCGCCGCGGGCTTCGCGGTCCTGGAGGATGTGATCGCCGGCTGCCGAGAGGCGGGGGCGGTGGTCCTCGCTGACGCCAAGCGCGGCGACATCGGCTCCACCATGGCGGCGTACACCGCGGCATGGCTCGACGACGCGTCGCCCCTGTGCTCCGATGCGGTGACCCTCTCGCCGTACCTGGGTTTCGGATCGCTCGAACCGGCTGTTCACAAGGCGCGGACCACCGCGCGCGGCGTCTTCGCCCTCGCCCGCACCTCCAATCCCGAGGGCGGCTCGGTGCAGACGGCCGACGCCGGCGGTCGGACCGTCGGACAGTCGATCGTCGACGCCGCCGCGGAGGTGAACGCCGATGGCTCCGGAACGGTCGGCGTGGTGGTCGGCGCGACACGCGAACACGGATTGGATCTGAGCCGCCTGGCCGGTCCCGTGCTGTCGCCGGGATTGGGCGCTCAGGGCGCCACCGCGGCCGATCTGGCCCGGATCTTCGACGGTTCGGATCCGTCGTGGCTGCTGCCGGCGGCCAGCCGCAGCATCCTGCGCGCGGGACCCGATCCGGCGGCCCTCGCGACTGCGGCGTCCGCGACCCGAGACGAGGTCGAGGCGGCGCTGCGGTAGCCGCTCACCACTGACGCGACACTCGACTACGGAACCCCCGTCCCGGACGGGGGTTCCGTCGTCGAACATCGCGGCTGTGCGGGGTCTGCGGGTTTCGCGGATGGCGCGGAGCCTCGGGGCCGTTCAGTAGCGGCCGATCTCCTCGCGGAAAGCGGCGATCGCGGGCCAGGTCTCCTGTTCGGCGATGGCCCCGGTCAGCAGTCCGAGGTGGCTGGTCTCGACGGTGTGGAACTCGGCGTGGACGGAGTCGGTGAACAGGCTCAGTCCGTGCTCGGCCGCCGCGTGGCTGACGATCGCGTCACGGTGCGAGCCGGCCATGAAGACCGGCGCCGTGATGGACGTGAGATCGACGGTGACCGATCCGAAGTGCAGTTCGCCGCGTGCGATCTCATCGCGCAGGATGAGATTCACCAGCATCTGCTCGCTGACCTTTCCCGGGTAGCCGGGCAGCGAGTTCTGGAAGCGGTCGATCACCTGCATGCGGACCAGCGCGTCGGTGTCTCGGAGGTTCGCCAGGATGTACTGAGGCTTGCGCAGTTCGCGATCCCACGAGCTCGCTCGGTAGGCGAGTTGTACGGCGATCGACGGGATGCCGCCCAGCGCGCGGAGCAGATAGGTGACCGGCTTGCCCTGCGTGGGTCCGAGCAACCTCCGGAGCAGGGGATAGGGCTCGATCTTCTGGTAGTTGAGCGGTGTGCCGACGGTGATGACCGACCGGATCGGCAGGTCGCGCTGTGCGGCCGCGGTCATAAGCGACAGGGTGCCGCCGAGGCTCCAGCCCATGAGGTCGACCGCGTCCGGCCCGGCCCGGAAATCGTCGATCACCTCGCCGATCGCGCGGGGGATGAAGGTGCCGAAGTAGTCCTCGAAACCGAGCCGGCGGTCGGCGTAGCCCACGTCGCCGAAGTCGATGACGTACGGAACGGTACCGGTGCCGAGCAGGAACTCGACCACCGAGTTGCCCGGCTGGGCGCCGGGTGCCAGGTCGTAGCAATGGGCGGGCACCGCCAGCGGCGGGACCAGCAGCACCGGGACCTGCCCGGACTCCCGCGCCGCCCGGAGCCGGTCGGCGGAACCGTAGCGGACGAGCCTCGCGTGCGGGCGCTCCGAGAGCACCACCGACTCGCTGGCGCTGGACGGGGCGAGGTCGTCGGTCAGGACACGAGCAAGGGTTCGAAGGTCACTGAGCATGGAGGGCACGGTACCTTGTGCCGCATCCGCCGTCGCACGCCGTGTTGTTCCCGGACGATCGATGTGGTTCCGAGGTGATCGGCGCTCTCCTGCGACACCGAGTGCGGGCGCGCCCGGTGCGCTTCACCGGAAACGGCGGCGGAGCGGGTACCGTTTGTGCTGGTCCGATTGCATGGGACTCCGATTGCATGGGACAAGGCGTCGAGCGTTAGGCTGGATCCGATTCGCTCGTAGGGGCCGCACGGCCCCGAAGCGGAAAAACACGAGATGTTCGTATAGCGTCGCGTGGACAAACCGAACTGTAGACACGAAAGACGGAGGAACCGTGGCTCTTCCCCAGTTGACCGATGAGCAGCGCGCTGCAGCGCTCGAGAAGGCGGCTGCCGCTCGCCGGGTGCGCGCGGAGCTCAAGAACCGCCTGAAGAGCGGCGGCACCAACCTGCAGCAGGTGCTGGCCGACGCAGAGAACGACGAGATCCTCGGCAAGATGAAGGTCTCGGCCCTTCTCGAGGCCCTGCCGAAGGTGGGCAAGGTGAAGGCGCAGGAGATCATGACCGAGCTGGAGATCGCTCCGACTCGCCGTGTCCGCGGTCTCGGTGACCGCCAGCGCAAGGCGCTTCTCGAGAAGTTCAGCTCCTGAGCGTGACCCGGGAGCACACCCGACGGAGGGGCCGACTGGTTGTACTGGTCGGCCCCTCGGCTGTCGGAAAGTCGACCGTCGTCGCACGGCTGCGCGAGCTCGTTCCCGATCTGTGGTTCAGCGTGTCGGCGACGACCCGCGATCCGCGGCCGGGTGAGGTGGACGGTCACGACTACCACTTCGTGAGCCGAGAGAAGTTCGACTCGATGATCGAGAACGGCGAACTCCTCGAATGGGCCGACATCCACGGAGGACTGCAACGTTCGGGAACACCCGCGGCTCCGGTGCGCGAGGCCCTCGAATCCGGCTCGCCCGTGCTGCTGGAGGTCGACCTGGTGGGATGCCGCAACGTGGTGACGGCGATGCCGGAGGCGACGACGGTGTTCCTGGCGCCGCCGAGCTGGGAGACTCTGGTGGAGCGGCTGACCGGCCGCGGCACTGAATCCCAGGAGGTGATCGACCGTCGACTGGATACGGCGCGGTCGGAGATGGCCGCCCGCGAGGAGTTCCAACACGTCGTGGTGAACGACGATGTCGACGCGGCCGCCGAACAATTGGTAAACTTGCTGGTTGGGCCGCCGTTAGAGGAGCAGGCCCAAGCAGAGACTTCGCAGGAGAATTGAGTGAGCACTCAGACCGAGACCGAATCAACCGTGGTTGTGGACGAGCCCGTCTACGACGCCCCGCTGGGTATCACCAATCCGCCGATCGACGAACTGCTCGAGCGCACCTCGTCGAAGTACGCCCTGGTGATCTACGCGGCCAAGCGCGCCCGGCAGATCAACGACTACTACAACCAGCTCGCCGAGGGCATCCTCGAGTACGTCGGCCCCCTCGTGGAGCCGGGCGTCCAGGAGAAGCCGCTCTCGATCGCGATGCGTGAGATCCACTCGGACCTGCTCGAGCACACCGAGGGCGAGTAGGCCCCACAGGTGTCCAAAGCGCACATCCTGATCGGTGTGGGCGGCGGTATCGCCGCATACAAGGTGTGTTCGGTCATCCGGCACTACACCGAGGCGGGGCACGACGTCCGAGTGATGCCGACCAGGGCCGCCCTCAACTTCGTCGGGGCCGCCACCTTCGAGGCGCTGTCGGGCAACCCGGTCAGCACCGAGGTCTTCGACGACGTCGACGAGGTGGCGCATGTGGCGCTGGGACGCCGCGCCGACCTGGTGATCGTCGCGCCGGCGACGGCGGACCTGATGGCCCGCGCGGTCGCGGGTCGCGCCGACGACCTGCTGACCGCATCGCTGCTCACGGTGAGCTGTCCGGTGCTGTTCGTTCCGGCGATGCACACCGAGATGTGGGAGCATCCGGCTACCGTCGCCAATGTCGCGACCCTCCGGAGTCGCGGCGTGACGGTCATGACTCCGGCCGTGGGGCGTCTCACCGGCACCGACAGCGGTGCCGGGCGCATGCCCGAGCCCGCCGAGATCGCGGCGCTGGGGGATCTCCTGCTGACCCGCGCCGACGCTCTGCCCTACGACCTGTCGGGTGTGCGCATGGTGATCAGCGCCGGCGGCACCCGCGAGGCTCTCGACCCGGTGCGATACCTGGGCAACCACAGTTCCGGCAAACAGGGGTACGCCCTGGCCCGGGCGGCCTCGCAGCGCGGAGCCCGGGTGACGCTGGTCTCCGGCGCCACCTCGGATCCGGGTGAGCCGGCATCGGTCGAGATCGTTCACGTGGACTCCGCACGCGAGATGCAGTCGGAGATGACCACGCGGGCCGCGGATGCCGACGTGGTGATCATGGCGGCCGCCGTCGCCGACTTCCGGCCCACGGCGGTGGCCGGCGCCAAGATCAAGAAGGGCGACGACGGACCCTCTCCCATCCACTTGGACACCAACCCCGATATTCTCGCCGGCCTGGTCGCCGACCGTGCGCAGGGCCGGATTCCCCGGAGTACCGTGATCGTCGGATTCGCCGCAGAGACCGGTGACGCCGACGGCGGAGTCCTCGACCACGGCCGCGCCAAGCTCCGCAGAAAGGGCTGCGACCTGCTGGTCGTCAACGCCGTCGGCGGCGGCAAGGCGTTCGGCACCGAGGACAACACCGGCTGGCTGCTGACCGCGGACGGCCGCGAGACCGGACTGCCATTCGGCTCAAAAACTTTGATGGCGAGCAGAATCCTTGACGAAGTGGCCGCTCTCGTGCCAGATGGACAGGTGCCCTCGCGCGCCGGCACCGGCGAACGAGACGGCAACGAACTGACACACAACCCCGAGAGGAACCGATGAGCGCCTCAGCGTCCCGTCTATTCACGAGCGAATCCGTCACCGAGGGTCATCCGGACAAGATCTGTGACGCGATCAGCGACTCGATCCTGGACGCGATGCTCGCGAAGGATCCGAAGGCCAAGGTGGCCGTGGAGACCCTGGTCACCACCGGTCAGGTGCATGTCGCGGGCGAGGTCAGCACCACCGCCTACGTCGACATCCCGACCATCGTGCGCGAGAAGATCCTCGAGATCGGCTACGACTCGTCCACCAAGGGCTTCGACGGCACGTCGTGCGGCGTCAACATCGCGATCGGCGCGCAGTCGCCGGAGATCGCCCAGGGCCTGACCCACTCGCACGAGAAGCGCACCGGCACCCACGACGACGACATCGACCAGCAGGGTGCAGGCGACCAGGGCCTGATGTTCGGTTACGCCACCGACGAGACGCCCGAGCTGATGCCGCTGCCGATCGCGCTGGCCCACCGGCTCTCGCGCCGGCTGACCCAGGTCCGCAAGGACGGCGTCCTGCCGTACCTGCGTCCCGACGGCAAGACTCAGGTCACCATCGAGTACGCGGGCGACACCCCGGTCCGTCTCGACACCGTGGTGGTCTCCACGCAGCACGCCGCCGACATCGACATCGAGGGCATGCTCGCCCCCGACATCCGCAAGCACGTCCTCGAGCCGGTCTTCGCCGAACGCGACCTCCCGGTGAAGCTCGACACCTCCGACCCGCGTCTGCTGGTGAACCCCACCGGCAGCTTCGTGCTCGGCGGACCGATGGGCGACGCCGGTCTCACCGGCCGCAAGATCATCGTCGACACCTACGGCGGCATGGCGCGTCACGGCGGCGGTGCGTTCTCGGGCAAGGACCCGTCGAAGGTCGACCGCAGCGCCGCCTACGCGATGCGCTGGGTGGCGAAGAACGCCGTTGCGGCGGGCCTGGCCAGCCGCATCGAGGTCCAGGTGGCCTACGCCATCGGCAAGGCCGCGCCCGTCGGTCTGTTCGTCGAGACCTTCGACACCGAGAAGGTGGACCCCGGCACCATTCAGAAGGCGATCTCGCAGGTCTTCGACCTTCGTCCCGGGGCCATCATCCGCGATCTGGACCTGCTGCGGCCGATCTACGCACCGACCGCCGCGTACGGACACTTCGGCCGGACCGATGTGGATCTGCCGTGGGAGCGCACCGACCGCGTCGCCGCACTCCGCGAGGCCGCAGGCCTGTAAGAGTGCGCGAGGCTGCAGGTCGGGGAGCGGTCCGCCGCGGCGCGGTCTCAGGCGATCGCTAATCTCGACGTGTGACAGCCGAGACCGAGCGCGTGGCCGCGAAGCCTCCGCGCAATCAGCGGGTCGCCGCACCGCAGCGACCGGTGGCCCGTGTGCTGCCGATGCTCGGGCTGGCTCACCTGGACCGGCCCTTCGATTACCTCGTGGACGCCAAGACGGACGCGGACGCCCAGCCGGGCGTCCGCGTCCGTGTGCGTTTCGCCGGCCGGTTGGTGGACGGCTACCTCTTGGAACGGCTCGACCGCAGCGAACACGAGGGCGCGCTGTCGTGGCTCGATCGCGTCGTCTCGCCCGAACCCGTCCTCACCCCCGAACTGGCCGCGCTGTGCCGTGCGGTCGCCGACCGGTACGCGGGCACGATGGCCGACGTCCTGCGGCTGGCGATCCCGCCGCGGCACGCACGGGTGGAGAAGGAGGCGGCCAGTCACGACGTGGCGCGGCCGATCGCCGAGCCGGCCGCAGCCGGCTGGGACGTCTACGACTCGGGGCGGTCGTTCATCGAACAGGCGGTCGCCGGAGGGCATCCGCACGCCTGCTGGCAGGCGCTGCCCGGCGAGGACGTGGCCGCCCGGCTGGCCGAACTCGCGGCGTCGGTCGCGGCATCCGGGCGCGGGGTGGTGATCGTGGTGCCCGACCAGCGGGATCTCGATCGTCTCGAAGCGGCGTGCGAACCGCTGCTCGGCGACGCCTGCGTGACTCTCGCCGCGGGCCTCGGTCCCACCGCGAGGTACCGGCGCTGGCTGTCGGCGCTGCGCGGACGGGCACGGGTGGTGATCGGCACGCGCAGCGCCGTCTTCGCACCCGTCGTCGATCTCGGCCTGGTGGTGGTCTTCGACGACGGGGACGACAGTCTCGACGAGCCGCGGTCGCCCTATCCGCACCCGCGCGAGGTGGCCGTTCTCCGCGCCCACGGCAGCGGGGCGGCGCTGCTGATCGGCGGACACTCCCGCACCACCGACGCGCAGGCATTGGTGGAGTCGGGCTGGGCGTTCGACGTCGTCGCCCCGCGGGCCGCGGTCCGGGAGGCGATGCCGCGCGTCGACGGACTCTCCGACGAGGATCGCCGCGTGGCGGGCGATCCGATGGCGCGGACCGCGCGGATACCGGCGATCGCCTTCGACGCGGCCCGGCGAGCCCTCGCCGCCGACCAGGCGGTGCTGTTCAGCGTGCCTCGGCGCGGTTACCTGCCGTCGGTGGCGTGCGCCCGGTGCCGCGCGCACGCCCGGTGCCGAGCCTGCAACGGTCCGCTGCAGATGAGCGAACGCGGCGACCTCGCCTGCCGGTGGTGCGGACGACCGGAGAACCGCTTCGTCTGTCCGGTGTGCGCGGGCACCGCGGTGCGCGCGTTGATGATCGGGGATCGGCGCACCGCCGAAGAACTCGGACGCGCCTTCCGCGGCGTCCCGATCGTCACCTCCTCCGGCGACAAGATCGTCGACGAGGTGCCGGCCGGGCCGCGGGTGGTGATCGCCACGCCGGGCGCGGCGCCGCGCGCGCCGGGCGGCTACGGGGCCGCGGTGCTGCTCGACACCTGGGCGCAGCTGGCCCGGGAGGATCTGCGTGCCGCCGAGGAGGCGGTCCGCGCCTGGATGGCGGTGGCGACGCTGGTGCGGCCCCGTGCCGAGGGCGGCCGCGTGGTGGTGGTTGCCGACGCGGCCGCGTCGCCGGTACAGGCGCTCATCCGGTGGGATCCGGTGGGATTCGCCACCGCCGAGCTGCGGCAACGGCTGGAGTTGAAGTTCCCGCCCGCGGTGACGATGGCGTCGGTGGACGGACCGCCCGCGGCCGTGTCGGCGTTCCTCGACCTGCTCACCATGCCGCCGGAGGCCGAGACGCTGGGGCCGGTGCCGCTGCCCGCGGGGGTGCGCCGTCCCGCCGGCCTGGACGAGTCGGGGCCGGTGGATCGCATGCTGTTGCGCACACCGCGCAGCGCCGGGCGGTCACTGGCCGAGGCACTGCGTAACGCCCAGGCGCTCCGGAACGCCCGGCACGACGACACCGCGGGCATCAGGGTCCAAGTCGATCCCCCTACGATTGGTTGACATGAGGCTGGTGTTCGCCGGCACGCCCGAGGTGGCGGTGCCGACCCTGCAGGAACTGCTCGATTCGCCCGACCACGAGGTGGTCGGCGTCATCACCAGACCGGACACCACGGCCGGCCGCGGACGCCGGATGATCCGGTCGGAGGTCGGGACGCTCGCCGACAGCTACGGGATCGAGGTCCTGACGCCCCGCCGGATGTCCGATCCGGAGGTGTCCCAGGCGCTGGTCCGGTGGAACGCCGACCTCGGGGTCGTCGTCGCATACGGCGGACTGATCCCGCAGAGCGTCCTGGACATGCTGCCTCGCGGCTGGGTGAACCTGCACTTCTCGGTACTGCCCGCGTGGCGGGGAGCCGCTCCGGTGCAGGCGGCCATCGCCGCGGGCGACGAGTTCACCGGGGCGAGCGTCTTCGCTCTCGAAGCCGGACTCGACACCGGACCCGTCTACGGCACGCTCACCGAGCGGATCCGCGACACCGACACCGCGGGCGATCTCCTCGAGCGGCTCTCGGTGTCGGGCTCGGGCCTGCTCCGCGCCGTCGTGGACGGGATCGCGGCGGGCGAACTGGCTCCGGTGCCCCAGGACGCCGAAGGCGTCTCGCACGCCGGGAAGATCACGACCGACGATGCGCGCGTGCGCTGGGACCTGCCGTCGCACATCATCGGGCGCACGGTGCGCGCCCACACCCCGGCACCGGGCGCGTGGACGATGCTCGGCGACGCACGTATCAAACTCGGCCCGGTGATCCCGGTCGACGGCGACGCCGATGTCCCGGGAGCTCTGGAGTGCGGAGCGCTCGCGGTCACCAAGAAGGCGGTCTTCGTCGGCACGGCGTCCGGTGCGGTGCGGCTGACGACGGTGCAGGCGCCGGGAAAGAAATCGATGAACGCCGCCGACTGGGCACGTGGCAGCCGGCTCGACGGAACGGAGCACTTCGGATGAGCCCTGCGGAGCATCGGAGCGGCGATCGGCGCCCGGAGCGCAAGTATCGCGAGAAGGATCTCGACCCGGCACGCATCGTGGCGCGCGATGTGCTGCGGGCGGTGCGCGAACGCGACGCGTACGCGAATCTACTGCTGCCCAGACTGCTTCGCGAGCGGAGGATCACCGGCCGGGACGCCGCGCTGGCCACGGAGCTGACCTATGGTTCGGCTCGGTCTCTCGGCCTGCTCGACGCCGTGATCGCCGCCGCGGCGGGCCGCCCCGTCGACGAGATCGACGGAAGCCTGCTCGACGTACTGCGGCTGGGGACCTATCAGCTGTTGCGTACGCGGATCGGGTCGCACGCGGCGGTGTCGACCTCCGTCGACATCGCGCGCAGCGAGAACGGGATGGGACCGTCCGGATTCGTCAACGCGGTCCTGCGCAAGGTGAGTCAGCGCGACGAGCAGCTCTGGATCGACGAACTCGCGCCGTCGATGATGGACGATCGCATCGGCAACCTGTCGTTCACGTATGCGCATCCGCGGTGGATCGGCGAGATATTCCACCGGGCGCTCGGCGGGTCGACGGGTGAGCTGCAGGCGGCGCTCGCCGCCGACGACGAGCGGCCGATCGTGCATCTCGTCGCACGGCCGGGACAGATCACCGCCGAGGAACTCGCGTTGATCAGCGGCGGCGACGAGGGACGCTATTCGCCGTACTGCGTGTACCTGCCCGAGGGCGGAGATCCGGGCGAGCTCGACGCGGTGCGGGAGGGCTTCGCCGGAGTCCAGGACGAGGGGAGCCAACTGGTCGCGGTCGCGCTGGCACGTGCCGACGTCGGCGACGACGGCGGCCGGTGGCTCGACCTCTGCGCCGGTCCGGGCGGCAAGGCCGCGCTGCTGGGGTCGCTCGCCGAGGTGTCGGGCGCTCATCTGGACGCCGTCGAGATCTCCGCGCATCGTGCCGAGCTGATCGAGAAGGTGGTCGACTCGCTGCCGGTGACCGTGCACGTCGCCGACGGCCGGTCATCAGGACTGGAGCCGGGCTTCGACCGGATTCTGGTGGACGCTCCCTGTTCGGGACTGGGGTCGCTGCGACGGCGCCCGGAGGCCCGCTGGCGTCGGAGGCCCGAAGACCTCCCGGAGCTGGTGACCCTGCAGAGGGAGTTGCTCGCCGAAGCCCTGCATCTGGTGAAGCCGGGCGGTGTGGTCGTGTACTCGACGTGCTCGCCGCATCCGGCCGAGACCGTCGAGGTGGTCGACACGGTGCTCACGGAGGTGGCCGGGGTGAGCCGCCTCGACGCTCGCCCGCTGGTCGCGGGCGATGTCTTCGATCCGGAGTCGCTGGGAGACGGGCCGTACGTTCAGCTCTGGCCGCACCGCCACGACACCGACGCCATGTTCCTGGCCGCACTGCGGAAGGACTGACGCGCTGCCGCGAGAGCGCCGGCCGCGTTCTCGTAGAATCAGCGCCATGTGCAACCCCGGCCGCCCGGCACCGATGATCGCCCCGTCCATCCTGTCCGCCGACTTCGCCAATCTCGCCGCGGAGATCGCGGCGGTCGGCCCGTCCGACGTCGATCCCGGCGTCGACTGGGTTCACGTCGACGTGATGGACAACCATTTCGTGCCGAATCTGACGCTCGGCCTGCCGGTGGTCGAGAGCCTGCTCAAGGCCACCGACATTCCGCTCGACTGCCACCTGATGATCGAGGACCCGGGCCGCTGGGCGCCGCCGTACGCGGAGGCCGGCGCCTACAACGTGACCTTCCACGCCGAGGCCGCCGACGATCCGTCGGCCGTGGCCCGCGACATCCGCGCGGCCGGAGGCAAGGCCGGCCTGGCCATCAAGCCCGGCACGCCGCTGGAGCCGTACCTGGAGATCCTGCGGGACTTCGACACGCTGTTGGTGATGAGCGTGGAGCCGGGCTTCGGTGGGCAGAAGTTCATGCCCGAGGTGCTCGACAAAGTCCGCACCATCCGGAGCCGGGTCGACAGCGGCGACCTGCGCCTGCTGATCGAGATCGACGGCGGGATCAGCGATTCCACCATCGAGCAGGCCGCCGAGGCCGGGGTGGACTGCTTCGTCGCGGGGTCGGCCGTGTACGGCGGCGACGATCCCGCCGCCCGCGTGGCGCAGTTGCGCCGCAAAGCCACCCTCGTCCGCGACGGCCGGTAGCGCGGTGGTCGGTGCGGCCACCGTCGCCGCCGCGATGCGGCGTGCGATCGCCGAGTCCGCGGACTCGCAGGGACTCAGCTCACCGAATCCGCCCGTCGGCGCGGTGATCCTCGACGAGCTCGGCGAGGTGGTGGGAGTGGGCCGGACCCAGCCGCCGGGCGGGCCGCACGCCGAAGTGATGGCCCTGCGCGAGGCGGGGGACCGGGCGCGGGGCGGCACGGCCGTCGTGACCCTCGAACCCTGCGATCACACCGGTCGCACCGGCCCGTGCTCGCAGGCGCTGCTCGCCGCCGGCGTCTCGGCGGTGCACTTCGCCGTAGGCGATCCCAATCCGGCGGCGGCCGGCGGCGCCGCCACGCTACGGGCCGCGGGCGTCGACGTCCATGAGTCGGTGCTCGAGCACGAGGCTCGCCGAGGTCCGCTGCGGCAGTGGCTCTTCCAGCGTGAGCGGGGGCGTCCGTTCGTCACGGCGAAGATCGCGGCGACTCTCGACGGCCGCGTCGCGGCACCCGACGGCACCAGCCAGTGGATCACCGGCGCCGCCGCACGCGAGCATGCGCATGCGCAGCGCGCGCGGATCGACGCCATCGTGGTCGGGACCGGAACGGTGATCGCCGACGATCCGGCGCTCACCGCCCGGCGGCCGGACGGGACGCTGTACAGCCACCAGCCCACCCGCGTCGTCCTCGGGCTGCGCGACGTGCCCCCGACGGCACGGGTGCGCAGTGGACCGTCCCCGCTGCTGCACGTCGCGAGCCGTGACCCGCGCGAGGTGGTGGCCGCGCTGCCGGACGCACTGCACGTCCTGGTGGAGGGGGGCCCGGCGATCATCGGAGCGTTCCTCGCAGCAGGTCTCGTCGACGAACTGCACTGCTACCTGGCACCCACTGTGCTGGGAGCGGGCCGCGCAGCGGTGGACGACGGCACGGTCGGAACACTCGCGGATGCGCACCGCTTCATCCGGACCGGCACGCGTGGACTCGGCGACGACCTGCTGGTCACCCTCGAGCGCCGCGACTGAGCACAGGCCGGCGTTTCGCGCACTGCGCGCTTAACGGTGCGAGGCCCTCTGACGTGCCCGGACCCGGTGTACGGGAGAGCGGGTACGCGGCTGGGCCCGGCTGCGTGCTAATTTCAATATTGAGTTCTCGGGGCGGGGTGAAATTCCCCACCGGCGGTGATGCCCTCCAAGGGATGAGCCCGCGAGCGCCCTCGCGACAGCGAGGGGACGAGCAGACTCCGGTGCGATTCCGGGGCCGACGGTCAGAGTCCGGATACGAGAGAATGGCAGTGCGGCGCCGTGCCGCGATCTGTCTCTCCCGAGCACACCTGGCAAAGGAGAGACGGTGTTCACGGGAATCGTGGAGGAACGCGGCGAAATCACCGCTCGCGACGACCTCACTGAGGCCGCGCGTTTTCGTATTCGTGGGCCGCTGGTCACCAGCGATGCCTCATTCGGAGATTCGATCGCCGTCAACGGCGTCTGTCTCACAGTCACCGAGCTGACCGACGACGAGTTCACCGTCGACGTGATGGCCGAGACGCTGCGGCGCAGTTCACTCGACCGCCTGGGTCCGGGCGCGAGCGTCAACCTCGAACGCGCGATGGCCGCGGGCGGCCGTTTCGGCGGGCACATCGTTCAGGGACACGTCGACGGGGTCGGCGTCATCGTCTCGGTGTCGCCGAGCGAGAACTGGACCGTGGTACGGATCGGCATTCCCGAGCAGCTCGCACGCTACATCGTCGAGAAGGGGTCGATCACCGTCGACGGCATCTCGTTGACGGTCTCGTCCGTCGGTGTCGACCGGGAATACGGGGACTGGTTCGAGGTGTCGTTGATTCCGACGACTCTGAGTGAGACGAACCTCTCCGGCGCCCGAGCCGGGGTGCGCGTGAACTTGGAAGTCGATGTCATCGCGAAGTACGTCGAGCGTCTCACCGGCGCCGGCCGGCTCGCGACCAGTGGTGTGGAAGGCAGTGAGCCGAATGAGTGAGATCGGGACCGGCGGGGTGCGCGAGAGCGCCGAGGGCAGCGGGTCGACAGTCGGCGGTGAGACGGGACGCGTGGTCCTCGACAGCGTGGAGCGCGCCATCGCCGACATCGCCGCGGGCAAGGCCGTCGTGGTCGTGGACGACGAGGACCGCGAGAACGAGGGCGACCTCATCTTCGCCGCCGAGAAGGCGACTCCGGAGCTGGTGGCGTTCATGGTGCGTTATACGTCGGGCTACCTGTGCGTGCCCCTCGCGGGCGACGACTGCGACCGGCTCGGGCTGCCGCCGATGTACTCGGTGAACCAGGACAAGCACGGCACCGCGTACACCGTCACCGTCGACGCCCGCGAAGGCATCGGGACCGGCATCAGCGCGGCCGACCGGGCGACCACCATGCGCAAGCTGGCCGACCCGACGTCGGACGCCCACGACTTCACCCGTCCCGGGCACGTGGTGCCGTTGCGCGCCAAAGAGGGCGGCGTGCTCCGCCGCCCGGGCCACACCGAGGCGGCCGTCGATCTGGCCACCGCCGCGGGTCTGGCGCCCGCGGGCGTGATCTGCGAGATCGTCAGCCAGAAGGATCCGGGACACATGGCCCGCACCGACGAGCTCCGGGTCTTCGCCGATGAGCACGAACTGGCCCTGATCTCGATCGCCGACCTGATCTCGTGGCGCAGGCATCACGAGAAGCACGTCGAGAAGGTCGCCGACGCGCGCATTCCCACCGAGTACGGGACCTTCCGCGCCGTCGGGTACCAGAGCCCCTACGACGACGCCGAGCACATCGCGCTGGTGATGGGCGACATCGCCGAGAACGGCGAGGACGTCCTGGTGCGCGTGCACTCCGAGTGCCTCACCGGCGACGTCTTCGGCTCACTGCGGTGCGACTGCGGGCCGCAGCTGCAGGCGGCCATGGAGATGGTGGGCCGCGAGGGCCGCGGCGTGGTGCTGTACATGCGCGGGCACGAGGGCCGCGGCATCGGTCTGATGCACAAGCTGCAGGCGTACCAGCTGCAGGACAGCGGTGCCGACACCGTCGATGCGAATCTGGAACTCGGTCTGCCCGCCGACGCCCGCGACTACGGTCTCGGCGCGCAGATTCTGGTAGACCTGGGCGTGCGATCGATGCGCCTGCTGACCAACAACCCGGCCAAGCGCGTCGGCCTCGACGGGTACGGGCTGGAGATCGTGGACCGCGTGCCGATGCCGGTGCGCGCGAACGCCGAGAACCTGCGCTACCTGCGTACCAAGCGCGACCGCATGGGCCATGTGCTCGACGGTCTGGACGACATCCTGCCCGAGGCGGCAGAGGGAACTGGAGAAGGTGCATGAGCGGCGTCGGTGAACCCACCCTCGATCTCGCGGACGCGAGCGGACTGAAGGTCGCGATCGTCGCCTCGCAGTGGCATGAGACGATCTGCACCGCGCTGCTGGAAGGCGCACTGCGCGCCGCGGCGGCCAACGGCGTCACCGAGCCGACGGTGGTGCAGGTCGCCGGTGCCATCGAGCTGCCGGTGATCGTTCAGGCGCTCGCGCGCACCCACGACGCGGTCGTCGCGCTCGGCGTCGTCATCAAGGGCGAGACCCCGCACTTCGAGTACGTCTGCGACGCGGTCACCGCGGGCCTCACGCGTGTCTCGCTCGACGAGTCGACACCGGTGGGCAACGGTGTCCTGACCACTTTGAACGAGGCGCAGGCCCTCAATCGCGCGGGCCTGCCGGATTCGGCCGAGGACAAGGGCGCGCAGGCGATGACCGCGGCCCTGGCCTCCGCGCTCATCCTCCGGGGACTGGAATGACCGACGCCGCGACCGACGACACGTGGGAGTACGTCTACCGGCCGCGGTGGATGCGGATCGCCGCGTGGGTGGCGGTCGCGGTGGTGATGATCATCCACCTGACCTTCGGGCTGCTCCTGGACATCTCATACACGGGCGTCAACGTCGGATGGTCGGACAAGGTGGCGTTGATCGGCGTCGGCGTCGTGATCAGCGGCGCGATCCTCTTCCTGACCCGCGCGCGACTGCGGCTCGGGCCCGAGGGCGTCGGAGTTCTCAACCTCGTCTCCGAGCGGGTATTCCCGTGGGATCAGGTGCTCGGCCTGGAGTACCCGGAGAAGGGGTTCTGTGCGCGGTTGCTGTTCCCCGGCGACGAGCACATCCCGGTGATGGCCGTGCAGGCGCGCGACGGCGACCTCGCGGTGGACGCGATGGAGCGCTATCGCGAGTTCCAGACTCGATACGGGGTGGCACAGAACGCCGAGTGAGCCGGAAGCCGGAGCGCGCGGCCGTCCGACATCGTCGTCGCCTCATGCGGCGACCGCGATCTGCGCGGGCAGACCGATCTCGGCGGCTCGCGCCCGTATCGATTCCACGACCGTGTCCGGCGTGGTCCGGGACACCGTGAGATAGACCGCCGCCGCGGGTTCGGGCCGCTGCGAGGTGGCCCGGCAGTGCACGGGGGAGGTGCCGGCCGGCAGCAGTGCGAGCAGGTCCCGGTACCGCCCGAGATCGGCCGGCGTGTCTCCGGCGTCCCACTGCAACACGCAGTCCGAACCGGTCACCGAGAGTTCGCGAATGCCCCCGGAATCGTCGGCGATGAACCGGTCGAGGCTCTCCGCCAGCGGGTACGCGTCCCGCGACGACTCGGCGGCGATCGCCGTGCGCCAGGCGCGCACCGCAGTGACCCCGGGGTTCGACGCGGTGAACTGCCGGGTCCGCCGGACCCAGTCCAGATACCTCGCCGGATCGCCGAGGCGCGGGTTGTCGGAACCGGGTACCAGGTAGATCTCGGCCGCGACGGGTCCGCCGGAGGAGTCGCGTGCCGAGAACTCGACGCGGATGCGGTGCTCGTCGATGACGGCGCCGCCGCGGTGGGCGGCGAGCTCACGCGCCGCGCGCGCGACGTCCTCGTCCGGCAGTCCGGCGCGCAGTGAGACGACGGTGTCCACCGAACCGCGGCTCAGGACCGCATTGTTGGGGTGCACGCGAAACGAGGTCACGTCGGACCGGCCGCGCAGATAGGCGGTGTAGTCCTCGGCGAAGGAGTCGGCGGAGTCGGTGGCGCAGGCCCCGAGAGCCACCGCGCTCATCAGCGCGCCGGCGAGCGCGAACGCCGCCGGCCGCCGGTGTCTGCGGTGCCGACCGGTCATGCGACAAGGCTAGGCGCGGCGGGCGTCTCGCCGCAGCGGTACCACCGCGCGGTGTCGTGACCGCGTCCGGGCCGAACCCGTGTCACCGGCGGCGACTAACCTGGGGGCGTGGCTGATCCATCGACTTACCGACCGGCGCCGGGCACCATCCCGACCGATCCCGGCGTCTACAAGTTCCGCGATCAGCACGGCCGGGTCATCTATGTCGGCAAGGCCAAGAATCTGCGGCAACGGCTCACGTCGTACTTCGCCGACATCACCGGCCTGCATCCGCGCACCCGGCAGATGGTCACCACCGCCGCCTCAGTGGAGTGGACCGTCGTCACCACCGAGGTGGAGGCGCTGCAGCTCGAATACAACTGGATCAAGGAGTTCGACCCGCGGTTCAACGTCCGCTACCGCGACGACAAGAGCTACCCGATGCTCGCGGTCACCCTCAACGAGGAGTATCCGCGCGTCTTCGTCTACCGCGGGGCGCGCCGGCCCGGCGTCCGGTACTTCGGCCCGTACTCGCACGCCTGGGCCATTCGCGAGACGGTCGATCTGCTGACCCGCGTCTTCGGCGTCCGGACGTGCTCCAAAGGAGTATTCCGCCGCAGCGAGCAGATGGGTCGGCCGTGCCTGCTCGGCTACATCGACAAGTGCTCGGCACCCTGCGTCGGCCGTGTGTCGGCCGCCGAGCACCGGGAGATCGTCGAGGACTTCTGCGACTTCCTCGGCGGGCGCACGGACAGTCTGATCCGAAACCTCGAACGCGAGATGAACAGCGCGGCGGAGGAACTCGACTTCGAGCGGGCGGCCCGGCTGCGCGACGACGTCTCCGCGCTGCGGCGCGCGATGGAGAAGCAGGCCGTGGTGCTGGGGTCGGGGACAGATGCCGACGTGATCGCTCTGGTCGGCGACGAACTCGAGTCGTCCGTGCAGGTCTTCCACGTCCGGGACGGACGGGTGCGCGGTCAGCGCGGATGGGTGGTCGAGGTCCAGGAGAACGCCTCGCTCGCCGATCAGGTCGGCACCTTCCTGACCCAGTTCTACGGCGCCGAGACGGACATGAGTTCGGGCATCCCGCGCGAGGTGCTGGTTCCCGCACTGCCCGACGACGCCGCGGATGTCGAGAAGTGGCTCGCCGAGCGACGCGGGGCGCACGTGAGTCTGCGCGTTCCGCAGCGCGGCGACAAGCGCACGCTGATGACGACGGTGGAACGCAACGCCACCGAGGCCCTCGCGCGGCACAAGCTGCAGCGTGCGGGGGATCTGACCACTCGGTCGGCGGCGCTGACCGAGCTGCAGGAGGCACTGGGGCTCGACACGGCGCCGCTGCGGATCGAGTGCATCGACATCTCGCACGTCCAGGGCACGGACGTCGTGGCCTCGCTCGTCGTCTTCGAGGACGGTCTGGCACGGAAGTCGGACTACCGGCATTACTCGATCAAGGAGGCGGCCGGCGACGGGCGCTCCGACGACGTCGCGTCGATCGCCGAGGTCACCCGGCGCCGCTTCGCCCGACACCGCGACGGGGCCATCACCCCGCCGCCGGAAGAGTCCGCCTCGGATCAGGCGGGCGCATCGGGGCAGACGGCGGCCGACGACGAGGCCACTTCGCGCCGACCGAGGAAATTCGCATATCCGCCGAATCTGTTCGTCGTCGACGGCGGCGCGCCCCAGGCGCACGCCGCCGCCTCGGTCCTCGACGAGCTCGGCGTCACCGACGTGGCCGTCGTGGGTCTGGCCAAACGACTGGAAGAGGTGTGGATTCCGGGTGATGATGAGCCGGTGATCCTGCCCCGCAACAGCGAAGCCCTGTTCCTGTTGCAGCGCGTGCGCGACGAGGCGCACCGGTTCGCCATCACCTTCCACCGCAGCAAGCGCAGCAAACGGATGACCGCCTCGGCGCTCGACGGGATCGCCGGCCTGGGTGCGGGGCGGCGGACGGCGCTGGTGACTCATTTCGGTTCCGTGGCCAATCTGAAGAAGGCGACCGTGGCGGAGATCGGCGAAGTGAAGGGCATCGGCCCGGCCACCGCGCAGGCCGTCCACGACGCGCTCCACGACTCCGACCGCGAAAGCCCCGAGACGACCGTCCCCGACATGGAGGAATCGCAGAGTTGACTGAAACGGATAGCCGTACGACGGTGCTGTTCGTCACCGGCATGTCCGGTGCCGGCCGCACGTCGGTGGCCAACGTCCTCGAGGACGACGGCTGGTATGTCAGCGACAACGTGCCGATCTCGTTGATCTCGCAGCTCGTGCAGATGGTGCGGAGCAGCGAGGTGGGTGCGCAGCGGATCGCGATGGTGGTCCGGGGCGGCGATCCCTCCTTCGCGGCCGAGATGGCGGCGCTGCGCCGCGATCTGGAGGACGGCGGCGCCACCACGTCGATGATCTTCGTCGACGCCTCCGACGAGGTGCTGGTCCGCCGGTTCGAGCAGGTCCGCAGGCGGCACCCGTTGCAGGGCAACGGCACTCTGGGAGAGGGGATCGCCGCCGAACGTGCGGTCATGGCACCGCTCGCGGCCGGAGCCGACACCGTGATCGACACCTCCAACCTGAGTTCCACCCGACTGCGGTCGATCGTGGAGAACGTCTTCCCCAACGTCGCGGGCCGCCGGCTCGCCATCGCGGTGCAGTCGTTCGGGTTCAAGTACGGACTGCCGATCGACTGCGATCTCGTCGCTGACGTGCGGTTCCTGCCGAACCCGTTCTGGATCCCGGAACTGCGCGAGCACAACGGCCGCGAACCGCAGGTCCGCGACTATGTGCTGGGACAGGAGGACGCCGCGGAGTTCCTCGACCGGTACGTCGACATCGTGGGCATCGTCGGCCGCGGCTACCTGCGCGAGGGCAAGGGATACATGACCCTCGGCATCGGCTGCACGGGCGGGAAGCACCGCAGCGTCGCGATGTCCGAGGATCTGGCGCGACGACTGTCGGAGGTGGTCGACGCCGACGGCCACCGGCTCTACGACGTCGAAGTGACCCACCGAGACCTGGGCAACGAATGAGCGCCGGCGAAGGCGCACCCGAGATCGCCGTACCCGACCTGATCGAGGGGCTCAAGGTGGTGGCGCTCGGCGGCGGCCACGGTCTGTTCAACACGCTCACCGCGCTGCGCTACCTCACCGCCGACGTCACGGCCGTCGTGACGGTCGCCGACGACGGAGGATCGTCGGGCCGCCTGCGCGCCGAACTCGGCCTGATTCCGCCGGGCGATCTGCGCATGGCGCTGGCGGCGCTGATGGCGGCCCCGGCCGCGCTCGAGGCGCGACGGCGCGTGGACCCGGCCTCCGCGGACCGGCACCAGCGCTGGGCGCGCGTGCTGCAGCACCGCTTCGGCGGCTACGGCGCGCTCGCCGGCCACCCGATCGGCAACCTGCTCCTCAGCGGGCTCAACGAGGTGACCGGCGACGTGGTGAAAGCGTTGGACGACCTCACCGACCTCTTCGACGTCGACGGCCGGGTGCTGCCGATGGCCGACGTCCCCCTGGTGATCGAGGCCGACGTGTCCGGACTGGAGAAGGACCCCCGGGTGAGTCGCGTGATCCGCGGCCAGGTGGCGGTCGCGACCACACCGGGAAAGCCGCGGCGGGTGCGGCTGATCCCCGACGCTCCGGCCGGTTGTGCGCAGGCCGCGGCGGCGATCCGGGAGGCGGACGTGGTGACCCTCGGTCCGGGATCGTGGTTCTCCAGCGTGATTCCGCATGTGCTGGTGCCCGATCAGCTCGATGCGCTGAGCGAGACGTCGGCGCGCAAGATCCTGTTCGTCAATCTCGCAGCCGAGGCGGGGGAGACCACCGGATACTCGGTGGAGCGGCACCTGCATGTGCTGCACGCGCACGCTCCCACCCTTCGGGTGGACGACGTCGTCGTCGATTCCGCGTCGGTGCCGGAGGGCGCCGAACGCGAGTATCTCGAACGCGCGGCGGGCCGGTTCGGGGCCCGTCTGCGGGTGGCGGATCTCGCGGTTCCGGGAACCGCGGTGCACGATCCGGCGAAAACCGCCGCGACGGTGGTCGGGCTGATCGACTGAAATGATCGCCGGTAAGGTTGGACCAGCACATCTGGCATGCTTCCGGACTCGAGACGCTCGGCGCGGCTGTCGGGCAACGGGGGATATCAGAGGACAGGAGGCTTTGAACCGTGGCTATGACTGGGGCGGTCAAGGACGAGCTGAGCCGGTTGTCGGTGACGCAGATCAGCTGCCGCAAGGCAGAGGTGTCGGCGCTGCTGCGATTCGCCGGGGGGATTCACATCGTGGGCGGCCGCGTCGTGGTGGAGGCCGAGGTGGACCTCGGCAACGTGGCGCGGCGGCTGCGGCACGAGATCCACGGTCTGTTCGGCTACAACGCCGACGTCCACGTGCTCCGCTCGGGCGGAATGCGGAAGGGCGCGCGCTACATCGTGCGCGTCACGAAGGACGGCGAGGCCCTGGCGCGCCAGACCGGACTGCTCGACATGCGCGGTCGGCCGGTGCGCGGCCTGCCCGCGCAGGTGGTCGGCGGGAGTGTCGGCGACGCCGAAGCCGCCTGGCGCGGAGCGTTTCTGGCGCACGGCTCGTTGACCGAGCCGGGCCGGTCGTCGTCCCTGGAGGTCAGTTGCCCCGGCCCGGAGGCCGCTCTGGCGCTCGTCGGCGCGGCGCGGCGGCTCGGCATCTCGGCCAAGGCCCGCGAGGTCCGCGGCAGCGATCGGGTCGTCATCCGTGACGGCGAGGCGATCGGCGCGCTGCTCACCCGGATGGGCGCGCACGACACCCGCCTGGTGTGGGAGGAACGCCGGATGCGGCGCGAGGTGCGCGCCACCGCGAACCGTCTGGCCAACTTCGACGACGCGAACCTGCGCCGCTCGGCGCGGGCCGCCGTGGCCGCGGCCGCCCGCGTGGAACGTGCGCTCGAGATCCTGGGCGACGACGTGCCCGACCATCTGCTGGCCGCCGGCCGGCTCCGCGTGGAACACCGGCAGGCCTCGCTGGAGGAACTCGGCCAACTGGCGGATCCGCCGATGACCAAGGACGCGGTGGCCGGCCGCATCCGTCGCCTGCTGTCGATGGCCGACAAGCGGGCCCGGACCGACGGCATCCCGGACACCGAGTCGGCGGTCACCGCCGAACTCCTCGACGAGGCGTAGGGGCGCCCGCCCGGCGTGGTGACGAACACCCCATCGCTCACAAGTGACCTTCCGGTGACCTCGCGAGCGGCGGCTATTAGGCTGGTGGGAGCGGGCCGGTAACGAACCGCCGGCTCAACACCACCGCTTAAGGAGCAACTTGTGACTGTTCGGGTAGGCGTCAACGGCTTCGGCCGCATCGGCCGCAACTTCTTCCGTGCCGTCGAGGCGCAGAAGGCGCTCGGAACCACCGACATCGAGATCGTCGCCGTCAACGACCTGACGGACAACGCCACACTGGCTCACCTGCTGAAGTTCGACAGCATCCTCGGCCGTCTGCCCCAGGACGTCCGCCTGGAGGGCGACGACACCATCGTCGTCGGCGACATGAAGATCAAGGCCCTCGAGGTCAAGGAGGGCCCCGCAGCCCTTCCGTGGGGCGATCTGGGCGTCGACGTCGTCGTCGAGTCGACGGGCATCTTCACCGCGCGCGCGAAGGCCCAGGGTCACCTGGACGCCGGCGCCAAGAAGGTCATCATCTCCGCGCCGGCCTCGGACGAGGACATCACCATCGTGATGGGCGTCAACGACGACAAGTACGACGGCAGCCAGAACATCATCTCGAACGCCTCGTGCACCACCAACTGCCTCGGCCCGATGGCCAAGGTGCTGAACGACGAGTTCGGCATCGAGCAGGGTCTGATGACCACCATTCACGCCTACACGCAGGACCAGAACCTGCAGGACGGCCCGCACAAGGATCTGCGCCGTGCGCGTGCCGCCGCGATCAACATCGTTCCGACCGGCACCGGTGCGGCCAAGGCCATCGGCCTGGTCCTGCCCGAACTGCAGGGCAAGCTCGACGGTTACGCGCTGCGCGTGCCGATCCCGACCGGCTCGGTCACCGACCTCACCGCGGAGCTGAAGAAGACCGCCAGCGCCGAGGACATCAACGCCGCCATGAAGGCCGCCGCCGAGGGCCCGCTGAAGGGCATCCTCAAGTACTACGACGCGCCGATCGTCTCGAGCGACATCGTCACCGATCCGCACTCGTCGCTGTTCGACTCGGGTCTGACCAAGGTCATCGGCAACCAGGCCAAGACCGTCTCCTGGTACGACAACGAGTGGGGCTACTCCAACCGCCTCGTCGACCTCATCGGTCTCGTCGGGAAGTCGCTGTAGTCACCATGGCAGTCCGAACTCTGGAAGACCTGCTGGCCGAAGGAGTCGAGGGCCGCGGCGTGCTGGTGCGCTCGGATCTGAACGTGCCGCTCGACGGCGGCGCGATCACCGATCCGGGGCGCATCGTCGCGTCGGCTCCGACCATCGCCAAACTCGTCGAGGCGGGTGCCAAGGTCATCGTGACCGCGCACCTGGGCCGCCCCAAGGGGGAGCCGGATCCCGCGCTGTCGCTGGCGCCGGTGGCCGCCCGGCTGTCGGAGGAACTGGGCCGCAACGTCCAGCTCGCCGGCGACGTGGTGGGCTCGGATGCGCTCGCGCGCGCCGAAGGACTCACCGACGGTGACGTCCTCCTGCTGGAGAACATCCGCTTCGATCCGCGCGAGACCAGCAAGGACGATGCCGAGCGCAACAAGCTCGCGAAGGCGCTCGTCGAGCTCGTCGGCGACGACGGCGCGTTCGTCTCCGACGGATTCGGCGTGGTCCACCGCAAGCAGGCGTCGGTGTACGACGTCGCCCGGCTGCTCCCGGCGTACGCCGGCGACCTCGTGGCCACCGAGGTGGAGGTGCTGCGCAAGCTCACCTCCGACGTCGAGCGTCCCTACGCCGTCGTCCTCGGCGGTTCGAAGGTGTCGGACAAGCTGGGCGTGATCGAGGCGCTCGCGCCCAAGGTCGACACCCTGGTGATCGGCGGCGGCATGGCCTTCACGTTCATCAAGGCGCAGGGCAGCCCGGTCGGCGATTCGCTGATGCAGGAAGACATGATCGACACCTGCAAGGACCTGCTCGAGAAGTACGGCGACGTGATCCACCTGCCGCACGACATCGTCGTCGCGGACAAGTTCGCCGCCGACGCGGACACCAGCATCGCGATGACGGCGGACGGCTTCGAGCAGGGCATGGGCCTGGACATCGGTCCGGGGACGGTCGAGCGATTCGCCGCGGTGCTGCGCGGTGCCAAGACGATCTTCTGGAACGGCCCGTCGGGCGTGTTCGAGTTCGAGAAGTTCGCCGAGGGCACCCGCGGGGTGGCCGAAGCGATCGTCGAGGCCACCCGCGACGGCGCGTACAGCGTCGTCGGCGGTGGCGACTCCGCCGCGGCAGTGCGCGCGCTCGGCATTCCGGACGAGGCGTTCTCGCACATCTCGACCGGCGGCGGCGCCTCCCTGGAGTACCTCGAGGGCAAGGAACTGCCGGGCCTGGCCGTGCTGGGAGTGCAGCAGTGAGCGGGGCGGGCGCGCGCAAGCCGCTCATCGCCGGAAACTGGAAGTGCAACCTCAACCACTACGAGGCCATCGCACTCGTCCAGAAGATCTCCTTCGCTCTTCCCGAGAAGTACTTCGAGAAGGTCGACGTGACGGTGATCCCGCCGTTCACCGACATCCGCAGCGTGCAGACCATCGTCGACGGCGACAAGCTGCTGCTGACCTACGGTGCGCAGGATCTGTCCGAGCACGACTCGGGTGCGTACACCGGTGAGATCAGTGGCGCGTTCCTGGCGAAGCTCGGCTGCACGTTCGTCGTCGTCGGACATTCGGAACGTCGCACCCTGCACTCGGAGACCGACGAGGTGGTGCTGGCCAAGACCAAGGCCGCGCTGCGCCACGGGCTCACGCCGATCGTCTGCATCGGCGAAGGACTCGAGGTTCGCGAGGCCGGTGATCACGTCGCGTACAACGTGGCGCAGATCAAGGCGTCGCTGGCCGGGCTGTCGGCCGCCGACATCGCGAAGGTCGTCGTCGCCTACGAGCCGGTGTGGGCCATCGGCACCGGCCGGGTCGCGAGTGCGGCCGACGCTCAGGAGGTCTGCGGTGCGGTGCGCGGCGCGCTCGCCGAGATCGCCGACCAGGCCACCGCCGATTCGGTCCGCGTTCTCTACGGCGGTTCGGTCAACGCCAAGAACGTCGGAGAGATCGTCGCGCAGTCCGACGTCGACGGTGCTCTGGTGGGCGGGGCCTCGCTCAAGGCCGACGAGTTCGCGCAGCTGTCGGCCATCGCCGCGGGCGGTCCATTGCTGTGACGCGCTGCAGGTGGTTTCACTAGTCACGACCACCATCGCGTAGACTGTGGCAGGTTGCATCCGAGAAGGACGCGACCTGCCACAGGCGTTTTCGCAAGATTCGACGAACAGGACCACCGACCCGTGACTATCGCGCTCGACATCGGCTTGATCATCACCAGCGTGCTGCTGATCGTTCTGGTTCTGCTGCATCGCGCCAAGGGTGGTGGCCTGTCCTCGCTGTTCGGCGGCGGCGTGCAGTCCAGTCTGTCCGGCTCATCGGTGGTCGAGAAGAATCTCGACCGGCTCACCGTCTTCGTCGGTCTCGTCTGGGTCATCCTGATCATCGGCGTCGGCCTCGACATCAAGTTCTCGTAGTCCGCTCGCTCGGTGAGCCGTGAGGCGGCGCGGCGCGTAGTTTTGTGCGCATGGCCTCCGATTCGCTGACTCCCGAGACCCTCGCCCGCGCCATCGCCACTCCGATGGTCGATCGCATCAGCGTCGACGACACCGGGCGCGCCCTCACCGAACCGCTGCGCGAAGACATCCGCTTCCTCGGTGGACTGCTGGGCGAGGTGATCCGCTCCCACGCGGGAGAGGCGACCTTCGAGCTCGTCGAGAGTTCCCGCCGCGACGCCTTCGGCATCCGCTACGCCGAGGTGACGCGTGATCAGCTGGCTGGGCGGTACGACGGACGGGCGGTCGCCGATCTGATGCCCGTCATCCGGGCGTTCACCAATTTCGCCCTGCTCGCCAATCTCGCCGAGGACCTTCACCGCGAACGCCGACGGCGCATCCACCAGCGCGCGGGCGACCCGGCTCCGCCGTCGTCGTTGGCGGCCACATTCGGCAAGCTCGCCGACGCAGGTCGCACGGACGCCGACGTCGCCGCCGCGCTGCGGTCGGCGGAGGTGGTCCCGGTGATCACCGCACACCCGACGGAGACTCGGCGGCGCAGCGTCTTCGACGCGCAGAACCGGATCACCGAACTGATGCGCGTGCGGGCGCGGACCGAGCTGACTCCGGAGGAGGACGCCCGGTTGACGGAGGACATCCGCAGGCAGATCCTGGTGCTGTGGCAGACCGCCCTGATCCGGTTGCGCAGGCTGACCATCTCCGACGAGATCACCACCGGGCTCCGCTACTACGGGGCGTCCTTCTTCGACGTGGTGCCCGCCCTGAACAAGGACGTCCGCGCGGCCCTGGTCGAGGCCTATCCCGACGCCGGTCTCGACGGCCTGTCGATGATCAGCATGGGTTCGTGGATCGGCGGCGACCGTGACGGCAATCCGTTCGTCTCGGCAGAGGTGGTCGATGAGGCGGCCACGAGTGCCGCACGCACCGCGATGCGCCATCACCTGGACGAGCTCGCTGCGCTGCATCAGGAGTTGAGCCTGTCCGCACGGCTGTTCTCGCCGGTCTCACCCGCACTGTCGGCACTCGGCTCCGGGTTCGCCCCGCCCGACGAACCGGGGGACACCGACGACGAACCCTTCCGTTCGGCGGTCTCAGCGGTGCGTTCGCGCGTTCTCGCCCGTGCGCTGCACACGCTCGGCGAGGATGCCGTCGACCCGGCGGAACTGGACACCGCGCGTGCGGCGGCACCCTACGGCGACGCCGACGAATTCCTCGCCGACCTCGACGTGATCGACCGGGCGCTGCGCGCCGCTCATGACGACTCGATCGCCGACGACCGCCTCGCGACGCTCCGGGAAGCGGTGCGCACCTTCGGTTTTCACTTGTCCGGACTCGACATGCGGCAGAACTCCGAGACACATGAGCAGGTGGTAGCCGAACTCCTCTCGTGGGCCGGGGTGTGCGCCGACTACCCGGCGCTGCCGGAGGCGGACCGGATCGGCCTGCTGACGGCGGAGCTGGCCTCGCGCCGCCCGCTCACGACTCCCGACGCCGAACTGAGCGAGCTCGCGATGAAGGAGCTGGGGGTGGTGCACGCCGCGGCGGGTGCGATCGAGCGGTTCGGCCCCCGCGCCGTCCCGAACTACGTCATCAGCATGTGCTCGTCCGTATCGGATCTGCTGGAGGTGCTGATCCTGTTGAAGGAGGCGGGGATCTATCATGCCGCCGGACCGGGCGACGCCGGGCCGTCGTGCTCGGTGCGCGTGGTGCCGCTGTTCGAGACGATCGAGGATCTGCGCGGCGGCGCGGCCACACTGACCGCGGCGCTGAACCTGGGCTTCTACCGGGCATTGGTCCGCGCGCAGGGCGACGTCCAGGAGGTGATGCTGGGCTACTCGGACTCCAACAAGGACGGCGGCTACCTGGCGGCCAACTGGGCGCTGTATCGCGCCGAACTCGACCTGGTGTCCGCGTCCCGCGCGGCGGAGGTGCGGCTGCGGCTGTTCCACGGCCGCGGAGGGACCGTCGGACGTGGCGGCGGACCCAGTTACGACGCGATCCTGGCTCAGCCGCCCGGTGCCGTCACCGGCTCGCTGCGCCTCACGGAACAGGGCGAGATCATCGCGGCGAAGTACGCCGAGCCCGTCAGCGCGCGGCGGAATCTGGAGTCGTTGCTCGCCGCCACCATCGAGTCGTCGCTACTCGACGTGGAAGGCCTCGACGATCCCGAGCGAGCGTACGCCGACTTCGACGAACTCGCCGAGTCCGCGCGGCGGGCGTACAGCGCGCTGGTGCACGAGACTCCCGGCTTCGTGGAGTACTTCACCGCGTCGACGCCGCTGTCGGAGATCGGGGCGCTGAACATCGGCAGCCGGCCGACCTCACGCAAGCAGACCACCGCCATCTCCGACCTCCGCGCCATCCCGTGGGTGCTCTCGTGGACGCAGTGCCGCGTCATGCTCCCGGGCTGGTACGGAGTCGGCAGCGCGTTCGCGCAGTGGACCGGCGGGGACGACGCGCGGATCGCCGACTTGCGGCGGTACTACGAGAACTGGCCGTTCTTCCGCTCGGTGATGTCGAATATGGCGCAGGTGCTGGCGAAGTCGGACATGGGTCTGGCGTCCCGGTACGCCGAACTCGTGCCGGATGAGGAACTGCGCCGCCGCGTCTTCTCGATGATCGTCGAAGAGCACGAGCGGACTCTCGAGATGTACACCGCGATCACCGGCACCACGGATCTGCTGGCCGACAACGACGCGCTGAAACGGTCGGTCTACAACCGGTTCCCGTATCTGGAGCCGCTCAACCTGCTGCAGGTGGAGTTGCTGCAGCGGTTCCGGTCGGGGGAGGACTCGCCGCTCATTCGCCGCGGTATTCAGCTGACGATGAACGGTCTGGCGACGGCGTTGCGCAACAGCGGGTAGGACGTCAGCGGATCGCCTTGAGGAACTCTCGTGTGCGTTCCTCCCGCGGGTCGCCGAAGATCTGCTCGGGCGGACCCTCCTCGGCGATTCTGCCGTCGTCGAACATCATCACGCGGTCGGAGACCTCGCGGGCGAAACGCATCTCGTGCGTCACGATCAGCATCGTGATGTCGGTGGTGACCGCGATGTCGCGCAGCACCGACAGGACGCCGTCGACGAGTTCGGGGTCGAGTGCGGAGGTCACCTCGTCCAGCAGCATCACCGACGGACTCATCGCGAGGCAGCGGGCGATGGCGACGCGCTGCTGCTGACCGCCCGACAACTGCGTGGGATGCGCCGACTCCTTGTCGCTGAGTCCGACGGTGTCGAGCAGGCTCCGCGCATGCTCGACCGCCTCGTCTCGACTCCGGCCGAGGACGTGGATCGGAGCCTCGGTGATGTTCTGCAGCACCGTCATGTTGGGGAAGAGGTTGAATTGCTGGAAGACCATCCCGATGTTCTTGCGGACCTCGCGAAGGTACTTCTCCTTCGCGGGGACCAGCCGGTCCCCGCGCAGCTGATGGCTCAGCGGTCGGCCGCCCACCCAGATGACGCCGTCGGTGACCTTCTCCAGGGTCATGAGCAGCCGGAGAATCGTCGTCTTCCCCGAGCCGCTGGGGCCGATCAGGGTGACCTTCTCGCCGCGGTCGACGGTGAAGTCGAGATGGTCGAGAACCAGGTGGTCGCCGAAGCGTTTCACGACGCCGTCGAAGCGGATCATGGCATCCGCGGATTCGGCTGCGTCGGGGGCGTTCGGAGGGTTCCGGTCGTCAGCGGGCAAGGCGTTTCTCCAGTCGTCGGATCAGGACCGAGGTCGGGTAGCTCGCCACCAGGAAGAAGGCGCCGGCGAGGGTGAACGCCTCGAGGTAGGCGAAGTGGGCGGCGCCGTAGGTCTGTGCGGCGGTGACCAGTTCGACCACCGAGATCGTGAACAGGTAGGGGGTGTCTTTGAACATCGACACGGCGTTGTTGCCGAGTGCGGGCAGCGAGTTCCGCAGTACCTGGGGCAGGATCATCGCTCGCCAGGTCCGGCCGGCCGGCAGCGACAGCGCACGGGCCGCCTCCCACTGTCCGATGGGAACCTCCTCGATGCCGGCCCGGTACACCTCCGCCATGTAGCTCGAGTAGTGCACTCCGAGGACCGTGACACCGATGGACAGCGGCGTGAACTGCGGGAACAGGGCGAATACGAAGAGCAGTTGCACCACGATCGGGGTGAGACGGATGAACTCGGCCACCGCGTACACCGGCGCGGACAGCCAACGCGGCGCCGACCGTCTGATGACGGCGATCACGAGCCCCAGCGCAGCGGCGATGAAGAAGCCGATCACCGTGGCGAGCAGGGTGATCTGGAATCCGTCCCACAGCACCGGGAGCGCGTCCTGTGCGCGTTGCCAACTCCACTCGATCACAGCGCACCCCCGGGAGCGTCCTGGGACTGCGGACGGAGGCTGAGGATCTCCCGAAGCGTGGGACCGCGGCCGAGACGGTGCTTGGCCCGCGCCTCGGCCAGGTTGATGAACAACGTGACCACGTAGGCGAGCACGAGATAGATGACCAGCCCGACTCCGAAGGAGAACAGCGTGTCGCCGGTGGTCTTCTGCAGGTCGACGATGCCGGCCGTGAGGTCCTGCAGGGTGATGAAGGACGCGAACGCGGTGCCTTTGAGCAGATGGATCAGCAGGTTGCCCAGCGACGGGATCATCATCGCCCAGGCCTGGGGGAAGACCACTCGGGTGAGGCGCTGCCGGGCGGTGAAGTTCAACGCGACGGCGGCCTCCACCTGGGCCGGTGGTACCGCGTTGAGGGCACCGCGGACCACTTCGGCCCCGTAGGCGCCGTAGTTGAGTCCCAGTGCGAGGACGCCGCAGAACACCGGATCGAGTTGATAGCCGAGCAGGGGGAGCACGTAGAACAGCCAGAACAGCTGCACGACGAGGGATGTCCCGCGGAAGAACTCGATGAGGACGCGGGCCACGAACCGGATGGGAAGCGACCTCACCCGTACGAGCGTGCCGAGAGTGAGTGCGAGTGCGAAGGCGAGCAGACCGCCGCCGGCCGTCAGTTCCAGCGTGACGACGATGCCGCGCCCGAGGGCGGGCAGGGCGTCGACGAGCGCGTCGAGATCGTGGCTCATCTCGATCCGAACCCGGTCACTCGCCGCGGCACAACCGGTCGGTGGTGAGTGACGGATCGGGGATGTTCTCCTCGGTGAAGCCGAACGGGCCGAGGATCTTCATGTACTCGGTGCGGTCGGCGAGGATCTTCTTCACCTCGGCGTTGTACGCGTCGCGCAGGGAGGTGTCCTCCTTCCGGAACACCGTCGCACCCGCCGGATTCTGGGGTTTGCCGTCGATGAACGCGATGAACGGCTGCGTGACTTCGACGTTGAGGCCGGGCGTGTGCGTCTTGGCGTAGTTCAGGGATACCGCCGTCAGAGCGAAGGCGTCCACCCGGCCGGAGTTCACGGCATCGATCCCGGACTGCTGGTCCTTGACGAGCATCGGATCGGGGATGTCCAGTTCGGAGGCGTAGTCGGCCTCGATGGCACCGGTCATGGCCGCCATCTTCGCGCCGGAGCGTTTGATCGAATCCATGTCCGTGAGGTGCTTCGGATTGCCCGGCTGCACCATCAGCGCGGTGGTGTAGTTGATCTCGGGAACGCTGAACGCGGCTTGGCCGCACCGCTCCGGCGTGATCGACATTCCGGCGCTGACCAGGTCGTATCGTTTGGCGTTGAGTCCGGGGATGAGGCCGCCCCAGTCGGTCTTCACGCCCTTGAGTTCGTTGACGCCGAGCCGCCGGAACACTTCGCGGTGGAGTGCGATGGTGCCGCCGGTGAGCTGCCCGTCGGCGTCGAACGAATACGGCGCTTCATTGGCGTAGGCCACGGTGACGGTTCCGGCCTTCCGCAGATCGTCGAGTGTGGTCTCGCTGCCGGTGTCGGTCTTGGTGCACGCGGTCAGCGCTGTCGCGGTCACGATCATCGTGGCCGCCACGGCCGCCGCCGTGCGGAACACATGTCGTCGGTCGCCGGCGATCCGTCGCTTGGTCGTGTGTGTCTGCTTGATCTTCTTTGCCACTGTGTTCTCCCGCCGGGCCCGGTCCGGACGGAGCCGATGGCGGAGGAGCTCTCAACGGCGAGTGACGTACGGCGGCCCTTGGTTTCGTATGATCGCACTCTTGACTATCGGGTGAATCGACCGTAGCAAGGTGGATCACTTCTGATGAGCGCTTTGAGAAGCCCATCGCATCATCGTCGGCGGGCGCGGGAGTGCGGACCGGAGGTCAGGACAGTTGCGAGGCCGCGGCGCGATCGAGGAACCACACCGTGTTCTCGACCCCGTGAGCGCCGGCGCACGGCCAGTCCTCGCGCGCGGCGCCGGACGCCGCCGCGGCGACCGCCTCCGCCTTCTCGGCGCCCGAGACGAGGAACCAGACCTCGCGGGAGGCGTTGATGACCGGGAAGGTCAGTGTGATGCGGCGAGGCGGCGCCTTGGGGGAGTCGGTGACCGCGACGACCGGACGCGAGTCCTCCGCGGTCGCCGCGCTATGCGGGAACAGGGAGTTGACGTGCCCCTCACCGCCCATGCCGAGCAGATGGATGTCGAAGACGGTCCCGGAACCCAGGCGGCGAGCGTAGTCGGCGGCCGCGGCGTCGATGTCGTCGCCGAACTCGCCGTCGGAGGGCGCCGCCACGTGGACCCGCGCGCCCTCGACCGGCACGTGGTCGAGCAGTGCCTCACGCGCCTGCAGCGAGTTCCGCTCCGGATCCTCGGCGGGGACGAAACGTTCGTCACCCCAGTACAGTTCGATGCGGGACCAGTCGAGGGCGCGGGGGTGGCGGGCGAGCTCGCGCAGCAGTGCGATTCCGTTGCTGCCGCCGGTGAGCGCGACCGTCGCGACCCCGCGGGCGTCCTGCGCCGCGGTCACCGTCGCGATGAACCGTGCGGCGGCCGTCGCCACGAGTTCGGCCGACGAATCGAAGACCAGGTGCTCCACCGGGGCGCTCATCGGGCCGGCTCCGCCGTCGTGCCACCCGCTGTCGCCCGGTCCTCATGGGTGACGCCGGACAGTCCCTGCAGCGCCAGCTCGTACACCTCGTCGGCGTCCAGGCTGCGGAGTTCCTCGGCCAGGCATTCGGCGGTGGTCCGGCGAGCGAAGGCCGACCGTCCGTCCGGGTGGCCGGAGCTGCGGATGATGCTTCCGTCCGGTCCCTGACTCATCGACAGTTCTCCTCCGGTGTGGACCAGGGTCACCGACATGTCGCCGACGGCGCGCACCACCGGGACGCCGAGTTCGGCGGCGAGCCACCCGGCGAACAGATCGAGTCCCGTGACATCGTGCGGTCCCACCACTCGGGCACGGAGGATCTCGTTGTGCGGGGGACGGTCCAGTGCGGACACGAGCATCGCCCGCCACTGGGTGATGGCCGACCACGCGAGATCGGTGTCGCCCGGTGAGTAGCCGATCCGGCGAGCGCCCAGAAATGCGCCGGGGTCGTCGGTGAGGCGGCCGTCGGTGATCCGCCGCGAGGCGAGCCGTCCCAGCTTGTCGTCGGCGGGCCGCGCGGGAGCCCGGCTCGGCCACCAGGTCACGACGGGGGTGTCGGGAAGCAGGAAGGGGGTCACGGTGGCGTGCGGATGATCGGCGAGCGAACCGTGGAGGTGGAGCACCACCACCTCCGACGCTCCGGCGTCGCCGCCGACGCGGATCTGCGCATCCAGCCGCGTCGGTCCCGAGCGGTCGTGGCGCACCACCATGATGACGCGGCACGGATGCTCGCGGCTGGCGCGGTTCGACGCCTCGACGGCGTCCTCCGCATCGTCGTCGGCGTCGAGGTCGATGACGAGCGTCAGGACGCGACCGAGCGTCACAGCGCCCCCGGTGCGCCGCATCTGGACGAGCTTCTTGCTGGTCTCGAGGGTCGAGGTGTCGGGGAGATCGACGATCACGGGCGCCTCCAGGCTCGTCCGGTGCGGTTCATCATCTCGTCGGCCGAGGCCGGCCCCCAGGTGCCCGACTCGTATTCGTCGGGTGTACCGGACCGGGCCCAGTCCTCGAGTACGGGGTCGAGGATCTGCCAGCTGAGCTCCACCTCTTGCGCCACCGGGAACAGGGACGGTTCGCCGAGCAGCACGTCGAGCAGGAGCCGTTCGTAGGCCTCCGGCGACGACACGGTGAACGCGCCGCCGTACGAGAAGTCCATGTTGACGTCGCGGACCTCCATGCTCGTGCCCGGCACCTTGGACCCGAATCGCAGGGTGACGCCTTCGTCGGGCTGCACTCGGATCACCAGGGCGTTCTGGCCGAGTTCGGCGGTCATCGTGTCGTCGAAGGGCAGGTGCGGCGCTCTCTTGAAGACGATCGCGATCTCGGTGACCCGCCTTCCCAGCCGCTTGCCGGTGCGGAGGTAGAAGGGCACGCCGGCCCAGCGCCGCGTGTCGACCTCCAACGCGATCGCGGCGAAGGTCTCGGTGGTGGAGTCGGGGGAGAAACCCTCCTCGTCCTTCAGCCCGACCACGGGTTCGGAGCCCTGCCATCCCGGACCGTACTGTCCCCGCGCCGAGTTCTCGTCGATCGGGGTGATGTTGCGCGTCGCCGAGAGGACCTTGATCTTCTCCGACTGCAGATGCTGCGGCGAGAACGACACCGGCTCCTCCATGGCGACCAGCGCCAACAGTTGCAGGAGGTGGTTCTGGATCACATCGCGGGCCGCGCCGATGCCGTCGTAGTAGCCGGCCCGGCCGCCGAGTCCGATGTCCTCGGCCATCGTGATCTGCACGTGGTCCACGTAGTGCGAGCTCCACAGCGGGTCGAACAGCTGGTTGGCGAATCGCAGGGCCAGGATGTTCTGAACGGTCTCCTTGCCGAGGTAGTGGTCGATGCGGAACACCGACTCCTCGGGGAAGACGCTGCCCACGAGGGCGTTCAGTTCCCGGGCGCTGTCGAGGTCGTGGCCGAAGGGCTTCTCGATGACGACTCTCCGCCAGCTGTCGCCGTCCTGGTCGGCCATCCCCGTGCGCCGCAGTTGGCTCAGGACCACAGGGAACGCCTTCGGCGGGATCGACAGATAGTAGGCGTGGTTGCCGTCGGTCCCGCGTTCCCGGTCCAGATCGGCGAGCGTCTGCTGCAGAGCGGCGAAGGCGTCGTCGTCCTCGAAGGTGCCCGCGACGAAACGGATGCCCTCGGCGAGCCGATCCCACACCTCCTGTCGGAAGCCGGTGCGGCTGCCCGCCTCCACCGCCTCCCGAACCACGTCGGCGAAGTCTTCGTGCTCCCAGTCGCGCCTCGCGAAGCCGACGAGCGCGAAGCTCGGCGGAAGCAGACCCCGATTGGCGAGATCGTAGATCGCCGGCATGAGCTTGCGGCGCGCGAGGTCGCCGGTCACGCCGAAGATCACCAGGGCGGACGGCCCGGCGATCCTCGGCAGCCGCGTGTCATGCGGATCGCGAAGCGGGTTCTTCCACGGCTTGTCGACCGCACGTCCCATATCGCTCTGGCCTCTCGTATCGTCCGGGCGTCGTGTCGGCTAGCGCTGCGCGGCGTCGAGCTGCGTCCGGGTGGCCTCGAGGAGGTCGTTCCAGGCGTCCTCGAACTTGCTGACCCCCTCGGCCTCCAATACTGCGAAGACGTCGGGCAGATCGACTCCCACGCGAGTGAGTGAGTCGAACACCTCCTGGGACGCCTCGGCCCGGCCGAGGATCGAGTCGGTGTCGACCCACCCGTGGTCGGCGAAGGCGTTCAGAGTCTTCACCGGAACCGTGTTGACCGTGTTCGGCGCCACCAGTTCGCTCACGTACAGGGTGTCCGGGTACTGGGCGTTCTTGGTCCCGGTGGACGCCCACAGCGGGCGCTGGGGCAGCGCCCCGTGCGCTTGGAGATCGGGGAAGCGGATCCCGGTCTCGAACACTTCGCGGTAGGCGGCGTAGGCAAGGCGGGCGTTCGCGAGACCGGCCTTGCCTCGCAACTCGAGCGCTTCGGGCGTTCCGATGGCGTCGAGGCGCTTGTCGATCTCCGAGTCGACGCGGGAGACGAAGAACGAGGCGACCGACTCGATCTTGGCGGCGTCGTGGCCGTTGCGGAGTGCGGCGTCGAGCCCGTCGAGGTACGCGTCCATCACTGCGCGGTAGCGGTCCACCGAGAAGATCAGGGTCACGTTGACGCTGATGCCCTCGGCGATCACCCGGGTGATCGCCGGCAGCCCGGCCTCGGTGGCCGGGATCTTGATGAACAGATTCGGGCGGTCGACGATCTTCCACAGCTCGATCGCCTGCGCCACGGTCTCGTCGGTCTTGTTCGCCAGTCGCGGATCCACCTCGATGGAGACGCGGCCGTCGTGGCCGTCGGTGTCGACGAAGACCTGCTGCAGGACGTCACACGCCGCACGGACGTCGTCGGTGGTGATGGCGGTGACGGCCGCATCGACGTCGGCGCCCACCGACGCGAGATCCTTGACCTGAGCCGCGTAGCTCTCGGATTTGGAGATCGAGTTCTGGAAGATCGCGGGATTGGTGGTGACGCCGACGATCGAGTGAGTGTCGATCTCATCCTGAAGAGCGCCCGAGGCGATCAGGTCGCGGGACAGGTCGTCGAGCCAGACGGACACGCCGGCCTCCGAGAGAGCGGCGAGGTTCTTGTTCTGAGACATGGGGATGACTCCTGTTCTCCGGATCGGGTCGGATGTCGTGTTGCGGTGGTTTCGACGCGCTGCGCTCGCTCGACCGCAGGAGGTCAGCGGTTGAGCACGCGGCGGGCGGCGGCCGCGACGGCGTCGGCGGTGATGCCGAACTCGTCGTACAGCTTCTGGTACGGAGCCGAAGCGCCGAAGTGCTCCAGCGAGACGATCTCGCCGCCCGCGACGATCGCATGCCACGGCATGGCGATGCCGGCTTCCACGGCGACGCGCGGAATGCCGGTCGGCAGCACCGACTCGCGGTAATCGTCGTCCTGCTCGGCGAACCACTCCAGCGACGGCATCGAGACCACGCGTGCGCCGATGCCCTCGGCGGCGAGCGTCTGCGCCGCCTGCACCGCCAGCGACACCTCCGAGCCGGTGCCGATCAGCACCACCTCGAAGGTCCCGTCGGCGTCGGACAGGACGTAGCCGCCGCGGGCGACTCCTTCGAAGCTGGTGCCTTCCAGGACCGGCACGTTCTGGCGGGTCAGGGCCAGCCCGACCGGCCGGTGACGGCGCGTCAGCAGATGCCGCCACGCGTGAGCGGTCTCATTGGCGTCGGCGGGACGGACCACGTCCAGGTGGGGAATCGCGCGCAGCGCGGCGAGATGTTCCACCGGCTGGTGGGTGGGACCGTCCTCGCCGAGGCCGATCGAGTCGTGGGTCCACACGTAGATCGGGTCGATCTCCATCAGCGCGGCCAGACGCACCGCGGGCCGCATGTAGTCGGAGAACTGCAGGAAGGTTCCGCCGTACGCGCGCGTCGGGCCGTGCAGGACGATGCCTGACAGGATCGATCCCATCGCGTGCTCGCGGATGCCGAAGTGCAGGGTCCGGCCGTACGGATCGGCTTTCCAGGTCCCGGTGCTGATGGTTTCGGGACCGAACGAGACGGCACCGTCCATCGTGGTGTTGTTGGAGCCTGCGAGGTCGGCCGATCCGCCCCACAGCTCGGGCAGGACGGGCGCGAGCGCCGAGAGGACCTTGCCCGAGGCCGAGCGGGTCGCCACATCCTTGTCGCCGACCTCCCAGGACGGCAGCACGTCGGTCCAGCCCTCGGGCAGCGCATGCGCGGCCAGCCGGTCGAACAGCTCCTTGCGCTGGGGGTTCTCGGCGGCCCAGACGTCGAAGCCCTCCTGCCACGCGGCTCGCTCGGCGGCGGCCCGAGCCTGCAGCGACCGGGTGTGCCCGAGCACGGCCGGGTCGACGTCGAAGCTCTTGGCCGGGTCGAATCCGAGGATCTCCTTGGTCGCGGCGACCTCGTCCGCGCCCAGGGCCGAGCCGTGCGAGGCGCCGGTGTTCATCTTGTTGGGGGCCGGCCAGGCGATGATGGTGCGCAGGCAGATGATCGACGGCTTGTCGGTGACGGCCTTCGCGTTCTCGATCGCCTCTTCGATCGCGACGATGTTCTCGCCGCCCTCGACGATCTGGACGTGCCAGCCGTACGCCTCGTAACGCTTGGCGGTGTCCTCCGAGAGCGCGATGCTGGTGTCGTCCTCGATCGAGATGTGGTTCTGGTCGTAGAAGACGACGAGGTTCCCGAGTTCCTGCGTACCCGCGAGGGAACTGGCCTCGGAGGTGACGCCCTCTTCGATGTCGCCGTCCGAGGCGATCACGTACACGTGATGATCGAACGGGCTCTGGCCCGCCGGTGCGTCGGGATCGAACAGGCCGCGCTCGCGCCGGGCCGCCATGGCCATGCCGACCGCCGACGCGAGCCCCTGTCCGAGCGGGCCGGTGGTGATCTCCACACCCTTGGTGTGGCGGAACTCGGGGTGGCCGGGCGTCAGCGAGCCCCAGGTGCGCAGCGCCTCCAGATCGCCCAGTTCGAGGCCGAAACCACCGAGATACAGCTGGATGTACTGGGTGAGGCTCGAGTGGCCGCACGAGAGGACGAACCGGTCGCGTCCCACCCAGGCCGGATCGGACGGATCGTGGCGCATCACGCGCTGATACAGGGTGTACGCCAGCGGTGCCAGACTCATCGCCGTGCCGGGGTGGCCGCTGCCGCACTTCTGTACCGCGTCCGCGGCCAGAATGCGAGCCGTGTCCACGGCCTTGGTGTCCAGGTCGCTCCAGTCGGCGGGGTGAACCTGCTGGGTGAGCTCGCGGATCTCGTCGGTAATCGCCACGGTGGTGGAGTCTCCTGTGCCTTGTCGTGGGTGCTCGGACGCAATGGTGATTTCCAGCCTAGCGGTCCGCCGCACGCTCGCGCGCGACTGGCTGGGGACTTTCCGGTGTGATGGACCACCTTCGGCGGGCGCGGTCGCCAGGATTGAGTGCAAGTGTGATCTGGGCAGTGCGGATTCTGTTATGAGAGACCTCCGGGTCTACCATCGGTTGTAGTAGCCCGTCGGTGTGCCCAGTGTCGCGTACAGACCGTCGCCCGGATCCGTCGTGGACGGATCGCGCGGCGCGATGACGCCGGGTCTTATGTGAGGAGCATCTGTGAGTATTGGGGAAAGCGCGGACACCGACGCCTCCTCGACCTCGATGTCTACCGAGAACCCGGCCGGGAACGCCGGCCTCGGTGCGCGTGCGTGGGGCATGGTCCTGGCGTACATCGCGCTGACCAAGCCGCGTGTCATCGAGTTGCTTCTGGTCTCGACCATTCCGGTGATGCTCCAGGCGGAGCGCGGAACGGTCGACATCGGCCTGATCCTGATCACCGTGGTCGGCGGGTGGCTCGGTGCCGCGAGCGCCAACAGCCTGAACATGGTGGCCGACGCCGACATCGATCAGAAGATGAAGCGGACGCAGCGCCGGCCGCTGGCCCGTCACGCGGTGCCGGTGCGCAATGCGCTGATCTTCGGCATCGTCCTGGCGGTCGTGTCGTTCGTCGTGCTCTACTTCGGTACCGCGAACGACGCGGGGGAGCGGTCGTTCCTGCCGTCGATCCTGGTTTTGATCACCATCGGCTTCTACGTCTTCGTCTACACGCTGGTGCTCAAGCGCCGCACGTGGCAGAACGTGATCTGGGGCGGCGCCGCCGGCTGCATGCCCGCACTCGTCGGATGGGCGGCGGTGACGCATTCGCTCAGCTGGCAGCCCTTCGTGCTGTTCCTGGTGGTGTTCTTCTGGACCCCTCCGCACACCTGGGCGCTCGCCATGCGCTATCGCGAGGACTACCGCGCCGCGGGCGTGCCGATGTTCCCGGTCATCGCCAGTGACGAGCGCGTCACCACGCACATGGTGGTGTACACCTGGCTGACCGTCATCACGTCCTTCGTGCTCATCCCGGCCGCGTCGTGGATCTACCTCGTCGTCGCGGTCGCCTCCGGCGTGTGGTTCATCTACATGGTCACCAAGCTCTACGTCGAGACCCGCAAGGGCGTCGAGGTGAAGCCGCTCAAGATCTTCCTGACGTCCAACGAGTACCTGGCGCTGCTGTTCTGCGGCCTCGCTGTCGACGCGGTCATCAACCTGCCGACCGTCGCCGGCTACTTCTGACCGACACTCGCAGTCTCAAGGCGCCCGCAGGTGAAAGAGTGAGGACTGCACGCGGCGTGAAGCAGCCGGGCCCGGCCGTCACGAGGACAGCGCTCGCGGCGGTCGTCGCGACACTGTGCCTGGTGGTCGCGGTCGTCGTCGATCTTCCCGTCACCTCGGTTCTGTTCGCGGTCGCCGGCGCCGGTGTCGCCATCGGGCTGATCGGCTCGCTCCGTCGATACGGCCAGAAGTCCGCCCTGCGCGGTGCCGCGGTGGTCGTGGCGACGGTTCTGCTCGTCGGTCTGCCCACCGTGGCGGTGCTGGCCGATCCCGAGACGGCGATCGATTCGCATGCCGCCGACGGTGACGCGGTGCTCGAGGGCGGCGGCGATCCCTCGGCAGCGCTGGCGCGCGCTCTGGACCGCGCTGACCGCCTCGTTCCCGGCGGCTCGTCCTCGATCAGGCAGATCAGCATCGACGACGATCGGGAGACGGTGCGCGTGCTCGATCCGCGGACCGGGCGGGAGATCGCCTCGTATCGATCGGGAACATCGTGGAGCGACTCGGATCCGGCGCGCACCGGCGAGCGCACCGTGTTCACCCGCGCCGATGTCGCCCACTTGGACCTGAACGCCGCGGCCGCCCGGGTGAGCGCCGCGCGCCAGAAGATCGGCTATCCGGAGCCGACCTCCAGCGGCGGCATCGAGATCGGCCCGCGCTCGGTCGACGACAAGGTGGTGGCCCGATTCGGCCAGTCCGGCGGGGAGAGCATCGAGACGGATCTGCACGGGCGGGTCGCCGACACCGTCGGCGCCGCGTCCCTTAGTGAGTTCCTCTCGGTTGCCGAGCGTGTGCTGAAGGACGAGGGCATCGATCCCGATGGGGCCGTGCTCCGTTCGATCGCGTACAAGGCCGTCGATGAGGCCGCGCCGTGGATCGGCGTGGCGCACCCCGGTGTCGAGCTGGAACTGGACGGCGGCGGCATCTACCGGATCTGGGTGCAGCCCGGTCGGTTCCCGGAACTGTCCGAGACCGACTCGGCGTCCGACCCCGATGGTTTCTCGCTGACCGGACTGACCGGAGCGACGATGGTGCGGATCCGCGACGACCTGGTGCGCAGACATCGGGTGGCGGCCTACGACCGCGATGCCGTCGGACTCAAGATCGGCGTCGCGCCCGGCGACGACGATCCGGCGGCGGATCGGCTGCCGGTCACGGTGCAGATGCAGGTCGGTCCCGACGCGGTCGGGGCGACGGGCGTCTACTCGCCGAACGGGAAGTTTCTGCGCGAGGGACGCCGCTAGCGAGGGACGCCGCCGCAGAGGCCGGCCCGCACGGGCTCACGCCTCGATCGCGCGCCGGAGCTGCGCGGTCAGCCCGGCCCGGACGCGCTCGGTCTGGGGAACCACACCCCGTTCGGTGAGACGATCGACGGTGGTCAGCACCTGCTGCAGATAGGCCGCGCGTTCCTGGCTCCGGGCCCCGTCCGCGTGGGCGAGCAGCTTCAGCGCGCGTCGGCAGTCGCGGGCGTCGGCGGGGTCGAGGTCGTCGGTCCCGGTACTCCGCGCGAAGCGGTCGGCCGCGGCCCAGGTGCTGCGCAGGTCGGTCACGGCGGCGATGTAGCGCTCACCGGCGGCGTCCCCGGGGAAGCGGTCGGTGCGGAGCTCACCGGCCGTGGCCAGACTGTCGTGGAATGCGATGATCGCGGGCGCCGACAGGTCCCAGAGCCCCGGATACCGCAGGAGCATGGCCGGATCGAGTTCGAAGGAACCGTACGCGCTGAGAACCTCGTCGTGGTGGGCCGCGCTGCGCCGCCAGCGCTCCTCCACCGAGACCGGCGAGGGTGCAGCCGGACGCGCGGTGGCGGCGATCCGGGACGGCATCGGCACCGAGACCGCCAGCAGACCCACGGCCAGTGCGACGGCGAGGGCCACCATCAGTGCCACCGGACCGAAGGGCCGAGACGCCGCCAGCAGAGCGATCGCGGCGACGGCGACCACGGCCCAGCGCAGACCGGCGGCCGGCCCGCCGGCGCTCTTCGCTGCCGGCTCAGTCATCGTCGGCGACAGCGAGCATCGTCGACCCGACCGTGCTTCGGGATTCGAGTGCGCGGTGGGCCTCGGCGGCCTGCTCCAGCGGGAACGACTGTCCGACGGTCACGGTCAGCTCACCGCTAGCGACGGCGTCGAAGAACTGACCGGAACGCCACGCGAACTCGGCGGGGTCGGCGATGAAGTGGGTCAGCGTGGGCCGGGTCACCGACAGTGATCCGGCCGGATTGAGTCGTTGCAGGTCGAACGGGGGCACCGGTCCGCTGGCGGCGCCGAAGAGCACGATGGTGCCGCGGACGGCGGTCGCGGCCAGGGATTGCTCGAAGGTCGCCGCTCCGACGCCGTCGTACACCACCCGCGCCCCGCGCCCGTCGGTGAGATCGCGGACCCGTGCGGCCACGTCGTCGCCGTAGCGCAGGACCTCGGCGGCACCGGCCGCGCGCGAGAGCTGTTCCTTCTCGTCGGAGGAGACCGTGGTGATCACCCGGATGCCCCGCGCGCTCGCCCACTGGGTCAGCAGCAGCCCGATGCCGCCGGCCCCGGCATGCAACAGCACGGTGTCGCCCGCCTCGGGATGTGCGCTGCCGTCGAGCAGATAGTGGACGGTGTTGCCGCGCAGCATCGACGATCCCGCGGCGGCGAGGGAGACGCCGTCGGGTACCGGAAGTGCCCGATCGGCGCGGATACGGACGTACTCGGCGTAGCCGGCCGAGGCGTCGCACCAGGCCACCCGGTCGCCGACGGCACGGTGCTCGACGCCGTCGCCGACGGCGACGATCCGGCCCGCGCCTTCGCTGCCCGGCACGAACGGGGTGGGCGACGGGTACATTCCGGTGCGCAGGTACGTGTCGATGAAGTTCACCCCGGCCGCGGAGACGGCGACCACCACCTCGCCGGGCGCCGGTTCGGGATCGGGGAGATCGACGAGTCGAAGGACTTCCGGACCGCCGTGAGTGGACACTTGGATCGCACGCATGGGTCCATTTTCGCACGCCGCTATACTCGGCAGTCATGAGCGATGACACCGCTGCGTCCACAGCCACTGCTTCCGAATCCGTCGCGGCCGCGCCGAGCGCCGTAGTCTCCGCGATCGGAAAGTTCGTCGCCGCCGAGGGCGGTTCGGCCAAGGCCGTGGTCCAGCCTGCGGGTGCCGCGGGAGTGCGGATCACCCTGGTGGGTGAGGCCGGCGGGATTCTGGGCGATCAGGTGGTCGACAGCGTGCGGACCGCGGACGCGGTCATCGAAGCGGTCGACGGACTCGAGCGCGCGGAGTGGGACCGGGATCTGACCTCGGTCACCGAGGTGAAGCCGTCGCACTGGCGCCAGATGGCCGGTTGGGTGGCCCACCAGTCGCGGTTTCCCAAGGCGCGCAACCGCAAGATCCTCGACTGACGACGTACGCGCACTGCGACACGTGCGCACAGCGCAGAACCCGGCGACCGTACGCGGTCGCCGGGTTCTCGTGTCAGATCCGGCGGATCAGCGGCGCGTCGTCGCGAGCACGAGCTGCGTCGCGCCGATCATGAGCAGAGCGCTGCCGAACATGTGGAGGATGACGAGCACCTCGGGAAGACCGGCCGCGTACTGCACGTAGCCGATGATCCCCTGTACCACGATCACGCCGCCGAAGATCAGTGCGGCGCGGCGCAGCGACGGCACCGCAGCCACCGCCAGGAGGATGAGCGCGGCCGTCAGTCCCACGAGTGTCCAGACGGCGTCCACGTGGAGCTGAGTGGCCTGCGTCGGCTCCAGACCGTTGCGGTGCGCCTTGATGTCGCCCGCGTGCGGTCCGGAACCGGTGACCACCGTGCCGAGATAGATGGTGACCCACGTCAGTGCGTACAGAGCCCAGGCGAGCAGGACTCCGAACCGTCGGAGAACCGCGGATTCGGCATCGGTCGCCCCCGGCTCGCCGGCGTCCGGTCCACGGGCGGCCGACCCGGTGTGCACCACCATCCAGGTGGCCAGCGAGATGATCACCATCGTCGCGAGGAAGTGGAAGGCCACGATCCACGGGTTCAGGTTGGTCAGCACCGTGATGCCGCCGATGATCGCCTGCAGCGGAACACCCATCGCGACCCCGGTGGCCAGCCGCCGCGACAGTCGGTCGACCGGGACGCGCCGCATCGCGGCCACCCAGGTGGCGATCGCGATGACCACGAGCACCCAGGTGAGCATCCGGTTGCCGAACTCGATCAGCCCGTGGATGCCCATCGCGGCGTGCGGTGTCACCGAGCCCGAGGTGCACTGGGGCCACGTGGGACAGCCGAGGCCCGAGTCGGTGACCCGCACCGCGCCGCCGGTCACCACCAGCAGCACGTTGGCGGCGAGGTTGGCGATCGCCCAGTAATAGAGGTATGTCGCGGTCGGCCTCTTGAAGCCGAACCAGGAGTCGATCATTGGAAGCGGAACCACCTAACTGCCAGCGCGCCGCCGATCGCGGCCCACACGATCAGGACACAGAAGCCGAAGACGTCGAACGACGAGTCGAGGGCCCGGGTGAGCGCCTCGGTGAGAGCACCGGAGGGGGAGAGGCGGGCGACAGTCCGCGCCGCGTCGGGCACATGCTGATCGAAGACGACGAGCCCGGCCAGACCGAGCAGGACGAACCAGATCAGGTTGCCGAGGGCGAGTACCACCTCCGCTTTGAGCGTGCCGCCGAGGAGCAGTCCCAGGCTGGCGAACGCGACCGTGCCGACCGCGATCGCCACCGCGCCGAGCAGCAGACCCGCGATGCTCGGCCGCCAGCCGAAGGCCATGCCGATGCCACCGATGATGATCGACTGCAGGACCACCACGATGAGTACCGCGAGTGACTTGCCGGCGATGATGCCCCACCGCGGTATCGGGGTGGCGCCCAGTCGCTTGAGCGCACCGTAGCGGCGGTCGAAGCCGACCGCGATCGCCTGCCCGGTGAAGGCGGTCGACATGATCGCGACCGCCAGGATCGCGGGCACGAAAGTGGCGGCGCGCGCGGCGGGCGTGTCGCCGGCCTCGGTGTCGAGGGGGAGCAGGCTCAGACCGATCAGCATGGTGATCGGGATGAACATCGTCAGCAGCAGCTGTTCGCCGTTGCGGAGCAGCAGAACCAGCTCCATGCGAGTCTGAGCCGCCAGCATCCGGGTGAGCGGAGCGGGCCGCGGACGCGGAGTGAACGTTCCGCTCGGAAAGCGATTGGTCGCGGGTACCTCGGTGCTCATGCGCGCACCTCCCGTCCGGTGAGGCTGAGGAAGACGTCCTGCAGGCTGTTGCTGGCCACGTTGAGCGAGTCGATCAGGATTCCGCGGTCGGCGCAGAACTGTGCGATCGCCGAGACCACGGCGGGCGTGATGTCGCCGGTCACCACATGCTCACCGGTCGGCGAGAGCGTGCAGCGGTAGCCGGCGGGGAGTGCATCCTGGAGCCCGTTCCGGAGTTCGGCCGCGTCGACCCCCGAGACGCTGAGCCGCAGCCGGCGCTCGGCATCGCGCCGGACGAGGTCGGACGGTGTGCCCGCGGCGACGGCGCGCCCGCGGTCGATGATGACGATCTGGTCGGCGAGTTCCTCGGCCTCATCGAGCAGATGCGTGGTCAGCAGAATCGACACCCCGTCGGCGCGGAGTCGGGAGATCAACTCCCACACCACGATTCGCGCGTGTGCGTCGAGGCCGGCGGTGGGCTCGTCGAGGAAGACCAGTTCCGGCCGGCCGACCAGCGCGCACGCCAGCGAGAGTCGCTGCTGCTGGCCGCCGGAGAGGCGGCGGAATCCCGTGTTCGCGACCTCCGTGAGGCCGAGGGCGTCCATCAACCACTCGGGATCGAGGGGATCGGCGCTGTACGCGGCGCAGAGGCGAAGCATCTCCTTGGCCTTCGCCCCCGGATACGCTCCGCCGCCCTGCAGCATCACGCCGATCCGGGTTCGCAGCGCGTCGTTGTCGGCGATGGGATCGAGGCCGAGCACTCGGACCTCGCCCGCGTCCGGCCGGGTGAATCCCTCGCAGATCTCGACGGTGGTGGTCTTACCGGCGCCGTTCGGGCCGAGCAGCGCGAGCAGTTCGCCGCGTGGCAGCCTCAGATCGAGCCCGTCGACGGCGGTCTTGTCCCCGAACTTCTTCACCAGACCCCGGACCAGGAGCGCCGCGTCGCCCGAAGCCGGTCGGTGATCCGGCCCGGTACCGGGCGAAAGAGCTTCATGCACGCCCAACAGCCTAGGCGAGCGACGCAGGTCACCGGGCTGCGGGGCGGTGCCGGCCGAACGGTGCGCATCGCGCCGACTGATCCGGCCGCACACGGTCCTTACTGGCGATTCCGGTCGTGACGCTGCCTGACCCACATGCGGATCGGGCTGTCGATGAAGAAGACCATCGCCGTGATTGCGACCATGATCACACCGGTGGCCAGGCCCTGGGCCACCACGAGGGGGCTGGTGTCCGAACTCGTCGGCATCACGACGATCGCGATGATTCCGGAGATGACGACGGTGCCGACGCGGAACCAGCGGGTGGTGGCCCATGCGGCCAGCGGGATCACGGCCCACAGCAGGTACCACGCCTGCACGAAGGGGAAGAAGATCACCACGCTCGCCATCGCGATTCCGAGGCCGCCGATCGGATGGATGCGGCCCGCGAGGCATGCCAGCAGCCAGCGGACCACGAGGACCGCCGCCACGAGTTGCCCGATGGGCCGGGCGATGTCCAGGATCGCTTGGGTCTGCTCGCCGAGGCCGAGCCACAGTCCGACGCGGCCGGCGACCACCGAGAGCAGGGTCGGCATCGACATCCACGACCGGACGATGCCGCCGGTGCTGAGAGTGTGGGTCCATCCGAAGCCCAGGCCGGTTCCGAGGCACGTCACCACGACCACCGCGCCGGCGACCACGCCCATCACTCCCGCGCTCGCCGCCAGGGCGGCGAGCGAACGCCGCGACCGTCGCCACCATTGACTCACCGGCGCGTGGCGCAGAGCCGGAAGCGTGGCACCCCAGCGCCGGGCCAGGGCCACGCCGACGAAGCCGAGGGCGAGCATCGACGTCACCTTGATCATCGCCGACGCCGCGATGACGGCGACACCGGCGAGCAGGACCCATCCCGCCCGTGACGGCAGCGGACGGTCGGGTCTGCGGAGACGCTGCGTGCCGTAGACGGCGCGGAACGACCATTCGAGGCCGACGAGCATCATGCCGATCATCAGGGACTCGTTGTGGATGCCGCCGACGAGGTGGAGGATGAGCAGCGGGTTGAGCGCGCCGAGCCACAGCGCTGCCACGGCCGAGACGCCGCACCGCCGTGCCAGCCGGGGCAGCGCCCAGACGATCATCAGGACGCCCGCGATCGCCACCAGCCGGTGCAGCAGCACGGCGACGGTGATGTTCTCGCCGGTGATGGCGGTGATCTGCTCGCCGATCCACAGGAACAGCGGCCCGTACGGTGCCGGCGTGTCCTTCCACAGGTTCGGCACCGACAGGGTGAGCGCGTGGTCGACGCCCAGACCGCGCATCGGACTGTAGGTGTACGGGTCCATGCCCTTGTACGCGATCGCGCTCTGTGCCAGATAGGAGTAGACGTCCTTGCTGAGCAGCGGCGGCGCGATGATCAGCGGCGCCACCCACATGAGCAGGGTGCGGTCGGTCTGGCCGCGCGTCATGCGGCGTGCCGGGCTGCGGCCCTCGGCGACCTCCACCCGGTAGCGCCCGACGGCGTATCTGCCGAGCATCACCCACGCGACGACTAGCATGATCGCGCCGCCGATGGAGATGGTCAGAGCGGTGGAGTACATCCGGGAGGGCAGCGACAGGACTCGGGTGCCGACGATCGGATTCTGCAGCACCGGAAGCATGCCGGTGCCGAGCGAACCGATCAGGATCAGAATCGATCCGGTGGTGCCGAACAGCCTGATCCGACGCATCCGCAGCGTCTCCAGGCGGTTGAGCGGGCCCACCTCGCGTTCGTCGTCGTGCATCCGCGCGACGGTGGTGCCGAAGTCGCCGATGCGGTCGGCGTCGTGCTCGACCGCCGGCTTGCCGAGGCCCACGTAATCGAGCGTCCGGCGCATGAGGGGGAGTTCTGGCACATCGAAGACTCTAACGGGTGGGGTCCGCCGCCCCGTCGGGCCGGAGATTTAGGCGACCCTTGCTAGCCCGGTGGAAGTATTTAGGTAACAATATTGTTGTGAAAAGCATGAGCGGTGACGAGCGGCAGCTGCGCGAGCAGCATGCGGAGGCGGGCGGCCACGACGGCCAGACCCGCGCCGCCGTCGTGTCGCTGCTGGTGGACGAGGGGCCGATGACCGCCGGCGACATCGCCGAGCGGTTGGGGATCTCGCCCGCGGGCGTCCGCCGTCATCTCGAGATCCTGTCGGCCGACGGGGACATCGAGGTGGCGCCGTCCGGCTTCTCCAGGGCTGGTCCCGGCAAGGGTACGCGGGGCCGCCCGGCCAAGTGGTTCCAGCTCACGCCGGCCGGCCGGGGCAAGCTCCGGCACGCCTACGACGATCTGGCCGGTGCAGTGCTGCGGAAGCTGCGCGACGTCGCCGGTCAGCAGGCGGTCGACGAGTTCGCTCATGAGCGGATCTCGGATCTCGTCTCCGGCGTCGAGCCGGCGCGCGAGTCCGGTTCGGTGATCGCGACGGTTCAGCAGATCGCCGACGCTCTCACCGCGGGCGGCTACTCGGCCGACACGCGCGAAGTCGGCGCGGGCGTCCAGATCTGCCAGCACCACTGCCCGGTCGCCCATGTGGCGTCCGAGTTCCCGGAGCTGTGTGAGGCCGAGACGGCCATGTTCACCGAGCTCCTCGGTACGCACGTGCAGCGGTTGGCGACCATCGCCAACGGCGACTGCGTGTGCACCACGCACGTTCCCGTGCATCTCACGACTCCGGAGGCCGCTCAGCCCGCAGCCTCCGACACCCCCGATGGAAAGGTTCTCCGATGACGGTCACCGATCCCGCCGCCACCCAGTTGACGCAGGAAGAGACCATTGCTTCCTTCGATCGCTACGGTTACGGCTGGTCCGACAGCGATGAGGCAGGTGCGTCCGCCAAGCGCGGTCTGTCCGAGGCCGTCGTCCGCGACATCTCGGACAAGAAGAACGAGCCCGAGTGGATGCTCGACCAACGGCTCAAGGCGCTCCGCATCTTCGACCGCAAGCCGATGCCCAGCTGGGGCGGCGACCTCGACGGCATCGACTTCGACAACATCAAGTACTTCGTGCGCTCGACCGAGAAGCAGGCCGAGTCGTGGGAGGACCTGCCCGAGGACATCAAGAACACTTACGACCGCCTCGGCATCCCGGAGGCCGAGAAGCAGCGTCTGGTCGCCGGCGTCGCCGCGCAGTACGAGTCGGAGGTCGTGTACCACCAGATCCGCGAGGACCTGGAGGAGAAGGGCGTGATCTTCCTCGACACGGACACCGGCCTGCGTGAGCACCCCGAGATCTTCCAGGAGTACTTCGGCAGCGTCATCCCCGCAGGCGACAACAAGTTCTCCGCGCTGAACACCGCGGTGTGGTCGGGCGGCTCGTTCATCTACGTTCCGCCGGGTGTCCACGTGGACATCCCGCTGCAGGCCTACTTCCGCATCAACACCGAGAACATGGGGCAGTTCGAGCGGACGTTGATCATCGTCGACGAGGACGCCTACGTCCATTACGTCGAGGGCTGCACGGCCCCGATCTACAAGTCCGACTCGCTTCATTCGGCCGTGGTCGAGATCGTCGTGAAGAAGGGCGGCCGCTGCCGCTACACGACCATCCAGAACTGGTCGAACAACGTCTACAACCTGGTCACCAAGCGTGCGAAGGCCGAAGAGGGCGCGACCATGGAGTGGATCGACGGCAACATCGGTTCCAAGGTCACCATGAAGTACCCGGCCGTGTGGCTGACCGGTGAGCACGCCAAGGGCGAGGTCCTGTCGGTGGCGTTCGCCGGCGAGGGCCAGCACCAGGACACCGGATCCAAGATGGTCCACCTGGCGCCCAACACCTCGAGCAACATCGTCAGCAAGTCCGTCGCTCGCGGCGGCGGACGGTCGTCGTACCGCGGCCTGATCAAGATCAACCCCGGCGCCCACGGCAGCCGGTCCACCGTGCAGTGTGACGCCCTGCTCGTCGATCAGATCAGCCGCAGCGACACCTACCCGTACGTCGACATCCGCGAGGACGACGTGACGATGGGACACGAGGCCACCGTCTCGAAGGTCAGCGACGATCAGCTCTTCTACCTGATGAGCCGCGGACTGACCGAGCAGGAGGCCATGGCGATGGTGGTCCGCGGATTCGTGGAGCCGATCGCCAAGGAACTCCCGATGGAATACGCACTCGAGCTCAACCGGCTCATCGAACTGCAGATGGAAGGATCGGTCGGCTGATGGCGGACGCTTCCCAGACCACCGCCTCGCCCGTGGTGGTCAACAAGGGTGAACTCTTCACCTCCTACGACGTCGACGCCTTCGAGGTGCCGTCGCAGCGCGAAGAGGCGTGGCGCTTCACGCCGTTCCGCCGGCTGCACGGTCTGCACGACGGCACGGCGCTCGCCACCGGCACCACCTCGGTGCAGGTCAGCGGCGACGCCGAGGGCGTCACCGCCGAGACCGTCGGCCGCGAGGATCCCCGTCTCGGTGAGGCCGGGGTGCCCTTCGACAGGGTCTCCGCCCAGGCTTACTCGTCCTTCGAGAAGGCCACCGTGCTCACGATCGGCCGCGAGGCGCAGATCGCCGATCCGGTGTTCGTCACCGTCGACGGTCCGGGAGCCGACGAGGTCGCCTACTCGCACATCCAGATCCGCGCCGAGGCCTTCTCGAAGGCGGTCGTGGTTCTCGATCAGCGCGGCAGCGGCGTGATCGGCGAGAACGTCGAGATCCTCGCCGCCGACAGCGCGCATCTGACCGTCGTGAACGTCCACGAGTGGGAGGACGACGCGACCCACGTCGCCACCCACCACCTGTCGCTGGGACGTGACGCGGTCGTCAAGCACTTCGCGGTCAGCCTCGGTGGACACACCGTGCGGCTCTCGCCGCACGTGCAGTACACCGCGCCCGGCGGCGACGTCGAGCTGTGGGGACTGTACTTCGCCGACGGCGGGCAGCACCTGGAGCAGCGTCTCCTGGTGGACCACTCGCAGCCCAACTGCCGCTCGCACGTCACCTACAAGGGCGCTCTCCAGGGCGACCCGTCGGGCGACAAGCGCAAGGAGGCCCACACCGTCTGGATCGGCGACGTGCTGATCCGGCCGGCCGCCGAGGGCACCGACACCTACGAACTCAACCGGAACCTGGTGCTCACCGACAACGCCCGTGCCGACTCGGTCCCCAACCTGGAGATCGAGACCGGTGAGATCGTCGGCGCCGGTCACGCCAGCGCCACCGGCCGGTTCGACGACGAGCAGTTGTTCTACCTCCAGGCGCGCGGCATCCCCGAAGATCAGGCGCGGCGCCTCGTGGTCCGGGGCTTCTTCGGCGAGGTCCTCGCCAAGATCGCCGTCCCGGAACTGCGCGAGCGGCTCGAATCCGCGATCGAGGCCGAACTCGAGTCGGCCGGCGCCTGACCATCCACACATACTTCGACAAGGAATCACCACAGATGACGACCCTGGAAATCCGCGACCTGCACGTCGACGTCGCGCAGTCCGACGCCGACGCCGAGCCGATCCACATCCTCAAGGGTGTGAACCTCACGGTGCGCTCGGGCGAGACCCACGCGATCATGGGCCCCAACGGGTCCGGCAAGTCGACCCTCTCGTACGCCATCGCCGGTCACCCCAAGTACGAGGTCACCTCGGGATCGATCACCCTGGACGGGGAGAACGTCCTGGAGATGAGCGTCGACGAGCGCGCCCGCGCCGGACTGTTCCTGGCGATGCAGTATCCGGTGGAGGTGCCCGGCGTCTCGATGTCGAACTTCCTGCGCAGCGCGGCAACCGCCGTGCGCGGCGAGGCCCCGAAGCTGCGGCACTGGGTCAAGGAGACCAAGCAGGCGATGGCCGAACTCGAGATCGACCCCGCGTTCGGCGAGCGCAGCGTCAACGAGGGCTTCTCCGGCGGTGAGAAGAAGCGTCACGAGATCCTGCAGCTCGGGCTGCTCAAGCCGAAGATCGCGATTCTCGACGAGACCGACTCGGGTCTGGACGTGGACGCGCTGCGCATCGTCTCCGAAGGCGTGAACGCCTACAAGGAACGCGAGAACGGCGGGATCCTGCTCATCACGCACTACACGCGGATTCTGCGGTACATCAAGCCCGATTACGTCCACGTCTTCGTCGACGGCCGCGTGGTGGAGTCCGCCGGACCCGAGTTGGCCGACGAGCTCGAAGAGAACGGCTACGTGCGGTTCACCGCGGCCGCCGCGAAGTGACGGCCGCCATCTCGATCAACGCGACGAAGGGGGAGTGACATGACCACCGCAGCCGCACTCGACGTCACGGCACTGCGGGCGGACTTCCCGATCCTGTCCCGCACCGTCCGCGACGACAGGCCGCTCGTGTACCTCGACTCCGGGGCCACGTCGCAGCGGCCGCTGCAGGTGCTCGACGCCGAGCGAGACTTCCTGCTGAACCACAACGCCGCGGTTCATCGCGGTGCGCACCAGCTGGCCGAAGAGGCGACCGACGCGTACGAGCACGCGCGCGCGGCGATCGCCGGCTTCGTCGGCGTCGCCGTCGACGAGGTGGTCTTCACCAAGAACGCCACCGAGGCGCTCAACCTGGTGGCGTACACCCTGGGCGATGACCGTTCGGCGCCGGTCTTCGGCGGCAGGGCCCTCGGCCCCGGTGACACGATCGTGGTGACCGAACTGGAGCATCACGCGAATCTGGTGCCGTGGCAGGAGCTGTGCCGCCGCACCGGAGCCACCCTGCGCTGGTACGGAGTGACGGCCGAGGGCCGCATCGACATGGACTCGCTGGTACTCGACGAGTCGGTGAAGGTGGTCGCGTTCACTCATCAGTCGAATGTCACCGGCGCCGTCGCCGACGTCGCCGAACTGGTGCGCCGCGCTCACGAGGTGGATGCGCTGGCGGTGCTCGACGCCTGCCAGTCGGTGCCTCACATGCCCGTCGACTTCGCGGCTCTCGGGGTCGACTTCGCGGCCTTCTCCGGGCACAAGATGCTGGGTCCGTCGGGTGTCGGCGTGCTGTACGGCCGCGCTTCGCTGCTGGCTCAGCTGCCGCCCTTCCTCACCGGCGGTTCGATGATCGAGACGGTCACCATGGAGGTGTCCACGTATGCCGCGCCGCCGCAGCGTTTCGAGGCGGGCGTCCCGATGACCTCTCAGGTCGTCGGTCTGGGCGCGGCCGTGGAATACCTCGAGAAGATCGGCATGGACAACGTCGCCGCGCACGAGCACGAGCTCACCGCGCACGCGCTGGAGCGGCTGACGGCGATCGACGGTCTGCGCATCGTCGGTCCCACCACCGCCGAGCGGCGAGGCGGCGCGGTCTCGTTCGACGTCGAGGGCATCCACGCCCACGACCTCGGCCAGATCCTCGACGACGAGGGGGTCGCGATCCGCGTCGGACACCACTGCGCCTGGCCTCTGCACCGGGCCTTCGGCGTTCAGGGCAGTGCGCGCGCATCGTTCGCCGTGTACAACACGCTCAACGAGGTGGACGCGCTCGCCGACGCGATCGGCGTCGCCCAGCGGTTCTTCGGGGGTCGCTGATGCGGATGGAGCAGATGTACCAGGAGGTGATCCTGGACCACTACAAGCATCCGCACGGCCGTGGTCTGCGGGATCCGTACGACGCCGAGGTGCACCACGTGAACCCGACGTGCGGTGACGAGGTGACGCTGCGGGTGTCGGTGGTCGACGACGCGGTCGCCGACATCTCATACGACGGCCAGGGCTGCTCGATCTCCCAGGCCTCGACCTCGGTGCTCTACGACCAGGTGGTCGGGCTGCCCGTCGACGAGGCGCTCGCCACCGTCGATTCGTTCAACGCCATGATGACCTCGCGCGGGACCGATCCCGGCGATGAGGAGGTCATCGGCGACGGCATCGCGCTCGCCGGTGTCAGCAAGTATCCGGCGCGCGTCAAGTGTGCTCTGCTCGGGTGGATGGCGTTCAAGGACGCGCTCTCGCAGAGCCTCGCCACCGAAGTCCCCGATCCCGCCTAGGAGCGACCAATGACCGAGACCAACACCGAAACCACTGCGCCGGCCGAGCCGGTCGCCACCTCGCTCCCGTCGATCGACGACGTCGAGGAGGCGATGCGCGACGTCGTCGACCCGGAGCTGGGCATCAACGTCGTCGACCTCGGGCTCGTGTACGACGTCGCCATCGACCAGGACGCGGCGGTGAAGCTCGATATGACCCTCACCTCGCCGGCGTGCCCGCTCACCGACGTCATCGAGGACCAGACGCGCAATGTGCTGGTGACCTCCGGTCTGTGCACCGAGGTCGACATCAACTGGGTGTGGATCCCGGCGTGGGGGCCCGACAAGATCACCGACGACGGACGCGAGCAGCTGAGGGCGCTCGGCTTCACCGTCTGACCGGAGGCCGCTCGAGCGCCGTGACCGCGGCGCTCCCGAACGGCGACGATCACCGGCACGCGCTCCGCGTGCTGGTGGGTCTGGTCGTTCCCACTGTCGCACTTCTCGTCGCCGGGCGTCCGGAGCTGTTGGTCTACGCCGTCTTCGGTGCCTTCGCAGGCATGTACGGCCGGGGAGAGGGCGGTCGGCGCCGGATCACGCATCAGCTGCAGGCGGCCGGTCTCCTGACGGCGGGCAGCGCGATCGGCGTCGGTCTCTCCGCAGTCTCCGCGCCCGTCTGGGCACTCGTGGTGGCCGAGACGGCGTTCGCGGTCGTGGGCTCGCTGCTCGCCGACGCGGTGCGGCTGCGTCCGGCGGGCCCGTTCTTCTTCATCTTCGCGCTGGGCGCCACCGCGACTGTCCCGGCGGGGCTGGTGGCTCCCGGGGCGGCCGTGGCGATCTGCGCAGGCACGGCACTGCTCGCCGTGGCGATCGGAGCGGTCGGTACCCCGGCGCCGTTGCGGGGCAGGCACGGGTGGTTCGCTTGAGTCCGCTCGGTGGTGCGCAGTCCGCCTGCCGGGGTGCGCCTGCACGCGGTCCGGTACGGCGTGGCCGTGGGGACGGCCGGGTCCATCGGATTGGCGATGGGCTTCGAGCACGCGAATTGGGCGATGGCCGCCGCGGCCGTTCCGCTCGCTGTGATCGACACCGGCCGCCCGGGCGATGCGGAGGTACGCCGAGTCCTCACCCGCGCCGCGCATCGGACAGTCGGCACGATGGCCGGACTCCTGCTGGCGGCGGCGCTCCTGGCACTGGATCTGGGTGCCGGTGCGGTGGCGGTGATCGCGGTCCTTCTGCTCTGGCCGACAGAGTTGTTCATGACGCGCCACTATGCGGTCGCCATCGGGTTCTTCACGCCGCTCATCATGCTGATGACCGAGCTCACCGCTCCGTCGCCGCCGCTGCGGATGCTCACCTTCCGCGCCGTGGACACGTTGATCGGCGTGGCCGTCGGCGTTCTCGTCGCCCTGGTGATCCGCCTGCCCGATCGACGAAGCAGACTGCCCGCCTTCGACGTCCCCCTCGATCCCGTCGGGCTCGATCGGCCGGAAGGAGACGGTCACTCGGGAAGGTGAGCGCGTTCGCCGTCCCGGTCGAAGATCGTCAGAATCTCGGCGGTGGTCCCGTGGGCGACGAAGGCATGCGGCGTCATCGTCGAGAACTCGGCCGCCTCGCCGGCCTGGACGTAGATGATCCGCTCACCGAGAGCCAGCCGCACGCTGCCGGAGAGCACGGTGAACCACTCATGACCGGGATGCACGCGAGGTGTGGGCCACTCCGCCGGCGGTTGGAGCCGCATCTTGGCGACGACGACGCCGGCATCGGCGCGATCGCGCGAGAGGAGCCACGTGATCGCGTCTCCGGCGGAGTGGGCTTCCGGCCGGATGACCACGTCTTCATCGGAGACGGGTTCGACGAGCTGGTCGAGAGACACCCCGAGCGCACGGGCGATCGGCACCAGTTGGTCGAGGGCTACGCGGCGCCCGCCGGTCTCGATCCGGGAGAGCGTCGACGCGCTCATGTCGCATCGGCGGGCGAGTGAGTCGAGGGTCCATCCGCGGGCGAGCCGAAGACTCCGAATCCGGCTCCGCACCAGGGCGTCCAGGTCGGGATCGGAACGGCGATCGAGTTCTTGCGTCATGCGCAAGAGTGTATGCGTTATCTGCAATACCGCGCATACGGTCGATCCATGACGAATTCACGGGAGGCCGGCCCGAACCGGCAGTACGACGTGCTCATCGCGGGCGGGGGACCGGCGGGACTCGGCGCCGCGGTGACCCTGGGCCGCTCACTGCGGACCGTCCTCGTGGTGGACGCGGGTGAACAGCGCAATCGGCCCGCCGAGGCTGCGCACAACGTGCTGGGCCGCGAGGGTACGGCACCCACCGATCTGCTGGCGGCCGGTCGAGCCGAGGCGGCCGGGTACGGCGCCGAGATATTCGAGGGAACCGTGCTCAGTGCCGAGCGCATCTCCGGCGGGTTCACGCTGAGCCTCTCGTCCGGGGAGACGGTCGGTGCGTGCCGGGTGCTCCTGGCGACCGGAGCGGTGGACGAACTGCCCGCGATCGAGGGACTGGCCGCTGGTTGGGGGCGGACAGTGCTGCACTGTCCGTACTGCCACGGTTGGGAGGTTCGCGGACGGCGTATCGGCGTGGTCGCGACGAGCCCGATGGCTGAACACCAGGCGCTGCTGTTCCGGCAACTCAGCGAGCATGTGACGGTCTTCGATCACGAGTCCGTCCTCGGTGCGCAAGCGCGTGAACGCTTGACGGCGATGGACGTCCCGGTCGTCGACGGCCGCGTCGACCGGGTGCTGACCGACGGCGACCGAGTCCGGTCCGTCCGTGTCGCGGGTGCGGCGTACGAGGTGGACGCCGTCGCGGTGGCGACCCGCGTACACGCGCGGGGAGAGCTGTTCCAGACCCTGGGCGGCCGCGTGTCGGACCACCCGTTCGGAACGTACATCGAGACCGATGCGACGGGCCGGACGGCAGTCGACGGAGTGTGGGCGGCGGGCAACGCGCGCGACCCGATGGCGATGGTGGGCGCGGCCGCCGCGTCCGGGGTGGCGGCGGGTGCGGCGATCAACGCCGACCTCGTGGACGAGGCGGTCCGGCGGGCCGTCGGCGCGGAACCCCGCGTGGAGAAGTGCCGCGTGCAGGAATAGCACGGCGGCGGATCCGGTTAGATACAGACATGGCAACAATTGATCTGACCGGTGACGACTTCGAGCAGACGATCGTCGACAACGACATCGTCCTCGTGGACTTCTGGGCGAGCTGGTGCGGCCCGTGCCGGCAGTTCGCACCCACGTACAAAGCGGCCTCCGAAAAGCACGACGACATCGTCTTCGGCAAGGTCGACACCGAGGCCGAGCAGCAGTTGGCGGCGGCCGCGAGCATCCGCTCCATCCCGACCATCATGGCGTTCAAGCAGGGTCGGTTGGTCTTCAACGAGGCCGGTGCGCTGCCTCCCCAGGCGCTCGACAGCCTGATCGACCAGGTGAAGGCACTCGACGTCGAGCAGGCCCTCAAGGAGAGCGGCCAGGAGTGACCGGTCGGGACTGACACGGGTGCCACGCCCGGCGAGTGACGGTGTCATTCGCCGGGCGTAGTGCTGTTCGTGGGTCCGGGCCGGGCCCTTTAGGATCTGCCTATGCAGTGGAAACGAGCGGCCGCGGCCGCCGGAGCAGTCGTCAGCCTCTCGGCGGTCACCGCGTGCACCGTGGACGGCACCGCGACGCGCGGACCGATCCAGCTCGATACGGGGAAGTACGCGACCAGTCTGCAGCCTGCTGCGGGGACCGCTGATACGGAGTCGGAGATGAACCGGCTGCGGGCCATGCGGCTGGGCGAAGACATCGCGTTCCGTGACGAGGTCGATCCGGTGCTGACCAAGTTCAGCATGCCGACCTACCCGATCTCCGGCGCGAGCGGACTGCGGGGCGTCTTCTCCGATGCGGCCGACCTGCCGGTCTCGCAGAAGCTGCGTTACGGCTTCACCATGGCCGGCGGGGCGCCGGACGACAGCGACGGTAAGAACCTGCATCAGGGGCTCAATCATGCCGTGCTGGTGTATCCCGATGCGGAGACGGCCGGCGAGGCCGTGTCGGCGATGTCCGGCCAGATGCTCAAGAAGACCTACGGTTCACCGATGCGGCGCACCGACGTCCCGGGGATGCCCGCCGAGACGGTGGCGCTCACGGGGAAGTCGAGCGGCGGCGGTCAGATCACCGTGGCGTTCACCCCGGTGGCAGAGAAGGTGGTCTACACCTGGGCCGACGCCGACGACGGCGGATGGACTCTCGCCGCGGTGCGGTCTGCCTTCACGAAGCAGAAAGCCCTGCTCGATGCGATGAAACCGATCAGCGACGACAAGCGGATCGACCCGAACGGCCTGTTGCGCGCCGTGCTGCCGACGGAGTCGAACGGCGGTTCCGCCTTCTCCGGCTCGGTCGCCGGACCGCGGGCCATCTCGCAGCTGGCGAGCAAGTCGACCGCCACCTTCGCCGACTTGCAGAAGACCGGCGTCACCGAGGCCGCGGTCGGGGGCTCCCTGGTCTTCCGCGCCGGCGGCGACGACCAGGCCGCAGAACTGCTCAAAACCCTCTCCGACGACTCCGACGATCCGACCGCCAAGAAGGCCGACAGCCCGCAGGATCTGCCGTCGGCGGTGTGTCAGACCAGCAAGTCCTCGTTCGGCGACGATCAAGCGACCTGCTTCGTCGCCTACGGCAGCTACGCGGCCCAGGCGGACGGCTCCGATCTGCATGAGGCGCAGCAGAAGATCTCGGCGCAGTACCTGCTGCTGAAACAGCTCTAGCCCTCCTCAGCCGACCCCGACGCTCAGACGACCATGAGGCGGACCACTTCGACGGCGGCGCGGGCCGAGGCGACGGCGACGCGGGCCTTCAGCCGCGGCGGGGACCGCCGGAACACCGCCGCCATCGCGCGCAGCACGCCGGGGGCGTCGGCGTGCGACGACACATAGGCGCGCTGCAGCGGAACCGGGACGCCGAAGAAGGCGTCGAAGAAGCCGACGAGTTCGGCCGGTCTGAGCCGGATGAGGACCAGCAGTCCCAGCAGTCGGAGCGTGAACGCGATACGAGCGGCGCGAGGCCACAACGCGGCGCGTGGATCCCGACGGCCGGCGACAGCCTCGACGACCAGATCAGCGGCGCGCAGAGACTGCGCGACGCTGTATCCGGTCGCCGGATTCATCAGACCGCCGACCGCGCCGATCGCCAGGGCGCCGTCGCCACGCCACGGTCGTGCGTTCGGGTACATCGGAAAATCGACGATCTCGTCCATCCCGCCGTGCTGAACCTCCTCGTCGCCGGTCGGCGCGGACAGACGCAGGCGCAGGCGCGCTCGACGGGCCAGTTCGGCGATGCCCAGGGGCGGGCGGGCGGCCAGGCAGGTCTCCTCGACGAGGCGTCCGCGAGCGGTGTCGATCCGGTAGCTGAACGAGGCCGGGCCCGATGAGGTGAGGTTCGATGAGACGGCGTTCGGCCCGGTATCGGCGGGCCGCCAGTCCATCAGCACGGTGGTGTCGGGGTCGTCGCCGCCGTCCGTCGCCCCGACCCGGCCCGCGAGGATTCCGACGGCGGTCTGGCGCGGCGTGTCGGCTCGGCGGTGCCCGGCGGTGCCGCGGGCGTCGACCACATGTCGGCCGGCGAGTACGGAGCCGTCGGCGAGCGTGACCGACGTCGCGGTGAGAGCGGTCGCCGACGAGGCCACGACCGTCACCTCCGACAGCGACAGGGACTGCTGGAACCGCTCCGAGTGGAGCACCAGGTACCCGCGGTCCACCACCCGCCGCTGCGGGGTGAAGACGCAGAACTCGGCGCTGCGGGCGGCCACCGTCCCGGGGTCGAGCCAGGCCGGTGCGTCGTCGGCGTACATGCCGAAGGTCTGCCGCCACACCCGGTGCGGCGCCGGGTCGACGAGCGTCGCGCGCAGCCCCGCCGCGGCGGCGCGGTACGCGAGCGAGCGCCCCGCGGGCCCGGCGCCCACGACGATGACGTCGGCGCTGGGCCCCTCGACGGGCGCGGTCACATCCCGCCGGTGGCCAGCTTGCCGCCGTCGACGCGGATCGTCTCACCGGTGATCCACGACGCCGCGTCGCTCACCAGGAAGGCCACCGTGGCCGCGATGTCCTCGGGAGTGCCCACCCGGTTCATCGGGTAGGTCTGCCCCACGACGTCCTCACCGGCCGCGAGAAGGACGTCGGCGAACTTGGTCTTCACCACGCCGGGGGCGACGGCGTTCACCCGGATCGACGGACCGAGCTGCCACGCGAGCTCCTCGGTGAGGTGGATCAGCGCGGCCTTGGACGCGCCGTAGGCCGCGATCAACCCGGTCGGCCGCAGGCCCGCGATCGACGCGATGTTGACGACGGCACCGCCCGAGTCCTTCATTCCCGCTCGGTACGCCTCCTGGACATAGCCGAGAGCCGCGACGACGTTGGTGTCGAAGGTCTTGCGCACCGCCCCGAGATCGGCGTCCATGAGCGGACCCGCGGTCGGATTGATCCCCGTGTTGTTGACGAGGATGTCGATACCGCCGTTCGCCACGGCCGCCGCGACCGCGTCCGCGCGGTGCTCGGGATCGCCGGTGTTGCCCGCGACCGCGGTGACCACCGAACCGGGGACCGCGTCGCGCAGCGCTGCCGCAGCCTCGTCGAGGGGCTCGGGTTTGCGGCCGGTGACGACCACCGCGGCACCTCGGCGCGCGAGTTCGAGGGCGATGGCGTACCCGATGCCTCGGCTGCCGCCGGTGACGAGCGCGGAACGGCCGGTGAGATCGGTGGAGGCTGTATCAGTCATGGCTCAACGGTAGTCCGGGCGCGGGTCCGAGTCCGCGGCCGTCCATGCGCCGAGAACCGATTCGGGGACCGGGCCCGTCATCGGTAGACTGGATCGACGTGATCACCGCGACCGACCTGGAAGTACGAGCGGGCGCGAGGACTCTTCTTTCGGCGCCCGGAGACCACCTGCGCATTCAGCCGGGCGACCGCATCGGGCTGGTCGGCCGGAACGGCGCGGGCAAGACCACCTCGCTGCGCATCCTCGCCGGCGAGACGCAGCCGTACGCCGGAACCGTCCGCACCTCCGGCCCGGTCGGTTACCTGCCGCAGGATCCCAAGGAGGGCGACCTCGACGTCCTCGCGAAGGACCGCGTGCTGTCCGCGCGCGGACTGGACGAGATCCTCGCCTCGATGGGCAAGCAGCAGGCGCTGATGGAGGAGGCCGCGGACGACAGGGTCCGCGACCGTGCGATCGCCAAGTACGCCCGTCTCGAGGAGAGGTTCTCGGCGCTCGGCGGTTACGAGGCCGAAAGCGACGCCGCCCGCATCTGCAACAGCCTCGGTCTGCCCGACCGTGTGCTCGGGCAACCGCTGCGTACCCTCTCCGGCGGTCAGCGTCGCCGGATCGAGTTGGCGCGCATCCTGTTCGCGGCGTCGGACGGCTCGGGCAAGTCGGATACCACGCTGCTCCTCGACGAGCCGACCAACCACCTCGACGCCGACTCGATCGCCTGGCTGCGGACGTTCCTGCAGAACCACGAGGGCGGCCTCGTCGTCATCAGCCACGACGTCGACCTGCTGGCCGACGTGGTGAACCGTGTGTGGTTCCTCGATGCGGTCCGCGGTGAGGCCGACGTCTACAACATGGGCTGGAAGCGGTACCTGGACGCCCGCGCGACCGACGAGCAGCGCCGCAAGCGCGAGCGGGCCAACGCCGAGAAGAAGGCCGGGGCGCTGCGCGTGCAGGCGGCCAAGCTGGGGGCGAAGGCGACCAAGGCCACCGCGGCGCAGCAGATGCTCAAACGTGCCGAGCGCATGATGGACGAGCTCGACGAGGTGCGGGTGGCCGACAAGACCGCGCACATCCGGTTCCCGGAGCCGGCGGCGTGCGGCAAGACGCCGCTGATGGCGTCGAATCTGACCAAGGTGTACGGCTCGCTGGAGATCTTCACCGGCGTCGACCTCGCGATCGACAAGGGGAGCCGGGTGGTGATCCTCGGCCTCAACGGCGCGGGCAAGACCACGCTGCTCAAGTTGCTCGCCGGTGTGGAGAAACCCGACCTCGGTGAACTGGAGCCGGGTCGCGGCCTCAAGATCGGGTACTTCGCACAGGAGCACGACACCCTCGACGACGACGCGACGGTCTGGGAGAACATCCGGCACGCGGCGCCCGACGCCGGTGAACAGGATCTGCGGGGGCTGCTCGGAGCGTTCATGTTCACCGGTCCGCAGCTGGACCAGCCGGCCGGGACGCTCTCGGGCGGTGAGAAGACCCGTCTGGCGCTCGCCGGGCTGGTGTCCTCGGCCGCCAACGTCCTGCTGCTCGACGAGCCGACGAACAACCTCGATCCGGTCTCCCGAGAGCAGGTGCTGGAGGCACTGCGCAGTTACACCGGGGCCGTGGTTCTGGTGACACACGACCCCGGTGCCGCGGAGGCTCTGGAGCCTCAGCGGGTGATCCTCCTGCCCGACGGCACCGAGGACCACTGGTCCGACGAATACCAGGAGCTCATCGAGCTCGCCTGAGCGGACGCGCCCCCGGTGCGCCGGGTTCAGTCGATGCGGCCCGAGGGGACCGACCGCAGGGGCACCCGGTCGGCGGGGTTCCGCGGTGCCACATAGTCGACGGGGATGTCGTACACGGTGAGGTCGGTCTCCTCGCCCTTCTTGATCCACACCCGGTGCGGTGTCAGGTCGAGCTGGTATCCCGCGGGGGCCGCGTCCTCGAGGAGGTCGTAGCAGCCGGGATCCAGACCGCGGAACGCTGTTCCCTGATCGCCGGAGGTGAGTGCCGCGACATAGTTACCGCTGCACGTGACGACCCGGAACTTCGCTCCCTGCAACGGTTCCCCGGTGACGCGGTCGCGCTTGGTGACCCCGAGGACACCGTTGGTCGGTTCCTGCTGGTCCTTGGCGACGCGGATCCGGCGCTCCAGATTGCGACCGGCGACGATCACGCCGTCGAAGTCGTCGGCGGGCTCGAGCAGATGGTAGCCGGCCGGTGGCGCCACGACGGTGAACCGGTAGTAGCCCTCGGACAGAGTCACCTGCGCGGGTGTGGTGACGGTGCCGGGATGGTGCGGCGGGGCGTCGAACCGGATGACGGCGCCCGGGACCATCAGTCCGGCCTGCACGTCGTCGGCCCAGACCACCAGCACCCCGGTCTTCTTCTCGGGCCGGGTGGTCGGGGGCGCGGTGCTCGTCTCACTGGGCGGCGTCCCGGTGTCGGACGAGGGCGGCGTCGTACTCTCGGTCGGGCTGCCGGTGGGGGTCGCGGTCTCCGTGGGGCTCGACGTCACCTCGGTCGGAGCGGCCGTCTCGGCAGTGGTCTGCGCCGTGGTGGGCGCGGACTCCGTGGCGGGAACGTCCGCCCAGGCGGCGGCCGGGGTGAGAGCCGCGCACATCACGGCGGCGGCGAGGATCGCGGGTACTCCGCGGCGGTTGATCTTCATGGTGGTCTCCTGACGAGTGTGTGAATGGTCGGTAGCGGTCCGCGTCACGCGGGTGCGGCGAAGACGACGACGTTGTCGCGGTAACCGAGGGGCGGGCCGATGAACGGGCCGCCGCAGGTGATGAGTGCGAGAGTCTCCGGGCCGGTCCGTCGATTGAGTTCGTCCACCGGCAGTCCGTCGCGGCCGGTGGACTCCTTGTCGGCGAGCACCGACCGGGTGACGTGGTAGACGTGCCGGTGTCCGTCCGCGGTGGTGACGTCGACGGCGTCACCGGTTTTGAGGCCGGAGAACCGTGCGGCGAAGCCCTTTCCCTGCTTCACGTCGTCGACGTGCCCGGTCATCACCACGGTCCCGGAGCCGGACCCGGGCAGCGACGAGTCGACCCACCAGCCGAGGCGGTGGACGTCCTGGGGAGGCAGGAGAACCCCTGCCGTGTCGGTGGCCACCGCGTCGGTCGGCACCGTCGCACCGTCGACGGTGACCCGGATCGGCGACGACGGTTCGTCCGAGCGGGCGGACACCGGAGCGGGCAGATTGGCCTGAGCACTGCCGGATGTGGGCGCCTGCCGGTCGGAGGTCGCCGAGCATCCGGACGAGAGGGCGAGCGCGGCGGCGACCGCGACTGCGGCCGCCGCCCGATGGATCTTCATGTGGGCTCCTCGCTGTGCGCGTGGCCGCACCTGCTGTGCGGCCGCTGTGCGTGCCCCGACACTGGTGAGATCGGGTCCGCGCACGCGGCGTTAACGAGGATCAGACGTCAGTCGTTCAGCTGAATGACTCCAGTACCCGCTTCCGGAGTTCGCCCTTGACCAGCTTGCCGGTCGGGGTCCGCGGCAGGTCGTCCACGAAGCGGATCTCCTTGGGGACCTTGAACGACGCGAGTTCGGCCTTCGCGAAGTCGACGAGTTCGGCGGCGAGGCGATCGGAGGCCTCGGCGCCGTCGACCAGTTGGACGAAGCCCACCGGTCGCTCTCCGAGATCGTCGTCGGGCAGGCCGATCACGCCGACGTCGTATACCGCCGGGTGGTTGATGAGGACGTTCTCCGACTCCTGCGGGTAGATGTTGACGCCGCCGGAGATGATCGTGAAGGCCTGGCGGTCGGTGAGGTAGAGGAAGCCCTCGTCGTCCACGTAACCGAGGTCGCCGGTGGTCGCCCAGTTCGCATGCCCCGGGTGCTGCGCCTGCGCCGTCTTCGACGGATCGTTGTGATAGACGAAGGGCATCTCGTCGCGCTCGAAATAGACGGTCCCGACCTCTCCGGCGGGCAGCGGTTCACCGTCGGGACCACAGATGTGCACCACTCCGAGGACGGCTCTGCCGACCGAGCCGGGGTGGGTCGACGAGTCCGCCGATCCGATCAGCGTGACGCCCGCGGCTTCGGTGGCCGCGTAGTACTCGTTGATCACCGGTCCCCACCAGTCGATCATTCTGCGCTTCACCTCCGCCGGACACGGAGCGGCGGCGTGAATGGCGACCTTCATGCTCGAGACGTCGTACCGGTCGCGGACCCCGTCCGGCAGCTTCAGCATCCGGACGAACATGGTGGGCACCCACTGACTGTGCGTCACGGAGTATTCGTCGATGTACCGCAGGGCCGTCTCCGGCTCGAAGTGGTCCATCACGATCACCGTCCCGCCCAGAGCGTTCGTCATCGCGCAGTACCGAAGGGGAGCGGCGTGGTACAGCGGCGCAGGCGACAGGTAGACGGTGTCGGGGCCGAATCCGTACACCGGGCCGAACACCTGCGATATGAGGTCGGGGGCCTCGTCGACCTGGACGCCGGGCAGCGACGGCTTGATTCCCTTGGGCCGCCCGGTGGTTCCCGAGGAGTAAAGCATGTCGGCGCCGCGGGGCTGGTCGGTCAGCGGGGCGTCCGACGCAGCGGCCAGCACCTCCGGGTAGTCGAGGAAACCGTCGACCGGCCCGCCCCAGGCCACCCGCCGGGAATCGTCGGACAGGGCCTCGATGCGGTGGGCCTCGGAGACGGCGCCCGCCACCGCGGCCGAGGCGAAGACCGCGCGCGCATCGCAGTCGTCGAGGATGTAGTTCACCTCCGCCGGGGTGAGGTGGTGGTTCACGGCGGTGACGTACATGCCGGAGCGGACCGCGGCCCAGTACACGTCGAAGACGCGCAGATCGTTGTCGGAGACGATCGCTATGGTGTCGCCCCGACCGATTCCCAGGTCGTGCAGGTGATTGGCGATTCTGGTGGAGTTGTCCGTGAGCTCTCGATAGGTGACGCGCTCACCCGTCGACGGGCGGATCAGCGCAGGCTTGTCCGGTGTGGTCGCGGCGAAGGTTCCTGGGTACACGGGCACTCCTGAAGTGAGGGACGTCTCACCGACGACCGTACCGAGTAATCGCTCGCTCAGGAGTGCTTTGCCGTCACGCCGCTTCCACGCGGTAGGAGACCGCCTGCAGCAGGATCGCGCCCACATCCTTGGGGTCGCGTGCGATGAACGAGCTGCCGCCGGTGGCCTCGGCGATCTGCTTGAGCGCACCGGCGTCGGCGTCCTCCGAGATGCCGACCGCGATGATCGGGATGCGCCGCGCGGGGTTCTTCATGATGTTCAGCTCCGACACCAGATGCCCCAGCGTGATGCTGTCGCGATCCTCGTTGCGGCCGTCGGTCATGATGATCACGCTGTTGGAGTACGCGGGGTCGTATGAGTCGTACACGGTCTTGAACGCCGCGAGCGCGGTGTCGTAGAGACCGGTGCCGCCGCCGACGTGCCCCAGCGTGTCGCGGATGGAGTCGGCGAGGCGGTCGCGGTTGGTACGGCCTCCCTCGATCTCGGAGATCGGCGCGATCGGCATCACCTCCCGATAGTCCTGGCCGGGGCCGCCGCGGTCGATGCTGAACTCCCAGTAGCCCAGCGCGGTGTTCTTGGGGAACCGGCCCAGTCCGAACAGCGAGGCCTCCCGGAGGAAGGCCGCGCGCGAACGGCCTCCGGCGTCGAGCGCCATCGAGCCGGACACGTCCTGCACCACGAGCGCCCGGATCGGCTGGGTGAGTGCGGTCCACTTCCGCAGGATGTTGTCGACGAGTTCCCTGGCCGGCTGCTTGATCACGGTGACGTCCTGGACGCCGGTTCCGTCGGCCGGCGGCTCGCCGTCCGGAGAGCGGATGCCCATCTCCTCCCGGATCCGGCGACCACTGTCGGTCTGCAGGGTGGCCACCAGCGCGTCGATCGCGTCGCCGGCCAGCGCTTGATCGTCGGGTTGCGCGACATTGGCGGCCCGATAGTCCAGGGCCACCGTGCCGGACCGCGGCACGGCCACCTCGAGATCGGACGCGGGATGGGCGCGCTTGAACTCGGTGTAGGCGCGTTCGGTGGTGAGGGTGGCCGTCGGCGCGGGAGCGGCGGCGGTCTGCGCGAGATCGGGGGAGGCGTCGTTGTCGTTCATCATCAGGGCCCGCTTGGTCAGGAACTCCACCAGCTCCCGGTGCGTCAGCGAGCCCGACGACACCTCGGAGAGCGCTCCGATCACCGCGGCGTTGCTGACGTCGCTGCGGGCCGGCGGAGCCACTCGCAGTCCGGGCGAGGTGAGCACGTCGGTCCACGCGGGCATCGCCGGGAGTTCACGGCCGGCCACCACCACCGGGGAGACGCCGAGCGACGGTCCGACGTCGGCCCACGTCCGGCCGAGTGCGGCGCGCACCTGCCGGACGCGCGCCTGCGACTCAGCGATCCAGATCTGCGGTGCGTTCCGGTCGGTGAGGCGTTCGGAGGTGTGGCTCGGCGGCACGGCCTGCACGGTGAAGTCGAAACAGCTGTCCGCCTCGGTCTGCTTCGACAGGGCGGTGACGTAGTCGGCGACGTCCTGGTCGGCGATGACCGACACCGGTCGCACCTGAGAACAGCCGCCGTGCCCGCCCCGCCAGACCGCGTACACTCCGCCCGCCAGCAGCGCGGCCAGCACCAGGGAGAGCCCGACCCGCGCGCGGGTGCCGGGGCGCCGTCGCCGGCGGCTCCCGGCGGACTCCCGCGGTGGATCGGAAGCGGGACGCGCGGCGTTTCGGTGTTGGCCCATGTCGGGTCGACCCCTCCTTGTGAATTCCTCGAGAGTGCGAGAGAAGGCTAGCCCATGCGTGAGATGGGACACGTCGGGGGTGCCGAGTACCGCCGATTACGCCCGTCGGCGCGACGGGCACGGACGTCATGAGCACCACGGCCGCGCACAGCAACGGGCCCGGACCTTCGGCGGTCGAAGGTCCGGGCCCGTTGCGCCGGTCACTCGCCCGCGGGTACGCGGACCGAGGCCTCGACGAGGTCGAGGACGGCATGCAGATCGTCGGTCGACTGACCCGAGGCCAACCGTGTGACCAGGCCGTCGAGGATGACGTCCAGGTAGGTGACGAGCACCTCCGGGGGGACGTCCTTGCGGAGACTGCCCGCACGGCGCTTGCGCTCCAGGCGGGCGAGGGTGGCGGCCTCGCGGTCGGCGCTCTGCGCCTCCCAGGCCTCACGGAAGCCGGGATCGGTGCGGATCTTCCGCACGATCTCCAGCCGCGTGCTCAGCCAGTCGAAGTCCTTCGGCCGCGCGAGGATGTCGCGCATCACCTGGACCAGACCCTCGTGCGAGGCGACCTCGGCCATCCGCTCCGCGTCTTCGCGTGCCAGCGCCAAGAACAGGGCTTCCTTGTCCTTGAAGTGGTGGAAGATCGCACCGCGGGAGAGGCCGGTCGCCTCTTCGAGACGTTTGACCGTCGCTCCGTCGTAACCGTATTCGGCGAAACAATGCCGCGCGCCGTCGAGGATCTCTCGACGACGCGCGGCAAGACGGTCATCGCTGACCCGTGGCATGAATCAGCTCTTGATCATGTTCCGCAGGACGTACTGCAGGATGCCGCCGTTGCGGTAGTAGTCGGCCTCACCGGGCGTGTCGATGCGCACCACGGCGTCGAAGACGACCTTGTCGCCGTTCTCCTTGGTCGCGGTGACCTTCAGCGTCTTCGGGGTCACGCCCTCGTTGAGCGCAGTGATGCCCTCGATGTCGAAGACCTCGGTGCCGTCCAGTCCCAGCGTCTTGGCGCTCTCGCCCTCCGGGAACTGCAGCGGGACCACGCCCATGCCGATGAGGTTGGAGCGGTGGATGCGCTCGAACGACTCGGTGATGACGGCCTTGACACCCAGCAGCACCGTGCCCTTCGCCGCCCAGTCGCGCGAGCTGCCGGAGCCGTACTCCTTGCCGCCGAGGACGACCAGCGGGATGCCGGCCTTCTTGTAGTTGACCGAGGCGTCGTAGATGAACGACTGCGGACCGCCCTCCTGGGTGAAGTCACGGGTGTAACCGCCCGAGACGCCGTCCAGCAGCTGGTTCTGCAGGCGGATGTTCGCGAAGGTGCCGCGGATCATCACCTCGTGGTTGCCGCGACGGCTGCCCAGCGAGTTGTAGTCCTTGCGGGCCACACCGTTGGCGTCGAGGTACTGCGCGGCGGGGGTGCCGGGCTTGATGGGTCCGGCCGGGCTGATGTGGTCGGTGGTGACCGAGTCGCCCAGCAGCGCCAGGACGCGGGCGCCCTTGATGTCCTCGACCGGCGCCGGCTCGGGGGTCATGCCGTCGAAGTACGGTGCCTTGCGAACGTAGGTGGACTTCTCGTCCCACGCGAAGGTGTCGCCCTCCGGCGTGCTCAGTCCGCGCCACCGCTCGTCGCCCGCGAAGACGTCGGCGTAGGACTTGCGGAACATGTCCTGGCTGATGGCGGTCTTGATGGTGTCGTCGATCTCCTGGGCCGACGGCCAGATGTCCTTCAGGAAGACGTCGTTGCCGTCGGTGTCCTGGCCGAGCGGCTGGGTCTCGAAGTCGAAGTCCATGGTGCCCGCGAGCGCGTAGGCGATGACCAGCGGCGGCGACGCCAGGTAGTTCATCTTCACGTCGGGGGAGATGCGTCCCTCGAAGTTGCGGTTGCCCGAGAGGACCGCGGTGACGGTCAGATCGTTGTCGTTGACCGCCTTGCTGATCTCCTCCGGCAGCGGACCGGTGTTGCCGATGCACGTGGTGCAGCCGTAACCGCCGAGGTAGAAGCCGAGCTTCTCGAGGTACGGCCACAGGCCGGCCTTCTCGTAGTAGTCGGTGACGACCTGCGAACCGGGGGCCATGTTGGTCTTGACCCACGGCTTGCTGGTGAGACCCTTCTCGACCGCGTTGCGGGCGAGGAGGCCGGCGCCGATCATGACCGACGGGTTCGAGGTGTTGGTGCACGAGGTGATGCCCGCGACGGCGACGGCGCCGTGATCGAGGACGAACTCGCCGCGCTCCTCGCTGACGATCTTGATCGGCTTGCTCGGGCGTCCCTCGGCGCCGTTGGCCGCCGACTGGACCTTCACCGCTCCGTCGTCGGCGAAGGACAGCGCGGCCGGATCGGACGCCGGGAACGACTCCTCGACGGCCTCGTCGAGCTGCGTGTGCGCGGCGGGATGCTGCTCTTCGACGTAGTTGTGGATGTCCTTGCGGAAGGCCACCTTCGACTCCGACAGCAGGATGCGGTCCTGCGGACGCTTCGGGCCGGCGATCGACGGGACCACGGTGCCCAGGTCCAACTCCAGGTACTCGGAGTAGGCCGGCTCGTGGTCCGGGTCGTGCCACATGCCCTGTTCCTTGGCGTAGGCCTCGACCAGCGCGAGCTGGTCGTCGTCGCGGCCGGTCAGGCGCAGGTAGTTGATGGTCTCGGAGTCGATCGGGAAGATCGCGCAGGTGGAACCGAACTCGGGGCTCATGTTGCCCAGGGTGGCGCGGTTGGCGAGGGGGACCTCGGCGACGCCCTTGCCGTAGAACTCGACGAACTTGCCGACCACACCGTGCTGACGGAGCATGTCGGTCACAGTGAGCACCACGTCGGTGGCGGTGACACCCGGCTTGATCTCGCCGGTCAGCTTGAAGCCGACGACGCGCGGGATCAGCATGGAGACCGGCTGGCCGAGCATCGCGGCCTCGGCCTCGATGCCGCCGACGCCCCAGCCCAGGACGCCCAGGCCGTTCTCCATCGTGGTGTGCGAGTCGGTGCCGACGCAGGTGTCGGGGTACGCCTGGCCGTTCCGGACCATGATCGAGCGGGCGAGGTACTCGATGTTGACCTGGTGCACGATGCCGGTGCCCGGGGGCACCACCTTGAAGTCGTCGAAGGCGCCCTGGCCCCAGCGGAGGAACTGGTAACGCTCGCCGTTGCGCTCGTACTCGAGTTCCACGTTGCGCTCGAAGGCGTCGGCGCGGCCGAAGACGTCGAGGATCACCGAGTGGTCGATGACCATCTCGGCGGGGGAGAGCGGGTTCACCTTGTTGGGGTCGCCGCCGAGGGCGGTGATGGCCTCGCGCATGGTGGCGAGGTCGACCACGCAGGGCACACCGGTGAAGTCCTGCATCAGGACGCGGGCCGGGGTGAACTGGATCTCGATGCTCGGGTCGGCCGACGGATCCCAGTTCGCGAGGGCGTTGATGTGATCTTCGGTGATGTTGGCGCCGTCTTCGGTGCGCAGGAGGTTCTCGGCGAGGACCTTCAGCGCGTACGGCAGCTTCTCGGTGCCGGGCACTGCCGACAGGCGGAAGATCTCGTAGGAGTTCTCACCGACCTGCAGGGTGCCGCGGGAGTCAAAGGAATTGATGCTCACGTGTGCTCCACTCGTTTCGTGCAAGTTCCGCCGACGGGCTGCGCCGACGGGAGTTCGTCAGAAGCGTCGCAGCATGCGGCGGGCTGCGGCCGCGGTGCTACCTCTCCAGCATAGCAGTACGCGCGTACTGGTTGGGCGGTACGGGTCGCTCGGCCGTATCGGCGTGCGGCTGTCGTATCCTGGGCGCCGAGTGCCACCCGTCGCCAGCGGCCAGCCGGCTTCTGCGCGCACCCCGCCATGTCGAGTCAGCAACCGTTCAGGGAGCCACATCTGATGAATCCGGGCCCATCCGCGTTCGTTCTCGCCGAGCCCGCGTCCCAGCCGCCGGCCGACGTGTGGTCGAACCTCGACATGGCTGCGATCACCGACGCGCTCACCGGCTCCGGAGTGTGGGCCCCCGCCGACCAGCAGCCCGCGCTCAAGCAGCTGGTGAAGCAGGCGGCGGCCGACGGGCACAGCCTGCACGTGGTGGTACTGGACCAGTCGTACCCGAAGTTCACCGCCTACCGGGACATCGCGACCCACCTGCAGTCGGAGGTCGGCGGGACGGTGCTGGTCTTCGGCCCGTCCGGCAGCGGCACCGCGTCCGACGAGTTCAGCCGAGTTCAGCTCGAAGACGCCTCGAACGACGTCTCCAAGGGGGCCACGGCCTCCCAGGCCGCCGCGCAGATGTACCACAAGGCCGTCGATCCCAACGTGAACTGGAACGGCGTCACCATCGGCCTCATCGTCCTCGTGGTGATCGGCGCGGTGATCGCCCGCTGGCGGATGAAGCGCCGGCGGACGACGGCCGAGCCGGCCGCGGTCGGGCAGAACGGCGACGCCTCCGGCCCGGCGACTGCGGAGGGCGACGAGGATCCTGACGGCCGCCGTCCGGCCGGGACTGACTGACCCCTCGGGGTCCCGCCGTCCGGCGTCCGCGCTCGTCGCGGACGCCGCTTTCTTCTGACGCGTCACGATTCGTGCGTTATCCAACTGTGACAGGACTCTAAGGTTCCGTCTTTGCGCTGCTGACGCGTGTTTCCGCAGGTAATCACCTATTTGTAATTCAGGGCTTCAGGTTCTCACAGAGACTGATGTGACGTACGGTGCAGAAGACACTTTATGGTGCACGGGGGATAGATGTTGCGAGGGAGTTCTCGACTTGAAGCCAGCTAAGAACGGCGCACGTTGGGCGGCGCGAGGTACCACCGTGGGTGCCGTGATGCTCGTGAGCGTTCTCGGAGCCGGTCCGGCCCTCGGTGACCCCAACAACGCCAATCCCGTGGCATCGCTGATCAACCAGATCGCCGACGTCGATCAGAATCTGTCCGACCTCGCGAGCGCGGTCGCGGCGAAGCAGGAGAACGTCAACCGCACGCTGGTGGACTTCCAGAACGCGCTCGCGGCTCAGCAGGTCGCAGCCGCGGCCAGCCGAAGCGCCAAGGATTCGCTCGGCGAGGTGAGCGCGAAGGTCGAGGCTGCGCAGAAGGACTTCGACGCCTTCGTCCGGTCGGTGTACCGGCAGGGCAACAATCGCGGGGCGATGACCAAGTACGTCGCGTCCGACGATCCGGAGAAGGTCCTGGACCAGATGTCTGCCGTCGACCAGGTCACGCGACAGCAGCAGGCGACCATTCGCAAACTCCAGGTGGCACGCAACCAGCAGGCCAACCGGGTGGCGGCCACCGAGGCCACCCGCCAGCAGACGGCGATGGCCGCCAAGGACGCGTCGGCCCGGCGCGATGAGGCGATCGCCGCGGTCAAGGCCGCCCAGGACGCGGTCCGCACTCAGCAGACCAAACGCAACGAATTGGTCTCCCAGCGCACGTCGCTGGCGTCGAAGCTCGAGAAGCTGCGCAAGTCGGCCCCCAAGAGCGAGGTGGACGCCCAGGCCTCGCCGGGCACCGTCGCCGACGTGGCGGGCAAGGTGCTCGACCGCATTCCGGCCAAGCCCGTGGAGGGCGATGATCTGGTGGCCCAGGCCGCCCAGGCGGCCGCGAAGCTCGCGATGGAGACCGGTCAGGCGCTGTTGGCCGGCGCCATCGGCAAACTCCAGATTCCGCATTCGGAACTGTTCGACCTGCTCGGCATCGGCGGGTCGTATCCGTTCGGTGAGGGCCAGGACAGCACCTACGGCCGACTCCAGAACGGCTCGCTCGGTCCGCTGCTGACCAATCCCGAGTCCGGGGTCCCCGGCGGTGGCGGAGGGCCCTCGCAGCCCGGTCTGCGCGGCCCGGCGGCCGTCGAACTCGTGGTCAACCGGATGAAGTCGCAGCTGGGCGTCACGTACGCCTGGGGCGGCGGCGACGCGAACGGCCCCACCCTCGGCATCCGCGACGGCGGCGTCGCCGACAGCTACGGCGATTACCGCAAGGTCGGCTTCGACTGCTCGGGTCTGATGATCTACGGCTTCGCGGGAGTGGGCATCGACCTTCCGCACTACACCGGCTACCAGTACACCTCGGGACCGCAGGTGCCGCTGTCGCAGATGCGGCGCGGCGACATGATCTTCTACGGGCCCAACGCCAGCCAGCACGTGGCGCTCATCCTCGGTGACGGGACCATGATCGAGGCGCCGCAGTCCGGCGACGTCGTGAAGATCTCGCCGGTGCGGACCGCGGGCGCCATGCCGTACGTGGTCCGGCTCCTCTGACACGTGCGCGGTCCCGATACTCCCCGCCCGCTAGTGTGGGTGTCGGTACATCGCAGGCCTCGACCGGTAGGAGCATCGGCTTGACTTCAACAGGCAGCAGCGGACAGGACCGCAGCGGCGCGGCGACGGAGGGATCCGCCGCCGGGACACTGTCTTTCACCCCGGAAGACGCGAAACTGATCGAACGCGCTCTGTTCGAGGTCAAGCGGGTGATCGTCGGCCAGGACAAGCTGGTCGAGCGCATCCTCACCGGTCTGCTGGCCCGCGGCCACATCCTGCTCGAGGGGGTGCCCGGCGTCGCGAAGACGCTGGCGGTCGAGACCTTCGCCACGGTGATCGGCGGCAGCTTCTCCCGCGTGCAGTTCACTCCCGACCTGGTGCCCTCCGACCTGATCGGTACTCGCATCTACCGGCAGGGACGCGAGGAGTTCGACACCGAGCTCGGCCCGGTGGACGCCAACTTCGTCTTGGCCGACGAGATCAACCGCGCCCCGGCCAAGGTGCAGTCGGCGCTGCTCGAGGTGATGGCCGAGCGGCACGTGTCGATCGGCGGCTCCACCTACCCCATGCCCGATCCGTTCCTGGTGATGGCGACGCAGAACCCCATCGAGAACGAGGGCGTCTATCCGCTGCCGGAGGCGCAGCGCGACCGCTTCCTGTTCAAGGTCCTCGTCGACTACCCGTCGGTGGAGGAGGAGCGCGAGATCGTCTATCGGATGGGCAACGTCCCGCCGACGGCGTCGCAGATCCTCGACCCGGCGGCGACCATCCGACTGCAGCAGCTCGCGGCCAACGTCTTCGTTCATCATGCGCTCGTCGACTACGTGGTCCGGGTCATCAACGCCACCCGGCGGCCCGCGGAGGTCGGGCTCGGCGAGGTCGACCAGTGGCTGGCCTACGGTGCGTCCCCGCGCGCGACGCTCGGCATCGTCGCCGCCGCTCGCGCCCTCGCGCTGATCCACGGGCGCGACTACGTGATCCCGCAGGATGTCGTCGAGGTGATTCCCGACGTCCTGCGGCATCGCCTCGTGCTGTCGTACGACGCGCTGGCGGACGAGGTGTCGCCCGATCACATCATCACTCGGGTGCTGCAGACCATCGGTCTCCCGCAGGTCTCCGCGGCGCCGGCCCAGCCGGTCCAGAGCCCGCCGGTCCAGCAGCCGCATGCGGCGCAGCAGCCCGTGCAGCAGCCGCACGTCCAGCAGCAGTCGGGCCAGCAGCAGTCGGGTCCGCAGGCTCCCGCGGCGCAGGCCCCGGCCGCCCAGCAGTCGCCGACGGTTCAGCCGGGCAATGCCGGCCACTGACGGGCTGCCGTCGTTCGCGGCGGGAACACTGACCGACCCCGAGTTGACGGCTTCGCTGAAGTCTCTCGAGCTCACCGTCCGGCGCAAGCTCGACGGTGTGCTGCAGGGCGAGCATCTGGGCCTGATCCCCGGACCGGGTTCCGAACCGGGCGAGGCGCGCGAGTATCAGCCCGGCGACGACATCCGGCGGATGGAGTGGTCGGTGACCGCCCGCACCGGGACGCCGCATGTACGGCAGATGATCGCCGACCGGGAGTTGGAGACGTGGTTCGTGGTCGACGCCTCGGCCAGCCTCGACTTCGGGACCGTCGGGCGGGCCAAACGCGACATCGCGATCGCCGCGGCGGCCGCGATCGTGCATCTGACGGCGGGTGGCGGTAATCGGCACGGCGCGATCATCGTGACGGGCGACGACGTGGTGCGGATACCGGCTCGCGCCGGCCGCGCTCACGACCAGGCCCTGCTGAAGGCGATCGCGACCACTCGGCGGAGCGCTCCGGGAGTGCGCGGCGATCTGAACGCCGGACTGGAGGCGTTGCGCCGCCCGTTGCGCAGGCGCGGACTGGCGGTGGTCGTGAGCGACTTCCTCGGCGAGATCGACTGGGCCCGCTCGCTGCGCGCGATCGGCGCGCATCACGACCTGCTGGGCGTGGAGGTGCTCGACCCGCGTGATGTGGAGTTGCCGCCGGTGGGACCGGTGACGCTCCGGGACGCCGAATCCGGTGAGGTGGTCGACGTCGACGTCACCGCGCAGGTGCGGGCCGACTACGCGCGGGCCGCCGCCGAACACCGGGCCGAGGTGCTGCGGACCTTCCGCAGCGCGGGCGGCCCGGTGCTGTCCCTGCGCAGCGACCGTGACTGGATCGCCGACACCGTCCGCTTCGTCGGCATGCGCCGCCGGACGATGGCGGCGGGGGTGCGTTGATGAGCGATCTGTTCGCCCACCCCTGGTGGCTGTTCTCTACGCTGCTGGTGGTCGCGTTGATCGTCGCCTATGTCTACGTGATGCGACGGCGGCGGGCGCGGGCGCTCGCCTTCGCGAACCTCGACCTCCTGCGGTCGGTGACTCCGAAGAACCAGGACCGCTTCCGCCATGTGCCGGTCGCGGTGCTGCTGACCGGTCTGGTGCTGCTGACGATCGCGATGGCCGGACCGATGGCCGAGCGCGACGTGCCGCGCAACCGTGCGACGGTCATGCTCGTCGTCGACGTGTCGAATTCGATGAAATCCACCGATGTGGCGCCGTCGCGGCTCAAAGCGGCTCAGGCCGCGGGTAAACGGTTCGCCGACGAACTCACCGACGGAGTCAATCTCGGGCTCATCTCGTTCGCGGGCACGGCGTCGACCCTCGTCTCGCCGACACCCGACCACGCCGCGACCAAGAACGCGCTGGACCGGCTCAAACTCGCTGACAAGACGGCGACCGGAGAAGGCATCTTCGCGGCGCTGCAGCAGATCCAGACACTGAACGCGGTGCTGGGCGGGCCCGAGGGTGCTCCACCGGCACGGATCGTCCTCCTCTCCGACGGCAAGCAGACCGTCCCCGAGAGCCCGGACGACCCCCGGGGCGGCTTCACCGCCGCGCGCAAGGCCAAGGAGGAGGGCATTCCGGTGTCGACCATCTCCTTCGGAACCCTGACCGGCACCGTCGATCTCGAAACTCCCGGCGGAGGCGTGGAGCGGGTGCCGGTCCCGGTCGACGACGAATCGCTGCGGAAGATCGCGAACCTCTCCGGCGGCGAGTTCTTCACCGCCTCGAGCCTCGACGAACTGAACAAGGTGTACTCCACGCTGCAGAAACAGATCGGTTACGAGCGTGAACGCGGCGACAATTCGAGGCCCTGGCTGATCGCGGGCACGCTGCTGGCGGTCGCAGGCACATTCGCCGCCCTGCTCCTGAACCGGCGCCTCCCCTGAGATAGGTTGATCAACCATGGCAGAGCATTCATCGATTCCCGCCCAGACCCCGCGCTCGGTGCTCGTCACCGGCGGCAACCGCGGCATCGGCCTGGCCGTCGCGCAGCGTCTGGCCGCCGACGGGCACAAGGTGGCGGTGACCCACCGCGGCTCGGGGGCGCCCGAGGGCCTGTTCGGCGTGCAGTGCGATGTGACCGACACCGAGTCGGTGGAGCGGGCCTTCGCCGAGGTCGCTGAGCATCAGGGGCCGGTGGAGGTGCTGGTCGCGAATGCGGGCATCACCGACAACATGCTGCTCATGCGGCTCAGCGAAGAGAGCTTCGAGAAGGTCATCGACGCCAATCTGACCGGTGCCTTCCGCTGCGCGAAGGTCGCGACCAAGGGGATGCAGCGCGCGCGGTTCGGTCGCATGATCTTCCTCGGCTCGGTGGTGGCCACCTCCGGCATCCCGGGACAGGCCAACTATGCGGCGTCGAAGGCCGGCCTGATCGGCCTGGCTCGCTCCATCGCGCGCGAACTCGGGTCGCGGAACATCACCGCGAACGTCGTCGCTCCCGGATTCATCGAGACCGACATGACCGCCGCGATGGAGGACCGGTACATCGAGATGGCCAAGCAGGCCATTCCGCTGGGCCGGACCGGTAAGCCCGAGGATGTCGCGGCGGCCATCAGCTTCCTGGCGTCCGATCAGGGCGGATACATCACCGGTGCGGTCATCCCGGTCGACGGCGGCATGGGCATGGGCCACTGACGAGCCGGTACCGGCGCCGCCTTCCACACTTCTTCACTCACCCCCCACAGGAGCTTTTCGTGAGCGGAATCCTCGCAGGCAAGACCATTCTGGTGACCGGCATCATCACCGATGCATCGATCGCCTTCCACACCGCCAAGGTCGCCCAGGAGCAGGGTGCCACCGTGATCATCACGGGCATCCCCGAGCGGCTGCGCCTCATCGACCGGATCGCCAAGCGGCTGCCGCAGGAGGTGCCGCCGGCCATCCCGCTCGACGTCACCGACGAGGAGAGCCTCGGGGCCCTCGCCGACAAGGTGCGCGAGCTCGCGCCCCAGGGGATCGACGGTCTCGTGCACTCGATCGCGTTCGCGCCCAAGACGCTCATGGGCCCGGATGCGCTGCCCTTCCTCGAGGGGCCGGGCCCGGACGTCGCGAAGTCGTTCGAGATCTCCGCGTGGAGCTATGCCTCGCTCGCCCGCGCCGCGCTTCCGGTGATGAACGAGGGCGGCTCGATCGTCGGCATGGACTTCGATCCGCGCACGGCTCTGCCCGATTACAACTGGATGGGCGTTGCGAAGGCCGCACTCGAATCGGTGAACCGCTACGTGGCGCGCGAGGTGGGGGAGGCCAAGCGCATCCGCTCCAACCTCGTGGCGGCCGGACCGATCAAGACGCTGGCGGCCAAGGCCATCTCCGGCACCGCGACCGACGATGCGCGCAAGCTCAACATGCTCAACGAGTACTGGGACGGAGCCTCGCCGATCGGCTGGAACGTCGACGACCCGGGCGTGGTGGGCACCAGTGTGTGCGCCGTGCTGTCGGACTTCCTCCCGGGCACCACGGGATCGATCATCTACGTCGACGGCGGAGCCAGCCACAACACCTGGTTCCCCGAGAACTTCCTCGGCTGAGATGCACGGATCGGAAGACGGCGGCGCATTCGATGCGCTGCTGTTCCTGTCGTTCGGCGGGCCGGAGAAGCCGGCGGATGTGCGGCCCTTCCTCGAGAACGTCACGCGCGGCCGCGGCGTGCCGCGCGAACGCCTCGACGAGGTGGTGGAGCACTACCTGCACTTCGGCGGGGTCTCGCCGATCAACCGTCTCAACCTCGACATGATCGAGGCGCTGCGCGCCGAGCTGGGGCGACGTGGCCGGGACCTGCCGATCTACTTCGGCAACCGCAACTGGCATCCGCTCGTCGCCGACACCACCCGCCGGATGTACGACGACGGGCACCGGCGGGTACTCGTGTTCCCCACCTCGGCGTGGGGCGGGTATTCGGGCTGCCGGCAGTACCACGAGGACATCGCGGGAGCGCTGTCGGCGACGGGGCTGGACGACGCCGGGCTGGTACTGCGGAAGCTGCCGCAGTTCAGCGCCGAGCCGAAGTTCATCGAGGCCTCGGCGAATGCGCTGCGCACGGCCCTGGGTTCCTTCGGCACGGCGCCACGCGTGGTGTTCACCGCGCATTCGATTCCTGCGGCCGCCGACCGGAACGCCGGGCCCGCGGCCGAGGGCGGACACCTGTACTCGCTGCAGGTGAAGGCCGCCGCCGCGGCGGTGGCGCACTCGGTGGGCCTGCAGGAGTACGACGTCGTGTGGCAGTCGCGATCCGGTCCGCCGCAGGTGCCGTGGCTGGAGCCGGACATCTGCGATCACCTGCGAGAGCTGCGCGAGAGCGGCGTCACCGATGTGGCGGTGATGCCGATCGGCTTCGTCTCCGATCACCTCGAGGTGATCTGGGATCTGGACTCCGAGGCCAGGGAACTGGCAGCCGAGCTCGGCATGGGATACGTGCGCGTACCGACGGTCGGCACCGACCCCGTCTTCCTCTCGATGATCGTCGACCTGATCGAGCGGTATGCGGACGGCGGGGGAGACGTCACCGCGATGGGCTGTGGCGACAACGGTGCGCTGTGCCGGCCCGACTGCTGTGTTCCCGCGCGGCGGCCGAGCAGCCGGCCGTGATGTCCGGCTAGCTCGGATCCACCGTCACGAAGTCGATCAGCTCTTCCACGCTGCGCAGCAGCGGGACTTCCAGATCCCGGAAACTCGACACGCCCGCCAGAACGCGCCGCCAACCGTCTTGCGGTGTGCCCCAGCCGAGTTCGGAACAGATGCCGGTCTTCCAGTCCGTGCCCATCGGGATCACCGGCCAGGCGTCGATGCCGACGGACGCGGGCTTCACGGCCTGCCAGACATCCACGTAGGGGTGGCCGCAGACGAGGACGTGCGGACCCACCTCAGCGGTCAGCTTGGCCTCCTTCGTGCCGGCGACCAGATGGTCGACCAGCACACCGGCCCTTCGATGCGGTGCGGGCTCGAAGTCGGCCAGCGCGTCGTCGAGGTTGTCGAGGCCGTCGAGACTGATCACGACGACGCCCTCGCCCCGGAGGTCGTCGCCCCAGACCCGTTCCAGGAGCGTGGCGTCGTGCACCCCCTCCACGAAGATGCGGCTGGAGCGCGCTGTGCGGGCCCGTTGCTTGGGCGCCGCGCGCGAGCCGGAGGCGGTCCGCGTGGGCTGGACCGGGCCGCGCCCGCGAGGCCGGACCAGAGTCACCGGCTTGCCGTCGATGAGGAATGCGGCCGGATACATGTGAAACACGCGGGTCCGCCCGCGGCGATCCTCGAGCCGGACCATGTCGCCGGCGTGACTCTTCTCCAGACCCACCACGGCGCCGCAGAATCCGGTCGCCGCGTCTTCGACCACCAGATCGCGCTCGGCGGCCACTTCGGGGGCCTTCGGCTTGGTCTTGCGGGGCGAGGACAGCACGTCGCGGCCGTATCGATCATCGAACACGGATTCCAAGGGTAGGGGCCGGCGTCGGGATCGGCGGGCGCGACGCTCCGGTGACCGCCGAGTCGCCGAGTATTCTGGCTTGGATGACCAGTTCCTCCCTGATGCTGCGGTCGTGGCCGGCGAGCGCGTTGGCGGTGTGGGCGGCCGCGCGTGAGGCCGGCCGCTGCTCGGCCGACGACGTCCTGCACACCCTTCACGACGCGCAGGTGCACGAGCTCGACCCCGGAGGCGACATCCTCGACCTGCTCGGCGCGGTGTCGGGCGCCAACGCGATGTGCGTGCGACTGCCCGCGCCCGGAGACGCCCAGGGACTGCCGCCGGGACGCCCCACCGATGCCGCGATGGCGGCGGGTGAGGTGATTCTGATCGACGACCGCGAACCCGAAGGTCCCAGTACGCCCGCCGCCGGAACGATGCGTGCGCTCGCGCTCGTCCCGATCGGCACGGCCGAGCGCTGCCGATGGCAGTCGATGCGCTACGACCGTGACGTGGCGGTCGGGGCGTTGCTCTCCGACAGCCCGCTGGGGGAGGTCGAGTACGAACTGCGCAGCGCGGTCGCCGAGGCCGCGACCTCGATCGCCGCACTCGGCGGCAGGCGTGGTTCGCCGGCCGACCTGCGCGATGCGCTGGCCGCTCGAGTCTCGGCGTCGACCATCGATCTGCCGCCGCACGACAACCCCCGTGTCGACCGGGTGCTGGCGAGCGCCGCGCAGATCGACGCGATCGTGTCGTTGACGGGAACGGGGGAACTGGGCGACTCCGGATCGCAGTTGGCGACCGCCGACGAGCGGTTGCGCGGTCTGTCGGCGCTGGCACGCCGAGCGCGGTCGGCCGCGGTGAACACACTGATCGCCGACTATCGGTTCCGCGCCGGCTGACCGCTCAGACGCCCGCCAGCCAGCCGACTCCCGCGAACGCCGCCGCCCACAGCACAGAGGCGAACGTGCCGAGAATGAACTGTTCGCTGGCATGCGGAGCGCGAAGTTCGGAGAACCGGGCCAGGCTCTTCACCGCGAGGATGATCCCGATGCCGGCGGGCCACGCGAGAAGCAGCGACGCCGCCACCGCCGTGCGTTCGAGCATGCCGATGATCCGGCCGCCGCGCAGCGGTGCCTCGGGTTCGTCGTCGTGGTTGTCGGCCCGGGTCGGGATCCCGCCGAGCGCCAGCACGACGCGGACCGCGCTCGATCCGGTGGTCGCCGCGGCGATCACCGCCACGACGTGGACGGCGACCAGCCCGGCGCCGGACGACGGCGCGCCGACCGCGGCGACGACGGCAGCCGCGGCGATGAGCGCCGCGCTCGCCGCCGCCGCGATCACATCGGTCGCCAGCACGGCGGAGTCGGACCGTTCGGGGTCGTCGACGAGGCGGCGCCGAACCAGCGAGGTGCCCGCGGACACCGCGATCGCGAGCAGTAACAGGACGATGATCGCGATCATTCACTCACCTCCGGCAGCGGTCTGACGCCGTCTGCGGTCTGAAGCAGTCGGCGGAACAACTCCTCCGCCGGACGCTGCACATCCCAGCGCGCATGCCGCAGTCGCAGCGACATGGCCTGCGGCGAAATGCCCAGGGCATCCGCAGCCGCGGACTGGCTCGACCCGGCCGCGACCAGGGACACCGCCTCGCGACCGGCCTCGGAGCGGTCGAGCAGGACGTCGAGCAGGAGCCACGCCGCGGTCTGGGCATGATCGCACCACGGCGAGACCCCGCGAACGCACAGATGCCAGCGGTTCTTCTTCGCCGCCTCCACGGCGTCACGGGCGTCGAGGAAGGCCTGCCCGCGCCCCGCGCGTGTCTGCGGCGGCAGCGGAGCCTCCAGGGTGCCCACCCCGATGCCGACGCTCCAGTCGCCCGAGGCGGCGAGGTCGACGGCGAGCACAGCCAAGTGATCGGGGGAGTCGAACACCGCTTGCACTTCATCGCCCGCGGTCCGCTCGAACGGTCGGATCATGCCCGGGCCGGAGCGGGCGAGCACCTCGGGCACCCGATCGCGTCCGGTACGGCTGCCCCGTTGATCTGCGGTCAGAACGAACACGGTCACCTCCCGAGTGAGTCCGCTTGGCATGGGCGCGCGACGAATCCATCAAGCATAAAGGCTTGAAACTGGGATAATCAAGTGTTTTTGCTTGATTGTGACCCGTTGACGGGCATGCGGGTGTCGACGATCAACCCGATGACACCGATGGAGAACAGCACCGCGGAGAAGACCAGGCTGATCGGGCTGCCTTCGCCGGTCAGTGCATTGCCGAGGAAGATCAGGGCCGCGTTGCCCGGAGTCATCCCGATCACGGTCGCGGCCGTGTAGGGGAGGAGTCGGATGCTCGACAGCCCCGAGAGGTAGTTGATCAGTGAGAAAGGACACACCGCGATCAGGCGCAGAGACCCGACCGCCAGCCAGCCGCGGCGCTCGAGGCGATACTCCACGGTGGCGATCACCGGATGGCGCAGGTACGGGCGGATCCGTTCCCGTCCCAGCCGCCGCGCGAGCAGGAAGGCGGCGACGGCGGCGATCGTCGACGACACCGTCGCTCCGGCGAAGGCGAGAGCCGGCGCGAACAGCACACCCGCCGTGACGGTGAACGCCGTCCGGGGAACCGGACCGATCGGGACCACCGCGTAGGCGAGGAAGAACAGCGCCGGAAACCACGGCCCGAGCGATTCGGACCAGGCGCGCGCGGTCGCTATCGACGGCAGTGGGATGAAGTACGCGGCGACCAGTATCGCCACCACCGCGGCCATCACGATCCCGCCGCGGATCAGCGCTGTCCGGGTGACATCCGTCCGCCTGCGGGCCGGCCGGTCCCGGCGCGCCTCGGCGGTCGTGCCATCGAGGGACACCGGCTGTTCGACCGGAGCGGCGGACCGCGGTGAATTGATGCGCACGAGGGAGTAGTTTACGGGTCAGATCACATCCCCCAGGTTCGCCCGAGCGTTTGATCGGTTATCGTTCCCTACGACGAAACTTCAGATGGTCGAGCTTTGGAGGTAGGCGAGCCGATGACGGCAAGTGACGACCCCGCGGCGCCGCGCGGCGCCGACGCGCTGCGGCAGGCGTACGACGAATGGTCCGAAGCGGCCGCCGGTGTGCTGGCGAAGGCACGCAAGGTCTCGGCGGATGAACTCCCCGACACCGCGGAGGCCCTGCTGTCCACCACGACGGGCGACGGCACCGTGGTCCGCCCGCTCTACACCCGGAAGGACGAGGTCGCCGAGTCGGGACTGCCCGGACAGTTCCCGTTCGTGCGCGGCGCCGATCCGGTGCGAGACGTCAACGTCGGCTGGCGGGTGACCGAGCGTTTCGGCGACGAGGGCGGCAGCGCCGAGGAAGTCAACGAGCAGATTCTCGACGCCGCGGGCAATGGGACCAGCGGGCTGTGGCTCAAGGTGGACGGCGGCATCGGCGCCGACGGGATCGCCACGGCACTGCGCGGCGTGTACCTCGACCTGATGCCGGTGACCCTGGACGCCGGCGCCGAGGGGATCGAGGCGGCTCGGGCGTATCTGGAAGCTCGCGTCGCGGCACCCGTGGCGCCGCAGGCCGCGCCCTCCACGATCGCGAACGTGCAGAGCCTGGGGCTGTCGCCGTACACGGCGCAGTTCTCCGAACGGGCCACCGTCGACGTCGACGCCGCGACCGCGCTGGCCGCCGACGCTCCGGAAGGAGTACGCGCCTTCCGGGTCGACGGCACCGACTTCAGTCAGGCGGGAGCGAACAACCCGCAGGAACTCGGGCTCTCGGTGGCCGCGGCCGTGGCACATGTCCGCGACCTTGTCGCGGCCGGCCGCAGCCGGGCCGAGGCGCTCGGACAGATCAGCTTCGGGGTCTCGGTCGACGACGACCAGTTCGCCGGCATCGCCAAGTTGCGGGCACTGCGCACCGTGTGGGCTCGGGTGGCCGACGTGCTCGGCGAACCGGACGCCGGTGCCGCCGTGACCCACGCGGTGACCGACCTGGCGATGCTGACGCAGCGCGACCCGTGGGTCAACATGCTGCGATCCACCGTCGCGGCGTTCGGTGCCGGCGTCGGCGGCGCCGACCAGGTGACCGTCCTCGGCTACGACGCCGCGCTTCCGGCGGGCGAACGGTCCTCCAGCGCGTCCTTCTCCCACCGGATCGCCCGCAACACCCAGCTGCTTCTGCTCGAGGAGTCGAACCTCGGCCGTGTTCTCGATCCGGCGGGTGGCTCGTGGTACGTCGAGTCGCTCACCGCCGATCTCGCCGCGTCGGCATGGGACGTCTTCACGGAGGTCGAACGCCGGGGCGGGTACCAGACTGCCCTGTCGGACGGGTGGATCGGCGAGCAGATCGCCGAGTCCCTCGCAGCACGCGACCTGCGAGTCGCGCACCGCGCAGCGCCGCTCACCGGTGTCAGCGAGTTTCCGAACCTGGACGAGGCCGCCCGCCCGGCGGGCACGGCGCAGACCGTCGACCTCGCGACGGCGACGCCGAAGCTCGCTCGCGTGGCGCGACAGTTCGAGGCGCTCCGCGACCGGGCCGACGCGGAGCGGACGCGCCCGAGCGTCCTGCTGCTTCCGCTCGGAAGTGTCGCCGAGCACAACGGCCGCACCACTTTCGTCGCGAATCTGCTTGCAGCCGGCGGGATCTCGGCAGTCAATCCGGGTCCGATCGAACCCGACCAGATCGCCGGCCTCGCTGCGGAGAACGCCGCCACGGTCGCCGTTCTGTGCGGCACGGCCAAGCGATACGCGAGCGACGGTCCCGCGGCTCTGGCCGCGGCGCGTGCGGCGGGAATCGACCGCGTGTTGCTGGCCGGACCCGATCGTGAGTGGCCGGAGGCCGCCGACCGGTGTGACGGCTCGCTGCGAGTGGGCATCGACGCGGTCGCGACCCTCACCGAACTTCTCGACCACCTGACCGACGGCGGGAGCGTATCCGCATGAGCAACACAGTTCCGAACTTCGCCGATGTCGCGCTGACCGGCGACCGCGCCGTTGAGCCCGCGGGTTCGGGTGCGGCGCAGACCGAGGCGCTCGCCCGTGCCAACGGCTACACGGCCGATCAGGTCACCTGGAGCACGCCCGAGCAGATCGACGTGCAGCCGGTGTTCACCCGCGCGGACCGCGACGCGGCCGCCGAGGACGGCGGCTACCCGCTCGATTCGATCCCGGGTGCGGCGCCCTTCATCCGCGGCCCGTACCCGACGATGTACGTCAACCAGCCGTGGACCATCCGCCAGTACGCGGGATTCTCGACCGCCGCCGAGTCGAACGCCTTCTACCGGCGCAATCTCGCCGCCGGCCAGAAGGGTCTGTCGGTGGCCTTCGACCTGGCGACCCACCGCGGATACGATTCGGACCACCCCCGGGTGGCCGGTGACGTCGGCATGGCCGGCGTGGCGATCGACTCCATTCTCGACATGCGCCAGCTCTTCGACGGCATCGACCTCGGCAATGTGTCGGTGTCGATGACGATGAACGGCGCCGTGCTGCCGATCCTCGCGCTGTACGTGGTGGCCGCCGAAGAGCAAGGCGTGCCGCCGGAGAAGCTGGCCGGAACCATTCAGAACGACATTCTGAAAGAGTTCATGGTCCGCAACACCTACATCTATCCGCCGACGCCCTCGATGCGGATCATCTCGGACATCTTCGCGTACACCAGCGCCAAGATGCCGAAGTTCAACTCCATCTCCATCTCCGGCTATCACATCCAGGAGGCCGGCGCGACCGCCGACCTGGAGCTCGCGTACACCCTCGCCGACGGTGTGGAGTACATCCGGGCGGGACTGGAAGCGGGCCTGGACATCGACAAGTTCGCTCCGCGGCTGTCGTTCTTCTGGGGCATCGGGATGAACTTCTTCATGGAGGTCGCCAAGCTCCGCGCCGCCCGCCTGCTCTGGAGTGAGCTGGTGGCGAAGTTCGAGCCGCGCAACGCCAAGAGCCTGTCTCTGCGTACCCACTCGCAGACCTCCGGCTGGTCGCTGACCGCGCAGGACGTGTTCAACAACGTCGCACGCACCTGTGTCGAGGCGATGGCGGCGACTCAGGGGCACACCCAGTCGCTGCACACCAACGCGCTCGACGAGGCCATCGCGTTGCCGACCGACTTCTCGGCACGGATCGCCCGCAACACCCAGCTGCTGCTCCAGCAGGAGTCGGGCACCACGCGGCCCATCGACCCGTGGGCCGGCTCCAACTACGTCGAGTGGCTCACGCACCAGCTGGCGGAGAAGGCGCGCGCACACATCGCCGAGGTGGAAGAGGCCGGCGGTATGACGCAGGCCATCAACGAGGGTCTGCCGAAGCTGCGCATCGAGGAGGCCGCCGCACGCACGCAGGCGCGCATCGACTCCGGGCAGCAGCCCCTCGTCGGCGTCAACAAGTACCGCGTCGACGAGGACGAGGAGATCGAGGTCCTCAAGGTCGACAACTCCAAGGTACGGGCCGAACAGCTCGCCAAGCTCGAGAAGCTGCGCGCCGAGCGGGACTCGTCGGCCGTGGAGGCGGCGCTGGCGAACCTGACGCGCGCGGCCGCCGAGCCCGGCGGCAGCGACCTCGACAACAACCTGATGGCGCTGGCCATCGACGCCGCTCGCCACGGGGCCACCGGCGGCGAGATCTCCGATGCGATGGAGAAGGTCTTCGGCCGTCACCAGGCGGAGATCCGGACCATCAGCGGCGTGTACCGCAACGAGGCAGGTGAATCCGTGAGCAACATCGATGAGGCGATGGCCGTCGTCGACGCCTTCGCCGAGGCCGAGGGCCGACGCCCCCGCGTGCTGGTCGCGAAGATGGGCCAGGACGGCCACGATCGCGGACAGAAGGTGATCGCCACCGCCTTCGCCGACCTCGGCTTCGACGTCGACGTGGGCCCGCTGTTCGCCACTCCGGAGGAGGTCGCCGCCCAGGCCGCGGACAACGACGTGCACGTCGTCGGTGTCTCGTCCCTGGCGGCCGGCCACCTCACGCTGGTGCCTGCGCTGAAGAAGGCACTGGCCGACGTCGGCCGTGACGACATCATGATCGTCGTCGGCGGCGTCATTCCCCCGGGCGATTTCGACGAGCTGTACCGGGCCGGGGCCGCGGCGATCTTCCCGCCGGGAACGGTCATCGCCGACAGCGCGGTGGATCTGATCCGGAAGCTGGCCGATCAGCTGGGCCTGGAACTGGCTGCAGCAGCGGAATGAGCGACGCGCAGTCCCGCCGGGCCGACCGCCCGGCGGGCCGCCGGATCGACGTCGACGCGCTGACCGAGGGCGTCCTGTCGGGAAACCGAGCCCAATTGGCGCGCGCCATCACGCTCGTCGAATCGGCCCGGCCGGATCACCGGGCGGCGGCACAGCAACTCCTGCTGAACCTGACGCCGCACGCGGGCAAGTCGTTCCGCGTGGGAATCACGGGCGTGCCCGGTGTCGGCAAGTCGACGACCATCGAGGCCCTCGGCATGCATCTCATCGAGTTGGGGCATCGGGTCGCCGTGCTGGCGGTAGACCCCTCGTCCACCCGCACCGGCGGTTCGATCCTCGGTGACAAGACCCGGATGGGCCGGCTGTCCGCGGCGGAGGAGGCCTACATCCGCCCGTCCCCGAGTTCGGGGACCCTCGGCGGCGTGACGAAGGCGACGCGCGAGACGATCGTGCTCGTCGAGGCGGCGGGCTATGACGTCGTGCTCGTCGAGACGGTCGGGGTGGGGCAGTCGGAGGTGAGCGTCGCGAACATGGTCGACGTGTTCACCTTCCTCACTCTGGCGCGAACGGGCGATTCGCTGCAGGGCATCAAGAAGGGTGTCCTCGAACTCGCTGAGATCGTGGTCGTCAACAAGGCCGACGGCAAACACATCAACGAGGCGCGGGGCGCCGCCCGCGAACTGCGCAATGCGCTGGGGCTGATCTATCCCCACGACGTGTTGTGGCATCCGCCGGTGCTGACGATGAGCGCGCTGGAGAACACCGGCGTTCACGAGTACTGGGAGGCGATCCTGCGGCACCGGGAGACGCTTTCGGCCGCCGGACAGTTCGAGAGGCGCCGAGCGCAACAGCAGGTGGACTGGATGTGGAGCATGGTGCGCGAGGCGATGCTCAATCGCCTCGAGGAGGACCCGGCCGTCCGTGCGGTACGGCGCGAAGTGGAGGCCGGAGTGCTCTCGGGCACGCTGACTCCGACTCTCGGAGCCGAGCGGATCGCGGGGGCCGCGGGTTTCTGACCCGCGCCGCGCGTCGGTCGCACCCTATCCTCAGGTGAGACTCCCTCATTGTTAGACCGCCCTCATCGCTGTTCAAGCCTGAATGCTTGATCTCTGGCAACTTAAGTCTCTGAGCTTGCGCTTAGACGACGGCGGGCGCCGAGATGTCACGTGCGTCCGAATCGCCCGATCACGCAAGCCTTTGTTGCGGATCTCACATGCGCTGAACTTTTTGAACAGACCTCTTCCGGGTCTAGTCTGGCTGAGTATTACTTAACTGCAGTCAACTATCTAAATGTCGGAGCGTGCGAACAGTGACGGACAACGGCGCGGACCGTGAGGCCGGTGAGCACCGGATCGCCGACGGTGCGCTGATGTCGCTCTCGGTGATCCGCTTGACCCGCGCCGTGCGGCGCGGTGTCGGTCAGCAGCAGCTGACATCGTCGCAGGCGGCCACCCTGTGGGCCATCGCCGAGCTCGCCCCGGTGCGGCCCACCGATCTCGCGGAGCGGGAGAAGGTGACCACGGCGTCGATGTCGAAGAGCATCGCCTCGCTGGAGAGCGCGGGCCTGGTGTCGCGTACACCCGACCCGCACGACGGTCGAGTCAGCATGCTCGATCTGACGCCGGCCGGGCAGGCATACGTCCGGGACGCCAACTCGGAGCGGATCTCGTTGTACGAGACCGCCCTGAATCGGCTGCCGGAGTGCGAACGGGAATCGGTGGTCCGGTCGATCGCACTGTTCGCCGACACGATGTGTGAGCTGGTCACAGCCGGTGCGGCCCAGCCGTCCGCGCACCCGGCCGATCGTTGACTGCCTGAGAAACGAGGGAGGAACTCTGTGCGGAATGCAGTCGATGGACATTCTCGGCTGATTCGCGGCGCCGTCCGAGACGAGCGCGGCGGATCCGTCCCGGATGCCACCGTCACGGTGATCGACCAGCAGGGGAGTCAGGTCGCTGTCGCGTCAGCGCGGCACGACGGGTCGTTCACCGCCCACGTCGCGGCCGACGGCCAGTACGTGCTCGCCGCGTCGGCGACCGGGCACGAACCGGCGGCGGTGACGGCGATGATGGCCGGTGCCCCGATCCAGACGCAGATCGTGCTGTCCGCCCATTCCGCGCTCGGCGGTCTCGTCCGCGCCGCCGACGGCGCACCGATCGCCGGCGCGGTGGTGACCGCGACCGCCCCGTCCGGGCACGTGGTCGCGACGGCGGTCGCCGGCGCCGACGGCCGATGGGAACTGCGCGGCGTGGCCGAGGGCGGATACACGCTGGTGGTGAACGCGCCAGGGTTCGAGGCGACTGCCAGAACCGTCGCTCACACCGCGGGATCCTCGCAGCCGGTGGTCGTCGAGATGCGCTCCGCCGTCGCTCTGTCCGGTCTGGTCACCGACGCGCACGGGGGAGTGATCGGCCACAGCCAGGTGTCGCTGCTGGCCGCCGACGGCTCCATGGCGGCCAGTGTGTTCAGCGACGAGGACGGGCGCTACAGCTTCACCGATCTCACCCCCGGCGACTACACGGTGCTGGCCAACGGTTACGCGCCGGTGGCCGCGACCGTCGACGTCCGGGCCGGACGATTCGTCAATCACGAGTTCGTCCTCGGCGTGCAGGGGCGGTGACCATGACCGCACAGCTCACAGCACGCGTGGCGACTCCGGCGGGCCGCGGCATCGACACCGCCGTGGTGACCGTCATGTCGCAGGAGGGACAGCAGGCGGCGATCGTCAGGTCCGACGGCGACGGACACATTCGCGTCGACGACCTGGCCGCGGGGATGTACACCGTGGTCGCCGCCGCGGACGGCTTCCAGCCGGCCGCTCGCACCGCCGTCGTGTCCGGTCCCGGCGCGGTCGGTCTGGGCGAGGTCACTCTCGCCCGGGTCGGCGGATCGCCGACCCCCGAGGCCGGCCGCTGGGAGATCGACGGCTCGCATTCGACCATCGACATCAGCGTCCGTCACCTCGGGATCGCGACCGTCCGCGGCCGTTTCACCGAGTTCACGGGCACCATCGTCGTCGGCGACGATCCGGAGCAGTCGTCGGTGACGGCGGAGATCTCGACCGCCAGCATCGACACCGACAACCGGATGCGCGACGAGGTGCTGCGATCGAATGCGTTCTTCGACGCCGAGCGCTACCCGACGACCCTCTTCCACGCCGAGCGGGTGCGCCCGGCGTCCGACGAGACCTGGACGCTCGAGGGAACGCTGACCCTGCGTGACACCGCCGTCCCGGTCTCGCTCGAGCTGATCTTCCTCGGGCAGACCGAGGACCCGTGGGGCGGCGTCCGCGCCGGCTTCCAAGCCACGGCGACCCTTCGGCGCCGTGACTTCGGGATCAGCTTCGACGACAAACTCGTCAGCGGAGCCGCGCAGATCGGCAACACCGCTCGCGTCCGGCTCGACATCCAGGCCGTCCGCTCGCCGGAGACGTGATCGACGCCTCCGCGGCGCACGGCCCACCCGATCTTCGGCGTAACCGTCGCAAGCACTGATTCAACGCAAGCACTGATTCACCGCATTAGTCCTGAAAGGTTCGCATGTCGACCAAAACAGTTGCAGACACCGCCGGCGGCACAGGCCCGGCCGGCGGTGCCCGCCAGCAGACCCTCGAAGAACTCGGTCCCAACTACAAGTGGATCGCGCTCTCCAACACCACCCTGGGCATGTTGATCGCCACGATCAACAGTTCCATCGTGCTGATCGCCCTGCCCGACATCTTCAAGGGCATCAACCTCAATCCCCTCGAACCCCAGAACACCAGCTACCTGCTGTGGATGATGATGGGTTTCCTCGTCGTCACCGCGGTCCTGGTGGTGAGCTTCGGCCGGCTCGGCGACATGTTCGGCCGAGCGCGCATGTACAATATGGGCTTCGCGGTGTTCACCGTCTCGTCCATCTTCCTGGCGATCACCTGGTTCGACGGGTCGCAGGCCGCCATCTGGCTGATCTTCTGGCGCGTCATCCAGGGTGTCGGCGGCGCCTTCCTGATGGCCAACTCATCGGCCATCCTCACCGACGCCTTCCCGGCCAACCAGCGCGGTCTGGCGATGGGCATCAACGGTGTCGCGGCGATCGCCGGCTCGTTCCTCGGCCTCCTGATCGGCGGCGTGCTGGCCCCGATCCAGTGGCACTACATCTTCCTCGTCTCCGTTCCGTTCGGCGTCGTGGGCACCATTTGGGCCTACCTGAAGCTGCGGGACACCGGCGAGCGCCGCAAGGCCAAGATGGACTGGTGGGGCAACCTCACCTTCGCCGTCGGCTTGATCGCGATCCTCGTCGGCATCACCTACGGCATCCAGCCGTACGGCTCATCGGACATGGGCTGGAGCAACCCCTGGGTGCTCGCCGCACTGGTCGGCGGGGCCTTCGTCCTCGCGGTCTTCGTGTTCATCGAGATGCACGTCGACAGCCCGCTGTTCGAACTGTCGCTGTTCCGCAACCGGTCGTTCACCTTCGGCAACATCGCGAACCTGATGGCGTCCATCGGGCGCGGCGGTCTGCAGTTCATCCTCATCATCTGGCTGCAGGGCATCTGGCTGCCGCAGCACGGCTACGACTACTCGCAGACGCCGCTGTGGGCGGGCATCTACATGGTTCCGATGACCGTGGGCTTCCTGGTCTCCGCGCCGGTGTCGGGCGCGCTCTCGGACAAGCTGGGCACCAAGTGGTTCACCACCCTCGGTCTGCTGATCACCGCGGGCACCTTCGCGGCCCTCATCGCCATCCCCGTCGACTTCGACTACTGGGTGTTCGCCGTGATCCTCGTGGTCAACGGCATCGGCATGGGCCTGTTCGCCTCCCCGAACCGTGCCGAAGTGATGAACAGCCTGCCGGTCACCTCGCGTGGCTCCGGTGCCGGGATGATGACGACCTTCCAGAACGCGGCGATGGTCCTGTCGATCGGTCTGTTCTTCTCGCTGATGATCGCGGGTCTCTCGAGCACGCTGCCGTCGGCGATGTTCGACGGTCTCACCGCCAACGGCATGCCCGCGCAACCCGCGCAGGCCATCGCCGGTCTGCCGACCGTGGGCATCTTGTTCGCCGCGTTCCTCGGCTACAACCCGATCCAGCAGGTCGGCGGCCAGGCGCTGAACGGACTGCCGCAGGCCAGCGTCGAGCATCTGACCGGACTGGACTTCTTCCCGCACCTGATCAGCGATCCGTTCGCGGACGGTCTCACCGCCGCGTTCACCTTCGCCCTGATCTGCTGCGTGCTCGGTGCGATCGCGTCGGTGTTCACCGGCGCCCGGAAGCCGCTGACGGCGAGCCATGAGACGGTCGGCGCCGAGATCGCCGCGGTCGCCGGAGACGCCGGTGTCGGATCGCCGGTCGCCCTCGTCGCCGAGACGCCGTCGGAGAGCTTCGCTTCCCCGTCGGGCGCTCAGCTGTCCGGAACCGTGACCGGTCCGGACGGTGCGCCGCTCGCCGGGGCGGCCATCACGGTCACCGACAGCGAAGGACGGCAGGCCGGCGGCGCGACCGTCGCCGAGGACGGTTCGTACCGAGTCGGCGGGCTGGAGAGCGGGGCGTACACGGTCATCGCCACCGCGCCGGGACGCGGCCCCAAGGCCGTCGGTGTGTCGACTGTCGGGGACGTGGGACTGCGCCGGGACTTCTCGCTCTCGGGCGCAGCCGTGCTGACCGGGCGCGTCCGCGACGCGCAGCGCCCGCTGCCCGCACGGCTGGTCGTGACCGATCAGACCGGTTCGGTGCTGGCCACCGCGCAGGCCGGCTCGGACGGCGAGTTCTCGATCGGCGGACTCACCGACGGCGACACCGTGGCGGTGACCGCCTCGGCGCCCGGCTACCAGGCGAGCAGCGAGTTGGTGACCGCCGGAGACGCCGTGGCGATCGACATCGTGCTCGACGCCATCGGCGGCGTCCAGGGGTACGTGCGCGCCGCGGACGGCACCCCGCTTGCCGGAGCGACCGTGTCGGCGATCGGCTCGGATCGGACCATCGTCGCCACGGCCCGGACCGACGCCGACGGGCGCTACCGCATCGAGGGTCTCACCGACGACAGGTTCACCGTCGTCGCGAGCATGTACGAGCCGCGCGCGGTGCAGACCACGGTGACCGCCGACGGCGACAACACGCTCGACATCACGCTCGGAACCGGGGTCGGCAGCAGACAGGGCTGACCGCGGCAGACCCGGCACGCGCGCGGGCGTCACCGATCTTCGGTGGCGTCCGCGCCGCTGTCAGTCGTGCGGGCGTACGGCGACGCCCGAGACGCCGATGTCGCGCAGGTATCGTTCGCGCAGTGCGTCGTAGACCGGCTTCGACCCGGCCAGCGAGGCGGTCGCGACACCGGCGGTCACCGCCACCGCCATGGGCACCGTCAGTGCCGTCACCGCGGTCATCTCCATCACCAGGACGATCGCGGTGAGGGGTACGCGGACCACCGCCGCGAACAAGGTGCTCATTCCGACCACCACCAGCGCAGGCGTCAGATCGCCGAAGGGCGCGTACAGCGCTTCGAGGATCCGGCCGAAGCCGGCTCCCGTCAGCGCTCCCAGTGCGAGCATCGGGGCGAAGAGACCGCCGGGCGCTCCGGTGCCGTAGGAGACCGGTCCGGTCACGAACCGCATGGCGATGATCGCGAGGATCATCCAGAATGCCGTCCGCTGGGCGTCGAGCAGACGTTGGGCGAGGTCGTCGCCGCCACCGACCGCCGAGGGCACGGTGATCGCCAGGATGCCGATGCCCGCGCCGACGAGGGCGCCGAGAACCACCGCTGGCACTCTGATGCGCGCGGCGAGATCCACGAACAAGAGCAGCAGCCGACTGTAGACCACTCCGAGGGCGCCGACGACGACACCGAAGACGAGGAAGACCCAAAGACGGTCCGGGGACGGATTGTCGATCCCGCCCGCCCGGAAGTCGGGAGCGTCGCCGAGGATCAGCCGGCTGCAGGCGACGGCAGCCGCCACCGCGGTGAGCGTCCACACCGCGTAGCGCAGCCGGATCTTCTTGGCGACCTCCTCGAAGGCGAAGAGTGCACCGCCGATCGGGGCGTTGAAGGCCACGGCGAGTCCGGCGCCGGCGGTGGCGGTCTGCATCACCCGGATCTCGTCCGACGTCGCACGGATCAGGCGTGCGGCGGCCGCGCCGATCGCCGCGCCCATGTGCACGGTGGGGCCCTCGCGGCCCAGCACCATTCCCGCGAAGCCCATGCTGAGCACGCCGCCGGCGAACCGGGCGGGGATCACCGACCACGGCGCGGCGGGCGCTTCATCGTCCTCGACGGCCTCCACCTGCTGGATGCCGCTGCCCGCGGCGAGGGGGATCCGTCGCACGATCGCCACCGCGGCGGCCGCGGAGGCCGCTGCCACGGCGATGACGATCAGCGCGCCGCCGAGTCCGTGATCACCGGCCCAGTCGACCAGATCGGCGCGACGCTCCTCGGCCCACGAGAGAGTCCAGCGGAAGGCTCCGCCGACCAGCCCGGTCAGCGCGCCGGCGACGAGGGCGACACACGTGAGAAGCACCAGAACGCGGGTGCCGGGAAAATCGGAGTCTTCCGTCTTGCTCGCCGGGTCCGTGTCCACGCACATGACTGTATCGTCGTCCGGCCGCTCGCGGTCGCGCCGAACTGCAGCGGACGCGACCACCGTCGATGTCGAAAACGACGACGGCGACATCGATTCGATCGATGTCGCCGCCGCCGGAGAAGTGTGTCCGAGGGGGGACTTGAACCCCCACGTCCGTTAATAGGACACTAGCACCTCAAGCTAGCGCGTCTGCCATTCCGCCACTCGGACTTGTTCTGTTGTTCGTGCGCTCCGCACCGCTTTGCGCGGGATAACAATAACCACGGTTGCCCCCGTATCCCAAATCGCCTACGAATGAAGAGGTGACAGGCTTGCGAGCGACCGATGAAGTTGTCGATCTGGTGAGTGCGCTGATCCGATTCGACACGTCGAATACCGGACAGCCGGAGACCACCAAGGGGGAGGCGGAGTGCGCCAGATGGGTGGCGGCGCGGCTCGAGGAGGTCGGCTACGCCACCGAATACGTGGAGTCGGGCATGCCCGGACGCGGGAACGTGTTCGCGCGGTTGCCGGGCGCCGATCCGGACCGCGGTGCGCTGCTGATCCACGTGCATCTCGACGTGGTGCCCGCGGAGGCGGAGGACTGGAGCGTCCACCCGTTCTCCGGCGCCGTCCGCGACGGCTACGTCTGGGGCCGAGGCGCGGTCGACATGAAGGACATGGCCGGCATGGCGCTCGCACTGGCGCGCCAGTTCAAACGTGAGGGCACCGTTCCGCCGCGCGACATCGTCTTCGCCTTCCTGGCCGACGAGGAGGCCGGTGGCACGTGGGGATCGCACTGGCTGGTGCAGAACCGCCCCGATCTCTTCGAGGGCATCACCGAGGCCGTCGGGGAGGTCGGCGGGTTCTCCCTCACCGTCGACCGCCCGGACGGAGGTGTGCGGCGTCTGTATCTCGTGGAGACGGCCGAGAAGGGACTGTCGTGGATGCGGCTCACCTGCGACGCGCAGGCAGGCCACGGTTCGTTCCTCGCCGCCGAGAACGCGGTCACGGAGATCGCGACCGCGGTGGCCCGCATCGGCGCGCACCGCTTCCCGCTGGTGATGACCGAGTCGGTCCGGGAGTTCCTGGAGGCACTGTCGGAGGAGACCGGCCTCGATTTCAGTCCCGAGACGCCGGATCTGGAGTCCGCCCTGTTCAAGATCGGGAACATCGCCCGCATCATCGGCGCCACCCTCCGGGACACCGCGAACCCGACGATGCTGTCGGCCGGCTACAAGGCGAACGTCATTCCCCAGCACGCCGAGGCCGTCGTGGACTGCCGCGTGCTGCCCGGCAGGCAGGCCGAGTTCGAGCGCACGATCGACGAGTTGATCGGCCCCAAGGTGAAGCGCGAGTGGATCACCCACCTGGATCCCTACGAGACGCGGTTCGACGGCGATCTCGTCGACGCGATGAACGATGCGATCCTCGCGCACGACGAGGACGGCCGGACGGTGCCGTACATGCTCTCGGGCGGCACCGACGCGAAGGCCTTCGCGAAGCTCGGGATCCGGTGCTTCGGCTTCGCTCCGCTTCGGCTGCCTCCCGAACTCGATTTCGCCGCGCTCTTTCACGGCGTCGACGAACGCGTGCCCGTAGACTCGATCGTGTTCGGTACCAAGGTTTTCGAGCATTTTCTCCGCAACTGCTGACGACAACGGCCGGGTGCGGACAGTCGAAAGGATGCGATAGTGACGACATACGACCCGTATGACGCGTTACCCCAGTTGCCGGCGATCACGGTGACATCGAGCGACTTCGCCGAGGGCCAGACCCTCCCGACGCCGCAGGTCTCGGGGATCTTCGGCGCGGGCGGAGACGACGTCTCCCCGCAGCTGAGCTGGTCGGGTTTCCCCGCCGAGACCAAGAGCTTCGTCGTGACGTGTTTCGATCCGGACGCTCCCACGGCTTCCGGCTTCTGGCACTGGGCCGTCGCCGACATCCCGGCGTCGGTGACCTCGCTGCCGACGGGCGCCGGGTCGCCGGGGTCGGCGGATCTGCCCGCCGGTGCCGTGACGCTCAACAACGATGCGAGCCTCAAGCAGTTCATCGGTGCCGGTCCGCCTCCCGGTCACGGTCCGCACCGCTACATGTTCGCCGTGCACGCCGTCGACACCGAATCGTTGGAACTGCCCGCCGAGGCGACTCCGGCCTTCCTCGGCTTCAACCTCTACTCGCGCGCGATCGCGCGCGGGATCCTCACCGGCGTCTTCGAACAGCCCGCCGAGTAGGGCGCGCCGCCGGGCGGCTCACTGCGCCGCGGAGCCGACGGCTTCGCGGATCGAGGAGTAGCCGCCCGCGCGCAGCCGCGCAGCGATGCCCTCGTGCAGTTCCCGGAGGCGGACCGGTCCGCCGTAGATGAATCCGGTGTACATCTGAAGCAGGTCGGCGCCGGCGCAGATGCGTTCCCACGCCTGGTCGACGGTCTCGATCCCGCCGACGCTGACCAGCGCCACCCGGCCGCCCACTCGTCGGTACAGGCGGCGCAACACCTCCAGCGACCGGTCGGCGACCGGCGGTCCGGAGAGTCCGCCCGCGCCGCAGGCCTCGACCTCGGCCTGCGGAGTCACAAGGGAATCGCGCCGGATGGTCGTGTTGGTGGCGACGATGCCGGCGACGCCCAGCTCGACGGCGAGGTCGGCGACGGCGTCGACGTCCTCGTCCGACAGATCGGGTGCGATCTTCACCAGCACCGGCTTGTCGACCACGTCCAGGACCGTCGCGAGGATCGGCCGCAGCGAGTCGACGGCCTGCAGGTCGCGCAGTCCAGGAGTGTTCGGCGAGCTGACGTTCACGACCACGAAGTCCGCCAGGGGCCCGAGTGTCCGGGCGCTGTGCCGGTAGTCGTCGACGGCATCCTCGACCGGAACCACCTTGGTCTTGCCGATGTTCGCGCCGATCGGGACCCGGACCGGTCCGGGCCGGGGCTGAGCCAGCGCGCGGGCCGCGGTGTCCGCACCGGGATTGTTGAAGCCCATCCGGTTGATCAGCGCCCGATCTGCGGGCAGCCGGAACAGACGGGGAGCGGGGTTGCCCGGCTGCGCCTGACCGGTGATGGTGCCGATCTCGGCGAATCCGAAGCCCATCTGCCCCCACGCGTTGACGCTCGACGCGTTCTTGTCGAAGCCGGCGGCCAGTCCGATCGGTGCGGGGAACGAGACCCCGAAGACCTCGTTGCGGAGAATCGGGTCATCGGTGGCGAAGAGCTTCGCCATCAGCGATCGCACTCCCGGCGCGTAGCCGCAGCGGCGGATCACCTGAGCGGTGATCGCGTGGATCCGCTCGGGGTCGAGCAGGAACATGACCTTCAAGACCAGCGGGTAGAGGATCCGGTTCAGTGTGCTGAGCATCGTGAGAGCCTTCGTCGTGAGTGCGAGGTCGGGTACGGGGCGGTCACCGGACCGCATCGGCCGCGATCACCTGGAGTGAGCCGTCGCGGCCCGAGGCCGCCAGAAGTGAACCACTGACCGGGTCGACGTCCATCGAGGTGACCTGCGGGACGCTCGCGAACCGGTGCTTCTCGATGACCTCTCCGGTGGAGACGTCATAGGCGGCGATCTCATTGGTGGCAGTGCTGGAGACCCACAGCAGGTTGCGACGGTTGTCGAAGGCCAGCGCGTACGGGCTGTCGGCGACCGGAGCCCGCATGCGCATCACGATCGGCTGCCCGTAGAACGCGTACACCTCGTTGTTGCGGGTACCGGCCACCAGCACCCGGCCGTATCGATCGACGATGGAGGTGGTCGCCCCGTCGCCGGCGCGCAGCGCCGCCTTGAGTTCCCCCGAGTCGATGTCGACCGGGGTGACCGCCGACTGCGCCCGATCGAGGACCACGACCTGCCCGGCACGATCGCCGGCGGTCGCAGGTGCCACGGTGATGTCGTCGACGCGGACGAAGCCGCCGATGTCGCGCTGCTGTTGTCCGTCGCGGTCGAGCACCAGCACGTGGCCGCGGTCGGTGCCGACCAGCGTCCGGCCGTCCTCAGTGGTCGCCACCGACAGTGCGCCGGGCAGATCCGTCTTCGTCACAGTCACCGAGCCGGCGGGATCGATGCGGACGATCCCGCTCTCTCCGGCACCGACGAAACCGTCGCCGGAGGCGGTGAGCGCGGCGAGACCGGGCACCGGAACCGAGGTCGGCGCGGGCGCACCCGGGGCGCCCGGATCGGTGAAGATCTGCACGGTTCGTCCGTCGTTCGACAGCAGCGCGACCCGCGACTGCTGACCGTGCCCGGCCACCACGGCGCGTGCGGCGTCCGCGGCGACGACCGCGCCCGCCGGGCGGGCGGCGTCGGCCGGGGATTCGGCAGGTGTCGCGGGTGTGACAGTCGGCACATTCTGTGCGGAGCCGTCGTCGGACTGACCGCAGGCGGTGAGGGCGGAGGCCGTGGCCACGGCCACGAGCAGGGCGGTGAGTCGGGTTCGCGCGCGCATGACACCATCTTGCGCGATGCCGATGTGTGACCCGTTCGATGGGTAGCATCAGCCCCCGTGACTGAGACCATGACATGGCTCCAGGCGATCGTCCTCGGAGCGGTCCAGGGCCTGACGGAGTTCCTGCCGATCTCGTCCTCGGCCCATCTGCGCATCATCTCGGAGATCTGGTTCGGTGACGACGCCGGTGCCTCGTTCACCGCGGTCACCCAGCTCGGCACCGAACTCGCGGTTCTCATCTTCTTCGCCAAGGACATCTGGCGGATCGTCGGTGCGTGGTTCGCGGGACTGCGGGACCGGACGAGGCGCGGTCTGGACTACCGGCTGGGCTGGTACGTGATTCTCGCCACCATCCCGATCGGCGTGCTCGGATTCGTCTTCAAGGACCAGATCCGCACCGCAGGCCGGAACCTCTGGCTGGTGGCGATCATGCTGATCCTGTTCTCCTTCGTCTTCCTCGCCGCCGAGTACGTCGGAACGCGCGAGCGGCCCCTGGAGAAGATCACCCGGCGCGATGCCCTCGTGATGGGCGCGGCGCAGTGTCTGGCGCTGATCCCAGGAGTCTCGCGGTCGGGTGCGACGGCGAGCGCGGGTCTGTTCGTCGGCCTCGAACGCGAGGCGGCGTTCCGATTCTCCTTCCTGATCGCGATTCCGGCGGTTCTCGCCTCCGGACTGTTCAGCCTCAAGGACGTCTTCGAACCCGCGGGGGAGGGCCTGGCCGCGAGCGGCCCGCAGATCGCGGTGGCCACTCTCATCGCCTTCGTGCTCGGTTACGTCTCGATCGCATGGCTGCTCAAGTTCGTCTCGCACCATTCGATGGTGTGGTTCGCGACCTACCGCGTGGCGCTCGGCCTGCTCGTCATCGTCCTGCTGCAGGTGGGCGCGATCGCGGCGTGACCGCGTCGACGGGCCCGATTCACGTGCGGCAGTAACCTGTGTGACATGACGGTGATCCTGGTCCGGCACGGACGCTCCACGGCCAACACGTCGGGACTTCTCGCGGGTCGGACGCCGGGTGTGGGGCTCGACGGTCACGGACGCACGCAGGCCGGTGAACTCCCGGTCAGGCTCGGCAGCGTCCTCGGCGACCTCACCGCCGTCGTCCGCTCGCCGTTGCAGCGATGCGCGGAGACGGTCGCACCGCTCGTGGCGGCGCGCCCGGAGCTGCCGCACCTGACCGACCCGAATCTGGAAGAGGTCGATTACGGCGACTGGAGCAATCGCAAGATCTCCGAACTGCTCGGCGAGCCGCTGTGGAAGGTGGTGCAGCAGCAGCCGTCGGCGGTGGTGTTCCCGGGCGGCGAGGGCCTGCTCGACGTGTCGCGCCGCGCGACCAGGGCGATCCGGGAACTCGACCGGGTACACGGCGGTCCCGACGGGAAGGGCGTGTGGGTGGCCTGCTCGCACGGCGACGTGATCAAAGCGGTGCTCGCCGATGCACTCGGCATGCATCTGGACCAGTTCCAGCGGATCGTGGTGGATCCGGGTTCGATCAGCGTGATCCATTACTCGGCTGCCCGGCCCTACGTGCAGACCGTCAACAACAACGGGGTGCTCGAGCTCCCGCGGCCGCCGATGGCCGCCGGCGCCACGGTGGGCGGGTCCACCGGAGCATAGTCGGGAGCACGGCTCGCCGTCCGGGTACCGTTGAGTCATGGCTCGTACGATCCACGAATTCCGGAGTCCGCGGCGTTTCGTCGCGGGCACCGTCGGTCAGCCGGGGGATCGCACCTTCTACATTCAGGTGTCGCAGGACTCTCGGTTGATGAGCGTCGAACTGGAGAAGCAGCAGGTGCTGATCCTGGCCGACCGCCTCAGCTATCTGCTCGACGAGGTGCGCCGGCGCTTCGGCACGCCGATTCCACCGGAGGCCGAGGACGTCGGCGACGTCTCGCCGCTCGAGAGCCCGATCGATTCCGAGTTCCGGGTCGGTTCGATGGGTCTGGGCTGGGACGCCGATGCGGCCGCGGTGGTGATCGAACTGCTCGCGGTCACCGAACAGCCGTTGGACGAGTCGGTGATCCTCGACGACACCGAGGAGGGACCGGACACCGTCCGCGTCTTCCTGACCGCCGACGAGGCGCGCGAGTTCAGTGCCCGCTCTATGCGCGTGATCGCGGCCGGCCGCCCGCTGTGTCCCCTGTGCAACCAGCCGCTGGATCCGTCGGGGCACATCTGCGCACGCAGCAACGGCTACAAACGCGACGCCGAGTTCAGCCGGTCACTCGAGTTCGTCGACCCGGAGGTGCTCGCGAGTCTGAGTCGGCTGGTGCCCGGATTCGACTCGTCGTTCACCGTCGAGGACGAGGACGCCGTACTGGACGACGACACTGATGACGACAGCGACGACGACGGCACCGACGAGCGTGGTGACGGCGCGGACGACGGCGACTGGGGCGGGGACGACACGCACCGGTGAACGCCGACTGCCTGGAGCTGCTGGCCACCGGCGAGCTCACCGTTTTGGGCCGCATCGCCTCGGCCAGCAACCTCACGGTGGCCTGCGCCGTGTCGGACGGACGGACGGCCATGCGCTGCGTGTACAAGCCCGTACGCGGTGAGGAACCGCTGTGGGACTTCCCGGACGGGACCCTCGCCGGCCGCGAAGTGGCGTCCTATCTCATCAGCGACGCACTCGGATGGGATCTGATACCCGAGACCGTGCTGCGCGAGGACGGTCCGACCGACATCGATCTGGGTGCGGGCATGGTCCAGCGGTGGATCGAGCAGCCGCCGTCGGACGACGGCCGTCTCGACCCGGTGGATCTGGTGCCCGCCGGCGAGGTGCCGGAGGGGTATCGCGGGGTCCTCAACGCCTACGACCACCGAGGCGATGAAGTGATCCTCGTTCATTCGGTGGAGGACAGGCTGCGCCGCCTCGCGGTGCTCGACGCCGTCCTCAACAACGCCGATCGCAAGGGCGGGCACATCCTGACCGACGGCGACGGCCGGCTGTACGGCATCGATCACGGGATCTGCCTGCACAGCGAGAACAAGCTTCGGACCATCCTGTGGGGATGGGCGGGCACCCCGGTGCCGCCCGGCGAGCGTGCCGACCTGGCGCGTCTGAGCGGCGTGCTCGAGGACGTGGACAGCGTGCTGCATGTGCGTCTGTCGACGCTGATCACCCCGGAGGAGATCGCCGCGCTGCTGCGGCGTGCGAAGTCGCTCGCCGATGTGGGCGTGATGCCGCTGCCGCCCCACAGCCGCGCGATCCCGTGGCCGCCCTTCTGACCGGGTACCCGGACTGCCGGGCACCGGCCGCGGGCACATACAGTTGACGGCATGCATTCGTGGCCGTCGCCCAAGATTCCGTCCGTGCCGGGGCCCGCTGTCCCGCTGCGTCTCTACGACACCTCCGACGCCCAGGTGAAGCCGGTCAGCCCGGGTGAGGTCGCGACGATGTACGTCTGCGGCATCACCCCGTACGACGCCACTCATCTCGGCCACGCCGCCACCTACGTGACCTTCGACCTGATCAACCGGATTCTCCGGGACGGCGGGCACGACGTGCACTACGTGCAGAACATCACCGACGTCGACGACCCGCTGTTCGAGCGCGCCGAACGCGACGGTGTGGACTGGCGCGACCTCGGCTCGCGTGAGATCGATCTGTTCCGCGCCGACATGGAGGCGCTGCGAGTCCTGGCGCCGCGCGACTACGTCGGCGCCGTGGAGTCGATCGGCGAGGTGGTCGACGCCGTCGGCGAGCTGCTGGCGCGGGGCGCGGCCTACGTGGTGGACGACGAGGAGTTCCCGGACGTCTATTTCAGCGTCGACGCGACACCGCAGTTCGGGTACGAGTCCGGATACGACGCGCAGACGATGGCGACGTTCTTCGCCGAGCGCGGCGGCGACCCCGACCGTCCGGGCAAGCGCAATCGGCTCGATGCGCTGCTGTGGCGCGCCGCGCGCGACGGCGAGCCGTCGTGGGAGTCGCCGATGGGCCCGGGCCGTCCCGGCTGGCATATCGAGTGTTCGGCCATCGCGCTGCGACGGCTGGGCATGGGTTTCGACATCCAGGGCGGCGGCAGCGATCTGATCTTCCCGCATCACGAGTTCTCGGCGGCCCACGCCGAAGCGCTCACCGGTGAGCGTCGCTTCGCCCGTCACTACGTCCACACCGGGATGATCGGACTCGACGGCGAGAAGATGTCCAAGAGCCTGGGGAACCTCGTGCTCGTGTCGAAGCTGCGGGCGGCGGGCGTCGATCCGGGAGCCGTCCGACTCGGTCTGATCTCGCAGCACTACCGTGCCGACCGCATGTGGACCGACGACATCCTCGCCGACGGTGAGCGCCGACTGGCGACGTGGCGCCGGGCGGCCAAGCTCGCGACCGCGCCCGACGCCGCCGACACCGTCGCACGACTGCGTCAGCATCTGGCCGACGATCTCGACACCCCGAAGGCGCTGGCCGCCGTGGACGCGTGGGCGGCCGACGCGATCCTGGGAATCGGTGCGTCGACCACGGCGCCGCGGCTGGTCGCCGACGCCGTCGATGCGCTGCTGGGTGTCGACATCGCACCGGTCGGCTAAGGTTCGCTCGTGGCTCGTGCTCAGCAGATCCCGATCGACGGTCCCGAGGGTGTGTGGACGGTCGTCACGCGTACCTCCACCTACGTCATCGATTTCGGGGAGATGACCCTCCTGCGCGCACCCGGCGTCGGGCGCACCGACGATCACCGGTGGGAGGTCAGTGAACTCCGGCGCGATTCGGAGGACATCCCGCTGCTGGACGTCAAGATCTGCCGCGTCGGGGAGCCCGCCCAGTTCTGGGTGCGCGCCGCCGACGACCCGGAGGTGCGCACCTGGCGGGTGACGACGCCCGTCGTCGAGATCGAGCGCATCGGCTGATCACTCTCGCCGTGGGGGAGCCGGTCAGTCCTCGTCGTCCCGCCGACGAAGGTACTTCTCGAACTCCGCCGCCAGCTGTTCACCGTCGATCCGGAGCATGGTGTCGTCCAGATCCTCGTCGGAGGCCTGCTCGAGTTCATGGACGTACGCGGCCATGTCCTCGTCGTCCGAGGTCATCTCGCTGATCGACTGCTCCCATTCCTCGGCCCGGTGCGGCAGCGTGCCCAGCGGGATCGGGAGACCGGTCACCGACGCGACGTTCGTCAGGAGCGCGAGTGTGGCCTTGGGGTTGGTGGTGTGCGCCACGTAGTGGGGGACGGCCGCCCACAGGGAGACCGACGGGATGCCCGCTTGGACGAAGGCGTCCGACAGTACGCCGGTGATTCCGGTGGGTCCCTCGTATCGGCTGAGCTCCAGACCCAGCCGCTTGGCGGCGTCGCTGGTCTCGGCGGTCCCCGAGACCGGCACCGGACGAGTGTGCGGGGTGTCGGCCAGCAGGGCACCGAGCATCACGGTCATCTCGACCTCCAGTGCCTCGGCGAGTTCGACGATGCGGGCGCAGAACGACCGCCAGCGGTAGTTCGGCTCGGGACCGAGGACGAGGACCACGTCGCGGTCGTGCGCGGACAGGACGCACACCGACATGCTCGTCACCGGCCACTCGATGTGCCGGGTGACGCCGCCGCGCTGCCGAATCGTGGGACGTGTGGACTGGTAGTCGTAGAAGTCGTCGGGTTCGATCTCCCAGATGGAGGTGGCGTCCCACTCCAGCGCCAGGTGTTCGACCGCCGCGGTGGCGGCGTCGGCGCCGTCGTTCCACCCGGAGAACGCCGCAATTAAAATCGGCGTGCGTAAAATGGGCAGTCCCGCGCGGTCGGCCGAATCGTCCTGCTCAGCTGCGTTTCCGTCCGGTGTGGAGTTCATTCCACCGAGCCTACGACGGCCGTCGATTCGCCGCGAACTAACCTGCTAGGTATGGCATCGCACTCCACCGCACATGATAACTACGACTCGACTTTCCTCCAGGCGATGTCGCGTCGGGTGCTGATCGGTGACGGGGCGATGGGAACGATGCTCCAGGCCGCCGATCTGACGCTCGACGATTTCCGGCAGCTCGAGGGCTGCAACGAGATCCTCAACGACACTCGTCCCGACGTGCTGGCAGGTATCCACCGCGCCTACTTCGAGGCGGGCGCCGACGCCGTCGAGACCAACACCTTCGGCTGCAACCTGTCGAACCTGGGCGACTACGACATCGCCGACCGGATCCGGGAACTCGCTTACAAAGGGGTGTCGATCGCCCGCGGGGTGGCCGACGAGTTCGGGCCGTCGGCCGACGGGACCGACCGGTTCGTGCTCGGCTCGATCGGTCCGGGCACCAAGCTTCCCAGCCTCGGGCACACCACCTTCGGCGCCATCCGCGACGCGTACGTCGAATGCGTGCTCGGCATGTTGGAGGGCGGTGCCGACGCCATCCTCGTCGAGACCAGCCAGGATCTGCTGCAGCTCAAGGCCGCCGTCGTCGCGGCACGCCGCGCGATGGAGCAGTTCGGCCGCCACCTGCCGATCATCACCCACGTGACCGTCGAGACCACCGGCACCATGCTGATCGGCTCGGAGATCGGTGCAGCGCTGGCGGCGATCGAGCCGCTCGGCGTCGACGTCGTCGGACTCAACTGCGCCACCGGTCCGACCGAGATGAGCGAACATCTGCGGTACCTGTCCAAGCACGCGCGGATCCCGGTCTCGGTGATGCCGAACGCCGGCCTGCCCGTTCTCGGCAAGAACGGCGCCGAGTATCCGCTGACCCCGGAGGACATGGCGTCCGCGCTGTCGGGATTCGTCGCCGACTACGGTCTGCAGTTCGTCGGTGGGTGCTGCGGCAGCACTCCCGAGCACATCCGCCAGGTGGCCGAGGCGGTCAAGGACGTCACCCCGGCCCCCCGCCACCCCCAGCACGAGTCGGAGACCTCGTCGCTGTACACCGCGGTGCCGTTCCACCAGGACGCGAGCTTCCTGGTGATCGCCGAACGGACCAACTCGAACGGCTCGAAGGCCTTCCGCGAGGCGATGATCAGCGGCGACTATGAGAAGTGTCTCGAGATCGCCAAGGACCAGACCCGCGACGGCGCCCACATGCTCGACCTCAACGTCGACTACGTCGGCCGCGACGGGGCGGCCGACATGACCGAGCTCGCCTCCCGGTTCGCGACCGCGTCGACGCTGCCGATCATGATCGACTCCACCGAACCCGACGTGATCCGCGCCGGCCTCGAGCACCTCGGCGGCCGTTGCGCGGTCAACTCGGTGAACTACGAGGACGGCGACGGGCCCGACTCGCGGTTCACCCGAATCATGTCGCACGTCGTGGAGCACGGCGCCGCCGTGGTCGCGCTGACGATCGACGAGCAGGGGCAGGCACGCACCGCGGATCACAAGGTGGCCATCGCCGAGCGGCTGATCACCGACCTCACCCAGAACTGGGGTCTCGAAGAGGAGGACATCATCATCGATGCGCTCACCTTCCCGATCTCGACCGGTCAGGAGGAGGTGCGCCGCGACGGCATCGAGACCATCGAAGCCATCCGGCGCATCAAGGAGGCCCATCCGCAGGTCCACTTCACGCTCGGCATCTCGAACATCTCGTTCGGTCTCAACCCCGCCGCGCGTCAAGTGCTGAACTCGGTGTTCCTGCACGAGTGCGTGAAGGCGGGATTGGACACGGCGATCGTGCACGCGTCGAAGATCCTGCCGATGGCGCGGATCCCGGACGAGCAGCGACAGACGGCCCTCGACCTCGTCTACAACAACCGCACCGATTACGATCCGCTGCAGAAGCTGATGGAGTTGTTCGAGGGCGTGTCGGCGGCGTCGGCGCGCGAGTCGCGGGCCGCCGAACTCGCGGCGCTGCCGCTGTTCGAGCGGTTGGAGCGGCGGATCGTCGACGGCGACAAGAACGGCCTGATCGAGGATCTCGACGAAGCGCGACAGACCGTTCCGCCGCTGTCGATCATCAACGACACTCTGCTGTCGGGCATGAAGACCGTCGGCGAACTGTTCGGGTCGGGCCAGATGCAGCTGCCCTTCGTGCTCCAGTCCGCCGAGGTGATGAAGTCGTCGGTGGCGCATCTCGAGCAGTTCATGGAGGCGACCGACGAGGACGGCAAGGGCAAGATCGTGCTCGCCACCGTCAAGGGCGACGTCCACGACATCGGCAAGAACCTCGTCGACATCATCTTGAGCAACAACGGGTACGACGTCGTCAACATCGGCATCAAGCAGCCCATCGCGACCATCCTGTCGGCGGCCGAGGAGAATCGGGCCGACGTCATCGGCATGTCCGGACTGCTGGTCAAGTCGACGGTGGTGATGAAGGAGAACCTGGAGGAGATGAACTCCCAGGGCAAGGCCGACTACCCGGTGCTGCTGGGCGGGGCGGCACTGACCCGCACGTACGTCGAGGGCGATCTCGCCGACGTCTACGAGGGTGATGTCCGGTACGCGCGCGACGCCTTCGAGGGGCTGTCGCTGATGGACGAGATCATGGCCATCAAACGCGGAGAGGGTCCCGATCCCGACAGCGAGGAGGCCAAGGCCGCCGCGGCCAAGGTCGCTGAGCGCAAGGCCCGTCGCGAACGGTCCAAGCGGATCGCGGAGAAGCGCAAGGCCGCCGAACCGCCGGTCGAGGTCCCGGCGCGGTCGGATGTGGCCGCCGACAACGAGGTGCCGACACCGCCGTTCTGGGGGACGCGGATCGTCAAGGGCATTCCGGTCGCCGATTACCTGGCGATGCTCGACGAACGCGCGCTGTTCCTCGGACAGTGGGGACTGCGCGGCACCCGCGGCGAAGAGGGACCCGACTACGAGGAACTCGTCGAGACCGAGGGGCGGCCGCGCCTGCGCGAGTGGATCGACCGTCTGGCGACCGAGGGGATCCTGCAGCACGCCGCCGTCGTCTACGGCTTCTTCCCGGCCGTCAGCGAGGGCGACACGGTGCACGTGCTGGAGTCGCCCGACCCCTCCGCGCCCGTCCGGCACAGCTTCGAGTTCCCGAGGCAGCAGCGCCCCCGCTTCCTGTGCATCGCCGATTTCATCCGTTCCAGGGAGCAGGCGCTCGCCGACGGGAAGGTCGACGTCCTGCCCTTCCAGTTGGTCACGATGGGCACCCCGATCGCCGACTTCGCGAACAAGCTGTTCGCCGAGAACGCATACCGCGACTATCTGGAGGTGCACGGCATCGGCGTGCAGCTCACCGAGGCGCTCGCCGAGTACTGGCATCAGCGGGTGCGCAGCGAGCTGACCTTCGCCGACGGGGTGATGGCCGACGAGGACCCCGACCGCCCGCAGGGCTTCTTCGACCTGGAGTACCGCGGTGCGCGCTACAGCTTCGGCTACGGTGCCTGCCCGAACCTCGAAGACCGCGCCAAGATGATCGATCTGCTGGAACCGGGCCGCATCGGCGTCGAGCTGTCGGAGGAACTGCAGCTGCATCCGGAGCAGTCCACCGACGCCTTCGTGCTGCACCACCCGGAGGCCAAGTACTTCAACACGTAGTCCGAGGGCCGCGCCAGGGGAGTCCCCGCTGACGGCGGGGCCGCCCCGGGCGTGCGGTCCGCGACCGGCTCGGCGCTCCGATAACGTCACAGCATGGCCAAACGGGATGTGCGCGGGATGACGCGCTTCATCGTCGGACTCGCGGCGGGACTGGTGATCGCCGCGGTGGTCTGGCCGGCGACCGGACTGTGGCAGCTCGCGCCGATGCTGATGGTGACGGTCACGTCGGCGGTGTATCTGGTGTGGTCGGTGGCGATGCTGTGGCCGATGGACGCGCCGACCACCCGCGCCCACGCGGAGGCCGCCGACGTCCGCGACGAACTCGGCGATGCGGCGCTGATCGCAACGCTCGCGGTGAGTCTGTCCGCGATCGGTGTGCTGCTGCTGGCCGCCCGGGACCGCAACGGCAGTTGGTACGCGATGCTGGCGGTGGTGGCGGTGCTCGCGGCGTGGGGGATGCTGCACACGCTGTTCGCGTCGCGGTACGCCCGGATCTACTACGCCGGCGAGCCGGGCGGGATCGACTTCAACACGAGCGATCCGCCCTGCTACGCGGACTTCTTCTACTTCGCCTTCAACCTCGGCATGACCTATCAGGTCTCGGACACCGCCGTCGGACCCACTGTCATCCGGCGCGAGGTGCTCAAGCACTGCCTGCTCAGCTACGTCTACGGAACGGTCATCATCGCCACGACCATCAACCTGGTGATGAACCTGGTCAGTTGAGGGGTGCGGCGATCCGCCCGCGCCGACGACCGCTGGCCTACGCTGGTGCCCGATGGCCGTGGCCCGTCGCCGGCCGATCGGGAACCGACGTCGAAAGGCAAGAGGCAGTGACAGACGACCGTGTGCTTCCGCGCGCCGTGCTCTGGGACATGGATGGAACGCTCCTCGACACCGAGCCGCTGTGGGGCCGGGCGATGGAGGAGTTCGCCCGCGGCATCGGCGCCGAGATGACTCCGGAGCTGCGCAACGCCACCATGGGCAACAGTTCGGTGGACGCGCTGACCAAGGTGTACGACGCGGCACGGGTGCCGGAGTCCGGGCGCGACTTCGAGGCCGACGAGGACGCGATGGTCGCTCGGGTCCTCGAACTGTTCGCCACCGATCTGCGGTGGCGGCCCGGCGCACTCTCCGCGCTCGACCTCGTGGCGGGTGCGGAGATCCCGATGGTGCTGGTCACCAACACGGTCCGCGAGGTCACCGATGTGATGCTCGAGACGCTGGGGCGCGACCGGTTCGTCGCCACCGTCTGCGGCGACGAGGTGGAGGCGGGCAAGCCCGAGCCGCACATCTATCGCCGGGCCGCCGAACTGGTCGGATTCTGCGCGTCCGAGTGTCTGGCCTTCGAGGACTCGCCGGTCGGCGCCGCCGCGACGCACGCCGCCGGCGTGCCCGCGATCGTGATCCCGTCGGCGATCCCGGTGCCGCCCAAGCCGACGTACACCTACCGAGAGACGCTCGAGGGTCTCACCCTCGACGATCTCGCGGAGGTCTTCGCCGCACGCTGACCGGACCCCGTCGCGCGCCCCGGGAGGGCACCGCGCCCCGGCCAGGGACCGATCGACTCGACGTGCAAAAATAGTCGGTGTGAAAACCTTCGACGAACTCTTCTCTGAGCTGGCCGACAAGGCCCAGACCCGCCCCGAGGGCAGCGGTACCGTCGCCGCTCTGGACGCGGGCGTCCATACGCTCGGGAAGAAGATCATCGAGGAGGCGGGCGAGGTCTGGCTGGCCGCCGAGCATGAGTCGGACGAGTCGCTCTCGGAGGAGATCTCCCAGCTCGTGTACTGGTTGCAGGTGATGATGGTCAAGCGCGGGCTCACCCCCGCGGACATCTACCGCTACCTCTGACCGCCGGCCTCCGGTCACCGACACCTCCCGCCGACCACATCCTCTAGGAGTCACCGCAATGTTGCGCGTCGCCGTCCCCAACAAGGGCGCCCTGTCCGAAGCCGCCGCCGGAATCCTCTCCGAAGCCGGGTACCGCAAGCGCTCGGACCCCAAGGACCTCAACGTCATCGACGTCAACAACGACGTCGAGTTCTACTTCCTGCGTCCCAAGGACGTCGCGATCTACGTGGGTGCGGGCACCCTCGATCTCGGCATCACCGGGCGCGACCTGGCCGCCGACTCCGGCGCCGAGGTGATCGAGGAGGTGGCGCTCGGTTTCGGTTCCTCGGTGTTCCGCTACGCCGCTCCGGCCGACCAGGAATGGACCGTCGCCGACCTCGCGGGCAAGCGGATCGCGACGTCGTATCCCAACCTGGTCCGCCGCGACCTCGCCGCCCGGGGGATCGACGCGGAGATCATCCGCCTCGACGGTGCCGTGGAGATCTCGATTCAGCTCGGCGTGGCCGACGCGATCGCCGACGTCGTGGGAACCGGACGCACGCTGCGGCTGCACGGTCTGGCGGCGTTCGGCGACTCCCTCTGCGATTCGGAGGCGGTGCTGATCCGCAATCCGGAGTCAGCGGAGGCCTCCCGGGCCGCGAAGCAGTTCATCGCCCGCGTACAGGGCGTGGTCTTCGGTCAGCAGTACGTCATGATCGACTACGACTGCCCCAAGGCACTGCTCGATCAGGCGGTCGCGATGACGCCCGGCCTGGAATCGCCGACCGTGTCGCCGATGCTCGACCCGGAATGGCTCGCGGTCCGCGCGATGGTTCCGCGTAAGACGCATCAGCCGCTGATGGACGACCTGTCGGAACTGGGCGTCCGCGCCATCCTCGCCTCGGACATCCGCTCCTGCCGCTTCTAGGACACGCTCGCCTTCCTCAGGCTGGTTGAGCGAGCGCTTTCCCCAGGCTGGTTGAGCGAGCGTAGCGAGTCGAAGCCAACTGTCACCCAGGCTGATTGAGCAAGCGCTTTCCCCAGGTTGGTTGAGCGAGCGTAGCGAGTCGAAGCCAACTATCACCCGGGCTGGTTGAGTGAGCGCTTTCCCCAGGTTGGTTGAGCGAGCGTAGCGAGTCGAAGCCAACTGCCACCCGGGCTGGTTGAGCAAGCGCTTTCCTCAGGCTGGTTGAGCGAGCGTAGCGAGTCGAAGCCAACTGCCACCCGGTCTGGCTGAGTGAGCGCTTTCCTCAGGCTGGTTGAGCGAGCGCAGCGAGTCGAAGCCAACTGCCACCCGGTCTGGTTGAGTGAGCGCTTTCCTCAGGCTGGTTGAGCGAGCGCAGCGAGTCGAAGCCAGCTGCCACTCGGGCTGGGAGCTCGATCGCTCGGTTCCCAGCTTCACTCGCGGCGGTTTCGACTCGCTACGCTCGCTCAACCAGCCTGTTAGGCGCTCAACCAGCCTGTTAGGCGCCCAACCAGCCGGTGAGGTGTCCAACCGGCCAAGAAGTAGCTCCAGCCGCTATCCCTGCTCGGCGATCAGATCGGTCTGCGCCGAGCGGCCGAGGAAGCCTGAGACGTCGTAGAGGTCGGCGAAGCTGGCGCCGTAGCCGCGCGCGCCGACGGCGAGATCGGAGTCCACACCGAGCCACGGTGAGGTCGGCTGGGTGATCAGATGGACCGTCGTGTCCATGTTCATCCACGACCACTGCGTCGGGTCCAGACGCGTCCCGACGCCGTTCGCGACGTCGAGCACGGTGAACACCGACTCGAGGTGCGACATCTCCTCGCCGGCCACCAGCGGGATCGCGGGCCGGATCCAGATCGCCGGCGTCTTGCCGTTGCGGCCGGGCTGACGGGCGGTGACGGTGGTGCCGATGAACCCGACCTTTCCCCATGCGACCGCGTCCGTGTCCTGTGTCGGGAATCCGACCGTCTGCGGAAGCTCGTCCGGCGAGGCGGGCAGCGGATCGAGGGGAGCGTCGGCGACGGCCGTCGAGTCGGACCCGAGCAGACGCCACGCCACCGACCGGGCCACCGTCCGGTAGGTGCCGTCGGGCCCCTGCGCCTCGAGGTCGGCCTGAACCATCGAGATGCGTCGGCCCGGCCGCGGGATGCTGGTGCGGATCCGGTTCACGCCCAGCCCCACGGGTCCGATGATCTCGGTGGTGATGCGGCTGAACTCCTGACCGTCGTCCGGCACGGCTCGCATCATCGCGCGCATCAGCAGGCCGGCGGGCGGACCGCCGTGCTGCATGTCCTGCGACCACACGCTCGCCGTGGCCGGTGTCGGCTGGAAGTACTCGTAGCCCGGATCGTCACCGCCGGGGACGGGGATGGGCTCGTAGTAGCAGCTGTAGGGCACCTCGCTCATGTCCATACCGGCACTCTATGACAAGGTTGTCTGAGCGATTCCCGGGCCTCTCCACTCCTCGCGAAGGCCCCGAATCGGCCCTGCCGACCGACTTGAAGGACACCAGCACGATGGCGACAACCGGCCCGTTCGCCGTAGGCGATCGCGTACAGCTCACCGACGCGAAGGGACGCAAGTTCACCGTCGTCCTGGAGGAGGGCAAGCAGTTCCACACGCATCGCGGCGGCATCCTGCACGACGATCTGATCGGCAGCCCCGAGGGCTGCGTCGTCGAGGCGACCTCGGGCACCCAGTACCTGGCGCTGCGACCGCTGCTGACCGACTACGTGGTCTCCATGCCCCGCGGGGCGCAGGTGATCTACCCGAAGGACTCCGCGCAGATCGTCGCCGAGGGCGACATCTTCCCCGGTGCCCGAGTCCTGGAGGCCGGCGCGGGATCGGGAGCGCTGACGCTGTCGCTGCTGCGCGCCGTCGGCACCGAGGGCTCGGTGCTGTCGTACGAGGTGCGAGAGGATCACGCCGAGCACGCCGTCCGCAACGTCGAGACCTACCTGGGCGGGCGCCCCGACAACTGGACCCTGCGCGTCGGAGATCTCGTCGATCACGACCCCGCCGAGCAGTTCGACCGCATCATCCTCGACATGCTCGCGCCGTGGGAGTGCCTGGACGTGGTGTCGAAGACGATCCGCCCCGGCGGCGTGCTGACCGTGTACGTGGCCACGGTGACGCAGCTGTCGAAGGTGATGGAGGGCCTGCGCGAACAGCAGTGCTGGACCGAGCCGCGCGCATGGGAGTCGCTGGTCCGCGAGTGGAGTGCGGTGGGTCTCGCGGTCCGCCCCGAGCACCGGATGCAGGGCCACACCGCCTTCCTGATCACCGCGCGCCGACTCGCCGACGGTACGGAAACGCTTCGGGTACAACGGCGTCCCACACGCGGGTAGCGTGGAGTACGTACCACCGGCAAAGGAGAGACGATGACCGAGTCCGACCGTTCGCCCAGCAGCAGCGTCGAATTCTCGACCATGCAGCAGCGCGTCGAGAGTCTCACCGTGCGCAACAGCAAGCTCACCGAGATGCTCAAAGAGGCGAGACAGCAGCTCATCGCCCTGCGCGAGGAAGTCGACAACCTGGGTCAGCCGCCCAGCGGATACGGCGTGCTCCTGCAGGTCTTCGACGACGACACCGTCGACGTGTTCACCTCCGGTCGCAAGATGCGGCTGACGCTGTCACCCAACATCGACGCCTCCGCTCTCCGGCGGGGCCAGTCGCTCCGCCTCAATGAGGCATTGACCGTCGTCGAGTCGCTCGACTACGACACCGTCGGCGAGATCAGCACCCTGCGCGAGGTCCTCGCGGACGGACGGCGAGCCCTCGTCGTCGGCCACAGCGACGAGGAGCGGATCGTCCAACTCGCGGGCTCGCTGATCCACACCGACGAAGGCGGCGAGTCGACCCGCAAGCTCCGGCCCGGCGATTCGCTGATGATCGACGGCAAGGCCGGCTTCGCCCTCGAGCGCATCCCGAAGGCCGAGGTGGAGGATCTCGTCCTCGAAGAGGTTCCGGACGTCGATTACGAGGACATCGGCGGACTTCGCCGTCAGATCGAGCAGATCCGCGACGCCGTCGAACTCCCGTTCCTGCACAAGGACCTGTTCCGCGAGTACTCGCTGCGCCCCCCGAAGGGCGTGCTCCTGTACGGACCTCCCGGATGCGGCAAGACGCTCATCGCGAAGGCCGTCGCCAATTCACTGGCGAGGAAGATCGCCGAGGCGCGCGGAGACAACGCGCACGAGGCCAAATCGTACTTCCTCAACATCAAGGGCCCGGAGCTGCTGAACAAGTTCGTCGGCGAGACCGAGCGACACATCCGGCTGATCTTCCAGCGCGCCCGTGAGAAGGCGTCGGAGGGCACTCCGGTGATCGTCTTCTTCGACGAGATGGACTCGATCTTCCGTACCCGCGGCTCCGGCGTGTCCTCGGATGTCGAGACGACGGTGGTGCCCCAGCTGCTGAGCGAGATCGACGGCGTCGAGGGCCTGGAGAACGTGATCGTGATCGGCGCCTCCAACCGCGAGGACATGATCGATCCGGCGATTCTCCGGCCGGGCCGTCTGGACGTCAAGATCAAGATCGAGCGGCCGGACGCGGAGTCGGCGATCGACATCTTCTCGAAGTACCTGACGCCCGATCTACCGGTGCACCCGGAGGATCTGGCGGAGTTCGACGGCGATCGCCGGCGGTGCATCGACGCGATGATCCAGCGCGTGGTGGAGCGGATGTACGCCGAGTCCGACGACAACCGGTTCCTGGAGGTCACCTACGCCAACGGCGACAAGGAGATCATGTACTTCAAGGACTTCAACTCGGGAGCGATGATTCAGAACGTCGTCGACCGAGCGAAGAAGTACGCGATCAAGGCGCATCTCGACACCGGTCAGAGCGGACTGCGGATCAGCCATCTCCTCGACTCGATTCTGGATGAGTTCTCGGAGAACGAGGATCTGCCGAACACGACCAACCCGGACGACTGGGCGCGCATCTCGGGGAAGAAGGGCGAGCGCATCGTCTACATCCGGACGCTGGTCACGGGTAAGACCGGCGGTGCCAGCCGGGCCATCGACACCGAGTCGAACACCGGCCAGTATCTCTGATCCCGGGCTCTGGTCCGCGGCCCGCCCGACCGCGTTCGCCGGAGCCCGGATCCGGCTTAGTCATTCCGTCGGTCTAGGCCGGGCGCCGGGACTCGCTAGAGTTACCGGCGATGAACACGACAGCAATCACCCCGCTGCAGGTCCGGGTCGCACAGGCTCGCCCGCATGTGGTGCGGACCTCACCGGCGACGCTCGGGCGCACTCCCGACAACGACGTCGTGGTGAATCACCCGCTCGTGTCCCGCGTGCACCTGGCGTTCGAGTGGTCGGACGGCTGGAGCGTGGTCGATCGCGGAAGCACGAACGGCTTCTTCGTGGCAGGCGTCCGGCAGTCCGCGGCCCGGATCGACCGGCCGGTCCAGATCCGCCTCGGTGATGCGGCGACCGGACCCGTGGTCGAGTTGGCTCCGCAGGGAGCCGCGGCTCCGACGGTGGTGCCGCCCTCGCGTCCGGTTCCGGGCCGGCAACCGCCCGTGCCGCAGTCTCCGGCGCCGCAGTCTCGCCCGCTGCGATCCGCAGCCGGACCGCAGGCGCCGACGCCGTACCCGTCCGGGCCGCAGCGACCGGACCGGCCACCCGTGCGCCCGGCGAACCGTCCGGCCACCGCACCGCTCTCGGCTCAGCGTCCGCCCGGCGGATACCGGCAGGCGCCCCCGCGATTCGGCGCGCTTCCCGACGCCCCGCACCTGGCGGCACTGCATCAGAACGCGTCGGCCGTCTACGAAGTGCCCGGCGACCTGCGCGGGCGCGAGACCATCTCGCTCACCGGCGTGCAGACCATCGGCCGCACGCCCGACAACGACATCGTCGTCAGCGACGTCCTGGCCTCCCGGCACCATGCGCGGATGACGAGTACCCCGCAGGGGTTGCTCCTGGAAGACCTCGGGAGCGTGAACGGCACCTTCGTCAACGGCCGTCGCGTGATGGCGCATCGCCTCAGCGAGAACGACGTCGTCACGATCGGCAACTCCGACTTCGTGCTGACCGACGGCCGCCTGGTGCGCGGGCGGCCACAGGCGCAGGTGGCCGGTGGCCTCGAGGTATCCGGGATCGGCTTGACGATCGACGGCAAGGCACTGCTCAACGACGTCTCCTTCTCCGCGGCCCCCGGCACGCTCACCGCGATCATCGGCCCGTCCGGAGCGGGCAAGTCGACGGTCTCGAAGATCGTCGCGGGCCTGAACAACCCGACAGTCGGAGTCGTGACCTTCGAGGGGCGCGGAGTTCACAGCGAGTACGAGGCGCTGCGCTCCCGTATCGGGATGGTGCCGCAGGACGACGTGCTGCACCAGAAGCTCACCCTCCGACAGGCGCTGCGCTATGCGGCCGAACTGCGGCTGCCCGCCGATCTGTCGACCGCCGACCGCGACGTCGTGATCGACGGCGTGCTCTCCGAACTCCAGCTCACCGAGCACGTCGACACCCGCGTCGACAAACTCTCCGGCGGCCAGCGCAAACGCGCGTCGGTGGCGATGGAGCTGCTCACCGGGCCGTCGCTGCTCATCCTCGACGAGCCGACCTCGGGTCTGGATCCGGCTCTCGACCAGCAGGTGATGAAGACGCTGCGCCGGCTCGCCGACGCGGGTCGCGTGGTGCTGGTGGTGACCCACTCGCTCACCTACCTGAGTCTGTGCGACCAAGTGCTGCTGCTGGCGCCCGGCGGCAAGACGTCGTTCTGCGGCGCCCCCGGGGATGTGGCCGGCGAGATGGGCACCGCCGACTGGGCGGAGATCTTCAGCTACGTCGCCGAACGACCCGACCAGGCCTGGGCCCAGTACCGCGGGCGCCATCCGCATCAGCCGCCACCGCAGGCGCCCGCGCCCGGGGCACCCGTCACACCGGTCAAGATGGGCCTGGTGCGGCAGACCAGCACGGTGGCCCGACGTCAGGTCCGCCTGGTGTGGGCCGACAAGGGGTACCTGGTGGTGCTGCTGGTGATGCCGATCGTCCTGGGACTGCTCACCCTCGTGATCCCGGGCGACAAGGGATTCAGCCGGGCGGTGCTGCCGCCGACGAACGACTACGTCCCGCCGAAGGATCCGGGGGAGGCTCTGCAGATCCTCACCGTGCTGGTGATCGGCGCCGCCTTCATGGGCACCGCGCTCGCCGTCCGCGATCTGGTCGGCGAGCGGGGGATCTTCGAGCGCGAGCGCGCGGTGGGACTGCGTCCGGGCGCATACCTGACCGCCAAGATCCTGGTGTTCTCGCTGATGAGCGTGGTCCAGGTGGCGATCATGATCGGCATCACCTATGGGCTTCGGGCGATGCCGAAGGCCGCCGACATCGTCAAGACCGGCGGCGCCGAACCCGCGATCCCGCCCGCGGAGACGCTGTTCATCGCGGTCGCCACACTGGCGTGCGTGAGCGTGCTCGTCGGCCTCGCGATCTCGGCGGCTGTGAGATCGACCGAACAGACGATGCCGCCGCTGGTGATCGTGGTGATGGTCCAGTTGGTCCTCTCGGGCGGGTTGTTCGCGATCGGGTCGGCCTTCGTCAAGCCGATCACCTGGCTGTTCCCGACCTACTGGGGGTACACCAATGCGGCGCAGTCGGTGAACATCCCGTGGATCGCCGATCAGGTTCCCCAGGTGAAGATCGACGAGCCCGGTGGCGAGATGATGTATCCGCTCTGGGAGCCCTCCCTCGCGCACGCGCTCATCAGCTATGCGGCGCTGGTGGCCATCGCGCTGGTACTCACGCTGTTCATCTTCTCCCGCCTGCGGTTGCGCAGACGCTGACCGGCGCCGCGCCGGGCGCAGATCGCCACGGTTAGGCTGGGTTCCATGCAGCGCATCATCGGAACCGAAGTCGAGTACGGCATCTCCGCGCCCGGCGATCCGTCCGCGAACCCGATCATGACGTCCACCCAGGCCGTCCTGGCGTACGCCGCCGCCGCGAACGTGCCGCGCCGTGACCGCCGGACCCGCTGGGACTACGAGGTCGAGTCACCGATGCGCGATGCGCGCGGATTCGACCTCGGCCGAAGCGGCGGCCCGGCGCCCATCATCGACGCCGACGAGATCGGCGCCGCCAACATGATCCTCACCAACGGTGCTCGGCTGTACGTCGATCACGCGCATCCGGAGTATTCGGCACCCGAGGTGACCGACCCGCTCGACGCGGTGATCTGGGACAAGGCGGGGGAGCGGGTGATGGAGCAGGCGGCTCGGCATGTCGCGAGCGTTCCCGGTGCCCCTCGGCTGCAGTTGTACAAGAACAACATCGACGGCAAGGGCGCCTCGTACGGCACTCACGAGAACTACCTGATGCACCGCGACACGCCGTTCGACTCGATCATCACCGGATTGATGCCCTTCTTCGCGTCGCGTCAGGTGATCTGCGGTTCGGGCCGGGTGGGCATCGGCCAGCGCGGCGAGGACTCCGGTTACCAGCTGTCGCAGCGTGCCGACTACATCGAGGTCGAGGTCGGTCTCGAGACCACACTGAAGCGGGGGATCATCAACACCCGCGACGAACCGCACGCCGATCCCGAGAAGTACCGCCGCCTGCACGTCATCATCGGTGACGCGAATCTCGCCGAGACGGCGACCTACCTCAAGGTGGGCACCACGGCACTCGTGCTGGACCTGATCGAGGCCGGGGTGGACCTGTCCGATCTCGCGCTGGCCTGGCCCGTCGAGGCGGTTCACGCGATCAGCCACGACCCGACGCTGCGCACGGCCGTGGCGCTCGAGAACGGCCGTGAGATGACCGGGCTGGCCCTGCAACGCGAGTACCTCGACCGAGCGCAGAGGTTCCACGACGCCCACCACTCCGACGACGAGCGCGCCGCGCACGTGCTGGCCACGTGGGCCGATGTCCTCGACAAGCTCGAACGCGATCCCATGGAGTGCGCCGACCTGCTGGACTGGCCGGCCAAGCTGCGACTGCTGGAGGGCTTCCGCAACCGCGAAGGGCTCACCTGGTCGGCGTCCCGGCTGCAACTCATCGACCTGCAGTACTCCGACGTCCGGCTCGACAAAGGCCTCTACAACCGTCTGGTGGCACGCGGGTCCATGAAGCGCATGACCACCGAGGACGAGGTGATGCGAGCGGTCGAGACGCCACCGGAGAGCACGCGCGCCTATTTCCGCGGGGAGGCGGTTCGCCGGTTCGGCGCCGATGTCGCCGCCGCCAGCTGGGACTCGGTGATCTTCGACCTGGGCCGCGACTCGCTGGTCCGGATTCCGATGCTCGAACCGCTCCGCGGCACGGCTGCTCACGTCGGCGAGCTGCTCGACGCCGCCGATTCGGCCGCCGATCTGGTCGACCGCCTGACCACGTCCTGAGCGTCCGGAATCCCACCGGCGCAAGACGATCGCCGACCGGACCGACGCGTCGGCGACGCACGGGGCACGCCCACCGGTAGGGTTGAAGTCACAACATTCTCTTCTCAGGAGGCGAACATGGCGCAGGAGCAGACCAAACGAGGCGGCGGCAGCGACGATGACGACGCGATCGGTGGTGGTGCGGCCGGCCAGGAGCGGAGAGAGAAGCTCACCGGCGAGACCGACGATCTGCTCGACGAGATCGACGACGTGCTGGAGGAGAATGCGGAGGACTTCGTCCGCGCCTACGTCCAGAAGGGCGGGCAGTGATCTCGGTACCGGGCGAGGCTGGAGCCGGCGGGATCTCGTCGTTCACCGAGTACCTGCGCGTTCATGCGCCTGATCGATTGCCGCACAACATGATCGACGGTGGCGGCCGGGCCGGCGTGGAGCAGATCCCGCACGGCACCACGATCGTCGCGGTCAGCTACCCCGGTGGCGTGGTGCTGGCCGGCGACCGCCGGTCGACGATGGGCAACCTCATCGCCACCCGTGATGTGCAGAAGGTGTACGTCACCGACGAATACTCCGCGGCGGGTATCGCGGGCACCGCGGGCATCGCGATCGAGATGGTCCGGCTGTTCGCCGTCGAATTGGAGCACTACGAGAAGATCGAAGGGGTGCCGCTGACCCTCGACGGCAAGGTGGCACGCCTGGCGACGATGGTCCGCAGCAACCTGGGCGCTGCGCTGCAGGGGCTCGCCGCGATCCCGCTGCTCGTCGGTTTCGACGCCGAAGCCGACGCGGGCGCACGGGGCCGGATCTTCTCGTTCGACGTCGCCGGCTCCCGTCACGAGGAGACCGGCGGCTACGACGCGATCGGCTCGGGATCGGTCTTCGCGAAATCGTCGCTGAAGAAGCTGTACCGTTCGGACCTGTCCGCCGACGAGGCGCTGGCGGTCGCGGTCGAGGCGCTCTACGACGCGGCCGACGACGACTCCGCGACCGGTGGCCCGGACCTTGTGCGGCGGATCTTCCCGACCGCCGCCCGGGTGAGCGCCGAGGGCGCCGACCTGGTGGCGGAAGCGGAGATCGAGAGTGCGGCCGAGGCGGTGGTCGCCCGCCGCAGGAGCGCGGCGGCGTCGGGTACGGCACCGTCCGAGCCGGCCGGCCAGACAGGGGAGCGCGCATGACTTTTCCGTACTATGCGAGCGCCGAGCAGATCATGCGAGACCGCTCGGAGCTGGCGCGCAAGGGCATCGCCCGGGGCCGCAGCGTGGTGGCGCTCACCTACGCCGACGGCGTCCTTTTCGTGGCGCACAATCCGTCGAACACGCTGCGCAAGGTCAGTGAGATCTACGACCGCATCGGTTTCGCGGCCGTCGGCAAGTACAACGAGTTCGAGGGCCTGCGGAAGGCCGGCATCCAGATGGCCGACCTGCGCGGCTACAGCTACGACCGCGCCGACGTGACCGGACTGTCGCTGGCCAGTGCTTACGCGAACACCCTCGGCGCGGTGTTCACCGAGCAGGCCAAGCCCTTCGAAGTGGAACTCTGCGTCGGCGAGGTGGCCCGGGCCGGACGCACCACCCCGTCGCAGCTCTACCGGATCGGCTACGACGGATCGATCGTCGACGAGACCTCGTTCATCGTGATGGGCGGCAGCACCGAACCCATCAACGCGGCGATGAAAGACGCATACGAGCCGAACCTTCCGCTGCCGCGCGCCCTGCAGATCGCCGTGCGCGCACTGTCCACACCGGCCGAGTCGGCCAACGGCGACACCGCCGCCGCACCGACACTCACCGCCGCCGACGTCGAGGTGGCGATCCTGGATCGCAACCGACCGCGGCGGGCGTTCAAGCGGCTGCGCCGCACCGACATCGCCGGCTACCTCGAGGAGTGAGCGCCGTGGAACGACGGATCATGGGCATCGAGACCGAATTCGGTGTCACCTGCACGTTCAAGGGACAGCGTCGCCTCAGCCCGGACGAGGTCGCGCGCTACCTGTTCCGGCGCGTCGTCGCGTGGGGCCGGTCGTCGAACGTCTTCCTCACCAACGGTGCGCGGCTGTACCTCGACGTCGGCTCTCACCCCGAGTACGCCACCGCCGAATGCGACTCGGTGGCGCAACTGATCACGCACGACCGTGCGGGCGAGCGGATCCTGGAGGAACTGCTCGTCGACGCCGAGGAACGTTTGGTGGCCGAGGGCATCGGCGGCGACATCTACCTGTTCAAGAACAACACCGACTCCGCGGGCAACTCCTACGGATGCCACGAGAACTACCTGGTCAGCCGGGTGGGGGAGTTCGGCAGGGTCTCCGATGTGCTGCTGCCCTTCCTCGTGACGCGCCAGCTGATCTGCGGGGCGGGCAAGGTGCTCTCGGTGGGCCACGAGGCGCGCTACTGCCTGTCGCAGCGCGCCGACCACATCTGGGAGGGCGTCTCGTCCGCGACCACCCGGTCGCGGCCGATCATCAACACACGCGACGAGCCCCACGCCGATGCCGAGAAGTACCGTCGGCTGCACGTGATCGTCGGCGACTCCAACATGTCCGAGACCACCACCATGCTCAAGGTCGGTTCCGCACTGCTGGTGCTGGAGATGATCGAGTCGGGGATCTCGTTCCACGACTTCGCGCTCGACAACCCGATCCGCGCGATCCGGGACATCAGCCACGATCCGACCGGCCGGCGCGAGATCCGGCTCGCGGGCGGACGGACGGCGACGGCGCTGGCGATCCAGCGCGAGTACCACGCGCGGGCCGTCAAGCACCTGCAGACGCGCACGCCCGACCCGACGCTCGATCGCGTGGTGGACCTGTGGGGCCGTGTCCTCGACGCCGTGGAGCGCGACGACTTCAGCGGTGTCGACACCGAGATCGACTGGGTGATCAAGCGCAAGCTGATGCAGCGCTACCAGGACAAGTACTCGATGGAACTGACCGATCCGAAGATCGCGCAACTCGACCTGGCCTACCACGACATCCGCCGGGGCCGCGGCGTCTTCGACCTGCTGTCCCGCAAGGGGCTCGCGGCACGGGTCACCACCGACGAGGCGATCGACGAGGCCACCTCGACACCGCCGCAGACCACCCGGGCCAAGCTCCGCGGCGACTTCATCACCGCGGCCCAGAAGTCGGGACGAGACTTCACCGTCGACTGGGTGCATCTGAAGATCAACGATCAGGCGCAGCGGAACGTGCTCTGCAAGGACCCGTTCCGGAACGTCGATGAGCGCGTCGATCGGCTGATCGCGTCGATGTGACGCCTAAAGTGGACGCGTGACTGCGAAGAACGAGAGACTCGTCAACCTCGTCGTCTGCTTGATGTCGGCGCGGACGTACGTCCCCGCAACCTATGTGCGTGCGAACGTGCAGGGATACATGGAGTCGGACCGGAGCGACGACTCGTTCAAGCGGATGCTCGAGCGCGACAAGGCGCTGCTGCGAGAGATGGGCATTCCCGTCGAGACCGGCCGCAACCCGCAGGGCGAGGAGGGCTACCGGATCGATCCGGACCAGTACGCGCTGCCCGACATCACCCTCGATCGTGCCGAGGCGGCCGCCGTGGCCGCGGCCTCGGCGCTCTGGCGCGATCCCTCGGTGGCGGCCGTCTTCCAGACCGCGGTCCTCAAGCTCCGCGCGGCGGGGATCGAAGTGGTTCCCGACGACGAATCGGTGGTGACCCTCGGCGGCGCCACCAGATCACTGGGCGACGAACGCACGATCACCGATCTGCTCTCGGCGATCGACGCCGGCCGCCCGGTCACCTTCACTCACCGCTCGTCGAAAGGCCGCAAGACGCGGACCCTCGAACCGTGGGGGATCGCCGGCGGCGGCGGACGCTGGTACGTCACCGGACACGACCGCGACCGCGGAGCTGTGCGGACCTTCCGGATCTCCCGGATCTCCGATGTCGAAGCCTTCGGCGATGCGGGATCGGTGGTGGTGCCGGCGACGGTCGACATCCAGGCGATCGTGAACGAGGCGGTCGACGTGGCGACCGCGGACGGCGGCGCCACCGCGGAGATCTGGGTCGCCGCCGGTCGGGCGCACGGCCTGCGGCGGATGGCGACGTCGACGGTCCCGCAGCGGTTCGGAGACGAGGACGGAGATCTGCTGACCGTGGAGATCCATTCGCGGTCGGGGCTGCGCAGGGTGATCCTGGCCGCCGGACCCGACGCGGTGGTGCTCGCACCGGACGATCTGCGCGCGGAGGTGGTCGCCGACCTGGACCGCCTGATCGCGGCGGAGGTGAGCGCATGAGCGACGCCAATCCGAGCCGGCTGTCGCGTCTGCTGGCGATGGTGCCGTACTTCCTGGCCCGTCCGGGAATCAAGGTGTCGACCGCAGCCGACGACCTCGGCGTCAGCGAACACCAATTGCAGACCGATCTCGAGCAACTGTACGTGTGCGGTCTCCCGGGCTACGGTCCCGAACACCTCATCGACATCCAGTTCTGGGACGGATACGTCAGCGTGGTCTTCACCGCAGGAATGGACCGGCCGCTGCGGCTGACCGGCCCCGAGGCCAACGTGCTGCTGATGGCGCTCAACATGCTCTCCGAGACACGGGGAGCGGTCGACGCCGATGCCGTGCGCAGCGCGATCGCGAAGATCGAGGAGGCGATGGGTACCACGCGGCGCGCGGTGAGCGCCGACCTGCCCGCCGCTCCGGCACCGCCCGTCGACGGCGTCATCCGCCAGGCCCTGGAGGACGGCCAGTCGCTGAGGATCACGTACTACACGGCCAGTCGCGACGAGGTGACCGAGCGGACCGTCGATCCGATCCGCATCCGGGCGGTGGACGGCAACAGTTATCTGGAGGCCTGGTGCCGGTCGTCGGAGGGCGTGCGCCTGTTCCGATTCGACCGGATCGAGTCGGCGCACGGCACCGGCGAGGTCTCGCAGCCTCCGGTCGAGGCCCTCCACCGGACGGACCCGACCGATCTGGGCGCGCTCACCGGGGAACTGCCCACGGCGCACATCGAGATCGATCCCGAGGCGGTCTGGCTGCTCGAGTACTTCGCGGCGGAGCCCGACGACGAACTCTCCGAGGAGCCGACCGAGCCGATCACCGCGACCATCCGCTACGGCTCGCCCCAGTGGCTCGCGCGATTCGTGCTCGGATTCGGCGGGCGCGTGCGGGTTCGTAGCGACGTCGACGGCGTGACGTCGCTGATCGCGAGCACCGCGAAGGCTGCGCGGAGCCGGTACGGTCCCTGACCGCAGTACCGGCCGACGAATCTGGGCGCGCCGATGACGCCGCTGTTCGGTAGACTCGAACACGTCTGAGACTGTTTACTCTCGAAGGGTTGAATTATGGGTGCGATGTCGCCGTGGCACTGGGCGGTCGTTCTGCTCGTGCTCGTGCTGCTGTTCGGCTCGGCCAAGCTCCCCGGGGCGGCTCGCGGCCTCGGCCGGTCGCTGCGCATCTTCAAATCGGAGATCCAGGAGATGCAGAGCGACGGCAAGCCGTCCGCCGAGACCACTGAGACCGCGCGCGAACTGCCGACCGCACCTCAGCCGAGTCCGGATCCCGCCGACCAGGCGACGCGATCCGACAAGAAGACGGCCTAGCCGCGCACCACCGGAGTGCGCAAGCGATTCTCACTCGCCCGTCTCGACCCCCGGCAGCGACGGAGCCGAGTCAACCCCGACGGCTCGATGCCGTTGGCCGAGCACCTCTACGAGCTGAGGACCCGGCTCGTCATCTCGATGGTGGCGATCGCGGTCACCACCGTCATCGGTTTCGTCTGGTACAGCCACGGCGTGTGGCGGATCGAGTCACTGGGTGAGCTCCTCCGCGGTCCGTACTGCGACCTCCCGGCGTCCACCCGCGCCTCGCTGACCCCCGACGGCGAATGCCGGCTGCTGGCCACCGGGCCGTTCGACCAGTTCATGCTGCGCCTTCAGGTCGCCCTGACCGCGGGCGTGGTACTCGCATGCCCGATCTGGCTGCTGCAGATCTGGCGTTTCATCACACCGGGGCTGCACAAGAACGAGCGTCGATACGGCATCAGCTTCGTCGCAGCTGCGAGCGTCCTCTTCGTCGCCGGCGCAGTGCTGGCCTACCTGGTGGTGTCGAAGGCGTTCCACTTCCTGCTGACGGTGGGCAACGACGTTCAGGTCACTGCGCTCGCGGGCGACCAGTACTTCAGCTTCATGCTGCACCTGCTGATCCTCTTCGGCATCAGCTTCGAGCTTCCGCTGCTGATCGTCGCGCTGAACCTGGTCGGAGTGCTCACCTACGAACGACTCAAGCGGTGGCGCCGCGGGCTCATCTTCGCGATGTTCGTCTTCGCCGCGGTCGTGACACCCGGCCAGGACCCGTTCACCATGTTGGCGCTGGCGGCGGCGCTCACTGTGCTCCTCGAGATGGCCATTCAGATCGCCCGTTTCCACGACCGCCGCAAGGCCCGCCGCGATCCCGACTGGATGAGCGTGCCCGACGATCAGGCCTCGCCGCTCGAACACGACGGCTCCGCCCCGGTGACCGACGACGTCGGCCGTCCGGCACCCATCGAGCCCGCGGGACCGATCGGCGCGTCGAGCGAGCGTCGATCCGTTCGGACTCCGGGCGCATTCGATGACATCCTGTAGGTGATGACCACCGACGACTTCTCCGGCCCCGGCCCGCAACTAGCGGCGTTCACCGCTCGACTCGGCTTTCGACTCGACCCCTTCCAAAGGGAGGCGTGCGCCGCTCTGGAGGCGGGGCAGGGCGTGCTCGTGTGCGCCCCCACGGGCGCGGGCAAGACGATCGTCGGTGAGTTCGCCGTGCATCTCGCGCTGGCGCAGGGGACGAAGTGCTTCTACACCACTCCGATCAAAGCGCTGAGCAACCAGAAGTACCACGACCTCGTCGACGTGCACGGTGCGGCGAATGTGGGACTGCTGACCGGCGACAACTCGATCAACTCGGGGGCACCGGTGGTCGTGATGACGACCGAGGTGCTCCGCAACATGCTGTACGCGGAGTCGTCGTCGTTGCAGGGCCTCTCGCACGTGGTGATGGACGAGGTGCATTTCCTCGCCGACCGTTTCCGGGGCGCCGTGTGGGAGGAGGTGATCCTGGGGCTCGATCCGTCGGTGCGCGTGGCGAGCCTGTCGGCGACGGTGAGTAACGCGGAGGAGTTCGGCGACTGGATCACCACGGTCCGGGGCGACACCGCGGTGATCGTCGACGAGCACCGGCCGGTACCGCTGCACCAGCACATGCTGGTCGGAAACAGGATGTTCGAGCTCTTCGACCGCAAGCATCCGAAGCAGGTGAACCCCGAGCTCAACCGCTTCATCAAGCACCGCCTGCTGTCCGACGACGCTGTCGGCGGTTACCGCGAACGTCTGGCGCGCGAACGCCGGCGCGGCGGGACCGGAGTCTCGCGGCCCAGACTGATCCGGCTCCTCGAGGAGAACGGGCTGCTGCCCGCGATCACCTTCATCTTCTCCCGCAAGGGCTGCGACGGCGCGCTCGCGCAGTGTCTGCGCTCGGACCTGAATCTGCTCGAGCCGCACCAGGTCTCCGCCGTCGACGCGATCGTCGACCGCCATCTCTCGGCGCTGGCCCCCGGTGATGCTGACGTTCTCGGGGTCGACGAGTGGCGCGACGGCCTGCGCCGCGGCTTCGCCGCCCATCACGCAGGACTCCTGCCGACCTTTCGGCAGGCCGTCGAAGAGCTGTTCGTCGAGGGACTCGTGCAGGTGGTGTTCGCGACCGAGACCTTGGCGCTGGGCATCAACATGCCCGCGCGCAGCGTGGTCCTCGAACGCCTGGTTAAGTACAACGGCGAAGCGCACGTCGACTTGACGCCGGGGGAGTACACCCAGCTCACCGGCCGCGCCGGACGACGCGGGATCGACGTCGAAGGACATGCTGTGGTCGTCTGGACTCCCGAAGTGGCCCCCGACCGGGTGGCCGGCCTGGCGGGAGCACGGACCTTTCCCCTGCGCAGCTCGTTCGCCCCCGAATACAACATGGCGATGAACCTGATCGATCGGCTCGGGGTGGACGGATCGCGCGATCTGCTCCGACGGTCGTTCGCGCAGTTCCAGACCGACAGATCGGTGGTGGGTCAGGCGCGGCAACTCGACCGCGCCCGCATGACGCTCCGCAAGGTGGACGCCGAACTCGAGCACTCGGCCGAACGGAAGGGGCTGGCCCCCGAGTCGTTCCTCGAATACGTCTCGCTTCGCGAGGACATCCGCAGGCACGAACGCGCGGCCAAGTTCGTCCGTCGGATGGAGGCGTCCGAGGCGGTGTCCGAGGATCTGCTGTCGTTGAAGCCCGGCAACGTGATAGGCCTGAACAACGGCAGGCACCGCGGACTGGCACTGGTGCTCGAGCGCGCGGCCATGGATGTGGACCCGAAACCGCTGGTGCTGAGCGAGGACGGCTGGACCGGCAGGGTCGGCGTGCGCGACTTCGTCAATCCGCCCGAGGTGCTGGGACACCTGCGGATACCGAAGTCGGCGAATCGGCGCAGCGCACAGGGCCGACGCGAACTGGTCAAGCTGATCCGCTCCAGCGGAATCGCGCGGCCACGGGGACGCAACAAGAAGAAGCGGGAGCTGTCGGAGCACGATCTGCGGCTCACCGAACTGCGCAACCGGCTCCGCAAGCACCCGGTCCACAAGCTCAACGGCATCGACGATCTGCACCGGCTGTCCGAACGTCGTCACCGGCTGCTTCGCGACATCGACAGTCTCGAACGAGCGGTGGACGAACGGACCGCGGCACTCGAGACCGAGTTCGACGCGATCACCGGTGTGCTGACCGAACTGTCGTATCTCGAGACCGATGACTCCGGGGAGCTGGTCGTGACGCCGACCGGCGCGGTTCTGCGACGGATCTACTCCGAGAGCGACCTGCTCGTCGCCGAGTGCATTCGTGCGGGGATCTGGGACCGGCTCTCACCGCCGGACCTGGCCGCCGTGGTGTCGTCGATGGTGTACGAGTCGCGGCGCGACTCCTACAGCGGCGGTGTCGACTCGATGCCCGGCGACCGGGCGCTGCGGGAGTCCCTCCTCGCGACGGTCGACGTGTGGCAGGCGACCAACGACGTGCAGGAGCGACACGGAGTCGTTCAGACGCGTGAACCCGACACCGGATTCTGTGTCGCCATCGGTGCCTGGGCCTCGGGCCGGTCGCTGCGGGAAGCCTTGCTGGCCGCGTCGGAACGGGGACAGTTGCTCTCACCTGGCGACTTCGTTCGGTGGAACCGCCAGGTCATCGATCTGCTGGAGCAGATCCGAGGCAGCGTGGATCCGGACACCGGTCTCGCGGTGGCTGCGGCACGGGCGGTCAAGGGTGTCAAACGCGGGGTCGTCGCCTCCGAATTGGATTGAGTCGCTGCGGTAACGTGACACCAGCCACGGCCGCAGGTGGCATCTGCTGAGGAGGAAGGCGCGACATGACGAACGGAAACGAGCCCACCGCTCCGGGGCAGCCGGGGGACGAGGAGACCACGGTGGTGCGACGTCCGGACGCGGCGGGACAGCAGCAGAGCCCGTGGCAGCGAGATCAGCAGTCATTCGCGGGCCCCACCGAGCAGATCGGTCAGCCGCAGCCGGGTCAGCCGCAGCCGGGGCACGGGCAGCCGGGGCAGGAACAGGCGGGGCAGACGCAGACCGGCTGGCAGCCGGGCCAGTACGGCGCTCCGTCCGGTGCTCCGCAGGGGGGTCCGGCGTACGGCCAGCAGCCGTACGCGCGGCAGGGATATCAGCAGCAGTACGGGCAACCCCAGTACGGTCAGTCCCAGTTCGATCAGTCCCAGTACGGTCAGCCGCAGCCGTATGCGCAGGCCCCGTTCGGTCAGCAGCAGCCGCCGGCTCCGCCGCTCGGCGGCGATCCCACTCTCAATCCGTACGCTCCCGCGCAGCCCGCGCGGAAGAAGGCGACCGGGAAGCTGATCGGCGTCATCGTCGGCGTGCTGGTCCTCATCGCGGCCGTGGTGGCGCTGACTGCGTTCGTCTGGCCGGGATGGGTCACGAAGACGTTCAATCAGTCCGCGGTGCAGGACGGCGTCATGAAGGTGCTGACCGCGAAGAACCAGGACGACGGATACGGTCTGTCGGACGTGAAGGACGTCCAGTGCCCGAGTGGTCAGGAAGTGAAGGCGGGAACCGTGTTCACCTGCTCGGTGAAGGTGAAGGGCGAGAACAAGCACGTCACCGTCACGGTCAAGGACGACAAGGGCACCTACGAGGTCTCGCGTCCGACCAACTGACGCGCGGGACCGACCGCCCGCCGGCCGTGCTGCGGGCTCCCGATCACCATTCGAGCGCCTTCGCCAGCCGCGCGATCGAAGCGTCGATGCCGAGCTCGGCGACGAGGGCGTCGAGTCCGTTCCGGTTCGCGGGCGCCGCGGGTAGCGCATCGGTCTCGGTGCTGTCGACGGTGTCGGCGTCGGTCCGTACGGCGACCACCGTGCGGGCCGCAGCCAGGTAGTCCCTCGAATCGCGGATCGAGTTCCGAGCCCGTGTCGGTACGGCGGTCCGGTCGTCGTAGGCCGCTGCCTCCAGCGCGTCGAGGCTGCCGAACTGGGTGAGCAGTTTCGCGGCGGTCTTCTCGCCGATCCCGGGAACGCCGGGAAGCCCGTCCGACGGGTCGCCCCGGAGGATCGACATCTCGGCGTAGGCGACGCCCGCGCGCTCTGGCGGAACTCCGTACTTGGCGGCGACCTCCTCCGGGCCCATCAGTTCGGCCTTGGCCAGTCCTCTGCCCACGTACAGCACGCGGACCGGGACCGGATCGTCGGCGACCACCTGCAGCAGGTCGCGGTCGCCGCTGACGACCAGCACCTCGTCGTCGGCCTCGTGGAAGGCGAGCGTGCCGATGACATCGTCGGCTTCGCAGCCGGCAGCGCCCGAAGTCGCGATGCCCGCACACCGCAGCACGTCGAGGATCATGTCGACCTGCGGGGTGAGGGTCTCCGGAACCTCTTCGGCCCCGTCGCCGACGTCGGAGACCCGGTGTGCCTTGTACGACGGGATCAGATCGGTTCGGAACGATGGTCGCCATTCGAGGTCGAGGCACACCACCAGCCGTGTGGGGCGATGTGCGGTGACCAACGCCGCGATCGTGTCGACGAATCCCCGGACCGCGTTGACCGGGCGTCCGTCGGGTGCGGTCATCTTCTCCGGCAGCGCGTAGAACGAACGAAACCACAGGCTCGCTCCGTCGAGGAGCATCAATGATCCGGTCATGGTCATCACCTTGTCACACCGCCGGTGAAATACCCTGAACGCATGGCGACCAGATTCGACTCCGAGGTGTACGCCCGCCGTCTGCGACGGGCAGCCGATCTCACCCGCGATGCGGGCTACGACGCGATCATTGTCGGGACCGGACCCGACTTCCGGTATCTGACGGGATCGACGGCCGAGACCTTCGAGCGGCTGACAGCTCTGGTGATTCCGGCGAGCGGGCAGGCGCGGGTGGTGACCGCGAGGCTCGAACTGGCGGCTCTTCGCGAGTCGGCGATCGGCGAACTGGGCCTGCGCATAGCCGACTGGGTGGACGGTGATGACCCGTACGCGCTGGCCCTCGACGGACTCGGTGAGTCGGCGCGTCTGGCGGTGTCCGACAGTCTGCCCGCGCTGCATCTCATCCCGTTCGCGAGCCGGACCTCGGTGGCCCCGGATCTGGCGACGCCGGTGCTGCGCGAGTTGCGGATGATCAAGGACGACGCCGAACTGGAAGCACTGCGGAGGGCGGGAGAGGCCATCGACCGCGTTCACGCGCGTATGGCCGAGTTTCTGAAGCCGGGCCGTACGGAGGCGGAGGTGGCGGCTGATATCGATGCGGCGATTCGCGCCGAGGGCCACACTCATGCGGAGTTCATCATCGTGGGGTCCGGGCCCAACGGCGCCGATCCGCATCACGAGCATTCCGATCGCGTGATCGCCGAAGACGACGTGGTGGTGATCGACATCGGCGGACCGGTGGAGCCCGGCTACAACTCCGATTCCACTCGCACGTACTGCTTCGGCCCGCCGCGCGCCGACGTCGCCGAGGCCTATGCGGTCCTGGAACGGGCGCAGGCGGCCGCGGTCGCTGCGGTCCGGCCCGGCGTCTCCGCGGAGAGCGTCGACGCCGCGGCCCGCGACATCCTCGTGGACGCGGGACTCGGCGACCGGTTCATTCATCGGACCGGCCACGGGATCGGGCTGTCCGTGCATGAGGAGCCTTACATCGTCGCGGGCAATGCGGACGTTCTGCGGGAGGGCATGGCCTTCAGCCTGGAGCCTGGCGTGTACTTCGACGGCGACTGGGGCGCACGTATCGAAGACATCGTCATCGTGACAGCCGACGGCTGTGAACCGGTCAACTCGCGGCCGCACGGCCTGGTGGTCCTGCCGAACTGATCGGGCGGGGCAGCCCCCGCGATCGCGGCTCGCGCGGGTGAAGCGATTGTGCTTGTCCGGCGTGGTGGATGGTGTTCAGGCGCCAGGGGTGGTCGGTGGTGGCTGGTCGCCAGGCCATGCGTCCGGTGTGGGGTCCGTCGGTGAGGGTGGTGGTTTCCCATTGGCCGCGGTTGGTGCCGACGGCGCGGTTGTGGCGTCCGCAGGCGGCGCCGAGGGCGTCGGTGTCGGTGCGCCCGGCCGGGGTGATCCAGTCCGGTGCGTGATGGGCTTGAGTCTGCGCGAAGGGGCGGTCGCAGCCGGGTGCGGTGCAGCCGCGGTCGCGGGCGAACAACGCCAACCGCTGCGCTTTACTGGCGAACCGTGCCGCGCGGCCTTGGTAGAGGACTTCGCTGGTGTGATTCCGGAAGACGGCCAGGTGCGGGACGGCGTCGGCGGCGAGCCGGACGAGTTCGCCGATCGGGATGCGGGTGCCGGTGGCGGTCAGGGCGATTCCGGCGTGGGCGGCGAGTTCTTGGTCGGTGACGGTGATGACCAACTCGGCTGGTATCCGGTTCGGTGCACCGAGTCCGCCGTGGGCGAGAACGTAATCACACAACGCCAGCAGCGCGTCGTGTGTGCGTTGGGCGGCGCTGCGCAGATCCCGGCCCCGCGCGGCGGCGAGTGCCTCGGCGTCGATGCTCTCGGCGTCAATGGTTCCGGCCGGTGAGCCCGGGTCGGCGGGATTGTTCATGCCGGGCGCGGCCCAGGCGGTGAGGATCACTTCGAACTTCGCCCGCAACTCCGGAGTCATCGCGCCGCGGACCTTGCTCATCAACTGACGATCCTGCGGGAGGATCGTGATTCCGCGTTGGCGTTGCCGATCGACGTGATCGCTCTCCTGCCCATCCCGATCCAGGTGAGCGAGCAGCCGGTCACCGACCTTGCCCAGATCATCCGGGTTCAACCCGGCCGCTGCCTGAGCGAGTTCGGCCTCCGCACGGGCCTTGACTTCCGGCGAGATACAGCCGGGCACTTTCGCCAAAACGCCCGAGATCACCAACGCGTGTTCGGCGCCGACAGTCCCGGCCGCCACCGACGCGGCGGTCGCCGGCTTGCGCGGAGGCAGAGTCTGCCCTTGAAAGTTGGAGAACTCGCCGATCGCCTCAGCCATCCGGAGCCGCCGGCCGGCCTCGCGGGTTCCCAGCCGCAGCCCTTGTGAGAGGTATTGGTGTGGCTTCAGGTAGCCGGCGGTGCGGTGCGCGTTGCGGTCGGAGACCTCCACCAACAATCTGGACGAAACGCCGTCCCAGCGTCGCCGGATGCGTTCGGCGGTCTGTGTGTGGGCCAGCAGTTCCGGTTCGGTCTCCGGCGACAGGGAGGTCTCGGCGAGTTTGACCGCCGCGGCATCGATCAGTGCCAACAACTCTGAGGGCTGGTTCGGCAGCGCGAGAGCGGTGACACCGGTGGTGATCGGATCGGTCATCGCTGCCACCTCCCCCGAGTGTTTCAGCTGTTCACAGCATGTTTTCTTGACCTACCAGAACTCTACCAACGGGGTATGACATTGATGATGGTTGGTAGTTCCACGACGGTCGTGACTCCGGGTACGACTGACGCCCTGCTGGGTTGTCCACGAATTGGTCTGTTCGGTCGGTGTGGGGCGTCGAATGCTCACGAGCGGCGGTGGCCATGACCTGATCAGGAGCTTGGCCGGTTGCCTAACCGATGTCTTGTCTGACCGCCGCCGCCCGCCGAGCGCCGTCGCAGTCATCACCTCGGTCGGCGGCGAGCCGGCCGAGGCGAGAGTTCCCGGCGACCTCGGCCGGGTACCGGGCGGTGACTTCGTGCCTCGATGGTCACGACGTCAGTGCCGTCGGGGTGGAATGCACCAGCAGCTACGGGCGGGGAATCACCAGCGTGCTCCAGGCGGCAGGGCTGTCGGTGGCCGAAGTGTACGGCGGCGGCAAGGACAAGAAACGAATCAAGGGGCAAGTCCGACCCGCTTGATGCTGTCGCCGCGGCCCGCGCGGTCCTGGCCGACGACGGTATCGCGATCCCGAAGGACGAACGCACCAACATGGTCCGCGCCCTGCATCTGACGCAGCGCGGCGCCGGTCCCCGCATCTTCGGGGAAGACCTCGCGTCATCGAGGTCTCCGTGACCTCGGCCCGCGACTCATCCGGCAGCAGCAGTGCCGAACATTCCGGCCGACCCGAGCACGCGCGCGATGTCCATCTCAATCACGACGCGGCGGGGATTCGGCTTCGGAGTCCGGTAGCGAGCCGCGTACCGTGCCTCGGCGTCGGCCACGGAGACCGGATCGCGGCGGACGGTCACCGGACCCTCGAGGGTCAGCCACCGTGGGCCGTCCACGTGCGTCAGCGCCGCGTATCCGCCCCGATCGGCGTTGCGCACCTTCTGCGAGCCCTCGAAGGTGATCACCCGTGCCTTCTGCGCGCCGCCGTCGAAGGTGAAGCCGACTGCCACCACATGCGGCGTTCCGTCGGCTCGGGTGGTCGCCAGCGTCGCGAGGTGGTACTCGGACAGCATCTGGGCGGCTTCGGCGGACAGTTCGGCGACGGTTCGGCTCATGGTCCCCACGGTATCGGCGACGTCGCGCCGTCATCGACCCGGCCGCGTCGCGGTCCGGCAGCACCGGCGATACTGGTCCGGTGGGAACGATCGTGGTCTTCGGTGGACGCAGCGAGATAGGGGTGGCGACGGCGGCGCGCCTGGCCGAGGGAAATCGCGTGGTCCTCGCCGCGCGCCGACCCGACGACCTGGCCGGTGAGACGCAGACATTGCTGTCGGCGGGCGCGACCGCGGTCGACACCGTGGCGTTCGACGCCGACGACATCGCCTCGCATACCGCACTCGTCGAATCGCTGTTCCGCGACGGTGCCCGGGTGGACGTCGCGATCGTGGCGTTCGGGATTCTCGGCGACGCGGCCCGGTCGGAGACCGATGTGGCCCACGCCTTGCAGATCGCCCACACCGACTACTACGCGCAGATAAGCGTGATGACTCCTCTCGCGGTGGCCCTGCGACGCCAGGGGTCGGGCACGATCATCGTGTTCTCGTCGGTCGCCGGTGTCCGCGTGCGCCGCGCGAACTACGTGTACGGCTCCACCAAGGCCGGGCTCGACGGCTTCGCGAGCGGGCTGGCCGACGCGCTGCACGGTTCCGGCGTCCGCCTCCTCCTCGCGCGGCCCGGATTCGTGGTCGGTGCGATGACACGCGAGCTGATGGCCTCCGGAGTCGAGCCCGCTCCCTTCGCCAGGACCGCGGATCAGGTCGCCGACGCCGTCGCCAAGGCCTATCGCAAGGGAAGAGGCGAGGTGTGGATCCCCGGTGTGCTCCGGCCCATCTTCTTCGGCATGCGCCTGCTTCCCCGCCCCGTCTGGCGGAGGCTGCCGCGATGACGGGAGAGTCCGAGGCGAAGCAGCCCGCCCGCTTCGTCGTGGTGGGAATCGGAGCCGACGGATGGAGCGGACTGAGCGCCCGCGCCCGAGCAGCGCTGGACGAGGCGACGACGGTGTACGGTTCGGCGCGCCAACTCGACCTGGTCGCCGAACACCTCACCGCGGACACCGTGCCCTGGCGTTCGCCGATGTCCGAGCACCTGCGCGAAGTGCTGCGCGACAGTTCGGCACATGGCACGATTCACGTGCTGGCCAGCGGTGATCCGATGTTCCACGGCATCGGCTCCACCATCGTCCGACAGGTCGGTCGCGACCGCGTCACCATCGTCCCGGCACCGTCGAGCGTCTCGCTCGCGGCCGCCGAACTGGGCTGGGACCTGGCATCCACCACCATCGTCAGCACAGTCACCGCACCCGCCTCGGCGGTGGTTCCCGAACTCGGCGACGGCATCCGCCTTCTGGTCCTGTCCAGAGACGGCTCCACACCGGCCGAAATCGCGGAGCTGTGCCGGGCGCACGGGTACGGCTGGACCACGATGAGTGTGCTCGAGAATCTCGGAGCCGCGACGCAGGCCGTCCGGACCGGACTGGCTCGCTCATGGGACGACCGCCCGTGCGCGCCACTGAACATCACCGCGCTCGACTGTGTGGGCCCGAGTTCGTCGCACTGCCCGGGACTGCCCGACGAGGCGTACGAGCACGACGGCCAGCTGACGAAACAGACCGTGCGGGCACTCTCTGTCTCGGCCCTGGCTCCCGCCGCCGGACAACTGCTGTGGGACGTCGGCGCGGGCGCCGGAAGCATCGGTATCGAGTGGCTGCGGTGCACGCGCGACGGCCGGGCCGTCGCCTTCGAGGCCGACCGGCTCCGGGCCGCCGCCCTGCGACGCAATGCCGAGAAGCTCGGCGTCGGTCACCGGCTCACGCTGGCCGGCGCGGTGCCCGAGGCGCTGGCCGGAGCCGCCGACCCCGACGCGGTCTTCCTCGGGGGCGGCGTCGACCGCGACGTCCTCGACACCGCCTGGGATGCGCTGATGCCTGGCGGACGCATCGTCGGAAACGCGGTCGCGATCGAGACCCAGCACTTGTTCATCGACGCGCAGGAGCGGTACGGGGGGAGCCTCACCCGCCTGTCCGTGGAACGTGCCGCACCACTGGGCCGCCTCACGGCGTGGCGACCCGCTCTGCCGATCGTCCAATGGGTCGCGGTGAAAGACGACGCCGCGCGGGAGGACACATGACCGTCTACTTCATCGGCGCCGGCCCGGGGGCCGCCGACCTCATCACGGTTCGCGGCGCCGAGATCCTCAGTCGATGCACGGTGTGCCTGTACGCGGGATCGCTGGTGCCAGACGAACTCCTCGGTCGTCTGCCCGACGGTGCCGAGATCGTGAACACCGCGCGAATGCCGCTGACGGAGATCCTGAGCAGACTCGCACGCGCCGACGCCGCCGGTCACGACGTGGCCCGACTCCACTCCGGCGATCTCGCCCTGTACTCGGCGTTGACCGAGCAGCAGCGCGGTCTGCGCGAACTGGGCATCGCCTACGAACTGATTCCCGGGGTGCCCGCGTTCGCGGCGGCGGCGGCCGCCCTCGACACCGAGCTGACCGTCCCGGGAGTGGGGCAGAGTCTGATGGTGACGCGCGTCTCGACGCTCTCGACCGATATGCCGCCGGGGGAGGACCTCGGTTCCCTGGCTCGCAGCGGCGTCACTCTAGCCCTCCACCTCGCCGCACACCGCACCGAGCAGATCGTCGCCGAACTGGCGCCGCACTACGGCGCCGACTGCCCGACGGCGACGGTCGCGTACGCCTCGCGCCCCGATCAGCGGATCGTGCGCTGCCGGCTCGACGAACTGCCCGCGGAACTGTCGGCGGCGCGCATCACCAAGACCGCCGTGATCTTCGTCGGGCGCGTCTTGGACGCCCGGACGCATCCCGACGTCACCGACAGCTATCTCTACTCGCATGCCCGGATGACGAAGCTGCGTGAGGACCGCCATGCCTGAGCCGTCCGTGCTGATCCTGGGCGGAACCGGCGAGGCGCGCGAACTCGCACGCCTGCTCGATGAGTCCGGTGTTCCGGTCGTCACCTCCCTCGCGGGCAGAGTCGCCGATCCGCGTCTGCCGGTCGGCCGGGTGCGCGTCGGCGGCTTCGGCGGCGTCGACGGTCTCGCCGCGTGGATCGGCGAGGCCGGAATAACCGCGATCGTCGACGCGACGCACCCGTTCGCCGCCAGAATCACGCCGAACGCCGTCGCGGCGGCGGAACTGACCGGGGTCGGATATCTGCGTCTCGCCCGACCTCCGTGGTCACCCGGGGCCGGCGAGCGCTGGACGCGCGTGCCCGACATCGCCGCCGCCGCGACCGCGGTCGCCGAGAGGGGCGGGAGCCGGGTATTCCTCACCACCGGAAGACAGGACGTGTCCGAGTTCGCGGAGATCGACGACGCGTGGTTCCTGATTCGGGTGGTGGATCCGCCCGAGGGGCCGCTGCCGCCGCATCACCGGGTTCTCCGCTCCCGCGGCCCGTACCGTCTCGCCGATGAGACGGCGCTGCTGCGCGAGCACCGCATCGACGTGCTGGTCACGAAGAACAGCGGGGGAGAGATGACCGTCGCCAAACTCCGCGCCGCCGCGCGGCTCGGTGTCGAGGTGATCGTCGTCGACCGTCCCGCGGAACCCGACGGGATCGCGCGCGTCGACACCCCGAGCGAGGCCCTCGACTGGCTGTCCGGGCCGGCCGGCCGAGGAGAGATCCGCTAGGCGTAGCGCCGCGGGGTGTACACGAGGTCGCCGCCCGGCCTGCGGGCGAGGGTGGTCATCGACGAGCCGATGATCAACAGCGTGCGCATGTCGACTGTCGCCGGATCGAAGTCCGCGGCCGTGGTCACCGTCAGGCGCTGTCCCGGGCCGCCCACGTCACGGCCCGCGATCACCACGCGGTCGGCCGGAACCAGTTCGGTCAGGAGTTCCTTGAGACGTTTGATCTGCTCCACGCGTTTCGGCGACGCCGGATTGTAGATCGCGATCACCAGGTCGGCGGCGATCGCGTGCCGGAGCCGCTCCTCGATGACCGATCCGGGCTTGAGCAGGTTCGACAGGGAGATCACGGCGAAGTCGTGGCCGATCGGCGCACCGACAGCGGCCGCCACCGCGTGCGCGGCGCTCACCCCCGGCGTCACTCGCACCGGCACATGCGCCCACCGTTCCTCCGCAGCAGCCTCCGCCACCGCAGTCGCCATGGCGAACACCCCCGGATCGCCCGACGACACGACGGCCACCCTGGCGCCGCGCGAGGCCAGGTCGAGGGCGAACTCCGCGCGTTCGGCCTCGACTCGATTGTCACTGGCGTGGACCCGCTGTCCGGGGCGCGCCACCACCCGGTTCAGGTAGGTCTTGTATCCGACGAAATCGGTCGCCGCCGCCAACTCCGCGGCCACCTGCGGCGTCGTCTGGTCCACCGGTCCGGGACCGAGGCCGACCACCACCACTTCACCGCGCGGACGGTCGCCTCCCGCGGCGAGCGGATTGTTGCGTCGCCCGGGTACCACGATCAGGGAGAAATAGGGCACCGACGACGGGTCGACGTCGGCCACGCGCTCCACGCGCTGGCGGTCGGTGGACGCCCTTTCGACGTACCAGGCCTCGTCGAGACGCCCGGCGGCGGCCAGAGCGTCGCGCACCTTCACGAAGGTGCGGCCGAGTTTCATGATCGCCAAGGCCTCGCCGGACCGGAAATGCGCGATCAGCTCGCCGGCCTCGGCGGTTCCGGGCAGGACCGTCAGCGTCTCCTCGCCTTCGACGAGCGGGATGCCGAGCGCCGCGGACGCCGCATTCACCGACGTCACCCCGGGAATGATCTGCGCCTCGAACCGGTCGACGAGCCGCTTGTGCATGTGCATGTACGAGCTGAAGAACAGCGGGTCGCCCTCGGCGAGCAGCGCCACATCGCGTCCGGCGGCCAGGTGCCCGGCGAGGAGTTCGGCACTCTCGGCGTAGAAGTCGGCCATCGCGCCCGCGTAGCCGCCGGGATGATCGGTGGTCTCCACGGTGAGCGGGTACATCAGCCGTTCTTCGATCTGGCCTTCGCGCAGATACGGTTCCGCGACCGAGCGGGCAATCGAATTACCGTGCCGTGCACAGTGATACGCGATCACGTCGGCCTCGCCGATGATCCGCGCAGCCTTCACCGTCACCAGTTCGGAGTCGCCCGGCCCCAGGCCGACACCCCACAGTTTTCCGTTCACAGCGGAGTCCGCTCCCGTCGTCGACATCACCGGACCGCTCATTCCGCCGTGCTCGCGAGAGCGTTGACCGCGGCCGCGGTGATCGCCGAGCCGCCGCGTCGGCCGGTGACGGTGATGAACTCCAGATCAGTGCGTTCGGCGAGCGCCGCACATGATTCGGCGGCCCCGACGAAGCCCACCGGTGCGCCGACGATCGCGGCCGGACGAGGCCAGCCCTGGTCGATCAGGTCGAGGAGCGCGAACAACGCGGTGGGAGCGTTGCCGATCGCGACCACGGCGCGGTCCAGGTCGTCGCGCCAGTACTGCAGCGCCGCGGCGGTCCGAGTGTTGCCGATCCGCTCGGCGAGATCGGCGATCCCCGGCTCCTTGAGGTGACAGCGGACCGCATTGTCGGCGGGAAGCCGCAGCCGCGTGATACCCGACGCGACCATGTTGGTGTCGCAGAGGATCGGCCCGCCCGCTGCCAAGGCGGCGCGAGCGGCCGTCACCACTCCCGGGGTCGCCACCACGTCGTCGGTGAGGTCGGTCTGTCCGGACGCGTGGATCATCCGGACCACCACCGGCTCGAGGTCGGCGGGAAAGCCCGTCAGATCGGATTCGGCGCGGATCATGGCAAACGACTGACGGTAGATCTCGGCTCCGTCGCGGACATACTCGGTCATGGTGTGCCCAAGATTACGCACCCGAGGCGGCGGCGGTGGACCCGGTACGGCCCCGCGCCGTGCCGGTGAGAATCAGCCGCCCGGGACGCGACGGTCGGTGCGGTAGCCGTCGCCCGTGGCGATCCGCCGGACGTGCGGACCGTTCGGGGATCCGCACCCGCGGTCGCAGCCGAGCCAATGCTCGCGTTCGCGACCGGGCGCCGCATCCGGGGCACCGAGGTGCGCGAGCAGGTCGCCGCGGACGTCGGCATGCGACCGACCGCATCCGGGCGAGCCGGTGCATGCGCTGAATCTCGTCCACGGACTGGCCGAATCGAAGATGAACCCGAGCGGGGCGAGCACGCGCACCACGGTCTCGGCCACGGCCTCGGTGAGGTCGGGAATCAGGATCTCGCGCTCGGGCGTGATGAGGATCGGCGTGCCGATGGCGGCGGCGAACTGCGCCTGCCGTGCCGAGAGCCGGCCGAACTCGGTGACGGCACCGAGCAGCACCCGTCCGTCCGATTGCTCGAACCATCCGACGATGGGCTCTCGGACGTCCGGCCGGCCGCCATTCGCGGAGGCCGCGGCTTCGGTCGGTGCCAGACGCCCGAAGCCCGCCACGGCGTCCGACACCGCAGCGCGGGCCCGATCGTCGAGTTCCCGGATCCGCCACTCGTCGGCACGGTGCTCGTGGAACGACGCCGCGGCGGCGACCATCGCGGCGGGCAGTTCGGGCAGCGGCACCACCCGGCCGGTCGGGACGCCGCCGAGATGGATCGCCGCCTCGTCGGGACTCACGGCCGCGCCGAGCACGTCGACGTCGCGGACCGTGACGTCACCGCGGCCGTCGTCGAAGCCGAACCAGAACCGGCCCGAGAGGTCGCGGGTCCACTGATGCCGATGCAGTTCGGCCTCCAGTTCGCGAGCAGCGGGCCGGACATCGGCCAGACCGCCGATCCGACCGCTCAGAGGCGACACCACGATGTTCCGGACGCGGTCGTGAGCCCGGTCGGTGGCGAGTCCGGCCGCCAGGATGCGGTCGGCGAAGGCGTCCACGCGGTCGTCGGCGATCCCGCGCACCTGCAGGTTCGCGCGGACGGTGATCTCGATGTGGCCGTCGCCGAACTCCTCGGCGGCCAGGGCCAGCGCCTCCAGCGCGGCCGGTTCCACCTGCCCGCCCGACAACCGGATCCGGGCCAGCCGGCCGTCGTCGGCCGGATGGGTGCGGAAGACGCCGGGACAGCGGTCGGCGGGTTTGTTCACCCCTCCAGGATATGGCCTACAGTGAAGCCCAGCCTGCCCGCGCGGAAGCCGGTTCGAGTCCGGCACGGTCGCGCCACTGTGTGGGACACCGCCCGCCACTGCCGGCGTGTGTCCTGAGTCAGACCCGCAGCGTCAGGCGACCTTCGGTCCACCGGGCCGATGTGACCGTACGACGCCGGGCGCGCACTCCCGGCGAGGAGTATCACCGTGATCACCCTGTTCTCCACTTCCGACACCGACCTGCGCACGGCCGCCACCTGCGGTGCCGACTTCCGGGTCGCGAATCCGGCCCGCACGCTGATCGACGATCTGCCCGGCCTGCTCGACGGCGCCGACCTGGTGGTCGTCCGGCTGCTCGGCGGAAAGCAGGTGTGGGAGGACGGGCTGGCAGCGGTCCTCGCCGGCCGGGCGCCGGTGGTCGTGCTGTCGGGGGAGCACAATCCGGATCCGGATCTGATGGCACTGTCGACGGTGCCGGCCGGCGTCGCCGCGCAGGCGCACGCGTACTTCGTGGCCGGCGGCCGCGAGAACCTCCTCGCGGTGCACAACTTCCTCTCCGACACCGTGCTGCTCACCGGGCTCGGCTTCGACAGCCCGACGCAGACACCGGACTGGGGGGTACTCGAGCGGCCGGCGGCCGCCGTCCCGGACGACGCGCCCGCGGTGGCGGTGCTGTACTACCGCGCCCAGCATCTCGCGGGCAACACCGACTACGTCGCCGCCCTCTGCGATGCGATCGAGGCCCACGGGGCCCGCGCCACCGGAGTCTTCTGCGCCTCCCTGCGCAGCGCACCCGATGAACTGATCGAGCATTTCGCCGAATACGACGCGCTCGTGGTGACGGTGCTGGCCGCGGGCGGGTCGACGCCGGCGCTCGCCTCGGCCGGCGGCGACGACGAATCCTGGAACGTCGAGCGCCTCGCCGCGCTCGACATCCCGATCCTGCAGGGGCTCTGCTCCACCAGTTCCCGGTCCGACTGGGCAGCCAACGACGACGGTCTGACCCCACTCGACGTCGCCAGCCAGGTGGCCGTGCCCGAGTTCGACGGCCGCATCATCACCGCACCCTTCTCCTTCAAGGAATTCGACGACAACGGGCTCCCGTTCTACGCACCCGACCCCGAACGATGCGCGCGCGTCGCCGGCATCGCCGTCGCCCATGCGCGGCTGCGGCACGTGACACCGGCGGAGAAGAAGGTGGCCCTGCTGCTGTCGGCGTACCCCACCAAGCACGCCCGCATCGGCAACGCGGTCGGTCTCGACACACCGCGCAGCCTGGTCGGAGTGCTGCGCGCCCTCCGGGATGCGGGCTACGACATCGGTCCGGCCGGCGGCGACGCGGCCGTCCCGGGCTTGGGATCACGGCCCGACGACGACGATCCGGACGCCCTGATGCACGCGCTGATCGACGCCGGCGGGCAGGACGCCGACTGGCTCACCGAGGAGGCGCTCGCGGCGAACCCGATCCGCGTCGGCGCCGCCGACTACTCGCGGTGGTTCCAGACGCTGCCGGAGCAGTTGCGCTCCGACGTCGTCGAGCACTGGGGTCCGCCTCCGGGCGAACTGTTCGTGGACCGCTCTCACGACCCCGACGGCGAGATCGTGATCGCTGCGATGGTTTTCGGGAACATTGTGCTGCTGGTGCAGCCGCCCCGCGGGTTCGGTGAGAACCCGGTCGCGATCTACCACGATCCGGACCTTCCGCCCTCGCACCACTATCTCGCCAGCTACCGGTGGCTCGCGTCGCGACCCGATCGGGACGGCTGGGGCTTCGGAGCCGACGCCGTGGTGCACATCGGAAAACACGGCAATCTGGAGTGGCTGCCCGGCAAGATGGTGGCGCTCTCGGCCGATTGCGGCACCGACGCGGCACTGGGCGATCTGCCGCTGATCTACCCGTTCCTCGTCAACGACCCCGGCGAGGGAACGCAGGCCAAGCGGCGCGCGCACGCGGTCCTGGTGGATCACCTCATCCCGCCGATGGCGCGAGCCGAGACGTACGGCGACATCAACCGTCTCGAGCAACTGCTCGACGAGCACGCCAACATCTCGGCGCTCGACCCGGCCAAACTCCCCGCCATCCGGCAACAGATCTGGACACTGCTGACCGCGGCCAAGATGGACCAGGACCTCGGGCTCTCCGAGCGGCCCGACGAGGACGTCTTCGACGACATGCTGCTGCACGTGGACGGATGGCTCTGCGAGATCAAGGACGCCGCGATCCGCGACGGCCTGCACGTCCTCGGGCAGGCGCCCGACGGCGAGATGGAGATCGACCTCGTGCTCGCGATGCTGCGCGCCCGCCAGCTCTGGGGCGGCTCGCAGACGCTGCCCGGACTGCGCGAGGCCCTCGGACTCACCGAGAACGCCTCGGCGCGCGGGGAGGTCGACCGAGTGGAGGCGATCGCCAGGCGATTGGTCAGCATCTGCGCCGAGGGGGGCTGGACCCCCGAGGCCGTCGCGGCCGCGGCCGACGGCCAACCCGACGACGTGCACCGGATCCTGGCCTTCGCCGGGGACGAGGTGATCCCGCGACTGCGCCAGACCACGTGCGAGACGGACCGGGTCCTGCATGCGCTCGCCGGCGGGTTCATCCCGGCCGGCCCGAGCGGATCGCCGCTGCGCGGCCTGATCAACGTGCTCCCCACGGGTCGCAACTTCTACTCCGTCGACCCGAAGGCCGTCCCGTCGCAGCTGGCCGCCGAGACCGGTCGGGCGATGGCTGATTCGCTTCTCGAGCGCTATCTCGCCGACCACGGCGAGTACCCGGAGTCCGTCGGGCTCTCGGTGTGGGGGACCAGCGCCATGCGTACCTCCGGCGACGACATCGGCGAGGTCCTGGCGCTGCTGGGCGTCACGCCGGTGTGGGACGAGGGCTCGCGCCGCGTGGTCGATCTGGAGCTCGTGCCGCTCGCCGAACTCGGCCGCCCGAGGATCGACGTGACGGTGCGGATCTCCGGCTTCTTCCGCGACGCGTTCTCCCACGTCGTGGCGATGATGGACGATGCCGTGCAGCTCGCGGCCGACGCCGACGAGCCGGACGAGCAGAATTACGTCGCCGCGCACGCTCGGGCGGCGATCGCCGAACACGGGGACGCCCGCCGCGCCACCACGCGCGTCTTCGGCTCGCGGCCCGGCACGTACGGCGCCGGCCTGTTGCAGCTCATCGACTCCAAGCAGTGGCGCACCGACGAGGACTTGGCCGCGGTCTACACCGAGTGGGGCGGCTATGCCTACGGCCGCGGTCTCGACGGAGTCGCCGCCGTCGAGGACATGCGGGCCGCGTACCGACGCATCGCGGTGGCGGCGAAGAACACCGACACCCGCGAACACGACATCGCCGATTCGGACGACTACTTCCAGTACCACGGCGGGATGGTCGCCACCGTGCGGGCGCTCACCGGCACCGCACCGGAGGCCTACATCGGCGATTCCACGCGCCCGGACTCGGTACGCACCCGCACCCTGCACGAAGAGACCTCCCGCGTGTTCCGCGCTCGGGTGGTCAACCCGCGCTGGCTCGCGGCAATGCGCAGGCACGGATACAAGGGGGCCTTCGAGATGGCCGCCACCGTCGACTACCTCTTCGGATACGACGCCACCACCGATGTGGTGGCCGACTGGATGTACCAGCAGCTCACCGAGCAGTACGTGCTCGACGAGACCAACCGCGAGTTCCTCGATGCGGCCAACCCCTGGGCCCTGCACGGCATCACCGAAAGGCTTCTCGAGGCGGTGGAGCGGAAGATGTGGCACGAGCCACCCGCCGACATGCTGACCGAACTCCGCCGCGTGTACCTCGAAGCCGAGGGCGACATCGAGGCGCGCTCGGAACAGGAGTGAGCCGCCTGCGCCGAGGTCGCTGAGCAGCGGGGGAGCAAAACCGGGTCCTCGTTCGTTGAACTCTGTGTGAGCGCCGGTGACTGCACCGGCGCAGAGAGGACCTGACATGCGATACCTGTTCGTCGGCTATGTGATCGCCGAGATCGCGGCCTTCTGGGCGATGGCGCACTTCCTCGGATTCGCCTGGGCATTCCTCATCACCGTGCTCGCCGCCGGCGTGGGGTTCGCGGTGCTCGGGCGCCGAGCCCGCACCTTGGGCACCGACATGCGCAAGGCGATGCGGAACGAGATCGGCGCGGGCCGCCCGATCACCGACTCCGCTCTGTTCGCGGTCACCGCCACGCTCATGATCCTTCCCGGGATCGTGTCGACGATCGTCGGACTGTTGCTGATGACTCCGCCGGCGCGCCGCCTGCTGCGACCGGTGGTCGCCGCCACCGCTGCCCGCAGAGCCACGGCGATGGCCGGCCGGATGACGGTGATCGACCTCGGGGGCCGGCCCGCCGGCGGCCGAGGCTTCGGGTTCGGCGGGCACGGTTACGTCGACGGGACGGTCGAAGGCGTGGTCGTGGACACCACGGTGCGCAACCCGGACGGCTCGGTTCACGCCGACCTACCGTCGCTGCCGCCGACCCGCCGCGACTGAGTAGTCCGTCACCTTGGCGAACCGCGACCGGCGCGGCAGAAGACCCGTCTGGGAGAATGACGGCGTGACGACGCAGCTGCTCCTCGGAGGCATGGTCTACTCCTCGCCGGCGGTACCCGACGCCACCGCGATGGCGGTGACCGACGGGACGGTCGTATGGGTAGGGACCGACGACGTCGGCCGGGCCCTGCACCCGGACGCGCACGTGATCGATCTGCAGGGACGGTTCGTCAGCCCCGCGTTCGTCGACTGCCATGTTCATCTCACCGACACCGGCATCGCGCTCGGCGGCCTCAACCTGTCCGGAGCCGGCAGCCGCTCGGAATGCCTGCGGATGCTGGCCGAGTACCTCTCCGAGCACGATGAGGACCTCGTCTGGGGGCTCGGCTGGGACGCATCGGCGTGGTCGAGTGACGAGCCGGGCCAGGACTCGCCGCCGACCACGTCCGACATCGACGCCGTCGCCGGCGGCCGCGCCGTGTACCTCGCCCGGATCGATGAGCATTCGGCCGCGGCGTCGTCGGGGCTGCGCCGCCTGGTTCCGGGACTCGAGTCCGAGCACGGGTACTCGCCCGAACAGCCGCTCGTCGCGGACGCGCACCACCGGGTCCGCACCACAGCGCGCAATCTGATCGGTGCCACCGCGCGCAGGCGCGCCCAGTTGCGGGCCCTCGACCACGCGGCCGCCCGCGGTGTGGTCGCCGTCCATGAGAACGGCGGCCCCGACATCAGCGGGCTCGACGACTTCCGGTCGCTCGCCGACCTCGACCACGGGGTCGGCGTGCGGCGGTACTGGGGCGAGGCGGCGTCGTCCGTCGACGAGGTGCGGCACATCCTCGACCGCACCGGGGCCGATGCCATCGGCGGCGACCTGTTCGTCGACGGCGCGCTCGGCTCCCACACCGCCTGGCTGTGCGAGCCCTACAGCGACTGGTCGAGCACCAGCGGTGTCAGCTACCTCTCCGAGCAGGTGATCCTCGATCACCTGCGCGCCACCACCGAGGCCCGCGTGCAGGCCGGCTTCCACATGATCGGTGACGCCGCCGCGGCCGCCGTCGCTCATGCGATGGAGGTGTTGGCGGCCGAACTCGGCACGCCGGCCCTGGCGCGGTGCGTTCACCGTCTCGAACACGCGGAGATGGTCACCCGCGCCCAGGCCGAGATCTTCGCCCGGTGCGGCGCCGTCGCGAGCATGCAGCCGCTGTTCGACGCCGCATGGGGAGGCACCGAGGATCTGTACGCCACGCGCCTCGGCGATCGGGGTACCGGGTTGAACGATTTCGCGATGCTCGCGAAGGCCGGAGTGTCCCTCGCCTTCTCCAGCGACTCCCCGGTGTGCGACATCGACCCGTGGTCCACCGTCCGGGCCGCGGCGCACCATCGCACGGCCTCGAGTTCGATCTCGCCGCGCGCCGCCTTCGCGGCGTGCACCCGCGGCGGCTGGCGCGCCGGCGGGGTCAACGACGGCCTCACCGGAACGCTGGTCCCCGGTGCGCCCGCGCACTACGCCGTGTGGGAGGTGGACGAACTCGTGGTCGCAGCGGCCACCGAGAACGTGCAGCGGTGGTCCACCGATCCGCGCTCGCGGGTGCCGGCCCTGCCGGATGTGGCACCGGGAGCTCGACTGCCCGAGTGCGTCGAGACCGTCGCCGGAGGCCGGACCATCTTCCGTCGCGCGTGACCGCCGTCCGTTGGTGGCAGCGGGTCCCGGTCGCCGCGGCGGCCGGCGGCCTGATGTACGCGTCGTTTCCGCCTCTGCACCATGTGTGGTGGCTGGCGCCCGTCTCACTGGGGCTGCTGTACGCCGTCATGACCATCGGCCGCCCGTCGGTGAAGAGCTGCGCCGGGTCCGGCTTCGTCTTCGGCCTCGCCTTCTTCGTCCCGCTGCTGCCGTGGATAGGGGAGTACGTTGGACCACTGCCGTGGCTCGCGCTCGCCGCCGTGATGGCCGGCTATCTCGCGCTCTTCGGCGCTCTTGCGGCGGTCACCATGCGGCTGCGCGCGCGGCCGCTGTGGTTCGCACTCAGCTGGGTCACCGTCGAAGCCGTCCGCTCCGCCTTCCCCTTCGGGGGCTTTCCCTGGGGGCGTACCGCCTTCAGCCAGGTGGACGGCTGGTACCTGCCGCTCACGTCGGTGATCGGCGTTCCCGGCGTCGCCTTCGTGATCGCGCTCACCGGGGCCTCCGCGGTGGAGGTCATCGGCAGGCTCCTGCATCGACCGACCAGGACCGCCCGATCGGCGGGTGCCGCTCTGGCGATCGGGGTGGTGGTCGTGCCCCTAGCCGCCGGTGCGGCGCTGTCGCGCATCGGAAGCCCGCTGACGTCGTCGGCCGGCACCAGCGACATCGCCGCCGTGCAGGGAAACGTGCCGAGACTGGGCCTCGATTTCGACACCCAGCGCCGCGCCGTCCTCGACAATCACGTCCGGGAGACGCTCGGGCTCGCCGCCGAGATCGACTCCGGCCGGCGCAGCAGGCCCGACCTGGTGCTGTGGCCGGAGAACGCGGCCGACGCGCCTCCGACGGTGTACCGGGACTCCGCCGAGAGCATCCGGGCGGCCGTCACGGCCGTCGGCGCCCCGGTGGCCTTCGGCACCTGGATTCCCCTCGACGGCGGCGGCACCACCAATACCGTGCTGCTCTGGGGCGAACACGGCGGATTCGCCGACGACCAGCCCTCGGGACGGTACGACAAGCACATCGTCCAGCCCTTCGGCGAATACCTCCCGTGGCGCAGCTTCTTCCGGATCTTCTCGTCGTACGCCGATCGAGCCGGCGACTTCCGGCCGGGCACGGGACCCGCGGTCCTCACCGCGCACACCCGTCACGGAGACGTGGTGATGGGCGTGTCGACCTGCTGGGAGGTGGCTTTCGACCGCGCACCCGCGCAATCGGTTCGCGAAGGCGCACAGATCCTGTTCGTGCCGACCAACAATGCGACCTTCGGCAAGACCGACATGACCTACCAGCAGCTGGCGATGTCGCAGGTCCGTGCCGTGGAGACGGGTCGCAGCGTCGTCGTGGCGGCCACCAGCGGAGTCAGCGCGCTCATCGCGCCGGACGGTTCGCTGATCGCCGAGAGCGAGATCTTCACACCCGACGTCCTGCAGGCCCGCATGGAGTTGCGGTCCGGGCAGACCCTCGCCGTCAGGCTCGGCCCCTGGCCGCAGCGGCTCGCGATCCTCGCCACGGTGGTGGCATTTTTGTACGCGCTGCGCGGACGCATTAGCCTCGATGTGTTCGCCGGTCGGAGGGGACCGGCCACGAAGAAGGAGCACGATGGCCAGCAGGCAACCTGAATCGCGCATCGTCGGGGCGAACGGCGAGGGCGCCCTCGTGGTGATCCCGACCTTCAACGAGCGCGAGAACCTGCCACACATCGTCGGTCGCCTGTTGACCGCTCAGCAGGGCATTCACGTGCTGGTGGTCGACGACTCCAGCCCGGACGGCACGGGCGAGGTCGCCGACCGGCTCGCAGCGGACGACCCGGCGGCCCGCATTCACGTCATGCATCGCACCGTCAAGGACGGTCTGGGCAAGGCCTATCTGGCCGGATTCGCGTGGGGTCTGGAGCGTGACTACGCGGTCATCGTCGAGATGGACGCCGACGGCAGTCACGCTCCCGAGCAGTTGTTCCGGCTGCTGGAGGGCATCAATGAGGGCGCCGACCTGGTGATCGGTTCGCGATACGTTCCCGGCGGCGAGCTGGTGAACTGGCCCAAGCGCCGCGAGCTCCTCTCCAAGGGCGCCAACACGTATGCGCGGCTGGCGCTCGGCGCCAAGGTCAAAGACATCACCGCCGGTTACCGCGCTTTCCGCCGAGAGGTGCTGGAGAAGATCGGTCTCGATCAGGTGGAGTCGGCGGGCTACTGCTTCCAGATCGACCTCGCGTGGCGCTCGCTGCAGAACGGCTTCACGATCCGTGAGGTGCCGATCACCTTCACCGAACGCGAGATCGGCGAGTCGAAGATGGACGGCGGCGTGATCGCGGAATCGTTCCTCAACGTCGCCCGGTGGGGAATCCGCGGCCGCCTCGACAGGCTCCGCGGACGCTAGTCTCCGGCACGGGCTCGCACCCGGAAACGAATCAGCCCCCAGAGAATCGATTTCTCCGGGGGCTGACGTCGTATTGCGTCGCGGTTATGCCGAACCGCCGCGCCGGCGCTGCTTGAGCAGGTCCAGACGCTCGGCCAGCAGCACCTCGAGTTCCTCTTCGGAGCGGCGCTCCAGGAGCATGTCCCAGTGCGTGCGCGGCGGCTTGCCCTTCTTCTCCTCGGGCACGCCGCCTTCGAGGAGCTTGCCCTCCATGCCGTTCTTGCACGGCCACGTCGCGGGGATCTCCGCATCGTCGGCGAACGGGATGTCGAAGATCTCACCGTTGTCGGTGCGGTACTGGACGAGCCGACGCGGCGCGAGGTCGTGATCACGGTCGGTCTCGTAGCTCACCGCCCCGAGCCGGCTACCACGCAGGACTCGATCAGCCATGAAGTCTTCCTCTCAAACGGTCGGGTGACGGTGTCCATTCTACGCGGTCCACGACGTGGACGGCGTTCCACGGTACCGTCGTGATGTGTCCGAATCCCCGGCTCCCGAAAGCCCTGCGAACGAACCGCAGTCTCGTCGCCGCCCGTACGCATGCGCCTGGTGCGGTCGTCAGATGGTGGATTCGGAGCGGGGGCGCAGACGCAAGTACTGCAAGCGGTCGTGCCGGCAGCGCGCCTACGAACAGAGAACGCTCCTCGAGGGCACCTCTATTCCCGAGGATGCGATCATCCTCAGCCACGCGGAGGCCGAAGACCTCGGAGACCGGATGTTCGCGCTCCGCTGCGCTGCGGAGGACTTGTCGACCGCACTCGGGGAGAAGGCCGATCGTCAGACGCTGACCGACCTGGCCGCCGAGGTCCTGCGGCTGGCGAGTGAGGCCGAACGCTTGCGTTGACCGCCGGCTGCCGAGCCGGGAGAGGCAGGTCACGGACTTCCGGAGCCGGCGGCGCGCGCGAACGCCGTTAAGATCGTCAGGGTGAACGACGAACGGCGCGACGACTCGGCTCCCGACGTCGTCTCCGTGCGTCCGCTTCACCGGGCGGGGGAACTGCTCGCGCGCACCGATGAGAGCCAGGCGGCTGTTCGGGCCGCTCAGATCGCGCGCAGGCTCGCGCCGGTGGACGGCAGACTCCCGTCCGGCGACCGCACCTCCGACCGGGTCGCCCGCCTCCTCAACGACGTGCGGCCCGACCGTCCCAGCGCGATCCGGGAACTCGGTCTGGCCTCGGTGGCCGTCTGGCAGTCGCTCATCGAACGCAGACGCCCCGACCCGGCCGGTCCGATCCCGGCCACGATTCTCTTCACCGACCTCGTCGGCTTCTCGTCCTGGGCGCTGCGCGCCGGAGACGACCAGGTGCTGGAGTTGTTGACCGCCGTCAACGCTGCGTGCGAGGAGGTGATCAGGGCGCACGGCGGCCAGGTGGTGAAAACGCTCGGCGACGGCACGATGGCGGTCTTCCTCGATCCGGGGGAGGCCATCGCCGCAGCTCACGAGGCGGTGGGTGCGGTGAGCGCGATCGTCGTCGGCGGCTTCCGGCCGGCTCTGCGCGCCGGACTGCACACCGGCACCCCGCGAGCGGTCGGTTCGGATTTCCTCGGTGTGGACGTGAACATCGCGGCGCGGGTCTGCGATGCGGCGGGCGGTGGCGAGGTGTATGCGAGCGAGTCCGCCCTCGACCAGCTCGATCCCGATGACTACATGCTCCGCCGCAAGCGGTTCAAGGCCAAGGGCGTACCGCGCGAACTCCAGGTGTTCCGCGTCGTTCCGCGGTACTGACGATGCCCTTCGACGACGACGAGCTGGAAGAGTTCTACCGGCGCATCGAGTCGCGGACCGCGGCGGCGAATGCGCGTCCGCGCAAGCGCAGGCGCCAGGTGCCCCGCGTGCAGTTCGCCTGTCCGACGCCGGAGAAGATCGCCTATCCGTCGCAGGCGGCGGTGACCGGCGCGATCCTGGCGGTGGCTCGCAACTCTCGAGGTCGCCCCAGCCTACGGTCATACGAATGTGTGTGCGGCGCATGGCATCTCACGAGTGCCATACCCCGCCCGCCGGGCAGCCGGTGATCCGGGTGCCCGGCGACGGCGTCACTGCCCGCGGAAGTTCGGCGGACGCTTCTCGAAGACGGCGGTGACCGCCTCGGTGAGATCGTCGCTCGGCAGGAAGGCCGCGTTCCACGCCGCGACGTAGCGGAGGCTGTCGTCGACGCGCGCGCTCCGGCTGTGATCGAGGACATCCTTGACGCCCTGCACTACGAGGGGAGCGTTGGCCGCGATCTCGGCCGCGATCCCCCGCGCGGCGGCAAGGGCGGCGTCCTTGTCGTCGTACACGTCGCTGACGAGGCCGATCTTCTCTGCGCGAGCGGCATCGATGTCCTTGCCGGTCAGCGCGAGTTCACGGGTGTGACCTTCGCCGATGATCAGCGGCAGGCGGGCGAGCGAACCCATGTCCGCGACGATGGCGACCTTGACTTCGCGCACGCTGAACTTCGCGTCGGCGCTGGCCACCCGGATGTCGGCGGCGCTGATCAGGTCGACGGCACCGCCGATGCACCAGCCCGAGATCGCGGCGACGACCGGCTTGCGGCAGTCGGCGACGGCGTCGATGGCCCGCTGCATGCGCTTGATGGTGTGATGGAACTCAGTGCGGGGACCGGCCTTCGCATCCGGGGCCAGCACCTTGCCGAAGTCGCCCATCATCGCGGCCAGGTCGAGGCCGAACGAGAAGTGCTTGCCCGATCCGGAGAGCACCACTGCGCGCACATCCGGGTCCGCGTCGATCGCCTCGAACAGCGGGGCGGACTCGGCCCAGAAGTCGGGGCCCTGAGCGTTGCCCTTGCTGGGGCCGATGAGCGTCACCTCGGCGACGTGATCGGCGACGGTCACCTCGAACGCCTTGTAGGGATGCGTCCGGTATGCGGGGGAGTCCGTGAGAGTCTTGTCCTGAGTCACGGACCCGATGCTACCCACCCGGGGTTACTCATGAGTAACCCCGGGTGGATCCGGCAGTCGTCAGTCGCGATGCAGCCGCGGCAGCAGTTCGGCCGTCTTCTGATCGGTCCACCCTTCGGGGGTGAGGATCGCTGCCCACGCCGTCGGAATCTCTCGCAGATAGTTGTGACCGTGTCCGTCGGGGACGTCGACGGCCACCGCCATATCGGCGGCGACCTGCAGGAAGGTGACGAACGGGATCCAGTTCACCGCTGAGAGCACGTCGGAGCCACGGGGCTCCTTGAGCCAGTCGGGCTTGTTGAGCACGAGATCCGGATTCCACCACGAGATGGGATCGGACGCGTGCTGTAGGTAGACGATGCGACCGCGGTCCCATTCCACACCGGCCGGGCGCTCGAGGTCCTTGGCCGTGTTGATGAATCGGACCTGCTCACCGTCATTGAAGATCGGCAGCACTTCCGGGGTACCGGCGTCACGGTCGGCGGTGGTGTCCACCCACGTCTGGTTGCTGAACGTGGGGCCGGTCAGCAGGGCGCCGTCGGTCCGGGCGCTCATCGTCGCGACAGAGCCGAACGGGGCCTCGGCGCCGAACGATCCGAGGCTCTCGCCGAAGACCACGACCTTGGGCCGTTGCGCCTCGGGGATACGCCGCACCAGCCGGTCGACCGCCTCGAACAGCGCGCGTCCGGCCTGGCGCGCGCGCTCCTGGTCGACGAGGAACGAGAGCCAGCTCGGCAGCATCGAATACTGCATGGACACCATCGCGGTGTCGCCGTTGTACATGTACTCCAGGGAGTCGAGGTTGGCCGGATTGACCCAGCCGGTGCCCGTCGACCCAGCGATGCCGATCAGTTTGCGCTGCAGACCGCCCGTCCGGACCAGTTCCTGGGCCGCCAGTTCAGCGCTGTCTTGGATCGAGTCCGCCGAATCGAGCCCGGCGTAGACCCGGATGGGTTCTTTCGCCGGCGCCTTGTTGAACGCCTCGAGTTCGGCGACCGTCGGGCCGGTCGAGACGAAGGTGCGACCCATGCGGCCCAGGCTCGCCCAGCTGACCACCGACTCCGGTCCGCCGGAACGCAGTGTGGAGGTCGGGGGAGCCGAATCGGGATTGGTCTCATTGTTCAGCGCCGCGAAGGAGTTGTTCAACGCCGACATGCCGTAGTCGGCGACCGCGCCGTTGAGGATCAGGACGCTCACGACGACCATCACCGTCGCCGCGGTGATCCCGGCGATCCGGGGTGGGATGCGCCGGCTCATGCGGCGCGCGAGCATCCGCAGCAGCGCACCCCACGCCTGCCCGACGCCGAGCAGGACCCCGAAGACCACCACCGCCACCACCACGATGATCGGGTACGCGGTCCAGTTGAGGTGTTCCACGCCCATCAGGTCACGCAGTTCCTCCTGCCAGCGGTGATACCAGTAGAGCATGAAGACGGTGCCTGCGAGGAAGACGATCGTGAGTCCCACCCACCACCATCCGCGCGGACGCGGCCAGGGTTCTCGACGGGACACCAGGTATCGAGCCAGCCATGTGAAGAAGGCTCCGATCGCGTAGCCGATCGCGGCGGCAGCGGCGCTGACGAGGCCTTGGAACAGGGGTCCGCGCCGCAGCAGCGACGGTGTCACCGACAGCCACAGCAGGACCGTCGCGACGACCAGACCGCCATACGACAATCGTCTGGAGTACCGCGACCACAGACGCACCACGGCGTTCGGAGACGAGGCGTCCGATTCCGCATCGCCGGCGTGCGCGGCGTCGGCGCGGGTCTCTTCGACGGCGTCGGCTTCGGTCGCAGGCGGCGCGTCGGTCGGTTCTTCAGCGGCCATGAGCCTGCCTTCCATGTGCCTGATGTGACCCCTCACTTTAGAAGCAGGAGTGCCGAGATCGCGTGTGCCACGATGGTTTCGTGAACTCGATCCCTGATCCGCTGTCCATCGCCGACGTCCACGTGAGCCTGCCGGTGGCCGATCTCGACGCCGCGTCGCGGATGTACGACCTTCTCCTGGGTGAATCCGAGGGGCTGCGCTGGGCGGCGTCGAATGCGACGGTCGCACTCCGGGACGGGCGGACCGACGCCGACGCGCACGCCGTCGAACCGACGGTCGACTTGACTGTCGCCGATTACGACGGTGCCGCAGCGCTCCTGCGTCGGCGGGGCCTGACCCTGGACGATACGGACGGCGCTGCGGCGATCGTCGGCGCCTCGCCGCTGCGCATCACCGCCGGCCCGCAGGTCCGGCCCACCGGCCGGATGCTCGACCACATCGGCCTCACCGCGCCCGATGCCGACCGGGCCGTCGCGCTCCTCGGCGGCCGGCTCGGGATCAACCTGCGCCTCGTCCGCGAGCTCGGCGACGGGATGTGCCAGCTCTTCTTCCGGACACGCACCGTCGTGATCGAGGTCGTCGCCGGAGCCCCGGACGCCGGCGACCGCCTCGGACTCATGGGACTGGCCTGGCGCACCGACGACATCGTCGCCGAACGGCATCGCCTGGCGGGCGCCGGCCTCGAAGTCAGCGATGTCCGCACCGGCCGCAAGGGAGGCACTCGCGTATGCACCGTCCGGGAACCGGCACTGGGCACGGCCACCCTGCTCATCGAGCAGTAGGCATCGCGCAGTAGTCAGCCAGCAGCAGCGACTTCCGCGCCGAAGGCTCAGTCCGCTTCGAGCGCGGACACGCGGTGCCACCGGCTCCGGTAGAAGACCAGCGGATCGACAGTCGGGTCACCGGAATGTCGATCGACGGCGAGCACCGCGATCACATGGTCGCCCGCGGTGACGATCTGCCGCGGCCGGGTGACGAACACTGCGGCGGCTCCGTCGAGCAGAACGGCGCCGCCGGCCTCACGGCGCCAACCAAGACCGTCGAATCTGCGCGGAGCCGCTCGACGGAAGGCGTCGGCCACCGGCGGCTGGTCCGCGGCGAGCACGCTCACTCCCCACTGCGGCACAGCCGAGAGCCGCGGGAGCGTGGTCGACGTCGCAGCGATGTTGACCGACACCAACGGCGGGTCCAGTGACACCGAGGTGAACGAACTCGCGATCAGGCCGAACGGTCCGTCCGCATCGACGGCGGCCACGGTGACCAACCCGGTGGGGTAGCGGGCCATGGTTGCCCGCAACGTCGGCTCGGTTTCGAACGCGGTGGTCATCACCAGAGTCCTCCCCGCGGCGTCAGTGTGCGGCCGTCAGAAAAGGCGCGGCAGCGACGCGTCCGGGACTGTTTCCCGGCACCGCGAACAGACCGCGCAGCACCAACTGCGGTATCACGCCTTCCCCGAACCAGTACAGCTCTTCCAAGTGCGGGTAACCCGACAGGACGAACTCATCGATGCCCAGCGCGGCGTACTCGGCGATGCGGTCGGCCACCTCGGCATGACTGCCCACTAGCGCGGTGCCCGCGCCTCCGCGCACCAAACCGACACCCGCCCATAGGTTCTCGGCCACTTCCAGAGCCCGCGGATCGCGCCACGATCCGTCACCGCGGTGGGCGGCGTGCAGATCGCGCATCGCCGCCTGTCCCGCCGACTCGCTGCGTGCCAGGCCCTCCTGGGCGGCGCGAACGGTGTCCTCGTCGAGCGCTGCGAGCAGGCCGGCTGCCGCGGTCCACGCCTCGTCCGCGGTGTCCCGGGAGATGACGTGCAGCCGAATGCCGAATCGCACCGTTCGGCCCCGCTGCGCGGCGAGGCCGCGGATCCAGTCGATCTTCGCCGCCACCGCCGCTGGCGGCTCGCCCCAGGTCAGGTAGACGTCACTGTGCCGCGCGGCGACGGGACCGGCCTCGGGAGAGGATCCGCCGAAGTAGATCGGGATCTCCTCTGCGGGCAGCCGATGCAGCGCTGCGTCGTCGACCTGCAGGTGCCTGCCGCGGTGCGTCACCCGTTCGCCGCGCCACAGTCCGCGGACCACGGTCAGGAACTCGTCGGTGCGGGCGTAGCGCGAGGGTTTGTCGAGGAAGTCGCCGAACGCCCGCTGTTCATGGGGCTCGCCGCCGGTGACCACGTTCAGCAGGAGCCTGCCGGGCGCGTGCCTGCTGAAGGTCGCAGCCATCTGTGCGGCAAGAGTCGGGCTCACCAGCCCCGGACGGAGGGCGACCAGGAATCCCAGGCGCTCCGATTCCCGCGCGATCATCGCCGTCGTGAGCCAGGCGTCCTCGCACCAGGCACCGGTGGGCGTGAGTGCCGCGGTGAATCCGAAGTCCTCCGCCGCGCGGGCGATCGAACTCAGGTAGCCGATCGAGGCGGGCCGATCGCCGCGGGCGGCCCCGGCCTGAAGCCCGTGTCCGCCGCCGACGATGAACCGGGAATCGCCGTAGGTCGGCAGAAACCAGTGGAGCTTCAGTGCGGGGCGCTCGGTGTTCGACTGCTCTGACGGACTCGCGACCGGAGCTGTCGGGATCGCGGACCGGTTGGCCGTCACGGTGGTCGAGGAGGGGGTCTGTGCCATGTCTTCTTCCTGTGGAGGATCAGATGTTGCCGTGGGCGGGGGGCCGGGTGCCCGCGAGCGCCCATCGGCCGAGATGAGCGAGCTTCCATCGCTCGGGATCGTGAAGGGTGTGGGTTCGCGCGTCGCGCCAGTACCGCGAGAGGTTCGACGCCGCCGCGGCCGCCCTGGTGCCGCCGAAGTCGAACAGCGCCTCGCCCGCATGCCGGGCCGCACGCCCGGCGGCGACCTTGGCCGCGGCCGTGGCCAGCGACGCCTCTGCGACGAGTTCGGGCGGCTCGCCTGCGACTTCGGCCGTCTCGATGGCCCGGACCGCGGCGTCGAGCAGAGCCCGCGCCGCGCGGACCGTGAGTTCGAGTTCGCCGGCCGAGGCCAGCAGGAGGGGATCGTCGACCGCGCGCTCCACGCCGGCCTCGAACCAGGGACGAGCGCGTTGCGCGGCCTCGGCTCCGGCCGCCAGCGCACCGGAGGCCAGACCGGCGTCGACGGCGGCGTGCAGCAGCTGCGCGCGAGCGCCATACGTGCTCGGTCTCTCGAACAGCTCGTCGAAAGCCACCACCTGCTCCGGCTCGACAGGAACATCGTCGAACTCGACCGTCCCCGATGCGGTGGTCCGCTGGCCGACCGCGTCCCAATCGTCGAGGATCGACACGCCTTCGGTCTCGGCCGGCAGATAGACCAGAACGCGACCGCCGTCGGGGCCGAGGGCGCGCACCGCCAGCAGATCGGCGATGACCGCACCGGTGCAGTAGAACTTCTTGCCCGACAGGCGCAGTCCGCGCGCTGTCCGAACCACGCTCGTAGCGTCGTCCACGGCTGTCGCGCCGCCGCGCTCGCTCTGGGCGTTGGCCAGGCGCGCACCGCCGGCGACCCGTCCGAAGACCTCCTCGGCGAGTCCGGGCGGCGCGAGCCGCGCGAGGGCGTCGAGGAAGGTGAAGTGGCTCTGGGGGATCTGCGCCAGGCTCGGGTCGACGGCGGCCAGTGCGGCGATGAGCCCCGCCGCCGACCCGATGCCCAGACCGTGTCCGCCGTACTCCACCGGAACGGTGACCGCCAGCAATCCCGCCCCCGCCAGGAGATCGAGCTCCGCGCGGGGAAGTACGCGGTCGCGGTCGCGGTCCGAGGCGGTGCGCGCGATCTCCGGCAGCAGGCCCGGCAGAACGGTGGCGATTGGATCGGCTGTGACGGCGGTGGTCTCTGCGGCTCGACTCGAGACGGGACTCATGGTGGAGAGGACCTCTGGGTTCGACGGCGGACGGTGGTCGGTTCAGCTGTACAGCGTGAACTGCGGGGCGCGGCGGTTCAGCGTCCAATCGCCGACCTCGCGGGCCTTGTATGCGACCGGATCGTGCACCGTGTGCGTTCGCAGGTTGCGCCAGTGCCGATCGAAGCCGTAGGAGGTCGTCGTCGCGCGAGCTCCCTGGATCTCGAACAGCCGCGAAGCCACGTCGAGGGACACCTTGGTCGTGACGTACTTGGCCTCGGCGATCGCGATCGCGGCTTCGGCACGCTGGTCGGGCGTGAGGTCCGGGCCGATGTCGAGTGCGCTCTGCAGCGCCTCACCCGCGTGGTCGGCGAGCAGCGCCGCGGCGGTGACCTCGGAGCGCAGCGCGCCGACCAGCTCGAGGATGTACGGATCGTCGGTCGCGCTCTCCAGACCGGAGGTCTCCCACGGTGAGGCGTGCAGGCGAGTCCAGTCCAGTGCCTCCTCGAGTGCACCTTCGGCGGTGCCGATGTAGAAGTTGACGAAGGCCAGCTGCCAGTGCGGGGTCACGAGAGTCTGATATGCGCTCGGCACGCGTCCGGTCAGCGGATCCTCGCCGAGGATCTCGCTGCGCTCGATGCGCACACCGTCGAAGACCACTCCGCCGGAGTCGGTCAGTCTCTGGCCGATGTTGTCCCAGTCGTTCAGCGGTGTGAACCCTTCGCGCCGGGCCGGGATGGACAGGAACACCAGGTCGCCGTCGAGTTCGGCGGTCACCGACAGCTGGTCGGCGACACCGGCTCCCGAGGCGAAGGTGCGCCGGCCGTCGAGCCGGAAACCGGACCCGTCACGGGTGAGCGTCAGACCGGATGCGCCGCGCGGATTCTGCACGCCGCCCCAGAAGGGCTTGAACTGTGCGTTGCGGCGCGAGAGTTCGTCGGCCTGATCGGCGGTCCCGAACAGGTGCGGTATGCGCTGCTGTGCGTAGTGGTAACCGAGCAGGTGCGCGATCGAGGTGTCGCCGCGGGCGACGCGTCGGGTCAGTTGCTGCGACTGCGCATAGTCCAGTCCCGAGCCTCCGTACTCCACCGGCTCACCGACCTGCAGCAGGTCGGCTTCGCGAAGCAGTTCGATCTCGGCCAGCGGCGGCTTGTTCGCGCGGTCACGCTCGGCGGCGGTGGCCCGCAATTGCGCCGCGACGAGGTCGGCGCGGCGCAGCGCGGCGTCGAACCGGGCCAGGTCGGCGGACGCGGGCGGTGCGGTGTGGTCGGTGACGGTCATGGGTTGCCTTCTTTCGATCCGGATGGAATGAGGAGGTGGGAGCTCACCGGGCGGCGAGGACGCCGTGACGGGCGAGTTCGGATTCGAGGCGGCCGCTGACGGCGAGGTCGTTCTCGAGATCGCGAACGATCGGCAGGATCTTCTCGCCGAAGTAGACGACGTCCTCGTGGTAGTGCAGAAAGCCCAGGAGCAGCAGATTCACGCCGCGGGTCTTGTAGGCGACGATGCGCTCGGCGATCTGTTCGGGTGTGCCGATCAGTCCGGTGCGGAAACCGTCGTTGTACTGGACGAGGTCGGCGAACTCCGAGTCCTGCCACATGCCCTTGCCGTCCGAGGTGGACGAGCCGGCCTGCTTGACCGCGGATCCGAATCCCTCTACCGCCTCGCGGTCCGCCTTGTCGACGATCTCTCGGAGCACGTCGCGGGCCTCGCTCTCCGTGTCGCGTCCGATGAGGAAGCCGTTGAGGCCGAACTTGACCGTGCGGTCGTGCAGTGCCGCTTCGGTGAGCACGTCGCTGACCTGCTCGCTGATACCGTCGAAGTCTCTACCGTTGCTGAAGTACCAGTCCGAGACCCGACCGGCCATCGCTCGAGCCGCGGTCGAGTTGCCGCCTTGGAAGATCTCCGGATGCGGGCGTCCGGGCAGGTCGAGCGGCTTCGGCTTCAGATCGAAATCATGGAGACGATAGAAGTCGCCCGCGAGGTCGGCGTGGTCGTCGGTCCAGATCCGCCGTAGGTAGGTGATGAACTCCTCGGCGCGGCGGTAGCGTTCGTCGTGCTCGAGCCACGGCTCGCCGAGCTTGGTGAACTCATCCTTGAACCAGCCGCTCACGACGTTGACCGCGGCGCGGCCCCCGGACAGATGGTCGGCGGTGGCGAGGAACTTGGCGAGGACGCCCGGGTGCCAGAGCCCGGGATGGACCGCGGCGATGACTTTGAGCCGCTCGGTGGCGAGCAGCAGAGCGAGCGAGAAACTGGTCGACTCGTGCTGGTACGCGGCACCGTACGAGGCCGTGTAGCGGACCTGGCTCAGTGCGTAGTCGAAGCCGTTGTTCTCGGCGAGCCGGGCGAGAGTCCGGTTGTAGTCGTACCCCCAGTCGGTGCGCTGTTCGATACGGGAGACGACCAGACCGCCGCTGACGTTCGGCACCCAGTACGCGAACTGGAGCGGCTGATACGCGGTCTCGAGACGACGGTCGGAACTGTTGGTGGACATGACGAATAGACCTCCGGTGAGGTTGGTGACGAGAGTTCGGTGAAGCAGGACGGGGCCGGATCGGGCGGAGCGGATCAGGCGGGACCGATCAGCGACATCGGCGGGGTGAGTACATCGGCGCGAGCACGTTGACAGTGTGCTGTTCGCACGGGAAGGCCGACAACCATTCGAATCAGGGTGGGTCTGACCGACCGCGGGTAGGGTGATCGGCGTGAGGGAGATGCCGATGTTTCCGCTGGGCGCTGTGCTCCTGCCAGGGGAGCAGCTGCCTCTCCGGATCTTCGAACCCCGTTATGCGGCAATGCTTCCCGTGGTGGAGAAGAACGGCGGCGAGTTCGGTGTCGTGTTGATCGAGCGCGGCTCGGAAGTCGGCGGCGGCGACGTGCGTTCGATGGTGGGCACCGTGGCGAGGATCGACCGCCTCACCGACGCGGGACCTGGCCGCTACTCCTTGCTCTGCAGCGGAACCTCGCGCATCCGGGTGACCGAGTGGCTGCCCGACGATCCGTATCCGCGTGCTCTGGTCGAGGATCTCCCCGAGCCGGACACCGGCCCCGTCGAGTGGTCGGACGTCCTGGAGAAGCGGGCTCAGCTGCAACTGCTCTGCGGGCAGGGCGGCCGGAAGGATCCGCAGTTGCGGTGGATCGCCTCGCAACTCGCCGCGCCGGTCGACTACGGCGACGGCGACCCGGTCACGGAGACGTTTCGCGCCGCCTCGGATCTTCCACTCGGACCGGCCGACCGGCAGAGCGTGCTGGAGAGCCCCGATCCGGGATCGCGGATCGATGTGATCGACGCCGCGCTCGACGACCTGATCGCAGCGCTCAGATTCAGATTGAGGGGTTGATCGATGAGCAACATGGAGGCACAGCCCGCCGAGGTGGAGTGCGGTGCGACGCCCGCGGCCGGTGTGGAAGTGATCGAACCTCGCCTGGTGCCGCTCGGCGGCATCCGGGCGATGAAGGTGAACCGGACGTTGCCGACACGTGATCGATCGATGATCGGCGCCTGGTGCTTCGCCGACCATTACGGTCCCGAGCCGGTCTCGCAGTCGGGCGGGATGCGGGTGCTGCCGCATCCGCACACCGGACTGCAGACCGTGAGCTGGCTGTTCGAAGGAGAGATCGAGCACCGCGACAGCGCGGGGGTGCACGCGATGGTGCTGCCGGGAGAGATGAACCTGATGTCCGCCGGCCGCGGGATCAGTCACTCCGAGGTCTCCACACGCCGGGTGGAGACGCTGCACGGGGTGCAACTGTGGGTCGCGCTGCCCGACGGCGCCCGCCACGGGGAGAACGGCTTTCAGCACTATCGTGCACCCTCGGTGGACCTGACCGATGCGTCGGGAGCCGTGGTCGGCAGCATGAAGGTATTCGTGGGCGACTCGGGCGGATCGTCGGCGGAGATCGTCACGGCAACACCGCTGCTCGGCGCGGAACTGTCGATCGACCCGGGCGCGTGTGCGGTCTTGGAGGTCGACGAGTCCTTCGAGCACGGTGTTCTGCTCGACACGGCCGCCGCGGAGGTCGGCGGAGTCCGGATCGGGCGCGCTTCGCTCGCCTATGTGGGCCCGGGGTCCAGCCGGCTCGAAGTGCACAATCCCACGGACCGACCGGCACGCGCGGTGCTGCTCGGCGGCGAGCCCTTCGCCGAGGACATCGTCATGTGGTGGAACTTCGTCGGCCGCGACCACGACGAGATCGCCGAGTACCGCGAGGAATGGCAGCGGCGGTCGGAACGTTTCGGAACAGTGGGCGGCTGGGGAGCCGACGAATGGATCCCCGCGCCGCCGCTGCCGAACACTCGGCTGAAGCCGCGCAGGCGGACTCGACCATGACAAGAGGGGACGGGCGATGACCGACGCAGAACGCACGGAGGTGGTCCGGAACGACGCGCTGGGCCGTTACGAGATCCTGGTGAACGGTGAGACCGCCGGATTCACCCGATTCATCGACCGTGGAGACCAGCGGATCTTTCCACACACCGAACTCGACGACCGGTTCTCCGGTCGCGGTCTCAGCTCCGTCCTGGTCCGTGAGGCGCTCGACGACACCCGGGCCGCGGGCCGGCGGGTGGTGGCCGTCTGTCCGCTCGTGGCCAAGTATGTGAGCAAGCATGAGGAGGTGGCCGATCTCGTCGATCCGGTGACCCCGGACATCCTGCAGTTCCTGCGGGGTGAATAGCCCACCGGGCCGGGGCAGCGCTGCCCCGGCCCGGTGGCCCGTCAGTGATCCACCGTCAGTGATCCCCGTCAGTGATCCTGGTGAGGCTCCGCCGGCGCGGCGCGCCCGCTTCCGTCGGTATCACTGGTCCCGAGGTCGGACAGCATCTGCGCGACGTCGATACCGGTGGCGCCGCGGATCAGCTCCATGGTGCTCACCAGGCTCGATCCCGCGCCCTTGGCGACCGGGCTCACCGAGTCGCCGACCAGTGTGATGTTCGCATCGGCCAGCGGTGCCGAGGCCGCGCGGACGATGTCGGGGAGCTTGCTCAGCACCAGTTCCAGCTGGCCGACCTCGTCGAGCTTGCCGAGCGCCTCGGCGCGCTTCTCCAGGGCGTCGGCCTCGGCCTCGCCGGTGATCCGGATACCCTCGGCCTTGGCCGCCGCCTCGGCGATGATCTCGGCTTTACGGGCCTCGGCCCGCTGTTGCGCCGCATACAGCTCGGCTTCGGCGGGGCGGCGCACCTCGGCGTCGAGCTGTGTGTCGCGCAGTCGTGCGGTCTGCTCGGCGACCTCGTTGTCCTTCTCCACCTGAATGCGCCGGCGTTCGGCCTCGACCAGCGGGCGGACCGCGTCGGCCTCGGCCGCCGCACGGTCGGTGGCCTGGCGGGCGGCTTCCCGCTCGATGTCGAGCTCGCGCTGCTGCTCGATGATCGCCTGCTCGTTCTCGATGCGGCTCTGTTCGGCCACGCGGTGGGCCACGGCGCGCGACCGTGCTGCGATCGCGGCCTGATCCGATCGCTCCTTGGCGGCGAGGTCGGAGAAGTACTGGCCGTCCGAGTCCTGGACGTCGTTGATCGAGAAGCTGTCGAGGATCAATCCCTGGTTGCCGAGGATCTCCTTGATCGAGCGCGCGACCTGGTCGACGAGTTGCTGCCGATCGACGAGGATGCTCTTGGCGGTCATTGTGCCGACGATCGACCGCAGCTCACCGGAGAGCTGCTCGGTGACGAGGGCCTTGACCCGGTTGAGGTCGTCGCCGAAACGCGGACCCGCCTTGAGGATGGCTTCCGGCGTGTCGCCGACCTTGACGACCGCGACGCCTCGGACCTTCAGCTCGATGCCGTCGTTGGCCGGGGTCGAGGTGTCCAGATCGGCCTTGACCGATGACAACTGCACCCGGGTCGCGCGCTGCACCACCGGAAGCACGAAGGTTCCGGTTCCGCGGTACACCTTGCCCTCGTGCCCCTTGCCGGTGCCGGTGACGATGAACGCCTCTTCCGCTCCCGGCACGCGGTAGCGCGACAGCACGAGCAGGACGATGAGGACGAGTAGCACCACGATGGCCACTACGGCGCCGATGACGGCTCCCATCTTGCGGGTTCCTTTCGTTGCCCCGGTTCTGCAGGGAACCGGGTGGGGATCAGTCGGTGAGGGAGATGCGGGCGACGACGTAGTTGTCGCCGCCGTCGATGCGGTCCACGATCACGGCCTCATCGTTGTGTTCGAGCGGGGCGTCGGAGGTGACCGTCACCTGGCGGGTGCCGAGCGGCGTCCGTACCTCACCGATCCCGAAGCGGCCGGGAGTGACGGGTTCCACGATGCGTACCGCCGAACCGATGAGGTCGACGTTCGGCAGTTCGGCTTCGGCGCCGACGAGGTACCCCAGAACGACGACGGCCGCGACCGAGAGCACCACGCCGGCGAGCGCACCGACCAGCAGTGCCGGCCAGGTCGCCGTCTCGGTGAACGTCAGGAGCCCGCCCGCGAGCAGGCCGAACCCAGTGGCGAACGGGGTGACAATGGACAGCAGTCCGGCGCCGGAGTCGCCGAGGTGAACGTCCACGCCGCCGGCATCCACACCGAGGACGGACAGCAACGTCAACACCAGACCGACGCCGCCGACGATCAACAGCACGATTCCCAGCACGCATACCCCCGTCTGCAGTCACCTGTGCCCCCAGTGTGACACACCGTTCAGAGCCGACCATTCGGACGGGCGACCGGCGCGTGTGGCCGGAACCGCGGGACGCCGGCCTCAGGAGGAGAGCACGAAGTCGTCCCAGTTCGTCGACAGGTACTCGAGAAACGCCGGACCGACGGACTCGGCGCGCATGTGATCGGCAGACACGGGCTGCGGCGTCGACGTGAACGCGGGGTCGGCGACCACTCTGGCTGCGAAATCGTGGTGCAGGATCCCGGCGGTCCCGATCAAGACGAAGTCGGCGCCGGCGTCGAGGCTCTCGCGCACTTGAGCACCGGTCAGGATCTTCCCGGCGACGCCGAGACGGGTGCCCCCGCGCGGCAGATCGGTGAAGTGTTCGAGCAGAGTGCGGTCGCGGTGCTCCTCCTCGGCCGGGTGTTTGAACGCGTCCCACATCGACATGTCGAGGTAGTCGAGCCGTCCCGAGGCGAGAACCTGAGCCGCCAGCTCGCGCGACTCGGCGAGCGGAACGCCGTAACGCTCGGGCGAGAGTCGCAGGCCCAGCTGAAAATCCGGTCCGGTGGCGCGACGGACCGCATCGACCACCTCGTGGATGATGCGGAATCGGTTGTCGGCGCTGCCGCCGTACTTGTCGGCGCGGTGATTACTGCGCGCGTCGAGGAACTGGCAGAGCAGGTAGCCGTGGGCCCCGTGGATCTCGGCCCCGTCGAAACCGGCCTCGGAGGCGAGGACTGCGGCTTCGGCGAACTCCTCCACGATCGCCTCCACCTCGGCGGTGCTCAGTTCCACCGCCTGCTTGGCGGCATCGTTCCACGGCGCCACCCGGACGGGGTCGAACTGTCCGTCGCCGCGTCGCCCTCCGTGCTGCAACTGGATCGATGAGACCGCTCCCGCCGCGCGCAGCCCGTGCGCCAGCCGGGTCAGTCCGTCGAGGTGCTCGGGGCCGGCGACGCCGAGCTGTCCGGAGAACGAGTGCCCCCGGCCGGACACCCATGCCGCGCATGTCATCACCATGCCGAAGCCGCCCTCGGCTCTCCTCACGAGCCAGTGGTACTCGTCGTCCGAGAGAGTGCCGTCGGCATTGCTCTGCAGATTCGTCAGCGGAGCCAGGGCGATGCGGTTGGCCCAGGCGGGGCCGCGTGCGAAATCCAAGGGAGAGGCAGGTGTGATCACCGTCCCAGGCTACCGGGGTGCCTTCGACTGTCCCGATTCAGTTGCGGATCACCCGCATCGGCCCGGGAGTCCAGAGACCGGTGTGGTCCTCGTGGGTGACGGTGAGTTCGGCGTCGTGCTGCGGCAGGAGCGGGGTGAACCGCTGCAGTGAACCCCAGTCACGGCCCCAGTCGTTCTCGAGGTAGGCCGGGACCTCCGTCTGTCGCAGCTCGTTCTCGGTGATGCCCAGCGAGCCGCCGTAGTCGCCGGCCATCCACTGCGCCGAGTTCACCCGTTCACCGACCGCATCGGGGGTGATGCGCCACTTCGGCGTCTCGAGGATGCCGTGCACCACGCCGGCCGGGCGCTGGCAGGGGAACGCGAACGCGACTTCCCAGTCGAGCAGTACCGGATCATCGCTGCCGACGAGCGAATTGAGCGTCTGCAGTCGTGTGGCACGCGGTGGCGTGACGGCCAGCCAGGCATCGTAGCCCGGCGAGGTGTCCTCGGCGACGATCCGGACGACGGACGCGCCGGGAGGAATCTCGGCCATCGGGAACCGCAGGTTGCGCCACTGCGGTGCGCCGCCTGCGTCGTACGGTGTCAGGGACGCGACGGTTGCAACGGTGCCGTCCGGCTGCACCCGTCCGGCTTCGAGCCGCAGTTGCTGGCCCGGATGCCGGACCGCCAGTTCGTCGATCGACTCCACCGCACCCGCGGCCGACAGGGTGATCAGAGGCCGATCGTCGGAGCGTTCGGGCAGCTGGTACCAGTCCGAGGTCAGGCGGCCGGTCCCGGCGGGCGCACCGAAGCTCCCGAGCACCGGCACCCGCTGCGGGTCGAGACCGAAGGGCAGCTTCACCGACGAACCGTTGACACCACGGCTGACCGTGGTGCCGCCACTGGTGTCGGAGGTGGTGTCGGCGGTCGTCGAATCACCGGTGGTCGACTGCCCGGTCTGATCCTGGTCGACCGCTTGGGCGGGATGAGCGTCGGTGTCACTGCTGGACGTGTCGCTGTCGTCGGTCTCCAAGTGCGTCGGCACGCCGTCGGATGAGAACCCGGCCGGGGGCGTCGCTCCGCCCGCGAGGGCCTGGCCGGCGCTCGCGGGCCGCTGGCCGGCCAACTGCGCCGGCGCGAGAAGACCCGTGTTCGGATCGGCCTCCACCAGCACGGCGTCGGCGAGTGCGCACGGGCGCCCCTGCAGGGACGCGATGTTGGAACTCGCCCAGGTCCACGAATCCGATTGCGTCCTGGCCGCTTTGCCGAACGAGATCATGTTGAAGGCCAGGATCACCGCGGAGACGATCACGAGGGAGTACATCGGCAGGTCGGCCATACGGCTCGGCTCCGGGCGCCGGAAGGGTTCCGCGGCGTCGGCGAACTGTGCTCGGCCGTCGTCCCGGTAGTACTGCCACAGTCCGACGGCCGTCAGCAGTACGGCGACGGCGAAGATCGGCCAGAAGAAACCGATGCCGGCGATATGCGGCGTGTCGTCCGACCACGGGATGCCGTAGCTGCCCACATACCACCACTGGTTGCGGCCGGCGAAGGCCACCGCGAGCGCGTACGCCGACGCCGCGGCGAAGAACGTCCGGTTGCATGGGCGCCGAAGCACACTCGGTTTCAGGAAGGCGGTCGCGGCCGCGGCCAGCGGCCCGGCCAGGCAGGCGAAGATGCCCATCTGGTGGGTCGCCTTGGTCGGGACGAAGGCCAGCACCGCCACGGCGCCGCCGGTGACGGCCACGAGCCGCCACAGGGCCGCGGTCGCCACACCCGGCACGCTGTGCTTGCGGACGAGGACGAGGACGACGAGCAGCACCGACAGGATCGTCACGAAGATCCCGACCCGGCGCGCGATGGAGCCGTCGGGTGTCGGATTGAGCAGGATGTAGTACCGCATCGCCTCGGTCCACCAGTGATTGGTCGGACCCACGATGCCCTGAGCCTGCACGCCCTCGACGATCGTGGCGAGCGGCTGGTCGGCGAAGATCTCGTACAGGACGGCCAGACCCGCCGCCACAAGGGGCACCAGCATCGGCGCCAGCCCGTCGCGACGCCGCCGGTACAGCACCCGCTTGAGCATCGGCCGGAGCCCGGCCAGCAGCGCGACCGCCGCGACCGCGCCCACCGGGTGGATGGTCAGGGTGAAGGCGGCCGAAACGATCGCGAGACCGAAGGGGAGCAGTCGGCCGGTGGCGATCGCGCGTTCGACGAGCACCCAGGTCAGCAGGATGCCGACGGTGATCACCGGTTCCACGCGCAGGCCGTTGTTGAACGGCAGCCACACGGCGAGGAAGGCCAGGGCCGCGGCCCAGCGTGCGACACCGGAACCGGCGATCGTCCGACCCAGTCGCGGGATCGCCACGCGGCTGATCAGGAACCATCCGACGATCGCGAACAGGAACGGCAGCAGGCGCAGCCACGGGATCGCGGTGCTGACCTCCATCCATTTGGCCAGGTACTGGTAATGCCAGCCGAACGGGTCCTGGGGGACACCGAAGTACCGGTAATAGTTGTCGAGGTAACCCGCGCCGGGCGCCACGCGCCCGACCGTCACCTGATAGCCGTCGTCGGCGGTGTTGCCGCCGATCATCAGCCAGATCAGCAGCACCGCGGTGACGAATCCGTCGAGCACGGTCGGTCGCCACCAGCGCCGAGGCAGCAGTCGGCGCAGGCGTCGCCCGTCCCGGGCATCGAGCACGGCGAGTGCGATGAGAGACAGGATCGTCGCGACCACGCCGACGATCAGCAGGGTGCGTTTGAGCGGGGTGGGGCTGGTGCTGAACCGGGTGTCGACGGTGGAGCGGAAGCTCAGCCCGGCGGTGGGGGCGGTGGCCGGCAGGTCGGTGTACACGCCGATGATCTGCGGCCGCGCGTTCGGATCGCGGATGTCGAAGGCCGAGTCGGGGACCGTCAGTCCCTCGACGTCGCCGCGGGTGCCGGCGGTGTCGGCGTGCACGACGATGCGGCATTCAGGAGTGCGCTGCGCCTGCTCGCGCGGGATCGTCATCAGCACGGCGTTGCGCTGGGTGACCAGGAGGTTGTCGTGGGTGGCGCTGATGAACAGGCCCACCTTGCGCGCGTCGACACCGGATTTCGGCACGGTCGAGAGCAGCACGCCGCCGTCGGCCGGCAACAGCGATGCCAGCGAGCAGGGCACGGTCGCATCCATCGACACGGGGTTGTACGAGACGTTGGGCGCCGCGATGTTCGCCACGGTCGGCGCCGACGTCGACGACGTGGCTTGCGGCCAGGTGATCTCGGTCTTGGCGTACGTGACCGGCAGGAACGGCGACGCGAGGGCGAGCAGGATGCCGATGGCGCCGGCCACGACGGCGACGATCCGTGCGATGCGGACCGTCCGGGGGCTCGGTGTCCGATCACTCATCGGTACCTCCAGCCACGATTGTGCTCGGATTGCGCCAGCCGGCCTGCCGGACTGTCGCGGTGGTCAACGCAGCGGCCGGTGCATCCGGCACGAGCGGTTCGAGTCTCACGAGGTTGCCCCAGTCTCGGTACCAGTCGTTCTCCAGGTAGGTGGCCATCGTCGACGGCCTGGTCAGCGACTCCGACACCGACAGGATTCCGCCGGAGGACGCGGCCTGCCAGCTCTTCGACGTCGAATAGGTCGTGGTCCGGTCGGGTGTGATGCGCCATCGGGGAACGTCGTACACCCCGTCGCGCGCGGTCACCGGCTGCTGGCAGGGGAACTGACTGCCGACCGACAGGTCCAACAGCACCGGTTCCCGGCTGCCGACGACGTTCTGCAGGGTCTGCAGCCGCGGGGCACGCGGCGGGGTGATCGCCAGCCACTCGTCGGGACTCAGGTTCGAGTCGACGGCGACGATCCGCATCGCGGTCGCCGACGGCGGGATCGCGGCCATCGGGATCCGCAGGTTGCGCCACGGCCGGTTGGGGTGGTCGGGACCCGGATCGATGGGAACGAACGGCGCACCCACCGGGGTGAACTCCCCGTCGGTGTCGACGCCGAACTCGACATGCAGATCGCGGCCGGCGGTCACGGCCCCGTCCTGTCCCACGGAGAAGACCGAACCCGCCGTGGTGATGACGATCAGCGGAGACGTAGTCCGGTCGGGGAGCCGGTACCAGTCGGTGGTCAGTTCCGCCCGGCCGTTGTCGAAGCCGTAGCTGCCGAGCACCGGAGTGGTGGCCGGATCGAGACCGAAGGGCAGTGCCACGGTGCCGCCGTTCGCGGTCTCCGGACCGGTACCCCCGGTGGTACCCGCTGGAGCGCCGTCGCCGGAGTACGAGTGGCCGGGCGTCGCGGTGCGGAGGGTGCCGGCGCCGAGCCGGACCGGATCGGGTGTCAGATCGTCGGCGACGCCGTCGGGGGAGAACCCCGTCGACTCCCCGGCGAGCGCCCGCGACGCGTCGACGGCCCCGACCGGCTGCAGCATCCCGACGTTCGGATCCTTCTCGACGAGCACGCGGTCGGCCATCCCGCAGGCGCTCCCGGTCAGGGCGCGCGCGTTGGCGCTGAACGCCGTATAGGTGTCCGAGCGGCTCAGCGCAGCCTTGCCGAAGAGTGCGAACTCGGCGAGCACCAGCGCTGCGGCGATCAGCAGGACCGGCACCGCCGATACGATGCGGCGCCGGCGGACCGCTGCGGCCGACGGGGGACGTGCGGTGTGCGGCCGCACGCTGACCCAGACCAGCATGAGGAACGAGAGCGCGGTCAGCACGAGGAACAGCGTCGACACCGGTCGTCCGGCGAGGACGGGAGCCTTGTCGAACCACGGGATGCCGTAGTCGTACGACCATCCCCAGGCGTTGTCGCCGGCCGTCGCGACGGCACACGCGCCGACCAGCACGGTGACGTACGTCCAGAGGGTGCGCGGCGCATGCGCCGACACCCGGATCATCGCCGCGGTGGCGACGGCGGCACAGGCGGCGGCCAACCCGGCGAAGATCCCGAACTGGACGGTCCACTTCATGGGCACGAACGAGAGCAGACCCATCGTGAGGAGGACGCTGCCGATCAGTCGCCACACCGGGCCGCGTGCGAAGCCCGGCAGGCGGCCGCGCCGCATCATGACCGCGGTCGTCAACCCCAGTGTGGCGAGCAGGAGCAGCACCGGTACACGACGGGCGAGGGCACCGTCCGGGGTCCCCAGCGTGAGGAAGTAGTACCGCATCAACTCCTGGTACCAGGACAGCGTCGGGCCGACGACGTACCGGACCCGGATCGCCTCGACGACCGCGCCCAAGGTCTGGGTGCGGAAGACCAGGAAGCAGATGAGGGAGACGGCCGCGGCGACGGGCGCGAACAGCGGCAGCAGACCGTACTGCCCGCGCAGTGTCCGGACCACTCGCAGCATCGGCCGGGAGCCGACGATCAGAACGGCGACGGCGATGACGCCCTGCGGTCCGGTGGCGAGTGTCAGCAACGCGACGAACGTCGCGAGCGCCGCGGGCAGCAGCCTGCGTGTCGCGATCGACGTCTCGACCAGCCACCAGGTCGCGAGCGATCCTGCGACGATGATCGGCTCCGGCCGCAGGCCGCTGCAGAAGGCGATCCAGAACGCGACGAACACCGCGGCGGCGCTGAACACCGCCCACCGTGAGGATCGGATGGCGGCGCCCAGACGGGGTAGCAGGACGCGGCTGAGGATGAACCACGACACCAGCCCGGCCACCAGGCCCGGCAGACGCATCCAGACGCCCGCGGAACTCACCGTGGCCCAGTGGGAGAGGAAGGAGTAGTACCAGTCGAACGGCGCCTCGGGGACACCGAAGTAGCGATAGTAGTCGGACAGATACCCGGCGTCGGTCGCGTTGCGGCCCATCACCATCACGTAGCCGTCGTCGGCGGTGCCCGCTCCGAGGACGTGCCAGATCAGCAGGGCGGCGGTGACGGTGAGATCGGTGACGCTCGGTGCGACGAGCCTGCGGAGCGGTCGGCGCCCGGCGGTCGGCGCCCGGAAGCGCGACACGGCGTCGAGGCGGCTCAACGCGAACAGCGCCACCAGGGCGGCCAGAACACCGATGACGATGACCGCGGTCTTGAGCGCGGTTCGGGCGACGTCGAAGGCGTTGTCGACGTCGACGTGCACGGTCAGGCCCTGCTGTGCCCGTCGCACGGCGTCCCCGGACAGATCGGTGAAGACTCCGGCGACCGCCGGCCGGGTGGCGGGATCACCGTGCACCGGTGCGCCGGCGCCGACGAACTGAGCTCCCAAGGAGTCCTCCGACGCCCAGAAGCGCAGCTGCGAACAGTTGTTCAGGCCCGCGCGGTCGATGCTCGTCAACGCCGATCCGCGCACGTTGACCGTCGCACCGGAAGGACCGGACGTGACCACGAGGGCGGTGTCGCGGATGTCGCGCGGCGCCGAGGCGGGAACCGTCGACACGACGACCGCGGTGGAGCCCTCCGCCCCCGCCTCCCGGAGCACCCGGCAATTCACCGTGACGTCGAGCCGCCGGGCGGTCTGCGTCGCCAGGGGCGCCGTGACCGACGCATTGTCGGCGGAGATGCTCTGGCCCCGCGGCCAGTCGAACGACGATGTCCGCTCGGTGACCGGCAGGAACGGTGTGGCGATGGCAGCTACGAGGGCGACCAGACCCGCGACGGCGGCGATGACCGCGTACCCGCGCGCGGTCACCCTGTGTGAAGTACTCATCGGGAGTGAGGATAGGCGCTGTCTCTTAACCTTCACCAAGAGCCGCGCGGGGCAAGCCGCACCGGCGGTGCGGCCGAAGGCACTGTCGCGGGACGCGATCCCGCTCAGTGGGCGCACGGACTCGCCGCGACTGATAGATGTGGTGTGTCCTCTGGACAGACGAGTTTCGATCGACGATCCGGACGCACGTCCGGCGGCAAGGAGACGGCATGGACGACTTCAGCAATCGCGTGGCATTGGTGACCGGAGCCGCACGCGGTCAGGGACGTGCGCACGCGATCGCGTTCGCCGAACGGGGCGCGGACGTCGTCGTCTGCGATCGGTGTGCGGACAGCCCCGCGATCGCCTACCCGATGGGCACCGAGGAGGATCTCGCCGAGACGGTCCGACTGGTGGAGGCCACCGGGCGGCGATGCATCGCGGTGAAGGCGGACACCGCCGATCGCGCGGCGATGGAGGCGCTGGTCGCACGCGCCGAGAACGAGCTGGGCCGCGTCGACGTCGCAGTCGCCAACGCAGGCGTCTCCGGCACGTCGCCGATCACCGAGGCGTCCGCGGCCGTCTGGGAGGAGGTCATCGGCAGCAACCTGACCGGTGTGTACAACACGCTCGCCGCGGTAGCGCCCGGAATGATCGCGCGCGGCTACGGGCGCATCATCACCATCTCCTCGATGCTCGGTCGGAGCGCGGCACAGGGTCAGGCCGCGTACGGCGCGTCCAAATGGGGCGTCATCGGCATGACCAAGAGCGTGGCGCTCGATCTCGCCGCTCACGGGATCACGGTGAACGCCATTGCGCCGGGCAATATCTCGACGCCGATGGTGCACAACGACGCGCTGTACTCGGTGGTGCGGCCAGACCTGGACGCACCCACGCGCGCGGATGTGGAGCCGGTGATGGCGATGCTGCACGCGCAGCCGATCGCCTTCCTCGAACCCGAGGAGGTCACTCGCGCGGTCCTGTTCTTCGCCGCGGAGGCCAGCGCCCACATCACCGGCACCGTGCTTCCCGTCGACGCGGGCGCCGCCGCCCGGGTCTCGAGCTGACGTGCGGGAATCATTCGGTCCACGGTGATCGTTGACCCAACCGTGAACCACATCGAATTCGGCCTGGACACCTTCGGCGGAGTGACCCGCGACGCACACGGACAGCCGGTGCCCCACCCGCAGGTGATCCGTGATCTGGTGGACGATGCGGTGGTCGCCGATGCAGCGGGCCTGGACTTCTTCGGCGTCGGTGAACATCACCGGCCCGACTTCGCGGTGTCGAGTCCGGAGATGGTCCTGGCCGCCATCGCTTCGCGGACCGAACGGATCCGGCTGGGTTCGGCCGTGACGGTGCTGAGCTCCGACGATCCGGTCCGCGTCTTCGAGCGGTTCGCGACGCTCGACGCGGTCTCGAACGGCCGAGCCGAGATCGTCGCCGGCCGCGGGTCCTTCACCGAGTCGTTCCCGCTCTTCGGGTACGACCTCCGCGATTACGAGGTGCTGTTCGAGGAGAAGCTCGCCCTGCTCTCGGCGCTCTTGACCGAGGAGCCGGTGACCTGGTCGGGCAGCACCCGCGCCTCGCTGTCGGACCAGCGCGTTTACCCGGCCACCGCCCACGGCATCACCGCGTGGGTGGGCGTCGGCGGCAGTCCCGAATCGGTGGTCCGGACCGCACGATACGGCTTCGGGCTGTTCCTGGCGATCATCGGCGGACCCGCCGACCGCTTCGCCGGTTACGTCGACCTGTTCGAGCGCGCGCAGGATCAGTTCGGCGTTCCGCGCAGGCCGGTGGCGGTCCACTCGCCGGGGCTGATCGCCGATACGGACGAAGCGGCCCGGAATCTGGTGCGCGACGGCTGGTTCGAGATGCGGGAACGGATGGGGCGTGAGCGGGGATGGCCGCCGCCGGCCGCGGGCGACTTCGAGCGCGAGATCGAGACCGGATCGCTGTACGTCGGCTCCCCCGAGACGGTCGCAGAGAAGATCGCGGCGACTGTTCACACGTTGAAGGTCGACCGCTTCGACCTCAAATACGACCAACCGGTCACCCACGACGACCAGCAGGAGTCCATCCGGCTGTACGGCGAGAAGGTGGTGCCCGCGGTGCGTAGGATTCTGGCTGACCTTGCCTGAGATTGCACGATAGCGACGACGAATCGAGCGACCCGATGTCAGTGCCCGCAGCCGAACCCGTCACCGAACCCGATCCCCGCCGCTGGAAGGCCCTGGTCTTCATCTGTCTCGCACAGTTGATGGTGGTTCTCGACGGCACGGTGGTCAACATCGCCCTGCCCGATGCCAAGCGGGATCTCGGAATCAGCACCGCGAACCAGCAGTGGGTGATCACCGCGTACGCCCTCGCCTTCGGCGGACTGCTGTTGTTCGGCGGCCGCGTGGCGGACATGTGGGGCCGCCGCCGGGCGCTGATGATCGGCCTGGTCGGATTCGCCTGCGCATCCGCGGTCGGCGGCGCGGCGGTCAATGAGGCGATGCTCTTCGCCGCGCGAGCCGTGCAGGGGGCCTTCGGAGCCCTGCTGGCGCCCGCGGCGCTCTCCCTCCTGACCGTGATGTTCACGCAACCGAAGGAACGTGCACGCGCGTTCGGCGTCTTCGGCGCGATCGCCGGCGGCGGCGCCGCCGTCGGCCTGCTCCTCGGCGGCCTGCTGACGCAGGTGCTCGACTGGCGCTGGACGATGTACATCAACGTCGCGATCGCGGCCGTCGCGCTGCTCGGCGCGGTCTTCGAAATCAAGGAGCCGCCGAGGAGCACCGACCACGTCGTCAAGCTCGACGTGCTCGGCGTGGTGCTGGGCGGCTCCGGGCTGGCGCTGGTGGTGTACGGCTTCAGCCGGGCCGCGGAGAAGGGCTGGGCCGACGGCGGGACGCTGACCTGTCTGGTGGCGGCGGTGGTGCTGCTCGCTCTGTTCGTAGGCTGGCAGTGGAGGTACTCGTATCCGCTGCTTCCGCTGCGCGTGGTCGCAGACCGTTCGCGCGGCGGCGCGTACCTGACCGTCGCGCTGTCCGTGATCGCGATGTTCGGATCGTTCCTGTTCCTGACCCTCTACATGCAGACTGTGCATCACTACACTCCGCTGAGTGCCGGGTTCGCGTTCCTGCCCATGGTGATCGGCATGCTCATCGGGTCCACGCAGGTGGCGGCCCGCTTGATCACCCGCGTCCCGCCGCGGTATCTGCTGGTGCCCGGCGCCTTGCTCGGGTCGTGCGCCATGCTGATCCTCGCGCAGGTCTCGGCCGACGCCACCCGATACTGGAGCGTGATCTTCCCCGGTCTGATCATTCTCGGCTTCGGCATGGGAACGGTGTTCATGACGTCGATGAACCTGGCGACCTTCGGAGTCGCACCGTACGACGCGGGTGTCGCTTCGGCGATGGTGAACACCTCGCAGCAGGTCGGCGGCGCCGTCGGGACTGCGTTGCTGAACACGATCGCCGCGAACGCGGCCGCGCGCTACATCACCGATCACCGGGACTCGGTCCGCGGCCCCGCGGACATTCCTCATTTCCAGGCTCTCGCCATGGTGCACGGCGACAGTGTCGGTTTCTATGTCGCGGCCGCCATCCTCGCGTTCGTGGCAGTCGTGGCGGGATTGCTGATCAACGTCCGACACCCGCTCGGGCTGAACACCGCGAGTCCGGAACCGGCCGCCGCACCGGTCTGAGCGGGCCGCAGGGCCGCAGCCGACTTGGAATCGATTCCACCGTTGGAAGTCGATAGGGTGGGTCCGTGACTCCCAGTGGCGTACGGAAGCAGTCGGCGTCGAAGCCGGGGGACGGGCAGGCGCCGATGACGCGTACCCAGCGGCGCGCCGCGGCGACGCGTCAGGCGATCGTCGACGCCGCGCGCGAACTCGTCGCCACCCGCGGCACCGATGCGCTGACGCTCGATGCGGTCTCCGAAAGCGCGGACGTCGCAGTCCAGACCATCTACAACAGGGTCGGCGGGCGGTCGGCGTTGCTCACGGCGGTGGCTGAGCAGGCGATGAGGGAGAGCCGGGTCTACATGGACGCCGCCTACGACGCGGAGGGGACCGCAGAGGAACGCCTCCTGCTGGCGGCCGCCGCCTACGCCAAGTTCGCCAGGGAACGGCCGCACGAGTTTCGCATCCTTGTGGAGCCGCCCGACGAGCCGGACGCCGTCGCCCACATCGCGGAGCTGACGGGGGAGCAGAACGCCAAGCTCGCGGCGACCATCCGCGCGGGCATGGCCGACGGCAGCGCCCGCTCCGATCTCGATCCGGACGATCTGGCGACAGCCTTCTGGGCCACCCTCAACGGACTGCTGGCACTGGCCTGGCGCCCCGGGGCGCTGCGTGCCGACCACGATCGGCTCGACCGATTGCTCGCGACGTACATCGCCACCGTCGCCGACGGGCTTCGCTCGCGCTGAGCGACCGGCGCGGCGTACGCTGATAGGCCCGAGCAGCCAGGAGACGACGATGTCGATGCGCCCCAGCCCCACTGTCGTTCGGACCGCTGTCGTTCGGACCGCCGCGATCGCGGCGGGGATCGGAGCCATGGCGCTCTTCGGCTCCGCCGGCCAGGCGGCCGCGGACGTCGCTCCGGGCTCCTACACGTCAACGACCTCGTCGTCCGGGATCGTCCTTCTGCAACGTGATGCCCGCGTCGAGGGCGATCAACTGGTACTCATCGGGCGGTACCCGATTCATCGGACTGCCACCGGCGGCTATGTCGACCTCTTCCCGGGACATCGCGTCATTCTCAACAGCGACGGTCACGGCGGCTACCGGGGCCCGGCCTATTTCGGCGGCACCGTCATCGGCGCGATCACTCTCACGCCCCACCGCTGACCGGACACAACCAGGGGGTTCGTCGAGATTCCTACTCTGAGGCGATGAACTCGGCGATCTTCGCCTCCACCTTCTCCTGGATCCGCTCCGCCCGCGTCTCCGCCGACTTGAGCGGATCGATGGTCTTCGTAGCCTCCGCTACGAGTTCGCCGATCAGCTCACTCTGCTTCACCGAGACGAGGTGAAACTTGCGGTGCTTCTTGAACTTCTTGGTGACGTTGCCGGAGAGGCCGTGTTCCACTTCGAGGTGGTCGACCAGGTTCAGCTTCCACTCACCCGAACCCTCACTGAAGTCGAGCTCCGCCAGATCGACCCAGACGGTGTTCGGCCGCGTGGTCGATTCGAAGACATAGCGGAGATTGGTCAGATCGATCACCACCTGCCAGAGGGTGGTGGAGGCGTCCGGCTTCCCCGGCTCGGGGTTCCGGAAGGGTTGCGCACAGTTCCGGATGATGCTGCCCATCGCGGCGACGGCTTCCAGCCGCGAGGACGGCCGCGGCTGATTCCGCACGTAGTACAGGGCACGTGCGAAGCGGTCCTCGGCGCGGCAGGTACCGGGGATCGGATCCTCACCGCCGAGTCCCTCGTACTTCTCGACGAGCTCGAGTTGCCGGTCGTACGACGGCGAGTTCGTCATCACCCAGTAATCCCTGCTGTGGAAGACGTTCAGCTTCCCGTCGATGTACTCGAAGATCACCGAGTCGCCGTCGGCGTCGTCGAGCGCGAGGTGGATCGCGGGCTTGCTGCCTCCGGTCGGGTCGGCCATCGGAACCACCTGGGGGTCGTTGGCCCGGGTCCACTCGACGGCCTCGGCCACGGTGGCGAAGTTGTCCAGGTAGTACTGCATCCACACGGACATGGCGAGCTGCGGGCGCGCCGGATCGGGCGTGCCGTAATCCGACTCCGCCAGCCACAGGACGTGTCCGGCCAGACCCTTCTCGTTGACCCCGTCGGCGGAGATGATGTCGTACACTCCGGCGACCACGCTGCCGTACTTCGCGGTCCACGAGAGGCCTCCGCCGACCCGGTCGTCGCGCTTCACACCGCGGGGGAGCTTCCAGAGGTTGGTGTGCAGATCGCGCGCGAAGTCCATGTTGCGTCCGACGACCACCGAACCACCCGCGTCCGGCCACATAACACGTGTACACATACGTCAATCGCTTTCGTCGCAGTTCAGGCGCGGTGAGCAGTGGGCTCAGGCGTCACTGTCAGCCTAAGGTGCCCCCGCGGGGTCCGCGTCGCGCAAGGCCGTGGCGGCACGGATCAGTCCGGTTTCTGCACGGAGCGGAGCCCCTGCGCCGAAGTCGGCGATCGATCGGGTCTCAGACGCCGTTCGGATCGAACGGCGTCTCCTGGTAGACGCAGTAGTTGAGCCAGTTGGTGTACAGGAGGTGACCGTGTCCGCGCCAGCGGTTGAGCGGGAGCGCGGTCGGGTCGTCGCCCGGGAAGTAATGTGCGGGCACCGCGACGTCGCTCTGCTGGTCACTGTCGCGCCGATACTCGCGGGCCAGCGTGTCCGCGTCGTACTCGGGATGCCCGGTGACGAAGACCTCGCGGCCGTCGGGAGTGGCCGCCAGGAAGACGCCTGCCTCGTCGCTCACGGCCAGCACCTCGACCGCACCGGTCGCCTCGATGTCACGGGCGTGGACATCGGTGTGCCGGGAATGCGGGGCCAGGAACTCCTCGTCGAAACCTGTGACGAGCGGCGACTTCGCGCCGGTGAGGCGATGGGTGAACACGCCGGAGATCTTCTGGCGCACTTCGTACTTGCCGACCCCGTAGTGCCGGTAGAGCGCAGCCTGCGCGCCCCAGCAGATGTGCAGCGTCGACTGCACGTTGCTGCGTGTCCAATCCAGGATTCTGGTCATCTCGGGCCAGTAGTCGACGTCCTCGAAGTCGAGCCTCTCGATCGGGGCCCCGGTGACGATCAATCCGTCGAAGTGCTTGTCTGCCACATCGTCGAAGGTCGAATAGAACGACTCGAGATGACCGGGCGGCGTGTTCCGCGAGACGTGGCTGGACATGTGCAGCAAGGTGATCTCGACCTGCAGCGGGCTGTTGCTCAGCAGTCTCAGCAACTGTGTCTCGGTCGCGACCTTCATCGGCATCAGATTCAAGATCGCGATCCGCATCGGGCGGATGTCCTGATGCCCCGCGCGCTCGTCGGACATGACGAAGACCTTCTCCGCCTCCAGGACGGCCCGGGCGGGGAGATCGTGCGGCACTGTGACGGGCATAGCCGATAAGTCTAGTCTGGATGCCCGTGGCGCGCCCCGGACCGGTGCGGGAGCCGACCGCGCCGGCCCCGACGGTCATCGCGACATCGACGGGCTCGCGAGCTCGATGACCGTGTCGGCGAATCGAATCTCGTCGCGATCATGCGACGCCACGACCACCGTCTTACCGGCGTCCGCGTGTTCCCGCAGCAGGGTGCAGAGGAGCTCTCGCGTCCCGGCGTCCAGCGCCGTCGAGGGCTCGTCGAGGAGATAGAGATCAGCCGGCTGAACCAGCGTCTGCGCGATCAACACCCGCTGGCGCTGCCCACCCGAGAGGTCGCGCATCCGGGACTCCCGCAACGGCGTCATGCCGACTCGTTCGATCATCTCCTCTGCCGCGCGCCGCTCACGCCGTGCCGTCGGGCGCCAGCACGGAACCTGTCCGAAGGTCCCGATTCGCACGCAGTCCCGGACGGTCAACGGCAGGCCGTCGATGTGCTCGCTGCGCTGTGTCAGCAGAGCGGGGCGTCGCGGTCGGGGCGTGATCTCGCCGGCGTCCGGTGTGCGCACTCCGGCGATCAGCTCCAGCAGCGTGCTCTTGCCCGTGCCGTTGGCGCCGACGAGGGCGGTGACCGCCCCCGGCTGCAGAGTCGTCGTCAGATTCTCGAGGACCGTCGTCGCGCCATATCTGAAGCTCAGCCCACGCACGGTGTAGCCGGTGGCAGTCAATCGGGACCCCTTCGAGTTAATGACATTGATAACCGTTACTGTTAACGCGTGATCCCAACGATACTGGAGCCGTTCTCGGTCGCGTTCATGGCGCGCGCGCTGTGGGCCGGCGTGGTGCTGTCGGCGCTGTGCGCACTCGTCGGGGTGTGGGTGATCGCCCGCGGCATGACCTTCCTCGGCGAGGCGATGGGACACGCCATGCTTCCCGGGGTCGCGGTCGCGGCGCTGACGGGGGTCGACCTGATCGTCGGCGCGGCGGCGAGCGCGGTGGTGATGGTGCTCGGGGTCGAGTCCATGCGCACCCACCGCGACTTCGGCCGGGACACGAGCATCGGCTTGCTGTTCGTCGGACTGCTGGCGGTCGGGGTCATCATCGTCTCGCACTCCTCGTCGTTCGCGACCGACCTGACCGGCTTCCTATTCGGTGACGTGCTGGCCGTCGACGACGGCGACCTCGTGCGGCTGTGCGTACTCGTCGCGGCGGTCCTGGCGGTGACAACGCTGTCCTACCGGGGATTCCTCGCGGTGACCTTCGATGTCCGCAAGGCGCGCACGCTCGGTCTGCGGCCGACCGCGACCAATCTGCTGATGGTCCTGACACTCGCCGTCGCGATGGCGGGCGCCTTCAGCGTGGTCGGCACCCTGCTGGCCTTCGGCATGCTGGTGGCGCCGTCGGCGTCCGCACTGCTGATCGTGCGCCGGGTTCCCGCGGCCATGCTCGTGGCGTTCGGATTCGGCGCCCTCGCCACTTTCGTCGGGCTGCTCGTCTCCTGGCATCGGGCCACGGCGGCCGGTGCCACCATCGCCGCGACCGCGGTCGTCCTGTTCTTCCTCACCCTCGCACTCCGCACCATCGGACGCGCGGTGCTGCGGCGTGCCCGTGGCATCGCCGACCCGACGACATGAAAGGCGAACACTTTTGCCCAATCGAACGCGAACAGTCCGAACAGCGATGACGGCGCTCGCGACGTCGACTGTCATCCTGGCCGCCGGCTGCGGCGCCGACGAACCGGCTCCGCAGAACGGGTCAGCCGGCAGCGACCGCCCGCACGGCTACGTCGAAGGAGCCAAAGAGAAGTCCGAACCCCAGATCGCGCTCGCCGTCGCCGCCCGGAACGGGAAGAAGCTGAGCTTCCTCGACCCGGCGGAGGAGAGCACCGTGACGGTGGACCTGACCACGGAGGCGCAGCGCCTGGACGAGGACGGCCGTTTCGTCTACGTGATCGACGGCGACACCCTGGAAGTGGTGGACAGCGGCGGCTGGACCGTCGATCACGGCGATCACGTTCACTACTACCGGGCGACGACCGAGCCGCTCGGCACGCTGACCGTGCCCGCGGCCGTCACGACCGTGTCGGGAGCGGACGAGATCACCGCGGTGGGCGCGCGCGGAGGCTCGGTGACCGTGCTGGACCGGCGGGGTCTGGAGAACGGTTCGGCCCCGCGCCCGATCTCGACCATCGACACCCGCAGCAGTGCGGGTTTCGCCGTGCCCTACGCAGATGGCCTGGTGCTGGGCTTGGGCGACGGTCCGGACCGCCCCGCCTCAAGAGTCGTCTTCACCGATCGGGACGGAAATCCCCGCCGACCGGCCCAGCCCTGCGTCGACCCGCAGGGCCCGGCGCTGCTGCGCAACGCGGTCGCGGTGTCCTGCGCCGAGGCGATCATCCTCTTCACCGACAGGGGCGGCGAGGTCGCCGCACAGGTACTCGACTACGGACGCAGGGGACCGCGGGCGGGTGCGTTCGGCGTTCGGCCACGCAGCAACCGGGCCGTCGCGGCCACCGCGGCCGGCTCGTGGCTGCTCGACTCCTCGGCAGGGTCGCTTCGGTGGGTGCCCTCGGCCGACCGGCTGTCCGCCGCTCTGGCCCCGGGGCGCGACGAGACGCTGATCGTGCTCACCGACGACGGTGAACTGCGCACCCTGGCCGTCGACCCCGCAACCGGCGCCGGGCGGCCGGTCGCGACGGCCGGTGCGTCTGCGGGCATGGCCGGGAAGGTGCTGACCGCCGACACCGGCCGGGCGTACCTCTCCGAGCCCACGGCCCGAGCCGTTCACGAGTTCGACTACGGCGACTCCCTGCGCAGGACACGCACCCTCCCGGTCGACGTCGAGCCCGAGCTCATGGTCGAGGTCGGTCGATGACGCCGCCGCGTCGCCTCGTGGCGACACTGCTCGCAGCGGTGATCGGGACCCTGCTCGGGACAGTGGCGCTCACCGGCTGCGGCATCGCGCACGACGACCAGCCGCAGGTGGTGGCGACCACCAACATTCTGGGTGACGTCGTCGGTCGGCTGGTGGGTGATCAGGCGACGGTGATGACCCTGATGAAGCCGAACGCGGACCCGCATTCGTTCGCCGTCTCGGCCCGCGAGGCGGGCGCCATGCGCAATGCGGACCTGATCGTCTACAACGGGCTGGGCCTGGAAGAAGGCATCGAGCATCATGTGCGCGCCGCGCACGGCGACGGGGTCCCGATCGTCGAAGCCGGCGGGGCCGCCCGACCGATCACGTTCCGCACCGGTGAGACCTCCGGAGCCGCGGACCCGCACTTCTGGACCGACCCGACCCGGATGCGCGACGCGGTCCGTGCCGTCTCGCACCGGCTCGCGGAGATCGATGGCGTCGACCGGGCCCGGCTGAGCGCGAACACCGAGGCGTATCTCTCGGAGCTGAACGATCTGGACGAGTGGATGCGCGGGCTCTTCGCGGCGATTCCCCAGGATCGCCGCAAGCTGGTGACGAATCACCACGTATTCGGCTATCTCGCTGATCGCTACGGCTTCGAGGTGATCGGCGCCGTCGTGCCGAGCGGTACCACCCTCGCGTCGCCGAGCAGCTCCGACCTGGCATCGCTCGCGACGGCCATCCGGACCACCGCGGTGTCGGCGATCTTCGTCGACACGTCCCAGCCCGACCGCCTCGCGAAGGCCCTCGCAGCCGAGACCCGGACGGCGGTCGCCATCGTTCCGCTGTACTCGGAGTCTCTCGACGAGCGGGGCACCGAGGCAGACAGCTACATCGCCATGATGCGAACCAACGCTTCTCGTATCAGTTCAGGTCTGTCGCGTTGACCCGTCCCGGGCCTCGACGGACACCCATGTGAATGAAAGGTGACAGTGAATGATGCTCAGCAACCGAGAGTGGGTGCGGCACAGCAGGGTAGTGCTCACGCTGGCGGCCGCGGCCGCCCTCACGATGACCGCGTGCTCGTCGGCCGATGACGAGTCGGCGTCGTCGAGCACGCCTCCCGACGGAACCGAAGTCGCCGAACCGATCGCCGTCACCTACGACGGAGGCATCGCGCTCCTCGACGGCACCAGCCTCGACGTGGTGAGCAAGGTTCCGATGGACGGATTCACTCGCGTCAATCCGGCGGGAGACGACGACCATCTCATCGTCTCCGACGAGAAGGGGTTCACGGTGATGGACGCCTCCCATGCCGAATTGACCGATCTCGTCTATCCCGGGGAGAAGCCGGGTCACGTCGTGCTGCACGGCGGTAAGACCGTGCTGTTCACCGACTCCACGGGGTCGGCGCTCTCGTTCGATCCGCACGAACTGTCGGACGGCGCACCGACCACACGCGAATACACGAGTGCGAGTCCGCATCACGGCGTCGCCGTGGAACTCACCGACGGGACTATCGTCGCCTCGGTGGGCGACGAGGAGAACCGGCGCGGAGCGCGGGCCGTCGACGCGCAGGGCAGACAGATCGCTCACAGTGATCAGTGCCCGGGAGTCCACGGCGAGGCGGTGGCGTCCGGGGAGGTGGTCGGGCTCGGCTGCAAGGACGGGGTCCTCCTGTTCAAGAACGCCGCGTTCGTGAAGGTGCCCTCCGTCGATCCGGAGTACGGCGCCACGTCCACTCAGGTCGGCAGCGACGCGTCGCCGGTGCTCGTCGGCGACTACAAGACCGACCCGGATGCCGAGCGCGAATTCCCCACGCAGTTCGCTCTGATCGATACCGCTGCCCAGAAGCAGCGGTTGGTCCAGATGCCGGGCGGCGCCAGTTACAGCTTCCGCTCGCTCGGCCGTGGACCCGGCGGCGAAGCTCTGATCCTGGGCACCGACGGACATCTGCATGTCTTCGACGTCGTCTCCGGCGCGAACGTCAAGTCGATTCCGGTCGTCGGCAAGTGGCAGGAACCGATGGACTGGCAGGAGCCGCGGCCGTCCCTGTTCGTCCGTGACGACACCGCCTATGTGACCGATCCCGCGACGAAGACGATCAAGCGGGTGTCGTTGTCCACCGGCACGGTGAGTGCCGAGGCGTCGCTCGACGTGACACCGAACGAGATCAGCGGAACCCTCCACAAGCACTGACCGTGGTGTGAGGCTCGGCGCCCCGGCTGTTCCGGTCTCGGAACAGCCGGGGCCTCAAGCGTTTTCGGCTTCGTCTCCGTCCCCGGGAGCGTCGGCGGCGAACCGTCTGCGCAGTGCGAGAGACACGTACACGAGCGCGACGAGGACCGGGACCTCGATCAGCGGGCCGACGACGCCCGCAAGAGCTTGGCCCGATGTGGCGCCGTACGTGCCGATGGCCACCGCGATGGCGAGCTCGAAATTGTTGCCTGCCGCGGTGAAGGCCAGAGTGGTGGTCCGCGCGTACCCCAGTCGCATGGCCGCGCCGAGAAGGTAGCCGCCGCCCCACATGATCGCGAAGTAGGCCAGCAGCGGCAGGGCGATCCGAGCGACGTCCCACGGCTTGGAGGTGATCTGGTCGCCTTGGAGGGCGAAGAGGATCACGATCGTGAACAGCAGACCGTAGAGAGCCCACGGTCCGGCCTTCGGGAGAAAGGACTCCTCGTACCACTGACGACCTCGTCGGCGTTCGCCGATCCGGCGAGAGAGGTAGCCGGCCACCAGCGGGATGCCGAGGAATACCAGAACCGATTGAGCGATCTGCCACGGCGAGCTGTCGATTCGCGTCTGCGGCAGTCCGAGCCAGCCGGGTAGGACCGACAGATAGAACCAACCGAGCACAGCGAACATGACCACTTGGAACACCGAGTTGATCGCGACCAGGACCGCGGCGGCTTCGCGGTCGCCGCACGCGAGGTCGTTCCAGATGATCACCATGGCGATGCAGCGCGCCAGGCCGACGATGATCAGGCCGGTGCGGTATTCGGGGAGGTCGGGCAGCATCAGCCACGCGAGGGCGAACATCAACGCCGGCCCGGCCACCCAGTTGAGGAGCAGCGAGGCGACGAGGAGCTTGCGATCGCCGGTCACGGTGTCGAGCCGGTCGTAGCGGACCTTGGCCAGCACCGGATACATCATGATCAGCAGTCCGACAGCGATCGGCAGGGACACGCCGTCGATCTGTATCTTCTCGATAACCGTGCCGAGCCCCGGGACCGCGCGGCCGAGCAACAACCCCGCGGCCATGGCCGCCCCGATCCAGATCGGCAGAAAGCGATCGAGTCCGGAGAGCCGTGCGGCCACCGGTTCCGTAGAGGTGCCGGTCATGACGCGCACGGGGTGCCGGTGGGCTGGTCCACCGGAGAGAGGACCGCGGTAAGCGTCGCCAGCGCTTCGGGGACGACGCGGTAGTACACCCAGGAGGCGCGGCGCTCGGATGCCACGAGGCCGGCCGCCTTGAGCACCTTGAGGTGATGCGAGATCGTCGGCTGCGCGACATCGACGGCGGGGGAGATGTCACAGACGCACGCTTCGCCGCCGGCGTGGCTGGCGATCAAGCTGAAGAGGCGCAACCGTATCGGGTCGGCGAGCGCCTTGAACACCGACGACACCTCGCCGGCGTCCTCGACGCAAAGCGGCTCGCGGACGAGAGGGGAGCACCGCTGCATCGTTCCGGTCCCGACGGCGGCCGTTGACTGATTCGACATACTTCGATATTGACGTCCATCGATACTGTGGGCAAGTCGGGTGAGCGCTCCCCGGAAGCTCCGGCCGGGCCGACCGATCAACCACGCAGACCGAGCTCAGCGAGAATCAACTCGGCGCGCTCGGCGACGCCCACTTTCGGCAGGACGGTGACGCTGTAACCGAGTTCGTCGTACCTGCGCAGTAGACGGCCGTATTCACTGACTGCCTCGTCGAGCCCCAACTGCCGTTCGTCGTCCGCTGCGTACAGCTCTGGCCATGGCGGTGTCATGAACACCCGCGCGTGATAGCTCTGCAACTCCTCGATCGAACACGCTGATCGGCCCGCGTAGTGACGCAACGCGGTGTCGGCGTCGACCAGCCCGCGATCGAAGAAGGTCCACCGGTCGGCGACGACGTCCTCGCGATCCCAGCGCGCGAGGTCGATGCACGCTCGCGCGAACCGGTCTGCGTCCTCCCACGGCAAGGCGTGCCCGCCGGTGCGGAGTTCTTGCCGGACGATTCGGCGACCGGGCTCGTCGACTGTGCGGTATCCGTGAGCCGCCAGATGCTCGAGCACGGTGGATTTGCCTCCACCCGAGCACCCCGACAGAACCACTGCGCGCGATTGACGGCCGTACATGTCTTCTCCTCTGCTCTGAATTCGCTTGGACTTCGTCTCGGCACGGAACGGAGTCCGCCATGGCACTGAAGGGTCTGACACCACCGATAGAGTCAGTTCACACCCCGTGCTGCTCGGCACAAGGAGTCCCGGTGCTGTCCCCGATGCGTTCGCTCGCCGACGATCCTCGATGGTCCTGGATGCGCGAAACCGTACGCGTTCGTCCGGCGGAATTCCCCGTGGGACATGCGATCCGGTCCGGAGCGGCGGTCGGCGTGCCGTTCATCGTCGGAGCGCTCACCGACCACATCGTCACCGGGATGTGGATCGGTCTGGCCTGTCTGCTTCTCGCAGCGGGCGAGCGCGAAGGAACCTACCGGCTGAACTTCACGATCATCGCGGTATCGACACCGATCGCGGCGGCCGGATACATCCTCGGATACTCGCAGGACATGCCACTCGTCGCGCTCGCCGTCCTCATGGCGATGCTCGCACTCCTGATGGGTCTGCTGGCAGGACTCGGGCCTGCTTTCTCGGTGGGCGGAATGCAGTTCTTGCTCACCTCTTCGATCGCGATCGGTGTCGACGGGATTCACAATTGGTGGGTGCCGCTGGGGCTGTACTGCGCCGGCGCAGCGCTCTATGCCGTACTGCTCGGGCTGGAGGCGCTGATCGTCCCAGACCGACCGCAGCGCAAAGGGCTACAACCGCTCTTGGAAGCTCTGGCGGAACTCGCCCGGGCTCGGCACGGCGATCTGCTGGTCGGGGGCGCGCAGACCACGGATGCACGTATCCGCACCGACGCCGCCTACTATGCCGCGCGTGACCGACTTGCGGAACTCCCGCTGCGCCGGCGCACGAGGTGGTGGTCGCTCACTGACGACGTCCTCGACGCAGCGGAGGGGGTTCAGGCTCTTCTGGTCGGCGAAGAGGACCCGGACGTCGCGGAGGCCGCTGCGCGACGCCTCGAAGCGTTTGCCGACGGCATCACCCGCCACGAGTCGATCTCGACACCGGTGCCGGTGCGCACCGACGGCGCGTCGGCGCTCACGCTGCGCATCGACCGGTTGCAGGACGCGCTGACCGCACCGCAGCGCACAGAGGCGCGTCGCCCGGTCACGCCGGTCTCGGCGACGATCGATTCCGAGGTGATCCGCGCTGCGGTCAGGCTGGCACTGTGCTTCGGTATCGCCGTCGGGGCCAAGTGGTACTTCCCGTTCAGTCACTGGTTCTGGGTGCCGCTGACGGTCTGTCTCGTGATGAAACCGGACTTCGGTTCGGTGTTCTCGCGCGCGATCCTGCGTATCATCGGGACTCTCATCGGTGCCGGCGTTGCCACCGTGATCATCGTGCTGGTACCGAAGGGCGTCGGCTTCGGCATCGCCATCCTGCTGATCTCCGTGTTCATTCCGTGGCTGATGATGCGCTCGTACTCTCTACAGGCAGTCGCCATCACGCCGGTGGTGATTCTTCTCGTCGCCGCGATCACTCCCGCAGAACAGGACAACTACTCTGCACAACGCATCGCGGCGACCGCCATCGGCGGAGCTGTTGTCATCGTCTTCGGCTACCTTCTCTGGCCGCACTCCAGGAGAGTGTGGGTGCACCAGGTCTTCGCCGAAGCGATGGGATCCATCGCGACCGAACTGACCTATGCCGGAACTCCGATTCCGCGTGACGATGCGGGTCCTGTCGGACGACGGCACGACGGCGTTGTCCGTGCTCGACGTGCGGCCGCCGCCTCGCTCACCGAGCTGAGCGCTCGGCTCCACCGAGCGCTGGCTGAGCCACCGCCGAGCGACGCCGTGGCCGCGGCCTGGTTGCCGGCCGTCGATGCGGCGCAGCAGTTGGCCGACGAGGTCGCCCGGTACGCCGCCGACAGGCTCTCCAACCGTGCGCCGGCGAATCCCGACGGTGCACGCGATGTCGCCGACGCCGTCCGAGCCGCCGGGCGGATCCCAGAACAGGGGAGCGACCCCCGCGCCAGTGCTGTCGATCAGCAGAATCTGCGTACAGGCGACGGTCTGGGTGCGATTGTCGACAGACTCGCTGAAGTCATGGGGCTGGTTCCGCACGGACGCTGACCCGGTCGCTGTCCGTCATGAGACGTTCGTCTAAGTCGCACGATGCTCGGTCATCGAGAGACACCCGTGCAATCGGGAACGCGATCGCGGCGATCACGAGCAGTCCTGAACACGCTCGGGGCGACAGTCTCGTGTGCCACAACATCATTCCGAGTAGCAGGAGTGCGAGCGGGAACGTCGGTCCCGCCAGTAGGAACATCACCGTACCAGCCGCCGGGTAGCCGTCGAATGCCGCGAGAGCGGATGCGTCGTCGACTCCGAACACGTCCTCGAAGAACCCCTGCAACCCGAACGCGACTGTCCCGAACATGCCGATCAGCACCAGCAGGAGCCACAGTCCGGCCGCCAGAGGAAGTCGCGAGCGTACCCGGTCGTACTGGCCGATGAGTCCGAACACCCACGGCACCGTCGACACTGCGATCAGCATGCCGCCCACCGCGCCGTAGTGTCCGTCCTTCCAGAATGCCGGCGACAGTGCGAACAGTGCCGGCCCGATAACCAGCCCGAGGTCGTTCAATCGGGACACCCGCATGCGGCCAGCGTAGCCGCCATGGGCGTTGTGCAAGCGGGCATCGCGTGGCTTGATGGACCAGCCGTCGTACGACCTCCCGAAAGAAGATGGGCAGGAGGGTATTAGAGGTCCACTCGGCTTCGAAGTCCGACCCGTAAGTGCCAAGCCGGATGTTGACTCGTGTCGTATGGGCTGCCGGATTCTACTGGATACCCTGCGTATCACTTCGATGCGTATTGCTGTGGTTGGTGCGCTCGAAATTGCGCGTATCCGGCGATGTTAGGCGTTGCTGCGGCGTTCGATGAGGACGACGTCTCGCCAGTGGCCGTTGTGTTGGCCGATGCGTTCTCGTGTTCCGACGGTGCGGAATCCGTGGGCGTGGTGCAGTGCGAGGCTGGCGTGGTTCTCGGGGAAGATTCCTGTTTCGATGGTCCACACTCCTGCGGTTTCGGTGGAGTCGATGAGCGCTTGTAGGAGTGCGGTGCCGACGCCCTTGCCGGAGTGGTTGGGGTCGACGTACACACTGTGTTCGATGACGCCGGTGTAGACGCACAGGCTCGATGCCGGTGATGCGGCGATCCATCCGGTGACGTTGCCGTTGGGGTCGAGGGCAACGAATCGGTGGTCGGGTAGGTGATCGCGGTCGAAGTCGGGCCAGGTTGGGGCGGCGGTCGCGAAGGTTGCGTTGCCGGTGTCGATGCCGGCTTGGTAGATCGCGAGGACTTGGGGTCCGTGTTCGGGCGCCATTGAAGCGCCCTGGGTTCCGTTCCGAGTCTCAGCAAGGAGAATCGGAGTATGCCCAAGAAGTTCAGTCCAGAGCTGCGTGAGCGTGCCGTGCGCATGGTCTACGACCGCCAAGCCCGCGAGGGCGGCCCTCGCGCAGCATCGATCCGTGCCGTCGCGCCGCAGCTCGGTGTCGGCACAGAGACGCTGCGGATCTGGTGCAATCGCTACGGCGCCACCGAGCCGGTCGGACCGGGAGAGCCGCTCGAGGAGGAGAATCGCCGTCTCCGGCGGGAGCTCGCCGAGGCGCGACGTGCGAACGAGATCCTGAAGGCCGCCTCAGCGTTTTTCGCAGCGGAACTCGACCGCCCCACGACGAAATGATCGCGTTCGTCGACATGCATCGCGAGAAGTTCGGGGTCGAGGCCATCTGCCGCATCCTCAGTGCGACAGAATGTGGGTTCATCACCTCCCGCGGATACCGCGCTGCCAAGAACAGGCCGGCCTCCGCTCGCAGCGTTCGGGACGAGATGCTGGCGGAGGAGGTGCAGCGGATTCATCAGGCGAACTACAGCGTCTATGGGGTCCGGAAGATGTGGCACGCAATGCGCCACGCAGGATGGAACGTCGGTCGCGACCAGGTCGCGAGGCTGATGAAGATCGCCGGCCTGCAGGGCGTTCGCCGAGGTCGAAAGCCCGTCACCACCTGCTCCGCAGACGGAGATGACCAGCGCCCGGACCTCGTTGAACGGCGGTTCGTCGCGGATCGACCGCAGCAGCTTTGGGTCGCCGACATCACCTACGTCCGGATGCTCTCCGGGTTCTGCTACGTCGCATTCGTTACCGATGTCTTCAGTCGCAGAATTGTCGGCTGGGCGGTCGCGCCCACGCTCCACACGGAGTCTCTGCCATTGCTCGCACTGGAGCATGCACTGCAGTCCACCGGGGTGAGCAGGAACGAAAGCGGATTGATCCACCATTCCGACAGGGGTAGTCAATACGTTTCGCTCGCCTATTCGGACGCTCTGCTCGCCGCGGGAGTTACGGCTTCAGTAGGTACCGTCGGCGATAGCTACGATAACGCGCTGGCCGAGACAGTGAACGGCCTATACAAGGCGGAGTTGATCTACTCCAAGCGGATCTGGGAGTCAGTCAGCGAGGTTGAGCTCGCCACGATGGGCTGGGTCCACTGGTGGAACACCTCCCGGCTCCACGAAGCTCTCGGCTACCGCACCCCGGCGAACGTCGAAGCGACCTACACTCACACCACGACGACCGCGCCCGCGACCGTGTAACCACGGAACGAAACCCAGGGCGCTTCACATTGGTGCGATGACCGCGCGTGTTGTGTGGGGCTCGGAGGGGTTGCTGCTGGTGGTCACTGGTTTGGGTTCAGTTCGCTGCGCTGGGCGTGCAGGCGGTGTTCGTGTACCCAGTTGTGGGCGGCGATTTGGACGGCGTCCCATGGTGATCCCAGGGGTGGGGTGTAGGACAGGTCGAGTTCGCTGAGCGCTTCGACGGTCATGCCGTGGTGCAGGGCTGTGGCGTAGGTGTCGATCCGTTTGGCGATTTCGGCGGTGCGGTGGCCGATGAGTTGGGCTCCGAGCAGTGTGCCGGTCTTGTGGTCTGCGGTGATGCGGATGTTGATGGGGGTGGCGCCTGGGTAGTAGGCCTTGTGGTCGTCGGGTGTCGAGGTGGTCGATACTGGTGTCCAGCCGCGGTCGGCTGTGAGGGCTTCGGCTTCTTTGAGGCCGGTGCGGGCGGCGACGAGGTCGAAGATTTTGACGACTTGGGTTCCGAGGGAGCCGGTGTAGCGGGCGGTGCCGCCGAGGGCGTTTTCGCCCGCGACGCGGCCCTGCTTGTGTGCGGTTGTTCCGAGTGGGAGCCAGGTGATGCCGAGTTGGCGGTGGTGGGTGTGGACGGCGTCGCCGGCGGCGAAGACGTCCGGCAGGTTGGTGCGCATCTGTTCGTCGACTGCGATGGTGTTCTTGATTCCGAGGTTGGCGCCGGCGGCGGCGGCGAGGTCGGTGTCGGGGCGCACGCCGACCACGACGAGCACGAGGTCGGCGGTGAGGTGGTCGGTGTGGCCGTCATTCGCGGTGGTGACGGTCAGGTCGCCGTTGTCGGCGCGGTCGATGGCGGTGACCAGGGTGTTGGTGCGTACGTCGACTCGGTTGCGGACCAGTTCGTTGTGGACGAGGGTGCCGAGTTCTGGTTCGACGGTGGGGAGGACTTCGGGGAGGGCTTCGATCTGGGTGACGGCTAGGCCTCGGGTGGTGAGCCCTTCGGCCATCTCCAGGCCTATGTAGCCGGCGCCGATGATGATCGCGGTCTTCGGGTCGGTGGTGGTCAGGGTGTTCATGACGGCGAAGGTGTCGCCCATCGAGTGCAGGAGGTGAACGCCGTCGTCAGGGCCTAGTTGGTCGAGGCCGGTGATCGGTGGCCGCACTGAGACCGCGCCGGTCCCGACGATGAGAGCGTCATAGTCGAGGTCTCGTGAGACGCCGTCGGGCCCGGTGACGGTGAGGCGGTGCCCGGCGGTGTCGATCGCGGTGGCCCGGGTGTCGGTATGAACGGTCATGCCGGTGGCGGCGAGGTCGGCGGCGGTGCGGTGGGCGAGGTTGCTCCAGTGCGTGACTTCGCCGGAGACGTAGTACGGGATGCCGCAGATGGAGAAGTTCGGGTAGGCGTCGGCGACGACGACGGTGACCTCGCTGGTTGGGTCGAGCTCGCGAGCCCGCAGTGCGGCGGAGATTCCGGCGTCTGATCCGCCGATTGCGATGATCTTGCGTGCAGGCATGGGTGTCGGTTCCTTCCGAAGGGACACGGGTATGTGAGGTAGAGCAGGGCGCCGCGCTGTTGGGAGAAGTCGCGGGAGCGTGCGGGCAGGCCGATCAGCGGCGGTCAGGTAGTGGCAGGTAGGAGCTCGGCGAGGAGGTTGCGGACGCGGTAGTTGAGGTCGTCGCGGATCAGACGAACGGTCTCGATGGGGTGGTTGTCGGGGTCGGCGACTTGCCAGTCCAGGTACCGCTTGCCCGGGTAGATCGGGCAGGCGTCGCCGCAGCCCATGGAGATCACGACGTCCGCGGCCGCGACCACATCGTCGGTGAGCGGCTTGGGGAACTTGGCGGCGAGATCAAGGCCGATCTCTGTCATGGCTAGCTCGACGATCGGGTTGATGTCCGCCGCGGGTAGAGACCCGGCTGAACGTACGTGCACTCGTCCTGCCGCGTGGTGGGTCAGGAGCGCGGCGGCCATCTGTGAGCGGCCAGCGTTGTGGACGCAGATGAACAGCACTTCGGGCACGGTCGTGGTGGTTGCGCCGGTGGACTGCGCTAGGGCGGCGAGGCGTTCTGCGGCGAACCTGCCTGTCAGGGTCACCAGGTGAGTGTGGATGCGGGAGGTGCGCCGCAGCGCGGTGTAGGACTCGAATACGACCCGTTCGACGGTCTGTTCGGACACGATCCCTCGGTACTGGGCGGCGAGCCTCTCCGCGGTTCGCGATAGCAGGGCTTGGGGCATCAGCAGATCTGGTGTCCCGGCTGATTCGGTCGTGGCGTCGGCGTTCATCAGGCTTCACCCCGGTTCGTAGATACCGACCCAGCTCCGGCGTTAGCGCGCGGTGAGTTCGGCTGCCAGCGCGGTGACGCGGGCAGCGATGTCGTCGCGGACCAGGCGCATCCGTTCGATCCCGTCGATTCCGCGCTCGGACGGTTCGTCAGTGTCCCAGTTGATCAACCTGACCCCGGCGGGGGCATCGACCACGGCTTCTCGGCCGAGAGTGACCACCAGGTCGACGCGGGCGAGCAACTCGGGATCGATGGGCTTGGGAGTCTCGCCGGTGATGTCGATGCCGACCTCGGCCAGGCTCTCGGCAGACAGCCCGTTGACCGCGGTGCCGGGTTTGGTTCCGGCCGAGTGCACCTCGACGGCCTCGCCGACCGCCTTGCCCATCAGGCCGGCGGCCATCTGAGACTTGCCGCCGTTCTTCACACACACGAACAGCACACTCGGCGTGGCCGCGTTCTCGGTGATCGTCAGGTCGTCGGGCATCAGTTCATGCTCCTAGAAGAGTCCGCGGAAGCGGAGGTAGAGGACGGGGTGAGGGGGAAGCGTTTGCGTAGGGCAAGGGAGACATAGACCAGGCCGACCAGCACAGCGACCTCGATCAACGGACCGACCACGCCGGCGAGGGCTTGGCCGGAGGTCGCGCCGTAGGTGGCGATCGCGACGGCGATGGCGAGTTCGAAGTTGTTGCCTGCCGCGGTGAACGCAAGCGTGGTGGTGCGTTCGTAGCCCAGGCCCATAACCGCACCCAGGAGGTAGCCGCCGCCCCACATCACTGCGAAGTAGACCAACAGTGGCACGGCGATGCGGACGACGTCCCAGGGACGGGAGGTGATCTGTTCGCCCTGCAGGGCGAAGAGGATGACGATCGTGAACAGCAGTCCGTAGAGTGCCCACGGCCCGACCTTGGGCAGGAACTTCGCTTCGTACCAGTCGCGGCCCTTGGTCTTCTCGCCGATCCGGCGTGACAGGTATCCGGCGAGCAGCGGGATGCCGAGGAAGATCAGCACCGACTTGGCGATCTGCCACGGAGAGGTGCTGATGGTCGTCTGTTCCAGGCCCAGCCAGCCCGGCAGGATTGAGAGGTAGAACCAGCCCAGGACGGCGAACATCACCACCTGGAACACCGAGTTGAGCGCCACGAGGACGGCTGCTGCCTCACGATCGCCGCAGGCGAGGTCGTTCCAGATGATGACCATGGCGATGCACCGTGCGAGGCCGACGATGATCAGGCCGGTCCGGTACTCGGGTAGGTCGGGCAGGAAGATCCAGGCGAGGGCGAACATGAGCGCTGGGCCGAGCACCCAGTTCAGTAGCAGCGATCCCAGCAGTAGTTTGCGATCGCCGGTGACGGTGTCGAGGCGGTCGTAGCGCACCTTGGCCAGGACCGGGTACATCATTATCAACAGGCCCAAGGCGATAGGCAGTGAAACGCCGTCGACCTGGATCTTCTCCAACGCGGTGTTCAGTCCGGGGATCATCCGGCCCAGCAGCAGACCGGCGACCATGGCGACGCCGATCCACACCGGCAGGAACCGGTCCAGAGTCGAGAGCTTGCCGACGACCGGCTGATGCCCGGCCGTCGGGGTGGGGCTGGTCACGAGTGAACCTCCATCGGGCTGGCGAGCTCGCCGGACTGCAGGATCCCGGCGAGCGAGGACAGAACATCGGGGATAACGCGGTAGTACACCCACGACGCGCGGCGCTCAGACTCGAGCAAACCGGCGTTCTTGAGGACCTTCAGGTGATGGGAGATCGTCGGTTGCGAAACGTCGACGGCCGGGGAGATGTCACACACGCACGCCTCACCGCCCTCGTGGCTGGCGATCAAGCTGAACAGTCGCAACCGGATCGGGTCGGCGAGTGCTTTGAACACCACAGCAAGATCAACCGACTGCCGCTCCGAGAGGGGCTCACGCACCAACGGTGAGCACCGCACAGTGACATCGGTCAACGGAATCGAGTTCGACATGTATCGATATTGACAGATATCGATACTGGTTGCAAGGGTGCATGCAGTCCACGTTCGAAACGGGACTGGTCGCCACCCCGGCATCGGGTGGCGACCAGCCTGGCAGCCCTAAGAGAAGGTCGCGTTCAGCAGCAGTTCGCCGCGGGAGTGCAGCATGCCGCGGGCGTAGATTCGCCGGCGGGGGCCGCGGCGGCGACCGGTTCGCCGTTGAAGGTCTCAGCGTCGGCCAACACGGTGTAGACCTCCCACCGCTCGGCGTCGGGAGCGGTGACCCACACCTTGTCCTGAGTGGCAAAGCAGCAGGTTGCTCCGATCTCCTCTTCGGTGAACAGCTTCTCTTCGGTGAATCGGGCGATCTCGGCGTGCACCTTCTCACTGGAATCGACCTCAACGCCGAGGTGATTGATGCTGCCGCCCTGGCCGGGATTCTCCAGCAGCACCAACTTCAGTGCGGGCTCAGTGACGGCGAAGTTGGCGTAGCCCGGCTTGACCTTCGCCGGGCCGACGCCGAACAGCTTGGTGTAGAAGGCGATCGACTGGTCGAGATCGTCGACGTTGAGGGCGAGTTGCACGCGTGACATGAGATCCTCCAAGGATTCGACATACATCAAAAGTGTTGCGACTCAAGTTCTAGACCAGAGTTTGACATATGTCAACGGATGGGTAGGTTGGGGTCATGCCCAAGACGCTCCCTGTGGTCGACATCAGTGCTCCGATCTGCTGTGCACCGATCTCCGCAGGTCCAATGGAAGCGGATGCGGCCCTAGAGCTGGCTCTCCGGCTCAAGGCGCTGGCCGATCCGGCGCGAATTCAGCTGGTCTCCATCCTCATGGGCGCCCGACCAGGTGCGATCAGCACCAGTGATCTCGCCGAGGCGCTCGCACTCTCGGCGGGTACGGTGAGCCACCACCTCGGTCAACTCAAAAAGGCGGGCCTAGTCAGCTCCGAGCGTCGAGGCGTGAACGTCCTGCATCGCGCCGAACCGGACTCGCTGGAAGCACTCAGAGGAGTGCTCGACACCTGCTGTTAGCCGGGGTGATCGGCATCGCGCCGCACGGCGTTAGCTGCGTAAGTCCGATACTGGCGTTCGACGGTGTAGTCGGGGAGCGACTCGGCGATGAGGTCGGCCAGTGTATCGCCTTCGTGAAGCCAGCCGGCGACGTCGAATCCGCGACGCCACGTGTGCTGGTCGTCGCTCGGTGCGTCGGCGAAGTTCGCCGTCCACGCGTCGAGCCACGTACGCAGCCGGACGACGACGGAGTCGGGAAACCCGAAGTTCGCGGGTGTCAGCAGTTCGGATCTCTCTTTTCTGGGCGAGTCGGGGAAACTCGAGCTATGCAAGTTGAGGTCCTGTATGTCGATGGATGCAAGTCCGTCGCCGTCAGTACTACGAGCGCACCGGACGTGAACTCTCCGACGAGAACGTCTGGGTCCACGAACGACTCCGCGAGATCGCCTCGCTCGATGCCATCATCGCCCGACTCGCTGCCGAAGGTGACCAGGCATCGGCCGATCGCGAGTCGGCGGTGGCCGGGGCCGGCACCTCTGATCGGCGACCGCTGCTGCAGATCCAGACTCGAGGGCTGCACGAGATCGCACTCGGGAAAGCCGAGAACCCAGGTGATGGGGCATGACGCCACCGACTGATCAGGCGATCGCCGCGCTCAACGCCCACGCACGGCAGCGCTCCGCCGACGTCCGGACTCGGATTGAGAAGGCCCTCACCGCGATGCGGAGATCGGGGGCCACAATCAACATCAACGCCGTCGCTGTACGTGCCGGCGTCACCCGCAAGACGATTTACAACCATCCGGACCTACGGGAGAAGATCCGCGCCCACACCACCATCGCCCCGCCACCCGAGGCTGCAGCCACCGACAGCTCCATCGTGTCGGCGCTTCGGGCTCAGTTGACGGCCAACGATGCCGAACTCCATCGTCTCCGCGCAGAACTTCGCGCCAAGGATGTGCTGATCGCCACACTCTACGGCCAGCTAGACACGGCGGACGAGTGACGACAGACCGCCGACGATTCTCGGGTAACCGGCGCACGTCCCGTCCCACGGTTCGAGAACGTCATTGCGCACATCGCGCCCAACCGTAGGGCCATCGGCTGATCCGTCTGTTCGCCAGCCTAGTCAGCAGGATCGAGGAGGTCGTCGATGACGGCATCCAGTCGTCGCCGAATGTGCTGGGGCGGTCCCACCACGGAGTCGACGAGGATCTCGGCTTGAGCAACGGCATAGATTCGACTGCCGATCCGCCAGGTGGCCGCAAACGCGGCGTCAGTGTCCACCTAGCCACCCACCAGAGTAACGGCGGCCGCGATGAGCGTGCCTCGGAAGCGGCAGGGATCGTCGGCGATGACCTGCGCCGGTGCTCGATCATCCAGGCGCGGATTGCGTCCCTGAAACCAGGCTTGGATCAACGATGGGGTAGCGCCGAGCTGGTGTTGCAGGGCCGCCACCGTGTAGGCCACCTTCAAACGGGCTCGGACGTGGTCCGGGACTGCGGCCGCGCGTGTGATGTAGTCGCTGACCGCAGCGGTGCTGGGCGCCGGCCAGATACGCAACCAAACGCGCACCGAGCAGCGTGCGCAGTTGGTCGACCAGTGTCGCGTCGTCGAAGGCGTCCAGATGCGCTGTCACACGATCGTGGACGGCGGCAACCGAGAGTCGGACCGATTCCATGGATGCCATCGTCGCCACACACAAGCCGCCTGATTCGCCGCCGTTTTCGGAGGCTCCGCTGGTCAGTGCCCGATCTAGTCAAACGCAAACTGACCAAGCCGCCCACCTGGCAGCTCCCACCAGACCCCCAGACTGCGATGCGTGGCGGCACCCCTTGCATCACAGCCGATGGCAGGTATATGTTCATCAGAACATCATACCCCCATGGGGTATCAACTGGAGAGGTGGAAAGACATGTCGTCGAGCGAGTATCAGGTAGCAGGCATGACGTGCGGGCATTGCGAGGCCTCGGTGCGCAAGGAAGTCGCAGCCGTAGAGGGTGTTCAGGACGCTCAGGTGAGCGCGCAGACCGGCAGGCTCGTGGTCACCTCCGTCGGCCTCGTCGACGAGGCCGCGGTGGTCGACGCAGTCACAGCGGCCGGCTATTCGGCAGTGCGGATTTGATGGACGCCAGCTCGCTTCCTGCTGTCGGCGTGACGTTCGCGGTTTAGCGAACTTTTACACCTTCAGCTCTGTGCGGCCGCCGAGCAAATCGCTATCGGCCGACAACGGAGAGAACGGCGATGCACCACACCGGTGCGTCGCGTTCGGTGAGATCAGAGTGGATAGGAGACCACATGCGCAAGCCTCTCATGACGGCCGTCTCGGCGGGAATACTCGTCGGAGCACTGGTTCTGGCCGGTTGCAGTGCCGGCGAAAGCCAGGACCACCAAGGCTATGACGGTGGCAGCACGGCCAGCAGTGTCGGCGCAATGAGCGATTCGCCGATGGACCACCCGATGGACGGCGGGCCGGCACCTGCCGGCATCAAGGCGGCCTCGGCACCCAAGTTTCCGGTCGGCAGCCAGGTCATGCTGACCGCAGACCACATGGCAGGCATGTACGGTGCGCGGGCCACAATCGTCGGCGCCTTCGACACGTGCGCCTACTCGGTGAACTTCACCCCGACCACCGGCGGCCAGCCGGTCAAGGATCACAAGTGGGTAGTCCAACAGGAGATCAAGAACGCAGGAGATCGACGTCTGGCCGATGGCACCGAAGTCACCCTCGAGGCCGATCACATGACGGGCATGAAGGGGGCGAAGGCAACAATCGCCAGCTCCACCGACCAGACCGTCTACATGGTCGATTACGAGGCGGACGGCATGACGATGACCAACCATAAGTGGGTCGTCGAGAGCGAAATTCAACCGATGCCCTGAGCGGGGTGTTGGTGACGACTTCAGCAGTCACCAACCCAGCTGGGGAATGACGATGAGGAAGGCAGCAGGATGACTAACCCCCACGCGCACCACCACCACCGAGATGTCGGCGGCGCCCCCATACACGGCATCGACCGCCATGACGCGGCAGTGCCTGAGAGCCACAATGCTGTCGCTGACCCCACGCACGGCGGGCACAGCGAGCACGGCCGAGGTCACAACGACCACGCCGACCATCATGGTGAGCATGGCGCCCCCGGCGGGCATAGCGGGCACCTGGACCACGACGGTGAGCACGGGGACCACAGTGGGCACGGGCACCCCGGCGGGCAGCATGGGAACCACAGCGGTCACGGTGACCACGTCGGGGAGTTTCGCCGACTGTTCTGGATCAACCTCATCATCGCGGTTCCGGTGGTCGCCTTCTCACCGATGTTCGCGATGTTGGTCGGCTACTCGGTCCCTGGGTGGGCCGAATGGATCGCGCCCGCGCTCGGCACCGTGATGTACCTCTGGGGCGGCTGGCCGTTCCTGGCCGGCGCTCTGAGCGAGCTGCGGACGCGGAAACCCGGGATGATGCTTCTGATCGCACTGGCGATCACGGTGGCGTTCTTCGCGTCCTGGGCGGCGACGCTGGGACTTGTCAGTCATCAACTGGAGTTCTGGTGGGAATTGGCGCTGCTGATCGTCATCATGCTGCTGGGCCACTGGATCGAGATGCGGTCGCTGGCCCAGACCACCTCGGCCCTGGACTCCCTGGCCGCGCTTCTGCCCGACCAAGCAGAACGTGTCCGAGACGGGCAAATCGAGGCCGTGGCCCCCGCCGATCTGGAGGTCGGCGACACCGTCGTCATTCGCCCCGGCGGGGGCATCCCAGCCGACGGCCGGATCGTCGAGGGGCGTGCGGCGATGGACGAATCGATGGTCACCGGTGAGTCCCAGACGGTCACCCGCAGTGTTGGCGACACCGTGACCGCGGGGACGGTCGCTTCCGATTCAGGACTACGAATCGTGATCACGGCCACCGGCGACGAGACGACTCTCGCCGGGATCCAACGGCTTGTCACCGATGCTCAGAACTCGTCGTCTCGTGCTCAACGACTCGCCGACACCGCGGCCGGATGGCTGTTCTGGTTTGCCCTCGGAGCCGCGGCGATCACCGCGATTGTGTGGACGGCGATCGGCTTGCCCGATGATGCGGTGGTTCGCACGATCACCGTCTTGGTGATCGCGTGCCCGCACGCTCTGGGCCTAGCGATTCCGCTCGTCGTCTCGATTGCGACCGAGCGTGCGGCCCGGGGCGGCGTACTCGTCAAAGACCGACTTGCGTTGGAGAGCATGCGGACGGTCGACAGCGTCCTATTCGACAAGACCGGCACGCTCACCCGGGGCGAACCCACTGTCACGGATGTCTTTGCCGTCGACGACGTCGACGAGGATCAGTTGCTGGCGTTGGCGGCGGCCGCTGAGTCCGACAGCGAGCATCCCCTCGCACGCGCGATCGTCGGCGCCGCCGATCGCCACAGCCTCAGAGTCCCGACCAGCAGCGATTTCTCCTCATCGCCCGCAGTGGGGGTCACCGCGACGATCGAGGGAACGACAGTGCGGGTCGGGGGCCCGCACCTGCTCGCCGAAGAACACCTCAACGAACTGCCTGTCGCTGATCGCTGGCGTGCGGACGGGGCGATCATCTTGCATGTCATTCAAGACCGGCGGCTGATCGGCGCATTGAAACTCGCCGACGAGATCCGCCGCGAGTCACGCGAGGCTGTCGATGCGCTCCATGCGCAGGGCGTCGAGGTCGTGATGATCACCGGTGACGCTGAAGCTGTCGCGAATGCCGTTGCTCATGAACTCGGCATCGACCGTGTCTTCGCCGGTGTCCGTCCCGAAGACAAGGCCGCCAAGGTGCAGGAACTGCAGACCGAAGGTCGCAGGGTGGCGATGGTCGGAGACGGGGTGAACGATGCTCCCGCGCTCGCCCAGGCCGACATCGGTCTGGCGATCGGCGCAGGCACTGATGTCGCTATCGCCTCGGCCGGTGTCATCCTGGCCAGCGACGATCCCCGCTCCGTGCTCTCGGTGATCGAACTGTCGCGAGCGGCGTACCGCAAGATGAAACAGAACCTGTGGTGGGCGGCCGGTTACAATCTGATCTCCGTCCCGCTCGCGGCCGGAGTGCTTGCACCCATCGGATTTGTCATGCCGATGTCGGTGGGCGCGATCCTCATGTCGTTGTCGACCATCGTCGTGGCCCTGAACGCACAACTGCTGCGCAGACTCGACCTGCATCCAGGATCAACGACGCGCGCAGTCTTGGACCGCTAGCCGGGTTAGTCCGCCGCCGGCCACCGTCAGCACCCGGGCATCGATCACTCTCACCATTTACTAAGCAAGTTAGTACTACTCTCCTTAGTAGATGGAGGTGGTTGTGTGGCACCCGGACACATTTCCGAGGACAGGTACCGGATCGACGAGAGGATGCCGGACTGCGCGCGTGGCCGTCGGCGACGCGCGCAGGCGCTCGTCGGCGCGATGCTCATCGGTGCCACGGTGCTGACCGCGTGCGGTACCGGCACTGATGCCGTGTCTGCGGTGCGCGCCAATCAGTTCGTCTCCCCTGACGGTCAGACGGTCATCGACTACGCGCCCGCCATGCGGCGTGCGATCGGCGCGGTCGAGGGTGAGGACTTGTTCGACCGGGGAGCTGTCCGGCTCGCCGATTACCGCGGTGACGTTGTTGTGGTGAACGTGTGGGCTTCGTGGTGCCCACCGTGCCGTACCGAGTTTCAGGCACTGGAGAACGTCTACCGCGACACCCGCGCCCGTGGGGTGCAGTTCGTGGGGATCAACTTTCGTGATTCGCGCTCGACCGCACAGGATTTCACCACCGACCGCAAGGTGCCCTATCGGTCGATCTTCGACTACGGCGGCGCCACCCTTGCCGCACTCGGAGTCCCCGTGGGTGTTGTCCCGACCACTCTGATCCTCGACCGCCAGCACCGCCCAGCGAAGCTGTTCCTTCGAGCGATCACCGAGGCCGAATTGCGTGCTGCCGTTGTGACGGTGGCCGAGGAGAAGGCGGCGCCGCAGTGAATCAGTGGTTTCTGGCGGATCTGGGAACGACGTTCGCGGCCACGGTCACCAGTGGTCCGCTGCTGCTGGGCCTGGGTGTCGCGGCGCTGGTCGGGATCATCTCTTTCGCCTCGCCGTGCGTGGTGCCTCTGGTGCCGGGCTACCTGTCGTATCTGGCGGGGCTGGTCGGTGCCGAAGCTCCCGCCGTCCAGGTCGGTGAGGGCCCCAAGTCCGGCCGGTGGCGGGTGGTTGCCGCGGCAGGGCTGTTCGTCCTGGGCTTCACGCTCGTCTACGTCCTGGCCACGGTGGCGCTGTTCGGTGTGACCTCGGTCTTCCTCGATCAGGCCCGCCTGGCAGTGATGCAACGCGTCGGCGGGGTCGTGACCATCGTGATGGGCTTGGTATTCGTCGGCGTGGTTCCGTTCTTCCGGCGAGAACGCCGCATGACGCCTCACCGCCGCACCGGTATGGTCGGCGCGCCGCTGCTGGGGGCCGTGTTCGCCATCGGGTGGATACCGTGCAGCAGTGCCACCCTCGGTGCCGTCATCGGGCTAGCGATCAGCACGAACGGCGACGCGCCGTTCCGCGGCGCGCTGATGGTCGTCGCGTACTGCTTCGGCCTCGGTGTCCCGTTCGTGGTCCTGGCGTTCTCATCGGCATGGGCCGTCCGCAGCCTTGGCTTCCTCCGCCGCCACGCCCGCACCATTCAGATCGTCGGGGGCGTCCTGCTGGTCGGTGTCGGCGTGATGTTGGTGACGGGCTTGTGGAATGTGTTCGTGGACTGGGTCCGAAAGGCGCTGATCAACGACGTCGTCCTGCCCGTGTGACCGGGCGCCCAACGAGCCTGGCCCCGGCCTGACGGTGCGCGTCGGCGTGCGGACTCTCGATCACGATCGATGCGACGGGCCGGGCGAGCACCGGCCGGTTCCCAGGAGGGTCAGGCGGGGCAGGCAGCCAGGAAGACGGTGGCCAGACCGGCGAGGAATAGCAGAATGGGGAACATCGCGGCCGCTGTCGGGGCAGCGTAGGACGAACTACGCGACGGTCGCGTGCCGGGAGCGGCGGAACGGCCCAATCGATGCAACCGCAGATCGACGCAGTCACGAGCGATCCCCAGAGCGCCCGCCGGCGCGGTCGGGTGAACGTGCGTGATCGCGCGGACGACGGCAGCGTCGCCGTGCTCATGCGCGGCGTGTGCGTCGGCGTCGAACTCGACCAGGGCGCGCACGATGGGACTCGCCTGCCGAGTCAGTGGTAGCCAGGGCACCGCGTGCGAGAGACAGTCGGCGACGCGGACGAACAGATGATGGTGACCATGGACGTGCGCCTGTTCGTGAGCCATCACCGCCGACAACGCCGCCGGGTCCAGTCGCTGCCGCAGCCCTTCGCTGGCCACGATCAGGCCCTCGGTCCGTCCGGGCGTGCTGTACGCCATGGGTGTGCTCGTCGGCAGCCACAGCGGGGACCGGGCGCCCGTCGGGTTCAGCAACCGCGCCAACAGTGCGTGGTGCGCCCCGATCTCGAGGTCACGGCGACGGGCGGTCCGCCAGAACGCCGCAGCCCGCCACCCGGACACGGCCAGGACGAGGGCGAACACGCCTGGCCCGGCGACCAACTCGAGGGTGCGGCTGACCGCACTGTCGAGTCCGTTCAGGCAGGTCTGCAACACCCCACCCACGACGCTCGCATGGCCGGGAATGGCGACGATGGCCACCGAGCTCGCAGCGGCGACGAACACGCCAGCGGTCAGCGCCGCCCACACCCGCAGCAGGGTCCTGGCCGTGAGTCGATCACGCGCGATCAGGACGTCGAGGACCCGGTCACCGATCAGAGCCGCAGCCAGCGCACTCACGCCCAACAGTGCTGCCGTGACCACCGCGTCAGTCCCGTTCCCGCAGGCCCTGAGCGATTGCTGCGCTTTCCTGGTCGGAGGCGTGCCGCACGAAATGCAGCAGCGCCCCAGACGGGTCGCCGGCGTCGGCCAGCACCGCACGCAAGGCATCGCTGACGGTCTGCTCACGCGACTTGAGCGAGTGATACCAGTACGCCCGGCCGCGCCGGTCGCGTCCCAGCCACCCCTTCTGGTACAGGTTGTCCATCACCGTCATCACCGTCGTGTACGCGGGTTCGCGCTCCGCGTCCAGCCCTTCGAGCACGTCGCGGACACGTTTGTCCGCGTCATCGCGCCAGAAGACCTCCATGATGCGTGCCTCCAGCTCGCCCAGACCGTGCATCGCACACCTTTCCCTCACGCCACTGCACTGACTGCGGCAAACCGCGCAGTCAGGCCGCGACCGCGCATCGCCGTTCGCCCTGCAGCCGTCGCTGCAGGGCCCAACCCAACAATGCCACGGACACCACAGCCAGGATCGGCTGCAACGGCGCCCAGACGGTCAATGCTCCACTGACACCGACGACCGCGACCACCACCTTGTTGCACACCGGGCATCCGACAGCCAACGCCGAACCGACCGTCGCCCAGAGTTTCTTCTCCATCCGCGGCGCCGTCCGGGCTTGAATGTAGGTGGCCGCGATCAGGCCGCCCAACACCGCGGTCGCCAGCCAAATCGGGTAGTTCCACCACAGGGTCGGCGTCATGCGTGAATACCACGGCGTGTCGATCAGTCCGGACGGAATACCGACGGCCAATCCGATCGCGATGGCCGTGACTGCTGCCACCACCCAGCGCACCAGGGACCACTCACGCAGCATGGCCACTCCTTCTTGTCTTGGTCAGCATCTGTGTCTCGGCCCGTCGAGTCGAGTCGGTCTCGTCCGCCGGGTCGGCAGTCGTCGAATCACGGCGAACGTGCGCGGTGAATACCAGTCGCCGCAGCAGCGCTCGCGCGGCGAGCGCCACGATCGCCGCTACTATTGCCGCCCACACCCAATGCCAGGTCGGCGGCCAGCCGAGGCGGTGCGCATGCGGGCGCCCTCGCAAGTCAACGGTCTCGGCATAGACCAAGATCATTGCACCGCTGAGGACTGCTGCGAGAACGCCGACCGCCACGGCGAGTCGATGACTGACCCTTGTTCGCGTCACTGCCAACCCCTCCATCTACTAAGCAACATAGTAGGTCAGTGTCGGCGGTCGCGCACCTGCCCCCGAGCCAGCACCGACACGTCCGGAGGCGTCGCAGTCGGCGGCGGCGATGCCTCGGTGGCGATGGTGACGCCGCGGGCCTGCAGCCACGGCAGCGGATCGATCGCCGTCCCGGCGGGGTCGGCGACCTCGAAGTGCACGTGCGGCCCGCTCGACACCCCGCGGCTGCCGACAGTGCCGATCTGCTGACTCATACGCACACGGTCGCCGACGTTGACCGAATTCTGATCGTTGTGACCGTAGGTCGTGACAGCACCGTCCGCGTGACGGATACGGATCCACAGGCCGAACCCCTCCGCAGGCCCTGAGTTGATGACCTCGCCGTCCTCGACCGCCAGGATGGGCGCTCCCAGGCGGTTGCCGATGTCGATGCCCTGATGACCGCGACCGTCACCGAACGTGGAGGTCAGGACACCGCCGGGGGTGGGGGTGGCCGCAGTCTGCCCGGGAGCGGGGCGGGCGCCGTCCGGGGCGAGGTGATCGGAGGATCCCCCGTGCGAAATCGACGGGTCGTGCGGCGCGACCGCGGCAGCGAGTGTCGCCAGTAGGCGCCCCACAGGGACCGCGTCGAGGATCAATGGCGCCTGCCCACCGAAGGCAGTCCCGGCGGCCGCGAAGCACCCCAGAGCTCCGACCCGATCGCCTGCGGCGGGGTCGGTCTCGGCAGAGACGGTCAGACATGAGGTCACGGTGGCCATCGGGGCCAGCAGCTTCACCAGTCCGTCAGGTCCGGCCACGGCCCGCACGCTGTCTTTAACGATGGCCGCCAGCTCGACCACGACGTGACCGTCAACACCGTTGGCGGTCTCAGCCACGGCGGGCGCTGGACTCAGCGTCCCCGCCGCAACCGCCGCGGCCAGACCAAGAGCGACAGGGGCGGTGCCCACCCAGTGCCGCACCCGAGGTGCGAGCGTTGCCGATGATGGCGAGGAGGTGAGTCCGACGAGGGGATCTCTAGTCATGGACGCCACTATGACACTTGCGCACCACTGGCACCACCAGCACCAAACCGGACATTCGACGGAATGGGCAATGCGTGTGCGGGCCGCCTTCAATCGCAGAACATGGAGGTCAGCGCGGTCGACAGGTCGATGTCAGCGCGGGCTGCAACGCCGTCGATGTCGACCCAATGATCTACTAAGCGCCTTAGTAGATCGTTGCGGGAGTGAGATCTATTCGTGATCGTCTCGCAGGAGTTCTGATCAGGCCAGCGCACTGCCTGCTCGCCATTGCTCCCAGGGCACGCCCCAGTCGCCGTTCTGCCAGAGCTCCAGCGGCGCCCCGCCGGTGTTGCGGACCTCGACGACGTCGCCCGGGATCGAGAACTGGTAGAACCAGCGGGCGTTGGCGCCGTTGAGGTTGAGGCAGCCATGCGAGAGATTCGTGTTTCCTTGCGCCCAGACGGTCTCGTCCAGTTGATGCAGATAGACACCGTCGGTGCTGATCCTCGTGGCGTAGGCGATGGTTTGCTTGTAGCCGAGCCTGGAGTTGATCGGCAGACCGTAGGTGGACGAGTCCATGACGACCGGATTCGCCTTATCCAGCACCGTATAGATGCCACGCTGAGTCCAGAAGCTGATCTCGGTGCCCCCGATGACCTCAGTGCCACCCATCCCCATCGAGGTCGGCATCGTGCGGACGAGGTTGCCGTTCTCGTACACCTTGACCTGCTTGGTGCGATCGTCGGCGATCGCTACGTGCGAGTCACCGATCGTGAAAGTCGCCTCGGCATCTTCTTGACCGTAGAGGCCGCCGCCGAGGTCGGCGCCGTAGATCCGCGCCTCAACGGTGACCTCGGTGCCAGGACGGTAGTACTCGCGCGGCCGCCAGTGAGCGTTCTGGTCGTCGAGCCAGTACCAGGAGCCCTCGACTCCGGGCGTGGTGCGGACCGACAGTCGCCGCTCGGCTGCGGCGCGGTCACCAATCGGCTCGTCGAAGTGAGCAACGATGACGATTCCGACGCCGTAGGTCCCTCCGGTCGACAGTGGCGTGCCGCCGGTCGTCTGCAGGGTGACGCCGGCCTGATTGTCGGGGGTGAGCGTGGTGAACGACCCGGTGCGCGAGGCGCGCTGTCCGCCGCCGCGAGCCGTGGCGGTCACGGTGTACGTCCGGCCATAACCGAGCGGTTCACCGACCTTCCAGGAGGAGCGGTCCGGTGTCATGATGCCGACGACAGGCCGCCCCCCATCGTTGACGAGCGTCACGTTCTCCAGGGTGCCGCCGCGCACAGTGGCCACGACCGGGGCAAGGGGATCGACTCCGCTCGCCCCGTCGTCGGGGGTGAGCTCGATCGACGGCGCGGCCGACGCAACCGACGGATCGGCCACCAGATCCCGGGATGGCTGCGAACACCCTGCGATGATCAGGACGGCAGCAAGAAGGAAGGCGGCAGTACCGCCTCTAGGGAATTTGACCATGGGATACGACCTCTCGTGTGCACAGAACGCGACCGCGAGGGGCGAAACCACCCCATCTACTAAGCAGCTTAGTAGATGGGGTGGTCGAGGTGTCGCAGTCGGCCCGCGGTGTACCGGTCTAGGCGCCGCAGGGCTGGTCGGTCTACGCGTATCGGAGCGTGGTCATCATGCCGGTCTCCATGTGATAGATGTTGTGGCAGTGCAGAGCCCAGGCGCCGGGGTTGTCGGCGTCGAGGTCGACGTTGACGCCGCCCATCGGACGGATCAGCACCGTATCCTTGCGCAAACCCGATCGGTCGGGCAGCGACCAGGTGTGGCCGTGGATGTGCATCGGATGGACCATCATCGTCGAGTTCGTGATCTGCATTCGCAGCCGCTGGCCGGGCCGGACAGTCAGCGGTGTGTCCTGGCCGTACTTCTTGCCGTTGATCCCCCAGGCATACGGCGACATCTGCCCGTTCAAAGTGACTTTGAGTGTGGTGTCGGGATCGCGGTCGGGCAATCGTGCCGATTCCGCCGCGGCCAGGTCATCGGCGCCAAGAAGTACTGGGCCCTCGAGTTCGCGCGGGCGGATGGTGCTCGGCGGGGCCTGTCCCGAAGCTGTCCGCAGGAGCGCCAAGGCTTGGCCACTCTTGCCTTCGGCTGCCGCGACAAGCGGGAACACACCATCTCCGGCGGTGATGGTCACGTCGTAGCGCTCGCCCATCGCGACGTACAGGGCTCCGGTCTGCTTGTCGTTGACCCGATGGCCGTCACTGTGCGTCACCGTCATCGTGTGGTCGGCGAGTGCGACCTTGAAGACCGTGTCCGATGCCGCGTTGATCAGTCGCACCCGGACTCGTTGACCCGGTCGGCAGCGGAACTCGGTCGGCGCCTCCGGAACCCTGCCGTTGATGAGATAGTGCGGGTAGGCGACGTCTCCGGCGTCACCCAGCGACGAGTTGCCGTGGTTCATTCCCGGCATCGACGAGTGATCCATCCCGCCCATGCCCGACTTCAACGGTCCGGAATCGGCCTGAAAGTCGGCCAGAATCTGATCGGGGCTCTTCCCGACCCCGTCCGTCCAGTCGTCGAGGACGACGATCCATTCCGCGTCGTAGTCGCCCGCATCGGCCGGATCATCGATGATGATCGGCGCGTACAGACCCCGATCGAGCTGTGCCCCGACGTGGGGGTGGAAGAAGTGCGTCCCAGCATCGGGGGCCGTGAAGGCGTACACGAACCGGTTTCCGGGTGCGATCGCCTGCTGCGTGACGTCTGGGACTCCGTCGGCTTCGTTGCGAAGTCGGATGCCGTGCCAGTGAACGGTCGTCGGCGCAGGAAGTTGATTGTCGACGTTGACTCGCAGGAAGTCGCCCGCCGTGGCGCGAACCACTCGCCCGGGAACCTCGTCGCCGTAGGCCCAGGTGTTCGCGATAATGCCCGCACCGAGATCGACAGCCACCGGTCGGGCCGTCAAAGACGCCTCCACCACCTTCTGCCCCGGCTTCGGCGACGCCTGCAACGGCGGTCCCGGCAACGGCGACGACTCAGGGCGTTGAGGGCGGTCCGGGCTGCACGCGCCGAGTACGCCGACCCCCAGCGCCGCCAACCCTCCGATGAGCACCGATCGCCTCGAAACCTCAACCATCCTGATCAGCCTTTCTGGTCCGCGCTGAATCCGCGAGCATGTATCGCGGACGTCCACTCCCATAGTCGTCTCCGACGCGCCGGGTAGCGACTCTCGCGGACGATCTTGAGGAAACCTTGAATCGATGCTGACGATACGAATGTGGCCGATCACCGTCACCGACATTGGAGCACGCACAACGGCATGTCCTGGCTCACCGTTCAACGAGAAGTATCACCAACCCCACAGGCCTGACCACTGCGCCGACTCGTCGGCTCTCACCAGTTTGGAGGCCCCTGGGGGTCGTCGCGAATCAGCCGAACCATCCGCGTGTAGTCCACGTCAGAGATCTCCCCGCACGCCAAACGCTGGCCGAGGACAGACTCGGGGTCCAGCACCGAAGAGGCACGTATCGACGAACGGATCGCCAGAGTGATTCCGACGGCGATCAACGCCCAGACTGCGATCAGTACGAGCAGCATCCAACCGTGTCCGAAACTGCCCATGTGGCCGCCGTTAGAGAACATCATCGCTACACCTCACTCACCGTCGATCCAACAGTACGCCGCCGACCGTGGCAGACCGAGTCTCGCCTGCACCGACCGGGGCACAGGCCGACAACTTCAGGCATTCGGCCATCACGGCCCAACGATGCCTTCCCCATGTCACACCGCCCTGGACTGAACAGCATTGGATAGAGCCCCGTGGGGTGGTGGACTTCGGATCGGGCGTGGGGCCCACGCGTTCTGATCAACGAGTCGTTGTGAACGCTATGCGAGCTGGGCTTGCTCGTCCAGTAGTGCGGCGGCTTTCGCCTTCTCGGCGAGGACCGCGCGGAGCTCGTCCATGGACACCTCGGACATGTAGCGGCGGGTGACTTGCCATTCGTCGTGGGCGTCGATCACCACCGCTGTCGCCAGCCGGAGGAACGCGTCCGGGTTAGGAAAGATCTCCACGACGTCGGCGCGGCGTTTGATCTCCTTGTTCAGCCGCTCGATCGGATTGTTCGACCAAATCTTCTGCCAATGGGATTTCGGGAACGGCAAGAACGCGAGCACGTCGGTTTGGCTTCTCGCATCATCGCCGCCACCTTCGGCATCGGTGCCTGGAAACTGTCAGCGACCTGATCCCATTGCGCCGCAACGTCTTCGCGGTCAGTGTGCGCGAAGATCGTCCGTACCCCGGCAGTCACGACCGGCTGCTGCTTGGCCGGCACCACCCCATGCAGATTCCGCATGAAATGCACCCGGCACCGCTGCCACGCCGCGCCCACGAACTGTTGTGCCACAGCAGCTTTCAAACCTGAATGGGCGTCAGAGATCACCAGGTGCACCCCGTGCAGACCACGGGCTTTCAGACTCGTGAGGAAGTCCTTCCAGAACTCGAAGGACTCACTCTCGCCGACCGCGGTACCGAGCACCTCGCGAGTCCCGGTCGCCGACACCCCGGTCGCCACCACCAACGCTTGGGAGACCACGTGGGCGCCGACGCGGACCTTGCAGAACGTGGCATCACAGAACACATACGGAAACTCGGCATGAGTCAGCGAACGGCCGCGGAATTCGGCGATCTCGGCGTCTAGACCTGCACAGATCGCCGGACACCTCGCTTTTCCAGACGCCGGAGTCCACGCCCATGGCGCGCACCAGATCGTCGACGCTGCGGGTGGAGATGCCCTGAACGTAGGCCTCCATGATCACCGCGTACAAGGCTTTGTCGATCCGGCGTCGTCGCTCCAACAGGACCGGGAAGAACGACCCGGCGCGCAGTTTGGGGATCTTCACCTGCACATCACCGGCGGGGGTCGAGATCGTCTTGGGTCGGTGGCCGTTGCGGACGGTGGTGCGGTCTGCGGAGCGCTCGTAGCGGCCGGCGCCGATCTTGGTGGTCGCCTCGGCCTCGATCAGGGCCTGCAGGCCGGCCCGCAGGATCTCCGGGAGCACCCCGACCAGGGCGAGTTCATCAGAGCGCAGTGAGGCGATTTCGGTCAGTTGGTCGAGCAGGGCAGAATGGTCGTGGGTCATCGCGTGAATGCCTTTCAGTTGAGTCACTTGCCGGTAACTCACTGATCATCACGCGATGGCCCGCCCAACCGGCGACACCGACCCCGTGCGGCGTGTCCACCACCGTCACCGAGCCACCAAACCCCACCACTCCAGGGGACTCACCCCAGCATTGATGCTGTTGTCCGCGACGAGTTTCCTTCAGCGACGTCGCCTACCTGAAGCTGCGGGCGAGCCGGACCGCACAGAGACGCGGTCAGGCGCACTCAGGCAACGGCGCCATCGAAAAGCCGCTACCGGACACCGGACTTGCGTGCGACGAGCAACCAATAGGGAAAGTCGACACCGCCGGCGCGGATCCGTTCCTCGACATGCAGGCCGGCTCGCTGGAGTTCGTCGACAATCGCATCGAATTCCCGGACCTGAAACCCGTACTGGGTGAACGGCATCGCTCACAAAGCATCCGGATCTGCGATGCCGAGAACGGCGCAGCCGTTGCCGGCGAGAATCCGATGGAGCTCACTGAATGCGGCGAATCGATGAAGTAAATCGTATTCGTGCTGATCAACGCGTCAATCGAAGCGTCCGGAACAGGTAGGGACTCCATCGGCGCGGCAGTCAGTGACAGTCTCCGCGTTTGGATCTCGCGACGAAAGCGTCTCTGTGCGCCGTCGATCATCGTTGTGGAGATCTCGAATCCGTGCACCATGCCCGATTGCCCTACACGATCAAGCAACAACCCTAATCCGACAGACACCACCGTCGAACCCGACATCGGCGACTACTCGACCCGTCCGGATTCCGGCAGCCTCCACCGCGGCAGCAATAGGTTCACGATTGCGTCGATTCAGTACCCGGCCGACGATTCGACCGCGAATCCCGGCAGGTCGCCCAAGTTGCCGAGAAATACTCGCCACGACCTGCTCGCCGACATCCATACCTCGATTGCAGCATCCTAGACCCGGCAACCGCATCAGGGGACTCCCGGAGAGTTCGCCCGGGTGTGACATCGGAAGCGACTCACCGGATGAATCACGGTACCTATCCTCCGCCGGCCCCGACTGCCAATCTCAAACGACTCCACGCCAGTCCTCGACGCCCCGTAAGCCCTATCGACGGGTACACCCGACTGGAGGGGTGTCACCCACGATCTAAACCGTTATGTGATTCACAGTCGGATACGCTGTGGCCAAGTTACAGATAAAGCACTCGGACTGCTTCGGCTAGTGCTTGCTCCCAGTCGACGACGTGGTGGAGCATGATGAACGAGACGACCATGTCGAACTGGCCGTCGGCGAATGGTAAAGCAGTTGCGTCTGCAACCCGGGTGTGCGCGCGGTCACCGAAGGCGCGGAGGCGGTCTTGAGCGGCTGTGACCATTCGGGGGTCGAAGTCGGTGACGGTAATGGTTGTCGTCTGCGGTTCTGGGCTTGCCGCCAGAATGTGGGCCGCCATAGCGCCACCGCCGCCGCCAATCTCGAGGAGGGCGCCGTTGGGCTGGACTCCTTGTAGAGCCCAAGGGAGCACCCACCGACTGGTCGCGGTCTCCCATGGTGCGCTTCGGCAGAACAGTGCTTCGACTTGTGACATCGACGGCATCGCGGATTGCTCCTTCGGGGTGCGGGTGAGGTGGGAGCTTCGATTCCACCGTGCCTGGACGCTATCATCGTCGTATGACGATGAATAGATGTTCGGTGATGGTGGGGACGGAGCTCGATCCTGCGGTCGCGTTGTTTCGGAGTTTGTCTGACGGGACCCGGCTAGCGATCGCGGCTCGATTGGCCCGCAGTGGTGAGGCTCGAGTGGCTGATCTGATGGCTGAGTTGGGTCTTGCTCAGTCGACAGTGTCCGCGCATGTTGCGTGCCTGCGGGACTGCGGATTGGTGGTGGGTCGGCCAGAGGGCAGGCAGGTGTTCTACCGTCTGGCGCGGCCGGAGCTTCTCGACCTGCTGGCGGCGGCTGAGACGGTGCTTGCTGCGACGGGCAGTGCCGTAGTGCTGTGTCCCAACTATGGGTTGGACAGTGCCTGCGATGGTGAGGCCACTGCCGGCGCGGTCGTTGAGGAGATCCGCGGTGTGGGGGGTGATCGACGATGAGTGATGCATGTGGATGTGGGCACGACGAGATCGGGGAGGATGAGCAGGCGCCTGGACATTGGTGGAACGTCCGAGAACTTCAGGCAGCTGCGGTTGCCGGATTGTTGTTGGTGGCCGCCTATCTCACTGGCTGGGCAGATGGTCCGAGGACGATCAGTACGACCCTGGAGTGGGGTGCTCTGCTAGTAGGCGCGGCGACGTTTGTCCCGTCGACACTGCGGCGGCTGGCATCGGGGAAGATCGGCGTTGGAACGCTGATGACGATCGCTGCGGTGGGTGCGGTGATTCTCGGTGAGGTCGGGGAAGCGGCGATGCTCGCGGTGTTGTTCTCGATTAGCGAGGGCCTTGAGGAGTACGCCGTTGGTCGTACTCGTCGGGGCCTGCGGGCGTTGTTGGATCTGGTCCCAGATTCGGCGATGGTGTTGAGGGCGGGCGTCCCGACAGCGGTGTCGCCGTCAGTTCTTCGTGTCGGGGATCAGATCCTGATCAAGCCGGGTGAGCGTATCGCCACTGATGGGCGCATAAGCGAGGGGCGATCGTCGCTGGATGTATCGGCGATTACTGGCGAATCGGTGCCGATTGAAGCGAATCCTGGGGACGTCGTGTTCGCGGGATCGATCAACGGCACTGGTGTGTTGGCCGTTGATGTCAGCGCTACTGCGGAGAACAATTCGCTGGCGAAGATTGTGCAGATTGTCGAGGCGGAGCAGTCTCGAAAAGGCGATGCGCAGCGGTTAGCTGACCGGATTGCTAAGCCGCTGGTTCCGGCAATCATGCTCATGGCCGCTGTGATCGCGGGTATCGGCGCAGTGTTTGGCGACCCGGCGACGTGGGTGGAACGAGCTCTTGTGGTGCTGGTGGCAGCCTCACCCTGTGCGCTGGCAATCTCGGTTCCGGTGACAGTGGTTGCTGCTATCGGCGCCGCCAGCAAGATTGGTGTGCTGGTCAAAGGTGGTGCGGCGTTGGAGTCTCTCGGCCGGGTCCGGATCGTGGCTGTTGACAAGACGGGAACGCTCACCGCGAACAAGCCGGTTGTTGTCGGTGTTGCTGTTGGCGGTCAGGCGAACGAGGTCGCGGGAGAACCCGGTGTGACCGGCGACGTTGGGCATTCGATTGAGCAGGCGCGAGTGCTCGCGGTTGCCGCGGCGCTGGAAGCTCACAGTGAACATCCTCTGGCTCGTGCGATCCTTGCAGCTGACGGTGGGGTGAGTAGGGCTGCGACTGATGTACAGGCGGTGCCAGGAGCGGGTCTGACCGGTCTGGTCGAGGGTCGCCCCGCTCGGCTTGGGCGGCCGGGTTGGATCGATGCGGGTGCTCTGGCCGACCGGGTCGCGGCCTTTCAAGCTGATGGTGCAACCGCGGTTCTCGTCGAGGAAGACCAACGTCTCCTCGGAGTCGTCGCGGTACGTGATGAGCTTCGCCCCGAAGCACGGGAGGTCATCACGCACATGCACGATTCTGGAAATGCCGTGGTGATGCTCACCGGTGACAATGCCGCGACGGCGACTGCTCTTGCACAGATCGCCGGGATCGACGATGTCCATGCGGATCTGCGTCCAGAAGACAAGGCACGAATCGTGTCCACGCTGCGCGGCGACGGATTCATCGCAATGGTCGGTGACGGGGTCAACGATGCTCCCGCACTGGCCACAGCTGACTTGGGAATCGCCATGGGCGCGATGGGTTCTGATGTCGCGATTGAAACCGCGGACGTGGCACTGATGGGCGAGGACCTGCGGGTGCTGCCTCAAGCGCTCGATCATGCTCGTCGGGCGCGGACCATCATGCTGCAAAATGTGGGGCTGTCCCTTGGTCTGATCGCCGTTCTCATCCCGCTCGCACTGTTCGGGTTGCTCGGGTTGGCCGCGGTGGTCGCTGTCCACGAACTCGGTGAGATCGTCGTCATCGCCAACGGCGTCCGTGCTGGGCGGGTCAAGAACCGCCTGACGATGGCCGATACCGCTGGAGCATCGGTAGCAGTCGGGGCGAACCGATGACCCCGTCTGGTCCGGCGGTGTCAGGCGGTAGGTCGGGATATGCCCGCCGCCTGGGGATGCTGCTGCTGGCCCTGACCTTCGTCATCGTTGACGTGGCCGTCAAGGCATGGGCAGTCGATGCACTTGACGGCACCCGAATAGAGGCCGGGCCGGTGGACCTGCAGTTAGCGTTCAATTCGGGCGCGGCCTTCTCCTTTGCCGCCACCGCTCCGGGGTGGGTACTGCTGGTCATTCCCGCCGCGGTCACGTGTGGAGTCGCGGTCCTCGGTTGGCGTACCGCAGACTCCCACGGACTGCTCTGGCGCGTCGCGATTGCCGCCGTCCTGGGCGGAGCGATCGCTAACATCATCGACCGCATACCGGACGGAAAAGTCACAGACTACCTACACACCGGCTGGTGGCCCACGTTCAATCTCGCCGACACGTTCATCGTCCTAGGCGCCCTCACCCTCGTCGTGTGCATCATTGTCGACCCACACGAATCACCATCGCAGAACGAGGGGCAGGTACCGGCTGAGGACCAGTGAGCTGGTGCGATGTTGTGCTGTCTCCGGACCGTGATGGTCCGGCCGACGTCACCGCAGTCGTCGACCGGCATACCGAGCCCACGTTTCGCCGGAGCGTTCAGCGTGAAGGAACGCAACCTGATGGCTGTAGCCCAATGCGTCGGCGACGACGGACGGAGGGCACTCGAGCACGAGGTCGTCGAGTGCGCTGTTGCGGGCACCGAGGTTGCTCATGCCGATCAGGCGCAGGCGATGCATGATCGTGTCGGGATGGAGATGATCTCCGGCATGCGTGCCGGGAAACAACCAGGGATTGCCGTGTCCACTGGTGCGTAGATTCGTGCGATGGGCGAGCACGTCGCGGACGAGTTGAGCGAACGGTTTGGGCACGTCGACGGGGTGCTTGCCGAAAGTGATCGCCATCGGATTGCCGTCGATGATCGATGATGTCTGCAGTCGGACAATGCTTTTCAGCGGCTGCGCATACAGCAGAATCAGGACCCCAGCGACTCTGTAAGGGAGAGTCTCACTGTCACCAGTGAGCAGTTCGCTGATCCAGGCGATCCGCTGGGCTTGAGTCAAGGATGGTGTCGTCTTCGGAGCCCGGTGGCCGAGCTGCACGGCGGTATTGAGTCTGTCTTGTTTGCAGATGACCAGGAACGTTCGGATCGTGTATCGCGTTGTCGGACCTGTTGCGATCCACTGGTCGACGTGAAGCGCCCTGGGTTTCGTTCCGTGGTTACACGGTCGCGGGCGCGGTCGTCGTGGTGTGAGTGTAGGTCGCTCCGACGTTCGCCGGGGTGCGGTAGCCGAGAGCTTCGTGGAGCCGGGAGGTGTTCCACCAGTGGACCCAGCCCATCGTGGCGAGCTCAACCTCGCTGACTGACTCCCAGATCCGCTTGGAGTAGATCAACTCCGCCTTGTATAGGCCGTTCACTGTCTCGGCCAGCGCGTTATCGTAGCTATCGCCGACGGTACCTACTGAAGCCGTAACTCCCGCGGCGAGCAGAGCGTCCGAATAGGCGAGCGAAACGTATTGACTACCCCTGTCGGAATGGTGGATCAATCCGCTTTCGTTCCTGCTCACCCCGGTGGACTGCAGTGCATGCTCCAGTGCGAGCAATGGCAGAGACTCCGTGTGGAGCGTGGGCGCGACCGCCCAGCCGACAATTCTGCGACTGAAGACATCGGTAACGAATGCGACGTAGCAGAACCCGGAGAGCATCCGGACGTAGGTGATGTCGGCGACCCAAAGCTGCTGCGGTCGATCCGCGACGAACCGCCGTTCAACGAGGTCCGGGCGCTGGTCATCTCCGTCTGCGGAGCAGGTGGTGACGGGCTTTCGACCTCGGCGAACGCCCTGCAGGCCGGCGATCTTCATCAGCCTCGCGACCTGGTCGCGACCGACGTTCCATCCTGCGTGGCGCATTGCGTGCCACATCTTCCGGACCCCATAGACGCTGTAGTTCGCCTGATGAATCCGCTGCACCTCCTCCGCCAGCATCTCGTCCCGAACGCTGCGAGCGGAGGCCGGCCTGTTCTTGGCAGCGCGGTATCCGCGGGAGGTGATGAACCCACATTCTGTCGCACTGAGGATGCGGCAGATGGCCTCGACCCCGAACTTCTCGCGATGCATGTCGACGAACGCGATCATTTCGTCGTGGGGCGGTCGAGTTCCGCTGCGAAAAACGCTGAGGCGGCCTTCAGGATCTCGTTCGCACGTCGCGCCTCGGCGAGCTCCCGCCGGAGACGGCGATTCTCCTCCTCGAGCGGCTCTCCCGGTCCGACCGGCTCGGTGGCGCCGTAGCGATTGCACCAGATCCGCAGCGTCTCTGTGCCGACACCGAGCTGCGGCGCGACGGCACGGATCGATGCTGCGCGAGGGCCGCCCTCGCGGGCTTGGCGGTCGTAGACCATGCGCACGGCACGCTCACGCAGCTCTGGACTGAACTTCTTGGGCATACTCCGATTCTCCTTGCTGAGACTCGGAACGGAACCCAGGGCGCTTCAACGTCGTGTTGCGTGCAGGTCTCGATCGTGCGTCCGTAGGTGGACCTCAGCCAGCTCAGGAACTTGACGGTCTCGGTGATCTCTTGTTTGGCCGATCGCACCGATGGCTGGGTATCGCCGCCGGCATCGGCGATTGCGCGAATCCGCCGCAGATGGTGCCACGTCGCGAAGTGGCGAGCGGGCCGGGCGACCTCGGTCGGCAGGTCGATCAGCTTGTCATCGATCCATTGTTCGAAGCGTGGCAGCCACCGGTCTCGGGGAGGCAGTAGGCCGTGGTATTCCATCAATGTCCGCAGATGTTCTGCTGCCCGACTGGGTAGGGTGTCTAAGCCTTCGTGCGTGGCGGCGATGGCGCCGGTTCCTAGCCCCTTGAGCAGTTCCTGGACTTTCGGTGACCGCTTCCAGATCATCGTCGACTCGGGTCGCTTAGCGACGCATAGCGCGTCGACGAGGCCGCTGAGGATTGGGTCGGACGGCGGCCCGCCCATGATCTCGTGTAGGTCGTCCCGGACGGCGCAGCGAGCGCATATCGTCCCGCGGTGGTGACCGGACTCCTCGCCGCAGCGGCTGCATCGAAAGTCGTCGACGATACCTGCGCACGGCCCGCACACCGGGGTGCCGTCGGGCAGGGGTGGTCCAGGTAGAAGTCGTTCGACGCCGCATACCGGGCATGTTCCGTGAGTGTGGATCGCGGTGAACCAGCAGGTGAAGCAGATTCGGCCTTCGGGCCAGTGTGCCTGCGTCCGGGTGGTCGATCTGCCGCACCGGTCGCAGACCCACGCTCCACTCGCCTGTCGCGGTCGGCCGCGTACTGGCCGATAGGGGACTAGGCCGTCAGGTTCCATCCTGTCTTCACCTCATTGCGTGGTGCTACTCGTCGAGGATGTTCGCGCGCCGCGGACGCACAGCGCGGTCCAGCCGCATGACGTTCGGGCCGGCATTGGCTGCTCGGTGGTGCTCGCGAGCATTGACGGCGGTGACTGTGAGAAGCGCGTCGGGGCCGCACCCGAAGATGTCACACAACGCCGACATCAACTGCAGCGACACCCGCTCAGGTCGCTGGTTGACCAGCCGATACACCTGGGGACGGGACAACGAGATGTCCCGTTCTGCGAGCAAGGGGATCAAGTCCGTGGTCGTGTTCATTCCGCGCGCAGCCATCAACTCCGCCAGCCGCCACGTGTAATCGACCTTGCGTTTCATTCGGCAGTTCCCTTCGTCGTGCTGTCCAACGCTTCTCTCACGGTCCGGTCCAACACCGATCTCAATGTCGACCGACGAAATTCGTCAGATGTGAACTGATAGATTCCCGTCGTCGAGGCGTGTTCGTGCCCCATCTGGTCCTGCACGAACCTGGGATCCCAGCCATCCTCGAGTAAATGCGTGGCGTACGACCGCCGAAACGAATGCAGATCGACGCCGTCGGGGATACCCAGATCAACACAGTAGCGGCGTACACGACGAAGAAGAGTCGACCCCACCACCAGCCCACCTCGTTCGCTGGAGAACAGATCAAGACTGTCGGGATCACCTCGGCCGTTGGCGATCCAGTCCTCGATGATCGGAGGCGTCCACCGCCACACCGTCAACACCGAACGGGGTTTCGGAGGTGACCCGCGGAACGCCTTCCCGTACCGGACCTTGCACACGCCGAACTTCCCGAACTCGCGAGCGTGGGGATTGCGGGCGAAGTCCACCAATTGCAGGTGCGTGAGCTCGTTAAACCGCAAGCCGTAGGCGTAGGCGACCTTCATCATCGCGGCGTCCCGGTAGGCCGCCTGCCAGCCCTTCCTGCTGGTCGTACCGATCCGAGCTACCTCATCGTCGGCGTACTCGAACAAGGCTTGAAGCTCGTCCTTGGTGTACGGGCGCTTGCTCGCCCGCCCGTCGTACTCCTGGACGTGGCTCGCGGTGTTCCAGGCGGAAAAAACCTGGGCCGGGTACGCGTCGAACAGCTGCTCACAGACGCGGTCCCACCCGTAGTCAGGGTTGCTGATGTAGGAACAGAATGCCCGCAGTGTGCCGTGGTAGCCGCGCAACGTCGAGTGCATCACATGACGAACCGACCGAAGATCGGCGGAAAACTCCTCAACCATCGCCGGTGTCCAGTTCCACGGCTCCTCGTTCGAATGCTCGATGAACCTCTGCACGCAGCGCACTCGCCGATCGATTGTCGAGAACTGCAAGTTCCTGGACAGCTGCTGGTTCCGCCACCCGTCGAGCATCAGCTCGACGACACGCTCCTCCGGCCGCAGAAGCGGCACAGATTCAACCAGATGTACTCGGCCAACCTCATCGATTCGCATCGGAACCTCCACCAGAAACGGTTTCATCTGATGATTCAATGATGCATCCAATGAGACGGCAGGTCAATACCCGCAGGTCAAAATGACAACGAAATCGATCAAGACCGGGCAACTGCCCACGCGACTCATGGGGTCTCGCCGGAAGGCGGCTGGCCTAACCGGTACGTATCCGCTGGTCCCGACGCCATAGAATGAACGAAGCGCCCGGGCATGGGGGAGCCGCAGTGATTCATCTGTTGCAATACGCAGGGTTCAACTTGACATAATGTATCTTATCGGCTCGGGTTCCATGTCCATATATGAAACTCGCCAGTCGACGACAGTTCAGCGCGTTTTGCACACAACTGGCAATTGTTGAGAAGTACTTAACCGATTGAGCTGGGTCTGCTTGTTGGAAACCTCAGCTTTCGGCAATCCTGGCTGGCCAGTTCGATCAAAGCGGTTGGTCAAAGCATGGTTCGCGGATCCCATAGTTTATCGTCACTGTGACGATGACCAGACGCGCGGCCGCCGCACCTGGGCCGCTGCGCCGTCCTCGTGACCCGACCGCTCGTAGGTCTCAGGCTACCCGATACACACCGAACTCGCCCCGAACGCTTGCACGCCAGTTGCTGATTATTCCGTTGATGCTATATAGCTCTCCCGGTATACTCGGAGGGTGGGAATCGAGCGGGGATCGACGTGGCAGATTGAGCTGAGTGAAGAGGTGCGCAGTTGGCTCGACGGGCTCACAGTGAAGGGACGGGCACAGGCGTTCCGGGCACTCGACCTCCTGGCCGTCGAAGGTGCCATGCTCCGAATGCCGCACAGCCGCAAGCTCAACGAGAATCTCTGGGAACTCCGGTTTCGCTGTGATCAAGTCAACCAGCGAATCGCCTACACCATCCAGCCTGAGCGCCGCGTGATCACGTTGACGACGTTCCGCAAGCAGCGCAACAACGAGCGCAAAGAAGTCCAGCGAGCCCGCAATGTGCTGCGCCGCCGGGATCAGGAGAAGGAAGGGAAATCATGACCAACTACACCGAGTACAAGCAGGCGGCGCTCGCCGACCTCACCGCCGCCGAGCGTGAGGTCTACGACCAGGCATACGAAACCGCCGGAGTCGTGATGGAGCTAGCAGGAATCGCCTACCAGGCTCGAATCGACGCCGGACTCACCCAAGCCCAGCTCGCAGAACGGATGGGCACCACTCAAAGCTCCGTCGCCGCCGTCGAGAACGGTTCCCGCACTCCCACCGTCAACTTTCTCGAGCGCCTCGCCCGCGCCTGCGGCGCCCGCCTCACCGTCAGCATCGACGCCGCCTGACCTCGCCCCCGGTCATGCATCAGCAAGTGCTCGCCGCCTGGGGCCGCTTGGTGGATCATCCCTCTCGCACTTGCGGTCTATGCCAGTCGGACGGGTGTCGTCGCCACGATCGACTCCGTAAAGTGCTCGCCGCGTGCAGTTCAGCTCGAACCCAGCCTCCATCCTCGCCGACCAGGAAGTCGCCGATGGTGGTTGCGGCGATAGTTGGCCCCGCTGGTACTCGGGTCCCGAACCAACTCGCAGGTTCGATCTCTACCGGGTAATTCACAGCTTGCGACTTGAGGCCGGGAGACGCACCTTCGGAAGGCCACAACTCGATGGCGTGCTTCGAATCTTCTACAATTAGATTTCCGTCGAGAACGAATGATCGCTCTTGTATTCCCATAGAACGGTCAGGCGAACCACACGCGGATATCGCCCGAACTGGGGAGTCGACGTTGGCGGATGCCACCTTCGCTTGCGCACTGAGACCGAGAACTCGAACGAGTCGAGGTAGACGTACACCGAGTCCATCCAGACGGCAATGTTCTCATCTCTGTAGGGCGTGAGCCCGATCTGGGCGTCGTAGGGCTTCACGTTATCCGGGCATCTGGCCATTGGTTGCATCATTCGCGTTGTCGAGGAGAGCGCGGAGGTTTTCCGCCTCGTCTCTGATCTTTTCTCGCTCGAACCGGGTAAATCTACGCAACTGCATCGCCAGTACCGCGTCAGTTCCGACCTCGTCGGTTCCCAGCAGCCCCGCGACGGCCATCCGTGCATCGTCGACCACTTTTGACGATGCGATGGCGGCGAGTACCTCCGTACGGCGGTCGAGAGCCAACGTGATCGCTTCCAGAATCGCCGAACGATCGATCGTCCGCTGTCTATCGGAGATCACTTCCTCCACGGGCGGATTGCCCGGCCACGGCCAGGCGAATGCGCCATCGTCCACCGGACCGCTCGACAGGCTCGTCACGGTGAGCGCGAAGCCTCGCCCCGAGGACAGTCCGACAATCAAACCCGACCGGTCGTCGATCGTGATCGTGAGCCGCTCTCGCTCCGTGGCACCGGGTCGGCCTAGCAGGGTCGACCACGCCGGCCGCCCATCGCAGCGGACGGGCACCGGCGTGGTGAGTGCGACGACGTCTCGCGTCATCTGGTGGAGGACTCCGGATTGCCCCACGAGGTCGATCGGGCTTATGTGAGTCGTCAGCCACGGCATTCGGATACCGCGGCCGCTGAGTTCCACTGCCGCGCCGTTGCTGTCACGGTAGAACGTGCGGCGGCCATCGCTGATGTACTGGACCTCGCCGTCTCGCTCCACACGCCAACGTCCGGCTCCACCGGACCAGAAATCGAGGACGTCGGTGTCGTTCGGTGTCGTACTCGTCATGCGCCCGGCGACTGGCACCATCGCAGCCCCGATGTTCCGTCCGACGAGTTCGGGCCACGATGGTGTCATCACAGCACCTTAACTCCGACCCTCGGTTCTGTCGGGCTCGTCTGCGGCGACGGCCGGAACGGTCTCGGTGCCAACGCCGCGTCATTCGAACCTGACGCCCGTCATCTCTTCGGACACGGTCCAGAGTCGTGCCGCGTCGTCGGTGCGCAACGTCTTCCACAGATTCTGTCAGCCCGGCGGACCGCCGAGTCGGCCGGGCCACTGAGGACCGTACAAGCGGCCGCCGACCGCGTCGGGTGCGGTCGCCGCCATAAGCGCCGGAAGCTTGGCGCTCTCCACAGTGCCGACGATCAGGCTATGTGCCGAGAGCCAGCGAATCATGCGCACCGCACGCGTATCCCGCCGGCGTCCGAGTTCCGGTCTGGCCGCGAGCAAGGCAGTGGGAGCGACACCGGGATGGGACACGTTGCTCGTGATACCCCATGACGCCGCGGAACTACGTCTATCGAGTTCGAGGCCGAACAGCGCACACGCGATCTTCGACTGACGGTAGGCACGCATTCCGTCGTACCCACGCTCCCAGTTCAGATCGGCCCAGTTGATGGTGCCCCTGCGAGCTGCGACGCTCGACTGCGTCGTCACGCGGGCGGACCCCGCGCGCAGCAGCGGCAACAGACGTCCGACGAGTGCGAAGTGGCCCAGATGATTAGTTCCGAATTGCAGTTCGTTGCCGTCGGCGGTCACTTGCCGAGACGGCGGCGTCATGACTCCCGCATTGTTGATCAGCACATGAATCGGCTCGCCCTCCTCCATCAAGGCCGCGCCGAGCGCCGCGACGGAGTCGAGCGATGACAGTTCGAGCTCCCGCAGAGACACAGCCGCCGCCGGTACACGGGATCGAATCGTCGCTAAGGCGGCCGCACCTTTTCGCGGGTTGCGGACCGGCATGATCACTTCGGCGCCCGCGCCCGCCAATTCAGTGGCGATTCCGAGGCCCATTCCGTCACTCGCCCCGGTGACGACGGCTCGTCGCCCCGAGAGATCACCGATAGCGATGTCGTAACGTTCGCGATCCATGCCGATGACTCCTATTCAACCGCCGAGTGAGGCCAACACCCTCTGATTCGAGTCTGGCCGGCGGGAAGCCCGTTATCCACGGCATGACGATCCGTGGATAACCACGGCACGTCCGCGCCACAATGAAACACATGACCGATCGCGACGCACTCGGCGAGTTCCTGCGCACGCGCCGGGAAGCCCTCGCGCCCGAGGACGTCGGCCTGCCGCGCGGACGTCGCCGGCGCACCGCGGGCCTCCGGCGCGAGGAAGTTGCCGTTCTGTGCCACATGTCGGCCGACTACTACTCACGGCTCGAGCGCGCGCAGGGCCCGCAGCCGTCGGAGCAGGTGACCGCGTCGATCGCGCTGGGCCTGCATCTCACCCGGGCGGAGCACGATCACCTGTTCCGGCTCGCCGGACATCAACCGCCGCCGCGGGGCTCTTCCACCGATCACATCAGTCCCGGGATGCTGCGAATCTTCGATCGCCTGGCCGACACGCCGGCGGAGATCGTCGGAGAACTCGGTGAGACGCTGCGGCAGACTCCGCTGAGCGCGGCACTCGTCGGAGACCTCAGTGGACGTACCGGTCTCTCACGCAGCGCAGCATACCGATGGTTCACCGAGCCGGTGTCCCGGGAGCTCTATCCTCCCGACGACCACGACTTCTACTCGCGGATGTACGTCTCCAACCTGCGCGGCGTGGTGGCGGTTCGGGGACCGGAGTCACGAGCCGCACAGGTCTCCGACGAACTCCAGGCCCGCTACGAGGAGTTCCGAAGGCTCTGGGAGCGTCACGAAATCGGCGTCGCACCGCACGAGGTGAAACGCCTCCTGCATCCGGAAGTCGGATTGCTCGAACTCAATTGCCAGATTCTCCACGATCCCGTGCAGACACACTCACTTCTCGTCTACACCGCATCGCCGGGCAGCGAAAGCTACGACAAACTGGCCCTGCTGGCCGTCATCGACCGGCACGATCGCGTCCCTCAAGCCGCCAGTCCCTCGCCCGGCACGGGCTGAGACTCCATCCCTCGGGAACGATGAGGACCGGGCAGTTGCCGCGATTCGTCAGTCCCTTGAACACCGCCCCGCTCAGACTGTGGTCGAGCATCGCTCCCAGTCCATGATGAGGTCGTCCGACGACGATCATCGTCGCCCCGCACGACTGCGCCTCATTGGTGAGAACCTGGGCGGTCTCTCCGCGTGCGGTTGTGTAAGTCCAGTCGTCGGCGTCACGACCCAGGAGTTCGGCGACCACCCGCCGGTGCTCCTCGAGGTGCTGATCGGTTTCGACCTCGTAGTCGGGCTCGTCGGGATCGAACGGCAGGTCGCCGAAATCCACTACATGGACGACGCGGATCTGCGAATGCAGAGCACGTGCCAGCCGCGCCCCGAACACGACCGCCGCCTTGCTGTTCGCGTGGGCGTCGTAGCCAATGACAATGTTCACCTGTCGCTCCCCTCCTCGGTGGAGTCCCAGGGTCCATCAGCCGGGTCGGCGGTTCAGGCGGACGCTCTGGGCGTCGCCTCGGCAGGATCCATTGCCGCTACCACCATTCTACCCCGCTGATCTGGATCCAGCGGGTCCTGGACGTCTCCGCTCGTCGGACGACCGCGACAACCTCGATTTTCTACGAAGGGAACGGATCGCCCTGAACCCAGGCACTTCGAGTAAGCCAAGGGAGCGAAGCGACACGGCGCATGGAGGGAACCCGTCGACGCGCCGGCGATCGTACGAAACCACTGACGGCGTAGTGCGCCGCCGTACCTGTCACCCGCGAGCCCAGAGGATCCGACTCGGGCTCGTCGCCTCGGTCGTCCGGCCCGTGTAGGTCCCGATCAGCTCGGCGGCGGACAGATCCTCCACGTCGTGGAAACGCAGATCGCGCAGCAGCGCGCCGAGGTCGTCACGGTCGTAGAAGTTGAACCACGGCTCGCCCACGGCGGCCACCCGCTCCGCCCGTGCCTGCATCCGTGCGCGTTGTGCGTCGTCGGTCGCCGGCTCGAGATAGTCGAGAATGACTTCCGCCGACGATGTCTGGCCGGCGACGTACTCCAGCGTCGATCGCGCGGCCTCCGGTGTCAGGTAGTAGACCACTCCGAGCCAGACGAACACCGCCGCCGCGTCTCGCCGGAACCCGGCCGACGCCAGCGACTCCGCGAGATCGTCGGTTTCGAAGTCGACCGGAACGAGCGTCGTCGTCGCCGGCACGTCGATCGCCGCTTCAGCGAGCCGTTCCCGCTTCCATTCCTGTGTGGCCGGGTGATCGACCTCGAAGACGCGCAGGCCGGGATCGGTGCTGCGATAACCGAAGGTGTCCAGTCCCGCCCCCAGCACGACGACTTGACCGACACCCCGGGCTGCCGCGGCCGCGACCCGGTCCTCCGCGAACCGGGCGCGGGCCGCGAAGAACAATCGTCGCCGCCGATCGGTGGCCGCGACGGGCAGTCGCCCGTCCTCAGCCGCGCGGCTCAGTGCCTCGCCGGAGCTTCCGATCAGACGCACGGCGAAGGGATCGTCGAGGATCCGCGGGCTGTCGGCCACCTGGTGATAGGCGCGGGCGTATGCGGTCGCGAGTGCGGTTCTACTCGGTTCCTTCATCATGTTCCTCCGGTCTGCCGATCGCGTGGCCACGCGGTCACGTGACATCGGGCAGGCGGATCGGTGCCAACTCGGCGAACCTGTCCCCCGGCCCGGGATTGCGACGATCACACCGCCCACCGAGGTGGTGCATCACGCCCCACACGGCGTTGAGCGCGGTCTGCACCGCGCCCTCCGCCCATCCCGCCGTCCACGCGACGTCGTCGCCGGCGAGGAAGACACCGCGATGACCGGGCGCGAACCCCTCCTGGACGAAGTGCGTGAACAGCCGTTCCTGATAACGGTAGTGACCGGGCAGATTCGCGCGGAACGCACCCATGAAGTTCCGCTCCACCTCCCAGGAGATCGTGAGCGGTGGCGCGATCACATGACTGCGGATGTCGAGATCGGGATAGATCGACGACAACGAGTCGAGCATGAGATCCATCCGCTCGGAGGCGTCGAGCGGGATCAGCTTCAGCGAGTCGTCGGCCCACGTGTACGACAGGCAGATCACCGCGGGACCGTCGGAGGACTCCGGCTCCCCGCTCCCGGCGAGCGGACCGTCGAACAGGTACACGCCTCGGGGCATGCGATCGGTGAGCGTCATGCTCATCCGCGGATAGCCGGTCGACGGATCCAGCTCACGCCAGAAGGGCCGGTCCACCAGAACGAACACTTTGCTGGAACCCATGTAGTGAGTCCGCTCGATGGCACTCCAATGCTCGGCGGCGAACAGTGACTCGTCGCATTTGACGGTGCTCAGCAGCAGCCACAGTGGCGCCGTGTACACCACCGCCGGATAGTCGGCGATGCCGCCGCCGGCATCGGTGACCGTGATCCGGTGGGGATGCGTGCGCCGCATCTCGACCGCGGCCGGACGCGGGCGACCGCCGTTCAACGACGCCGGCGACGTGCCCGCCGGCCAGTGCGCGGCACCGGGAACCGCCGCCGACCACAACCGGACGGGCAACTGCTGCGCCCCGCCGACCACGCCCCGATGGTCCTCGTCGGCCGCCGTCGCGACCACCCACAGCACCTCGAGGATCGAATTGGAGAAGTCGGTGTCCCACCCGCCGGTTCCGAAACCCACTTGACCGAACAACTCTCGGTCCGCGAACGACCGCAGTTGTGCGGAGTCGACGAGGAAACGGTAGAAGGTGGTGTCGTCGTAGCGCTCCACGAGCGGGTGCCACAGCGCCGCCACGGCCGCGGCGTCCCGTGCCCGGATCGCCGACCGCAGCGCACCGAGCCCGGCGCCCGCCTCGAGTGCGGCCTCCCAGCCGCGGGCGACACGGCCGAACACCGGCGGCAGATCGTCCAGCGACCGCCCGTGAACGGTGACGCCCTTGAGGTCGATGACCGTGTCCGGTGTACACGGCGCCAACGGATTCGGGAACGGCACAGTGCCCACGCCTGCTTCGTCGAAATAGCCGAACAGCGTGGTGGAGGACGGTGGAAACCGCATGGCGCCCAGCTCAGCGATCGCTCCGGGATGACCGTCGAACGACGCCGACCGCATACGGCCGCCGATCCGGTCGGGCTCGTACAGCACCGGCCGCAGGCCCATCCGAGTGAGCTCACGCGCCACGATGACGCCCGACAGCCCGCCTCCGATCACGGCGACCTGCGTCCCGAGGGCTTCTGCGGGAACCGCACCGATCCCGGCGGGGTGCGCACGGAAGAGGTCGTACGGGAAGGGGAAGTCGGGTCCGATCATCGACAGCGGGGTTCCGCCCTCCGGTGCGACCGGGATGCTCACCGCGATCGCCTCCCGGCGTCGTGCGGATCGGGACGCCGACGCGGATCGCTCGCCCCGTACAGGTCGGCGCGACGATCGCGCAGGTAGCGATTATGGCGGCGCGAACGCTCCAGACGCTCCGGCTCCAGATCCACCAGCAGCAGTTCGGCGCCCTCGCCGGCACGGGCCAGCTCGACGCCGTCCGGTGCGATCGCGCACGACCGACCGCAGTACCGGACGGCCGCACCGGCACCCTCGGCGTCCGAGACCGGGCCCACCCGGTTCACGTAGGTGAGGAACATCTGATTCTCGATCGCCCGTGCCGGAACGAGCGTGGTGGCCACGTGATCGTCGGGCTGCGCGAGCGCTGTCGGCACCAGAAGCCAGTCGGTACCCGCGAGGGCGTGCGCACGCGCGGCCTCCGGGAACTCGACGTCGTAGCAGACGAGGATTCCGCAGGTCAGCCCGCCGAAGGCGAACTGCTCCACCAGCCGATCGCCTGCGGTGAACGGAGTGTCGTCGGGCGCGGAGCCGACCGGCGTCCCGACAGCGGGCCGGTACAGGTGCGTCTTTCGGTAGTGCGCGCGCAGGGTGCCGTCGCGACCCACCACCGCCGCCGAGTCGAACACCTCGCCGCCGCGTCCGCGCTCGGCGTACCCGTAGGCGATCGCCAGGTCGCATGCGTGAGCGGTTTCGGTCATCAGCCGGCCGATCGGTCCGCGCCCGGTTCCCTCGGGCCGCGGCTCGGGCGCCAGGGGACTCCGGTATGCGGTGAGCGTCAGCTCGGAACAGACGAGGATGCTCGCGCCGGCCTCCTGCGCGGCGACGGCCACCGCGGCGACCTCCGACGACGCGGCCGGCAAGCCGGTCGACGCCGGACCCTGAAACAGTGCCGCTCGCATCGTGCGCCTCCCCCGCCGCCGCGTGAATGAGGACAGGTGGTGAACCGGCCGCCGCCGTGGCGGGGCTACTCGGCGGAGTCCGCGGGCTCCGCGGTCCGGCAGCACGTACGGCGAGTGCGCATCCCGCCCGACAGCGCCGCGTCGATGAGCAGACTGGTGCCGATCCCCAGCATCCACGAATCCTTCGCGACCGGTATCCCCTGCTGTGTCGGTCGCAGCGACCCGTCCTCGTGCATCGCGGGCGTCCGCACGTACATCGTCAGCAAGCCGGAACTGAACGCGGTGAGCGCCGCGCCCGCCACCGCGGTCGGCACCCACGGCGCCAGCAGCGCCGATCCGACGCCGATCTCGGCGACGGCGAGCGCTTTGCCGAACAGTCCCGGCCGCACCTGCCGGACCGCCGGGAACGCGTTGGCCGCCATGCCTTGGAGACCGGCGGCTGCTTCGTCGTCGAGGGAGAGCTTCCCGATTCCCGAGTTGAGGATGAAGGCGCCGGTCGCGAGCCGCAACGGCAGTCGGCGCAGTCGGTCGGTGACGGTGGGTGCGGTGCTGGACGTGTCGTTCACTGGTGGCTCCTCGCTGCTGTTCGACGGCGGTCTCTCTGTGGACGAGGCCACCTTCCATCTCACCAGAATCGGGAGGCGGGACGCGGCGCTTCCGGTGATCGGGTCGCGATGCCGAGCACACAGAGGACAATCAGGGCTGGACGATCAGGACTGGACAGTCGCGACGGGAGGTGGACGCGATGTCGGATTCAGCGAGTTCGCGTCCGAAGCACTCGGAGGCCGGAGAGCCGATCGGTCCGGTGGATTCGACGGTGATTCCGAGATTCGCCGGACCGACGACCTTCGCCAGACTCCCCCGACTCGATCAGGTGCCGCCGGAGGCCAGACGCGACGGCATCGCGATTCTCGGAGCGCCCTTCGACGCGGGGACGTCGTACCGGCCGGGCGCGCGGTTCGGGCCGGCGCACATCCGTGCCTCCTCGAAGCTGCTCCGGCCATTCCACCCGGGACTGGGCGTATCGCCCTTCGACACCCTGCAGGTGGTGGACGCCGGCGACGCCACGCTGAATCCGTTCGACATCGCCTCAGCGCTCACCGAGCTCGACGCCGCGGTGTCGGAACTGCGCGCGCAAGACCTGCGGGTGATCACTCTCGGCGGCGACCACACCGTCGCGCTCCCGATTCTGCGGGCGGTGGCGCGCGACGTCGGCCCCGTGGCGGTGGTGCACTTCGACGCTCATCTGGACACGTGGGACACCTACTTCGGCGAGGCCTACACGCACGGCACACCGTTCCGCCGCGCGAGCGAGGAGGGCCTGATCGATGTGGACCGCTCCGTGCACATCGGGACCCGCGGCCCGCTGTACTCGCCACGAGATCTCGACGAGGACGCACGGCTCGGATTTCGGGTGATCGCCGCCGACGAGTACGAAGCCGGCGGCGTCGCCGCAGTGTCCGGTCTCCTGCTCGACCGCATCGGCGCGGGTCCGGTGTACGTCTCCGTGGACATCGACGTCCTCGATCCCGCGCACGCGCCGGGCACCGGAACGCCCGAAGCGGGTGGACTCACCTCGCGGGAACTGCTGTCCACCCTGCGTTCGCTCGCCGGTCTGGACGTGCTCGGTGCCGACGTCGTGGAGGTCGCGCCGGCCTACGACCACGCCGAGATCACCGGAATCGCCGCCGCGCACATCGTGTACGAACTGCTCGCCGTGATGGCCGCACGCGGCGCGTGACCCCGGCGCTCGGGTCCACTCGACGGGCACTACCCTGTCGGTGGTCCGAAGCCCGATCTCTTCCTCGAGGTGTTGACTCTGTCCGGAATGGCTGTCCCCGTCCTGATCGCGCTCGCAGTCATCGGATTCGTCGGCGGAGTGGGGATCACGGCGCTCGGACCGGGCGGAGTACTCCCGACCATCGGGCTCTTCGCGCTCACCGGTCTGGCGGCACCGACCGTCGCGGGGACCGCCATCGTCACACACGTGGCGACGGGTGTGGCGGGCACGGCGGCCTACCGGCGTTCGGGCGAGCTCCGCAGACCCGCGACGCGTCGCACCGCACTCGCGCTCGGCGGTACCGCGTTGATCGGCACGCCGATCGGAGTGTGGGTCAATTCCCTTGTGTCCCAACGGGTATTCGGTATCGTTCTAGCCGTCCTGGTGGCTGTGGCCGCGGTGTCGATCTGGGTGCGCGAGTATCTCGGGGCCGACGCCGCGAGCGACCGCCATCCGCACGTCGCCGTGGTGGCACTGCTCGGATTCACCGTCGCGGTGTTCAGCGGCATCGTCGGGATCGGCGGTCCGATGCTCACCGTGCCGCTGCTGATCGCCTGCGGCGTCCGAGTGCTGGAGTCACTCGCGGCCGCCCAGGTCCAGTCGATCGTCATCGCGGTCGTCGGGTCGGTCGGATACGCGGCGCAAGGGGCGATCGATTGGCCGCTCGCGGCCCTGATCGGCGTTCCCGAACTCGCGGGAGTGCTGGTGGGATGGCGCGTCGCGCAGGCCCTGCCGACGCGCGTGCTGAAGATGGCCCTGACGGCGGCCCTCCTCGCCCTCGCGCCCTACCTGGCACTGACCGCCTGATGCCGACAGGGCCAGTAATTGCATAATCAACTAATTCGGTAAGGTCGACGTATGAACTCTCCACGATGGCTCTCCGACGAGGAACAGGCGGCATGGCGCGCCTACCTCGACGCGACCCGGCTGTTGATGAATACGCTCGACCATCAGCTCGTCCGGGACGCACAGCTGTCGCTGACCGACTTCTCACTGCTCGTCGCCCTCTCCGAAGCGCCCGGCCGCCAACTGCGGATGAGCGGTGTCGCAGACGCTGTCGCCACGTCGCGAAGCACCGTCACCCGAGCGATGAACCGCCTGGTCGACAAGGGGTGGGTGGAGCGAATCCCGTGCGTCGACGACCGCCGCGGAGCCTGGGCGCATCTGACCCCCGCGGGTCTGGCCAAGCTGGTCGACGCCGCACCGGCGCACGTCGACGAAGTCCGCGAGACGATGATCGACGTGCTCAGTCCCGCCGAGTTGAACGTCCTGGCGACGAGTTTCCAGAAGATTCGCGACCGATTGAGCTGAGCCTCACCCGCGACTACCGTGCCGCCCGGGCACCCACGATCCGTAGCGCGACCTCCGCGTAGTCGTCGGCGAGATCGTCCGCGTCGGCGTGATTCCTGACGGGAAACCATCGGCTCACGTCGATCCCGAGGGACGTCAGGGCGAGTGTCACGGTCGAGACGTCACCGAAGGAGAACTCGCCCGAGGCGGCGCCGGCTTCGGCGATCTCGGTGAACACTCTCGTGGTCGCGCGTCGCAGACCGGCGATCAGTTCGAAGTGATCGTCGGTCAGCGCCCGCAGTTCGTACTGGATGACGCGAGCGATCGCCCGGTTCTCCGCATGCCACCTCACGAACGACGCGATGGCGGCCCGGAGCCGTTCGGTCGGCGACCGCGCCGGATCGTCCGCGGCGAGCAGCGCGTCCAGAACCGCCCGATGGCCTTCCATCGCTATCGCGAAGAGCAGCGACTCCTTGGTCTTGTAGTGGGGATACACCGCGCCGGGACTCATGCCGAGACTCGCAGCGATCTCACGGGTGGTGGCCAGGCCGTAGCCCTTCGCCGCGAACACCTCGCAGGCCGCCCGCCGGATCCGTGCGGCGGCTTTCGAACCCGGTACGCCGTCGGCCGGACCGGGTGCGGTGGCGGTCATCGAACTCTCCTGTCTCCGGTCGGGATTGACACGGCGCACACAGTCCTGAAATATGCATATGCATAGTTTCTATGCGTTTGCATAGTACATGACGCCGGCCGGAGTGACAGGGCCCCGAGTCGTACGTCGCCCGGCCCCCGACCGATCGGAACCCTCCCATGACGCACGCTCTCTCTCGCCGCGACCTCGACTTCCTACTCTACGAGTGGCTCGACGTCGAATCCCTGACCTCCCGCGAACGGTTCGCCGATCATTCCCGAGAGACTTTCGACGGCGTCCTCGACCTCACGGCCGACCTCGCCGACAAGTACTTCATCCCCCACAACCGGCTCGCCGACGCCTCCGAGCCGACGATGCGTCCGGACGGCACGGTCGAGATGATCCCGGACGTCCAGCGCGCACTGGCGGCGTACGCCGAATCCGGGCTGATCGCCGGACCGTTCGACCACGAGGTCGGCGGCATGCAGTTGCCGACCACCCTCGCGCGGGCCTCGATGGCCTGGCTGCAGGCCGCCAACGCCGGAACCTCGTCGTACGCGCTGCTCACCGCGGCCAACGCGGCACTTCTGGCCGAGTACGGCACGCCTCAACAGATCGACACCTTCGTCCGGCCCATGCTCGAAGGACGATGGTTCGGCACCATGTGCCTGTCCGAACCCCAGGCCGGATCCTCGCTGGCCGACATCACCACCCGCGCCGAACGCAGGCCGGACGGCACCTACCGGGTCGTCGGATCGAAGATGTGGATCTCTGGAGGCGATCACGAACTGTCGGAGAACATCGTCCACCTGGTGTTGGCCAAGATGCCGGGCGGCAAGCCCGGTGTGCACAGCATCTCGCTGTTCATCGTGCCGAAGTACCTGCCCGGCGACGACGGCGGCCGCGGCGAGCGCAACGATGTCACGCTCACCGGGCTGAACCACAAGATGGGCAATCGCGGCACCGTCAACACGGCGTTGGCCCTCGGTGACGGCACCCATCGACCGGGCGGCGAGGCCGGCGCGGTCGGCTATCTCGTCGGTGAGGAGCACCGCGGGCTCTCGTACATGTTCCACATGATGAACGAGGCGCGGATCGGCGTCGGCTTCCTGGCGACCGCACTCGGGTACGTGGGATATCTCAAGGCCGTCGACTACGCGGCCGGGCGCACTCAGGGCCGCCCGATCGGCGCCAAAGATCCGGCCGCGCCGCCGGTCCCGATCATCGAGCACCCGGACGTCCGCCGCATGCTGCTGGCACAGAAGGCCTACGTCGAAGGCGGTCTGGCACTGGGCCTGTACTGCGCGAAACTCGTCGACGACTTGGACACCGCCGCCGACGCGGAGACCGCAGCCGACCTGGAGTTGCTGCTCGACGTCCTGACACCGATAGCCAAGAGCTGGCCGTCGCAGTGGTGTCTGAAGGCCAACGATCTGGCGATCCAGGTGCACGGCGGTTACGGCTACACCCGCGACTACGACGTCGAACAGCACTACCGCGACAACCGCCTCAATCCGATCCACGAAGGCACGCACGGCGTTCAGGGGCTCGACCTGCTCGGCCGCAAAGTGATCATGCGGGACGGCAGGGGGCTGAGCCTGCTCGGCGCGCGTATCTCCGCGACCATCGACGCCGCCCGCGGTCGCGGCGGCACCGCGTCGGCGTTCGCCGACGGTCTCGACGACGCCTGGCGGCGGGTGGTCGAAGTGACGGGGACCCTGTGGGCGGACGGTGATCCCGCTACGGCACTGGCGAACTCCTCGGTGTACCTGGAGGCCTTCGGTCACGTGGTGGTCGCCTGGCTCTGGCTCGACCAGTATCTCGCGTGCGAAGACCGGTCCGGCGACTTCTACGACGGCAAGAGGATGGCCACGCGCTACTTCTTCGCCCACGAACTCCCGCAGACCGGACCGTGGACGGCCCTGCTCGCGTCTCTCGACGACACCACCGCGGTCATGGAACCGAACTGGTTCTGAATCGGTCCGTCCGTCGCCTCGGTCACCGTCCGGGGCGGGTCCGCACTTTGTGCGAGCCGTCGCACATCGGGGCGATGGTAGACCGGCCGCATCGGCAGAATGCGACCGTGCGCCGGCGGGGCGAATAGGCGGTACCATCGGGCTTGATCACCGAAATCGGCCCGCGTACCAATAGCGGCCCTGAAGGACATGGAATGACGGTGACGTCATCGTCCCGATGGTCGCCGCCCTGATCGTTGGAGGTCATTTGTCCTCAATTCCTGGGAACGTGCGGAATTCATCGCTCAGCGCGAGCCTACTCACCTCGGACGACGGCGCCAACGGTTCGCAGCCGCGCATGCCGATGCCCGCGCCCCGCGGCCCGGTGAGCGCGGCACTGGCCGAACTGCTGCTCGATCTCGACGGTCCGGCCGAGCCCCTCTCGGCCGCGGTCGCCGCACATCGCAGTCCCGTGCTGGACGACGAAGACGCCCAGCTCACCCTGACGATGCTGTATGAACTGCACCTGCGCGGCATCCGCGGCGTCGACGATCGGGCGGAGTGGGACCTGCGACTGCTCGAGGTGCGCGGCGAACTCGAACAACGTCTGGAATCGGAACTGAACGCGTTGGTCGGCCCGATCGAGGACCCCGACGACGTCGTGGAAGCGTTGTTCCAGGCGAGCGCGGACGACGACGGTCCGCCGCTGGCGGCATTTCTCGCGCGGTCGGGAACCGTCGATCAATTCCGGGAACTCGTGATTCACCGATCGCTGAACCAGCTGCGGGAAGCCGATGTTCACACGCTGGGCATTCCGCGCCTGGGCGGCGCACCCAAGGCTGCGCTGATCGAAGTGCAGTGCGATGAATACGGCGGCGGCCGACTCGATTACATGCATGCCACTCTGTGGGCCGATCTGATGCGGGGAATGGATCTGGATTCCGGATACGCCGCATATATCGACAGCATTCCGGCTCCCACCCTGGCGGCCGTCAACACACTCTCCTATTTCGGCCTCCACCGCGGAAGGGTCCGCGAACTCGTCGGACATCTGTGCATGGTGGAGACCACGTCGTCACTGCCGAGCCGGCAGTACAGCCGTGGCCTGCGCCGCCTCGGATTCGGGCGCCCGGTTCGGCTGTTCTTCGACGAACACGTCGAGGCGGATGCGGTGCACGAACAGCTCGTCGTCCGCGAGGTCGCCGGAGCGCTCGGCGACACACCCGACGGCCGCATCGGCCTCCTGCGCGGCGCACTGACCTGTCTGGCGGTGGAACGGCTGGCCGCACAGCACATCTGGGCCGCGTGGGAGGCGGGCCGGTCGTCGCTGCGCGTGGGGTCCGCCCGGTGATCGGCCGATGGGCGGTCGGCGAGGCCACCGCCGGCCGGATCCTCGGGACCCTGCCCCTGCCCCAGCCCACCGTGACCGCGCCGACGGGCGTGTACCGGCCGTCGGTCGACTCGGCGATGCTGTGCCGTCGAATGGTGAACCACATGCAGACCCACCCGAAGGGCGTGACCTCGGTGATCGAGCTGTGCGCTGGGAGTGGAATCGCGTCGGTCTACGCCGCTCTGGCCGGCGCCCGCGTGACGGCGGTCGACGACACCCGGGAATCGGTCGAGGCGGTCGCGGTCAACGCGGCGTCGAACGATGTGACCGTCGACGTCGTCCGCTCCGATGTCCGCGCACTCCCTCGGCTCGATCCCGCCGACCTGGTGGTCGCCAACCCGCCGTATGTCCCGGCGCCCGCGCACATGCCCGACGGACACGCCTGGAACGCCGGACCGAACGGCAGGAGCGTGGTCGACTCGATCATCGGCGTGCTGCCCGAGCTCGTTCGGCCCGCGGGTGCGGCACTGCTGGTCCAGTCGGACGTCTGCGGTGTGACCCCCACCCTCTCCGGACTGGCGGACCGGGGCTTCGACGCGGCAGTCACCGACGAAGTCGTTGTCGACTTCGGTCCGGTGATGCACGAGCGCGCGCTCTGGCTGGAATCGCAGGGCTTCATCGAACCGGGCGAACGCACCGAGCGCGTGGTGGTGATACGAGCCGTGCGGTCGACGTCGGCCGTGCCGCGGGGAGCGTCGCGATGACCGGGGCGTGGTCGGTGCGCCCGGAGGGCGACGGCGACGCGCAGGCGGTTCATGCGGTCAACGCAGCCGCGTTCCCGACGCCGGCCGAGGCGGATCTGGTCGACGAACTGCGTCGCGACCCGGCGGCGTGGATCGACGGGCTGTCGTATGTCGCGGAACAGGACGGCGAGATCATCGGGCACGCCCTGCTCACCCGGGCGACCGTCGGAGGAACGCCGGTATTGGCCCTCGCACCGTGTGCGGTGGTTCCGGCACAGCAAGGCACCGGCGTCGGAACGGCGGTGATCTCAGCACTGCTCGACGCTGCCCGCCGGATCGGCGACGAGACCGTCGTCGTCCTCGGCCATGCCGACTACTACCCGCGGTTCGGCTTCGTTCCCGCGTCCCGATTCGGTATCTCGGCGCCGGTCACGGTACCCGACGACAGCTTCCTCGCACTGCCGCTGACCGCAGCGGCGCGCGTCCCCTCCGGAGTCATCGCCTATCCGGCGGCCTTCGGCCTCTGACCACGATCGGAGTCTCCGGACGATCACCGGCCGGCGTGCAGCCGATACCATTGGCCCGGAGATCCGACGAGAGGCAGACGATGACCACCGCGCCCGAAGCCGAGGGCAGTTTCGGCGAGCAGTTCATCGAAGAGTTCGACCGACTCCTCCGCTGGCGCCGCGACGTGCGACGCTTCCGGACCGACCCGGTCGAGCCGCGACTGATTCAGGAGATCGTGGCCGCCGCCGAACTGGCGCCGTCCGTGGGCAACAGCCAGCCCTGGCGATGGGTCGAGGTCCGGTCGCCGGAGCTGCGGGCAGTGGTGAAATCCACCTTCGCCCGGTGCAATGCGGAAGCACTGGAGGGATACCGCGGCGAGCGTGCCCAGCAGTACGCCTCGCTCAAACTCGCCGGGCTCGATCAGGCACCTGTCCATCTCGCGGTCTTCAGTGAGGACCACCCGCAGCAGGGACACGGCCTCGGTCGTCGAACCATGCCCGAGACCCTCGCCTACTCCGTGGTCACGGCGATCAGCAGTCTCTGGCTCGCCGCCCGCGCCCGCGGCATCGGCGTCGGCTGGATCTCGATCGTCGAACCCGACGAGGTGCATCGGGCCCTCGGCGTTCCGCCCGGGTGGCGATTCGTCGCCTACCTCTGCATCGGCTATCCGGAAGAGGTGAACTCGGTGCCCGAACTCGAACGCGCGGGCTGGCAGGCCCGGACCGACCCGGAGACGCGCTACTTCATCCGCTGACTCGCCTAATCGGTACCGATCACTCGTTCGGTCGTCATACGATCGCCAGGGCCGCGCATTTCGGCGGCCGGACGACGTGCTGCGAGAGGAATTCCCCATGACCGACCGAATCACCGCGCTCGATCTGCCCGCCGGAGAACTGAGCGCCGACACGCTCAAGTACTTCGACGTCTGCCGCGAGAAGCTCGGGATGGTCCCGAACGTCCTGCAGGCGTACACCTTCGACGAGACCAAGCTTCGCGCCTTCACCGCGATGTACAACGACCTGATGCTGGCCGACTCGGGACTGTCGAAGCTGGAACGCGAGATGATCGCCGTCGTCGTCTCGTCGATCAACAAGTGCTATTACTGCCTCACGGCGCACGGAGCCGCCGTGCGCCAACTGTCGGGCGATCCCGAACTGGGCGAACTGCTCGTCATGAATTTCCGGGCCGCCGATCTGTCCGATCGTCACCGTGCGATGCTGCTCTTCGCCGAGAAGATGACCGAGCAGCCCTCGAAACTCGACGCCGCCGATCGAGAGGCGTTGCGCGCGGTGGGCTTCACCGATCGCGACATCTTCGACATCTCGTCGACCGCGGCGTTCTTCAACATGACGAACCGGGTGGCGAGCGGCATCGACATGCGTCCCAACCCGGAGTACTCGGCTCAAGCGCGATGACGTCCCGGCATCACCCGATCTGCAGCGACGCATGGGCGGCCGTGACGGCGCGCTGCAGTTCGGCGGCGACCAGCCGGGTCGTCTGCGCCGGAGTGGCCGCAGCGACCGCATCGAGTGCGATCGGGTCGCTGAAGACCACCACCGGGCGGTCCTGGTCCGGATAGGCGATGCCCGCGCACACCAACCACGGCCGACTCCCCTTCTTCAGTGCCCCGCTCGCGATGTGGCCGACTCCGCTGCTGACCTTCTGAAGCAGCCGGGGATCCTCCTCGTTGCACGTGCCCTCGGGGAAGATCGCGATCGAGTCTCCCCGACCCATCCGCTCGATGCAGACGTCCATCATCTGCTTGCCCGCGGTGGCCGCGGCGCGGAGACCGTGGTCCTTCTGACGGAAGACCGGAATGCCGCCGAGGTCGTCGATCTTGCGGCGACGGTCCGGATCGTCGAAGAGTTCGTCTTTGGCCAACACACGCATCCGCCCGATCCGCGGGCGCAGCGGCGACAAGAAGCCGGATGCGGCAAGGATGAACGGATCGGTCTGGCGCACGTGATTGGCGGCGATCACCAGCGGCACCTCGCTTCGCCGGACAACAGCGCGCAGACGGTCGTGCGCGTCGTCTTCGAAGCGAACACGCGGACGGTGTCGAGCCGCCAGTACGCCGTACATGGCGAGCGCCTTCATCCGGCTCTGACGGTGGTCGCTGTAATACCGGTACACCTCGTCGGCGTTCTCGAGCGTTACGTCCATGCGAGCTACGGTACCGTAACTTACGGTTCCGTAACCACGGGGAACAGCGTCGAGTCAGACTTTGACGAAGCCGTTCTCGACCAGCCAGTCGCGCGCGACGTCGGCCGGCTCGCGTCCGTCCACGTCCACCTGACGATTCAGCTCGCTGATCTGCTCCGACGTCAGCTTCGCCATCACCGGCGCCATCACCTTCGCGATAGACGGGAACTGTTCGTTGACATCGGAACGCATGGTGACCGCCGCGTTGTAGTGCGGGAAGAACTGCTTGTCGTCCTCCAGCACGTTGAGGTTCAGTGCCTTGATCCGGCCGTCGGTGGTGAAGACCTCTCCGAACACGCAATTCCCGTTGGCGACCGCCTGGTAGATGATGCCGGTCTGCAGGATCTGCATCTGCACCTGCGCCGGATCGAACCCGTACTTGGCGGCCATACCCGGGAAGCCGTCCTGCCGGCTGCGGAACTCGGTCTCGACGCAGGTGGTCGCCGCCGCGGGATCCTTCTTCACCAGCGCGGCGTAGTCGGAGATCGTCTTGACACCGGTCTTCGCGGCGTTCTCTTGATTCACCGCGAGGGCATAGGTGTTGTCCATCGGCGCCGGGTCGATCCAGACGATGCCGTTCTTCGCCAGATCCGCGTCACGGACGGCCTCGAACTGCTTGGTGGAGTCCGGGATCGGCTGTTCGTTGCCGAGATAGTTGATCCAGCCGGTACCGGTGTATTCGATCGTCACGTCCACCTGTCCCGCGGCCATCGCGTCGCGTGCGCTGTTGGATCCCTGAATGTTGGTCAGATCGCGGACGTTGGCGCCTGCGGCGGCGAGGGAGAAGCCGAGGATGTACCCCAGGATCACCTGCTCGGTGAAGTCCTTGGAGCCGACCGTGATGGTCTGTCCCTCGAGATCGGGCTGCACGGTGATCGAACCCGGCTTCACCGGCAGCGGAAGCGCACCGCCCGACTGCAGACCGCAGGCCGCGGCACCGAAGACGAGGGCGGCCACCGCGATCAGCGCGACGAGCGAGCGCAGTGGGCGGCGTGCGGCCGCGGGCAGGTGCGGTGTCATCGCAGCCCCTTGGGTCCGAGGTACCGTTCGGCGAGCGCGCCGAACCAGTCGACGACGAGCGCCAGCGCGACGGCCAGCACGGCTCCGACGACCAGTGTCACGTTGTCGCGCAACTTGTAACCGGTGTCGATCAGGATGCCCAGTCCCCCGGCGTCGACCAGGAAGCACAGGGTCGCCGTGCCGACCGCGAGCACCAGCGATGTCCGCAGGCCGGCGAGGATGAAGGGCACCGCCAGCGGCAGCTCCACCTGGGCCAGCACTCGCGGCTCCGACATCCCCTGTCCCTTGGCGGCGTCGATTGTCGCCGCATCGACCTCCTGCAGGCCGAGCATGCTGTTGCGCAGCACCGGGAGCAGCGAATAGAACGCGATCGGCAGCACGCCGATCCAGAAGCCCGTCGTGGCGGTCCAGAGGAAGAAGAGCACCAGCAGACCGATCGCCGGCGCCGCCTGCCCGATGTTGGCCACGCCGATGAAGAACGGTGCCAGCCAGCGGAATCGACGTCGTGTGACCAGCACGGCGAGCGGTACCGCCACCACGACGACGATCGCGGCGATCGCGACGGTCAAGGCCAGATGCTCACCGACGAGCTGCCCGATGTACGACGGATTGATGGTCGCCTTCTGGGTGGCGGTCAGGTCCCGGGAGAAGGCCCAACCGAGCACGCCCGCCGCGAGCAGCACCGCGATCGTCGGCTGAATCCACAGCTGAAGATTGCTGGCCCTCCCGGCACCGGTCTCCTTGGACACCGCCTCCGCGCTGGTCATCAGCTGGTGCCTTCCGGCGAGGCGTCCGCGGTCAGGTCCGCAGCTGGGTCATCGGCGTGCGGGTCGACGATCGCGGGACTGCCCTCGTGCTCCTCGCGCAGCGCGCGAATCGAGTCGATCAGCGTCTCGATGGTGACCACACCGACGTAGCGGCCGCGGGCACCGGTGACCACGGCGGACGCGTTACGTTCGGCGAGGATCGCTTCGAGCGCGTCCTGGAGGGTCGAGCTCGTGGCGACCGTCTCACCGAGCGGGATACCGACGCCGCGAATCGACGATGCGCCGACCAGGTGCCGCCCGTCAGTCCACCGGATCGGCCGGTCACGGCTGTCGAGGATGATTCCCCAGTCACTGCCGATCCGTGCAGCGAAGTCGGCGGCCGAATCTCCTTCGTGGGCCGTCGGCCGCTGCTCGATGTCCACGTCTCGCACGCGCAGCAGGTTGAGCTGCTGCAGCGACGCACCGGAGCCCACGAAGCCCTCGACGGTCTCGTTGGCGGGGTTGGCCAGAATCGCCTCCGGCGAGTCGTACTGCAGCACCTTCGAGCGCGCGCCGAGCACCGCGATCTTGTCGCCGAGTTTGACGGCCTCACTGAAGTCGTGGGTCACGAAGACGATGGTCTTGCGGAGTTCCGCCTGCAACTGCATCAACTGGTCCTGCAGGACGCCTCGGGTGATCGGGTCCACCGCGCCGAAGGGCTCGTCCATGAGCAGGACCGGAGGATCGGCGGCCAGGGCTCGCGCGACGCCGACGCGCTGCTGCTGTCCACCCGAGAGCTGGCGCGGATACCGACCGCCGAATTCGTCGGCGTCGAGGCCGACCATGTCGAGCAGTTCGTCGACTCGGTCGGCGATCCGCTTCTTATCCCATCTCAGCAGCTTGGGCACCACGGCGATGTTCTGTGCGACCGTCATGTGCGGGAAGAGGCCACCTTGCTGAATGGCGTACCCGATGCTCTGTCGCAGTTTGTTCGCGTCGATCGAGAGTGCGTCCCGGCCGCCGATGGTGATTCGGCCGCTCGTCGGCTCGATCAACCGATTGATCATGCGCATCGTCGTGGTCTTACCGCTGCCGGACGGCCCGACGAAGACCACGACCTCGCCTGCCGGAATGGTCAGAGAAACGTCTTCGACAGCAGGTTCGCGCTGGCCGGGATAGATCTTCGAGACATGCTCGAGAACGATCTCGACTCCGGAGATCTCATTCTCTGCGTCATCTTTGCTGTGGGTCAACGGATCCCTTTCGACGTTGTCAATCGGCCGATCAGGACATAGATCCCGTCGAGGATCAAAGCCAGGATGACGATCAACACGGTGCCCGTCAGCGCCTGCGGAATAGCCGTGGGGCTACCGACGCGCGACAGACCGGAGAAGATGAGATTGCCCAGGCCGGGGCCCTTCGCGTAGGCCGCGATCGCCAGGATTCCCATCGCCATCTGCGTCGCGACACGCATGCCGGTGAGGATCGACGGCCATGCCAGCGGCAACTCGACCCGCGTCAGCACGCGGAGACGACTCATTCCGATGCCGCGTGCGGCATCGGTGACCGCGGGGTCGACCGCGCCGAGACCGACGATGGTGTTACGCACGATCGGCAGAAGCGAGTACATCGTCAGCGCAATGACGGTCGGCGGAACACCGAGGCCCACTATCGGAATGAGCAGACCGAGAAGTGCGAACGACGGAATGGTCAGAATGGTGCTCGAGAGCGCCGTTGCGATAGCCGAGCCTCCGGGGCTGCGATATACCGCGATTCCGACGCCCACTCCGATGATCGTCGCCAGGAGTAGACACTGAATCACTGCGCTGACGTGCAAGTAGGAATCGACCACAAGTTGCGACTTGCGGCTCGATATGAAATCCCAGATCCCGTTCAGAACAATTCCCCTCTATTAGCGTTTTCACCGTAGCGCATATCGGCGGACGGTTCGCGCGGTCACGGTGTAATCGCAGGTCAGAACCTAGCGTCGCGCACCGATTCCGACAGAGCGCAAAGGAGCGACGTTCACACTTCGGCGGCGGCTGCGGGCGTGGAGACCCCGCCGGTGGCCGCATACGCGACCCGAGCCCTCCGGGAGCCTCCGACTACCATGCGTGGGAACGGTTCATCGGAGGAGGCAGCAGGTGTCGGACAACGAGGAGCAGCTCGTCGACGTGCGTTCGCTGCACCACCGGCTCGTGCGGATCAATCGAGTGCTGCGGGTGGCCGGTTCCGGTTCCGGTCTCAGCGCTGGAACCGCCGCGGCCCTGTGGTCGATCACCCAGCACGCACCCCTTCGGCTGTCCCGGCTGGCCGAGATCGAATCGGTCTCCACCCCCGCCATCTCGCGGATCGTCACCGGCCTGGAGGATATGGGCTACGTGGAGCGGCGACCCGATCCACTCGATGCGCGGGCCCGACTGCTCTATCCCACCGAATCGGGGTGCGAAGTGGTCTCGACGACGCGGAACGCCCGGGTGCGGCGGATCGCCGAGGCTCTCGAGACGCTCGAACCGGCCGACCGGCAACTCGTCGAGCGCGCCTTCGAACTCCTCAGCGACGCCTTGGCGGCGAGTGAAGTCTGAGCCGCCGCCGGATCAAATGAGTGCCGAGATCCGGTCCGCCGCCTCGACGAGCGCGGTCACGAGCCTGCGACGCTCGCGACCGTCCACCGCCGATTTGAGCACCCCCAGCTGCAACTCGAACTCGGCCTGGTCGCCGACGAAGACCGGTGCTGCGAGATAGCTGATCGGCTGCGCGTCAGCGCCGTCGAGTTCGTCGTCGGAATACGCACGCGACGACAATTGCGCGAGCCGACGGGTCGCCGTGTGGCGGAGCGCGGGGTCGATGAGAAGCGGACCCACCGCGCCGAGCAACTCGGCGAGCACCTCGACGAGCATCGCGTCCGACGACTCCGGGCGGTACGCCGCGAAACCGCGCCGACGTACCGATTCGAGCAGGAGCCTCCGTCTCGGACGGTCTCGCTCGCCCAGCCAGGCCTCCTGGTCGGCCTCCCGCCAGGCCATCGCCGCGGCCCCGACGGGAAAGACGATCGCCAACGACTGGCCGAGCCCCAGTCCGGGAACCGGCCGCACCTCGCTGTGCCGTTTGGCGACGACGGTCATCGCGCCGGGCGCCATCCGCGCGAGCGTCACTCCGCAGTCGGTGGCCGCGACGAGTTCGTCGAGAACCTGCGCCACGTCCGGATTCGGCAGGTGAAGCGCCGGAGGCGAGACTCCGCCGAGTGCCATCGCCGCCGGGCCCAGCCGATAGGCACGAGAGGCGTCGCGCTCAGCCCACCCCGCGTCGTCGAGCTCGGCCAGGATCGCCGACATCGTGGCGCGGGCCACTCCCAGCTCGTCGGCGATCTCCGCGATGGTCTGCGGGCGCTCGACGCGGGCGAGAAGTTCGAGGGTGTCGATCACCCGGCGCGTCGGTGGCGATCCGGCCATGTGTGTCCTCCCCCGCATGCGGGCCGATCTTGTGTCGCGGCTCATACCCCGCTACCTTGTGACGGATATTCAATCACACCTATTCGAATATTCGATTCATGAAGGCGGTCCCATGAGCCAGACCCAGTCCCTCGAGGGCAGAACAGCGATCGTGACGGGTGCCGGCCGCGGCATCGGAGCCGGCATCGCGCTCGGTCTCGCGGAAGCCGGCGCCGACCTGGTGATCGCTGCCCGCAGTGCCGACCAACTCGAGCAGGTCGCCGACCGGATCCGGAGACTGGGCCGACGCGCGATCACCGTGCCCGCGAATGTCGCCGAAGACGACCCCGCCGATCTGGTCGACGCCGCCACGCGGGAGTTCGGTGCGCTCGACATCGTCGTCAACAACGTCGGCGGCGCCCTCCCGAAGCCCTTTCTGCAGACCAGCGTCAAAGCACTCGTCGGTGCCTTCGCGTTCAACGTCGGGACGGCGCACGCGCTCAATCTGGCGGCCGTACCGAGCATGCTGTCCAACGACCGCGGCGGTTCGATCATCAACATCACCTCGTCGATCACGACTCAGCCGGGACGCGGGCTGCTGGCCTACGGAACGGCTAAAGCGGCCCTCGCGCACTACACCCGGATGGCCGCGCAGGACCTGTCGCCGCGCATTCGGATGAACGCCATCGCACCCGGCACCATCAACACACCCGCGCTCGGTTACGTCGCCGAGGACGACGCGATCCGCGAGGAGATCGTCAGCCGCACCCCGCTGCGCCGACTGGGTGTGCCGGACGACATCGCCGCCGCCGCGGTGTTCCTGGCAGGCGACGGCTCGGCGTACATGACCGGCAAGACCATCGAGGTGGACGGCGGTCTCATCGCCCCCAACATGGTGATGCCGCTCCCCGATCTCTGACCGCCCGCCCCATCACCGGCCGACGACCTCCCGCCGACAGCCCCTAGGACTCCCCCATGACGATCACCACCGCCGACGATCTGCGCGCCATCGAGACCGTGAAGTACCGCTACCTGCGAGCCGTCGACACGAAGGACTGGTCGGCGCTGGCCGACACGCTCACCGACGACGTGCACGCCGAATACGGATCGCAGGTGAACGGCCGGCCGCTGACCTTCGACGACCGAGCCTCTCTGGTCGCACATCTGAGCACGATCATGGCTCCGACCATGGTGACCGAGCATCGCGTCGACCATCCGATCATCGAAACCGACGGCGACACCGCCACCGGCAGCTGGTACCTGCAGGACCGCGTCATCGTTCCGGAGTACGACGTCATCATCATCGGAGCCGCGTTCTACCGCGACGCCTACCGGCGGACACCCGACGGCTGGCGCATCAGTTCCACCGGATACGAGCGCACCTTCGAGGCGCGAGGCAGTCTGTCGGCGGCCCGGATGCACGTGGAGCAGGGACCGGCCGTCCACCGGCCCGCGACGTAGCGCGGGAGCCTCCGACACCGGGTTCAGTCGGCGCCGGTACCCGCGCCCACGTACTCGGCCAGGTGCCGGCCGGTGAGGGTGGAAGCCGATGCGACGAGGTCGCGCGGCGTTCCCTCGAAGACCACGCGGCCGCCGTCGTCACCCGCGCCCGGACCGATGTCGACGATCCAGTCGGCGTGCGCCATGACCGCCTGGTGATGCTCGATCACGATCACCGAGCGCCCCGCCTCCACCAGGGCGTCGAGTAACCCGAGCAGTTGTTCGACGTCGGCCAGATGCAGTCCGGTCGTCGGTTCGTCGAGGATGTATACGCCGGCCTTCTCAGTCATCGCGATCGCGAGCTTGATGCGCTGGCGCTCGCCTCCCGAGAGCGTGGTGAGCGGCTGGCCGAGGGTCAGATAGCCCAGTCCGACGTCGGAGAGACGCTTGAGGATCTTGTGGGCTGCCGGCGTGCGTGCGTCACCGTCGTCGAAGAACTCCAACGCCGTGTCCACCGACATCGCCAGCACCTCGCTGATGTCCCGGCCGTCGACCCGGTAGTCGAGCACCGCGGCGTCGAACCGCTTCCCCTCGCAGACTTCGCACGGCGTCGCCACGCCGGCCATCGTGGCGAGATCGGTGTAGATCACGCCCGCGCCTTTGCAGTTCGGGCACGCGCCGTCGGAGTTGGGGCTGAACAGAGCGGGTTTGACTCCGTTGACCTTCGCGAAGGTCTTCCGGATGGCGTCGAGCAGACCGGTGTAGGTCGCCGGGTTGCTCCGCCGGGAGCCGCGGATCGCCGTCTGGTCGATCGACACCGCGTCGGCGTCGGCGGGCAGCGAGCCGTGGATCAGGGAGCTCTTGCCCGACCCCGCGACACCGGTGATGACGGCGAGTACGCCGAGCGGGATGTCGACGTCCACGTGGCGCAGATTGTTGGTGGTGGCGTCTCGGATCTCCAAGAATCCCGACGGGGTCCGCACACTGTCCTTGAGCCGCGCGCGGTCGTGGAGATGACGCCCGGTCAAGGTGTCCGAGGCCGCCAATTGCTCGACGGTGCCCTCGAAGCAGATCTCTCCGCCCAGCGATCCGGCGCCCGGCCCGAGGTCGACCACGTGGTCGGCGATCACGATGGCCTCGGGTTTGTGCTCCACCACCAGGACCGTGTTCCCCTTGTCGCGCAGTCGCAGCAGCAGGGCGTTCATCCTGGCGATGTCGTGCGGATGCAGTCCCACGGTGGGTTCGTCGAAGACGTAGGTGATGTCGGTGAGCGATGATCCGAGGTGGCGGACCATCTTGGTGCGCTGAGCCTCCCCGCCCGACAGTGTTCCGGTGGGCCGTTCCAGGGACAGGTAGCCCAGGCCGATCTCGACGAACGACTCGAGTGCCGCATGGAGCTTCTCGACCAGCGGTGCCACCGTCGGCTCGTCGAGCCCCGCCACCCAGTCCGCGAGGTCGGAGATCTGCATCCGGCATGCGTCGGCGATGCTGACTCCGCCGATCCGGGAGTTCCGGGCGTGCTCGGCCAGTCGGGTGCCGTCGCACTCCGGGCAGGTCGTGGACGTGACCGCGCGTTCGATGAAGGCCCGCACATGCGGCTGCACAGAGTCGATGTCCTTGGACAGCATCGATTTGGTGATCTTCGGGATGATGCCCTCGTAGGTGAGGTTGATGCCCTCGACCTTGATCTTGGTGGCCTCGCGATAGAGCAGATCATCGCGTTCGCGATCGGAGAACCGGCCGACGGGCTTGTCCATGTCGAAGTAGCCGCTGCCCGCGAAGATGCGGCCGTACCAGCCGTCCATGCTGTAGCCGGGCACCTTGAGCGCTCCGCCGGACAGCGACTTGTCCGCGTCGTAGATCTCGCTCAGGTCGATGTCGGAGACCGTTCCCATCCCCTCGCATCGCGGGCACATCCCTCCGAGTTGCTCGAAGGACCGTCTGACCGCCTTGGTCTGCTTGCCTCGCTGGACTTTGATCGCACCGCCGCCCGACACGGTCGGGACGTTGAACGAGTACGCGTTGGGGCTGCCCACGTGGGGATCGCCGAGCTTGCTGAACAGGATCCGCAGCATCGCGTTGGCGTCGGTGACGGTGCCGACCGTCGACCGCGGATTCGCACCGATCCGCTCCTGGTCGACGATGATGGCAGTGGTGATGCCGTCGAGCACATCGACGTCCGGGCGGGCCAGCGTCGGCATGAATCCCTGGACGAACGCGCTGTAGGTCTCGTTGATCAGCCGTTGCGACTCGGCTGCGATGGTGCCGAAGACGAGCGAGCTCTTTCCGGACCCGGAGACTCCGGTGAAGGCGGTGAGCCTGCGCTTCGGCAGTTCGACGCTGACGTCTTTGAGGTTGTTGACCCGCGCGCCACCGACTCTGATGACGTCGTGACTGTCGGCGGGCGCGGTAGTGGGGCGGTCGGCAGACATGGAGCACATTGTCCCCTACCCGGACCGGATCGCGTGGACGCTCCGGGAGGGGCCCGGTCCGGGTATTGTTCGGTGGTTCCGACACTGCCGCATGTCAGATAGCTCAGGTGGCGGGGGATGCTCGAAGAATCGTCAGACCGGAGGCCGAGTGAGCCAGGCGCGCAACCATCGAGACTGGGCGATCGTCGGCGTCGTGGTCGCGGCATTGATCACGGTCAACGCCCTGGCGCATTTCGCCGGGCATTGGCCGGGGCTCCTCGCGGTTCCGGTGGGCGCGGTCGCGGTGGTGCTCCTCGCGCGGATGCGGGGCCTGGCGTGGTCGGAGATGGGCATCAGCTCCTCGGAGCTGAAGTACGGGTTCCGGTGGTCGGCGATCGTCGTGGTCGCGGTCGTCGTGGTGGTCGGTGCCGGCGTCGCCATCCCCTGGACCCGGACGTTCTTCCTGAACGACCGCTACTCGTCCGCGCGTGACGCGCTGCTCGCCGCTCTTGTGTGGATTCCCGTGCAGACCGTGCTTCCCGAGGAACTGTTGTTCCGCGGTGTGCTGCAGGGATCGTTGCGGCGAGTGATGAGCCGGCGGCTCACTCTGATCGCCGGTGCGGCCCTGTTCGGTTTGTGGCACATCGCCTCGTCGCTCGGACTCTCGGCGGGGAACGCCGGTGTCACCGATGCGATCGGCGCCGGCGTCGGAGCCGCCGTCGCCGGCGTGGTCGGCGCGGTGGTCGCGACCTCCGCGGCCGGATGGATCCTCGGCTGGCTGCGCTTCCGAACGGCCAATCTGCTCGCCCCGATCGTCCTGCACTGGACTCTCAACGCCTCGGGTGCGCTCGGCGCCGCCCTGGCCTGGCAGCTGCTCTGACTCGCGCCGATCAATTCCCGGTCTGCACGCGGAGATTCACGATCGCCTTGTCGACTTCGGCCCTGGTGGTCGCATCGTTGATCGGACTCACTCCGAAGGCGAAGGTCATCGGAGAACTGTTCACGACGACCACCGTGACATCGTCACCGAGCACACCGGAGCGCTGATTGCGGACGTCGATGCGAGCCCGGATCAGCGTGTACTCGGTGATCTTGTTGTCGAGCCGGTCGTTGCGCACGTCCTCGATCCGGGCCGGTGAGGCGTCGACTCCCGAGTACCCCGAACTCGACGACAGACACTCCACCAGTTTCCTGGCGATGGGCTCCGTGCGATCGCGGAAGGATGCGGGCAGCGTGCCGACGGCGATCTGCGCCATCCACCCCGACGTGCCGGCCGGGCGTGAGGCTTTGATGCCGTTGGCCGTCACCGCGAACGGGATCTGCGAGATGTTGTCGGGATCCCAGCCGCTGACCGGAAGGTCGTTCGACGGAATGGAGATCGGTCCGGTCCCGACTCTGGACGCGGACGACGACTGCGTCGTGACCCCGCCCGCACACAGCGTCGGAACGCCGGCGACCACCGCGGGCCCGCCGGCAGTGGTCGAGGGAGCCGACGTACTCACCGGCGACGACGTCGACTCGGGAGTGGACGGCACGGTGGACGTCCCGGCCGCGGTGTCGGGACCGTCGTCGCCGCGGAAGACGAAGAATCCGGCGACCGCGATCGCCGCGAGGACGACCAGCACTATCGCCGCCACGATCACGGCTTTCCGCCTGCCGGTGTCCGTCGGCTCGGGCGGATACCCGGGCGCACCGTAGGGCTGCTGCCGGCCGAAGTCTCCGGGCGGCGGCCCGAAATGAGGTGGCTGCTGTGCCGGGGGCTGCTGTATCGGGGGCTGCGGTACCGGAGATTGCGGTACCGGGGGCGGGCCGAAGGCGCCGATTCGGGGACGCTGCGGGTAGGGCTGCGCCGGCGACGGGCCCTGCTGCGCCGGCGGCGACTGCGGCGCGAGGGGCGCGGTGGGCTGTGCCCCGCTGTGCGGTGGGGTCGGAGCCGGATTGATCATCGTCGGCGCGTACGCCGCCGGAGCCTGCGGCGTCGCCGCCTGCGGTGTGAAGCCCGGTCTGCGCAGCGCCCCGTCCAATTCGTCCGCGAACTCTCGGCACGTCCGGTACCTGCGGGCGGGGTCCTTGTCCATCGCCCGTGCGAGGACCAGGTCGACGGCGGGTGCCAGAGTGGGCAGAACCGCGGTGGCGCTCGGGGCCGGAGCGTGGAGATGAGCGTTGATGATGTCGGTCGGTTTCGCGAGCGGGAACGGCGCTCGGCCGGTCAGGAGCCGGAACGCGGTACAGGCAAGCGCGTATTGGTCGGTGCGTCCGTCGAGTGCGGCCCCGCGCAACTGCTCCGGTGAGCAGTACTGGATCGACCCCACCGTCAGGTTCGCCGCTGTCAGCGCGGTGTCGCTGGTGGTGGTGCGAGCGATTCCGAAGTCGGTGAGATACACCTTGCGGTGCGCCGCGGTCGAGTCGTCCACCAGAATGTTCGCGGGCTTGACGTCGCGGTGCAGCATTCCCCGCGAGTGCGCGTAGTCGAGAGCGTCCGCGACGGCGCCGATCATCTCGCAGACCGTCGCCCGGTCGAGCGGTCCCGACTGCTGGAGCAGGGCGTCGCCGTCCGCCCCGGGGACGTACTTCATCGCGATCCAGAGCTGCCCCTCGAACTCACCGCGGTCGTACACGCTCACGATGCCCGGGTGATCGAGTTGGGACGCCAGATCGGCCTCACGGATGAATCGGGCCCGATAGGTGGGGTCACCGGTCAGCTCGGCGGGCAGCACCTTGAGCGCATCTTCCCGGGGGAGCCGCGGATGTGCGACCAGGTACACCTCCCCCATGCCGCCGACCCCGAGTCTTCGCTCGATCAAGTAGTTGGCGAAGTACTGGCCCGGGCTCAACATGGGAACAGCCTAGGTCATGACCTCGCATGCAGCGGCGCATGCCGCAGCACCGCGTGCACCAGCGGCGGAACGATCAGCGCGGCGGCTGCCCCGACCAGAATGCCTGCGGTCACATCGGTGATCCAATGCATTCCGAGGTAGAGCCGGGATGCGGCGGCCGCGAGCACCACGGCCAGCGCTCCGCACGCCGCGACGACTCTGGTTGCGGCGGACGCCGACGCCGCGGTGACCGCGACCAGCCCGAACGCGAGCGCCGCGGTGCCGGTGGTGTGTCCGGACGGGAACGACCCAGCGGTCTCATGGGCCTCGAGTTGCCAGGCGACCGGAGGCCGGGTCCGATGCACCGCGATCTTGAACACCTCCGCGACGGCGGCCGCGGCGACGACCGTCGAGAGCAGGGCCGCGGCTCGCTCGACGCCGCCGTCTCGGCGCCACAGGACCATCGCGGCCACCGCGCCGAGGACGATGGTTCCGACAGGGCTGAGAGCGGTGGAGAGAAACACGGCGACGCCGGTCGCGGTTCCGGAACGCTGTCCGAGCGTCCACTCCCACACGCTCCGGTCGGCGGCGAGCGGGCCGTGGACGTCGTAGACGACCGCACCGAGAGCGGCGGTCGTGAGCAGCAGTAGGACTCCGACGGTCATCGAGGGCTTCGGCATACCGTCCATCTTCGGCTCCGCTCACTGAGCAGACGCTGAGAAGTCCGCAGGTCGGGGCCCGATCTGCGAACCATGAGCAGTGCGGTGGGACGGCTTCTGCGGTATCGGCGCCAAGGCGCGTCTCCTGCGGCTAGGTTGGCAATGATCGCGGGCGCCGCTACGGTGCCCATTTCTGTGAGAGGCGCCATGGAGAGCATCGAAACCGCGGCCGGTCCGATCGACGCGGACCGCCTGGGCAACGTGCTCTCCCACGAACACATCTTCGTCGTGAACGACGACTATCGCGTCAACTTCCTGCCGGATTGGGACGAGCAGGCCCAGATCGATGCGGCGGTCGCCACGCTGACCCGACTCAAGGCCTCGGGCATCGACACACTGATGGATGTCTCGGTGCCCGGGCTCGGCCGCAACGTGGAACGGATCGCCGCCGTAGCCGACCGCGTGGACCTCAACATCGTGCTGGCCACCGGCCTGTACACCTATCACGATCTGCCTTTTCAGTTTCATTACACCGGACCCGGACTCGGTTTCGACGCGCCGGACCCGCTCGAGCGCCGGTTCGTCCGTGACCTGACAGTCGGCATCGGCCGCAGCGCGATCAGGGCCGGGTTCCTTTACTGCGCGATCGAATCCGAGGGATTGAGCACGGGCGTCGAGCGCGTGATGCGGGCCGTGGGACGGGCGGCTGTCGAGACAGGCGCGCCGGTGGTGGTCCACACGAACCCGCACACCGCATCCGGACTGGTGGCCCAGCGGGTCCTGGCCGAAGAGGGCGTCGATCTGAGCCGGGTCCGGATGTCGCATTGCGGCGACACCACGGATCTGGACTACCTCATGAGGCTGGCCGATGCCGGCTCGCTGCTCGGACTCGATCGATTCGGCGTCGACGTCCTCCTGCCGTACGCCGACCGTATGCGCACGCTTCTCGCTCTGATCGAGCGCGGGTACTCCGACCGGATCATGCTGTCGCAGGACGCCTTCTGCTTCAGCGACTGGTTCGAACCTGCGAGCCTGGCCGAGGCCGCGCCGGACTGGGACTACTTCCAGGTGACCGGCCGCGTGATTCCTGATCTTCTCGCCGCCGGCGTGAGCCGCGAGGTCATCGACACGATGATGCGCGCCGTCCCTCGGGCCTTTCTGACCAGGTCGGCGGGCTCGTCCGTGTCGAGTGACGCCGTCATCACCGTGGCAGATTTCGAGAAAACTGGATTTAGTCCAGAAAAGCCGTAGAGTGGGGGCATGGCCACCGACTACTCCACCGTCATCCGGCGATCCGGGCTGAGAGTCACCCGGCCCAGACTGGCCGTGTTGGCGGCCGTGGACGCGCATCCGCATGCCGAGACCGAGACCGTTCTGACGACGGTTCGCGAAGAACTGCCCGGCGTCTCGCGGCAAGCGGTGTACGACGTCCTCCACGCGTTGACCGACGCCGGCCTGATCCGGCGGATCCAGCCGTCGGGACACGTCTGGCTCTACGAGACGCGGATCGCGGACAACCATCACCACCTGGTCTGCCGGGTATGCGGAGACGTCCGCGACGTCGACTGCGCGGTCGGTGAGGCCCCGTGTCTGCAGGCGGCCACCGACCACGGCTTCCAGATCGACGAGGCCGAGGTCATCTACTGGGGCGTCTGCCCCGACTGTCTCGCCGCCGAGGACGTTCCGGGCGACTCCGGTCGTCCTGACAGTTCAGCTCACTGATCGCCACCCCGGAGTTTCACCCACCGAAAGGAACCGCAGTGTCCGACCCACAGCCCGTTCAGAACGCATCAGGATGTCCGGTCCACGCGGCCGCGATGGCAGCCCCTGCCGAAGGCGGCGGCAACCGTGACTGGTGGCCGAAGCAGTTGAATCTCAAGCTCCTCGCCGAGAACCCGGCCGAGGGCGACCCGATGGGCGCCGACTTCGACTACGCCTCGGCCTTCGAATCCCTCGACCTCACCGCGGTCCGCCGCGACATCGAGGCGCTCATGCGTGATTCGAAGGCATGGTGGCCGGCCGACTACGGCCACTACGGCCCGCTGTTCATCCGGATGGCCTGGCATTCGGCCGGCACATACCGCGTCGCCGACGGTCGCGGCGGCGCCGGCCACGGCATGCAGCGGTTCGCGCCCCTCAACAGTTGGCCCGACAACGCGGGCCTCGACAAAGCACGCCGACTGCTGTGGCCGATCAAGAAGAAGTACGGCTCCGCGCTCTCGTGGGGCGACCTCATCATCTTCGCCGGCAACGTGGCCCTCGAATCGATGGGCTTCAAGACCTTCGGGTTCGCCGGCGGCCGCACCGAGAAGTGGGAACCGGAGGAGATCTACTGGGGGCCGGAGACCACCTGGCTCGACGACGAACGCTACACCGGCGACCGCGACCTCGAGAATCCGCTCGCCGCCGTCCAGATGGGCCTCATCTACGTCAATCCCGAAGGCCCCAACGGGAATCCGGATCCGCTCAAGGCCGCCGTCGACATCCGCGAGACCTTCGGCCGGATGGCGATGAACGACGAGGAGACGGTCGCCCTGATCGCCGGCGGTCACACTTTCGGGAAGACGCACGGCGCGGGTCCGGCCGACCATGTCGGACCGCTGCCCGAGGACGCTCCGATGGAGAACATGGGGCTGGGCTGGAAGAGCACCTACGGCACCGGCTCGGGTGCCGACGCCATCAGCTCCGGGCTCGAGGGAGCGTGGAACAGCACGCCGATCACCTGGGACAACAACTTCTTCTGGACCCTCTTCGGCTACGAGTGGGAGACGTACATCGGTCCGGGCGGAGCCATCCAGTGGCGGCCCAAGGACAACGCCGGTTCCACCAGCGTCCCCGACCCGCAGGATCCCGACAAGCGGCATCAGCCCATGATGCTGACCACCGACATCGCCCTGCGCGAGGACCCGGTGTACGGCAAGATCTCGCGCCGCTTCCTGGAGAACCCGAACGAGTTCGCCGACGCCTTCGCACGCGCGTGGTTCAAGTTGACGCACCGGGACATGGGCCCGCTTCCCCGTTACCTCGGCGACGAGGTCCCGTCGGAGACCCTGGTCTGGCAGGACCCGGTCCCCGTAGCGGACTACGAGCAGATCGACGACGCCGACGCCCAGGCGCTCAAGGAGCGGATCCTCGATTCGGGCCTGACCGTGTCTCAGCTGGTCAAGACGGCGTGGGCGGCTGCGGCGTCGTTCCGCGGCAGCGACAAGCGCGGCGGCGCCAACGGCGGTCGTCTCCGTCTCGAGCCGCAGCGCCACTGGACCGTCAATGAGCCCGCTGAGCTCGACGTAGTGCTCCCCGTCCTTGAGGGGATCGCCCAGGAGTTCAACGCCGGGTCCGGCGTCAAGCAGGTCTCGGTGGCGGACGTGATCGTCCTCGGCGGGGCAGCGGCGATCGAGAAGGCCGCGGGTGCGGCCGGCCACACGGTTCAGGTGCCGGTCTCACTCGGCCGCACCGACGCCACGCAGGAGAACACCGACGTCGAGTCGTTCAAGGTGATGGAGCCCCGCTGGGACGGTTTCCGCAACTACCTCGCCGCCGACGCGCCGATCCCGGCGGAGTACCTGCTGGTCGACCGCGCGCAGCTGCTTCAGCTCAGCGCCCCGCAGATGGCGGTGCTGGTCGGCGGTCTGCGTGTGCTCGGCGCCAATCACGGACGATCGCAGCACGGGGTGCTGACCGACCGTCCCGAGACGTTGACGAACGACTTCTTCGTCAACATCCTCGATATGGAGACAGAGTGGACCGACGCCGGCGACGGCACTTTCGTCGGCGCCGATCTCGCCACCGGAGAGAAGCGGTGGACGGCCACGCGCGCCGACCTCGTCTTCGGAGCCAACGCCCAGCTCCGGGCGCTGGCCGAGGTGTATGGGGCCGACGACGCCGAAGCCAAGTTCGTCGACGACTTCGTCGCCGCGTGGACGCAGGTGATGGACGCGGACCGGTTCGACCTGCACCGCTGACCGACTGACCGGGCCGAGATCCGTCGGGTCAGCGGCGTCCGAGGGCGATCCGCCCTCCGGCACCGCTGCCCCGACGGATCTCAGTTCAGCCCCCCGATGGCGGGCCTCGCCCGCGACTGCCCCGTTAGCCTCGAGGGATGAAACTCGGTCTGCAACTCGGATACTGGGGCGCCCAGCCGCCCACGAACCACCGCGAACTCGTTCAGGCCGCCGAACGGGCGGGCTTCGACTCCGTCTATACGGCGGAGGCCTGGGGTTCGGACGCCTACACTCCCCTCGCCTGGTACGGGAGCGACACCGAACGCCTCAGACTCGGCACGTCCGTGCTTCAGCTGTCGGCCCGCACGCCCACCGCGTGTGCGATGGCGGCCCTGACCCTCGACCACCTCTCGGGCGGCAGGCACATCGTCGGTCTCGGCGTCTCCGGCCCGCAGGTGGTCGAGGGCTGGTACGGCCAGCGATTCGCGAAGCCGCTGGCACGCACCAGGGAGTACGTCGACATCATGCGCCAGGTGTGGGCGCGGGAGGCACCGGTGACCAGTCCCGGACCGCATTATCCGCTCCCGCTGTCCGACGAGTCGGCGACCGGCCTCGGAAAACCCCTGAAGTCGATCGTGCATCCGCTGCGCCGGGACATCCCGGTCCACCTCGGCGCGGAGGGCCCCAAGAACATCGCCCTGGCCGCCGAGATCGCCGACGGCTGGCTTCCGCTGTTCTTCACACCCCGGATGGCCGACCAGTACAACGCCTGGCTCGACGAGGGGTTCGCCCGACCCGGCGCCCGCCACACCCGCGAGACGTTCGAGATCGCCGCGGTGGCGCAGATCGTCCTCACCGACGACGTCGCCGCCGCCTACTCCGCGATCAAGCCCTTCCTCGCGCTGTACATGGGCGGCATGGGCAGCGAGGACACCAACTTCCATGCGGAGGTCTACCGCCGAATGGGCTACGCCGAGGTAGTCGACGAGGTCACCGCGCTGTTCCGGTCCGGCCGCAAGGACGAGGCCGCGGCGATCATCCCGGACGCGGTCGTGGACGATTCGGCGATCGTCGGCGACGAGGCCCACGTACGCGAACAGATAGCTGTCTGGGAGCGCGCCGGGGTCACCACGATGCTCGTCTCCCCCGGCACCGTGGCCGAGGTGGAACGCCTCGCCGCACTGCTCGACTGAGCCGTTGACCGCAACCTTGATTAGGTGAACGAAAGGTTAACGCGACCCGAATAACGCTTGACTTCACCTTGCGCGGAGGTTACAAAGGTATGGACTGCAAAGAACGAAGGAGGTCTCCACCATGCGAAACAGCACAGGTTCGACCTTTGCGTCCACCTTTCACGCGTACATTCGCCGGATCGCCGCGCGGATGAACCAGAGCGCCAACGAGCGCCTGAGCCTGCAACTCGGAAACTCTCCGGTCGCGGTGCTCGGCGTCGGCTGACGGCCCGAACAACACGAAACAGCAGTGGTCCCCGACGGAACGAATCCGTCGGGGACCACTGCTGTTTCGGAGGGTTGTGAACAAGTCGTCGTTCAGGAACGGCCGGCGGACGGCCCGGCGACGACGGTCAGCTCACGCGGTGCAGGCGGAACAGCGGAATCACCCGGGTCGTGCGCTTCTCGTACAACGTGAAGTTCGGCCACACGCCGAGCAGCCGGTCCCACGCGGCGGCGCGCTCGACGCCGGAGAGCTCGGTCGCTGACATCCGCGTCGCCGCCCCGTGAACCTCGACGTCGAACGAATCGGCGGCCCGGATGTTGTAGACCCACGCAGGCGTCCGCGGTCCCCCGAAGTACGAGCCGGCGACGATCCAGTCCTCGCCGTCGGGCGCCGCGAGCACCGGCGTCGAGTGCAGCACTCCGCTCTTGCGGCCGCGCACCGTGATGGTGATCCCGGGCAGTCCGGCGATCCGCAGCAGATCCACTCGCCCGCGCGAGACCTTCTGAAGCACGGTGTCCGCCTTCACGATCCACGGGAGGTACCGCGGCAGCCAGGAGATCGACCCGATCAGGATCGCCAGCCGCGTGAGGATCCCCACCGGGTCAGCCGAGGTCTCTGGTGAGCGTGTCGGCCAACAGCCTCGCGACCTCCGCCGGATCGTCGAGATCTCCGCCCTCGGCGAGCACCGCCGTCGCGTACAGCAGCTTGGCGGTCGGTTCGAGAGCCGTGTGATCGTCGCCGTCCGCGTCGAACTTGCTCCGCAGGGCCGTGACGAGGGCGTTGTCCGGATTCAGCTCCAGGATCCGCTTCGACTTGGGCACCGGCTGGCCCGACGCCCGATACAGCTTCTCCAACTGCGGGGTCATCGAGAAAGTGTCCCCGACCAGGCACGCCGCCGACTCGGTCAGCCGCGAACTCAGCCGCGCCTCCGAGACGTCGTCCGCGAGCGTCTCGGCGAGCCAGGACAGCAGCGGTGCGAACTCCTCGTCGCGCTTCGACTTCTCCTCGCCGTCGGCGTCCGCGTCGGCGTCATCCAGGTCGACGACGCCCTTGGCCACCGACACCAGTTGCTTGCCTTCGAAGTCGAGACCGGAGGAGACCCAGACCTCGTCCACCGGATCGGACAGCAGCAGCACCTCGATGCCCTTCGCGCGGAAGGCCTCCAGGTGCGGCGACCGCTCGATCTGCGTCCGCGACTCGCCGGTCATGTAGTAGATCACGTCCTGATCGGGCTTGCACCGCGAGAGGTAGTCGACCAGTGTGGTCGGCTCGGTCTCACTGTGGGTGGACCCGAACACCGACGCCTTGAGGATCGCCTTCGCGTTGTCGTGGTCGTTGATCAGACCTTCCTTGAAGACGCGGCCGAAATTGCTCCAGAAGGTCTGGTAGTCCTCCGGACGACGGTCCTGCAGTTCCTGGACCGACGAGATGACCTTCTTCACCAGACGTCGCCGGATGGCGCGGATCTGACGGTCCTGCTGCAGAATCTCGCGCGAGACGTTCAGCGACAGATCCGCGGCGTCGACCACGCCCTGGACGAACCGCAGATACTCGGGCATCAACTCGGCGGCGTCGTCCATGATGAACACGCGCTTGACATACAGGTGGATGCCGCTGGTGCGCTCGCGCATGAACAGATCGAACGGCGCCTGCGACGGGATGAAGAGCAGGGCCTGGTACTCGAACGTGCCCTCGGCGTGCAGCGAGATGGTCTCGAGGGGCTCGTCCCAGGCGTGCGAGATGTGACGGTAGAACTCGGCGTACTCCTCCTCGGACACCTCGCCGGGCGACTTCGCCCACAGCGCCTTCTGCGAGTTCAGGGTCTCGTCGACCTCTTCGGTCGTGGGCTCGCCGCCTTCCTCGGCGGCAGGCACCTGCTTGGTCACCCGCATGCGGATCGGCCAGGAGATGAAGTCGGAGTACTTCTTGACCAGAGCGCGCAGCACGTTCTGGTCGGCGTAGTCGTGGACCGCGTTCTCCTCGTCGACGGCCTTGAGGGTGAGGGTGATCGACGTGCCCTGCGGAGCGTCGGGGGCCTCGTCGAGGGTGTAGGTCCCGTCGCCGGTCGACTCCCAGCGCGTTCCGACGGTCTCGCCGGCCTTGCGCGTGACCAGTTCGACGCGATCGGCGACCATGAACACCGAGTAGAAGCCGATGCCGAACTGGCCGATCAGTTCCCCGGCGTCCTTGGCGTCGGTCTCGGCGAGCTTCCGGCGCAGTTCATCGGTGCCCGACTTCGCCACGGTTCCGATCAGGTCGACGACCTCCTCGCGCGACATGCCGATGCCGTTGTCGGACACGGTCAGCGTCCGAGCGGAGGCGTCCGGGGTCAGCCGGATGTGCAGATCGGAGATGTCGACGTCGAGGTCCTTGTCGCGCAAGCCTTCCAAGCGGAGCTTGTCGACCGCGTCCGACGCGTTGGAGATCAGTTCGCGAAGAAAGCTGTCCTTGTTCGAATAGATCGAATGAACCATCAGATCCAGCAGTTGGCGTGCCTGGGCTTGGAACTCGTACACCTGCGAGGTCACCGCGTAACTCCTCATCGTTGAGCTGATTTCGCGCCGCTGAGTGTACCGGGGCGGCTGCGCGTACTGTGAAGGGCGTGTCTGGGGTTCCACGTGCTCTGTTCGTCCACGCTCATCCCGACGACGAGTCGTTGTGGACCGGCGGCACCATGGCACGACACGCCCGGCGCGGCGGCGAGGTCTCGCTGGTGACATGCACGTGGGTGCCCGGGACCGCGCGCCACGGCGAGTTGCTCGACGCCGCCCGCGAACTGGGACTGTCTCGCGAGCCCATCATGCTCGGCTACGCCGACAGTTTCGTCCCCGAGTCCGCGCCCGGCGCGACTCCGTTCGTCTCAGCGCCCTTCGACGAGCAGGTCGCGGCTCTGGTGGCACACATCCGGGAGATCAAGCCGCACATCCTCGTCACCTATGACGCCTACGGCATGTACGGCCACCCCGATCACATCCACGCCAACCGGCTCACGTGCGCCGCGGCCGACGCCGCGGCGATCGGCGCCTACCGCCCCGACGCGGGCGAGCCCTGGCAGGTCCGTTCGCTCTACTTCATCACCATTCCCGAGACCACCGTGACCACGTTGAAACCGCACCTCACCGAGGACTCGCATCTTCCCGTGTCCGGGACGCCCAGCGACCGGATCGACCTCGCCGTCGACGTCGACGACTGCCTCGGCAGCAAGATCCGCGCGATCGTCTCGCACAAGACGGAGATCGCGCGCAGCGCGTCGATGAAGGCCTTCGGAGCACTCCCCCGCGATCCGCAGCGACTGTTTCTGCAGTGGGAGTCGTATCTGCGGCGCGATCTCGTTCCGGGCGGAGCCGAGCTCGCCTGACTCCCGGCTCAGGCCGGCGACACGACCTCGACGAGATCGGTGCGCAGCCCTGACGCCCGCGCCACCCGGCGGCCGACGGCGGCGCGCAGGGATTCCGGTGTGCCGACGATGTTCACCTCGCGCTCGGCGCGGGTGATCGCCGTGTAGAGCAACTCCCGCGTCAGCAGTTCCGCGTCCGGGGGCGGGAGGATCACGGTGACCGTGCCGAACTGGCTGCCCTGACTCCGGTGAATGGTCATGGCGTAGACCGGAATCGCGTCGGCGAGCTGACTCGGGTGAAGCCGCTTGATCTCATGACCGCGTTCGAAGACCGCGGCGAGCCCGCCTGCATCGTCGATCACCACTCCGGAATCGCCGTTGTAGACGTCCTGCGTCCGGTCGTTCGCGGTCACCAGCAGCGGTTCGCCCGGATACCAGCGGCCCGTTCCGGCCGCACCGCCGAGGTCGTCGCTGATCCAGCCGATCACCCGTCTGGACCAGCCCGCGACCCCGTAGGGACCGTCCCGGTGCGCGCACAGCACGCGGTGCCCCCGGAGTGCCACCACGGCGCCGCGGGCGTCGCCGCTCCGCGCCGCCTCGCGCAGGCTCCGTGCCCAGCCCACGGCTTCGGTCCGCACCACGTCGGCGTCATCCGGATCGATCAGCCGGACCGGATGCTCCGACCGCGCGCCGTGGCCGATGAGCTCGATCACCCGGTCCGCGTCGCCGGCGTTGACCGCTTCGGCGACCTCGCCGATGCGGTCTCCGTAGCGGTGTCCGCGGCGCAGCGTGATGACGCCGCGCGCCAGTGCGGAGGTCTCCGCCGAATCGAAGTCGGCCGCCGCGAGATCGCACACAGCCGTGAACGCGTCCGGAAGCACGGCGCCGGCCCCGGCGGTCACATCCCGGTCGACGAGGTCAGCGAGAACCGCGCCCGCCTCCACCGACACCAGCTGGTGCGGATCGCCGACGAGGATGAGCCGGGTGTCGGCGCGCAGCGATTCGAGCAGACGGCACATCATCGTGACCGGGAGCATCGAGGTCTCGTCGACCACCACGACGTCGAAAGGCAGACGGTTGCCCGCCCCGCGGACGAACGTTCCGTCCGGCCGAGATCCGAGCAGGCGATGCACGGTCACCGCGGCGGGGTCACTCCGCAGGGTCTGGTGTTCGCGGCGGTACTCCCCGATCGCCGTCTGCAACTGGGCCGCGGCGCGTCCGGTGGGCGCGCACAGCCCGATCCGGAGGTCGCCGCCGAACAGCGTCTCCATCACGGCCAGGATGCGAGCGACCGTGTACGTCTTGCCGGTACCGGGACCGCCTGCGAGGACGGTGGTCCACGAGGTGGCCGCCAGCGCCGCGGCGGCACGCTGGCGGTCGTAGCCGCTCGTGTCGCCGGCCCCGAACGCCGCATCGAGCGCCGCCGTCAGCACGGCTGCGTCGACCGCGGGCCGGCTCGCGGCGCGTGCGTCGAGGATCTGCCGGATGCTCTGTTCCTGCCGGAAGAATTTGCGCAGATACAGCAGCGGGCCGTCGGCCGATTCGGCAAGGGCGAGCGGTCGCAGTGGGCCGGTGCCGCCGCCGATCACCAGCGGCGACGCGGCCAGCGCCGCACGCAGCGCGTCGGGTGCGGGCCACGGCAGCGGCGTCTGGTCGTCACCGGCCGCCGCGAGATCGGCGATCCTGTCCAGCTCGACGCAGGTGGAACCGGTCCGGACGGCACGGACCGCCAGCGCTGCGGCAAGGAGCACCTGCTCGTCGACGGGTCCGCCGCACAGCGCTGCGACGCGCCTGGCGACGTGCACATCGGCGGCGTTCAGCACACCCGCCGCGTTGAACGTCGTGAGCAGATCCGATCCCGAGGCCACACGCTGCGGCGCGCAGCGGTCCGACAGTGCTCCGGCGGTCGCGGACGGGTCGGTCATCGCCCCACTCCTTCCGTTCGGCCGGCGAGGAGCTCCGACATCTCGACGATCAGGGCGGGCGGCAGGTCCCATTGAAAGACGCCGCAGCCGGGCGGAGTCTGCGGACCGGCCATCCCGCGCACGAAGTGATACTGCACCGGACCCAGATGCCGTGCGGGGTCGTAGCCGGCGAGCCGCCAGCGCAGATAGCGGTGGAGTGCCACCGAATACAGCAGTGCCTGCAGCGGATAGTGCGCGGACATCATCTCCTCGGCCATCGCCTCGCGACCGAAGTCCTCGACCGCCAGATCCCCCGGACGCAGGCGGTTGGTCTTGTAGTCGACGACCACGAATCGGTTCTCGGCGGTCCGCAGCACCGAGTCGATGCTGCCGGTGAGATAGCCGGTGAAGGTCTCGTCGGAGACCGTCCGGACCATTTCCGCATACGGTGCCAGCGGATCGTCGCCCGGCAGATGCCGCGCGAGCAGATCTCCGACCTCCTCGAGGCCGAACCCGCCGGCGGTATCGGACAACGGCAGTTCGAAGTCCATCTCGGCCAGTCGCGCGCCGGGTTCGATGCTCCACAGATCGCCGAATCCCAGAGGTGTGGTGAGCACCCCGATCAGCGCGCGGGCGAGAACATCGACGTCGATCTCGACTCCCCGTGCCGCGGCGCCCTGCACGCACATCTGACGCACGTGCGCCGCCATATCCGGCTCCGCGGTGTCCACATGCTCGAGTACTTCGTGGACGAGGGTTCCGAATCCGGCGCCGAAGGGCAGCCCGTTCATCAGCGACGGTGTGCCCACGACTTCTCCGGACACCGCACCGGCCTCCGCCCGCGCGTCATCGGGCTCGTCGGGCCGCAGCACGTCCTCGGGTTCGCTCCCCGCCTGAACCGGCGAGGCTGGTCCGGGCGTCTCGGCGTGGAATGCCGCGTGCGCCGCGGCCACGATGGCCGAATACGACGTTCGGCGCCACCGTTGATCGATGCTTCTCGTGAACCGTGCCACGCTCAGTTCCGGAGGCGTGCCCGCGTCGGACGGAGGGCGCCACTCGGTGCGGCCGCGGCGACCCGCCGGTTCCACGACGACCGAGGGGTTCCCGGCTGCGACGCCGCGCAGAGCGCCGACGCACTCGGTGTCCCCGGCCGGGATCGGCACGGTGTCCGGAATCGGCGACAGGTCGCCCGACCGTGCGGCCAGTCGACGCTCGTCGGCGGTGAAGAGCAGCCGGTGCAGGGCCCCGCGCGCAGTCGTCGTGCTCGGCGCCCACCACAGGACCACCTGGCTGCGGGCTCGGGTCGCGGCCACGTAGAGCAGTCGAAGATCCTCACCGGCGCCTTCGGAGCGGGACTGCCGATCGCGGCGCGCATAGCCGCGCGCCTGTTTCCCTCCGACGTCGAGATAGCGGCGATCGCCTTCGTGGAACAGGAAGGTGGCCGGATTCGGGTGGCTGGCGCCGTCCCAGCCGAACGGCACGTAGACGATCGGGAACTCGAGTCCCTTGCTCGCGTGGACCGTCATGATCTGGACGGCCTCGGTGTCGCGGTCGAGCCGTCGCGTCGCGTCACGCTGTTGTCCCCACTGCGAACCCTCGTCGATCTGTCGTCCGAGCCAGTCGACCAGCGTGGCGATCCCGGTCGACGACTCGGTGACATGCCGATTGCACAGTTCGGAGATCTGCAGCACGTCGGTGAGCAGACGCTCGCCTCCGTCGACGCCGAGCAATCGCTCCGCGGTGCCGAACTCGCCGAAGAGCCGTGCGGCCATCGCCGCGAACCCGCCGTCGGCGAAGACGCGACCGAGTTCGGCCAGCCGTCCCGACAGCGCTCCGACACCCGTGTCGCCCTGCCGTTCCAGCGTCTGGGCCGACAGTCCGAGGATCGGCGTCAGCGCGGCCAGACGCACGCGTGGCTGTCGCGACGGCGTATCGATGGCGGACAGGACGTACCACCAGTATCGGGCCGCGGGTGTGGCGAAGATGGAGGTGCCCGAGGTGACGACGGAGGCGATGCCCCGTTCGGCGAGGGCACGCTGCAGCGGTGCGATCGTGCGGTTGGCGCGGAGCAGAACAGCGATGTCGCCGGGTTCGACCGACCGGGCGCCGTAGCCGTCGTCGATGGTCACGTCGCCGCCCAGCACACCCGCGATGTCGTCGGCGACGTCGTCGGTGACGCGCTCGCGGACTTCGGCGACCAAGGGAGTGGTGCCGTCCTGCGTCGTGGTGGTGAAGTCGCCGCGCAGGAATCCGCGGATACGGACCGCGGGCGCGCCGTGGATCCGCGATCCGGAACGGTGCGCCCGAACCGGCTGATAGGCGATCTGTCGGTGACCGAGCGTCGCGCCCTCGAAGAGCGCGCCGAGCCCGTCCACCACCGCGGCGTCCGAACGCCAGTTCACGGTCAGCCGCTGCCGCTCGTCTGCCGCCTCGACCGCGTTCAGGTAGCTCAGCACCTCGGCGCCGCGGAAGGCGTAGATCGACTGCTTCGGATCGCCCACCAGCACCAGCGGCAGGTGATCGTGGAAGCATCGCCTGACGATCTCCCACTGCTGAGGATCGGTGTCCTGGAACTCGTCGATGAGCACGGCCGAGAACTGTGCGCGGATCCGGCGGCACGCCTCATCGCCGATCTCGGCGTCGGTGACGATCTCGAACAGCGCCTGCTGCAGATCGTCGTAAGTGCGGACCCTGGCCAGCCGCTTGCGCAGCGCCGTGTGTGCGCGCGCCTGCTGAGCGATCCACACTCGTAGGTCCGACTCCTCGGTCCGCTCGTCCTCCCGGTCCGGAGCCAGTGCCGCAGCGGGATCGCGGACCGCGGCGACGGCGATCTGCTCGGCTTCGGCGTACCCGGGCGCCGAATCCGGGTCGCCGGCGAAACGCGCGAGGTAAGCGTCTCGCGCGAGCTCGGCGACCATGTCGTCGACGTTCTCGAGGATCGGGAACTGCTGCTGACGGCCGCCGAGGAAGCCGAGGACCGAGAGCATTCGATTGCAGAAGGTGTGGGTGGTCGCCATCGTGGCGGCGTCGAAGTCCGACAGGGCGTCCGCGAGCCGTTGACGCCGCCGTGCGACCTCGTCGGCGTCCGCGTCGGCCAGGAAGGCGATCAGATCGTCGCCGGACGTGCGTGCGGTGGCCCGATCGTGCAGCGCGGCGACGCACTCGGTGAGACGAGAATGCGTCCGGTCCCGCAATTCGGCGGAGGCCGCGTTCGAGAACGTCGCCATGAGCAACTCCGACACCGGGACGCCGCCGGCAATGTAGCGCACGGCCAGCGCGACGATCGCGTATGTCTTGCCGGTGCCCGCGCTGGCCTCGAGGACCAGCGTCCCGGTGGGCAGCGGTCCGGTGAGATCGAAGGCGGTGTCGCTTCCGAGTGCCGTCATCGGTCCTCCTCGTGCGCCAGGAGCGACCCGAACAGGGCCGCGGCGAGTCGGATGTACATGTCGGTCGCGTCGTCGCCGGGCAGCAGACCCGCCACGGACGACAGCGCCTCCGGCTGCGGCACCGCCGCGGCCATCGTCTCGAATCCGACCGCCGCGTCGGGATCCCCGTGGAAGACGAGCCCGGCGTACCGGTTCTGATCGCCGTACGACTTCTTGTACGCCCACTCGGCTCGACGCCGGGCCTTCGCCGGGTCGCCCGACCTGCCGAACTCCGACGCCGCGGCCACCGCGGCATCGAGGGTCAGGCCGATCGGCGCGGTCAGTCCCGCGTCACGGATGGCGACGAGCACCGCCAGCAGGTCCCCTGCGTCGTCAGGGGTGCGGATTCGACTCACCTTGGCCGACGGGTACCGACCGGAGGCACTGCCGACGACGACGGCTTCGGCGACGTCGCGGTCGGAACCGGCCCGGATCGCCAGCAACCGGATCCAGGCCGCGAGGCGATGCTTGGGCCCGAGCCGCGAATAGCTGACAGGCACCAGCCTGCCGGCGAAGACGTCTCCGACCGTCCCGTACACCCGGCGGCCGTCGGGCAGCACCACGCGGACGTCGACGGCGTCGGCGGAATCGTCACGATAGCCGTGTGCGGCAGTCGCCACCGCCTGCGCCTTGTCTCGGATGGGACCGAACTCTCTGGTTCCGAACGCGAAGGGCGGCAGACTGCCGCGCCGCAGTTCGGCTCCCTGCGCGGCGTGCGGATCCGCACCGCTGAGCAGCGCGTCGAGGTAGCGGTTGCCCACGCCCCACCGTTCGAGACCGTCCAACTCCACGGCGAGTTCGTCCCGATGTTCGTCGGCCTGTTCGGGCAGACCCACGCCGAGACGCTGCCGTGCATGACCCTCCACCGGTGCGGCCAGAAAGCTGATGAGCTCGTCGAGGTCGAGGTCGACGTCGGCATCGCCCGGCGCCCGCGGGAGTCTCTCATCGGCGATCACCGGCAGCGCGGGTCCCCGCTCGCGGCATCGGGTGAGTGCGCTCAGAGCACGGGCGCCCGGAAGCAGGGCCGCGTCGTAGCTGAAGGGCCCGGAACCGTCGTCGACGAAGTTCCGTTCGTCGAACGCGTGCAGGGTGTGCCGGTACAGCACCGGAACCGGATCGCCGACGCTGACCCCGAGCACCCCGCGCAGGGCGTCGAGCAGCTCGGAGACCACCACCGCCGGCGGCGTCCGGGCACCGGTCAGCGCATCGGCGCCGGTGTAGAACACCAGCAGGTGCTCGGTCGCCGCACAGATCGCGTCGAGGAACACCTGGCGGTCTTCGTCGCGCACATTCCGTTCCCCCACCATCGGCGCCACCTGGAGGATGTCGTCGCCGTCGACGGCCCCGGCCCGCGGGTATTGACCGCTGTCCATGCCGAGCACCACGATCACCCGATGCGGCACCGAGCGCATCGGCACCATCGAGCACACGGTCAGTTCGCCGGTGCAGAAGTTCGATCGCGTCGGACGCGCGATGAGCAGCTGCGCCATCAGATCGCGCATGTCGGCGAGCTCGAGTTCGGACTCCGGGGTTCCCTCGGGAACCGAGAGCGCATCGGTGAGCATGCCGACGGCTTGCGCCCGCTGCCACTCGGTCTCCGAGTCGGTGTGGGTCAGCAGATCGGCGGCGTGGATCATCGTTCGCAGCCATTGACCGGAGGAATGGGGTTCGGACACGGTCTCGAGCAGTGTGGTCAGGCGCTCGGCGAACTCGGCGAATCTTCCGGCGAGATCGGTGTCCGTCGAATCGATTCCCGACAGTGGCAGAGCGGTGGCGAGCCACTCGTTCTCCGCTTCCTCGGCGACCACGCCCAGCAGGATGCGGTCGAGCCCGGTCCGCACGGTGCCCTGGGGGAAACCGCCGAGCCCGAATCGGCGCCGCTGGGTCTCGTCGACGCCCCACCGGATACCTGAGCGCTGGACCCAGCCGGTGATCGTGTCGACATCGTCGTCGGTGAAGCCGAACCGGCGGCGCACCGGCTCCGTCGCGGCCAGATCGAGCAGATCGCCGGCCCGGACCCGGCCCGCCACGAGGTCGAGGACGCGGGCGAGCACGTCGAGCACCGCGTTCTGCGCACGGATGCCCCGATCGGCGAGCCGCACGCGCAGCGAGAAGGCCGGATGGTCGCCGACGCGGCTCGACTGCCCGAAGACCCCGCCGATCAGCGGTGCGTACGCCTCCACGTCGGGACACATGATGAGCACATCGCGCGGTTCCAGAGTCGGGTCGGCGTCGAACAGGTGCAGAAGCCGGTCGCGAAGCACCTCCACCTGGCGCTGCGGACCGTGGCAGGCGTGCACCTCGACGCTGCCGTCGGCACCGGGGTCGAGTCCCTCGCCCTCGGCCGGGCGCCCGGGATCGTCGCGCCTGATGCCGTCCTGAAGCGCACCCAGCAGTGTCGCGGGACGACGGTGTTCCGCGGAATGGTGGCAGGTGGCGCCGACCGCGGGCGCCAGCACCTCCTGGAGCTCCTGCACGTCCCGGGACAGGCTCGCCAGCAATGGGTGCCGCACGCGCACCGGTCGGCGTTCGGCGCGCAGCCGTCCACTCCGCTGCGGCCCCGCGGTCTGGACCGCCGACCACAGTTCGGGCGAGGGATGCGGAAGATACAAGCCCACCTCGCGCCGCTCCGACAGCGCCGCGAGCACGTTTCGCAGCGTCTGCGGGATCCGCGTGGCCCCGAACAACGAGAGCCGTTCGGGAAGGTCGACGGCGTCCGCGTCGGCGCGCAGACGGTCCACCACGACCGGCAGTTGCTCCGCCAGATGCGGATGCCCCACCTCCTCGCGGACCAGCCGCCACAGCCACGGCTGCCACCGCAGATGCTCGGCGAGTTCTCCTCCCGCACCGTCCGTGTCGGAGCCGGAGGCCCACTCGGCGATCATCGTCGGCCGCTGCCATCCGTACGAGGTGAACAGTGCGGCGATGGTCGACGCGGTCGAGAGCCGACGTCCGCGATCGGCGCGGGCGTCTCCGGTCCCGAGATGTGTGGCGAGAACGCGGAGCACGGGATCGTCGATGTGGCCGTCCACCACCCGCAGCACCGGCCATCGCAGACGATCGGCGAACCAGCTCTCGGCGGCCTCGGGATCGTCCGACACGCCGTCGAGCACCTGACGCAGCAGGAACGACGGCGAGTCGAAGGCGATGTTCGCGGCGATGCCGTCGCCGCCGCACGAGGTGCCGAGCCGCAGCGACAGCTGCTGCCGGAGCCAGCGTTCCACTCCGCGCTCGGGGACCGCGACGATCTCGGTCCGCATGGGATCGGCCAGCGGCCGGGACAGGGTGTCGGCGAGCGCCTCCACGAGGCATCCCGCCTGCTCGGCGCGGTGCACGGTCAGCACTGGCGACTCTCCCCTCTGCTCAACTGGCGCTACCGGACTGCTCGGCCGTCTGGGACGGTGTCAGCGGCGCCGCCGGAACTCCACTTCCCCGCCGGTGTGTTCGGCGAGCCCCGCACGCACCGCCTCCGGGAGCGGCGCGGGTCGGCCGGTCGCGAGATCCACCACGGCACAGGTGGTCTCGGCGAGCGCAGCGAGTTCGCCGTCCCAGGCGCGGACGCGGTAGCCGTAGTCGAACGACTTCTCGCCGATCCGCGAGATCCAGATCTCGACCTTGGCCGATTCGTGGTGATAGAGGAGCGGAGTGACGAACTCGATCTCCTGCCGCGCGATCAGGAAGCCGAACCGCCGATCGTCCTTCTGGAACCACAGGTGCATGGCCCGGACCCGAGCCTCCTCGAGGATCCGCGCGAACTGCACGTTGTTGATGTGGCTGAGCGGGTCCATGTCGCCCCAGCGCAATTGAATCTCGACGACGAACGGTGTGTCGGGCATGCGTGCACCCTATCGCCCGCCTCCGACAGTCCGGCCCGCCGGGACGGGTCGGTCGGTGCGCCTCGCCGACGGACCCGAAGTCGCGCCGCGATGTCGGTCGTCGCCGATACACTCCCCACGTGGACATCGGGACTCGACGACTTCGGCTGCGCCCCGTGGCACCTCACGACGCACCGCTGCTGCACGGCCTGGACGCCGACCCGGTGGTGATGGAGTTCGTCACCGGAGGCGAAGCCACTGCGCCGGCGATGATCACCGATTGGGTCATCCCCCGATCCCAGGCGCAGTTCCGCGAATGCGGAACCGGCCTCTGGGTCGCGTTCGACCGCCGAACCCGGCTGTTCACCGGTTGGGTCTGGCTGCGGGCACCCCGGCATTCGGCGGTGCCGGAGCTGGAGCTCAGCTACCGGCTGCGGCGCGAATCGTGGCACCGAGGACTGGCGACCGAGGCGGCGTCCGCACTGATCTCGGTCGCCTTCACCGAGACCGGGACCGAGCGGATCTTCGCCAGCACTCACCCGGACAACATGCGATCGCAGCGGGTGATGCAGAAACTCGGAATGCGTCTGGCGGCCGAACACCTGCGTCGCGAGCAGTTCGACGACGGATTCACCGGTCACGATGTGGAGTACGAGATCTGCCGCGCCGATTGGCTCCGGACCCGCCGGCCCGCAGCCGTCGCACCGTCCGGACCCCGGCACCGTGCGCGCGGCCCCGGCACCGTCGAGATGACCGCCTGATCGTCGCGGACTACCGTGATCGGTCAGGGGCCCGGCATCACCGAGCATCCGCTTCACCTCGTCATGTGAACCCACCACCCAGGAGACATTCAATGACCAGCAGCCCAGCCACCAGCCTGCGGCGCCGCCGACAGGTGGTGATCATCGGCTCCGGTTTCGGCGGTCTGTTCGCGGCACAGCGCCTCAAGAAGGCCGACGTGGACGTGACCCTGATCGCGAAGACCACCCATCACCTGTTCCAGCCGATGCTGTACCAGGTCGCGACCGGCATCATCGCCGAGGGCGAGATCGCCCCGGCCACCCGGGTGGTGCTGCGGAAGCAGAAGAACACCCGGGTCCTCCTGGGCGAGGTGTTCGACATCGATCTCGAGAACCAGGTGGTCCGCTCGCAGTTGCTCGAGCGCGTCACCGAGACCGCCTACGACGACCTGATCATCGCCGCCGGGGCCGACCAGTCGTACTTCGGCAACGATCATTTCGCCGAGTACGCACCCGGCATGAAGACCATCGACCACGCACTGGAACTGCGCGGCCGCATCCTCGGCGCCTTCGAGCAGGCCGAGCTCTCCAACGATCCGGCCGAGCAGAAGAAGCTGCTGACCTTCGTCGTGATCGGTGCGGGCCCGACCGGTGTGGAACTGGCGGGTCAGATCGCCGAGATGAGCGACAAGACGCTCCGCGGCGCGTTCCGCAACATCGATCCGACCGACGCGAACGTCATCCTTCTCGACGCCTCGCCCGCCGTTCTTCCGCCCTTCGGCCCCAAACTCGGCGAGAAGGCGCGACGCAGGCTCGAACGCCTCGGCGTGGACGTGCAACTCGGTGCGATGGTGACCGATCTCGATTACGACGGTCTCACCGTCAAGGAGAAGGACGGCACCACCCGGCGCATCGAGAGCCAGTGCAAGGTGTGGTCGGCCGGTGTGCAGGCCAGTTCGCTCGGCAAGGTGCTGGCCGATCAGTCCGACACCGAACTCGACCGCGCGGGCCGGGTGAAGGTGGGACCGGACCTCACGATCCCCGGTCATCCCAACGTCTTCGTCGTGGGCGACATGATGGCGGTCGACGGCGTCCCCGGAGTCGCGCAGGGCGCGATCCAGGGCGGCCGGTACGCCGCCGACGCGATTCTCGCGGAGATCCGCAAGGGGCAGACGCCCGACCAGCGCAAGCCCTTCAGCTACTTCGACAAGGGCTCGATGGCCACCGTCTCACGCTTCAGCGCCGTGATGCAGGTGCCGATCCCCGGAACCAAGTGGAAGTTCGAGAGCGAGGGTTACATCGCCTGGCTCGGCTGGCTCGCACTCCACTTGGTGTACCTGGTGGGCTTCCGCAACCGGTTGAACACCATCATCAACTGGTTCTTCGCCTTCAACACCCGCGGGCGCACTCAGCTGGCGGTCACCGAGCAGCAGGTGTACGCGCGGACCGCCCTCACCGAACTGTCCTATCTCGAACGGCTCCGGCTGGCCGAGGCCGCCCGCGCCGACGGCGACGGCCCCGAACGGACCGACACTGCCGGCTGACCGATCGTTCCCGTGATCCGGGCCCTCTCGCCGCGGCGAGAGGGCCCGATCGGCATTCTCAGCCCGCGGGTGTCTCGATGTTCTGCAGGCGGACCCGCGACTGCGCGACGAGCCTGCCCGTCTGATCGGTGATGTCGACCTGCCAGAGCTGCTGGCGGCGGCCCCGGTGAATCGGGCTGGTCGACACCGACAGCGTCCCGCTCGACACCGAGCGGAGGAAATCGGTCGAGTTGTTCGCACCGACGGCGGTCCCGCCGAGTCCGCTCTCCTGCAGCCAGCAGAAGGCGCTGATGCTCGCGGCGCTCTCGGCCAGTGCGCAGTACACACCGCCGTGAGTGATGCCGAAGGGCTGATGGTGGATCTCGGAGAGTTCCAGCGTGCCGCGCAGTCCCTCGCCGTCTGCGTGGGTCACGGTGAAGCCGAGGAGTCGGTCGAGGCCTCGGGCCTCGGTCGGGTCGATCGCAATTGACGTCTCTTCCATACGTGAACCCTGCCACTGCCGGCAGGCCAGACGCCAGTGACCCCCGCGCTCCTCATCGAACACGGGGGTCACCGTCGCGGATCGGGGGTCTCTGCAGCCCTCAGGACTCTCACGCGATCCTTGGTGATGAATGCAGGCTAACCTTAGTTTCGTGTCAACACGGTCCGCCGCAGAGCCGACGGGAACTCCTTCCCCGCCTCACGCGTTACACAATCGTGAGCGATGGCGGCCTCGACCGACACGATCCATGACCGGCACGAAGCGGAGAAATCAGGGAGTCGACGTAAGATGAAGAAGATGAATGGATTGGGCGATCTCGAGCGTGCCGTCATGGACACCCTGTGGGCGTCCGCGACGCCACAGACCGTGCGTCAGGTGCATGCCGAACTGGCCAAGAGCCGCCCTCTCGCGTACACGACCGTCATGACCGTGCTGCAGCGTCTCACCAAGAAGGGTCTGGTTACCCAGATCCGTGACGACCGCGCACACCAGTACACGGCCACCTCGCCGCGCGAGGACCTCGTGGCCAAGCTGATGGTCGACGCACTCAGTTCCGCCGACGCCCCGGACTCGCGTCACGCGGCCCTCGTCTCGTTCGTCGGACGAGTCGGCGCGGACGAAGCCGCGGCACTGCGCGAAGCTCTCGATGAGCTGGAAACCACGCGCGGCAGCCACAGTTGACTACCCTGACATGAGATCACCGACTCCGACGACCTGGGGAGGGCCATGACGGCGCTGCTGTTCGGCATCCTCACGATCGCCTTGGTCGGACCGATCCCCGCTTCCCTCTCCCGCGCCACCTGGCCGCTCTACGCTCCGCGTGCGGCGATGGCCCTGTGGCAGTCGATCGCCCTCGCAGCCGTGCTGTCGGCATTCAGCACCGGGCTCGCGATCGCCGCCAACCTGCTCTCGCCCGGGCCCAACGGTGCGCCGACCAGCAATCCCATCGAAGAGATCCACCGGCTCGGCTGGTTTCTCTGGACGGTCTACGTCGCGGTCTTCGCGCTGACCCTCCTCATCGGCGCGCGCCTGATGTACACCGTGATCCGCGTCGGCATCCGCACGCGGGCGCGACGCAATGCGCACCGCACGCTCATCGACCTGGTCGACAACGCCGACCGCAGGCTCGCGGCCGGGCGCGACATCCGGATCCTCGACGTCCCCGCGCCGCTCGCCTACTGCCTGCCCGGACTGCGCAGGCGAGTAGTCCTCAGCGAAGGGGTGCTGGCTCGACTCGACGAGCGCGAGCTGACCGCCGTCATCGAACACGAACGCGCACACCTGCGGGCCCGGCACGATCTGGTGCTTGAGGCATTCATCGCGCTGCACGAGGCCTTCCCCCGATTCGTCCGGTCCAAGTCCGCGCTCGGGTCGGTGGAACTGCTGGCCGAGGCCCTGGCCGACGATCAGGCCGCGCGTGCCACCACTCCCACCACTCTCGGCCGCGCACTGGTGGCCTGCGCGGACGCGACCGCACCTCGCGGCGCCATGGCGGTCGGCGGCCCGACCACCCTCGTCCGCGTCCGGCGGCTCTCATACATGCACTCCGCACGCCGCATCTCGGCGACGGCCTACCTGCTCGCCGCGGCCATCCTGGTCGTTCCGACCCTCGCGGTGGCCATCCCCTGGCTCACCGAGCTCAGCCGCCTCATCGCCCACCACTGACGACCGCCGAGACGCTGTGACATGAAAGGTTCCCCGTGCGCTTCCTGGACGGCCACGCACCGCACTACGACCTGACTTACGACGACGTCTTCATCGTTCCGAACCGGTCGTCGGTGGCCTCGCGGTTCGACGTCGACATGTCGACCTCCGACGGCACCGGCACCACCATCCCGCTGGTGGTCGCCAATATGACGGCGATCGCCGGAAAGCGGATGGCCGAGACCGTGGCGCGACGCGGCGGCCTGGTGGTGCTTCCGCAGGACGTGCCGCTCGATGTCGCGGCCCGGACCATCGCCTACGTCAAGAATGCGCACCTGGTGGCCGAGACGCCGGTCACCCTCTGCGCGACCGACGTGATGGCGCATGCGCAGGCACTGATCCCGAAGCGTTCGCACGGCTACGCGGTGGTCCTCGACGGACGTCGGCCGATCGGACTGATCCCACGCGCGGCGCCCGGACACGAGATCGACCTCTTCACCGATGTCGCCTCGGTCGCCGAGCCCGTGCCGGTGACCCTGCCCGCCGAGACCGACCCCCGGCTTGTCTTCGACGCGCTGGTCGAGGCGAACGCCGACCTGGCCGTACTCACCGACGGAGCCGGCGAGCTCGCCGGCGTGCTGACCCGCCTCGGCGCGCTCCGGTCCGGTATCTACCGCCCCAACGTGGACGCCTCGGGCAGGCTCCGGATCGGTGCCGCGGTCGGCATCAACGGGGACGTGGTCGGCAAGGCCCGCGCACTGGTCGAGGCCGGGGCCGACCTGCTCGTCGTCGATACCGCTCACGGACATCAGGAGAAGATGATCAGTGCGCTCGCCGCAATCGCGGGCGCCGATCTCGGCGTCCGGCTGGCCGCGGGGAATGTGGTGTCCGCACAGGGCACGCTCGATCTGATCGAGGCGGGCGCCGACATCGTCAAGGTCGGTGTCGGCCCGGGCGCGATGTGCACCACGCGGATGATGACCGGCGTCGGCCGGCCACAGTTCTCGGCGGTCGCCGAATGCGCCGCCGTCGCACGCGAGCACGGTGCGGCGGTGTGGGCGGACGGCGGCATCCGGCACCCGCGGGACGTGGCGCTGGCGGTGGCGGCCGGCGCATCGAATGCGATGGTCGGTTCCTGGTTCGCCGGAACGTACGAGTCGCCGGGCGACCTGCACGCCGACTCCGCAGGCGAATACAAGGTGAGCTTCGGCATGGCGTCGAAACGCGCCGTCGCCGCGCGTTCGTCCGCCGACGCCGCATACGATCGTGCCCGGAAAGCGCTGTTCGAGGAGGGCATCTCCTCCTCGCGCATCCGTATCGACCCCGACCGCCCCGGAGTAGAGGACTTGATCGACCACATCTGTTCAGGAGTCCGCAGCACCGCGACCTACGCCGGTGCCTCGACTCTGCAGGAATTGCACGACAAGGTGGTACTGGGCGTCCAGTCCGCCGCCGGTTTCGCCGAGGGACGCCCGCTCCCGGGTGGTTGGTGACCCGCGCCGGTGAACGTATTCGTCATCATCGCGAGTCTGGCCGGATTCATCGCGCTGACGCTGGGCACGGCGCTGTTCGTCGCCGGAGAGTTCTCGCTGACCGCGCTCGAACGGTCCACCATCGCGGGCGACGTCGCGCGTCGCGGCGATCGCCGTGCGCGAGCCGTCGACCGAGCGCACCGATCCCTCTCCTTCCAGTTGTCGGGCGCCCAGCTGGGCATCACGATCACAACGCTGATCACCGGTTACATCGCCGAACCGGTGCTGGCGACCCTGTTCGCGCCCGTGCTGGAGGCGATGAGGATTCCGGACGGAGTCGCCGACGGCATCTCCCTGGCGCTGGCCCTGATCATCGCCACCTCGCTCTCGATGGTCCTCGGTGAGCTGATACCGAAGAACCTCGCGATCACCAAGCCGCTGGCGGTCGCGCGCGCCACCGCCACTCCCCTCGCGATGTTCTCCTCGTTCTTCCGGCCGGCGATCAACGGCCTCAACGGCTCGGCGAACGCACTGGTGCGGCGCCTGGGCATCGAGCCCACCGAAGAACTCGGGTCGGCGCGGTCGGCTGCCGAACTCGCCGCGCTGGTGCGCAACTCCGCGCTGCGCGGGGCCCTCGACCCCGACACCGCGACTCTCGTCGACCGGTCGCTGCGTTTCGGCGATCTCACGGCCGCGGACCTGATGACTCCCCGCGTGCGGATCGAATCGCTCGAACCCAACGACTCGGTGCGCGATCTGATCGCCGCCGCTTCCCGGACCGGCCACTCCCGGTTCCTGATCGCCGAAGGCGGCGACCTCGACAACCTCGTCGGCGTCGTCCACATCAAGCAGGCCTTCACCCTGCCGCCGCAGAGCCTCGCGACCACGTCGCTGCGGTCGCTGGCACGCCCGATCACCCGGGTCCCGGACAGCCTCGACGGCGACTCGCTGATGGATCGCATCTCGTCGAACGGCCTCGAGGTCTGCGTGGTCATCGACGAGTACGGCGGCACCGCGGGCCTGGTGACGTCGGAGGACATCGTCGAGGAGATCCTCGGCGACGTCACCGACGAGCACGACGTCGAGGAGTCGGACGTGACTCCGGTCGGCAACGGCTTCCGCTGCTCCGGGCTGCTGCGGCTCGACGAACTGCAGAGCGGCACCGGCTACCGCGCACCCGAGGGGTCGTACGAGACGCTCGGCGGACTGGTGATGTTCTGCCTCGGCCGCATTCCGCGCACCGGCGACATCGTCGACCTTCCGCAGCGCGAGTCGGCCGGCGAGAACTTCCTCGACGAACCCGAACCCCGATGGCGCGCGACCGTGGTGCAGATGGATCAGCGCCGCGTCGACAAGGTGTGGATGACGATCATCGACGGCAGTGCCGAGCCCGGCGGGACGGAGGCGTCCCGTGGGTGACTGGTGGGGAATCCTGCTGACGGTGGTGCTCCTGGCCGCCAACGCCTTCTTCGTCGCCGGCGAGTTCTCGCTCATCGCGGCGCGGCGGGACCGGCTCGTCGCCCTCGAGGAATCGGGAAAGAAGCGTGCCCGCACGGTGATCGAGGCCTCCGAGCATCTGTCGCTGATGCTCGCGGGCTCGCAGCTCGGAATCACGATCTGTTCGATCCTGCTCGGTCGGGTCGCCGAACCGGCCATCGCCCATCTGATCAGCGCACCGCTGGATCTGATGCGCGTGCCGAGTCAGCTGCTGCACCCGATCGCCTTCGCGATCGGTCTGGCGATCGTGGTGATCCTGCACATCCTGCTGGGTGAGATGGTGCCGAAGAACATCGCGCTCGCCGGCCCCGAGACCGTGGCGATGCTGGTGGTTCCGGTGCACCTGGTCTTCATGCGCGTCGCACGGCCGCTGATCTGGTTCTACAACGCGTTGGCGAACATCTCGCTCAGGGCGATGCGCGTCGAGCCCAAGGACGAGTTGGCGACCACGGTCAACGAGGCCGAGCTGGCCGACATGATCGGCGAGTCCCGGGAGCTCGGTCTGCTCGACGCCGACGAGCACGAGCGGCTCACCCGCGCACTGACGACCGTCGAACGGACGGTGGCCGAACTGATGATCCCGCTGAGCACGGTGCGCAGCGTGCGCGTTCAGCTCGACGCATCGACGGGCGGACTCGGTCCCACACTCGGTTCAGTCGAGCGTGCGGTGCGCGAGACGGGTTACTCCCGCTTCCCCGTCCGCGGGTTGGACGGCTCGTTCATCGGCTACCTGCACATCAAGGACGTGCTCGACGACATCCTCGATCCGGCCGTCGGCCCGGAGTCGATCATCGGTGTGGACCAGATCCGGCCGCTGCCGAAGATCGGTTCGGCGACACCGCTGGACGAAGCCACCGTCGTGCTCCGCCGCACCAGCGCCCACCTCGGGGCGGTCGTCGACACGGCGGGCACGATCATCGGGGTCATCGCACTCGCCGACCTCGCGGAGGCCTTCGTCGGCGACCTCCGCGACTCCACGCACCGCATCTGATGCAGCGGCAGGAGACGCTGTCGCGCCCGGAGTGGCAGTCCCGGGCCGACGCCCACCGGGAGCGCGTCGAGACCCTCATCGGTCCGTATCTGCGGATGCGGAACGAAGGACGCAAGCACCCGGTCATCGACTTCCTGTTCACCTACTACTCGGCCCGCCCCGGTCAGGTGCTGCGCTGGCATCCCGGCTACGGTGTGCGGCTGGCCCAGGCCCACCGCTACTCCGGTCTGCGTGGCTACCGCGTCGATGTCGACGGCACCGCAGAGGTGACGCGCGAACATCTCGAGTCCCGGGTCCGGCTGCTCACCGACACCGTCCGCATCACGCGGGCGACGGCGAACCGCGCACCGCGCCTCGGTTGTCTCGGCCTGCACGAGTGGGCGATGGTGTATCGCGCCGACGAGACCCGTCACGAACTGCCGCTCCGGCTCGGCGCGCGCGGCACCGACGCCGTGGTCGAGGAGAGCACACTCGCGTGCACGCACTTCGACGCCTTCCGGTTCTTCACCGCGGACGCGGTCGGGCGCAACGCCACCGCCCTGAGTCGAGCCGGAGCCGTCGACAACGAGCAGCCGGGCTGCCTGCACGCGACGATGGACCTGTACCGCTACTGTCTGCGCCTCACGCCACTGCTCCCGGCGGACCTGCTGGCCGACTGCTTCGAGCTGGCCCTGGACGCGCGGGAACTCGACATGCGAGCCAGTCCGTACGACCTCACCTCGTACGGCTACGCACCGGTGGCCATCGAGACGCCCGAGGGGCGGGCCCGGTACGTCCGCGAGCAGGCGGCTATCGCGCGGCGCGGGCAGGAACTCCGTGAGGCCCTCATCACAACCTGCGACAGCCTTCTCGAATCGGTCGGCCTCGGATAAATACTCGCTGGTAACCCCTTGTAACATGAATGATTGTGGGCGGGCCGCTTCCGGAGTCATCCGGCACGCAGCCGACGTTCCCGCAGTACGCACTCGCAAAGGAAAGGTTGCCATGACCGAACGCGTCACCGTCAACGGATTGCAGGTCGCCGAAGTCCTCTACGACTTCGTCAACAACGAAGCGCTTCCCGGCACGGGTGTAGACGCCGAGAAGTTCTGGGCGGGCGCTGCGGCCGTGATCAACGACCTCGCTCCCCGCAACCGCGAGCTGCTCGCCGTCCGCGACGACCTGCAGGCCAAGATCGACGCCTGGCACCGCGACCACCAGGACTTCGACTTCGACGAGTACAAGGCCTTCCTGACCGAGATCGGCTACCTCGTCCCGGTGCCCGAGGACTTCCAGATCACCACGGAGAACGTCGACGAGGAGATCGCGAACATCCCCGGACCGCAGCTGGTGGTGCCGATTCTCAACGCCCGTTTCGCCCTCAACGCGTCCAACGCGCGCTGGGGCTCGCTGTACGACGCTCTCTACGGCACCGACGCGATCCCGGAGACCGGCGGTGCCGAGAAGGGTTCGTCCTACAACAAGGTCCGCGGTGACAAGGTCATCGCGTTCGCCAAGGCCTTCCTCGACAAGGCCGTGCCGCTGGAGCAGGGCAGCCACGCCGACGTGACCTCGTACACCGTCGTCGACGGCAAGGTCGTCGCCGCGATCGGAGACGCCACCACCACCTTCGCCGACCCGAACGCGTTCGCCGGCTACACCGGCGACGCCGCAGCGCCGTCGGGCATCCTCCTGCGCCACCACGGTCTGCACGTCGAGATCCAGATCGATCCGGAGTCGCCGATCGGCGCCACCGACGCCGCCGGCGTCAAGGACGTCGCCGTCGAATCCGCCGTCACGACGATCATGGACTTCGAGGACTCGGTCGCCGCGGTCGACGCCGACGACAAGGTGCTCGGCTACCACAACTGGCTCGGCCTCAACAAGGGCGACCTGGCCGAAGAAGTCAACAAGGGCGGTAAGACCTTCACCCGCACGCTGAACCCGAACCGGGTCTACACCGCGCCCGACGGCACCGGCGAGGTGGAACTGCACGGTCGTTCGCTGCTCTTCGTCCGCAACGTGGGCCATCTGATGACCAACCCCGCCATCCTCGACGCCGACGGCAACGAGGTCCCCGAGGGCATCATGGATGCGCTGATCACCTCGGCGATCGGCATCCACGGTATGAGCGCCGAAGGTCTGCAGAACTCCCGCACCGGCTCGATCTACATCGTGAAGCCGAAGATGCACGGTCCCGACGAGGTCGCCTTCACCAGTGAACTGTTCGGCCGCGTCGAGGACGTCCTCGGCCTGCCGCGCAACACCCTCAAGGTCGGCATCATGGACGAGGAACGCCGCACGTCGGTGAACCTCAAGGCGTCGATCAAGGCGGCCTCCGAGCGCGTGGTGTTCATCAACACCGGTTTCCTCGACCGCACCGGCGACGAGATCCACACCTCGATGGAGGCCGGCCCGTTCGTCCGCAAGGCCGAGATCAAGGGCCAGACCTGGTTCAACGCGTACGAGGACTCGAACGTCGACACCGGTCTGCACGCGGGTCTGCAGCACAAGGCGCAGATCGGCAAGGGCATGTGGGCGATGCCGGATCTGATGGCCGACATGCTGGAGCAGAAGATCGGTCACCCCAACGCCGGTGCCAACACCGCGTGGGTGCCGTCGCCGACCGCCGCCACCCTGCACGCGCTCCACTACCACGAGGTCGACGTCTTCGAGCGTCAGGACGACATCGCCAAGCGCGAACCGGCGTCTGTGGACGACATCCTGACCATCCCGCTGGCGAAGAGCACCGACTGGAGCGAGGAGGAGAAGCGCGAGGAACTCGACAACAACGCGCAGTCGATCCTCGGCTACGTGGTCCGGTGGATCGACCAGGGCGTCGGCTGCTCGAAGGTGCCGGACATCCACGACGTCGCGCTGATGGAGGACCGCGCAACGCTGCGCATCTCCAGCCAGCTGCTCGCCAACTGGCTCCGTCACGGCATCGTCACCGAGGACGAGGTCGTCGCCGCGCTCGAGCGGATGGCACCGGTGGTCGACCGGCAGAACGCCGGCGATCCCGCCTACCGTCCGATGGCACCGAACTTCGACGGCAACATCGCCTTCCAGGCCGCCAAGGACCTGATCCTCAAGGGCGCGACGCAGCCGAGCGGGTACACCGAACCGCTGCTGCACGCCGCGCGCCGCGAGTACAAGGCAGCCAACGCCTGATATACACGGAAGGTGCAGACCACCGAGCCCGGACCGGATTCTCGGTCCGGGCTCGGTGCATCGGCCCGCTGGACGCGCATCGGCCTGGCATGACACGAATCGCCGGAGGAAGGACGATCAGTGGCGAAGCACAATTCGGGTGGACGCAGTCGGACTTACATCAGCCGACCGCTGCTGGCATTCGTCCTCGCGATCATTCTGATCGCGGGCATCGTCACGGCGTGGCGTCAACTCGGCGATCGAATCGACGACGAACAGCCGGTGGCGGCCGGTGAGTGCCTCGAGGGACCGGCGAAGATCTCCGTTCTGGCCGATCCCGCGATCGCACCGGGTCTGCAGAGGATCGCGCAGGACTACAACAACACCGAGCCGGTGGTCCGCGACCACTGCATCACCGTGGACGTGCGACCCGCCGACGCCCGCGCGACTCTCGAGGGTCTGACCGCCCAGAAGTGGGACGCGCAGACCTACGGTGATTTCCCCGCCGCCTGGGTGCCCGAGTCGTCCATCTGGTCCGCGGCCCTGCAGACCGCGAAGCCCGACGTGCTCCAGGGCAACCCGGAATCGCTCGTGTCGTCGCCGGTCCGGCTGGCGATGGAGCCCGAGATCGCGAAGGCCGCCGACGGCCGCATCGGGTGGTCCGACCTGCCCGCGCAGACCCGCGCCAATTCCCTCTCCGCGTACGGCAGATCGTCGTGGGGCTCGATGCGCATCGCGATGCCCACCGGCCCGCAGTCGGCCGCGACCGCACTGGGAGCCCAAGCAGTCGCGGCCGCGACCGTCCCGACCCAGAAGCCGCTCACTCTCCGACAGGCGCAGTCACCCGAGGTGGTCGCTGCGCTCGATCAGCTCATGTCGGCTCCGCCGAAAGTCGGGGACGGCTCCATCGACGCCGCCGTCGACTCGATCGCCGGGACCGGCGATCCCTCCGATGCGCCGGTCCGCGCCGTGTCGGTGACCGAGCAGCACCTCTACATGCTCACCAAGGACGACAAGACCGCCCGGGTCGCGGTGGTCGCGCCGAAGGGCCCGACTCCGTCGGCCGACTATCCGGTGGTGAAACTGTCGGGCCAGTCGGTTCCGGCGCACGTCAGCGACGCCGTCTCTCAGTTCTTCACCTTCGCGCGCAAACCGGCCCAGATGCAGATCCTGACCAAGGCGGGTTTCCGCGGTGCCGGGCCGCTGCCTGCACCGACGCCGACCGTGACCTTCGGCCCGATCGCCGACCCGATGCCGCTCCCCGAGCCCGCGGCCGCGGTCGCGATCAGCAAGGTGGTCTACCTGGCGGCGGCGCCGTAACAGCGGGACCGGCGCGAAGGGCCTACCGCTTCCGATTCCAGAACTGGTGTATGAGGCCGCTGCCGGTGGTCACCGACTCGACGTCGAAGCGGTCCTGGAGTTCGGCACAGCTGTCCCAGATCGAGACGCCCGAACCGATCACCACCGGGACGACGACCAGATGTATGAAATCGACCAGGTCGGCGTGCAGGAACTCGCGGACGGACGTGGGTCCGCCACCGAGGCGGACATCGCCGCCGGCGAGTCCGCGCGCGTACTCGAGCGCCTGCGGCGCCGGGGCGTCCACGAAGTGGAAGACGGTGCCGTTCGCGAACTCGATCGGCGGGCGCTCGTGATGCGTCAACACCACCACGGGTGTGCGGAACGGAGGCTCGTCGCCCCACCACCCGCGCCAGCCGTCGTCGGCCCACGGTCCGGTCTGCGGACCGAACTTGCGGCGTCCCATTATCTCGACGCCGATCCCCTGACTCCACGCACTGGTGAACACGTGATCGGCGCGAACCGGCTCGGCGATCGCGTCCACACCCCAGATCACCCGGCCGTCGAAGTGGTCGAACAACCGGGCCGCCTCGCCGATCGGCGCATCGTACGTGACGGTTCCGCCCGCACTGAAACCGTCGAGCGAGACGTTGAGGTTGTGGACACGGACTTTGGACATCGCGAGCCTCCTGTCGGTGCCCGCGAGCCTACTCGCTGAAGGCCTCGATCGGAGGGCAGCTGCAGACGAGGTTCCGGTCGCCGAAGGCTCCGTCGATCCGGCGGACGGCCGGCCACACCTTGGCGCGCGCTCCGGACGACGGGAGACCGTTCGGGTACACGGCGGTGAGCCGGTCGTATCCGTGATTCCACTCGCCCACCAGGCATTCGGCGGTGTGCGGCGCGCCGGCGAGCGGATTGTCCTCGACCGACCAGGTGCCGTCGGCGACCTTGTCGATCTCGCCGCGGATGGCGATCATCGCGTCGATGAAGGCGTCGAGTTCGGCGAGATTCTCGCTCTCAGTAGGCTCCACCATCAGGGTTCCGGCGACGGGGAAGCTCATCGTGGGCGCGTGGAAGCCGTAGTCGGCGAGTCGCTTGGCGACGTCGTCGACCGAGACTCCACTGTCCTTGGTCAGTTCACGCAGGTCCAGGATGCACTCGTGAGCCACCCAGCCGCCCTCTCCGGTGTAGAGCACCGGGTAGTGGTCGCGCAGGCGACGCGCGATGTAGTTGGCGGAGGCGATCGCGGTCAGCGTGGCGGTCCGCAGTCCCTGGGCACCCATCATGGCGATGTACGCGTAGGTGATCGGCAGGATCGACGCCGAACCGTACGGCGCCGCCGAGATCGCGACGCCGGTCTGCGGAAGTTCGGAGGCCAGCGGGCTGCTCGGCAGGAACGGCGCCAGATGCTCGCGCACCGCGACCGGTCCGACGCCCGGGCCGCCGCCGCCGTGCGGAATGCAGAACGTCTTGTGCAGATTCAGATGCGAGACGTCGCCCCCGAACCGGCCCGGCCGGGCCAGGCCGACGAGCGCGTTGAGATTGGCGCCGTCCACGTACACCTGGCCGCCGGCCTCGTGCACCGCGTCGCAAATGTCGGTGACCTCGTGCTCGAACACGCCGTGGGTGGACGGGTAGGTGATCATGATGCCCGCCAACTCGTCGCGGTGCTTCTCGATCTTCGCGCGCAGATCGTCGATGTCGACGTCCCCGGTGTCACGGCTGGCCACCACCACCACGCGCAGCCCGGCCATGACGGCCGACGCCGCATTGGTTCCGTGAGCACTGGAGGGGATGAGGCAGACGTCGCGTGCGTCGTCGCCGCGCGAGAGATGGTAACGGCGAATCGCGAGCAGACCCGCGTACTCGCCCTGCGAGCCGGCATTGGGCTGCAGGCTCACGCGGTCGTAACCGGTGACGGCCACCAGCCAGTTCTCCAGCCGAGCGATCAGCTCGCGGATGCCCTCGCTGTCGGAGAGCGGGGCGAACGGGTGCAGGCCGCCGATCTCCGGCCAGGTGATCGGCTCCATCTCGGTGGTCGCGTTCAGCTTCATCGTGCACGAGCCCAGGGGGATCATGCTGCGGTCGAGAGCGATGTCCTTGTCGGAGAGCATCCGCAGGTAGCGCAGCATCGCGGTCTCGGTCCGGTGCAGGTGGAAGGCCGGATGCGTCAGATATTCGCTGCTGCGGTTCGCGATCGGGGCACTGAACTGCGTCGCCGCGGCACCCGCGGCGCCGAAGGCGTCCAGGACGGCATCGATGTCGGCGGCGGTGGTGGTCTCATCGCACGCGACGCCCACGCGGTCGGCGTCGATCAACCGCAGGTTGATGCCGTGGCGCGACTTGGCCGCGTCGACGATCTCCGCGGCCCTGCCGTCGGCCCGCACGGTGAGGGTGTCGAAGAACGAGGCGTGCTCCACACCGAATCCACCGCCCGCGAGGCGATCGGCGAGGTCTGCGGCGTGCCCGTGCACCCGCTCGGCGATCGCCTTGAGCCCGGACGGGCCGTGGTAGGAGGCGTACATCGCGGCGATGATGGCGAGCAGCACCTGCGCCGTGCAGATGTTGCTGGTCGCCTTCTCGCGTCGGATGTGCTGCTCGCGGGTCTGAAGTGCCAGGCGGTACGCGAGGTTGCCGTCCGCGTCCTTGGAGACGCCGACGAGGCGCCCCGGAAGCTGACGAGTGCGTTTGGTGTGCACCGCCAGGTAGCCGGCGTGCGGTCCACCGAAGCCCATCGGGACACCGAAGCGCTGTGTGGTGCCGAAGCACGCATCCGCGCCGAGCTCTCCCGGAGGGGTGATGAGAGTGGCGGCCAGCAGGTCGACGCCTGCGGCGATCAGCGCACCTCGCGCATGCGCCGCCTCGATGACCGGGCCGAGATCGGTGATCCGGCCGCTCGCACCGGGCGTCTGCACGATGACTCCGAAGAACTCGCCCTCGGGAAGCCCCGCGTCCGGCGCCGACCCATCGAGCTCGGCTTCGACCACCTCGATGCCTAGCGGCGTCGCACGGGTCTCGATCACCGCACGCGTCTGCGGGAAGAGGTCGGAGTCGACGACCACGCGGTTCGACTTCGACTTACCGGCGCGGCGCAGCAGCGTCATCGCCTCGGCGGCCGCGGTCGCCTCATCCAGCATTGAGGCGTTCGCCACCTCCATGCCGGTCAGATCGCACACCATGGTCTGGAAGTTGAGCAGCGCTTCGAGCCGACCCTGGCTGATCTCCGGCTGGTACGGGGTGTAGGCGGTGTACCACGCCGGGTTCTCCAGGATGTTGCGCTTGATGACTCCGGGCGTGTGTGTGTCGTAGTAACCGAGACCGATCATCGATCGGGCGACCACATTGCGATTCGCGAGTTCGCGCATCGCCGCGGTCGCCTGCGCCTCCGGCAGCGGAGCGGGCAGGGCGTCCAGTCCCGGAGCGAATCCGTTCGTGTCCGCGCCGTCGGCGATCGACGCGGGAACCACCTTCGCGGCGATCTCGTCCAGGGATCCGACGCCGAGGACGTCGAGGATGACAGCCAGTTCGTCGGCGTCGGGGCCGAGGTGACGCTGGGAGAACTCAGAAGCGGGGGTCGACAAGAGGGCACCTTGATCTTCTCGGTCCGGCCGCGCCGGACTGGTCCCTCCCCCTCTGTCATGCCGCACGAACGCAGCGCCTGAGAGATTCGGCAGCGGCGGACCGATGCCTTTCACCGTGGGCGGGCGGGTGCGCGCACCCGCCACTTTCCAGAGACGTCGTCAGCAGCCACGGTCCCGGGTGCCTGAGAGTTTGACGGAGAGGTGTTGCTCCTTCGGCGGTTGCCCGGATGTCCCGGACGACGCTCTCCCGCAGCGTAGCGACGCACCGACAGGGTACCAAGAGTCGGGCGCGAATCACGGTCCGGCGTGTGGACCGTCACGCGGGACTGCCGACGTGGCCTATCCGGTGCGCCGGGTGCGGTTCTTGCGACGGGCCGCCAACTCGTCTTCGGGCGACGATTCGCTGACACCGTCGTCGGCACGCTCCCCCGGGAAGTCCGCGATGGTTCCGGTGAGTTCGCGCATGGCGCCCGACACGGCGATGCCGAACACGCCCTGTCCGCCCTGGAGGAGGTCGACGACCTCTTCGGCGGAGGTGCACTCGTAGACCGTGGTGCCGTCCGAGAACAGGGTGATCCGGGCGAGGTCCTCGACGCCGCGCTTACGAAGGTGGTCGACCGCCACTCGGATGTTCTGCAGCGAGATGCCGGTGTCGAGCAGCCGCTTCACGATCTTGAGAACGAGGATGTCTTTGAAGGAGTAGAGACGCTGGCTTCCCGAGCCGGCCGCGCCCCGGATCGACGGCACCACGAGCGAGGTGCGAGCCCAGTAGTCGAGCTGTCGGTAGGTGATCCCCGCGATCTGGCAGGCGCTCGGCACGCGGTAACCGACCAACTCGTCGGGCACCGTGTCGTTGGGGAACAATCCCGGAGCGATGTCATCCAGGCCGCCTTGTACCGGCATCGCACTCACCGATTCCGCATCGGCGGACGGGTGGTCGCCGGACTGCAGATCTGACGGATGATCGCCCACGGTAGCTCCCTTACACAAGACTCGGGCCGGCGGAACTCTCGTATCGAGCGTACTCCCGACCGCTGACAAAGTGTTCGTCAACGCTCACGGTGACGATGCTGGGATAAAACTATGGACTCCGCGGCACGCAATCAACGCGACTCGCGGTAAACCTCAACCTAAACTTCAGGTGTAGACAAACGGTGATGACGAAGAGACGGATTCGTTACCGTGTCGGGCGGCGCGCCGCCCCGGAATCCGACGTCGCATCGGGTTCGGCGACGAGCCCGTAGGGTCAGGACCCCGACTCGGGACCGAGGAAGTCCTCGGGCGAGACCTGGTCGAGGAACTCGCGAAACGCCTCCACCTCGTCCTCGCTCGCACCATCCGCGGCCTCCGCGGAGGGCTCGCCGTCCTCGTCGGGCATCAGCATCCCGGCGTCGTCGAGGACGTCGTCGGCGGCGATGATCGGCGCACCGCAACGCATGGCGACCGCGATCGCATCCGACGGACGGGCCTCGACGACCACCTCGCCGTCGAAGACCATCTCTGCGTAGAAGGTGCCCTCCTGCATGTCGACGATCCGAACCTGCTGAAGGGAACGGCCGAAGGCCTCACAGAGATTGACCACGAGATCGTGAGTGAGCGGGCGGGGCGGCTCCACGCCCCGCTGCTGCAGCGCGATGGAGGCGGCCTCGCTCTGGCCGATCCAGATCGGCAGATACCTGGCGCCGCTCACCTCGCGCAGCAGCAGGACCGGTTGGTTCTGTGGAGGCTCCACTCGGATACCCACGACACGCATCTCACCCATGGTCTCGCCTCCTGATCTCTTGAAATACAGGTTACGCGGCTACCGGTCAGTCGAGGGCGCCGCGAACGGCGGCCTTGACCAACTGCGTATGCAGCGTCACCGACAGTGCCGCCATCTCACGGACCAGTTCCTCGGCACGGTCGCGCGCACCGGTGCCCTTGCCCTTCGCGATGGGGCCGGCGATCTGTGCGACCAACCCGGCCTCGCGGTCGGCACTGACCTTGAACGCACGCAGGTGGCGCGTCTCGAGCCCGAAGTTGGCCAGCGCCGCAGCAGCCTCCACCAGGCGCACGGCGTCTTCGTCGAAGAAGCCGCCGGGGCCCGCAGAGAGGAGTCCATTGCGCACGAGCTCGGAGATGAACGCCGAGTCGACGCCGGTCCGTTCGATGAGCGTCTCCCGATCCACCCGGCCGCCGCGCGAGCTGAAATCAGTCGCCGGGGCCACCGCACTGCGCGCCGACGACAGCAGTCGCGGGCCCGCGCCGCCGGCGGCCGCGTCGATCTCGTCGAGCTGCTCGCGGATCACCTTCAACGGCAGATACCGATCACGCTGAGCGGTGAGCACGAACCGCAGCCGCTCGCAGTCCTGATCGCTGAATCGGCGATAACCGGACGGCGCACGATCGGGAGTCACCAGACCCTCGGTTTCGAGGAACCGAATCTTCGAGATCGTGACGTCGGGGAACTCTTCTCGCAGCACCGCGAGCACAGCACCGATCGACATCGTGCGGTCGCTCGCGGCGGACGCGCGCGCAGCAGACGAGGTCACGACTGCGTGGCACCTGCCTCACCGGCGCGCGGGCCGGACAGGAACACCAGACGGAACTTGCCGATCTGCACTTCGTCCCCGCTCGTGAGGGTCGCGGTGTCGACCGGCTCGCGGTTGACGTAGGTGCCGTTCAGGCTGCCCACATCGACCACCTGGAAGTCGTCGCCGTTGCTCCGGAACTCGGCGTGCCTGCGGCTCACCGTCACGTCATCGAGGAAGATGTCGCTGTCGGGGTGACGGCCGGCCGACGTGGTCGGCTGGTCGAGCAGGAACCGCGACCCTGCGTTCGGTCCCCGCTTCACGACCAGCAGCGCCGTTCCCGGCGACAGCCGCTCGACACCGGTATCGGCCGGCTCGTTCGACGCCGCGGGGGCGTCTACTTCCTTGATGAAGTCCTCGCGGAAGACCGAAGTCGTCTCCACGGGCGCTTCAAAGCCGTTGTCGTTACCGCTCACCACATCTCCTTCATCGTCAACGCACCCCGCCGTGACTCAAGACTCGCGACGCCCCCTGGTGGGGCATGCCGCAGGTCAGCCGAGGTACCTGCGCGAACTCCAATTGTCCGGGGGTACCGCACCTTTGGGCTCACTCGCTGTTACACATGCATCGGACCATCTCGTCGTTGAGATGTGCGTCTGCGAGGCAGGAACCTTCTTAAGTGAACCTACCGTCTTTGTCCGAACGCCGCCCGGGGTCGGGGACGTTTGGCGTACTGGAAATCATATCGACCCGGTCCGCGGTGCGGGCACGAGTCGCCTCCGGAAAGCCCGGTCGTCAGCTGGCGGTCAGCCGCTGATAACCGCCCGGTAGCCTTCCGCGTCGAGCAGACCGGCGAGAATCTGGTCCAGGTCGGCGTCGTCGCCGACCGTGATCTCGACCAGCCAGCCGTCCTCGTACGGGGACGAATTGACCAGCTCGGGAGCACCGTCGAGAGCCTCGTTGGCAGCGGCGACGGTACCGTCGAGCGGACCGAAGATGTCCGAGACGCTCTTGGTCGATTCGACCTCGGCGAACGACTCGCCCGTCTCGACGTCCGAGTCCACCTCCGGAAGCTGAACGAAGACCACGTCGCCGAGCGCGTCCTGCGCGAAATCGGTGATCCCCACTCGGACGGTCTTGTCACCGACCTTGCGGATCCACTCGTGCTCGTCGGTGTAACGCAGCTCTGCGGGGATCTTGGTGTCGCTCACGTTGCGGCCTCTCTCAGGAACTGTCGGAAGACTTGGACTCACCCTCGCCCGCCGCTCCGTTGCGGCCGCGAGGCGCTCCATGACTTTATCGTGACGAGCCGCCGGATCGCGCATCAGCCCGACCGAGCGAGCGATGCGTGATCAGCCTGTGACCGACCTGGGCGGCATCGTCCGCACCACGGCGACGGTCTGAATCCAGTACAGGACCAGCGACCACAGATACAGGCCGACGCCCCAGATCAGGAAGGCCCAGCCGATCGGATGGCACACCGTGCCCACCACACCGTCGATCTGACCGGCGAGAAGCCACGGGAAGGCGCTCATCAGCGCGAAGGTGGCGGCCTTGCCGACGTAGAGGGTCGGCAGGGCCGTCACGCCCCTCGATTTGAGCAGCGGCGCCGTGGCGAAGAGCAGCAGATCGCGGCCGACGATCAGTCCGATGAGCCACCAGGGAACGAAGTCGCGGATACCGAAGCAGATCGGGATCACGATCACGTACAGGCGATCGGCCGCCGGATCGAGCAGCGCGCCGAGCTTAGACGACTGTCCGAGCCAGCGCGCGAGCTTCCCGTCGAGCCAGTCGGTGAGGCCCGAGACGAAGAGCACCGCGAAAGCCCAGGCGGCCGACTCCTCCACGAGCAGCAGCCAGATGAAGACCGGGATCAGGAGCAGACGCAGCACGCTGAGCGCATTGGGCACCGTCCACACGGCGTCACTCCGTTCGGCTCGCGGTGCCTCGCGCGAGTCCTGCGGCCGCGGCCGAGTCATCGGAAGATGCCGACGATGCCCTGAATCGCCTGCGCACCGGCGGATGCGAAGTGATTCTCGTGAACCAGGTAGGTCCACGTCATCGTCGAGCGATGCAGTCCTTCCAAGCCGAGGTCGACGCCGTCGGCGGTGATGCGGGCGTCCACGAAGGTCTTGCGCGCCGCCTCCATCGCCTCGTCGGCGAGCTTGGCGAACTCGGCGAAGATCAGCTTGTGGAACTCCTCGAGCGGGCTCTGCGCGCCCAATGCCCGCAGGTGGATGCTGGCCTGCACGTCAGCGATGTACGCGAGGTGATCGGCCCAGGCGCGGTCGAGGTGGTACAGCACGATCTGCCGCGCGGCCTCCGCCAGGACCTCGTCGTCGACGTCCGCCGACAGGCTCTCGTACCGCTCGGGCTCGGACTCCTTGAGGTCGGTCAGGGCTTGATCGGTGGTCAGTACCGCCATCCGCCGCCGGACGATCGCGTTGCGCTGCTCGTTGACCTGCTTGTTGTACTCCCACGTGTTGCTGTGGAGTTGCAGCATCGCGCCTTCGGCGATCTTCTGGGCGTTCTCGACGCTCTCGACTCCCTTGGCTCCCATCGACCCGTCCGAGGAGATCGGCTGCTGCTCACGCTGGTGCGTGAGGTTCTTGGTGACGAGCGGATCCTCCAGGCTCGAGAAGAAGACCGATCGGCCGGGATCGCCCTGCCGCCCCGCACGGCCGCGCAGCTGGTTGTCGAGCCGCTCGGTGTCGTAGCGTCCGGTGCCGACCACGCAGAGTCCGCCGAGCTCGATCACCTCCTCGCGGGCGGCCTCGTCACCGCTGGAGCCGCCGAGCCGGATGTCGGTGCCGCGGCCGGCCATCTGCGTGGAGACCGTGACGGCTGATCTACGGCCCGCCTCGGCGATGATCGCCGCCTCTTCGGCGTCGTTCTTCGCATTGAGCACCACCGACGGAACTCCCGCCCGCTCCAGGAAGTACGCGAGCTCCTCCGACTGCGCCACGTCGTGCGTGCCGATCAGGATCGGCTGTCCGGTCGCGTGGATCTCGGAGACGAACTCGACGACCGCCTCCACCTTGTGCGCCTTGGTGTCGTAGACGCGATCGGGCTCGTCGACGCGGATGTTGGGGGCGTTCGGCGGAATCTGCGATACATGCAGATCGTAGAACTGCCGGAACTGCTCACCCGCCGCGATCGCCGTGCCGGTCATGCCCGCGACGCGCGGGTACCGGCCGATCAGCGCCTGAACGGTGATCGTGTCGATCACCTCGCCCGCCTGGGTGGGGTTGAGGCCCTCCTTGTACTCAACCGCGGCCTGGACACCGTCCGGCCAGCGCTGCAGCCGCGCCACTCGGCCGCGGGAGGCGTTGATCAGATGCACGCCGCCGTCGCGCACGATGTAATCGACGTCGCGTTCGAGCAGGTAGTAGGCGTAGAGCGCGACGTTCACGTGCACCAACGTGCTCGAGACATGTTCCTCGTCGTAGAGGTTGATGCCGCCAAGCGTGGACTCGACGAACTGGGCGCCCTCCTCGGTCAGCGAGACGTTCTTACCGTCCTGGTCGAGTTCGTAGTGCTTCGACTTGAGGTGGGACACCACCTCGTGGATCGCCTTGTTCGGGATCTCCGCGTCGGTCGAGCCGGCGAGGATGAGCGGAACCAGTGCCTCGTCGACCAGCACCGAATCGGCCTCGTCGACGATCACCACGTCTGGTTCGGGTGCGACGAGTTCGTCCGCGTGCAGCGCGAGGTGGTCGCGCAGGACGTCGAACCCGATCTCGTTGACCGAGGCGTAGGTGACGTCGGCGTCGTACGCCGCCTGCCGCTCCTCGCGGGTGGAGTGCTCGTTGATCGAGGCGACCGAGATCCCGAAGACGTCGTACAGCGGCTTCATCCACTTCGCGTCACGATCGGCGAGATAGTCGTTGACCGAGACCACGTGCACCTGATGACCGTCGAGCGCGTAGCCGATCGCCGCGATGGCGCCCGCGAGGGTCTTGCCCTCGCCGGTCGCCATCTCGACGACGTCGCCCTCGAGCATGCGCAGCGCACCCTGCAACTGCACGTCGAAGGGCTTCATGTCGAGCTTGCGGTCGCCGGCTTCGCGCACCAGCGCCAGGAACTTCGCGCGGTCGCCGACCACCGACATGTCGAGTTCGGCTGCGGCGCCCGCGAACTCACCGTCCCCGAGCCCCGCGGCCCACTCGTCGTGTTCAGCGGACTCCTCGATCATCGTCAGCGACTGCGACTGGTTGCGAGAGGTCTGCGCACCCAGCATGCGCCACATCGCGTTGGTGAGTCTTCCCACGTGCTTCCTGTTCCTCGAACTCCGGACTGCAGAGACCTCGGTGCGCGTCGCGACGCCGGGGTCGATCGTGATCTACCGTACGCGGCGCTGCGCTACCGTGGCGCACATGATCATCGGACGCCGGACGCGTTGGCGGGTGCTGGCAGCTATGGGCGCGATCGTCGCCGGTACGTCGAGTCTGGCGGGCTGCGGGGACCGTTCGTCCACGCCCGACGCCGACCCCGCAGAGCTGGTCGGGAAGACGTATCTGTCCACGGAGGTCCAGGGCCCGCAGATTCCGGGCGGAGGACCGCTGCTGCTCGCCTTCGGCAAGGGCACCATCAGTGCGAACGCCGGATGCAACGGGCACGGCGGCGCCGTCGCGTTCACCGGCGGCGTGCTCACGACCGGGAATCTGGTCGGCACGATGATGGCGTGTCCGCCGCCACGCGACGGCGCCGACCGATGGGTCACGGACCTGTTCGGCTCACCCCTGTCGTGGCATCTGGACGGTACGACGCTCACTCTGCAACGCGGCGATCGGAAGGTGATGCTCGCCGAACGGCGCGAGCGTCCCGTCGTCGGCACCCGATGGCGGGTCAGCGCGCTCGTCACCGACGCCGCGGTCTCGACCTCTGCCGCACTCGAGAACAGCAAGCCGTACTTCGAGATCGCGGGCGACGGCGCGTTCGCGGGCAGCACGGGCTGCAACAGGATGACCGGGCGGGCGCGCGTCGACGGAGACCGGATCCACCTGTCGCCGATCGCGACCACCCGCCGGGCGTGCGATCCGGAGACCGCGGACGTCGAGCGCACGGTGCTCGCAGCGCTCCGGGACGAGGTGATCGTGGAGGTCGACGGCGACGAGATGCGGCTGACCAACGCGGCGAACCGTGCCGTCGGGCTGCGGCTGACGGCGTCGGGCATCGCGTAGCGCGTCCTGTCGGCGGTCCGCGGCCGCGGCCCCTACACTGCGTCTATGCCGAAGAAGAGCGGGCGGCCGCCCAAGCTGCCGAAGGACATCTACGAGGCCGAGCTGTTCCGCCTGCAGACCGAACTCGTGACCCTGCAGGAGTGGGTGCGGGCCACCGGAGCCCGCGTGGTGGTGGTCTTCGAGGGCCGGGACGCCGCAGGCAAGGGCGGAGCGATCAAACGCATCAGCGAGTACCTGAGCCCGCGGATCTGCCGGGTGGCGGCGCTGCCCGCACCCACCGATCGGGAACGGGGACAGTGGTACTACCAGCGATACGTCGCACATCTGCCCGCACCCGGTGAGATCGTCCTCTTCGACCGCTCCTGGTACAACCGGGCCGGTGTCGAGAAGGTGATGGGCTTCTGCACGCCCGAAGAGCACACCCGGTTCCTCCGGCAGACACCGATCTTCGAGCAGATGCTCATCGACGACGGGATCATCCTCCGCAAGTACTGGTTCTCGGTGTCGAATGAGGAACAGCTCCGCCGATTCCGCGCCCGCCGCGACGATCCGGTGCGCCAGTGGAAGCTGAGTCCGATGGATCTCGAGTCGGTGTACCGCTGGGAGGAGTACTCCCGGGCCAAGGACGAGATGATGGTGCACACCGACACCTCGAGCAGTCCGTGGTATGTGGTCGAGTCCGACCAGAAGCGCAACGCCCGGCTCAATATGATCTCCCACCTGCTCTCCACCATCGACTACGAACCCGTCCAGCGGGCGGAGGTGAAGCTGCCCAAGAAGCCGATCGAGTCGGGCAACTATCATCGGCCGCCGCGGTCGTTGTCGAAGTTCGTGCCCGATCACGTGGCCGCTCTCATCGGCGACCGGGAGTCCTGATTCCGCCGTGTCCGTCCTGAACCTCCTCGCGTCCCGGCTGCCGGTCGGAGCGCGCGAGGTGGTGTACCTGGTGAGCGTCGCCGGCTTTCCCAATCTCGGCGACGAACTCATCGCCGAGGCCTGGCTCCGGCATCTGGCGGCGCGGCGACCGGCCGCGGTGGTCGTGGTCGATTCGCCTCGGCCCGGGCAGGCGGCGCTGCTGCTCCAGCACGCCAATCCCGCCGCCGTGTTCGTCGACACGCTGTGGCGCCGGGTCTTCGCACCGGGCGACGGCCACCGCTCCGATCCGGTCGACGACCTGCATCGGTCCGCCGGCTCCGATCCCGGGGCCCGACTGCTGCTGCGGGCGGGGACCGTCCACATCGTCGGCGGCGGCTTCCTCAACGGCCTGTGGTCGCATCACCTCGCGCTGGTCTCCGCCGTCGCCGCGGTGACGCGGTCCACCGGCGGACGGGCGGTGGCCAGCGGTGCCGGTCTGACACCGGGTTTCGCAGGTCCCGACGCCGAGGATTTCCGCGCTGCCATCGACGGCTTCGACGTCTTCGACGTTCGCGACGCGCCCAGCGCGGAGTACCTCGGGCCGGTCCGCGGTGCATCGTTCACCGGCGACGACGCGTGGCTGTCGGCCGCGGTGGCCCGCCCCGAACCCGGCCCGCCGGAAGAGGCGGGCGTGGTGGTGTGCGCACAGGGCGATCTGACCGACGACTTCTCGTGGCGCGGTGACCGCGGCGTGACCGCTGTAGCGCGATTCATCGAGGCGACGCTCGACGAATGGGCTGTCGCCGGCCCCGAGGTGGTGATCGCCGAGTGCAATCCCGGCATCGACGCGGTGGTCGCGAACCGCCTGGGCGCCCGGCTCGATGGCGCCGAGCGGCTGTCGTTCCAGCAGGTCTGGGCGTCGGGGCTGCCCACGGGCCGGGGACGAACGTGGGTGTCGACTCGTTTCCACCCGCACCTGATCGCGGCTTCGGCCGGAGATTCGGGCGTCGCGGTGATCGCCAAGCCCGACTACTACGGCACCAAGCACGCCTCGCTGTCGGAGGCCGGTTCGGCGTGGACCGTCGTCGGTCCGGACTGCGACGTTCCCCCGCGGCCCTGCGCCGGCGGCTTCTCCCCCGCCGCCGTGGCCACGAATCGGTCTCGCAAGGCCGCGCTGGCGCACCGGCTGTACCCGCCGGGAACCGGCTTGCGCTGATCGGAAGATGCCGTAGAGTCGGCAACCCTATGTGGATAGGTTCTCTCGAATTCGATTTCCTGCTCGGCGACGTTCACTCGTTGAAGGGCAAACGCTCCGTCATCCGGCCGTTGATCGCCGAGATCCGCCGGCGGTACGACGTCTCGGTGGCCGAGGTGGATCATCGAGACGTCCACCGGCGGACCCTCATCGGGGTCGCGGCGGTCAGCGGCGACGCCGCGCACGTCACCGAGGTGCTCGACGCCGTCGAACGGTTCGGCGCCGCCCGGCCCGAGGTGGAACTCCTGTCGGTCCGTCGCCGGATGGTCTCGACCGACGACCTGTGAACCGTCCGTCCGGTGACGCTGTGGGCCGGTGACCCGGTCGCGTTCAGTCCGATGCGACGCAGAATTGATTGCCGTCCGGATCGGCCAGCGTGGTCCAGGCGAACCCGTCGCCCATGCTGCGCTCCGCCACCAGGGTCGCACCGGCGGCGATGAGACGCTCCACCTCCGCGGTCCTGTCGTCGGCACGCAGATCGAGGTGGATCCGGTTCTTGCCGGGGGTGGGGTCGGCGACCTTCTGGAAGGCGATCATCGGTCGGCCCGCCCCCAGCGCAACCGTCACGAACCAGCCCTCGTTCTCCTCCGCGATCTCGCCGCCGAGCGCCTCCGCCGCTGGTCAGCGGCCGAATCCCGCATCGCGCAGCGCCTGCGCCATCGATCCGCCGGCCGGCCGGTCGTCCCGCCGGGAACCGCCCCGGCCCTGACCGGCAGCGCCGCGCGGGCCGCCTCCGCGGCCCTTTCCGCCCCGGTTGTTGTCGCTGCCCCGATTGTCGTTGCCCCGGTTGTCGCCGCCCCCGCGTCTGCGACCACCGCCGCGCGGACCGGCGTCGGCCTCGTCGTTCAGTCGCAGCGACAAACCGATCCGCTGCCGGTCGACGTCCACCTCGAGCACTTTCACCTTCACGATCTGGCCCGAGCGAACCACCTCGTGCGGGTCGGAGACGTACCGGTCGGCCATCGCCGAGACGTGGACGAGTCCGTCCTGGTGCACGCCCACGTCCACGAAGGCACCGAATGCCGCGACATTCGTGACGACGCCTTCGAGCACCATGCCGGGCCGCAGATCGGACACCTTCTCGACTCCGCTCGCGAAGGTCGCGGTGGTGAACGCCGGCCGCGGGTCGCGGCCGGGCTTCTCCAGTTCGGCGAGGATGTCGGTGACGGTGGGGACACCGAACGTGTCGTCGGCGAACTCCGCGGGCTTGAGGGTGCGCAGCGTCGTGCTGTCACCGATGAGCTCGGTGAGTTCGCGACCGCTGCGGTCGAGGATCTTGCGCACCACCGGGTACGCCTCCGGATGCACGCCGGAGGCGTCCAGCGGATCGTCGCCGCCGCGGATGCGCAGGAAGCCGGCGCACTGCTCGAACGCCTTCGGACCCAGACGGGGGACGTCGAGCAGACCGGTCCGGCTTCGGAACGCACCCGTCCGGTCTCGGTGAGCCACGATTCCGGCGGCGAGTGTGGGGGTGATCCCCGAGACGCGCGAGAGCAACGGAACCGACGCGGTGTTGAGATCGACGCCGACGGCGTTCACCGCATCCTCCACGACCGCGTCGAGGCTGCGCGCGAGGTTGGTCGCCGAGACGTCGTGTTGGTACTGACCCACGCCGATCGACTTGGGATCGATCTTGACCAGCTCGGCCAGCGGATCCTGGAGGCGACGCGCGATGGAGACCGCGCCGCGGATCGAGACGTCGAGCTGCGGGAGCTCCTGGGAGGCGTACTCGGACGCAGAGTACACCGATGCGCCCGCCTCCGACACGACGGCCTTGACCGGCGGCCGGGCGCCGGACTTCTTGATGTCCGAGAGCAGCTCGCCCGCGAGCTGATCGGTCTCGCGCGAGGCCGTTCCGTTGCCGATCGCGATCAGTTCCACCCCGTGGCGCGCGATCAGCGCGGCCAGCGTGGCTTTGGCCTGATCCCATTGCTGCTGCGGCTTGTGCGGGAAGATCGCGCAGTGGTCCACCACCTTGCCGGTCGCGTCGACCACCGCCACCTTCACGCCGGTCCGGTACCCGGGATCGAGGCCGAGAGTGGTGCGCGTCCCGGCGGGAGCCGCCAGGAGCAGATCCTTGAGGTTGGTCGCGAAGACGGCGACCGCGTCGTCCTCGGCCCGGCTCCGGAGCTTCATCCGCGCGTCGATCGTCGCGGTGATCATGAGCTTGGTCCGCCACGCCCAGCGAACCGTAGCGGTGAGCCAGTCGGTGGCCGCACCCGGATGCGACTGGTCGACGCCCAGGGTCGCTGCGACCATCGCCTGGTACGGCTCGTCGTCGCCACCGTCGAAGGTCAGGCTCAGGACCTCCTCCTTCTCGCCGCGCAATACGGCGAGCACGCGGTGGGACGGCATCGCGTCGAGCGGTTCGGCGAAGTCGAAGTAGTCGCGGAACTTCTGCGCGGCGGCATCGGTCTCGGCACCGGGCCGGACCTGAGTCCGGAGCGAGCCGTCGGCCCAGAACTTCTCGCGGACCGCACCGACGAGCTCGGCGTCCTCCGAAGCGCGCTCGATCAGGATGTGGCGTGCGCCGTCGAGAGCGGCGGCGGCATCGGCGACCTGCTCGCCGATGTAGGCGGCAGCGGCGTCGGCGGGAACCAGCGACGGATCGGCGAGCAACGCCTCGGCCAGCGGCTCGAGACCGGCCTCACGCGCGATCTGCGCCTTGGTTCGACGCTTGGGCTTATACGGCAGGTAGATGTCCTCGACGCGCGCCTTCGTGTCGGCGGCCAGCAGCGATGCACGCAGTTCGTCGGTCAGCTTCCCCTGCTCGTCGATGGACGCGATGACGGCGGCCCGGCGCTCGTCGAGCTCGCGCAGATAGCGCAGTCGTTCGTCCAGCAGACGCAGCTGAGCATCGTCGAGACTGCCGGTGACCTCCTTGCGGTACCGGGCGATGAACGGGACGGTCGATCCTTCGTCCAGCAGCTTCACCGCCGCGCTGACCTGGCCTTCGCCGACGGAGAGCTCCTTGGCGATGCGGGCATTCACTGACTCGAGAGGCGCACTGTTGGTCACCGCATGCAGGCTACCGAAGGGCGGTGCCCGGGCCGCTGGCCGCCCGTGTCATAACCTGGCTGGCATGACCGAACCGACCCCGTTCGACAAGCTCGCGTTCACGTGGGAGGCGGCCTTCACCGCAGTCGACGCAGCCGAGGCGTCGCCGCGCGGAGCCGAACCCGGCGACATCGCATGGATGGAGACCATGCGTCCGCAACTGGAGAATCTGCGGCGGCGCAACGACGCGGGCGAGGACCTGGAAGCCGACTTCGACACCATGATGTGGGTGATGGCCAATACGCAGACGGCGATGCAGGTGCTGTCGCGCTATCGGACCACCCGCGAGGGCGCCGACAAACTCGCCGAGTTCGAGCGGCTGCGCGCGCAATCGCACACACTCGAGGCTCCGGACGACTGAGCGCCGCTCAGCACTCACGTTCCGGGTCCGGGGCGGCGACCGGGACCTCGGCGAACATTCCGAGCCGGCTGTCGCGCGCCAGCCCGGAGATCCCGTTCGACCGTCCGCGCTGCACGCGCACGGCTACCAGCGCCAGCACTCCGGCGATCACCGCCACCTGGATCACGCCGCCGCCGATGAGCGGCGCCCGCGGTCCGAACCATTCGGCGAGCAGACCGAGGAGCGGCGCGCCGATGGGTGTGCCGCCCATCAGCACCGTCATGTAGAGCGCCATCACCCGCCCGCGGACCTGCGGGTCGACATGCATCTGCACGTACATGTTGGTCGCGGTGAGCGACAGCAGCGCGGAGAGTCCCACGAGAGGCAGCACCAGGCCGTAGAGCAGCGGGGTCGGCAACGCACCCGACAGCACGTTGACGACCGCGAAGACCAGCGCGGCGCTGACGACGAACCGCAGTCCGGGAGACGACTTCCGCCGCGCGGCCAGCAGCGCGCCGAGCAGCGACCCCGCGCCCGAGACGGTGCCGAGCAGACCGTACATCTCGGCGTCCAGGTGGAACTCGTTGCGCACCATCAGCGCGTTCGTCATCTGGAAGTTCAGACCGAAGGTGCCGACGGCGAAACCCACGCCGAGGGCGATCAGCAGATCGGCGCGCGCGGCCACATACCGAACCCCCTCGCGCACCTGGCCCTTCGCCCGGCGCAGCGGTTCGGCCGGGACCAGTTCGTCCCTGTTCAGCAGCATCAAGGCGATCAGGAAGGCGAGATAGCTGACGCCGTTGCTGAGGATCGCCCACCCGCTGCCGAAGGCCGCGATGATGAGCCCTGCGACTCCCGGGCCGATGAGCCGCGCGGCGTTGAAGGCCGAACTGTTGAGCCCGATCGCGTTGGTGAGCCGTTCGGTTCCGACCATCTCCGAGACGAAGGCCTGGCGGGCGGGTGCGTCCAGCGCCGTACCCATCCCGAAGACGACGGCGAACACGTACACGTGCCAGGTCTGGGCCACGCCGGAGACCGCGAGGGCGCCGAGCACCAGCGCGCTCAGCGCCATCCAGCTCTGCGTGAACATCAGGAGTCTGCGCTTGTCGAAGCGGTCGGCGAGGACACCGCCGAAGGGTGAGAGGACGAGCGCCGGAACGAATTGGAGCGCCGTCGTGATGCCGACCGCCATCGCCGATCCGCCGGAGAGCTGCAGCACCAGCCAGTCCTGGGCCACCCGCTGCACCCACGTGCCGACGTTGGAGACCAGTGCGCCGGTCACATAGGTCCGGAAGTTCGGTACGGCGAGGGAGGCGAATGTCGACGACTGCCTCAGCTGCACGAACCCTCCTGGACTCCAGACTTCCGCAGTCCAACGTACGCCCTGTCCCCGCGCGTCTGCGCGGGCGATCGGTTCGCATTACCGTGGACGGCATGCGCGCAGTCATCATGCATTCGCCCGGAGACGTCAGCGTCGTCGATCGACCCGATCCCCGAATCGAACAGCCCACCGATGCGGTCATCCGTCTCGCCGCCACGTGCATCTGCGGCTCCGATCTGTGGCCCTATCGCGGTGCCAATGACGTCGACGAGGCGCCGATGGGCCACGAGTACGTCGGCTACGTCGAAGAGGTCGGGCCCGAGGTACGCACCGTGAAGGTCGGTGACTTCGTGGTGGGTTCGTTCATGGCCTCGGACAACACCTGTGAGATCTGCGAGGCCGGCTATCAGTCCCGATGCGTCAACGTCCACCCGATGGGCGGGATCGGAACCCAGGCGCAGTACGCCCGCATCCCGTGGGCGGACGGAACGCTGGTCGCGACGCCGGCGCCGCCCGACGACGACCTGATCCCCTCGTATCTCGCGGCGTCCGATGTCCTGGGCACGGGCTGGTTCGCGGCGGACGCCGCCCAGGTCCGGCCGGGCAAGACCGTCGCCGTCGTCGGCGACGGTGCGGTGGGCCTGCTCGGCGTTCTATCGGCGCGCCAGATGGGAGCTGAGCGCATCATCGCGATGAGCAGACACGCCGACCGCCAGGAACTCGCCAGGCAGTTCGGTGCCACCGACATCGTCGCCGAGCGCGGCAAGGACGGCGTCGCGGCGGTCAAGGAACTGACCGGTGGACTCGGCGCGCACTCGGTGATCGAGGCCGTCGGAACCCAGGAGTCGATGATGCAGGCGATCCGATCGACCCGCCCGGGCGGCCACGTCGGCTTCGTCGGCGTCTCGCACGGCGTGGAACTGCCCGGCGACAGGCTCTTCTACTCGGCGGTGCATCTGCACGGCGGGCCCGCACCGGTCCGCCGGTATCTGCCCGATCTGGTGCGCCGCATCGCGGCCCGAGAGATCGACCCCGGCCGCGTCTTCGATCTCTCACTGCCCCTCGAGGACGCGGCCCAGGGCTACCGCGCGATGGACCGGCGCGAAGCGATCAAGGTGATGCTCACCGTGTGAGCTGCTCGTTCAGCGTTCCCTCACGGCCCGGGCGCTCCACCGACCCTGGGCGTGGTCGACGGCGATCCGATGGTCGAAGGCCCGGCTGATGACCTCCGACGTGACCGTCTGAGCCGCCGTTCCGGAGGCCACCACCGCGCCGTCGCGGATCACGAGTGCGTGGCTGGTGGTCTCGGGCAGCTCCTCCAGGTGGTGGGTGACCAGCACGGAGGCCACCTCGGGCTCGGACACCGCGAGTGCGTCGACGGTTTCGAGGAGTTGTTCCCTGGCGGCGACGTCGAGGCCGGTGGTCGGCTCGTCGAGCAGCAGGAGTTCGGGATCGCTGATCAGTGCGCGCGCGATCAGCGCCCGTCCCCGTTCGCCCTGCGACAGGGTGAGCCAATCGGAGTCGGCACGCGCGCTCATTCCGACGTCGTCGATGAGGGCTGCGGCCCTGGCCCGGTCCTGCGCGGAGGGCACCCATCGCATCGGCAGATCGATGGTTCCGGTGACGCCGGTGAGGACGACCTCGGTCACGGTGAGTCCGGTCTGCAGCCGATGACGCGGGTTCACGTGGCCGATGTGGCGGCGCAGTTCGGCGGTGTCGACGCGACCGAGGCGCTTACCCAAGACGTCGACGGTGCCCGTCGTCGGGTGCGTCTGAGCAGCGCAGAACCCGACGATGGTGGTCTTGCCCGCTCCGTTCGGGCCGAGCAGCGCCCAGTGCTCTCCCGCATGCACGGTGAAGTCGATGCCGTGCAGGATCTGCCGGCCGTTGCGGCGGAAGGTGACGGCGTCGAGCCGCAGAACCTGTTGTGCGCGTGTCACGCGAGTGCCTCCTTGAGTCCGTCCAGATGGGTGCGTGCCGCGGTTGCGGCGTCGGCAGGTCGCCTCGCCGCCACGGCGTCGACGATGTCGGCGTGGGCGCGATGGTCGATGTCGGTGTCGAACTCTCGACGGATCCGCAGCAAGTCGACCATCGCGACGCGCACCCGCGGGGTCATCGCGTCGAACAGTTCGGTCAACACCGGGTTCCCGGCGGCGGAGACCACCGCCCGATGGAAGTCGATATCGGCCGCGACGCGGTCCTCGATTCCGCTCCGGCTCTGTTCGCGCTTCTCGAGCGCCGCACGCATGGCGCGCAGCTGCGCCGGAGTGCGGCGCCGTGCCGCCAGCGCGGCGGCTTCGGTCTCGATCGCGGTGCGCGCCTCCAGCACTGCGACGACGTCCGCCCTGCGAAGGACGTCGTCCCAGTTCTCCGGCACGTCGACTGCGGCGACGAAGACGCCGGCGCCCTGGCGTGACGAGAGGACGCCGCGCCCTGCCAGCTGGCGCACCGCCTCCCGCACGGTGGATCGGCCGACCCCCAGCTGGACCGCCAGCGTGCTCTCGCCGGGAAGCTTCTGGCCCAGTGTCCACTCCCCGGCGCGAATGCGCTCGAGCAGTACCTCGGCGGCCTGATCGGCCAGCGGCGTTCGCCGCACCTGTGCGGGCATGACCACTCACTCCTCTACTTGTCTGATGAGTTGTGTTAGATTCTAGCGCCATGCAGAACCTCGCTTCCCTCCGACTCATCAGCCACGGAGAGTCCTGATCCGCAGACCGGCGACTCCCCGTGGGCCCCGACGCCGGTCTGCACCCGACTTCTGCGAAAGCGAGATCCCATGTTCACCGAATCCGAATCCCCCGCGTCCCGGCCCGACGCCTTCGGCTCCATCAGCACCCCTGCCGGGCCGATACCCGACCAGTCACCCTCATGGAACCGCCAGCGGCGATCCCAGATGCCCTCGCACCGGTACCGCGACGTGTACCGTCGCGTCGAGGTTCCGCTGACGACGCGCCGGTGGCCCGAGGCTCGCCTCACGTCCGCGCCGCTGTGGGTTCCGGTAGACCTGCGCGACGGCAACCAGGCACTGCCGGAACCCATGAACCCGGCACGCAAGCGCCAGCTGTTCGAATTGCTCGTCGCCATGGGCTACAAGGAGATCGAAGTCGGCTATCCCTCGGCGTCGGCCACCGACTTCGATTTCGTCCGGCAGATCGCGGAGACCGATCTGGCCCCCGACGACGTGACGGTGGTCGTCTTCACTCCGGCGCGACGGGATCTGATCGAGCGGACCGTGGAGTCCATCCGCGGGATCGACAATCCCGTGGTGGTGCACATGTACACCGCCACGGCACCCGTCTGGCGCGACATCGTGTTGAGACAGTCGCGGTCGGAGCTGCTCGAGACCGTTCTGGGCGGCGGCCGGGACGTGTTGGAATTCGCCGGCGACCTGCCGAACGTCCGTTTCGAGTTCTCCCCCGAGGTCTTCAACCTCACCGAGCCGGATTTCGCGCTCGACGTCTGCAACGCGATGACGCGGCTGTGGGACGCCGCTCCTGATCGTCCGGTGATCCTGAATCTGCCTGCGACCGTGGAGATCGCGACGCCGAACGTCTACGCCGACCAGATCGAGTACATGCACCTGAACCTCGAGCGTCGGGAATCGGTGATCCTGTCGGTGCACCCGCACAACGACCGCGGCACCGGAATCGCGTGCGCGGAACTGGCGGTGCTGGCCGGCGCCGAACGCGTCGAGGGATGCCTGTTCGGCAACGGCGAACGGACCGGCAACGTCGACATCGCCACCTTGGCCCTCAATCTCCACGCACAGGGCGTCGACCCGATGATCGACTTCTCGGACATCGACGAGATCCGCCGAGTCGTCGAGGAGGCCAACCAGATCGAGATCCATGCACGCCACCCGTACGTCGGCGACCTGGTGTACACGGCATTCAGCGGCACTCATCAAGACGCCATCGCCAAGGGATTCGCCGACCACCGACGCCGGTCCGCCCATGCCGGTCACGCCGAATCGGAGATGCCGTGGGACGTGCCCTATCTGCCGGTCGACCCGGCCGACCTGGGCCGCACGTACGATGAGGTGATCCGGGTCAACTCGCAATCCGGCAAGGGCGGTATCGCGTATCTGCTGGCAGCCGAGTTCGGCGTCGAGTTGCCACGCCGCCTTCAGATCGACTTCGCACGCGTCGTGCAACGGCACACGGACACCGAGGGCCGCGAAGTCGACGCGGAGACGCTCTGGACGCTGTTCTGCGCGGAGTACATGCCCGCAGACGGCGCCGCGGACAGCACCTCAGCGCGCGCGGACGCCATCGAACCTCTGAGCCGTCACCGGAGCGCGATCACGGCGCCGGAACGCGGACGCTTCCTGACCGTTCTGGAGTGGCGGCGCGGGGACGACTGCGGCTGGTCGGCAGGCATCGGGGCGTCGGAGGACGAGGCCGATCGGGCGGCGTCGGCCGCCGCCCGCAGGCACTGAGCGGCCCTGCGTCAGTCCGCGTCGACACCCTGGCGCTCGAACGCGTCGTTGAACGCCCGCAGCTGAGCGAGCAGAATCGCGGGATCGCCGGGAGCGAGATCGGCGAAGACGCGATTGAGCCGATCGGCACGTCGTCTACCGTCGTGTTCGAGCGCCTCCATCCCCGCCGCGGTGGGCCGGTGCATCCGACTGACCTGCCCGTCGACGGGGAAGCGCTCGACGTATCCGCGCTTGATCGCCGCGTTGACCTGCCGGTTCACCGTCGACTGCTCCAGCGCGAGATCGTGGCTCAGTTCACGCAGAGTCCGCGCGCGGCCGTCCGACAGCAGCCAGAGGATATGAAACGCGGATGCGTCCAGAATCGCCTTCGGGTCGACCTCGTCACGTCTGCGACGCAACCGCAGGAGTTCTTCGACCACGTCCCGATGCACCTGGGACGGCCAGGTGGGCTCGCCTCCGTCTACCGTTCTCACCTCGTTCTCGACTGGACCGCACACAGCCCCGAGTTTGGGGTGTGCACGACGCATATGTACCTTACATAGGTTGTTCTCGCATGCTCCGCACTGAAACGAAGGCCTCTGAATGTCCTCCCCCTCCGGTACGGCGGATCCGACCGCCGACGATGTGAACCCCGCGCCCGCGCCGGCCGACGCCCCTGCCGCCGCAGCGTCGGACGAAACCGCAGGCGACCGCGGTGCACTCGGTATCGTCATCACCCTCTGTCTGGGCGGTCTGGTCGCATCCCTGATGCAGACGCTGATCATCCCGGTTCAGCCCGAACTACCGCAACTGCTGCACACGTCCATCTCGAACGCGTCGTGGGTGATCACCGCCACGCTGCTCGGCGGCGCCGTGGCTATGCCGATCGCGGGGCGCCTCGGCGACATGTACGGCAAGCAGCGCGTGATTCTCGCCAGCGCGCTGCTACTCGTCGTCGGCTCGCTGATCTGCGCCATCGGCGGCACACTCGTTCCGATGCTGATCGGACGCGCCGTCCAAGGCATGTCGATGGGCTTCATCCCGGTCGGCATCAGCCTGATGCGGGAGGTGACGCCGCCGCGTCTGACCTCGATGGCGGTGGCCGCGATGAGCGCCACGCTCGGCGTCGGCGGCGCCATCGGACTTCCGGTGTCGGCCTGGGTCGCGCAGACCTGGGACTGGCGGGCGCTGTTCTGGGCTTCGGCGGGACTGGCATTGCTGATCACCGTCCTGGTCGTAGTCATCGTGCCGAACGTCGCCGACAGTGCCGGTGGACGACTGGACGTAGTCGGCGCAGTCGGAATGGCGGCCGGTCTGTGCAGCGTCCTCATCGCCGTCTCGAAGGGTAAGGACTGGGGCTGGGCGTCCGGCGCCACCCTCGGCTTCCTCGCCGCCGGCGTGGTCGTGCTCCTGGCGTGGGCGATGTTCGAGTTGCGGCACAGTGATCCGTTGGTCGATCTGCGCACGACCGCCAAGCCGACGGTGCTGCTGACGAATCTGGCGGCGATCGCCATCGGATTCGGCATGATGGCGCAGGCGATCGTGGTTCCGACGATGCTCGAGGTGCCGGATTCGGTCGGCGGCTTCGGGCAGACCATCTTGCAGACCGGTCTGTGGATGGCTCCGGGCGGCATCATGATGATGCTCTTCGCCCCGATCTCCGGCATGCTCATCAACCGTCTCGGCCCGAAGCTCACGCTCGCGATCGGCGGCGCGGTCCTCTGTGTCGGCTACCTCACCGCGTACTTCCTGATGAACGCTCCCTGGCAGCTCGCCGTGGCTTCGGTGATCGGCTCGGCCGGCGTGGGCATCGGCTACGCGGCGATGCCCACGCTCATCATGGGCGCGGTGCCGATCACCGAGGCCGGGGCGGCGGTGGGACTCAACGGCCTGATGAGGTCGGTCGGCACCACCCTGTCGTCGGCGGTGATGGCGGTGGTTCTGGCTGCGTCGACCATCGATCTCGGTGGCGGTCACCAGGTTCCGACGCACTCCGCCTTCCGCTGGTGCTTCCTCATCGGGGCGGCCGCGGCCTTCGTCGGTGTGCTCATCACGCTGGCGATTCCGCGCGCCCGGGCGCGCTCAGCGGAGCTGGCGGTGGCCTGAGGGATTGGCGTTCACCCCTCGACGACACCGCCCGTCCCGTTCAACCGAGCGGGGCGGGCGGTGTTCCGTCTCCGAAGGGTCGGCCACCGAGCGCCTCCCTGCCGTGCGGTTCGGCCCAGTTCGACAGATCCGGACCCTTCGGCACGATCCCGGAGGGGTTGATGTCGCGATGCACCTGGTAGTAGTGCCGTTTGATGTGGTCGAAGTTCGTGCAGTCACCGAAGCCGGGAGTCTGATAGAGATCGCGCGCGTATGCCCAGAGCACCGGCATCTCGGAGAGCTTCTCGCGATTGCACTTGAAGTGGCCGTGATACACCGGGTCGAACCGCGCGAGCGTCGTGAACAGTCGCACATCCGCCTCGGTGATGGTGTCTCCGACCAGGTATCGCTGGGTGCGCAGCCGTTCGGTGAGCCAGTCGAGCCGGGAGAAGAGTTGGTCGTAGGCGTCGTCGTAGGCTTCCTGTGAGCCGGCGAAGCCGCACCGGTACACGCCGTTGTTCACGTCACGGTAGACCACCGCGTTCACCTCGTCGATCTCGCGGCGAAGGTCCTCGGGGTACAGCCGGGGCGCCCCGTCCCGGTGGAAGTCGACCCACTCGGTCTCGAAGTCGAGAGTGATCTGCGGGAAGTCGTTGGTGACCACCGCTCCGCTCGGGACATCGACGACTGCCGGGACGGTGATGCCCTTCTCATAGCCGGGGATCCGCCGGAAGTACGCGTCCTGCAGCCGCGGTATGCCCAGCACCGGATCCACCCCGCCCGGATCGAGGTCGAAGGTCCACGACCGCCAGTCGTGCGTCGGACCGCACACACCCATTGAAATCGCGTCTTCGAGACCGAGCAGCCGGCGCACGATGATCGACCGGTTCGCCCACGGACAGGCGTATGAGACGACGAGCCGGTAGCGCCCGGCCTCCACCGGGTAGCCGTCGGCGCCGTCGCGCGTGATCCGGGTCTCGATGTACCTGGTGTCTCGTTCGTACGGCTGATCTGCCTTGACGTACTTCTCGTGATCTCCCGGGCGGTTCTCAGTCATCTATCCAGCATGGCACCGAACAGGCGTCACATGCTTTCGAACGCGCGACCGAGTTCGGCGTCGACGTCGATGAACCGGGCCTTGCGGATAGCCGGCTTGTCGATCTCGGTCTCCACGAACTTCGCGATGACCCTGCGGATCTCGTCGTCCACCTGAGCCAGATTGCGAATGATCTCGCCCCGGACGTTCCGCGAGCTGACGTCGACGAACACGTCGCGCGGTCGCGGTGGGTCCACCTCTATCCGCACCTGCAGCGGCGCCGCGCACCGGACCGTCAGCGGCAGTGTCACCAGACCGTCGACGTCGTACCGGATGCGGTCGACCTTGAGATCCACCGTCAACGCGATGTGCAGCGGCAGCTTGACCGTGAAGGTGATCAGCTGCCCGAGATCACGGACGATCTCCGGTTCGGCGACGCGCACCATCGCCCGCACTTTCACCACTCCTGCCGGTCCCGACCCGATCGGGCCGACCTCGAACTCCTCGCCCGCGATCGAGGTGAACGCGCTGCCGATCCGTTCCTCGGTGACGGCGAGCTCGAAGAACCGTCGACCGAACTCCTCGTACGACAGGTATGCGGGCTCGACGTCCGCCGCGGACCCATCGTCGGTCCCGCCGGCGCCGAGCGCGGCCTCCATCGACTCGACGGCTTCGACGACATCGGCCGCGTCGGCATCGACGACGCGATCGTCCAGTTCGCCCGCCTCGGACGGTTCAGGGACGGCGTTCTCGTGGTCTGGGTTCTCCGACACGGCATTCATCCTTCCCTATTGGGCCAGAGGTTCGTAGCCGCAACCGTCCACGTGTGCACGCACATGGCACGGCGGCCGACGAGACCAGGTCAGCGGCTCGCTGCGTCGGGGAGCCTGGGCGGGCACGCCGTTCCGGGCAGCGCCGCCAGTTCGAAGTGCCACCACTCGTTGTCGTACACCCGGCACAGGCCCCAGCGGATGCCGTTGGCCTGCAGCCAACGCGCGCCCGACCGCGGTCCCACATCGACGGCCTCGCCCGTGACGTGGGTCGACTCATCGGGCGGCAGTACCCAGCGGCGGGCGGCGGCGGGACTGCCGTAGTCGGCGATGCCCTGCCGCCACAGTGCCGCCTGCTCCGCGCGCGAGCGCTTTCCGGACGTCACCGACAGCGCCACCCCGGAGGCACGCGCCTCACGGTGCGCGAGCGTGTAGGCGATCGCCAACTGCGGCGTGAGTCCGGCGGTGCCGGGGGCCAACGACACGCCGAGGAAGTTCGCCCGGGCCGTCGCCGGATCGGCATGGGCGGCCGGCGCGACCGCCGCGGATGCGGCGATCGCCAGGGCCGCCGCAGCAGCGGTCACTCGCACTCGGATCACGGGGTCGAACCTACTACGGACCCGGTCGGCATGCGAGACGTCGACCTCCGACGGACCGGCCGACACGCCGATCAGCGTGCGTATCGGGGTACTTGCCCTCGAACCCGGCAGCTGCGACGGTTGACCGATGACAGGTTCGCCGCGCCAGGCCCGTGATCGTCGTTCCTTCACTCGCCGCCCCGTCAGCGGACGCCGCCGTGTCGCCGCGGTCACCGCCGTCCTGGCGGTCGGCGCGGCGGCAGCCGTCCATCCGGCCGAGGCGTCGGCGGCGCCCGCCGCCGCCTCGGCCCTCACACCGCACAGCGTCGCCAGTGCTCCGTACGGCGCGCTGTTCTCGATGGGTGTCCCGGTGTACGAGCGCGTGAGGTTCATCCGCGAGCCGGGGGCGCACAGCCGGACGATGATCATGCAGCGGTTGCATCGTCCCACCGAAGGCAAGCGCGGCAGCGCCCGCTACGCCTTCCTCGGCGACCGGCTTCCCGAATCATTCCTGGTGAGCGAGGACTGGAGTCGAAACGGAACGCCTCAGGGCTTGGTGGTCCCGATGACCCGCAAGTCGCGCGGACGACCGCCCACCCCGAAGTATCAGTCGATCACCACCGTCACCGGACCGGTCGGCGAGCTCCGCGCGATCGGCTGGTCGCACCGCTACTCCGACTGATCTCACCGATTCGAGATCAGCGGCACCAGTTGTTCATCGTCGGTCCAGGCACCGTGATGACCGGCCATCGTCGACTCCATGGGCTCGGCGGTGGGACAGACGAGGACGCTCGTTCCTCGCGCCACCGCCAGAACGTCACCGATCCGGGACTCGATCGTCGGCACCGGAGGCGTGGGACCGAACCAGTGTTCGTCGAGCGCCTGCTCGCGGGTGACGATGCGGGCGTGCTCGCCGAGCGCCCCGGTCCATCGATCGGCCACGTCATGCACGGCGTCCGGATGGTCGGAGTAGACGTGCCGCACTCGGGCTTCGCCGGAGACCAGGCGGACATCGCGGCGCAGTTCGGGATCCGCCTCGAGGTCGACGGCCGCCCCCGCGCGAATCATGCCGTGATCGCCGGTGATCAGCAGGGTGCACGTCGGGGGCAGGTCGTCGATCAGCTGTGCGACCATTGCGTCGACCGCGCCGAGCACGGCGCGCCACTGCGCCGACTCCGGCCCGGCGACGTGCCCGTGCATGTCGAGGTCCGGGAAGTAGGCGTAGGCGAATCGGCGCCCGCGATCGGTGTGCCGGGCGAAATCGAGGAGTCCGTCGCGCACGGAGTCGAGATCTGACGCCGGGTGGAGTCGTCCGGCCGTTCGGAACGCCGCCCGCGTCAACCCCGAACGCATCTGATAGCCCGGCACCACGTAGTGGACCTCGACACCGCTCCGAGCCAGCCGCTGCACCGAACTCTCCACGGGCTGAACGTCTTCCGGCACATGTGTGGTTCTCGCATCCGGCCCTTCGGCGCTGCCGGTCCGCCAGCGCAGCGCGTTGAAGTTCTCCGGTCCGGCGGCGGAGGGCAGCGCGAAACTGTATCCGATGATCCCGTGTGTGGCACAGGGTGCTCCGATCGCCAGACTCGAGATGCTCGAGGCCGTCGTCGCGGGGAACCCGGCTGCCAACGTGGTCCGCAGGTGCGCCGTCAGAGTCGGTGCCACGTCGCCGTGCCGCCGCAGGAGTTCGGCTCCCAGTCCGTCGATCAGGAGGACGGCGATGTCACGAGCCGGGGCCACCTCGAGCCCCTCGGTCTCGGCGCCGTCGAATGCGGCGGACACCGCGGGCAGGATGTCGGCGAGGGTATGACGCATGGCTCCCACTATGCCGGGCGCGGTTCCCGACTACGGTGGAGTCCATGGCGCCGCGCCCCGAATCCGCGCCCGATCGGGCGGCCAGTGCCCGCACGTTGACCGCGTTGGACGATCTGATCGCACAGTGCCGGGCCTGTCCGCGGCTCGTCGCCTGGCGCGAAGAGGTCGCCACCGTCAAACGCGCGGCCTTTCGCGACCAGACGTACTGGGGTCGCGCCGTTCCCGGTTTCGGACCGGACGACGCACGGATCCTCGTCGTCGGGCTGGCTCCGGCCGCGCACGGCGCCAATCGCACCGGCCGGATGTTCACCGGCGACCGCAGCGGCGATTTCCTGTTCGCCGCACTGCACGCCGTCGGACTCGCGTCGGCGCCGCATGCGGTATCCGCCGACGACGGCCTGCGGCTCATCGACACCCGGATCACGTCGCCCGTGCACTGCGCTCCGCCGGCCAACAAGCCGACGCCCGATGAACGTCGCCGGTGTGCGCCATTCCTGTCGCGGGAACTGGAACTGCTGGCACCGACCGTCCGGGTGGCGATCGCTCTCGGCGGATTCGGCTGGCAGGCGCTGCTGTCGTCCCTCTCCGAGGGCGGTTGGATCGTGCCGCGTCCACGGCCGCGGTTCGGGCACGGCGTCCGCGTGGTGATCGACCATCCGGACGGCCGGCGTCTCACCGTTCTCGGATGCTTCCACGTCAGCCAGCAGAACACCTTCACCGGGCGGCTGACGCCGGAGATGCTCGAAACCGTGTTGCTGGACGCGAAGGCCGCAGCCACGCCGCCGGGCTCGACGGCACCGATAACGTCGAGGACATGACCACCGATCCCGAACCCGTCGAACTGTGCTGTCAACTCTGGGCCCGGCCCGGCCTCGCCGCCGATCTGTCGGCTTATGAAGACGAGGTCCTCGCCCTGCTACCCGATCACGGCGGGGTGCTTCTCGCTCGCGCGCTCGGTTCCGGCACCGCCGACGTTCCCGACGAGACGCAGTTGATCGGTCTGCCCGATCAGGCGGCCCTGGAGGCCTACCTCGCAGATCCGCGCCGGACGAGCCGGAGCGCCGAGCGCGATCGTGTCGTCGAGCGCACCGTGCTGTTCCCGGTCCGAGTCGTGACGCCGCACTGACGGTCACCGCATCGCGTCGGACGCCCTCGAATCGAGCAGATCGCGCAGCGCGTCGATCGTGTCCGCCTCGGCGGCGGGCTTGGCGTCGGCCCCGACGCGATAGCGTTTCACCCGCGCGAACCGCAAGGCGACCCCGCCCGGATAGCGCGATGACCGCTGCACGCCGTCGATCGCGATCTCCACCACCGTCTCCGGCCGCAGCGCGGTGACATGGCCCGCAGTGTCGACGGCGATCGTCGGAAAGTGCGCGGTCTGCCATCGCAGCAGCTCGTCCGTGAGTCCCTTGAAGGTCTTACCCACCATGACGAATCCACCGGGCGGACCGAATCGCCCCGCCGGATCCCGCGCGCCCAGATGCAGGTTCGACAGCATCCCCCGCCGCCGTCCCGATCCCTGTTCGACGGCGAGCACGACCAGATCGAAGGTGTGCACGGGCTTCACTTTGATCCAGTGACTGCCACGGCGCCCGGCCGCGTACGTCGAGTCGAGCGACTTGACCACGACCCCCTCGTCGCCGGTGCCGACCGCCGCGGCGAAGAAGTCTTCGGCGAGGTGGCAGGCGGAGGGACCGGTCACCTCGATCCCGCGGATCATCCGCTCCCCGACGATCTCGGCCAGCACCCGCCGCCGACGCCGCAGCGGTGAGTCGATCAGGCTCTCGCCGCCGGCGTAGAGCACATCGAAGAACCACGCCGACAATGCGGTGCCGCCGCCGGAGCCGAAGCGACTCATCGTCTCCTGAAACGGCCGCGCCGCACCCGAGGGATCGAGAGCGAGTGTCTCGCCGTCCAGGACGAGGTCGCCGCCGGGGAACCCGGACACCAGTTCGGCGAGTTCGGGGACCCGGGAGGTGACGTCGGCCAGACTGCGCGTGTAGACGGTGACCGCGCCGCCGACGCGATGCACCTGGATCCGGGCGCCGTCGAGTTTCGCCTCTACGGAGGCCTCCCCCGTTTCGGCGACCGCGGCCGACGCGGACTCGGCCGTGGAGGCGAGCATCGGCGAGACCGGGACTCCCGGCGTGAGGCCGACTGCGGTGAGGTCGGATCCCGCACACGCCTGACGGACAGTGGTACCGAGGTCCCCGGAGAGCATCGCCGCCCGGCGCACCACTGCGGTCGGCAGACCGGACGCGATCGCGGCCGCATCGGTGACCACGCTCTCGAGCGCACCCGTCCGCATCTCGGCGGTGAGCACCCGGATCAGATAGTCCTGTTCGTCGGCGGTCGCACGCGACATCAGGGCGTGCAGTGCCTCCGCCCGGGTGCGCACCGCACCGGGACCGCGTGTGTTCGCCAGCGTCGTGAACGCCGCGTCCACATCGCTCACGGTGAGCGACGGGGTCGCCGCCGGTTCGGTGCGAGCGGCATGAGCGGCACGCCGGCCGACTCCGAGCCGGCCTTGACGCGGGCGGCCCAGCAACAGTCCGACGGACGCTGGAATCTCATCGGCCGACAGCGCTCGGAGAAGATCGGCGATCCGCTGTGTCTTGGCGTTGCGAGACCTCGTGGCGGTCACGTCCACGGCCGTCTGCACGACGGCGTCGAGTCCTGTGCGTTGCTGTCGCCGTGCGGTCACTCCACCGAGGATAGTGGGGCGCGCCCGCCCGCGGAGGTGTCGCGCACCGTCAGAACAACGGACCGGCGTTGCGACGAGCAACCCGCTGTGACGCGGAGACATCCGCACGACCACGCGGAGATCTACGGTGTGAGGATGGATCCAGTGCTGGCCGCGGGCGCGGTCATCGTCGACGACGGCGGACGAATACTGATGGTCAAACGCGGTCACGCACCGGAGAAGGGACGTTGGTCGGTACCGGGCGGACATGTCGAGGCCGGCGAGACCCTCGCCGAGGCTGCCGCACGTGAGGTCCGGGAGGAGACCGGCCTCGAGGCGGTGATCGGCAGGGAACTCTGGTGCGCGATCATCGATTACAGCGACGCGGAGACCTTCGAGATCCACGACTTCGCCGCGACGGTGATCGGCGGCGAGCTGCGCGCGGGCGACGACGCCGAGGACGCACGATGGATGACCGCTGACGAACTCGAACGTGCACCGCTCGTCGGCCGGCTCCGCGCGCATCTGCGTGCCGCCGGAATCCCACCCTCGGACCAGGTGGCGCCAAAGGGTCCCATCTGATCGGCCGGCGGGGTTTACTCCCCCTATGAGCCTCCGACCGCGAGCCCCGGCGCTGCTACTGGCAGTGCTGATCGCGGCAGTGGCAGTGGTGGGCGGATGCGGCGGTCCCGACGGTGGGCGTAGCGGCGAAGGCGTGCTCCGAGTGGGAACCGAGGGCACCTATGCGCCGTTCAGCTTCCACGACCCCGCGACCGGTCGACTCTCCGGCTACGACGTCGACGTGGCCGAGACCGTCGCGCATCAGATGGGCATGCGGGCCGAGTTCGTGGAGGCTCCCTGGGACTCGCTGTTCGCAGCACTCGGCGCGGATCGATTCGACGTGGTCGCCAATCAGGTCACGATCACTCCGGAGCGGCGAGCCGAGTACGCGTTGTCCAGCCCGTACGCCGTCGGCGAAGGGGTGGTCGTGACACGGGCGGACGACTCGTCGATCCGGTCGTTGAACGATCTGAGGGGCCGCACCGTCGCCCAGACGGCGACGAGCAACTGGACTCAAGTCGCTCGCGACGCGGGTGCACAGGTGCAGACCGTCGAGGGTTTCACCCAGGCGATCACACTGCTTCGGCAGGGCCGGGTCGACGCGACGGTCAACGACAGCATCGCCGTGTACGCGTATTTCGCCGAGACCGGCGACTCGTCGGTCACGATCTCGGCCAAGACCGGGCAGACGAGCGACCAGGCCTTCGCCGCCGCCAAGGGCAGTCCGCTGATACCGAAGATCGACCACGCGCTCGACCGTCTGCGGGCCGACGGCACGCTCACGGCGATCTCAGAGAAGTACCTCAAAGCCGATGCCAGCGGCAGCGGCCCGCGGGCACAGCCGCCGGAGAGCACCTGGGAGTTGATCGGGAGAAACCTCTGGCCGATGGCGGAAGCCACGCTCACCACCACCATCCCGCTCGCGGCGGTGAGCTTCGTGATCGGCCTGGCGATCGCGCTCGTCGTGGCACTCGCCCGGCTCGCGGAGAACCCGATTCTCTCGCGACTCGCGCGGATCTACGTCTCGATCATCCGGGGCACCCCGCTGTTGGTCCAGCTGTTCATCATCTTCTACGCGCTGCCCGAGCTCGGATTCAAAGTGCCGCCGCTGCCTGCCGCCGCGATCGCTTTCTCGCTCAACGTCGGCGGGTACGCCGCCGAGATCATCCGCAGCGCGATCATGTCGGTTCCCAAGGGCCAGCGCGAGGCCGCCGCGACCATCGGCATGAACTACGCGACCACGATGCGCCGCATCGTGCTCCCGCAAGCGGCGCGGATCGCGGTTCCCGGTCTGTCGAACACGCTCATCTCACTGGTGAAGGACACCTCACTCGCCTCCACGATCCTGGTGACGGAGCTCCTGCGCGTCGCGCAGATAGCCGCCGCGCCCACCTTCGAGTTCTTCGCCCTGTACATGACCGCCGCGGTCTACTACTGGATCGTGTGCCTCGTGCTGTCGATGCTGCAGGGCGTCCTCGAGACCCGTCTCGGAAGGTTCATCCCGACATGACCGCACTCATCCAGGTCGATGGTCTGACGAAGGCCTTCGGTGACAACGAAGTGCTGCGCGGCATCGAGTTCAGCGTCGACTCCGGGTCGGTCACCGCGGTGATCGGCCCCTCCGGATCGGGCAAGACCACCCTTCTGCGGTCGCTCAATGCGCTCGACGTACCGGACACCGGTGTGATCCGGGTGGCCGACGTGACGATCGATTTCGCCGGCGACTACGCCAAGTCCGACATCGCCCGCTATCGGAGCCAGAGCGGATTCGTCTTTCAGAACCACAACCTGTTCCCCCACAAGACGGTCTTGGAGAACGTCATCGAGGGACCGGTGGTGGTGCAGCGACGGCCGGTGGCTGACGCGACCGCGGATGCGCAGCGGTTGCTCGACAGCGTCGGCCTGGGCGACCGCGCCGACGACTACCCGGCTCAACTGTCCGGCGGTCAGCAGCAGCGGGTGGGGATCGTGCGCGCCGTCGCGATGAATCCGAAGGTGCTGCTGCTCGACGAGCCGACGTCGGCACTCGACCCGGAACTGGTCGGCGAGGTCCTGCGGGTGATCCGCGACCTCGCGGCACAGAACTGGACCATGGTCGTGGTCACGCATGAGATCTCGTTCGCCCGCCAGGTGTCCGACCAAGTGTTGTTCGTCGACGGCGGCGTGATCGTGGAACGCGGCGCACCGGAGCAGGTCATCGGCGCTCCCGAGCACGAGCGGACAGCTGCCTTTCTGCGTCGTCTCACCGACCCGATCTAGATCCGGCAGCGGTCAGGCCGGCGCCACCCGAGCGGCGCCGGTGTACACGTTCATCGAATCGCCGCGGAGAAAGCCGATGAGCGTGAGTCCCGACCGCTCGGCGAGTTCGGCGGCCAGCGAGGACGGCGCCGACACCGCCGTGAGCATCGGGATGCCGGCCATCACCGCCTTCTGCACCAGTTCGAAGCTCGCCCGGCCCGACACCTGCAGAATGGTTCCGCGCAGCGGCAGCCGGTCGCGTGTCAGCGCCCACCCGATCACCTTGTCGACGGCGTTGTGCCTGCCGACGTCCTCTCGCAGGGTCAGCAACTCACCCGACTCGGCGTCGAACAGCGCCGCCGCGTGCAGTCCGCCGGTGCTGTCGAAGGCTCGCTGTCCGGCGCGCAGACGTTCCGGCAGTTCGACGAGCAGCGACGGTCGCACCGTCGTCTCGTCTCCGCGCAGGTCGAACGCCGACGAGGTCTCCACCGCGTCGATGCTCGTCTTGCCGCAGATTCCGCATGCGCTGGTGGTCAGGAAGTCGCGCGCGGTGGCCGGTCCGGGCGGCGGGGTGTCCGCGGAGAGTGCGATGTCGAGCACGTTGTACGTGTTCTCCGTGCCGCCGGTGCCCGGCCCGCCGCAGTGGATCGCGGCCCGGAACTGCTCGGCACGGGTGATGACCCCTTCGGAGACGAGGAATCCCGCCGCGAGTTCGACGTCGGTGCCCGGTGTCCGCATCGTCACCGCCAGCGGCAGTCCGCCGATCCGGATCTCGAGTGGTTCCTCCACCGCGAGTCGGTCGGGACGACGCCGCGGCTCGTGTCCGATCCGCACCTTCGTCACCGGCCATCGGGCGGTAATCCTTCCCACCTCCGCCAGGGTATCCGCTGGGCCGGCCGATAGAGTCCCCACCGTGCAGACCCGTCCCGATCCCCTGCCTCGTGTGCCGCCGAGCGCGCTGGTGGTCGCTGCGGTGTTCAGCGTCCAGTTCGGCAACGCGATCGTCGGTTCGCTGTTCGACCGGGTGGGACCGTTCGGCGCCGCCGCCCTGCGACTCGGGTGCGGCGCGCTGATCCTGGCCCTTCTCGTCCGGCCACGGGTGCTGAGCTGGCCGCGGCGCACGTGGCTCGGCGTGCTGCTGCTGGGTCTGGGCCTGGGCGGAATGAACCTGTTCATCTATCTGGCGATCGATCGCGTTCCGCTCGGCGTCGCGGTCACCGTCGAGCTGATGGGACCGTTGGCCGTCGCCGCCGCGGGCAGCCGGCGCCTGATCGACGCCCTGTGGGTCGCACTCGCCGCGCTCGGGATAGCGATGCTCGGCGTGCACGGCGGCGCTGCCTTCGATGTTCGGGGAGCAGGATTCGCGGCGATGGCCGCCCTCTGCTGGGCCGTCTACATCGTGGCCTCGGCCCGACTGGGAACCCGGGTGCACGGCGTCGACGGCCTGTCGGCGGCCATGCTGGTCGCGGCTGGGGTGATCGTCCCGATCGGACTGTTCCAAGCGGCGCCCGCGGTCGCCGACGACCCGGGCCTGCTCGCGGCGTTCGGCGGCGTGGCCGTGCTGACCTCAGTGATCCCCTACGCCCTGGAGTTCACCGCACTCAAACGGATGTCGACGCGTGTGTTCGGCGTGCTGTCGAGTCTGGGCCCCGCGGTGGCCGCTCTCGCCGGCTTCGTGGTTCTGGACCAGTCGCTGGACTCACGTCAGCTCGTCGCCATCGCACTCGTCGTCACGGCGAGCGCGGGCGTTGTCCTCACAGCCGCGCGGTGAGTGTCTCAGCGGGATGTGGTGACGGCCGAAGCGTCACGATTGAGCCGCAGCACCAGCGCGACGATCAGCGGCAGCTGACACGCTGCGTAGATGATGTGGAAGACGTAGTGCACGTTGGGATTCTGCGGCGCTGAGACTGCGTTGCTCTGCGGTATGAGGCCGATCAGTGATGCGACCACCAGGATCCACGCCCAGATCAAGAGCAGCCAGCTCGACGCGGCACGAGCTCGTGGAACGAAGCCCAGCAGTCCGAGACCGAGGTAGACCGCGGTCGGAAACATGTTGGTGACGCTGAGCAGAGGCGTGGCCGGCATGTCGACGCGGTCGTGAATGAGCACCCCCGCCAGCGCGACGGCGACGAATGCCAGGACGAGCACGTCGTCGCGCCTCGCGATGCGCCGATCCACCTGCGCCGACTTCGCTGTCCGCGTCCGCACCGCCACAAGAACCCACCTTCACTCCCTGCAGTGATGCCGATCCCTCGACCGCACTGGAGACTTCACCCCAGGACAAGGTAAGTGCATGAGAGCGGCAGAAATCTAGGGACCAAAGTAATCAGCCGGCGAGGAAATGTCGGGACATTCGGATTGCTCGACCGCTTTGCGCACTGTTCAATGTCCTCGTGTCATTTGAACGTACGACAAGAATCAGAATCGTCGCGATCATCGCAGCCGTCGGATCACTCCTCGGTTCGCCCGCCACCGCGTCGGCCGCGCCGGCGCGCACGTGCGTCGTCGATCCGGGGAACGCCACGCGAACGGTCACCTCCCTGATGGAACACTGCACCGCCGAGGAGATCCTCGGGTTGTTCGCCGATGCGCCGCTGGGCGTTCGTCCCCTCGGGAAGAAGAAGCTCTCCCTGCTCCCGGTGTTCCAGCTTCGGGGCCGGACACTGCCCCATGAGGCGGGGAAGACCCTCACTCGCACCCAGAGCGTCCTCGGGGACGCATTGACCTTCACCGAACGGGGCGGGCGCCCCTGGGTGTACAAGAACTACGTCTGGGGCACCGACGCCGGAGCCGAGGTGGTTCCCGCCGTCTCGCGCGTCGACGGTCGGCCGGTCTACGCCGCGGACTTCTCGGCTGATTTCCTCGGTGAGCCGGTCAGCCTCCATGAGTACCGTCAGCTCACGCCGGGTGTGTGGATCGCCCGCGACATCGGCGGCGGCAGCGGCCCCACCTCGACGCCGACGGGCGGGGTCATCGCGCTGAGCTGACCGGCCGAGGCCGCCTGCGTCACACCGGGATCCGTGCCCCCATCACGACGAGTTGCTCGCGCGGAAGCCGGAAGTAGTCACTCGCGTCCGACGACACGTGCGAACTCGCCAGAAACACTCGCTTGCGCCAGCCCGCCAGGCCCGGTTCGTCACTCAGACGCAACTCCACAGTCGACAGGAAGTACGTCACTGCCGCGGGGTCCACACCCACCGGAAGGTCACGTATCGCACCGAGAGTCGCCGGGATGTCCGGCGGCTCGGCATACCCGAAGCGGACGACGACGGCGCTGATCCCCTCGTCGTCGGCACCGAGGTCGATTCTGCGGACCCGCGCCGCAGGATCGACGCGGGGCGCGGTAGCGACCTCCACCGACACGAAGAGGACCTGCCGGTGCCGGACACGGTTGTGATCGACGTTCGCCCGGAACGCGAGCGGTGCGCTGGCCGGGTCGCGATTGAGGAAGACCGCCGTGCCGTCCACCACGTCGACCTCGCGCTCCCCCGACCGCAGCGATTGGAGGAACTCGTCGACGGGGCCCTCGAGCAGCGATCGACGAGCCGCTACCAGCAGGCGACCGCGCCGCCACGTCGTCATGATCGCGAAAGCCGCGAGAGCGATGACCAACGGCAGCCACGCCCCGTGGACGAACTTGGTGATGTTCGCCGCGAAGAACAGCAAGTCGACGGTCAACAGTGCGGCCGCGGCGGGCGCCAGCAGCCACCACGGGATCCGCCAACGGTGCCGTGCGACGACGAAGAACAGGATCGTGGTGATCGCGATGGTCCCGGTGACCGCCATGCCGTACGCGTAGGCGAGGGCGTCGGAACTGCGGAATGCGAACACCAGGGTGATCACCGAGACCATCAGGAACCAATTGAGCCACGGAACGTACACCTGCCCGTACTCGCGGTCGGAGGTGTGCACCAGGCGTAGACGAGGCATGTAGCCGAGACGAGCCGCCTGCGAGGCGACGGAGAACGCACCGGAGATCACCGCTTGCGCCGCGATCACCGTCGCCATCGTCGTCAGCATCACGAGCGGGATCTGCCCCCACTGCGGGCTCAGCAGGAAGAACGGCGCGCTCAGATTGCGGACGTCGTGAAGCACCAGGGCGCCCTGACCGAGGTAGCAGAGTGTCAGGGCCGGCGCGACGATCAGGATCCATGCGGTGGAGATGGGTCTGCGCCCGAAATGGCCCATGTCGGCGTAGAGCGCCTCGGCCCCGGTCACGGCGAGCACGATCGCGGCCAGCGCGAAGAACGCGACGTGGAAATGACCGGCGACGAAACCGACCGCGTAGGTCGGCGACAGTGCGCGCAGGATGCCGGGTTCGGCTGTGATTCCGTGTATTCCGAGCACCGAGATGACGACGAACCACGCCGCCATCACCGGCCCGAAGTAGCGACCCACGCCGCCGCTGCCGAACCGCTGGGCGAGGAACAGCACGAAGACGATCAATGCGGTCAGCGGGACCACCCAGGAATGCAGCTCCGGATCGACCACTTTGAGGCCCTCGACGGCCGACAGCACCGAGATCGCGGGGGTGATGATGCTGTCCCCGAGGAAGAGTGCGGCTCCGAGGATGCCGAGTGCGGAGAGCACGATGAACGTCCGCGGATCGATCTGTTCCACCCACCGTTTCAGGAGGGTCATCAAAGCGAGAATCCCGCCTTCGCCGTCGTTGTCCGCGCGCATGGCGAGCAGCACATACGTGAGGGTCACGATGATCATCACCGACCAGAAGATCAGCGAGACCACGCCGTAGACGTTGTCGGACGTCGGCGCGATCGGGTGCGGGTCCCTCGGGTCGAAGACCGTCTGAACGGTGTAGATCGGACTCGTCCCCAGGTCTCCGAACACCACGCCGAGTGCACCGACGACCATCGCCGCTCGCAGCGGTCGCACCGCGTGCACTGCCTGTTCAGACATTCCTCGGACAGTACCCCGGACCGCGCGCAGACGGGGCCGGTAACGGCACGTGCGAACCCCCGGCGCGGACGACAAATCCGCGACACCCTTGCGCGGCGGTGAGCGGGCCAGATAGCCTCGTGCGAATTAGAACGTGTTCTAGTCTGCTGGGACGGGGCACGCCAGATCACCGGGCACTGTGGTCTGTCACGTCGGGAATGAGGATGCACATGAAGGTCGCCGTCACCGGAGCTGCTGGATTCGTCGGAACCAACCTGGTCAACCAGCTCGTCGCCGACGGGCACGACGTCGTCGCCATCGACCGGGTGTCGCCGGCGCACGGCCTCGATCACCCGCAGGTGACCTGGACTGCCGCCGACATCTTCGACCACGACGCACTCGTCGCCGCGTTCGACGGCGTCGACACCGTGTATCACCTCGTCGCGATGATCACCCTCAAACAGCAGGACGAACTCGCCTGGCGAGTGAATACACAGGGCGTTGCATCCACCGCTCGAGCCGCGCTCGCCGCCGGTGTGCGACGCTTCGTCCACTGCAGCTCGATTCACTCCTTCGACCAGTACACCGACAACGGGATCGTCGATGAGAACTCCGCGCGCTCGGAGAATCCCGCGCTCCCGGTGTACGACCGATCGAAATGGGCGGGCGAGCAGGAACTGCGCAAGGTGATCGCGGACGGGCTCGACGCCGTGATCTGCAACCCGACCGGTGTGTACGGTCCCGTCGACCACGGACTCTCACGCATCAACGGCATGTTGCGCGACGCGGCGCAGGGCAGAGTCCCCCTGTTCGTCGAGGGCAACTTCGATCTCGTCGACGTCCGTGACGTGGCCAAGGGCCTCACCCTCGCCGCCGCGCACGGCGCCACCGGCGAGAACTACCTGCTCGGCGGTGAACAGGTCTGCCTCTTCGAGGCCATGCGCGCCGTCGCAGAGCTCTGCGGGCGATTCCGCCCGCTGTTCGCCGTACCGCTGCGTCTGCTGAACTTGGTGGTCCCCATCGCCGAACCGATCAGCCATCTGTTCGGCTCCGACCTCGTCTCGCGTGCGTCCATCGCGGCGCTGGTCGCCCAACCCGTCGTCGACATCAGCAAGGCACGGACACAGCTCGGCTACGAGCCGCGGCCGTCCGCGGACACTCTCGCCGACCTCGTCTCCTTCCTGTGCGACTCGAAGCAGATGGGTTCCGCGCGCCCCCGGTCGGGCCGCGCGTTCGAGTCGGTCCTCCCCACCCCGGTCGGCTGACCCCGCCCCAGCCCCTCCAAGAACTCCCGCGCTGCTCGTCTCGCCCCCACCCGGGCGAGGCGAGCAGCGTTTTCGCATCTCACCATTATGCGACAGTCGCAAAATTATTATTGCGACGAGGTCTGGTGAGCGAGCGATCCCGGCCGGGCTGATCTTCAGGCTTACTGCGAGCGACCCCGCGAGGCCCAATCTTCGCGCTCACTGAGCGAGCGCGACCCAGTCAGGCCTCATCTTCAAGCTTATTGAGCGAGCGCAGCGAGTCGAAATGAACCACCACCACCGCAGGAACGACCCCGCCCCCACTGCGCTCGCTCGACCAGCCTGAGCGGACCACTCGAATTCGGGAGTGTCGCAAAACCAAGACCCGCTACTTTTGCGATACATTATGAGACATGAGAGACGATGAGGCCGTCGGCGCCGGGTACCGACTCGGCTATGCACGAGCGCCCGGAGGGTCTCAGCGACTCGAGGCACAGATCGATACGCTCACCGATGCCGGCGTAGAACCGTCGCGGATCTACAGCGACAGGTCCGGCGCCGGCACCCCCTCCCCCGAGCGCCCCGGCTGGGCAGCGCTGCTCGACTACGCGAGGCCCGGAGACACCGCCGTCGTCGTCGGCGTCGACCGACTGGGCCGCACCGCACGCGAAGTGCTCTCGAGTGCGCGCGAACTCACTCGGCGGCGGATCGGACTGCAGTCGCTGCGCGAGGGAGTCGATACCGCGGACCCCGCCGGAGCGATGATCGTCGGCGTCCTGGCGTCCCTCGCCGAGCTCGACGACGAGGAGGCGACATCGGAACACCGTCGGTCTCCGCATCGGCGCTCCCACGCCGCTTCCGGCGTCGGCCGGCCCCGCGCGCTGGACGAGACCCAAGCCGCCGCCGCCGAGCGCATGCGTGCCGCCGGCCATCCCGTACCCGCGATAGCCGCCGAACTCGGAGTCAGCCGAGCCACCCTGTACCGAACCCTCGCTGAAAGACGAACCCGCCGATGACCGCTCACTCCGCCGACCCTCAGACGACCGCGCCGCTCAGCGGTCACGCCACCGTGACGCGTCTGCCGACGTCGTATCCGCTCGTCGATCCGGAACTCGACGCATGCCTCGATCCGGACCTCTTCCAGCAGGGGTTCGACGAGTCGCTCGCCTACCTGTCGAGCCTTCCGCAGACGTGGGCGCGGCACCACGCGGCGTCAGTTCTCGAGAACGGCACCGACCCCGACGACGACCTGAGCTATCAGCGCGGTTACCGCGCCGGCCTCTACGGATTCCTTCGCCACGGCACCACCTGACACCCTCGCGTCGGTCTTACCTGCCGCGCGGCGTGAGAATGACCACGGGGATGTCCCGATCGGTCTTGCGCTGGTAGCCCTCGTAGCCGGGGTTGATCTTCACGATCGACGGCCACAGCCGCGACTTCTCCTCGGCGCTCGCCCGTCGCGCGGTCCATGACGTCGTCGTACCGTCGACAGTCACCTCCACGTCGGGGTTCGCTGCGAGGTTCTTGTACCAGTCGGGGTGGTCGGAGTGTCCGCCCTTCGAGGCGACGACCACGATCTGATCGGCCGAATAGATCGGTGCCGTGAGCATCGTCGACCGGCGCTGCCCCGACTTCCTTCCGATCGTGTGAAGCTCAAGAGTCTGCATCCCCAGCATCCGTTTCGGGAAGCATCCGCCGGTGATCGCCAGGAGCGCGCGATGACCGTTCTCCAGAACCCAGGCACCGGCGGACGCGGTCGTGTCAGAGAGCTTCATGCGGCCCATTGTGCCGGAACGGCGCGGGCAGCGCCCTCGGCAGTCATGGATGACCGCTCAACCGACCGAACAGGTCACCATTCGTAGAATCCCTGCCCCGTCTTGCGGCCGAGATGCCCGGCTGCCACCTTGTCACGGAGTATCGCGGGCGGCTCGAACCTCGGTCCGATCTCCTTGGCGAGATGCTCGGCGATGGCGAGACGGACGTCGAGTCCGACGATGTCCGTGGTGCGCAAGGGTCCGGTGGGATGCTTGTAGCCGAGGGTCATCGCCGTGTCGATGTCCGCCGCGGAGGCGACACCTTCCTCCACCATCCGCATCGCCTCGAGTGCGATCGCCACTCCAAGCCGCGACGAAGCGAACCCCGGCGAGTCCGTGACGGTGATACCGGTCTTCCCGATGTCGCGCACCCACTGCTGAGCATCGGCGACCAGTGTCTCGGACGTCTTCGTGCCGACGACGATCTCGACGAGGTCGCTGGCCGGCACCGGGTTGAAGAAGTGCAGACCGATGAACTTCTCCGGTGAGGTGAGTGAATCGGCCAGACCGTCGATCGACAGCGAACTGGTGTTGGTCGCCACGACGGCGAGCGGAGCGGTCTTCTCTATGCGCGCCAGGACCTCCGCTTTGACCTCGACGATCTCCGGCACCGCCTCGATGACCAGTCCGCATTCGGCGAGGTTCTCAGCGCCGGTCGTGACGTCGGCTCGGCGAAGTGCGTCGTCGACAGAATTGGCGAGCACACCCCTCTCCGCCGCTTTGGTCAGACTCGAAGCGATCCGATCGCGAGCGCGGTCGGCGGCGGAGTCGTCCGCTTCGATCACCGTGACCGCGGTGCCGGAACGCAGGAAGGCGTGCGCGATCCCGGCTCCCATCCGTCCGCCTCCGTACACCCCGACCCTGGTGGGCAAGCTCATCTTCGTCTCCGTCTCTTGCATGGTCTGGTCCGGCCTGCGGGAATTCCGCAGCACCTCGATGTAGTCGTCGATACATGACATGGCGCGTCGATTCAGCCCGCGCCACCGACTCCGTCAGTCAGCGATTCCCGCAGTCGGAACTTCTGAATCTTGCCGCTGGGCGTGATCGGCAATTCACCGCGCGTGACAATACGTTCGGGGAGGTAATGCTTGGAGAGCCCTTGCGCGAGAAGGTATTCCGACAGCCCTGCGAGCGTGAGCGCGGGCCGGCCGTCCTTCATCACGAGCACCGCGCAGACACGTTCGCCGAGCCGTTCGTCGGGAATGCCGACGACGGCCGTGTTCAACACGTCGGGGTGGTCGAAGATCAACGACTCGATGTCGGTCACCGGGACGTTCTCGCCGCCCCGGATGACGATGTCCTTGCTCCGTCCCGACAGGGAGATCCAGCCGTGTTCGTCGATGCCGGCTCGGTCGCCGGTCGAGAACCACAGTCCCGGGCGATAGTCTCGCGATGTGGCATCGGGTCTGTCGAAGTAACCGTAGACCACACCTGGGCTCCGCATCAGGAGGTCGCCGACCACTCCGGTCGGGCACTCGTTGCCGTCGACATCGACCACGCGCATCTCCGAGCCCTCGAAGACCGACCCGTCGGTGCGCAGAATGGCGTCCGACTCCTTCGGCGTACACGAGACGAGGATGCTGCACTCGGTCATCCCCCAGGCGGGAGCCTCGTAGGCGCCGAGAGCCTCCGCGGCTTGGACCGGCAGATTCCGCGGTACCGACGATCCCGCGATCACCAGGCACGAGAGCGGGTTGTCCGCATCGCCTGCGAGATCGGTGCGCATCATGTCCTGCAGGAACGTGGGTGCGCCGAAGAAGGTGGTCACCCCTTCCTCCCGGATCACCTGCACGCCCCAGTCCGGGTCCCATCGGTCGACGTGCACGGCGGTACCGCCGAGAACGACGGTGAACACTCGGCCGGCGCCACGAGCTCGCCGCCGGTCTTGTACAGTTCTCGTCTACGGCCTGGACAAGGCCCTGGAGGTCGAGGTGATCGGCGGAGACGGCACCGGCGCCCACCTGACCGGACTCCTCAACACCAGCGGCGTGCAGATCCAGGCGTTCGCCACCAACGCCCTGACGTCCATCCGTAAGGCCATCACGGCCCAGGAAACCCTCGGCTACGAGCCGAGCGTCCTGTTCATCTCCCCGGCCGATTGGGAGGCCGTGGAACTCCTGGCCACCTCGGACGACGCCATCGCATTCCGAGTCGTCCCGATTGACCTCATGGAACGTGAGCTGTGGGGACTCCGCGCGGTCCTGACCACCGCGCTCCCGGCAAAGACAGCCGTGGTCCTGGACCCGTCGGCAGTGAGCGTGGACGTCGTGGGCGCGGCCGTCGATATCGAGTGGGACACCTCGGGCGAACTGTTCGAGCGCAACCAGACCCGCGTCCGTGTCGAGGGCCGGTTCGGCGTGAGCGTCTACCGCCCCGAGGCCATCGTCAAGGTCGGCACCGCCGCCTGACAATGACCCTCTGACTCCGAGGCCCAGGTTCCGCACTCCGCCGCGCGGCGCCTGGGCCTCGGTTCCGTTTCAACACAAGGAGATTCACGCCGTGGGCATCATGGACCATATCCCGCACTTCGGCATGGAGTGGAGCGGATCACGAGTCACCTGGCTGGCGAAGAACCTACCGTTCGTTGGGGACGTCGATCTCAGTTCCGCTGGCATCTCCCCGTTCCGCGATGGCGGCCAGATTCCGAACTTCCGCAACGGGGGCCAGATCCCCGACGACCGAGCCGCCCGGCCCCAAGTCTCACTAGCCCGTCTCCACCGCCAACACGGCACCAGCGGAGAGCGCGCGACGTCTGCGCAGCGAGCCGGCGGAGCACTCCCGACCAACCGCGCCCAGGCCACGGAGGCCAACATGGCCGCCCGCCGGCGCCAGGGCGGGGCGTCGGCACCGACCCGACGCCGGCCGAACCCACCACGAGCTCCACGGCACTCCGCCGGCCAGCACACCGGCATCGGCGCCGACATGGCCGCCCTCACTCCGGCATCGGCCGGACTCAGCGGAGGCGGACCCGTCGGACTCCACGCCGTCACCGGCGCGCGGCGCCAGAAACACGAGTTCTGTCCCGGCGTGGCCTGACCGTCATGCGCGGCCGGGATCACCACGCCTGTGAGGTAACGCGCTACCGCCGAAAGAGCTTCGGATTACTCGCCATGAGGTCCCGCGTGCGCTCGCCCAAGTGATAGAACTGGGTGGACTGACAGATCCACCTCGTGGGCGCTTTAGAACCTGCTACCCGGTTGAGTAGAGCACACATCAGGAGTATCCGTCCGCTCCTCATCAGGGTCGAAACCTCGTACGAGTCATACGAAACCAATGGGTCGTGTTTCAGAGCTGTGTATCGGTCCCAGAACAGACGCGCCCACTTGCACTCATCACCACCGACGAACTTCCGGAACGCTGAACCAACGTGCATAGCCAGCAATTCGGCGTACCCCTTGTTCTTGACCTTGGTCCACTTCGGCCTCGTAGTCGACTCCTTCTTGCACGCTCCGACCCAGTACTCGATAGCGACGGCGATGTTCATTAGCTCGACCTCGACCGTCGTCATGCCGAATCGGCGAGCGCTGGTCAACGGCCCCACCGCGCGGGGATGCGTCTCAGCCAACAACAGCCATCGCCGCACGCCTGGCGCACCACCAATTGCCCCGAGTGAGAAGGCCGGCCGCTCGGACTTCTCCGAGGCACGCTTTACCCCCTCGGGAACGTCCATGAGCGAATTGCTCCACAGCGCACCCTTGCTCGGCTCAACGTCCTTCCGGTAGTGAGGGACTAGCGAACCGCCGACGCACGGGACGAAAGCGTCGTAGGCCAAGTTGATTAGATCCTGGAAGGCAATCACCGGGCGAATGAGTTCATACCATGTACCGGGCCTAGATCTGGTGATGGTGAATGTCAGTGGTGTCGACGCCGCGAACTGATCGAACTGGCGCTCGCTAGCTTCCCAACTGACACCAATCTCCAGGGTCCGCCGGTCGCTGATCTCCGCAGTGATCGGAGTCACCCGGCGAACCGTGTAGGTCATTGTGTTGACCCGGCCGTCTGGCTGCCGGTCGTAGTCGATGTGAGCGCCCTTCGCTCCGCTCCACATGACAAGTCCATAGAAGTTCGCGGTGATCGAGACAACCTTCGCACTGGCTAGCTCGCTCGGGTCAACACCGACAACGAATCCGCGCGCGAGGTAGGAGCGTACAGAGATCTTGTTACCCCCCATTACGCTGTTCTCGGGGACACTTCGAATGTCGTAGGCAACCGTCCCGCCGACCTCAGTAGCGCCATAAACGGCGTCTGGCATGGGAGTACTCCCCGGCTGTGGGAGTCCCTCGTCGGGTCGTTTGATAGTCCGAATGGCGAGGTAGTCGTCCTGTTGCTCGGCATGCCCTTGCCAGGAGGTGTCGGCTCGGTTGTAGGTCGCCAGGTCTACCCAAAAATGACCCATAGTTCCACCGAGAGTCTCATCTACCTTCTTGTCCACCGCGTAATCAAAGCACGGACGAAGATTGCGGATTGACGCGCAAGAGTGGGCACGTAGAGGGCACACACGACTGTGACCAGCACATAAGTGCTGGTCACGACGTCGGGCTGACAGGATTTGAACCTGCGACCACTTGACCCCCAGTCAAGTGCGCTACCAAACTGCGCCACAGCCCGTCTGCTCCGCCTGGCGAAGCGAATTCACCTTAGCTCACCCGACGGCCAGACTGCTAATCGCCTGCGTACGGCTACTTTTCGGCGCGCTGACGGTCGACCGCGATCCAGATCGCGGAGACGATCAGAGCCCCGATGATGGAGCCGATGATGCCGCTGGGACGGAACTCGATACCGTCACCGGCGATCAGGCTGATCAAGAGTCCGCCCACGAATGAGCCGATGAGGCCCGAGGCCAGAGCCATGCCCCAGTTGAGCCCCTTGCGGCCGGTTCCGAGGATCAGTTGGGCGGCAGCACCGATGAGCATGCCCCAGAGGACGATTCCGATGATCAACATGCCGGAATTGTGCCACAGCGCCCGAGCACTACTCGTACTCAGGCGCTGTGGGCACGTAGTTACTTCTTTCGGTCGCGCTTGTCGCGCACACGGACGTTGATCCGCACGGGCGAACCGTCGAAGCCGAACCGCTCGCGCAGTTTCCGCTCCAGGAAGCGGCGGTACCCCGCCTCCAGGAAGCCGGTGGTGAACAACACGAAGGTCGGAGGTCTGGTCGCGGCCTGCGTGGCGAACATGACACGCGGCTGTCGCCCTCCGCGCACCGGCGGCGGCGTGGCGGCGATGATCTCCTTGAGCCACGAGTTGAGCTGACCGGTGGAGATGCGCTTGTCCCACGACTCCAGCGCGCCCTCGAGCGCGGGAACCAGCTTCTGGACGCTCCGCCCGGTCATCGCCGAGATGTTCACCCGCCGTGCCCATGGAACGCGCGCCAACTCACGGTCGATCTCGTTGTCGAGTTCGTAGCGGCGGTCCTCGTCGACGAGGTCCCACTTGTTGAACACGACGACGAGCGCACGACCGCTGTCGACGATCATCGACAGCACGCGCAGGTCCTGCTCGGTGATCGTCTGACTGGCATCGATCAGCAGCAGAGCCACCTCGGCCGAGTCCAGTGCCGCACGGGTCCGCAGCGACGCGTAGTACTCGTGCCCGGTGGCGTTCCGCACCTTGCGGCGCAATCCGGCGGTGTCGACGAACTGCCAGGGCTTGCCGCCCAGTTCGATCAACTCGTCGACGGGGTCGACGGTGGTGCCCGCGACGTTGTCGACCACAGCGCGTTCCTCACCGGCCAACTTGTTCAGCAGCGAGCTCTTACCGACGTTCGGCTTTCCGACGAGCGCGACACGCCGCGGACCGCCGACGGCGAATCGTTCGCGCGGCGACTCCGGCAGAACCTCGAGGATCTTGTCCAGGAGATCTCCGGTACCGCGGCCGTGAGCAGCCGAAATGGTGTGCGGCTCCCCCAGCCCGAGCGACCACAGCGATGCAGCCTCGGCTTCCATCCGCTCAGAGTCGACCTTGTTCGCCGCCAGCAGCACCGGGGTCTTCGACCGCCTCAGCACACGGGCGACGGCCTCATCGGTGGCAGTGGCGCCGACGGTGGCGTCCACGACGAGGACGATCGCATCAGCCGTGCGCATCGCGTACTCGGCCTGGGCGGCGATCGCCAGGCCCATCCCCTTGGCATCCGGCTCCCAGCCACCGGTGTCGGTGACCATGAACTGGCGGCCGATCCAGTCGGCCTTGTACGACACACGGTCGCGCGTGACACCCGGGACGTCTTCGACGACCGCCTCACGACGACCGAGAATGCGGTTCACCAAGGTCGACTTGCCGACGTTGGGCCGTCCCACGATCGCGACCACCGGCAGTGCGGCGCTCTCTCCCGCGGCGTCGTCGGTCACGAAATCGGACAGGTCCCAATCGCCCTCGTCCGACCATGTGCCGTCGCCGGCCAGGTTGGGGTCGGCGAACTCGGTGGAGAAATCGTCACTCATGGGCGGACTCCGATCCGCTCGGCGACCAGCTCGGCGAGCCGGTCGATCACTTGCTCAAGGGTCATGTCGCTGGTGTCGACCAGCACCGCGTCGTCGGCCGCGCGCAGCGGCGACACCGCTCGGGTCGAATCCAGATGGTCGCGACGGTTCACGCTGTCGAGGACCTCGGAGAGAATGCTCTCGCGGCCGGCAGCGAGATTCTGCCGGTGACGCCGCTCGGCCCGGGCCTCGGGCGTCGCGGTCAGGAACACTTTGAGTGCGGCGTCCGGGAACACCACGGTGCCGATGTCACGTCCTTCGACGACCAGGTACGCGTCGTCGGCGTGCGCGCGCTGCAGTTCGACGAGCTTCTCGCGCACCCGCGGGTTCGCCGACACCGCGGACACCGCCGCGGTGACCTCGTCGGTGCGGATCTCTCGGGAGACGTCTTCACCGTCGAGGAACACCTGGGTGTCCCCCGCGTCGTCGCCGCCGACCGTCAGCCGGATGTCGGCGGCGTCGACGATGTCGCCGACCTCGTCACCGTCGGGCCGAACTCCCGCCCGCAGGACGGCGAGCGTCGCGGCACGGTACATCGCGCCGGTGTCGAGCATGTGGGCCCCGATGCGGGACGCCAGCTTGCCCGAGACCGTCGATTTGCCGGTTCCCGCGGGGCCGTCGATCGCGACGACCCTCATCGACTCAGCAGCACTCGGTTCGCTGACGCCGGTCACATTCCCACCGCCTTGTACAGCGCGCCGATCTCCTTGTTGTCGAGGACGCGCAGGCTGCCGGGACGCTGCTTGCCGAGCGCCACCGGACCGATGTCGGTACGGACCAGTCGTGTCACGGGGAAACCGACCTCGGCGAGCAGGCGACGCACGACTCGCTTGCGGCCTTCGTGCAGGGTCAACCGGATCAACGACTTGCCCTGATTCACCTCCAGGAGTGCGAACGAGTCGACGCTCACCGGGCCGTCCTCGAGCTCCACTCCCCGACGCAGCTCTCGACCGAGCCCGCGGTTGACCTCGCCGCGCACCGTCGCCAGGTACGTCTTCGGCACCTCGTACGACGGGTGCATCAGGCGATGCGCGAGCTCGCCGTCGTTGGTGAGCAGGAGCAGTCCTTCGGTGTCGGCGTCGAGCCGCCCGACGTGGAAGAGGCGCTGACCGGCCATCACACGCTCGGCGACGATGTCACCGATGCAGGGTCGGCCGTGCTCGTCGCTCATCGTGGAGTGCCAGCCCTTGGGCTTGTTCAGCGCCAGGTACTGCTTGGACTCGTCGATGACGACGCGGGCGCCGTCGACCTTGATGATCGCGGTGTTCGGGTCGATCCGCAGTCCCTGCTCGACGACCACTTCGCCGTCGACCTCGACACGTCCGGCGGCGATCAGTTCCTCGGCGCCTCGACGGGAGGCGACGCCCGCCGCCGCGAGGACCTTCTGCAGTCGCATCCCGTCGGAGACGTAGGTGACGCCGTCGCCCTCCACCTCAGCCACCTGGTGGCGGGCGGGTTTGGAGTTGTTGAGGCGGATCTTGCCCGACTCGACGTCGACGCGGGAGCTGCCTTTGCGATGCGGCTTGCGGCTCGACGGCTGCTGTCCCGGACCACCCCGTTTGGCCGGCGCGCCGCGCTTGCCCGAGGGAGCGCCCTTCTTGCCTGCCGCGTTCTTGCCGCGTGCATTCTGTTTGTCCGACGACGAGCGGTTGGTCCCGCTCCCTCGTCGCTTTCCCGGTGTGCCGTCTCGGCTAGCGGATGCCATGAAGTGTCCTTCGACTGTATTGATTTTCAGGTGGTGTCACGGCCCGAGGCGGCTCAGCCCTCATCGGCCTCCGCCAATGCCTGCGCCGAGACATCAACATTCGATTGTGCCTGGCCACCGCCCAGTTTGGCGAATCGCGGATCGTCGAGGAGTTCCTCGCCGAGGTCGTCGATCACGTCGACGCCCGGAAGCAGGGGTGCGATGTCGGGCAGATCACTCAAGGACGCGAGACCGAGCCGCTCGAGAAAGAGCTCGGTGGTGACATACAGCGTGCCGTTCGTCGTCTCGTCGGTCCCGGCCTCGCTGATGAGCCCGCGTGCGAGCAGTGTCCGCACCACTCCGTCGACGTTGACTCCGCGGATCGCGCTCACGCGAGCACGGGTGACGGGTTGCCGGTAGGCGACCACGGCGAGCGTTTCGAGCGCCGCTCGCGTCAGCTTGCTCCGCGTGCCGTCGAGCAGCAGCTTCTCGACGTAGGGCGCGTAGTCGGAACGGGTGTAGAAGCGCCATCCGTCGCCGGCGAAGCGAAGGTCGATCCCACTGCATGCCGCGGTGAGGTCGGCGCTCATCCGCCGAAGCATCTGCCGGACGCGTGTGCGGTCCTGACCGACAGCGGACGCGAGTTCGTCCACCGTGGCCGGCGTGTCGACGACGAGGAGCACCGCTTCCAGAGCGGCCCGCAACTCGTCGTCTTCCAGGTGATCGCCCTCGTCGATGCCGGCGTCCATGTCGGGTTCGTCCGTCCGCCCATGATCGCTCGTCATCCCCGGTTCTGTCGTCATCCGTAGTCCTCCGACTTCTCGATGTCGATCTCCTGTGCTTCGCGGTCGCCGGTCCAACAGACTTTGAGCTCACCGAGCGGCTCCGGCTGCTCGAACTGCACCGCGCGCTCCCGATACAGCTCGAGCAATCCCAGGAACCGGGCCACCACCTCGAGCCCGTTCGCGCACTCTGCCACCAATGCCCCGAACGTCAACCACTGACCATCCGCCGCGGTGAGCAGTTCGGTGAGCCGTTTGGCCTGTTCGGGCACCGACACCGTGGATCCGTGCAGGTGGTCGAGCCCGACGGTCGGCTTCGGCTTCGGTACGACGGCCGCCGCAGCGATCTCCGCGAATCGCTGCGGATTCACTCCCAGATCCACCTCGGGCAGGAGATCTTCGAACCTCGCCTCCAGCGAAACAGCGCGCGGATACCGTTGCAGCGCTGCCGCCTCCAGTTCGCCGAACAGGACGGCGACCTGCTTGTAGGCACGGTACTGCAGAAGCCTCGCGAACAGGAGGTCGCGGGCTTCGAGCAGCGCCAGGTCTTCGGGGTCCTCCACCTCGCCGGAGGGCAGCAACCGCGCGGCTTTGAGATCGAGCAGGGTTGCGGCGATCACCAGGAACTCAGTGGTCTGTTCGAGGTCGGCCTCGGCGCCCAGCGCCTTGGTGTATGCGATGAAATCGTCGGTCACCACGTGGAGCGCCACCTCTGTGACGTCGAGGCGGTGCTGGCTGATCAGGTTGAGCAGTAGGTCGAACGGCCCGGAGAAGTTGGCGAGGCGGACCTGGAAGCCGTCGCTCCGCCCGCCCGCCTCGGCGTCTGCCGTCTCCGGGCCGGAGGTCGCGGGCCCGTCGCCGACGGGGGTCAGAGTCTCCTCGGTCCCGGTCACGCCTGAGTCTCGTTGCGGGCGATCACCTCACGTGCGAGGTCGCGATACGCTTTCGCCCCCGACGACTTCGGCGCCCATGACGTGATCGGCTCACCGGCGACCGACGTCTCCGGGAACCGCACGGTTCGGTTGATGACGGTGTCGTACACGGCGTCGCCGAACACCTCGACCACGCGGGCCATCACTTCCCGCGAGTGCAGAGTGCGCTGGTCGAACATGGTGACCAAAATGCCCCCGAGTTCCAGCTTGGGGTTGAGTCGATCGTGAACCTTCTCGATGGTGTCGGTGAGAAGTGCGAGCCCGCGAAGGCTGAAGTACTCGCACTCCATGGGAATCACGACGTTGTCGGCGCACGCCAGCGCATTCACGGTGAGCAGGCCGAGCGACGGCTGACAGTCGATGAGGATGTAGTCGTAGCGGTCGGCCACCGGGTGCAGCGCACGGGCGAGCGCCTGTTCGCGCCCGACCTCGGTGACGAGCTGGATCTCGGCCGCCGACAGATCGATGTTCGACGGGAGCAGATCGAGTCCGTCGACGCGGGTGCGCATGAGGACGTCGTCGGTCGCCGCGTACGGCGGGACCAGGAGGTTGTGGACCGTCTCTTCGAGTTCATGGTGCGCCACCCCGAGACCGGCGGACAGCGCCCCCTGCGGGTCGAGGTCGACGAGCAGTACGCGTCGACCGCATTCGGCAAGTGCGGCACCGAGATTGATCGTCGAGGTGGTTTTGCCGACGCCGCCCTTCTGGTTGCACATCGCGACGATGACCGCCGGGCCGTGCTTCTCGCGGGGCGCGGGGTCTGGAATGTCGCGGTAGGGGCGTCCCGTCGGCCCGAGCTTGTCCGCCGGCACGTCGAGTTGACCCTGCTGTGCTTTGCCGCGGGGGTTGGATGCACTCACCTGTTCGATGCTCCTCCCCGGTTGTGCACGCTGCGAAACTGGTCGTCTCGATCCTAATGTGTCGAGACGGACGTCCACGGCAGGCACTCCGCAGACCTGCTGCACCCGGCCGGTCCGTCCATGATCGCCCGACGTCGCAGCCGCAATCGGCGGCGTCGGAGTGTCGGCCGAGTCCTCAACCTCGCCTTGAGACTGAAGCCGACCGCCCGTCGGCGGCTGAACGGGATAGCCGTCGCGACAGCGCGATTCACAGCCTCGGGTGCGGCAACGGCGGCGGCTGGGGTCGGTGGCCCGGGAGGAGTTCGGCGTGGTGGATCTGGTTGACCCGCCACCCGGGCCGCGTTCTCCTGCCGCTGGTTGTGCCGCTGGGTCGCCAGACGACGCGGCCGGCGTGGGGTCCGTCGATCAGGATGGTGGTCTGCCATTGCCCGGGGCGGGGGCCGACGGAGCGGTTGTGACGCCCGCATGCGGCGCCGAGGTGGTCGATGTCGGTGGGTCCGCCGTCGGCCCAGTCCGGGAAATGATGGGCCTGCGTCCGGGTGAACGGGGCTGCGCAGCCGGGGGCGGTGCAGCCGCGGTCGCGGGCGAAGAGCATCAACCGCTGCGCCCGCGACGCCAGCCGGCGTCCCCGTCCGAGGTAGAGGGCTTGTCCGGTGTGGGCGGAGAAGACGGCCAGGTGCGGGGTCGCGGCGGCGGCGACCTCGATCAACTCCGCCACCGGCACCCGAGTCCCGGTCGCGGTCAACGCCACCCCCGCCCGCTCGGCCAACTCCCGGTCGGTGACAGTGATGACCAGATCACCCGACCGCCGACCACCCCCAACACCAGTGCGGGAGGCGCGCAGCAGCGCCTGCAGACCATCGTGGGTGCGCTGCCCGGGCGTGCGAGTATCACGCTCCACCGCGGCCGCCAGAGCGGCCGGGTCGGCCGACTCCACGGTCCCCGACGGGGAGTCCGGGTCGTCGGGATTGTTCATCCCCGGTGCCGCCCACGACGGCAGTGCCGCCTCCATCTCCGCGCGCAACGCCGGGGTGAGGTAGCCGCGGACTTTGCTCATCAGCCGCAGATCCTGGGGCAGGATCGTGAAGCCGCGCAGGCGTTTGCGGTCGCGTTCGTCGGTGACGGTTCCGTCCGGATCCAGGTGCGCCAGCAGTCGGATGCCGGCGGTGCGGACACCGGCCGGACTCAACTCACGCGCGACCCACGCCAACTGCACCTCGGCCCGTGCCCGGGTCTGCGCGTCGATCGCGGTGGGAATCTTGTCCATGACGGCGTCGATCTCCCGGACGTGGTCGGCACCGATCGCACCCTCGCCCACCGCGACCGCAGTCGCCGGCAGTACCGGTTCGCGGGTCTGGCCTTGCAGGTCGGTGAATCGTCCGATGCCGGCGGCGCTGACGCGTCGGCGTCGGGCGGCACCGTCACCGAGCCGCAACCCCTGCGCCAAATACTGATGCACCGACAAATACCCGACCTTGCGGTAGGCGCCGCGGTCGGAGACCTCCACCAGCACCGCGGCGTCCACACCGTCGAGACGACGATGAGTACGTTCCAACGTCTCGACCGTCTCCAGCAGGGTGTCTTCGGTCACCGCGGACAGCGGCAGCGACGCGAACTTGGTCGCCGCAGCCTCCAACAGGCGGGCGAGGGCGGCCGGATCGTCCGGGAGCAGCACTTCTGACGCGACCATCGAACCCACCCCCCGCGACCTGCACAGTGTCCGAGAACACTTCTGCTGTGCTTCTATGTTCGAATCATACGGCCGACCTCTGACAAAACAGTCGGCGCTCGCCTGCGCTCGCGCACTCGTCGTCGTAGTCTGCGAACCATGAGCGACTACGGTCTCGACCTTCGTTTCGGCGTCTTCGTCACAGGTACGTCAAAGGCACCTCAGCAGGCCGTCGACCTGGCTCTGACCGCCGAAGACGCCGGCATCGACATGGTGACGATCCAGGACCACCCGTACCAACCGGCGTTCCTCGACACCTGGACCCTGCTGAGCTTCATCGCCGCGCGGACCGAGCGCGTGATTCTGTCCGGAAACGTCCTCAACCTCCCGCTGCGGCCTCCCGCTGTTCTCGCCCGCGCCGCTGCGAGCCTCGATCTGCTCTCCGCCGGTCGATGCGAGATCGCACTGGGTGCAGGCGGCTTCGTCGACGCGATCGCGGCGATGGGAGGTCCGCGTCGCACCCCCGGAGAAAGCCGTCGTGCACTGGACGAGGCGATCGACGTGATGCGCGCGATCTGGGACACCTCGGCCCGCGGCGGCGTTCATCTCAGCGGTGACTTCTACCAGGTGGACGGCGCCAAACGCGGCCCGGCGCCCGCCCACCCGATCGGCATCACCGTCGGCGCGTACAAACCGCGCATGCTCCGACTCGTCGGCCGCAAATGCGACGGCTGCCTGCCGTCGCTCAGCTATCTGCCGAACGGGGTCAGCGATCTGACCTCGATGAATGCCGTGATCGACGCAGCCGCGATCGACGCCGGCCGTGACCCCTCGGCTATCCGGCGATACCTGAACGTCGGCGGTCACTTCAACGACGCTCGCGGAGATCTGCTCAGCGGTCCGCCGGCATCCTGGGTGGACGAGCTCGCCGGTCTCACCCGCGACTACGGCATCACCGGGTTCATCTTCGCGACGGACGACGCGGCCGAGATCGAGACCATCGGCACCCAGGTGGCACCCGCTGTGCGGGAACTGGTCGCCGAGCACCGGTCGGCGTGAGGGTGGCGAGGGGCGGTACTCAGCGCGCCCGCGGGTGCGCGGTCGCATACACCTCGCGCATCGTGTTGACCGTGACCAGCGTGTACACCTGAGTCGTCGTCACCGACGAGTGACCGAGCAATTCCTGCACCACGCGAACGTCAGCGCCGCCGTCGAGCAGATGCGTGGCGAAACTGTGCCGCAGAGTGTGCGGCGAGACCTCCTTGTCGACACCGGCACGTTCCGCGGCGTCGACGAGCACCTGCCAGGCACTCTGCCGGGACAGTCTTCCGCCCCGGACGTTCAGGAACAGCGCCGGCGTCGCCCGTTTCACCAACGCCGGCCGGCCGCGCACGAGGTACGCGTCCACGGCGTCGATCGCCGGTCCGCCGACCGGCACGATCCGCTCCTTCCCGCCCTTGCCGCGCAAGACGACCGCGCGGTGCTCCAGATCGAGGTCGTCGAGGTCGAGCGAGGTGACCTCCGAAATCCGGGCACCACAGCTGTAGAGCAGTTCGACGAGCGCTCGATCGCGCAGGCTGCGCGGCCCGTCGCCGGAGCCCGCGGCGTCGAGGATCGCGAGAACATCGTCTACCGGCAACGATTTCGGGAGGCGCCGCGGCGGCTTAGGCGGACGTACCGCATGCGCGACGTCGGATCCGGCCAACCCTTCGGCCGTACAGAATTTGTGAAAGCCACGCGCCGCCACCAGCGTCCGCGCGACCGACGAGTCGGCCAGTCCCGGAACACCGCTGCCAGGGTCCCCGCGCCGCAGAGCGACGAGGAAGTCGCGCACATCCTCCTCGGTGATGGCGGCGATCTCGGAGATTCCGCGCCCGTCGAGAAACGACCGATACCGTTCGAGGTCGCGACGGTAGGAGGCGACGGTGTTGACCGCCGACCCGCGTTCCACCGTGAGATGGTCGAGGTAGCGGGCGATCGCGTCGTCGACGGTCGCGGTGGACATCTGTCGCCGCCCTATCGGCGTGCCGCGAAGGCCGTCGGCTCATCTCGCCACGGTGCGTCCGTGGCGCGGAGTTCCGTACCGCTCGCGTCGGCCGCCGCCGCGGCGAGCACTCCGGACACGGCCGTCGCGTTGACGATCTCGCCCGACAGGCACATCCGCACCGCGTCGGCCAACGGCACCCATTCCAGGACGAGATCCGCCTCCTCGTCCTCACGATCAGCGGCGTGCAACTGATGGAGACTCTCCGCCAGATAGACGCGCAACGCCTCGTCGGTGAACCCCGGAGACACGACCAGGTCGACGAGCACTCGCCACCGGTCCGCAGCCAGATCCGCCTCCTCGGCGAGTTCCCGCTGTGCGGCCGACAACGGCGATTCCTGCGGTCCGCCGTCGAGCAGACCCGCGGGCAGTTCCAGCAACCGGCGTCCGATCGGGTGACGATACTGCCGCACCATCGCGATCCGACCTTCGTCGTCGCGTGCCACCACGGCGACGGCACCGTGGTGCTCGACCACCTCGCGGCGGGCCGTCCGGCCCCCTGGCATCTCCACCTCGTCGATGCGCAGAGCCAGGATCGCTCCGGTGTACTCGGTCCGCGACGACCGCGTGACGAACTCGTGCGATCCCGGCTCGCTCATCGGCTCAGCACCTCATTCCCCGTCTGCGACGGTCTCGAGGATCTCGACTCCGCTCGCGTCGTAACCTTCCAGTTCCACCGGCAGCCGCACTGCGGTCTTGTACTTCAACGCGGCCTCGATGAACGCCTTGAACAACGGGTGCGGGCGAGTGGGACGGCTCTTGAGCTCCGGATGCGCCTGGGTGGCGACCAGGAACGGATGGACGTCCTTCGGATATTCGACGAACTCGACGAGCTTGCCGTCCGGCGACGTGCCCGAGAACACCAGACCGGACTCGGCGATCTTGTCCCGATAGGCATTGTTGACCTCGAAGCGGTGGCGGTGCCGCTCGCTCACCTCGGTGGCGCCGTACGCCCGCGCCACCTGAGATCCCGGGATCAGCGTGGCCGGGTACGCGCCCAGCCGCATCGTCCCGCCGAGGTCCGCATCGCCCGCCACGGCCGCTTCCTGATCCGCCATCGTCGCGATGACCGGCGAAGGGGTATCGGGATCGAACTCGGTGGAACTGGCATCGGCCAGTCCCGCCTGCCGCGCGGCCTCGATCACGACGCACTGCAGACCGAGGCACAGTCCCAGCAGCGGGATCCCGTTCTCCCGCGCGTACTTGATGGCACCCAGCTTGCCCTCGATCCCGCGGATCCCGAACCCGCCGGGCACCAGAACCGCGTCGACGTCCCGCAGGGCCGCGTGCGCACCCTCGTAGGTCTCGCAGTCGTCCGACGGAACCCAGGAGATCTCGGTGCGCGTGTGGTGGGCGAAGCCGCCGGCACGGATCGCCTCGGTGACCGACAGATACGCGTCCGGCAGGTCGATGTACTTGCCGACCAACGCGATCCGCACCGTCTCGCGCGGCGAATGGACCCGGTCGAGGAGATCGCCCCACACGGTCCAGTCGACGTCGCGGAAGGGCAGTCCCAGCTGACGGACCACGTAGGCGTCGAGTTGCTCCGAGTGCAGCACCTTGGGGATGTCGTAGATCGACGGTGCGTCCGGCGTCGAGATGCATCCGTCGATGTCGACGTCGCACATCAGGGCGATCTTCTTCTTGAGCGCCTCCGGCACGGGCCGATCGCACCGCAGGATCAGTGCGTCGGGCTGGATGCCGATGCTCCGCAGCGCCGCCACGGAATGCTGGGTCGGCTTGGTCTTCAGCTCGCCGGAGGGCGCCAGGTACGGAACCAGGGAGACGTGCAGGAAGAAGACGTTGTCGCGCCCGAGGTCGTGGCGGATCTGCCGAGCCGCTTCGATGAACGGCTGCGACTCGATGTCGCCGACGGTTCCGCCGATCTCCGTGATGACGACATCCGGCTCCTCGCCGTCGGCGTCGGGGTCGTGCATCGCCATCATCCGCGATTTCAGCTCGTCCGTGATATGCGGAATCACCTGCACGGTGTCGCCGAGGTACTCACCGCGGCGTTCCTTCGCGATGACGGTCGAGTACACCTGCCCGGTGGTCACATTCGCCGATCCGGACAGATTGCGGTCGAGGAAGCGCTCGTAATGACCGATGTCCAGGTCGGTCTCGGCGCCGTCCTCGGTGACGAAGACCTCGCCGTGCTGGAACGGATTCATCGTGCCCGGATCGACGTTCAGGTACGGATCGACCTTCTGCATCGTCACCCGCATACCGCGGGCGGTCAGGAGCTGGCCGAGGCTCGAGGCCGTCAGACCTTTGCCGAGTGACGAGGCGACACCGCCGGTCACGAAGATGTGCTTTGCTCCGGCGCGCTGGTCACGCAATGATCGCAATTTTTCTCCCGTCGGGCGGTTCAAGCCTCTGCGAAATCTTGAATACCTACGGGACTTCAGCCTAACAGCATCGGCGCGGAATGCCGCTACGAGCAGCCGACTCCACCGTCGCCGGGAGTGTCGCGGCTCCGGTCACTTCGAGGGAGCAGCTCCCACCGTGATCGCCGTCGCACCCGGTCCGGTGCCGTACGCGCCGGTGCGGCCGTCGGTCTCATCGCCGAGAGCGAGCACCGTGGTCAGCTGACCGGTCTGTTGGTCGACGTTGTCGACGGTGCTGACGGCATTGTTCAGCGACGGGTCGGACCGGACCACACCGATCGGTGAACCGCCCTCGGCGGAACCGGACCGCCCGGCGAGTACGCCACCGGAACCGCGTGCCGCCATCGCTGCGGAGAACCTGCCGACGAACTGCCCCTGCGCACCGGAGTCCGACGACATCTCCCCGCCCGTCACGACCAGCACCAAGTCGGCCGGCCGCACCGCACCGTCCGGATACTCGAGGAACCCGGCCTGCCGAAGCGTCTGAAGTGCGGTGGACCGATCACTGTCCGACGCGGGCGCCTGTCCGGGCCGGGTCAGAAGTGCGGTGCCCAGCAGATCACCGAGCCGCGAGCCCGAATCGGTGTACTCCACGCGCAGCTGAGCGCCGGCAGGGATCGATTGGTCGACGACGGTGCGCAGCTTGGACGCCTGCTCGTCGCGGACCAGCGCGGTGGTCAACGCGATCTGGCCGGTCACCGTGCCTCCCGCACCGTTGACCAGCCCCTTCAGCGCTTCCACATCGCCGTCGGCGGCGTCGGGCGCGGTGACGATGAGCACGCCGCGCTTGTTCAGAACACCCTTCGTCAGTTCGGGACCGATTGCCTTGATGAAGGCGGTGTCGTTCCCGACCTCTTCGTCGAGGGCATCGCGCTCGTCTTGCAGCTTCCCGATTCTGTCGCGATCGGTGCCGGTCAGGGCATTCACTCGGTCACCGATGAACCCGGAACCGAGGAACAGGCCCAGAGTCAGAGCCAAGAAGACTGCGATCAGCGAAACGGCGTGCTGGCGCAAAGAGATCATTTGGTATTCCACACACTGCTGACCCAATCGGTCAGCGAGTGCCACTGGTCGACCATCCAGTCGCTGGCGGCTGCCCCGCCGCCCTGGGTGATCACAACCGCCACGATGATCGCGATCAGTGCCGCGACCATCAGCATGGCGATCAACGTTCCGCTGATCCGACTGCGGTACAGCGTGGCGACAGCCTTCGCATCCACCAACTTCGCTCCGACCTTCAGTCGCGTGAGGAAGCGCGAAGGGATCTGGTCACGCATCGTGCGGTCGAAGAAGTCGTTCATCGAGCCGCTGAGTCCGGCAGTCACGATCAGGTCGGCACCGTGGTAGTCGGCCAGCAGGAGCGCGAGGTCCGGCGCCGACCCGGCGGCCGGGAAGGTGGTGGCGCCGATGCCGAGATCCTGGATCCTCTCCAGGCCCGGTGCGTGGCCATCGGGGTCGGCCGGCAGAACCACCTCGGCGCCGGACTTGAGCGTCTCAGTGCGGATGTCGTCCGGGTCCCCGACGATGAGGGCCGGGCGGTAACCGGCCTTGATCAAGGTGTCCGCACCGGCGCCGACGCCGACGAGCACCGGTTGGTATTCCTTGATGAAGGGTTTGAGCGATTTGAGGTCTGCGGCGCGGTCGGAGCCGTCGGCCACGATCACGACATGCCTGCGGTCGAATTTGACGTTCACCTTCGGCACGCCGACGCCGTCGATCAGCAGCGGCGACTCGCTGCGGATGAACTCGATCGTGTTGCCGGAGAAGGCTTCGAGATGATCGACGAGGCCGGTCTTCGCGTCGAGCATCAGGTCGGCGATCTCGCGTTCGCCGAGTTCCTGACCTCGAGCGATGACGCGTTCGCCGATGTACAGCTTGCCCTCGTTGAGGCGTACCTTGGTGCCGTCCTTGACTCGCGAGAACACTTCGCTGCCGACGTTGTCGATCAGCGGGATGCCGGAAGCCGCGAGCACTTCGGGACCGAGGTTCGGGTATCGGCCGGTGATCGACTGCGAGACGTTCACCACCGCCGCGACCTCGGCCTCCACCAGCGCGTCAGCGGTGACCCGGTCCAGGTCGACCTGGTCCAGGATCACGACCGCACCGTGGTCGACTCGGTTGACGAGGCGTTTGACGTCCTTGTCGATCCGGGCGATGCCGGTGAGTCCGGGGAGTGCTTCGGTGTTCCGCGAGAGCAGGGCTGGCATCCTCATGGGTCCCATAGTGACCTTCAGGCACATCAGTCACACGGAGGCGCGCCGTATCAATATCAACTTTCGTCACACTGGAAACACTCGCCTCCGTCGGCGAAACAATGGCGGCTCCCCGTCAGGAATCCGCGCGCGCCCGCTCCGCGGTGTCGAGGAGTTCCTCCGCATGAGCCCTGCCGGTCTCCGAGTCCCCGAGACCGGCGAGCATTCGGGCGAGCTCCGCGATGCGTTCGTCGCGGTCGAGCATGGTCAGCGTCGAGGTCTGCCTGCCCTTGCTTCCACCACCGGACTTGCCGATCACGAGGTGGTTGTCGGCAAAGGCGGCCACTTGCGGAAGGTGCGTCACCACGATCACCTGATGGCGTCGAGCCAACCGTGCGAGGCGCGCACCGATCTGCACGGCGGCCGCGCCGCCGACGCCTGCGTCGACTTCGTCGAACACCATCACCCCGCCAGAATCCGGCTCGGCCAGAACCACTTCCAACGCGAGCATCACCCGCGACAGTTCGCCTCCCGACGCCGATTTGGCGATCGGCAGAGGCGCCGCGCCCTTATGCGCCACGAGTCCGAATTCGACGCGGTCGGCACCGTCTCCGCCCGCGTGCGCACGCCGTCCGCCGACGTCGATCGCGAGCCGGTCGTCGTCTGCGGGCAGCAGCGAGACCGAGACGGCCAGTGCGCTGCCGCCCATCGCCAAGCCCGCCAGTTCGGCCGAGACCTTGCTCGCGAGGCTCTTGGCCGACTTCGTCCGCACGGTGTGCAGCTTGCCGGCCAGTTCTGCCACCTTGTCCCGCGCGGCCGCGGCCCGAGCCTCGAGTTGTTCGATCGCACCCTCGGGGTCCTCGATCTCGCTCAGGCGTTCACGTGCGTCGTCACGCCAGGCCAGGACGCCGTCGATGTCCGCGGCGTACTTGCGCGTCAACGACTTGAGTTCCGCTTGACGGTTCAGCAGGCCGTCGAGGTCACCCGCGTCGTCCGGCAGGCCTCCGAGAAACGAAGTCAGCTCTGCGCCGAGGTCGGTGACGACCGTCAGTGCTTCGGCAACGCGCGGCTGCAGATCGCGCAATGCGTCATCCGACGCCGACTCCAACAGCGAGCGGACGGTGCCGAGACCGTCGACCACCGACGCGCCTTCGGCACCCGCCACGATCTCCTGTGCTTGATACGCAGTGGACCTGATCTCCTCGAGATCGGTCATCCTCCGGATGGTCGCGATCAGATCGGTGTCCTCACCGGGCTCGGGTCCGACGGCGTCGATCTCGTCGATTCCGAACCGCAACCGGTCGGCCTCCTGGGCCAGTTCTCGGGCGCTGTCACGACGCCGGTCGAGTTCGTCGAGCAGTTCCACCCAGTCCGCGCGCGCCGCGCGGTACTTCTTGAGCGTCGAGGCCGCCGCCGGACCGGCGTACCGGTCCAACGCGGAGCGCTGCTGCTCCGGCCGGATCAACCGCAACTGATCGTTCTGCCCGTGGATCGCGAGCAGTTCGCCCGTCAGCTGCGCGAGCGTGCCCACGGGTACGGCGCGGCCGCCCAGATGTGCGCGCGAGCGACCATCGGCATTGACCGTCCGCGCCGCGATCAGGGTGTCGTCGTCATCGACGTCGGCACCGGTCTCGTCGAGGACTGCGGCCACCGATGACCGATCCTCGGGAAGGCGGAACCGGCCTTCAACGATCGCCTTCGCGTCTCCGGTCCGGACACGTCCCGCGTCCGCTCGTGCTCCGGACAGCAGCCGCAGGCTGGTGACGATCATCGTCTTGCCCGCACCCGTCTCACCGGTCAGAACGGTGAATCCGGGATGGAACTGCGCGCTCGCGGATTCGAGCACACCGAGACTGCGGATCGACAGTTCTTCCAGCAACGGGTCTCAGCTCCTTCCCCGCCAGCCGGTGACCGGCAGCGAGAACTTGGTGACGAGTCGGTCGGCGAAGGGCTCCGAATCGATGCGGACCCAGCGAAGCGAACGCTGCGCCCGCACCACCTCCACCCTGGACCCCGCGGGTACGTCGAAGATCCGGCGGCCGTCGCACAAGGCGACGCCGTCGCGCCCCTCGCGGTGGACTTCCACCGCCACGCGCGATCGCGGACTGGTGACCATCGGGCGGGCGAACAGCGCGTGGGCGTTGCTCGGCACCACGAGGATCGCCTCCAGATCCGGCCACATCACCGGACCGCCGGCGGAGAACGCGTACGCAGTGGAACCGGTGGGCGTGGCGACGAGCAGTCCGTCGGCGCCGTAGGCCGCAACCGGCCGCCCGTCGACCTCGGTGACGAGTTCGAGAACACCGTTGTGCGACGTGTTCTGAATGACGACCTCGTTGAGCACCCAGTCGCGCGCACGGGGCTCATCGCTCCCCGGGTCGATCACCGATACGTCCAGCACCATCCGGTCGACGACCCGGTAGTCGCCGGCGATCAGCAGGTCGAGCACTTCATCGATCCGGTGCGCCTCCGCCTCCGCGAGGAATCCGATGTGGCCGAGATTGATCCCCATCAATGGGACGCCCGCGGGATACGCCAGTTCGGCGGCACGCAGGAAAGTGCCGTCTCCGCCGAGCACAAGCACCAATTCACACCCCTGCGCCGACACCGAGTCGGCGTGAGCGACCTCCACATCCGCTCCGGCGTCGCGCAGCATCTCCGGATCGACCGGGTGGGTCTCGACGTTCGGAGGCGGCGGCCTGCGGGTGTCGTGGTCGACGACACGGACCGCGATACCGGCGTCACCGCAGCGCTTCGCGATGGTCAGGAGCGTATCGGTGACCTCGTCACGGCCGGTGTGCGCCACGACCAGGAAGGTCCGGGTACCGTCCGGCGACCCGCTCGATGATGTCATCACCCTCCCCCTCCCTATTGCGGACCGTCGGCGACGGCCTGATCGATCAGAGCGCGGACACGCGTGGCCTCACCCTGATCCACCCAATCGTGATCGGTACCGTCCGAGCCGATCTTCGAGTCAACGGTATCGCCGGGGTGCGACATCTGCTCACTCAGGACCTTCGGCTCCGAAACGACGCCGTCGTCCTTGTGCAACCAGAGGAAGAATTCCACATTGCCGGACGGTCCGGGAAGCGGGCTCGCCACGACCGCTCGAGTGGTGAGCCCGAGAGATGCCGCCATCGCCGCGACGTCCTCGACCGCCTCTGCCCGCAGTCGCGGGTCACGGACCACCCCACCCGCTCCGACACGGTTCTTTCCGACCTCGAACTGCGGCTTCACCATCGGCAATGCGTCGCCCCCGGGGCGGAGACAGCCGGCGAGCGCAGGCAGCACCAGCTTGAGCGAGATGAAGGAGAGGTCTCCGACGATGAGATCGACCGGGCCGCCGATCACTTCCGGCGTGAGATGACGGACGTTGGTCCGATCGTGGACGTGCACCCGCTCGTCGGTCTGCAGCTTCCACACCAGCTGCCCGTAGCCGACGTCGACCGCTTCCACTTCACGAGCACCGCGTCGCAGCAGCACGTCGGTGAAACCGCCTGTGGACGCGCCTGCGTCCAGACACCGTTTACCGTCGACGGACACCCCGAGCGGTTCGAATGCGGCGAGGGCGCCGAGCAGCTTGTGCGCCCCGCGGGAGGCCCAGTCGTCGGTCTGCCCTTCAGTCACCACGATCGGCGTGTCCCTGGCGACATTGGTCGCAGGCTTGCTGGCCGGTGTTCCGTTGACTTTGACATTCCCGGCGTCGATCAGCTCGCGGGCCTGCTCGCGGGACCTGGCGAGTCCGCGCCGCACGAGTTCGGCGTCGAGCCGTGCACGAGCAGCCATCATCGGCCTTTCTGTCTAGGGCAACGGATCCTTCTACGGCAGCAGATGCGGTTGCGTTCAGCCACGGCCGGCGTCTTCCAGCGCCGCGGCGAGTCTGTCGTGTGCGCTGGTGAGCAATTCCGCCTGCCGGGCGAGCGCACCGAGGTCGAGTTCGTCACCGGCGGCCGATCGAACCATCTCCGCCTCCTCCAGCAACTGCGCGGCAGCGGCCAGCGCCGGATGCTCTGCCGGGTCTGCGGGCGGCGCATTGCGTGCGGCCAGATCCGCGGCGACCGACGCCGGTGACGGACCGGGGCGGGGTGTATTCGGCTCACTCATGACGAGACCAGGCTAACGCAGCGGTGTCAGTCCGAGGGCGGTGAGAGTCTCCGCCGCCACGTCGTCCTGGGCGGCGATCCGCAGATCGAACGAACCGACGTCGGCAGTCCACACCGCGTGCGCGAGCGCCGCGGCGAGACTCGCCTCGGTTCCCGTCGAACGCGCGGCGACCGCGACGTGCTGGCCGTTGATCTCGATGCTCCACTCGGGACGGGGACCGATCGCGGACTCCGCCGCCGGCTCCTTGAGCGCGTCCAGCCCGGACGCGATGTACGTCGGCCGCTGCCGCGGTTCGGCGGCGAGCAGTTCGGGTCCGCTCGTGACGCCGCCCAGGACGAGCAGACTGTCGATCCCCACGGTGTGCGCGCCCTCGATGTCCGTATCGAGCCGGTCCCCGACCATCAGGGGCCGCTTGCCGTCGGTGCGCGACAGTGCGCCTCGCATGATCGGTGCCGCGGGCTTCCCTGCCACGGTGGGCTCCTGGCCGGTCGCCGAGGCGATCGCCGCTACCATCGATCCGTTTCCGACCATCAGTCCGCGCTCGGTCGGCAGGGTCGAGTCGACGTTGGTCGCCACCCAGGCAGCGCCACGTCGCACCGCCAGGGCGCCCTCAGACAGCTGCGCCCAACCGGTCTCCGGGGAGTGGCCCTGGACGACAGCCGCCGGCTCATCGTCGGCGGAGTCGACCACAGTCAGCCCGCGCGCCCTGATCTCATCGCGAAGAGCATCAGCACCGACGACGAGGACCTTCGAACCCGTCTCGACCGTCTCCGCAACCAGGTCCGCTCCGGCCTGAGCGCTGGTGACCACTTGCTCGGACTTCGCGTCGAACCCCAGTGAGAGGAGATGATCGCGCACCTGCTCGGGACTACGGCTGGCATTGTTCGTGACGAACAGCGCGGTGCCGTGTGTTTGCGCCACGGCCTCGATCGCGCCGGGCAGTGCTGTGGAACCGGTGTACAGAGTTCCGTCGAGATCGAGCAGAAGCACGTCGTACGCATCGCCCAGAGCCACGGAGGCCGACGACGGTTCACTATGGCCGGAGGTCGACGTATCTACGCCCGGTGTGCTCTCGAGCAGGTCCATCAGCCGGAACTCGGCGTCGGTCTGGTCATCGATATCGGCGGCTGCCGCATTCTGGAACCAGGTCACCGCGTCGGCTCGACGGCCAGCAGCCTCGAGGGCCGAAGCGTAGGCGAAGAACAGCCGCGCGGCCTGGGTTCCGGTCCGACCTGGACGCAGGTCCTGATCACTCAGCGCACGCACCGCCGACTCGGGATCTTTCAGGTCGATGAGAGCACCGGCCTTGACCATGGCCATCTCGAGCGCAGCCTCAGCGCTGAGATCGCGTGCCTCGTCGCTGTCGGCGATCTCGACCGCACGTCGGGGCTGTCCCAGCCCGCGTTCGCTGTCGGCGATCAGCGGCAGCAGCGCATCGCTCCCGCTCATCCTTCGCGCGGCACGCAGTTCGGAGATCGCTTCCTGCCATTCCCCGGCAGAGTACGCCACAATGCCCGCGGTCTCGCGGACGACGGCGATCCGTGCGGCCCGAGCCCGAGCGGCACGGGCGTGCGCCAGCGCCTCCTGCGGATCGTCCTCCAGCAACGACGACGCCATCACCAGATGACGTGCGACCCGGTCGGCCGTCGGCTTGTCCAAAGCCGACAGATCCCGCCTGACTTCCGGATCGAGATCCGATGCCGAGACGTCGTCGGGAATCCCGGGTCCGGATGACGCATGGTCGTCCGTCCGTCGCTGCCGCCCGTTTCGCCGGCCGCCCGGATTCCGTCCGCCACCAGTAGTACTCATAACCGTCTAATCTATTCGCCGACCTGCGAACAAGCTAACTGAGAACGAGTGGATGGCCAGCCGCTGGTCCGTACCGAGACACCGCGCCACTGTTTGTGCTGAGTTTCGTTGGCTCAGCAAGCGTGATGAATGGCCATGACGGTGGTGCGGCCCCGAGGACGGGGCACGATCCGCTGCATTCTCGCTTGGTTTCGACTCGCTTCGCTCGCTCAACAAGCCTAAGAGGGTGCGCGCTCAACCAACCTGGAAAGAACGTCGCCCGAGGTTTGTCGAGTAGGCGAGCGAGCGTAGCGAGCACGCCGTATCGAGACCACTCTCCTCCCGTGTCGTGGTTTCGACTCGCTTCGCTCGCTCAACCAGCCTAAGAGGGGTGCGCGCTCGACCGGACTGGAAAAGACGGCCCCTCGAGGTTTGTCGAGTAGGCGAGCGAGCGTAGCGAGCACGCCGTATCGAGACCAGCCTGCCCGTCGTGTGGTGGTTTCGACTCGCTTCGCTCGCTCAACCAGCCTGAAGCCAGCCTGAAGAGTGCGCGTTCGCGGTCCGTCAGGCGCGCCGTACCCCAGACAACACTCGCCGGGGGGCACGTCCCGGGAAATGGGTTGAGCCCCGATCAGACGGTGTCTGATCGGGGCTCAACAAGTTGTGTTCGGCGGTGTCCTACTCTCCCACACCCATTACAGTGCAGTACCATCGGCGCAGGTGGGCTTAGCTTCCGGGTTCGGAATGGGACCGGGCGTTTCCCCACCGCTATAGCCGCCGTAACAATATGAAACCATCCACACCACAACCCCTCACCAGAGTTGTGGTCTGTGTGTTGTTTCAGAAGTACATAGTGGATGAACGAGCAAACATTCTGTGTGCGTGTACGCAATCACCGAAACCGACTCACACAACCCATCCGTCGTGATTCGTTGAATCCGAAAAGAATTGTTGGTGAGTGTTGTTGGTAAGTCCTCGGCCGATTAGTACCGGTCACCTGAACACATTACTGTGCGTACAGTTCCGGCCTATCAACCCCATCATCTGTAGGGGGCCTTACCCCACCCGAAGGTGGGTGAGAAACCTCATCTTGGAACAGGCTTCCCGCTTAGATGCTTTCAGCGGTTATCCCTTCCGAACGTAGCTAACCAGCAGTGCTCCTGGCGGAACAACTGGCACACCAGAGGTTCGTCCGTCCCGGTCCTCTCGTACTAGGGACAGGTTTCCTCAAGTTTCTACACGCGCGCGGCGGATAGAGACCGAACTGTCTCACGACGTTCTAAACCCAGCTCGCGTGCCGCTTTAATGGGCGAACAGCCCAACCCTTGGGACCTACTCCAGCCCCAGGATGCGACGAGCCGACATCGAGGTGCCAAACCATCCCGTCGATATGGACTCTTGGGGAAGATCAGCCTGTTATCCCCGGGGTACCTTTTATCCGTTGAGCGACACCGCTTCCACACGCCGGTGCCGGATCACTAGTCCCGACTTTCGTCCCTGCTCGACATGTACGTCTCACAGTCAAGCTCCCTTGTGCACTTACACTCAACACCTGATTGCCATCCAGGCTGAGGGAACCTTTGGGCGCCTCCGTTACACTTTAGGAGGCAACCGCCCCAGTTAAACTACCCACCAGGCACTGTCCCTGAACCCGATCAGGGTCCGAGGTTAGAAGCCCAATACGATCAGAGTGGTATTTCAACAACGACTCCACCCACACTAGCGTGCCGGCTTCACAGTCTCCCACCTATCCTACACAAACCGCACCGAACACCAATACCAAGCTATAGTGAAGGTCCCGGGGTCTTTTCGTCCTGCCGCGCGTAACGAGCATCTTTACTCGTACTGCAATTTCGCCGAGCCTGTGGTTGAGACAGCAGAGAAGTCGTTACGCCATTCGTGCAGGTCGGAACTTACCCGACAAGGAATTTCGCTACCTTAGGATGGTTATAGTTACCACCGCCGTTTACTGGGGCTTAAATTCTCAGCTTCACCACCCCGAAAGATGATTAACCGGTCCTCTTAACCTTCCAGCACCGGGCAGGCGTCAGTCCGTATACATCGTCTTACGACTTCGCACGGACCTGTGTTTTTAGTAAACAGTCGCTTCTCTCTGGTCTCTGCGACCACCACCAGCTCACACCGAAAAAGTGATCACCGGTCGTGGTCCCCCTTCTCCCGAAGTTACGGGGGCAATTTGCCGAGTTCCTTAACCACAGTTCACTCGATCGCCTTAGTATTCTCTACCTGACCACCTGTGTCGGTTTGGGGTACGGGCCGTGTACCAACTCACTAGAGGCTTTTCTCGACAGCATAGGATCACCGAATTCACCACAACGGCTACGCATCACCTCTCAGGCTCAAAAAGACACGGATTTGCCTATGTCTCACCCTACAGGCTTACACCAACTATTCCACCAGTTGGCCCGGCTACCTTCCTGCGTCACCCCATCGCTTGACTACTACACCCAAGGTCCCACGCAGCCACCATCAGAGAAATCCGAAGAAATCAACGACAGCTTTTGGATGGTTAGTACAGATGATTCATCACTGGGCGCGGATACACGGGTACGGGAATATCAACCCGTTGTCCATCGACTACGCCTGTCGGCCTCGCCTTAGGTCCCGACTCACCCTGGGCGGATTAACCTGGCCCAGGAACCCTTGGTCATCCGGCGGACAAGTTTCTCACTTGTCTTTCGCTACTCATGCCTGCATTCTCACTCCCACACCCTCCACAACTGGATCACTCCGCTGCTTCCACGGATGCAGGACGCTCCCCTACCCACCCACACCACTACACACCCACCCGCAGGCAGGCATGGATGAAATGTGTGAGTGCCGCGGCTTCGGCGGTGTACTTGAGCCCCGCTAAATTGTCGGCGCAGAATCACTTGACCAGTGAGCTATTACGCACTCTTTCAAGGGTGGCTGCTTCTAAGCCAACCTCCTGGTTGTCTCAGCGACCCCACATCCTTTTCCACTTAGTACACGCTTAGGGGCCTTAGCCGGCGATCTGGGCTGTTTCCCTCTCGACTACGAAGCTTATCCCCCGCAGTCTCACTGCCACGCTCTCACTTACCGGCATTCGGAGTTTGGCTGACGTCAGTAACCTGATAGGGCCCATCGGCCATCCAGTAGCTCTACCTCCAGTAAGAAACACGCAACGCTGCACCTAAATGCATTTCGGGGAGAACCAGCTATCACGGAGTTTGATTGGCCTTTCACCCCTACCCACAACTCATCCCCTCCATTTTCAACTGAAGTGGGTTCGGGCCTCCACAACCTCTTACAGCTGCTTCACCCTGGCCATGGGTAGATCACTCCGCTTCGGGTCTAGACCCAGCGACTCACACGCCCTATTCAGACTCGCTTTCGCTACGGCTACCCCACACGGGTTAACCTCGCCACTGAGCACTAACTCGCAGGCTCATTCTTCAAAAGGCACGCCATCACCCACCACCCAAAGGTGCGCAAGCTCTGACGGATTGTAAGCGTCCGGTTTCAGGTACTATTTCACTCCCCTCCCGGGGTACTTTTCACCTTTCCCTCACGGTACTAGTCCGCTATCGGTCACCAGAAAGTATTTAGGCTTACCGGGTGGTCCCGGCAGATTCACAGCAGATTCCACGAGCCCGCTGCTACTTGGGAACAATCGAAGCCAGTCAACACGCTTTCAGCTACGGGACTCTCACCCACTACGGCAGACCATTCCAGGCCACTTCACCTAACATGTCGATTTATCACTGACCCACCGCACGGCAGCACGATGAACGATCACCCCACAACCCCACACGCACAACCCCTGCCGAGTATCACATACGCATGGTTTAGCCTCCTCCGCTTTCGCTCGCCACTACTCACGGAATCACACTTGTTTTCTCTTCCTGTGGGTACTGAGATGTTTCACTTCCCCACGTTCCCTCCACACCCGCTATACATTCACGAGTGGGTAACACCACATCACTGGTGCTGGGTTTCCCCATTCGGACACCCTCGGATCACAGCTCGTTTGACAACTCCCCGAGGACTATCGCGGCCTACCACGTCCTTCATCGGCTCCTGGTACCAAGGCATCCACCGAACGCCCTCAAACACTTACAACAACACCCACAAACACACCCCACACACCAAACAGTGCCCGAGGCGCGAATGCGGACAACAAACAAAAACAACGATCACAACACGCGATCGCACAAACCAGAATCGAAATTGCAGAACACACAAACCCAACAACAACAAATGCTGCCGGGCTAGATGCTCGCATCCACTATGCACTTCTCAAACAACACACACCCACCACCCCCAACACCCCACACTCGAGGCGGAAAACAGTGAGCACCAAGACAACCCGCGCAGAACGCGTGTTCCCTCAGAACCCCGATAGTGTGCTTCGTCCACAACCGCAATCACTCACGGTCGACCACCCGCCGGCCCGCCCGCATCTCGCAGGCCACCGACAAACAAATGATGGTTTCTTGTGTTTCACCCATGAACAAACACCGACCCGATACACATTCGGCACCAGCATCGACGTGTTGTTTGCTCCTTAGAAAGGAGGTGATCCAGCCGCACCTTCCGGTACGGCTACCTTGTTACGACTTCGTCCCAATCGCCGATCCCACCTTCGACAGCTCCCTCCACAAGGGTTAGGCCACCGGCTTCGGGTGTTACCGACTTTCATGACGTGACGGGCGGTGTGTACAAGGCCCGGGAACGTATTCACCGCAGCGTTGCTGATCTGCGATTACTAGCGACTCCGACTTCATGGGGTCGAGTTGCAGACCCCAATCCGAACTGAGACGCGCTTTAAGGGATTCGCTCCACCTCACGGTCTCGCAGCCCTCTGTACGCGCCATTGTAGCATGTGTGAAGCCCTGGACATAAGGGGCATGATGACTTGACGTCATCCCCACCTTCCTCCGAGTTGACCCCGGCAGTCTCCTGCAAGTCCCCGGCATAACCCGCTGGCAATACAGGACAAGGGTTGCGCTCGTTGCGGGACTTAACCCAACATCTCACGACACGAGCTGACGACAGCCATGCACCACCTGTACACCAACCACAAAGGGGGGCCGTATCTCTACGGCTTTCTGGTGTATGTCAAACCCAGGTAAGGTTCTTCGCGTTGCATCGAATTAATCCACATGCTCCGCCGCTTGTGCGGGCCCCCGTCAATTCCTTTGAGTTTTAGCCTTGCGGCCGTACTCCCCAGGCGGGGTACTTAATGCGTTAGCTACGGCACGGAACTCGTGAAATGAGCCCCACACCTAGTACCCACCGTTTACGGCGTGGACTACCAGGGTATCTAATCCTGTTCGCTCCCCACGCTTTCGCTCCTCAGCGTCAGTTACTACCCAGAGACCCGCCTTCGCCACCGGTGTTCCTCCTGATATCTGCGCATTTCACCGCTACACCAGGAATTCCAGTCTCCCCTGTAGTACTCAAGTCTGCCCGTATCGCCTGCACGCCTGCAATTGAGTTGCAGAATTTCACAGACGACGCGACAAACCGCCTACGAGCTCTTTACGCCCAGTAATTCCGGACAACGCTCGCACCCTACGTATTACCGCGGCTGCTGGCACGTAGTTGGCCGGTGCTTCTTCTCCAGGTACCGTCACTTACGCTTCGTCCCTAGCGAAAGAGGTTTACAACCCGAAGGCCGTCATCCCTCACGCGGCGTCGCTGCATCAGGCTTGCGCCCATTGTGCAATATTCCCCACTGCTGCCTCCCGTAGGAGTCTGGGCCGTGTCTCAGTCCCAGTGTGGCCGATCACCCTCTCAGGTCGGCTACCCGTCGTCGCCTTGGTAGGCCATTACCCCACCAACAAGCTGATAGGCCGCGGGCCCATCCTGAACCGCAAAAGCTTTCCACCACCAACCATGCAATCAGTGGTCCTATCCGGTATTAGACCCAGTTTCCCAGGCTTATCCCAGAGTCCAGGGCAGATCACCCACGTGTTACTCACCCGTTCGCCACTCGAGTACCCAGCAAGCTGGGCCTTTCCGTTCGACTTGCATGTGTTAAGCACGCCGCCAGCGTTCGTCCTGAGCCAGGATCAAACTCTCCAACAAAAAATGCAGAAACCACAAGATTTCAACACAAAGCCAGAAAACAGAACCTGACCAAATCCAAAAAACTGACATGGTAAAAAATTCATCCAAAACACTCACCAACCCCCCAAAAGGGCCGGCAAGCACAATCTGTCCAAAAATCTCCCACGCCACAAAACAAAAAAATAGTGGCACAAGAAATCCAAAACACACTATCGAGTTCTCAAAGAACACACACCCACCAGAACCAACCCCCACAAACAAGGGCCGAACACCAGCAGACATCTGCAATTATCCGCCACCCCGTCTCCGAGGCGACCTTCCCAGCCTACCAGACTGGAATCTTCCCTGCAACCGCGACATTCTCGCTCTCCGAAGAAGAACGGGAAGTCTGCCAGGCGCAGGACCGCTACTCTACCCCCACCGCCCCGGCAAGATCAACTCACCGACCGGAAGGGCATTTCGCTCGCCAGCACCGACGCGCTGACCTGCAATAAGTTACACACCGTTGAGGCTGAGTCCCAAATCGCCAGGTCAGCGGTCCGACTGTGCGGTCAAGCGCCGATCTTGGCGCCGGCGAAGGTCTTCTTACCGCGGCGCAGGACGAGCCACTTGCCGAACAACAGGTCATTCGAACCCGGCGTCCAGTCCGCGTCGGTGACCTTGACGTTGTTCACGTAGGCACCGCCCTCGTCGACGGCCCGGCGAGCGGCCTTGTTGCTGTCGGCGAGTCCGGACGCGACGAGGAGCTCGACGATAGAGGGCGTGGCACCGGCGTCGAACTCGGCGAGGCCCGTCTCCCCCAGCGCGGCGGCGAGGGTGGGCTCATCGAGCTCGTTGAGTTCGGCGCGCCCGAACAGTGCGCGACTCGCCAGCTCCGCGGCGGCCGTCTGGTCTGCACCGTGGATGAGGGTCGTCAGCTCTCGAGCGAGGCGCTTCTGCGCCTCGCGGAGGAATGGCTTCTCGGCCGTGAGCTTCTCGAGCTCCTCGATCTCCTCCCGGCTCAGGAAGGTGAACCACTTGAGGAACTTCACGACATCGGCGTCAGCCGTGTTCACGAAGTACTGGTACCAGGCGTACGGACTGGTGAGCTCAGGATCGAGCCACACGCTGCCGCCCCCGGTCGACTTGCCGAACTTCTTCCCGTCGGCCGAGGTCACCAGCGGCACCGTCAGCGCATGGGCCGTACCACCGTCGACCTTCCGGATCAGGTCGACGCCGCCGATGATGTTGCCCCACTGGTCGGATCCGCCGATCTGGAGCACGCAGCCGTACTTGCGGTACAGCTGAAGGTAGTCGTTGGACTGCAGGAGCAGGTAGCTGAATTCGGTGTAGCTGATTCCGTCGGATTCGAGGCGCCGCTTCACCGTGTCACGCGCGAGCATGACGTTGACGGAGAAGTGCTTGCCGATGTCGCGCAGGAACTCGATGGTCGACATCGGGGCGGTCCAGTCGTTGTTGTTGACCAGAACGGCACCTGTGTCGGAGTCGTCGATGGTCACGAACCGCTGGAGCTGGCCGACGATCTTGTCCGCCCACCCCGCGACCGTGTCCACGGAGTTCATCGTCCGCTCGCCGACGTCGCGCGGATCACCGATGAGACCGGTGGCGCCGCCCGCCAGCACCACGGGACGGTGACCGGCGAGCTGGAACCGGCGCAGAGTCAGCAGCGGGACCAGGTGTCCGGCGTGCAGGCTGGACGCGGTCGGATCGAAGCCGGCGTACAGCGAGATCGGCTTCTCCAAGGTCTCGCGCAACGCTCCCTCGTCGGTACTCTGCCCGATGAGTCCGCGCCAGATCAGGTCGTCGAGGATGTTCTCGGCCACCGGCGGTTCACGCTTCCTTTCCGGTGAAGCGGGCGTGCTCCTCATCTGAGACCGCACGCGCGTCGTCGATCAGCATGTCGGGGATCCCGTGGGCGTCGATGGCATAGGCGACGCGCAGACGCGGGTTGTAGAGTTCGTCGCCCGCATCGATCAATTCACCCAGATCCTGGGGGCACACCAGTCGGTCGCGAACCACCGGATCGATGCCCTCGGCACGTGTTGCCATCAGCTCCCACTTCGTCTCGTCGATCGCGCCGCTCATCGCCTGTCGCGAGCGGCGCCTACCGCCTTCAGGCTACTCGGCGCCACCATCGTCTCCGGCGGGGAGCGCCGTCCAGTCGATGGTCGCGGCCGCGGACGCCGTGTAGCGGCGATAGCGACCGTCCTGGTCCCGATACCAGACCCGCGGTCCGGGCTTCGGCAGACCGCGCGCCGCGATCCGGCTGGTCATGGCCCGGAACGACTCCGACAGCGGGATGGAGTCGGCGACCCACACCAGGTGCGGGCGCTCGGCCGCGGGAAGCTCGCCCAGGCCGACGCGGATCTGGGTCGGAGTGAGCGACGTGGCGCCGCCGCGCAGCGTGACGGCGGCGACGGCGAGCTGCTCGCCCGGCTCGCCGACCGCGTACACCGCAGCGAGTTTGATGTCCGGGATCAACGAGAGCGCATGTTGGATGGGCACCGGATAGATCGGGCCCGACCGGCTCCGGATCACCGCCTGCGCCGATCCCATGTACCAGAGGTCGCCGTCGGCGTCGGATTGGAACAGACTCCCCCCGACCTCCCAGCGATCGTGCGGGCGGAACACGTCGCGCAGGACCAGACCTGCCGCCTCGAAGCGCTGGCCGGCGTGCGCGACCAGCATGCCGACCTCGCCCGGTCCCGCTTCCCGGACGAAGCCGGTGTCGCGGTCGATCTCCATTCGCTCGGCCACCGGGTCGTAGGCGGCGACGCGCACCGGGTTGGTCTCGGGCAGGGCACGGCCCATCGCTCCGATCTTGCTGTCGTCGACATTCGCCAGGATCGCGGATCCGTCCGCGGTGGCGAAGAACTCGAGCACCCGCGCATTCGGCAACGTCTCGCGCAACCGAGTCCAGACCCCCGCCGACAGTCCGGAACCCATGAACAGGCGGACGCTGCCGAGCTGACCGGGATCGAACTCCGGCGCGTCGACGATGTCGGCCAGCATGTTCCAGGTGTACGAGACCACGGTGACGCCGTAACGGCGCACTTCACGGGTGAATCGCTCGGGATCGATCCCCGTGGACAGCGCGATGCGCGACCGCCCGGCGGCGGTGGCTCCCAGCGTGGTCAGCAGACCCGAGGCATGGTGAAGTGGCGGCAGGCAGTAGACCGTGTCCCGGTTCGACAGTCCGGCCGCGGCGGCAGCACCGAATGCGGACATGGCGAAGCGATGGTTGGTGACCGACCACCGATTGAGCCGGCCCTGCGTCTCGGTGAACAGGATGAACGCGAGGTCGCCCGCCAGTCCGGGGTCCGGGCGGTACCAGACCGGCATACGGACGCGTTCCGGGTCGATCTTCTCCATGTCGACGATGTGCTCACCGTCAGCGCGCTCGATGGCACGGGCGTCGCTGCTGCCTCCACCCAGCACCAGCACCCGGTCGCACACGGCGGCCGCACGGTCGAGGTGAACCGGATCGGAGACGATGATCCGCGTCTCCGCCAGGGTGAGCATCTCCGGCAGCGCGTCGCTCGACGAGAGCAGCACCGCCACGGCGCCCAGTCGCGACAGCGCGGCGATCGTCACCAGGGCGGACGGGCGCGGGTCCATCATGAGGCCGACGTGCACCCCCGGCCGGATGCCGCACTCGATGAGGCCGGCGACCACGTTGTCGATCCGCGCGTTGACCTGAGTGTGCGTCAGCACCCGGTCCTCGAACAGAAAGACCTCGTCGTGGGGCGTGCGCTTCGCGTTCTCGCTCATCAGCTTGCCGAGCGAGACGCGGGTCGACGGCTGGATCTGGCCGAGCCGGAACAGCCGCGGAACGGTGCGCACCGACTCGGTCGCCACGGCCCGGGTGGTGCGCTGGAGCGAATTGACCGCCTCGAGAAGCTCCTTGGAGACCGCGGTGCCCGCACCGGCGACCTGTCCGACACCGTAGGTCAGCCGGTTGCTCCAACTGATCCCGCTTCCGGACTCGCTGCGAGTCCTGCTCATCGGCGTCACCGCCGCCGGCTGCTCTCCGTTGCCCTCGCGCCATTGGATCCACTCGCCGACCGTCGGCCAGGTGAGACGTCCGGCGTTCGATCCGACGACGAGACCGAAGTGCCCGACCGGCGCGGCGGTCTCGTACACCTCGGCGTCGGGCGCGGCGCGGACGATGCCGCGCACGGCCAGTGGCTGACCGATGTCGTCGGTCTCACCGACGAAGGCGAGGACCGGGCAGGTGATCTCGGTCATCGACACCACTTCGCCGTCGATGACGAAGCCACCCGACATCATGCGGTTGTGAACCACGAACTGGCGGAGCAGTTCGGCCACGGCCGGACCCGACCACGCGACCCAGCCCTCCTGCTCGATGAATCGTCGCTGGTCCTCGCGCGGCAGCAGGGCGTCGCGATCGTGGAGTTTGCGCAGGAAGTCGATCCGGCTGCGGGCCGTCTTGACCGGATCGGCCAGCTGGAACCCGGTGCGTGCCAACCAACTCGGGATCCACAGTCGGTTGAAGACATTGTCGGCGACGAACTCCGCACCGGGAACCACGAGCTGTGCGGGCAGGCCCAGCGGAAGGGCCGCCAGTACGTCGACCGGACTACCGAAGGTGACCACGCTGGCAAGTCCCTCTGAGCGCCGGTAGGCCGCCGTCTGATAGGCGAACATGCCGCCCTGCGAGTATCCGCCGAGGTGAACGTCCTGGCCGACGACCCGCCGGACCAGATCGATCACCCGGCTGATCGCCACCACGTGGTCGGTGAGCGTGCGCTCCATCCCGCCCTCTTCGTGGTCGGGCGAACCGAAGTCGACCACCCAGGGAATCACCTTGTGCCGGTACAGAACCGAGACTGCGCCGTTCTCCTGCGTCACGTCGTAGACGTTGGCCGACACCATCATCGGCGGGATCAGGATGATGTGGGCGAAGCCGTCGCCGGCGTCGTCTGGAAAGTACCGGCGGAGGCGGTACATCTTCTCGGTCTCGACCACCTTGTAGGGTGTCGGCTCGGTGCCGGTATCCAGGCCCCCCATCCGAATGACTTCGAGACCGTTCTGTGCGGTCGCGACGATCCGTCCGACCGTGCCGGCGACATTTGGCAGACCCTTCACCGCGGTAACTCCCCTCACCACTTCCGATGCCGCGGCCGCCGACTGATTCGGCGTGTGCGAGCACGTGCAGTGTACTAGTCGCCGAATCCGTCACGGCCGTCACCGACTGTGAAGTACCCGCGAGTCGGCGCGTACGGTGATGCCGGTTACCTGCCCGGACACGCCGCGCCGGAGTCAGGCGAGCGCCGTCCGGAGGTCGGCGATCGTGGCGTTGGCCACCGAGATCTGGCGCTCCACCTGCGACGAGGCGGTACCGCCGAAGGCATTGCGTGACTCGATCGAGCCCGAGACCGTCAGCACCTCGCGCACCTGCGGCGTCAGCGCCGGATTGATGCGGGCCATCGTCTCATCGTCGAGTTCGTCGAGTCCGACCCCGCGGCTCTCGGCCTCACGGACGCAGGCGCCCGCCACCTCATGCGCGACCCGGAAGGGAACACCTTGGCGGACAAGCCATTCCGCGATATCGGTCGCGAGGGTGAAACCGGCCGGCGCGAGTTCGGCCATCCGGTCCGGATGGAAGGTCAGGGTGCCGACGAGTCCCGCCATCGCCGGCAGCAGCAGTTCCAGCTGCGCGACGGAGTCGAAGACCGGTTCCTTGTCCTCCTGCAAGTCGCGGTTGTACGCCAACGGCTGGGCCTTCAGCGTGGAGAGCAGACCGGTGAGGTTGCCGATCACTCGACCGGCCTTGCCGCGTGCCAACTCGGCGACGTCGGGATTCTTCTTCTGCGGCATGATCGAGCTGCCCGTCGACCACGCGTCGGCCAACGTCACATAGCCGAACTCCGGGGTGCTCCAGAGGATCACGTCCTCCCCCAGGCGGGACATGTCGACCGCGACCATCGCGAAGACGAAGGCCGCCTCGGCGGCGAAGTCGCGGGAGCTGGTCGCGTCGATGGAGTTCTCGGCCGCACTGGCGAAGCCGAGGTCGGCGGCGATAGCCTCCGGGTTCAGCCCGAGCGACGAGCCGGCGAGCGCACCCGACCCGTAGGGCGAGACGGCGACGCGCCGATCGGCGTCCACCAGACGCGCGACGTCGCGCAGCAGGGGCTGGGCGTGCGCGAGGAGAGTATGGCCGAGGAGCACCGGCTGGGCCGCCTGCAGGTGCGTCTTACCCGGCATCACCACACCCGGGTTGGCGGCGGCCTGGTCGACGAGCGCCTGCGCGAGGTCGAGCACGCCCGCGCCCACCCGCCGCATCGCTGCCCGCAGCCACATCCGGAACAGGGTCGCGACTTGGTCGTTGCGGGACCGGCCCGCGCGCAGCCTGCCACCGAGTTCGGGGCCGACCCGTTCGATCAGCCCGCGTTCGAGCGCGCCGTGTACGTCTTCGTCCGACTCCGCGGGCACGAACACGCCCGCGGCGACGTCCGCGGCCAGACGATCGAGTCCGGCCTGCATGGCCTCGGCGTCCGAGTCCGTCAGTAGACCCGCCGTCGCGAGGACGCGGGCGTGCGCCTTCGACGCCTGGATGTCGTACGGGGCCAACGCCCAGTCGAAATGCGTCGACTTGCTCAGCGCGGCCATCGCCGCGGCCGGGCCGTCGGCGAACCGGCCGCCCCACAGAGCCCCCTCGTTGGTGCCCTCGTGGCTGTTCTCGGACGATGTGGTGTCGGATGTCGACATGAGGGCAGTACTCCTCGCGTGGGTGTGTTTCGGTTCGGTGGTCGGTGAGCGCGTTCGCTCAGCCTACGATCTGGAGACCAGTCCCTCGATCCGCGCGGCCAGATCGGCGCCCGTGAGCGGCCGTCGGGCCAGGACGAAGATGGTGTCGTCGCCGGCGATGGTGCCGACGACTCCGGGCAGTCGCGCGCGGTCGAGCGCGCTGGCGAGATAACCGGCGGCGCCGGGCGGTGTGCGGAGCACCGCGACGTCGCCGGACGAGTCGGTCGACACCAGCAGTTCGGACACCAGTCGCGAGACCCGGTCGGTTCCGCCGGACACGCCGCGGACCGGACTGCCGTCCTCGGGGACGGTATAGACCCCCGCGCCGCCGTCGGCGGCGCGCAGCTTCACCGCGCCGAGTTCGTCGAGATCGCGCGACAGCGTCGCCTGGGTGGCCTCGATCCCCAGCTCGGCCAGCTTCTGCTGCAGTTCGCCCTGGCTCCGGATCTGTTCGGTCGCCAGGATCTCGACGATCCGGGCGTGCCGGCCGGCCCGCGTGGCGGCGAGCCTCGCCGACTCGGCCCGGCGGGCAGCGGTTCGGTCGGGGTCCGCGCGGTCCACTAGCGGTCCATCAACCAGGCCAGCAACGCCTTCTGGGCGTGCAGGCGATTCTCCGCCTCGTCGAAGACGACGCTCGCCGGACCGTCGATCACCTCGTCGGTGATCTCCTCGCCCCGGTGCGCGGGCAGGCAGTGCAGCACGATCGCCTCGTCCGCGGCGTACCCGAGCAGCTCCGAGTTGATCTGGTATGGACGGAAGGGACCGACCCGGTCGAGCCCGTCGCCCTCATGCCCCATCGAGACCCACGTGTCGGTGACGAGGACGTCGGCGCCGGTCGCCGCAGCGATCGGGTCGCCGATCAGTTCGACGCTGCCGCCGGTCTCGGCCGCGCGCCGCCGCGCCGCTTCGACCACGGCCGGATCCGGTTGGAAGGCCGTCGGTCCGCTGACCCGGACATGCATGCCCGCGGTGACGCCGCCGAGCATCAGGGAATGGGCCATGTTGTTGGCGGCGTCTCCGAAGTAGGTCAGCGTCAGGCCCGCGGCCCGACCCTTCCGCTCGATGATCGTCTGCAGATCGGCGAGCACCTGGCACGGGTGGAAGCTGTCGGACAGAGCGTTGACGACGGGAACGGTCGCGTACTCCGCCACCGCCTCGAGGCGGTCCTGACCGAAGGTGCGCCACACGATCGCGTCGACGAACCGCGACAGCACCCGGCCGGTGTCTGCGAACGACTCGTCACGGCCCATCTGCGTGTTCGCGCCGTCGACCACGACGGCGTGCCCGCCGAGCTGGCTGATGCCGACTTCGAAGGAGAACCGGGTCCGCGTGGAGTTCTTGTCGAAGATGACTCCGACAGCGCGAGGGCCATCCAGCGGGCGGAACCCGAAGCGGTCGCGCTTCATCCGCGCCGCCAGCTCGAGCACCTCCGCCTGTTCGGCGGGTGTCAGATCGTCGTCGCGCAAGAAGTGCCGAGTGTTCTCTGTCATGTCACGCATTCCCATTCTGTGCGTCGATCGCAGCGTCGAGGATGTCCGGCAGGTCGGCGACGAATCCGGCCGCCTGCTCGTCGGTGAGGATGAGCGGAGGCGCCAGCCGCAGCACGTCGGGCGCGGGTGCGTTGATCAGGTACCCGGCCGCCCGCGCGGACTTCTCGACGCTCGCCGAGATGCCGGAGTTCAGCACGACGCCGAGAAGCAGACCGTCGCCGCGCACACCCGCGATTTGCGGATGGCCGAGCTCCTCGATGCCGTCGGCGAGCGATTTCCCGACGCGCTCGACGTGCGAGAGGAGGTCGTGGTCGTCGATGTAACGCAGGACGGCGAGCGAGGCGGCGGCGCACGCGGGATTGCCTCCGAAGGTGGTGCCGTGCTGGCCGGGCTCGAACAGCGCCGCCGCCGGCCCCGTCGCCACCACGGCACCGATCGGCATGCCGCCGCCCAGGCCCTTGGCGAGGGTCATGACGTCGGGCACGATTCCCGCGCGCTGGTGCGCGAACATCCAGCCCGTGCGGCCGATACCGGTCTGTACCTCGTCGAGCATCAGCAGCGCACCGTGCTCGGCGGTGATCGCCCGTGCCTGAGCGAGGTAGTCCGGGGGCGGGACCACCACGCCGTTCTCGCCTTGGATCGGCTCCAGGATCACCGCTGCGGTCCGCTCGGACACGGCGGCGCGGAGCGCCTGCGCATCGCCGTAGGGAACGAAGTCGACGCCGGCGGGCATCGGTTCGAAGGGGGCGCGCTTGGCCGGCTGCCCGGTCATCGCGAGCGCACCCATGGTGCGGCCGTGAAATCCCCCCTCGGCCGCGATGATCTGCGGTCTGCCGGTCCTGCGGGCGAGCTTGAAGGCCGCCTCGTTGGCCTCCGTGCCGGAATTGCACAGGAAGGCGCGGGCCCCGTGGCCGACGGCCGCGCAGAGCCGCTCGCCCAGTTCCACGACCGGCCGCGAGATGTACAGATTCGACACGTGGCCGAGAGTCGAGAGTTGAGCGGTCACCGCCTCGACGATGGCCGGGTTCGCATGGCCGAGCGCGTTCACCGCGATGCCGCCGAGCAGGTCGAGGTACTCCCGGCCGTCGGCGTCGTACACGACCGCGCCGTCGCCGCGCACCAGCGCGACCGGCGGGGTGCCGTAGTTGTTCATCAGCGCAGCGGACCACCGCTGCTGCAGGGGTGCGGTCACTGCCGTCCTCCATCGGGATCGTCGGCGACGACGGTGGTTCCCGACGTCGACGCGGTGAGCAGGGCGGCCAGCACGGAATGCGCTTCACGGCCGTCGATGACGTGTGCGGCACCGATCCCCTCCTGAACGGCGCGCATGCAGGCCTCCATCTTCGGCACCATGCCGGAGTCGAGGGAGGGCAGAAGTGTCGCGACCTCACCCGCGGTGATCGTCGAGACCAGCGACGAGCGGTCCGGCCAGTCGGTGTAGAGACCCTCCACATCGGTCAACATCACCAGATGCTCGGCACCGAGCGCTGCAGCGACGGCGCCCGCGGCGGTGTCGGCGTTGATGTTGTGCACCTGGCCGTCGGCATCCGGCGCGATGGTCGAGATCACCGGGATCCGGCCGGCCGCGATCAGGTCGTCGACCGCGGAGGTGTTGACCGCCGCGATGTCGCCGACCAGCCCGATATCGGTGGGCTCTCCGTCGACCATCACCGTCCGGCGCGTCGCCGTGAACAGGTGGGCGTCCTCGCCGGTGATGCCGACGGCGTACGGTCCGTGCGCGTTGATCAGGCCGACGAGTTCACGGCCCACCTGGCCGAACAGGACCATCCGGACGACGTCCATGACCTCGGGCGTGGTGACGCGGAAGCCGCCGCGGAACTCGCCTTCGAGACCGAGGCGTGCGAGCATCGCGGAGATCTGCGGACCGCCGCCGTGCACCACCACCGGATGGATGCCGCACGCGCGCAGGAGGACCATGTCGGCGGCGAACGCCGTCTTCAGGTCAGCGTCGACCATCGCGTTTCCGCCGTACTTGACGACGACGCGCTTGCCGTGGAGCGCCTGCAGTGCGGGCAGCGATTCGGCGATGACGCCGGCCTTCTGCAGCGGTGTGGCGGTGCTCAGCGGTGAGGTGTCAGTGTTCGTCATGACGAGTAGGCCGAATTCTCTTCCACGTAAGCGTGCGACAGGTCGGTGGTGCGAATGGTCGCCTCGGCGTTCCCGAGGCCGAGGTCGGCGACGACCTCGATGCGATCGCCGGAGAGGTCGACATCGCGGGCCCCGGGTACTCCGGTGCCGTTGCGGCAGATCGGAGAACCGTTGAACGACACCGTGATCCGATCGGGATCGATGGTCACGGGCGCGGCGCCGATGGCGGCGAGGACGCGGCCCCAGTTCGGATCGGAGCCGAAGAGCGCGGTCTTGACGAGCGAGTCGCGCGCCACCGACCGCGCGATCACCAGCGCGTCGTCCTCGGTCGCCGCGCCGGTCACGGTGATCGCGATCCGCTTGGTGACGCCCTCGGCGTCGTTCTGCAGCTGACCGGCCAGATCGTCGCACACGGCGAAGACCGCGGCGTCGAGCTCGGCCTGGGAGACCTCGATCTGGCTGGCGCCGGACGAGAGCAGCAGCACTGTGTCGTTGGTGGAGATGGAGCCGTCGACGTCGAGACGGTCGAAGGTGCGCGCGGTGGCGCGGCGCAGCGCGAGGTCGACCGACTCCGCGCTCACCTTGGCGTCGGTGGTCAGCACCACCAGCATGGTCGCGAGCGACGGGGCGAGCATGCCCGCACCCTTCGCCATGCCGCCGACGTTCCAGCCGCCGGTGTGGTGCAAGGCCACCTGCTTCGGGACGGTGTCGGTGGTCATGATCGCGTAGGCGGCGTCGGTCCCGCCTTCGAGTCCGCCGCCCATCTCGTGCACGATCTCGGTGACTCCGGCGAGCACCTTGTCCATCGGCAGCCGCTCGCCGATCAGGCCGGTCGAGCAGACGGCCACCTCGACGGGCCCGGTCTCGGTACCCCAGCTCGACAGCGTCGACGCGACCGCTTCCGCGGTGGCGTGCGTGTCCTGAAAGCCCTCGGGCCCGGTACATGCGTTCGCTCCACCGGAATTGAGGATCACGGCGCGCAGAGACCGGTTCTCGATCACCTTCTGCGACCACAGCACCGGTGCGGCCTTGACCTGATTGCGAGTGAACACCGCCGACGCCGCCAGGTCGGGGCCCTCGTTGAACACCAGCGCGAGGTCGGGCTTCCCGTTGGCCTTGATCCCCGCCGCGATTCCCGCCGCCCGGAAGCCCAGCGGCGCCGTGACGCCCTGGCGGCGGGTCATCCGCGAGCCGACCAGGAGATCGATGTCCGGCACGGGAACGGTCTGGGTGTCTGTCACGGTCGGGTCCTTCACGCTGTTCGAGCCTGTCTCTGCTTCGGTCACGGTGCCACTCCCACGGTCGCCAGGCCCTCGCCTTCGCCCCAACCCAGGGCCAGGTTCATCGACTGGACGGCCGCACCGCCGGTGCCCTTGGTCAGGTTGTCGACGGCGCCGACGGCGACGAAGGTGCCGGACCGCTCGTCGACGGACAGACCGATCGAGACCATGTTGGTTCCGACCACGGACCCGGTCTCGGGGAACTCTCCCTGCGGCAGGAGATGCACGAAGGCCTCGTTCTCGTATGCCTTCTCATAGGCCGACCGGAAATCATCGATCGACGCGTCGGTGCGCGCGGTGCACGTCGCGAGGATGCCTCGCGACGTGGGCACCAGCACCGGAGTGAAGGAGACCGACACCGGGAGCGATGCTGCCCGCGAAAGAGCCTGCGTGATCTCCGGAGTGTGCCGGTGCACACCGCCGACACCGTAAGCGCGGACCGATCCGATCACCTCGGACGCCAGCAGATTCACCTTCGGCGCCCGGCCGGCACCCGAGGTGCCCGACATCGCGACGATGGTGACCGCCGGTTCCACCAGGCCCGCGGCCAACGCGGGCAGCAGAGTCAGAATCGACACCGTCGGATAGCACCCGGGCACCGCGATCCGGCTCGCTCCGGCGATCACGTCCCGGTTGCCCGGCAGTTCCGGCATGCCGTACGGCCAGGTGCCCGCGTGGTCACCGCCGTAATAGGCCGTCCACTCCGAGGGGTCCTCGAGCCGGAAGTCGGCGCCGCAGTCGACGATCAGGGTGCTGGGAGGCAGGGCATCGGCGATCGCAGCCGACTGTCCGTGCGGCAGCCCGAGGAAGACCACGTCGTGACCCGCCAGAACCTCCGGCGTCGTCTCCTCGAGCACGCGGTCGGCGAGCGGGAACAGGTGGCGGTGATGCTCACCCAGCCGCGTGCCGGCGTTTCCGCCCGCCGTCAGTGCGCCGATCTCCAGTTCACCCGAACCCAGGCGCGGATGCCCGCACAGCAGTCGGAGGATCTCACCGCCCGCATAGCCGCTCGCACCGGCGACAGCAACCTTGATAGTCATGAAATCATTATGCACTACAGCGCAAAATAATTCACCTAGTCGTGCTCCGCGTCAGCGCAAGCGGGCGCCCACGACCTCGCCCGCATGCGCTACCGCAGCCATCTTGGCCTCGGTCCCCTCATCCTCGGTGAGCGTGCGGTCGGCGGCGCGGAAGGTGAGCGCGAAGGTCAGGGACTTGTTGCCTTCGCCGACTTGAGCACCGACGTAGACGTCGAAGAGCGAGATGGATTCGAGCAGTTCTCCCGCGCCGGCGACCAGCGCATCCTGCACGTCCTGGGCGGCCACGTCCGCGGCCACCACGACGTTCACATCCTGCAGCACGGCGGGGAACGGCGACACCTTCGGCGACGGCAGGTTCTGGCGCAGCGGCAGCGCGTCCACGTCGATCTCCACCGCGCACAGCCGCGCGGGCAGACCGGTGCGTTCCAGCACCGCCGGATGCAGTTCCCCGGCATGACCGACGACGACGCCGTCGACCTCGAGCCGAGCGCAGCGGCCGGGGTGCCAAGGCCGATGGTCGTCGGCCACGAGTTCGAGCTCCACCCCCGCGGCCCGGCCGATCTGCCGAGCCGCCTCGAACGCGTCGTAGGCGTCCGCGGTGCGGCCCGGCCCGAGCGGACCCGCCGGCTCGCGCAATCCGGTGAGCAGGACGGCCACGTGCAAGGGCTGGTCGGGCAGGGATGCGTCGAGCGCCGTCTGCTCGGCCTCGGTAGGCCGGCGCGTCACATCCAGCGGGGGCACGGTCGGACCCTGCTGACCGCCGATGACGACCTGACCGATCGTGTACAGCGCGAGATCACGGCGGCCGCGGGCGATGTTGCGCGCCGCCATCTCCATCAGTCCGGGCAGCAGAGTGGTGTTCAGCTCCGGCCGGTCGGACTCGAGCGGATTGAGCACGGAGACGGTCCGGCGGCGGACGTCGTCGGCGGGCAGATCCCATGTATCGAAGACGTCTGCGGGAAGGAACGGGTAAGGCAGGACTTCGACGTACCCATCGGTGGCCAGGCCGACGCCGATGGCACGGCGACGGCGCTGAGCGGGGCTCAGCCCGCGACCACCGGTGGCTCGCGGCACCACGGCCGGGATGTCCTCGAGACCCTCGAGTCGCAGCACCTCCTCGACGAGGTCGGCACGCTGGCGCAGGTCGGGTCGCCACGACGGCGGGGTCACCAGCAACGGCGAGTCACCGTCGACGACGCATCCCACCTCGCGCAGACGCGCGGCGGTGGTCCCAGCCGGGTACTCGACACCGGCGGTCGCATCGGGAAGTCCCGGGTCGATCTGGATGGCGGCGGAGGGAACGGTCGCGGTACGGACGTCCGACAGCGGACCGGCGACGCGGCCGCCCGCCAGTTCGGCGATCAGCGCGGCGGCCCGGTCGGAGGCCACCGCGGTGATCTCCGGATCCACGAGCCGTTCGTAGCGCTTCGCCGCCTCCGACGACAGCTTGTGGCGCTTGCCCGTACGGAACACCCGCACCTGGTCGAAGTTGGCCGACTCCAGAAGGATGTTCGTGGTCTCGTCGGAGACCTCGGTCGCGGCTCCACCCATCACCCCCGCGAGGGCGATCGGGCCGGAGTCGTCGGCGATCACCACATCCTCAGGGTCCAGCTTGCGCGTGACGCCGTCGAGAGTCTCGAGGGTCTCCCCCGCTCGTGCGGAGCGGACGCTGACCGTGCCGCGGATCTTGTCCGCGTCGAAGGCGTGCAGTGGCTGACCCAGTTCGATCATCACGTAGTTCGTGACATCGACGATCGCGGAGATCGGCCGGATACCCGCCACCATCAGTCGTTTGGCGATCCACCACGGCGACGACGCCGTAGCGTCGACACCGGTGACGACGCGGGCGGTGTAGCGGGTGGCGTCACTGTCGGCGTCGATCGCGACCGGCCATGACTCCCGATCGACATCGGCCGCCAGCGGCTCCCCGGCCAGACCGTGATCGACGTAGGGCACTTCGAAAGCACTGGCCAACTCGCGGCCGAGTCCGCGCATGGAGAAGGCGTAGCCGCGGTCGGGCGTGACGTTGACCTCGATCGCCGTGTCGGCCAGGCCGAGGACCTCGCGGGCGTCGGCACCGGGCTCCGCGGTCCCCGGTGCGAGCACCAGGATGCCGGAGTGGTCGTTCCCGATCCCGAGTTCGGTGACCGAACAGATCATCCCGTCGGAGGTCTTGCCGTACGTCTTGCGCGTGGCGATCGCGAAGTCGCCCGGCAGCACTACGCCGGGCAACGCCACGACCACCAGGTCGCCGACAGTGAAATTGCGTGCACCGCAGACGATGTCGCGAGGCGCCTCCTCCCCGACCGCCACCTGGCAGAAGCGGATCGGCTTCTTGAACTCGGTGAGCTCCTCGATGGCCTCGACACGGCCGATGACGAGCGGACCGGTGATCTCCGGGAAGGGCTCGATGTCCTCGATCTCGAAACCGACGCGTACGAAACCCGCGTCGATCTCCTCGGTCGAGGCGGTCCAATCCGGGGAGCCTTCGCGGAGGACCTCGGTCAGCCAGGACTTTGGGAGACGCACTTGTTCACCAACTACTTTCGTGTGATCGCTGCGAAGATTCTGCTAGAGGGCCGGACCGAACGGGAGGGTGAAGCGCACGTCGCCTTCGACCATGTCGCGCATGTCGGGCAGGTCGTTTCGGAACTGGAGGGTCCGCTCGAGTCCCATTCCGAAGGCGAAACCGGTGTACACGTCCGGGTCGATGCCGCTGGACCGGAGGACGTTCGGGTTCACCATGCCGCAACCGCCCCACTCCACCCATCCGGCGCCGCCCTTCTTTCCCGGGAACCACACGTCGACCTCGGCGGAGGGTTCGGTGAAGGGGAAGTAGCTGGCGCGCATCCGAGTGGTGGTCTCGGGACCGAAGAGCGCCTTCGCCAGCACCTCGAGCGTGCCGCGCAGGTTGGCCATCGTCAGGCCCTTGTCGACGGCCAGCCCTTCGATCTGGTGGAAGACCGGGGTGTGGGTCGCATCGAGTTCGTCGGTCCGGAAGGTGCGGCCGGGGCAGGCGACGTAGATCGGCACTTCGCGGCTGAGCATCGAGCGGACCTGCACCGGCGAGGTGTGGGTGCGCAGCACCTGCCGCGATCCCTCGGGCGCGATGTAGAACGTGTCCTGCATCGAGCGCGCCGGGTGGTCGGGCAGGAAGTTGAGAGCGTCGAAGTTGTGGTGCTCGGTCTCCACCTCGGGGCCCTCGGCGATCTCCCAGCCCATGCCGACGAAGACGTCGGCGATCTGGTCGCCGATCACCGTGATCGGATGACGGGCACCGCGGCTGCGGCGGCCCGATGGAAGCGTGACGTCGATGGTCTCGGCGACCAGTACCGCGGCGTCGCGTTCGGCGGTCAACGTCTCGGTGCGGGCGTCGAGTGCCGCCTGAACCCTGCCGCGGACCTCGTTGACGAGCTTGCCCGCCGTCGACCGCTGATCCTTCGGCAGCGTGGCCAGTGCCCGTCGCGCGAGAGCGATGGGCGACCGGTCACCGAAGTACGCGGCTTTGGCCTTGGCCAACGCCTCCAGATCGCCGGCGGCGTCGAACGCGGCGACGGCGTCCGCGACGGCCGCGTCCAGCTCGGCGCTGGTGGGGAATTCGTTGACAGCAGAATCGTCAGCCACCGGGCTCGCATCTCCTATTGCGTAGAGGCCTGAAAGAACTCGGGTCAAGGGTAGTCGAAACGACCCGCGCCCCTCCCCTCAGGCCGCCGTCGGCCGCCGTCGCGGGCCCGCCCCGGCGTCGACGTCGTCGTTCGCTCGGGAGACGGTGTCGCGCGTATCGGCCCGCTTATGGTCTACCGTCATCAAAACATCGATTTCAGCAGGTCGCACTGTTGGGGGCCGAGCAGAGGAAGGCAGCCAGTTGTCGAAAGCGCCGGGAACGACCATCGCCGGTTATCGCGTGGTCGAACTGCTGGGTTCGGGTGGCATGGGCGACGTCTACGTCGTCGAGAACGAACAACTCAGCCGCCGCGAGGCGATGAAGGTGATCTCCGTCGGAGGGGCGTCGAACCCCGATTTCCAGCAACGTTTCAGCAATGAGGCGCGGACGATGGCGGCACTCGATCATCCGTCGATCGTCACGATTCACAATTACGGGATCGCCGACGACCAGCCGTGGTTCACGATGAGTTTCATCGACGGACCCAATCTCGCCTCGGCGCGGCTGACTCCCGCCGAGGTGGTCCAGGCGATCGTGCAGGTGGCAGACGGACTCGACTACGCCCATTCGCGGTCAGTGGTGCACCGGGACATCAAGCCCGCGAACATCGTGGTCACCCGGTCGTCGGACGGCTCCCTGCACCGGGTGGTCCTTCTCGACTTCGGCATCGCCAAGCTCGCCGATTCGCCGCAGCTGACGGCGGTGAACTCGATCATCGGCACTGTCGCCTACACGGCTCCCGAGGTGATCGGCGGCGCCCACGCCGGACCTGCGTCGGACCAGTACTCACTCGCGTGCACCGCGTATGAGCTCCTGGCCGGGCGGCCGCCCTTCGCCGCCGAGAACCCGACCGCGCTGATGATGGCCCACGTGCAGCAGCCGCCTCCTCCGCTCGGCGCGGTGCGTCCCGACCTCGACGCGCTCACCCCCGTCCTGATCCGCGCGATGGCGAAGGATCCCGCAGCGCGATTCCCCGACTGCCGCGGCTTCGCCGCCGCGCTCGACGCGGCTCTGCGCCAGACCGCAGCCGGACAGCACACGATGGTGGCGCCGGTGGCGCCGCCCGGTCCGAGCGGACCCACCCCGGCACCCGCACCGACACCGGCTCCCACGCCCGCGCCGACCCCGTGGCCGGGACCGCAGCATCACGGCCAGGCGCCGGTGCCGTACGGCGACAGCGGCCCCCAGCCAGCCCCACAGTACTCCGGACAGGCGCCCTACCAGGCGGCACCGCACTACCCGGGCCAGCCCTACCCGGGACAGCAGTTCTCGGGACCCGGCCCCTTCCCCGGCGGACAGCAGGCGGGACCCGGCCCCTACGGATTCGCGGGACCACCGCCGCAGCCGCCGAAGAAGCGGCGGCGTATCGGCTGGATCGTGGCCGCCGTCGCCGCGGTCGCCGTCGTCGCGGTGGCCGCGACCTCGCCTCTGTGGTGGCCGTCGTCCGACGAGCCCGCCGCCGAGGTATACGCGACCCCGCAGATCGCCGGGGCGTACGGCAGCGAGTGCATGATCGGCTCCGGCAGCCTCTACTGCTGGGGCGACAACTCCAGCGGCCAGCTGGGAGACAGCACCACATCCGAACGCAAGACGCCGACCAAGGTGGCCGGGCTCTCGAACGTCACCGCGGTCTCGATGGGCGCCTTCGACTCCACGGGATCGAACTCCGCGGTCACCACCTGCGCGGTAGCGGACGAATCGCTGTACTGCTGGGGAGACAACCTCTTCTGGCAGGCCGGCGACGCCGGAACGATGAGCAAGAAGACCACCCCCTTCAAGGTGCCCGGGCTGGGCAAGGTGACCACGGTCTCGACGTCCAACTCCTCGACGTGCGCGGTCTCCGACGGTGATCTGTACTGCTGGGGCTTCTACTCGGGAGGGCAGCTGGGCAGCGGATCGACCACCGACAGTCTGAAGACGCCCACGAAGGTGGCCGGACTCTCGAACGTCACGTCGGTGTCCTCGCGGGCCGGGTCGGTCTGCGCCGTCGCATCCGATGAGCTGTACTGCTGGGGGCGCAACTGGGACGGCCAACTGGGCGACGGAAGCACCGACGATCACAGCACCCCCACCAAAGTCACCTCTCTCAAAGACGTGTCCGCGGTGTCCGTCGGTGGCGGCACCGTCGACAACACCCCGTTCTGGAACACCTGCGCTATCGCCGAGGGCGCTCCGTACTGCTGGGGAAGCAACAAGAATCAGCAGCTCGGCAAGGACTCCGAGGCCAAGAAGAGCTCACCGGCGAAGGTGGAGGGTCTCACGGGCGTCAGCGGGATCTCCGTCGACATCGGCACATTCTGCGCGGTGGCGGACGGCGATGTCAGCTGCTGGGGCAACAACCTCTACGGTCAAGTCGGTGATGGGTCCACCTCGCAGCAGTACAGCCCCCAGCACGTGTCAGGCGTGAGCGACGTCCGCCAGGTCGTCACCTCGTACAGCGTGACGTGTGCGGTCACCGGTTCGAGTCAGTACTGCTGGGGTCTCAACAAGACCGGACAGCAGGGCGACGCGACGCGTACGGAGGATCAGATCACCACGCCGCACGAGGTGAAGCTCGCTGCGTGATCAGCCGGCGTGCCTGCCGCGCCGGCCGATCGGCACCACCATCGGTGTGCCGCCGATCGGATCGGTGACGATCTGTGATTCGAGACCGAAGGCCGCCGCGAGTAGTTCCGGGGTCAGCACGTCGTTCGGCGATCCCTCGGCGACGATCTCGCCCGAGCGCATGACCACGAGCGAATCGCTGTAGCGGGCCGCGAGGTTCAGATCGTGCAGCACCATGACCACCGTCTTGCCGTGCTCGGTGCGCAGTTCGTCGACCAGGTCGAGGACATCGACGGCGTGCGCCAGATCCAGGTAGGTGGTCGGCTCGTCCAGCAGCACCAGATCGGTCTGCTGCGCCAGCGTCATAGCGATCCACACGCGCTGGCGCTGGCCGCCGGACAGGGAGTCGACCGCGCGGTCGGCCAGTTCGGTGGTCGAGGTCAGCTCCATCGCCTCGGCGACGGCGACCTCGTCCTCCCGCGACCACTGCCGATACCAGGACTGATGCGGGTGCCTGCCGCGGGAGACGAGATCGGCGACGGTGAGGCCGTCGGGCGCGATCGGGTTCTGCGGGAGCAGACCGAGGGTGCGCGCCACCTGCTTCGGCTTCTGCGTCGCGATGTCCTTTCCGTCGAGGATCACCACTCCCGCCGACGGCGACAGCAGCCGCGAGAGCGTGCGCAGCAGAGTCGATTTGCCACAGCCGTTGGGACCGACGATGGTGGTGACCCGGCCGGTCGGGATCGTCACGTCGAGGCCGTCGATGATCGTCGTGCCGTCGTATCCGACCGACAGCCGCTCGGCCGACAGCCGCGGTTCGGCGGAGCCTGCGATCACGGCGTCGGTTCGGTCGGCGACCTCCGGAGAAACTGACACCTCACATCCCTTCGATTAGGTTTCCGCACCATCGACTCCGATAGTAGCCTCACCTAACTTAGGTGAGTGAAGCCTATCCCTCCAAGACTGCCGCGTCCTCGTGTGCCAGATACACCCACGCACGGATGCCGGAGCTCAGCGTCACCTCGACGCGACGATAGTCGTCGACCTCGTACTCGTCCGCCGCACGCAGACCGGCGTCGTCGAGTTCCAGCCGGGCGCCGGGCACTTCCGCCTCGGGTGCCCCCGGCCGCAGAATCAGGTGAGTCGCGGTACCGCTCAATGCGACGACCTCGGGATCGGTGATCGTCACCGTGCCGATCTCGAAGCCCGGCAGGGTGTCGGGCTCCGTCGGCATCCGGGCGCCGAAGACGCCCTCCTGCACCGCGGGATCCGTCAAGGTGCCGTAGCTGAAGAGGACGTGCATTCCGGAATCGTACTGCCGCAAGGATTTCCGGAGAACCTCACCCGGCCAGGACCCCTGGGAAGGCCAACAGATCAGCGTCCGCGGTTCTGCACGCGGGAGCTGGCGTACAGGCAGATCGCGCTCGCGGCGGCGAGGTTGAGGCTCTCCGCGCGCCCGCGCAGCGGAATCCGGACGCGGTGGTCGGCGCCGTCGAGCACCTGCCCGGGCAGTCCGTGGGCCTCGTTCCCGAACAGCCACGCGTGCGGCCGGGCGAGGACCTCGTCGGCGTCGTCGAGGCTCAGCTCGCCGTCCATCTCCGTCGCCAGCGTCGTGATGCCCGCCGCGGCGACGGCTGCCAGTGCGCTCGCGACATCCGGTTCGCGGACGGTCGGGATGTGGAAGAGACTCCCCGCACCCGCCCGGACGCTCTTGCCGTTGTGCGGGTCGACGGACTCCCCCAGCAGGACCACCGCGTCGGCCCCCATGGCGTCCGCACACCGAGTCAGGGTGCCGAGGTTTCCCGGCTCGCGCGGCTCGACCGCGATCACCAGAAGCTTCGGTGAGCGCGCGAGGACGTCGCCGAGCGCCGCCGTCAGCAACTCGCACACCGCGAAGATCCCGGGCGCCGTCGACGTCTCGGACAGTTTGTCCGCCGCGCGGTGTGAGAGGCGCTGCACACGAACGCCCGCGTCGAGCGCACGGTGGACCAGATCGGCGTGCCGATCGGCGTCGTCGTCGCGCACCAGTACCTGCAACGCACGGCCGGTGCTCAGCGCCGCATCGACGGCATTGAATCCCTCGACGAGGAATCGGCCCTCGCTCCGGCGCACCGACGCGCGATGCAGCTTCGCCAACGAAACGACCCGCGACGAACGTTCGGTGAGAACATCCGTCGCGGGTCCAGAACGCGTCACTGCGATCTCAGCGGAGATCAGGCAGCGGGAGCGTTGACGTCCGCGGGCAGCGCGGCACGAGCCACCTCGACCAGACCGGTGAACGCGGCCGGGTCGGTGACGGCGATGTCGGCGAGCACCTTGCGGTCCACCTCGACGCCGGCGAGCTTGAGGCCCTGGATGAAGCGGTTGTAGGTGATGTCGTTCGCACGAGCCGCCGCGTTGATGCGGGTGATCCAGAGCTTGCGGAAATCACCCTTGCGCGCCTTGCGGTCCCGGTACGCGTAGGTCAGCGAGTGGAGCTGCTGCTCCTTGGCCTTGCGGTACAGGCGCGACCGCTGTCCGCGGTAGCCCTTCGACGCCTCGAGAACGGAGCGGCGCTTCTTCTGGGCGTTGACAGCCCTTTTCACACGTGCCATTAGTCAGTGTCCTTCTAAAGTCTTAAGCGGAAAGTCAGCGGTTCAGCAGGCGCTTGATGCGCGGGGCATCGTTCTCGCTCACCACGGTGATGCCGTCCAGGCGACGCGTGACGCGCGAGGACTTGTGCTCCAGGAGGTGGCGCTTGCCTGCCTTCTGACGGACGATCTTGCCGCTGCCGGTCACCTTGAATCGCTTCGCGGTGCCCTTGTGCGTCTTGCTCTTCGGCATTGGTTTCCTTCATTCGGGCGGACCCGAGTCCCGCCCGGAGCGATCCGGGCGGTTCGGGTCCACTGCTACTTCAGTGTGGTGGGTTCAGGATCCCTGCTGGGCCTTGGCCCTGGTCTTCGCGCCCTTATGCGGGGCGAGGACCATGGTCATATTGCGTCCGTCCTGCTTGGCCGAGGTCTCGACGAAGCCGTACTCCGCGACGTCGTCTCCCAAGCGCTGCAGCAAGCGGTAGCCCAACTCGGGGCGGGACTGCTCGCGACCGCGGAACATGATCGTCACCTTCACCTTCGAACCCGCTTCGAGGAACCGGATGACGTGACCCTTCTTGGTCTCGTAATCGTGGTCGTCGATCTTCGGGCGGAGCTTCTGCTCCTTGATGACGGTCATCTGCTGGTTACGGCGGGACTCGCGCTTCTTCTGCGCCGCCTCGTACTTGAACTTGCCGTAGTCCATGATCTTGCACACCGGCGGGCGCGCGTCGGGCGCAACCTCCACCAGGTCCAAGTCGGCTTCGTAAGCCAGGCGAAGCGCATCTTCAACACGCACAATGCCCACCTGCTCACCGCCGGGTCCGACGAGACGGACCTCGGGGACGCGGATGCGCTCGTTGATGCGGGTTTCAGTGCTGATGTGGCCTCCTCGATCAATGTTTTCCATGTGGCCGGCCAATACGACTGGCAAGCGTGAGGAGATTCGAGGCCGAGAACACCATAATGCCCGCCGAGAGCCGAGTGACCTCGGTTCATCGACTGGCGATGGTGTGACCGGAACCGTGAAACTGCGCGTCTGGGACAGCGTCGCACGGTGGGACTCGAAGAATCCTCTTGCTACCCCGGCGCGAACCGAGGCGGTCATGCTGTGACAGTCTAACAGGCGTGAACGATAACTCCTATTCGACCGGCGACACCTCCTCCGACGACGCGAACGTCCACGTCGCCCCGGGAGGTGTCGGCGGAGACGACGCGAACCAGGACAACGTTCGCGAGCTCGCCACTATTCCCGCAGTCGAGGTCACCACCCGCGCGGCGATCATGCTGATGAGCGCCGCGGCCGAGAAGATCGGCCCCGATGCGGGCGGAGACGAGGAGTTCAAGGATCTGCCCGACGCCCGCGCGCTGATCAACGCACTGGCCGGCCTCGTCACCGCCGCCGCCCCTGATCTCGGCCTGCATCGCAAGCCGATCCAGGACGGGCTCAAGGCGCTGCAACTCGCATTCCGCGAGGCGTCGTCGTACCCCGACGCTCCCGGCGAGGGGCCCGGCGAGAAGTACACCGGACCGGTCAAGGGCTGATCACGGCGCCCGGGTCGTAGACGTCCGAGTCGGAGGCGTCCGGGTCGCAGACGTCCGGCGTAGGCTGGAGCGATGACTCACTCCGGCGACGACGAACCCCTCGACGCCGAAATCGTGCCGCCCGACTCCGCGCCGCCGGTACAAGCACCCTCGTACGAAGACGTCACCGGATACACGCCGGCGGGTGTGCCGACCTTCGATCACGTCCGCGACAAGATCGAGCAACGCACTGCGACGGCCATCGGGAGCCAAGAGCTGTCGGAGATGTCGGCGGAGGCCGAAGCGCTCGACGACGCGATGGCGAAACGTGAAGAAGCCGCCAAGAAGAAGCTCGAGGAGCTCCGGCGGTCGATGGGGCTCTAACGCCGCGGCCCGGCCGCCACCACGACCACCGTCTGCCCGTCCTCGCCGGACACCACCCGCGGGCGCAGGCCGACAGCGCGAGCGGTCTCATCGGCCGCGGGCGCCTGTCGGGCGTTCATCTCGATCGCGACAGCGCCCCCCGGCGCCAACCACTCGGTCGCCTCGCGCAGCAGATCCGACGCGTGCCCCAGACCGTCGTCGCCCCCGCCGATCAGCGCCGAGCGCGGCTCGTGATCGGTGGCCTCATGCGGAAGCAGCTCCAGCGCCTGGGCCGGCACGTACGGCGGGACCGCCGCGATCACGTCGATCTCCCGGCGCAGCTCCGCAGGCAGTCCCGACAGCCCCGCGCCCCGGTACACCGCGCCCGAGAGGAGATTGCGGGAAGCGAACCCGACCGCAACCGGATCCGCGTCGGTCGCGGCCACCTGCGCGGACCGGCACCGGGCCGCGACGTACGACGCGATCGGCGCGACTCCGCAGAACGCCTCGACGAACACCGGCGCGGGCCGGGCTCCGAGCAGGTCGACGGCTACCCGCGCCAGCAGCCGCGACCGCTGTCGTGGCACGAAGGCTCCCGGCCCGACGGCCAGTTCCAGACCGGCGAACTCGACGTGTCCGACGACGTGCTCCAGCGGCTCACCTGCGGCCCGCCGCCGCGCCCACTGCTCGAGTTCTGCCTCGCCGTCCGCCCAGCGGCGGAGAATCGCGGCCTCCTCTTCGGCGAACACGCAGCCCGCCGCACGCAATCGCGTGGTCAGCCAGTCGTCTCCGCCGGCCGAGGTCACGGCGCGAGCAACTCCCTGATGAAGGCGCCGGTGTGGCTCCGGGCAACCTCTGCCACCTGCTCGGGTGTGCCCTCGGCGACCACGGTGCCGCCGCCGCTGCCGCCCTCGGGTCCCATGTCGATGATCCAGTCGGCGGTCTTGATCACGTCGAGGTTGTGCTCGATGACAATGACCGTGTTGCCCTTGTCGACGAGCCCGTTGATCACCAGCAGCAGCTTGCGGATGTCCTCGAAGTGCAGGCCGGTGGTCGGCTCGTCGAGGATGTACACCGTGCGGCCGGTCGACCGCTTCTGGAGTTCGGCCGCCAGCTTCACCCGCTGCGCCTCGCCTCCGGACAGGGTGGGTGCGGGCTGACCGAGCCTCACGTACCCGAGACCCACGTCGACCAGCGTCTTGAGATACCGGTGGATCGAGGTGACCGGCTCGAAGAAGTCCGCGGCCTCCTCGATCGGCATGTCGAGGACCTCGGCGATCGTCTTGCCCTTGTAGTGCACCTCGAGCGTCTCGCGGTTGTACCGCGCGCCGTGGCACACCTCGCAGGGCACATAGACGTCGGGCAGGAAGTTCATCTCGATCTTGATGGTGCCCTCGCCCATGCACGCCTCGCACCGGCCGCCCTTCACGTTGAACGAGAACCGACCGGGCTGGTAGCCGCGCACCTTCGCCTCGGTGGTCGCCGCGAACAGCGTCCGGATCTTGTCGAAGACGCCCGTGTACGTGGCCGGATTCGACCGCGGTGTGCGGCCGATCGGCGACTGGTCCACCTGGACCAGCTTGTCGAGGTGGTCGAGTCCCTTGATCCGCTTGTGATGGCCGGGCACCTGCCGCGCGCCGTTCAGCTTGTTCGCGAGCACCGTGGCGAGGATGTCGTTCACGAGGGTCGACTTGCCCGACCCCGAGACGCCGGTGACCGCGGTCAGGACCCCCAGCGGGAACGACACGTCGATGTTCTTGAGGTTGTTCTCGCTGGCACCCACGACGGTCAGCATGCGCTTCTTGTCGATCGGACGCCGGATCGACGGAACCGGCAGCACCTCGCGGCCGGACAGATACGCGCCGGTGATCGACTCCGGATTCGCCAGCAGGTCCGGGTAGCTGCCGCTGTGCACCACTCGCCCACCGTGCTCGCCCGCACGCGGGCCGATGTCGACGATCCAGTCGGCGGCCCGGATGGTGTCCTCGTCGTGCTCGACGACGATCAGCGTGTTGCCCAGGTCGCGCAGCCGGACGAGAGTGTCGATCAGCCGCCGGTTGTCCCGCTGGTGCAGACCGATTGACGGTTCGTCGAGCACGTACAGCACTCCCGCGAGCCCGGCTCCGATCTGCGTCGCGAGGCGGATGCGCTGAGCCTCGCCGCCGGAGAGCGAACCCGCCGCCCGCGAGAGCGAGAGGTACTCGAGGCCGACATCGAGCAGGAACGTGATGCGCGCCTGCACTTCCTTGAGGACCCGTCCGGCGATGGCGGCCTCGCGCTCGCCGAGTTCCAGACCGTTCAGGTAGTCGGCGCACTCGGCGACCGACAGCGACGTGACGTCGGCGATCGACTTGGGACCGTACACCGGGTGGTCGAGCGTGACCGCCAGGATCTCCGGCCGCAGCCGGGCGCCGTTGCAGGCCGGGCACGGCACGTCGCGCATATAGCCCTCGTAGCGGTCCTTCATCTGCTCGGACTCGGTGGTCTCCGCACGCCGCGACAGGAACGCCATGACGCCCTCGAACTCGGTGTAGTACGACCGCGTCCGTCCATACCGGTTGCGGAACTTCACATGGACCTGATGATCGGAGCCGTTCAGCAGTGCTTTGCGCGCGGTACGCGGCAACGACTCCCACGGGGTGTCGACGTCGAACCCCATCTGGTCGCCCAGACCCTCGATCAGCCGGAGGAAGTAGTCGGCGTTGTGACCGGTCGACCAGGGGGCGATCGCACCCTCCCGCAGGGTGAGGTCGGGATCCGGCACCACGAGCGATTCGTCGACCTCCTTGCGGACACCCAGACCGTCGCACTCGGGACAGGCGCCGAACGGCGAGTTGAACGAGAACGCGCGCGGCTCGAGATCGTCGATCGCGATCGGGTGGGAGTTCGGGCAGGCCATCCGCTCCGAGAAGCGCCGCTGCCGGTTCGGGTCGGATTCATCGACGTCCACGAAGTCCAGCACCACGATGCCGTCCGCCAGCCGCAGCGCCGTCTCCACCGAGTCGGTCAGACGCTGGCGGGCCGACGGCTTCACGACCAGGCGGTCGACCACCACGTCGATGTCGTGCTTCTCCTGCTTCTTGAGCTTCGGCGGATCCGACAGCTGGTGAACGGCTCCGTCGACCATCGCGCGCGCGAAACCCTGGACCTGCAGTTCGGCGAACAGATCCACGAACTCGCCCTTGCGGCTGCGCACCACGGGGGCGAGGACCTGAAAGCGCACGCCCTCGGCCATCGCCAGCACCTGATCGACGATCTGCTGCGGCGTCTGGCGGGCGATCTTCTCGCCGCACACCGGACAGTGCGCGGTACCGGCGCGCGCGTAGAGCAACCGCAGGTAGTCGTAGACCTCGGTGATGGTGCCGACCGTCGAGCGCGGGTTCCGGTTGGTCGACTTCTGATCGATCGACACCGCGGGCGAGAGCCCCTCGATGAAGTCGACGTCGGGCTTGTCCATCTGCCCGAGGAACTGCCGCGCATACGCCGACAGGGACTCGACATAGCGTCGCTGCCCCTCGGCGAAGATCGTGTCGAACGCGAGCGACGACTTCCCGGAACCGGACAGGCCGGTGAACACGATCAGCGAATCGCGCGGCAGGTCGACATCGATCCCGCGCAGATTGTGCTCCCGTGCACCCCGGACGATCAGGCGATCAACCACAGAAAGTTCCTTACGTTCACGTCGCAGAATTATCCGGCTGCAAGCGTACGCGGACCCTCCGACAATTCCGGCTGGGCATCACGGCCGAGGACGTTAACCTGGGAATATGAGCATCGAGGTAGAACTGACCGACGACTACACGGGCAACGTGTCCCCCGATCCCGATCACCACGGCGCGCATGCGCAGCGGCGGGCGCTCGACAACGCGACGATCGTCAAGATGTCGGTGGGACCGATGGACAACAACGTCTACATCGTCACCGACTCCGCGACCGGGAAGAGCCTGCTGATCGATGCGGCGAACGATCCGGAGACCATCCTCGCGCTGCTCGACGCGCTCCCCGGTGAGGTGACGCAGATCCTCACCACGCACGGACACTTCGACCACTGGCAGGGCCTCGAGGAGGTCCATCGGGTGCTTCAGGTGCCGATCGTCGTCGGGGAGGCCGACGCCGACGAGCTCCCGCTCGACCCCGACCGCACGCTGACCGGAGGCGAGACCATCGAGGTCGGAGACCTGTCGCTCGAGGTGATCGCCATCAGCGGCCACACCGCCGGATCCGTCACGCTGGTCCTCACCGAACGCTCCGGACGCGTGCACCTGTTCACCGGCGACACCCTGTTCCCGGGCGGCGTGGGCAAGACCTGGCAGCCTGGCGACTTCGAGATCCTGCTCGACGGCGTCACCGAGAAACTCTTCGACCGATTCGGGGACGACACCGTCGTCTACCCCGGGCACGGCAAGGACACCACTCTCGGCGCCGAGCGTCCGCATCTGAGCGAGTGGCGCGAACGCGGCTGGTGAGCCGGGCCCGGATCGGTAGCCTCGGAGGAGGGACGTCGCTCGGCCACTGCCGACCGCATCGAGGATCGGGCCGGCCGGGCGTCCGGATCACAGTCCCCCGATGAAAGGACGACCATGCTGTTACGCAAGATCGCACGACCTCTGCTCGGCACCGCGTTCATCGCCTCCGGCGCCGACGCGCTCACCTCACCGTCGCGCCGCGCCCAGGCATCCGAGCCGCTGGTCGATTCCACGGTTCGCGCCGAGACCGTCGTTCAGGTCGCCGGAGCCGTACAGATCGCCGCGGGAGTCGCCCTCGCCACCGGCCGCGCACCGCGGCTGGCGTCGTCCGTCCTCGCCGGAACCATCGTTCCGACCATGGTCCTGGCCAGCGACTTCTGGAACGAGACGGACCCGTCCCGGCGTGCGCTGAAGCAGTCGTTGTTCGTGAAGGATGTGGGACTGCTCGGCGGAGTCCTGATCGCCGCCGCCGACACCGAAGGACGCCCGTCCCTGGGCTGGCGCGCCCGGCGGACGCTCGAGCAGGCGCAGGTGCAGGCACACCAGCTGGCGGACCGGGCTGCGAAGCCGCTGCACGCCGCGGCCGAGGTGGAACCGGAACGGTTCACCGACCGCGCGAGTGCGCTCGCGCACGATGCGGCCGAACGCGCGCAGGAAGTGGTAGACCGCGTGCCCGTGGACGAGATCCGGGACCGCGCCTCACAGCTCGCGGGCACCGCCCGCGCGCAGCTCGCCGACACCACCCAGGAGATCGTCGATCGCGCACCCGAGTTCGCCGAACACGCACGCGACGTCGCCACGAGGGTCGGCGAGGAGACCGCTGTCCGCGCCCGCCGGTGGCGCCGCCAGCTCGCGAGCTGACTCCCGGCCCCTTCTGGGCAGATCCCGGTAACATGGAACGACTGTGACAGCGCCACACCCCCGTTCCGTGCCCTCCGACCCCACGCCGGCCGACACCGCATCCGATCCGCGCCTCGCGCAGGAGCAAGTCCATCTGGATGCGGTGTACGGCCGGCTCGACCGCATGCGTGCCAACGCCAAGCGCAGGCTGAGCGAGACTCTCCGCGAGTCGGCCGGCACACCGCAAGCGCTCTCCGAACGCGAGTCGTACGAACGGATGTACCAGGAGGACCTGGTCAAGATCGACGCCGCCGAACACAACCTGTACTTCGGTCGGCTCGACATGACCGACGGCACCGACACCGACACCGTCCGGCGCATCGGCCGGATCGGAATCCTCGACGACGACGAGCAGGACACGACGCTGCTCCTCGACTGGCGCGCCCCGCTGGCCCGGCCCTTCTACCTCGCGACCCCCGCGTCACCGGAAGACGTGGAACGCCGCAGGCACATCCGGACGCGGTCGCGTGCGGTCCGATCCGTGTCCGACGAGTACCTCGCATCCGGCCGCATCGAGACGAGCTCCGACGGCGCCGAGCTCGGCGGCAACGTCGTCAACGAGGCCGCCCTGGTGGACGCTCTCAACGCCGCTCGCACGGGCGAGATGACCGACATCGTCGAGACGATCCAACGCGAGCAGGACGAGATCATCCGCTCCACGCATCGCGGCGTCACGGTGGTCCAGGGCGGGCCGGGCACCGGTAAGACCGCGGTAGCGCTGCACCGCGCCGCATACCTGCTGTACACCTACCGCGACATGCTCTCGCGCAGCGGTGTGCTCATCATCGGGCCGAACGCCGATTTCCTTCAGTACATCGGCCAGGTTCTTCCCTCGCTCGGCGAGACGGGAGTCCTGCTCTCCACCGTCGGAGACCTGTTCCCCGATGTGCGCGCGCGGGCCAGAGACTCCCGCACCGCAACCGCGCTGAAAGGCGACCAGCGGATGCTGAACGTGCTCCGCGCCGCGGTCCGCGCCAAACAGGCGCTCCCCGGCCGCGGTGTCACCGTCCCGTTCGACGGCTATGAGCTGCCGATCGACGCCGAGGTGGTCAAGGCTGCGCGGGCGCACGCGCGGTCCACGCGACGGGCCCACAATCTCGCGCAGCGCGCCTTCCTGCGGGCGGCGCTCGACGAACTCGCAGAGGTGCACGCCCGCCAGGTGGGAGCAGACCCGCTAGACGGCAGCCAACTGCTCACCAGCGCCGATCTGGAGGACATCCGCCGGGAACTGGAGTCCGATCCCCACGTCGTCCAGGCGCTCGGCGAATTCTGGCCTGCCTTGACACCGCAAGGGGTTCTCCGCGAGCTCTACGACGACCCCGCACTCCTGCGGAAGTCGACGCGCGGTTGGACCGACGAGGAACGCGACGCACTCCGTCGCGATGCGCATCCCCTGCGCGACGGCGCCGACTTCTCTCCCGCCGACGTCCCGCTGCTCGACGAACTCGCGGAACTGATCGGATACCGTACCGACGAGGCCGAACAGGTCCAACGCGCGCAGTGGCGGCAACGGCTCGCCGAAGCCCAGGACGCCCTCGACATCCTGACCGGTTCGGCACCGCAGGATCTGGAGGACGACCTCGACCCCGAGATCCTGATGGCGTACGACCTGATCGACGCCGAGCAACTGGCCGAACGGCAGGTGCACACCACGAGCCGGACCACCGCCGAGCGGGCCCACGACGACCGGACCTGGACCTTCGGGCACGTCATCGTCGACGAGGCGCAGGAACTCTCCTCGATGGCGTGGCGAATGGTGATGCGGCGGATTCCCAATCGCTGGATGACCGTCATCGGCGACACCGCCCAGACGGGCGATGCCGCGGGCGCCGATTCCTGGCGCGAGGTCTTCGAACCCTACGTCGCCGACCGCTGGCGACTTCACGAACTGACCGTCAACTATCGCACTCCGTCGGAGATCACCCGGTACGCCAACCGTGTTCTGAACTGGATCAATCCGGATCAAGCACCGCCGGAGTCGTTGCGCTCCAACGGGATCGAGCCATACGCGATCCGATCCGACGATGCCGCCGCCGCGGCAGTCGCGCTCGCGGAGGGCTCCCGCTGGCCCGGCCTCACCACGATCATCGCCTCGGACGGCACCGCCGAGGACGTCCGCGCACTCGCGTCGCCCGGCGATCGGGCCACGGTGCACGCGATCACCGCGGCGAAGGGTCTGGAGTTCGACAACGTGATCCTGCTCGAGCCCGCCGACCTGATCGCGGAGTCGCCGCGCGGATACAACGACCTGTACGTGGCGCTCACCCGAGCCACCCAGCGTCTGGTGGTGGTACACGCGCGCGCCCTGCCGCCCGACCTCGCCGACCTCCCGGACGACCTCCCGCACGAATGACGAGAACGGAGCCCGGCCGAGCCGCGTGAGGCGGTTCGGCCGGGCTCCGGTTGACCGTGGCGGTCGATACGAATCGCCCCGCGTCGTGCCGGTCTACGTGGTGTGGACGATCAGGACATCGCAGGCGGCCTTGCGCGCGACGTCGGCCGGGACCGAACCCAGCAGGCGGCCGGCGATCGAGTTCAGGCCCTTGTTGCCGACCACCAGCAGATCCGCCTGCACGTCGACGACGAGCTGCAGAAGCGCGTCGACCGGGGCGCCCTGCACCGCACGCTGGACCACCTTGGTGGCACCGGCCTTGACGGCCCGCTCCTTCGCGGTGCGGAGGATCTCCTCGGTCGGCGACGATCCCATCACCTGGTACGCCTCGTCACGCAGCGTGTCCGACGCGGCGGCGGCCGCCTTCCCGTCGTTCGGGAAGTACGCGCACGCGATGACGACGGTTGCGTCCCCGGCGATCGCTCCAGCACGCTCGACTGCCTTCATCGACGACTCCGAGCCGTCCGTGCCGACCACGACTGTGGTGTAACCGCTCATGCCTGTCTTTCCCTCCAGAAGCGACGTGGGGCCGATATGTGAACGATCTCCGCATCCGGCCTCGGAATGCCTTACCGGTCATGAACATACCTTGACTCACCGCGGATCTGCGTCACTTGATCCCTGCGGCGTCCATTCCGCGCAGTTCCTTCTTGAGATCTGCGATCTCGTCACGCAGGCGTGCCGCCAACTCGAACTGCAGATCACGGGCCGCATTCATCATCTGCTCGGTGAGTTGTTGCACCAGATCGGCCAGTTCCGCGCGGGGCATGGCCGATGTGTCCCGATTCTCGATGACCCCCGAGGTTGCGACCTTCGACACTTCGCCCTGCGCGCGTCGCCCTCGACTGGCGTTGCGTCCTGAGCCGCCGATCTCCACCGCGTCCTCGGCCTCCGCGTACACCTGGTCGAGGATGTCGGCGATCTTCTTCCGCAGCGGCTGCGGGTCGACCCCCTTCTCCTCGTTGTAGGCGATCTGCTTGGCACGACGCCGGTCGGTCTCCTCGATCGCATTCGCCATCGAATCGGTGATCTTGTCGGCGTACATGTGGACCTCGCCCGAGACGTTTCGGGCGGCGCGACCGATGGTCTGGATCAGCGATGTGGTGCTGCGTAGGAAGCCCTCCTTGTCCGCGTCGAGAATCGCGACCAACGAGACCTCCGGAAGGTCGAGGCCCTCACGGAGCAGGTTGATGCCGACGAGCACGTCGTATTCACCGGTGCGCAGCTGTCTGAGCAACTCCACGCGCCTGAGGGTGTCGACCTCCGAATGCAGGTAGCGCACCCGGATGCCGAGTTCGAGCAGGTAGTCGGTGAGGTCTTCGGCCATCTTCTTGGTGAGGGTGGTGACCAGCACCCGTTCCTGGCGGTCGGTGCGTTCGCGGATCTCGTGCACCAGATCGTCGATCTGTCCCTTGGTCGGCTTCACCACGATCTGCGGATCGAGCAGGCCGGTCGGTCGGATGACCTGCTCGACGAACTCGCCTCCGGACTGGCCGAGCTCGTAGGGTCCCGGCGTGGCGGACAGATACACGGTCTGTCCGACTCGGTCGACGAACTCGTCCCACGTGAGCGGACGGTTGTCGACGGCGGACGGCAGACGGAACCCGTATTCGACCAGATTGCGCTTGCGGGACATGTCGCCCTCATACATCGCGCCGATCTGCGGGACAGTCACATGAGACTCGTCGATCACCAGGAGGAAGTCGTCCGGGAAGTAGTCGAGCAGGGTCGCCGGGGCGGTCCCCGGTCCGCGGCCGTCGATATGGCGCGAGTAGTTCTCGATACCCGAGCAGAAGCCGACCTGACGCATCATCTCGAGGTCGTACGTGGTCCGCATCCGCAGTCGTTGCGCTTCGAGCAGCTTGCCCTTGGCCTCGAGGTCGGCGAGCCGCTCCTCGAGTTCCTTCTCGATGCTCGCCATCGCGACCGCCATCCGTTCCGGACCGGCGACGTAGTGGGTCGCGGGAAAGATTCTCAGCGAGTCGACCTTGCGCACCACCTCACCGGTCAGCGGATGCAGATAATAGAGCGCGTCGACCTCGTCGCCGAAGAACTCGATCCGGACCGCGAGCTCCTCATACGAGGGGATGATCTCGACGGTATCGCCCCGTACGCGGAACCCGCCACGGGTGAACGCGACGTCGTTCCGCGTGTACTGGACGTCGACCAGCAGCCGCAGCAGCGCGTCGCGGTCGATCGAGTCGCCGACGGACAGTTCCACCGAGCGGTCGAGGTACGACTGCGGCGTCCCCAGGCCGTAGATGCAGGACACGGACGCGACCACCACCACGTCTCGGCGCGACAGCAGACTCGACGTGGCCGCGTGCCGGAGCCGCTCCACGTCGTCGTTGATCGAGCTGTCCTTCTCGATGTAGGTGTCCGTCTGCGCGATGTACGCCTCGGGCTGGTAGTAGTCGTAGTACGAGACGAAGTACTCGACGGCGTTGTGCGGCAACATCTCTCGCAACTCGTTCGCGAGCTGAGCGGCAAGCGTCTTGTTGGGCGCCATTACCAGGGTGGGCCGCTGCACGCGCTCGATGAGCCACGCGGTGGTCGCCGACTTGCCCGTGCCGGTGGCACCGAGCAGGACGATGTCGCGTTCACCGGCCTTGAGCCGTCGCTCCAGGTCTGCGATCGCGGTCGGCTGGTCGCCCGCCGGCTCGTATTCGCTGACGACCTCGAACTTCGCGTCGGTACGCTCGATCTCTCCGATCGGCCGGAACTCCGAGTGCGCGATCACCGGTTTCTCCGCTGGGAATGCCATGACACCAGGGTAGACGCGTGGTCTGACATGGGCCGGATCGAAACGAGGGCGCCCTGGAGGGGTAGTCGATGTCCGACCCCTGGTGCAGAATCGCCGTACAGCCAATCGGTCCTCGGAGGTCGCCATGACAGTTCCCGCCGTTCCACCTCCCGTCAGCGCGATCACTCTCGGCGTCCGCGACGTCGAGCGGTCGACGACGTTCTATGCCGATGGACTCGGCTTCCGCGTCCTGAACTCGATCCCCGGCGAGATCACGTTCCTGCAGATCGGCCCCGGCTTGATGCTCGCACTGTGGAACGTCTCCTCCATGCCCGGCGAGTACGGCGCTGTGGGTCACGGCGAGCTCGCCCCGCCGATGTCGCTCGGACACAACGTCGGCGACGCCGCCACCGTGCGGCGCATGTTCGACGCGGCCGTCGCCGCCGGCGCGTCAGCGATCAACCCGCCGACGGCTCGGGAGTGGGGCGGCACCAGCGCATGCGTCGCCGACCCGGACGGCTTCCGGTGGGACTTCGTATGGAACCCGGCCTTCTCCGTCGACGACGACGGAACCATCCGCGGCGTCTGACCGCACCGGCACTCGGGCTGCGCGATGATGAATCCGCATCGACTCGCTACCGAAGGGACCGACCAGCCATGTCTTCTGACACCCCGACCTCAACCAGCCCCGCGGGCGTCTCGCGCCGGACCTTTGTCGCGGGCGCGGGTGCCACCGCCGGAGCCCTGACTCTCGGCGTCGCGCTGAGCGCGTGCGGTTCGCGCGAGTCCGCTCCGGCGGGCGTGACCCCGCCGTCCGGAGCCCCGGCCGGCACGCTGGCCACCGTCTCCGACGTCCCCGTCGGCGGTGGGGTGATCGCCGGTGACGTGGTGATCACCCAGCCGAGAGCGGGCGATTACCAAGCGTTCAACGCTACGTGCACGCATGCGGGCTGCACCCTCTCCGGAGTCAGCGACGGCACCATCGACTGCCCGTGCCACGGCAGTAAGTTCCACCTCGACGGCACCGTCGCGAACGGCCCCGCCGACCGGCCGCTCAGCAAGGTCTCGGTGCGAGTCGACGGTTCCAACATCATCCGGCAGTGACGCCGCGGGCCTTGTGCTCAGTGCACAATCACCGCCGCGAATTCTGGCTTCGCAGGCCGTAGCCCGCCCACGAACACCTTTCTAGTGTTGTCTCTCACAACATCAATGAAAGGTGACCCACGTGACTCCGACCGCGTCGTACTTCCCCTGGGACAATGCCGTTCGAGGCGAGGCACCGTGCATTCGAGACGACCGCCACGAACACTCGTATGCGGCGTTCGCGACTCGGGTCGACGCTTGCGCAGAACAACTCGCCGCACGCGGCGTCGTCGCGGGCGACGTCGTGGCCGCGATGCTGCCGAATCGTGCGGAACTGATCGTGGTGATGGCCGCCGCGTGGCGGCTCGGCGCGACCGCGACGCCGGTCAATCCGGCGTTCACCGACGAGGAGTCCACCCATCAGCTCGACGATGCCGGCGCGAGAGTCGTGGTCGCCGACCGTGCCGTCGGCGACCGGCCCGTCCTCGACGTGGAGGACCTCGCCCTCGAACCGAGTTCCGGGTGGATCGCGCCTGCGGCCCCGCCGCGTGATGCGGTGGCCCTGCTGATCTACACATCCGGGTCCACCGGGCGCCCCAAGGGCGTGCAGCTGACCCACGCCAACCTGCACTTCATGGCGACGTCGATGGTGCGGTTGCTGGAACTGACGGCCGCCGATCACGCCCTCCTCATTCTGCCGCTCTTCCACGTGAACGCGATCTGCGTGTCCGTCCTCTCACCGTTCCTCGCAGGCGCTCAGGTCAGCATCACCGGACGGTTCTCCGTGAGCAGGTTCTTCGACGACGTGCGTCGCCTGCGGCCCACGTACTTCTCCGGTGTCCCCACCGTCTACGCGCTCCTCGCGTCCTCCTCCGACTCCGCCGACGCCGACATGTCCTCGATCCGAGTCGCGATCTGCGGTGCGGCTCCGATCTCGCGAGAGCTCCTCACGCTGGTCCAGTCGCGGTTCGCGTTCCCGATCCTCGAGGGCTACGGACTCACCGAAGCCACATGCGCCAGCGCCTGCAATCCGCTGCGCGGCGAACGCCGGCTCGGCACGGTGGGACCCGCCCTGCCCGGCCAGACGATCGCCGTCGTGGACGCCGAGGGCCGCGCGCTGCCCGCAGGCGAGACGGGCGAGATCGTGATCAGCGGTCCGGCGGTGATGCTCGGCTACCTCGGCCGGCCCGGCGCGACCGCTGACGTCCTCGTCGACGGGCGGCTGCACACCGGTGACGTCGGACGCCTCGACGCCGACGGCTACCTCACCGTGGTCGACCGCATCAAGGACATGATCATCCGCGGCGGCGAGAACCTGTATCCGAAGGAGATCGAGGCGGCGCTCGCGACGCACCCGGACGTCCTCGAGTGCGCCGTCGTCGGCGCACCGGACAGCCTGTACGGAGAAGTGCCCGTCGCCTACGTCGTCCGCCATCCCGGCGCCACCGTGGACTCCCATGAGATCACCGCGCACCTCGCCGGGCGGCTGGCGCGGGTCAAACTCCCCGACGCCGTCCACATCGTCACCGAACTCCCCCGCAACCCGGTCGGCAAGATCGACAAGCCCGCCCTCCGTCGCGGGCTCGTCTCCAGCTGACGCTCTCGCACCCCGACTTCCCGCACGCCGCGCACGCCGCGGCGCGATACCCCCTGTCCGGCGAACACCTGCTCTCCGCTCTCTCCCTACACGATTGGAGTGACCAACCATGGGTCTCACGCAACCCGACTTCCCGCCGGTCGATCCGGCGACCTTCCGCCGGCGACCGCTGCTGGACCGCCTGCGCGTGCTCAGCACGCACTGGGCCGAGTACGGCTTCGGTACGCAGAAGGCGGTTCACCTCATCTACCTCGCCAAAGTCCTCATCCTCTACATCGGTGTCGGCGTCACGATCGCCACGCTGAGCTCGGGCCACTCGCCGCTGGCCGTCTCGGAGTGGTGGAACCAGCCGGTGGTGTATCAGAAGCTGGTCCTCTGGACACTCCTCGTCGAGACGCTGGGCGTCGGCGGCTCGTGGGGACCGCTGGCCGGGCACTTCAAGCCGATGACCGGCGGCGCGCTGTTCTGGCTCCGGCCCCGGACCATCCGGCTGCCACCGTGGCCGGACAGAGTTCCCTTCACCAAGGGTGACTCCCGAACCCTCTTCGACGTCGCGCTCTACGCGGCGATCGTCGTGAACCTCGTCGTGGCACTGTTCCTGCCCACCGTGCACGGGAGCCGGCTCGACGCTCTGGTGCCGGGCAATCACGGTCTCGTGGATCCGGCCGTGCTCTATCCCTACCTCGCGATGATGGTGATCCTGGGGCTGCGGGACAAGGCGCCGTTCATCGCGGCGCGATCAGAGCAGTATCTGCCTGCGGTGGCCTTCTTCGCCTTCCTGCCCTTCGTCGACATGATCCTCGCGCTCAAACTGCTCATCGTGGTGGTGTGGGTCGGTGCCGGCGTCTCGAAGATGGGCAAGCACTTCTCCATGGTGATCGGGCCGATGATGTCGAACACGCCGTGGCTCGCCCTGAAGTCGGTCAAACGCCTCAACTATCGCTCGTTCCCCGACGACCTGCGTCCGTCGAAGATCGCCGGGTTGCTCGGCCACGTACTCGGCACCGTCGTCGAGATCGCCACTCCCCTGGTCCTGCTGTTCTCAGCCGATCGGACACTCACCGCGGCGGCCGTGGTCCTGATGGTCTGCTTCCATCTGTTCATCTTCTCGACGTTCCCGCTGGCGGTCCCGCTCGAGTGGAACATCCTCTTCGCCTACAGCGCGGTCTTCCTGTTCCTCGGCTTTCCGGCATGGGACGGCTACGCCCTGTCCGACACCGGCTCACCCTGGCTGATCGTGCTGATCGCGGTGGCGCTGCTGGTATTCCCGGTCCTCGGCAATCTGCGCCCCGACCTCGTCTCCTTCCTCCCGTCGATGCGGCAGTACGCAGGCAACTGGGCGGCGGCCACCTGGGCCTTCGCGCCCGGCGCCGAGGAGAAGCTCAACCGCCACGTGGTGCGCTCCTCGCTCAACACGAAGACGCAGCTCACGGCGACGTTCCCGGACGAGGTCGCCGACGTGGTGATGCACCAGATGCTCGCCTGGCGATCGATGCACAGCCAGGGCCGCGGCCTGCTGTCGCTGATGCAGCGGCATCTCGGCGACGACCGGATGAACACCTACGACCTGCGCGAAGCCGAGTTCTCCTGCAACTCGCTGGTCGCGTTCAACTTCGGTGACGGCCATCTCCACGACACCAAGATGATCGCCGCCCTGCAACGTCGCTGTGGATTCGCACCGGGCGAGTTCACCGTGGTGTGGGCCGAGTCCCAGCCCATCCACCGTGGAACCCAGGACTATCTGATCATCGACGCCGCACTCGGTGTCGTGGAGCGCGGCCGGTGGCGGGTCCGCGACGCGGTGAACGAACAGCCGTGGCTGCCGCACGGCCCGATCCCGGTGGAGGTGACCTGGCGTCGCGAGTTCGCGAGCCCGCATCCGGGCATTGACGCCTATACCAGCGTCGACCAGGCTGAGACCGTGAATCATCAAGCCGGACCCCGCACTTCGACGGAGACGGAGACAGTCGCGAAGACGGACACGCCGGCGGAGACGGATACGCCTGCGGCGGAGACCGTCTGATGTCCACCGCGGTCATCGTCGGCGGCGGGCCCAACGGGCTCGCCGCCGGGCTGCAGCTCGCACGCAACGGCGTGAAGGTCCAGGTTCTCGAAGCCGCGGACACCGTCGGCGGGGGTGCTCGCTCGGCGGAGTCGCTGGTGCCGGGTGTGATCCACGACCTGTGCTCGGCGTTTCATCCGATGGGGGTGGGTTCGCCGTTCTGGAGGGAGATCGATCTCGGCCGCTACGGCTTACGATGGCGCCGGCCCGAGATCGACTGCGCCCATCCCCTCGACTCCGGTGAGACCGCGCTGCTGTTCCGGTCGATCACCGAGACCGCGGACGGGCTGGGCGCCGACGGGCGCCGTTGGCGCGCCGCCCTCGGGGATCTCGCCAGGAACTTCGACGATCTCGGACACGATCTGCTGCGGCCGATCGCCCATGCACCCGTCCACCCGTTCGAACTCGCGGCCTTCGGCCCGCGGGCGCTGCTCCCGGTGTCAGTGATGGCCAGGCTGTTTCGCACCCCCGCCGGGCGTGCACTCTACGGCGGCATCGCCGCCCACGTGTACACCGACTTCGACCGACCGCTGACCGCCTCGCTGGGCTTGATGATCGCTGCGAGCGGGCACCGATACGGCTGGCCGGTGGCCGAAGGCGGCTCCGGCTCCATCATCGCCGCGGTCGCGGCCGCCCTGGCCGATCACGGCGGCACGATCGAGACCGGTGTCACCATCACGTCCCGCGATCAGATCCCCGCCGCCGATGTCGTGCTGCTAGACCTCTCTCCCGCACAGGCCGAACGGCTCTACGGAGACCGGATGCCGCCGCGTATCCGGCGCGCTTACCGCAGGTACCGGGTCGGTGCCGCCGCGTTCAAGGTCGATTTCGCGATTCGCGGCGACATCCCGTGGCGCGATAAGGACTGCGGACGTGCGGGCACGGTCCATCTGGGCGGGACCTTCGAGGAGATCAGGCGCGCCGAGAAGCTCCGTGACCGGGGAGTCCTGCCCGACCGGCCGTTCGTCCTGGTCGGACAGCAATACATCGCCGATCCGACGCGCAGTTCGGCGGGGATCAATCCGATCTGGTCGTACGCGCACGTTCCGGCCGGTTACTCCGGCGACGCGACGCAGCAAGTGATCTCGCAGATCGAGCGGTTCGCGCCCGGATTCCGCGACACCATTGTGGACATGAAGACCACGACGGTCCCCCAGATGGCCGCGTACAACCGTAATTACGCCGAAGGCGACATCATGGGCGGGGCCAATGACGGCCTGCAGCTCCTGTTTCGTCCCAGGGCAGCGTTGGATCCGTACTCGACCGGTGTGGACGGGGTGTTCCTGTGCTCGCAGTCCACACCGCCCGGCCCCGGCGTCCACGGTCTGTGCGGCTATCACGCGGCCGGGTCGGCGTTGCGGCATCTGCGACGGGCGGGCGACGGGCGACGACGGTGACCGAGATCGTCCGTGCCCGGGCCGCGGAGGTCGGCCGAGCGCTCGGCGCCGGACACCTGGCACTCTCGGACGTCGTCGCCGAGGCACTGGCGCGCGGGATCGCACCGCTCGACACCGATCCGGTGCTGGTCGAGATGCTCGAGGCCAGTGTCCACGCCAACGTGACCAACATCGTCCACATCCTGACCAACGACATTCCGCTGGCTCATCTGCAGCCGCCGACCGCGGCCGTCGAATACGCGCTGCGTCTGGCTCAGCGCGACATTCCGTCGAACGCGCTGGTCCGGGCCTACCACATGGGCCAGAACCTGGTTCAGCAGCGCTGCTACCGACTCATCGCCGACCAGCACCTGGGTGCGGCCGAGACCGTCGAGCTGACCGAGTACGTCTCGACCGTGCTGTATCGCTACATCGACTGGATCACCGCCGCGGTGTTCGAAGTGTACGAGGACGAACGGCGCAGGTGGATCGGGACGCAGGGCACCGTTCTGTCCTCGACGGTGCACAATCTCCTCGCGGCTCCCGAAGCCGGCGCGGCCACATTCGAACGCGAGACCGGTTACCGCCTCGATCGGGTGCATCGCGCGATCATCCTGTGGCTCACCGAACGCGCGTCCCTGGAACTGGCGGACCTCGATCGGGTGGCGCGCCGAGTCTTCGCCGGAATCGGGTCGGCGGCACCGGCGCTCATCGCTCCGGTCGACGCCTCCACCCTCTGGGCGTGGGTGCCCCTGGCGGACCGTGCGCGCGGCGTGGACGCCGTCGCCGCCCTGCGGACCGCCTCACTGCCGGAGGGTGTGCGGATGGCGTTCGGCGACGCTGCGCCGGGGACCGCCGGATTCTGCCGGAGTCACGAGCAGTCGCGCGCCGCATTCACCGTCGCGCATCTGCCGGACAGCCCGACCGGCCAGGTGACCGGCTTCGGGGATCGCGGGATCGCGCTGGCGGCGATGCTGGAACGCGACATCGAGCACACGCGGCCGTGGGTCCGCGAAGTCCTCGGCGACCTAGCGGAAGACAGCCCGTCGGCCGCGTCGCTGCGGGAAACCCTGGCCGTCTTTCTCGCGACGGGCGACAGTCACGTGCGGACCGCCGAACGGCTCAGCCTCCACCGGAACAGCGTCAAGTACCGCATCGACAAGGCGCTGGCGACCGTCGGGCCGGACCACGACCGGCTAGACGTGGGGTTGGCGCTGACCGCGTGCGAGTTCCTCGGCCCGATGGTGCTCATCGCACGATGACGCCGTTCCGCACCGCCGGCCGTCCGTCGCTGTGACAAGCTGGGCGCATGGCCGATCTGCATCCGCCCAAGCGCGAGGTCTTCGACGTCCCCGCGATGACGAACACCGATAACAAGGGCGTCGTGCGCGAGGTGCTCGACTACCGCGTCACCGACTTCGGGCTGTACATGTCGCGCACCGCCGACCATCCGCGCTTCACTCATCTGGAGAGCTGGCTGCTGCCGTCTCTCGGACTGCGCGCCAACATCTTCCACTTCGTGGCCGGCCACCGCCCGGGGCAACGCCTGTATCTCGATATCGGCGAGTTCTCCGGTCCCGACGAGGCGAGCCGCTGGCACGCGGTCGACTGGTATCTGGATCTCGTAGACGTTCCGGGCGAACCGCTCGCGCTGATCGACGTGGACGAATTGTTCGACGCGCATGCCGCCGGGTTCCTGACCACCGCACAGGCCGAAGACGCCGTGCGGATCGCGACGACGGCGCTGATCGGCGCGACGACCTCGGGAGATGTGCAGTCGTGGCTCGACGCGCAGGCGGGTACACCACTCGAATGGCTCGATCGAGCCTGATCGCCGGTATCGGGCGAACGTGTGACAGACTCCCCTACGGTTCTCATCTGCCTCACAGGAAGTCCGCCGTCGATGACGCCTCCCACCCCGCCCCACCAGCCCGAGCCGGCCGGCCGACAACCTGCGCCGTATCCGCAGCCCGAACCTCAGCCTCAACCGTATCCTCAGTACGGACAGCCTTACCCGCAGCCGCAAGCGCCCGTCGGCGGGTTCGCTCCCGTCCCCGGCACGCCGGGCTATCCGCCGCCGCCGCCGAAGAAGAACGGGATCCGACGCGTCGTCATCGTCGCCGTCATCCTCCTCGCAGTGGTGATCGCCGGAGCCGTAGCTGCGACGATCCTGAAGGACAAGGACAGCGGGACGAGCGTCGACTCGAGCCCCATCGGTTCGTGCATCACGGTGGACGGATCGACCACCGATGTGACGACCGCCGCCATCGACTGCGCCGACACGAGCTCGGTCTCGTACATCGTCGGCGCCAAACTGGACTCCCAGGCGGCATGCGAAGCCGGCCACTACAACTACTACGTGTACGAATACGGCACCGGCGCAGCAGACAAGGTGATGTGCCTGATCCCGAACTACCGGGTGGGCACGTGCTACGAGGAATCGACCATCTCGATCGGCGCCGACCTCAAGACCGTCGCCTGTTCGACGCCCTCGTCGAGCCTGACCGCCCGATACAAGATCACCGAGCGGGCCGAGTCCGCGAACGTGCCGAACTGCACCGATTCCGAGAAGCAGAAGGCGTTCACCTACGAGGTGCAGACCGATCCGGCGCGCCGGATCGGCTTCTGCGCCGAGATTCAGGGCGACGGGTACGGCTGGAAGTAGCCCGTCCCGGCACCGGCCTCATCCGACCGATCGCGCACCCGCACTCATCCGCGGATGATGCCGGCGATCAGTCGGGTGAGGCCGAACTCGTATGCGTGGTCGGCGTTTCCCGGGCCGGCGAACTCCTCGCCCACGGCGGTGCCGACCCGGGACGAGATCGGATACCGCCCCTCGGGCATCGCATCGGCGAGCAATGGCCCGGCCGTCTCCCACCACTGTTCGTCGGTCATTCCCGAGTTCGCGTACGTCACCATCTGGTCGATCCGCGAGCGGGCATTGCCGATGGCGAAGGCTCGCAGCGAAGCGATCACCGCGTCCAGCTCCACATCGCCGAAGTGCTTCCCCGACCTGGCCCCGGCCGCCGCGACGGCGGAGAGCTGGACCTCGTATCTATGCGAGGAGCCCGGTCCCGGGACCGGGCGCCACGCAGGGACGTCGAGCAGCCACGGATGCCGGAGGATCTCGTCACGGTACTGATCGGCAACCGCCCGCAGCACTGCGTCGATAGTCGCGCTCGTGTCGATCGCGGTGTCTTCGACCGCCACCGCGTCGACCATCAGAGCCAGCAGAATCTCCCGGTTCGGCACATACGTGTAGAGCCCCATCGGCTTGAGTCCGACGTCCGCGGCGAGCACCCGCATCGACAGCTGCGCCAGCCCGTTCGCATCGGCGATCGCCACCGCCGCCCGCACCACCGCCTCAACGGTGGTGCGCTGCCGCGGTCCCGGCCGGACCTGAACATCACTCGGTGCCCGCCACAGCAGTTCGACGGTGCGCCGCACGTTCTCGGTCTCGTCCGCCATCCTCGACAATCCTCTCCGTAAGGCGTACGGTATCACTTCCGTACATCGTACGCCATCCCCACAGGTTCTCGGAGGAGACATTCTGACCAGGCAGAACGTACCCCTGCACGCCACCTATCTGACCGACCGGCATGCGTTCGCACTGTGGGCGCCTTCGGTGTCCGCAGGGCGAACGCATACCCTTCGCATTCCGCTGCCCTCCGGGCACGGGCCCACGGCAGGCCTCGTCCCCTCGAACGTCGCCTGCCGGATCGTCGACGCCGACCGCCTGCCCGCCTGCCAGACCCCGTCGGCGCAGGCCTGGTCGCGCATCGCTGCCGACCCGGACGCGGACGTCGAGTTGCCTCCCGCCGCGCACGCGGTCCTGAACGCGACCGGTGACGCCGCGACCTCGGCCGCCTACGCTCGTGCGGTCTTCGTCGACACCCTCGCCGCGGCCGAGTCGCTCCGGCCCCTGCTCACCGCGGACCTGCGCGCCTACCAGCTGCGCGGCGTCACCTGGCTCGCCGAGGTATGCGCGGAGGGCGGCGGCATCCTCGCCGACGAGATGGGGCTGGGCAAGACGTTGCAGACCATCGCTCACCTGGCCCGCGCCGGCCACGGGCCGGCGCTGGTGGTGTGTCCCACCGGCCTCGTGACGAACTGGATTCGCGAGATACGCCGCTGGACTCCCGGTCTGGAGGCCACCGACTTCCGCGGTGGCGAACTGCCACCGCCCGGCGACCGCACCGTTGTCGTGACCGGGTATCCCACCCTTCGCCGTCACACCGGCGCACTCGCCGCAGTGAGATGGGCCACCGCCGTATTCGACGAAGCGCAGGCGCTCAAGAACAGCCGGACCCAGGTCTCGCGCGCCGCGCGGGCGATCACCGCCGACGCACGGATCGCGCTCACCGGGACGCCGATCGAGAACAATCTCGACGAACTCTGGTCGGTGCTGAACCTGGTCGCGCCCAGCGCCTTCGGCAACCGCGCGCTCTTCCGCCGCCGCTACACGCTGCCGATCCAGAACGGCTCGGCCACGGCCAAGCACCGTCTGCACGATGCGATCTCGGGACACATTCTGCGACGCACCAAGAGCGAGGTCGCCGCTAACCTCGGACCCAAGATCGAGACGGACGTGCAGTGCGACCTCACCGAGGAACAGGGCAGGATCTACGACGCGATCCTCGACCGCGCCGAGGCAGAGGGATTCGGAGCCGGGATGGCGCGACGCGGCGCGATCCTGGCGGCCCTGACCCGGCTCAAGCAGGTCTGCAATCATCCGGGTCTGATCGCTTCCGGACCGGTCACCGGTCGTGTGGAGGGTCGTTCGGGAAAGCTCGACGTCGCCGCGGAGATCGTCGGTACCAACGTCGAGAACGGTTCGCCAACCGTCGTGTTCACGCAGTACCGCCAGACCGGTGAACTGCTCGCCGCTCATTTCGGCGACCTCCTCGGAACGCGGGTTCCCTTCCTGCACGGCGGGCTCACGCGGACTGAACGCGACCGGATCGTCGACGAGTATCAGTCGGGCGCGGGTTGCGGCGTTCTCGTCGCGAGCCTCAAGGCCGCCGGCACCGGTCTCACCCTCACCCGCGCGGCCGACGTCGTTCACTTCGATCGATGGTGGAACCCCGCGGTCGAAGCTCAGGCGACCGACCGGGTGCACCGGATCGGCCAGGATCGCATCGTCACCGTCACCACGCTGACCACGGCCGGAACGCTGGAGGAGCACATTGCCACGATGCACCGGAAGAAGGCCGCGCTGGACCTCGACGCCGACGCCGGCGCGCTCGCGGTTCTCACCGAGCTCTCCGACGAACGGCTGATCGAAGTCCTGCGCCGGAACCGAGAGGAGACCGCATGAGTACCAGTAGCACAGAGTTCGGATTCACCGTCTGGGGCCGGGACTTCCTCCGGATCGCGGAGCCGACCCACGTCACCAGGCCGGAGCCCGCCCTGCCGAGAGCGAGGCGCATGGCGCGCAATGCGATGAACGACGTGCACGTGGAGGGACGTCTGATCCGCGGCACCGTCGTCGCAGGCGATGCGGCGTCCGTCGCGTATCTCGAGTTCGCTCCGATGGGACGGGACGCGGCGCGTGCGGTCGCTGACCTGGTCGGTGCCACACCCGGCCCATCCGCGTTGACCGACGAGGTCCACGCCGCACTCGGCCCGCGACCGCCGGAACTCGCAGTGGTCGACTGCTCGTGTCGCGCGCGGTCACCGCGCTGCGTGCACGTCCTCGCGCTGCTCTACGAGACGATTCGCCTGGTCGACGAGGATCCCCGGCTGGCGTTGTCGCTGCGAGGCTTCGGCGACGCTCTCGACGGCGAGGTGCCTGCGGACGACCGCATCGGCCCGTGGACGCCGCTGTCCGCACTGGATCCGGCGACGTTCTACGGGTGAGGCGCGGCCCCGCCGGTCGCGTGGCGGATCGGTTCACGATTGCGCGACACCGGTCAGGAGGCGTAGCGGGCGATCCAGCCGGGTCCGTAGCCGGTCGAGCCGACCGAGTAGAGAACGCGCCCGACTTGCTGCCAACCGGCATCCCGGTCTGCCGGGTCGATGGTCCACCGCCTGCTTCCGTTCTCGCCGTCGAACGCCGTCAGTCGTGGAGCATTGGGCCGCTGGTGCTCAGCCGGGTCGCCGGCGAACAGCAGTCGCCGACCGTCGAACCCGAACAGCCATGCCCCGAAGTTCGACGTGACGGTTCCACCGGACTCGCCGGTGGCGGCATCGATGAGCCGCCAGGTCTCCGAGTACGCATCGCCGGGCCCGAACTCGCTCGTTCCGACCGCCACGTGTCGTTCGTCGAGGGCGCGGACCTTTGCGATGCCGTCGCCTGTGACCGCTCGGGTCCAGCGCAGCGCGCCAGTGTCAGCGGTGACGACGCCGACCTTGCGCCCGGAGACGACGGGGATCGACTCGGGGTCGACGAGCGGTCGCTCGCGCGGAAAATCTGCGCCCTCGGCCAGCCGCCACCCGATTAATCGACCGGTCCGCCGCCCGGTCTCGTCGTACGTCACGGTCACCGGACTCCCGCCCGCCGGGTCGACCGCGAATCCACCTTCATAGAGCAAGTAGTTCGGTCTCGACGGCTGCCCGACGATCGACGTGCACACCATCATTCCGGTGACCTCGTCCGGCGCGCCACAGCTCGGGGCCATCGACGTCGGTTCACGGTGGACCAGGGTGCCGGTGTCGGCCCGGTAGAAGGAGACGGCACCGTCGTCGGACTCCATCACGATCACCCTGGAGCCGATCACCGACCGCACGGTGCGCTCTCCGGTCGACCCGTTGACCGACCACGAACGCTGCCCCGTCGGCTCGAATCGCGTGATCAACGGTCTCCGGTCCACGGTGGCAGCACCCCTGTCGGGGACCGGGCCCTCCTCGCGGAGTCCGACGCCTGAATCCCTGGGCACCGCAACGACGAATCCGTCATCGACCGACACGATGCTGGGCGTCCCGTGGACGCGGACGGTCTGCACGACGCGCTCGGCACCCGAGGCCAGGTCGAAGAAGGAGACGCGAGCCACGACGTCGCCGCTCAATCGGACGTTCTTCGTACATGCCAGCGTCGGGCCGTCTCCGACGGCGCAGTCGGCCCAGTGACCCGCCTCGCGTCGACTCCACAGCACCTTCCCCGACTGCACGTCGACCGCCGCCAACGTCGTCGTACGCGCGTGCGGCTCGGCAGCGCCGACGACCACCACCACATCATCCGACTGCGCCTTGATCGAGATCGACGCACGTTCATCGGCGGGTTCGTCAGCTCCCAGGACGTCTTCCGCAGTCAGCTTCCACCGTTCACCCGGCGCCGACGGCATGGACTGCAGCGCAATCGGTCCCGGCCCGTACTCGAGATCGTCGTCTCCGCGCGGCCACAACACGACGCCGACCACGACCACCTCGACGATCATCAGGAGAACTACGACGACGGGCAGAACACTCCGATGCGACAGTGGCGGCATATCGCCGATTCAACCATCACGCCGTACGTTGCGGTGACCGATGGTCTGACACACTGGGACTCGTGATCAGAGTGGGACTCACCGGCGGCATCGGCGCCGGCAAATCGACGGTTGCCAAGACCTTCATCGAACACGGCGCGTATCACGTCGACGCCGACCGCATCGCCCGCGAGGTGGTGGAGCCCGGCACGCCGGGTCTGGCTCAGCTCGTCGACGCCTTCGGACCGGAGATCCTCGACGCCGACGGCGCTCTCGACCGTCCGGCCCTCGCGGCGCGTGCATTCGTCGACGACGACAGTCGCAAGCTCCTGAACTCGATCACGCATCCATTGATCGGCGCGCGGACCCAGGAGCTCACCGACGCGGCGCCCGCCGACGCGATCATCCTTCACGACGTCCCGCTCCTCGTCGAAGGGAACATGGCGCCGTTCTATCACGTGGTCGCCGTGGTGCACGCGGATGCGGACGTCCGGCTGGACCGCCTGGTGAACCTGCGCGGCATGGATCCCGAAGACGCGCGGTCCCGAATCGCGGCGCAGGCGACGGACGACCAGCGTCGAGACGTCGCCGACATCTGGCTCGATAACTCGGGGACCCCGGACGAGCTCGCGGCTCAGGCTCTGCGCGTCTGGAACGAGCGATTGATTCCGTTGCGCGACAACGTTGCCGGCCGCGTCTGTGCCGAGCTGCCGACACGGCCACAGGAGTACGACCCTTGGTGGGCCGTATTGGGACGCCGCGTCGTGAACCGCGTATGGGCGCTGGTCGGGGCCGGAGCGACGGCGGTCGAGCACGTCGGCCCGACCGCCGTCGTCGGGCAGTCGGCGCCACCGGTGATCGATATCCGGGTGACGGTCGCCGACCTCGGATCCGCGGATTCGCTCGCGGACGCACTCGCCGACGGCGGGTTCCCGCGGCTGTCGTCGTCCGAGGACGAACGCCTGCACGCCAGCGCCGATCCGGCGCGTCCGGTCCGCGTGCACGTGTGTCCGGTAGCGCCGTCGGCGTAGCGGTTCGCGTGGCGGACGTCAGACTCCGATCGCCCGTCGAATCAGCGCCGACGACGCCAGACAGGGGCCGGTATCCGCTCGGCACGACGAAGCCCGCGCAGTCGGTGACCGCGCGGGCTTCGTCGAATTGAGCGAGATGCTAGGCGACCTCGCCGTCGCGCTCCGCCACCAGAGTGAGGGCGATGTCGACGATCATGTCCTCCTGGCCACCGACCAGACGCCGTTCACCGCACACGGTGAGGATGTCGCGCACGTCGAGGTCGTACCGTTTGGCCGCGGCCTCGGCGTGACGCAGGAACGACGAGTACACGCCGGCGTAACCGAGCGTCAGCGTCTCGCGGTCGACGCGGACCGGGCGGTCCTGCAGTGGCCGGACGATGTCGTCGGCCGCGTCCTCCAGCTTGTTCAGGTCGCAGCGGTGCTCGAAGCCCGACAGATTCGCGACGGCGACGAAGGGCTCGATCGGGCAGTTGCCCGCTCCGGCACCGTGGCCGGCCAGCGAGGCGTCGACGCGGTAGACGCCGTTCTCGACCGCGACCACCGAGTTGGCGACCGACAGCGAGAGGTTCTCGTGAGCGTGGATGCCGATCTCGGTCTCCGGATTCAGCACGGCCCGGTAGGCCTTCACTCGCGCGACCACGTCGTTCATCGTCAGGCGTCCGCCCGAATCGGTGATGTACACGCAGTGCGCGCCGTAGCTCTCCATCAGCTTGGCCTGCTCCGCCAGCTTCTCGGGGGTCGACATGTGCGAGAGCATCAGGAAGCCCGAGACGTCCATGCCGATCTCCCGCGCCGCGGCGATGTGCTGTGCGGAGACGTCGGCCTCGGTGCAGTGCGTCGCGATGCGGACCGACCGGACGCCGAGATCCCATGCGTGCTTCAGTTCCTCGACAGTGCCCACGCCCGGCAGCAGCAGAGTGGTGAGCCGTGCGTTCTTCAGAACACTCGCCGCGGCCTCGATCCACTCCCAGTCGGTGTTGGAACCGGGCCCGTAGTTCACCGAGCCGCCCGCCAGACCGTCGCCGTGCGCCACCTCGATGGCGTCGACGCCGGCCTCGTCGAGCGCAGAGACGATGCGCTTGACGTCGTCGGTGCTGATCTGATGGCGGATGGCATGCATGCCGTCACGCAGCGTGACGTCCTGGACGAAGATGGGGGTGCTCATGCGTTGGACTCCTTCAGCGCTGCGATCCGCTCCGCGTACTGCAGGCCCGCGGACGTCATGATGTCGAGGTTCCCGGCATAGGCCGGCAGATAGTGCGCGGCACCCTCGACTTCGAGGAAGACCGACACCTGGTGGGTGGGAGCCGACTCCGGCTCCTGGGTCATCAGCGTCTGAACCGGCGACCCCTCGGCGATCGGGTTGATCTGCACCTTCTGCTTCAGTCGGTACCCCGGGACGTATGCGGAGACGTCCGCGACCATCTTCTCGACAGAATTGCGGATCCGCTCCTGAGTGTCCAGGTCCGGCGCATCGACCAGCGCATACACGGTGTCGCGCATGATCAGCGGCGGCTCGGCCGGGTTCAGGATGATGATGGCCTTGCCGTTGCGGGCCCCGCCGACCTGCTCGATGGCCGCCGACGTGGTCTCGGTGAACTCGTCGATGTTGGCGCGGGTGCCGGGTCCGGCCGACTTGGACGCGATGGACGCGACGATCTCGGCGTAGGCGACCGGCGCCACGCGGGACACCGCGGCGACGATCGGGATGGTCGCCTGCCCGCCGCAGGTCACCATGTTGACGTTCTGCGCATCGAGATGGTCGCCGATGTTCACCGCCGGCACCACGTACGGTCCGATGGCCGCCGGCGTCAGGTCGATCAACCGCTTGCCCAGCGGCTGCAGGATCGACGCATTGTGCTCGTGGGCTTTGGCCGAGGTGGCGTCGAAGACGATCTCGATCTCGTCGAAGTTCGGCATCGCGACGAGACCCTCGACGCCTTCGTGCGTGGTGGGCACGCCGAGGCGCTGGGCGCGGGCCAGGCCGTCGGAGTCGGGATCGATGCCGACCATCGCACCCATCTCGAGGTGCTTGGCGGTCCGCAGCACCTTGATCATCAGATCGGTCCCGATGTTGCCGGAGCCGATGATGGCGACCTTCGTCTTGCCGCCTGACGTCTTACTCATGGGAGTTCCCTTCACTGAAACGGGCTTTCACCGATCCGAGGCCGTCGATCACGACGGTCACCTCGTCTCCGGGTTGAATCGGGCGCATGGGGCCGAGCGCTCCGGACAGGATCACCTGACCCGCGCGCAGGGGTTCGCCGAAGTCGCGGGCGGCCCGGGCCAACCAGGCGACGGCGTTGAGCGGGTCTCCGAGGCAGGCCGCGCCCTCACCGGTCGAGACCTCCTCGCCGTTGACGAGCATCGACATGCCGACGTCGACGGGACGGAACTCGTCGAGCGTCCTGCGGTCGGTGCCGAGGACGTAGACCCCCGAGGAGGCGTTGTCGGCGACCGTGTCGGCGAATGCGATGTCCCAGCCGTCGATGCGGCTGTCGCAGACCTCCAGTGCGGCGACGCCGTAGTCGATCGCATCGCGGATCTGTTCGATGTCGAGCGGACCGTCGGCGAGATCCTTCTTCAAGACGAAAGCGACCTCCGCCTCGGCCTTGGGCTGCAGCAGCCGGTCGATCGGAACCACCTCGCCGTCGCCGTACGCCATGTCGTCGAAGAGGACGCCGAAGTCGGGCTGGTCGACGCCCATCTGGTCTTGAACGGCCGCAGAGGTGAGGCCGATCTTGCGGCCGACGATCGTCGCACCGCCGGACACCCGGCCCGCGGTCAGCCGTTCCTGGACGCGGTAGGCCGCGGCCAGATCCGTGGGTCCGATCAGGTCGCGCACCGGAGTGCACGCCTGTCTGGTCTGGAGGGCGGTGAGCAGCCGCTGCGCGGCCTGGTCTTCGGCGACCGGATTCTGCGCCGGCTCGCGTTCGGTGGTCTCGGTCATGGTGACCATGCTCACCGCTGTGCCGCCCGAAGAGAAGAGCGTCGTCTCGCTGAGCGAGACGGAGGCGGTAGTGTCGTCCGCATGGCCAGAACGACGCCCTCGAAACCGTCGGATCCGGGCGACGGCGAGCACGCCGTGGACCGCGCCACCGTCGTCGGCAAAGTGGTGACCATCCTCCGGGCCTTCACTGTCGACGACAACGAACTGAGCCTCGCCGAACTGGTGCGCCGCACCGGTCTGCACAAGGCGACGGTGCATCGGCTGGCCGGTGAACTCGTCGGGGTCCGGCTCCTCGACCGGACCGACGACGGGTACCGACTGTCCGGCGGCCTGTTCGAACTCGGGATGCTCGCGTCGGTGGAACGCAGTCTGCTGGAGATCGCGATGCCCTTCCTCCAGGACCTCTACGGGCGAACCCGGGAGACCGTGCACCTGGGTGTCCTCGACGGCCACGAGGTGGTCTACGTGGCGAAGATCGGCGGTCACCGTCAGGCCAGCGCGCCCTCGCGCACAGGCGGCCGGATGCCGTTGCACTGCACGGGGATCGGCAAGGCACTCTTGGCGCACTCGGATCCCGCTCTGCAGCAGAGCGTCCTCGCCGGACCGCTCCCCCGCCGCACCCCGCGAACGATCGTCGCGCCGGGCATCCTGGCGCGCCAACTCGATGCCATCCGCGAATCCGGAGCGGCCTTCGAGTACGAGGAGTCGGCTCCCGGAATTGCGTGCGTTGCGGCGCCGATCCTGGACGTCGCGAACAACACCGTGGTGGCCGCGGTCAGCGTGACCGGCCCGCTCACGCGGTACCGGCCCGAGGCGCACACCGACGCGGTCCGCGCCGCAGCGACCGGGATCGCGTCCACCCTCGACCGTCGACGCACGCTGCGTTGACGAGGCGGGGCGGCCGATCGAATCGGCCGCCCCGCCTCGTCGCCGGAGTGTCGCGAGTCGTCACACGGTCGCACCTTCGGCGGCGGCCGCCGCAGCGGGTTCCGGCTCCGGCACCCGAGCGAACAGAACCACCGCGCACACCAGGCTGAGCAGGCAGACAACGGCGAGATACGCGGTGACGCCGGCGGCGCCACCGGACTCCCCGACCAGCGCCGAAGAGATGATCGGTGCCAGTCCCCCGCCCAGAATCGCGCCGACCTGCAGGATCAGCGAAGTTCCCGAGTAGCGGACGGCGGCCGGGAAGGTGTCGGCGATGATCGCGCCCTGGACGCTGTGCGTGATCGGCACGATGACGCCCATCCCGAGGAACGCCGCGGCGGTGATCACCGCACTGCCCGTGCCGAGCATCGGCAGGAAGACCAGACACCAGATCAGCAGCGCGACCGACCCTCCGACGAACATGGAGCGCCGGCCGCTGCGGTCGGCGATCCGAGTCCAGAACGGGATGGTCGCGAACCAGATCACGGCCGCGACCGAGACGCAGACGATGAGGAAGGAACGGCTGTAATCGAGGTGCTCGGTGCCGTACGAGAGGGTGAAGACCATGAACACGTAGGCCACCGCCGAGTTCGCGATCATCACGCCGAGCGTCAGTGCCATCCGCCCGACACCCACGCGCATCGCCTCTCGCAGCGGGAACCGCTCGACGGCCCGGTGACTGACGACCCGGCTGAACGAGGGCGACTCCTCGACGTGCAGGCGGATCACCAGACCGATCACCACAAGCACCGCGCTGAGCAGGAACGGGATCCGCCAGCCCCACGCGTCGAAGGCTCCGGACGGCATCACCGCATTGGTGGTCAGGAAGACGACGTTCGCCAGGACCAGTCCGGCGGGAGTGCCCATCTGCGGGAAACCCGCGTAGAGGTTCCGCTTGCCTGCGGGCGCGTGCTCCATCGACATCAGCGTGGCGCCGGCACCCTCGCCGCCGAGACCGAGTCCCTGGACCACGCGAAGCAGCACCAGCAGTACCGGCGCCCACACTCCGATGGACCCGTAGTTGGGCACCACGCCGATCAGCGTCGAGGCCGCACCCATCATCAGGAGCGAGACGATGAGCGTGTTCCGCCGTCCGACCCGGTCGCCGAAGTGACCGAAGACGAGGCCACCGAGCGGACGCGCGACGAAGCCGACGGCGAACGTGCTGAAGGCCGCGAGCGTGCCTGCGGCGGGACTCAACGACGGGAAGAACTGTTTGTTGAAGATCAATGCGGCAGCTGTGCCGTAGAGGAAGAAGTCGTACCACTCGAGAGTGGTGCCGACGAGCATCGCCGAGGCGACCCGGCGTCGCGCCTGCTGATCGCTCAGTGCCTTGTCGGAGGATCGGGTGAACATCGATATCGGCCTTTCATGGGTGTGAGGTGACGACGCCGACGAACGATCAGTAATCGGGGTCACATTCAGAAGACGGCATACGGCGGCGCGTGAGAAATGCCTTTCCCCGCGGTACCGATGCCCCGGCGGGCATAGGGATGGAGCGGGCCGTCGGCGCACCACCTGGCGGCCGGACACCGCCCGGCTCCGGTGCGGGGAGACTCAGAGTCCCAGGAAACGCTCGGCGTTCCCGTGTGTGATCAGCGATCGGGTGGTCGAATCCAGGAATTCGCTCTTTCGCACCACTTCGCCGACCGGCCGCTCTCCGAGCGGATAGGGGTAGTCGCTGCCCACCAGCACCCGGTCGCGCCCGATCGTGTCGACCAGCAGCCGCAACGCGCGTTCGTCGAAGACCACCGAATCGACGTAGAACCGTCCGAGATAGTGCGACGGCGGATATTCGGAGGTGCCGATGACATCGTGGCGCCGATGCCAGGCGTTCTCCATCCGACCGAGCCAGAAGGCGAACGAGCCGCCGCCGTGCGCGAAGGCGATCTTGAGTCGCTCGTCCACTCGGTCGAAGGTGCCGCCGAGGATCATCGCCAGAATCGACAGATGCGACTCGGCGGGCATCCCCACCAGCCATTGCGCCATCCAGCGGTCCAGTCGCGGCGATCCCGCCATGTCCCACGGGTGAACGAAGACGGGGACGTCGCGGTCGGCGCAGTGCTGCAGAAAGGTGACGACGCCTTCGTCGTCCAGATCACGATCGCCGACGTGGTTGCCGATCTCGACGCCGCGGTGCCCGTTGGCGAGGCACCGGTCGAGTTCCTCGCATGCGAGATCGGGATCCTGCAGCGGCACCTGACAGAACGGGATCATCCGTTCGCCGGCCGCGTCGACGATCTCGAGTGCCAGATCGTTGAACACCGCGGAGATCCGCGCGGCCTGTTCACCGGTCCTCGCGTAATTGAAGAACACCGGCGTCGGCGAGACCACCTGGGTCGCCACCCCGTCCGCGTCCATATCGCGCAGGCGCACCTCCGGATCCCACGCGTCGGACTGGATCCGGCGGAACTCGACGTCGCCGGTCATCATCATCGCCTCGCGTTCGGACTCCACACGCAGCCACGGCGCTTCGGGACCGGCGACGTCGCGCAGGTCGGGCCATCCCTTCGGCACATAGTGGGTGTGGACGTCGATGATGTCGCTCACTTCAGCCCTTCCCCGGATGGAGGGCGCCGCATTCACGGCAGGTCCTGGCCTGCTCATCGGAACCGAAGGAGTCGAAGACCGGAGGCATGTCCTCGACGAGGTCGCGCACCTGCAACTCCACCTCGTGCAGCTTGGTGTGGCATTCCAGGCAATACCACTGGAATTTCTCCAGCGTGCCCTCCTTGCGGACCCGCTCGATCACCAGACCGATCGAATCGGGGTCTGGCCGCTGCGGCGAATGCGGAATGTTCGCAGGCATCAGCCACGTCTCCCCTTCCCGGACATCGACCCGTCGCGGCCCGTCCTCGGTCATCAGGTTGACGTGGATGTCGCCGCGGAGTTGGTAGAACCACTCCTCGTACGGCTCGTAGTGGTAGTCGTAGCGCTCGTTGGGGCCGCCGACCACCTGAATGATGAAGTCGTCTCCGAGCGCCATCATCTGGTTGTTCACCGGCGGCTTGAGCAGATGGCGGTTGTCGTCGATCCAGCGCTGGAAATCGATGACGGGCGGAATGGTCGTCATGGGAACTCCTGGGGTTGTGAGTGGGTGGCCGAGTCACGGCCGCCGGCGATGTGCGATCGCCTGGATCTCGATGAGCAGGTGCGGATGCGGGAGCTGGTGCACCGCGACGGTGGTCCGCGTGGGACCGTTCTCGTCGAAGTACTCGCCGTAGACGCGGTTGTAGGCGCCGAAATCGTTCATCGACACGAGGTAGGCCGTGACCTGACAGAGGTCGTCGAGTCCGGCGCCGACCTCGGCGAGGATGTCGCGGATGTTCTCGATCACCGCTCGCGTCTGCGCCTCGATGTCGAGGGAGGCGGTGCCCATCTCGTCAACCTCGACGCCGACGAACGTGTTGTCCGGACGGCGCGAGCTGGTGCCGGAGACGAAGATCAGATCGCCGACCGTCTTCACGTGCGGGAATCGTCCTCGAGGGGTGGCTTTTCCGCTGACGACGAGCGCCTCGGCGCCGGCGGCGCTCATCGGCGGGCCGCCTCTCCGACTGCCGTGAAGGACACCGTTCCGAGTCCTTCGACGGTGCACTGCACGTCCGTGCCGTCGGGCGTGGAGGCGGTGAGCGGCAGCGCGGCGGTCGCTGCGCCGGCGAGTATCACGTGGCCGGCCTCGAGCGGAATGCGCCGCCGCCGGCACATGTCGAGGAGCGCGAGCAGGGCCCGAGCCGGATCGCCGAGGATCGCGGCGGTGGAACCGTGCACCGAGTCGGCGCCGACGCGCAGGGTCACGTCGAGGTCCGCCGCGTCGCACAGCGGCGACCACTCCCCGATCGCATATCCGGCCGCCGAGGTGTTGTCGGCCACCACGTCGGCGTAGGTGAAGGCGAAGTCCAGATAACGCGAGTCGATGACCTCCACCGCCGGAGCGATCGCCGAGACCGCGTCGAGGATGTCCTCGTTCGGGTCGTCGAGGCGCACATCGCGCGAGAGCAGATACGCCACCTCCGGCTCCGCCTTCGGGTGGATGAACTTCCCGAGGTCCACCGTGCCGCCGTTCGCGACGGTCATCGCGTCGGTGAGCCGGCCCACGATGACGTCGGAGACGCCCATCTGCGCCATCTTGGCCTTGCTGGTGAACCCGAGTTTCACTCCGACCACGCTCTCGCCGCGCGCCGTTCGCAGCCCGATCAGTTCTTCCTGCACCCGATATGCGAGGTCGACGTCGAAGGCGGTACCGACCGCGGGATCACGTTCGATGCTCGGGGTCTCTCGACATCCGGTCTGGGCGTGGTCGAGACGGCCGGCCAGCGCGGCCGCCTCGTCGTCGGTGGTGTGCATATGCGGTCCTTTCGCTTCGGACGGAGGTGTGGTGGTCACAGTTGCAGGCAGACGTTGGTCGGTTCGGTGTAGAAGTGCAGCGAGGATTCTCCGCCCTCGCGGCCGATGCCGGAGAGCCCGACGCCGCCGAACGGGGCTCGCAGATCACGCAGGTACCAGGTGTTGACCCACGAGAGCCCGACGTTCATCCGCGCGGCGACGCGGTGACCGCGACGCAGATCGTCGGTCCAGACAACCGACGCGAGCCCGTACTCGGTGTCGTTGGCGAGTGCGATCGCCTCCTCCTCGGTGTCGAACGGGACCAGACCGGCCACCGGGCCGAAGATCTCCTCGCGCATCACGCGACTGCTGTTGTCGACGCCCGTCCACAGCGTCGGCGCGATCCACGAACCCCCGTCGAGGTGCTCTCCCACGTCCGGGACCCGGCCCCCGCACACCACATCGGCGCCTTCCGCGCGGGCGAGGTCGAAGTAGCTCAGGACCTTCCTCCGGTGCTTCTCTGAGATGAGCGGGCCGGTCGTCGTCGCCTCGTCGAACGGATCTCCCAGCCGCAGCGAGGCGGCCTCGGTCGCCAGGCCGGCCACCACCTCGTCGAAGATCCGCCGCTGAACGTATACGCGCTCGGTGCACAGACACACCTGGCCGGTGTTGGTGAAGATCGACCGGCTCAGTCCCTTGACCGCCTCGTCGACGTCCGCGTCATCGAAGACGATCGCCGCGTTCTTGCCGCCGAGCTCCAGCGAGACCGGCCGCACCCGCGGCGCCACCGTCCGCATGACGTGACTGCCGGTGGCCGACGATCCGGTGAAGGTGACACCGTCGATTCCGGGATGCTCGGTCAGGAACGCCCCGGCCGAATCGGCGCCGAAACCGTGGACCACGTTGTACACACCGCGCGGCAGACCGGCTTCCGCGAGCACTTCGGCCAGCAGCGAGGCGGTGGCGGGAGTGTCCTCGCTCGGCTTCACCACCACCGCGTTCCCGCAGGCGAGCGCCGGTGCGACTTTCCAGGTGAGGAGCAGGAGCGGGAGGTTCCAGGGGACGATGATCGCGATCACGCCGAGCGGTTTGCGGACCGTGTAGTTCAGGGCTCGGCGACCGTCGGCGGTGTCGGTCAGGTACGACTGCTCGCCGGCGCTCGACACCAGGTCGGCGTACGCGCGGAAGTTCATCGGAGCGCGGGCGACGTCGAGGGCACGCGCCTGTGTCACCGGCTTGCCGGTGTCGGCGAGCTCTGCGGCGACGAAGTCGTCGAAGCGCTGTTCGATCAGGTCGGCGGCACGACGGAGGATCCGGGCCCGATCTGCGACCGGCCGGTCGGCCCAGCCGGCGGCCAGCGCACGTCGCGCCGAACCGACGGCACGGTCGACGATCTCGGCTCCGGCCTCGTGAACCCTGGCGTACGCGGTGCCGGTGGCGGGGTCGACCGCGTCGAACGCCGACGCCGGATCGGGGTCGAGGAATGCGCCGTCGACGTAGTTGCGAATCCATTCGGGGTGGGGTGCGGTCATGAATCCACTGTGATCCGCATCGCCATGTGGTTCAAATACCTAGCGGAATCACTCACATACCGAAATAGTCATAACGGAGATGGTCACAACCGCCGACCGGAGTGCCGGTCGTCATAGCAAAAATGGCATAGTCGGGTACGTGTTCGGCATTAGACGGGTATGAGTTGCGTGCCAGACCCTGAAGACGATTCGTTGCCGTTCGAAGGAGCCCCGTTGTTCGACCCCGAGATCGCCGCCGCATACAGCGCCCGCGGAACCGTGTCCCCGGAAACCTTCGCCAGGGTGATGGACGATTACCGAACGCGGTCCGAGCGCGCAGTCCGGGATCTGCCGGGCGCCCGCGGCGTCGCCTACGACGAGCACAGCGACGAGGTGCTCGACGTGTGGGGGATCGCCGACGCTCCCCGTCCGGTATTCCTGGTGATCCACGGCGGATACTGGCGCTCGCTGTCACGCCTGGACACCGCGTTCATGGCGCGCACGCTGGCCGACCACGGTATCGCCACTGTCGCTGTCGACTACGGACTGGCTCCGGCGACCTCCCTGCCCGAAATGGTCCGTCAAGTCAGGGCGGCCGTCGCATGGGTGCATCGCGACGGACCCGCGCACGGCCTCGATCGCAACAGGATCGTGGTCTGCGGCAGTTCGGCGGGTGCTCACCTCGCCGCGACCACCATGATCGGCGGTTGGCAGGCCGACCTCGGGCTGCCCGATCGCGCAGTGCACGCCGGCCTGCTGATCAGCGGACTCTATGATCTGCGGCCGCTGATCCACGCCGAGGCGAACGAGTGGCTCTTCCTGACCGAGCAGTCCGCTGCCGACCTCAGCCCGGCCCTCGCACCGCTGCCCGACGATCCCGCTCCGGCGGTGATCGCCATGGCCGAGCACGAGGCCGACGGCTTCCGCCGGCAGAGTCGGGACTTCCACCGGCACTGGGCCCGCGGAAGTGCCGGCCCGCTCCTGACCGTTCCCGGACGGAACCACTTCGACGTCTTCGTCGACCTGGCCGATCGCGACACCGAACTGTCGTCGGCCGTGCATCGTCTCTTCGCCCTGACCGCACCGACCCACACCCCGAAATGAGGACCCCCGTCATGTTCCGCAAGATCCTTGTCGCCAACCGAGGCGAGATCGCGATCCGCGCCCTCCGCGCGGCCGTCGAGCTGGGCATCACCACCGTCGCGGTGTACCCGCACGAGGACCGGAACTCTCCCCACCGGTTCAAGGCAGACGAGGCGTACCGGATCGGCGAGCCCGGGCATCCCGTTCGGGCCTACCTCGATGTGGACGAGATCATCCGTGTCGCGAAGGAATCCGGTGCCGACGCCGTCTACCCCGGATACGGATTCCTCTCCGAGAACCCCGAACTCGCACGGGCGTGCGCCGCGGCCGGGATCACCTTCGTGGGTCCGACTGCCGAAGTCCTTCAGCTGACGGGCAACAAGTCTCGAGCGATCGCCGAAGCCCGCGCCGCCGGGCTCCCGGTCCTGGCGTCGACCGAACCCTCCACCGACGTGCAGACGCTGCTGGACGCCGGCGAGTCGATGACCTTCCCGGTCTTCGTCAAGGCCGTCTCGGGCGGCGGTGGTCGCGGCATGCGCCTCGTCGACGATCCCGCACTCCTGCGCGCGGCGCTCGAAGAGGCCTCCCGCGAAGCGGAGTCGGCGTTCGGCGACGGTGCGGTGTACATCGAGCAGGCGGTGAGCGGGCCGCGGCACATCGAGGTCCAGGTCCTCGGCGACGCCACCGGCGACGTCGTCCATCTCTATGAGCGCGACTGCTCCGTCCAGCGTCGCCATCAGAAGGTCATCGAGCAGGCACCCGCGCCGGACCTGCCCGCGGACCTGCGCGAGCGCATGTGCGCCGACGCCGTGCGCTACGCACGCCACATCGGCTACACCTGTGCCGGGACGGTCGAGTTCCTCCTGGACCGCAGCGGCGACTACGTGTTCATCGAGATGAATCCCCGCATCCAGGTGGAACACACCGTCACCGAAGAGGTGACCGACGTCGATCTCGTCCAGACCCAGTTGCAGCTCGCCGCCGGAGCCACTCTGGCCGGTCTCGGACTGTCGCAGGACACGATCGCGCTGCACGGTGCCGCCATGCAGTACCGGATCACCACCGAGGACCCCGCGAACGAATTCCGGCCCGACACCGGACGCATCACGGCGTACCGGTCGCCCGGCGGCGCCGGCGTCCGCCTGGACGGCGGGACCACGGTCGGCGCGGAGGTCGGCGCCTACTTCGACTCCATGCTGGTCAAGCTCACCTGCCGCGGGTCCACTCGCGACATCGCGCTCGCCCGCGCCCGCCGCGCGCTGATGGAGTTCCGCATCCGAGGGGTGACGACGAACATCCCATTCCTCCGCGCAGTGCTCGACGATCCGACGTTCCAGTCCGGCGCCGTCGACACCGGCTTCATCGCCGCGCATCCGGAGCTGCTGCACGGCAACGCTCCGGCCGACCGCGGCACACGCATGCTGAACTACCTGGCCGACATCACGGTCAACTCCCCCAACGGCAAGGCTCCGGCGGGCGTGGACCCGGCCTCCAAGCTGCCGCGGCCGGCATCCGAGCGATCCGTGCCGGAGGGCTCCCGCCAGCGGCTCGCCGCCCTCGGCCCCGAACGCTTCGCCGCCGATCTCCGTGCGCAGAAGGCGCTGGCGATCACCGACACCACCTTCCGCGACGCGCACCAGTCGCTGCTCGCCACACGCGTCCGCACCAAGGACCTGACCGCTGTCGCCGGCCACGTCTCCTCGAGCATCCCGGAACTGCTGTCGATCGAGGCCTGGGGCGGTGCGACCTACGACGTCGCCCTGCGTTTTCTGCACGAGGATCCGTGGGACCGCCTGGCACGACTGCGCGAGGCGGTGCCGAACATCTGCCTGCAGATGCTGTTGCGGGGACGCAACACCGTCGGCTACACCCCTTATCCCACCGAGGTGACCGATGCCTTCGTGGCCGAGGCCGCCGCCACCGGCGTCGACATCTTCCGCATCTTCGACGCGCTGAACGACGTCGACCAGATGCGTCCGGCGATCGACGCCGTGCGCGCGACCGGCACTGCGGTCGCGGAGGTCGCCCTCTGTTACACCGGTGACCTGACGGACCCGGCGGAGGATCTCTACACCCTCGACTACTATCTCCGGCTGGCCGAGCGCGTCGTCGACGCCGGCGCGCACATCATCGCCGTCAAAGACATGGCCGGGCTGCTGCGCGCCCCGGCCGCCACCACGCTCGTGACGGCCCTCCGGTCGCGTTTCGACCTTCCCGTTCACGTCCACACGCACGACACCGCGGGCGGCCAGCTGGCGACGTACCTCGCGGCGTGGAACGCCGGCGCGGACGCGGTCGATGTGGCCGCGGCCCCGATGTCGGGCGGTACCAGTCAACCGTCGATGTCGGCGGTGGTCGCGGCGACCGCCCACACCGACCGCGACACCGGCATCGACCTCGACGCGGTCTGCGAGCTCGAGCCCTACTGGGAGTCGATGCGCGGGCTCTATCACCCGTTCGAGGCCGGCATCCCCGCTCCGACCGGCCGCGTGTACACCCATGAGATCCCGGGCGGTCAGCTGTCGAATCTGCGTGCGCAGGCCACCGCTCTGGGGCTCGCGGACCGGTTCGAGGAGATCGAACGCGCCTACTCCGGTGTCGACCGGGCCTTCGGCCGCCTCATCAAGGTGACGCCGTCGTCGAAGGTCGTCGGCGACCTCGCCCTCGCTCTCGTCGGTTCGGGCGTCAGTGCCGAACAGTTCGCCGCCGATCCGACGGTGGTCGACCTCCCCGAGTCGGTCACCGGATTCTTCCGCGGCGAGCTGGGCACTCCGGCCGCGGGTTGGCCCGAACCGCTCCGCACCCGGGCGCTCGGCGACACGCCGGCCGTGGCACCGCCGCTCGCCGAACTGACCGACGACGACCGCGCCGGGCTCGCAGCCGACTCGCAGACGCGCCGGACCACACTGTCACGGCTGCTGTTCCCCGGTCCGTCCAGGGAATTCATCGAGCACCGCGAGACCTTCGGCGACACCTCGGTGATCGGCACCCGCGAGTTCTTCTACGGTCTGGTTCCCGGCACCGAACACGTCGTGGAACTCGGACCCGGTGTCACGCTCCTTCTCGGCCTCGAGTCGATCTCCGAAGCCGACGAACGCGGGATGCGTACGGTGATGTGCTGGATCAACGGCCAGCTGCGGCCGGTCCAGGTGCGCGACCGCTCGATCGAAGACGCACGGCCGCGGGCCGAGAAGGCCGATCCGTCGGTTCCCGGTCAGGTGCCCGCCCCGTTCGCCGGCGTGGTCACCCTGGAGGTGTCCGAAGGCGACGAGGTGGCCGCGGGCGACACGATCGCCCATATCGAGGCGATGAAGATGGAGGCGGCGATCACCACGCCGGTGGGCGGCGTGGTCGGCAGGATCGCGGTGCCGGGGGTGGCGCAGGTGGAGAACGGCGACCTGCTGATCACGATCACCTCCGGGGTATGAGTGCGGCGGACCGGCCGTCGATCGATCTGCCGAAACTGCTCGACGGCCGGCTGAAGATCCGGCACCTGGTCTTGATCGACGCGCTGTCGCGGCAGGGCAGCGTGATCGGCGCAGCCGCGGAACTCCACGTCACTCAGCCGGTCGCCACGCGAAGCCTGCGCGACATCGAGGCGATCGTGGGAGTGGAACTGTATGAGCGCGGCCCGCGGGGAATCACGCCCACGATCTTCGGGGCGGCGTTCACCGAGCACGCGCGGGCGATCCTCGCACAGCTGAACCAGGCGGGTCGCCATGTGGTGGAGCTGGCGGACGCCGATCGCGGCACCGTGATCGTCGGGACGCATCTCGCGGGATCGAATGTGCTTCTGCCGCAGGCGATTGTGCAGTTGAAAGCGAAGCATCCGCGACTCACCGTCGTGGTGCGAGAGGGCTCGCCGGAAGCGCTGCTCGCTGAACTCGAGGCGGGTCGGATCGACATGATCGTCGGTCGTCTGACATCGCCGAGCACATCGACTATCACGCGTATCCCGCTGTACGAGGAGTCGGTGGAGGTCTTCGCCGGCGCCACCCATCCCCTCGCGGGGGCCGGACCGTTCTCTCTCGCCGACACCCGCGGTTACCCGTGGGTGCTCCCCGGCGTCGAGACCGCCCTGCGCGGGGAACTCGAAGCGGTGTTCGCCCGCAGCGGAACCGCGTTGCCGGAGAACCGTGTGGAAGCGACGAGCTTCCTCACGGTACGGGAGCTGCTGCACCATACGGAGACGCTCGCTGTGCTGCCCAGCCTCATCGGACGCGGCGACGCCCGCCTCACCCCGCTCGACGTGGACCTCGGATCCATCGGGCACAGCGTCGGACTCACCGTCGCCGCCGACCGTCCGCTCAGCCCGTCGGGCCAGGCTCTCGTCGCGCACCTGCGGACGGTCGCCGAAGTACGGCTCGGGTGAGACTGCAGGAGACGGACAGGTCGGCGGCGCCGCCGTCAGTGGTCGGCGTCGCCGATCGACTCGTAGGTCCACATCGTCAGGTATGCGGCGGCCAGGAAGACAGCAACCGCGACGGCGACGCCGGACGAATGCACGTGCGCGAAGGGTGACCTCACCCATCCCATCGTCTGGGCGACGACGGCGTCCGGCCGGGTCACGAGATCCCAGGAGTTCCAGCGCTGGAACCGACCGATGACCACTCCTACGGCGCAGAGGATCACCGATGCGGCGACGGCGGCCCAGCCCGCGGCCCGTCCCCAGTCCGCTTCGATGCGTCGGTGCACCAGCCGCATCGAGACGACGCCGAGCATCACGCCGGTCCATGCCGCGAATCCGTACTGGAGAATGTGCCGCCAGAGTTCGTAGCCTTCGCCCAGATGCACGAGGTCGGTGATCAGGTAGGGCGCGTTGGGCAGGAAGGCCAGCCACGCGAGTCCGAGCGGAATCAGCGCAAGCTTGTTTCGCACGATGACGAAGGCGCACGCGATCAGCAGCGGAAGCCAGGCGAGGAATAGATTCCAGATCAGGAAACGGGTCGGATACACCAGCGGCGCATGGGGATCGGTCACACCGACGACGATCGTCAGCGCCGTCGTCGCGGCCAGGGCGCCGATCAGGGCGAGCCGGCGCCAGGTGAAAGACATCGTGTCCGAAGTCGGCTCTTCTCGCATGGCCACACGGTACGCGAGCGGCCGAGCCCCAGCTCGCCCCGACTCGTCCGGACAGACGACAACACCCCGGAACCGAGGTTCCGGGGTGTTGTTCAGTCAGTCACTCCGACCGACCGCGCGTGAATCAGGCGTTGCCCGACAGCTTCTCGCGCAGTGCGGCGAGCTGCTCGTCGCTGGCGAGCGATCCGCCGGTCTGGGCCGGGCCGCTGCTCGACGAGGTCGACTGCGAAGCCGAACTCGACGACGAGTAGTCGCTCGGAGCGTTCTCCGCCTCGGCGGCAGCCGCGGCGAACTTCTCGATCTGAGCGGTGTGCAGCTTGTGACGGCGCTCGGCCTCCGCGTAGCGGGCCTCCCACTCCTCACGCTGCTTGTCGTAGCCCTCGAGCCACTCGTTGGTCTCGGCGTCGAAGCCCTCGGGGAAGATGTAGTTCCCCTGGTCGTCGTAGCTGTCGGCCATACCGTACTTCGAGGGGTCGAACTCCTCGGTGTAGTCCTCGTTGGCCTGCTTCAGCGACAGCGAGATGCGGCGGCGATCCAGGTCGATGTCGATGACCTTGACCATCGCGTCGTCGCCGACGGAGACGACCTGGTCCGGAACCTCGACGTGGCGCTCGGCCAGCTCGGAGATGTGGACCAGACCCTCGATGCCCTCTTCGACGCGCACGAAGGCGCCGAACGGCACGAGCTTGGTGACCTTGCCCGGAACGATCTGACCGATCGCGTGGGTGCGGGCGAACTGGCGCCACGGGTCTTCCTGGGTGGCCTTCAGCGACAGCGACACGCGCTCGCGGTCCATGTCGACGTCGAGGACCTCGACGGTGACCTCGTCGCCGACGGTGACGACCTCGGACGGGTGATCGATGTGCTTCCACGACAGTTCGGAGACGTGAACCAGACCGTCGACGCCGCCGAGGTCGACGAACGCACCGAAGTTGACGATCGAGGACACGACGCCCTTGCGGACCTGGCCCTTCTGCAGCTGGTTGAGGAACTCGCTGCGGACCTCCGACTGGGTCTGCTCCAGCCAAGCGCGGCGCGACAGAACGACGTTGTTGCGGTTCTTGTCGAGCTCGATGATCTTGGCCTCGACCTCCTTGCCGATGTACGGCTGCAGGTCGCGGACGCGACGCATCTCCACCAGCGAAGCCGGGAGGAAGCCGCGCAGGCCGATGTCGAGGATCAGGCCGCCCTTGACGACCTCGATGACGGTGCCCTTGACGGCCTCGTCCTTCTCCTTGAGCTCCTCGATCGTGCCCCAAGCGCGCTCGTACTGCGCACGCTTCTTCGACAGGATCAGGCGGCCTTCCTTGTCCTCCTTGGTGAGAACGAGGGCCTCGACCTCGTCGCCGACGGTGACGACTTCGTTGGGGTCGACGTCGTGCTTGATCGACAGCTCGCGCGAGGGAATGACGCCCTCGGTCTTGTAGCCGATGTCGAGCAGGACCTCGTCGCGATCGACCTTGACAATGGTGCCTTCGACGATGTCGCCGTCATTGAAGTACTTGATCGTCGAGTCGACAGCGGCGAGGAAGTCCTCGGCCGAGCCGATGTCGTTGACGGCTACTTGCGGCGAGGAAATCGTGGGGGACGACATATGTTGAGTTGCTCCGGACAGGTATCTAGTAGGTACGGTAAACGGGACAGTCTTCGCAGGCTGCGCCCGGTTTCCTTCGATTGTGCGCACCGCCTCGACGTGACGTTCCGGTCGGCGCAGAGTGCATGCTTCGCGCATACACGTGTGCAAGCGTACTACTGCGGGCCTACCTGCACAAATACTGTCTCCGGGACGCGCGCACAGAAGGAGCCGAGGATGGCACATTCGATCGAGATCCTGCCCGATCCCGAGACCGAGGCCGCCGTTCGTGCGCAGTGGGACGCGCTCGAAGCCGCCGGATTGCCGAGCGCGGGCCGGGTGCGGGCCCGGACCAATCGGCCGCACTGCACCCTGCTCGCCGGCACTGCGATCTCGCCCGCCGCCGATTCCGCCCTGGCCTCCACGGCCCAGCGACTGCCCTTCGAGTTCCGAGTCGGCGGCGCGGTCGTGTTCGCCGCCGGCCGCAAGTACACACTGGCCCGCGCGGTGGTGCCGTCGTCGGAACTGCTCACCGTCCATGCGACGATCGTCCGGCTCACCCGCGAACGGGTCACCGAGCTCGCGCAGCACAGCCTGCCCGGACAGTGGACGCCGCACGTGACGCTCGGGCTGCGACTGACTGCCGACGAGCTCGCGGCCGCGCTGCAACTGCTGTCGTGGCCGACCGTCGTAGGACGGGCGTCGGCCATCCGCAGGTGGGACGGCGACGCGAAGGTCGACGTGGTGATTCCCGGCCGAGGCTGCTGAGGTCGACGTGTGCTCCGCGTTCAGTGACCGGCATGCGGTCACTAGGCTCGGAGCCAACGCCATGCCACGAGAGGACCATCTCCATGACTTCCCGACCGCCTCGCGTCCTCGGTGAGATCGACTCGGCCGTCAGCGAACGAGCGAACCGGACATGGTGGGACGGCGAAGCCGACGAGTACCACGAGGAGCACGGCCACTTCATCGGCGGCGACACACCGGGAGGCGAGTTCGTCTGGGGCCCCGAGCGCTACCGGGAGTCGGAGGCCCGGCTTCTCGGCGACGTCGCCGGCCGCGACGTGCTCGAGGTCGGATGCGGCTCGGCGCCGTGCGCGAGATGGCTGAAAACCCAGGGCGCCAACGTGATCGGTCTCGACGTGTCGATCGGCATGCTGCGGCACGGCCTGGAGTCGATGCAGCGCGACGACGCACCGGTTCCCCTCGTCCAGGCCGGCGCCGAGCACCTCCCCTTCGCCGACGAGTCGTTCGACAAAGCCTGCTCGTCGTTCGGCGCCGTCCCGTTCGTCGCCGACTCGGCCCGCATGATGCGCGAGGTCGCGCGGGTGCTGCGCCCCGGCGGCCGATGGGTGTTCGCCACCAACCATCCGATTCGCTGGATGTTCCTCGACGACCCCGGACCCGAAGGTCTCGTGGTTCGTATGTCGTACTTCTCGCGAACCCCATACTCGGAGACCGGCGACGACGGCGAAGTCACGTACGTCGAACACCACCGGACGATCGGTGATCGCGTTCGCGAGATCGTCGCCGCGGGTTTACTGCTGGAGGACATCGTCGAGCCGGAGTGGCCCGACGACCTCGAGGACGAGTGGGGCCAGTGGTCGCCGCTGCGGGGCTCCTACTTCCCGGGCACCGCCATCTTCGTCTGCCGCAAGCCCGAATGAGGCGCGCAGAGCCGTCGAGTCTCGACGGCGCGACCGTCCGCCGTCTCGGGTCTCCCGCCGACCGAGCGAACCCAACCCTCCCGCCGACGAGCGAACCCGGCCCTCCCGCTGGTTGAGCGAGCGGAGCGAGTCGAAACCACCCAGACCACCCTCCCGCGTGCACCAATGGATTTCGACTCACTGCGCGCACGCAACCCGCTGACGGTCACCCAGCGTCAAGCTCGACGCGGCGACTTCGACGATCTGCCCGGAGCCGGCGAACCTCTCGATCTGTCAGACCACGACGACCCGGATTGGTGGATCAAGCGCTACTTGAAGCGAGAGCGGCTCGTCTCACTGCCGCCGTCCCTCCAATTGCGGAAGGACGACGCCGAACTCGACGCCGAACTCGATGCGATGTCCAGCGAGCGGGCCGCGCGCCGCGAGGTGGAGGATTTCAACACCCGGGCGGTCAACGCCCGGTATCAGACCCCGGAAGGGCCGCCACTGATCACGATGCCGCGCGACGTCGAGGCGACCCTCGGCGCGTGGGCCGCCCGCCGGGCGGCTCGAGCCGAGCAGGCTCGCACGCACGCTGAGATCGCGACCGACTCCGCTCCGGGCACGAGACGTGGCGGCGCGGCGTAGCCTGGGCTCATGTGCCGCAACATCACCGAACTGCGCGGCCTTGAGCCGGCAGCGACTGACGAAGAGATCCGGGCAGCCGCGCTGCAGTACGTGCGGAAGGTCTCCGGAATCCGCAAGGTCACCGACGCCAACCACGACGCGATCGAGACGGCGGTAGACGCCGTGACCGCGGCGACCGTTGAACTCCTCGACGCACTTCCGGCCCGCAGGCAGCCTCCGCGAACCGTCCCGCCGCTGCGGCGTCCCGAAGTACGAGCACGAATCGCGGCGCGCGAGGCGCGCCGACCGATTCAGTCCTCCTGATCGATCTCCGCCAATACCTTGCGCAATCGACTCCGATCGGAGGACGAGAGCCGACGGAACAACGCCGACTCGACCACGTCCAGGCCCCTGTCGGCCTCACCGAGCCGCTCGGTGCCGGCAGGGGTGATCGTGACGATCTGCCGACGCCGATCCTTCGGGTCCGGGGAACGCGCGGCCAGCCCCTCCTTCACCAAGCCGTCGATGTACGGAACGAGATCGGGCGGATCGACGCGCACCGCCTCGGCGAGCTGCCGCTGATAGAGCCCCTCGCCGTCGACGAGCACCGCGAGGATCGCGTGTTGATGCGGCAGGAGCCCGTGCCGTCTCAGCTCCGCCGCATACGCCCGGCGCACCCCGATCGCCGCCTTCACCAACTGGAAGCCGAGCCGTGCGCTCAGCGAATCGCCGAGAAGGTCTTCTGGCGGCGCCTTACCTGTCATCCCGTCAGCCTATCGAGTGCGGCAACTCTCACCGATTTCGTTATGGACCATAATTGTTGGTTGACCCATTCATTATTGCGGTCTACCTTCAGACGCGAGAACACGTTCCCCAAGCGAAGGACTCTCGAATGATTCAAGAACTCTCGTACGTCGGCTTCGGCTCACCGCGCTCGTCGGACTGGTCGACCTACGGACCCGAGATCGTCGGCGCGATGATTCACAGCCGAACGCCCGACGGTACGGTCCGGCTCGCTGTCGACGACGTCGACTTCCGCATCTGCATCCACCCCGGCGCTACCGACGAACTCCGATACACCGGCTGGGGCTTGGCCAACGAGACCGATCTGCACGCGTTCGCCGAGCATCTCGCGCGCCGCGGATTGAGCCTGGAGTGGGCCGACGCACCGGTCCTGCGCGACCGCGGCGTCGCCGAACTGGCCTGGTTCACCGACCCGTGGGGACTTCGCCACGAACTGTCCTGGGGCAAGGGCGCCACCCCCAACTCGTTCCGCGCGGGACGGACCATGCGCGGCGGGTTCGTGACGGGCGATCAGGGGCTGGGACACATCGTCTACCAGGTACCGGACCTCGCGGAAGCCGACGAGTTCTATTCCGGGGTACTCGGATTCCGGCTCTCCGACCGAATCGTGTCGGATCACTTCGACGTGCGGTTCTACCACGTCAACGGCCGCCACCACTCGCTGGCGCTCGCGGAGGCGCCCGGCCACATCGGCGTGAACCACCTGATGCTGGAATACCAGCACATGGACGATCTCGGCCGCGCGATCGACCTGGTCGAGAAGCATCGCGTCCCGGTGATGCAGACGCTCGGCCGGCACTCGAACGACCTCATGACGTCGACCTATGTCGGGACGCCGTCGGGGTTTCAGCTGGAGCTCGGCTACGGGGGTCTGGTGGTCGACGACCTGAGCTGGATCGCCCGCACCTACCGCAAGCCGAGCTTCTGGGGCCACCGCTTCACCGAGGCGGCCCGGACCGATCCGCCCGGGATCCTCACGCCGATCGCCACCGTGTGAGCGGGCCCGCTACAGCAGCTTGGAGAGGAACTCCTGGGTTCGCGCCTGCTGCGGGTTCGACAGCAGCTCACGGGGATCCCCGCGTTCGACCACCACTCCACCGTCCATGAAGACCAACTGGTCGGCCACCTCGCGGGCGAAGCCCATTTCGTGGGTGACCACCACCATCGTCATCCCCTCCGCGGCGAGGGTCCGCATGACCGCCAGCACGTCGCCGACGAGTTCCGGGTCGAGAGCCGAAGTCGGCTCGTCGAAGAGCATCAGCTTCGGATCCATGGCGAGCGCGCGGGCGATGGCGACGCGCTGCTGCTGTCCGCCCGAGAGCTGGGCCGGGTAGGCGTCGGCTTTGGCCCGCAGGCCCACCTGGCTCAGCAGGTCCAGAGCGCGCTCGGTGGCCTCGCTCTTGGACTTCCCGCCGACCAGGACCGGAGCCTCGATGATGTTCTCCAGCGCGGTCCGGTGCGGAAACAAGTTGAAATGCTGAAACACCATCCCGATGTCGCGGCGCTGCCTGGCCGCCTCGCGCGGGCTGAGCTCGTAGAGTCGGCCGCCGCGCTCTCGATAACCGATCAGCTCGCCGTCCACCTCCAGACGTCCGGCGTTGACCTTCTCGAGGTGATTGACGCACCGCAGAAAGGTGGACTTCCCCGAGCCCGAGGGGCCGATCAGACATGCGACCTCGCCGGGTTGCACCTCGATGGACACACCCTTCAGCACCTGAAGGGCGCCGAAGTTCTTGCATACGCGGTCGGCCAGCACCATCGGCCGGCCGCCGTCGGACGAAACACCGGTGTCCGTCACTTGCCCTCCTCCACGACCGTCTTGTTGGCGGCGGCGAGCGCCTGCAGCTGGCCCTCCGACAGCTCGCGCGAGGCACCCTTCTCGTAGTGCTTCTCGACGAAGTGCTGCCCGATCATCAGCACCGAGGTGACGACCAGATACCACGTCGACGCCACGAGCAGCATCGGGATCGGCTGGAAGTTGACGCCCGAGATATCCCGTTGGCGGCCGTACAGTTCGAGGCTGAAAGGCACCGCGGCCACGAGGCTGGTGGTCTTGAGCATGCTGATGACCTCGTTGCCGGTGGGCGGGATGATCACCCGCATCGCCTGTGGCAGCACGATTCGCCGCATCGTCTGCCACCACGACATGCCCAGCGCCACCGACGCCTCCATCTGTCCTTCGCCCACGGAGGAGATGCCGGCGCGGACGATCTCCGCCATATACGCGGCCTCATTGAGGGCGAGCCCGATCACGGCGATCAGGAAGACGTACTTGAGGCTGAAGGCCTGGATGTCGATTTCGAACGCGGTCGGGCCGAAGGGTATGCCGACCCGGACGGTCTTGTAGAGCGAACCGACGAGCCCCCACAGGACCAGCTGAACGAAGATCGGAGTGCCACGGAATACCCACAGGTACACCCAGGCCGCGGAACTGAGCACCTTGTTCTGTGACATCCGCATCACCGCCAGGATCACGCCGAGGATCACCCCGATGATCATCGCGAGGACGGTCAGCGCCAGCGTGTATCCGACACCCGACAGGATGCGTTCTTCGAACAGGTACTTGCCGTAGGTGGACCAGTGGTACGCGGGATTGGTGGCCGCGCCGTACACGAAGAGCCCGACCAGCCCGAGAATGATCACAGCGGCGATCCACTGTCCGGGATGCCGGAGGGGGACGGCCTTGATCGGTGCGGGGGTCTCCGCCGTGTCGCCGGCCCGGATGTCACTTGCCGTCATCGGTTCAGCCCTTCGCTCCGTTGATCTCGGATCGCTGAATCATTCCTGCTTCCACTCCCCAATGTGTGGCGATCTTCTCGTACTGACCGTTGTCGATGAGGTACTGCAGGGCTGCCTGCAGAGCGGGTCCGAGCGCAGAGCCCTTGACGATCGGCCACCCGTACGGCGCCGCGTCGTACAGCGGCCCCACTTCCTCGAGCTGACCGTCGGTCTTCTTGATCGCGTACGCGGTCACCGGAGAATCGGCCGAGAACGCGTCGATCTGGCCCAGGAGCAAGGCGTTCACCACCTGATCCTGGGTTTCGAACTTGACTTTGATGATCGGGTCCTTGCCCGCCTTCTCGCATGCGGCGCTCTTGGCGGGGACCTCATCGGTGTCTTCGACCGTGGTGCTCTGCACTCCGACGCGGAGGCCGCAGGCGTTGTCCGGGTCGATCCCCCTGCCCACCTTCTGCGCCCATTTGATTCCGGCGCTGAAGTAGTCGACGAAGTCGACCTCCTTCTGCCTCTCCAGCGAGTCGGTGAACGACGACATCCCCAGATCGAACGTGCCGCCCTGCATCGCGGGGATGATCTTGTCGAAGTCGGACTCGCTGTACTCGGCCCGCAGCCCGAGGACGCCGGCCACGGCGTTCATCAGGTCGACGTCGAATCCGATGATGTGACCTTCTCGGTCCTTGAACTCGTTCGGCTGGTACGGCGGGTTGGTACCCACACGCAGCACTCCGGATTCTCGAATGCTCGCGGGCAGCATCGCGGCGATCTCGGGCTGCTTCTCCACCTTCACCGTTATCGGCTTGGTGTCGAGCGCCGACTCGTCGACCACGCAGCCCGACAGCACGGGAACTGCGAGCGCCGCGGCCGCCACACCGGCCAGCACCCGCACGCGCAGCGATCGCACTCGCATCGGCACCTCTCCGTCGTGACCGGGGATCGGTGTGATCCCCCGGAGTCTATGAGTATGACGGGTTCGCCGGCCGCCGCGGCCGACCGGGGCGAGATTCAGCCGACCTGCGCCGCGACCGCCGCCCCGAACTCCGAGGTCGACGCACCGCCGCCCAGGTCGGCCGTGGCGATCCCCTCACCGAGCACATGGGCCACCGCGCCGTCGATCGCATCGGCCGCTGCCGACAGTCGGCTGTCGCCCGAACGCGCAGCATGCCAGCGCAGCAGCATGGCGCCCGAACCGATCATGGCGACCGGATCGGCGATGCCGCGGCCGGCGATGTCCGGTGCGGCGCCGTGCACCGCCTGCGCCATGGCGCGCGTGTCCGAGGCGTTGATCGACGGGGCCAGGCCGAGGGAACCGGATAGTTCAGCCGCCAGGTCCGACAGGATGTCGCCGAACAGGTTCTCGGTGACGATCACATCGAAGTCAGCCGGGCGACGCACCAGCAGCGCCGCCATCGCGTCGACGTGCTGCTCGTCCACCCGGACGTCCGGGTAACGCTCGGCGACCGCGAGGCATTCGTCCCGGAACAGTCCCGTCGTCAGTCGCAGCACGTTGGCCTTGTGCACCACGGTGACGTGCCCGCGCCGCCGCCGTGCCGCTTCGAAAGCCTCGACCGCGATGCGTTCGGACGCCGCGCGGGTGACCACGCCCACCGCGAGCGCGACGTCCGGCGTCGGCATGAACTCGCCGCTGCCGATCGTCATGTTCCGGTCCGCGTACAGTCCCTCGCTGTTCTCCCGGACCACCAGGACATCGATGTCGGGCGCGGTCGCCGTCACACCGGAGACAGCCCGGGCGGGCCGCAGGTTCGCGTACAGACCGAACTGCTTGCGCAACACCGCGCCCGGCGGCGGATACCGCACTTCGGCCGGGTACGAGGCGCTGTCATGCGGTCCGACCACCCAGAGATCGAACTTCTCCAGCGCGTCGAGCGTGCTCGCGGGCACGGGCGCGCCGTCGGACTCGACGGCGGCGGCACCGAACGGCAGCGCGGTGGTCTCCACCGTCAGCCCCTGTGCCGCGAGGGCCCGGGTCGCGACGTCCACGGCCACCGGGACCACCTCGGGTCCGATTCCGTCGCCCTCGAGGACTGCGAGGCGGAGCGTGTCTGTCATTCGCGGGTTCCTGTTCATCGGGACTGTCTCTGTAAGAGAAGGTCCCATACTTCGGCTGACCGTCGCCACGTTGTCGCGGAGTCACCGCGGCTGGTGTTCGTCTCGATGCGCTCCGTCGCTTCGCTCCTGCGCTTACTCGACAACCCTGTTCGGGTCAGTGCGCGGCGTCGTCCCAACTCCGGCCGTAGCCGACCGAGACCTCCAGTGGAACCGAGAGCTTGATCGCTCCGCCCATCTCGGCGCGGACCACCGCCTCCACCGTCTCCCGCTCGCCCCGGGCTACCTCGATCACCAGTTCGTCGTGCACCTGCAGCAGCATCCGCGACGACAGCTTCTCGGCCCGCAACCGGTTCTGCACGTTGATCATCGCCACCTTGATGATGTCGGCGGCGGTGCCCTGAATGGGGGCGTTGAGCGCCATCCGCTCGGCGGCCTGACGACGCTGGAAGTTGTCGGAGTTGAGGTCGGGCAGATACCGGCGCCGGCCGAACAGGGTGGCCGTGTACTCGTTCCGGCGCGCCTCCTCGACGACGCGGTGAAGATAGTCGCGGACGCCGCCGAAGCGATCGAAGTACTGCTCCATCTGCTGCTTCGCCTCTTCGCGGCTGATCCCGAGCTGAGCGGCCAGACCGTATGCCGACAACCCGTAGGCCAGGCCGTACGACATCGCCTTGACCCGTGAACGCATCTGCGGGTCCACCTGGTCCACCGGAACCCCGAAGGCACGCGAACCGACGAAGTTGTGCAGGTCCTCACCGGTGTTGAAGGCCTCGATCAGTCCCTCGTCCTCCGAGAGGTGCGCCATGATCCGCATCTCGATCTGCGAGTAATCGGCCGTCATCAGGCTCTCGAACTCCACGGGCGCGGCCCCGATCGGCACCGGGCCCGGCGCCACCACGAAGGCATGCCGGATCTGGCGGCCCGCATCGGTGCGCACCGGGATGTTCTGCAGGTTCGGGTCCGTCGAGGACAGCCGACCCGTCGCCGCCACGGTCTGATTGAACGTGGTGTGGATGCGCTGATCGTCCGCGACGGTCTTCTGGAGGCCCTCCACCGTCACCCGCAGCCGGGTGGCGTCGCGATGCTCGAGCAGATGCTTCAGGAACGGATGCTCGGTCTTCTCGTACAACGACGTGAGAGCGTCCGCGTCGGTGGTGTAGCCGGTCTTGGTCTTCTTCGTCTTCGGCATGTCGAGCTTGTCGAAGAGGATCGCCTGCAGCTGTTTGGGCGACCCGAGGTTCACCTGCTCGCCGATCACCTCGTACGCCGCCTCGGCCGCGTCGCGCACCCGCTGCGCGAACCCGCGCTCGAGCGCGTCCAGGTGTTCGACGTCGACGGCGATGCCCGCGCACTCCAGTTCGGCGAGAACGAACGCGAGCGGAAGTTCCATCTCTCGCAGCAGCGCCGAGCCCTCGATCCGCTCCAGTTCCGTGTCCAGCGTGTCGGCGAGTTCGGCGACAGCCTGGGCCGACAGCATCAGTTGATCTGCCGCGCGCTGCGCGTCGGCGTCGTCGTCGAGCAGCGAGAGCTGACCGTCGTCGGTCTGGGCGTCGTCCGCCTTGAGCTCCCGTCGCAGGTACCGGAGCACGAGGTCGTCGAGGTTGAAGGTCCGCTGTCCCGGCCGCACCAGATACGCGGCGAGAGCGGTGTCGGAGGTGACTCCGGCCAGCGTCCACCCGCGTCCGCGGAGCGCGTGCAGGGCCCACTTCACCTCGTGCACGGCCTTGGGCCGGGTCTCGTCGGCCAGCCAATCCGCCAGCGCCGCATCGTCGTCCACACTCAGCGAGGTGGGATCGATGAACGCGGCCTCTCCGTCGGACCCGGCGATAGCGAGCGACTCGACGTCGCTGCCGACCACCGCGCGCCGACCGGTCACCGCGAGTCCGCTGCGCCCCGACGCGGTGTGCTCGACCAGCCACCCGGCCACCTCACCCGAGCCCAGTCGCTTCCCGCGCAGGTCGAAGCCCGACTCCGCCTCGGGCTCCACCGAGGTCAGGGTGGAGAACAGCCGGTCGCGCAAGACCTTGAACTCGAGATCGTCGAAGAGCCGGTGGATCCGGTCCCTGTCCCAACCGTGCAGGGCCAGGTCGTCGGGGCCGGCGGGCAACTCCATGTCGCGGACCAGTTCGGTCAGCCTGCGGTTCATGATGACGCCGGCCAGATTGGCGCGCAGTGAATCACCCACCTTGCCCCGCACCTCATCGGCCCGGTTCACCAGTTCCTCGAACGAGCCGTATTCGCGGATCCATTTGGCCGCCGTCTTCTCCCCGACCCCCGGGATGCCCGGGAGGTTGTCGCTGGGGTCGCCTCGGAGCGCGGCGAAGTCCGGATACTGCGACGGCGTGAGGCCGTACTTCTTCTCCACCTCTTCGGGGGTGAAACGGGTGAGCTCCGACACCCCGCGCTTCGGATACAGCACGGTGATGTTCTCGTTGACCAGCTGCAGTGAGTCGCGGTCGCCGGTGACGACGAGGACCCGGTACCCCTGGCGGTCGGCGGCCGTCGCGAGCGTGGCGATGATGTCGTCGGCCTCGTACCCCTCGATCGCCATCACCGGGATGCCCATCGCGTCGAGGACGTCCTTGGTGAGGTCGACCTGGCCCCGGAATTCGTCGGGCGACGAACTCCGCTGCGCCTTGTACTCGGGGAACATCTCCGACCGGAAGGTCTGCCGGGAGACGTCGAACGCGGCGGCGATGTGGCTCGGCTCCTCGTCGCGCAGCAGATTGATCAGCATCGACGTGAAGCCGTAGACCGCGTTGGTGCTCTGGCCGGTGTTCGTCTTGAAGTTCTCGGCGGGCAACGCGAAGAACGCCCGGTAGGCCAGCGAGTGACCGTCCAGAAGCATCAGCGTCGGCCTGCCGCCCGCCTTGCCCGCGGCTCTGGTCCCCGCACCCGACTTGTTCGTTGTCTGCGCTGCACTCACGCAGACGAGTCTAGGGCGTGGGTCGGACAGTCGCGGCAGCCCGCTACGACCGCGGCTGGTCGGTCCCGTCGCCGAGCGTGTCGACCACGATCTCGGCGACCGCCTTCATCGTGGCGCGCTTGTCCATCGCGTTCCGCTGAATCCAGCGGAAGGCCTCCGGCTCGGTCATTCCCTGCTTGTCCATGAGCAGACCCTTCGCCCGCTCGATGAGTTTCCGGGCCTCGAAACGGCCTGACATGTCGGCGATCTCAGCCTCGAGCACCTTGAGCTCACGATACCGGCTGAGCGCCACCTCGATCGCGGGGACGAGGTCGGCCTGGTTGAACGGCTTGACCAGGTACGCCATCGCGCCGGCGTCGCGGGCACGTTCGACGAACTCACGCTGGCTGAACGCCGTCAGCATGACGACGGGTGCGATCCTCTTGCGCGCGATCTCGCTGGCCGCGTCGATGCCGTCGCGGACCGGCATCTTCACATCCATGATGACGACGTCGGGACGGAGCTGCTCGGCCAGATCGACGGCGACCTGACCGTTCGGGGCCTCCCCGACGACGTCGTATCCCTCGTCGCGCAGCATCTCGATCAGATCCATGCGGATCAGCGAATCATCCTCGGCGACAACGACTCTGCTCGCCGGCTTGTCGGGGTCGTTCATCGCTTCGCTCCGATCGCTGACGGCGGTCACGCATCTGCGCCGAACGCAGAATCCATACGTGCCCCGGGCCGGACTCGAACCGGCACCTCGTTAGAGACCGCATTTTGAGTGCGGCGCGTCTGCCAATTTCGCCACCGGGGCCGGTGGTGGTGCGAGATGCAAGTGTACTCATGCTCTGGTCCGGATCGCGCATCCGCCCCATGCCGCGGCGCGGTGGCGGGCGACGCGCCCCACACGACTCTTCCCTTTCCTTCACCTCCGACTTATTGTTACCTGAGAGTCAGGTCACAGAACGATGAAGGCGTGTCCGGTTCGACTCTGCTTGCTCGGGGAGGAAACACCAGGTGAAGTCATCGCTACGCGGCCGGATCGTGACCGCTGCCCTCGCACTGCTCATCGCCCTGCCGCTGGTGGCGCTGCCGACAGGCACCGGCCCGTCGGACGCCGCGGTCTTCGGGACGCTCGGCGCCCGATGGACACGCACGCAGGACGGCCCCCAGAAGTACTCGGGGTACCGGGTGACCCCGGACGTGCCGATCCGCATGTCGGACGGGACGGTGCTGCGGGGCAACCTGATCCGTCCCACGGACCGGTCCGGCGCGCCGGTGCGAGAGAAGCTGCCGACCATCGTCAACATGACGCCCTACACCAAGATGGTGTCGGCGCTCGCGAGCGAGGTGACGAACTATCCGGTCCTGGCCCCGCAGCTGATCGACCTGCTGAACGGGATCAATCTCCAGGGCACGGTGCTGTCGGGATACAACGAACTGGTCGGCGCGCTGCGCGGCGGCCTGATCCAGACCTTCTCGTACGATCCCAAGCTCATCAAGAGCGGCTACAACATGCTCGTCGTAGACGTGCGCGGCACCGGCTTCTCGCAGGGCACCTGGCAGGTCTTCGGCGATCGCGAGCGCCGCGACACCGTCGAGGTGCTGGACTGGGCGTCCAAGCAGCGATGGTCGAACGGGAAGACCGGCATGGCCGGGGTCTCGTACTCGGGGATCAACCAGTTGCAGGCCGCCGCCGACGCGCCGGGCAAGCTGGGCGCGATCTTCCCCGTCGTCCCCGGTGCGGATCTGGTGCGTGACATCATCGCGCCCGGCGGCGGTCTGGGCGTCGGATTCCTGAGCTTCTGGCTGGCGATCGTGAACGGGACCAAGATGATTCCCAACATCGCCTCGATGCTGAACGGAACCTTCGACTGGAAGTGGCTCGCCGACCGCGTCAAGGACCCGCTGACGTACTTCGACCTGCTGATCGACGCGCTCGTGACGCGTGACGTCAACGGCTTCAGCCCCCAGACGCGCAGCATGATGACGGCCGGTACAGCTCGGCGCGACTCGCTGTACACGGATGTCGGCGCGATCACGACGCCCTCCTTCACGATCGGCGGGTGGAACGACCTGTTCACCAACTCCGAATCCCGGATGCTCCGGGGCCTCTCGCAACTGCCGGATGCGAAGAAGAAGCTCATCATGGACGACGGCTACCACGTGACGTCGAGTTCGAACTTCGGCCGGCCCGGATACCCACCGCGCCTCGACGTCCTCGCGCGAGCCTGGTACGACAAGTGGCTCAAGGGCATCGACAACGGCATCGACCGGTACCCCCAGGCCACCTTGGCGTCGGAACCGAACGGCGGGTTCCTGCAGGGCCCGTCGTTCCCGCTGCCCGGACACACGTACCAGCGCCAATACCTGCGCGGCACACCGTCGCATTCGGTGAACACACCGGTCGCAGGCGACGGGTCACTCAGTGCGAGCAGGCCCGCGAAGCGCGCCACGCGCGAGGTCAAGCCCGGACTCTCGACACTCTGCGACCGCGACTCCGCTCAGTCGACCGCCGGCGTGACCGCACTGTTCGACTTCTGCGGCAACGACACCCGGCTCTCGGAGACGGCGGCGCAGACCTTCACCGGCCGGCCCGCGACCGCTCTGACCCGGATCAGCGGCACCCCCGTCGTCCATCTGCGGCAACGGCTGAACGCGCCCGACGGCTACTGGCACGCGACGCTCAACGTCGTCTCCCCCGACGGCCGGTCACGCGTGGTGTCCATGGGACAGCTGATGGTGTCGTTGCGCGCGGTGGACCCGAGCCGAAGCGGATACGCACCGAACGGAGACCTCACCGACCCGGTCCTGTACCTCTCGCTCGACCACTACGCCAAGGTCCGGCCGGGCCAGATCCTCGACGTCGACATCCCGATGTCGGCGACGCAGGCCGCGCTGAAGCCCGGAGATCGACTGCGGGTGGACCTCTACTCGCTCAACTTCCCGAAGTCGCTGCCGCTCGGTCCGGGTCTGTGGTCGTCGCAGCTGCGGCCGCAGTACATCGAGATCGATCCGGCGAAGCCCAGCTGGGTCAACGTCCCGCTCTCGCGTCCCCTCGGCTGAGCTCGCCGTGCGGCCGGCAGTGGAGATCGCGGTGCAGGATGCCGAGGGCGCCGCGACGGCACGGGCGAACGGCGCCGATCGCGTCGAACTGTGCGCGGCGCTTGGAGTCACCGGCGGACTGACGCCGTCCGCGGGACTTCTCGACGCGGTGTGTGCGGTCGGGATCGACGTGCACGCCCTGATCCGCACCCGGCCGGGAGGATTCGTCTACTCGGACGCCGAAGTCGATGTCCTCGCGGCCGACGTGGCCGCAGCCGTCCGGCTCGGTGCGCGAGGCGTCGTGATCGGCGCGCTGCACGCCGACGGGACGGTCGACGCCGGCGCGACCGGACGACTCCTCGCGGCGGCGCGTGACGCCGAGCAGCGGGCCGGCCGGCGCATCGACGTGACTTTCCACCGCGCCATCGACGCCGCCGCCGATCCGATCGCGGCCCTCACCGTGCTCGCCGGTCTCGGCGTCGATCGCGTCCTCACCTCGGGAGGTGCTGCTCGCGCCGGCGACGGACTCGATGTGCTGCGTGCGCTCGTGGCCGCCGACACCGGTGTCGAAGTGATGGCGGGCGGGGGCGTCACGGCGGAGGCCATCCCTGCCATCCGGGGCACCGGCGTGCACGCGGTGCACCTGTCCGCGAAACGCTCGGTGCGGGATCGGGGCGTCGCCGGCCCGGGTGGAGGTGCCGCGTCGGATCTGGAGATGACCGACGCCGGTCTGGTGCGAGCGGCTACGAGAGCAGCGCACCGTCCTTGAGTGCCTCCTCCGACACGAGAGTGCGGTACAGCCTCCCGATCTCGACCGTGTAGAGCGAGGCGACCCGGACGTCGCGGATCTCGAATCCGGCAAGGCAGATACCGCTCGGGAGGGCGCGGAATCGGTCAAGCGTCGACTGGCCGTAGCGTTCGCCCGACTGAGCATCGAAGATCTGCACGAGGGAGCCGAAGCCCACGGCGGGGAGCCGCGGCATGTTCCGCGTGGTGCAGTCCACCTCGACGCCACCGGTGGCGGTGTAGCGCGAACTCGACACCACGCCCGAGCCGATGGCGAGTGCGGCGAAAGCGATCAGCACCACTGCGGCGACGGCGCTGCCCACGCGGATGCCGATCTTCCATCGGCGCTGCCACCGTTTGGGCGACAGCGGCGGGCCCGGAGGCAGGAAGAAGCGCAATTCGGACGGAGCCTGCCCGCCGGACGGAAGGGCGGGCTCCGGATTCGGGATGCTCTCAGTCATTCTCGGGCCTCAGTCGCGCGGCGGGAAGTACTTGATGAGCGCCTCCTGCACCACAGAGGTCGCGAGCGTGCCGTCGCGCTTGAAGAATCGGCCCGAGCCCAGCCCGCGCGAGCCGGCCGCGACCGGGGACTCCGTCGCGTACAGCATCCACTCGTCGAACCGGAAGTCGTGATGGAACCACATCGAATGGTTGACGGTCGCCGCGAACAGCCGGTCGTGTCCCCACGACAGTCCGTGGGTGGTGATGATCGAGTCGAGGACCGTGGTGTCCGACGAGTACGCCATCGTCGCGACATGCATGAGCGGATCGTCCGGCAGCACACCGTCGGCCTTCATCCAGGCGCGGTTGTGGGTCAGCTTCTCGCCGGTCCCCTTCATCACCCAGGCCGGATCGTTGGCGAACCGGATGTCCACCGGGTGCAGTGCGTTCACGAACGCCTCGATGGTCTCTTCGTACCCCTTGAAATGCTCGTCGAGCGGCGGCAACTCCTCCGGATACGGCACTTCGGGGATCTCCACGGCGTGCGCGAGGCCCGCGGAGTTGTCCTGGAAGGCCACCAGCATCGTGAAGACCACCTCGTCACCCTGCTTGGCAGTCACCTGCCGGTTCGCGAAGGCCCGTCCGTCGCGGTAACGGTCGACGTGATACTCGATCGGCTCGGTGACGTCGCCACCGCGGATGAAGTGCGCATGCAGTGCGTGGACCGGCGGCGCACCCTTCACCAGGGTCCGGCCGGCCGCCACCACGCCCTGCCCGAGCAACTGCCCGCCGAAGGTGCGGGCCATCACTTGATCGCCGTGCTGCCCGATGAACAGGTCGTCGTCGACGCGCTCCAGATCGAGGAGTTCGAGCAGCTCGGCCAGATCGGCGGACGTCGTCGCCGCAGCGTCGGTGTTCGGGTTGGTCATGCCACAACCCTATGCCAGCGATGCGGGCCGCCCGCCGCCCCGTCGACTCGACGGGCGGCGCCGCACCGCTGGTCGCGGATCAGTGGTCCTGCTCGCCGATGCGATGAACGTGGACGAAGTTGGTCGACCCGATCACCGAAGCCGGAGCTCCGGCGATGATGACGACCGTGTCGCCCTTCTTGAGCCGCCCGTTCTCGGTGAGGACGTCGTCGACCTGGTCGATCATGTCGTCGGTGTGCTGCATCCGCGGCACGAGGTACGAGTCGACGCCCCAGCTGACCGCCATCTGATTGTGCGTGGCCTCGGTCGCGGTGAACGCGATCAGCGGAACTCGCGAGTGCAGTCGCGCCACCCGGCGAACGGTGTCACCCGACTCGGTGAAAGCGATGATGGCGGTGGCGTTGAGTCGCTCCGCGATGTCGCGAGCCGCGTAGGTGACGATGCCGCGGCGGGTGCGCGGGACGTGCTTGAGCGGCGGGACGTCGCGCGTGCCGCCCTCGACCGCCGACACGATGCGGCTCATGGTGCGCACCGTCTCGAAGGGGTACTTGCCGACCGAGGTCTCGCCGGAAAGCATCACGGCGTCCGCGCCGTCCAGCACGGCATTGGCCACATCCGAGGCCTCGGCACGCGTGGGCCGGGAGTTCTCGATCATCGAGTCGAGCATCTGCGTCGCGACGATCACCGGCTTCGCGTTCTCACGCGCCATCTGGATGGCCCGCTTCTGCACCAGAGGCACCTCCTCCAGCGGCATCTCGACGCCCAGGTCGCCGCGGGCGACCATGATCGCGTCGAACGCCAGCACCACGGCCTCGAGGTTCTCGATGGCTTCGGGCTTCTCCAGCTTGGCGACCACTGGAACGCGACGGCCGACGCGGTCCATGACCTCGCGCACCAACTCGATGTCAGCGGGGCTGCGCACGAAGGACAGGGCGATCAGGTCGACGCCGAGTTCCAGGGCGAACTCCAGATCGGCGATGTCCTTCTCCGACAGGGCGGGCACCGAGATCTTCATGCCCGGCATCGACAGGCCCTTGTTGTTACTGACGGTGCCGCCCTCGGTGACGGTGCACACGACGTCGTTCCCGTCGACCCGGTCGACCACCAGGCCGACCTTCCCGTCGTCCACCAGCAGACGGTCTCCCGGCTCGGCGTCCTGGGCGAGCTGGGAGTACGTGGTCGACACCCGATCGTGGTCGCCGATCACGTCGTCGACGGTGATCCGCACCTGCTCGCCGTCGTTCCAGTCCACGGCGCCGTTGGGCCGGCCGTTGTCGGCGAACTTGCCGAGCCGGATCTTGGGGCCCTGCAGATCCGCCAGGATGCCGACGGGCTTACCGGTGGCGAGGCTCGCTCCGCGAACGTTGTCGTAGACGCTGCGGTGGTCGGCGTGCGCGCCGTGGCTGAAGTTCAGTCGGGCGACATCCATGCCGCACTCGAGGAGTTCGGTGATGCGTTCGAGGGTATTGGTGGCGGGGCCGAGGGTACAGACGATTTTTGTTCGACGAGTCACCCCTTAAGGCTAGCGGTCGCGCCACAGCGTGTCGCCTCGGTCTCAGCCGGACACCGGTGACGACCGACTCACTTGTCCTTCGAGGTGTCGGGACCGCTCCGTTCGTCGCCTTCGGCCGGTCGTTCCCCGTCGGTCTCGACGGTCTCGTCGGCTGTGTCATCGGCGGTCTGATCGACCTCTTCGGGCGCCTCGGGGGCCTCAGTGACCCCGCGGGCCTCGGGTGCGTCGGGCTCGGGTGCGTCGTCACTGCGGCGGATCTCGATGGACCCCGCCGAACCGCCCGGATTCTGCTCGATGATCGTGATGCGCGAGAGCTCCTCGTCGTCCGCGGGAACGATCGTGTACCCCTGCTCCACAGTCGATTCGGCGATCGACGGTTCGACGCCCGGGACCACCGTGCCCTCCGGCTGGGACCCGGCGGCATCGGTCTCATCGGTCTCGGCGGCACCGGTCTCGGCGGCATCGGTCTCGGTCTCATCGGTCTCGTCCGCGCCGACAGCAGCCTCCGCGGAGTCCGCCTCCGGAGCGAAGAGAGCGTCGGAGGTGGCCGCCACCTCGAACTCCGGTTCAGCGGCCTCCGGAACCTCCGATGCGGCCTCGTCGTGAGTCCCGGCCTCGGCGTCATAGTCCGCCGGGCCCTCGTCGACCACCTCGTCCTCGTAGACCGCCTGATCGTCATAGAGCGTCTCGTCGTCGACGGCCTCGTCATGGAGCGTCTCGTCGTCGTAGACCGCCCGATCCTCGTCGGCCGCCTCGTCGTCCATCTCGGGCGGCACGTATCCGACGGCGCCCTCGGCCGCGAGTTCCTCCGCCTTGCGCGGCCAGTACATCGACAGACCCTGCTCGCGGCCCTTGGGCGCCATGACGAAGTAGAGGGCCGCGCACAGGAACACGATCGCCGCGGTGAAGACGTTCACGCGGACGCCGAAGATGTGCGTGGCGTAGTCGTCGCGCATCAGCTCGACGACGAACCGGCCGACGCAGTAGCCCGCGACGTACAGCGCGAAGAGCCGGCCGTGCCCGATGCGGAACCGCCGGTCGACGAGCACCAGCACGACCACGAAGAAGACATTCCACAGGAGTTCGTACAGGAAGGTCGGGTGCACCACCGCGTACACGTTCCCGGTGGAGACGCCGTCGATCAGCTTGTACGAGATCACTCCGCTGGAGTCGGAGCGGTCGTAGATCTCCAGGCCCCACGGCACGGTGGTGGGCCGACCGAACAGTTCCTGGTTGAAGTAGTTGCCGAGCCGGCCGATGGCCTGCGCGAGCAGGATCGCCGGCGCGATCGCGTCCCCGAACGGCGGAAGCCTGATACCCATGGTCCGGGCTCCGAGCCATGCACCGACAGCGCCGAGCGCGACCGCGCCCCAGATGCCGAGGCCGCCGTCCCAGATGCGGAAGACCGCACCGAGGCCTTTTCCTCCGGCGCCGAAATACGTGCTCCAGTCGGTGAGCACGTGATACAGCCGGCCGCCGATCAGCCCGAAGGGCACCGCCCACAGTGCGACGTCGACCACCTCACCGGGCTGACCGCCGCGGGCCCGCCAGCGGCGACTGCCCCACCAGACCGCGACGACGATGCCGACGATGATGAACAGGGCGTAAGCGCGGATCGGCACGGGGCCGAGGTACCACACCCCCTGCGGCGGGCTCGGAATGTAAGCGAGGACGGTTCCGTCAGTCACGGGTGCCACAGTATCGTGCAACCGTCTCACCGTCTGTGACCGCCTGGGCTCGACGCCCGTGGACGCGCTCCGAGTCGGTCAGCTTCGGGCGCGGCGGACGCCCGCGGCCAGATCCGACACCACTGCGGCGACGGCGTCCTGGCCCTTCTCCACGGCCGCGACGATGGCCGAGCCGACGATCACGCCGTCGGCGTAGGCCCCGATCTCCGCTGCCTGATCGCCGTCGCGGACGCCGAGTCCGACACCGATCGGGATGTCGGAGTACTCGCGGACCCGCGCGCACAGTTCGGGCGCCGCATTGGAGACCGTGTCGCGTGCGCCGGTGACGCCCATGGTCGAGGCCGCGTAGACGAAGCCGCGGCAGTTGTCGAGCGTCATCGCCAGACGCTCGGGAGTGGACGACGGCGCCACCAGGTAGATCCGGTCGAGATCGTGTGCGTCCGACGCCGCGTGCCATTCGGCCCCCTCGTCGGGGATGAGGTTCGGCGTGATCAGTCCGACGCCGCCCGCAGCGGCGAGATCGCGGGCGAAGGCGTCGACGCCGTACTTGAGGACCAGGTTCCAGTAGGTCATGACCACGGGCTGTGCGCCGGCCGAGGCGACGGTCTCGGCGGCGGCGAAGACGTCGCGGACACGGCAGCCGTTCTCCAGTGCCTTCTGTGCCGCCTGCGCGACGGTCGGGCCGTCCATGACCGGGTCGGAGTACGGGATGCCGATCTCCACGATGTCGCATCCGGCCTCGACCATGGTCCGCAACGTCGTCAACGAGTCGGCCACGGTCGGGTAGCCGACCGGCGTGTAGCCGATCAGCGCCGGACGGTTGTCCGCCTTGCACGCCGCGAACGTGGCTCCCAGCCGGGAGTCGGGGGCGGGCTTGCTCATCGAGCGTTCTCCTTTGCGGCTGCGGCGAGGCGGGCGGCGTACTCGGTCTCCGACGGCGGCTTCTCGAAGAGATCGAACCAGCGGGCCGCTGTCTCCACGTCCTTGTCGCCGCGGCCCGAGAGGCTCACGATGATGACCGCGCCTTCACCGAGTTCCCGGCCGAGGCGGAGAGCACCGGCGACGGCGTGGGCAGACTCGATGGCCGGGATGATGCCCTCTTTGCGCGAGAGCAGTGCGAGCGCCTCCATGGCCTCATCGTCGTTGATCGGCCGGTACTCGGCCCGTCCGATCTGCTGCAGATGCGCGTGCTCCGGACCGACGCCGGGGTAGTCGAGTCCCGCCGAGATGGAGTGGGACTCGATGGTCTGCCCGTCCTCGTCCTGCAGGAGGTACGAGTAGGCGCCCTGGAAGGCGCCGGGAGATCCGCCCGCGAAGGTCGCGGCGTGCCGTCCGGTCTCGACGCCGTCGCCGCCGGCCTCGAATCCGACCATGCGGACGCCCTCGTCGTCGATGAACGGATGGAACATGCCGATCGCGTTCGATCCACCGCCGACGCAGGCGGTGACCGCGTCGGGCAGGCGCCCGATCTTCTCAAGGATCTGCACCCGCGACTCCAGGCCGATGATCCGCTGGAGGTCGCGGACGATCATCGGGAACGGATGCGGGCCGGCGGCCGTGCCGAAGCAGTAGTACGTGGTGTCGGCATTGGTCACCCAGTCGCGCAAGGCCTCGTTGATCGCGTCCTTCAGCGTCGCCGAACCGGTCTCGACGGCGACCACGGTGGCGCCGAGAAGACGCATGCGGGCGACGTTGAGTCCCTGCCGCTCGGTGTCGACGCGTCCCATGTAGACCAGGCATTCCAGGCCGAGCAGGGCGCAGGCCGTCGCTGTCGCCACTCCGTGCTGGCCGGCGCCGGTCTCGGCGATGACGCGGGTCTTGCCCATCTTCTTCGCCAGGAGCGCCTGGCCGAGGACGTTGTTGATCTTGTGCGAGCCGGTGTGGTTCAGATCCTCCCGCTTGAGGAACAGACGTGCGCCGCCCGCGTCCTCACGCAGCCGCTCGGCCTCGTACAGCGGTGACGGACGACCGGTGTAGTCGCGTTGCAGCCGGTCGAGTTCGTTGAGGAAGTCGGTGTCGACGCGCAGCTTCTCGTAGGTCGCGGTGACCTCCTCGATCACCGCCATCAGCGCCTCGGGGACGTGGCGTCCGCCGAAGTCGCCCCAGTGGCCTCGATCGTCGGGGCCGATCGGGTGGACGTCGGAGACGCCGTCGCTGGCCTTGGGGAACGCCGTGCCAGTCGACATGCGCTGGGCGGCTTCGGGATTGTCTGTCACGTCTTCAGTATCCTCATCGTTCGATCCCGGCGGCAACTGGATTTACCGCTCGCCCCGAGCCCCGCCGAGAACAGCGGGGGCGGGGTCGTCAGTGCTGTTCGCCGGCCGTCAGCGCGACGGTTTGGGGCACGACGGGTGCGAGCCCGCCGTCACCAGGTCGGCCACCGCGAGCCGCGGATCGCCACTGGTCACGACGCCTTCGCCGACCAGGATCGCGTCAGCGCCGGCCCCTGCGTAAGCCAGCAGGTCCGCGGGCCCGCGCACGCCGGACTCGGCCACCTTGATGGTGCTCGACGGGAGCCCGGGGGCGATGCGCGCGAAGCAGTCGCGGTCCACTTCCAGAGTCTTCAGGTTGCGGGCGTTGACGCCGACGACCTTGGCCCCGGCCTCCAGCGCGCGGTCGGCCTCCTCCTCGGTGTGCACCTCGACGAGGGCCGTCATGCCCAGCGACTCCGTGCGGTCGAGGAGCGAGGCGAGGACCTGCTGCTCCAAGGCGGCGACGATCAGCAGGATGACGTCCGCTCCGTGTGCGCGCGCCTCGTGGATCTGATACGGCCCGACGATGAAGTCCTTGCGGAGGATCGGGATGTCGATCGCCGCACGCACCGCGTCGAGGTCGGCGAGCGACCCGCCGAAGCGGCGTTCCTCGGTGAGGACGCTGACGATGCGAGCGCCGCCGTCCTCGTACGCCTTCGCCAGATCGGCCGGGTCGGGGATGTTCGCGAGCCGGCCCTTGGAGGGACTCGACCGCTTCACTTCGGCGATGACCGCGATATCGGTCTGACTCAGCGCCGCCATCGCATCTCGCGGCGCCGGCGCCGCTGCCGCGGCCTTCTTGACTGCGGCGAGATCGAGGACCGATTCGCGCGCGGCGACGTCAGCCTTGACTCCCTCGATGATCGAATCGAGCACTGACTGGTTGCTCACGACTATCGGCCCCTTTCACTGCGTGCATCAAGAGTAAGCACCACCGCGGGAGACCGGGAGGCTGGGGTCGCTTCACCCGTGATCCACGTCGCGAACAGGCCCGCGACCGCCGGTCCTCAGCGGGTGGGACCGGCGTCGTCGGCGGAGTGATCCGCCGGGTCGTCGGTGGGGTCGATCCCCTCGTCGAGCGAGTCCCACAGCAATCGCTCGTTGGGCGCGGGAGCGGCTGGTTCGCCCGCTGCCGCGGCCCGCTCGCGCTCGGTGAAGATCTGCCGTTCGAGTTCGTCGCGGCGGGCGGCGGGCGCCGAGTACTTCGACGACATGCCGCCCTGGTTGGCCGTTCGGGCCATCGCAACCGCGCCGAGCACCGCACAGATCGCCGAGGCGATCACCAGGTACCCGGGGGTGGACTCGGTGGGAATGCCGTCCACCACGGCTCGCGCCGGGACGTCGACCATCTGCACGATGTAGAGATTGTCCTCGCCCTCGGTGAGCAGGGAGATGGCCGGAATGACGGCGACGCCGCCGCCGATCGCCACCAGGATCGCGACGATGCGCAGGGCCCAGCCGCGCAACGCGAACTGCGCGATGACGGCGGCGGCCATCGCGATCGCCACCGGTGTGAGCCACGGACTCCAGTCCGAGCCGTGCACCGTGAACTCGCGGGCCGGTCCCAGATCCGGTGCCACGAGGATCGTGGCCCACTGCATCCGGGACGCAGCCCAGAGGCCGAGTGCGGCCAGCAGGATCAGCACCGAGGCGATCGCCTGCCACCGCCGGTTGACGGGCCGCGCAGCCGTGGCCGGCTCCTCGGGGGTCTGCTGCTCGGGGGTCTGCGGATTGCTCATGGGGTCTCCTCCCCCGCCACCGGGCGCATGGTGCCGGCGGCGGCTACTGCGGCGAGCACCGCCGACGCCTTGTTGCGCGCCTCGTTGAACTCGTACTTGGCGTCGCTGTCGGCGACGACTCCGCCGCCGGCCTGGACGTAGGCAGTGCGGCCGGACATCAGTGCCGTCCGGATCGCGATCGCGGTGTCGGCGTTGCCTGCGAAATCGAGATATCCGACGACGCCCCCGTACAGTCCGCGGCGGGTGATCTCGTTGGCCTCGATCAATTCCATCGCCCGGACCTTCGGTGCCCCGGTGAGGGTTCCCGCCGGGAAGCAGGCGGTCACCGCATCGAGCGCCTGCTTGTCGTCGCGAAGAGTTCCGGAGACCGTGGACACCAGGTGCATCACGTGGCTGTAGCGCTCCACTCGGCGGTAGTCCGTGACGCGGACAGTGCCCGGCTCGCATACCCGGCCCAGATCGTTGCGGCCCAGGTCGACCAGCATCAGATGCTCGGAGTTCTCCTTCTCGTCCTCGAGCAGGCCCTTCGCGAGCAACTGGTCCTCCGCCTCGGTGGCACCGCGCCAGCGCGTGCCCGCGATCGGGTGTGTGGTGGCCACCCGATCGGTGACGGTGACCAGTGCCTCGGGCGAGGATCCGACGATCGTGAACGGCTCCCGGTCGACGCCCGGCATCCGAAGCAGGTACATGTACGGGCTCGGATTCGACGCGCGCAGGACGCGGTACACGTCGAGCGGATCGGCGTCGGTGTCGATCTCGAAGCGCATCGACGGCACCACCTGGAACGCCTCACCCGCCTCGATCTGTCCGACCAGACCCTCGACGATCTCGCGGTAGTCGTCCAGCGTGCGCTGCGAGCGGTAGTCGGGCGCGGGCCTGTCGAAGGTCGAGACGGTGGAGGGAGCCGGGGCGGCCAGCGCCCGGGTCATCGCATCCAGCCGCGCGACGGCGTCGTGGTAGGCCTCTTCGGCGCGCTCGTCGCTGCCGTCCCAGTTCACGGCGTTCGCGATCAGGGTGATCGTGCCCTCGTGGTGGTCGAAGGCGGCGAGATCGGCCACCAGCAGCCAGAACATGTCGGGGAGCCGCAGGTCGTCGACCGTCTGTTCCGGAAGCCGCTCCAGGCGGCGCACGAAGTCGTAGGCCATGAAGCCGACGAAGCCGCCGGTCAGCGGCGGCATCCCGTCGAGCGGATCGGTCTGCAGCAGCCGCAACGACTCGTCGAGCGCCGCAACCGGATCGCCGCCCACCGGAGCTCCCGCGGGGACGTCGCCCCACCAGTGCGCCTGCCCGTCGGCGACGGTCAGGGCCGAACGGGTGCCCGCGCCGATGAACGACCAGCGCGACCACGAGGCGCCGTTCGGCGCGGATTCGAGCAGGAAGGTGCCTTCGCGGAGACCGCCGCCGGCCCCCGGCTCGGCTGCCAGCTTCCGGAACGCCGACAGCGGTGTCTCGGAGTCGGCGAGGACCTTGCGGGTCACCGGGACCACTCGGTGGTCGCGCGCCAGATCGAGGAAGGTGGCGAGCGGGGTCGTGCTCGCGGAGTTGTCTGCGGTGCTCATCGTGCCCGTCACCCCAGCGGCTCTCCGCCGACGCCCCAGTGCTGGCGCGGCACTTCGGTGATCGTCACCCACACCGAGTCGGGATTCTTGCCCGTCGCTTTGGCGTACGCCTCGGTGACCGCGGCGATCGTCTCGCGCTTCACGCGGTCGGAGAGACCCGGCGTCTGGGATATCTGAATCAGCGGCATCGCGTCACCGTTCCTGGTCGTCGGTTCGCGCGGGTTCGGCAGGCACCCCGAACTCCAGCGGCTCGGTGTCGAAGCAACTGTGATTGCCGGTATGGCAGGCCGCACCCGTCTGGTCGACGGTCAGCAGCAGGGTGTCGCCGTCGCAGTCGATCCGGATGTCGTGGACGTACTGGGTGTGCCCGCTGGTCTCGCCCTTGACCCAGTACTCCCCGCGGGACCGCGAGTAGTAGGTGGCCTTGCGGGTCGCGAGCGTCCGCTCCAGGGCTTCGTCGTCCATCCAGGCCATCATCAAGACGATGCCGGTGGACCGTTCCTGCGCGATCGCGGCGAACAGACCGTCGTCGTTTCGCTTCAACGTGGCTGCGAGCTCTGCGGGCAGCGCCATGATTCTCCCTCTTCTCGAACGTGTGCGGCCGGTGACGGTCTCAGCGCACCACGATGTGCTCGGCGCGCATCGCGTCCTTGACTTCGCCGATCGTCATGTCGCCGAAATGGAACACCGAAGCGGCCAGAACGGCGTCCGCGCCGGCTTCGACAGCCGGTGCGAAGTCGGCGACCTCGCCCGCACCGCCGCTGGCGATGATGGGGATGGTGACCGCGTCGCGCACGGCCCGGATCATCGCGATGTCGAATCCGGCCTTGGTGCCGTCGGCGTCCATCGAGTTCAGCAGGATCTCACCGACGCCGAGTTCCTGCCCGCGGCGAGCCCATTCGACGGCGTCGATGCCGGTGCCCCGGCGACCGCCGTGAGTGGTGACCTCCCAACCAGACGGCGTCGCCTCGCCGCCCTCGGGCACCGTCCGCGCGTCCACCGACAGCACGATGCACTGAGAACCGAACCTCCGGCTCATCTCGCTCAGCACGTCGGGCCGTGCGATGGCGGCCGTGTTGACGCTCACCTTGTCGGCGCCCGCGCGCAGCATGGTGTCGACGTCGTCGACGGTGCGGATGCCGCCGCCGACGGTCAGCGGGATGAAGATCGCGTCGGCGGTGCGCCGCACCACGTCGAGCATGGTGCCGCGGCCCGCACTGGACGCCGTGACGTCGAGGAAGGTCAACTCGTCGGCGCCCTCGGCGTCGTAGCGCTCCGCGAGTTCCACCGGGTCCCCGGCATCACGCAGATTCTCGAAATTGACGCCCTTCACCACTCGCCCGTCGTCGACGTCCAGACACGGGATGACGCGGACTGCCACGCTCACGGGTGAGTCTCCTTGCTGTTGGTTCGTTCTCGACTGCCGAGGTCCCGGTCGGCGAACTGATCCGGCATCGCCTCGCCGATCACCTCGAGCAATTGTCCATGAAGCAGGCGATTGCCCGCGACGAGCGACGTGGACTGGACGGTCCACGGGTCGCCCGCGAGGTCGGTCACGACGCCTCCCGCGGCGCGCATCAGCGCCGCGCCGGCCGCGTTGTCCCACGCCTTCGCGCTGAACGACACCGCGCCGCCGAACACGCCGGCCGCCGCATACGCGATGTCGGTGCCGGTGGAGCCGGTCATCCGCAGCCGGCCGGCACGGTAGCTGAGGCGGCGCTGCAACTCAGCGCGCCCGGCGCCCGGGACCTCGCCGCGCGCTCGCGCGTTGAACGACCCGAAGCCGATGACGGCCGATTCCAGCGGGCTGTCGGGCACGGGCTCGGCCGCCTCCCCGTCGATGATCAGCGGACCGCCGATATGACCGGCGAAGCGCTGGCCGACCAGCGGGAGTCGGGTGAGCCCGAGCACCGGCACACCGTCGACGGCGAGCGCCAGCAGCATCGCGGCGATCGGCATCCCCACCGAATAGTTGAAGGTCCCGTCGATCGGATCGAGAATCCACATCGCGCCGTCGTCGGGGGCCGGGCCGCCGAACTCCTCGCCGTGGACCTCGATGCCCGTCCGTCGCTCGAGCTTCTCGGCGATGCTGCGCTCCAGCGCGAGATCGACGTCGGTGGCGAAGTCGCCACGGCCCTTCGCGTGCGTGCCCGGCGAGCCCAGCCCGTCGACGAACAGCCCGGTGACCTCGTCGAGCACCGATTCCCCGGCAGCCAGCAGCTGCGGGTAGTCGCGTGCGTCGACGGCATCGGTCACGGCCGGTTCACCGGCTCCCGGCGCCCGCGACGGCGTCGAGCGCCTCGCGCAGTGTGAAGCGGCCCGCGTACAGGGCCTTGCCAACGATGGCGCCCTCCACGCCCAGCGCGGTCAGCTCGGCGATCGCGAGCAGGTCGTCGATCTGCGAGATGCCGCCCGAGGCCACGACGGGCGAGTCGGTGGCGCGGGCCACCTGTTCCAGCAGTTCCAGATTGGGTCCGCTCAGCGTGCCGTCCTTGCTGACGTCGGTGACGACGTACCGCGCACAACCGTCGTTGTTCAGGCGCTCCAGGGTCTCCCACAGGTCGCCGCCCTCGGTGACCCAGCCGCGGCCGCGCACCGTGTACGAGGAGCCGTTGCGCGTCACGTCGAGTCCCACGGCGATCTTGTCTCCGTACTCGGCGATCGCGCGTGCGCACCAGGCGGGGTTCTCGATGGCGGCGGTGCCGAGATTGACCCGCGTGCACCCGGTCGCCAGCGCGGCGGCGAGCGAGGCGTCGTCGCGGATGCCGCCGGACAGCTCCACCTTCACGTCCACTGCGGCGGCCACCTGGGCGAGCAGCTCACGGTTGTCGCCGCGGCCGAACGCCGCGTCGAGATCTACGAGATGCAGCCACTGGGCGCCGTCCCGCTGCCAGGCCAGCGCAGCGTCGCGCGGTGAGCCGTAGGAGGTCTCCGATCCGGCCTCGCCCTTGACCAGGCGAACCGCCTGACCGTCGACCACGTCGACGGCCGGGAGGAGTTCGAGGATGCCCATCAGTTCAGTTTCGCTTTCGGTGTGTACGGTGCCGGCCGCACGTTGTCGTGTCGCGGGGTCGACATGTTTGTGGGGGTGCTGTGGAGGCGCCGTGTCGCGGGTGTCCGGGCGCGAGCGTCCACCGTCCGGTGCCGCCGGAGCCGGTCACTTCTCCTGTGTTCGCCTGCGTTCCAATTCCGCCCGGCGGGCATCGATCTCCCGCTGCACGCCGGCCAGCATCCGGCGCGAGACGAGGGCGATCGCGACCACCATCAGCACGATGGCGGCGAGGGCGACGCACAGCGCGGCGGTCGGGTACGGTCGCGCCAGCGACAGCACGATCGGCAGCATCACCGCGAGCACCAGCACGCCCGCACCGAGCGAATAGAACACCAGTCTCGCGAACGAGAACTGCTGTGCCGCTTCGCTTGTCTCTTTCACTTACGCGATCCCCCCGATCCAGTTCCGCAGCAGCTCGGCGCCGACGTCACCGGACTTCTCGGGATGGAACTGCGTGGCCGAGAGCGGACCGTTCTCGACCGCGGACAGGAACCGTCCACCGTGCTCGGACCAGGTGAGTTTCGGCGTCTGTATCGGCGAACCCGCCGAATCCATCTCCCACGTCTGCGCGGCGTAGGAGTGAACGAAGTAGAAGCGTGCGTCGTCGTCGATACCGTCGAAGAGCACCGAGTCGTCCGGTGCGTCGACGGTGTTCCAGCCCATGTGCGGGAGCACCTCCGCCGGCAGTCTGGTCACCGAACCCGGCCACTCGCCGCAGCCCTGCGTGTCGACGCCGAACTCGACGCCGTGACTGAACAGGATCTGCATCCCCACGCAGATTCCGAGCACCGGCCGCCCGCCCGCCAGCCGGCGTCCGATGATCCGATCGCCCCGGACCGCCTTCAACCCGGCCATGCAGGCCGCGAACGCACCGACGCCGGGCACCACCAGTCCGTCGGCACCGATCGCGGTCTCGAAGTCGGACGTGATCTCGACCTGCGCTCCGGCTCGCTCCAGCGCTCGCTGCGCCGAGCGCAGGTTGCCCGAACCGTAGTCGAGGAGCGCGACGCGCGGTGAACTCACAGGGCGCCCTTCGTCGACGGGATGCCCGAGGTCCGCGGATCCGGTTCGACGGCCTCGCGCAGTGCTCGCGCGACGGCCTTGAACTCGGCCTCGGTGATGTGGTGCTGGTCGCGGCCGTACAGCACGCGGACGTGCAGGGCAATGCGGGCGTTGAGCGCGATCGATTCGAACGCATGACGGTTGAGGACGGTCGCGTACGACACGACCGGCTTGTCGCCGCCGGAATAGCCGCCGATCACGGCGGTCAGCATGTGATCGGGTTCGCCGGTGTGCACGCAGTACGGTCGGCCCGAGACGTCCACGATGGCCTGGGCGAGCGTCTCATCCATCGGGATCCAGGCGTCGCCGAACCGGCGGATGCCCCTCTTGTCGCCGAGAGCCTGCCCGATGGCCTGTCCCAGCACGATGCAGGTGTCCTCCACCGTGTGGTGCGCCTCGATCTCGATGTCGCCCTTCGCGTGCACGGTGAGGTCGAAGCTGCCATGCGCACCGAACGCGGTGAGCATGTGGTCGAAGAACGGCACCGAGGTGTCGATGTCGGTCCTGCCGGTGCCGTCGAGGTTGATCTCGACGGTGATCGACGACTCGCGCGTGGTGCGCTCGACGCGGGCGATCCGGGGTTCGTGCTGCGCTGTTGTCACTGCTGCTACTGCTGCTTTCGGTCGGTATCGGCCAGTTCCGCGCTGACGGCCAGGAAGGCGTCGTTCTCGGCTGGTAGTCCAATGGTCGCACGCAGGTGCCCGGGGATGCCGACATCCCTGATCAGGACACCGCGGTCGAGGTAGCGCTGCCAGGTGGCGGGAGCGTCCGCGAACTCGCCGAAGAGGATGAAGTTCGCATCCGACGGCGTCACCGCGTATCCCATACCCGTGAGCGCGGCGGCCACGCGGTCGCGTTCGGCGGCGATCGCGGCGACCGCACCGAGCGTTTCCGACGAGTGCTGCAGGGCCGCCCGCGCGGCGGCCTGCGTCAGCACCGACAGGTGGTACGGCAAGCGCACCAGAAGCAGCGCCTCGATCATGGCCGGCGCCGCGGCCAGATAGCCGAGCCGGCCGCCCGCGAAGGCGAACGCCTTGCTCATGGTCCGCGACACGATCAGCTTGCTGCCGAACTCGTCGATCAGCGAGACCGCGCTCGGCTGCGACGAGAACTCGCCGTAGGCCTCGTCGACGATCACGATGCCGGGGGCCGCGTCGAGGAGACGCCGCAGATCGGCGATCGCGACGCTCCCGCCGGTCGGATTGTTCGGCGAGGTCACGAAGACGATGTCGGGCCGGTGCTCGGCGATCGCTGCGACGGCCTGCTCCACGTCCAGAGAGAAGTCGTCCGCGCGATGAGCGGGGACCCACTGCGTCTGCGTGCCGTCGGCGATGATCGGGTGCATCGAGTACGACGGCACGAAGCCCATCGCCGTGCGCCCGGGCCCACCGAAGGCCTGCAGGATCTGCTGGAGGATCTCGTTGGAGCCGTTGGCCGCCCACACGTTGTCGACCGACAGTTCCACGCCCGTGGCCGCGCTGAGGTACGCGGCGAGGTCCGAACGCAGGCCCACCGCATCCCGATCCGGGTATCGGTGCAGATCCTCGGCCGCGGCGGCGACCGCCTTCGCGACGTCGTCGATCAGCGCACGACTCGGCGGGTGCGGGTTCTCGTTGGTGTTCAGCACCACCGGAACCTGAAGCTGCGGTGCTCCGTACGGCGACTTCCCGCGCAGCGAGTCGCGCAACGGGAGGTCGGCGAGACCCACGGACCGGCCCGGACCGGTCACCGTGCTCCCCCGAACCTGGCCTGGACCGCCTCGCCGTGCGCGGGAAGGTCTTCGGCGTTCGCCAGCGTCACGACGCGGTCGGCGATCTCCGCGAGCGCGTCGCGGTCGTAGTCGATCACATGCACTCCGCGCAGGAACGTCTGCACCGACAGGCCGGAGGCGTACTTGGCCGAGCCGGACGTCGGCAGAACGTGGTTGGAGCCCGCGCTGTAATCACCGAGGCTCACCGGCGAATAAGTACCGACGAAGATCGCGCCGGCGCTGGTCACTCTGTCGGCCACGGCCTGCGCGTCACGCGTCTGGATCTCCAGGTGCTCGGCCGCGTACGCGTCGACGACAGCCAGCCCGGCGTCGATGTCGTCCACCAGGACCACCCCGGATTGCGGACCGGCCAGCGCGGTCTTGACGCGCTCGGAGTGCTTCGTGGCCGACGCCGCGAGTTCCACGGCCTCGTCGACCGCATCGGCGAGCGCCTCGCTGTCGGTGACGAGCACCGCCGCCGCGAGGACGTCGTGCTCGGCCTGGCTGATGAGATCGGAGGCGACGACCGCGGGATCGGCGGAGTCGTCGGCCAGAATCGCGATCTCGGTGGGACCGGCCTCGGAGTCGATGCCGACCACGCCGCGCACGAGGCGCTTGGCCGCGGTGACGTAGATGTTGCCGGGACCGGTGATGAGATCGACCGGGTCCAGGACGCGGCCGTCGGTGTCGTCACCGCCGTAGGCCAGAAGCGCGATGCCCTGCGCACCGCCGACGGCCCACACCTCGTCGACCCCGAGCAGGGCGCACGCGGCGAGGATGGTCGGGTGCGGCCATCCGCCGAAGTCGGCCTGGGCGGGAGACGCGACGACGAGTGAGCCGACACCCGCCTCCTGAGCCGGGACCACGTTCATGATCACGCTGGACGGGTAGACGGCGTTGCCTCCGGGAACGTACAGACCCACGCGACGCACCGGGATCCACTTCTCGGCGACGGTTCCGCCGGGCACCACCTGGGTGACCGAGGTCTGGCGTCGCTGGTCTGCGTGCACCAGGCGAGCGCGACGGATCGACTCCTCCAGGGCATCGGCGACCGCGCCGTCGAGGTCGGCCCGCGCCTTGGCGATCACCTCCGCCGGGACGCGGACTGACGCCGGGCGGACCCTGTCGAACTTCTCGGTGTAGTCGAGGGCCGCGGTGGCACCATGCTCAGCGACCGCTTCGACGACGGGAGTGACCGTGGGCAGCACGGCGTTGACGTCGGTTCCGCCGCGCGGCAGCGCACGACGCAGTTGGCTCAGCGTCGGGGTGCTGCCTCGCAGGTCGGTTCGGGTGAGCATGTGTTCTCCGCTCCGCTTTCGAGGACTTGAGGGCACTGTCCAGGATATGCGGTCGATGCAAACCGTTTGCGCACCGGCCTCGGAGCCGAAGGCGACTGAACACTCCGCATGCGATTCAGGCCCGTTCGGCGGTCGACCTTCTCGTCGGGCCCGGCCGCCGCGCGGGGTCGCGCCGCATCGGCACGTGCGGAATCCCGTCCTCGACGAACTCCGGTCCGTCGGGGACGTATCCCCACCGTGAATACAGGCCCGCGAGGTGGGCCTGAGCGTCGAGAACACTCGGGCGGTCGGCGATGTAGGCGACGGCCCGATCCAGGAGGGCCCGCATCAACCCGGTGCCTCGGAGTTCGGGCCGCACGCAGGCCCGGCCGATCCGGTGCCGGGTCTCGCCGTCGGGAAGTGGGTCCAGCAGCACGCGCACAGTGGCGACCGGACTTCCGTCCACGGGGTCCGCGCACCAGAGGTGGAGAGTGGTGGGCTCCACATCCCGGCCGTCCAACTCGTGGTAGGCGCAGTCCTGTTCGACGACGAAGACCTCCTCGCGCAGTCGCAGCAGACCGTAGAACGTGATCGGGTCCAGTTCGGAGGCGGTCGAGGCGTACACGGTCGGCGTCATTCCACCGATGATGCCCGAACGTACGGACATCTAGGCTCGACCCATGACGAAGACGGCCCCCGGTGACGACTCGGTGGATGCGTATCTCGCTGCTGTCACGGACCAGCGGCGGCGGGACGACGCCCGGCTCGTGGTCCGACTGTTTCGGGAGGTGACCGGTACCGAGCCGGTGATGTGGGGGTCGATGGTCGGTTTCGGCCGCCACCGCTATCAGACCGCGGACGGACGGTCGCACGAGACTTTCGCGGTCGGTCTCGCGGCCCGGCGACAGGCGCCACTGTTCGCCCCGATAGCGCTCGTCCATGGGCTGCCCGACAGGTCTGCGGCTTCTCTCACAGTTCTTGTCGGAGGTCGGCGGTATGATTCGAACATAGAAGCACAGCAGGAGTGTTCTCGGACACTGTTCAGGTGGAGGGGGTGGGTTCGATGGTCACGTCGGAGGTGCTGCTGCCGGACGACCCGGCCGCCCTCGCCCGCCTGTTGGAGGCTGCGGCGACCAAGTTCGCGTCCCTACCGCTGTCCGCGGTGACCGAAGACGCCCTGTTGGAAACCGTCGAGACCCTCGAGCGCACGCATCGTCGTCTCGACGGTGTCGACGCCGCAGTGCTGGTGGAGGTCTCCGACCGCAGCGCCTACCGCAAAGCCGGATACCTGTCGGTGCATCAGTATTTGGCGCAGGGGTTGCGGCTCGGTGACGGTGCCGCCCGACGCCGACGCGTCAGTGCCGCCGGCATCGGACGATTCACCGAACTGCAAGGACAGACCCGCGAACCGATACTGCCGGCGACTGCGGTCGCGGTGGGCGAGGGTGCGATCGGTGCCGACCACGTCCGCGAGATCGACGCCGTCATGGACAAGATTCCCACCGCGATCGACGCGCAGACCCGGGCACGGGCTGAGGCGCAGTTGGCGTGGGTCGCCCGTGAGTTGAGTCCGGCCGGTGTCCGCACCGCCGGCATCCGACTGCTCGCGCACCTGGATCCGGACGGAACCGTCACCGACGAACGCGACCGCAAACGCCTGCGCGGCTTCACGATCCTGCCCCAGGATCTGCGGCTGATGAGCAAAGTCCGCGGCTACCTCACCCCGGCGTTGCGCGCGGAAATGGAGGCGGCACTGCCGTCGTGGGCGGCACCGGGGATGAACAACCCCGACGACCCCGACTCCCCATCCGGGACCGTCGAATCGGCCGACCCGGCCGCCCTGGCGGCGGCGGTGGAGCGTGATACTCGCACGCCGGGGCAGCGCACCCATGACGGTCTGCAAGCGCTGCTGCGCGCCTCCCGCACTGGTGCTGGGGGTGGTCGGCGGTCGGGTGATCTGGTCATCACCATCACCGACCACGAGTTGGCCGAGCGCGCCGGGATCGCGTTGACCGCGACCGGGACCCGGCTGCCGGTCGCGGAGTTGATCGAAGTCGCCGCCACCGCAACCCCGCACCTGGCCGTCTTCTCCGCCCACACCGGACAAGCCCTCTACCTCGGACGAGGACGCCGGCTCGCGTCGCGGGCACAGCGGTTGATGCTCTTCGCCCGCGACCGCGGCTGCACCGCCCCCGGCTGCGACGCCCCGTTCACCCGCACCCAAGCCCATCACTTCCCCGACTGGGCCGACGGCGGCCCCACCGACATCGACCACCTCGGCGCCGCATGCGGACGCCACAATCGCTCCGTCGGACCCCGCCCCGGGCAATGGCAGACGATGATCCTGATCGACGGACCCCACGCCGGCCGCGTCGTCTGGCGACCCAGCGACAACACCAGCCGCGGCGGGACAAGACCGCCCGGATGGCGGATCAACCAGATCCACCACGCCGAACTCCTACCGGACCACCAACCCCAACCGCCGCCCGAACCCAGCGAATCCCGGATCGAGAACTACCTCGACACACTCCTGGCCGCCTGACCGGACACACCCGGCCGGGCACAGGAGTGCGCGAACACCGTCGGTCACATGTCCAAGCCGAAGTCGAGGACCGTGACCGAGTGGGTCAATGCCCCGACGGCGAGGTAGTCCACACCGGTCCTCGCGTAGTCCATCGCCGAGTCCAGTGCCAGTCCGCCTGATGATTCGAGCTTCGTCTCGGGCGACCGCGTGTCTCGGCGCTGCACCGCCATCTGCGTCTGCCACGGCTCGAAGTTGTCGAGCAGAACCAGCTGGGGCGCGAGCTCGAGGACCTCGTCGAGCTGCTCCAGCGAATCGACCTCCACCTCCACCGGAACATCCGGCGCCGCAGCGCGGACCGCTTCGAGCGCCTGCGCGACACCGCCCGCGGCGACCACGTGATTGTCTTTGATGAGCGCGGCATCACCGAGACCCATCCGATGGTTCACTCCGCCGCCCGCCCGGACCGCATACTTCTGCAGCGCGCGCATACCGGGCAGCGTCTTCCGCGAATCCCGGATCTGTGCACGCGTGCCGTCCACGGCGTCGACCCACGCAGCCGTCGCCGTGGCGATACCGGACAGATGGCACAGCAGGTTGAGGGCGGTACGCTCCGCGGTCAACAACGAGGTCGCCGGGGCACGCAGCGCGAGAGCGACCGACCCGGGTTCGACGCGCGAGCCATCGTCGAGTTGCTCGGTGACTACGTAGTTATCGCTCCCGATCACCTCGTCGAACACGGCCCGGACCACCGGCAGGCCGGCGAGCACGCCGGGCTGGCGGGAGACGATCTTCGCGTCCGCGACCGTCTCCGGTGGCACGGTCGCCAGCGTGGTGATGTCGGGACCGTATCGAAGATCCTCCAGGAGTGCCGTGCGGATCAGAGCGATGAGTTCCTCGTCGACGACGAGATCCAGATCGCCGGTTGCCTGTTGCTGACCGATGAAGGAGTTCACTCCGCCTATTCTCCGCTACCGGGATTGCCGATCGCGATCATCCTCTCCACCGAGCGCCGTGCACGGGCGGCCACATCCGGAGCGACGTGGACTTCGTCCTTGCCCTCGGTGAGGCATCGCAGCAGCGCCGCCGGGGTGATCATCTTCATGTACGGGCAGGCTGCACGATCGTTGACCGGCTGGAAGTCGATCTCCGGCGCCGCACGACGCAGCTGGTGCAGCATGCCGACCTCGGTCGCCACCAGCACCTGCTTGGCGTGAGTGGCTCGCGCGGCGTCGATCATGCCGCCGGTGGAGAGGATCTTGACGCGCTCCTGCGGCACGACGCCCTCGCCCGACAGATAGAGCGCCGACGTGGCGCACCCGCACTCGGGATGAATGAACAGGTCGGCGCCGGGGTGACTCTCGGTCTGTTCGGTGAGTTCATCGCCGTTGATGCCGGCGTGCACGTGGCACTCGCCCGCCCAGATGTGAATGTTGTCGCGCCCCGTCTCACGCTTCACGTGGGCACCGAGGAACTGGTCCGGCAGGAACAGCACGTCCTTGTCCGGATCGATCGACGCGACCACGTCCACCGCGTTCGACGAGGTGCAGCAGATGTCCGTCAGTCCCTTCACCTCAGCGGTGGTGTTGACGTACGAGACGACGACCGCGTCCGGGAACTCAGCCTTCCAAGCACGCAGGTCGTCCGCGGTGATCGAATCGGCGAGCGAGCAGCCCGCTCGCTCGTCCGGGATCAGTACCCGCTTCTCTGGACTCAGGATCTTGGCGGTCTCGGCCATGAAGTGCACACCGCAGAAGATGATCTCGTCCGCATCGGTCTCCGCGGCGATCCTCGACAGTGCGAGCGAATCGCCGACATGGTCGGCGATGTCCTGAATCGCGGGCAGCTGGTAATTGTGAGCCAGGATCGAGGCGTTGCGCGCCTTCGCCAGCCGCTTGATCTCCTCGGCCCACTCGGCCGTCGGCTCCACGCCGCCGTAGGCGGGCGGAATACCGTGGCGGGGGTCGGGCATGCCGAGTTCGGTCTCGGTCCGGGTGATCACGGTTCCAGTAGTCATGACGACTGCTCTCCCATCGCGTGGTCTCGAGCGCGGGCTGTGCGCCAGAGGTTTTCGACCATAGATCGAAAACACCTCGTCATCGTAACACCTGTGATCGACGACGCATTCCCGCCCGGTCGTGACAGCGTTCGGGCGCGCTGTCAGCGGGAACGCCAAGGCCTGCCGGTGCAGTGGGCTACGGTGCTTCCATTCACGTGGGACGAGGCCGAAGAGGTGACTGCATCGATGGCGACACGACATGTGACGCGGATACTCGTGGCCGTTGCGGTTCTATTGGCGGTGGCTGTCGCGGTCGCGGTCACGATCGTCCTGATGGACCCTCAGCGATCGAACGACGCCGCAGCTCCGCCGGCGACCGTCACCGTGTCGGTCACGCAATCCCCGCCGTCCCAGACCGAGAGACCCGACCCGCCGGCTGTCGAGGAGCCGGTCACGGAGGAGGCACCGCCGGTCGTCGAGGGTTCGGAGTGTTCGGACTCGGAAGTACGCACTTTCCAGACAGACGCCTCCGGCCGCAGTCTGGTCTGCGGCTACTCCGGTAGGCCGACGCCGCACTGGCTCCAGCACGGAGACGACGACGGAAGCGTCCACAATGTCGGCGATCCCTGCGACAGCAGCGTCGATCGGGTGTCGCGGGATCCGTCGGGACTGTTCATCATGTGCGGCGGGAGCACCTGGGTCACTCACCCGTGACCGTCCACCGGGACCGAATGCGCAGCGGAACGACCGTCTCCTAATCTGGATCGCATGGCCGAAACCACCGTGCGCGTCGAGGTGCTCACCGCTGTCTTCCAGGTGCGCGAAACCGACGTCGACGTCCCGGCGCTGCATGTGCTGCTGCATCGGTGCGAGCAGGCCGGATGGGCGTTGCCCGGCGGACCGATCGTTGAGCGCGAGACGCTGGGGGCGGCCGCGCTGAGATGGCTCGGTGCCCGCGCCGGGCTCACTCGGGTGGCCCACCTCGAACAGCTGTCGGTGTTCTCCGACCCGGACCGCGTGCCCGAACAGCGAACCGTCGCATCGACTTTCCTGGCGCTGGTGCCGAGCGATATCCCCGCCGAGACCGTCGCCGATGCCGCATGGTTCGCCGTCGACGAGTTGCCGGAACTGGCCTACGACCACCGCGACGTCATCGACCTCGCACGGCATCGTCTGGCGGGCAAGCTCTCGTACACCAACATCGCGTTCGCTCTGGCGCCGAGCCAGTTCCCGATGTCCGAACTCTCCGAGATCTATGGAGCGGCGCTGGGCTACCCGGTCGACTCGACGAATCTGCTGCGGGTCCTCTCACGCCGCGGAGTGGTCGTGGCGACGGGAACCGTCGGCCGCACCGGCCGGACGGGTGGCCGTCCGCCCGCGCTGTATGAGTTCGCGGACGCTCGGATCAGGGTGACCGACGAATTCGCCGCGCTGCGCCCACCCATGTGACGGCCCGCACTTCCCCACGTCCCGCCTCAGCGTCCGCTCGGGTCTCCCGGTTGCGAGGGCGGCACGACCTCGCCGCCGTCGGATGCTCCGACCGCACCGACCGGCAACGGCTCGCGCATCTCACCGAACTCGTCCGCAGGCAGATCGCCCACGCCGAGATCTGCGTGCGCGCTCGAGAGAACGCACACGAGATAGACCAGCGCGCCGGCCGTCGGCGCACACAGCAGCAGCACCCAGGCCGGACCGACGTCGCCGTCGAGCCAGAGGTTCACCGTCCCGGAGTAGGAGCCCGGTACGGACCGCTCGATCTCGCCGTGCGACATCCGGCCGAAGCGGTCGGCCAGGTTCAGCGCGAGCGCCGACGTGGCGATGGACATCAGCACCACGAACGCGAATCCGCCGACACCCCTCGACGTGCGCAGCCCGAACCAGGTGGCGAGTCCGATCAGCACGCCCAGTCCGAGGCAGAGGAAGGAGAAGATCGCCACCCCGTCGAAGAGCTTCGCCGGGTCGGCCTCGGTCGCGAAACGCATCTGCCCGCCGTGTTCGACGACGACATCGGGTGCGGGAGCCAACAGCACCCACAGTCCTCCGACCGCCACCGCCGCGGCGAACAGCGCGAGTACGACCGCGACCACCCGGCGCGCGTTCATCGCTGTCCCAGCTCCGACGAGTCGACCGTTCCGTGCCTGGAGCACCGTGCATCCCAACCGTCCGGCCGCACCTGCACCACCATCCGGCGGCCGCACTGGCCGCAGAAGCGCGGCGGCTCCAGGCCGAGTCGCGCCGCAGTGGGAACCTCGTCCGCAGCCTGGAGTTCGAGCTCGATGCCGGTGTACACGCCGAAGCGCAGCGGCTGCTGCAGCGGACCGGGGATCACGCTCGTCATGGTCGACGCCTCCTGGAATCTGATAGCCGCGGCGGACGGGCCACGACCTTCGAGGCTACCGGCGCGGGTCACAGCGTGTCATTGAGGGCTTTGATGGGCATGCTCAGGTCGTCGAGCAGATCGAGATCGTCCTCCGCGGGCCGGCCGAGAGTGGTCAGGTAGTTGCCCACGATGACGGCGTTGATGCCGCCGAGGATGCCCTGCTTGGCTCCGAGATCGCCGAGGGTGATCTCGCGGCCGCCCGCGAACCGCAGGATGGTGCGGGGCAGCGCGAGCCGGAACGCGGCCACCGACTTCAGCGCCTCCGAGGCCGGCAGTACGTCCAGGTCGCCGAAGGGCGTGCCCGGACGCGGGTTCAGGAAGTTCAGCGGCACCTCGTCGGGCTCGAGCGCCGCGAGATCGGCGGCGAACTCCGCGCGCTGCTCGAGGGTCTCCCCCATGCCGAGGATGCCGCCGCAGCAGACCTCCATGCCCGCCTCACGCACCATCCTCAGGGTGCCCCAGCGCTCCTCCCACGTGTGCGTGGTGACGACCTTCGGGAAGTGACTGCGCGCGGTCTCCAGATTGTGGTTGTAGCGGTGGACACCCATCGCTGCGAGCTCGTCGACCTGCTCCTGCGTGAGCATGCCCAGGCTGCAGGCGATCTGGATGTCGACCTCGTTGCGGATGGCCTCGATGCCCGCGGCGACCTGAGTCATCAGTCGCTTGTCCGGTCCACGCACGGCGGCGACGATGCAGAACTCCGTCGCTCCGGTCTTGGCCGTCTGCTTGGCCGCCTCCACGAGCGACGGGATGTCGATCCAGGCGCTGCGGACCGGAGAGGCGAACAGTCCCGACTGACTGCAGAAGTGGCAGTCCTCGGGGCAGCCGCCGGTCTTGAGCGAGATGATGCCCTCCACTTCCACCTCGGGACCGCACCACCGCAGCCGCACATCGTGCGCGAGCTGCAACAGTTCGGTCAGGCGGTCGTCGTCGAGCTGCAGGACGCGCAGGACCTGGTCCTGACTCAGTCCCTCACCGCGCTCCAGGACCTGCTCGCGCGCGACGGCGAGGATGTCGGCGGTGTCCGCGGCTGCCGGAGCCGAGGTGTCGGCGGTCGTGGTCATGGGGAGATCTCCTTCGTGAATGGGTGTGAGGTTTCTAGGAACGTGCCGGTGACGCCCCGGGTGAGGGCGTATCCCCCTCGGCCGGCGCTGTGCGGCGCGTTCTCGGCGTCATGAACAGGTCGCGTCCACGTGGAACAGCGAGGCGTCGACCCACTTCGGTGCGGCGGCGCGGAAGTCGTCGGCCGGTGACCGCCCGACCCCTGCGGGGACGGTCGCGACGATCGGCGCTCCCGTCAGCCGTGGAAGGTCGGCGAGGTTGCACCGCATCGCGAGATCCGGTTCGCCGGGCCAGGAACCGATCACCAGACCGCGCAGCCTCACCCCGGCTGCGGCGATCGCCCGCGCGGTGAGTTCGGTGTGGTTGAGAGTTCCGAGCCCCGGGTCCGCGACCACCAGCATCTCCGCGCTGAGTCGGCGGGCGACGCCGAGCACGGTCAAGTCCGGACCGAGTCGCACCAGCACGCCGCCCGCACCTTCCACCAGCACCAGATCGGTGACGGCGGCGAGTCCCTCGGTCGCCGAGGCGATCGCATCGAGTGTCACCGGCTCCATTCCGGCCCGCGCGGCGGCGGTCTCGGGGGCCAGCGGCTCGGGATACCGTGCCGGCTCGCGCACCGGGATCGGTCCGGCCAGGCGGCGCACCTCGTCGAGGTCGCCCGGTTCGCCGGGCGCGACCCCCGTCTGCGCGGCCTTGCACACGCCGACGCGGAGTCCGGCGGCCTGGGCGGCGGCCGCCAGCGCAGCGACCGCGACCGTCTTGCCGACATCCGTCGACGTGCCGGTGACGACCATGATCCGCGCGGTCATGCGGCCTCCACCCGGCGCAGCGCGCCGGTCACGACTGAGGCCACGAAGTCGAGGTCGGCGTCATCGAGGTCGGCGCGGACGGTCAGGCGCAACCGTGAAGTGCCCTCGGGCACCGACGGCGGTCGGAAGCATCCGACGAAGACGCCCTGCTCCCGGCACAGCGCGGCGGCGTCGACCGCGGCCACCGGGTCGCCCACGATCAGCGACACCACTGCGGCGTCGGGGATCCCGCCACCGCAGGCGGCGGCGAGCCGGCGCACTCCGGCGCGGAGCCGGTCGGGCATCTGCGGATCGCCGCGCAGAATGCGCAGCGCCGCATGCGCCGCCCCGACGGCGGCCGGGTTGAGACCGGTGTCGAAGATGAAGGTCCGGGCATGGTCGATGAGATGCTCGCGGAGCAGATGCGTGCCGAGAACGATGCCGCCCTGTGCACCGAGCGACTTAGACCCGACCGTCGTGATCACCAGACCGGGAGCGCCGGACAGTCCCTGTTCGGCCGCGACTCCCCGCCCGCCGGGGCCGCGCACGCCCAGCGCATGCGCCTCGTCGGCGAGCATGATCGCGCCGTGCCGAGTGGCCGTGTCGTAGTACTCGCGGAGCGGAGCGATCCGGCCGTCGATGCTGTAGATCGAATCCGTCACGACCAGCGCGCGTTCCTCCGACCGTGCGGCGAGCACTCGCTCCACGGCATCGGCGTCGCCGCGCGGCACCACTTCCACGCGCGCCCGCGACAGCCGGCATCCGTCGATCAGCGAGGCGTGCGCTCCGGTGTCGCTCACGATGAGATCACCCCGGCCCACGAGCGCGGTGATCGCGCCGACGTTGGCCAGATACCCGGACGAGAAGGCCAGAGCGGCTTCGAAACCCAGGAACTCAGCGAGGTCGTTCTCGAAGTCGATGTGCGCCTGCGTGGTTCCCGCGACCAGACGGGAGGCGGTGGAGCCCGCACCCCACCGGTCGAGTGCGGCGTGTGCCCCGGCGATCACGTCCGGATGGCTCGACAGCCCGAGGTAGTCGTTGGACGCGAGGTTGATCTCGGTCGCTCCGGCCTGGCGCACCACGGGTTCCCGGTGCAGTCCTGCGTTCAGGGTCCGCGCGGCGATGTCCGCCAGCCACGGTGCGCTCATGATGCCAACTCCTCGTCCTCGCGGGTGTCTGCTTCCACCGACGCCTCCACCGACGCCCTCGCCGCCGCGGTCATGCCTGCTGTCAGCACGTCGATCTGTGCATCGGTGATGATGTACGGCGGCATGGCGTAGATCAGGTTTCGGAACGGCCGCACCCACACTCCGCGCGCGATCGCCGCGTCGGTGGCCGCAGCGACGTCGACCTCGCGATCGAGCTCGATCACCGCGATCGCCCCCAGTGTGCGTACGTCGGCGACGCCTGCCACCTCGGTCAACGACGCCAGCCCCGCGCTGAGCCGGCGGCCGATCTGCGGCACGCGCGTCCGCCAGTCCGATTCGGCGAGTACCTCCAGGGACGCACAGGCGACCGCGCAGGCCAGTGGGTTGGCCATGAAGGTCGGTCCGTGTGCCAGACCTCCCGCCTCGCCGCGGCTGATGGTCGCGGCGATCTCATCGGTGGTGAGGGTGGCGGCCAGCGTCAGGTAGCCGCCGGTCAGCGCCTTCCCCACGCACACGATGTCGGGGCTGACGGCCGCGGCGTCGACCGCGAAAAGGGTGCCGGTCCGGCCGAAGCCGGTGGCGATCTCGTCGCAGATCAGCAGCACGTCGTGGCGATCGCACAGTCGCCGCAGCCCCGCGATCAGCGACGGCGAGTGGAACCGCATCCCGCCGGCACCCTGGACCACCGGTTCGACGATCACTGCGGCCAGTCGATCGCGATGCAGTTCGAGTTGCGCGTCGAACATGGTCAGGTAGGCCTCGTCGGCGGACGCACCCGCACGCGCGTCCGGAGGCGCGGGGACGAAGACCTGCTCGGCGATCACTCCGCGCCACATCGAGTGCATGCCGCCCTCGGGATCGCAGACGCTCATGGGCGCGAAGGTGTCGCCGTGGTAGCCGCCCCGCCAGGTCAGCAGGCGGTGCTTCTCGCTGCGCCCGCGACTGCGCCAGTACTGCACCGCCATCTTCACCGCGACCTCCACCGACACCGAACCGGAGTCGGCGAAGAAGACCTTCTGGAGCGGATCGGGAGTCAGGCTCACCAGCGTCTGGGCCAGTCTCGCCGCGGGCTCATGTGTGAGCCCGCCGAACATCACGTGCGACATACGACGGGCCTGTTCGGCGAGCGCCGCGTCGAGTCGCGGGTGACGGTAGCCGTGAACGGCCGACCACCACGAGCTCATCCCGTCGATCAGTTCGGTGCCGTCGGCGAGCCGGATGTGCACGCCCGCGCAGTCCCGCACCACCAGCGGCCGCGTACTGGACGGGAAGCCGCCGTACGGGTGCCAGACGTGCTTCGCATCGATCTGCGCGATGGTGGTCTGGTCCATACCGGCCTCCTGTTCGTTGCACATCCCACACGGATTCCTCGATTCCTGGACACCGTACAGGACGTCCTGAACGATGTACAGGAGACGCCTGTACGACGTACAGGGCAGGTCAGGATAGGGTGGCGGTGTGAGCAACACGAGATCGGACATTCTCGCTGCGGCGCGGGCCATCCTCGCCGAGCACAGCCTCGCCGATCTCACGATGCGGCGGCTGGCATCAGATCTCGGCGTCCGGCCGAACGCGCTGTACTGGCACTTCCCGAACAAGCAGTCGATGCTCGCCGCGCTCGCCGAAGACATCCTCTCGACCGTTCCCGGGGCGTCCGAGGACATCGACTGGCTCGCCGATCTGCACCGGTTGGCGACGGACATGCGCCAGGCGCTGCTCGCCGTCCCGGACAGCGCCGAGGTGGTCTCCTCGGCTTGGGCGTCGGGACTGGCCGACCGCGGCATCGAGACGGTGATCGCCGACATCGCCGCCCGCGGCGGCCTCGACCGCCAGGCCCAGTCGGGTCTGGCGACGGCCATCTGCCAGCTGACCATCGGTCTGACGATCGAGGAGCAGACCCGGACACAGATGGAGCGGCTCGGCGTCACCGGACCGTCCGGCCGGGTCTTCGACGCGGAGTTCGACGACGCGCTCGAGGTGATCCTCGACGGCGCCCGGGCCCGCAGCGCCGCACAGACGCACTGACCCGCGCACCGCACCCGCCGCAGGCCGAGATTTCGTCCGGCGCAGGCGGGCACGTAGATTACTGAGGCGGCCACCCGCCCGGGAGGCCCGTGCCCGGAGAGAGAAACCAACGACAGTGCCCGCGTCCACCGATCGCCCTGCCACGGCAACGGCCCCGACGGTGCCCGCCTATCGTTCAGACCTCGACGGTCTCCGCGGCATCGCCATCGCCCTGGTCGCATGCTTCCACGTCTGGTTCGGCCGGGTCTCCGGCGGCGTCGACGTGTTCCTCACTCTCTCGGGCTACTTCTTCATCGGCTCGCTCCTGCGGCACACCATTCACAGCCAGTCGGTCAGCTTCGGGCTCGCGGAGACGATCAACCCCTGGCCGCGGTTCCAGCGTCTGCTCAAACGACTCCTGCCCGCGCTGTACACGGTGCTCATCGGGGTCGTGATCCTGACAGTCCTGGTGATCGCACAGACCCGCTGGCTCAACATCGGCCGTGAGACCTTCGCGAGCGCGCTCTACTACCAGAACTACTACCTCGCGAAGAACTCTCAGGACTACCTCGCCGCGAGCTCAGCGAACAGCCCGCTGCAGCACCTCTGGTCCATGTCCATGCAGGGCCAGTTCTTCGTCGGCGCCCTGATCGTCCTGCTCGCCATCGCCGGACTGATCAAGGTGGCGGGCCGCCGCTACGAGATGCTGACCCGCGCAGGCGTCATCCGCGGTGTCTTCGCGGTCGTCGTCGCCGCCGTCGCCGTCGCCTCGTTCGTCTGGGCGCAGCACCGGCTGCACGTCGATCAGCCCTTCAACTACTACGACACGCGCTCGCGCCTGTGGGAGCCGCTGGTGGGCGGGCTCCTGGCGATCTGGATGCCGCGGTGGCCCATCGCCGACCGCATCCGCAGCGCGGTCACCGTCGCAGCGCTGGTGTTGATCGCCACCTGCGGTTGGTGGATCGACGGTGTCGCCGAATACCCGGGAGCGCTCGCCTGGGTTCCGGTGGGGGCCACGCTCCTCGTCATCTGGGCCGGTCAGGCCTCCGACCGCCCGGCGCCGGCCGCGAACCGGATGCTCGCGAGCCGGCCCGCCGTGTGGCTCGGCGGACTGTCGTACTCGCTGTATCTGATCCACTGGCCGCTGCTGATCTTCTATCTCACCTGGCGCGGAACGCAGCACGCGAACGTCCTCGAAGGCGCGGGCATCCTCGCCGTCTCCCTGGGACTAGCGTGGCTGATGAAACGGTACGTGGAGGATCCGCTGCGCGGCGGCGGCCGCTCGTCGATGGCGCACATCCGGTGGCCGGCGCACCCGCGGATCACCTACGCCGCGATCCTGACCGTCATGCTGGTCGCGATGTCCGCCGGGACTGCCGGAGCCATTCGGGCGTGGGACCGTCACATGGCGACGGTCACCGTCGACACCGCGAACCTCGACCCCGCCCTGTATCCGGGTGCCCGCGCCCTGCTCGAGAACGCGCCCGTTCCAGCACTCGACCCGCAGCCGACGCCGCTCGCGGTGGCCGACGACCTTCCGCAGACCGGCCCGGACGGATTCATGAGCGACTTCGCCGCGACCGAGCCCGCGATCGGCGTCTACGGCGACCCGCACGGCACCAGGACCCTCGCCCTCGCCGGCGGCTCGCACGCCGAGATGTGGATCGGTGCCCTCGACGCGATCGGCAAGGCCAACGGATTCAAGGTCCTCACCTATCTCAAAATGGGCTGCCCGCTGACGTCCGACGAGAACCCGACGAAGCTGGAGGGCACGCCGTATCCCGAGTGCCGCACCTGGATTCTCAACGTGATGGCCGACCTCGAACGGACTCGCCCCGACGCGGTGTTCACGAACTCGACGCGGCCGGACCCGTCGGGCGCCGCCGATCACGTCCCGCAGGGGTACATCGGGATCTTCGACGAACTGACCGGCGCCGGGATCCCCGTCGTCGGAATCCGCGACGATCCGTGGCCGCACAACGACCGCGGGCCGATCAACACACCCGAGTGCCTCGCCGCAGGCGGCACCGCGCGCTCGTGCGGCACGGTGCGGACCAGCGCACTGCATCCGGTCGATCCGGCGACCGACTACGCCGCGCGCAACCCGCTGTTCCATCGGCTCGACCTCTCCGACGGGCTCTGCACCGCCGACTTCTGCCCCGCCGTGGTCGGTAACATCATCGTGTACAAGGACTATCACCACTTGAGCGCGACCTACGTCCGGAGCCTCACCCGGGAACTGTCGCGTCAGCTCTCCGCGGCACTGCCGTGGACCGGCCCGGAGATCCACTGACGCCTCACCTCCGGGGCCAGTGCAGGCGATCGGAGGACAGGTATGGCCGGCACCCCCGCCGACCCGGTGGCCACCTATCGCATCCAGCTCACGCCTGACTTCACGTTCGCCGAGGTGGCCGGGATCCTGCCTCATCTGTGCGAACTCGGTGTCAGTCACCTCTACCTCTCCCCCGTCCTGGAGGCGATGCCCGGATCGCGGCACGGCTACGACTGGTGCCCGCCAGGGCGGATCTCCGGTGTTCTCGGCGGGCCCGACGGCTACCGGCTGCTTCGCGAGCACGCCCGGGCCCTCGGACTCGGCGTCATCCTCGACATCGTCCCCAACCACGTCGGAATCGCGGACCCCGATCACAATCCCTGGTGGTCGGACGTGCTGGTGAACGGCCTGGACTCCCGGTACGCCGAGTACTTCGATCTCGACACCGAGGCCGCAGGCGGGATCGTCAACCTGCCCTACCTCGGCCGCGACGAGGACCTCGCCGATCTGCGACTCGACGAGCGCGGACGGCTGGTCCTCGGCACGCTCGCCGTACCCACCGCCCCGGGGACCGCGTCACCCGGCGACGACCCGCACGCGGTGCACGCCCGCCAGCGGTACCGCCTCGTCCGGCACGACAGCCGCCGCATCGGCTACCGCCGGTTCCTGGCCGTCAACGGGCTCGCCGCACTGCGGCAGGAGGTTCCGGAAGTCTACGACGCGACGCACTCGTGGCTCCGGGAACTGATCGCCGACGACTTGGTGGACGGCGTCCGCGTCGACCACGTGGACGGGCTGCGCGATCCCGCCGGTTACCTCCGGCGGCTGCGCGCCGATCTCGGCGACCATCGGCTCCTCTACATAGAGAAGGGGCTCGCGATCGGCGAGCGGCTCGACCCCGCCCTCCCCGTCGACGGCACCACCGGATACGACCAGCTCCGGCTGATCGAAGCCCGCTTCACCGCACCGACGGGGATGGTGGAACTCGACGAGACCTTCAAATCCGTCTCCGGCGTCCCGGGCGGCGGCGAACTCGGCGCTCTGGCGCGCGCACTTCGCCAGACCGTGCTCGTGGACCTGTTCCCCGACCGACTCCAGCGCGTCGGCGATCTGCTCTGCCGGCGTGCGCCGCACGTTCGCGCCCACCTCGTGCAGCAGGCCGCCGCCCTGATGATCTGCTCCGCGTCGGTCGCCCGTCCCGACTACCCCTCGCTGCGAAGCACGGTGTTGGCCGACATCGAACGGCTGCGGGACGCCAGTCCGATCCTGTCACCGGGGTTCGACGTCCTCCGTGACGCCTTCCACGACCCGGACTACGCTCCGGAAGCGGTCGCCCGACTCGGCGAAGCCGCGGTCGCGGTCTACGGCAAGGCCACCGAGGACATCGGGTTCCACCGCACCGCACGGCTGGTCTCCACGCAGGAACTCGGATGCAATCCGCGGGTCCCGGCCGTGAACCGCAACGACTTCCATGCGCGGATGACCGAGCGTGCGGCCCACTGGCCGCGGGCGCTGACTGCACTGTCGACGCACGACACCAAACGCAGCGAGGACGTCCGCGCCCGGATCGCGGTGATCGCACAGACGCCCCAACGGTGGCGGATCCTGGTCGACGAGCTGCAGCGGATCGCACCGCCGCCGGACCCGGTGATGTGCTACTTCCTCCTACAGAACGTGGTCGGCGTGTGGCCCGACGAGGGCCGGCCGGACGCCGACCTGGCCCGTCGACTCGCGGAGTTCGCGCGCAAGTCCATGCGGGAGAACGGCATCGTGTCGTCGTGGACCGACGTGGACGACGCTGCCGAGTCGGCCGTTCAGCAGTGGCTGACGAGTCTGCAGCACGGTTTCGCGGCGGAGCTGATCGCCGCGTTCGTCGCACTCATCGCCGACGCCGGCCGCGCCGAGTCGATCTCGCGCAAGGCCCTGTCGCTCCTGCTGCCCGGTGTCGGCGACGTGTACCAGGGCACCGAGTGGTGGGACCATTCGCTGACCGACCCCGACAACCGGCGGCCTGTCGATTACGGTCAGCGCCTCGACCATCCGAAGCTCCAGGCCGTGCGGACCGCTCTGGCGGTCCGGCGCAGGCATCCGGGTGCCTTCGCCCCGGGCAGCGACTTCATCGACGTCCCCGCGCGCGGGGTCTGCGCCTCGCACATCGTCAGCTTCGCGCGCGGCCGCGACGGCGAACCGCAGGTGGTCCTCGTCGCGGTTCGGCTGGCCCTGATGTTCACCGGCGCCGAGACCAGAGCTGCCGCCCAGGTGGAACTGCCCGCCGGAACCTGGCGCGATGCCGTCACCGGCGCGGTGTTCACCGGAACCGTCGGTGCGGACGTCCTCCTGGGCGACGGTCCGCTGGCCGTCCTCGAACCGGCGGATTGAGCCGCCGCGGGACGGCTATCCGGGTGGCTATCCGCCGGGGACCGGCGCGGGCGTCTGCGTCGGGGCGGGTGTCGGGATCTGCTGCTGCGCCTGCTGAGAGCCGACGGTGACTCCGGGACCTGCCTCGATCGCGCTCACGAGCCAGTCGCCGTCGACCTTCTTCATGTTCAGCTGGAGCAGGATCGCATTCTTGCCTCCGGTGGTGCTGATGGCGCTGGTGCCCGTCACGTCCACACCGAGGACCACCGTCGCCTGATCGGCACTGAAGGACTCGACCATCGAGGAGGTCACCGTGGTCTTGATGTTCTCGACCTTGTTCTCCTTCATGAACTCGGTGCTGACGACCGCGTCCGAGTCCAGTCGCTTCTTGAACTCACCGGTGCTGAGCGGGCCGACCGCGTCGCGCAGCGACTTGGCGTCCGCATTGGGACCGCTCATCGCCTGGAAGTACGTGCCGACGAAGTTCGACGCGGCGGCCTTGCTGTCGTCGAACGCCGCGAGTTTCTGGTCCTTCTCGTACAACTGCCATCCGCCGACCGCGATCACGGCGATCACGGCGACGACGAGCAGTCCGACGATCGCCTGCTTCACCCGGCGCATCGAGATCGTCACCGAGACGCTGTCGGCCTTCTCCCTGCCCGCCTTCCGCTCGGCGCGCTTGGCCGCATTGCCGGACTCCGAGGCGTCCATGGCAACGGCGGTGTCGTCGGCATCTGCGTCGTCGGGCCGGGCGTCCGAGATGTCTTTCGAGTCGTCTGAACTCATAAATCCTTCATCACTTGTCGAGCGGTACCGTGCGGGCGTTCGGATCGTAGTCCGGAGGCGGACCCGCCGTGTCGTCGCCCTTCGGTCGCGGTGCGTTCGCCGCCCCGCGGACCTGCATGGTCGGATCCTCGGTGACACAGTACAGATTCTTCGGCACGGTGAGTTCGAGGATCTTGGTCGGACGCACCGGAGCGATCTGGTAGTTGCACGACGGCCGCGGATACACCGATGCCAGCGCCCACCAGGCGCCGTCGTGGAACATCTTCTGTGCCTGAATGGACCCGTCCCGGATCGCGGGGAACAGGGTCGCCAGCGCCGGCGCGCGCAGTGCACCCTGTCGCGCGACGTCGAGGAACTGGGTCAGAACGTCGCTGAGCGGATCGGTGATCGTCGCCAGCGATCCGGCGAGGCTCGTGAACTGTTCCGGTCCGTTCCCCAGGAGCGTCCGCAGTTCCTTGTCGGCCGCGACCGTCGCGTCGAAGAGCGAGTCGAGCCCGCCGGCGAGGCGTCCGAGATCCGGTTGGACCTGCGCCGTGGTCTTGAGGATCGTTCCGGAGTTCTTGATCAGGGTGGTGGTCTCCGGCAGCACCTTCGCCAGATCGGCGAAGATCACGCCTCCGGAGTTGAAGACCGACTTGAGCTGGTTGGGCCCGCGGTCGTTGAGTGCGATCTCGAGTTCCTTGAGCGTCGCGGTGAGTTTCGGCGCATCGATCTGGCTGATGACGTCGAGCGTCGACTGCAGCATCCCCGGGAAGGCCGCCGTCACGTGCGTCTGGCCCACCTGGATCACATCTCCGTCCTGCAGGTACGGGCCGTCATCGGTGGTCGGGGTGATGTTCACGTACTGCTCGCCCGCTGCCGACAGGCCGAGTGCGGAGAACGTCGCTCCCTTGTTGATCTTGTAGTCGTCGCGCAGATCGAGAGTCACGTCGACGCTCTTGGGCGTGACCTGAATGGAACGGACCTCGCCGATCTGGGCGCCGCGCAGCATCACCTTGCTGGTGTCCTGCAGGCCGCCGGAGACCGGGAAATGCACCATGACCTGATACGTGCTCTGCCACGGACGCCAACTGAGACTGTTGAAGGCGAGGAACGCCAGACCCACCAGCATCACCACGACCAGCCCCAGGTTGCCGATCATGATCTTGCGTTTGCGCAGCCATCGCATCATGAGCAGCATCCCTTCGTTCCGGTGAGACGAGCGATGATGCGGGCGAGTGTCTGTTCCAGACTGTGCATGCCGTTGGTGACGTCCGCGCCTTCGGGCAACCGCGACGCCGAATCGAATCCGGCGCCCGGCGTCAGCCAGTACACCTTGGCCGAGACCGCCGCCGCACTTCCGGACGTCGACTTGACCCACTTCGGGTTCAGCTCGGCCATGCGGTCGGCGAGCGGCCCGAAGATCGGCGCCGCATTCTCCAGCGCCACCAGCGTGGTGTTGAGGTGGCCGAGCATCTCGCCGAAGTCGGCCTGCTCGGTGTTCAGGAAATCGTTGGTCGCGGCGGTCACCTTGTTCGTCTTGTCGAGGGTCGTCAGGATCATGCCGAGTTGGTCGTTGACCGTGTTGATCGCCGCGGGGAGCTTGTTGATCGCGGCGGCGATCTGGTTGCGGCCGTTCGCCAGTTCCTTCGACCACCGCGCTGTGACGGCCATCGATTGGTCGACCGCCGCCGAGTTCTTGTTGAACTTGTCGATCGCGGTCGTGAATCCCTCGATGGCGCCGTGCAGTTCGGGAGCATTGCCGCCGATGGCGGTGCTGAGCTCGGTGAAGATCCGCTGCAGGGAGCTCACCGAACCCGAGTCGACCAGACCCGTCAGACTCACGAGCAGGTCCTCCACCGTCGCCGCCGCCGAGGTGGGGCCGGCCAGGGTGCCGCCGTCGCGCACCATCCCCTTCGAGGTGTCCGCCGGCGGCTGCAGCGCGACGAAGACGTCGCCGAGCGGTGTCGCCTGACGCAGTTCGGCTCCGGTGCCGATCGGCAGTTCGGTGTCCTTCGCCACCTTCATCGTGACCTCGGCGCGGTAGTTCTTCGCGACGATGGACTCCACCTCGCCCACATCCAGGCCGCCGAGACGGACCTTGGCCTTGTTCGGCAGGTTGAGTGCGTTCTCGAACGAGGTGTGGACGGTGATCGAGTCGCTGATCCCGCCCGGGGCGGGCAGCGGGATCTGCTCCACCGTGACGCCGGGGACGGCGCCGCATGCGGTGAGGCTGACCGTGGTGACGAGTGAGACCGCCGCGAGACCGGCCTTGCGAATCCTGGTCATTTCTTGCTCAGCTCCAACAGTCCGGAATAGATGCCCAGGTCGGGGCCGAAGTCCTTCAGCTGACCGGTGTCGCAGCCCTTCTGGTTCAGGTTGATCGCATTGCAGAACTTGTTGAGCATCTGGTTGTCGAGCAGCGACTTGTCAAGGAAGACCGAGGTCCGCCACGCACCCTGTTCGGCCGAGATCGAGTTCGAGAGGTTCTGGAACAGCAGGGGCGCCACATCGATCGTCTCCACCACCTCGCGGGAGAAGTCCGACAGATTGGCCGCCAGCGACGCCATCCTGCCGGTCGCACCGCTGATCGCACCCGAGTTGGCGGCGAGGAACTCGGAGGTGTTCTGCAGGGTCTTGTTCAGGTCGTGCAGCGACGCGACGAGGCCGACCGACTGGTCGCCCAGCATGTCCGAGACCTGCGTCATCGACGACGAGAACTGCTGCATCTTCGGATAGTTGTCGGTGAGCGCCGTGGTGAGCGTGCTCAGCGACTTGATGATCGACATCAATGCGTCACCGTTGTCCGCGCCGAGCTTGCCCGCCTTCGAGAGCGCATCGAGCGCCTGCCGCAGCTTCTCGCCGTTGCCGGAGGCGATTCCCGAAGTCACGTCGACGAAGTCGGCGATCGGCCCCTCGCCGGGCCGGTCTCCCGACATGGCCTTGACGATCTTGTCGATCGAATCGAACAGCGTGCCGATCTCCACCGGCGCCTCGGTGTGGCGGATCACGTCGCCGTCGCCGAGCTTGGGTCCCTTGGTGTAGGTGGGCGACAGCTCGATGTGCCGCGTGGTCACGATCGAGGTGTTGACGATCGCCGCCGTCACATCGGCGGGCACGTCGACGCTGTTGTCGACGGTCATCGTGACCTTCACCCGAGTGCCCTGGGGCTCCACGGAGGTGATGCGACCGACCGGCATTCCGAGAACCGCGACGTCGTTGCCGGTGAAGATTCCCGACACGTCGTCGAAATAGGCTGTGACGGTGTTGGCCTGGCCCAGCGCCGCGGTCCAGGTGGCGGGCATCAGCGAGCAGCCGCTGACGGTCGTCGCCGTCACCGCGACCAGCGCCACCGCGGCCATCGCGCTCTTGATCCGGGACATCCTCAGCATCCGTCCACCACCCGCGCCGCGCAGAGCCAGTTGTCGGGGAACAGGCCCCACGGCAGGTAGCCGTTCGCATAGGGCCCGTCACCGGTGAGATTCGTGGTCAACCGGGCGGTGACCGGCAGGACGTCAAGCAGCTTGCGCAGGTTGTCGCGGTTCTTCTCGAGTCCGTTCGCAATCGTGTTGAGGTTCGCCATCACCGGTGCGAACTGGTCGCCGTTCTCCGCGGCCACCGCCGACGCCTGATCGGTGAGGGCGGCCACGCCGTCGAGCATCCGGGTCACGAGTTGTTCGCGAGCCACGATCTTGTTCGCCAGTTGGGCGCCCTGGCCGACGATGATCGACAGCGCGAACTGACTGTCGACGACCTGCTTGGTGATCGCATCGGTGTCTTTGAGCAGCTGGTTGATCTGATCGTGCCGATTGTTGAGCACGTTCGACATCCGGGTCAGCGCATCGAGTGTGGGTCCCATGATCGCGGGCGCACCCGCCAGCTGCGTGCTCAGCGTGCGGATGCTGTTGGTGAGGTCATTCGGTTCGATGCCCGCAAGCACCGGGGTGCCCTTGGCCAGGGTCTGCTGGAGGTCGTAGGGCACGTACGTGTGCTGGATCCGGTCGTTCGGCGTCGCCTTGTCGCTTTGCCCGAGCACGATGTCGACGTACCGCTGCCCCAACAGCGTCGACATCTTGATCTCGGCGGAGCCGTCGTCCTTGACCTCGACGTCCTTGTCGACCTTCATGGCGACCTCGACGTGGTCTCCGGCCAGTTCGGTCTTCGACACTTCGCCGACGTCGATGCCCGCCACGCGGACTTTGTCACCGGGACGGATTCCGCCCGCCTGTTCGAAGTCTGCGGTGTACGTCCGCTTACCGAGTCCGGCCGAACTCAGCCCGACCACGGCGACCAGGACGATCGCGATGACGACGACACCGAGGATCCCGTACCACAGCCGGCGGTTGCCGTGGAACGACCGGGCGAGACGCTTCTTCATCGGCACACCACCGAGTGGTTGGTGCCACCGATCTTGTTGATCAGGCCGGGCGGGAACAGGACGTCGCCGATGGAGATGTCGAGGTCACACGCGTAGATGTTCAAGTAGTTGCCCTGCATCATCACATTCGGGAAGTGTCCGAGGAAGATCGGCAGCTCGACCGCGAGCCGGTCCATCTTGGCGCCGTTGGCGATCAGTTTGCCGGTGGCGTCGTCGGCGGCGGTGCCGGCCGACTTGAGGGTCGCGCGGTTCTGCGCGAACACCTGGGCGAAACCGGTGGTGGTCTGGCCGAGCTGATCGATCGCCTTGCCGAACTGCTGAGAGTTGCCGTTGAGACCCTCGATCAGCTTTCCGGTGCTGTCGAGGAGGGTCTGCACCTGGTCGCCCTGTGAGGCCAGTTCGCGCATCACCACCCCCATGTTCGTGATGATCGCGCCGAGCACCTGGTCGCGGTCGGCCATGTCGCTCGCCACCTGCCCGATCTCGGCGATCGTGCGAGAGAGAGACACCTCGTCGCCCTGGAAGGCCTGGATCAGGCTCTCCGACAGCGTGTTGACCTGTTCGGGTGTCAGCGTGTCGAAGACCGGCTGGAATCCGGCGAGGAGTTTGGTGACGTCGAACGAGTCCTCGCCCGGCAGACGCAGCGCCGAGCCCTCGCTCAGCTGAGCCTGCGGTGTCGGACCGTCCAGCGAAAGCGCCAGGTACCGCTGACCGATCAGGTTCTGGTAACGGATCGCGGCCCGGGTGTTCGCGTACACCTTCTGATCGTGCTGGACCTCGAACCTGACGAGGGCCCTGCCGTCGTCGAGGTCGATGCTCTCCACGCGCCCGACGCGCACGCCCGCCATTCTGACGTCGTCGCCCTCCGCGAGCCCGGACGCGTCGTTGAACGTGGTCGTGTACCCGCTGGTCGGCCCGCTCACCGAGCGCTCGAGCGTGGACCAGATCAGATACGTCATCGCCAGCGCGACGATCGCGAACAGGGTGAATCCGATCAGCGGCTTGCGGATGGTCGATTTAGCGGCGCTCACCGGCCTCCCTCCTGCGGTGTCACGGCCGAGACCAGCGGGCCGAGCATGAGGCTGTCGGCCGAGGTCGGCTTCCGTCCGAGCGCGCCCTTGAGCGTCTTCTCGTCCTTTCCGGTCGTCACAGCACTGACCGGCTTCTGGGCGGCGGCCCGCTTCATTCCCGGCGGGTACACCGTCAACGGTCCCGACATGGTCGGGCCCGTGCCGGTCCCGGGGCCGACGCATCCCGGCCCACGGGCCGTCCCGTAGGGGCCGCCGTCGTAAACCGGGCAGTTCTGGCGCGTGTACTGCGCGAACGCACTGAAGCTGACGCCGAGGTTCAGCTGAACGTGGCCGTTCACGCCGGTGAAGACTCCGAGCACCCTGCCCGCCAGGACGTAGAGCTGCTGCAGCGCCTCGGGCAGTGAGTTCGGTTCCAGCGTGATCGCTCCGAGCATCGTGTTCAGATCACGCACGATCCGCTTGCCGCCGTCGCCGTTCTTGGCGAAGAGGGTGTGCACTTGGTCGAGCATCCCCTGGCCGGCCGACAGCAGTGCGGTCAGCTGGTCGGCGTTCTGCGCGATCGTCATCGCCGGAACCACCGACTTGCCGAGCGCGTCGAGCAGTTGCGGGGTCGACTGCGCCAGACCGCGGATCGCCCGGTCGAAGTTCTCGAAACCGGACGGTGCGCCCGGCGGGAACTGCGCGTTGATGGTCTTCCAGTAGGTGTCGAGAACACCGACGAAGGTGGAGAAGGTTGCGCCGCCGCCCTGCAGCGCGTCGGCGATGGTGCCGAGCACCATGCCGAGATCTTCGGGCGGGACACTCCGCAGCAGCGAGCGGAGCTCGTTCTGCGCGTCCTGCAGCCGGATGGTCGGCTCGGAGGTGTCGGCCTTCACCACGTCGCCGCCGCTGATCGACTCCGAGGCGGGATTCGCCGGCGCGATCAGCTCCACCGAGTTCACGCCGAAGAGGTTCGACGGAACGGTGCGCGCGGTGGTGTTCGCCGGGATGCCGGACGCCTGGTCCGGGTTCAGGATCAACGCGACGTCCTTCGTCGGGTTGTCACCGCTGCCGACCAGGGTGATCGAATCGACCGACCCCACGATGAAGCCGTTGTAGCGGACGTCGGCGCCGGGAACCAGTCCGTCGCCGACGTCGGTCAGCTCCGCGGTGACCTCGGTGCGGTCGTCGAACTTGCCCTCGTACCGGGCCAGCAGCAGTGCGAACACGACCACCGCCACGGCGAGGAACGCCAGCCCCCGCAGGAAGTACGTCTTGAGCGACGGATCGCGCCCACCAGTATCGATTCGCATCCGTCACCCCGATATCTTGATGCCGGCCGAGGTGCCCCAGAACACCAGCGTGAGGATCAGGTTCGCGAAGACGATCGTGATGATCGACAGCCGGATCGCATGCCCGGCCGCGACGCCCACGCCTTCCGGACCGCCCGACGCGAAGTATCCGTAGTAGCACTGGATGAAGGTCGTGAGCAGGACGAAGACTATGACTTTGAGGAACGAGAAGACCACATCGCGCGACAGGATGAATTCGTCGAAGTAGTGCAGGTAGGTGCCCGATCCCTGTCCCGACTGGATCTGGAACATGAACTGGCAGGCGATGTAGTTGGCGGCCAGCGAGATCGCGTACAGCGGGATGATCGACAGGACCGCCGCGGCCATCCGGGTCGTCACCAGATAAGGCAGCGGCCGGATCGCGATCGATTCGAGCGCGTCGATCTCCTCGCTGATCCGCATCGACCCGAGCTGCGCCGTGAACCGGCAGCCCGACTGTGCGGTGAACGCCGTCGCGGCCAGCAGCGGAGCGATCTCACGGGTGGTCGCGAACGCCGAGAGTCCGCCGGTGATCGGCGACATGCCGAGCAGGTTGAGCGCCGTGTAGCCCTCGATGCCGACGGTCGCGCCGCCCATCACACCGAGGATCACCATGACGCCGACGGTTCCGCCGCCGACGACGATCGCGCCGTTGCCCCACGCCACGTCGGAGAGCAGTCGCCAGACCTCTTTCCGGTAGTGCGTGAAGGTGATGGGCGCCAGTCCGATCGACTTCACGAGGAAGGTGATCAGGTGCCCCATCGCGACGATGCCGTCGCGCGGCGCCTCCCACAGCTTCCGCAGCCAGCCGAGCGGTTTGAGCAGCGGCGGTACGTAGCGTGACGCGGCCATCTCACACCACCTTCGCCGGCACGACGAGTGCGAACACCTGGGTGAGCACCACGTTGACGGTGAACAGCAGGATCACCGAGTTGACGACCGCCGCATTCACCGAGTTCGCGACACCGGCCGGGCCGCCGCTGGTGGTGAGGCCGCGGTCGCAGGCGACGATCGCCACGATGGCGCCGAAGATCACGGCTTTCACCAGGGCGAACAACAGATCGGGCACGCCGGCGAAGGAAGCGAACGTCCCCGTGTAGCTGCCGGGCGTCCCGCCCTGGAAGTAGACGTTGAACAGGTAGCCGGTGATGAAGCCGACGAAGCAGACGAAGCCGCAGAGCAGGAACGAGACCACCATCGTGGCGAGCAGCCGGGGCGAGATCAGACGCTGGATCGGGTTGACTCCCATCACCCGCATGGCGTCGATCTCCTCGCGGATCGTGCGCGAGCCGAGGTCGGCGGCGATGGCCGAGCCGACCGCACCCGCCAGCAGCAGCGAAGTCACCAGCGGCGCGCCCTGCCGGATGACGCCGAGGCCGGTCGCGGCGCCGGAGAACGACGTGGCGCCGATCTGGCCGGCGATGTTCGAGACCTGGATCGAGACGATGACGCCGATCGGGATCGCCACGAGCAGCGTCGGGAAGACCGACGTGGAGGCCATGAACGCGCACTGCCGGATGAACTCGCCGAAGGGGAAGCGCTTCTTGACGATGTCTTCGATGAGGACCTTGAACACTTCGACGAACATCGCGAGCTGACGGCCGAAGGTCTCGAAGGACTTCTTGATGTGCTCGTCGAACCATTTGCGGGCGCCGCTGTCGGACCAACGACGCGCAGCAGCACGTGGGTGCGCGTCCACCGTGTCTGTGCTCAATCCCCTGCCTTCGCCCTCTTCGCCTCCGCGGGTGCGGTGGGGAGTCGACAGTCGCCGCGCCCCCCGCCGGCCCCACCCCCGAGGGGGTGTTCGGTCGTAATATACACAGCGATTTCGGGAAAGTGTGCCAGGCGCCACACATAACTTCACCTATGTAGGAAATAGGCAGGTGACCCTCCCACGACGCCGGTAACCAGGTGATCGGGTGGTCGAGACGAGGACGGCGGCCGCCCCCGTCGTTACCGGGAGCGACCGCCGTCGCGCTGGGTCCGCCTACGTCAGGTAGCGGTACGCCGGAGTGTCCGGCTCGAGTTGTTCGACGTCCAGACGGGAGCGCTTCATCCGGTCCTGCAACCCGGACAGATCCGACGGGTCGCCGAGTTCCACGCCGACCAACGCGGCCCCGGTCTCGCGGTTGTTCCGCTTGACGTACTCGAACAGAGTGATGTCGTCGTCGGGACCGAGGACGTCGTCGAGGAAGCGGCGCAGCGCGCCCGGCTCCTGCGGGAAGTTCACCAGGAAGTAGTGCTTGAGACCGCGGTGCACCAACGACCGCTCGATGATCTCGCCGTAGCGGGAGACGTCGTTGTTGCCGCCCGAGACGAGTGCGACCACGGTGGCACCGGCGGGAAGATCGAGTTCGCGCACCGCGGTCGCCGCGAGCGCGCCCGCGGGCTCGGCGATGATCCCCTCGTTCTGGTACAGCTCGAGCATGGTCGAGCAGATCGCCCCCTCGCTCACATTCGTGATGGTGACGCTGCCCGGCGCGAGGTCGATCTCCGAGGCCTCGATCACCGGCACCCGCGGGTGCGAGGTGACGTCGGCGAGCACGGGGTGGTTCACCACCCGGGCCCCGGCGGCCGCCATCACGCCGTGCCCCAGGCCGCCGATGCGCTGCACTGCCGCACCGTCGACGAAGGAGTCGACGGTCGGCAGCGTGTACGGTGCACCGTTGACCAGCGCGGCCGCGAGCGACACGGCACCGTGCGGCTCCACGCCGACGATCGCGACGCCGGGGCACGCCGCACGCAGGTAGGTGACGATTCCGGCCATGCAGCCCGCACCGCCGACCGGCAACACGACGACGTCGGGATCGGCTCCGAGCTGCTCGAGGATCTCCTTGCCGATCGTGCCCTGCCCGGCCGCCGTGCGCGGGTCGTCGAAGGCATGGATCCACGTGGCGCCCGTGCGGATCACGTCGCTCTGGGCCGCGGCCGCCGCGGCGTCGTAGGTCTCACCGACCGGAATGAGCTCGACGAACCCTCGGCCATGCCACAGAATCCGGTCGCACTTCTGCTTGGGAGTGGTCGTCGGTACGTAGATCCGACCCTTGACCTGCATGGTGGCGCACGCGAACGCGACGCCCTGTGCGTGATTGCCCGCGCTCGCCGCGACGACGCCTGCGGCCAGTTCATCTGCGCTCAGCTGCGCCATGACGTTGTAGGCGCCGCGGATCTTGTAGGAGCGGACGGTCTGCAGATCCTCGCGCTTGAGATGCACTCGCGCACCGGTGGCGTCACTCAGGCGGGGGCAGTCCTCCAGCGGTGTCCGGCGTACGACGCCGTCCAGACGACGTGCCGCAGCCTCAATGCTCGCCGGGGTGAGGGTCGAATCAGCGGCGGGAGTGGTGTTCGGCGATGAAGTCACGCTCTCCATCGTCCCACCGTTCACGAAGCAGCACATAGCCGCCCCACCACACCGTGATCACCGCGACTGCACTGGCCCACATTGACGCCGTCCCGGAGCCGGTGAAGGTGAACACGAGCGCGGCGACGACCACGCCGGCGACCACAGCGGCCAGCTTGTACAGCGGCCACGGCACCCCGAACACCGGAACCTGCACGGCGCGATGCACAGTTGCGGGCTGAGGTGCCTGTCGGATCAGCGTGGTCATATCCACAGTGTAGCTCAGTCGACGAGTTGAGATTCGGTGAACCGAATCTCGGCCTCGTGCCTGCCCTTCTCAGGTCAGACAGCTCGGGCCCAGGAGTGCCTTCAAATCCCCCATCAGGGCCGACGACGGCGCCACGCGCAGTGAGTCCATCAACCGCAACTGCGTCTGCTTCCGGTCGCTGACCAGCGTCACATGAACGTCGGAGGTCCCCGGATGACGCACGAGGATCTGTTTGAGCGCGCTGACCCGGTCGGGCGTGCAGACGCGGGCCGACAGCGTGAGATTCAGCGGCTTGGTGGTGCCGACCGCTGACAGGTCCGGAACCGCGAGGTCGTTGGCGCTGATCATCGTCGAATCGTCACGCTTGTTGACACGGGCCTTGACCAGGACGATGTTGTCGGGCACCAGGTCCATCCCGTACGCGACGTACGCGCGCGGGAAGAAGTACACCTCGACGCCGCCCACCATGTCCTCGAGCTGGACCGCCGCCCACGGCTCGCCCTTCTTGTTCACCCGTCGGGTCACCGAGGAGATGATGCCGCCGATGGTGATCTGCGCGCCGTCGGCCACCGACCCTTCGAGGAGCGCGGTGATCGAGGTGTCGGTCTGCGCCGCGATCGCGTGCTCCAGTCCTGCCAGTGGGTGGCCGGACACGTACAGGCCCAGCATGTCTCGTTCGAGAGCGAGCTTGTGCTTGGTCTCCCACTCGTCCTCCGGCACCTTGACCGCGAACACGTCCGAGGCACCGCCGTCGTCGTCTCCGACACCGCCGAAGAGGTCGAACTGGCCGACCGCTTCGGCCTTCTTGGTCGACAGCACGGCGTCGATCGCTTCGGAGTGAACGAGGAACAGGCCCTTGCGGTCGTGACCGAGCGAATCGAAACCGCCGGCTTTGATCAGCGACTCGGTGACCTTCTTGCTGCACGCCTGCACGTCGATCTTGCCCAAGTAGTCCGAGAAGCTCGTGTAGGTGCCCTTCTCCTCGCGCGCCGAGATGATCGAGGAGACCACTCCGGACCCGACGTTGCGGATCGCGGCCAGACCGAATCGGATGTCCTCCCCCACCGCGGCGAAGTCGGCACGCGACTCGTTGACGTCGGGTGGCAGCACCGTGATGCCCATCTTGCGACAGTCCGCGAGGTAGATCGCCGCTTTGTCCTTGTCGTCGCCGACCGACGTCAGCAGCCCCGCCATGTACTCGGCCGGGTAGTTGGCCTTGAGATAGGCGGTCCAGAACGAGACCAGCCCGTAGCCGGCGGCGTGCGATTTGTTGAAGGCGTAGCCGGCGAACGGCAGAACCGTGTCCCACAGGGCGGTGATCGCCCCCTGTGAGAAGCCGTTGTTCTTCATCCCCTCCGCGAAACCGTCGTAGGCCTCGTCGAGGATCTCCTTCTTCTTCTTTCCCATCGCACGACGGAGCAGGTCGGCCTGTCCGAGCGAGTAGCCCGCCACCTTCTGAGCGATCTGCATGATCTGCTCCTGGTAGACGATCAGGCCGTAGGTCTCCGCCAGGATCTCCTTGAGCGGCTCCTCCAACTCGGGATGGATCGGCTTGACGTCCTGCAGACCGTTCTTCCGCTTGGCGTAGTCGGTGTGCGCGTTCACACCCATCGGCCCCGGGCGGTACAGCGCCAACACGGCGACGATGTCTTCGAAGCCGGTGGGCTGCATCATCTTCAGCAGCTCGCGCATGGCCGCGCCGTCGAGCTGGAAGACGCCGAGCGTGTCGCCCCGCGCCAGCAGCTCGTAGGTCTTCGGATCCTCGAGCGGCAGCTTGTCGAGATCGAGGTCGATGCCGCGGTTGGTCTTGATGTTCTCGATCGCGTCACCGATGACGGTCAGGTTGCGCAGCCCGAGGAAGTCCATCTTGAGCAGACCGATGGCCTCGCACGAGGGATAGTCCCAACCGGTGATGATGGCGCCGTCCTGCGCACGCTTCCAGACCGGGATCGCGTCGGTGAGCGGTTCGCTCGACATGATCACCGCGCAGGCGTGCACGCCCGCGTTGCGGACCAGCCCCTCCAGGCCGAGGGCGGTGTCGTAGATCCGCTTGACGTCCGGATCGGTCTCGATCAGCGTGCGGACCTCGGTGGCCTCCGAGTACCGCTCGTGCTCGGGATCGGTGATGCCCCAGACCGGGATGTCCTTGGCCATGATCGGCGGCGGGAGCGCCTTGGTGATCCGGTCTGCGATCGCGAAGCCCGGCTGACCGAATTGGACGCGGGCCGAGTCCTTGATCGCGGCCTTGGTCTTGATCGTGCCGAAGGTGATGACCTGAGCCACTTTGTCGTGGCCCCACTTCTGGGAGGCGTAGGTGATCATCTCACCGCGGCGACGGTCGTCGAAGTCGATGTCGATGTCGGGCATCGACACGCGCTCGGGGTTGAGGAACCGCTCGAACAGCAGACCGTGCGGAATGGGATCGATGTTCGTGATGCCGAGCGCGTAGGCCACCAGCGACCCCGCGGCGCTGCCTCGTCCCGGCCCGACGCGGATCCCGACCTCCAGGGCGTGCCGGATGAGGTCGCCGACGACGAGGAAGTAGGCCGGGAAACCCATCTGGTTGATGACCGACAGTTCGTACTCGGCGCGCGAGATGTAGTCCGCGGGCGGATTGCCGTCGAACCGGCGGTCCAGACCGGCCATCACTTCGCGCGCCAGCCACGTCTCCTGCGTGTAGCCGTCCGGCACCGGGAAGATCGGCATCCGGTCGTGGTGCGCGTAGACCTCCTCGTACGACTGCACGCGTTCGCCGATCTCGAGCGTCGAATCGCAGCCGCCGGGGACGACGTCGTCCCACAGCGCTCGCATCTCCTCCGCCGACTTGAGGTAGTAGCCGTCGCCGTCGAACTTGAACCGTGTCGGGTCCGACAGCGTCTTGCCCGTCTGGAGGCACAGCAGCGCCTCGTGCGCCTTGGCGTGATCGCGGGTGACGTAGTGACAGTCGTTGGTGACCAGCGGCTTGATGCCGAGCTTGCGGCCGATGTCGAGGAGCCCCGACCGCACCCGCTGCTCGATCTCGAGGCCGTGCTCCATCAGCTCGAGGTAGAAGTTCTCCTTGCCGAAGATCTCCTGCCACTTGCCCGCCGCCTCGAGAGCCTCGGCCTCGTGGCCCAGCCGCAGCCGCGTCTGCACCTCACCGGACGGGCAGCCGGTGGTCGCGATGATCCCTTCGGCGTGCTCGGCGATGATCTCGGCGTCCATACGCGCCCACTTGCCGAGCTGTCCCTCGATCGACGCCAGCGACGACAGTTTGAAGAGGTTCCGCAGCCCGGTGGCGTTCTCGGCGACCATCGTCATATGCGTGTACGCACCCGAACCGGAGACGTCGTCGGACTTCTGGTCGCGCGTGCCCCACTGGATCCGCTTAGTGTTGAAACGGGACTCCGGTGCGATGTACGCCTCGATGCCGATGATCGGCTTGATGCCGTGCTTGCGCGCGGTGTTGTAGAACTCGCTCGCACCGAACATGTTGCCGTGGTCGGTCATCCCGATCGCCGTCATGCCCAGGCGCTCGGCCTCGGCGAACAACGGGGACATCTTCGCGGCACCGTCGAGCATCGAGTACTCGGTGTGATTGTGAAGATGAACGAACGACCCGGACACGCGGCGACTCCTTGAGGCGATCGAACCAACTTGAGACCACTCCACTGTAGAGAAGACCTCGGACACTTCCGCCGTGGCACGCGGACCTGTGACGGATGAGACGAGCGGCCCGCGCGAGGGCCGATCACCTCCTCGTCTCACGGCTCCCGGAGAACGTCCAGGGCGTGCTGCAGATCGGCCGGGTACTCCGAGGTGAACTCCACGCGACGACCGTCGGCGGGGTGCGCGAAGGCCAGCATCCGGGCGTGCAGCCACTGCCGTTCGAGCCCCAGCCGGCCCGCGAGCCGGGGATCGGCGCCGTAGGTCGGGTCGCCGCAGCACGGATGGTGCATCGCCGAGAAGTGCACACGGATCTGGTGCGTGCGTCCGGTCTCCAGATGAACGTCGAGCAACGACGCCGCCGCGAACATCTCCAGGGTGTCGTAATGCGTCACGGATTCACGACCGCCCGCGGTGACGGCGAAACGCCAATCGGACCCGGGATGTCGACCGATCGGCGCGTCGATCGTCCCGGACGGCGGATCGAGGTGCCCCTGCACCAGCGCGTGGTACCGCTTCTCGACGGTGCGTTCCTTGAACGCCCGCTTCATCAGCGTGTACGCGCGTTCGGACGCGGCCACCACCATCACCCCCGAGGTACCCGCGTCGAGGCGGTGCACGATGCCCTGGCGCTCGTGCGCACCCGAGGTGGAGATGCGGAAGCCGGCCGCCGCCAGCGCTCCGATGACGGTCGGCCCCGACCAGCCGAGCGACGGATGCGCCGCGACGCCGGCGGGCTTGTCGACGACGATGATGTCGGAGTCGTGGTAGAGCACCTCGAGGTCTTCGACCGGTGTCGGCTCCACCGTGAGCGGCTGCTCCGGCTCGGGAAGAAGCACGTCGAGCCACGATCCGGCCGCCAGCTTGTGGGACTTGCCCACCGGGACGCCGTCGACGGTGATGTCACCGGCGTCGGCGAGCGTCGCGACCACCGTGCGCGAGAGACCGAGCACGCGCGCCACGCCCGCGTCCACGCGCATCCCGTGGAGACCGTCGGGGACCGGCATCGCCCGCGAGTCACGCATCGTGGTCCTCCTCGTCCTCGCCCGACTCCGCCGGGTGCTTCTCACTGCCGTGCCGAGCCGCCCATCCGGTGCGGGATCCGTCGTAGTCGTAACCGAGCAGGGTCAGCACGACCAACAGAACCGCACCGCAGACGACCGCCGAATCGGCCATGTTGAAGGTGGGCCACCAACTCCCCACCTGAATGAAGTCGACCACATGGCCGCGCAGCGGCGCCGGATCGCGGAACATCCGGTCGGTCAGATTGCCCAGCGCCCCGCCCAGCACCAGGCCCAGGCCGATCACCCAGCCCAGCGAACCGAGCCGCTTGGCGTAGCGCGCGATCACCACGACGACGGCCAGCGCGACGAAGGTCAGCACCCACGTGTAGCCGGTGGCCATGGAGAACGCCGCGCCGCTGTTACGGACCAGGTGAAAGGTGAGGAAGTCGCCGATCACCGACACCGTCTCACCGGGTTCCATCTTCGCAACCACCAGCACCTTGCTGAGGACGTCGATCAGGTAGGCGGCGACCGCCACCGCGATGAGAACGGGGATCAGCCCGACTCCGCGGCGGCGCGCCGGGTCTCCGGCGCGCTGCGCCGCAGGTTGGTTCATGACCTCAATTCTCCACATCGGCCGCGTCGGCGTCGCACCCCGCCTCGTCGGGACGGCCCGCGGCCCGCACTACTCTGGCTCGGGTGACTGTCTCGTCTCCGGTTTCCCCGCGTTCCACCACTGCCCGCCGCGCCGTCGGCATGGCCGCCGCGGCGGTCGTTCTGGCGTCCGGCGCCGCGGCGTGTTCGTCTTCGAACGACGCCTCCGGCGACGGTCCGTGTGCCACGACGCCGGCCAGCAAGTCCGACGGCGCGCGGTCGATCACCGTGCCCGACGCCGAGGTGACCGTCCTCTCCCCCGGCGAGGGTCCGGCGCAGCCGCTCACCGTCTCGCCGAGGACCGATGCCGCCCAGCGGGTCACGCTGGAGACCTCGTCGCTCGAGGCGAGCGTGGCACCGACCTCGCGCACGGAGAACACCAATCAGGTGCAGAAGACCGAGCAGCAACTCGTCACTCCGATCACCGCGCGCGCCGTGTGCGACGATCCGAGCAGTCTCGAGTTCTCCATCGGAACGCCCACCAGCAAGGACACCGCTCTCGACGGCCTGCTCGGCGCGCTCGACGGATCCACGGGCGGCATCTCGTACGCCCCGGGCCTGGTGCCCACCCGGCTGCGCCTCAAGCCCGACGAATCGTCCGAGTCACCCGCACGCAGCGCGCTGGAGCAGTCGCTCGTCGGGGCGTTCGACTACGCGGTGCCGGTGCCGACCACCCCGGTGGCCCCGGGTGCCCGATGGCAGTCGCTGCGGACGGTGTCCGCGGCCGCGACGGTCACCCAGACCATGACCGTGACACTGACCGCTCGCGAAGGCGACATCCTCAAACTCGACGTGCGGGTCGACGAGACACCGGTCGACTCGGTCTTCTCTATCCCGGGGTCCGACGCGAAGCTGCACATCGCGAAGTTCTCGATGAGCGGCTCGGGCTCGTTGACGGTCGATCTCCGCTCGCTGCTGCCGGTCTCGGGCGACCTCACGATGAAGGGCGGCCGCGAACTGACCGGCGACGACCCCAACCGGCCCATCCTGCAGCAGAACGAATTCACCCTCACCTGGCGGAAGTCGGAATGACTCCGCGCCTGGCGAGGGCGAATGGATGTGCTCCGGTCAGCGGCTGACCGGAATCAGCCCGCGGCCTTCTTGCTCGAGGTCGCGCTCTTGGCCTTGCTCGACGGCGAAACGCACAGCGGCGACTGCACGTCGGTCTGGCTCAGCAGCGGGCAGACGGTCTCCTTGGAGAGCTTCCAGCGGCCGTTGTCGAAGACGATCGACGCGTCGATCTTGGTCGGCGGGTTGTTCGGCAGCTTCACCTCGACCTTCACCTTGGCTCGGTTGGGCCCGGCCTTCAGGATCGGCTTCTTGATCTCGTAGGTGACGTCCGGGTTCTCCTTCTTGGCCTTCACCAGCTGCGTGAAGAGGTTCGGGTCCACCTCGGAGCCCTCGACCAGGTCGGTCTTGGCCGCCGGCTTGATATTCGGATCGAGCGCCTTCTGAAGCATGTCGTTGAGTGCGGCGACGCCGGGAACCTTGTTCGGGTTCGTCATCTCGGCCTCGGTGCCGGTGGCCGCACTGCTCGTGGCCGCGGCGCTGGACGTGGTGGCACTGGGCACGGGCGGAGCGTCGGAGTTGTCGTTGCCGCCGCACGCCGCGGTCGCGGCGATGGCGCCGGCAAGCACGGCACCGGTCACGATTCTGCGAATGTTCACCGAAGTAGTCCTCACATTGGGGTCGGATTCCAGCGGGCCCTCCCAGACCCGAACTCAGACCACTATGCCAAAGAGCCCGCGATCCGCACACTCGCTCAGGCCGGTATCGGGTGACTTCTCAGCTTGGTCTCATCTGTCTCGCCAGCCCCACCGCGAGCTGCAGACACGATCGACGCGGGATGCAAGAATCGAGACCATGAGCACACGTCAGGTCGTGATGATCACCACTGGCGGCACCGCCGCCTCGCAGACCACCGACGACGGGGCCGTGCCGGTCCTGCACGCGGCCGACCTCGTCCCGGCGACCGCCGACGACGTCCGGGTCGCACCCGTCGAGCTGATGGCCAAGGACTCGTCGGCGATGACCGTCCGCGACCAGTTCGCAATCGTCGCAGCGATCGCCGAGGCCTTCGCCGATCCCGCGGTCGCCGGAGTGGTGGTGACGCATGGAACCGACACTCTCGAGGAGACCGCCTACTTGGCGGACGTCTTCGCCGCCGACCCCCGCCCGGTGGTGTTCACCGGCGCGCAGTTCCCGGCCGATCACCCGCTCTCCGACGGTCCGGCCAACATCGCCGCCGCGGTGGCGCTGGCGGCCGACGCGGACTCGCGCGGACGCGGTGTGCTGGTGGCGATCGGCGGCCGGGTTCTCGGCGCGCGCGGCGTGTTCAAGACCTCGACCACCGAGGTCACCGCATTCGACACCGTCCATCCCGACCTGCCGCGACCGCTGGTCTCGGACACTCTTCCCGAGGGCAGGCCGGCCCGTGTCGACCTGCTCGCGCTCTACCCCGGCGTCTCACCCGGCACCATCGCGTCGGCGGTCGCCCAGCGGGCGGCGGGCATCGTGCTGTCGGCGACCGGCTCTGGCAACACCCATCCCGACATCACCGCCGAGGTGAATCTCGCGGTGCAGCGCGACGTGGCGGTGGTCGTGTCGACCCGGGTCCCGTACGGCCCGGTGGAGCCGACCTACGGTGGTGGTGGCGGCGGCGTCGATCTCGTCCGGGCCGGCGCGATCTTCTCCCCGTGGCTGCGGGCGCCGCAGGCGCGGATGGCCCTCATCGCCCTGCTCTCCCGCGGCGCCGACGCCGACGCGATCGCCGCCTTCTTCGCGGCGTCGTCCCCCTGACCGCACAGCCCCAGCTGTACTGTCTAGTCCGGATCCCCCGATTCGGCGACCTCGTCCCAGGCGAGGCTGTCGAGCGGGTCCGCCCGCGTCAGTCTCGGCTCGGGCAGTCGGAAGGTCTGCGCGCGGCCCGGACCGGTCGCGCGCGTCTCGAACCGGACGGTCACGAAGCCGTGACCCCCGCCCTGCACCCATCCGTGGCCGTGATCGGGATGCGAGACGTCGGTACCGGTGGGCCAGTCGACGACGGGTTCGGCGGCGGTGTCCTCGTCCGGGACGCCGGGCGCACCAGTGGCCGCAGCCCCCGTGCCGGAGGGCGACGCGGAGTCACCGAGGTCACCGAGATCGGGAAACAGCGTCTCCTGGTGAGTGTCCGACAACCCGGAGTATCCGACGCCGACCAGGCGGATCGGCCCCACCTCCAAGGGATCGAGCATCACCCGGTGCGCCGCCGCGGTCAGCGCATCGAGGTCGGTCGTCGGCGCGGGCAGAGTGGTCGAGCGGGTCAGGATCGACATGTCGGAGCGGCGCAACTTCACCACCACGGTCCGCGCGCCGCGGCCGTCCGCCAGCAGCCGTCGATGCGCATGCGACGCCGCGCCCGAGACGGCCGCCCGGAGTTCGGCCGCGCGCACGATGTCGACCGCGAAGGTCGATTCGGCGCTGATCTGCTTCGCCTCCGCCCGCTCGGTCACCGGGCGATCGTCGATCCCGCGCGCGAGCCGGTGCAGCGACGGTCCCGCGGTGGCGCCGAGGACCGAGGCGACCTCGACATCCGAGAGCGCTGCCAGGTCGCCGATGGTCTCCACTCCCAGCCGAGCCAGTCGGTCTCCGGTCACCGGGCCGATCCCCCACAGCTTGCGCACCGGCAGCGCTTGCAGGAAGTCCAATTCCGTGGACGGCGGAATCACCTTGGCCCCATCGGGTTTGGCCATTCCGGAGGCGATCTTGGCGATCTGTTTGCCCGAGCCGAAGCCCACCGAAGCGGGCAGCCCCGTCTCCTCCCGGATCGCGGCGCGCAGCCGGTGGGCGAAGTCGAGCGCGTCGGCGGCGGTGGCGCCCGCGAGCTCCTGCGGTTCGCCGAACGCCTCGTCGAACGAGAGCGTCTCGATGACCGGGACGAAGGTTCTCACGAGTCCGAAGACGCGGCGGCTCACCACCGAGTACACCGATCCGCGCGGCGGAACCACCACCGCGGAGCCGCCGACCAGCCGCCGCGCCTGATGCATCGGCATCGCCGAACGGGCACCAAACGTCCGCGACTCGTAGCTGGCTCCGGCCACCACGCCGCGGCCACCGGTGCCGCCGACGAGCACCGGACGCCCGGCCAGGGTCGGCCGCGTGAGCTGCTCCACCGACGCGAAGAAGGCATCCATGTCGATGTGCAGCACCCAGCGCGCGCTGCGCTCCCCGCCGGCGGTGCCGGGTGCGGAGTCAGTCACGGGGACGGCGGCACAGGGCCAGCACTCGGGGATCGGTGGTGACGAAGCGGTCGACCTCTTCACCCGCGTCGCAGCGCAGCAGCGCGATGGTCGCCGAGTCCGGCCGCAGCGACACGACCTCCCACTGCGCGCCGTTGTCCTCCCAGCGCTGGAGTCGCTCGAGATCGTCGCCGCTCATGGCCCGATTCTATCGCCGGCCCCGCGGGCGTACTCTCGGCAGACGTGCCTTTCCTTCGATATGCAGCATTGGGCGACTCCTTCACCGAAGGAGTCGGGGACCACGACCCGCAGCGGCCGAACGGAGTCCGCGGCTGGGCGGACCGGGTGGCGGCCGAGTTGGCGCGGCTCGAGCCCGGCGCCGAGTACGCCAACCTCGCCATCCGCGGTCGCAAGCTCGAGCCGATCGTGGCCGAACAGGTGGAGCCGGCGCTCGCACTCGACCCGGATCTGATCACCCTCTACGCCGGCGGCAACGACATCCTCCGGCCCAAGGTCGACATCGACGCCCTGCTCTCGACGTACGACGCCGCCGTGGCGCGACTGACCGAGTCCGGTGCGCGACTCGTGCTGTTCACCGCGCACGATCCGGGCGGCTGGCCCCTCTTCAGCGCCCTTCGCGGGCGCTTCGCGATCTACAACGAGGGCGTCCGCGAGATCGCCGACCGCCACGGCGCCACCATCGTCGACTTCTGGCGGATCGACGACTACCGCGACGTCCGCCTCTGGGACTTCGATCGGCTGCACATGTCGGCCGCGGGCCATCAGCGCATGGCGATCGCCGTGCTCGACGCGCTCGGCGTCGAGCACGGCCTCCGGCCGCTGGAGCAGGCCCCGCTCCCCGACCTGTCGCCCGCCCGCCGGCGCGCCGAGAACCGGCGTTGGATCAGGGAGTTCGCCGTGCCGTGGATCGGCAGACGCCTGCGCGGCACCTCCAGCGGCGACGACCTCTCGCCCAGGTTCCCGGAGATGACCGCGCTCGGCGCGTGAGCCGAGCGGCGACTACGCCTTCTCGATGTCGGCGGTGACGCCGTCTCCGAGTTCGATCGCCCCCGGTCGGTCCGAGGTCACGTCGAACGCGGTCGCCAACACCTCGCCGGCGATCATGTCCGAATGACGCCTCGCGGTCTCCACCCGCTCCTCGGGCACCGCCAGGCGCACCGAGATGCGGTCGGAGATCTCCAGCCCGAGGTTGCGGCGCGCGTCCTGCAGTTCGCGGACCCGGTCCTTCGCCCAGCCCTCGGCTTCGAGTGCGGGCGTCACCGCCGTGTCGAGGACCACCAGACCCGCCCCGCCCGGCATCTCGGCGGTCGAATCGGGTGCGACGGCGACCAGCTTCCGTGAGAACTCCTCGCCCTTCAGGACGATCCCGTCGGCGACGACGGTCTGTTCGCCGGTCTCCGGATCGGTGCCGAACTCCCAGTCGCCCGACTTCACCGCCTTGATCGCGCGCTGGACGTCCTTGCCGATCCGCGGCCCGGCCGCTCGTGCGTTCACGGCCACCTCCACGCGGCCGACGGCGTCGACGTCGGTCGAGAGCACGACCTGCTTGACGTTCATCTCGTCGGCGATCAGATCGGTGTACGGCGCCATCCGTTCGGCCGCGGGCGCGGCGACGGTCAGCGCCGGAAGCGGGAGACGGACGCGCAGCTTGTTGGCCTTGCGGACACTCGACGCGACCGAGCACACGGTCTGCACCTGATCCATGGCCGCCACCAGTTCCGTATCGGAGGGCAGCTCGTCCTCGGCCGGCCAGTCGGTCAGGTGCACCGACCGTTCACCGGTCAATCCCCGCCACATCGCCTCGGTGGCCAGCGGAAGCAGCGGTGCGGCGAGCCGGCCCGCCACCTCCAGCACCGTGTACAGCGTGTCGAAGGCGTCGGGGTCGGTGTCCTGGCCCGCCCAGAACCGGGCCCGCGACCGCCGCACGTACCAGTTGGTCAGCGACTGGCAGAACTCGCGGAAACTCTCGCAGGCGCCGGCGATGTCGTAGACGTCGAGCGCCGCGGTCATCTCGTCGCGCGTCTGGGCCAGTTTGGCGAGGATGTAGCGGTCGAGGACGTGCTGCGAATCGGTGCGCCACGTGGCCGGGCGCTCCGCGTACAGCTGCAGGAAGCTGTATGCGTTCCACATCGGCAGCAGAGCCTGGCGCACTCCCTCGCGGATGCCGCGCTCGGTGACCACCAGGTTGCCGCCGCGCAGGATCGGCGAGGCCATCAGGAACCAGCGCATCGCATCGGAGCCGTCGCGGTCGAATACCTCGTTGACGTCGGGGTAGTTGCGCTTGGACTTGCTCATCTTCTGACCGTCATCGCCGAGCACGATGCCGTGTGCGGCCACCGTTTTGAACGCGGGGCGGTCGAAGAGGGCGGTGGCCAGCACGTGCAGGTTGTAGAACCAGCCGCGGGTCTGTCCGTTGTACTCGACGATGAAGTCGCCCGGATTGTGCGCCAGCTGATCGCCGCCGCCGTCGAACCACTCGGTGTTCTCGAACGGGTAATGCACCTGCGCGTACGGCATCGACCCGGACTCGAACCAGCAGTCCAGGACCTCCGGCACGCGTCGCATCGTCGAACGCCCGGTCGGATCGTCGGGATTCGGCCGGGTCAGTTCGTCGATGTGGGGCCGGTGCAGGTTCTCCGGCCGCACCCCGAAGTCGCGCTCGAGCTCGTCGAGACTGCCGTAGACGTCAACCCGCGGGTACGCCGGATCGTCGGAGACCCATACCGGGATCGGCGCTCCCCAGAAGCGGTTGCGGCTGATGTTCCAGTCCTTGGCTCCGGCGAGCCACTTGCCGAACTGCCCGTCCCGGATGTGGGCCGGCGACCAGGTGATCTGCTGGTTCAACTCCAGCATCCGGTCCTTGATCTCGGTGACGGCGACGAACCACGACGGCACGGCCATGTAGATCAGCGGCTGGCCCGACCGCCACGAGTGCGGGTAGGAGTGCTCGATGGTCTCGTGCCGAAGGATGCGGCCCGCCGCCTTGAGATCTCTGATGATGTTCGGGTTGGCGTCGAAGACCATCTGGCCCTGGTACGGCGGCACCAGATCGGTGAAACGGCCGCCCGGATCGAGCGGCTGCACCACCTCGATGCCGTTGGCGGTCGCGACGTCCATGTCCTCCTCACCGAAGGCCGGCGCGAGATGGACGACGCCGGTGCCGCTGTCGGTGGTGACGTAGTCGGCCAGCAGCACCACGTGCGAGGCGGGGTGGCCGAGGAAGAAGTCGAACGGCGGTCGGTAACTCAGCCCCGCCAGTTCCTTGCCGAGGTACACCCCGACCGTCTCCGGTTCGCCGAGTTCCTTCGCGTACGCACCGACAAGAGCCGAGGCCAGCAGGTACTCGTCGCCGTCGGCGGTCCGCACATGCGAGTACTCGGTCTCGGGATGTACCGCGATCGCCAGGTTCGACGGAAGGGTCCACGGCGTCGTCGTCCAGATCAGCGCGTTGACGCCGTCGAGCGGTGATCCCGGCGCGGAGAGCGGCATCGTCACGGTGACCGCCGGATCCTGGCGCATGCGGTAGGCGTCGTCGAGCTTGGACTCCTGGTTGCTCAGCGGCGTCTGCTCGTACCAGGAGTACGGGAGCACGCGGTATCCCTGGTACACCAGGCCCTTGTCGTGCAGGCGCTTGAAGGCCCACATGACCGACTCCATGAAGTCCAGATCGAGCGTCTTGTAGTCGTTCTCGAAGTCGACCCAGCGGGCCTGCCGGGTGACGTAGTCGCGCCACTCGCCCGTGTAGCGGAGAACCGAGTCGCGGCAGTATTCGTTGAACTTGTCGACGCCCATCGTCTCGATCTCCGATTTATCGGTGATCCCGAGTTGCCGCTCGGCCTCGAGTTCGGCGGGCAGACCGTGGGTGTCCCAGCCGAATCGGCGGTCGACCTTCTTACCGCGCATCGTCTGGTACCGCGGGATCACGTCTTTGACGTAACCGGTGAGCAGGTGGCCGTAGTGCGGAAGTCCGTTGGCGAAGGGCGGACCGTCGTAGAACACGAACTCCGGTGCGTCCTCGCGATTGGCGATCGACGCCTTGAAGGTGTCGTCCTCCGCCCAGTACTGCAGGACGGTCTCCTCGACCTGGGGAAACGACGGCGCTCCCCGCCCGGTTCCGTCGGTCAGATCGACGATCGGGTAGGCGCGCGCCGTGGTGCTCTGCTGTGATTCGGGGGTCGTGTCGCTCACGCGCTGCTCCTCGTGCCTGGTCTTCGCCGACGCTCTCGTCGGCCCTGTGGGCACGGGGACGCGACTGTGTGGACTCGCCTGAGTTCACGGTCTGCGCGCGGTACCACCCCGCTTGCACGCCCGAGGGGCGTGCCTCTCATCGTGACGGCTGTGTCGGGCCGCACCCGCCCGGTTCTACTGAGACCCAGCGGGTCCGTTCTTCCGGGAGCTCACCGGTGATTGCCGGGTCGTCGCTGCGAACAATCAGTCTACTGCACGGGGCCCGACCGCACCGGGCCGGGAGGTCTGCTCGGGCGGTGGCTCAGTCGTCGGAAGGGTCGCTCTTCGGTGACCGCCCGCCATCGTCCTCGGTGTCGTCCCAGACGAACTGCATGGCCGGCAACTCGGGGTCCGACGACCGCACCACGATGTCGTCCGTCGGATCGCCGGCCAGACGCCGCCGCCCGACATATGTCTCCGGCAGCGCGTCCGCCTGCGGTGCACTCGTCTCCGGTGCGCCGCTCTCCGCTGCTGCCGACGGCGCCGGCTGCTGCGGAGTCTGCGCAGGCCCCTGCGGAACCGGCTGCGGTCCCGTGCGCGGCCCGCTCGCCGACTGCACGGGGAACGACCCCGTCGAGCGGAGGTAGTCGTTGACGTCTCCGGCGCCCTCGGGAGCGCGCTCCGCACCCGGCTGCGGAGCGGAGAATCCGCCCGACAGAGCGGACAGTTCGCCGTTGCCCGGATCGGTGGGCACTTCCGAGACGGGTTCGGGTGTGGCCGAGACGATCGAACCGAGACCCGCCGACTCGCCGCCGCCGACATCGCCCGAGTCGACGGGCACGTGCTCACGAGCCGGACCCTCGTCCTCGGCGTCGAGGGGCTCCTCGCGCGCCGCGGATTCACGCCCGCGGATCGTGAACAAGGGCTCGTCCTCGGCGCCGGCGCCACCGCGCCGGGTGGCCCGCAGTGTGTCGATGACCAGAAGGATCAGGCCGACGACGCAGACCGCCACGCAGGCGATCGCGAGCGGGAGATTACTGGTCACCAGTGCGACCACCAGAAGGCCGAAACCGACGAGGGTGGCGGCCAGCGCAAGGCTCAGCATGTCACCCTCGTCGGTTCGGGGAAGATGTGCGTGTACACGTCGGTGTCAGCCCCAGATCAGCTCTGCGAGTATCCGCCCTCAGCGGCATAACTCGCCTGTCCGTTCTCCACCGGGGCGGCACTGCCGCGCTGCTGGAGTTCCTCGAGCTGCGACTCCAAGTACGTCTTGAGTCGAGTGCGGTACTCGCGCTCGAACGTCTTGAGCTGCTCGATGCGGCCTTCCAGCACCGTGCGCTGCTGGTTGATGGTCGTCATGATCTCGGTGTGCTTCTGCTCCGCGTCGCGCTGCAGGAAGTCCGCGCGTTCCTGCGCCTGGCGCACCTGGGTCTCAGCCCGGGTCTGTGCATCGGCGAGGAGTGCCTCGCTGCGCTGGCGAGCGTCGGCGAGCGTGGCGTCGGCGTTCGACTTCGCCTCGGCCACCATCGCGTCCGAGCGCTGGCGAGCGTCGGCCATCAGGCTCTCGGCCTCGCTCCGGGCGCTGCCCGTGACTCGGTCTGCGGTGTCCTGGGCCAGCGCCAGCACACGTGCCGCACGCATGCTGGCCTCTTCGTCAGCGGCGGGAGCCGGCGCCGCGGCGGGCTCCGGTGCGGGCGCGGGAGCAGGCTCCGCGACGGCCGCGAACGCCTGAGTGCGATCCGGGGCACCGGAACGCGCCTCGTCGAGTTCGGTCTCGAGTTCGCCGACGCGCTGCTTCAGGTCGTTGTTCTCGTCGATCAGCCGTGCGAGTTCAGCCTCCACGAAGTCGAGGAATTGATCGACCTCGTCCTCGTTGTAACCGCGCTTGCCGATCGGCGGTTTGCTGAACGCGACGTTGTGCACATCAGCTGGTGTGAGCCGCATTTCTGCCTCTCCCCTTAGGTCATTTCGCGTGTTGATTTCGTACACGCCGTCTTCTGGCACGGTCAGCCGGAACGTAGGTCCGCACAGGCGAACACGAACTGCCCCAATCTTGATCGCGTTTCTATTAATACCAGTACCACTACGCAACTAGCGTGTCATCTCGTCACACCAGGACCAAGGCGTGTTGTCTGCCCGCGACCCGTTCGCAATCGAATCTAGGCCGAATCATCGGGTCACCGTGGACTTCGTAAATGACACGCTGAGGCAGCAGAATTGGCGTTGCACACCGACCACCAGCGACTATTCGATTAATCACATTCGTGGAAGTCACGTGGTGTGGATCGCGAAGCCCAGAACCACCCGCATCAGGATCGACAACACGATCAGCACGATCATCAGCGAGAGGTCGAGCCGCACCGGACCCAGAGACAGCGGCGGGATCAGTCTCCGCAGCAACTTCACCGGCGGATCGGTCAGTGTGAAGACGAATTCGATGACGACCACGCCGGGCCCGGACGGACGCCACCGGCGCGCGAAGGACTGCACCAGCTCGACGACGAAGCGGCCGAGGAGCAGCAGAACGTAACAGAACAGTACGAAGTACAGGATCCAGAGGAAGGTGCTCACCCCTCAAGGGTGCCTGATAACCGTGCAGAACGCCGCGCCGCCCCGGAAACGACCGGGGCGGCGCGGCGGACGACGACGAGCTGCGGCTCAGGACTGACTGTAGAAGCCGCTCTCGGCGATGCGGCGACGCTCCTCCGGGCTGACGTCCACACCGTTGGGCGAGAGCAGGAAGACCTTGGTGGCGACCTTGTCGAACGAACCGCGAAGCGCGAAGACGAGGCCGGCGGCGAAGTCGACCAGACGCTTGGCCTCGTCGTTGCTCATATCCGCCAGATCCATGATGACCGGGCTGCCGTCGCGGAACCGTTCGCCGATCGTGCGGGCCTCCGAGTAGTCGGCCGGCCGCAGCGTCGAGATCTTCTTCATGGCACTCTCCGACAGCGGATCGTTGTCGACCTGGGGGTCGAGCGCGACGGCGTTGGCGCCGCGCACCGTGACGTTGGACGAACGATTCAGCGGCTCGAGCCTGCGGACCGACTCCACGTCGGGCGAGCGGCGGGCGCCCACAAACGGGCGATCCGACTCGGCGCGTACCGCGAAAGCGCGGTCGTCGGCCGAACGGGCGAACTCCGCCTCGCGGTAGGCCGGTTCGCGGTAGCGCGGCTCGGCCTCTCCGAACGGTTCGCGGTACTCCGGCTCCCGGTAGTCGGCCTCGCGGTAGCGGGATTCGCCCCGGTAGTCCCGCTCGCGGAACTGCTCGTCGCCGTAGAAGGCGTCCTCGCGGGTCCCGTTGCTGCGGTACTTCTCCATGTACGCACGCTCACGTGCCGACATGGCCGGCTGCTCCTCGGGGTCGGCCAGGTAGTCGTCCTCGAACTCGCTCGGGGGCACCATGCCGAAATATGCCTTGAACTTCTGCATCGTCGTCATTACGAGCCTTCCTGAACGGTGAAGTCATTGCGGGTGGATGGGCGCTACACCTGATCGCTAGTGGTTCTGTTGTGACCAGTGTGACTAAAGCGAGACTATCGGCCGCGTCCCCATAATTGCGGTTCCGACACGCACACACGTCGATCCGTGCGCGATCGCCGCTTCGAGATCTCCGGACATCCCCGCCGACAGCTCGACTGCGTGTGGGAACCGTCGCAGGAAGTCCGCGCGGATCCGGGCCAGCCGCTCCATGGCCTCGTCGGGGTCCGCTCCGAGCGGGGCCATGGCCATCAGTCCGTCCAGGCTGAGCGTGTCCGGCGAGGCGAGCACCCGTTCGGCGGCCGGAGCCAGTTCCGCCGGGGCCAGACCGCCGCGCTCCGGATCGCCGTCGAGGCTCACCTGCAGCAACAGGCCCAGCGTCCGGTCCCGGTCACCCGCCTCCAGAGCGCGCGCCGATGCGCCGTCGAAGGCCTCGATCAGTGGGAGGGAGTCCACCGAATGCACGCGGCGCGCCCAGCGGGCGATACCGCCTGCCTTCTTGCGCTGCACCCGTCCGATCATGTCGACGGCGAAATCGACGTCCACCCGCGCACGGACCGCCGCCGTCTTGCGCCCGGCCTCCGGCTCACGGGACTCGCCGAACTCCCGCACACCCAGGCGCAGAAGCCGCACCACGTCGTCGGCCGGGAAGTACTTCGTGACGACGAGCAGGCCGATCTCGGCCGGATCGCGTCCGGCCGCGGTCGCGGCGGCCGCGATGCGACGCGCGGTGGCGGCCAGTCCGTCGGCGAGCTCGGATGAGCGGGGATCCCGCTCGTCGGTCACCGCCGCGCTCCGGCGCTGTCCATCCAGATCACTGAAGCCAGGCGGCCGGTCGGCGCGCCGCGCCGATGGCTGAACAGCGACGTGTCGCTGATCGTGCAGCGCGGGTCGACGGCCACCGCCGACACACCGGCCTCGAGCAGTTGACGCCGGATGCCCGCACGCAGGTCGAGCCCGGGCGTCCCAGTGGAGGTTCGGCACGAACTGCCCGGCAGATGCCGTTCCACATCGGCCTGCATCGCCGCGGGCACCTCATACCGTTCGCCGCTCGCGGCCGGGCCGAGGAAGGCCCCGATCCGTTCCGGCCGCGCTCCCAGCCGGATCATCGCGCGCAATGCCTCCGGCACGATACCGATCCGGGCACCGACGCGACCGGCGTGCACGGCGGCGATCACCCCCGCCTCGTCGTCGCTCAGCAGCACCGGAACGCAGTCCGCGGTCAGCACCGCGAGCACCAGGTCGCGCTGGTCGGTGACCAGTCCGTCGGTAGCGCGCACCGGTTCGGCGACCGGTCCGTCGACGACGGTCACGTTCCTCGTGTGCAGTTGTTCCATCCACACCACCCGGGCGGGCTCCACGCCGAGATCCCGGGCCAGCCGCTCCCGGTTGGCCGCCACCGCGGCGGGGTCGTCGCCCACGTGATCGCCGAGATTGAAAGAGTCGTACGGTGCCGCGGAGACGCCGCCGGCGCGCGTGGTGACCGCGCGCCGGACGACGAAGGAATCGTCAGCCGCCATCACTTCATGAAATCGGGGACGTCGACGTCATCGTCGTCGAGCCGCACCGAGTTGCGGCGGGGCGTCGGCTCGCCGAACGGGTTGCCCGAGCGCTCCCGGGAGGTGCCGAACAGCGGGTCCTTCGCATCGGGCTTGGCGGTCTCCCCCGCCTGCGCCTGCGCGACGCCGGCATTGCTCGCCGTGGCGGCGTGGGCGCCCTGCTGGCGCTTGGACGGTGCGCCGGCGTCGAAGCCCGCGGCGATCACCGTCACTCGAACCTCGTCGCCGAGGTTGTCGTCGATGACCGTGCCGAAGATGATGTTGGCGTCCTCGTGTGCCGCTTCCTGCACCTGCGAAGCCGCATCGTTGATCTCGAACAGACCGAGGTCGCTCCCGCCGGCGATCGAGATCAGCACACCGCGTGCACCCTCCATCGACGCTTCGAGCAGCGGCGAGTTGATCGCCGACTCGGCCGCCTTGCGCGCCCGGTCCTCGCCGCGCGAGGCCCCGATGCCCATCAGCGCACTTCCCGCGTCGCTCATCACGCCCTTCACATCCGCGAAGTCGACGTTGATCAGGCCCGGCGTGGTGATGAGATCGGTGATGCCCTGCACGCCGTTGAGGAGGACCTCATCGGCACTGCGGAAGGCGTCCATCAGACTCACCTGCGCGTCGCCCAGGTGCAGCAGGCGGTCGTTGGGGATCACGATGAGCGTGTCGCACGACTCGCGCAGCGCCGCGATGCCCGCCTCGGCCTGGTTGCCACGTCGCTTGCCCTCGAACGAGAACGGGCGGGTCACGACACCGACGGTCAGCGCGCCGAGCTTGCGGGCGATCGATGCGACCACCGGCGCACCGCCGGTGCCGGTGCCGCCGCCCTCACCCGCGGTCACGAAGACCATGTCGGCGCCCTTGAGGAGTTCCTCGATCTCGTCCTTGGCGTCCTCCGCGGCCATGCGGCCGACATCCGGATTGGCGCCGGCGCCGAGGCCTCGGGTCGACTCGCGGCCGATGTCCAGCTTCACGTCGGCATCAGAGATGAGCAGGGCCTGCGCGTCGGTGTTGATGGCGATGAACTCGACGCCCTTGAGCCCCTGCTCGATCATGCGGTTGACAGCGTTGACGCCACCGCCGCCGATGCCGACGACTTTGATGACGGCCAGATAATTGTGCGGTGGCGTCATGATGCCTTCCTACTTCGAACAAACCCTAAAGCTCAACCATAGGGTTATAGTTATGTCAAGTACTGGTGTTGAGGACGACGGTATTGATCGCGGCGCCGTGGTGCCAGGAGGCTCGCGGCGTGTCGCGAAATCAGTGTCGGATTTCCTCCCGAGTCCCCGTCCGCGGACACGCCGACTCAGCTGACCGACGCGTACTCGGGACTCGAGACGTTGTACTGCTGTCCGTCGACGATCAGCAGACTCCGCAGGGCTTCGGCTTTGTCGGCCGTCCGCCCCGCGTCTCCCCACACGGCCTTCTTGCCGCTCTTGAGACGGAGCGTGATGTCCGACGGCGAGTCGGCCGCGACTGCCACGACCCGAGAGGCCAGCCAGTCCGGGAGATCCTGCACCACGGTCAGCGCCGCCCGCGTCGTCGGATTGGCCGCGGACGGGTCGGTCATCTGCAGTGCGGGCAGCCCCTGCAGGGCCTTGGGCAGATCCTTGGCCGACCCGAAGGTGAGATAGACCATGCCCAGGCGATCCATCACGCCGATCCGTCCGGACTGCTCGACGGTCACCACCGGCGTCCGTTCGGTGACCGCGATCGTCAGGGTCGAGGGGTACTTCCGGCTGACGTTCACCGACTCGATCTCCGGCAGCGCGGACACCCGATTCGCGATCTCCGCCGTGTCGACCTGCAGCAGCGGTGAGCCCTCAGGTACCTGCGCGGTGCGCAGCACCTCCCCCGCATCGATCGCGGTCGCTCCGGTCACTTCCACCGACCGCACCGACATCAGCGGCGTGAAATAGGCGATCGCCACCAGCCCGCCGACCACGACGACGAGGGCGATCACCGAGCCGATGAGCGGCCACCGCCGCGGCGACGAGGCGGCGCTCGGACGCGTGCGCCGCGCCCGGTCCGGTTCCGCCGTACGCCGCCGGCTCATTCGGCCGCGGCCCTCTCCAGCGCTTCCAGAATGGCCGGAGCCTGCATGGTGATGTCGCCGGCGCCGATGGTGAGCACCAGATCACCGCGCCGGGCACGGTGAGCCACGGCGTTCGCGATCTCCGACAGATCCGGGACGAACACCGCGGGAGCGGTCACCGCATCGGAGATCAGCCTGCCGGTGACCCCGGGCTGCGGCTGTTCACGGGCACCGTAGACGTCGGCCACGATCACCTCGTCGGCCAAGCTCAGCGCCGCGGCGAACTCGGCGGCGAACTCCGCCGTCCGCGAATACAGATGCGGCTGGAACACGGCCAGCACACGCCCCGACCGCGCGCCGACGACGTCCCGGGCGGCGGTGAGCACGGCGCGGACCTCGGTCGGATGGTGCGCGTAGTCGTCGTACACGTCGACGTCGGCGGCACGGCCCCGCGATTCGAACCGCCGGTGCACCCCGCCGAAGCTCTCGATGCCCTCCGCCACGGTGTCGACGTCCTGCCCCGTCCGTGCGCATGCGATCAGGGCTCCCAGCGCATTGAGCGCCATATGCCTGCCGGGCAGAGTGACGGCCAGTTCCCGTACGCGCGGAGTGTCGACCAGCGGCTCGGAGAGTCGGACCGTGGCCAGCCCCCCGGTCCCGTGCGCCGCGAGCTCGACGAGTTCGGCGACCACCGGCACACCCTCCACCGTGATCCGCGCGGCACTGCCGTATCCCAGGACCGCGACCCCGCGCTCGGCGCAGCTCGCAACGCATCGCTGCGCCAGCGCCGCGGCTCCCGGATCGTCGAGACAGACCACCAGCGTTCCGCCGGGGCGGATCAGTGCGACGAATTCGTCGAAGACCTGCACGTAGGCCGCCTCGGTACCGAAGAAGTCCAGATGGTCGGCCTCGATGTTGGTGACCACGACGATGTCCGGCACGTATTGAAGCAGGGAGCCGTCGCTCTCGTCGGCCTCGGCGACGAAGACCTCGCCGCTGCCGTGATGCGCGTTGGTGCCCGACTCGTTCAACTCACCGCCGACGGCGAACGACGGGTCGACACCGCAGTGCTGCAGTGCCACCACCGACATCGACGTGGTGGAGGTCTTGCCATGGGTGCCCGAGATCAACACGGTCCGGTGTCCGCGCATCAGCAGGGCGAGCACCTCGGGCCGGTAGAGCACCGGGATACCGCGGCGGCGTGCCTCGACGAGTTCCGGATTGTCGTCGGGCACGGCGGCCCGGGTGGTGACGACGACGGTCGGACCGCCGTCGAGCAGATCGAGGGCGTCGGGTGCGTGGCCGATCCGGACCTGCGCGCCGCGGGTCCGCAGCGCCAGCACCCCGCGCGAATCCTTGGCGTCCGAACCGGACACCTGACCGCCGCGAGCGAGCAGGATCCGGGCCAGGCCCGACATGCCCGCGCCGCCGATGCCGACCATGTGCACCCGCTGCAGCTGCGCCGGAAGCGTGTTCTCGATCGCCGGGTCGCTCATCGGGGTCCGTCCTGCGTCGTCGCACGGTCGCCGCGTCGAGCGGCAGCCAGTTCCAGTGCCGCCGTCGCCACTTCGACGGCGGCGTCGCGGTGGCCGAGCCCCGCGGTGGCGGCACTCATCGCGCGCAGGCGTTCGGTGTCGCCCAGCAGTGCGGGGATCTCTCGCTCGACCCACTCGGGCGTCACGTCCGCGTCGTCGACGATGACGGCGCCCCCGGCCCGTTCCGCGGGCAGTGCGTTGAGTCGCTGTTCGCCGTTGCCGTGCGGCAGCGGGACGTACACCGCCGGGAGTCCGGTGGCGGAGATCTCGGCGACGGTCATCGCTCCGGACCGGCACATCACCAGGTCGGCGGCCGCGTACGCGAGGTCCATCCGGTCGAGGTAGCTGACCCCGACGTAGGGCGGGGCGCCCGGCGGCGAGACCGGGTCGATCGTGTTCTTGGGGCCGTAGGCGTGGAGAACACCGATACCGGCCGCGCCCAGCGCCGTAGCGGCCGGCGCGACCGCCTCGTTGAGCCGCTGCGCCCCCTGCGAGCCGCCGAAGACGAGCAGGGTCGGCGCATCCGGGTCCAGACCGAAGAATCGGCGCGCCTCGGCACGGGCCGAAGCACGGTCGAGTCGGGTGATCGCTCCGCGCACCGGGATTCCGACGACCGTGGCGCCGGCCAGCCCGCAGTCGGGGACTGCCGCGAGGACGCGGTCGGCGAGCCGGGCGCCCACCTTGTTCGCGACACCTGCGCTGGCGTTCGCCTCGTGGAGCACCACGGGGATCCGCCGGGCACCGCGGAGTCGACTGCGCGCCGCGAGATACGCGGGCAGTGCGACGTAACCGCCGAAGCCCACCACCACATCGGCGTCGACCTCGGCGAAGACCTTGCGCGTGGCGGCCACCGAATGTGCCACTCGCCACGGAGTCTTGGCCAGTTCCACACCCACCTTCCGAGGCAGGGGAACCGGCGGGATCAGACGCAGGTCGTATCCGCGCGCGGGCACGATCGTGGTCTCCAGGCCGCGACTCGTCCCGAGGGCCGTGATCCGCGCGTCCGGCTCCAGTTCCCGCACGGCGTCGGCCACCGCGAGCGCGGGCTCGATGTGGCCTGCGGTTCCACCGCCTGCGACCACCACCGAAAGTGCCGATCCCCCCTCGTGCGACCGCTTCCGCTTGCTCACCGGCGACCGTTCTCCCATCCGCCTCTGCCGGTCCGCCGCGCACGATCGCGCGGAGCCGGCGACCTGGACTCCTGCCACGACCGGGACGGTCGCGCACCCCTAGGAGGATAGTGGATCTCCCCCGAGCTCGATTCGCCCGACCGGCGTCGCATTCGCGGCCCGGATGCCTCGGGCGTCCGCGGGCGGCCCGCCCATGTGCGGGGCGCCTCGCGACGGCCGGTCCCGGACGAACCGCGGACGGGTGCCGGTCGCCGGATGGGCGCGGCGGTCGGCCGGCGCCGCGGCGACGAGCCCGCAGCCCGGTACGTTTCGGGCCGCGGGAGACGGAGCAACCGCGACAACCCCTTCGGCGCCGGCCCGGCCAGCGCCGCGACCGCCTGCGGTTCGTGCCGTGCGGCGTTCGCCAGCAAACCGAGCATCGCCAGCATCGTCAGTGCCGAGGTACCGCCGTACGACAGGATCGGCAACTGGATGCCGGTGACCGGCAGGATGCCGACGACGTATCCGATGTTGATGAAGGCCTGCACCAGGAAGAGCACGGTGATCGTCGCCGACATCAGACGCAGGAATGGGTCCACCGAACGGCGGGCGATCCGCATCCCGACGTACCCGAGCAGCAGGTACAGCCCCAGGACGATGATCCCGCCGACCAGTCCGAGTTCCTCGCCGATGATCGCGAAGATGAAGTCGTTGTGCGCATTGGGCAGATAGTTCCATTTGGCGGTGCTCTGGCCGAGCCCCTTGCCGAACAGTCCACCGTCGGCCAGCGCGAACTTCGCCTGGTTCGGCTGATAATCGGCGCCGAGCGGATCGGAGTCACGGCCGAGGAAGCTGAAGATGCGCGCGGCACGGTAAGACTCGGCGAAGGCCAGCGCGACGCCGGCCACCGCGAAGACCACGCCGAAGGCGGCGAAGAACCGCCCCGGCAGCCCGCCGAACCACAACAGCGTCGCGACGATCATCCCCAGGATCATCGTCGTGGACTGATTCGGCTCGATGATGACCAGGAAGGCGACGCCGAAGGCGACCGGGATCAGCGGGAAGATCAGATCGCGGGCCGTGGACGTGCGCGGATCGCGAGTCGAGAGGACCGCGGCTCCCCACATGCACAGCGCCGCCTTCGCCAGTTCCGACGGCTGCAGCGTGAGCCCGCCGAACGAGAGCCAGCGGCGCGCACCGCCGCCGGCGACGCCGAAGCCCGGGATCATCACCAGGATCAGCAGGACGATCGAGATCAGCAGAATGGGCAGGGAGGCCTTCTGCAGCGTCCGCACGGGCATCCGCAGCGCGATGTAGAACAGCACCAGACCCAGGGCCACGAACATCACCTGCGTGGTGAACATCCCGTAGGCCGAGCCGTCCTTCGCGTAGCCCTCCACAGCGGACGCCGAGAGCACCATCATCAGGCCGAGCGCGATGAGGATGACGGTGATCGAGACGATCAGGTGGAACGAGGTCAGGGGCCGCGCGAGCAGATTCCGGACTCCCCCGGCGAGGAACACCGCACCCGCTTTGAGATCCGATCCGCGCATCAGGCGAAGCCTGCGAAGCGGGTCCGCGTCCGCGGTGCCGCCACGCCGGGCGCTCCGAGTGGACGCGGTCCGGCGATTCCGGCGCCGAGCCGACCGGTCTGCGACTCTCGCCTCCGACTCTCCATCAGCGCTTTCGGGGGCGTCAGGACGGTCGGAGGTGTCGCCGGGCGCCTCGGCGGCGTCCTCGCCCTCGGCGGCGGAGCGCGGCGCCGAATCCTCGACGTCCTCCGCGACGCCGGTGTTCTCGTCGCCGGAACTCATCGGTTCGCGCGGGAGTCGGCGAGGGCGGTCGCGGCGGCGGCGAACGACTCGCCGCGCTGCGGATACCCGGCGAACATGTCCAGGGAGGCGGCCGCCGGTGCGAGGAGCACCGCGTCCACCCCTGGCGAGTCCGCCTGCGCCAACTCCCAGGCGGCACCGACCGCCTGGCTCATCACCGCGTCCGACGATCCGGTCGCGGAGACGGCACGTGCCCGTTCACCAGTCCGCTGAGTCATCACAGAGCCATCGTCCCCTGTGAATACTGTGACGGCTGGGACTTCTGGGGCGTGTCGCGCAATCGCGTCGAGAATGATCTGCCGATCCCGGCCGATCGCGACGACTCCGGCCAACCGCGACACTGTTCCGGCGATCAGGTCGTCGACGGGTGCGCCCTTGAGCAATCCGCCCGCGATCAGCACGACACGCTCGTGTGCGACCACCGCAGCGTGGGCAGCGTGCGGATTCGTGGCCTTCGAGTCGTCCACGAAGGCGACGCCGTCGATGCGCGCGACCACCTGACCGCGATGCGCGGCCGGCCGGTAGGCCCGCAGTCCGCGCGCCACCGCCTCGGGATCGATTCCCACGGCGCGAGCGAGCGCAGCCGCGGCGAGGGCGTCCGACAGTCCCGACGGTCCCGCCGGCCGCACATCGGCGGCGGGGATCATCGCGAGGGTGCCGTCCCCGAAGGCGCAGTCGACCAGCGTGCCGTCGACGATGCCCAGCATTCCCGGTCGCGGTACGCCGAGGGTGAATCCGACCCGCCGGGAGTCGGGCCCGACCGGCAGCGCCGCCGCGCCCGCATCGTCCTCACCGACCACGGCCACCCGGCCGGTCAGCGCTCCGGCCTTGGCCTCGGCGTACGCCTCGCGTGAGCCGTGCCAGTCGAGGTGATCGTCCGCCACGTTCAGCACCACGCCGGCGTCCGGCCGGACCGACGGCGCCCAGTGCAGTTGGAACGACGACATCTCGACGCACAGGACGTCGGCGCGCGGCTCGGCGCGGAGCGCATCGGCCACCGTGAGACCGATGTTCCCGCAGGCCAGACCGCTCTGTCCGGCGGCCGTGACGATCGACTCGATCATTCCCGTCGTGGTGGTCTTGCCGTTGGTTCCGGTGATCACCAGCCAGGTGCGCGCGGGTCCGAACAACCCGGCGCGATCGGCGCGCCACGCGAGTTCCACATCACCCCACACCGGCGTACCCGCTGCCGCGGCCGCCACCAGCAGCGGCGTGTCCGGGCGGAAGCCGGGTGAGACGACGATCAGCTCGATGCCCTCGGGCAACTCCGCGGTGCCGTCATCGGCGACGAACTCCTCCGGCGTGTGCACCGGCACGCCCCGGCGTACGAAATCGGCGCCCGCCTGCGGGTCCGCGAACGTCTGATCCATCACCTCGGGCTTCGCACCGAGTTCCAGCAGCAGGTCGACGACGGCCACTCCGGTGGCACGACCGCCGGCCACCAGAACGCGGGCCTGTTCCAGCGAAAGCCCCATGTCAGCCCGCATGCGAGATGAACTCGCCGTAGAACAGGGTCAGTCCCAGCGCACAGGAGATGGCCGTGAGCAGCCAGAACCGGATGATCACCGTGGTCTCGGCCCAGCCGCCGAGCTCGAAATGGTGATGGAAGGGCGCCATGCGGAAGACCCGCTTGCCGGTGGTGCGGAAGAAGGCGATCTGCACCACCACCGAGACCATCTCGGCGACGAACAGCGCGCCGATGACGACCATGAGCAGTTCGGTGCGCGTCGTCAGCGACAGACCCGCCACCAGACCGCCGAGCGCGAGCGAACCGGTGTCGCCCATGAAGATCTTCGCCGGCGCGGCGTTCCACCAGAGGAAGCCGAGGCAGGCGCCGCCCGCCGCCACCGCGACGATCGCGAGGTCGAGCGGATCGCGCACGTCGTAGCAGGCGCTGGCGTTCTCGGCGTTGGCCGGGAGCGGCGCGCAGGGATTGCGGTACTGCCAGAACGTGATCAGAACGTATGCACCCATCACCATCGCCGCCGAACCCGCGGCCAGACCGTCGAGACCGTCGGTGAAGTTCACGGCGTTCGACCATGCCGCGACCACCAGCCAGCAGAACAGCACGAAGCCCACCGCGGTCAGCGAGATCACGTTGATGTCGCGCGTGTACGAGAGGTACTCGCTGGCCGGTGTCTGGCCCTCGGCGTTCGGGAACTGCAGCAGCAGGACGCCGAAGATGACCGCCGCGATCATCTGCCCGACCGACTTGGCGGTCTTGTTCAAACCGAGGTTGCGCGATTTGTAGATCTTGATGAAGTCGTCCAGGAATCCGACGGCGGCCAGCGCGGTCGCCAGGCCGAGCACCAGCAGACCCGAGGCGGTGGGGCCGCCACCGTCGTCGAGCAGCCCGAACAGATGCGCGCCCAGGTAGCCCAGCCACAGCGCCGCGACGATCGCGACACCGCCCATCGACGGCGTCCCCCGCTTGGACTGGTGGCTCTGCGGCCCCTCGACCCGGATCTCCTGGCCGAAGCCCTGCCGGGAGAAGACCTTGATCAGGACGGGCGTCAGCAGAATCGACACTGCCAGCGAGATCGCGCCCGCGATCAGTATCTGGGTCACTGCATGTCCTTACTTGTCGGAATCTGTGAACTAAGAATCTAGCGCGAGCCGCCGCTCCGGCAGGTCAGCGGGTGAGCACCTCGACCGGGAGTCCGGCGTCCTCACGCCAGTACGCGAGCAGCGTCTCGCCGAGTTCTCCCCCGGCCAGCAGCACCAGGTCTCCGGGCTTCGGAGACTCGGCGGGCCGTGTACGCAGATGGTCGACGGCTGCGGCGGGCGAGGCCACCAGCACGGCCTCGTCACCCCACGACCCCTCCATCACCGCGCCCTGATGCAGCGCCCGTACGGTACGGAGATCTTCGCCGACGGCGATCACCTGATCGACGGCCAGCCGGACGATCTGCCGGCCCAGGCCGTCGTGGTCGACGCACCGCGCGTTCTCGTCGCGTCCGTCCGCATCGGCGAACTCACCGGCGATCACCCAGGTCCGGCGGGCCGACTCCCCTCCTCGGTGGGCACTGCCGACTCCGGTGTCGGCGGCCAGCGCCACGAGTTCGCGGACCGCCCGGCGTGCCTCGTCGATGCCCGCCTGCGGGTCCACCAGCAGCACCCGCAGCGCCGGCCGCGCGTCGACGGCGTCATCGACCACGCGGGCGTCGAGCAGCTCGCCCAGCACAGACCGATCGTCGAACGGATATTTCACGCCGTCGATCTCCTGCCCCTTCTCATGGCCCTTACCCGCGACCAGCACCACGTCGCCCGCCTGCGCCCAGTCGACCGCCGCGGCGATCGCCTCGCGCCGGTCGCCGATCTCCCGGATCTCCCCGCGCGCGTCCGCCACCGCCCGCGCTCCCGCGAGCACCGCCGTCCGGATGTCCTCGGGCCGCTCGGACCGCGGATTGTCGTCGGTGACGATCACCAGGTCGGCGCCGCGTGCCGCGGCCGCGCCCATCAGGGGCCGCTTCTCGGTGTCGCGATCGCCACCCGCCCCGAGGACGACGGCGATCCGTCCCGGCGTCTGGGCCGCAAGGGTCGCGAGAACCGCCTCGACCGCGGCCGGCTTGTGCGCGTAGTCGACCACGGCCAGGAAATCCTGTCCGCGCTCGACCTTCTCGAGCCGGCCCGGCACCGCCACGCGGGCCAGACCGGTGACCGCCGTCCCCACGTTCACTCCGGCCGCCGCACTCAGCGCTACCGCGAGGAGAGCGTTCGCGACGTTGTACGCACCCGGCAGGGGAACCGTCAGCTCCACCTCCGAGCCCTCCGGCGTGGCCGCCAGAACCGTCTGCGACCCCGGCTCGGTCCGTACCGTTCCGACCACCGACCAATCAGCCGCACCGGTGGTCGACACGGTGGTCACGGACGTACCGGCGACCGCGGCCATCTTCACGCCCCACGCATCGTCGACGCAGACCACGGCGCGTTGCGCCCGGGTCGACGAATCCGCCCGGAACAGCCGGGCCTTGGCCGCGAAGTAGGCGTCCATCGTGTGGTGGTAGTCGAGGTGGTCCTGCGAGAGATTCGTGAAGCCCCCGACGGCGAACCGGCAGCCGTCCACGCGGCCGAGTTCGAGGGCGTGGCTGGAGACCTCCATGACGACGGTGTCGACTCCGCGCTCGAGCATCACGGCGAACATCCGCTGGAGGTCGGGGGCCTCCGGGGTGGTCAGCGAGCTCGGGACCACGGTTCCGTCCACGCGGATCTCGACGGTCCCCAGCAGTCCGACCACCCGTCCCGCGGCCCGCAGCGCGGCCTCGGTCAGGTAGGCGGTCGTGGTCTTGCCCGACGTCCCGGTGATACCGATGAGGGTGAACTTCGACGACGGGTCGCCGTAGATGCGCGCCGAGACCTCCCCCAGCACCGACCGCGGGCGGTCGTGCACCAGCACCGGCACCGACTCCAGGCCGGGCGCGGCGCGAATCAGGTCCAGTCCCGCCGCATCGGTGAGCACCGCGACGGCACCGGCGGTCGACGCCTGGCCGGCGTATCGAGCACCGTGGGTGCGGTCGCCGGGCAGCGCGGCGAACAGGTATCCGGCACCCGCGTCCTGCGCACGCAAGGTCGCGCCCGTGACCTCGGCGTCGGCGCCGTCGAGAACCAGACCGAACTCGTCCGCCAGTGCGCTCAGGGCCACCGGCCGGAGGTGCTCCGGGCGGATCGGCCCACTGCTGTTCGTCGCACCGGCTCCCGGCTCCACCACTACCTCAGACCTCCGCCTTGACCTTCTCGTCCCGTTGAGACGTACTCGTCTCGCCGACGTCTCCCCCTCGTCCGCCGGAGCGCACGCGGTGATGACGCAATGAATCTACCGTGCGATGCGGCGCGCCCTCACGCCTCCAAGCGCAGGCGCGGAGCCGGCTGCGCGGAGAACGGCACCTGGTCGTGACGCAGAAGCCACGAACCGATGGTTCCGAACAACGGCGCCGCGGACTGACCGCCGCTGCCGTCCGAGCTGCGCACCGGATTGTCCATCATGATGCCGATGACGAACCGCGGCGCGTCGGCGGGCGCGATACCCGCGAAGGTGATGTTGTAGCTCGACCGCGAGTAGCAGTTGCAGGACGGGTCGACCTGCTGTGCGGTACCGGTCTTGCCCGAGGTCTGGTAGCCCGGGATGGCGCCGGTGTAGCCGGTGCCGTTCTGCACACCCTCCGGGTCCTTCTGCATGACGGCACGGAACATGTCGCGAACGGTCTTGGCCGTCTGCGGACTGACCACCCGCACCGACTCCGGCTTGCTCACGCCGGCCTCGTCCTCGTCCTCGGGAGCGATGATCCGCGGCTGGATCCGAACCCCGTCGTTGGCGATCGCCTGGTACATCGACGTCATCTGCAGCAGCGTGGTCGACAGACCCTGACCGATCGGCAGGTTGGCGAACGAGCCGCCCGACCACTGACTCAGCGCGGGCACCGCGCCGGGGCTCTCGCCGGGGAGGCCGACTCCGGTGCGCTGACCGAGCCCGAAGCGGTCGAGCATGTCGGCGAACCGCCGCTCACCGACCTTCTGCGCCAGCATCAGTGTGCCGACGTTGGACGACTTCCCGAAGATGCCGGTGGTGGTGTAGGGCGCGGTGCCGTGCACCCACGCGTCGTTGACGGTGATACCCGACATCCGAATCGACCCCGGCACCTGGTGCACCTCGTCCGGGGTGGTGACCCCGTATTCGATGGCCGCGGAAGCGGTCACGATCTTGTTCACCGACCCGGGCTCGAAGGGCGAGGTCACCGACCGGTTGCCGAGATCGGCCTTCTGCTGCTCCGAGAGCGGCCGCGAGGCGTCGAAGGTGCTGTCGTTGGCCATCGCCAGCACTTCGCCGGTGTGCGAGTCGAGCACCACGGCGGAGACGTTGTGCGCGCCCGACTTGTCCTTCGCCAGGTTCACCTGGCTCTGCACGAACCACTGGAGGTCGGAGTCGATCGTGAGGTGCACGGTCTCTCCGTCGACGGCCGGATGGACGTTGCGCTTGCTGCCCGGGATCACCGCGCCGTCGCGACCGCGGTCGAAGGTCTCGGTGCCGTTGGTGCCTGCGAGCACGGAGTCGAGCGACGATTCGAGGCCGATCAGACCGTTGCCGTCGAAGTTCACATCGCCGACCAGGTTGGCGGCGAGTGAACCGCCCGGGTACAGGCGGTTGCTCTGCCGCTCGGCGCCGACCTCGGGGAACTCGTCCTGGATCTTCTTCGTGACGTCCAGCGACACCAGGCGGGCGAGGTAGACGAAGTCCTTGTCCGACTTCATCTGTGCCAGCAGATCGTCGGACGCGATGCTGCCGCCGAGGGCCGACGAGACGCCGTCGGCGATCTGCTTGAGGCGCACGTCAACGTCCGGGACGGTCGAATCCTTCTTGTGTTCCTCGGCGATCTGCTTGCGTACGGCCTTCGGTTGAAAGGTCAGTGCCCGTGCGTCGTCGGTGTGTGCCAGCAGGCGTCCGTTGCGGTCGACGATGCTCCCCCGCACCGCAGGCAGTTCCTGGGTGATCGATCGTTGCTGCGAGGCCTGCGCCGAGATGGAGTCGGCCGCGATCACGTGCACGTACAGCATCCGGCCCGCGATCACGAGAGCGACCACCGCGACGAGCACGGTCAGGATCCGCTGGCGGACGACGAACCCCGACGGCCCCGAACCGGAACGTTCGGGGGGACGGGGAGGCCTGGGCGGAGGCGTTCCGGTGCCGTTCGACGACGCGCCGGACGGGCGGCCTCCCGCCCTCGCCTCGGCTGCGCGCGGTGTACGGGTGCGGGTCATGATCTTCCGATTGTCGCGCGCATCAACGCGCGGGCGCGGTATTGGCGGGCGGCGTGGCGGTCGTCGGAGACGCCACATCGGTGGGCCGACTCACCCGATTCCGGACATCCGGGCGCACCGAGGTCTGGGGTGCCGGATTCGTCCGAGACTGCGATGTCGGGACCGAGGACGGGCGGGGGTTCGGCGCCGGCCGCGGGTTCGGCGCAGGCGTCGACGGCGCCGGAGCGGGAGTGGTCGCCGTACGCGGCGGTGCACTCTGCGATTGTTCGCCACCGAGTCCCTCGGAATCGTCGACCTTGTTCTTGTCGATCTTCTCGACGGGGTCCGGCGCCGGGTTCAGGTCCGGAAGCGGGCTGCCGGTCGCCGGTGTGGGAGTGCCGCGGAGCCGTGGCTTGCCGTCTGCTCCGACGATGATCTCGGCGGCGTTCGACGCCGGAACCATCCCCTGGCGAGCGGCCGCCCGCGCGATCGCGGGCGCCTGGTCGCCTGCGTCGGCTGCCGCCTTCAACTCGGCGGCACGGGCCTGCAGCTCCTGGTTCTCCTTGCGGAGCGCGTCGATCGAGTACGAGTCCTGCGCCGATTTGGTGGTCAGGAACAGAGTCAGCGCGAGGGCGCCCATCACCAGGACCAGGATCGGCACCACGAGCGGGACTCCGGCGATGCGGCGCCCGGTCATCGGCAGCCGGGCTCCGGTGCGCTCACGGCGAGTGCGCCGATCGAGAGCCCGCTGGGCCGCCTTGGATCGCGACGGACGCTCGCTCGCCGCGGCGCCGGTGCGCCGTCGACGCTGACGGTCGGAACCCTCGCGTGGTCCGGTGGCGGTGCGAGTGTCCACAAGCGTCACTGTGCTCCCCTTCCGTCTGCGGTCCCGCCGCCGCGACCCGCGGGGTGGTTCGGTGCGATACGTTCGATGGCCCGGATCCGGACAGGGGCCGAACGCGGGTTGGCCGCACGTTCGGCCGCGTCTGCCTGTTCGGCTCCGCGAGTGACGAGCGAGAACCGCGGGGCGGTCCCCGGCAGATCGACCGGCAGACCGGCCGGGGTGGTGTTCTCCACCGCACGGGCGAAGTCGCGCTTGACGATTCGGTCCTCGAGCGACTGGTAGCTCATCACGGCGAGCCGGCCGCCGACCGCGAGTACTTCGAGCGCCGCCGGGATCACCCCGCGCAATGAGTCGAGTTCGTGGTTCACCTCGATCCGGAGCGCTTGAAAGGTCCGCTTGGCCGGATGGCCACCGGTCCGCCGGGTCGCCGCCGGGATGGTGGCGTACAGGAGCTCCACGAGACGTCCGCTGGTGGTGAACGGCTCCTTGGCGCGTTCCCGGATCACTGCCGAGGCGATCTTCCCCGCGAACCGCTCCTCGCCGTACTCGCTGAGCACTCGGGCGAGAGAGCCGTGGTCGTAGGTGTTGAGGACGTCAGCCGCCGTCAGCTCGTCGTCGGGATTCATCCGCATGTCCAGCGGTGCGTCGACGGCGTACGCGAACCCGCGTTCGGCCCGGTCCAGCTGCATCGACGAGACCCCGAGGTCGAGGAGCACCCCGTCGACCTCGTCGCGTCCGGTGGCGGCGACCACCGACTCGATCTCGTCGTAACGATTGTGGTGGAACTCCACGCGGTCTCCGAAGCGTTGCAGACGCTCGGAGGCGATGCCGATCGCCGATGTGTCGCGGTCGATGCCGACGACGTGCAGACCCGCCAGGCGTTCGAGGAAGTACTCTGTGTGGCCGCCGGCGCCCAGCGTGCCGTCCACCAGGACCGCGCCGCCGCCGTCGGGCGACCGACGGGTGAGAGCCGGTTCCAGCAGCGCGAACATGCGATCAGCCATCACCGGAACGTGTCCGTGTTCGCCTTGCCGCGGTGCGTTCACCCCGCTCCCTCCCTGCTGCCGTGAGAACCGTGCCGATAATTTCTGGGCGTCGCCCCCTGCGACGCTCCGGAGACCACCGGCATCGATGCCGTGGAACTGCGGCGGTGTGGGCCTGCGATGAGACGGGGTCCCCGCCCGAGCGCACCTGGCGTTGGGGAAGTACGTCAGGGTCGATCGGGCCGAGGCCTCGACTCACCGCAGCAGTCGTGATCTCCGAATGTTCAATTCACGTGTGTCGACGCGATCCCGTTACAGGATCGAGTCGAGGGCGGACGATCCCGCGTTGGAGAACGCCTCCTCGTGCTGGGCCTGGTAGTCGCGCCAGCTCTGCGCGTCCCAGATCTCCAGGTGGTCGTACGAGCCGATGACGACGCACTCCTTGGTGAGCCCCGCGTAGTCGCGGTGCTCGGCCGAGAGGTTGACGCGGCCCTGCCCGTCGAGCCGCTGCTCGTCGGCGCCGGCGAAGAAGTACCGCAGAAAAGCGCGGGCCTCCGGGTCGTTGCGCGACGCGGTGACCGCCTTCTCGGCGATCGCGTCGAACTCCTCTGCCCGGTACACCGACAGGCTGCGGTCCTGGCTGCGTGTGACCATGACTCCTCCTGCCAGCGCGTCGCGGAACTTCGCGGGCAACGTCAGTCGCCCCTTGTCATCGAGCTTGGGCGTGTAGGTGCCGACGAAACGAGCCACGTCGACACCTCCTCACCCTCCCGGGTTCGGCGGTTCCGGTTCCCCCTCGCCCAGTGATGCCCACACTACCCCACTTCCCACCACATTCCACCCCGCAGGCCCCACCGTTTCCCCACCATCAACTATATGAGCAGGTCAGAGTGCCTGAGCTTCACTGGATTCTCAGCAATCATCGACGTGTCGCAGCTCACTAGTGTCGTTACGAAAGGGGTCAAAAGGTAACGAAGTGACTGGTGAGACCAACCAAGAGCGGTAGGTGGGGCATTGTGGGGAGAGGGGGTGGGGCACTGTGGGGAGACGGGGTGGGACGCTGTGGGGACACCTCGGAGACAGACGTTCCCGAGATACGAAAAACGGGGCCGCATCTTCCTTTCGGAAGTTGCGACCCCGCCAGGGAGATCGTTGTCGACGCAGGGCACGTCAGGCCGTCAGCCGCCGGTGCCGACGGCCGGTTCTACAGATCGCGGTCGTCCCGCTCGAAGCGACGGTTGAAGCGATCCTCCATCCGTCGGCTCAACGAGCCGTGACCGCTCGCGGCCTTTCCGGACTTCTTCGACGAGGAGGCGCCGTCGGGACCCGAGATCCGCCCGCGGCCAGCCATCAGGCCGAAGACCGCGGCCCCGAACATCAGCAGGAATCCGACGAAGCTGAGGATCTTCAGTCCGCCGACCTCGACGTCGACCATCATTCCGCCGACCAGCAATGCGAGTCCAGCGAGGAACCCGAGAGCGACCACGATCCGACGACGTGCGTTCGGCAAGCGCACCTTGTGGCGGGTGACGCTCGACGCGAACTTCGGGTCTTCGGCGTAGAGAGCGCTCTCTATCTCATCGAGCATGCGCTGCTCGTGCTCTGAAAGCGGCACCGCTCCTCCCTTACTGGATCGTGGCGAGGATTTCGTCTTCTCGCCTCTCTATGTCAATAGTACGAGCCCGAGCGCCCTTCGACCACCATTGGCCGACGATGCGTTCACAATCACGCCGATCATCCCGCGCACTCAAGCGACGGTTCCGCGCGCCGCCGGACGCTTCGAGGTGAGCTTCCCCTGCTCGTACGCCAGCAGCGTCGCGTCGGCCACGTCCAGGAACTCGACCGCACGGCGCTCCACGCGCGCGCAGAACGTGGAATCGACGGTGCGCACCAGCCCCGCCTCGACGTGCGAGCGCATGGTCGAGAGTTCGCCGAAATAGTCGGCGAGTTCCCGGCACTGGGGAGCACGCTCCTTGATCCGACTCCACGCGTCCGCCGCACCGCGGCGTCGGCGGACGCGGCCCGAGGGCTCATAGATCTCCAGCACCGCGCCGGCGGCTCGGATCGCCGCGAGATAGAACAGCCGGAATCGCTCGGCCCCGTCGTCGTCCACCGACGCCGCCTGCTCGAACAGGTCCTCTGCCCGATCCAGGAGATCGCGGCTGCGGTGCACCACGTGCGGGTCGACTCCGTGATCGGCTTGTGCACCGGACACCGACGGGGCGGGTGCGAGATGCAACCCGGCGAACTGCCGCCCGGACCGTTCTGCTGACCGCTCCATCCCAACTCCTCCGTGTCGGCGCCCGGCTCTGTCGGGCTCGTGACGAAACCATGACAGAGGGGTACGACAAAGAGGGCGTTGCGACGACGGGCCCGACGGCCGGCCGTCGCACGGCGCCGGCACTCCCGCGAAGACTTCGACAGCGGACCCCGTCACCGATGATCGGTGGCCCGGCGATGTCTTCCCCATCGCCGGGCCACTGGACCGCCCAACCGATACGAACATCAGTTCGACAGGCGTCAACCGTAGCCGGTGTGAACGCCGATGGGCAAGTGCCGCTACGCTCCCAGAGTCTGGCAGCCGCAGACGAATCGAGCCGACGACGAAGGGAACGGGCATGTCACTGGACGCCTCCCCGATCCGCGTCGCGCGCCTCCCGGCCGATCTGGCACACCTGTGGCTCGATCCCGCGGTGCACACCTACATCACCGCCATGCACTACCCCCGCGGAAGCGAAGCCCACCGGTTGCCGCTGTGGCGCGATCACATCGCGCGCCCCGGGTGGTCGGCTTTCGGCGCGTTCGCGACGCTGTCCGCGCTCGACTCGCTCCGGCCCACGTACTCCCGGCTGCGCGTGCGCGCACCGCTGGCGCTCTCGGATCGCGAGATCCTCGTCGGGGTGGCGTACGGCTACCGCGGTGCACCGGACCAGTGGTGGAACCGCCAGCTGTATTCGGGACTGCTACAGGCCGGAACCCGGCCCGCCGACGCGCGCGAGTTCATGCGCGACTACTTCGAACTCACCGAACTGCATGTGCATCCGGCCGGTCAGGGCCGCGGCGTCGGCCAACGGCTCCTGACATCGCTGCTCTCGGGCAGACCGGAGAGCAAGGTCCTCCTCTCGACGCCCGAAGTCCAGGGTGAGGCCAATCGCGCCTGGGGCCTCTACCGCCGCCTCGGCTTCGAGGATGTCCTGCGGCACTTCACCTTCGCCGGAGACGCCCGGCCGTTCGCCTTCCTCGGACGCCCGCTCCCTCTTCCGGACGCCGGTCCCCCGCCGCGATGACCGGCCGCCCGCGGTCCGTCCGACGCACCGATGACGACACTGCGCAGGTTGGCGCATCTCTTCTGGCACGATGAGTCGGTGACCTCGTTCCGCCGCACCGCGCTCGCCCTAGCCGGACTGTTGGCACTGATCCCCGTGCTCACCGGTTGTCTCACCAAGTCGACCACGGTCGGAGACCAGTTCTCCGGCACGGTCATCATCGCCACGTCACCGGATCAGCATCCGCAGAAGCCGTCCTTCGACATCCCGGCCTCGCTCAGCGGCCAGGTCTGGACCACCGACTTCCCGGAGAAGTCGGATGAGAGCAGTGCCGTACCCGCCCCGTCGACGCAGAGTTCGCGCCCCGGCGGACAGGCCGCGCCGTCGCCCGACGGCAAGGTCGGGTCCGAGCTCACCTTCGACAGACTCTCGGCGGGTCAGTTCAGCCAGCTCGGCGACATCATCGCCGCCGCCCTCCCCGACCCGTCTGCGACGGTCCATCTCAAATCGTCCCGCAGCGGCGACATCGTCCGTTTCCGCGGCTCGGCGTCGCTGACGGACGCCGATCCCGGCAGCGTGTACTTCTCCCTGTCGATCACGTTCGGCGGTGAGGTGGTCGCGACCAACGGTCATCAGGCGGGCGACGACACGGTGGTCTGGACGCCCAGCCCGGGACAGAACGTCGACCTGCAGGCCGATTCGGAGTACGCGGATCCGGCGACCGCCGCCGTGCCCAGCTGGACCTGGTTCATGTTCCTGCTGTGCGCGATCATCGTCGCGATGGTCGTCTACGCGGCCTACCAGAATCGGGACCGCTCACCCCGTCCGGGACGCCCGAAGCGCAAGCCCGAGGCGCCGCAGTCCGACGAGGAGTCCCCGAAGCCCGAGCGCGAGACATCCGGGCGCGGCGCCGACTGACGCCGTCCGCGTGCGGTCGCCCTCTCCGGCGGACCGCACGTCTCAGACGCCGGCCAGCGCCCCGCGCGTGTCGATGCCGATGCGCTCGAGCACCTCGCTGGTCGCCTTCGCGAAGTTGAGGCTGCAGAAGTGCAGGCACGGCACCCCTTCGGAGATGAGCCGCAACGAGGCCTCCGTGCACAGGTCGATGCCGACCGCACGCACGTCGGCCCGATTCTCCTCCGGTCCGTCGCCCGCCGCCTTCGCGAGCCGTTCCTCGACCGCCGGGGGGATCTTGCTGCCGGACAGTTCGGTCATCCTGCGCGCCGAGGCCAGCGAGGTGATCGGCATCATCCCCGGGATCAGCGGTTTGGCGCCCTGCTCGGGATCGGCGGCGACGATACGGTCGCGCAGGCGGAGGAAGTCGTCGACGTCGAAGAACATCTGCGTCACCGAGTACTCCGCGCCCGCCCGCAGTTTCCGCACCAGATTTCCGGTGTCGGCGGCGAGGTTGGGCGCGCGGTGGTGGCCTTCGGGGAACGACGCGACGCCCACGTGGAAGTCGCCGAGTTCTCCGATCAGGCGCACCAGTTCTTCGGCGTACGCCACGCCTTCCGGGTGCTTGACCCACTCACCGAGCGGATCACCGGGCGGATCACCGCGCAGGGCGAGCAGGTTGACGATGCCCTTGTCGGCGTACGCGCCCACCAGGCCGCGGAGTTCGTCGACGCTGTGGTTGACCGCGGTCAGATGCGCGACGGTCAGCAGCGTGGTCTCGGTCGCGAGTTCGCCCGCGATGCGCACGGTCCGGTCGCGTGTCGATCCGCCCGCACCGTAGGTCATCGACACGAAGGCCGGGTTCATTCGTTCGAAGATCCGGACCGCACGCCACAGTCGCGCCTCCTCGGCGGCGTCGCGCGGTGGGAAGAACTCGACGGAGAACGGCACCGGCCCGGAGTGCGGGTCGGCCAGACGCTCCACGACCGACTGCCCCGGGCGGGCGCGGACGTCGGAGTCGGTACTGATCGGATCGGTCACCCCAGTCATCATACGGACACCCGGCGAGCGGCCCGCGGCCGCCGATGCCGCGGCTGTGCCCGCGATCACCGCCGCTGCGGCGCGTGGCCGGGCTGTCGACGAGGACCGGTAACCTTGCCAGTCGTGGTCAACATTGCGCACGTGCCCGCCGCGGTCGACGAGATCCTGACGGCGTTCTTCGACTCCGGCCGGCCTGCGCTCGACGACATCTACCCCGCGGTCGCGGAGGCCGGCGACGTGCTCGCCGACTTCGTGCTGTCGGGCGGCAAACGGGTGCGGCCGCTGTTCGTCTACGCCGGCTGGCGATGCGGCCCCGAAGCGGCCGCCGACACCGGCCCCGGGGAGTCGACGGCATTGCGGGTCGGCGCCGCGATCGAGTTGATCCAGGCCTGCGCCCTCATCCACGACGACATCCTCGACCGCTCCGACACGCGGCGCGGCCGCCCGACCGTCCACCGCCGGTTCGAGGCCCTGCACGGCGACCGGGGGTTCGCCGGCGACCCCGCGCACTACGGCGTCTCGGCGGCCATCCTGCTGGGCGATCTGGCACTGGCCTGGGCCGACGACCTCGTGCACGGCATCACTCCCGCCGACGGCGGTCCCGCCGATCCGCATCCGCTGCCGCGGCCGGTGGCCGTTCTGTGGTCTCAGATGCGGACCGAGGTGCTCGGCGGTCAGCTCCTCGACATCACCAACGAGTCGTCCGGCGACGAGTCCGTGACCGCCGCGTACCGGGTGATGGAGTACAAGACGGCCGCGTACACGGTGGCCCGGCCGCTCCAGCTCGGTGCGGCGCTGTCCGGGGCCGAGGACGAGTTGTCACGCTCACTGCATCGCATCGGGCTCGATCTCGGCGTCGCCTTCCAACTGCGCGACGACGTCCTCGGTGTCTTCGGAGACCCCGCGGAGACCGGGAAGCCGTCCGGTGACGACCTCGTCGAAGGCAAGCGCACCGCACTCCTGGCCGAGGGTCTGCAGCGCGCGTCGGCGGCCGGCCGAGATCTGCTGCGCGACAGCCTCGGCCGTTCGCTGTCGGAGGCGGAGCTGACCGCGGCGCGCGACGTCCTGACCGAATCCGGCGCACTCACCGAGATCGAGAGACAGATCGACGAACGCCTCGACGCGGCCCTGGCCGGCATCGACGGACTGGATGCCGGAGAGTCCGCGCGCGCCGACCTGACCTGGATGGCCCGCCGAATCACCCATCGACGGCGGTGACGGCCATGACCGCTGATTCGCACGTCGTCGTCATCGGAGCGGGGCTGTCAGGATTGACCGCCGCGGCCCACCTGCGCGCCCGCGGACACGAGGTGACAGTCTTGGAGGCCACCGACTCCCCCGGCGGCCTGGTGCGCACCGAGACCATCTCGGGTCACCGATTCGACACGGGTGCAACGGTTCTCACCATGCCCGAGTTGATCGTCGACGCACTCACCGCCGTCGGCGTCGACCGCGAGCAGGCCCTGGAGCGGCTGGCCCTGCGCCCGGTGGACCCGAGTTACGTCATGAACTACGCCGACGGCTCGTCGCTGGCGATACCGCGCGAGCCCGCGGCCATCCCCGCCGCCGTCGAGCAGGTGTTCGGGACCGAGGCCGCCGACGGTACTCGCGACCTGCTGACCTGGCTGCGCCGCGTCTACGATGCCGAGTTCGACGTCTTCATCGACCGCAACTACGACGGCCTGGCCGACCTGACCGGACCGCGCACGCGCGCCGCCGCCGCGAACCTGGTCCGGCTCGGCGCGCTCGGCGGCCTCACCGCCGCCGTGGGTCGCTTCGTCTCCGACCCCAGGGTTCAGCGGGCGTTCACCTTCCAGGCGCTCTACGCCGGCGTTCCGCCCCACCGCGCGCGGGCGATCTACGCCATCATTGCGGATATGGACATCGGCCGCGGCCTCTGTGCTCCCGCGGGCGGCATGGGCCGCATCGGCCGGGTCCTCGAGCGCGCACTGGCCGACGCCGGCGTGCGGATCGAGTACGGAGCACGCGTCGACCGGATTCTGCGCCGGACCGACGGCTCCGCCTCGGGTGTGCTCGTCGGCGACCAGCGGCTCGCCGCCGACGCGGTGGTCGCGACACTCGAACGCGACGCGGTCGCCGAACTGTTGCACGACGAGCGCCGCCTGCGGACTCTGCGCTACTCGCCGAGCGCCGTGGTGGTGCACGGCGTGCTGCCGGCCGGGACCACCGCGGGCTGGCGGTCCGGCCATCACACTCTCGACTTCGGCGCCGCGTGGACCGACACCTTCGCCGACCTCACCGCTCGCCCGGGCCGACTGATGGGCGACGGATCGTTCCTGATCACCCGGTCTGCGGCCACCGATCCGGAGACATTCGTGGCCGACGGATCCGAGTCGGTGTCGGTTCTCGCGCCGACACCGAATCTGGTCTCGGCCGATCTGCCGTGGGATGTGCTCGCCGAGCCGTACACCGCCGAGTTCCTCGGCGTCCTGGAGTCCCGCGGCTACCCGGGTCTGTCCTCGATGACCGTGCTCCGGATCGACCACCCGCTGACCTGGCTGCGATCGGGTCTGCCCGCGGGGACGCCGTTCTCCGCGGCTCACACCGTCGCGCAGACCGGCCCGCTGCGCACGCCCAACCGCTGGCGGGGTGTGCCGAACCTGGCTCTGGGCGGCAGCGCGACCGTGCCCGGAGTCGGCATCCCGCCCGTGCTCGTGTCCGGCGGGCTCGCCGCGGCGCGGATCGACGACTACCTGCGTGGCCGGAACGGACACGGGGGGCGGTCGTGAATCTCCTGAAGCGCTATCCCGACGCCTGTCTCGGGTTCCTCGGTGTGCTGCTGGTGGTCGCGGGAAGCTACGGTCTCTCCGACGTTCCTCGCAACGACGCGACGCTCGCCGATCTCGGCCTGGCGCCGATGACGTACGGCCACGGGAAGACGCTGTCCGGCTTCGCGTTCTGGACGGGGATCGCGCTGATGGTCATCGCCTGGGTGCGAATCGGCCGGAGCCCCGAGCGGATGAGCCTGCGCGCCACGATGGCCACCGTCGGCGCCTGGACCGCGCCGCTGATGTTCGCGGTACCCACCTTCAGCCGCGACGTGTACGCCTACCTCGGTCAGGCGTCGGTGCTGATGCACGGATTCGATCCCTACACCGACGGACCCGCACACCGTCCCGGACCGATCGTCGATTCGATGGCGCAGATCTGGGCTCCCACGACCTCGCCCTACAGTCCCGGGTTCATGCTCCTGCTGCGCGGCATCGTCGGGATCACCGGCGACAACGTCTTCGCCGGCGTGTTCGCCATCCGCGTCGCCCTGCTGCCCGGACTGCTCCTGACGATGTGGGCGGTGCCCCGGATCGCCGCGCACTTCGGTGCGAGCCGGCGACTCGGGCTCTGGCTGGTCCTGGTGAACCCGATGCTGCTGATCCATCTGGTCGGGGGCCCACACCTCGAACTGCTGATGATGGGCTTCCTGGCCGCAGGCGTGGCCCTGGCGCTGGAGGGCAGGCACGTCGCGGGTCTCGCGGTCCTGGGCCTGGCGATCTCGGTGAAGGTCACCGCGGGAATCGCGATTCCGTTCGTCATGTGGATCTGGCTCGACCACCTGCGCAAGCGGCGCGCGGCCGATCCCGCGGCACCGACTCCGCTCATCGCCTGGCGCGACCGTGTCGCGATCTTCGTCGCGACGGGCGCGATCCCCGCCGCGGTGTTCGGTGCCTTCACGGTGATCCTCGGCCTCGGCCTCGGATGGATGAACGGCCTGTCGTACGCCTCTCGGATCATCAACCCGTTCACCGTCCCGATCTTCGTCGGGCACATCGTCACCTACGCCGCGGCTCCCTTCGCGACGCTCAACCTCCAGGCGGTCCTGGTGGTGACGCGGGCCATCGGCAGCGTCGCACTCGCGCTGATCCTCGTGTACCTCTGGTGGCGGTCGCGTCGCGACGAGCGGTCCGCGATGGCCGGCATGGCATGGGCGATGCTCGCTCTGCTACTGCTCGAACCGTCGACCCTGCCCTGGTACTACACGTGGGTCGCCTGCCTGGCCGTCGCATTCACCCTCCCGATGTGGGTGCGGCAGGTGGTCGTCGGAGTCAGCACCTTCTATCTCATCGTCTTCCAGCCGGACGACTCGATCCTGTTCTACAAGCCGCTCGAAACTTTGATGGCGCTGGCCTTCGCCGTTCTCGCGGCCGTCTCGCTGCGCCGCCGCGACCCGCTCAGACTGCGGGGGCTCGGGTCCCTGCTGATCCATGGCTGACGCCGACCGCGGGTACCGCCTCGCCGAGTCGCTCACGCGCGCGGCCGGCCGCACCTACTTCCTGGCCTCGCGTCTGCTGCCGGTGGACGGCCGGCGCGCGGTGTTCGCGTTGTACGGCTATGCACGCACCGTCGACGACGTCGTCGACGGTGCCGGTGGGTCGCAGCCGCGATCGGCGCGGCTCGACGCCCTCGAGAACGGCCTGGCCGCCGCACTCGCGGGGGCGCCGGTGCCGGCTGGTCTGAGCCGGGACGAGGCCGACATGCTCGCTGCGCTCGCCGAGTCGGTCGACCGGTTCGCGATCCCTGCCGAAACCTTCGAGGCGTTCGGCCGATCGATGCGAATGGACCTGCCCGGCGACCCCCTGTTCCGGAACCGCTACGCGACGCTCGACGCCCTGGCCGAGTACACCTACGGCTCGGCCGCGGTGATCGGCCTGCAACTGCTGCCGATCCTGGGCGCGGCTCCCGATCCGGACACCGCCCGGGGTGCAGCCCTGCTGGGCGAAGCGTTCCAGCTCACGAACTTCCTCCGTGACGTCGGCGAAGATCTGAACCGGAATCGGATCTACCTGCCCCTCGACCACCTCGGCGCCTTCGGGGTCGACGAGCAGGAGCTGCGTCACGACGCCACCGCGGGCACGGCCGGCCCCCGGATGCGGCGGGCGACGGCGCATCTGATCGCCGTCAATCGCGACCAGTACCGGCGGACGCTGCCCGCCATCGCCTCACTGCCCCGACGGTCGCGCCCCGCGATCTGCGCGGCCGCGCGGTCGTACAGCGCGATTCTCACCGCCATCGAAGACCGCGGTCACGACGTGTTCGCCGCGCGGGCCGTCGTACCGGTCCACCGCAGGCTCGGCCATGCCGTCACCGCCGTGGCCGGCCGCCCGGCTCTCGGCTGACCGGCTGCGCCGTCAGAAGGCCTGAGCCTGTGCGCGCCGGATCACCTCGCGCGCCGAATGAGTGTGCAGCGCATCGGCCGGGCGCAGCCCCAGGTCGTCCTGCTCGGTGAACAGCCAGCGCATCGCCTCGTCGCGCGTGTAACCGCCGTCGAGCAGGATCCGGACCAGCCCCTCGAAGTGCTTCGCGAGGCCGTCGGACCCGAAGAAGGCCTCCGGAATCACGGGTACCCCTCCGCGCGAGGCCGCGAGCAGGTTGTGGTCGCGGATGAGTGTGCGGAGCCGGTTGGACGAGACCCCCAGCCGCTTGGCGGCCTGGTCCAGGTCGAGAACTGGAACGTCGTCGGGAAGGATGTCGATCGAAAGCGGAAGAGAACCCACGGGGCAAAGCCTACCGGTGTCCTGCGCGGCACATACGAGGTCGTCGGCGCGGCGGGTAGATTCGAACACCGTGACCACCCCTGGCGACCCGCTCATCGGCCGAGTGCTGGAGCGCAGATACCGGATCGACGCGCCGATCGCTCGCGGCGGGATGTCCTCGGTGTATGTGGGAACCGACCTGCGTCTGGGTCGGCGCGTCGCAGTGAAGGTGATGGATGCGCGTTACGTGGGCGACCCCCAGTTCCTGCGCCGGTTCGAGTTCGAGGCCCGCGCCGTCGCCGGTCTGAGCCACCCCGGCCTCGTCGCGGTCTACGACCAGAGCATCGACGGTGAGGTCGCGTTCCTCGTCATGGAGCTCGTGCGCGGGGGCAGCGTCCGCGAACTGCTCCGCGAACGCGGGCCGATGCCGCCGCACGCGGTGGCGTCCGTCGCGATCCCGATGCTCGGCGGCCTGGGCACCGCGCACCGCGCGGGGCTGGTGCACCGGGACGTGAAGCCCGAGAACGTCCTCGTCTCCGACAACGGCGACATCAAAGTGGCCGACTTCGGTCTGGTCCGCGCGGTCGCCGAAGCCGGCGTCACGTCGGCGAGCGTGATTCTGGGGACCGCCGCGTACCTGTCCCCCGAGCAGGTCAACTCCACCGACGTCGACGCGCGCAGCGACGTGTACTCGGCCGGAGTGATGCTGTTCGAACTACTGACCGGACGGCAGCCCTTCAGCGGCAGCACTCCGCTCGCGCTGGCCTATCAGCGGCTCACCTACGACGTCCCCGCCCCCGGCGACCTGATCGAAGGCGTCCCGCCGCAGATCGACGAGATCGTCCTGCGAGCCACCGAGCGTGACCGCGCCGATCGCTTCCGCAACGGATTCGCCATGCAGCACGCGTTGCTCGACGCCGCCGATGAACTCGACCTGCCCGCCTTCACCGTCCCGGCTCCGAGCCGGGCCTCGGCGCGGGTCACCTCCGCCATCGCCCGCCCGGTGCGGGCCGTGTCGGCGCAGGCGCCCGATCCGCGACCGGTCACCGCATACGATCCCGAGCCGCTCCCCCCGTCTGATCGGTGGGACGACGACGCCTGGGACGGACCCGACGAGCGACGCTGGGCGGACGACGAGCCGGAGTGGGCCGACCGGGCCGACTGGGAGCCGGACTCCGACGAGGTCGACGTGATCGACGAAGCCGATCCCGCGGCCACCTCGCGCGGACGCGCACTGGCGGCCGTGTGGTTGACGATCATCACGATCGTCGCCGTCGTGCTCGCAGCTGCGGGGTGGGCCGTGGGCGCCTCGCTCGCCTGAACCGGGCGCCGTCGGTCTCCTCAGCCGCGCAGGCTCCCCTCAGCCGCGCAGCATCTCCGCCACGAGGAAAGCCAGTTCCAGCGACTGCTGGGTGTTGAGGCGCGGATCGCACGCCGTCTCGTAACGGCCTTCGAGATCGAGGTCGGAGATGTCCTGTGCGCCACCGAGGCACTCGGTCACATCCTCACCGGTCAGCTCGATGTGAATGCCCCCGGGGTGACTGCCCAGCGCACGATGCACCTCGAAGAAGCCCTGCACCTCGTCGACCACGCGGTCGAAGTGGCGGGTCTTGAAACCGGTGGACGCGGTGTGGGTGTTGCCGTGCATCGGATCGCACTGCCAGATCACCTTGTGTCCGGTCGCCTCGACGGCCTGCACGATCGCGGGCAGGACCTCGCGGACCTTGCCGTTACCCATCCGCGACACCAGCGTCAGCCGGCCGGGACGGTTGTCGGGGTCGAGTGCCTCCACGTATTCGACCGCCAGCTCGGGCGTCGTGGTGGGGCCGATCTTGACGCCTATCGGATTGCTGATCAGCTTGGCCAGCGCGATGTGAGCGCCGTCGAGCTGCCGGGTGCGTTCGCCGATCCACAGGAAGTGCGCCGACAGGTCGTACAGAGTCTGCTCGTCGCCGCCGCGCGGGTTGTCGGCGAGCCGCAGCATGGCGCGCTCGTAGTCCATCACCAGAGCTTCGTGCGAGGCGAAGATCGACGCCGACTCGAGGCTCGAGTCGGTGACGCCGCAGGCGTCCATGAATCGCAGCCCGCGATCGATCTCCGCGGCGAGCGCCTCGTACCGCGCACCGGCCGGCGATGTGCGGACGAACTCGCGGTTCCAGTTGTGAACGTGCGCCAGGCGGGCCTCCGACCCGGTCAGCGACCGCACCAGGTTCATCGCCGCGGCGGCGTTCGCGTACGCGCGCACCAGACGCGAGGGATCGTGCACGCGCGCGGCCTCGTCGGCCTCCAGCGCGTTGACCATGTCGCCTCGGTACGAGAGCAGCCCGAGCGCATCGGTGTCGGACGAACGCGGCTTCGCGTACTGCCCCGCGATGCGGGCGACCTTCACCACCGGCATGCTCGCGCCGTAGGTGAGCACCACGGCCATCTGAAGCAGGGTGCGGATGTTGCCCTTGATGTGCGGCTCGGTGTTGGCCGCGAAGGTCTCGGCGCAGTCTCCGCCCTGGAGCATGAACGCGCGACCGTGGGCCACCTCGGCGAGTTGGTCGGCGAGCACCTCCACCTCGGACGGCATGCAGATCGGCGGGACGCTCTCGAGGACGGTGCGCATCTTGTGCGCCTCCTCTTCGGGCCAGCTCGGCTGCTGCAGAGCCGGGCGCGCCAGCATGTCGTCGAATTGCTCGGCGAGACGTCCCGGCAGGGGCGGCAGTTCGGGAAGCTCGTCGATGGGCACGTCTACGGTCCAGTTCACCACCGCTCCAGCCTATCGTGACGAACCGGACGTCGCGTCGGTCACCTCCGACAGTGCCGTCGGTTCTCGGCCGTCAGTGCACGCCGGCGCCGCCGCCGACGGCCGCTTCGATGGCGCGCCACTTGACGAGGTTGTGCCGCGCGTCGGCGAGCGCATCGTGTGCGTTGCGCGGAGCCGGAGGCAGTTCCGGACGGCCCGCGGCCTCCCAGTGCTGTCGGAGTTCCCGGGTGAAGCGCGGCATCTCCCGCGGCAGCTCGGTCATCGACCCCCACAGCTGACACACCACCACGTGGTCGTACGCGCCGACCCACGCCCACAGTTCGACGCCGTCGCCAGGGGCGGTGAGGAACTCGTAGAGGCTCTCGCGGATCGCTCGGCGACTCCGCCACGCCTTGTCGGCCGGGGACGGCAGCTTGTCGAGGACGTTGGTGCGTACCCAGTCACCCGCCCGCGCCGGATCGAATTCGGTCGAGACGGCGTAGAACTCGCGGCCGTCCTCGCCGACCACCCCGATCGACACCAGCTCGATGGTGGTTCCGTCTTCGATGAACTCGGTGTCGTAGAAGTAGCGCACGACTTCTGATTATCCATGCCGGACAGGAATACTGGCTTTCATGCCCACTGCAAGCGGTCAGACGCAGCCCCGCGACGAGGGCGGAGCGCTCCGGGGTCAACGGCTCGCCGAGCGGCTCACCCGGCGGTCGCCCGGACCAGCCGCGAGGGCGGCGATCGTCGCCGCATTCGCACTCTCGGCCGCCCTGCAGATCCTGGGCGTGCCCTTCACATCCAGTTTCGGCACCCGAACCCGGTTCGACATGGACGTGTACCGCATCGGCGGCCAGATCTGGCATCAGGGCCTGAGTCTGTACGCCGACGGTTCGATGCCCTTCACCGCCGACGGCATCTGGCTGCCGTTCACGTACCCGCCGTTCGCGGCGCTGCTGTTCACCCCGTTGGGTGCGATCCCGCTCGCCGTCGCGAGCATCGGGATCTCACTGGTCACCGCCGCGCTGCTGGTCTACGTCACCAAGCTCTCGCTCGCCGTGCTCGACATCGGCTCGCCCGGCAACCGGTGGTGGCTCGCGATCGCTGCATCGGTCGCGACCATCTGGTTCAACCCGTTCTGGATGACCCTCGGATTCGGTCAGATCAACGTGGTGCTGATGGCGATGATCATGATCGACGTCTTCGTCCTGCACCGCGCCGGGGGCCGCCGCGCACAGGGTGTCCTGATCGGCATCGCGTCGGCGGTCAAACTCACCCCGCTGGTCTTCCTCGGCGTGTTCCTGGTGGCCCGCCGGTTCCGCGCCGTCGCCACCGGACTGGCCGCGTTCGTCGGCGCGGCGGCGATCGGCTGGATCTGGATGCCGGCCGACTCCCGCACGTATTGGACCGACACGCTGTTCCACACCGCCCGGATCGGCCAACCCGAGGGGCGGATCAACCAGAATCTGAACGCCGCGTGGCTCCGCGTGTTCGGTGACGCGGGCAGTGCCGCGGAGGTCGCCTGGATCCTGACCAGCGTCGCGGCCACGGTCCTCGCGCTGGCGGCGGTGCTGGCGGCACGACCCGCCGAGGCGTTCGCGCGCGGACCGATGACCGGCCGCGTCGACGCCCTCGCGATCACGTGCGCCGTGGCCGTGTGGGGACTGCTCGTCTCGCCGACCACCTGGGCCCACCACTGGGTCTGGTGCGTCCCGGCGCTGCTCCTGTGCCTGACGATCGGCTGGCGCGTCGATGAGCGCCGCTACCGTGCCACGTACTTCGGCCTCGCCGGAACCGGGGTCGTGATCTTCGCGGTGGGGCCTTTCCAGCTCCTGCCGCCCATCGAGCACGGCTGGGCTGCATGGCAGCACCTGGTCGGCAACGCCTTCACGCTCTGGGGCGTGGCGCTCCTGGTGGCACTGTGGCGGCTGCCGTACCGTGCCCCCGAGACGACGACGGTGTCCGCCACGGCCGCTTGACGGCCGGCGCGGACACCGTCATGGGGTCCGGAATCGGATCAGGCCGCGTCGCCCGGTTTCGCGGCCGGCGCCGTCGGTGCCGCCGTCTTGGCGCCGCCGTCGGCGTTCTTGAGGCTGGCGGCGTACACGTCGACGTACTGCTGGCCGCCGAGACGCATCAGCGCGTACATGATCTCGTCGGTGACCGCGCGCTCGATGAAGCGGTTGCCTGCCATGCCCTCGTACCGCGAGAAGTCGAGCGGTTCGCCCACTCGGACGACGATGCGGGTCGGCCGCGGCAGCACCGTGCCGGGCGGGTTGATCCGATCGGTCCCGACCATCGCGATCGGGATCACCGGTGTGCCCGTCTCCAGAGCGATCCGTGCGAGCCCGGTCTTTCCCTTGTACAGCCGGCCGTCCGGCGACCGGGTGCCCTCCGGGTACAGGCACAGCAGCCGTCCGTCCTCGAGCACCTTCTTGCCCGCCAGAAGCGCGTCCGCGGCCGCGCTGGCGCCGGACCGGTCGATCGGGATCTGTCCCGAAGTGCTGAAGAACCACTTCTTGAAGCGCCCCTTGAGGCCCTTCTCCGTGAAGTACTCACTCTTGGCGAGGAAGAAGATCCTCCGCGGCACCATGAGCGGCAGGTAGAAGCTGTCGACCACCGCCATGTGGTTGGACGCGATCAACGCGGCACCGTCCTTGGGGATGTTCTCCAGCCCCTCGATCCGCGGACGTCCCATCAAGCGGAGCGCCGGACCCATGAAGATGTATTTGAAAAGGTAGTACCACATGGACGTTGCTGCCCCTCCTGCTCGATTCCCGACCTGCACCGGCGCACCGGCGCCCGAACGCATCGGAAGAAACTCTACTGACTGCCCGCCACCTGCATCGCCAGTCCCTGCCGTGCCACCTCGGCCGCACCGATCGTTCCCGCCGCCTCGCCGAGCTGGGTACCGCGGATCCGGGCCAGCCGGCGGTGCCCGCTACCGGTGACCGCCGCCGCATAGTGCTCGCGCGCGTCGTCGAGGAACAGACTCGACGCGGCACCGACGCCGCCGGCGAGGACGATGAGATCCGGATCGAAGACGTCGGCGATCATGCCGAGACCGTAGCCGAGCCAGCGCGCCATGTCCTCGTACGCGGCCAGTGCCGCGGGGTCGCCGTCCGCCGCGGCCGCCGCCACTCGCCTGCCCGTGAGCGAGCCCGGGTCCGCCTCCGACTCGGCGGCCAGCACGCTGCGCGGATAGTCGTGCGAGGCGAGCAGTTCCAGCACGGTGTCGACCAGTGCCGTCCCGCTGCAGTAGCGCTCCCAGCAACCGCGTTTGCCGCAACTGCACGAGCGGCCGTCCGGAACCACGGTGAGGTGCCCGAACTCCGGCGCCACGCCGAAGCTGCCGCGATAGAGCCGCCCGTCCATGATCATCCCCGCGCCGATCCCGGTGCCGATGGACAGGACGAGCGTGTTGTGTCCACCTGCCGCCGCACCGAAGTGCAGCTCGGCGAGTGCGGCCGAATTGGCGTCGTGCTCGGCGAATACCGGCAACCCCAGCCTGCGCGTCATCGTCTCCGGTACCGGAGCCTCGCGCCAGGCCAGATGCGGGGAGAAGCGCACCGTCCGGCGATCGGGTGTCAGGAAACCCGCGATCGCCAGTCCCACCGCTGCCACCGCCCACCGGTCCCGCAGTTCGGTGACGAGCCGGTGCAGGCAGTGCTCGAGTGACTCGGCGGTCGGCGGGGTGGCCGTGCGAAGCGTGTCGAGTTGGCGACCGCGCGCGTCCACCACCGAAGCTCTCACGCTGGTGCCGCCGATGTCGATGCCGATGGTCAGTTCCGAACCGGGCGACGCCCCGTCGCCTGCGCGCGCGGTCACGTCACCTGCCCATCGGCGTGACGTTGACCGAGATCGTCTCGAACCGCGACGACGTGCCTGCGCGCTCGGACCGATCCGAGCGCAGCATGTCGGCGACGGCCTCGAGCACCGCGATCAGTGCGGCGAGGATGCGGGCGAGCAGGTCGCCGAGTTCCCGGACCATCGTGCCGACGTCTCCGAGCAGCTCCGGAATGCCCGATCCCGCAACCCCGGAACCCGGGACTCGCGACCCGGATGTGCCGGCGATCAGACCGGCGAGCTGCTCGATCTGATTCGCGAAACCGAGCAGCAACGCCTGCACGGAGTCGCCGGCGTCGGCGGCTCCGGAACCGGTGGCGTCGTGGTCGTCGGTCATCGTGGGTGGAGTCCTCGGTGGTCGGGCCGACATCGGTGGTCGGGCAAACGGGGGTCGGGCAGCAAGCGGGGGTCGGGCAGCAAGCGGGGGTCGGACGGCACGTGGGTGCGCATCGCGGACACCTGACGCTACCGGGCGCGGCGGCCGATCCCCAGCGCCGGGCACCGGAGTGGTGACAGACCGCACATCCCACCCGGTCGATGCCCTCGCTCACAACGACGAGTGTACGTTCACCGGCTTCTCGTCGTGCCCGTCGCCGGGATCGTTCGTCCGGTCATCCGTCCCCGTCCGGAGTGGTTCGGGTGCGTCGCTGCGGCCAGACGGCCGGGTCCGGGCGGAAGCGCAGAACCAGCCGTCCCGCATGCCAGTCGGCCCCCGTCACCAGGCACCGCCGCAGCACCGAGGGCAGCCGGACCGGGAAACGGAAACCCGACACCGTCACCAGCAGATCGTCGCCCGACCTGCCCAGCGCCAGCCGGTCGGGGTCGGGTAGCCCTTGGTCCCACGCCAGTTCGAAGACGCTGTCCAGGCCCTCCCCGGAGACGTGCGCGACGGTCAGCGCGCCCGACCCGCGCGGCCGCCCGCCCGGTGTCGGCAGATCGACCACCACCCGGCGGATCCGGGACAGCCGGTCGACCGCCTCCGGCGCGGCGGCCACGGCCGTCACCTGCACCGTGTCGTCGCCGCCGAGCACCGCCCGCGCGGTATCGATCGCGCAGACCTGTGCCGCGCCGCCCGCGCCCTCATTGACCAGCACCGATCGCAACGGCAGCGCCATCAGGTCGCTGATCGCGATCTGGTCTGCGAGCGCACGCGCTCCGCGGTCCCCCGCGTCGACCACCACGTGGACCGCCACCCCGTGCGGATCGGTGAACAGATCCGCCAGATCCTGGCAGTCGCGGTCGATGCCCTCCACCGCCGCGGACAACTGCGCCACCGCGGGCTTCTCCGCCGCCTCGGCGAGCCGCGCGTGCCGCGGCCACAGCCGTTCGAGTGCCGCGGACAGCACCGTCGGCGACCGCAACAGGGCGAACGGATCACCGCAGCCGGACAGGTCTACGACGATGCGTCGCCACCGTCCAGCGGTCGCGGCTTCGCGAATCCGCCTGAGCAGCAGGAACTCCTGTACGCCGGGCAGCGCCGACAGCTCGCCCGGCGCCATCGACGCCACCGAACCGACTATCGGCAGGAGCGCCTTGCCCGAGCTCACCGCCGTGAGCGCGCCGGTGAACTCGCTCCACGCCTGCTCCAGCACGGACAACGGGTCGAGTTGCAGAAGGTCGACGTCGGCGGTCACCGCGACGGGTTCCCCGGGGAGCCGAAGAACGCCGAGACGTTCCGGCAGATACGACCGCGAGTCGAGAGAGACGAGCAGTGTGCCCCGCTCGGCGCCCAGCCGCACGCCCGCGGGCGGGTGCGTGGTGTGCCGCAGTGCCGCGGCCGCGGCGACGACGGAGACGCCCGAGCCACCCGGCCCGAGCACCAGATCGATGGGCGCTAGATCGATCAGCCTTCGACCCTCTTCTTCAGGTCGCCGAGCGCGGCCTCGGTGATCGCCTTCTCCGCGCGTCGCTTCAACTGGCTGATCATCGGGATGTGAAGGTCCACCATGAGAGCGTAGGTCACCTTGGTCGAACCCGGAACCTGCTGCGCCAGACGGTAACTGCCCTCCTGAGCGCGCTGCAGCTCACTCGAGACGAGCGTCCAGCAGACACCGTCGCCGTCCTCGTCCCACGTGTATCGGAGTTCGTAGGTGTCGGCGAGGACTCCCGCGTCGAGGACGAATCGCACCCGAACGCCCCGTCCCTCCTCGTCCCGTTCCAGAACGGTCACCTCGCGGGCCGCGGTGACCCACTGCGGATAGTTGTCGAAGTCGGCGATCACTGCCATCACGTCCGCCACGTCGGCGTTGATGACGATCGACTGCTCGGTGTGGTCGGCCATCGCTACGCCCCCGCGACGGCAGACGCCGCGGGCGCCCCGGCCTCGCGGTCACCCTCGAGCAGCGCCTTGACATGGAAGGACATCTCCTTGCCCGCGATGCGCCTGCGGCGGTTCAGCTCCGCGACCGCGTCCATCCGCTCGCGCGCCCCGTCCGGCAGTGGGCGCGACGGCTCGGCGTGCAGGTAGTAGTGCAGGATGAAACCGTCCATGCACGGCTCGCACCAGATCTCCATGGTGCCCTCGACCGGTCCGGCCACCGTCCACCGCACGCCCTGGTCTCCGCGGTCCTCGACCACGGTCAGCCGTAGGTCCGGCCACCACTGCCGCCAGCGCGCCCGATCGCCCACCACCGCACCGGCGAGCGACGGCGCCGCAGCGACGAAGACCTCGTCGGCAACCTGAATGCTCGTCACCGTCCTAGCTTCACACACCCGGCCCCGTGGGTGAAACCCGACTCGTGCGTAACCGGCACTCCGAGTGGGTCTAAGATCACTCAGAGATTCAGGTCGTTCTGAGAAATTTCCGTTCCGGAAGGTGTATTTCATGGCCGAGTGCCGCGTGCCCGCGAAGTTTCAGATCCCCGAGGAGCGGAACGCGTCCGACGTGCTCTTCGACATCGTCGAGAAGCAGAGCGGCAAGACCGTGTTCCGTCGTCAGTCCGGCTCGCAGTGGCTCCCGGTCACCGCGGCCGAGGCCGGAGCGCAGGTCACGGCGATCGCCAAAGGATTGATCGCCTCGGGCATCGAACCGGGCGACCGCGTCGCGTTGGTCTCGGCCACGCGCCTGGAATGGACTCTCCTGGACTTCGCCATCTGGTCGGCCGGCGCGATCACCGTCCCGGTCTACGACTCCTCCTCCGGTCCCCAGATCGATTGGATCATGCGCGATTCCGGCGCTACGGCGATCATCGCCGAGACCGCCGGGCACCGCGCCGTCATCGACACGGTGGAATCGGTGGACGACTCGGTCCAGGTGTTCCAGATCGACGTCGCCGACGGCCCGGGAGTCGTCGAACTCCTCACCGAGCGCGGCAAGGATGTGGCAGACGAGGAGGTCCACGCGCGTCGTCGGACGCTCAAGGCCTCCAGTCCGGCCACCCTCATCTACACCTCGGGGACCACGGGCCGCCCCAAGGGCTGCATGCTGACCCACTCCAACCTGCTCGGCGAGATCGCCGGCGTGATGGAGACCCCGCTGAATGCTCTGCTCGGCGACGGCAAGCGCCTGCTGCTGTTCCTGCCGATGGCACACGTACTCGCCCGCGCGATCAACCTGGTCGCGCTCGAGGCGGGCATGGAGGTCGGGTACACCAGCGACATCCCCAATCTGCTGCCGACTTTCTCCGTCTTCAAGCCGTCGCTGATCCTGTCGGTCCCCCGCGTCTTCGAGAAGGTGTTCAACTCGGCACGCCAGAGTGCGCACGACGGCGGGAAGGGCAAGATCTTCGATCTCGCGGCCGACGTCGCCGTGCAGTATTCGACGGCCGCCCAGAACGGTGACGTGGGCCTGCTGCTGCGCGCGAAGCACGCGGTGTTCGACAAGCTGGTGTACGCCAAGCTGCGCGCCGCGCTCGGCGGGGTCTGCGAACTCGCGATCTCCGGCGGCGCACCCCTCGGTTCGCGCCTCGGACACTTCTTCAGCGGCGTCGGCATCCCCGTCTACGAGGGCTACGGCCTCACCGAGACCACCGCCGCGATCACGGTGAACACCCCCGGCCAGGTGAAGGTCGGCACCGTCGGCCGGCCCATCCCGGGCAACGCCGTCCGGATCGCCGACGACGGCGAGATCCTGCTCTCCGGCGAGGTGGTCTTCACCGGCTATTGGCGCAACGACGAGGCCACCGCTACCGCGATCACCGACGGCTGGTTCCACACCGGCGACATCGGAGCGCTCGACCAGGACGGCTACCTGAGCATCACCGGCCGCAAGAAGGAGATCATCGTCACCGCCGGCGGCAAGAACGTCTCGCCCGCGCCGATGGAGGACATCATCCGCGCGAGCGCACTGGTGTCGCAGGCCGTGGTGGTCGGCGATCAGAAACCGTTCATCGGCGCACTCATCACGATCGATCTCGAGGCCTTCCCGGCGTGGAAGGAGCGCCACGGCAAGTCCGCCGACCTCAGCGTCGCCGATCTGGCGCAGGACCCCGACCTGCTGGCCGAGGTCCAGGAGGCCGTCGACGCCGCCAACGAGACCGTCTCCCACGCCGAGACCATCAAGAAGTTCCGCATCCTCCCGACCGACTTCAGCGAGGACTCGGGCGAACTGACCCCCACGCTGAAGGTGAAGCGCAACGTGGTGGCCGACAAGTGGGCCGAGGAGATCGCGGCGATCTACCGCAAGTAGCCGCCGGTGCGTGCCTGCGGGCACCGAGACGCGGTATGACGATCCCCGCGAACCCCTTCCGACGGGGTTCGCGGGGATCGTCAGTTCAAGCGCGTGGGGCGGCGTGGTCGGCCGGACCGGACGGCGCTCGTCACAGCAGCCGCATGAGGCGCGCGGCCTGCATCTTCCACTGCCAGTTCTCCACTGCCCATTCGCGTCCGGCCTCCCCCATCGCCGCAGCGAGCCGCGGTGAGGAGAGGATCTCGACGATCGCCCCGGCGACGGCGGCCCGGTCACGGCCGTCGACGACGGTGCCCGTCAGGCTCTCGCGCACCGTCTCGGGCGCCCCGCCCGAGTCGCCCGCCACCACCGGCACACCGCTGGCCGAGGCCTCGAGAAAGACGATGCCGAGGCCTTCCACGTCGAGGCCGCCGCCCCGGGTGCGGGTCGGCATGGCGAATACGTCGGCCATCGCGTGGTGCATCGGCAGTTCCGCGGCGGGGACGCCGCCGGTGAAGGTCACCGAATCCATCACGCCGTTCTCCTCGGCGAGCCGGTGCAGCGCATCGGCGTAGGGACCGCCGCCGACGATCATCAGCCGCGCGTCGGGAATTGCGTCACGGATCGCGGGCCACGCCCTGATCAGCATGTCCTGGCCCTTGCGCGGCACGAGCCGCGACAGGCAGAGCACTGTGGGTGCGTCGCCCAGTCCGTAGCGCTCCCGCAGCACGCGCCGCGCCGTGGAGTCCGGCGCGAACCGGTCGACGTCCACTCCGCAGGAGACGTACTCGAGCGATGCCCGCGGGCCGAAGGCCGCCGCGAACCGGCCGCGGGTGTAGCGGCTGACGTAGGTGATCGCGTCGGTGTGGTCGCCGATGTACCGGAGTACCTGGCGGGCGCCGGGCAGCATCGACCACCCGACCTCGTGACCGTGTGTGCTCGCGACGATCCGCCGAGCCCCGGCCTTCCGGAGCTTGGGCCCGAGGACCGCGAGCGGAGCCGCCGCGCCAAACCAGACTGTGTGAACATCGTTGTCGCGCACGAGATTCGCGGCCCTTCGCAGCACTCCGGGAGTCGGCAGCATCAGGCTCGTGGGATGGCGGACGATCCGGTACGGAGCCGCGCAGTCGTACTCCTCGCAGCCCCGCCACGTCGGCGCGTAGACGATGACGTCCTCCGGCGGGAGGAAGGCGATCAGGTTCTCCAGGTACGACTGGATGCCGCCCGGCCGAGGCGGGAAGTCGTTGGTGACAAGCAGCGTTCGTCTCACCGGCGCACCTGGGTGCGCAGCCACGCCCGCCAGTCGGCGACCACCGTCGACTTGTCGGCACCCAGCGCGTCCTTCATCGCGTCGTCGGTGGTGGAGGTGTCTCCGCCCTTGCCGACACCGATGTACATCTTCTTGAGCTTCTCCTCGCCGAACTTCTGGCCGACGAAGGCCGCGAACGACCACGCCTCCTGATAGGCGATCCGGGCCGCGTCCGAGTCGACGGAGAACGACCCGTCCGAGGGCAGCGCCTTCGGAACGTCGCCGGCGGCCACGGCAGCGGCCAATTCCGGTGCGGCGTCGACGAAGTCCCGGTAAGTGCCCTTGCGGCCCACGTACTCCGGAACGCCCTCGGTGAGCCACAGCGGCGCGTTCTCGGCGGTGTTGAGCCGCGAGGCGACGTGCGTGAGCTCATGGCGGATCACGACGGCGAGCGCCGGCTTCGACAGGGCACGGGCGGCGGGCGTGAGCACGATCCGCTGTCCCACCACCTGCTGATTCTGACGATCGATCATGGTGTACACGGTGGCGGCCGCGGCAGCTGAGGTGTCGACCGGAACGGTCCTCGTGAGTCCGGAGAACTGAGCGCCGTCGGCGGTGGAGATCACCGCGATCCGCCGAACCCAGTCGTCGCCCCAGAACTTCGATACCTCATCCACCGCAGCGGGCAGGATTTCGGCGACCTGAGCCGCGGTCTTCTCCGCGCCCCGGTAGCACAGAACCGTCGAGGTCCCCCCGGAGGTGCGCACGTCGTTCGCCGACAGCCCCGGAAACGCCCACGGTCCCACCTCGGGTGCCTTCGGATTCTCGCGTGAAGCCTGCGACGGGTCGGGCGCCAGGCCACCGTCGCCGACGACTTTCCAGTCGTCGCCGTATCGCGCGAAGGTCAGGCTCTGGTGGAGGGTCACCGTCGGTTCGTCGAGTCCAGGCGACGACGCGCCGCCCAGCGCGTAGTCGAGATCGACGGGCGTCACCCAACTGTCGGAGGCGCCGGCCGCCTCGAGCTTCGCCTCGAAATCCGGTTCGAGAAGGTGCTCCGGACCGGTCTGAGGCGCCACTCGATAGCGGAATTCCTTGAGTTTGAGCGGCTTTCCCACCGGCGCCGATGCGAAATCGGCAGCCACGGCGTCGAGCCGATGCCGGAACTCGACGGTGGCGGCCGGATCGATGAGTTCGGACAGACCTCTGCGGTCGCCGTTGCGCAGCGTCGACGACAGTTGGTCGAGCAGGGCGGTGACGCCGTCGTAGCGCTGCTGTTCGAACGGGTTCAGCGGCGTCGTCGCGACCGTCGGAGACGAAGAGGCCGATGGGTGATCGGCAACGGAGCCACAGGCGGTGAGCGACGCGGCAGTCACGGCCGCCAAGACAGTGGCCGCGATCGCGGCACGCTGGGGGCGCACTCAGTACCGTCGCGCGGAGTTGTACGGGCCGGCCTTGTCGATCGGCACCACCGCGACCGGCACACCGAAGGTCGATGCGTGCACCACGTAACCGTCGCCCACATACATCCCGACGTGCGTGGCATCCGGGTAGTAGATGATCAGATCTCCCGGCTCGAGGTCGTTGCGATCGACCGGGGTGCCGCCTGCGAGCTGAGCCTCACTGGTCCGCGGAATCGAACGTCCGGCCTGCTTATAGGCCCACAGCATCAGGCCGGAGCAATCGAACTGGTTCGGCCCGGTGGCGCCCCAGACGTACGGATCACCGATACGCGAGATCGCGGCCTGGACGGCCACGAGTTCCGGAGAGGTCCCCTTCGGCACGGCCCGGGGGTCGAAGTTGTACTTCGGCCCGCGCAGCGCGGCGAGCTGCTTGCCGGTCATCGACTGGTAGATGGCGCGGATCTGAACGGCTTCGATCTGCAGATTCGCCTGCTTGGCCTGCAGTTCACCGCGCTGCTTCTCCGAGGCGGCAATGGCCTGGGTCGCGGCTGCGGCGGTCTTCTCGGCCTCCGATTTGGCGGCCTTGGCCTCGCGTGCGGTCTTCACCACCGACCGCAGGTCGGCAGCCGACTGGCGGGACATCACTTCCAGACCCGACATGTTGTCGAGGAGATTCTGGGGCGAATCGCTCACCAGCATCGCGTAGAGGCGGTTGATGCGAGCTCCGCGGTAGCTGACGCGCGCGAGGGCGTCCACCTTCTTCTGGGCCGCGTCCATCTGGCCCTGCATCGCGGTGAGCTGATGGGCCGCCTTGTCGGCCTTGCGTCGTTCGACGGCGACGATGCGGCGCTGCTTGTCGTACTCGACCTGCGCGGCGTTCATCGCCTCGGAGGTCTTCTCGGCGTTCACCGAGAGCGAGCGGTACTTCGAGAGCAGTTGGTCGGGGGTGCGCGCCGGGTCGGCTGACACGGGGGCCCCGACCATGATCGTCGACGCGGACACGGCTGCCAGCCCGAAGGCGGCCGCCCGTCTGAGCGTCCGGGACGTTCGACTCTTCAACACCACTCGCACTCGATCCTTCATACCCGTGAGGGCGGGCCGGCGCACATCACGCCGTCCCGCCCTTCACCGAAGTTCAAACGGCAGTCGCTGCTCAGTAGCGGCGAATACCCGTCAGGTTCCACGCGTTCACCTTGTCGCGCTTCACCGGAACGCCCTCGGTGGACGAGTGGACGAAGATTCCATTGCCGGCGTAGATGCCTGCGTGGCCGCCGCCGTTGAAGATCAGGATGTCGCCGGGCTGGGCCTGTGCCAGCGATGCGACGGGGGTGCCGCCGCCGAGCTGACCGTAGCTGTCGCGCGGGATGATCTTCCCGGCCTGCTTGTAGGCCCACGAGGTCAGACCCGAGCAGTCGAAGGCGTTGGGGCCGGCCGCACCGTAGACGTACGGCGCGCCGATCTTGGACTCCGCGTAGCGCAGCGCCTTCTTGGCGCGCACCTGCTGCGGGGTGCCGATGTCCAGGCTCGGGGCCTGCGGGGCCTTCGGCACCAGGTTCTGCGGCAGTCCCGGAACGTCGAAGGTGCCGACGTTCGGAACGGTCACCGGAGTGGCATGTGCGGGAGCTGCGGCGAACGCCAGCGATCCGCCGATGGCGATCGAGCCGGCGAGCACTGCGGACTTGGCGGCCTTACGGCCGGCACTGGTCTGCTCCAAACTATGTTTGCCCACGAAAACACGTACTCCTTGTTGTTCTCCCTTATCGCCGACCGGGTTAGCTGTCGGGTTCGGGCCGGAAGAGATGGACCCTACGCAGGCAGAAAGAAGCCCGAAGCTTCAATCCTTGTGCGATTCACCCCAATCCGCACGCACGATTCGCATCGGTCGCACGGAGGAAGTGGTTCCCCGGTTCGCCCCCGTTGGTGAGGGCGATTAGGCGATGACCCACCGGGCACCCGGACTGCTCCGGGACATCCCTGACTGGAAGGTCTCGGAAAGATTACGAAACCCTGACAGCGATGTCCACCGGCCCGCCGTAGGCGCGCCGTCCGCTACCGGCTCACACGGCGCGGAGGCCACCCGGCCACGACTCCCGGAAAGTGTCATCACCTGCGACGACACCCCGTTTGGCCGCACCCGCGACCTCAGGGGAGATCAATTCTGTGTCAGCGAACACATCGATCGCGTCGGCGAGTTCGGCACCGGCGGGGTCAGTGTTCTCCATGACCCCATAACCGCTGGTGGGCGGACCGAAGAAGACCTGCATCATGCAGTCGCCGCAGGCTCGCGCTCGCATCGGACACCGCGCACAGTCAATTTTCATGTGATCTGCCTCTCATCATCTCGGTGGAGACGGCGAAACCGGGCAATCACGTTGTCCGCGACCCGAAGACGTCTCGTCGCCGTCGACCTCGGGTGGAGACTACGACGCCCCTACGACATCTCCGTCCGCCGAAGCGCGTCGGGCCGGGGCTGTCAGAGCCCCGCCGTACGGTTCGGCCATGACCGTCGAACAGCTGTCGTTCGCCGACCTTCCCGAGGCCGACGAGTTCACCTCCGCTCCGTTGCGGGAGACCACCTTCGTGGTGGTCGACCTCGAGACCACGGGCGGGAGTCCGGAGAACGACCGCATCACGGAGATCGGTGCGGTCAAGATCCGTGGAGGCGAAGTGCTCGGCGAGTTCGCGACGCTGGTCGACCCCGGGCGCGCGATCCCGCCGCAGATCGTCGCCCTCACCGGAATCACCACCGCCATGCTCTACGACGCGCCAGCCGTCGAGGCGGTGCTGCCGTCCTTCGTCGAGTTCGCCCGCGGGTGCGTCCTGGTGGCGCACAACGCCCGCTTCGACATGGGGTTCCTGCGGAGGAGCGCTGCCCGAGCGGGCCTGCCGTGGCCGTTCTCCGCGTCCCTGTGCACTGTGGTGATGGCCCGACGGATTCTGAGCAGGCAGGAGGCGCCGAGCGTCAAACTCTCCGCGCTGGCCGATCTGTTCGACGTCTCGGTCCGGCCGACCCACCGTGCGCTGGACGACGCCCGTGCCACGGTCGACGTCTTCCATCGACTTCTGGAGCGCGTCGGCGACCAGGGGGTGCGAACGGTGGGCGATCTGACCACGTATCTGCCCCGGGCGACGCCGGCGATGCGCGCCAAACGCACGATGGCGTCCGGGCTCCCCCATCGGCCGGGCGTCTACCTCTTCCGCGGTCCGTCGGAGGAGGTCCTATATATAGGTGCCGCCGTCGACCTCCACCGTCGCGTCTCCGGGTACTTCAACGGAAGCGACACCCGCACCCGGATCGCCGAGATGGTCTCACTCGCGACCCGCGTCGATCACGTCGAGTGCGCTCACGCGCTGGAGGCCGGGGTCGCCGAACTGCGACTTCTCGGGGTCCACAAGCCGTCCTACAATCGCCGCTCCCGCAATCCGCAGCGGGGCTGGTGGATCACCCTGACCGCCGAGCGCTTCCCGCGCCTCAAGGTGTCGCGCACGCCGGGGACCGAATCGCTCGGGCCGGTGACGAGCCGGGCGGTCGCGCTGGAGGTGGCGGACGTCCTCTCCGGGGCGGCGGGGCTGCGGACGTGCGGCGCCGACCTGAAGAAGGCGAGCCACCACTGGTGTGAGGGGCCGACGGAGGCGGGACGACTGCCGGATCCGCTCGTCGCGACGCTGCCGGGAACGTGCCGCGCCGCCAGTGACCGCCCGCAGACGCTGCCGGACTACCTCTGCCGAGTCGAGGCCGTACGCGACCTGATCTCGGGACGGTCCGACTCGCTTCTCGCGGTTCTGCGCGAACGCGTCGAGTACCTGGCCCAGCAGCGCCGGTTCGAGTCGGCGGCCCGGGCGCGCGACCGACTGTCGGCGACCATCGAGACCCTCGCCCGGACGCAGCGGCTCGCGGCGGTGGCGCAGCGGCCGGAGGTCGTGGGCGCACGGCCCGACGGTGCCGGCGGCTGGGAGCTGAGCGTCGTCAGATACGGGCGCCTGGCCGGCTCCGCGCACGCGGCTCGCGGCGTGGCCCCGATGGCGGTCGTCGAACGACTCAGAGCCGCGTCCACGACCGTGTTGCCCCCTGCCGACGACAGCGGACCGCTCGCCGGTGCGCCTGCCGAGGAGACGGCGCTGATCGAGCGATGGCTGTACGAGTCCGGTACGCGGTTGGTCGACGTGAGCGACCAGCTCTCACTGCCGATCGGCGCAGCCGAGCGCTGGCGCGACTTCGCACGCATCGCGCGATCGGCGCGCGAGGCGACGAGTCGCTAACGGCCTGGCGGCAAGCCACTAGAGTCGAGCCCATGATCACCGCCATCGTTCTCATCGGAGCCGACATCCATCAGATCCCCGAGACGGCCCAGGCCGTCGCCGAGATCCCGGGCGTCACCGAGGTGTACTCGTGCGCCGGCGACGTGGACCTGATCGCCAAGGTCCGGGTGCGCAATCACGAGGAGATCGCCTCGGTGGTGACCGGCGCCATCAACCGTCTTCCCGGTGTCCGCACGAGTGCCACGCACATCGCGTTCCGCAGTTACGCCAGCGCCGAGGTGGAGGGCGGGTTCTCGATCGGCGAGGCGTGACGCGCCCCGATATCCCGTCCGACCGAGGCGTCCTGCGCCCCGAGTCGCTTCCCGAGTTCCATCGACTTCCCGCCATCGGCGCGACGGCCGACCTGGTCCGGTGGTTCTGGATCTGCCGCTGGCAGCTGCCGACCGGCCGTGTCAGCCGCCAGGAGGTCATCGGCTTCGGCGCCCTGAATCTGGTGGTTCAGCACGATCACGTCGTGGTGGCCGGTGCGACCACCCGGATCAGTCATCGGGACCTGGCAGGAACAGGATGGGCCGTGGGAGCACTCCTGCGGCCCGCGGCCGCAGGAGCACTCCCCATCCGTCCCGCCGAACATCTCGACACCGTCACCGTGGTGTCCGCACCGGACCTGCACGCCGCGGTGAGCACCGAGATGACCACTGGAATGGGCTCCCCGCCCGACCCCGCGGCCGCTGCCGAGACGGTGGGACGGTGGCTGCGGGCTCGCGCGTCGCTCACCGACGAGGCGCTGCTCGCGAACCGCGCGGTGACCGCGCTCGAGTCCGACCCCGCTCTGATCCGGGTCGATCAATCGGCCGAACTCTTCGGGATCAGCGAACGGACCCTGCAGCGCCTCACCGCCAAGTACGTCGGCCTGTCACCGGCGGCGTTGATCCGCCGCCGTCGACTGCAGGAGGCGGCGCACCGCGTCCGGACACGGCCGGACGAATCCCTCGCCGAGATCGCCGCCGAGCTCGGCTACACCGATCACGCCCATATGACACGCGACTTCGCCTCGGTGCTCGGGTTCACCCCGAGCCGCTACCGCGCGGGAGGGTGAGATCAGCCGTGCTCGGCGGCGAGGCGGTTGCTGACCTGCGCCCAGCGCGACAGCAGGTCCGCCGCCCCGCCCGAGTCGATCACCGCCTCGACCCTCGCGAGAGCATCGCGCATCGCCGCGATGAACTCCTCCTGAGTGAACATCTCGTCCTGTTCGAAGGCGACCACAGCGGCCGCGGCGTTGAGGACCACCGCGTCACGCACCGCACCGCGGGCACCGGCGAACATCTCACGGGCGATCTGCGCGTTGACCGAAGCGTCTCCGCCCTGCAGGGCTGACAGCTCGACGAGATCGATTCCGAGATCTCGGGGATCGAGGGTCAGTTCGCGGGAACGGCCGCCGATGATCTGCCACACGGTGGAGGTGGTGGTGGTCGTCAACTCGTCGAGACCGTCGTCGCCTCGAACCAGAAGCACCCGGTTGCCGCGCTCTGCGAAGGCCTGCGCCAGCACCGGCGCGAGGTCGGAGAAGGCGCAGCCGATGAGTCCGGCTTCCGGCGACGCCGGATTCGTCAGCGGCCCGAGCACGTTGAAGACCGTCGGAATGCCGATCTGGCTGCGCGGCGGTCCTGTGAAGCGGAAGGCCGGATGAAAGACCGGCGCGAAGCAGAAGCCGATACCGAGTTCCTCGACGCACTGCTGGACCGCGGCGGGCGGCAGCGTGATCGCGACGCCGAGCGCCTCGAGCACGTCGGCTCCGCCGCTCTTCGACGAGGCCGCACGGTTCCCGTGCTTCACCACTGGAACACCGAGAGCGGCCACGACCACCGATGTCATCGTGGAGATGTTGACGGTGTGGGAGCGGTCGCCCCCGGTCCCGACGATGTCGACCGCCGACCCCGACACCTCGATGCGGTTCGCGAGTGCGAGCATCGCCTCCGACAGCCCTCGCAACTCCGACGACGAGGCGCCCTTCATTTTGACGCCGACACCGAACGCGGCGATCTGTGCGCCGGTCGCCGCGTCGGACATGATCTCGCGCATCGCCCACGCCGCCTCGTCCACCGTCAGATCGACCCGATCGGTCACTTTGCCGAGTACATACGGCCAGGTGTAAGCGTTCTCGGCGGCAGTCACGTCGTCAGCAGTCACGCGAACCACCCTAACGGCAGCCTCCCGGACGCGTCAGCGGAGTATCCGCCGCAGTTCAGCGACGGGGCGCACCGGCTTCCCCGGCACCCGCCGGCCGCAGCACCGCCCAACCGACGACGGCCCCCTCCGCGCGCGAGACCATGCTCGCGATGCGGGCCCGCTCCCGAGAGAGCGCCACCGCATCCACCGGCATCACCCGAGCAAGCGCGAGGGTCGTCAGCGCGTCGTCCGCTGCGTCGGGCCCCGCAGCCACCACACGCTCATCCACCGGACTCTCGTCGACCGCGTAACCGTCCGCACCGACACGCTCGAGGACCCCGCCGACCGCCGAGGCGGGCAGTCGCACCACATGCCGCAGAACCACCGCCTCGGTCGAGGCGAACCCCGCCTGCGCCAATGCCACCGAACTCGCGACCGTCTCGTCGGTGCCGGAGACGACCACCCGCAGATCCGGATCGCCCACCACGGGCTCGGGTGCGCGCGCGGCGTCACTGCGCCAGGGCAGCTTCCACGAGACCATCACGCCACCTCACGCCATATCGTCATGGCGTCCACCGTAAACCCTCATCCTGGTCTCAGGACACGCCGGTAGACTCGTCGTCATCGGCTCTACCTGCGGAAAGCAGGCGACTTCGAGCAATTTTCCGACCCGGGTGGTCAACGGTTACTACGAACCGTCATACTTCTCTTGTGACTAGCGCTGTGGGTAACTCAGAAACCGCCATCACCTCACGCGTGCACTCGCTGAACCGTCCGAACATGGTCAGCGTCGGCACCATCGTGTGGCTGTCGAGCGAATTGATGTTCTTCGCTGGCCTCTTCGCGATGTATTTCGTCGCTCGGGCCAATGCATCGGACGGCTGGCCGCAGCCCCCGACACATCTGAACCTCTGGCTCGCCGTGCCGGTGACCACGGTTCTGATTCTCAGTTCGTTCACCTGCCAGGCAGGTGTCTTCGCCGCCGAGCGCGGCGACGTGTACGGCCTTCGTCGCTGGTACACGCTGACCCTGCTGATGGGCACCTTCTTCGTGTGCGGCCAGGCCTACGAGTACTACTCGCTCATCAACGAGGGCACCACGCTCTCGTCGAGCGCATACGGGTCGGTCTTCTACATGGCGACCGGTTTCCACGGCATGCACGTCATCGGCGGTCTCCTCGCTTTCGTCTTCCTCCTCATCCGCACACGCCTGTCGAAGTTCACTCCGGCGCAGGCGACAGCTGCGATCGTCGTCTCGTACTACTGGCACTTCGTCGACGTGGTGTGGATCGCGCTGTTCGTCGTCATTTACTTCATCCGGTAGCCCCCGGCGGCCGAAGAACCGGCCGGCCCGCCGGACCGGTTCACATACATTCAGTCCAAACCGCTTAGTAGAGAGTCACAGATGAGATCATCTCCACCGAGTTCGCCGGAAGACCGCGACCCGTCCGATGAAAACAACGACGCCGCGCGCGCTAAGCGGCGTCGCAAGCTCCGTCGCCGAGCCAGCGGCACCATCTTCCTTCTGCTTGGCCTGATCGCCACCGGCATCATCGCCGCATTGATCTCGCCCAAGCCGCAGGTCGCGACCGCCGACGACAAGAGCGCGAGCTCCGTCGCCGCAGGCAAGCAGCTGTACGACACCTCCTGCATCACCTGCCACGGCGCCAACCTCGAGGGCGTCCGGGACCGCGGTCCGTCGCTCATCGGCGTCGGTGACGCCGCGGTGTACTTCCAGGTCTCCAGCGGCCGCATGCCGGCCTCGCGCAACGAGGCTCAGGCGCAGCGCAAGCCCGCCAAGTTCACTGAGGCTCAGATCGACCAGCTCGGCGCCTACATCCAGGCGATGGGCGGCGGTCCGTCGGTCATGTACGAGAAGGACGCCGACGGCAACATCAAGTACAAGGACGGCTTCCCCGTCCTCGCGATGGACTCGCTGCGCGGCACCGACATCGGCCGCGGTTCGGAGCTGTTCCGTCTCAACTGCGCCTCCTGCCACAACTTCACCGGTCGTGGCGGCGCTCTCTCGGGCGGTAAGTTCGCTCCCCCGCTGACGGACGTCAACCCGCAGCAGCTCTACACCGCGATGCTCACCGGACCGCAGAACATGCCCAAGTTCTCGAACCGTCAGCTGTCGGTGGACGAGAAGAAGAACATCATCGGCTACGTCCGTTACGTGGACACCGCCAACCCCAGCGGCGGTTACGGACTGGGCGGTTTCGGTCCGGTCTCTGAGGGCATCGTCATGTGGGTTGTCGGCGTGACGGCGGTCGTCGCCGGCGCAATGTGGATTGGATCACGAAATTGAGCGACACGAGTAAGGACGTCCCGTCCGACGACGAACTCGCCGCAATGTCTCGCGACGAGAAGGTCCGTCTCGGTACCAACCTCGACGGAGTGGAGATCATCCACCGCGCCGAGCGTTTCCCCGAGCCGGGCACGAAGGCCGAGAAGCGCGCCGAGTTCGCTGTCGCGATCTGGTTCGTGCTGGCAGGCCTCTTCGCCATCGCCGGCTTCGCGCTGTTCATCTGGAATGAATGGCAGTTCCGCATGCCGGACGAGTCGGGCTACTGGGCTTACACCCTGTACACGCCTCTGCTCGGCGTTACCTTCGGTCTCTCGATCCTGTCGTTCGGATTCGGCGTCGTTCAGCTGACCAAGCGGTTCATCCCGGCCGAGATCTCGGTGCAGGATCGTCACGACGGAGGTTCGGCGGACGTCGACAAGCAGACCATCGTCGCTGAACTCGACGACACGCTGGAGACCTCCACCCTCCCCCGCCGCAAGATGATCATCGGTTCGGCGGTCTTCGGCCTCGGCGCATTGTCGGTGGCCGGCGGCGTCGCCGCGATCGGCGGCTTCATCAAGAACCCGTGGGCCAAGGGCGACGACGCTCCCCTGTGGCACACCGGTTGGTCGCCGATCTACAACGAGACCAAGGGCGAGACCGTCTTCCTGCGCCGCGACACCGGCAACCCCTACCAGGTGGCCCTGGTCCGACCGGAGGACCTCGACGCCGGCGCCATGGAGACCGTCTTCCCGTGGCGCGTCTCCGACGGCTACGGCGAGACCGAGGAGTCCCGCCACAAGCTGCTCGAGGGTCTTCGCGCGGTCCGCAACCCCGTCATGCTGATCCGCCTGCGTCCGGCCGACGCCGAGCGCGTCATCAAGCGCAAGGGCCAGGAGAGCTTCAACTACGGCGACTACTACGCCTACACGAAGGTCTGCAGTCACCTGGGTTGCCCGACCTCGCTGTACGAGCAGCAGACCAACCGGATCCTCTGCCCGTGCCACCAGTCGCAGTTCAACGCCCTCGAGTACGGCAAGGCGGTCTTCGGACCGGCCGCACGTGCGCTGGCGCAGCTGCCCATCAGTGTTAACAACCAGGGCTACATGGTCGCCAACGGCGACTTCATCGAGCCCGTCGGACCGGCATTCTGGGAGCGTAAGTCATGACGATCGCTGACCGCCTCGCCACGCAGGCAGAAGAGGTCGACTCGCGGTACCACCTCGCGGCCGGTATGCGTCGACAGATCAACAAGGTCTTCCCCACCCACTGGTCGTTCCTGCTGGGCGAGATCGCGCTGTACAGCTTCATCATCCTGTTGCTGTCCGGTACGTACCTGACTCTGTTCTTCGACCCGTCGATGGCTCACGTCATCTACGACGGCGCCTACCAGCCGCTCAACGGCGTCACCATGAGTCGCGCGTACGAGACCACGCTGAACCTCTCCTTCGAGGTCCGCGGCGGACTCTTCGTTCGCCAGATCCACCACTGGGCGGCCCTGCTGTTCGCCGCGTCGATCATCATCCACATGATGCGAATCTTCTTCACCGGCGCGTTCCGCCGCCCGCGTGAGGCGAACTGGGTCATCGGCTGCTTCCTGCTGCTGCTGGCGATGTTCGAGGGATTCTTCGGGTACTCGCTGCCGGACGACCTGCTCTCGGGCACCGGCGTTCGCGCCGCGATGTCGGGCATCGTCCTGGGCATTCCGCTGATCGGTACCTGGGTCCAGTGGGCCCTGTTCAGCGGCGACTTCCCGGGCGACATCATCATCCCGCGCCTGTACGTCCTGCACATCCTGATCTTCCCGGCCATCATCCTGGGTCTGATCGGTGCTCACCTGGCTCTGGTCTGGTACCAGAAGCACACGCAGTTCCCCGGCCCCGGCCGCACCGAGAAGAACGTCGTCGGCGTTCGCATCCTCCCGGTGTTCGCCGCCAAGGGCGGTGCCTTCTTCGCCATCATCACCGGCGTTCTCGCCCTGATGGCCGGCGTCTTCCAGATCAATGCGGTGTGGAACATCGGTCCGTACAACCCGGCGCAGGTCTCGGCGGGCTCGCAGCCCGACATCTACATGATGTGGACCGACGGCTTCGCCCGACTGATGCCGCCGTGGGAGCTCTACCTCGGCAACTACACGATCCCCGCGATCTTCTGGGTCGTTGTGGTCATCGGCGTGATCTTCGGCCTGCTCTTCACGTACCCCTGGATCGAGAAGAAGCTGACCGGCGACACCGCGCACCACAACCTGCTGCAGCGTCCGCGTGACACCCCGGTGCGCACGGCGGTCGGAGCGATGGCCCTGGCGTTCTACATCATCCTCACGGTGAGCTGTATGAACGACATCATCGCGCTGAAGTTCCACATCTCGCTCAACGCGACCACCTGGATGGGCCGCATCGGTCTGCTGGTGATCCCGCCGCTGGTGTACTTCATCGCGTACCGCTGGGCATTGTCGTTGCAGCGCAGCGACCGCGACGTCCTCGCACACGGCATCGAGACGGGCATCATCCGCCGCGAGCCCAAGGGCGAGTACATCGAGATCCACCAGCCGCTCGGACCGGTCGACGACCACGGTCACCCGATCCCGCTCCCCTACGAGGGTGCACCGCTGCCGAAGCGGATGAACAAGCTCGGCGCAGCGGGGTCGCCGGGTTCCGGCACCGTGCTGGTTCCGGACAGCGCCGAGGAGCAGGCGCTCAACGAGCGCATCGCTCACGAGCAGCACGAAGCGGAGAAGCAGGCGCTCATCGCCCTGCAGGAGAAGGGCGGCAAGGCCCTCGACTGATCCGCGCAGTCACCACGACGAAGGCCGTCTCGCACCAGCGAGACGGCCTTCGTCGTATCTGCGCTCCCCTCCCCCACCGGCGACGGTGCGCGCCCTCGATCGGTCGCCAAGCGACGGACCACGGCCGAGCTGGCGGCAGCCGAACGGGAACTGCGCAAGCGTCGCTCGCGGTCCCGGTGACCGCCGCCGAACTCGACGAGGTCGCCGACGCCGGCCGAGAATGAAGGCACGACTCGGAGTCGACGCCCTCGGCTCTACCGTCGCCCGCCCGGCCGCGCCCGGAGATCTGGTGGCCGGCTGCGTGGTTCACAACGACCGCGGATCGCAGGGCGGATTCAACTGGTCGCCGCAACACCTTGACTGTGGAGGTGTTTCCGCAGTGGCGACGAAGGACTGGTCTGCTAAGACGAGCGACGTTCCTGAAAGGGCTCGGCGGCAGTGGCGTCCAGATCGTGCGTTGCGCCCGCCGATACGCTCGCCCGGGCGGCCCGAGCCCTCTCGGGCGGTGCAGCGGCAGTTCTGCCTCTGATCGCGAAGGGCATCAACTAGGCCGAGGCGTCGTTGACGGTTGGCGTGTCCGTGCCGGTTGGCGCTCATTGGTTCCGTCACGCTGGCGGTATGCCACCGATCTCATTGGCCGCACCTACCGGCCGCTACCTGTCTTTCGCCGGACGTGAGGAGATCGCGCTCTTGCGCGCTAGACAGGTCGGGGTTCGTGAGATCGTACGCAGGATTGGCCGGGACTCCGGGGACGATCTCGCGTGAGTTACGCCGCAACGCGGCCACGCGCGCAGGGAAGCAGGAGTATCGGGCATTGGTGGCGCAGTGGAAAGCGCCGCAGGCGGCGAAGCGGCCGACGACGGCAAGCTCTCGCGCTCAACAACCGGCCCGCAAGAGCCTGGGCTGGAGAACCCCGGCAGAGGGCCTGCTCCGGAAGAACGTCCTCGATCGTCAGCCCCGGGCGCCCCGGAACGGGCCTACGAGGCCGTGGACGTCGAGTTCACCACACGTCCCCGCGGCGGAATTCGCAGATCAGCCGACCGTCCGTGTCGATCTCCGCGGTCTCAGGTGTCCGGAGGACCAGGACTGCGCCCTCATCGTCCGGGGTGGACTGTACCCCCGACTGTGTGAGGACGCCGAGCGGGCCGGACCACCGTTCCCAGCAGTGTCGAAGATACAGCCGGCGACCGTCGTCGGAGGCACCGAGTGCGCCGAAGTCGTACGCACGGGCGACGATTCCGTCCACCTGGTGCATCAGCGCATCGCCGATGCCGCGGCGGCGGTATGCGGCATCGACCGCCACCGCCTCCACATAGCCCGTCCGCAGAACCCTGCCGCCGGGCACATTCTCCCCTTGGACGATCAGCTGCCGTTGAACGACGGACGCGTGTCCCACCACCGCGTCCTCGGTACCGAACGCGATCACGTGGACGCCGCCGAGCGCATGGTCGAAGTCGTCGGCGCCGAAGTCCCCGTCGAAGGCATCGGCCAGGAATGCGAACAGCTGCCCGCGGAACGCCGCGGACAGCTCGTGAGAATGACGAAGCCGCACCCGGTTCTCGGGTGCGGCTTCGTGCGTCTGAGTGGAGACGATCAGTGCTTCTCGGGTCCGACGTGGTACTCGAAGACCAGTCCGGCGACCGTGCCGACGATGATCGGCACCAGACCGATGGCGAACCACCAGTTGGAACTCGCGAAACCGATGGCGAAGAGCGCTGCGCCGCCGGCGATCATGATCGGCCAGTAGCTGTGCGGCGAGAAGAAGCCGAGCTCACCGGCGCCGTCCTCGATCTCCGCCTCTTCGTAATCCTCCGGACGGATCTCCACGCGACGGGCCACGAACCGGAAGTAGGTGCCCGCGATGAGCGCCAGACCGCCGGAGAAGAACATGGCGGTCGCACCCGCCCATTCCACACCGGTCCGGTAGTAGAACGTCGCGACGGCGTAGATCACGCCCATCAGGATGAAGAAGAGGGCGAGGGCCTCAAAGACCCGTGCTTCGACCTTCATAGTTCCTTAAACCTCCGGGGTGCACTGGGCGATCGTGGTGTTGTTGGCATCGCCGAGGTTCTTCGGAGTGGTTCCGTTGGAGACACGGCGGGTGTCGAACGGAACCGTGGTGACCGACTCGGGAACCTGGCACACGGCCTTGAGCGCCTGAGCGTTGGTCGCCTCCGGGTGGGCCTGGCGGTACTTGATGTAGTTCGCGAAGGTCGTCGGGCTCACGGCGCGGACCTCGAAGTTCATCATCGCGTGGAACGTTCCGCACATCTCCGCACAGCGTCCGACGAAGGCGCCCTCGCGGTCGATCTCGGAGATCTGGAAGCTCGAGTCCTGGTGGTTCTGCTTCGGGAAGGGCATCACGTCGCGCTTGAAGAGGAACTCGGGAACCCAGAAGGAGTGCACGACATCCGCTGCTGCGAGATCGAACTGGATGCGCGTATTGGTCGGCAGCACCAGGATCGGAATCTCCGACGAGCTACCGAGGGTCTCGATCTTGTCGTAGCTCAGGTAGTCCCGGATCTCGGCCGAACGGCCGCCGGCGGCACCGAGGATCTCCTCCTGCTTGCCGTCCTCTTCGCGGTACTTGGCGATCTGGTCCTGGAAGGGAACGCCCTGCTTGGAGTCCGTCTTTGGGTTCACCAGCTGCTTGCCGTCGATGGTGACCGACTTGTAGCCGAACTTCCAGTTCCACTGGAAGGCGGTGACGTCCACGGCGACAGCCGGGTTCTCTTCCTTCTTCTCCACCGAGTTCTGAACGACGACGGTGAAGTAGAACATCACGGCGATCAGCACGAACGGGATCGCGGTGTACGCGAGTTCCAGCGGAACGTTGTATCCGGTCTGACGCGGAATCTCGTCCTCGGCGGTGCCGTTCTTCTTGCGGCGGTGGAAGGTGATGGTCCAGAAGATCAGACCCCACACCAGCACACCCATGGCCAGGGCGGCGATGACCGACCAGGTCCAGAAGGTGCGCATATCATGTGCCTCGGGAGTGACTCCCTCCGGCCAACCGAAACGCAGGGCCTCTTCAGCACTGCAGCCCGATGTCATCAGCACACCGACGCCGAGTACTGCGAGGCCACTCAGTCTCTTGATCGTGCGCGACGGAGATCCCTTCCGTCGCGTCGACGGCCGTACACCGTTCGTCAATTTCACGCCTTCCTGCTGGCAGGGAGCTGTTCTTCCAAGGCCTGCGGCGACGAGCAGACACTCCTCGACGCAATTCTTGCACCTAGTACTACGCAGCGTAGACCAACCCGACGAAGTCGTCGTGATTGGGGTTCGCCGTTTCGCCGATCATTTTTCGCGACCTGCGGATACGGCTTCGACCGGGGGTGATTCCGCCCTCGCCACGGTGCGCCGGAGTCGCGGCGGCCAGCGCATCTGCGGCATAGTGGAACGCGCTCACGGGCGCGGATCGCCGCCCGTCTGACCTGACAGTATCTGCGAAAGAGGCCCTGACACCGTGTGTGGCTTGCTCGGAATGCTCACCAGCGACGGTTCGGCGTCGTCCACCATCGACCTCGTCGCCTCGGCAGCGAGGTGCATGCGGCATCGCGGGCCCGACGACATGGGCACGTGGAACGACGGCGACCTCGTCTTCGGTTTCAACAGGCTCTCGATCATCGACATCGAACACTCGCACCAGCCGCTGCGATGGGGGCCGGCGGAGAACCCCGAACGCTATGCACTGGTGTTCAACGGAGAGATCTACAACTACCTGGAGATCCGTGACGAGCTGGCGCGCGACCACGACGCGCCGTTCCGCACCGAAGGGGACGGCGAGTCGATCGTCGCGGGCTTCCATTACTGGGGACCGGAGGTGGTCCGCAAACTGCGCGGCATGTTCGCCTTCGCGATCTGGGACACCCAGAACCGCGAGTTGTTCATCGCCCGTGACTCGTTCGGCATCAAGCCGCTGTTCCTGGCGACCAGCCCGCGGGGTACCGCCTTCGGATCGGAGAAGAAGAGCCTCCTGGAACTGCTCGACCGGCTCGACCTCGACCGCGAACTCGACGATCGCGCGATCGAGCACTACACCGTTCTCCAGTACGTCCCCGAGCCGGAGACTCTGCACCGCAACATCACCCGGCTGGAGTCCGGCTGTTACGCGACACTCAAGCCGGGTGCCGCCCCGCAGACGACTCGCTATTTCGCACCTCGATTCCCGGTGCGCCCCTTCGCTCCGGGTGGCGAGCAGAAGCGCTACGACGAGATCGCCGACGTGCTGCGCGACTCGGTGGCCAAGCACATGCGCGCGGATGTCACCGTCGGGTCGTTCCTGTCCGGCGGCATCGACTCGACGGCGATCGCGGCGCTGGCGATCCAGCACAATCCCGACCTCATCACCTTCACCACCGGATTCGAACGGGAGGGCTACTCCGAGGTCGACGTCGCCGCGGAGTCGGCGGAGGCGATCGGCGCCCGCCACATCGTGAAGGTGGTCTCGCCGCGGGAGTTCATCGAGGCGCTCCCCCAGATCATCTGGTACCTCGACGACCCGGTCGCCGACCCCGCGCTGGTACCGCTGTACTTCGTCGCGGCCGAGGCCCGAAAGCACGTGAAGGTGGTGCTCTCCGGTGAGGGCGCCGACGAGTTGTTCGGCGGCTACACCATCTACAAGGAGCCGCTGTCGCTCAAGTCGTTCGACAAGCTGCCCGGCGGACTGCGGCGGCTGGCGGGCAAGGTGTCGGACAGAATCCCCGAGGGCACCCGGGGCAAGAGCCTCCTGCACCGCGGCTCGCTGACCCTCGAGGAGCGGTACTACGGCAATGCACGCAGCTTCGACGACGCCCGGCTGCGTGCGGTGCTGCGGAACTTCCGGCCCGAGTGGACACATCAGGACGTCACCGCACCCATTTACCGGATGAGCGAGGGAATGGACCCGGTGACGCGCATGCAGCACCTCGACCTGTTCACCTGGCTGCGCGGCGACATCCTCGTCAAGGCCGACAAGATCAACATGGCGCACTCGCTGGAACTGCGCGTTCCGTTCCTCGACAAGGAGGTGTTCGCCGTCGCCGAACGCCTCCCGTTCGAGGAGAAGATCAGCCACGGCACCACCAAGTACGCGCTGCGCAAGGCGCTCGAACAGATCGTTCCGCCGCACGTGCTGCATCGTCGTAAGCTCGGTTTCCCGGTCCCGCTGCGCCACTGGCTCGCCGGCACCGAGATGTACGACTGGGCGCGCGAGCTCATCTCCACGTCCGACACCGACCACGTCTTCGACAAGCGTTTCGTGATGCAGATGCTCGAAGAGCACCGGCGCGGCGAGGTCGACAACAGCCGGCGGATCTGGACCGTCCTCTGCTTCATGCTCTGGTACGGCATCTTCGTCGACGGAACCATCGTCCCGGCGATCGAAGATCACGATTACCCGGTCCGCCTGTAGCTGACCGCCCGGTGGTCGAGCAGGCGGCCCGTCCCGCCTCCGCTGGTTGAGCGAGCGGCCCGTCCCGCCTCCGCTGGTTGAGCGAGCGGCCCGTCCCTGTTCCCGCTGGTTGAGCGAGCGGCCCGTCCCTGTTCCCGCTGGTTGAGCGAGCGAAGCGAGTCGAAACCCCGGTGACAATCGGCCGGTAGCAGAACCATCTGCTGCCGTCGGATGTCGCGTTGGTTTCGACTCGCTTCGCTCGCTCAACCAGCCTGAGTGGCGCGCCAGCCGCCTACAGAACGGTCTTGATCTCCGCAGCGGCGTCGGCGCCGTAGGCCTCGGTGAGTCGCTCGACGGCCACGTCGACGTTCCAGGTCCAGCCCTGGGTCGATTCCGATTCGAGCACCAGAGTGGCGACCATCGCACCGAGCTGTGCGGCCCGTTCGTAGCCGAGGCCGCGGGCGATGCCGGTCAGGAAGCCTGCGCGGAAGCCGTCGCCGACACCGGTCGGGTCCACCTGCTCGCGGACCGGCACCACGCCGACGTGGGTCGTGGTGCCGTCTCGCTCCACGATGTCGACACCACCGGCACCGAGCGTGGTGATACGGGTCCCGACGAGATCTGCCACCTGCGCGGCGTCGAGTCCGGTCTTCTGCTGCAGCAGGCCCCACTCGTACTCGTTGGTGAACAGGTACGCCGCGCCGTCGATCAGGTCGCGGGCGGCGGTGCCGTCGAGCCGCGCCAACTGCTGCGACGGGTCCGCGGCGAACGGGATCCCCTGCTCACGGCACGTCCGCGTGTGGCTGACCATCGCGTCGGGGTCATCGGCTCCGACGAGCACGAGGTCGGGGCGGCCGGTGGTGGCGAACAGCGCGGTGAGGTCGATGTCGCGGGCCTCGCTCATGGCTCCGGCGTAGAACGTGGCGAGCTGAGCCATGGTCTCGTCGGTGGTGCACATGAATCGCGCGGTGTGCTTGGACTGGGACCTCGTGACGCCGCGGCAGTCGACGCCGTGTCCGGACAGCCAGTTCTCGTAGTCGTCGAAGTCGGGACCGGCCGCCGCGACGAGCAGGGGCTTCTCCCCTAGCGAACCGATCGCGTACGCGATGTTGCCGCCGACGCCGCCCCGATGGACGACGAGGTCTTCGACGAGAAAGCTGAGCGAGATGTGCTCGAGCTGATCGGCTACGAGCTGATCGGAGAACTTTCCGGGGAACTTCATCAGATGGTCGGTCGCAAGCGACCCGCAGACGGCAATGAACATCTGTCCAACGGTACTTCGTCCGGAAACGACGACGGCCGTGACCCCACCCCCGACGCGAGCGTCAGTTGAGGTCACGGCCGTCGACAGCTCCGTGTCAGCTGCCGAATGGACTCAGTTGAACGAATCGCCGCAGGCGCAGCTGCCGGTCGCATTCGGGTTGTCGATGGTGAAGCCCTGCTTCTCGATGCTGTCGACGAAGTCGATGGTGGCACCCTGCACGTAGGGTGCGCTCATCCGGTCGACGGCCAGCTTCACGCCGCCGAAGTCCGAGACCACGTCGCCGTCCAGGCTGCGGTCGTCGAAGAACAGCTGGTAGCGCAGACCGGCGCAGCCACCGGGCTGCACCGCGATGCGCAGGGCCAGGTCGTCGCGTCCTTCCTGGTCCAGCAGTGCCTTCGCCTTGGAGGCGGCGGCGTCGGTCAGCAGGACACCGGTTGCGGTTTCGTTCTGAACGGTCATGGGCGCTCCTCATGTCGCCGACCGCGAAGAATCTCGACGGCCGGATACGTTGTCGGTGGCTCAGTTACCGGTACAGCGGCCCGGCAGACACGGCCAACAGCATCAACGGTACTCGCCGACCCGCTATTCCCGCATCCCGCGCCCGGGTTTCGGCCGAGTCAGATTCCGGTCCGCTCGACCGTCCCGGCGAATCCGGCCGCGACCGTCTGCGCGAGTCCGGCCAGGATCGGCGCCGGGTCGGCGAGTGCGCGCGCGGACGAGCCGGCCCAGTCGGCCATCGAATACGCGACGGTGACGCCGTCGACGCGGGGCCTGCCGCGCACCTGCCCGGCCAGAACCACCGCAGGCACTCCGGCACGCCGTGCGTCGGCTGCGACGGAGGCCACCACCTTGCCGAAGGGAGTCTGCTCGTCGAAGCGGCCCTCCCCGGTCAGCACGAGATCGGCGCCGGCGATGCGCCGCGGACGACCGGTGACACCCGCCACCACGTCGGCGCCCGCCTCTCGGGTCGCACCGAGTGCCAGGAGAAAGGCACCGAGCCCGCCCGCAGCACCCGCACCGGCAGCGTCACGGAGCCGCTGACCGTTGTCGGTGCCGACGCGGTGGTCCTCCAACTCGTCCGCCCACCGCTGCAGTCGCGACTCCAACCGCGCGACCGTCTCGGGGTCGGCGCCCTTCTGCGGAGCGAAGACAGCGGCCGCCCCGGACGGACCGAGCAGCGGGTTGGTCACGTCGGTGGCCGCCACGAGTTCGGTCCCCCGCAGGAGGTGGTGCGCGGCGGTCAGTCCGCCGAGTGCCGTACAGGCGCCGCGGCCTCCGTCGGTGGTTCCACTTCCGCCGAGTCCGACCACGATCCGGGTCGCACCGGCCTCCACCGCAGCCCGCAGCAGGTCACCGACCCCGGCCGTCCCCGCACACCAGGCCGTCTCCGGACCGGGCGAGCCGATCAGATGCAGTCCGCATGCCTGAGCCGACTCCACGAACGCCGTGCGGCCGTCGAGCAGCACCTCGGCGGCCACCGCACCTCCGAGCGGTCCGGACGCCGAGACGCCGAGACGCCGCCCGACGCCGGCAGCCGCGAGCACGTCGACGAATCCGGGACCGCCGTCGGACTGCGGCAGCTGCTCGAGCACATCACCCGGCCGCGCGCGGGCCCAGCCCTCGGCGATCGCGGACGCGGCCTGCGCCGCCGTCAGCGTCCCGCCGAACTCGTCGGGGGCGATCACCACCCGCATCGCCGTCGTGTCCATCACCGGTCAGAGTAGCCGGGAGGCGCTTGCCCGATGCCCGCCGTCGCCGCCGCATCGAATAGTCTCGTAGTCGTGAAGTTGCCCTGGAAATCCGACGCCGCCAAGAGCTCAGCCGCCGAGTCGGAGGAGACCACCGACGTGCCGGCCGACGACGCGAGGCCGACCTCTGGTTCGACGACGCCCGGCAAGGGCCGCCCCACGCCGAAGCGCCGCGAAGCCGAACGCCGCCGCGGTCCCGTCGCGCCGCCCCCGACCACCCGCGCTGAAGCGCGGGCCCGGAAGAAGGCACTGCGGGCGTCGATGACCAAGGTGGAGCGCAAGGAGGTGGCCGCCGAACGCCGCCGCGTCCGCCTCGAGCAGCGCGAGAAGATGATGTCCGGCGACGAGAAGTTCATGATGGCCCGCGATCAGGGGCCGGTCCGGAAGATGGCGCGTGACATCGTCGACTCGCGACGCAACTTCGCCGGACTGTTCCTGCCCTTCGCGATCTTCCTGCTGGTGGTTCTGATGCTGCCGAACCTCGCGGTCATCGGGAACCTGGTGCTGCTGGCCTTCGTCCTGCTGGTGATCATCGATTCGCTGTACCTGGGCCGGATGGTCAACAAGCGGGTGCGTGAGCGCTACCCGGACACCACCGACACCGGATTCCGGCTCGGGTGGTACTGCTTCACCCGTGCCATGCAGCTGCGGATGATGCGCGCGCCGCGCCCGCAGGTCAAGCCGGGCGACAAGGTCTGATCGCGTGCGCACGCTGATCCTCGGCGGCATCCGCTCGGGCAAATCGGCGCACGCCGAGCATCTCCTCGCCGACGCACCCGCGGTCCGCTACGTCGCGACCGGTTCCGCCGACGGCGACCGGGCCTGGCGCGCGCGGATCGATGCCCACCGCGAACGTCGCGGCGACCGCTATCGCACCGTCGAATCGTGCGATCTCGCGTCGCTCCTGCGCGACTTTCCCGATGAGCCGACACTCGTCGACGACCTCGGCAACTGGCTCACCGCACTGCTCGACGAGGCCGGAGCCTGGGAGGACGAGGCCGCCGACGTATCCGCGCAGATCGAGGACCTGTGCGCCGCCATCGCCGGCTACTCCGGCGATCTAGTGCTGGTGAGCCCCGAAGTGGGGCTCTCGCTCGTCTCGCCGACACCGTCTGGACGGCGCTTCGCGGACGAACTGGGCCGCCTGAATGCGGCGGTGGCGGCTGTCTGCGAGACGGTCACTCTCGTCGTCGCCGGACGTGCACTGGACCTGCCCGCCGGTACCGGCGCCGTGCCCGCGGCCCCGGTACCGGTTTCCGCGTCCACGGCACCGTCCTCACCCGTCCCCGCGGAAGAGCCCGCCCGGCCCGCCGACGCGCCGGCGCCCCGGCGGGCGACCGTCTCCGAACCGGCCCAGATCGACGGCACCGACGCCGAGATCTTCCCGATCGTCGAACTCCCCGATCACGACGTCGCCGAGCAGGCCCGGGCACGACAGTTGCGGCTGACCAAACCGGCGCGATCCCTCGGCAGACTCGAAGAGCTCGGCGTCTGGATGTCGTCGTGCCAGGGCGTCTGCCCGCCGCGGACCCTGCAGTCGCCCGCAGTGGTGGTGTTCGCGGGCGATCACGCTGTGGCCGCCGACGGCGTCTCCGCCTATCCGCCCGAGGTGACAGCGCAGATGGTCGCGAACATCGCGACCGGCGGCGCCGCGATCAACGTGCTGGCGCGCCGCGCCGGAGCCACGGTGCAGGTCCTCGATATGGCGGTGCGAGCCGATACCGACCCGCACGTCTCCCGGTACAAGGTGCGCGCGGGAAGCGGCGATCTGCGAACCGGCAGTTCGCTGACCATCGCCGAAGCCCGACGGGCGGTCGCCGCCGGACGGGCCGTGGCCGACCAGCTCGTCGACGCCGGCGCCGACCTGCTCATCGCCGGCGACATGGGCATCGGCAACACCACCCCGGCGGCCGTGCTGGTCGGGACTCTCACCGATCGCGAGCCGGTGGTCGTGGTGGGACGGGGCACCGGGATCGACGACGCCACCTGGATCCGCAAGACAGCGGCCATCCGCGACGGCATGCGTCATGCACGGCGGCACCGCAACGAGCCGCTCGCGCTGCTCGCCGCGGTGGCGGGCGCCGACATCGCGGCGATGGCGGGATTCCTCGCCCAGGCGGCCGTCCGGAAGACTCCGGCACTCCTGGACGGGCTGATCACGACCTCGGCCGCCCTGGTCGCGCAGCAGTTGGCGCCGGGTGCCGCCTCCTGGTGGCAGGCCGGTCACCGGTCCACCGAACCGGCGCACGCGTTCGCACTCGATTCACTCGGCCTGACCGCGATCCTCGACCTGTCGATGCGGTTGGGCGAGGGCACCGGTGCCGTGTCGGCGCTGCCGCTGGTCGCGTCGTCGATCGACATTCTGACCGACATGGCGACCTTCGACGAGGCCGGCGTCAGCGGCGGAGAATAGGCACACCGGGATGATCGCCCGTGGCCTCCGCGGCGTGCACGACGCCTTCAGCTGGCTGACGGTACTCCCGCTCCCGCAGCCCCGCGGCGAATTCGACCGCGCCCGGGGCGCGACCGTGATCGCCGCGGTACCCGTCGTCGGAGCGGTGGTCGGACTGCTCGCCGCCGCCGTCGCCTTCGGGCTATCGCACACCGATCTCCCCAGCGCGCTGGCCGGCGTCACCGTGGTGGCGGTGCTGGCGGCGACTACCCGCGGCATGCACTTGGACGGTCTCGCCGACACGGCCGACGGTCTCGGCTGCTACGGAGATCCGGATCGCGTGCGGGCGGTGATGCGCAGCGGCGACGTGGGGCCGTTCGGTGCGGCCACGCTCGTTCTGGTGCTGTTGGGCCAGTCCCTGGCGTTCGGCGCCCTGACCGCCGACTCACGATGGTGGTCGTTGGCGCTGGCGGTGGTCGCCGGAAGGACCACCGCGACCGTCGCGTGCCGGGCCGGTCTGAGCGCCGCGAACACCGACGGGTTCGGGGCGCTGGTCGCCGGAACTCAACGCGCGTCCATCGCGGTGTGGGCGGTGCTCCTGCTCGCGGTCGCGGTGGCCGCGGGAGGCTGGAACGCGGGTACCTTCCACGCGGCGGATGCGGTCCGTGCGGCGGCGACCGTGGCCGTCGTCTGGGCGTTCGCCTGGGCCTTCACCGGGCATTGCGCCCGTCGCGCCGGCGGGCTGACTGGCGATGTCATCGGCGCGACGATCGAAGTGGCGACCGTGCTGACAGCCGTCGGCCTGCTCCTGTAGAGGTCGCCGAAAACGGATCATGCCGCAGCCGGACCCCGGACGGGTGCGGCTGCGGCATGAGCGCTCATTCAGGGCCGGAGCGGCCGGTTCACGGAGCCGGGTAGAGCGTGGTCATCCAGCCGTGTGTGTCGGCGAAGGTGCCGCGCTGCAGACCGGTGAGGGTGTCACGGAGAGCCTGCGTCACCTCTCCCGTGGTGCCGTCGCCGATCAGGTAGTCGTCGGTGTCGCTCTGAACCCGACCGACGGGAGTGATCACGGCAGCGGTACCGCAGGCGAAGACCTCGGTGATGTCGCCGTTCTTGACCCCCTCGCGCAGTTCCTCGGTCGAGATGCGGCGCTCGTCCACCTTGTAACCCGCGTCGGCGGCGAGGGTGAGCAGTGAGTCGCGGGTGATGCCCGGAAGCAGCGAGCCGCTGAGCTCCGGCGTCACCAGCTGTGCGTCCGACCCCGAGCCGAAGACGAAGAACAGGTTCATGCCGCCCATCTCCTCGATGAAGCGGTGCTCGATGGCGTCGAGCCACACCACCTGGTCGCAGCCCTTGTCGGCGGCCTGCGCCTGCGCCAGCAGCGACGCGGCGTAGTTGCCGCCGAACTTCGCATCACCGGTACCTCCCGGGGAGGCCCGCACGTACTCGGTGCACAGATAGACGCTGACCGGCTTCACGCCGCCCTTGAAGTAAGCGCCGGCGGGCGATGCGATCAGCGAGTAGCTGTACTTGTCGGCCGGCCGGACGCCGAGGCTCGCCTCGGTCGCGATCATGAACGGGCGCAGATAGAGGGACTCCTCGCCGCCCGCGCCGGGAACCCACGCGTGGTCGGCGGCCAGCAACGCCCGCAGCGATCCGACGAAGTCCTCCACCGGCAGCTCCGGCATCGCGAGGCGCCGTGCCGACCGGTTGAACCGTTCGGCATTGGCCTCCGGCCGGAAGGCGGCGATGGAGCCGTCGGGCTGGCGGTACGCCTTCAGCCCCTCGAAGATCTCCTGCGCGTAGTGCAGGACCATCGCAGCCGGGTCCAGAGCGAGCGGCCCGTACGGGGTCACCCGTGCGCCGTGCCATCCACGATCGCGGTCGAAGTCTACGGTCACCATGTTGTCGGTGAAGTAGTTGCCGAAGCCCGGCGCGGCGAGGATCTCGGCGCGTCGATTCTCCGACACCGGATGCGGATGCTCGGTGCGGGTGAACTCCAAGGTCATGCGGTCATGGTACCGCCGACCCGCAAGGGAGTTTCCCGGCACCGGCGGGATGCGCCGGTCAGACGTGACTCTCCACGAACGGCGGCAGAACGACCTCGCAGGTCAGGGCCCGCCCGCGGACATCGACCACCACTTCATCGCCCTTCTTGACGCCGGAGGCGGTGTCGATGAACGCCAGGGCGATGCCCTGCTTGAGGGTCGGAGAGAACGTGCCCGACGTGCACACACCGATCTGCTCACCGCCGGCCTCGACATGCACCGTGCAGTCCGCGCGCGGCACCCCGCGGCCGGTGGCCTTCAGCCCGTACAGGCGTCGGGCCGGGCCCGCGGCGCGTTCGGCCACCAGCGCCTCGCGGCCGAAGAACGACGGCTTGTCCCAGCCGACGGCCCACGACGACCGCGCCTGCACCGGGGTGATGTCGACGGTCAGTTCGTGTCCGTGCAGCGCGTACCCCATCTCGGTGCGGAGCGTGTCACGCGCACCGAGCCCCGCGGGCTGACCGCCGCGCGCAGTCACCTCGGCGAGCAGAGCGTCGAAGACCGCACCCGCGTCGTCCCACCGGGGCAGCACCTCGTACCCGTGCTCGCCGGTGTAGCCCGACCGGCACACCCGGATCTCCAGTTCGGCTCCGCCCAGCACGATCCGAGCGTCTCGGTAGGCCATGTACTCCATGTCGGTCGGCAGGTCGAGCGCGGCGAGCACGTCGGCCGACTGCGGGCCCTGGACTGCGAAGACCGCGTAGTCGCGATGCTGATCGGTGATCTCGATCCCTTCGGGGGCGACCGCTCGCAGTGCCTCCACGACGGCTGCCGTATTGGCTGCATTCGGCACCAGGAACACCTCGTCGTCGCCGGCCAGGTAGGCGATCAGATCGTCGATCACGCCGCCGCGCTCGTTGCAGCACAGTGTGTACTGGGCCTTCCCGGGCTCGATCTTGCCGAGATCGTTGGTCAGGGTCGTGTTCACGAATCCGGCGGCTCCCGGGCCCGCCACGAGCGCCTTGCCGAGGTGACTGACGTCGAAGATGCCGACGGTGCTGCGGACGGCGTTGTGCTCGGCGACGGTGCCTGCATACGAGACGGGCATGTTCCATCCGCCGAACTCGGCGAAGGAGGCGCCCAGGGCGGTGTGACGATCGGCGATCGGGCCTGCGAGCAGTTCAGTCATGGCGCTAACGGTATCGCCCCGACCCGGGCGGTTCCCACCCGAGGTTCAGCCGCTCGGCGGTGCCGGTGTGGCAGAGTTGAAAGGCGTGAGCGCCAACCACTTCTCCGACCGTGTCCGCGGTCCCCGCATCGACCTGACCACTGCCCTTTCCTCCGACGACGACGTGCTCGTCGTCGGCCTCGTCGCCGGTTCCGGCGACGGCGGCACCGAGGAGCCGACACTGCTGCTCGTCGAGGACTTCCTCGACGACGAGCCCGCCGACCAGATCAGCGCGGCGCTGTCGGCTCTGGGCGCCAAGGGGTCGGTCGGCGAGATCACGCGGATCCCGGCACCGCAATCGCTGCCGGTCGGCGTGGTGGTCGCGGTCGGGCTGGGAACAGAGGTGGACGATCCGGAGACCATCCGACAGGCCGCAGGGAACGCCGTACGCGCACTGGACGGATTCGACCGCGTCGTGAGCACCCTCTCGGCCGCCGACCTCGGTGCGGCGGCGGAGGGTTCGTACCTGGGCGCGTATCGCTTCGACGAACTGCGCAGCGAGAAGTCACGCCCCTCCGAGCAGCCGCCCTCCGCCGTGTCACTCGCGGTACCCGCGAAGAGCAAGCAGGCCAAGGTCGAACTCGACCACGCGCTGATCGTCGCCGATTCCGTCGCGATCGCCCGCGACTTCGTCAACACCCCGCCGAACGTCCTCTACCCCGCCGAGTTCGCCGAGCGCGCGCGCATCCTCGGCAGCAAGGCCGGCCTCCGGGTGGAGATCCTCGACGACGTGGAACTGGCCAAGGCCGGCTACGGCGGCATCGTCGGCGTGGGACAGGGATCCTCGCGCAAGCCCCGCCTGGTGCGCCTGACCCACGAGGCCAAGGGCGCCGAGCGCACCGTCGCGCTCGTCGGCAAGGGCATCACCTTCGACACCGGCGGCATCTCCATCAAACCCGCCGCCGGGATGGACCACATGACCTCGGACATGGGCGGTGCGGCGGCGGTCATCGCCTCCACGATCGCCGCTGCACGCCTGGACGTGCCGGTCACGGTCATCGCGACGGTGCCGATGGCCGAGAACATGCCCTCGTCGACCGCGCAGCGTCCCGGCGACGTCCTCACCCAGTACGGCGGCACCACGGTCGAGGTCCTCAACACCGACGCGGAGGGCCGGCTGATCCTGGCGGACGCCATCGTCCGCGCCTGCGAGGACGAGCCGGACTTCCTCATCGACACGGCCACCCTGACCGGCGCACAGATGGTGGCGCTGGGCACCCGGACTCCCGGTGTGCTCGGCACGGACGACTTCCGGGACCGCGTCGCCGCCATCTCCCAGTCGGTCGGCGAGCACGGCTGGCCGATGCCGATGCCTGCGGAACTCCGCAGCGACCTGAATTCACGGATCGCCGATCTCGCCAACGTCACCAACCACCGCTGGGGAGGCATGCTGTCGGCCGCGATGTTCCTGCGGGAGTTCGTCGCCGAGGGGCTCGACTGGGCGCATATCGACGTCGCCGGCCCGGCGTTCAACACCGGTGGCCCGTGGGGCTACACCGGTAAGGGCGGCACCGGCGTACCCGTCCGGACCATCATCGCGGTCATCGAGGACATCGCCGGCGGACAGTGACGCGCACCGCACTCCGGCGTTCAGCGGACTCACGCGGAGCCGAGATCGTTTGGGAGTAGGCTGAGTCACGGGCGTCGACCCATCCGGCCGACATCACGCGAACCTGCACACGCCGCTGGAGCGCGCCGACCCGCATCGACCGATCGACCGAACAGCACAGTTCACGAAATTGTTAGGGAGTCACACGCAAATGGCCTTCTCTGTCGAGATGCCCGCACTGGGCGAGAGCGTCACCGAGGGAACCGTCACCCAATGGCTGAAGCAGGAAGGCGACACCGTAGCGGTCGACGAGCCCCTGCTCGAAGTCTCCACCGACAAGGTCGACACCGAGATCCCGTCGCCCGTCGCGGGTGTGCTGGTCAAGATCGTCGCCGCTGAGGACGACGTCGTCGAGGTGGGCGGACAGCTGGCGCTGATCGGAGAGGCCGGCGAGTCGGCGTCCGATGACGCGGCCGCGCCCGAACCCGCCGCCGCTCCCGAGCCGGAACCCGAACCCGAGCCCGCCGCACCCGCTGCCTCCGCTCCGGCCGCCGAGAGCCCCGCGACCGAGGCGCCGGCCGCGTCGACTCCCGCGGCCTCGGCATCCGGCGTCGACGTCCTCATGCCCGAACTGGGCGAGAGCGTCACCGAGGGCACGGTGACCAACTGGCTCAAGCAGGTCGGCGACACGGTCGCGGTCGACGAACCGCTGGTCGAGGTGTCCACCGACAAGGTCGACACCGAGATCCCGTCGCCGACGGCTGGTGTGCTTCTCGAGATCGTCGCCGACACCGACGAGATCGTCGAGGTCGGCGGCAAGCTGGCCGTCATCGGCGACCCGAGTGCCGCATCGGCGGCCCCCGCGGCTCCGGCTCCCGCTCCCGCGGCTGCGGCTCCCGCGCCGGCCGCTCCCCCGACGCCCGAGCCCGCCGCTCCGGCACCTGAACCCGCACCCGCGGCCACCGCACCCGCTCCGACTCCCGCTGCCGCCGACGGAGATCTGCAGTCCACTCCGTACGTGACGCCGCTCGTGCGGAAGCTGGCCGCGGAGAACGGAATCGACCTGGCGACCGTCAAGGGCACCGGCGTCGGCGGACGCATCCGCAAGCAGGACGTGCTGGCCGCGGCCGAGGCCAAGAAGGCGCCTGCCGCCCCCGCCGCGGCTCCGGCCGCAACACCGTCGGCGCCGACACCGGCCGCCGCACCCGCCGCGGCGAGCCCCGAACTGGCTGCACTGCGCGGAACGACGCAGAAGATCAACCGCATCCGGCAGATCACCGCGGCCAAGACGCGCGAGTCGCTGCAGACCAGCGCGCAGCTCACGCAGGTCCACGAGGTCGACATGACCCGCATCGCGGCACTGCGCACCGCGGCGAAGTCCTCGTTCAAGGCAGCCGAGGGCGTCAACCTGACCTTCCTGCCGTTCTTCGCCAAGGCCGTCGTCGAGGCACTGAAGGTGCACCCGAACGTCAACGCCTCGATCAACGAAGAGGCCAAGGAGATCACGTACCACGCCGACGTGCATCTGGGCATCGCCGTCGACACCGAGCAGGGCCTCCTGTCGCCGGTGATCCACAACGCCGACGACCTCTCGCTGGCCGGCCTCGCTCGCGCGATCGCCGACATCGCCGCACGGGCCCGTTCCGGCGGGCTCAAGCCCGACGAGCTGGCCGGCGGCACGTTCACGATCACGAACATCGGCAGCCAGGGCGCTCTGTTCGACACCCCGATCCTGGTCCCGCCGCAGGCGGCCATGCTCGGCACCGGCGCGATCGTCAAGCGCCCCGTGGTTCTCACCGGCGACGACGGCACCGAGTCGATCGCCGCACGGTCGATGGCCTACCTGCCGCTGACCTACGACCACCGGCTCATCGACGGTGCGGACGCCGGCCGGTTCCTCACCACGGTCCGTCACCGTCTCGAGGCCGCGGAGTTCGCCGCCGACCTGGGGCTGTAAGCACCCGGTATGCGAATCGCGGTCGCGGGAAGTCACGGGCTGATCGGTTCGGCCCTCGTTCCCGCGCTGACGCAGGCGGGGCACGACGTCCACACTCTGGTGCGTCGTGCCCCGACCGGTCCGCGGGAGATCGGTTGGGAGCCCGAGCGGTCCGAGCTTCCGGCCGACGCCCTGCGCGGCTTCGACGCGGTCATCGCCCTCGGCGGCGAGAACATCGGAGCCCACCGGTGGAGCGGCCAGGTGAAGCAGCGGCTCCGCAATTCGCGGATCATCCCGACCACCGTCCTGGCCGACGCCGTCGCCGAGTCCGGCGTCGGAGTGTTCCTCAACGCCAGTGCCTCCGGTTTCTACGGAGACACCGGTGAGACCGCGGCGGACGAGACGTCGCCGCACGGCTCCGGCTTCCTGGCCGACCTGGTGGTCGACTGGGAGAAGGCCACCGAGCCCGCACAGGCCTCGGCGCGCGTGGTCACGCTCCGCACGGCGCCCGTGCTCTCCCGGCGCGGCGGCATCCTCGCGCGGCTCCGACCGCTCTACCGTTTCGGCCTCGGCGCCCGTATCGGCGACGGCAGGCAGTGGTTCTCGTGGATCAGCCTGCCCGACGAGATCGCCGCGATCACGCACGTGCTCGGCGACGATTCGATCGTCGGTCCGGTCAATCTGACCGCGCCCGGACCGGTACGCTTCGCCGATTTCTCCGCCGAGCTCGCACGAGCCGTCCACCGCCCCGCGGTGCTGCGCGTGCCCGCCGCGCTCGCGCGCAAGGCGGGCGGAGAGATGGTCGAGGAGATGGTCCTGACGTCCTCGCGCGTGGTTCCCGCGCTGCTCACCGACCGCGGCTTCACCTTCACCCACCCTCATCTGACATCTGCACTGGAGTACTGCTGTGCGTAACGCATCGTCGCGAGCCGACGGAGCACCGATCGAAGTCCGCCGCCTCGGCGTCGTCGACTACACCGAGGCCTACGAGCTGCAACACCGCCTGGCCGAGCAACGCGCCACCGGCGAGCTCGACCACGACCTGCTGCTGTTGCTCGAACATCCGTCGGTCTACACGGCGGGCAAACGGACCGAGGACTCCGACCGTCCGGTCAACGGCGCCCGGGTGATCGACGTCGACCGCGGCGGCCGCATCACCTGGCACGGTCCCGGCCAGCTCGTCGGGTATCCCATCGTCAAGCTCGCCGAACCCCTCGATGTGGTCGACTACGTCCGCCGTCTCGAAGAGGCGCTGATCGGCGTGGCGGCACGGCAGGGTCTGGCCACCGGCCGCGTGGACGGGCGCTCCGGCGTGTGGCTGCGCGACGCCGCCGGGGAGCGCAAGCTCGCCCAGATCGGCATCCGCGTCGCCAAGGGCGTCACCCTTCACGGGTTCGCCCTCAACGTGAACCCCGACATGTCCGTGTTCGACGCGATCGTCCCGTGCGGCATCGCGGACGCGGGGGTGACCTCGCTGAGCCAGGAGACCGGCACCGCCGTGACCGTCGACGACGTGCTCGACGACGTCGTCGAACTGGTCCAGAAGTGCCTGGACGACCCGGCCGGACCCGGCTCGGATACGGCAGGCGCCCCGGCTGAGGCCGGTCGGCCCACCGCACCCACGAGCGTAGGATCGGCACAGTGACCACCACCCCCGCCCAACCCGCCTCACCGAGTCCCGCCGACGCTCCCGCCGGGCGCAAGCTCCTGCGTCTGGAGGTGCGCAACGCGCAGACTCCCATCGAGCGCAAGCCGAAGTGGATCAAGACGCGTGCCACGATGGGACCGGAGTACACCGAGCTCAAGGGACTGGTGCGCAGCGAGGGGCTCCACACGGTGTGTGAGGAGGCCGGCTGCCCGAACATCTACGAGTGCTGGGAGGACCGCGAGGCCACCTTCCTGATCGGCGGAGAGCAGTGCACCCGTCGCTGCGACTTCTGCCAGATCGACACCGGCAAGCCCGCCGCACTCGACCGCGACGAACCGCGCCGCGTGGCCGAGTCCGTCCGGTCGATGGGGCTGCGCTACTCCACCATCACCGGTGTGGCCCGCGACGATCTCCCCGACGAGGGAGCGTGGCTGTACGCCGAGACCGTTCGCAAGATCCACGAACTCAATCCCGGCACCGGCGTCGAGAATCTGATCCCCGACTTCCACGCGAAGCCCGACCTGCTCGACGAGGTCTTCGCCTCCCGTCCCGAGGTGCTGGCTCACAATCTCGAGACCGTTCCCCGCATCTTCAAGAGCATCAGGCCCGCCTTCCGGTACGAACGCTCCCTGGAGGTGCTGACCCGTGCCCGCGACTACGGCCTCGTGACCAAGTCGAACCTCATCCTCGGCATGGGAGAGACACCGGACGAGGTGCGAGAGGCTCTGCGCGACCTCCACGACGCCGGCTGCGACATCGTCACCATCACCCAGTACCTGCGACCGTCGGTGCGGCATCATCCCGTCGAACGGTGGGTCAAGCCCGAGGAGTTCGTGGAGCACTCGCAGTACGCCGAGGAGATCGGATTCGCCGGGGTGATGGCCGGTCCGCTGGTGCGGTCGTCGTATCGCGCAGGCCGGCTGTACGCCCAGGCGATGGCCCGTCACGGCCGTGAGCTGCCGCCGGAACTGGCCCATCTGGCCAAGGAGGGCAGCGCCGCTCAGGAGGCCTCTTCGGTCCTCGCCCGCACCGTGCGCTGAGGCCCGCCCACTGCCGAATCGACCGGCCGGAACATGTGTTCCGGCCGGTCGATTCCGTTGTGCGGGCCGCGCTACCCGAGCGCCGTCGACACTGCGTCGGCGCGCTCGGTGTGCACCGTAGACTGGCACTCATGGCTAAGGCGCAAGACAAGTCGAGCAAAGAGGCGAAGCAGGCTGCTAAGGCAGCTCGCAAAGCGGCGAGCAGGGAACGGCGGCAGCAGATCTGGCAGGCGTTCCAGATGCAGCGGAAAGAGGACAAGGCCCTCATCCCGCTGATGGTCGCCACCGTCCTGGGCACCACGCTGGTCTTCGGCCTGCTCGGCCAGTTCGTCTTCCACAATCTCTGGATCACCCTGCCGCTCGGCGTCATCCTCGGCGCGCTGCTCGCCTTCGTTCTGTTCGGCCGGCGCGTTCAGCGGAGCGTCTACAAGAAGGCCGAGGGCCAGCCGGGCGCCGCGGGCTGGGCTCTGAGCAACATCCGTGGGCAGTGGCGGGTACAGCAGGCCGTCACCGGCACCTCGCATCTCGACGCGGTGCACCGCGTCATCGGCAAGCCCGGCGTCATCCTGGTCGGTGAGGGCTCCCCCACTCGCGTCAAGCCGCTGCTGGCGCAGGAGAAGAAGAAGGCCGCCCGCGTGGTCGGCGACACCCCGATCTACGAGATCCTCGTCGGCGACGGCGACGGCCAGGTGCCGCTGTCGAAGCTGGAACGCCACATCCGCAAACTCCCGAGCAACATCGACCGCAAGCGGATGGACGCGCTCGAGGGCCGACTGTCCGCGCTCAAGGCGAAGGGCGGCGCCGGCGCCGCCATGCCCAAGGGCCCGATGCCGCAGGGCGCCAAGATGCGCAGCGTCAGCCGCACCACCCGTCGCCGCGGGGCCTGAACCTCCCGGCCGGTGGAACACCGCCCCACCGCCCGCATCGCGCTCGTGCGAATGTCGGGCGATTCCGACTCGAACGAGGAGCTTTGACATGACCGATCTGAACCGTTACGGCCCCTGGGCATTGATCGTCGGAGCCTCCGAGGGAGTCGGTTCCGCGTTCGCCCGGCGCCTGGCCGCCGACGGGTTCGGAGTCGTGCTCGCCGCCCGCAACGCCGAGCGTCTGGAGGCGGTGGCCGGCGAGGTGCAGGCGCTCGGCGCACCTTCGCGCACGGTCGCTCTGGACATCCTCGACGAGGACGCCGCCGAACGGCTGATCGACGCGACCGCCGACCTCGAGATCGGGCTCCTGGTGATGAACGCCGGCGCCAACACGTACGGGCACTCGTTCGTCGACGGCGACCTCGCGCGCCACAACGAGGTGGTCACGCTCAACGTCCTGCGCCAGCTGCCGCTCCTGCACCACTACACGCGGGCGATGGTGGAGCGCGGCCGGGGCGGAGTCATCACCACCGGATCGGTCGCCGGCTACACGGGCTCACCGCGCGAAGGCGCCTACGCCGCGTCGAAGGCCTTCCTCCGGGTCTTCACCGAAGGTCTCTGGGTGGAGTGCAAGCCGAAGAACGTGGACGTGGTGCACCTGGTGCTCGGACTCACCCGGACCCCCGCGATGGAGCGCCGCGGCCTGAACTTCGACAACCCCGGCATCCCGGTGTCCGAGCCCGACGATGTCGCCGCCGAGGGTCTGGCCCATCTGGCCGACGGCCCGGTCTGGATCACCGAAAACAATGTGAGGTCGGTTCAGCGGCAGTCGGGGCCCGATCGCGCCGCGATCGTTCAGGCGTCCGCCGACGTGATCGCGAAGGTGGTCGGTCAGCGGTGATGCGCATCGGACTCGGTCTGCCCGTCGTCACCGCCTACCCGCCGACCACTCAGGACTGGGAGAAGGGTGCGGGCATCGCTGAGATCGCGACGGCCGCCCGTGTGGCCGACGCCCTCGGCTTCCACCACCTCACCTGCAGCGAACACGTCGCGGTGCCGGACGAGGTGGCCGCGGTCCGGGGCGGCGTGTACTGGGATCCGCTCGCGACCTTCGGGTACCTCGCGGCCATCACCCGCCAGATCCGCTTCGCGACCAGCGTGCTGGTTCTCGGCTATCACCATCCGCTCGAAGTCGCCAAGCGCTACGGCACCCTCGACCAGGTCTCCGGCGGACGACTCGTCCTCGGCGTCGGCGTCGGGAGTCTGCAGGAGGAGTTCGAGCTGCTGGGCGCCGAGTTCGACGGCCGCGGCGCCCGCGCCGACGACGCGCTGGCCGCGATCCGGTCGGCGTTCCCGACCGGCACGCCGTCGCACACCGGCCCGTACTACTCCTACGGCGGCGTGACGGTGGAGCCGCACGCAGTGCAGGACCGGGTGCCCGTGTGGGTCGGCGGCCGGAGCGGTCGCGCCCTGCGCCGCGCCGTGGAACTCGGCGACGGGTTCAGCCCGTTCGCCCTGTCGCCCGACGAGGTCGCCACCATGCTGTCGCGCGTCGAGACCCCGGAGGGATTCGACGTGGTGCTGCCCAGCGGTCCGGTGGACCCGCTCGGCGATCCGGACGGGGTCCGGAGCCGTCTCGACTCACTGCAGGCGGCCGGCGCGACGATCGTGACAGCATCCATCGCCGCCACCGGTCTGGATCACTACACCGACCAGCTCGACGCACTCCACTCCCTCGCCCGTGCGCAGGGCGCCGTGTTCAGCCCCGCGGCGGAGGGCCCCCGATGAATGTCGACGAGCGGCTCGAGGCTCTCGAGACCCGGCTGCGCCTCGTGGAGGACAGGCTCGCGATCACCGATCTCGTCTACCGCTACGGTCCCGCGATCGACACCGGGTCGGTCGACGACGTGCTCGCTCTCTTCACCGAGGACGGCGTGTACGACGTCGACACCGGCAGGCTCTCCGGTGCGCAGGAGATCGCGGACATGGTGACCGGCGATCCGCACCAGGGGCTCATCCACCGCGGCTGCAGTCACGTGATGAGCGCGCCGCAGATCCGGATCGACGGCGACCGTGCGAGCGTCGTCAGCTACTCGCAGCTGCTCCTGCGCGACCCCGCCAGGGACACCTTCACCGTGCTGCGTGCGACGGTCAATCACTGGGCGCTCACCCGCACCCCCGACGGGTGGCGGGTGGCCCAGCGCACCGCACGCAAGGTCGACGGATCCGACGAGGTGCGCGCGCTGCTCGCCTCCCACGGCCTCGACCGGACGTCAGAGAGCAGCTGAGTCGCCGAGCGGCTCATCCGCACCGAGCCGGAAGTGCGACCGGTCGGGCCGGGCGAGCATCCTCGACAGCGTCGCGCGGTCGAACGGCCACAGGTCCACCGCACCGGACTCGGTGAGGTACCAGGAATCGCATCCGCCTGTCTTCCACACCGTGGTCTCCGACGCCGCCGCCACCTGGGCGTTGAACTCGGCCGTCGCCTCCTCGGTGACCTCTATCCGGTCCACCTCTCCGTTCCGGAACAGGTCGAACCACTGCGCCAGGTACCGTGCGGTCTTCTCGGCCGTGTACTGCAGGGAGATCGAGCCGGTCGGTGAGTTGGGTCCGAGGACGGTGAACAGGTTGGGGAAGCCCGGGATCGCCGTCATCCGGTACGCCCGCGGACCGTCCCGCCACGCCTCGTCGATCGTGAGTCCGCCGCGGCCGACCACCGTCATCGGGCGCATGTAGTCGTGCGCGCGGAAGCCGGTCGCCAGAATGATCACGTCCACCTCGTGGAGCCGCCCGTCGGCGGTCACGATCCCCTCCGGCCGGACCTCGGTGATGGACTCGGTCACGAGGTCGGCGTTGCCGGCGGTGATCGCACGGTAGTAGGTGCCCGACACCACCTGCCGCTTGCACAGCGGCTGGTAGTCGGGCGTCAGGTCGGCCCGCAAGTCGCTGTCGCGGACTTGCGCGCGCAGCGACAGCCGCGCGTAGGCCTGAACGGCTCGGCGGCGCCACGTGTCTTTGCGGACGATGTCGGCCAGAATTCCCGACCCCCACAGCAGGCCTCGGTACAGCGCGTGATGCAGGCGCGGCGACGCGGCCAGGACGGTGTCCGCGAAGGGCAACTGCGGCAACGACATCGGCGCCCAGAGGATCCACTGCGGGGTCCGGGTGAAGTGGAGCAGTTCCCGGGCTTCCGGCTGTAGCGCGGAGACCACCTGCACGCCGGTGGAGCCGGTGCCGATCACCGCGATCCGCTGTCCTGAGGTGCGCACGTCGTCGTCCCAACGCGCGGTGTGCACCACCGGTCCCGCGAAGCTGTGGAGCCCGGGGATGTCGGGGATCGACGGGTTGTGCAGCACCCCGGTGGCGCAGACGACGAAGTCGGCGTCCACCGTCTCCCCGTCAGCGAGAGTGACCGTCCACCGACCGGTGGCGTCGTCGAAGACGCTGCTGACGACCTCGGCGTTCAGCCGGATCCGGTCGCTCAAGCCCAGGCGTTCGACGACGTCCCGGTGATACCGCTGGATCTCCGGACCACTGGCCCAGATCTTGGGCCAATCGGGTTTGGGTGCGAATCCGAACTGGTAGAGCTGCGAGGGCACGTCGCACGTGAGACCCGGGTAGTGGTTCCAATGCCATACCCCGCCGACGTCGTCGCCCTTCTCGTAGACGGTGAAGTCGGTGAACCCGGCCTCCTGCAGGACATGTGCCGTGGTGATGCCGGCTATCCCCGCACCGATGACGACGATCCGCGGCGATCGGCGGGCCGTCACAGCGCGGCCCGAGTCTCAAGAGCCCGGGCGACGGCCTCGGCCACGGTCGATCGCGCGGCGTCGAATGCGCGCTCCCGGTGATCCCGGTTCATGAAGTTCCATCCGAGACCGGCCATGTCTGCCGCACCGGGGGCGATGTGGACCACCTCGGTCCCGCGTCGACGGACGGTTGCGATCTCGGCGTCGAGCACGGCCGACATCGGCCGCCGGAGAAGAGCTCGTTCGGCGAGTCCGCCGATTCCGGGGGCCCGCACGGACGGCGCCGACGCCATCGGGGTGATCAGGTAGATCAGATCCGCTTCGTCTCGCGCGACCAGATCCACCGAGGCGGTGGACGCGGCCCCGCCGTCGACGTACTCGCGGCCCTCGATCGCCACCGGGGGCATCCATCCGGGAATCGCCCACGAGGCGCGCAGCGCCTCGCCTGCGCCGGCCTTCGGTGCACCCGGAGCACCGAACGCGACGCGCGCGCCGTCGTCCACGCGGTACGCGACCATGCGCGCGCCGGGATGCGGCAGTCGGCCGTAGTCCGCGGTCACCGCGTCCGCGAGTCGCTGAAGCCAGGAGGCATCACCGCGCCCGCGGGGAGCGATGCCGGTCAGCGCGGCGTGACCGCCGCGCCTGGTCCACAGCGTCGAGGGTCGAGGTCGCGCCGGACGCGGCAGCGGAGGCAGGCTCGGGGGCGTGGCAGCCGAGTGCGCCCGGAGAATCGGGCTGGTGGCCCGACCGGCCTGCATGTCTGCGAGGTCGGCGGCAGTGAATCCGCCGGCGAGCATCGTCACCATCTCCGCACCGGCGGAGGTGCCCTGCAGCACCGTCGCCTCCGCCGGGTCCCAACCGGTCTGCCGAGTCAGCTCGTCGAGGGCGGCGATCGCCCACGCTCCGCCGATGGTCCCGCCGCATCCGATCACCAGGGCCGTCTTCGTCATCGCGCCCGCACCTCGCTCGTGCCCGCAGAGTCCACTACCGCGCCGTCGACCACCGTGCCGCCGGAGTGGCCGCCCGCCGCGTGATCGCTCGCCTGCCTCGCGATCCGTGCGAGGTACGCCGATCGCTCCGCGGCGTCCAGGGCCAGCGCCTGACCGTGTCCGGCCAGAGTGCGCGCGACGCGTTCCACCGACTCCGGGACGAACAGGTCGGCGATCGACCATCCGGGCAGCACCCATCCGGGGACCGACGTGCGGGCCGCTCGCGTGCGAACCGTGCGGACCACGGCACGGGCGACATCCTGCGGGTCGACGGTGGGAAGCACGCCTCCGAGGTCCGCTCCGGAAGCCAGCTCGGTGCGGACCGCTGCGGGCAGAATCGCGGACACGGTGACGCCCGTGCCGTCGTATTCGCGGCGGGCGGCCAGCGAGGCGCCGTAGGCGGCGAACTTGCTGGCGTTGTACGAGACCATTCCCGGCAGTGGCAGCATTCCGGCCATCGACGCAATGTTGACGATGTGGCCTCTCCCCTCGCCGAGCATCGAAGGCAGGACGGCGCGCATCCCGTTCAGCATGCCCCGGACGTTGACGTCGAGGATCAGATCGGCGGTGGCCTCCGACTCCTCGAGGAACGCGCCCACCGGCATCACACCCGCGTTGTTGACCAGGATGTCGATGCGCCCGCACTCGTCGAGGACCTTCGAGACGAACTCACGCCAGGAGACGGCGTCGGTCACGTCCAGCACCGCCGACCGCGCACCGTCGATGACGCCAGCCGTGTCAGCGGCGACGTCGGCGTCCACGTCCCCGATCCAGACCGTCGCCTCCGCCTCCGCGAACTGTCGGGCGATCTCGGCGCCGATCCCCCGCGCCCCACCGGTGACTACGACGACGGCGCCGGGCGGCTCGATCCGCGGATTCGACCGCGCGTACGACCCCGGAACCAACTCGCTCAGCATCTCGGACAGCCTCACGGCCCACCTTCTCTCGGATCTTGCCATTGGATGATGGCACCGATGATCGTTCAGATACCATCGGTATGTCAATACCTTCGGTATCTGAAATGAGGAGGTCCGATATGGCCAGGATCAGCCGCGCCGACCAGAAGGAGCGGAACCGAGCGGCTCTTCTCGCCACCGCACGCACCCAGTTCCTCGACGCCGGCTACGCGGCGACCAGCCTCGATGCGATCGCCGAGGCGGCGGGCTTCTCGAAGGGCGCGGTGTACTCCAACTTCAAGGACAAGCCGACGCTCTGCCGGGCCGTGCTCGAGGACATCCACGGGGAGAAGCTGAACGAGCTGCGCGGCATCGTCGAACAGAGCACCGACCTGCACGGGATGCTCGACGCTTTCGCAGCGTGGGTGCGCCGCACCATCGGCGACGTGGAGTGGACGATGCTCGAAATGGAGTTCGCGGTGCTCTCACGGCATCATCCGGAACAGAAGGCGATGATCGTCTCCCTGCGTGAGGATGCGCGCGACGCCCTGGCCGGGCTTCTCGAAACCGTTCTCGGAGACTTCTCGCCGCTCATCGACCAGGCGGCGGCGGACACCTCGAATCCGGTGCCCACGCGGGACGAGATCGCCGACCTGATTCTCAGCACCGGAATCGGGCTCGGGATCCAACGAGCCATCGACCCGGCCGTGTCCGTCGAACCCGGCATCGCGTTGATCCGGTCGGCGTTCGGCCGGTGAGTCGACTCAGCGCGTGCGGACGATGGCCGTTCCGGTCGCGCGGTCGTGCATCGCGCGACCGTTGTAGTCGTTGATGAGTGCCGGCACCACGAAGATCAGAATCGCTTGGCGGCCGAGGGCCCGAATCGGCCCGACCGCGGCCCTCGGCGTCTCCCCGCGAGCCTCCGCGGCGCCGCGATCACTGCCCAGATCCACCCTTACCACCCGCGTGCCCGCGATGAACTGCCCCGGGGTGAAGCCGAAGAAGGCCACCGCCAGCACACCGATCACGAACCAGATGATCAACTGCGGCGTCGCCGCCGCACGCATGGTCATCTCCAGACTCGACGCCATCTCCTGAGCCGGCCGCACGCCGACGATCACGATCGCGAGGCCGCCGGCGATCAGCCAGTCGAACAGCAACCCCACCACGCGCAGCCACCCGCCGGCGAGAGCGCCCGGTCCGTCCTGCGGCAACCCGAGATCCTGCCCGCGGTACTCGTTCTCCGTGGCACCCGGGAACTGCGGCCCCGACAGCCACGTACTCGTCGCGCGCGCCACTACTGGGCCCCTCGGGAAACGGTCATGAATACCACGGTCATGAATGCCATGGTAGCCAGCTTCCCCGTGCACCCCAATAACGTGACTCCGACCACACCGCCGCGCGCGCGACGCGGTCTTTCGTAACGCGCCGGCCATCGGTGTAACACGGGGGAAACATTGGTTTAGCGCACGAGCAACGTCATCTCCGTACTCTGGTTGCCGAGATTCGTGCTGCCCTCGCGAGGGTGGCACGGGTTCTGTGTCAGAGAGTTTCTGACCGGATCTTCACCAAGAAGGAGTCAGGCGAACCGTGTACAACACGAACGAGGAACTGCTCGAGGGGATCAAGGCCGAAGGTGTCGAGTACGTCGACATCCGCTTCTGTGACCTGCCGGGAACGATGCAGCACTTCTCCATCCCCGCAGCAGCATTCACCGAGGACGTCTTCGAAGAGGGCCTGGCATTCGACGGTTCGTCGGTTCGCGGCTTCCAGTCGATCGACGAGTCGGACATGATGCTCCTCCCCGACCCGGCCACCGCGCGGATCGACCCGTTCCGCAAGGCGAAGACGATGAACATCAGCTTCTTCGTTCACGACCCGTTCACCCGCGAGGCCTACAGCCGCGATCCCCGCAACGTCGCGCGCAAGGCCGAGGAGTACCTCGCCTCCACCGGCATCGCCGACGCCTGCTTCTTCGGCGCGGAGGCCGAGTTCTACATCTTCGACTCGGTCTCGTTCAGCTCCGAGATGAACTCGACCCACTACGAGGTCGAGTCGGAGTCAGGTTGGTGGAACGCCGCGTCGCCGACCAACCCCGACGGCACCCCGAACAAGGGCTACAAGGTCCGCCAGAAGGGCGGCTACTTCCCCGTCGCCCCGTACGACCACTACGTCGACCTGCGCGACGAGATGTCGACCAACCTGACCAACTCGGGCTTCACCCTCGAGCGCGGCCACCACGAGGTCGGCACCGGCGGCCAGGCGGAGATCAACTACCGCTTCAACACGCTGCTGCACGCCGCGGACGACGTTCAGCTGTTCAAGTACATCATCAAGAACACCGCGTGGCAGAACAACAAGTCGGTCACCTTCATGCCGAAGCCGCTCTTCGGCGACAACGGTTCGGGCATGCACGCTCACCAGTCGCTCTGGAAGGACGGCAAGCCGCTGTTCCACGACGAGTCGGGCTACGCCGGACTGTCGGACATCGCGCGCTACTACATCGGCGGCATCCTGCACCACGCTCCGTCGCTGCTGGCCTTCACCAACCCGACCATCAACTCCTACAAGCGCCTGGTTCCGGGCTACGAGGCTCCGATCAACCTCGTCTACAGCCAGCGCAACCGCAGCGCCTGTGTGCGCATCCCGATCACCGGCAACAACCCGAAGGCCAAGCGCATCGAGTTCCGCTGCCCCGACAGCTCGGGCAACCCGTACCTGGCATTCGCGGCGATGATGATGGCCGGCCTGGACGGCATCAAGAACCGCATCGAGCCGCACGAGCCGGTCGACAAGGACCTCTACGAGCTCCCGCCGGAGGAGGCCAAGGGCATCCCGCAGGCACCGACCTCGCTGTCTGCCGTGATCGATCGCCTCGAGCAGGACCACGACTACCTGACCAACGGCGGCGTCTTCACCGAGGACCTCATCGAGACCTGGATCGCACTCAAGCGCGAGAACGAGATCGAGCCGATCCAGATCCGCCCGCACCCGTACGAGTTCAACCTGTACTACGACTGCTGACGTCTGACCTGCTAAGACGGGTCTCCCGTCCGCAGTGCGTCCGCAGTAGAGTCGACCCGCTCCGCGATCACCTTCCCGATCGCCGAGCGGGTCGGCTCGTCTGAGTCCGGCGATGACAGAGCCGATCCAGCCGCTCGGGCTCACGTCCATCCGTGACGAGCCCCGTTCCCTCTGCTCGACGAACCGTCGACCGGGCTCGATGTCGCCGCGCATGAACAGTGCCGAGACAGACGTGCGCAGGTGCCCGCGCCGGCCTACCCGATGAGATCGAGCGCCAGGTCTCGCGCTCGGTCGAGTTGCTCCTCGCTTCCGAAGAGTTCGCGGTGGACGTTCGCCGCACACAGGTAGGCGTCGATGCGGAACGCGTCCCCGGCCGGGTCAGCGACCCCCGCCTCTCGCAACTCGGACTCCAGCAGATCGAGCCACTCACGCTTCAACGCACGCACCGCGTCCGCTACGTCACCCTCACGGCGCCCGTACTCGGCCGTACTCGCGACGATGAAGCAGCCGCCGGGGAAGACCGCTGCCCGCAGGTAGGCGACCCAGCAGTCCAACAATGCCCGCAACCGCGGCCTGCCCGGCTCATGTCCCCATGCCGGAGCCACAACCGCCTCCAGATAGATCGCGCGCGCCTCGGCGACAGCAGCCACCTGGATCGCCTCCCTGGTACCGAACACCGTCAGGATCCCGCTCTTACTCAACCCGGTCGCCGCCGCGAGCGACCCGACGCTGATCGAGTCGAGCCCATGGGTGGTGGCGATCTCCGCCGCCTTCCGCGCGACGGTGCGACGCGTGAGATCTCCACGCGCACGGCGCCCGTCGACCTTCGAGTCCGACGTCATGGTCCGAGAATATGCGACCGACTTGACGCGAACCATCGGCGCTACCTACGCTCCACAACAACACGTCCGATCGAACGTATAGTTTGGAGACCCTCCGTGCCCGTCCCCTCCGCAGAGCTCCTGCACGACACCATCGACATCGACGCCACCCCGGAACAGGTCTGGGAACTGATCAGCGACCTGCGCCGCATGCCGCAGTGGAGTCCCCAGGTCGACTCCGTGCGGCTGCGCGAAGGCTTCGACCGGATCGAGCTCGGTGCCGAGTTCACACATCTCAACCATGAAGGCGACCTCAAGTGGACAACCCACAGCACGATCGTGCGGTTCGAGCCTGAGCAGGAGATCGCCTTCCGGATCGAGGAGAACTGGGTCGTCTGGTCGTTCCAGACCACTCCCCTGCCCAAGGGCCAGACGCGCCTGAGCCAGCGGCGCGAGACACCGGCCGGCATCTCCGACTACTCACGGGAACTCACCGAGAAGTACCTCGGCGGACAGCAAGCCTTCACTCAGGTCTTGCGCGCCGGAATGCGTCAGACGCTCGAGGCGATCAAGGCCGCCGCCGAACAGTCCGACCGCACCACCTGATCCGAGGCCACCGGCAAGTCGGTTCCCCAGCCTTGTCGCGTCCGATTGTTCGCGCGTGTGCCCGACTGAACGGGTCGTGACCGGTCCCGCGACACCAGCGCTGTTTCTGTGCCTTCCGGCGCGCTCTGCGCGCAACCACCGCCGTCCGCGGTGCTACAACTTACTGCGAGTCCGCCGGTCCCGATCGGCGTCTCCTTCCGGCGCCCTCCCGGCCCCCCGACACCGCAGCGGCTCGCGTCGCTCACGGAAGTGAAAAGAACTCGTATGAAGATCCGTTCCCTGGCAGGTCTGTTCGCCGGCCTGCTCACCCTGACGGCCGCTGCGACCGGTACGACGGTCATGGCCGCGTCCGCGTCCGCCACGGCTCCCTCCCACATCGTGTCGGTGGCCGACGGTGCCACCCCGCAGCACAAAGTGGTCACCGTCTACTCGCAGTCGATGCAGCGCGACATCCCGCTCGACGTCCTGCGGCCCGCCGACACCCGCAAGCCGGCTCCGGTGCTGTACCTGCTCAACGGCGCCGGCGGCGGCGAGGACTCCGCGAGCTGGGCCCTGCGCACCAACTACGTCGAGTTCTTCCGCACCAAGCACGTCAACGTGGTGACCCCGCTCAAGGGCATGTTCTCCTACTACACCGACTGGGAGCGCGACGACGAGGTCCTCGGCAAGCAGAAGTGGCAGACCTTCCTGACGAAGGAGCTTCCTCCCCTGCTCGACAAGAGGTTCAAGACCAGCGGAAAGAACGGCATCGCGGGCATCTCGATGGCGGGCACATCGGTACTGAACCTCGCCATCGCCGCGTCGGCGCTGTACAAGATCACTGCCTCGTACAGCGGCTGCGCTCGCACCAGCGACAAGGTCGGCCAGCAGTACATCCGCACGGTGGTGGAGAGCCGAGGCAAGGCCGACACCCGCAATATGTGGGGACCGTACGACGGCCCCGGCTGGCGCAAGAACGATCCGTACCTCAACGCCGAGAAGCTCCGCGGCACCCAGATCTATCTCTCCTCCAACTCCGGGCTCCCCGGGCAGGACGAGTCGATCGAGCCCGGAAGCACCGCGGCGCAGGGCGTCTCGCTGGCCGACCGGGTGGTTCTCGGCGGCGCCATCGAAGCCGCCACCAACGTCTGCACCCAACAGATGGCGCAACGCCTGGCGCAGCTGAAGATCCCCGCCCGCGTGGAACTGCATCCGCAGGGCACCCACTCGTGGGGCTACTGGGAGCGCGAACTGCACTCGTCCTGGCCGATGATCGCCAAGGCCATCGGAGCCTGACCGGAACCGGGCACCACACGTGCGGGCGGCGGCTCGGAGTCCTGTCGGGGGACTCCGAGCCGCCGCTCTGCGTGAGGTGTGCCACCGACGTTTTCGTGCCACGTCCGGGCCCAGGAACCTATCAGTCCGGGCTGCTAGTGTCGTCGCCCATGAAGCGCAAGTCTCTCCTCCTGGTCCCCGCGGCGGCGGCCCTGCTGGCCGTGGCCGGATGCTCCTCCGACGACACCGCGGGCAGCGCGCAGACCAGCCTCGACGTGACCACGCCCAGTCCGACAATGGACGGCGGGATGTGCCCGGAGGCCGATCCGCCGGCCGACACCAGACCGCAGTGGCAGGTGATGGGTGCGACGGGCAGCGCGGAGATCGCCGCCTCCACCGATACCGCCGGGCCGCTCATCAAGATCACCCCGCCGTTCAGCGTCGATGAGACCCAGGTCAAGACACTGGCACCGGGAACCGGCGACGAGATCACGGACGCCTCCATCGTCAACGTCTGCTACGAGGGCGTCGACGGCCGCGACGGCCAGACCTTCGACAGCTCCTACCAGAAGGGCACGCCCACCCGCCTGCACGCCGACGGCGTGGTTCCGGGTTTCCGCAAAGCGCTCGTCGGACAGCGCGTCGGCGCCTCGGTGGCAGTGGTGATGACCTCCGCCGACGGATACCCCGACGGCAGTCCCGACGGAACCATCAAGCCCGGAGACAGCATCGTGTTCGTCCTCAAGATCATGGCTGCGGAACCGGCCTCGGCGACCGACGGATAGGCTGATCGACCATGAAGCTCAAGGCACTGGTCCTCCTTCCCCTCGCCGCCTCCGCGCTCGCCCTGACCGCGTGCTCGTCCGACGACGGCGACAGCTCGGCCGCCGACACCACGAGCTGCGCGCCGACGCCGCAGAACGTCTCCGGAGCGCCCTCGTGGACCGTCGACGGCGTGCAGGGCAAGGCCGCTTTCACCGTCACCGACGACGCGAAGAACGCTGCGCCGGCGATCACCCTGACCACACCGTTCAAGGTCGACAAGACTCAGGTGAAGACGCTCATCGCGGGAAATGGCTCCGAGGTGACCGACGCGACCACCGTCTCCGTCTGCTACGAGGGGGTCAACGGCACCACGGGTCAGGTCTTCGACAGCGCTTACCAGCGAGGCGAGCCGGCCCAGTTCCCGGCCTCCGGCGTGGTTCCCGGCTTCCGTCAGGCCCTCGTCGGCCAGAAGGTCGGCTCCACCGTCGGCGTGGTGATCCCCTCCGCCGACGGCTATCCCGACGGCAATCCGGGCGCTTCCATCAACAAGGGCGACACCATCGTCTTCGGGCTCAAGATCCTGGAGGCACAGGGCTGAACCGGCCTCGGTCGGCTCATCCGCGCAGGCGTCTGCGCAGCACCTTGCCGGTGGCCGTCTTCGGCAGGGCAGGGAGCACGGTGATGCTGCGGGGACGTTTGTACGCCGCGAGCTGAGCCGCCGCGAACTCCTCGATGTCGGTGACGGTGGCGGTGGCCCCGGATTCGAAGGCGATGAAGGCGCTGACCACTTCGCCTCGTGTGTCGTCGGGCACTCCGACGACGGCGGCCTCGGCGATCGCCGGATGGCGGTAGAGCACCTCCTCCACCTCGCGCGGCCAGACCTTGTAGCCGGCGGTGGTGATCATGTCCTTACGCCGGTCGATCAGGAACACCCACCCGTCCGTATCGCGGAAGCCGATGTCGCCGGTCCGCAGCGCGCCGTCGCCCGGGCCGCCGACGATCGAACCGTCCTGCCAGTACCCGGGGCTCACCTGCGGTCCGGCGATCTCCACCTCGCCGATGACACCTGGGGCGACCGGCTCGCCGGAGTCATCGAGGATTCGGCAGCGCGTGGCCGCGACCGGCATCCCGATCGACAGTGCGCCGGACTCGCGGTCGATCGGCCCGAGCCGCCCCACGGGCGTCGCTATCGCGGGCGAGGTGGTCTCGGTGAGCCCGTAGACGATGCTGAGCTCGGTGCCCGTGCGTTCGGCCACCCGTGCGGCGGTGTCCGCCGACACCGGCGCACCGCCGGTCGCGAGCCATTTCACGGACCGGAAGTCGTCGGGACCGTCGGCTTCCTCGGCGAGCGCGACGATCGCACTGATGACGCCGATCACGAATGCCGGCCGATGCTCGCGCAGCGCGCGCACCAGCACCGGCGGATCGAACCGGTGCGCGAGGATCAGCGGCGCCCCCACACGCAGCGCGAGCGCCACGTGGCCGACGATTCCGGTGACGTGGAACAGCGGAGTGATCCCGAGGATCTCGTCATCGGAGCCGATCGTCGTCCACCGGCGGAACAGCTCTGCGCCCGCGGTGAGGTTGCCGTGGGTCACCACGGCGGCCTTCGGCACTCCGGTGGTGCCCGACGTGTACAGCAGCAGAGCGGGGTCGTCGCGGCCCGGATCGGCGCCGCGTACCGGGCCGGACCACGGCAGCGCGGGCAGCGATCCCGGCGCCGGGTCGGTCTTCGCCGCCCAGTCGCCGATCGAGGTCAGCACCACCGTCCGCACATCGGTGTCGCCGTCGGCGATCACCGCTTGCGCACCCGCGGCGTACAACTCGTCGAGACACACGAGCGCCCGCGCACCGGTGTCGACCAACGCGAACGCCGTCTCCCGCCGGGTGTTCATCGGGTTGAGCGGTACCGCGATCCCGCCGGCCTTCCACGCGGCGACGAGGGCGATGACGAATGCGGGGCTGTTCTGCGTGAGGATCGCCAGCCGGTCGCCCGAGGAGAATCCCTGTCCGATCAAGTGGTGCGCGAGCGCATCCGAATGCCTGTCGACGTCGCGCATCGTGAGCACGCCGTCGAAGTAGCGGATCAGCGGACGGCCGGAGCCGGCGGCGACCGCCTCGTGGAACATCGTGAGCCCGGATGTCGGCCTCGGCAGGTCGGATCCGTCGTCGATCATCAGTTCGCGCCCTCATTCGTCGCTGGTTGCCCGCACCCGCGATTGTAAGCGGCGGCAACCGGGACAAGGTCGCTTTCGCGGCCCGGTCGCGCCCCGGAACCGTTGCGGCCTATTACCGTTGACCCCATGCCCGATCCATGCGCCCGCGCGCAGCTGATGATCCGGCCGGCTCGCGAGCTCGCCGGGATCTCGATGCGAGAGCTCGCCCGTCGCGTGGGAGTCAGCGTCGGGACGATGAGCGGGATCGAGACCGGCAAGACCGCGGCCTCACCGGAACGGCTCGCGGCCATCGCCGCCGAACTCGACACGACGATCACCGCGCTCACCGAGCTCCAGTCACCACAGCCGGCCGACGCGGCCAAGGAGTTCGACTGGCGCGACTATCCCGACCGCGAGATCGACCCCGCCCTCGCCGCGGCCATCGGTTGCTTCGTGGAGACCGGATATCACGGCGCGACCATGAGGACCGTCGCGGCCGCGGCCGGACTCAGCGCAGCCGGCGTGTATCACCACTATCCGAGCAAGCAGTCGTTGCTCACCGCCGTCTTCGACCTCGCGTACACCGAGCTCGCGGCACACGTCGAGGCCGCCGCGGACGTCGACGACCGGGTGCTCGCACTCGGCAACGTCTGCGAGGCGGTCGCGCTGTTCGCCGCGGTTCGGCGCGACGTGATGCGGATCGTCGTGACCGACCGTGCCAACCTCGACCCCGCGGACCGGCCGCGAATAGAGGCGGTGTCGGGGCGGCTGCTCGAGGTGGTCCGCGCGCAGTTGCCCGACGGCGACGACGAGGACTCCACGGCGACCGCGCGCGCCGTCCTCGACCTCTGCACCGGCGTCTGCCGGCTGGAGCGCATCGACGATCCCGCCGACATCGCGGTCCGCTACCGCCGTTTCGGTCTCCGTCTCGCGGGACTAGACGGCGTCGGGTCCCGGCCGGGCTGAGCCGGTCGGGACCCGACCGCCGACAGGCGCGGGGCGACGCCGTTCAGGCGCGCGCGGCCGCCTGGTCGCGCAGCGTGCGGCGCAACACCTTGCCGGTCGCGGTCTTCGGCAGTTCGTCGAGGATCTCCACCGATCTCGGGTACTTGTAGGCCGCCATCTGCGACTTGCAGAACTCGACGATCTCCTCGCCGGTGGCGGCCTTGCCCGGTTGCAGGGAGACGAAGGCCTTCACCGTCTCCCCCCGGTACTCGTCGGGCACGCCGACCACCGCTGCCTCGGCGACGGCCGGATGACCGTACAAGACGTCTTCCACTTCACGGGGCCACACCTTGTAACCGGATGCGTTGATCATGTCCTTCTTGCGATCGACCAGGTAGAACCAGCCGTCGGAGTCCATGAAGCCGACGTCGCCGGTGCGCAGTTCACCGCCGGGAATCGACTCGGCGGTGGCGTCCGGACGGTTCCAGTATCCCGGCACCACCTGGGGCCCCGAGGTCGCGAACTCGCCGATCGCACCCACCGGCAGGTCTTCACCGTCGTCGTCGACGACCCGGACCACGGTGTTGAACACCGGCACCCCGACCGACAGGGCCCCGGACTCGCCGTCCACCGGCGCCCGCACTCCGAAGGGCACCGCATGCGACGGTGAGTTGGTCTCCGTGAGGCCGTAGATGTTGTGGATGTACGCACCGAACACCGATTCGAGACGATCGGCCACCGCGGGCGCGATCGGCGCGCCGCCCGAGTACAGGGCCCGCAGCGAGTCGAAGTCACCCGGCCGCGCGCCGCCGGAGTCGGCGAGGGCGATGTAGGCGGTGATCGCACCGACGGTGAACGTCGGACGGTGTTCGCGCACGGCGTCCACCATCACCGCGGGCGCGAACCGGTGCGTGAGGACCAGCGGAATCCGGAGCAGCGGAGCGAGCATCACGTGGCCCACGAGACCGGTGATGTGGAACAGCGGCGCGACGCCGAGCACCACGTCCTCACCGGTGAGCCCGATCCAGTCCCGGTAGGTCTGCGCATTGAACGCCAGGTTGCCGTGAGTATTCAACGCACCCTTGGGTTTTCCAGTGGTACCGGACGTGTAGGTCAAGACCGCCAGATCGTCCGCAGACGGCGCCGTCGGCGTCACGGGAGTGCCGTCGTGCTCGGCGATGATCGCCGACAGGGCACGGGTGCCGACCGGCACGTCGGCGCTCTGGTCGCCGAGCACCCGGTCGTCGTCGCGCGACTGACCGTCGAGCGCCGACACCGAGATCACCGTGCGGACGGCGGTCGTGCCGCCCGCGATGACCTCCGCGGCCACCTCGTCGTACAGAGTGTTCAGCGTCAGCAGCGCCGTCGCCCCCGAATCCTCGAGGAGGTAGGCGAGTTCTCGCTGTCGATTCATCGGGTTGACGGCCACGGCGGATCCGCCGGCCTTCCACGCCGCGAGGAGTCCGATCACGAACGCCGGGTTGTTCTGCACGTAGACCGCCAAGCGATCCCCGGCCGTGAAGCCGTCGGCGCGCAGTGCACCGGCGAGCGCGTCCGCGGCCGCGTCGAGTTCGCCGTAGGTCAGCACTCCGTCGAAGTACTTGATCGCCGGAGCGTCAGGAGCGTGGGCGGCGGCGCTCATGAAGATCTGGAGTGCGGACGCGTTCTCCGCGGTGATGTCCGTCGGCGTACCGGCCCGATACCGCGCGAGCCAGGGACGGTCGGTGTACGCGCTCACTTGATCGCCACCGGGTTCACCGGGGCACCGGTGGCGCGGTGGATCTTGAGCGGGGCCGCGACGTAGAACGACGTGTAACGACCGTCCGCCGCGGAGTCCTCGGCGAGTCGCTCCAAGTCGCAGATCTCGGTGAACGCGATACCGAGATTGCGCATCAGCGCGTTGTGCAGCACCAGCGCGACTCCGCTGTCGGGGTCGAAGGTCACCTCGTTGGCGATGGTGTCGGTGACCAGGTTCGGGATCTCCATCTCCTGGAACCACTCGACGAGCTCCGGCGAGTACACCAGTCCCGACTCGCAGAAGTCCTCGTAGAAGGCGTCTCCCTTCTCGAAGAACAACTGCAGGTGGTTGGTCCGGATCATGAGGATGTCGCGCTCGGCGATCGGCGTGCCCTGCGCTTCGGCGCAGGCGATCAGATCCTCGTGCGTGAACGTCTCCCCCGGGTCGAGATAGTCCTTCCCGCGGAATCGGGCCATGTCTAGCAGATTCGCCCGCCCCGCGACACCGCGCTGGGCGATCGGCTCCACGCTCGCCTTGTCGAGGCCACCGATGGTGGTGCGGGCGTCGAAGCCGTTCCAGATCTTGCCGTCGTACCAGACGTGGCCGAGCGCGTCGTATTGCGTGGACCCCTGCAGGAATGCGTTCAGCTTGTCGTCGGCGTAGTGCAATCCGCCCGGGAACGCCGGCCCGTCGCCGCCCTCGTCCCAGTGCGACTCGTCCAAGATCATCTCGCGGGTGGCCGGACTGCGGCCCGGCCACACCGGATCGCCGGCGGGGTCTCCGATGAGCCGCTGCAGCGTGAACAGTTCGCCCTTCCGGATCTCCGACGCCCCCGCGAGAACCTGGTCCGGGGTCAGGTAGTTCAACGATCCGACCTCGTCGTCGGGGCCCCACTTGCCCCAGTTGGACGGTGCGTCGGCCAGCAGATCGGTAAGGTCGGGAGCATCGGTCATGGGAGTCACACCTTCCAGAATTGAACACTCACTACCGAGCGTTCGGTTTGTTCAGGTGTGACTACACTCACCCCTCTTCTTCCAGATGTCAAGGCTTCGCCGCGGAATCGCGTGAAAGCCGACGTCAGCGATCCCGTCGCGACGGAGCGAACGGTGTGATGAACTCCGGGGCCCCACCGGTTCGGCGCAGCAGCGGCGAGCCGAAGAACGGCGCCACCAGCCGGCAGGGCACCACGCGCACGTCGCGGCCCTCGAGAGCGTTGACGACCATCGCCGCGGCGCGCGGCGAGCCGCAGATGCCCAGGTGGTCGGAGAAGTCCTTGCCGCACCCGTCCTGCAGGACGATGTTGGTGACGTCGTGACCGGGTCCGCCCTCCACCTGCCCCGAGGTGTACGGGCGCACCAGTTCGTCGTGAACCGTGGAGATGTTGGTGTACGCGGTCCCGCGCACGTACGGACTGCCGCCGGAGTTCAGGCGGCGCAGGAACGTCGACCCCTGCATCATCTGCGGCAAGGCATGACATGGGATCACCGCGCTCGGATCGATCCCCAGCCGGCGCTCGAGTTGCGCGGCCACGGGGCGTGCGCGGGCGAAAGTCGAGGTCCCCTGCCACAAGGGGGCGAGGGAGACGTATCGTCGGATCCGGTCCTCCCCGCCCAGGAACTTGGCCCAGTACGCCGGGACGAGCGTGCCCTGCGAATGCCCCACCACGTCGATGCGGTCGGTTCCCGTCGATGCCATCACCTTCTCGGCGAATCGGCCGAACTCGGCGGCGCTGTCCTCGATCCGGCGCATGCCGCCGAGCGCGGAGATGGGCCACCTGGCGCCCTCCGTGGCTCCGTAGGTGAGCGTGAACACCGAGAATCCCGCACCCACCAGGAGCGGAACGTACGTGCCCCAGTTGGTCTGCGCACCGCCCGCCGTGCCGTGCACGAGGATCACCGGAACCGGATGCTCCGGATCACACGGAACGTCCCACCGATTCGCGCCCGGCAGCGATCCGCCGGGATGCGCCAGTTCGGGACCGATTCCGGAGAAGAAGTCGTAGACCACCCGGTTGGACGCGCGCTGCCGTTCGCTGCCGACCTCCACGAGCAGGTCGAGAGGCAGAGCCTGCGCGAGCGTCTGCGCCGCACGCAACGCCGGCGCGGCCGCCTTCTGGCCGGCGCGGATACCCGCGGTGATCGCATCGGCGACCGGTCGGCCCCACGCTCGGTGCAGAATGCTCACGTCTCGCAGCACGCCTCTCGTCCGGCCGCGACTCCGTGGGCCGGGTCGATCAGCTCTCGAATACCTCCACCACGACGGCCTTCGCTCGCCGCGTCACCCGCATGTAGTGCTCCAGGAACTCCTGCGCCTCGTCCTGCGGCCATCCCGCAGCGTACGCGACCGATCGCAGAGCGCGCCCCGGCCCCGGCAGTTGATCGACCGGCTTGCCGCGCACCAGCACGAGCGCGTTGCGCGCCTTGGTCGCGGTCAGCCAGGCGTCCGCCAGCATGTCCACCTGGTCCTCGGTGAGCAGCTCCAGCTCCCGGATCGCCTCGAGTGTCTCGAGCGTGGACGTGTTGTGCAGTTGCGGGTACTTGTGCGCGTAGCGCAACTGCATCAACTGCACCGTCCACTCGACGTCGGCGAGCCCGCCGCGGCCGAGTTTGGTGTGAGTGGCCGGATCGGCGCCGCGCGGCAGTCGTTCGGAGTCGACGCGGGCCTTGATGCGCCGGATCTCCCGAACAGCCTCCGCGGACACCCCGCCCTCGGGGTACCGCGTCACGTCGATCATGTGGAGGAAGCGCAGCCCCAGGTCGGAATCGCCGGCCACCGAGTGGGCGCGCAACAGCGCCTGCACCTCCCACGGCTGGGCCCATTGGCGGTAGTAGGCCTCGTACGATCCGAGGGTCCGGACGATTGGCCCGTTCTTCCCCTCGGGCCGCAGACCGACGTCCACCTCGAGCGGCGGATCGGCGCTCGGCGTCCCCAGCAGACTGCGGACCTGGTCGGCCACCGTCTGCGCCCAGCGCAGCGCCTCCGATTCGTCGACGCCGTCGGCCGGCTCGCACACGAACAGCACGTCGGCGTCCGACCCGTAGCCGAGTTCGCCACCGCCGAGCCTGCCCATCCCGATGACGGCGATCCGGGCCGGCGCCCGCGCCCCGCGGTCCAGCGTCGACGCGATCACCTTGTCGAGCGCCGCGCCGAGCACCGCCGCCCAGACGGTCGACAGCGCCCGGCACACCTCCTGCACCGACATCAGCCCGAGCAGATCGGCCGAGGCGATCCGCGCGAGTTCGGCGCGTCGATGCGACCGCGCCACGGCGATCGCCCGGTCGAGGTCGGTGGCCCGCATGGTGGAGGCGACCAGACCTTTCACCACGTCGGCCGAATCGACCTCGGTGAGCTTGGGTCCGGTCGCCCCCGTCGAATACAGCTGGATCACGTCGGGCGAGCGCATCAGCAGGTCGGCGATGTACTCGCTGGTGCCGAGAACGTGCATCAGCCGTTCGGCGACCACCGCGTCGTCGCGCAGCAGGCGCAGGAACCAGTCGACGCCCACCACCTCGTCGCACAGCCTGCGGTAGTTCAGCAGGCCGGCGTCGGGATCGGGGGTGTCGCTGATGTGCTCGAGCAGACTCGGCAGGATCAGCATCTGGATCTGGCCGCTGCGCCCCGGCTCCGATCCGAGCACCCGGATATGCGCGAGCGCGCGATCGGGGAACGCCCAGCCCAGCACGGCGAGCTGACGCTTGGCCGACTCGTCCGACAGCCGCAGCGCCCCCTTGTCGAGTCGGGCGACCGACTCCAGCAGCGGACGGTAGAAGAGCTTCTCATGCAGCTGCCGGACCCGGGTCCGCTGTTTGCGCAGCTCGCGGCCGAGGACCTGGGTCGCGTCCTTGTCGCCCTCGGGCCGCACGTGCGCCGCCCGCGCCAACCACCGCATGGCCGCGGTGTCGTCGGGATCGGGCAGCAGATGAGTGCGCTGCAGGCGCTGCAGTTGCAGGCGATGCTCCAGCATCCGCAGGAACTGGTACGACGCCGAGAAGTTCGCGCCGTCGTCACGCCCGATGTACCCGCCGTCGGTGAGCGCGGCGAGAGCGTCGACGGTCGACTGGACGTGCAATTCCGGATCCACGCGGCCGTGAACCATCTGGAGCAGCTGCACCGCGAACTCCACATCGCGCAGTCCGCCGCGCCCGAGCTTGAGATTGCGAGCCTTCTCCTCCGGTGGCACCAGTGCCTCGACCCGGCGGCGCATCGCCTGCACCTCCGGTACGAAGTCGTCTCGTTCGGACGCGTCCCAGACCATCGGCGAAGTGGCATCGATGTAGGCGGCGCCGAGCTTCATCGATCCCGTCATCGGGCGGGCCTTCAGCAACGCCTGGAACTCCCAGGTCTTGGCCCACCGACGGTAGTACGCCACATGCGATTCCAGCGTCCGCGTGAGGGCGCCGCGCTTTCCCTCCGGCCGCAGTCCCGCATCGACGTCGAAGAACGCCGACGAGCCGATGCGCATCATCTCCCCCGCGATGCGCGCCGACACCGAGTCCGCCGGCTCGGCGACGAAGACCACGTCGACATCGCTGACGTAGTTCAGTTCGCGCGCCCCGCATTTGCCCATCGCGATCACCGCGAGATCGATCTCGAGGGGATCCTCGTCGAGCACCGTCGCGATCGCCACCGCCAGGGCCGCGGTCAGTGCGGCGTCGGCGAGATCGGAGAGGCGTGCCCCCACCTCGGGCAGATACAGGACGGGCTCGTCTTCGACCGTCGCCGCCAGATCGTGTGCCGCCAGGACGAGTAACTGGTCCCGGTAGGCGCAGCGCAGCGCGGCCACCGCGTCCGGACCGGTGACCCCGGCGCGGTACAGGAGATCTCCGCGTTCGTCCGCGCCCGGCTCGGGGGTCGCGGCCACCGCGCTCAGCAGCGACTCGCGGACCGCGATCTCGTCCGGCAGCTCGTCGAGAAGCAGCCGCCACGTGCCGGGCTCGGCGACCACGTGGTCGCCCAGCGCGTCCGACCCGCCGAGCACGGAGAGCAGACGCCCCCGGAAATGCTTGTTCCGGGCCATCAGCCGGCTGATCTCCGGCCAGGCGTCGGGGTCGGCGTCGCGGAGCCGGATCAGCGCGGCGAGGGCTAGATCGGCGTCGGCCGCCCGCGAGAGCGACCACAACAGGTCGATGTGCTCCGGTTCGGTCCAGCCGAGTGAGGCCAGACGCGCGCGCGCCTCGGGCTGCAGCAGACCGAGGCGGCCGGGGCTGGGGACGGTGGAACGGCCACGGGAAACAGTCACACGTGCCTCCCTTACAGCGGCAGGTAGTTCTCGAGCTCGTACGGCGTCACCCGGCCGCGGTACGCGTTCCACTCCGCGCGCTTGTTGCGCAGGAAGTAGTCGAAGACATGCTCACCCAGCGTCTCGGCCACCAGTTCCGACTTCTCCATCTCGACGAGCGCATCGGCGAGTGAGCCCGGGAGCTCGCGGTAGCCCATCGCGCGACGTTCGGCCTCGGTGAGCGCCCAGACGTTGTCCTCGGCCTCGTCCGGCAGCTCGTACTCGTTCTCGATCCCCTTCATGCCCGCGGCCAGGAGCACCGCGAACGTCAGGTAGGGATTGCACGCGGAGTCGGGTGTCCGGATCTCCACGCGGCGCGACGACGCCTTGTTCGGTGTGTAGAGCGGCAGCCGGATCATCGCCGAGCGGTTGGCGCCGCCCCATGTGGCGGCGGTGGGGGCCTCGTCGCCGTAGATGAGGCGCTTGTAGCTGTTCACCCACTGGTTGGTGACGGCGCTGATCTCACCGGAATGCTTCAGAATCCCCGCGATGAACTGCTTGCCGACCGTCGACAGCTGCATCGGGTCGTCGGGATTGTGGAAGGCGTTGGTGTCGCCCTCGAACAGACTCATATGCGTGTGCATCGCCGAGCCCGGGTACTCGCTGAAGGGCTTGGGCATGAAAGTGGCGCGGACCCCGTCGCTGAAGGCCACCTGCTTCACCAGGTAGCGGAAGGTCATGACGTTGTCGGCCATTGACAGTGCATCGGCGTAACGCAGGTCGATCTCCTGCTGCCCCGGCGCGCCCTCGTGATGCGAGAACTCCACCGAGATGCCCATCGCCTCCAGCGCGTCGATCGCGTGGCGGCGGAAGTTCGGTGCCAGGGCATGGAACGCCTGATCGAAGTAGCCGCCGCGGTCGGCCGGAATCGGCGGCGTGCCGTCGATCGGCTTGTCCTTCAACAGGAAGAACTCGATCTCCGGATGGACGTAGCAGGTGAACCCCTGATCGGCCGCACGGTTGAGCTGCCTGCGCAGCACGTTGCGAGGGTCGGCCCAGGACGGCGAACCGTCGGGCATCGTGATGTCGCAGAAGATGCGCGCCGAGTACAGGTCGCCCTCGTCGCGCCACGGCAGGATCTGGAAGGTCGACGGGTCGGGCTTGGCCACCATGTCGGCTTCGGACACGCGAGAGAAGCCTTCGATCGCCGACCCGTCGAAACCGATGCCCTCGGCGAACGCGCCTTCCAGTTCGGCCGGCGCGATCGCCACCGATTTCAGATAGCCGAGGATGTCGGTGAACCACAGTCGGACGAAGCGGATGTCCCGCTCTTCGAGGGTGCGCAGCACGAATTCCTGTTGGCGGTCCATACCCGAACCTTAGAGGGCCGCGGTTACGCGCGTGTTACACACGCGCGTAACCGCGCCCGCGCGCCAGGGCTTGTCACGACGGGCCCGCCGTGTGACCAATCCCACCGAACCGCGGGTTCTCCCCTCCTCGGCCCGGTGGAACAATCGAGGGCGTCCACACCAACCCGGGTACCCGCACGAGCGGGACTCGAGGCAGAAATGAGGCAGATCATGTCGGATGCACCCGTCTACGGCTCCACTCCGGACACCGGCACGCAGGCACCTCGCCGCGCGACCCGCGTCCACCATCTCGCGCAGTGGAAGGCCGAGGGTCACAAGTGGCCCATGCTGACCGTGTACGACTACTCCACCGCCCGCATCTTCGACGAGGCCGAGATCCCGGTCCTGCTCGTCGGCGACTCGGCCGCCAACGTCGTCTACGGCTACGACACCACCATCCCGATCTCGATCGACGAGTTGATTCCGCTGGTCCGCGCGGTCGTCCGCGGAGCACCGCACGCCCTCGTCGTCGCAGACCTGCCGTTCGGCACCTACGAGGCCGGTCCCCAGCAGGCGCTCGAGACCGCCGTGCGCTTCTTCAAGGAGGGCGGCGCGCACGCGGTCAAGCTCGAGGGAGGCGAGCGCGTCGCACCGCAGATCGCGGCGCTCACGGCTGCGGGCATCCCGGTCATGGGCCATGTCGGGTTCACCCCGCAGAGCGTCAACGGACTCGGCGGATTCCGCGTTCAGGGGCGCGGCGACGCCGCCGATCAGTTGGTCGCCGACGCCATCGCGGTGCAGGAGGCGGGCGCGTTCTCGGTCGTCATGGAGATGGTCCCGGCCGACGTCGCCGGGCAGATCACCCGCAAGCTGACCATCCCGACCGTCGGTATCGGCGCGGGCAATGAGACCGACGCCCAGGTGCTGGTCTGGCAGGACATGGCCGGATACACGCACGGCAAGACCGCCAAGTTCGTGAAGCGCTACGCCGCGGTCGGCGACCAGCTCCGCGAGGCCGCCCGCACCTACGCCGCCGAGGTCGCCACCGCCGCCTTCCCCGGCCCGGAGCACTCGTACTGATCCGAGCCGCGGTCACATCAGCCAGCGCCGATCACCGGTCTCGCACGGGCATGAGCGCCGTCGGCGCGTGACTTAGGCTGAGGGTATGCGCACCCTGTACCCACCGATCGAGGCCTACGAATCCGGACATCTGAACGTCGGTGACGGACAAGAGATCTATTGGGAGACTTCGGGTGACCCCGAAGGCAAGCCCGTCGTCTTCGTCCACGGCGGGCCGGGCGGAGGAACGGCGCCCAGACAGCGCCGGTTCTTCGATCCGGCCCGCTACCGGATCGTCCTGTTCGATCAGCGCGGCTGCGGACAGTCGCGGCCGCACATCGCCGACGGCGGCGACCTCTCGGTCAACACCACCGACCATCTGATCGCCGACATGGAGGCGCTGCGCGTCCATCTGGGTATCGACGCCTGGCAGGTCTTCGGAGGCTCGTGGGGATCGACCCTCGGCCTGGCCTACGCCCAGGCCCATCCCGAGCGCGTCACCGAACTGGTGCTGCGCGGGATCTTCCTGCTGCGCCGCAGCGAGATCGACTGGTACTACAACGGCGGCGCGGCGAACATCTTCCCCGATCTCTGGGAGACCTACCTCGATCCGATCCCGGAGGATCAGCGCGGCGGCGATCTGGTGGAGGCGTACCACCGGATTCTCACCGGCGCCGACCGCGAACGGGCACAGCGGGCCGCGACTGCATGGAGCACGTGGGAGAACAAGACGAGTTATCTTCTGCCACAAGATAACTCGGATCAGACTGATCGATTCGACCTGGCCTTCGCCACCATCGAGAACCACTACTTCATGAACCGCGGATTCCTCGCGGATGGACAACTGCTGGCGAACATCGACCGCATCGCGCACATCCCGGCGGTCATCGTCCAGGGCCGTTACGATGTGGTCTGCCCGATGCGCAGCGCCTGGGATCTGCACCGCGCCTGGCCCGCCGCGCAGTTGGAGATCGTCGACGACGCCGGTCACGCATCGTTCGAGCCGGGCATCGTCCACCATCTCGTCGAGGCAACCGACAGTTTCTCCCGCAGCAGGAGCGTATGACATGAGCCCCTCCGATTCGATCGAGATCGAGCTGAAGTTCGACGTCGACGCCGGACTCCCCGCCCCCGACCTCACCGGTCTCGTCGACGGCGGCACCGTCGGCGAGCCCACCACCTACCTGCTCGAGGCGACCTACTTCGACACCGCCGACACCGCGCTCGCCAGGAACCGGATCACCCTGCGTCGCCGGACCGGCGGCACCGATGCGGGCTGGCATCTGAAGCGACCGTCGTCCGTGCCCGGCGGACGCAAGGAGACCGCGGTCGGCTTCGACGAGGCCGGCGACGCCCAGGTGCCAGCGCACCTGCGCGAGCAGGTGCTGACCATCGTCCGGTCGGCGCCGCTGGTGCCGGTCGCGACGATCACCACCGACCGGACCGTCACACGCGTCCTCGACGCCGACGGCCGCTCGCTCGCCGAGTTCTGCGAGGATCTGGTCTCGGCCGAGTCCCTGCTGCCCGGCGGCTCCGTACACCGCTGGGCCGAGTGGGAGTTCGAGCTCACCGGCGGCGATGCGAAACTGCTCAAGCGGGCCAAGGGCGTCCTCCGCTCAGCGGGCGCGCGTGAGGCGTCGAGCGTCTCCAAACTGGCGCGGGCCATCGGCAGCCGGCCGCACGACGACCTCGTCCGGGCACTCCCGAAGAAAGCGACTGCGCTCGGCCTGGTGCAGTACGACCTCGCGGCACACCGCGACGCCCTCGTCGCCTGGGACCCTATCGCGCGGGAGAACGGCGAAGACGCGGTCCATCAGATGCGAGTGGCGGCACGAAAGATCCGGTCGATTCTCGCGTCGTACCCGGGCGTCATCGCACCCGAGGCCGCGGCACCGGTGGCCGAGGAATTGCGCCTGCTCGGCGAAGTTCTCGGCGACGCACGCGATCGCGAGGTCCGTCTCGCCGCCAACGCCCAGTTGCTGCACCGCGAGCAGGCGCCCGACGATCTGGTCCGGGCACTGATCGACGACGAGCGGCTCCACCACGAGCGCGCACTCAAGTCGATGCGTTTCGCACTCACGACGCCCCGCTATCTCCGACTGCTCGACGATCTCGACGCGTTGATCGAGGCGCCCATCCCGGGCCCCGCGGCCGCCCGGGACGCCCGCGACGTGGCCGCCGACGCCATCGGCCGCGCCTACTCACGGATGGTCTCGGCCGAGAAGCGGCTCAAGAAGTACAGCCCCTGGTCCGCGGAGTGGGTGGAGCAGTTGCACACGATCCGCAAGCGCGCCAAGGCGGTCCGGTACACCGCCGAGTCGGCCGATCCGCTCGGCAAGCGCGCCTTCCACCGGGCCGGCAAGGAGGCCAAGCGCGTGCAGAACCACCTCGGCGTCTTTCACGACACGGTGGTCAATCGGCGGCACCTGGCCGGGGTCGCGGCGAATCCGGATCTGAGCCGCGAAGCCCTGTTCGTCCTGGGCCGGCTCGACGCGCACGAGGAAGCCCGGGGACGTCGCGCGGTGAAGAAGTACCGCCGCACGAGGTGATCGCGCGGACTCACACCGCGCGGAAGGACACCTCCGGCACCGCCGGATCGGCCGTGACCACCTCCACCGTGCAGGGAGTCCCCGCCGCGGGTGCGTTCTCGCAGCGGGCGACGATCGCCGGGGATTCGATGAAGATCTCCGGCGGCCGCCGGCCGTCGGCTCCGCGCATCACGACGGCGTCGAACCGACGGCCGACCTGGTCGGACAGCACGACTGCCTCGGTGAGGTCGATACTCTTGCGCTCGGCGGTCGCGGCCACCGAGTCCGAGCCGCTCATGGTCTTCGGCAGTTCCGGCAGCACTTCGCGCACCCACGTCGGCACCTCCGCCCCCGCCGTGACGGCCAGCGCGACCTCGGTGGCGTATCGGTCGCCCAGACGACGCAGGGGTGCGGTCACGTGTGCGTAGAGTCCGCCGACCCCGGCGTGCTCGCGGCGCTCCGCGGGCAGTGCCGAGGACTCACCGGCGAGGGACAGGTAGCCGGCGCCGCGCATCAGTCGCGCCCCGACCGTCATCAGCGCGAGGGTGGTCGGCGCATCGGGTTCGAGCGTCGCGAGGAACTCTCCCGGAGAGAGTCCGTCGCGCCACTCGATCCCGAGGTGTGCGGCAGCCCGGCGCAGATCCTCCACCGCCTCCGTCGAGGCCGGCGGCAGGGTTCTGAGCAGACCGATCCCCGCGTCATTCTGGATCCGGCCCGCACACATCCCGATCAACAGCGACACCTGCGCATTCCATTGGTCGGCCGGCGTGCGCGGCGCCATCCGCAGCGTCCATGCTCGTCCGGGTTCGGTGTGGGGCACGATCTCCTGGTCGGGGAGGTCGAGTTGCACCGCACCGCGGGCGAGCGACCATGCCAGGCGCGTGCGGCCGAAGTCCGGCAGCGCCGCGATCGCCGGATGGAGCCGGTCTGCGGACAGGTCGGCCATCACCCCGGCGTAATCGAGGCGAGCCCGGGACCGGACGAGTGCCCGCGAGACCTCGACGCCCCGGCACTGGCCGTCGACCGCCACATCGGCCGTCCACAGAACGGCCGGTCGTCGTTGATCCGGCAAGAGCGAGCCGGCCCCCTCCGAGAGCGCCCGCGGATGCAGCGGAACGCTCCCGTCGGGGAAGTAGACGGTCTGTCCCCGCCGCCGGGTCTCCAGATCGAGGGCGCTGCCGGGCTCCACCAGTGCCGCGACGTCGGCGATCGCATAGTGGACCAGGAAGCCTCCGTCGTCGGCCCGGATCACCCGCAGCGCCTGATCGAGGTCCATCGATCCCGGTGGGTCGATCGTCACCAGCTCGAGGTCGGTGCGATCGACGCGCGCGTCCGCGAAGCGGTCCACGGCCGCGGCCGCCTGCTGCTGAGCCTCCGCGGAGAACTCGCCTGCGATCCCCATGTCACGGCGCAACTGAGCGAAATCGATTGCCGGCGCCCGCATTCTCCGCTGCATATCTGAACAGCATAGGAGCCGTGGCGGGCGGACGCCGGGCCCGCCTCGGGTCAGCCGGCCGGTGTCACGGTCACCTTGCCGCCGACGAACTTGATCGTGCCGTTGTCGTAAGTCTGTTCGAGACCGCCCTCGATCTTCGTCTCATCGCTGGTCGGGTAGCCCAAGCGGCCGTTCTCGTGGTTCAGCCGGCCCCACTCGTCGCCGATCTCGCCGTGCACGGCGTAGACCGCGCCGGTGGCCGGATTCTGGTACAGCGAGCCGTGTTCGAAGGTGATGAACGAACCGCCGGACTTGAGCTTCACGACGGGACCGAGCGGCTTGCCCAGGTAGCCGTCGGGTCCGCCGCGTTCGCCGTACGACTTCGCGATCGCCTCGTCGCCGATGGTGATCTGCTGACCGCCGACGGTGGTCAGCTCGGTGTCGGTGGTGATCGTCGTGGGTTTGGACGCCCCCGAATCCATCCCGTTCGGCTCCATCGCATCGGACGACGCGGTCGCACCGCTCGCGTTCGACATCGGGCTCGACATCGCCGCCGACGTGTTCGACGCCGAGTCGTCGTCGGACGAGCACGCGGTACCCAGCAGCCCGATGGCCCCGACGGCCACGACGACGGCGGCCACTTTCCTGGAATCGACATTCATGAACAGTCCCCTGCCTCGTTCGGTGCGTGTTGCCGCCCGCCGTCCTCCGCGGCGGTGCGTGGGCGAGATGCTATGTCGCGCCGTCCGCTTGCGCGGTGTTCGATGGCCGGATCACCGCGTATGAGTGATACGCGAGCCGGAATCGTGATGTGCGCTCGACCGAACCGTGAGAAAAGTGCGGTGCCCGCACCGCGCAGGCGGGCGAAGGAGAGAGCGAACGAGCCGGCGTGTAAGCCGGATCCTGTACCGGCCCGAGAGCCGGTGGCGACCATCCATCTGGACACACCGTCGCCGGGTGCCTCGAGCGGCCAACCCGCGAGCTCGGACGAGCAGTCCTCGGTCACTCGCGCACTCGCACACGCCGGCCGGCGGTGCGAGCTTCGGCCTTGCTCCGGGTGGGGTTTACCGAGCCGACACGGTCACCCGCATCGCTGGTGCGCTCTTACCGCACCGTTTCACCCTTACCCGCACGCCATGCGTGCGGGCGGTCTGTTCTCTGTGGCACTGTCCCGCGGGTCACCCCGGGTTGCCGTTAGCAACCACCCTGCTTCTGTGGAGTCCGGACTTTCCTCGACTCGGGCCTGCACGATCGCTCGTGCGGTTCCCTCGCCGCGGCCGCCCGGCCGACTCGTTCGCGAGATTCAGGATAGCCCGGCGGGCGGTCGGACACCGAATGCCGCGGGCTACTGCAGGTGTGCGGTGTCGTTCACGAGCCGGACCACCGATCCGCCATCGGGGAAGAACTCGACCACGGAGATCGACGCGAGGTCCAGATGCAGCCGGAAGAGCAGTTCCGGTCCCACCGTCAGCGCCTGTCGCAGCATCGATTTGATCGGCGTCACGTGTGAGACGGCGAGCACGGTCCGGCCGGGGAATCGGGCGACGATGTCCTCGCGGGTCGCGGCGATCCGCTCCTGCACCTGGGCGAAGCTCTCTCCGCCGGGCGGGGCGACGTCGGCGTCGGCGAGCCACCGGCCGTGCACCTCGGGGTCGCGGCGGGCGGCTTCGCCGAAGGTGAGTCCCTCCCACGCACCGAAATCCGTCTCGATCAGCCCGTCGCACACTTCCACCTCGGCGCCCAGCCGTTCCGCGGCGGCGGTCGCGGTATCCATCGCCCGCACCAGCGGAGAGGACAGCACCGCGTCGATTCGACCGAGGCCTCCCCCGCCGATCCGCTCGCCTGCCGCGGAGGCCTGTGCGCGGCCGAGGGCGGTCAGTTCGGGATTGCCGCGGCCGGAGTACCGACGGTCCACCGAGAGCGCCGTCTGGCCGTGCCGGAGCAGGACGATCCGGGTCGGCTCCTCCATCTGTCCCTGCCAGTTCGGCGACTTCCGCGGTCCGGTCCGGCGGTCGGCGGTCACTGAGCCGATCCGGGTCGCGGCAGACCCGACTGCTCGGTCCGCACCATGATCGCCCCGCACTCCTCGCAGCGCACCACCTCGTCCTCGTCGGCGGCGGCGATTCTCGACAGCGTCCGCGGATCGAGTTCCATCCGGCACGCGCCGCATCGACGCTGGCGCAGCAGTCCGGCGCCGACCTTGCCCTGCGACCGCAGCCTCTCATAGACCGCCAGCAGCGACTCGTCGACGCCCTCCACCACGGCCGTCCGTTTGACGGCGAGGTCGTCGATGCGTTCGTCGACCGCGACGCCCGCGGCGTCGCGCCGTGCGATCAGGTCGAGTTCGCGTTCGGTGGCGTGCAACAGCGCGGCCTCGGTGCGCTCGGCTTCCGCCGTCGTCGCCTCCTGCTGCTCCATGATCTCGAGGAGTTCGGTCTCCAGGTTCTCCGACCTGCGCTGCAGACCGGTCACCTCGTGCTGGAGTTCGGCAAGTGCCTTGTGGTTGAGCGCACCCGACTCGATCTGCGCCTGGTCGCGCCGCAGGTGCTCCGTCGTGCCCGACAGTTCCGCGTCGATGCGCTCGTACTCGCTCTGCAGATCGTCGACCGCCACCTGAGCACGGGCGCGGTCCTCACGGATCTTCTCCATCTCCTCGGTGAGTCGGGCCAGCTCCGCGACCTCCGGGAGGCTGCGGCGTTCGTGGCGAGCCTTCGCGAGATCGGCATCGATCTCGGCCAGGTCGAGCAGTCGGCGCTGCTGAGCGTTCGGGACCTTCACTGCTGCTCCTTGGGGCCGGCGATCACCGTGAAGGGATCGGTCGGGTCTTGGAATACGGTCGTCCGGCAACCGATCTCGGTCAGGATATCGGCGACGCTCTCGCACCACGGGAACTCGGTGGCCCAATGGCCGGCGTCGACCAGGGCCGGCGATCGGTCGCGTAGCGATTCGTCGACCACGTGGTGGCGCAGATCGCCGGTCAGGTAGACGTCGGCGCCGGCCGCGCTCGCCGCACCGATGAGCGAGTCACCGGCACCACCGCACACCGCGACGGTCTCCACCGTCGCAGCCGGATCACCCGCCCCGCGGACCGGCCACGCCGCGGCGGGCAGGACGCGTCCGGCGTGGGCGACGAACTGGCCGAAGGTCATCGGCTCGGGCAGTCGTCCCACCCGGCCCAGACCCACGTCACCGTCCGTGACGGCCTGCTCGAACACGTCGAAGGCCGGTTCCTCGTACGGGTGCGCCTCGCGCAGCGCACCGAGGACCAACCGGCGCAGATGCCGCGGCGCGACCATCTCGAGCCGTTCCTCATCCACCCGGGTCAGGGCTCCGACGGCCCCCACAGCGGGCGAGGCACCGTCCACCGGCAGGAATTGTCCGGTACCGACCACACTCCATTGGCAATTGCGGTACTCGCCCAGAGCGCCCGCCCCGGCGTTGAACATCGCCTCACTCACCTGATCCGCGCTGCCCTCGGGGACCATCACCACCCATTTGTCCAATGCCGGCGCGGGCTCGGGAGCCAGCGGCACGGTGTCGAGGAGACCGAGCGTCTCCGCGAGCGCATCCGACACGCCCCGGCGTGCCTTGTCCGCGTTGGTGTGCGCGGCGTACAGCGCGCATCCGCCCCGGATGAGGCGATGCACGATGCGGCCCTTGGGAGTGTCGGCGGCCACCGACGTGACGCCCCGCATCAGCAGTGGGTGGTGGGCCACGATGAGCGTCGCACCGGCTTCGAGCGCGGCGTCGACCACGGCGTCGGTGACGTCGACGCAGACCAGCACGCTGTCCGCGGGTTCGGCCGGGTCGCCGCAGACCAAGCCGACGGCGTCCCAGCTCTCGGCGAGCCGGGGCGGGTACACGCGCTCCAGCTCCGCGATCACCTCGTCCAGTCGCGGGCTCGGCAGACGGGGACTCATGTGGCCTCACTCTCTCGGCTCTGTCGGGTGAAGGGCGGTGCGTTCTCCGCCATCACATCTTGCAACGCGCCGACGAGCACGTCGGTGAGTTCCGGGCTCCGGACCGCGATGCGCAGATGGTCCGGTCCGAGCCCGACGAAGTTGGCGCAGCTGCGAACGCCGATCCCGCGGTGACGCAGGCGTTCCTTCACCTGCAGCGCGTTCGGCACCCGGATCAGCACATAGGATGCCGCCGCGTCCGCCGCGGGCGGCCACCCGCACTCGGCGAGCCGGGTGCTCAGATACGCGCGATGCGCTGCCACCGCCTCGCTCTGGGCCCGCGCGTACGCCTGCCCTTCGTCGCCGGCGCACACCGCGAGCGCGACGAGCGCGAGCGTGCCCAGCGGCCAGTGCCTGCGGCCCGTCGAGAGCCGCGCGATGATCGCAGGCGAGGCCAGCAGGTAGCCGGCGCGCAGCCCCGCGAGCGCGAACGTCTTCGTGATCGACCGGACGACGATCAGATCGTCGGAGCGCTCTCCTGCCAGCGACTGCGGTTCGTGGGCGCCGGTGACCGGGTCGAGGGTGAGATCGGCGAAGGCCTCGTCGATCACCACGGTCCGGCCCGGCCGCCGGAGCGAGTCGATGTGCGCGCGCGTGTGCAGCACGGACGTCGGATTGGTCGGGTTGCCGACCACCACCATGTCTGCGTCGTCGGGAACGTGGACGTCCGCCAGCGACCAGGGGTCGGTCAGGATCACCTGACTGATGCGCGCACCGGCGGCACGCAGCACGCGCTCGGGCTCGGTGAACGACGGCTGGACCAGCGCGACGTGTTTCGGTGCGAGCTTGGCGAGCAGTTCGAACCCTTCGGCCGCACCACCCAGCAACAGCACCTCCGACCGATCGCGGCCGTGCAGGCGCGCCACCGCGCTGGTGGCCGCGGTCAGGTCCGCCGCACTCGGATATCGGCCCAGATCGGCGATCCGATCGCGCAACGCCGAGACGAGGAATTCCGGCGGGCCCGGCCGCACGTTCACGGCGAAGTCGATCACACCCGGAGCGGTGTCCTCGTCGCCGTGCCGATCGGGATCGAAGAACTCGGCCGATCCGGACGGCGTCTGCTCAACGACGGACGTCGTCTGCGAGTTGCCCGGTTTCATGACCTCTGACACTACGTGCACGGTCGACGGCACGGGCCCGGGCCCCGCGCCCGGCACGTCGAAGGACTGCCGCGGCCACACGCCCGGCCTCGTCCGAGGGCGTCGGTCACGTGTGCGACGTACTACAGTCGAATGTGACAACGCCCCGAGTCGGGACGGTCGGCGTGAGGATCGGTTCCCCGGACAGGTCACGGCCGCGATGGCTGCCGCCGGGCACGCAGCCGTGATGGGAAGAACAACAAACGACTGGACTGCGACGCGGTTCACCAAATCGTGTGAGGAACTCGGTGTCTGACAACTCGCCCCGCACACTGCACGTGTGCTTCGTCTGTTCCGGCAACATCTGCCGCTCGCCCATGGCGGAGTCGATCTTCACCTCGGCGATCGAGGAGGCCGGCCTGGCCGACCGCGTCCGGGTGAGCAGCGCCGGAACCGGCGGCTGGCACATCGGCGAGCCCGCCGACAACCGCGCGCGGACCGAACTGCTCGCCCACGGCTACTCCGATCAGCACGTCGCCGCCCAGCTGACGCCCGATCACCTGTCGGCCGACCTGCTGGTCGCCGCCGACAGCGGTCACGTCGCCGAGTTGGAACGCAAGCGACTCGGGGATCGGGTCCGGCTCCTGCGCAGTTTCGATCCCGACGCCGACGGCGCTGATGTCCCCGATCCGTTCTATGGCAGTCCGGCGGATTTCACCTTGGTTCGCGAGCAGGTCGAGGCCGCCGTTCCCGGGCTGCTGGCGTGGGTGCACGCGACCCTGGCCGACGACGACTGACCGAGCCGATTCCAGCAGCCAGTAACCTGGAGTCGTGCGTGTGCTCAAGACCTTCCTGCGACCGGGCTGGCTGCTCCTGGCCGTCTTCGTGGTCACATTCGCGGCCGCCTGTTTCACGGTTCTCGCGCCGTGGCAGCTGGGCAAGAACTCCGACACCGAGCACCGCAACGACCTGATCCGTACGGCCGAGTCCACCGCTCCGGTCCCGATCGACGAACTCGCCCCGGCCGGCCGGCCGCTGAATCCGGATTCCGAGTGGCGCGAGGTCGAGGTCACCGGCCGGTACCTGGACGACGAACAGACCCTCATCCGCCTCCGCAGTGCCGACGAGCGTCCCTCCGTGGAGGTCGTGACCCCCTTCCAGGTGGCCGGCGGTGATCGCGTTCTGTTCATCGACCGCGGCTACGTGCGGCCCGGCGACAACAACCGCGTCGACGTCGCGCCCGCACCGACCGGCGAGGTGACCGTCACCGCGCGCCTGCGCAAGACCGAGTCGACGAGCCCGGGCAAAGAACCCCGCGTCGAGAACGGGCAGCGCACCGCATACACCATCGACACCCGCCTCTTGGGGCAGTCCACCGGCCTGACCAGCGAGAATCTCTATCTTCAGCTGTCTCCGAACCAGCCCGGCTCACTCGGCGAGATCGCTCTGCCGCAACTCGAGTCGGGCCCGTACCTCTCGTACGGACTGCAGTGGCTGGCCTTCGGTGTCATGGCCCCGTTGGGCGCCGCGTACTTCATCTACTCCGAGGTGAAGGCGCGTCGCGCCGCGAAGAAGACCGGCGACGACACCGCCGCTCCGCCGCCCCCGCCGCGCAAAGACCGCGAGCGCATCCGCAGCCAGCTGCGCGAAGCGGGAACTTTCACCGGCAACGACATGACGGCCAAGAAGACCGCCGAGATCGGTGGCGGCGCGGCGCCCGCCGACACCGACGACGAGGTGAAGGCCAAGCTCGCGCAGCGCTACCGCAGCTGACGGAGAATGCGCACGGTCAGCTGAACAATCCGCTCAGCAGGTCGCCGAGCGAGCCGGCTACGGACCCGCTGCTGCCGACTGATCCGCTGCTGCCCATGTCGGGGCCGGACCCGCATCCGGTGACCGTGACGCTGCGCCATTGGCGGTCGCCCAGCCACTCCGGCTGTTCGTTCGGCGTCTGGCCGTTGTTTCCGGGAGGGCCGAGCACGATTCGGTAGTCGACGCGATGGGTGGAGGCACCGGGGTTCGGAAGCGCCGGGTTGAACGTCCCGGTCGGGTTCTTCAGATCCTGCACGTAGGTCGCCGTCACCGGTGCCCGGTCCGAGACCATGGTGCGGTTGTCGACGGTGTTATCGGGTACCTCGTCCGGCCAGGTCGGCGAAGCAGCCTTCGATGACATGCCACCGGTCCGGTAGATCTCGAACGGAATATCCTCGACCATTCGTCCGGCTTCTTCGTCGATACGCCAGTCGATCGTGTATGTCGTCACGTTCGTCTTGTTCACAATGGAGAACTCGGCCTTGCAGCCGCCGAGGTTCTTCGCCGAGAATGTGACGGCCCCTTCGGGCGTACCGGGGGCCGGCACCGCATTCGCCGGTGGAGCCAGCACCGTCAGTGTTCCTGCTGCTGCGCCGAGTACTGCGAGTTTGGCACCGTGCTTCATCGGGTCTCCCTTCGAGGATGGTTCGCGAACGATATCAATTCAGACGAATCACCACCGCGCGCTCGGACGCCGTTCACCTGTTCGTTCACCACCGATGCGAGTCACCGCGCGTCGTTCCTGACCGTCCGCGCCTGCCTGCCAGACGCACCGCCACCGCCACGGCGACGACGGCCGAGAGCCGTTGAATCCGGCGCGACAGCACAACCGCCGCGCGCAGATCGGATGCGAGCGGCGCCCGGCCGTCGCCCAGCCGCGGTCGGTCCTCCACCCCGTGCGGGTACACCGTGCGACCGCCGAGTTCGATGCCGAGGGCCGCCGCGAACGCGGTTTCCACCACCCCGGCGTTCGGGCTGGGGTGTGCTCCGGCGTCTCTGCGCACCGCACGCCACACGGTCACGGGCCGGCCGCTCACCAGCGCCGCGGCCACCGCCGTCATCCGAGCCGGCGCGAGATTCGCGGCGTCGTCGATCCGCGCCGCCGCCCACCCGAAGTTCCGGTACCGGTCCGAGCGGTAGCCGATCATCGCGTCCAGGGTGTTGACCGCCCGATAGCCGAGCAGGCCGGGCGCGCCGGCGACCGCGCCCCACAGCAGCGGTGCGACCGCGGCGTCGGACGTGTTCTCCGCGATGGATTCGACGGCGGCGCGGCAGATCCCGGACTCGTCGAGCAGATCGGGGTCCCGTCCCACCAGTCCCGATACCAGCCGGCGCGCCCGGTCGACGTCACCGGATTCGAGGGCTCCGGCGATATCGTCGCCGATCCGGCACAACGACGTGCCGCCGAGCGCGGTGAAGGTCGCCGCCGCGGTGCCCGCCGGGCCCGTCCGCCGCGCCAGGGCACCGACCGCGACCGCGACTGCGATCCATCCTCCGGCGAAGACCGCGCCGGCCGGTCTGGCGTCGGCGTACGCCCGTCGCTCCAGCCAGGCCACGGCGCTGCCGAACAGCGCCACCGGGTGTCCTCGCCGCGGGTCGCCGAAGACCGCATCCGCGACCGCTCCGATCGCCAGTCCCGCCGCCTCCGCCCGATTCCTGCGCATCCGGTGATCGTATCGGCGACTAGAATCGGTCCCCGATGGCCACCGCACGTTCCGAGCCCGAGCCGGGCTCATTCGAGATCTCCACCGGCGTCGCCGAGCTCGCCTCCGACCGCGAGGGTGGCTGGCTGCTGACCGTCAACGGTGTGCAGAGCAGTCACATCGCGCCCGCTCGTCCGGACCTGCTCGAGTTCGAGTACATGCGGCAGGCGGTCGCCGCCGTCGAGGACCGCTATCCCGACCGGTCCGCGGGACTGCGATTCTTACACCTCGGCGCCGCGGCATGCGCGCTGCCCCGCGCTCTGGCGCACACCTATCCCGCCTCACGCCATGTCGCCGTCGAGATCGACGCCGAACTCGCCCGGCTCGCCCGCGAATGGTTCGACCTCCCGCGCGCACCCCGTCTGCGAATCCGGGTGGGCGATGCGCGGGAGGTGGTGACCGGTCTGCGCGAACAGACGCGCGACGTGGTGATCCGCGACGCCTTCGCCGAGAGCCTCACACCCGACCATCTGAAGACGGCTGAGTTCACCCAGGCGGTGCGTCGCGTGCTCGCCCCCGGAGGCCTCTACATCGCCAACTGCGGCGACCGTCGCGACCTCAAGTCCGTCCGGAGCGAGGTCGCCACCGTCGCCGAGGTGTTCGCGAACATCACCCTGATCGCCGACCCGTCGATGTTCAAAGGGCGGCGCAGCGGCAACGTGGTCGTCGTGGCGTCCGACGGCCCGGTCCCCGACTCTCCCGAACTGGAACGGCGGCTGCGCTCCGATCCCGAACCGGCCCGGTTGATGACCGGCGACGCCGCGCGGGCGTTCGGTTCCGGCGCCGTCCTGCGCGACGGCCCCGCCACCCGGCCCGGCATTGTTTGATTCACTGCGGGCACAACGGTCGACGACGGCGTCCTCGCCCGGCATCGTCGAAGACCTGCGGGTGTGGCTGAGTGGCGAGGCAGCGGTCTGCAAAACCGTGCGACGCGGGTTCGAATCCTGCCATCCGCTCCATTCATCCGCGTTCAGCCGCCGTAGTCCTCGAACATGAGACGGCGCTGGTGCCATCGCTGGCTGTAGGTGGCCTTTCGGACCACCTCTTCGTTGTCGAAGTTGGAGCCGAGTGCACCGGCCATGGTCCCCATCGACGCCGCGAACCAGCCGATGACGAGGTAATCGACAACCGAGACGGCGTGGCCCAGTCGGCTCGCCAGATACGCCGGCTCCACGACCGCCGTGGCCAGTACGGTCAGTCCGACGAAGAGAATCACGTGCATGAGTGTCACCGCCGACGAGACGGTCACGACGGTGGAGGCATTGTCCAGCGAGCCGCTCTGCGGTGCCAGGTTCCGACGTCGACGGGTCCAGAGCCCGTTGCGCAGGATCAGCCACGAGCTGAGCGCAGCGATCACGCAGACGCTGACCGCCGCCAGACGTGCGAACGACATCGAGTCGGCGATCGGCCACACGCTCCCGAAGAAGATGCCGAAGGCCCCCGAGGCCATACCGACGGCCGTGCAGCCGCGCAGCGCCCGCCCCATGGCGGCCGGCCGATTGCTGTGCACCATCCCGGTCAGCATTCGCGCATGTCCGAGCGGACCTCGTACACCATCGTCGGGTAGCTGAGATGCGGGTGGCCAGACGTGGCTGTGGCCGCCCGGGCGGTAGTCCACGCCGGTGTCGGTCTCTGCGTCCGCTCGGAGTATCTCGCGAACGAGCGTGCGCACCTTGGTGCGCCGTCGCGTACAGCCGAGAGTCGGGACGAACACGACGACCGCCGGTTCACCCGCGGCGAGCAGATAGCGGAGGGCCGACCGCCCTCGATAGTGAGTCAGGTCCGTGAGATAGACGACGTATCGCCATCGGTGGCGCCGCAAGAGGTCCGGCGTGCGTTCGGCGAGGGGAATCGCGCCGCTCGGAGCGATCGGCAACGACTCCTCGCTGACTTCCACCGACCACTGCCCGCCGAGGTCGTCACCGAGATCTTCAGCGAGGCCGCCGCCGATCGCCTCCGCGAGTTGCCGGGGTGCGCCGGGGTCCGCCAGCAGACCGACCGTCGGCGGCGGCCAGAGCCGGAGATCGTCCGGCTCGGCCGCGTCGGCGCGGGTTCCATGTGCATCTGCTGCGTTCGAGACGTATTCACCCACGCCGACGCGGGTACCCGACTCGATCGTCGCCAAACGCGAGCGGACGTCCCCGATCCGCGGCCCGGTTCCTCGTCATGATTCCGGACCGGCGGTGGGCTAGCGTCACAGACTGTGTGCAACGAAACCGAAGCCACGGCAGCGGCGGCACGAGGTCACTACCTGCGGACACATCTGGCCCGCGCGGAGCGGTGGGGCGAGACGCCCTCGCTCGTCTGGGCACGGACAGGCGCCCGGCACGCCGAGCTCAATCGGGTGCTGTGGTTCACCGCGGACGATGTCCCCGCCTGCCTCGAACTGATGGACGACGTGCCAGCGCTCTGGTCGCTGTGGCCGGGGACCGAGGGTCTCGCCGACGTGGAGGCAGCGATGCGCGAATCAGGCCTCGCTGCGGTGGAGGAAGAGCCGCTCATGACGCTGCCACTCGCGCGGTGGGCGTTGCCGACGGACGACGTGACGACCGACCGCGACGCTTCCGAAGTGACGATCCAAGCCTGCAGGTCGCTCAGGGATCTCGATCGCTGGGCGCGCTTCTGGGCTGCCGAGGATGCCGCTTCCGAGCACCTTCCCGGTATCACTGCGGCGCTGGCACCGTTCACCGGATTCGGCCTGCCCGAAAGCGGTTCGGCCGCACCGATCGTGACGCATTTTCTGGCGCTCCACCGTGGAAGAGTCGTCGGGTGTTCAGCGGCGGTGGTCGCCGGAGTGTCCGCGGCTGTGGAACACGTGATCGTCGCTGCGGAGTGGCGCTCCCGTCGGATCGGAACGCGTCTCACCGAAGCCGCGCTCGACCGCGCCGTGCTCGGCGGCGCGAAGACGTGCGTGCTCACCGCCTCGCCCGAAGGAGAAGGCCTGTACCGACGGCTGGGATTCTCGGAGATCTGCCGCGTGCAGAGCTACGGTCGGCGTCCGGTGGCGTGATGCCGGGGTGCGATGCCGAGCCGTCACCGAGCATCAGGTGGGTGGTGCGCGCAAAGGGATTCGAACCCCTGACCGCTGGTGTGTAAGACCAGAGCTCTACCGCTGAGCTATACGCGCCCGGCCGAGACGTGCTGCGGCCCACACCAAGATATCGGCTCGGCGGCGTCGGGCCCAAACCGGGATACGCGCGGCCGCTACGGCTAGCGTGAAGCGGAGCCCCCATTCCACGGAAGGATGCCCAGTGACGACCATCGTGCCGCAGGAACCGCTGATCAGCGCCCTCGAGACGCAGTGGAAGGCCATCGACGACCTCGTCTCCCCACTATCCGACGCGCAATGGACCGCCGCGTCGCCCCTGCCCGGGTGGCAGATCCGCGACATCGTCGCACACATCGCGGGCACCGAGTCGATGCTGGCCGGCAGGCAGCCCGCGTCGTCCATCGACACCTCGCAGATCGCCCACGTGAAGAACCCGATCGGCGAACTCAACGAGCGGTGGATCGACCACTACCGATCGCGGTCCCGCGACGAGCTGATGACCGACCTCCGCACGGTGACCGCTGAGCGCAGCAAGGCGCTGCGCGGCATGACCGAAGGCCAGTGGGACGCCGAGACGGCCACGCCCGCCGGTCCGGACACCTACGGGCGATTCATGCGGGTCCGCGACTTCGACTGCTGGGTGCACGAGATCGACATCCGCGACGCGCTCGGCCTCGGCGTCCCCGAGAACGTGGAGCCGGCGCACTGGGCGCTCCGCGAGATCGAGAGCTCGATGCCGTACGTCGTCGGCAAGAAGGCTCGCGCCGAGGTCGGCAGCACTGTCCGTTTCGACATCACCGGCCTGTATCCGTTCACCTTCTTCGTCGTCACCGAGGACCGCGCCGCGGTGGTGCCGGCCGTCGACGGAGAGCCCGACGTCACGCTCCGCCTCGACGGGCTCGACCTCGCCCGTTCGGTCGGCGGACGGCCCAGCGCCGGCGACGCGGAGGTGGAGGTCACCGGCGATACGGAACTCGGCGCGGCGATCATCCGCAGCCTGCATTACCTCATCTGAGCTCTCCCGGTCCCCCGCCCGCCGACGCCGGGACCACGTTCGACTCGACCGGGAACTGTGACTCAACCGACACGCTCGGGCGTTGCGGCGAGTGTCGCACGTCCGGTGCAATGTAATTGTTGTGACTACTGAGACTCCTGTTACCGACGACCGCCGCCGCACGCGCTTCCGCCGCGGGCGGCGACTCACTGCTGCTGTCATCGCGGCGGCCGCCGTAACGACGATCGTCGCGCCCGCGGCGTCGGCCAAGACCGACGTCGCCGGAACGCTCGACGCCGTCTCCCGGATCATCACTCAGAATCTGAGCACGCAGCGCGGAGTCTCCGACACACCGTTCGACGTTCCGTCGTACCTCTGGGTGCTGACTCATCCGCTCGGATCCGGCACTCAGAACCTGCCGCGCCCGAATCAGAAGACGATGTGCAACACCGTGATTCAGATCGGCGATTCGACGTCGGTGGGTCTGGACAACTCGCTTCGCGTGCCCAGCCCCACCGACCGCATGACCCCCCAGTACCGGCGCGTGGGCGCGAAGAAGGTCTATCTCGACGCGGCCAACGGCCGTGCGGTCGTCGAACCGGCCGGCGGCCGCCCCAGCGGACTCGAAGCGATCGACGATCAACGCCGCCGCGGCCACGACGGCTGCTGGGTCATCGCACTCGGAGCCAACGACGCGGCACGCATCGCGGAGGGCAGTCATATCAGCGCCGACCGCCGCATCGACCTGGTGATGCACCGTCTGGCCGGCCGACCGGTTCTCTGGCCCACGGTGCGCACGGGCGACGGAGCCCTACCCCAGTACGCCGACGCACACATGCGCGCATTCAACGCGGCGCTCCGCCGTGCTGCGCACCGCTACCCGAACCTGCGGGTCTACGACTTCGCCGCGCATACGGACCGGTCCTGGTACGTCGACGGGGTGCACTACACCCCGGACGCGATGATTCAGCGCAACCGCCTGCTCGCGACCGCGCTGGCCACCTCGTTCCCCCGGCGCTGAGCCCGGCGCCTCGGTCACACCGTCACGCGGCCCGACCGGTGGAACGGCGCTACTGCGCGACAGCCGCCAACGCCGCGTCCCAGGTCTCGTCGCCGCGCTGTTCGCCCGGACCGACCATCGCCGAGTACGCCACGACACCGTCGCGCCCGACAACGAACGTCCCGCGATTGGCGAAGCCGCGCTCGGCGTCGAAGACGCCGTACGCCTCCGCCACCGCACCGTGCGGCCAGAAGTCCGAGAGGATCGGGAACAGGAAACCCTGCGCCGACGACCACACCTTGTGAGTCGGGGGCGGGCCCACCGACACCGTGACCACGGTGACGTCGTCGTTGTCGAAACGCGGCAGATTGTCGCGCAGAAAGCCGAGTTCGCCTTCGCACGTGCCGGTGAAGGCCAGCGGGAAGAAGACGATCAGCACATTGCGGTCGCGCAGCGCGGAGAGCTTGACGACCTGATTGTTCTGGTCCCGCAACTCGAAATCCGGGGCGAGAGTCCCCGTCGCGAGGGGTGCGGCCACCGACTGAGCGGCCATCAGCGCTTACCCGCGCGCGCCTTCGGCGTGACCAGACGGGCGCCGGACCAGTCTCCGAGATTGACGACGGAGGTCTGCGTGAGTCCGGCGGTCGGCGCGGCCTCCGCGATCTCGCTGGGATCGACGTAACCGTCGCGGCCGGTCTTCGGCGACAGCACCCAGATGAACCCGCCCTCGGCGAGCGGACCGATCGCGTCCATCAGCGCATCGACGAGGTCTCCGTCGTCGTCGCGCCACCACAGCACCACGGCGTCCATGACGTCGTCCGCATCGTCGTCGAGCATCTCGGCATCGATCGCGTCCTCGATCTCGATTCGGAGATCATCGTCGGTGTCCTCGTCCCACCCGATCTCCTGCACCACCATGCCGTTGGTGAAACCGAGCTTGACAGCCCTGCCTTCTGGGGCGGTTACCACCGCGTACGACCTCCATTCGATGTAGCGGGCCGTGCATTCCGCACGTGCCGAGCCACGCCACGACGGCGCAACTTATGTGACAGCGTAAAGGCAAACTACCCCCGAGCACAGTGTCTAACCGCCCGAAGTACGGGATTGGTGCTTCTCTGCAACGGATTCGGGACGGTTCACGCCGATCCCGCGGGGAGATACCCCGCGCACGTGTCGAGTAGTGCGGTACGGTCCGCGTCCCATCTGTCGGAGGCGCCGTTGAGCGCTTGGCGCCGCTTCGCCTGAATCTGCTCGGCCAGGCGTTCGGCACTGGCGACGAACGCCTCCACCTGCGCGTCGACCTTCTCCGGCACCTCGGGCGAGACGGCCTTGCGGACCTCCTCGGCACCCGTGTCGAGAGTGTCGACCGCCCAGCGGTCCTCGGATCCGACCTTCGCGTAATCCTGGACCTCGTTGAGGCGTTTGACGAAGGCGTTGTAATCGCGTGCCATCACACCGGCCGAAGTGATCACCTGCTGGCACAATCGGACGACGGCGACCTTCTCCGCTTCGGAGGATCCCGCGCGGGCGACGGTCCTGGTGACCGTGCCGACGGAGACCGTCGGACTCGGCGAATCGTCGTCCGATGAGCACGCCGGGACGGCGGCGACAGCGGTCAGCGCCGTCGCCGCGACCACGATCGACCGAGCCGTCCGGCCCACGAGGTCCCCCTTTCGGGAGAGAAGCAGCGGATACGCCGACGCTACCGCACCCGAGCGGCATGTGACTGGACACATCTTGCGCCAGAGCCGGTGATTTGCGGCACGATATAGGCAAGGCCGCACCATCGTTCCGCGGCACGTATCCGGCCGCCCCACCCCGGCGGCCCCGACATGCAGTTCGCGGCGGCAATCGCTTCGGTGGACTGCGAGATAGGTGGCAGACAGTGACTGATCAGATCGCCGGCACCGACAAGGCCGGCGCGCCGGCGTCGAGCGGGAGCCGCGTTCAGGTCATTCGGGACGGCGTCGCGTCCTACCTGGTCGACAACGACCCCACGGAGACCGACGAGTGGCTCGAGTCCTTCGACGCCATGCTCGCCGACGCGGGCCCCGAGCGCGCGCGGTACCTCATGCTGCGCATTCTGGAACGCGCGGAGGACAAGCGTGTGGGCATCCCCGCGTTGACGAACACCGACTACGTCAACACGATCCCGACCGAACTGGAACCCGAGTTCCCCGGGGACGAGGATCTGGAGCGCCGCTACCGCGCCTTCATCCGGTGGAACGCCGCGATCATGGTCCACCGAGCGCAGCGGCCCGGCATCGGCGTGGGCGGCCACATCTCGACGTACGCGTCGTCGGCCTCGCTCTACGAAGTCGGCTTCAACTACTTCTTCCGCGGCCAGGATCATCCCGGCGGCGGCGACCAGGTCTTCATCCAGGGCCACGCCTCACCCGGCATCTACGCGCGCGCCTTCCTGGAAGGACGCATCGACCAGGCGCGGCTCGACGGCTTCCGTCAGGAGCAGAGCCACGCCGGCGAAGGCGGCGGGCTGCCGTCGTACCCGCATCCCCGGTTGATGCCGGAGTTCTGGCAGTTCCCCACCGTCTCGATGGGCCTGGGCCCGATGAACGCGATCTACCAGGCCCGGTTCAACAAATACCTGCACGCGAACGGCATCAAGGACACCTCCGACCAGCACGTCTGGGCGTTCCTCGGCGACGGTGAGATGGACGAGCCCGAGTCGCGCGGTCTGGCGCAGGTCGCCGCCATCGACGGGCTCGACAACCTGACCTTCGTCATCAACTGCAATCTGCAGCGGCTCGACGGCCCGGTCCGCGGCAACGGAAAGATCATCCAGGAACTGGAGTCGTTCTTCCGCGGCGCGGGCTGGAACGTCATCAAGGTGGTGTGGGGCCGCGAGTGGGACGATCTGCTGCACGCCGACAAGGAGGGTGCGCTGGTCAACCTGATGAACCGCACCACCGACGGCGACTACCAGACCTACCGGGCCAACGACGGCGCGTTCATCCGCGACCACTTCTTCGGCCGTGATCCGCGCACCAAGGAACTCGTCAACGATCTCTCGGACGAGGACATCTGGAACCTCAAGCGCGGCGGTCACGACTACCGCAAGATCTACGCCGCATACGCCGCCGCCATGGCCCACAAGGGACAGCCCACGGTGATCCTGGCGAAGACGATCAAGGGCTACACGCTCGGCAAGCACTTCGAGGGCCGCAACGCGACCCACCAGATGAAGAAGATGACGCTCGACGATCTGAAGGCCTTCCGCGACACCGCGCATGTGCCGATCACCGATGCGCAGCTCGAGGCCGACCCGTACCTGCCGCCGTACTACCACCCGGGTATGGACTCTCCGGAGATCCAGTACATGCTGGAACGGCGCAAGCAGCTCGGCGGATTCGTCCCGAGCCGCAAGGTGGCGGCCAAGCCGCTGCAGGCCGATCCGGCACCCGCCCTCAAGGCCGTGGCATCGGGCTCGGGCAACCAGCAGGTGGCGACCACCATGGCGCTGGTCCGCATCTTCAAGGAGCTGCTGCGCGACAAGGAGGTCGGCAAGCGCATCGTTCCGATCATCCCGGACGAGGCCCGGACCTTCGGCATGGACTCCTGGTTCCCCACCTTGAAGATCTACAACCCGCACGGCCAGAACTACACGTCCGTCGACGCCGAACTGATGCTCGCCTACAAGGAGGCGGAGAACGGCCGGATCCTGCACGAGGGCATCAACGAGGCCGGTTCCACAGCCAGCTTCACCGCGGTCGGCACGTCGTACGCCACGCACGGCGAGCCGATGATCCCGCTGTACATCTTCTATTCGATGTTCGGCTTCCAGCGGTCCGGCGACGGTCTCTGGGCCGCGGCCGACCAGATGGCCCGGGGATTCGTCATCGGAGCCACCGCGGGCCGCACCACGCTGACCGGTGAGGGTCTGCAGCACGCCGACGGACACTCTCCGCTGCTCGCCGCGACCAACCCGGGCGCCGTCTCCTACGACCCGGCGTTCGCGTACGAGCTCTCGCACATCGTCGTCGACGGTCTCGAGCGCATGTACGGTCCGGATGCGGAGAACGTCTTCTACTACGTGACCGTCTACAACGAGCCCATCACCCAGCCGGCCGAGCCGGAGGATCTGGACGTCGCGGGGCTGCTCAAGGGCATCTACCGGTACCGGAGGGCACCGCAGCCCGCGGCGCACTTCGCGAACATCCTCGTCTCGGGCGTCACGATGGGCGATGCCCTGCGCGCCCAGGACCTGCTGGCGCAGGAGTGGGACGTGGCCGCCGACGTGTACTCGGTGACCTCGTGGTCGGAACTCGCCCGCGACGGCATCGCCGCCGATCGGGCCGAACTGCGCAGCCCGGGGTCCTCGACGCGGCCGTACCTCACCGAGGTGCTGCAGTACGCCAAGGGCCCGTTCGTCGGCGTCTCGGACTACATGCGCGGCGTCCAGGAACAGATCCGCGCGTACGTTCCGGGGACGTATCTCACCCTCGGCGCCGACGGCTTCGGATTCTCCGACACCCGCCCCGCCGCACGCCGCTACTTCAACATCGACGCCGAATCCATCGTCGTCGGAGTGCTGGTGGCGCTGGCCCGCGACGGCAAGATCGACCGCACCGTCGCGGCCGACGCCGCCCGGAAGTACCAGATCGACGACGTCTCGGCTGCTCCCGAGCAGACCAGCGACCCCGGCGTCGCCTGACCGGTCCGACCACCCGAACGCCGGCGACCTCGCGTCGCCGGCGTTCGGTCGTCTCGGCGCGGGGGACGTTCGACGGACAGCGCCCGCGACCATCGGCCCAGTCCGGCCGGCCGATACGACCCGGCCACAGCGGGTCGCGAGCGGTCTACATTGAATCCGTGCCTGATGCCGAACCCGACCCCCGTCTGAAGACGACGCGCGCCACCGACGTCTTCGGCGCGCGCGGCGCCCACGTGCCCGCGCCGGCCACCGTGCACGACGCGCTGCCCGACACCCTGTTGCGCCGCGTGAAGCAGTACAGCGGCCGACTGGCCACCGAAGCGATCCACTCGATGTCCGAGCAACTACCCTATTTCAGCGACCTCGACGCGGCGCAGCGGGCCAGCGTGCAGTTGGTGGTCCAGACGGCGGTCGTCAACTTCGTGGAGTGGATCCAGGACCCGGAGGGGAACGTCAAGTTCACCGTCCAGGCATTCCAAGTGGTCCCCCAGGACCTGGCCCGGCGCATCTCACTGCTGCAGACGGTCGAGATGGTGCGCGTGGCGATGGAGTTCTTCGAGAAGTGGCTTCCGCTCCTGGCCCGGAACGACGCCCAGCTTCGCGCACTCACCGAATCGGTGCTGCGGTACGGCCGGGAGATCGGATTCGCCGCCGCCGCGATCTACGCCTCGGCCGCCGAGTCGCGCGGCGCGTGGGACTCGCGCATGGAGGCACTCGTGGTCGACGCCGTGGTGCGCGGTGACGAGGGCCCGCAGTTGCTCTCGCGCGCGGCGGCACTGAACTGGTCCACCGACGCCGCGGCGACGGTGATCGTCGGATCTCCGCCCCCGGAACAGAACGTGTCGGTCGCGTTGACGCTCCACAACACCGCCAAACAGTACGACCGCGCCGCACTCTCGGTGGTGCAGGGCAGCACCCTCGTCGCGATCGTCGAGGGGCCGCTGCGGCCGTCCGACCGCTTTCTCACCGACCTCCTCGAGCACTTCGCCGAGGGTCCCGTGGTGATCGGCCCGACCACGCCCAACCTGGGATCGGCCCACGCGAGCGCTGTCGAGGCCATGGCCGGACTCCGGGCGGTGGTCGGATGGCCCAACGCGCCGCGACCGGCTTACAGCTGGGATCTGCTTCCCGAGCGGGCGCTCAACGGCGACCGCTCAGCGATCGAGACGATGGACGAGACGATCGTGGAACCCCTGAGCGGTTCGGAGACCCTCGTCAACACCGTCGAGGCCTACCTCGACAGCGGCGGCCAGGTGGAAACTTGTGCCAGGGAACTGTATATCCATCCAAATACTGTGCGGTATCGCCTAAAGAAGGTGGCCGACATCACCGGACGTGACGCATCTAACCCCCGAGACGCTTTCGTTCTGCGTGTCGCACTGACCATCGGGAGATTGGCACGAAACCATCAAGGAACGCCCCATTCAGCCCCCTGAGTAACACTCGTCACGGCAAAGTAGCCGTATAGACCCTGTTCGGTGTTTGTCAGACTCGATCGCGTAACGGATCTCAACCCGATGACGATGGGAACACCGACAGAGTCACTTTTGTAGGAACCCTACAAATATCGCCGCCAAGGTTCGTACCCAGCAACACCACTACGACACAGCTGAAAGGTGTTCCCTAGTCACGTGCTTTCGTTGCTTGCGCCCGGCCAGGGCTCCCAGACACCCGGCATGCTCACCGAATGGTTGGAGCTGCCCGGGGCTCGTGACCGCGTCTCCGCGTGGTCCGAGGCCATCGGACTCGACCTCGAACGCCTCGGAACCACAGCGACGGCGGAGGAGATCACCGATACCGCGGTCACCCAGCCGCTCGTGGTCGCCGCCGCACTGCTCTCGTTCGACGAGTTCCGCCGCCGCCACGGCGAGTTGCCCGCGGACGTCGTGATCGCCGGACACTCGATCGGCGAGGTCGCCGCCGCCGCCGTCGCGGGCGTCCTGACGGCCGATGAGGCGATGATCCTGGCCGGCGTGCGTGGCGCCGAGATGGCCAAGGCCTGCGCGCTGGAGGAGACCACCATGGCCGCGATCCTCGGCGGCGATGAGACCGAGGTGCTCGCCTTCCTCGACGATCTCGACCTCGTGCCCGCCAACCGCAATGCGAAGGGACAGATCGTCGCCGCGGGTTCGGTCGTCGCCATCGACAAGCTGATCTCGGCGCCGCCCGCCAAGGCGCGCACGCGCAAACTGGCGGTCGCCGGAGCGTTCCACACTCGGTTCATGGCACCGGCGCAGGACGCGTTCGCCGAGGCAGCAGCGCAGATCACGCCCGCCGACCCCACCCGGACCCTGCTCTCGAACGCAGACGGCCGCCCCGTTCCCACCGGCGCCGAAGCCCTGCGCCGACTCGTCACCCAGGTCACCAGCCCCGTACGCTGGGACCTCTGTTCGGACTACCTCCGCGAGGCGGGCACCGACGCGATCGTCGAACTCGCGCCGGGCGGGACGCTCGTGGGCATCGCCAAACGTGAACTGAAGGGCGTGCCCTCGCGGGCCGTCAAGGTCCCCGCCGATCTGGAGGACCTCCCAGGACTTGGATAGCGGTCGGCAGCACCCGACCCCCGGAAGGCCTCACGGCCCGTCCACTCAGCACACGCTGACTCCGGAAAACCACATAGCAGTACAGAAACGAAGAAGGGAGCCACACCGTGGCCGCCACTCAGGAACAGCTCGTCGCAGGCATCGCCGAGATCATCGAGGAAGTCACCGGCATCGAGCCGTCGGAGGTGACGCTGGAGAAGTCGTTCGTCGACGATCTGGACATCGACTCGCTGTCGATGGTGGAGATCGCCGTCCAGGTCGAGGACAAGTACGGCGTGAAGGTTCCGGACGAGGATCTCGCCAGCCTGCGCACCGTCGGCGACACCGTCGCCTACGTCCAGAAGCTCGAGGCCGAGAACCCCGAGACCGCTGCAGCCATCGCCGCCCAGATCGAGGGCGGCCAGGCGTAGCATGACCGAGCTGCGTGACTTTTCCACTCGCGGTGGAGAGTTCCCCAGCGTGGTGGTGACCTCCATGGTCGCCACCACGTCCCTGGGAGCTGATCTCGACACGACCTGGGAAAATCTCGTCGCCGGTAAGACCGGCATTCGGGAGCTGACCGACGATTTCGTCGAGCAGTACAAATTGCCGGTCAGCATCGGTGGTCGTCTCGTCGACGACCCGACCAACGAAGTGACTCGCATCGAGGCGCGACGCATGTCGTACGTCGAGCGGATGTCGCATGTGATGAGCAAGCGCCTGTGGGCGCAGGCCGGCGAGCCGGAGGTCGACCCCGACCGGCTCGGCGTGGTTCTCGGCACCGGCATCGGCGGCGCGGACTCGCTGATCGACGCCGACCGAGCTCTGAAGGACACCGGCAACTACCGCAAGGTGTCGCCGCTGGCCGTCTCGATGGCGATGCCCAACGGGCCCGCGGCCGTCGCAGGTCTCAACATCGGCGCACGCGCCGGCGTCATCACCCCGGTCTCGGCATGCTCGTCGGGTGCGGAGGCGATCGCACACGCATGGCGTCACATCGTCATGGGCGACGCCGACATGATCGTGTGCGGCGGCGTCGAAGGACACATCGACGCGGTGCCGATCGCAGCCTTCAGCATGATGCGCGCGATGAGCACCCGGAACGACGATCCGGCGTCCGCGTCGCGCCCGTTCGACTCCGACCGCGACGGATTCGTCTTCGGCGAGGCCGCGGCCATGCTCGTCCTCGAGCGGGAGGACCACGCCAAGGCGCGCGGTGCTCACATCCACGCTCGGCTGATGGGCACCGGCATCACCTCGGACGGGTTCCACATCGTCGCCCCCGACCCCTCGGGGCAGGGCAACACCCGCGCGATGGCCCGAGCCCTGCAGACCGCCGGTCTGCAGAAATCGGACATCACGCACGTCAACGCGCATGCGACGTCCACCCCCATCGGAGACACCGCAGAATCGCTGGGCATCCAGGCCGCCGTGGGCAACCACGCAGCCATCTACGCGCCCAAGTCAGCCCTGGGCCATTCGATCGGCGCCGTCGGCGCTCTCGAAGCGGTCCTGACCATCAAGTCGGTGGAGGACTCCGTCATTCCCCCGACGCTGAATCTGGACAACCTGGATCCGGAGTGCGGCGACATCGACGTCGTACACGGTGAGGCTCGCCGCGGACAGATCGACTTCGCGCTGAGCAACTCCTTCGGATTCGGTGGGCACAACGTGGCCTTGGCATTCGGCCGATACTGATCCCCAACCCCCGCATAGGAGAACCCGATGACCACACTGGCACCCATCCCCGGCCGTGAGGAGGCGACGGATCCGCGCGATCCGTTGCTGCGGTTGACTAGCTTCTTCGACGACGGAACCGTCGAGCTGCTGCATCCCCGAGACAAATCGGGTGTGCTGGCGGCGATCGGCGACGTCAACGGTGTTCGCACCGTCTCCTATTGCACCGATGGCACCGTGATGGGCGGTGCCATGGGGATCGTCGGCTGCGCTCACATCGTGAACGCGATCGACACCGCGATCGCCGAGCAGGCGCCCGTCGTGGGCATCTGGCACTCGGGCGGCGCTCGACTGGCCGAGGGCGTCGAGGCCCTGCACGCTGTGGGGGGCGTGTTCGAGGCCATGGTGCGCGCATCGGGTTACGTGCCGCAGATCTCCGTGGTGGTCGGGTTCGCCGCGGGCGGTGCCGCGTACGGACCGGCCCTGACCGACGTCGTGATCATGGCTCCGGAGGGCCGGGTCTTCGTGACCGGGCCCGACGTGGTCAAGAGCGTCACCGGCGAGCAGGTCGACATGGAATCGCTCGGCGGACCGCACACCCACGGCAAGCGCTCCGGCGTCAGCCACATCACCGCCGACTCGGAGGCCGACGCGTACTGGCGCGCCCGCCGTCTGGTCGGCACGTTCTCGCAGCAGGGTCACTTCAACCGGGAGAAGGCGGAGGCCGGCGACACCGACCTGCGCGCACTGCTGCCCGAGTCGAATCGGCGCGCCTACGACGTCCACCCGATCGTCGAGGCCCTCCTCGACACCCAGCTCGCGGCGGACGGCGAGTCGGAGGTCACCACCTTCGAGGAGTTCCAGGCCAAGTGGGCCCCGAACATCACCGTCGGCTTCGGCCGCTTGTCGGGCCGCAGCGTGGGCATCGTCGCGAACAACCCGCTCCGGATGGGCGGTTGCCTGAACTCGGAGGCCGCCGAGAAGGCCTCCCGCTTCGTGCGCCTGTGCGATGCCTTCGGTGTGCCGATCATCGTCATCACCGACGTCCCCGGCTACCTCCCGGGCGTCGGCCAGGAGTGGAACGGCGTCGTGCGCCGCGGCGCCAAGCTGCTGCACGCGTTCGCCGAGTGCTCGGTGCCGCGTGTCACGCTCGTGACACGCAAGATCTACGGCGGCGCCTACATCGCCATGAACTCGCGCGCCCTCGGCGCCACCGCGGTCTTCGCCTGGCCGGGCTCCGAGGTCGCCGTCATGGGCGCCAAGGCGGCCGTCGGCATTCTGCACAAGAAGACCCTCGCCGCGGCCCCGGAGGAGGAGCGCGAGGAGCTTCACGAGCGCCTCGCCCAGGAGCACGAGCAGATCGCAGGCGGCGTCGGCCGTGCCCAGTCGATCGGCGTCGTCGACGAGATCATCGATCCGGCCAAGACTCGCAGCATCATCGCCGAGGCCCTCGCTTCGGCGCCTGCCCGACGCGGACGGCACAAGAACATTCCGCTGTGACGCGCACTTGGAGCGCATGAGTTCGACGATGTCCCCGGACGCCTGTACGGCGCCGGGGACATCGTCGTTCCCGGCGGACTGCGCCGGCCCGTCGTCCGTCGTCCGTCGAGGAACACATCCGCACCAAAAAGAACTAGCGCAACACGCACATCACAAGGCATACTTTGTATCAGCAGTGTGATATCCGAGTTCCGGCGTAGGTGCGCTTGGGGAAGACGTTCCTCGTCGAACCGGAGGTGAAAAGGTGCGCAATCTGAATCAGTTTGCGGACATGACGAGCGGCGTGGTCTACATCCACGCCTCTCCCGTCGCGCTGTGCCCGCACGTGGAGTGGGCGCTGTCGTCGACTCTGAATGCGCGGGCCGACCTGAAGTGGTCCGAACAGGACGCCGAGCCCGGCCGCATGCGTGCGACCGTCGACTGGACGGGGCCGGTCGGTACCGGCGCACGGCTGACCAATGCGCTGCGCGAATGGTCCGGCCTGGTCTTCGAGGTGACCGAGAACCCCAGCGAGGGTGTCGACGGCGAACGCTTCTGCTATCTGCCGGGGCTGGGTCTGTGGCGTGGGTCCACCGGAGCCAACGGTGACGTGATCGTCGGAGAGATGCAGTTGCGCGCGCTGATGGACGCACAGCCCGACAGTGCCGGCCTGGCCGGAGAGCTCGATGCCATCCTCGGCACCGCGTGGGACGAGGGCCTGGAGAACTACCGCATGGGCGGTGTCGGCGCAGAGGTCACGTGGCTGCGCCAGCGGGTGGGCTGAACAGCCGCCGCACCCCGGTTCTTCGACAGACGACGGCCGCTCGGAGCGTTCTGCTCCGAGCGGCCGTCGTCTGTCGCGAGCTCTGTCCTAGGTACTCAGCGGGTAACGCAGCCGAGCCGTCACGGTGCCGTTCCAGATGTCGGAGACGATCTCGGACGCGCGAACCGGAATCACCCGGCCGCCCGTCTGCAGCACCCACACCGCGATGCGTGACAGCAGGTCGTAGCCGTCGTCGGCGTACGTGACGTCGCCCGTCTCGTTGTCCAGGCGCCCGAGGACGTCGACGGTGAAGTCGTACACCAGGGTGTCGACGTTGCCCGCGACCGCCGCCCGTGCCACATCCACGAGGTCGGTCGCGACGAGGCCCTTGGCCACGCCGTCGGCGATCTTCTCAACCGTCGCGTTGGCGCGGCGGGAGTTGATGTCCGCGAGTTCCTGGCGGATCCTGGCATCGATCTGCACCGCCGTCAGTTCGTCGGGGCTTCCGGGCACCGCGACGAGTTCGCGGAAGCCGCGGTCGAGGTTCCGGTACATGTCCAGCAGCGGATCGGCGGCGAACACGAACAGCGGGCGCTCGGCGGACGGGTCATCGGCGTCGATCGCCTTCACCACCACCTCGTGCACGCGTTTGGCGTACGTCTCGAGGAGCAGCTTGGTGCCCTCGTCGCCGTGCAGCCGACGGGCATGGATCCGTCCGCGCACCGTCGCGCGATTGGTGGCCTCCGCGACATCGCCGATGCCGTCTGCCTCCACCTCCATCTCCGACGCCAGCTCCGTTCCGGACGCCTGCCACAGGTTCCACCCGTCGGCCGACAGCGTCAGCGCGTAGGCGTCCTGCGGGGCCGCCGCCGCGCGCACCAGCTGTCCGACGTCGAAGTAGCTGCCGACCTGAAGCTGGTTCTCCAACTGGTTCGGGAGGACGAACATCTCCGCCTCTTCCGGAGTGATGAACACCGCCAGCGAGTGCGACAGCTTGCGCCACCCCTCGTCGGCGAGAATCGCCGTGGTCCTCTCGCGCAGGGCCGACTCCAGCGCGTGGTTCCCGCCGCCGTTGCGGAGCGACCGGATGGCGCGGTCCATCGCGCTCTTGACCGTGGTTCGGGCGAGATCGTACTGCGCGGCACTGGCCTGCGCATAGACGGTCACCGCGTGATCGCGCGGCGACCCGAGTTCGAGCAGCTCCGTCGTGGTCGGGAGTTCATAACGTGCCACGAAACGCCTCCTTCGGGTTCTCGGGTGCGAACGCGGCGACGACGCGCCCCCGCACCCGACTGACTCCACCCGGATGTGAGGCGAGACCGCGTCCTGGTTCCGAGGCTACCCGCCGGAGCCGTCGAGTTCGTCGAGTATTTCCTGGTTGAACTCACTCCAGAGGGGCTTGGCCCACGGCCCGAAAGGCCGGTCGGTGAGGACCACCGCGGCGGCCCGCCGGTCGGGGTCCACCCACAGGAAGGTCCCGGCCTGGCCGAAGTGCCCGTGAGTCCGCGGGGAATGAGCGGGAGCCGTCCAGTGCGGGCTCTTGGTTCCCCGGATCTCGAAGCCGAGGCCCCAATCGTTCGGCCGGTGCTTACCGTAGCCGGGGACGAATCCGTCGAGCCCGGGAAACTGCACCGACGCCGATTCCGCTGAGAGACCAATGGAGATCAGCCGGGGTGCGAGCCGCTCGGCGGCGAACCGGGAGAGGTCCGCGACGGTCGACCGTGCACCGTGCCCGGCCGGACCGTATAGTTCCGTCGCCGTCAGTCCGAGCGGATCGCAGACGGCCTCGCGCAGATAGTGGGCGAAGGCGATGCCGGTCTCCGCTTCCACCGCTTCGGCTAGCACCTCGAATCCCGCGCTCGAGTAGATCCGCTGTTCGGCCACGCCTGCGACCACCTGCCGGCTGTCGAAGGCCAGGCCCGATGCATGCGCCAGCAGGTGCGCGACGGTGGCTCCGGGCGGGCCGGCGGGAGTCCGCAGATCGATCGCGCCCTCTTCCACCGCGACGAGCACGGCCTGCGCGACGAGGAGCTTGGTGACCGACGCGAGCTCGTACACGCGGGCGAGGTCGCCGAACGTTCCGGCGGTTCCCTCCGCGGTGAGCACGGCCGCGGAGACGTTGTCGACAGGCCAGTCCGAAAGCGTCTCGAGTGATCTCACGCCTACCGACCCTACTCACCGGCACGATCGCGCGTTCGGTGTCCCGGCGTGGCGGGATCCCGCTCCACCCTGACGATGTTGACCGACCGCGCGTAGACCGACTCCACTGTCAGCACCACCGCGCACAGGATCGCGATCGTGCCCGGTACGAAGACCAGCAGATCGTCGATCCTGTCCCATGCGGCCGGACTCCACAGCGCGACCCACGTCAGCATCAACGCCACCACCGTCGAGAGTTCGCCGAGAAAGCTCACCACCACGAACAGCAACGCGGCCCGCCGGTGACGCCGCACCGACGTACGCGAGAAGTGGAAGTTGGCCGCGAACGCCAACAGCAGGACCGCGAACAATGACAGCAGCAGCCCGAGATCGTCACTCGTCAGCTCACGCACGACACTCCCCGTCTCCGATCGGTGCGGTCAGCGGCCCGGCGTCGGCGTGCCTGCGGGAGCGGGCGTCTCGACATCGGTGTTGACCGAGGGCTTTCCGTCGGAGCCCGTCGTGAACTGGTCGTCGTCGAGCGTGGAGGTGACGTCGTCGACGTCGCCGAGCACGGCGTCGACCCGCTCCACCGGGATCCCGCAGTTGTTGATCGCCTCGGAGACCCACTTCTTCGTCAGCCGGTCCTTGCCGTCAGCATGCGCCTGGTCCACCGTGCCGTCGAGGATCGTCGCCGACCGCCGGAGATCGGGTACGTCGGCGCAGACGTGGAAGACCGAACCGCCCTTGGTGTAGTACACGCGGTTCTCGCCCGTCAGCTGCTCGACCACATTGGTCTCGACGCCGTACTGCTCCACCGAGGGCGGATCCCAGTCGGCGCCGGCCAATCCGACCAGAGCCGCGACGACGATCGCCACTGCGCCCGCGATCCCCTTCTGCTTCCCGTCCATGTCCTTGTTCAGGAAGATCAGGACGATCAGCGGGAGGAAGGCGATCACCGTGACGATCACGCCGAGCTGGTTCTGAACGAAGAATCGGACCCGGTCCTTCTCGGACGCCGGATCGTAGCGATTGGCCTTCTTCCACAGCAGCGATCCGGCCAGCGCGAACGCGCCGATGACGACGATCATCACGATCAGCAGCCACATCCGGAGCGGATCCTGACGCAGCACCCAGAAGATGGTGACGAGTTCACCCGCGATCGCAACTGTCCACAGCACTGCGGCGACGATGCGCAGAGTCAGAGCCGTCGACTTCGCCTCCGGCGAGGCCGCCCAGGCTCCGCCCTCGACGGTCTCGCGCTCGGCGATCTCCGCTCCCCGCTCGGCACGTGAACGCGAGCTCCTCTTCTCGGTCATCTCTCCCCTTCGCCGCCGGCAGTCGGACCTCCGGCCGCTGCCCGGGCCCACTGCATATGAAGATCCGCCGGCCCGATGAGCCGGCGGATCTTCAGGATGTCAGACTCTCGCGAGCGGGGCCTAGCGATCGGCGTCGGTGTAACGGATGACGCCGCGGATGTTCTTGCCGTCGAGCATGTCCTGGTAGCCCTCGTTGATCTGGTCCAGACTGTACTGGCGGGTGATCATCTCCTCGATCTTGAGCTTGCCGATCTTGTACATCGACAGCAGATTCGGGATGTCGAGCTTCGGGTTGGCGCCGCCGAAGATGCTGCCCTGCAAGTTCTTCTGCAGCAGCGTCAGCATCGACAGGTTGAGCGTGACCTGGTTCTCCATCATGTTGCCCATGCCGGTCAGCACGCACGTGCCGTTCTTGGCGGTGATGCTCAGCCAGGTGTCGACGTCCTCGCCGTGCACCTCGCCGACGGTGACGATCACCTTCTGGCACATCCCCCACTCGGTGGCGTTACCGATCTCGTTCATGGCCTCCTCGACGGACGCGAAGGCATGAGTCGCACCGAACTTCAGGGCCTGCTCACGCTTCCACTCCACCGGATCGATGGCGAAGACGTTGCGCGCGCCGGCGATGACCGCACCCTGCAGGGCAGCTGTTCCGACGCCACCGACGCCGATGATCGCCACATCCTCACCCGGGCGGACGTCGCCGCTGCGGGTGGACGATCCGTAGCCGGTCGGGATGCCGCAGCCGCACAGTGCCGCGACCTCGAACGGGATCTCCTTGTCGATCTTCACCGCCGACGCCTCGTGCACCACCATGTACGGGCTGAACGTGCCGAGGAGGGTCATCGGGTACACCGGCTCACCGGCGGCCGTGTGGATGCGGAAGGTGTGGTCGGAGACGGCTTCGCCCTGCAGCAGCATGGCACCGAAGTCGCACAGGTTGGCCACGCCCGCCTTGCAGGAGCGGCACTTGCCGCACGACGGGATGAACGACAGCACCACGTGGTCGCCGACCTCGAAGTCGGTGACGCCCTCACCGATCTCCTCGACCACACCCGCTCCCTCGTGACCGCCGAGGATCGGGAACCCGCCCATCGGAATGCCGCCGGTCATCAGGTGATGGTCCGAGTGGCACATGCCCGCTGCTTCCATGCGGATCTTGATCTCGTGCGCCTTGGGATCACCGATCTCGATCTCTTCGATCTTCCACGGCGTGTTCAGCTCCCGGAGGATGGCGCCCTTGGTCTTCACAGTCATTTACCTCGATTTCGAATCCCGTTGCGGCGAGGCCGCATCCCACAGATGACGTACGGCCTCAGCCGCATCTGCTAGTGAGGGTAGTCACTTCTCGACAAAAATGAAACACGTTACAGTTCTCAATTCTTGAGTCCGGCGTCTTTGCTGCCGTACGCCTCTCGCAACTGCGGCTTGACGACCTTTCCGCCGGCATTGCGCGGCAGTTCGTCGACGATGACGAGATCCTTCGGGTGCTTGAACCGCGCCAGATTCTCGTTCAGGAACGGTTCCATCTCCTCCAGCGTCAGGTAGTCGACCCCGTCGGCGAGGACGACCACCGCGACCGGCACCTCTCCCCACTTCTCGTGCGCGCGGCCGATGATCGCGGCCTCGGCGACCTTCGGGTGGCCGAAGAGCACGTTCTCCACCTCGGCGCAGTAGATGTTCTCTCCCCCGGATATGATCATGTCCTTCGCTCGGTCGACCACGTAGAGGAAACCCTCCTCGTCCTGACGCACCAGGTCGCCGGAGTGGAACCAGCCTCCGGCGAAGGCGTCCGCGGTGCCCTGCGGGTTCTGCCAGTAGCCGGCCATCAGGTTGGGGCCGCGGTACACGATCTCGCCGACCTCGCCCTGCGGCACGTCGTTCATCGCGGCGTCCACCACGCGCGCGGTGACGCACGGGACGACCTTCCCGATGGAGCCGAGTTTGCGCAAGGCGTCCTTGCCCTCGAGCACGCACGTGATCGGCGACATCTCGGTCTGTCCGAACACGGCCACGTTCATCGCGTCCGGGAAGGTCTCGTTCATGGCTCGCAGCACCGTGTCCGAGGCCGGCGCAGCGCCCCAGCTGACCACGCGCAGCTTGAGCTCGCGGGGACGTGCCTGCTGCGCGGCGCACACCGCCTGCCACTGCGCGGGCACCAGGAAGATGGAGGTCGTGCCCTCCGCCTCCAGGACGTCGAGCATCTGCTCGGGATCGAAATTGCCGAGCGGATGAATCACGGTGGTCGCACCCATGTAGAAGGTCGGCGTCATCGCACCGAGCGCCGCGATGTGGAACATCGGGGCGACGCAGGACGCGATGTCGTCGGATGCGGTGTTCAGCGCCTGAATGCACGTGACCGCCTGCGCCTGCAGATTCTGGTGCGTCAGCATCGACCCCTTCGGCTTGCCGGTGGTGCCGGACGTGTACATGATCAGGGCGACGGTGTCCTCCGGCACGTCGATATCGGGCAGCGGCTCACCCTGCTCGGACACGAGATCCTCGTACGCCAGGTGCGCGGGGTTCGCGACGTCGCCGACCGTGATGATCTCCTCGACGGAGCCGGTGATCTGCGAGACGGCGTCGGCCAGCGGGGCCAGCATCGTCTCGGTCGCGATCACCCGGGCACCCGAGTCGGAGACGAGGAAGGCCACCTCGGCGGGTGCCATCCGGATGTTGACCGGGACCGGGATCGCCCCGATCAGATTCGCGGCGAGCGTGAGTTCCACGTACTCGGTCCGGTTGAGCATCAGGACCATGATTCGATCGCCGAATCGCACACCGCGGCGCAGCAGCGCCGCCGCCAGCGAATGCGTCCGGTGGTCGAGCTCCCGCCATGTGGTGCTCTTGCCCAGGAAACGCAAGGCCACCCCGTCCGGGCGGGTCTCGGCGTGTCGGCGGACCTGGTTGTTCCAATGGTTGCGGCGCGAACGGAGCGGTTCGTCGGTGAGCGTGAAGCCCAGGGTCTCGGTCATGTCATCTCCTGTCGAGGTGCGGAAATAGCGGGCGCGGCGAGAAGCACGGGTGACGCCGGTCGGTCAGCGGCCGGCGACGAACGACGTCAAGGCGGACTGGAACTCCGGCGACTGGAGGAGCTCGGTCTGACCGGAGATCTCACGCTCGAGCGCCTCGTCGAATCCGCTCAGCGAATGGCGGTCGAGAGCCGACTTGGTCAGCGCGAGCGCGCGCGGGGAACGGCGGGCCAGTCGTCCGGCAACCCGGTCGACGGCCGCCGCGAGCCCGGCCGGGTCATCGAAGAACGCCGTGATGAGCCCGGCGTCGTACGCATCGGCGGCCGACAGCTTCTCCCCGAGCAACGCCATCGCGTTGGCCCGAGCACGGCCGACCGCCGCGGTGAACAGGGCCGACGCCCCTCCGTCCGGCATCAGGCCGATATTGACGAATGCGAGCATGAAGTAGGTGCGGCTGGTGGCGTAGACGAGATCGGCCGCGACAGCCAGCGACGCGCCGATGCCGACTGCGGCACCGTCGAGCGCGGCGATCACCGGCATCGGCAGCCCCCGAACCGCGCGGACCAGATTCGACCCGTTCTCGATGATCGCCCGGGAGGCGGCCTCGTCGAAGCCTCCCGAGCCCCGCGCGTCCTGCGCCATCCCCGCCACATCGGCTCCCGCGCTGAACGATCCGCCTCGACCGGACAGGATCACCACGCGGACGTCGGGACTCGCCGCCCACTCGTCACACAGGGCGATCACGCGCGCGGACGCGGGCCCGTCGAGTGCGTTCATCTGCCGGGGCCGGTCGATCTCCAGACGCGCGATCCCGTTCGCATCGATGCTCGCCCAGACCCCGTCACGGCACTCGGCCTCGCTGATCATCGCGCTCCTCGACTCGGTGAACCCTGGCAATCGCCCCCACCGTAGCACCGGAAGTGATCTACATCATGCGAATGTAAATTAACTTACCACCCTAATAATTGTCCTCTACCAGCTTGTTCTCTCTTCTAGGTTTCCAGATTCATCGCAACGGAGGTTCGCTAGCATCGTTTCTCATGGAAACCGGAGACGACTGCGGCACCGCCGAACGCACACGCAGACGCCCGGCCGACAGGCGGGAGGTGATCCTTGCTGCCGCCGCGCGCAGTTTCGCTTCGTCCGGATTCCACGCCACCCGCCTCGGGGCGATCGCCGACGAGGCCGGAATCTCAGCGCCCGCGCTGTACAAGCACTTCTCGGGCAAGTACGAACTCTTCGCTGCCTCGCTGATCCATCTGGCCGGACAACTGGCCGCCGCGGTCGCCGCGGTGCCCTCCGAGGACGACCCGCGCAGCGAACTGCTCGCCGTCGTCCGGTCGATTGCCGCCAACGCGCTCGACAACCGCGAATCCGGGAACGTCTACCGGCGCGAACCCCGGCTGTTGCGGGGAGACGATCGCCGACGCCTTGCGGAACTGTCGGCGACGACCCGGAACCGGCTCACCGCACTCCTGCGCGGAATGCGCCCCGAAGTCGACGACCGGACCGCGCGGATTCTGGTGACCGCCACCCTGTCCGTCGTCGCCAGCCCGGTGACGCACCGGATCGGTCTCGCCCGTCGTACCGTCCTCGACGTCCTGTGCGCGGCAGTGGAGACTCTCATCGATCTGGACCTGCCAGAGCCGCAGCCCGCGGCCGGCACTCGGGGTCTCGCCCCGGCCGGTCGGCGCGAGACGATCCTCACCGAATCGATCCGACTGTTCGCCGACCGCGGGTTCCATGACGTGACCCTCGAGCAGATCGGCGCCGCCGCCGGTCTTCCGCCGTCCGGTGTGTACCGCCATTTCCCGTCGAAGAACGCGATTCTCGCCGCGGCCCTGTGGCGCGGCTCGGAACGCACCACCGCCGCGATCGCCGAAGGTCTGGCACACGCGAACACTCCCCGCGAGGCACTCGTCGCGCTCGCCGCCGAGTACAGCGCACTGTGCGTCGGCGACCCCGGGATCATGACGGTCTACCTGCGCGACACGGGAGTGCTCGATCCTGCCGACCAGCGCGCGCTGCGGCGTCAGCAGCGCGTCAACGTCGACGAATGGGCGACGTGGCTGCAGCGCGCCCGGCCCGGGGTGGCCCCCGGCGTCGCCCGATTCCTGGTGCACGCGGCACTGAACGTCGCCACGGACCTGACGATCGCCGACCGCGACCTCGATGCACCGACCATCGCGGTCGTCGTCACGGCGGTGCTCACCGGCGAGACCGCTTCGGCACAGACCGTCGGGGCGCTCACACCACCGACAGATCCGACAGCTTCCACGAATCACCGTCGCGCGACATCGTGATCTTGATGCGCGACTGGTAGTCGATGCCCTCCTTCGACGCATCGGGCGCCAGCGGCGTCTTGACGTTCTGGTCGATCGCGACCAGGACCACCGCCTCGTCGTCGGAGATCGACACGACTCCGGCTTCCCTGGCCACGGCCGTTCCGGTGGCCTGCGCGGCGTCGTTGCCCTCCCGCGCCTGCTGTGAGGATCGGATGTACCGGTCGGCGAAATCAGGCGTCGAGATCGATCGGATCCGCTTGTCGAGATCGGCGTAGTCGCCCGCCGAGTACGTCAGCACGGTGGTCGCGTACTGCTTCGCTGCGACGATCGCCCCCTGCTCGTCTGAGCGCCCCGAACCCGCCGAGTCCTCCGAGACGAGCAAGTAGGCGAGGATCCCGACGACCACCACCAGAAGCGCCGTCGTCGCGGCGAACGCGATGGCGAGCTTGCGCGGCGAATCGGCCGGTCCGCCGACACCGATCTCGATGAGATCCTGATCGCCGTCGGCCTTCTCGACGCGCTCTTCGTCACGGATCCGGGCCTGGCGTTCGCGGTTCTGCGCCAACAACTCCGCTCGGTCCGGGTCCGTTGCTTCCGGCTTCGTCGCTCGTTCGTCGTAGCTGCTGTCGGCCATGATCACCCACTGTAATGATGCGCGAAGGATGGTCGTATGTGACACATGCCACTTCCCCGATCGCTAGATATATGTGATACGACTTGTAGAGATCTGTTTCATTCAGCCGATGTCAAGGAGTCACCCCGTGGTCGAATTCACCCCCGAACAGGCAGCTTTCGCACAGGCGGTCGCCGACTTCTGTGAGCGCGAGGTCGGCACCCGGCAGCGGCGAGACGCACTCACCAACAACGGGACCGAGGCCCACTCCGACGAGCTGTATCGGAAGATGGCCGGCCTCGGCTGGGCCGGAATCAACGTGGCAGAGGAATTCGGCGGCGCCGGCGCGGGCAACGTCGAGATGTGCATCTTCCTGGAGGAGGCCGTCCGCGGCCAGGCTCCGATCGGCGCGGTGGGCCCGACCCTCATCACCGCTGCCGCGTACGCCAAGTTCGCGCACGACGACCTGCGGCGCGAGGTGCTCGCGGGCGTGGTCGCGGGCGACTCACTATCGATCTCGATGTCCGAACCCGAGGCGGGGTCGGACGTCGGCGCCCTGACCTGTCGCGCGGAGAAGGTCGAGGGCGGCTGGAAGATCAACGGGCAGAAGACCTGGTGCTCCAACGCACACTTCTCGAAGAGCATCCTTCTCATCGCCCGCACCGACCGCTCCGGCGGAAAGCACGAGGGTCTCACCCAGTTCCACGTCCCGGCCGACACCCCCGGACTCAAGATCAGCGGTATCGACACGCTCGGCGGCCGCGAGGTGAACGACCTCTACTTCACCGACTGCTTCGTTCCCGATTCCGCAGTCGTCGGCGAGGTCGGCAACGGATGGCGCCAATTGATGTCCGGGCTCAATTCCGAGCGCCTCATCCTGGCGGCGATGCAGTTGGGACTCGCGCGACGCTCATTCGACGACACTCTCGCCTTCATCACCGAACGCAAGCAGTTCGGTCGCCCGGTCGGCTCCTTCCAAGCGCTGCGCCATCGGATGGCCGACCACGCTACGGAGATCGCGTGCACCCGGGAGCTCGTCTACAGCGTCGCCCGGGCCGCGGATGCTCATCCGGACCGGCTGATGCCGCGCGAGGCGTCGATGGTGAAGCTGAAGGCAACCGAGACGAGCAAGAAGATGACCATCGACGGGATGCAGATGATGGGCGGGTACGGCTACGCCACCGAATTCGACGCCGAGCGTCTCATGCGGTCGGCGATCATCTCGACCGTGTTCGGCGGCACCAACGAGATCCAGCGCGACATCATCGGAAAGACCTATGGCCTCTGACGCCACCCCGGTCCGTCAGCGGCGACGCCCGCAACTGTCCGAAGAGGTCGCGTCGATCCTCCGGCACAAGATCATGACCGCCGAGGTGCTGCCGGGAGCGCGGATTCGCATCGACGAGACCGCCGTGGAACTGGGCGTGAGCGTCACCCCGGTCCGCGAGGCACTGCTGACCCTGCGGGGCGAGGGCATGGTCCTCCTCGCCCCGCACCGCGGCTACGAGGTCGCTCCGCTCACTCGGACCGACGTCGACGATCTGTTCTGGCTCCAGGGCGAGGCCGCGGCACGGATCGCCCGACGCACGGCGCGGGTGGTGACCAGTGCGCAGATCGACGAGCTCGCCTGGGCCAACGCCCGGTTCCGCAGCGCCGTGAGGTCAGGCGATCACGAGGACCTCACCGATGCGGAATTCGAGTTCCACCGCACGCACAATCAGATCAGCGGCAATACGAAGCTGGCCTGGGTGCTGCTCAACACGACCCGCTACACACCCCACGCGCTGTACGCGTCGGACCCTGAGTGGGGAGAGCTGACCGCGGATCTGCACGACGAGCTGATCGTCGCCTACCGATCCGGTGACCCGGACGCTGCGGCCGAGTGCATCCGCCGGGAGTTCACCGACGGCGCCGCGCGGCTGATCGCCCATCTGTCGCAGACTCAGATTTGGCAGAACGCCCCCTGAACTGCTGTTTTGCACTCTCCCGGAGACATGGGATAGAGTCTGTTCTCGTTCGCAACGAGAGCAATCCCCCATAGCTCAACGGCAGAGCACTCGACTGTTAATCGAGCGGTTATTGGTTCGAATCCAATTGGGGGAGCGACGAGAGACCGCCTCTTCACCGAGGCGGTCTCTTCGTTTTCCCACCGGTCTGGCGACACGGCGAAGCCGGTCAACACCGCATCAGCGAACGCCCGGCGTTCCATGCATCGACGAAGGCATCGTCCAGCCTGCTCTCCACTGCCTGGAGGGCCCGGATCCCGAACACGACGTCGTCGGCGAGATCCGGCTCGTCGGCGATGAGCGGCGCGACGACTTGATCACGCATCACGAGCTCGTGCACGGCGTCGGCCTCGACGTGTTCACGGTAGAAATGCCGGGCCGCCTCCGGAGCGTCGATCCGCTCGAGTCCTTTGAGAAGCCACGCCGAGCCCACCGGCGAGGTCATCTCCGTGGCGGCGAAGTGTCCGACCGTCGCTCCGCGGCGTGAGCCTCGCAGCGCGAGACACGACATGAGGTTCACGGTCGCCAGCACCACGGCGGGAGCGTCGTTGAGATAGCCGAGATAACTGTGGTCGAGCCCTGTGGCCGACAGCAGATCGGCGTACAGCTCCTGGTGAACACGCTCACCGCGTCCGCCGCCGTACTCGTCGAACTCCACCGCCACGAAGGCCGCCTTGACATCTCGACGCAGCCGGGGAATCGCCCACGCGTGGGGATCGGCCTCCTTCAAGTGGTAGATGGAGCGCGCCTTGAAATAGTCGGCGAACTCGTCTTCGGTGCCGTGACGGCGCAGATGCGCCGTCGCTCCCTCGGGAACGGCCCGTGCAAGCGCGCCGAGTTCGGCATCGGCGGTGCCTTCGTCGCTCAGCGGCGACAGCCGATCCGCCACGGCGTCGAGAAACCGGTCCTCGAGACGGACGCGCGCGTCGATGACTGCCGGGTCCCACTCGCAATCCCTCCCGGCGTCGGCCCACCCGCGATAGTGCAACTCGTGGCACACGGTCAACGACAGCTGCAGATCGTCGCCCCACGGATCGAGCCCGTCCGGCACGTCGATCCGGGACGGACGACTGTCGGCCTTCGCGCGTATCGCATCGATGAGGACTTCGGACATCGGTCCGCGCGGTTCCGGCATTCGCGGAATCACGCGTTCCCGAATCGATCCCGGTCGGGACATCGGGCATCACCTGCCTTTCATCGCCACGGCAGAAGTACCCTCCCTGAACGAAAGCAAACCATCGCAGGACGTGACCGACGCCCGGTCGGGTACCCGATGCTTCATCAGGCACTGAACGAAACACGCGAGACGGAGCGAGATCGATGGCCGACGAGAACACCCCGCAACGGAGCACCGCTCCCCTTTTCACCCGTCAACCGCCGCCGACACCCCGGCTGCGCACGCTCGAGACATTGGACGACGTCGTCGACGAGATCGCCGACCGCGAGCCGGTGTACATCAGATACTCACACGGTCCGGCGACGGACGCGGAGGCCGGACCGAGCCTCGACTACGAGGCGGCATTCACGTTGCCCGGGTTGTCGGTCGCATCGCTGACTCCCGAACCGTGGTGGACACGGAGCCCGAAGCCGTGGATCGCGCGACGCATTCGCAAGTATGCCGAACTCGACGCCCCCGACCGCTACGCCTGGCTTCTGGCCGGCGAGGTGGTGGGCCGCGGGCCCGACCACGAGCCGCTGGTCCGCCGGGTCGACGTCATCGCCCGCCTCGCTCCGCAGGTGCTGTCGGAGGCGGCTGAGGTCTACGAGGAGATGTTCGAGGCGGGCCGCGATTCCCGGGCCGACGCATCCGACGGTTGATCGGCCGCACGGCGGGGTACTCCTCACTCGACCGACGAGCCCGTGTGCTCGTACCCAGATGGCCGGAGGTTTGTCCATGAGCACGACCGCGTCGAGAGCTGAGTCCGTATCGAGGCAGCGACCCCTCGGAGTGCGAAGCGCCGTCACCGACTCGCTCCTGATCACGTCGGACGTGTCCGCGCTGCACCGTGTCCAGGACGTCTATCGACCTCAGGAGGACACCGCTCTGCTGGTCGACGAACTGACCTCGGCAGACCTCTCAGGACTCCGCGTGTTGGATCTGTGCACGGGTTCAGGCGCGGTCGCCGTTGCCGCCGCTCTGGCCGGCGCCCAGGTCACCGCCGTCGATTCCTGCCGCCATGCGGTGGCCCGAACGCGCCGGTCAGCCGCGGACGCCGGGGTCGAGGTACGGACCGTCTGTGCCGATCTCGCGGACGTGAGCGAGACCGGCTTCGACGTCATCACGTGCAACCCGCCCTATGTGCCGACCCCGCCCGGCACGGAGATGTCGGCGGTCGGGCCCCGGCACGCGTGGAACGGTGGCCCTGATGGCCGCGCCGTGCTCGACGTGGTGTGTGCCATCGTGCCCGGGCTGCTCGCCGACGGTGGAACGGTGTTAATCGTGCAATCCGAACTGTCCGGCGTCGACGCCACGGTGGCCGCACTGCGCGCCGCGGGTCTGCGGACCGAAGTCACGTCCGAACGACGGATTCCGTTCGGGCCCGTCGTCAGGGCGCGTCACGACGCCCTCGTGGAGTCGGGATTCCTCGACCCTGAGTCGGACGACGAAGCGATCGTCGTCATCCGGGCGCAGCGGACCGGGGACCGCCCGGGACGAGCGGAGCCGGCATGACCGACGGACGCCGCCGAGTACGAGTGGTGCCGAAAGGCCCGATTCTGGTGGAGGGGCCGGTCGACGTGCAGCGGCCGGACGGATCGGTGCTCCACTGCGACCGTTTCCAGGTGGCTGTCTGCGCGTGCGGCTTCAGCGCGACGCCGCCGCTGTGCGACGCCTCCCATCGTCGGCGGCGACCGCGGAAGCCGACCGGCACCGCCGAGGCCGCAAACGGAGACTAAGCACCTCGACCTCGGCGCGGCCGGTCGGGCACGAAACCGTGGTGCACACCCCAGAGAACGGCCTGCGCACGCGTGGTGACACCGATGCGGCGATAGCACGTGCGGATATAGGTCTTCACCGAATTGATCGACAACCCGGTGCTGTCGGCGATGTCGGCATTGCTCAGCCCCTGCGTGATGAGGGCCAGTACCTCGGCCTCCCGCTGGGTGAGACCCTCCTCCCGGCCAGGCCAGTCGCCCGCACTGCTCACCGCGGTCTCCTGCCGGCTCGCGAAGACGGTCGAGGACGGTTTCGCCGCGTGGATCTGCTCCAAGGCGTCCACGAGTTCCCCTGCGGGGAGTTTCTTGGATACGAGCGCGGCCGCACCGTTGTCGAGGGCCGCAGTGACAGCCGGCTCCGAGACCTCCCATGCGTACACGACCACCTTGCGCACCCGATGGTTCGCGACCAGGTCGGAGATCATCGAACGGTCGGCCGGCGGATTGGCGAAGGAGTCGTACAGCGCGATGTCGACGTCCTCGGCGACCTCGCCCGAGGTCGAGAGCGCCTGTACGCGCACGCGGTCGGAGTACCGCCGGAGCATCGTCGCCAGCCCCCGCACCACCACGTCGTAGTCGTCGATGAGGGCTACTCGAATCGGATCCATACCCAACCGTACCCATTTCCGGTACACCCCTAGGGGTGAGCCTTTTAACCCCTCGAGTCGCTTACGGTCGACGCGACGGCGGATCGAATCCCTCCGCCCGACGACAGGTGCAGGCCCGGCCCGCACCGACTCCGAAGAGGACACTCCTGTGCAAGGACACGACGGCGTCGCCGATCCCGTCGACCCCAGGCTCGCGGTCGACCAAACCTTCCAGTTCGGACGGTTCTGGTATTACCGCGATGACGACCGCTGGGAGTGGTCGGATCAGTTGGCCCGCCTGCACGGCTACGAGTCGGCCGAGTCGGTGGTCCCGACCAGCGACCTGCTGCTCAGACACAAGCACCCGGACGACAAAGACCGAGTGGCCGACCTCATCGATCGTGTCCGGCGGGCCGGCGAGCCGTTCAGCAGTCAACATCACATCATCGACACCCGCGGCGCGGTGATTCCGGTTATCGTCATCGCCGACGTACTGCAACATCCGGACGGTCGGCGACAAGGCACGTTCGGCTTCTACGTCGCGGCATCGCACAGCGGGACTGCGGCAGGCGGCAGCGCGGTGGTGCCGTCCGGGCGGGCCCACATGGACATCGACGAAATGGTCCGCCGGCGGTCGACGATCGAACGGGTCAAGGGCGCACTGATGCTGGTCTACCGGCTCGACGCCCAGCAGGCCTTCGACTTACTCGTCTGGCGCTCGCAGGAGTCGAACACGAAGCTGTACTCCCTCGCAGCCGCCATCGAGTCGAGATTCGTCGACGTCGACATGCCCTCGCGCGCCCGAACCAGCTTGGATCGAGTCGTGCTCAGCGCGCACGAGCACGTCCGTCGCGACCGGTCGGAGCACGACTGAACCGCCGCGCGCACGTTTAGATCCGGGCGCACCCGGGCAACCACACCGTGGACACCATGTCTATCGAGTGAGGAGTCCCGATGCGTGCCGTCACATGGCAGGGCCGACGCGACGTCCGGGTGGAGACCGTCCCCGACCCGCGGATCGAAGAACCGACCGACGCCGTGATCCGCGTCAGTTCGACCAACATCTGCGGGTCGGACCTGCACCTGTACGAGGTCCTCGCGCCGTTCATGAAGGCCGGGGACGTCCTCGGCCACGAGGCGATGGGAACCGTGGAAGAGGTGGGGGCCGACACCGGCGACCTCCGAGTCGGTGACCGCGTCGTCATCCCGTTCCAGATCTCTTGCGGTCGTTGCTACATGTGCGACAGATCGCTCTACACCCAATGCGAGACCACCCAGGTCCGCGAAAAGGGGACGGGCGCGGCGTTGTTCGGGTACTCGGAGCTGTACGGCTCGGTCGCCGGCGGTCAAGCGGAGTATCTCCGCGTGCCCCAAGCCCACTTCACCCATATCAAGGTGCCGGACGGACCTCCCGACAGCCGGTTCGGCTACCTCTCCGACGTGCTGCCGACAGCGTGGCAGGCGGTGGAGTACGCGGACGTTCCCGACGGCGGGTCGCTCGCCGTGATCGGCCTGGGGCCGATCGGCGATATGGCCGCACGCATCGCCGCGCACCGCGGGATCCGCGTGATCGGCGTCGACAGAGTGCCTGAGCGGCTCGCCCGAGCCGACGCGAACGGAGTCGAGACGGTCTCCGCCGACGACGACGTCGCCATCGCGGTGCGCGACCTGACGTCGGGCCGGGGCACCGACTCCGTGATCGACGCGGTGGGCATGGAAGCGCACGGATCACCGGTCGCGAAGGCTCTGCAGCACGCCGTGGGCCTGCTCCCCGACGCGGTCGGTCGGCGGATCGACACCGCCTTCGGCGTCGACCGGATGTCGGCGTTGCACACCGCGTGCGACGTGGTCCGGCGAGGCGGAACGGTCTCCGTCTCCGGTGTGTACGGCGGTGCGATCGACCCGATGCCGATGTTCAAGCTCTTCGACAAACAGGTGCAACTCCGGATGGGACAGGCCAATGTGAAGCGCTGGACCGACGCCATCATGCCGCTGCTGACCGACGACGATCCCCTCGGGGTGGACCGCTTCGCCTCGCATCGGCTGCCACTAGACGACGCCGCAGACGCGTACCGGAAGTTCCAGGAGAAGTCGGACGGATACGTCAAGGTCGTCCTCGAACCCTGACGCCGCGCCGCCCGTCGCGGGTTTGACAACGAGAGGAGAAGCTCATGCTGGCGCTGGACTCGGACGAACCATGCGTACTGCTGACCGATCACGTCGACACTCTGGCGGACTTCTGGTCGAAAGCGCTGCACCTCGCCGTCGGGGACGCGGACTCCGATCGCGCCGAACTGGTCGATGACGGCCGGCGCGTCCAGCTCATCGTGCGACGCGTGATGCCGCCGCGGCCGCAGTCTCGGATCCGATTGTCGGCCTTCGATACTCAGGACGTCGCCGCCGCTGTCGAGCGGCTGATCGCGTTCGGCGCCTCGTCGCCCCGGACCCCCTATCCGTCGACTCCCGGGCACGCTGTGGTCATCGATCCCGACGGCAACACCGTGGAGATCACCGCGACGGTGGGCTCGGACGACTGACCGCGGCGCACCACGGGGCCGATCACGTCGCCGTCAACTCCTGCCGCAAGGTGGCGATCGACTGACGCAACAGCCGAGAGACATGCATCTGCGACATCCCCGTGCGTTGGGCGATCGCGCTCTGCGAGAGGTCTTCGAAGAATCGGAGACCGAGGATGCGGCGCTCCCGCGGCCGCAGTCGCGCGAGCGCCGGCCGGAGAGACTGCGCGACGTCGACCAGATCGTAAGCCGGGTCGGGACGGCCGATCCGGTCGATCGCGGATCGGTCGTCGGCTGCGCCCGCCGGCTGATCGAGCGAGGCCGGAGCCGATGCGGCGGCCGCCATCCGCGCTTCGTCGATGTCGGCGAGGTCGGCATCCAGTTCGGCCGCCAGCTCGGCACGCGTCGGTAGCCGATGGAGTCGGTGCGTCAGGCGTCCTTCAGCCGTCCCGATCCTCGATGACAGTTCCTTGATGCTGCGAGGAGTGCGAAGGACCGCGGTCCGGTCCCGGAAGTGCCTGCGCACCTCGCCCATCACTGTCGGGACGGCGAATGACAGAAAATCGGACCCGCGAGACGGCGCGTACCTGTCGACGGCCTGGACCAGTCCCAGTCGTGCCACTTGCACGAGGTCGTCGTGGAACTCCCCTCGGCCGCCGAACCTCTGCGCGATGTGCTGAGCGAGCGGGAGGCTCGCCACCACCGCCTCGTCTCGAAGGCACTTTCTGCGGGGATCCCCCGCGGGAAGCGCTTCGCGCTGCGCGAGCAGGTCCCGCACGTGGTCGTACCCGTCGTCGGTCATGGCAGAGCTCCTTCAACGCCGACCGCACCCAGGCGTGGCCACACGTGACCGGAGCCCGCTGTGCGGTGATGATGTGAACGCCCGGGCGCGGTGCGCCTTCCGGGCAGGAGTTCGGCTGCCGTTTCAACCGAGTGGATTCGACGCTACCCGCTGCGAGCGTCCCGCGGAAGGCAATCGGCCCCACCGACGCATATCGCCCCCGACCTGCGGGTCGGGGGCGATAGGTTTTCCGGCAGTGCCTGCGCAGTTCGGTGTCAGACGGACTTGACCTTCGACCGCAGCATGAACGCGTGCACGATCTCGACTGCGCCGACCACCACGAGCATGATGCCCGAGACGACGGTGAGGGTGGCGACCGACGAGATGGGCCAGATGATCAGGATTCCGCCGGCGATCACGGTCACGATTCCCAGGAAGATGCCCCAGCCACGGCCGGGCAGGCCGCTCGCCGAGTCCATGAAGACCGACAGTTCGGTGACTCCGCGGAAGATCCAGCCGATACCGACCCACAGTGCCAGGAGAATCACCGCGGTCTCGATGTTCCGGAAGGCCACGAAGGCCAGCAGAATCGAGATGGCGCCGGAGAGGAACGAGAGAACGCGCCACCAACCGTGGGTGTGCTGCACTCCGAAGGTCGCGGCGACCTGGAAGATGCCCGAGATCAGCAGATAGATGCCGAAAAGAATGGCGACCACCAGAAGTGTCGCCGCCGGCCAGATCAGGACGATGACGCCGAGGATCAGCGAGGCGATGCCGATTCCGAGGAGGCTCTGCCATGTGCGGGTCGCGATGTCCTTGACGGCGTCGCGCGCCGCAGCGCTGAGCGGATCATTGATTGCCAAAGTGCTCGTCGGCCTTTCTCTTTCGATGGGTGACGATCGGTGTGGACCGTCTCCGGGAACCGGGCGAGAGGCGAACTCTGTCCGGATTCATCGGAGCAGGACGATACTAGCGCGGACGGCCTTCCCCGTCCCGGTACATCGGCCCAGGTGATACGGCATCGTCACCGAGTCCGCACACCCGCCGCGCGATGCGCTAGCGTGGAGTCGACATGATCACTCACATTCAGGAGATGTCCGGCGCGTTCCGCGCCGCGAACAGATGACCGCGCTCCGCAGCCGATTCCAATGGATCGGCCAGTGGATCCTGCCGTCGCACCCGCGCCCGCGGGCCGACCTCACCTCATCTCTCCCGCGCGACCACGCGCATTCGACTGATCGGTCATCGATATGAAGCAGTACACCCAACAGCAGATCCTCGACTCGTTCCGCGGCGCCACCCGCAGCGAGATCAAGAAGGTCACCTTTCCCCTCGACTTCGACGACGTCGACTTCTCGCGCCTCGAGTACTACGGCTGGCGCGACCGCAAGATGCCCCGCCGCGCCTACATCGCGGTGGAGCACGACGGCCGGCTCGTGTCGTTGATCCTCAACCGCGCCGAGGCGACGCCGTCGCGCCGCACGATGTGCACCTGGTGCCGGGACGTCGACCTCAGCGAAGAGGTGGTGCTGTACACCACCAGGCGCACCGGTGCGCAGGGCAGGCGTGGCGACACCATCGGCACGCTGGTGTGCTCGGGGTTCCACTGCTCGAAGCACGCCCGTAAGCTGCCGCCCGCCTATCACAAGGCCACCGACCTCGACGCCATTCGGGCCGAGCAGGTGGCCGGACTGCGCAACCGCGTCGGATCGTTCGTCGCCGAGGTGCTCTCGACCGAGGACTGACGCGCGGCGCGGGCCGCACGGCGGCCCGCGCGGGTCGCGCCGAGCGTCGAGGCACTGCGGCCGTAGCCCACCAGGAACAGACCGGGGACCCGGACCACGCTGACGTCGTCGTCGGCCATCAGCACGCCGCCGGAGGGCTCCCGGATCCCGAGCGGGGCCAGGTGTGCGAGCGACGGCCGAAAGCCAGTGGCCCAGATGATCACGTCCACCGGTTCGCTCGTGCCGTCGGCGAACTCGACACCGTTGCGCACCAGACGCGCGAGCGGACCGCGCGAGGACAGGACACCGCTGTCGATCGCCGGCGCGAACCGCGGGGTTCGCGGCAGCCCCGTGGCCGCGACCACGCTCAGCGGTCGCAGACCCGCACGGGTCCGGGCCGCGACACCGTTCTCGACGGCGAGCCCCCATCGAGCGTCGAACGGGGTGTCGCGCCAGCGCGGCGGCGTGCGCGTCGACCAGATCGGGACGGCACCGGCCTCGTCCAGGAGTACGACGAACTCGACAGCGGATATGCCTCCGCCGACCACCAGGACCCGCTGTCCGGCGAAGTCCTCCGGTTCCGGAAAGTCCCGGGTGGTCAGTTGACGGCCCGCGAAACGACCCGGGTACCACGGCACATACGGGTGATCCCACGTGCCGGTACCACTGATCACCGCCGACGCACGGTAGGTCCGCGTCGCTCCGCCGGGGCCCTCGGCACGGACGAGGAAGCGCCACACCGGTTCGCCCGTCGGTTCGACCGCGACCACTCGCCACGGTCGCGCCACCCGGAGACCGTGCTCGGCCTCGTAACGCCCGTAGTAGCGCTTGATCACCTCGCGCGCGGGCTCGTCAGGATCGGCACCGGTGAGCCGTGTGCCGGGCAGGTCGTGGACGCCGTTCACCAGGCTGAAGGTCAGGGCGTCCCAGCGATGGCTCCACGCTCCGCCCGGAGTCGGGTTTGCGTCGAGCACCTCGAAGTCGCTGCCCGCACGCAATCCGCCGCGCTGGAGGAAGTAGGCGGCCGAGAGTCCGGCCTGGCCGGCGCCGATCACCACGATCCGGCGGTCGACTGCGGCCGCAGTCAGCGTCGTCGGCACTTCTGGGTCTCGGCTCATGACTGAGGCAACCGCACGTACCTCCTCGGTGTTCCGAGACAGTTGCGTCAGTCACAGTTGCGTGCACAAAACTTTTCACTCGTGCAATACTGCACTAGTGCAAAATGTTTCTGAACTAGGCCTTCGGGAACGCCAGCGTCTTGAGACGCTGCGTGCACTGCGAACGGCCGCCGTCGAACTGGTGGGTGAGAACGGACTCCACGACACCACGGTCGCCGAGATCGCCGACCGCGCCGGAGTGTCACGACGGACGTTCTTCAACTACTACGCGTGCAAAGAGGACGCCGTCCTCGGAGCCGTGCCGCCGACAGTGCCCGACCAGGCGCTCAAGGATTTCGTCGAAGCCGGTCCCGGCCCGGACCGCCTCGACCGTGCCGTCGATCTGGTGATGGCGGTCGCCAAGAGCATCCGACAGGGCGGCGGCCCCCATTCCGACCACCGCGAGCTGATCCGTCGGTTTCCCGAGCTCGTCGAACGGATGCAGCAGCACGGCACCGCCGCGCAGGAACTGCTGAGTTCGGTGATCACCGAACAGATCGGTGAGCGAGCCGGCCCGGAATCGGTGGACGACGCCCGCGCGCTCATCATGCTCGCCGGCGCCGTCCTGCGCTTCGCCTACAAGAAGGACCCCGAAGTCCTCGACAACCCCGACTCGCCCGCCCTCGCCGACGCCGGCGCAGTCTTCCGCCGAACCATCAAGGACCTGCTATGACCACTTCCCTCGCCGAACCAACGGACGGCACTACCGGGAATACCGAGCGCCGCAGCGTGATGCTGCTGTTCATCGGACTGATGATCACGATGCTGCTGGCATCGCTGAACCAGACCGTGCTCTCGACAGCTCTGCCGACCATCGTCGGTGAGCTCCAGGGCGTCGACCAGATGACCTGGGTCATCACCGCCTACATCCTCGCGTCCACCATCGTGATGCCCGTATACGGCAAGATCAGCGACTTGCTGGGCCGCAAGCCCGTACTGATCGCCGCGATCCTGATCTTCCTCAGCGGTTCGGTGGTCGGCGCACTCTCCGGGAACATCACCTGGCTGATCTTCGGCCGCATCCTCCAGGGCATCGGCGGCGGCGGATTGATGATCCTGTCGCAGGCGGCCATCGCCGACGTGGTTCCCGCCCGGGAACGCGGCCGCTACATGGGCTTCCTCGGCGCGGTCTTCGCCGTCTCCTCGGTCGCCGGCCCGCTGCTCGGCGGCTGGCTCACCGAGGGCCCGGGCTGGCGCTGGGCGTTCTGGCTGAACCTCCCGCTGGGTGCTCTCGCGATCGCCGCCACCCTGGCCTTCATGAAGCTGCCGAAGGTGCAGCACGAGGTGCGACCGCGACTGGACTACCTGGGTATGGCTCTGATCGCCGGCGCCACCACCAGCCTCGTGCTGATCTGCACCTGGGGCGGGCACACCTACGACTGGCTGAGCCCGCAGATCCTCGGCCTCGCGGTCGCGACCGTCGTCCTGGCTGTGGGATTCGTCGTCGCCGAGCTGCGCGCCGACAACCCGGTCATGCCGATGAAGCTGTTCGCGGATCGCAACTTCACGTTGACGACCGTCGCGAACCTGATGATCGGCGTCGCCATGTTCGGCGCTCTGGGCTACATGCCGACCTACATCCAGATGGTCACCGGAGTCGACGCAACCGTCGCAGGCCTGTTGATGATCCCGATGATGGGCGGACTGCTCATCACCTCGATCGCCTCCGGTCAGGCCGTGGCACGCACGGGCCGCTACAAGATCTTCCCGATCATCGGCTCCATCGTCATGGGCGTCGGCCTGGTGCTGATCGCGTCGATGCACATCACCACTCCCACCTGGCTCATGTGCGTGTATCTGGCCGTCTTCGGCATCGGCATCGGCCTGTCGATGCAGATCCTGACCCTCATCGTGCAGAACTCGTTCCCGGTCACCATGGTCGGCACCGCGACCGCCGCGAACAACTACTTCCGTCAGGTCGGCGCCACCCTGGGATCGGCGGTCGTCGGATCGATCTTTGCCTCCCGCCTGGCCACCCTGCTCACCGAGAAGCTCGCGGGCAGCGGCGCGGGAGCCGGCGGCGACGCGGGTCGCAACGGTCTCACGCCGGCAGCGGTGAACGCCCTGCCCGACGCCGTGCGCATCCCGATCATCGAGTCGTACAACGAGGCGTTGCTGCCGATCTTCCTGTTCTTCGTTCCGCTGGCCGGGATCGCACTCGTGGTCCTGCTGTTCGTGAAGGAGAAGCCGCTCGCGACGACCGTCCAACGAGAGGCAGCCGAACTGCTCACCGAGGAGGAATTGCTGACCGAGGCCGAGATGATCACCATCGAAGCCGCAGAGGAGGCCGGCAACGACAAGGCCGCGGCGACCCGCTCCCGCGAGTAGTCGTCGGCGCGAGCCCGTCACCCGCTCCACCCCTTTCTCTACCCTTCGTCTCAGGCGACGGCGAGCGCGTCCACCGGCGTCACCGACACCGCACGACGACTGGGCGGCAGGGCGGCGATCGCCACCAGCACGACCGTTCCCGCGACGATTCCCACGAACGCGCCCAGCGGCAGTCCGATCGGGAATCCCGGCGTGATCGCACCGATGAGCGACTGGCTGCCGACCGCCCCGAAGATCACGCCCAGCGCCAGACCCGCCACCATCGCCGTCCCGGACAAGGCGATCGATTCGAGAGTGATCGTGGCGCGGACCTGCCTGGCGGTGAAGCCCATCGCGCGCAGCATGCCGATCTCACGAGTCCTCCCGATCACTGTCAACGACATCGTCGACACGAAGCCCACCGCTGCGATGAGCACCGAGATGAGAATCAGTCCCACCAGCACCCACGTCATCATCGACATCACGTGCCGGTTCTCCTCCACCTGTTCGGGCGTGAGATCCCAGCGGTCGATGGACTGCTGCAACGACCTCATACCCGCGACGATCGTGGTGATCAGGGTGACGCCGATGAACAGTCCGACGGTGGAGCGTGTGGTGCGGCCCGGGTCGGCGACCGAGTTCTTGCGCGCGAGGATCGCCGCCGGGCTCGCGCCCAGGAGCCGTCCCACACCGGCGACCATCGCGGGCACGAGGATCGGCGCACCGACCAGCAGTCCCACCGCGGCCGTCGCGGTGCCGAGGAAGGCCACGACGAATCCGCTCATGCTCCCCTCCTCCCCCAACAGACACGCGGCTCCGAGCAGGAGCGCGCCGACACCGGTCGCGATGACGGCCGCGGTGCCGCGAAGCCACCGCATCGAGCCCTTCGGCGCGACGACGGCGGCTCCGGAGAGCGTCTTCCGCGAACCCACCATTGTCGCGCCCACCGCGACACCCACCACCACGATCGCCGCGAGCACGGTGGTCGGGGGAAGGTAGCTGTACCGGATGGACGGAAGGATGTCCCGCGACACCATCACGGTCCGTGCGGCGTCGGCCAGCGTCACTCCGGCGACCAGCCCGATCCCGGCACCGATCGCCGCGACCTTCGCGACCCCGCGCACCAGACTCGACCGCAGCTGTCTCGACGAGGCGCCGATCAACCGCAGCAGCTCGAGTTGCTTGCGTCGGCCGGCGATCACCGTGTCGACACCGTTGCCGATCACCAGCGCGGCCACGAACAGCGCGATGAGAATGAACACGGACGACACGATGCCGAGCACCACTCCCACGTTGCCGCCGTTGTGCTCACCGGCCCGGCCGAGGAAGTCGGAGGCCGTGAGCACCATTCCGGCGTACGCCGCCGACAGGCCGCAGACCACGCCCACGGTCGACAGTTCCCGCAGCGAACCCGCCGTCAGGCGGTAGTCCGTGGCCCTCATGCCGCCGCCCCCTGGAGATTGATCAGGAGGTCGGAGATCTGGTGCGGGTCGAGGCCCCGGTACTCTCCGACGATCCGGCCGTCTGCCAGTACCAGGATGCGATCGGCGTACGACGCGGCCACCGGGTCGTGCGTGACCATCGCGATCCCCTGCCCGTACTCGCGAGCGGCCGTGGTCAGCAAGGTCAGCACCTCGCGGCTGGTGCGCGTGTCCAGGGCGCCGGTCGGCTCATCGGCGAGAATGATGGTCGGGCGGCCGGCCAGGGCCCGAACGATCGCCACCCTCTGCTGCTGTCCGCCCGACAGCTGGGACGGCAGATGGTCCAGGCGATCGCGGAGTCCGAGCGAACCGACCAGGTGAGCGATCCACGCCTGCTGCACGGCGTCCGGCTTGTGTCCCGCCAGGACGAAGGGCAGCCGGATGTTCTCGTCCGCGGTCAGCGTCGGGATCAGATTGAACGACTGGAAGACGAAGCCGATGTTGGTGCGGCGCAGGAGCGTCCGCGCGGTGTCGTCGAGCCCGACGATGGGCGTCTGGCCGAGCCAGATCTGACCGGAGGTCGCCTCGTCGAGTCCGGCCATCACGTTCATCAGGGTCGATTTGCCCGACCCCGACGGGCCCATGACGGCGGTGAACTCGCTGCGGCGGATGTCGACCGAGACGTCGCGCAGCGCGTGGACTGGGTTCGCCGGATCACCGTAGGTGCGCGACACGTGGCGCATGACGACGGCGGGTCCGGTACTGATCTCGTTGGCGTTCATACGTCAAAGTTATGGCTCTGACCTGGCTCTTCGCGTCCGCCTACCGGCGCAAATCGCGTCCTCCGACGGGCGGGTGCGGGGTCATCCCGCAGATGTACGCCGCTGCGTCCTCCGGCTCGTCAGACGAGGCCGTGCTCGTACGCGTACACCACGAGTTGTACGCGGTCGCGCAGCGACAGCTTCGCGAGAATCCGGGAGATGTGCGTCTTGACCGTCGCCTCCGACAGGAACTCGGCTTGCGCGATCTCGGCATTCGACAGCCCGGACGCGGCACGCACCAGGATTTCGCGTTCGCGGACCGTGAGCGCGTCGTACTCCGGTCCGGGACGGGCGGTACGGGTTCCGTGCCGCTCGAAGAGCCTTCGGGTGGCCGATGCCGCGACCACCTGGCTGCCGTCGGCCACCGCGCGCACCGAGGCCAGCAGGAACTCCGGTTGCGCGTCTTTCAGGACGAATCCGCTCGCACCGGCTTCGATCGCCCGTGCGGCGGCCTCGTCGACGTCGAATGTGGTGAGCACGAGGATCTTCGGCGCCTCGTCGCCGAGGTCGGCCACGAGTTGACGGGTCGCGGTGATCCCGTCGATGCCCGGCATGCGCACATCCATGAGGATCACATCGGGCGCGGACGCGCGCACCGTCGACGAGAGGTTCAGCGCCGACGACTCCTGCGCCACCACCTCCACATCGGGTTGGCTGTCGAGAATCATCGCGATCCCGCCACGGAACAGCGGCTGATCGTCGATGAGGGCGACGCGGATCATGACGGTCCTTCCGGACGAGCAGGGATGACGAGTTCGACGAGCCAGCCGCCTTCGACGGCGGCGCTGGTCAGCGTACCGCCGGCGAGTTCGGCCCGCTCTGCCATGCCCCTGATGCCGTGGCCCGCGCCACCGGGAGCCAGCGGCTTCTCCGACAGCGAGTTCGCCACCGTGAGCCGGCATCCGTCCGACCAGTCCTGCCGGACGTACACCGGCGCACCCAGGTCGCCGTACTTGAGCGCATTCGTCAATGCCTCGGTGAGGACCGCGAAGGCGACCCGCACACTCAGCGGCGACGCCGCGTCCTCGTCACCGATCTCGGTGGACTGCAACGTCATTCCGGCTGCGCGCATCCGTGCGTAGAGCTGGTCGCGGTCGGTTCGCGCGTGCTCGGCCGTCGACTCGGTGCTGCGCAGTTCCTCCAGCACGCCCCGGACGTCGGCGAGCGCCTGCCGCGCCGTGTCGGCGATGACGCCGAGCGCCTCCTTCGCCGCCTCAGGACTGGCGTCCAGGGCGAAGCGTGCTCCTTCGGCCTGCGCCACCACCACCGCGAGCGAGTGCGCCACCACGTCGTGCATGTCGCGGGCCAGACTCGACCGCTGGGCCTGCTCGTCGTACAGGTCGAGCAGTCGCCGTCGTTCGAGTTCGGAGATCTGCTCGGCGATCCTCGCCTGTTCCACGCTGTGGCGCTGATACCGGATGAATCCGAAGGTCCAGCTGCCCACCAGCAGCACCGCGATGCCGACGAAGGTCATCGTGTGCGAGACGATCGTCGACGCCTCGGCATCGGTGCCGAACGCCGTCGACCTCGGATACACCCACGCCGCGATCGCCGAACCCACGACTGCCACGGCCAGCGACGCGCCCCGGACCCGACGATCCGGATGATTGCCCGCCGTGTAGTAGAGCACCGAGTAGAGCAGGCACGGTCCCACCGCGACGTCGTAGGTCGCCACCTGGATCACCGCCGACGTGACCGCCAGCAGCATCATCACCGACGGCGCGGACCGGCGGCACATCAGTGCCAGCCCGATCAGCAGGCTGACCACCTGCACCGTCGTGGTGAGACCTGACGAGAAGGCCAGCATCAGCACCAGCAGAATCAGACCGATGACGGCGTCGGCGATCGTCGACCGTCGTGAGAGGTTCGGGAACGCGAGGGGGTCGGCGACGCGGTACCTGCCGATCATGACCATGCCACTACCGTGCCATGCCCGGAGCGCATGGCCGACTCGATCCCCTGTGACCGGCGATGCATTCGACGCTCGATCCGCCGATTGTGCCAATGAGCGTTGTACCGTTCACGTGTGACTTCGTTAGCAGACCGTGGGAGACGGAGCGTCACGGGCATCGCACAGCAGTCGACCGCACTGGTCGGCCGGGCCGCGGCCTCCGCCACCGACGCCCTCGCAGTGCCGGGAGCCCGAGCGCTGGCGACCGCGCGCACCTTCACCAGCCCGATTCAGGCACAGTCCGCCCCGGTTCCGGTGGACGGTGTGGAAGCCGCCAACCGGCTGCTGCGCCAACTCGGCATCACCACGTTCACGCCGACCGTCGGGCTCAGCACCGACCTCACCTTTCCGGTCGCGGTCGGCGGCGCCGTGGCCGGTCCGTACACCCCGGGAATCGGCAACCTCACCATTGCGAACGTCAGCGTGAACGCGGTGCGCGGCGGCGAGATCCTCTACGGTTTCCTGCCCGTGGGCGTGTTCGCCGACTTCGGCGACAAGTCCGGCGTCCACGTCGCTTGGTTCAACGTCACCACGCTGCGCGGTGGGCTCGGCGCGCCGCTCGGCGGACTCACGGACACGGTGATCGACGCGGTCTCCAAGCGTGTGAAGTCCGCACCGATTCCGCCGGTGATGTACGCCGGCACGGTCTCTCGCCTCAAACGAGCGCTGCGCGTGATCCCGTCGAACGGCGTTCGCGGAGGTCTGGTCGACACCGGCCAGGGCGTCGTGGTGTGCGCCGTCTACGGCACCGTGCGACGCGGCCGGACCTCGTACTTCTTCCTGCCGTCGATCGGGGTGACCCGGGCCTGAGCGGGGCGGTCGGCGGGAGCAGGGATGTTGACGGACGCAGGGGTGTTTCAGTGGGGCGAGCGGGGCTCGAACCCGCGACCAGCTGATTATGAGTCTCGCGATCCTGGTGAGTTGAGATGCGTTGCGCTGAGTCTGATGCGGTCTGATCAGGACATACGTGAGTTGGTGTGCGCTGGAGTGAGTCCACACTTGTGACTCTCCCGTGACTCCGAGCGCGTGCGGTCGCGCACGACCTGGCTTGCGAAGCGCTGCCGCGCGACCGCTTCGCTGGGCCGCTTGCCACCTCGATGCTGTGGGCACGGGACCGGGATTGGCCGCTAGTCCAGTAGCGGGGTCGGATGTGCTACAAGTCATGTGTCGGATTTGTAGGTAGTCGTCGAGCTGATCGGCTTGGCCCTGCATAGACCGGCAGAGGGGGAATGATGGCTATCTCCGAAACACGCGACATCGCGCGCCGTGCACGCGGCATCGGCTTCACGCGCCGCGAAGTACTGAAGTTCGGCATGCTCGCCGCAGGTGCCGCGATCGCGACCGCGTGCGGCGGCGACAAGAGCCCGACCGACGCCGTGGTCGAGGAGTTCGCGGTCGGCACCTGGAAAGTCCAGTACCAGCTCACCTCCGGAAGTTCTGCCACGGCCGACCCGAAGCCTCCGGTCGAGTTCGACCTCACTGTGAACAAAGACTCAACGTTCACGATCTCCGGGGACCCCGACCTACCCCAGTCCGGAACTTGGATGGTCGGCAACGGATTCGTTCAGATCACCGGTGATGGCACCGGCATGGCCAGCAACGTGCCTGAGAAGATGGGGGACGCCTCCCTGAGTTGGCAATGGGACAGCACGTCGTTCGAGGTCCCTGCCAAGTGGGACTCCAGCAGCAGCACACTCACTCTGATGGGCGTCGACGGTAACGGTAATCAGTTCCCGATCACCGCGACGAAACAGTAAGGGCTTCACATGAGAAAGCTCATCGCTACGCTCGCCGTCGGCATCGCTGCCATCGCCGGGGTCACGCTGACTCCCGCCGCTCCGGCGGAGGCCCGCAACGCACCCGCCCAGGCGATCGCCGTCAGCGGCAATCACTTCTGGGTCAAGGCAGGTAAGTGCCGAGGCAACATCCGCGTGAACCTCTACACCGACGCCCGTCGTCCCGGCCGTGTCACCGTCAAGTTCACGCCGAATCGCTTCACTCGGCAGTGCACTGTCCGGCCGTGGTTCGGCTGGGGCATGATGGGCGTCGATCAGATTCGAATCCCGGTCACCTCGGGCCCGCGCGGCGGCAAGTCCGTCACCCGGACCTACCGCACCGGCCCCGGCGTGATGGTCATCGCCGCTGGACACCGTGCGAGCCTGTCGGCCGTCCAGTTCTACACGTACGTGCCGTTCTGACCGCACATGACTGTGGCCTCTACCGAATCGGTAGAGTCCACAGCTTTTTCAGCAGCGAAGCAGATTTCGCTACTTCCACTTGATCGTGTCGAGCGCGTCCTCGCTCTTCTTCTCGATCGCAATCAGGTCGTCAAGCTGATTCGAAATCTTCGTCAGCAGCTGGTGCAGACGATTGAACTGCTGGTCATCCATGGTTTTCCTCCCGATTAGCGCGATACTGAGACCACCCCAAGAACACTGCCGACAGCCCCTGTTCATTCTTGTGGGGTCGGCGGTGTCATACCGTCGTAGCAACACTGCAGGCCACGAGGGGTTGCGGGTAGCGCGGTAGGAGACCCTGGGTGGGGCTGGGACGGATGATGTTGACGGTGGCGGACCGGACGGAGATCGCGGTCGGACGGCGTGCGGGGATGACGGTCACGGCGATCGCCGAGCAGATCGGGCGCGACAAGTCGGTGGTGTCTCGCGAGATCAAACGCAATGCCACCAAGACGGGCGCGTATCAGGTGGTGCACGCCGACAAGCACGCCCGCGCACGGCGGGCCCGTCCGCAGACGAGGGCGATCGATGCTGACTCGGTGCTCGCCGACCGGGTACGGTCCGACCTGCGCAGGTCGCGGACGCCGCGCCAGATCGCGGGGAGGTTGAAGCTCGAGGCCCAAGACCCCACAGTGGATCCCATGACGGGTTCACCGAACGCGCAGGGCCGCCGCGTGTCACACGAGTCGATCTATCGGTGGATTTATGCTCTTCCGAAGGGAGAGTTGGCTGCTCAGGGCATCCTGTTGCAGTCCAAGCGCACCGCGCGTAAACCCCGCAAGTCAGTCGGTGAGCGGTCGGCGCGGATCGTGGGCATGGTCAGCATCGACGACCGCCCCGAGACCGCGGCCGATCGGCGGGTGCCGGGCTGGTGGGAAGGAGATCTGATCGTCGGGAAGGCCGGCCAGTCCGCGGCGGTGACCTTGGTCGAGCGCACCAGCCGGTACACGCTGATCCTGGGTCTGCCGGACGGGAAGAAAGCACCCGGCGTTGCTGATGTGCTGATCGATCACCTGCGAGGACTGCCGGAGTTCATGCGACAGGGCCTGACGTGGGATCAAGGCACCGAGATGGCCGAGCACGCCAGCGTCACCGTGGCCGCCGAGTTGCCGATCTACTTCGCTCATCCCCGCTCGCCATGGGAACGCCCGACGAATGAGAACACCAACGGCCTGATCCGCGAGTACCTGCCCAAGGGCACCGAAATCCCATCCGATCAGCTGTACCTCGAAGCGATCGCCCGCGAGCTCAACGAGCGGCCACGGCAGTGCCTGGGCTTCTACACTCCACGGGAAGTCTTCGAACGCCTACTGAAGGACAACGTTGCTTCCACGAGTTGACACCGCCGTCGCTTCTGATAATAGTCTGTTATCGACGTGTCGACGGCGGCACTAGCATTGATCGAGTTCCCTGACGAGGTCAGCAACAGCAGCGGGATCGCCTCCGGACTCTATGAAGGTAAGCGGGGTCAGGTCGTCGCAGTCTTCATTGCCGATGTTTAGGAATGCGACCAGCGACTCGATCGGGCAGCCGACGGGTATTGCGGCGGCGATAATGCTCACGCCAGGTAGGACGCCACTCTCGGTGAGCTGCCAGCGCGGTATTCGATCGATACCGTCGACCGAATACGCGATGAGAGCGCCCTCCGCGAGGAGATTCTGGATGTCCACCGATGTCATCCCTGCGATGTGGGCAGCTTCGTCGAGCGACAGGGTGAGGTCCAGCTCCGAGCGCCTGTGAGCGACCGCAAGCTCTGCCAGAAGTTGACGATTCTCCTGGTCAGCGTCCGCGTCGTTCCCAAGCCGGTCGAGCAGATCCCGATCAAGCATGAGGATCTCGCGAATCGCAGCATCTAGAGAATGATCGTCCTCGCTCATCACCTCATCATAGGTAACTGCGCCCCAAGGACTCGCCGGGTAGCGGAAGCAACGTGGTCGTTCACCTGCAGTTCTCGGTTGCGTGACGGGCCGTAGCCCGGGCTCGATACGCTGATCGCGTCCACTACCGACGGCAGGAGTCATAGTTCCATGGGGTCGATCCACGAAGTCATCGAAGCGTTCCGCCAGGCACCCTCGAACGCCGAACGGGGAACCAAGTTCGAACAGCTGATGGTGCGGTACTTCGAGCTCGATCCGGTGCTGTCGCAGCAGTATGACGCGGTGTGGCAGTGGATGGATTGGCCCGGCCGTCAAGGTAAGCCTGACACGGGGATCGACCTCGTGGCTCGTGAGCGCGACACGGGCGAGTACACGGCGATCCAGTGCAAGTTCTACGAGCCGACCCACACCCTGCGCAAGGAGGACATCGACTCGTTCTTCACCGCGTCAGGTAAGCAGCCGTTCACCAACCGAGTCATCATCTCCACGACCGACCGGTGGGGCAAGCACGCCGAGGAGGCGCTGGAGGGGCAGATGATTCCAGTGCAGCGGATCGGGATGGCCGAGATCGCTGAGTCTCCGATTGCGTGGGATATCGCCTGGCCGGGTGAGACGCCGTCGATCAGCTTGGCTCCGGCAGTCAAGCACGAGCCGCGCAAGCATCAGCGTGAGGCGATCGAGGCGGTGTTCCGTGGGTTCGCTGCAGGTCATGACCGGGGCAAGTTGATCATGGCGTGCGGAACGGGAAAGACGTTCACCGCGTTGAAGATCGCCGAACGCACCGCTGCCGAGAATGGCGGTAAGGCCACGATCTTGTTCGCGGTCCCGTCGATCTCCCTGCTGTCGCAGACCCTGCGCGAGTGGTCGGGGCAGACCCGGCTCGATCTGCGTGCGTTCGCGGTGTGCTCGGACAAGAAGGTCTCCCGCGCCGCCGAGGACATCACCACCGTCGACGTCGCGATCCCAGTGACGACCGATGCGACGCAGCTGATGACTGAGATGGGTCATCGTAAGCGTGCGGCCGGTTTGACGGTCGTGTTCACCACCTACCAGTCGTTGCCGACGGTCGCCGAGGCGCAGAAGCTGGGGGTCGATTCGTTTGATCTGGTGATTGCGGACGAGGCTCACCGCACCACCGGCGTGACCTTGCTCGATGCTGGTGAGTCGAACTTCGTCCGCATCCATGACGGCGACTACCTGCACGCGTCGCGTCGCCTGTACATGACAGCGACACCGCGCATCTATGACGACAAGGTCAAAGCCAAGGCCGACGAGGCCTCTGCTGAGGTGACCTCGATGGACGACGAGGACGTCTACGGCCCCGAATTCCATCGTCTCTCATTCGGTCACGCTGTCGAGCGCGGTTTGCTGTCCGATTACAAGGTCCTCGTGCTGACTGTTGATCAGGAGATGATCGCCGACACCGTTCAGCAGGGCATGTCGGAAGGTTTCGGCGAGCTGCGTCTTGATGATGCGTCCCGGATCGTCGGCTGCTGGAACGGACTCGCCAAGCGCGCCGGAACCACACCGACAGGTACCGGGTTCGCGCCCGGAGAGACGCCGATGCGCCGAGCGGTGGCCTTCGCCAAGGACATCAAAGCCTCCAAGCAGGTCGCCGACGTGTTCCCGGCCGTCGTCGACGGCTACCGCACCCTGTTGCAGGATGCACGCGATGACGGGCGCAGTATCGACGAGACGAACCTGGACTTGGCGTGCGAAGTCCATCATGTCGACGGCACCTTCAATGCCCTCGAACGCGGCCGCGAACTGGCCTGGCTCAAAGCGCCCGCCGCCGAGGACGAGTGCCGCATCCTCACCAACGCCCGCTGCTTGTCCGAGGGCGTCGACGTGCCCGCACTCGATGCCGTGTTGTTCCTACACCCCCGCAACAGTGTCGTCGACGTCGTCCAGTCTGTCGGACGCGTGATGCGCAAGGCCGACGGCAAGGACTACGGCTACATCATCCTCCCGGTCGCGGTCCCTGCCGGTGTCGAACCGTCGAAGGCCCTCAACGACAACCAACGGTTCAAGACCGTCTGGCAGGTCCTCAACGCCCTACGCGCCCACGACGACCGCTTCAACGCCTTCGTCAACTCCATCAACCTCAACACCACCGCCGAGAAGGCCGGAAAGGGCTCGGACACCCTGTTCGCCGGTCACGTCGGCCCCGTCAGCCCACCCAAACCCGAGTCCGGTGAGGCCGAAAGCCTCGACAGCACCGGCGACCCCTACGCCACCGACCCGGCACAATCCGACCGTGAGCTAGCGAAACAGATGGCCCTGTTCTCCCTGTCGGAGTGGCAGGAAGCCATCTATGCGCGGATCGTCGACAAGGTCGGCACCCGCACCTACTGGGAGGACTGGGCCAAAGACGTCGCCGACATCGCCTCAGCCCTCATCAGCCGCATCCGCGCCATCGTCGACGACGCCGACCCCACCATCACCAACGGGTTCGAGCAGTTCGTCACCGGCCTGCGCGACAACCTCAACGACTCCATCACCAACGACGACGCGATCAGCATGCTCGCCCAGCACCTGATCACCAAACCCATCTTCGACGCCCTGTTCGCCGGACACGCCTTCGCCGAATCCAACCCCGTCTCGATCACCATGCAAAAAATGATCGAGACCCTCGGCGATGCCGGACTGGAAGCCGAAACCACCACACTCGAAGGCTTCTACGCCTCGGTCCGCACCCGCGCCTCCGAAGTCACCACCGCCGCCGGCACCCAGCAAGTGATCGCCGAACTCTACGAGAAGTTCTTCAAACTCGGCTTCGCCAAACAAGCCGACGCCCTCGGCATCGTCTACACCCCCACCGAAATCGTCGACTTCATCCTCCGCGCCGCCGACCACGCCTCCCGCGCCGCCTTCGGACGAGGCCTGACCGACGAAGGCGTCCACATCCTCGACCCCTTCACCGGCACCGGCACCTTCATGACCCGACTCCTGCAATCAGGGATCATCAACCCCGCCGACCTGGCCCGCAAGTACGCCAACGAACTGCACGCCAACGAGATCATGCTCCTGGCCTACTACATCGCCGCAGTCAACATCGAAACCACCTACCACGCGATCACCGAAGCCGACGACTACCACCCGTTCGAGGGCATCGTCCTGGCCGACACCTTCCAAATCACCGAAGACGGCGACAGCTTCGACGAGGTGATCTTCCCCCAAAACAACGAACGCATTACCCGACAACTCGCCGTCCCCATCAACGTCATCATCGGCAACCCGCCCTACTCCGTCGGCCAAAACAGTGCCAACGACCTCAACGCCAACATCGCCTACCCGACCCTCGACCAGCGCATCAAAGACACCTACGCCGAACGGTCCACTGCGCAACTCAAGAACAGTCTCTACGACTCCTACCTGAGAGCCTTCCGCTGGGCCACCGACCGCATCGGCGACACCGGCATCGTCGCGTTCGTCTCCAACGCCGGCTGGATCGACAGCAACACCGCAGCAGGAGTCCGACTCAGCCTCGCCGACGAATACTCACAAATCTACGTATACAACCTCCGCGGCAACTCTCGGACCGCCGGTGAAACCGCCAAGCGAGAAGGCGGCAATGTCTTCAACGTACGTGTGGGTATCTCAGTCTGGATTGGCGTCAAGGATCCCGCTCACACAGGTGACTTCGAGCTCCTGTACCGGGACATCGGCGACTACCTCAACCGCGACGAGAAACTCGCCATCATCAACGACGGCCACCTCGACACTATCGACTGGACCCCCATCACCCCCAACACACACGGCGACTGGACCAACCAACGCAACGAAGAATTCTCCACCTGGCCCACCATCGGCGCCAAACGACCCCAACCAGGTCAGACCACCGTGTTCCGCACATTCTCGTCAGGACTGAAAACTGGCCGCGATGCTTGGTGCTACGCGTGGGACCGCGGAAGTATCGCAACCAATGTCAAGGCAATGCTTGATCAATACGAATCATTGCAGAGCGAATTTTCCGATTACGTCGCCACAGAGGGCATTGCGACGCCAAAGGAACCGGATGTCACCCGGTACCTTGCCGAACACCCAGAACACACCGGCGTCGGGAAGATCAGCTGGAATACATCGATCAAACAGCACGTAGCACGCAGCACCGAGATCGCCTGGGGCGACGAATACGTCTACCAGAGCATGTATCGTCCGTTTGCACCACAATGGGCTTACTTTGACGACCGCGTCAACGACAGAATCTCCCAACTCGCCTCAATGTTCCCAACACCGAACCACACCAACACCGGAATCTTGGTCATGGCACCACGGGAGGGCACAGCGTTCGCAGCACTAGCAGTGGACTTCCTCCCGGACCTTTCATTCTTCATGTACACGGCTCAGTTCTTCTCGCGGTGGACCTACGAAACGGTCGCGGCACGCGACGGGGAACTTGACTTCGGTGCGGACGCTGACGAAGTTGACGAGTGGGGCTACCGGCGCGTCGACAACATCACCGATGACATACAAGCTATCTACGCCGACGCACTCGGCGGCACTGTGACCAAGGACGACATCTTCTACTACGTCTACGGGATCCTCCACGACCCGTCATACCGACAGACGTACGCCGCAGATCTCCGCAAGATGCTGCCGCACATCCCCACGCCGGACAGCCGCGAACGCTTTGACCAACTCGCCACTGCGGGGCGACAGCTCGCCGATCTACACACGGGATACGAGACTGTCGACCCGTACCCGCTCGACGTACAAGTGAAGGCGGGTACGTCGCTCGACGGCAGGGAGACGTGGCGAGTCACCAAACTCAGTTGGGGAAAGGAGAAGGACCCCGATACAGGCAAGCGCGTCGACGATCGCACCACCATCGTCTACAACAAGAACGTCACTATCACTGGCATCCCAGAGGACGCAGAGCGCTATATGCTCGGGTCGCGGTCTGCGCTCGCCTGGATCATCGACCGCTACCAGGTCAAGACCGACAAAGCCTCGGGCATCGTCAACGACCCCAACGACTGGTGCGACGAACACGACGCCCCCCGGTACATCGTCAACCTCATCAAGCGCGTCACCACGGTCGCCGTTGAAACCATGCGGATCGTAGACCGATTGAGCGCAGTCGAGTAGCGGCGACGACTGGGCAGCAGCGGCGAATGTTGCACCGGTCTGGCGGAAACTCTTCCGCACAAGTGCCTGGCCGCTGGGTGGGGTGAATGCCGTGTCGCTGGCTGGGTCCGATGCTTGGCCGCTGGCTGGGTCCGATGCTGGGTCGCTAGCTTGGGGTCACTCGTTGGCGTCCGTGCCCCCGCGAGGGCGGATTGTGCGTCGGTAGAACTGCCACCAGCGGGGCCGTGCTGCTGCACGGATCAGGTCGCACAGCACGCGATGGGCTTCATCGTCCTCGACTTCGTCCACGGCATCAATCGCCTGCGCGAAGTGTCGGTCACGTAGGACTTGCGCTACGCGCGGGATGGGGGTGTCCTGGCGACCGATTGTTTCGCCCGGTCCACGCCAGTCGGTCCAGGCTGCGACGGCATCTGAGCGCTGGCAGTCCCGGTCGAATCGTGGTTCTGGGCCGTCGTGGCGGCTTCCGCAGAATCCGCAGGGCGTTCCCATGTGGTACTGGATGCAGCGCTGGCAACTCATCGTTGGTCTACGTACCTTTCTGAGTGAGATGGGTCCATGTGGGTAGGTCCACGAGTCCGGCGTCGCGACCGCCGTTGAGCAGGCGGCCTTTCGTGTCGTCTGGGGCGGCGAGCGCTTCGGGTCGGATCGCCTGAGCTTCGGTCACCGAGTGCGAGCGCTGGCGGCCCCCGTCGTGGATCGTGACTTCACCGCGCTCGACCGTGCCTGCGTACGTTGCGGCCCGCTCCAGCAGATCGGTGTCGGGCGACCCCGTGAGAACCAGGACCGTCGGGAAAACGTCGCGGAGGACGCGGCCGTCGGCGTCACCCCATCGGGCCGTCAGCTGTGAGAACGCCTGCACAGCGGCGATGATCCGGACGCCGAGGCCCCGCGCCTCGGTCACCCAGGTCGGAAGATGCGGGAGTGGCGCCGTGTTGGCGAGTTCGTCGGCGACGATGAGCACGACCGGGCGCGGGCTACCCTTCTCGACGGCGCGACGGTGCTTCCACACGACCTGCGCCAGCAGGGCGCACGCGGCGGGTGCCGCGACGCCTTCACCGGGCGCGATGACGTGCAGCGTCCCCGTCGTCAGTGCATCAAGGTCGATCGTCGGCTCACAGTCGTCGGGGGCGATGCTCGTTCGCATCCACGCCGCAACCGCCGGTGTCATCGTCGCGATCACCGACGATTGCATACGGCCTTCCATCGTGGCGACCGCGACGAGCTGCCCGCCGAGGCGGCTCGCGCCGGGCTCCGGATCGGCTTTAAGCGACATCACCAGGGGTTCCCAGGCCGCGATGTCGCCGACGACGTCGGCGACGCGTGCGATGCCACCCGCGCCGTTGGACGCCCACAGCAGGCCCGCCAGAGGCGGGGTCGCGAGTGTCGACCAGAACGCGTCAGCACCGCCACTGCCTGCGCCGATGCCCCCTACCTTGAGCAGGAGCGCGGCGAGGTCGAGGGCGTCGTCGGCGGTCTCCAGGGCAGTCGTCGGGTCGTAGCGGACGCGCTGCACGTCACCCGGCAGGCGAGCGTGACCGCCGAGGTCGAGGACGCGTTGCGCACCGCGTTTCCGGCGTGCCGGGATCGTCAGCTCGGCTATATCGGTCTTCGAACTGACGACGATCGCGGGACCGGGCCAGAGCCCGGCGGCCGGTCCGAGCACTCGAAAGGTTTTGCCGACGCCGGTCGGTCCGCTGACGATCACGTGGGGCCCGGCTTCGGCGTATTTGCCGGCCCGGAACCCGCAGTACGGCGCGTCTGTGACAGCGGTCATGTGCGGTCCTTCCATCGGTGCGCGGCGACGCGGCGACCACGGTCGGCGAGCGTGTGGCGGATGCGGTCGCGTTCGCTGGTGAACCATTCGGGCGGCGTGTGGTCGGCGAGTGCGCCGACGACGATGGCGCGGACCGTTGCCGCCGCCGTGAGGTCGAATCGTGTTGCCAGGGCGTCGATCTGGTCAGCAGCTGCGTCGTCGAGACGCACGCCCACACTGCTGTTCATGCGGCCTCGGGGTGGTCAGTGTCAGGGTCGTCGAGGGTGATCAGCGGGCCGTCTGCGCTATCGGGCGTCGTCGTCGCGGTGTTGCCGGTGATCGGCGGCCGCCAACCGAGGACGTCATGCGCGATCGAGGCCGCTGAGATCATCGACACGCCTAGCCACAGCCACGGCAGCGTGGCGGCCGCCTCGACCGCGTCTAGTGGCTTCAGGAGCGCTACTGCGGTAGCGGCAACCATCGCGAGTCCGATGCCTGCCAGTGCGAGAATTCGGGGCCGCACGGGACCGACACGCGGCACCACAATCCACCAGGAACCGACGATCAGCAGGCCTGGCACCAGCAGCACTGTCAATACAGTTCTTCCGACGCCCCGCGCCACAGCAGCGGCAGCCCAGCCGATGCCGTCCGGGTCGGCTTGACGGTCCTGATGCTTGGGGTCGTCACGGAGCGGCTTGGACCGCCACGGGCGTGGCGGCGGCTTGGACGGTGTCGCTGACGAGCCGCCGAAGCCTGCAGCCAGGTCCGCTCGACGCACACGGTCTTCGAGCGCCCACCGCACCCACGCCGACCATCGGCCGCGCAGCGTGTCGTGTCGGCTGGTGGTGTCGCGGAGCGCTGCCGCACGCTCGCGTTCAAAGTGATTCGCCTTCATAAGGTCGATTAGAAGTTCCACGGTGGCACATGTAAAGGAGCAGTGAATCGGCTCCATCGATCGATCAATCATCCACTATTTAATATGTGGGTATGAATACAGCACTCGAATTTCGTGCATCAACTAATGCGAAGACGCAGGCAGCGCCGCCGACATCCGAAGAGTGAGGTGAACCTTGTCGTCATCGAACCAGCGGCGGTGTCATACCGTCGTAGCAACACTGCAGGCCACGAGGGGTTGCGGGTAGCGCGGTAGGAGACCCTGGGTGGGGCTGGGACGGATGATGTTGACGGTGGCGGACCGGACGGAGATCGCGGTCGGACGGCGTGCGGGGATGACGGTCACGGCGATCGCCGAGCAGATCGGGCGCGACAAGTCGGTGGTGTCTCGCGAGATCAAACGCAATGCCACCAAGACGGGCGCGTATCAGGTGGTGCACGCCGACAAGCACGCCCGCGCACGGCGGGCCCGTCCGCAGACGAGGGCGATCGATGCTGACTCGGTGCTCGCCGACCGGGTACGGTCCGACCTGCGCAGGTCGCGGACGCCGCGCCAGATCGCGGGGAGGTTGAAGCTCGAGGCCCAAGACCCCACAGTGGATCCCATGACGGGTTCACCGAACGCGCAGGGCCGCCGCGTGTCACACGAGTCGATCTATCGGTGGATTTATGCTCTTCCGAAGGGAGAGTTGGCTGCTCAGGGCATCCTGTTGCAGTCCAAGCGCACCGCGCGTAAACCCCGCAAGTCAGTCGGTGAGCGGTCGGCGCGGATCGTGGGCATGGTCAGCATCGACGACCGCCCCGAGACCGCGGCCGATCGGCGGGTGCCGGGCTGGTGGGAAGGAGATCTGATCGTCGGGAAGGCCGGCCAGTCCGCGGCGGTGACCTTGGTCGAGCGCACCAGCCGGTACACGCTGATCCTGGGTCTGCCGGACGGGAAGAAAGCACCCGGCGTTGCTGATGTGCTGATCGATCACCTGCGAGGACTGCCGGAGTTCATGCGACAGGGCCTGACGTGGGATCAAGGCACCGAGATGGCCGAGCACGCCAGCGTCACCGTGGCCGCCGAGTTGCCGATCTACTTCGCTCATCCCCGCTCGCCATGGGAACGCCCGACGAATGAGAACACCAACGGCCTGATCCGCGAGTACCTGCCCAAGGGCACCGAAATCCCATCCGATCAGCTGTACCTCGAAGCGATCGCCCGCGAGCTCAACGAGCGGCCACGGCAGTGCCTGGGCTTCTACACTCCACGGGAAGTCTTCGAACGCCTACTGAAGGACAACGTTGCTTCCACGAGTTGACACCGCCAGCCGTAATTCGCCGCCACTCCACCCTTTCGATCGAAAGCAATTTGCAGTTAACGTGTCAACTGTGGCCCAACTCACACTATTTCCAATTTCTTCCATTGACGTCATGACGTCACATCATTCACCATCGATGTGTGACTTTCGATGAATTCATGGCTCAGCGAATCCCCGCGAAATCGCCAGGGGATCTCGTCGAATTGCGGGAGGATTTGATCGCACGGTGCCACCTCGTCCGCGAACGGGGATGGGGATCGTTCATCGCCGCCTGGTCGACGGGCTACGTCGTTGTGGTCGCCTATCTGCTTCGCGACACGCACGTCATGGATGACCTCGGTGAAGATGCTGAGTCGGTGTGTGCACGGTGGGCTTTCGATCTCTTCGGGTTCGTGGGAGGCGAGGCGGACCGACCGAACGGATGGGGCCGCACGGCTGCGTGGCTTGCCGAGACGCAGGCCGCGATCTGACGCCGTGACATCATCGCCGCATGACCACCAGACCCGCTGCGTACACCGTGCGCGTCGATCAGCATCTGAACGCCGCGCTGAAACGTTGGGCGGCCGAGGCCGCCGAAACGCTCGGTGTCTCGCGAGTATCGACGCAAGACCTCACGACGGCGCTCTATACCCAGCTCCTAACCGATCCTGCACTGAGCGAAGCAGTCGTCGACCGCATCGCTGACACCCGGATCGCGTAGGCGCGGAACGGCACCCAACACACACCCGCTCCCCTACGCACCGTGCCGCCTGATCGGTCGATTCCACACTCAAGCGATCAGGCGGCACCACCAATGGCACGGTGCGACATACTTCGGTCCTGCCTTCTATGTGGGCCCAGACAGAAGGGCTGAAACTGCTCGCAGGTTCCAGCCCTTCATGCTTCGGCAACTCCGTGCCTGGTTAGGTTCGAGGGCCCAGTCGAGCTGCGCAGTTTTCGTTGAGGTTCGTACTCGCTGCCTCCGTGCTCGTCGATGGTGAACGGCTGGTCAATCTGCTCGGCCATCAGTGCCTCGGTGGCGGCAAGAGTGCCGATGATCGGGACGCGGGCGATCTCCCCCGCTCCGGCGGTCGCAGCGACCAGGACCACATTGTCGGTCACTGCGTCGATCTCCCACGTCACCCGCAGAACGGCCGGGTCCAGAACGAAGGGGACGAATTCGGGGACCGGGTGGTCGTGGTCATCGGCAATTGCGTAGGCGGCGAATTCGAAGGCCCATGAGGCGAGAGCACGGTGAACAGTCTCCGCGTGCAACTGCACGTCAACGAAACGGGACAGGCCGCGGACATCACTATTGTCCCACCAGCGTGCTGGGTGCTGCCGAAGAACGCCCAGCTTCTGGCCGAACCGGACAGTCGCCGAATCGTGCAGGCGGGTGTTCTTAGTTTCACCGCGCGCCTTGGCCTCTCGACGGAATTGCACCCCAGCTTTGCGACGATCGCCGAGATTCGGGTGCGTCGGGTGGATAAACACGCGTTTCTCCTACTTGTCGGCGGGCTCGGCATCTGCCTTGGCTTGAGCGGTGGCCTTGTCGCGGTCGGCGATGACCTCGCGGAAAGCTCTCGCGGTGGCCTGGGCTTCGGCGAGGGCGACCTCGGAGGCGTGCGCGGCCTGGCGGGCGGCAGCGGCTTCGTCGAGGGCAGCACGCGCGCGGCCGGCCTCGGCGTCGAGCTGGCGGCGGAGGTCGTCGACTTGGGCGCGGAGGGTCGCGACTTCAGCTTCTGCGTGGTCGGCGCGGGCGACGGCGGCGTCGCGTTCGGTGGTCGCCGTGTCGGCGTCGTCGAGGGCGACACGTTCGGCGGCGAGGAGTTCGGTGCGCTCGGTGTTGCGGGCGTCGGCGTCTTCGTCGCGAGCGGCGATGAGGGCGGCGCTCCATAGGGTGTCGACCATGCCACTGAACACCTCGGTCGGGGCTGGGGGCGTTTCGCGGCTCGGCCGGTTGGCGGCGAGCCAGTCGCTGGCTGCTTTGGTGCTGACGTGGGCGCGCTCGCGGAGGGCGCGGACGCTGATGGCGACACCCTCCGCGGACAACTCTGCGAACGCCGAGGCGATCGACGCGGTGTTGGTAGGCGGCTTCGGCATGGCGTCAACCTCTCAGTTCTTAAAGTAACGTTTTGCGTTTCTTTCTTGTTACTCATTGTAACTATTCAACTTCACTGCGTCAAGGGATAACTGCAGGTCAGAGGCCTTATCTGCGGTTCCTCCTCGCCGATCGTTCCTGGCATCGCGCCTTGTTTGGATGCTTGGTTGCTGGCTTGGTTGCTGGCTTGGTGCCAGGCTGGGTCGGATGCTTGGCCTTCATGAGGGGTGGTGGTGTGGTGGTCGCTTCCCGTCGGCGGCGGCGTCTCGACCGCCTGGGCGTGGGTGCCGGAGGGGATCGCGGAGCGACCGCGTAGCGGCGGCCTTGGCCGTCCTTGTAGACGCCCGCGTGCAGGTGGTAGCCGTGGGTTTGTCGATGGGAGGCGACCACCACACCACCGCACCGACCACGCTGGGTCCGCACCGGTGGACCGATCCCAGCGGACTTCCTTGAGGTGCGGGTCTGGGGCGCAGCCCCAGAGTGAAGGTGTTAACGGCTACAGGCTGAGACCGTCGTCGGGTTGGTCCAACTCGAGTCCGACGATGTCCTCACGGGCGGCGTGCTGCTCGCGTCGCAGGTCGTTCAACCAGCTGTGCTCATTGGACTCGCCTGGTGTGTCGAGTGCTTCGACGGTCTGTCCGTCGACATGGCGGCCTTCAGCTGCGGCGTCGGCGACGCGGTCGGCGGCTTCGCGGTCGCGCGCTTCTCTCGCCGACTCGACTCCGAGTACGTCGGAGACTGTCTGGTCGATCGCCTCGATGTCCGGCGCGAATGCGTCCGTGACGGCACCCATGAGGGATTCACCCTTGGTCTTGGTCATTTCATTGAGGACGCCCTGGAGGAAGTCGTGTGAGTCGGGTGCGGTCATGGTCGTGTCCTTCTCCGTTGTCGATGGTGATGGGTGGACGTGCAGTGCTTGTTGGCGTTTGGTTTCAGTGGCGTGTGCGGCGGCTTCCCGCCAGGCCGCAGCGGTCGCATCTACGTGGGCATAGGCTGCTGCACGGGCTTGCTCAGCCGGTATAGCTGTGCCCTGCTCCACGGTCTTGCCGAGATTCGACCACGACAGGTCGCGCGCAAGTTTGGATGCGGCGTGCCAGATCGGTTCGCCATCTGCGTCGACTCCAGCCGCGATGCTGTACCCGTTCATCCGGCCGGTCTTGGCTTCGTTGGCTCGGTATTGGACGCCGAGACTGTCTAGTTCGGCCTCGAATGCTGCGCGGCCGAGACCTGCTGACGCGTCGCGCGCGGCCCGCACGAGCGCGGCAACCTTCGTACGCGGAGGGGTGTCCCCCGTGCGCATTGCGCGCGCCGAATCCGCCGTCGTGACGCGCTCGTGCATCGACGGCCGGTCGGGGTTGTGGCCGGGCATCGCAACGCCCGCGAGTCCGTGATCGACCTCGATCGACCGCAGCTCCTTCATGATCTTGGCGTAGTCCCACGACAGTTTCGCGACGTGCGCGCCGTCGAAACTCACCCGCGACAGCGCGATGTGGATGTGGTCGTCGGCGTGCCTAACAGCGACCCACGGGTACTCGTCGCCGATGCCGAGCGCACCCATGACGCGTTCGGCGATGACTCTCCACTCTCCATCGGAGAGCGTCCGGTCACTGGCGTCGGCGCGAATCGGCAGATGGTAGACACCCTTCCCCACCTTGTCTCGCTGCCTGATGACGCGGTCGAGCGCTCGTCCCCACTCGCCGGATTCACTGCGCTCCACGGACACTGAGCCCCCGATGACGACACCACCCGCGAGCGTCTTACCCCTCCGCTTGTAGGTGTGTTCGTTTCGCCGTCCGGGCCCGTGAAGGTAACGTGCGAGACCTCGCGCACTGCTGCCACGGATGGCCTTAGCGATCACTCTCGCTCCGCGTTCGTCAGTGCCTCGACGGCGTTTCGAACGGCGTCCGCGTGCGCGTCAATCGTGTCAGCATGACGTTCAAGCCATCGCACCCACTCGCCGTTAGCGTCACCGCCCGGCGTGTTCAGTGCGCGCGCGCATTGGTTCAAGTTGACGCCGATCCGGACCAGTTCACGCACCGCGCGACGCAGTTCGGAGACCTCAACTGAGTCAGTAGCGTGTGCGGGCGTGGCGGCTTCGGTGCGCGCATTACGCGGCGATCGTGCTTCGCGGAGCAGTACAAGTCGCGCCCACGTCGCGAGTTCAGCACGGCCCGCGCCCGCCATCGCGGCACGAAGTGCTGCGTGCTCTGCGTCGGTTACGCGGAGCTGGAAGCGACGCGTCCGACGCGCCGACGCGGCAGCGTCGGCCCTGGCGTGGGCGCGCTTAGCGTCCACGTCGCACCACCCGGAGGGAGTCGAAGCGAGCGCAGCGAGTGGAGGCGACCGGAGGGCGAGCAGCCCGGAAGGCGCGTCGAGCCACGAGCGGAGCGGGGTGGTGAGAGGCGCCTGTAGGGCATTGCTCGCTCTCCCGTCCCGACCCAGCCCGAGCGTCTGACGAAGTCCTGACGATGGTCTGGGTGGTGCCGCTGCGGGGCGGGAGTTTTCCGACCGGTCGGTTATGCCGTGCGGCGGCGGGGGCCTGTCCACGGAGCGCTAGCGGAGTGGCCGGCCGCCGACGCTCGCACGGCATAACCCCGGTCGGGTGAGGGAGGCCGCGCAGCGGCCGACCGAATGGGGAGCGCCGCCGCGCCGACCATCCGACCGAAGGTCGGACCCGCACGGCGGTCACGACCGCCTCCGCCCGGCCTTGCGGCGTGCTCGGCGTCGGCGGGCCGCCTCAGCATCAGCGTCACGGTGCTCGGCGTCAGCGGCGCGCTGCGCCCGCGCGCAAAGGGTGTGGGCGTAGCGGTCCGACGACGGGCCACGGTCGGCGACCACAACCAGTCGTTGCCGGGGCGCGGTCGGCCCGCCGCACAGCGCACACCGGCCGTCGGTCCAAAATTTCGCACGAAACCCACCGGGCGGGGCGGCGTCGACATGGCGACGGCCCCGCCGCTCGGCATCCGGAACGATCACCTGACCAGTCACCCACGCACGGAGCGTGCGCGGGTGCACGCGCTGTACGAACCGGATCGTGTCGTCGTGGAGTCCCCGCGATCGCGCGAGGACGCTCAAATCAGAATTCATAATAGGGAAGTGCCCTAACCAGTCGTGGTGATGTGTTTGGGGGCCGTCGGCCATCCCCCCAAAGGCCCGGCGAATTCGCCCCGGATTTCGCCCGTCCGGACCCATGCGTCATCGCCGCGGGCACCGGACCGGTCCGCGTGGGCGCATCGTGGGAACCACCGCGCGACGCTGTACGGGCATCGCGGGGGTGCGTGGTGGGGCCGCTGGTTACGGTCGGGCAGCCCGCCAGAACGACCGGCCCCGGCTTACGGGTCAGGGTGGTCTGCGGGCCGCGTCGCGGCTACGATGGTGCTCATCGAAATTTCTTCCTGTGGTGGGAACGATTTTCGTCAGCCCCGGCGTTGGCGCGCCGGGGCATCTTGTTGTTCAGAGGGCGGTCGCGGCCGCTGCGGCCCATCGCTCCAGGTCATCGCGACGGAACAACACACGCCGACCGACGCGCACGACGGGGATCTCGCCGCTGCGCGCTAGCGCGCGGAGCGTCTGATGGTGGACGCCGAGCGCTGCGGCAGCGGTCGCGGCCCCGAGCAGGATCGGGGCGGCGGGTTCGGGTGAATCGGCCATGCCGCAACTGTGCGCGCGGTCGCGCCCCTGGTCAAGCAGCGGTTCGGAGGAGGCCAAGCGCTCGAAAACTCCTAACACACAGTGTGTTTCGCGATGCGCCAGCACTCAATAGTTGTTTCTGGGTCTAGGGTTTTGGCAACTCTGACGCGTCGGCTGTACCGCCAAAGGCGTCGGCTGCGCGGCCAGATCGCCGCAGAATCCGTTATCCAATCGTTACCAAACTGTTCCGATCGCTCACTCGGTCGTACCCCATCATGTCTGCGCTACACGGGCTGTGTCCGCGTTTGGTGTCATGATCGGCGCATGGCACGACAACAGCTCCCTCCACAGATCAAGACTCGCGACGTCGTTGACAGGCGTACCGGCAAGCCCGTCCGGCGATACGTCGTGACGGTCGACGTCGCTCCACCGGGTGAGCCGCGTAAGCAGGTCAAGAAGCGGTTCACTACTGAGAGGGAGGCCCGGTCCTTCCTCGCGACGACGCAGGCGGAGGTCGCGCGCGGCACGTACGTCGCTGCGTCGTCGACAACGGTCCGTCAAGCAGTGCAGGACTGGCTCGACACGAGACAACTCAAGCCGACGACACTTCAGTCGTACACCGTGGTCCTCCAAGCGCTCGTTGATGAAAACGGCGACACTCAGGTCCAGAAGCTCAGCGAGGCGGACGTGGTGCGCATGCTCCGACGGCTCCGGTCCGGAAAGTCGCCGGGGCGGAAGAAGTGGACCGCACGGAGCTGCAACTTGCTGCTGACGCTCACCAAGGCAGTGCTCGAATCGGAGAAGCGGCAGGGACGCGTCGTCCGGAACGTCGCAGCCGATATTCGGCCGATGGAGCGTGACGCGAGGACTGCGAAGACACTCACGCACGAGCAAATGCTCACGGTGCTCGACCACGAGTGTCGCGACCGGCACCTATGGACCTTGGCACTGCACGGCCTCCGGCGGGGCGAGATCGCCGGACTCCGCTGGGAGAACGTCGACCTCGATGCAAGGACCATCACCATCGCCGAGACGCGTGTCGCCGTCGGCAAGGAAGTTCTCACCAGTACGCCCAAATCGAAACAGTCCCGTCGCACGCTGCCGCTCCCTCAGGACGTCGTCGATGTGCTGAAGGCCGCACGACGCGCACAGCGGGCCGAACGACTGAAGGCGGGCTCGATGTACCAAGGTGGCGAGCATCTCGCCTGCGACGAATTCGGGAAGCCGTACCACCCTGACAAGCTCTCGCGCGACTGGCGAGAAATGATCAAAGCTCTCGGCGTCGACCGCGTGCGCCTGCACGATGCGCGGCACACCTGCGGGACCCTGATGCACCTGAGGGGCGTGCCGATCACGGTCATCGCGGCGTGGCTCGGGCACTCGTCGGCGGCGTTCACGATGGCGACCTACACGCATTCTCAAGACGACGCGCTCGCGGCCGCCGGGGTGACGCTCACTGCACGAGTTTCGGAGCAGATGTGACCTTCTGTGACTCGCTCGAACACCGACGGACACAGATTCCAACCAAAAACATACCTCTATCTGCACTTATTCAGTGGGGCGAGCGGGGCTCGAACCCGCGACCAGCTGATTATGAGTCAGCGGCTCTAACCGACTGAGCTATCGCCCCTGAGCCGAATCGGCCCGAGGACAGAGATTACCCTCCGCCTACTTCTTGCTCTGCACCGCAGTGGCGGCGGGCCCGTCGTCGGAACCGATCCGCTTCACGTAGCTGTACATCGCCGTGAGCATCACGGCGAATACCACGACGCCGATCACCTGCATCCAGTTGCCGAGTCCGTCGCCGACGATCGCCAGCGGCGAGTCGTCTCCGGTGCCGGCGACGATGCCGGCGAAGACGACGCCGTAGAGGCTCTCGCCGACGATCAGGCCGGTCGCGAGGAGCACGCCGAGCCGCTTCTTCCGTTCGCCGCCGATCGGGTCGCGCAGCGCCCACTTGTCGTACGCCAGACCGATGAAGGCACCGATCGGAATGATGAGCGTGAGCGACATCGGCAGGTACATGCCCATACCGACGGCCAGCGGTGGCAGCTTGAGGTTCGAGGTGGTCCGCTTGAGCACCTCGTCGACCACGATGACGCCGGCGCCGATCGCCGCGCCGAGGCCGATCAGGGCCCAGTTGAGGTCGCCGCCGAAGACGCCCTTCGCCAGTGTCGAGAGCAGTGCGGCCTGCGGGGCGGCCAGGGCGTTCTCCGTGGCGTTCGGGGCGCCCTGGAAACCGAAGGCGTTGTTCATCAGTCCCAGGATCGGCGGGATCACGGCGGATCCGAAGAGCACGCCGATGATGAGCGCGACCTGCTGCTTCCACGGCGTGGCGCCGACGAGTTGACCGGTCTTGAGATCCTGCAGGTTGTCGTTGGAGATGGTCGCGACACCGAACACCACCGACGAGGTGAACAGCGTGTACGCGATGAGCGCCTCGGTCTGACTCGTGCTGTCGGCGGGGCCGTGCGTCACCTTGATCAGCAGTGCCGCGCACAGGACCACCAGCACGCCGACACCGGAGATCGGGCTGTTCGACGATCCGATCAGGCCCGCCATGTATCCGCACACGGCGGCCACGACGAGGCCGATCACGAAGACGAAGATGATCGTGACGATCAGGATGCCGGTGGCGCTCCCGACCAGCGCGGTCCCCTTCATGAAGTCCCAGAGAAGCCATCCGATCGGGATGAGCGCGACGATGATCGTCAGGCCGACGTACTGGATCGGGATGTCGCGTTCGGTCACGTCGACGCTCTCGCCCGACCTGCGCTTGCGTGCGCTGGCCGCGGCCGCCACGATGCCGCGCAGGATCGGGCCGATGACGGTCAGCAGCGTCCACACGGCCGCGACCGCGATCGCGCCGGCGCCCACCATCCGCACATCGGCGCTGAAGACGCTGTTCACACCGTCGAGCAGATCGCCGGAGGGAATGGCGTCCCATGTCCGCGTCGGAAGGATGACGAAGAAAGAGATCACCAGGCCGACGAGCATCGCGATACCGACCCCGATGCCGACCAGGTGGCCGACGCCGATCAGCGCCATCGACAGGCTGGCACCCACCATCGTCGCGCCCGAGCCGACACGGAACGCGACCGCGACCTCCGAGGCGATCAGCTTCAGCGAACCGAGCAGGGAGAAGAACGCGGCGCCCACCGCACCGAGAACGATCGCTCGCATACCGCCGCGGTTGGGGTCGACGGCGTCGGGGTCGCGCCCGGACGAGTCGCCGACCTTCAGGACCTCCGCGGCCGCCACTCCCTCGGGATACGGCAGATCAGAGCCGGTGACGAGCGCGCGCCGCAGCGGGATCGAGTACATGACGCCGAGGATGCCGCCGATCGCGCAGACCGCGACGGTCATCCAGTACGGAAAGCCGGTCCACCAGCCGATCATGATGAGACCGGGCAGGACGAAGATGATGGCCGAGAGCGTGCCCGCCGCCGACGCGATGGTCTGCACGATGTTGTTCTCCACGATCGTGTGATCGCGGAAATAGCGCAGTACCGACATCGAGATGACCGCCGCCGGAATCGCAGTGGCGAACGTGAGACCGACCTTGAGTCCGAGGTAGACGTTGGCCGCGGTGAAGACCAGGGTGATGAGACCACCGAGGATCACGCCGCGAGTCGTCAGCTCGCGCACCGAGCTCCTCATCACCTGCGTCATGCGCTTACCCTTTCCGCCGGGACGAGGGCGTCCGTCAGCAGAGAATCACCTTACGACGCACCGCAGACGATGCTGGGGAGAACCCGCCGATGGACGCCGCGGCCGAACCGCTCAGACCGCGTCCGCTCCGGCGTCGAAGGCCTGCTCGAGCAGACTGCGCCGATACGCTTCGAGCGCCACGAGGTCGCCGAAGAGCGCGTTGTAGCCGTCGGGGTCCCCGGCGGGCGACATCCGGCGCAGCTTCGATTTGATGTCGGCGATCTGAGAGCCGACCCAGATCTCCTGCGACCGCGCCAGGACGCTCGAGATGTACTGCGGCACACGGTCGTCCTCGACCGGAAGCGGCTCCACCGCCAGCTCGGTGACGAGCGGAGCCACCGCGGGGTCGTCGATCACGCCGTGATGGACGGCGTCCACCCAGGCGGCGCCGCCGAGACCGCTCGCCGCTCCCCCGGCCGCCGCTATCGCCTCGCGGACAGCCAGGTACGAGGGATCGGTGAAGCACTCGCCGGGCAGGGAATCGAAGACCGTGCCCGCGATGGCGGGATACTGAAGCGCCGCCTTGAGCGCTTCGCGCTGGTGCCAGAGCCGCGGGTCGTTCGGCAGCGGTCGCGCGGTCGGCGGCGGCGACATCGCCTCGGGCCGGGTGCGCGAGTTCCGCTGCCGCGCGTTCGCGCCGCGCCGGCCACCGTGTCGCTTGGCCTCGGCGCGCACGCGCGAGAGAACCTGGGCCACATCGTCCCAGCCGACCCACCCGGCGAGCTGGCGCGCGTATTCGTCCCGCAGCGCGACGTCGCGGATCCTCGCCACCACCGGCACCGTCTCCCGCAGGGCCGCCACGCGGCCCTCCGCGGTGTCGAGGTTCTGCTGGGCGATCAACGACTTGATCGCGAACTGGAACATCGGGATGCGCCGGGCGATGAGATCACGCAACGCCGGATCGCCGGCAGATTGTCGGAGCTCGCACGGATCCATACCGTCGGGCGCGACGGCCACGAAGGTCTGACCGGCGATGGACTGCTCCCCCTCGAAGGCCTTCAGCGCCGCGGCCTGACCGGCGTCGTCGCCGTCGAAGGTGTAGATCACCTCGCCGCGGAAGTACGAGTCGTCCATCATCAGCCGGCGGATCAGTGCCAGATGGTCCTCTCCGAACGCCGTGCCGCAAGAGGCCACGGCCGTGGTGACACCGGCCATGTGCATCGCCATGACGTCGGTGTAGCCCTCGACGATCACGACCTGGTGGCCCTTGGCGATGTCACGCTTGGCCAGGTCGAGTCCGAACAGCACCTGCGACTTCTTGTACAGCATGGTCTCGGGCGTGTTCATGTACTTGCCGAGGTTGTCGTCGTCGAAGAGCTTGCGCGCGCCGAACCCGATGACATCGCCGCCGAGATTGCGGATGGGCCACAGCAGACGCCGATGGAACCGGTCGATGGGCCCCTTGCGGCCCTGCTTCGACAGCCCGGCGGCTTCCAGCTCGGAGAACTGGAAGCCGAGCTTCAGCAGGGCCTTCGTCATCGTGTCCCACCCGGCGGGGGCGTACCCGCAGCCGAAATGCGCCGCCGCAGTGCCGTCGAAGCCGCGTTCGGTGAGGAAGTCGCGCGCCACCTGCGCCTCGGGCGTGGCGAGCTGTTCGGCGTAGAACTGCTGCGCCGCCGCGTTGGCGGCCACGAGCCGGGCGCGCGTGCCGCGGTCGCGCTTGATCGCGGTGCCGCCGCCCTCGTAGTTGATGGTGTAACCGATCCGGTCCGCCAGCTGTTCGACGGCTTCGACGAAACTGACGTGCTCCTGCTTCTGCAGGAACGTGTAGACGTCGCCGCCCTCGCCGCACCCGAAGCAGTGGAAGTGCCCGTGATGAGGCCGGACGTGGAACGACGGTGTCTTCTCATCGTGGAACGGGCACAACCCGGTCATGCGGTCCGCGCCGGCCCTGCGCAGCGTGACATAGTCTCCGACCACGTCTTCGATGCGCGTCTGCTCACGGATCGCGGCGATGTCGCGATCGGGGATTCGGCCTGGCACGCACCCAGTCTAGGCGCCGCGCCCGAACGGGGTCGGCCGGGCGCGACTCGCCCGGCGCACCTCGCCGCTTTCTCTTGAAGCCGACTTCTGTCGGACCCGCGTCGTACAGTGACACCACCAATCGAACAAATGATCGAATCGGTCAGGAGGATGTCATGTGTGAGTTCGACCCACGGTGCGACGGCGCGGACGATCTGGTCGGCGACGCCCTCGCGCTCATCGCGGAGGGACGCTGGTCGGTGACCGGCGTGCTCGGTGACGCCGCCAACCCGCCCCTGACCTACACCACCGGGCTGACCGAGCACGGACGCCCGGAATTGGTGATGACCGGGCTCCCGCCGGATCTCGCCGGGATCCTGCTCGACCACGCGGCACGGGCGGTGGTCGCCGACCCTGGCTTCGGCCCGGGGTCCGACGTACCCGCGCGGTTGCGCCGCCCGGTCCGGTTCCGTGCGATCGACGTCATCGACGCCGGAGCTCTGCGGCTCACGCGGGTCGTCTACGGCGCCCGGTTCGATGCGATACAACTCGTCTGGCCCGACGACGACGGCCGGTACCCGTGGCAGTCCGGGTACTCCATCCCGGCACGGGTGCAACCGCTGCTCGGCGTGCCCGAATCGGAGGCCGCGTAAGCGGCGCGCGATCGGTGTAAGCCGACGACAGCGCCGTGAAAGCGCACGGGCGCATGGTTTCCGGCATGAACACATACTCCTCAACGCTCCCCCGGTCGAGCGCTTCAACCGGGCGTGACTCCGATCTCGCCATCGACGCCCGAGGTCTGGTCAAGCACTTCGGGTCGACGAAAGCCGTCAACGGCGTCGACCTCGCGGTGCCCGCAGGCACGGTCTACGGGGTCCTCGGTCCCAACGGTGCGGGCAAGACCACCACCGTCAGCATGCTGGCGACCCTCCTGAAGCCCGACGCCGGATACGGCCGGATCTTCGGCTACGACGTGGTCGAGGATCCGGTCGCGGTGCGATCGCTGATCGGCGTCACCGGTCAATACGCGTCGGTCGACGAAGACCTGACCGCAGCGCAGAACCTCACGCTGTTCGCCCGGCTTCTCGGCAAGTCGAAGGCTCAGGCGCGCAGCCGTGCCGAGGAACTGCTCGCCGACTTCTCACTGGAGGAGGCCGCGAACCGTCCGCTGAGCGACTTCTCCGGCGGCATGCGCCGGCGTCTGGACCTCGCGGCGTCCCTGATCGACACTCCACCGCTGCTGTTCCTGGACGAGCCGACCACCGGACTGGATCCGCGCACGCGCGCGCAGATGTGGGAGACCATCCGCAAGCTCGTCGCACAGGGTTCCACGGTCCTGCTCACCACGCAGTACCTCGACGAGGCCGATCAGCTCGCCGATCGGATCGCCGTCATCGACCGCGGTCTGGTGATCGCCGACGGAACCGCGGACGAACTCAAGCAGTCCATCGGCTCGAGCACCCTGATGCTCACGCCGGCCGATCGTGACGACGCCGCGCACGTGGCCCGACTCGCCGAGCGGGTCCTCGGCGAGTCCGCGACCCTCAGCCCCGAGGCCGGTCGCATCACCGTGGCACTGCACCATCCCGACCGCGTGCCCGATGTCCTGCTCGCCCTGCGCGACGAGCAGATCGAGATCGACGAGATCACCGTCTCCAAGCCCACCCTCGACGAGGTCTTCCTCACGATCACCGGGCACTCCGAATCCGATGAGTCCGACCCGCGCACCGAAACCGACGCCGAGGAGGCACTCCGATGACCACCACCACCCTGACCCCTCCCTCTCCCCGGACCGCGATCAGCATCGAACAGGTCCGGACGCAGGCGAAGCGCTCCATCGGCTTCGGCGAGACCGTGAGCCAGTCGTTCTCCCTGGCCCGCCGCAGCATCATCAAGATGCTCCGCAATCCGGAGCAGTTCTTCGACGTGGTGCTGCAACCGATCATCTTCACGTTGATGTTCACCTACATATTCGGCGGCGCGATCAGCGGCGACACCAAGAGCTACCTCCCGGTCATCATTCCGGGAATCCTGGTGCAGACTGTGATCGTGACGTCGATCGTCACCGGCACGCAGCTCCGCGAAGACATGAACAAGGGCGTCTTCGACCGCTTCCGATCGCTGCCGATCGCGCGGATCAGTCCCCTCGCCGGCGCACTGCTCGCCGACGTCGTCCGGTATCTCATCGCCACCGTCATCACGTTCGCGGTAGGCATCGCGATGGGCTGGCGACCCGACGCCCTCGGCGTCCTCGGCTCCACCCTGCTGGTTCTGGTGTGCAGCTTCGCGGTGTCGTGGATCTTCGCCTTGATGGGCTGCCTGGTGAAGAAGGCGTCGGCCGTGCAGGGCGTGTCGATGCTGATCATGTTCCCGCTGACCTTCATGTCGAACGCGTTCGTGCCGGTGGAGACCATGCCGGGCTGGCTGCAGGGATTCGTCAATGTCAATCCAGTGAGCCACCTGGTGACGGCGGTCCGCGAGATGTGCAACGACGGGCACGTCGGTTCGCATGTGCTGTGGAGCCTGATCGGTGCCGCGGTCATCACCGCGGTGTTCGCCCCGCTGGCCGTGCGGGCATACATCCGCAACGCGCGCTGAGCCGATCGAACAGCCGTCAGTCGCGGCCCTCGCCGAGGATCTTCACGGTCTCGGCGAGGGCCGCTTGGCGTCCCAGACCGCCTAATCGCGCCCGGGCACGATCCCACACCTCGTCGGCGGCGCCCGACACCTCGCGCCGGCGTTCCATCAACTCCTGCATCGCGGGATAGTCGCGTCGCGCGTGCAGCCGCTCGGCGAGCACCAGCAGTGCCACCCCGCGTTCGTCGCCGGGCCGCAGTGCGCACCGCAGTGCGCCGCTCACCAGCGCCACGTTTCCTGTCTGCGGAAGGTCGTACCATCCGAGTTCGGCGATGGTGGCGCCGAGCGAGTCCGCGAGGGGCGCGACGTAGCGTTCTGCGGCCTCGCAGGCTCCGATCTCTATCAATCCCGCGGCCACCGCGCTGAGCGTCATCACCGCACCGGGATCGCGGGTGGCCAGCGGGTGCCCCGCGAGCAGCACATCACCCGCCTCCTCATATGCCGACCGCGATCGGTCGCCCGTCATCCGCCGGTACTCGGCAGTCGCGAGCATCATCACCGCGACGGCCTCGGGGTCGCCCTGCGGCGTCGGGGCGCCCGGCGCCCAGCCGTGCGCGATGGCGTCGAGTTGCCCGCGCGCCCGATCGAACTCCCCGAGCTGCAGTAACGCCGCGACGACGTACGCGCCCACCTGCTGGGCGTCGTCCTGGGCTCCGAGTTCGCGGAAGCGTCTGAGACTGCCTTCGTACAGGCGCAGACCCTCGCGCCACAGACCCTGCTGGCTGTAGAGACTCGCAGTGCTCATGTCCACCATCGCCGCGGCGAACGAGTCCGGCCGAGCGGGGAACTCCGTGAGCTGAGCGCTGATCCGCAGCGCACCGACCAGGTCTCCGCCGTTCTCCTTCATATTGAGCAGCAGGGTCAGGGCGATGGCGCGCACCACCGCCGCGTGGCCGGAAGCAGAGCCGCGCACGATCGTCCGGTACACCTCGATCATGGTGCGGCTCATCAGCAGCGCCGAGAGGAACTCCGCGGGATCGTCGAATGTGTGCTCCGGGCGATGCAGCCGACGCAGCCGAGTGCGGACTCGGGCCGTCGACCGCTGACGCCGGCGCGGAATGAAGTGCAGGGCCGCGGCGATCAGCGTCACCTGCCACGCTTCGCGCTCGGCGTCGTCGAGATCGGACGGCGGCACGGGCAATGCGTCGACGATCCGCTCACCCCACGACTGCACCTCCTGATGCAGCCCGCGGCTCGACCAGAATGCGCTCAGCACCGGGAACACCGTGACGATCGTCGGCCACGCGGGCGCGCCGAGTTCCACGGCCCGCCGCAGCACCCAGACGAGATTGTCGGCCTCGCGGTCCACTTCGGCCGCCAGGTCGCGATCGGCCTCGACGTCGTATCGGGCGCGGATGTCGCGGCAGAGCTCGCGGGCCCACCGCTGCATCGCGTCGACCACCTCGCCCGTCGCTCCCGTCTCGGTGAGTCGCTGCTCACCGAACTCACGGACCATCTCGAGCATCCGGAACCGGGCACGACCGCCGGCGTCGTCCACCTGCAGAAGTGACTGGTCGGCGAGCGAGGCCAATGCGTCGTCGAGCGCGATGCCGCTGGTCCCGGTGACCACTGCCGCGGCCTCGCGTGAGAATCCGCCGGGGAACAGGCACAGCCGCGCCAGAGCCGCACGGGCGCTCGGGTCCAGCAGTTCCCAGCTCCAGTCGATGACGGCATACAGCGTGCGGTGGCGGTCCGGTGCCGTCCGGTCGGTGGAGCGGAGCAGCTCGAACCGTTCAGCGATGCGCTCGGCGATGTCCTCCACGCTCATGGTCCGCACACGCGCCGCGGCGAGCTCGATCGCGAGCGGCAGCCCGTCGAGATGTTCGCAGAGGGCCGCGACGGTCGACGGTTCGAGCTCCACGTCGGGGCGTACCGCACGAGCGCGCAGGGCGAACAGTTCGGCGGCCGGAGAACGATCGCCGGCGACGCCGAGCACGGGGAGCTGATACACCTGCTCGGCCGGAATCAGCAGCGGAGACCGGCTCGTGATGAGCACACGCACACCCGGCTCCGCGGCGATCAGCGAGTCGACCAGTGCCGCGCACGCGTCGATCACCTGCTCACAGTTGTCCAGGATCAGGACCGACTCACCACCGCGCAGCGCGTCGGTCAACCGGTCCGACAAGCTGCCGGACACGACGCGCGGCCGGGCATTGCTGCCGAGCTCCGACTCACCGACGCCGAGGGTCGCGGCCACCGCCGCGACCACGTCGTCACCGTTGCGGACGGCGGCGAGCGGGACGAAGTACACGGCGGTCCCGCGCTCGCTCAGGCGACGGCCGACCGCATTGGCGATCCTCGTCTTCCCGACGCCGCCCGGCCCCTGCACGGTCACCACTCTCCGATCGGACAGCAGGCTCTCCAGCGCGGCGAGGTCGTCGGCCCGCCCGATCAGCACGTTGCCGTCCTCGCGCAGTCCCACCCGCGCGCCGGTCGGCCTGCGCCGCGGCACGGCCACGGTCGGCGGCTGCGCGGCCAGCAGGTCCGCGTTCAGTGCCGTCGCCTCCGGTCCGGGGTCGACGCCCAGTTCTTCGGCCAGGGTGCGCCGGAGCCGGGCGAACACCGCGAGCGCCTCGTTCCGGCGGCCGCGGCCGGCCAGCGCGCGCATCAGCAGCAGATAGCCGGGTTCGTCGAGCTGATCGGCGTTCACCCGTTCTCTGGCGAGTTCTTCGGCGACGGCGTAGTCACCGGTCGCGAGTGCGGCCTCCGCCGCCGCCTCGTCGATCCGCCGGCGCACCCCGTCGGCCAGGTCGGCGAGTTCGCGCGCGAGGTCGCCCCCGCCGAGGTCGTCGCCGGGCGTGCCGCGCCAGAGAGCGAGCGCGGCATCCGGCCGACCGGCCGCGGCCAGTCGCCGGGCCCGCTCCAGATCGGTGACCACGCCGGTCAGCCGATACCGGCTTCCGGTGCCGTCCAGACTCGCGCCGCCGAGCAGCCCGCGCAGGCGGGAGCCCTGCGTGTGCAGAGCCGGACCCGGCGATTTGGGCGGCTGATCGCCCCACACCTCGTCGATCAGGCGGGAGGCCGGGACCGCTCGGCCCTCGGCCAGCGTCAGGGCCACGAGCAACCGCCGGGCACGTTGGCCGGGCACCTCACGGCCGTCGATCGTCACCGGTCCGAGCACACCGATCACGGTCGGCGCGCTCCCGGCGCGGTCGTCGTCAGGCACTCGGTCAGCGTACCGAGAAGACCTCGACACGATCATCGCACTCACCGTCTCAGCGCAGTCACCGTCTCAGCGCGCCGACTCGCGCAGCAGCAGCCAGATGAGGTACAAGCCGCCGACGGTGACGGTGACCACGCCGACCGGCGGACGCGCGCCGGCGAGCAGATACTGCGCGATCAGATCGGATGCCGCGAGCACCACGGCGCCGACCAGCGCCGATCCGGTCAGACTGAGCGACGGTGCGCGGCACAGCCGGCGCGCGATCTGCGGAGCGGCGAGTGCGATGAAGGCGATCGGCCCGGCGACCGCAGTGACGATCGCGGTGCTGAACACCCCGACCAGAACCATCAGGAGCTTGGTGCGTTCGACATCCACTCCCTGCGCGGCGGCCACGTCGTCACCCAGTTCCAGTTCCCGCATGCGGTGCGCGATCACCGGCAGAACCGGAAGCATGAGCGCGACCGCGCACAGTGTCGCGACGAGCGGAGTCCACGTGATCCCGCCCAGACTTCCCGCACCCCAGATCGCCGCCTGCAGCGCCTCGTCGAGGTCGGCGCGCACGCTGAACCAGTGATTGACCGAGGTGAGCACCGCACTGACGGCGATGCCGACCACGATCAACCGGAATCCGGCCATTCCCTGCCTGTACGCGAGGACGAAGACTGTCAGTGCGGCCAGTGTGCATCCGACGACCGCCCCGGCCGCGGTGGCCGCATATCCGGAGCCGCCGGCCATCAACACCACGATCACTCCGGTGTAGGCACCTGAGTTGATGCCGATCACATCCGGACTGCCGAGCGCGTTGCGGGTGATGGCCTGGAACATCGCGCCGCTGATCCCCAGACAGGCGCCGAAGAGAACCGACGCCAGAGCTCTCGGCGCCCGCCAGGAGAACACGAGTTCCTGCTTCCTCGACCCCTCGCCGCGCATGAGCGCGAGCAGGTCGTCGAAGCCGAGGCCGCTGCGCCCGAGAACCAGGGCGCCGACCAGCAGGGCCCCGATGAGGATCAGAAGTGCCGAGTTGACCACGACGGCGCGCCGGGTCACGCGCAGACCGATCGGCCCGGCGAGCACCTCCACCGTCCGGTGCGCGCTCATAGACGTCGCGTCCGTCGGACTAGCCAGATCAGAACCGGTGCGCCGAACAGGGGCGTGACGATCCCGACCTCCAGCTCTTCAGGCCGCACCACCACTCGGCCGAACAGGTCTGCCGCCAGCACGAGCACCGGGCCCGCCAGCGCAGAGAATGCGATCACCCACCGTTGGTCGGCACCGACCAGCATCCGGACCGCATGCGGCACCATGAGTCCGACGAACGCGATCGGTCCGGCCGCCGCCGTGGCCGCGCCGCACAGGAGGACCAGCGAAACCACCGCCGCGGCCCGCGTGAGCCCGAGCTGGGCGCCGACCGACCGCGCCACGTCATCGCCGAGAGCCAGCACGTTCAGCGAACGCGACGCAGCGAGGGCAAGGACGAGTCCGGCGACGATGAACGGCGCGACGAACTCCACCGTGCCCGGCGGCCGGTCGGTGATACTGCCGACACCCCAGAACCGCATGCGCTCGAAGCGGCTGGGATTCACCAGCGAGAGGCTCAGACTCAGTCCGTTGAGGACCGCGGTCAACGCGACCCCGACGAGCGTCAGCCGCAGTGGCGTGGCTCCGCCGGGACCGCGCGCGGCGATCGCGACCACCAGAACCGCCGCCACCACGGCGCCGACCATGCCGAGCCACACGAACTCGGAGATGGTCGTCAATCCGAGGTACGCCACGCCGACGGCGACCGCGAGGCCCGCGCCGGCGTTGACGCCGAGAATCCCGGGATCGGCGAGCGGGTTACGGCCGACTGCCTGCATCAATGCGCCCGCCACTCCCAGCGCCGCTCCGACGAGCAGTCCGAGCAATGTGCGCGGCAGGCGCACGTCCATGACGGTGATGTGGTCGATGGACTGATCGCGGTCGGTCAGCGCTGCCCACACGGTCGAGAGCGGCAGTGCCGCTGAACCGACGGCGAGACTGAGACCGCAGATGAAGACCAGCACGGCGGCCACTGCGATCAGCGCCGCCATGCGTCCGCCGATCCGGCGCTCCGCGGGTTGCCGCCGGCCCTGATCCGGCCGCACGGCCGTCTCGGTGCCGCTGTTCACTCCGCGGGCTCACACACGAGCGCCGAGACTCCCCACCCCAGCGCGGCCTCGTCGACGACCCGCCAGCCCGCATCGCGCGCGAGACGACCGAGTTGCTCGCGGTCGCGCGGTGCTCGTCCGACGAGAGCCAGCGAGAGAACTGCGTCCTCGGCGACGCGCGGACTCAGCGCGTCCGGAGAAGTGGATTCGACGATCACCAGCCTGCGCACCGCGGGCCGCGGAGCCGCTAGCAGCGCCACCGCCTCCTCGTCCTCGCAGTGCGCCAGCGCGCACGCCGCAATCGCCGTCTGAGCCCTCGGCCAGTCGTCGGCGAACAGGATGTCCCCGGCACCCGCGGCCTCCTCGAGGACGGCGCGTGGCGCGCCCTGAGCGACGACGGTGGGCACCGCACCGGGTCCGATCGCGCCCGCCGTCCGCAATCCCTGCGCGAGGGTGACGGCGCCGGGCCCGAAGAAGACCGGCGATCCGGTCCACAGCGCGGACAGCGCCGCAAGCGCGGGGATCAGGAACTGCAGGCGCTCGGCGTCCTCGATGAGTTCGGCGTACACAGCCGCGTCCGACGCGGCGAACCGAGCGAAACTCGTGCCGGTCCGGCGGCGCCACGCCGGCTCAGCCGCCGGGAGACACTCAGCCAGCTCGGTCAGCGCCAGGATCTGCTCGGCGCGTACGCCGTCGAACTGCTCACGCGCATGATCGTCGGTGAGGAGAACGTCGCCTCTCTCCCCGACTGTCAGCGCCGTCCCGTCGGCGCTCAGCACCCGGCACGCGATGAGCAGGTCGACGAGCGGGGCGAGCCGCTCATCCGGAATGCCGAGACGTCGCGCGAGCCCTGCGCGACCGATACGACCGGCGTCCACCGCCTCGATGAGTCCCAGTCGCAGGGCCGCTCGGATCGCGAACCAGGTCACCGGCGATTCCACAACCGCCGGTCCGGCGGTCGGCGCGCCGTCGTCCGCGGCGGCCTGCTCCGGGACGAGCTCGCGCAGATGCCAGTATCCGGTGATGTCGACGTCCCGTTTGGGCACCGCGAGCTCTCGCTTGACGTACTTGCGGATCGGCAGCAGGCTGCGGCTCTCCCCGGCACCCCAGATGTAGGGGGCACCGTCGAGCGGCACGATCCCCGCGACGGCATCGGCCAGGGCGGCGCCATCGCCCGGTTCAGCGCACACCCAGGTGATCTCGTCGTCCGGGCCGACGGGAAGGACCTGCTGTGCGACGGGGTCGGCGACGGCGAGGACGGCTCGGACCGGCCCCGGCACCGGTCGTTCCGTGAGGAATCGGCGTACTGCGGGCAAACCGGTCTCGTCTGCGACCATCAGCGTCCATGTCGCATTCGGCGGCACCACCGTGGACGACTTGGGCCCCACGATCCAAGGTCGTCACCGGGTCGCGCGGCGGCCGCCCAGGCCTCGGCGGGCCCCGCCGCCGATCGGTCCCCCGAATCGCTGTGAACGACGAAATCGAATGCGATGGTGCCCGCGTCCGCGTCCACCTCGACCGGCGTGTAGTCGCGCGACTCGCGCACCGGCGACGCCGTCCACTCGATACCGTGCGCGCGCTGCACCGGCAGCGCGTCGGCGATGTCGCCGCCCGGTGCGAAGATCAGCTTCACATGGTCGTCGAACCCGGGGCTGGCGAAGGCCGGAAAGAGGACACCGTCACGCTCGAAGGCCCCCAGTTCCTCGCCGCCGAGCCGCACGCGCCGCAGCCGCGGGTTGACGAGCTCGTTGGACTCCACGACCAGCCGTCGCAGGATGATCGGCAGCGGTGTGAGCCGCGACTGAGTCATCAGTGCTCCTGTCCCGGACCCGCTCCGCCGAACATGCCCTCGACGATGTCGAGCATCGCCATCGCCTCGTGGTAGTCGCTGCGTTGCACCCAGTACGGAAGGTCGTGTGCCTGCTTCTTCTGGAAGGCCGGCAGTGCCGCGTAGATCGGCTGCTTGGCGAGTTCGGCGACGGAGGTGACGTCGGCGTTGAAGCCCAGGACGAACACCGTGTCCTGATTGATCCACTGGCCCACCTGTTCGGTCGAGAGCGCGAAGCTGTCGCCGCCCGGGGTGTACGGCTGGAACCGGCCCGTCGCGAACAGCGGTGCGGGACGGAAGCCGAGCTTCGCGAACTCGGCGGGCAGCCCGCGCGTCTCGATGGGCACGTACACGTCTCCCGCCGCGGTGAGCGACAGGAAGGTGATCTCACCCTCGGGGACGGTGATCTCGTCGCGGACTTCGGCGACTCGCTTGTCGTAGGCCGCCGAGGCCTCGGCGAACTTCTCCGGCCGGTTGAAGACGTCGTCGGCGAGGAACTCGTATTGGTCGCGCCACTCGGTCAGATCTCCGCTCACCACGACGGTCGGCGCGATCTTGCTGAGTTCCGGGTACGCCGCGGTGGCGTGCTTGAGCGGAAATCCGAGACCACCTGCGACGATGAGATCGGGTTCGGCCTCCAGGATCGACTCCATGTCGAATCCGTCGTTGCTCCAGGGGAGGAAGGTCGTGCCCGCCTTCTGCGCCTTCTCGGCCCACGCGGCGTTGAACTCGTGCTTGCCGTCGGTCACCTCGGGGGTCGTCGCAACCACCGGGACGTCCATATCGAAGAGATAGCCGGCCAGGGCGTAGTTGAGCAGCACCACCCGCTTCGGTGCCACCGGGACGTCCACCTCGCCCCTGGGACGTCTTGACCGCACGAGTCTGTCCAGACGCATCGCCCCCGGACGTCGAACAGCCCCCGAGCGCCAGGGTCAGCACGGCGACCACGGCCAGCATCGTCGCAGGCAGTGCACGAGATCTGAGCATCACTTCCACCATCTCGGTTCGGCGCACGGCAGACGGCCCAGCGCGCACATCTTATTAGGCAAGACTAAGCTAATGGACCGAACGACCGGATTCGGTCCGGACGTGACACGATCTGCCGACCAACCTGACATGCCGGTCGCCGACACGATGAGAGGTGTGAACGATGGCCGAACGCGTACCGAGCCGCCTCGCGACCCTGGTCCCCGACGCCGCTCCGAAGTTCCTGGGGCACGGAACGCACAGCCACCACCTCCCGCACCTCATCTACGTCGCGGCTGGTTCGGCGACACTCGACGTCGCCGGTGAGCAGGTATTGCTCGCGGACCAGGAGGCCGTGTGGCTGGCGGCCGACCTTCCGCATTCGGCGCGCTACTCCCCCGGCAGTCTGGTCCTGGGCCCGCTGCTGTCGCCGACGACCACCCCACCCGAGCCGGTGCATCGGCTCGGCTCGGTGCCCGCTCTCACCGCCGTGATGACCGGTGTGCTCGGGGCAGCGCCCTCGACCGCAGAACAGGTCGCGGTGTTCCGCGAGGCGATCGAGGAGGTCCTGGCCGGATTGAGCGGCCCGTACTTCGCCCTGCCGATGCCGCGACATCCGGTGGCGGCCGCGATCGCGGTGGAGGCACCGCTGTCGGCACGGCCGCTCGACGAACTCGCCGACCGGCACGGAACGAGCGTCCGGCACGTCCAACGCCTGTTCGTGTCAGAGACCGGGATCCCGTTCCGGCAGTGGCGAGTCCGCGCCCGGCTCAACGTGGCGATCGACCGCCTGCGCGCGGGCTCCTCCGTCCGCCGCGCAGCGCTCGCGGCCGGCTACGAGACCGCGTCGGGCCTGCAGAAGGCGCTGCGGCGTGAGGCCGGCGTGGACGCCGAATCGATTCGATCCGTTCGCCGCACACGACTCAATTCTTAGCGCGCACCCGGTCGAGCGCGTCCGAACGCACCGCCACCGCATTCGCGATCAGCAGGTCGGCGGCCACCATAGCCGGACAGTAGTCGGCCAGCGTGGCCCACATCGCGCGACCCTCGTCGGTCAGCACCGGCTGCTTGAGCCGGCCGTACGCCTGCAGGCGCCCGATGGCCGCGAACGCCAGCGATTGCATCGAGAGCAGCATCCAGGGATTGCTGATCGTGTCGACGCCGTCGAGCGCCTCGTTGCGCGCGGCGATCAGGTCGTACAGTTCGGGCGAGGCGCGGCGTACATCGCGCAGCGTCTTGTTCACGTACCGCGGCGCCTCCAGGCTGACCGGATCGGTCATCCACTCGGCGCGGCGATGGAAGGCCTCGATGGTCGCCGCGGTCCGCATGTCGAGATCGACCAGCGGGCCGGGAACGATGCGGAAACGTTCGAACAGCGACTCCACCTGCGCCCGTGCCATCGCGTCGACGGCCAGCACGTTCCGGTCGAAGACACCGGTCCGCGGGTCCTCCATGCGGCCGGTCGCGATCACCCGGAGCAGATCGTCGCCGCCGCGTGTGGCCAGGTAGGACTGCAACTCGTCGCGCTGCGGACTGGCCGGGTCGACGATGGCCGAGGTCGCGAGGAGGCAGCTGACGTACGGGTTCGGGTGGGCGCCGTCGTACGGCTCGGGTGCGGTGAACACGCGCTCGGCCAGTCCCGACCGGATCAGCAGCGCCGGGATGCGCGAGGGCGCCACCGGGCTGTCGCCGAGGGCGATGAGCGAGGCGGTGGGGTCCGCGGTCAACAACTCATCGGCCGGAGCCCCGACCGCCTCGATCGGTGCCGCGTCGGGGGCGGGTGCCTCCACCTCCGCGGCCCGGACGGTGTCCAGACGCAGCCATTCGGCGGTGAGGGCGTCGGCGCCGGCTGCGGAGTCCGCCACCGGCGCCTGAGAGGTGGACGCCGAGCGCGCCACGCGGGCCACCTCCGCCTCCTCGGAATCGCCGTGCTCATCCTCGATCAACGTGACGAGGCTGCCCCGCAGAAGCCGTTTGGCGGCGTCGACGACCGACCTCGCCGCGAGGGTGAACTCAGTGCCCGCGCGGGAGTCGGCCGCCCATTCGCGGACGATGTCGCCGTCCCCGTCCAGCAGCGCGAACGACACGTCCACGGCGCCGGGCACCCGGACGGTGAGACGACCGGCACCGGCGTCGTCGACGCCGATCGTCGGCAGTGAGGTCTGCCAGGCCGATGGGTGGCCCGGATGCTCGAAGCGGATCTCGGCGTGCGGCGGACGGATCAGCAGCGGCAGATCGTCGTCGCCCGCATGGACGGTCGCGACGCGTTCGGTGTCACCGGGACCGAACGCCAGTTCGCCCTCGTCGATCTTGAGTCCGGTCTCGGCGACGAGTTCGCTCACCGATTCCGCGAGTCCGTCGGCCTGCGGCAGTCGGACGACGGGATCGTGGGTCACCTCGAGCCCTTCGGCGAGCACCACCGTCAGTCGCCGATCGAGTCCGTACGAGTCGCCGGCGGCGATCTCGAACCGTCCCACCAGGGGTTCCTCGAGACCGTCGAACGGGTCGGCCGAGGTCACGTAATCGGCAGCGGCCCACGGATAGTCGATCAGCCAGTCCAGGTCGCCCGCTCGCCGCACGCGCACCCGCCACTCCTTGGTGTCGTCTCCGTCGTGCGCGGGCAGATCCACCAGCGGGCGTTCGCCGTAGACGGGATCGCCGTCTGCCGTGGTGACGCCCGCGATCGGCTCCGGGAGCGCGTAGGCCGGCGACTCCACCGGCAGGATCCGGCGCGTGCGCCCGGCTCTTCCATCGCGTTTCAGGGTCAGTTCGGTGTGCCCGGCAAGGTCGACGGTCCGCAGTTCCCAGCCCTCCCACGGGGCGGGCACGGTATCGGTCACGGCGATCTTCCTCCGTGTGCCCGAGACCAGGTCGGCGTCGCGCGGCATCAGGACGAGCACCTCTCCCGCCGGCAGCGACTCGAACCGCGAGATGCGACGGCCGTCGTCGGCGAACACGATGATCGGGTCGGCGGGATCGAACAGAGGTACCGAGCGTCGCACGCCGGTGTCGAGCCGGATCAGGACGCTCTCGCGCACCGCGACGCCGATCGGAAGTGCGATCGCCTCACCGGCCGGAACCGCGAGTTCCTCCGGGGCGTCGCCGGTCCACACCCGCCACACCGCGGCGTCGTCCCGCGCGGGAACCACGATCCGCACCTCGCCGTCGATCGCGTCGAAGCGGAGGTCGGGCGCGCGGTGGCGGCACAGGTCGCGCGCGGCGGCATCGTCGTTCAGGAAGGGAGTGCGCCGCACTCGGTCGAGCACCGATTCGAGCATCGCCCGCGGGAGATCCGCGGTGCCCGGAGTGATCGCGTCCGGCGTCCAGGTGTCCGGATGCACGACCGTCGCGAGCAGAAGTTCGCACAGGCGATTGAGAAGACCGACGGCCACCTCGGGGGCATGCTGCAGCAGCACGCGATAGTCGGCGGGCAGGGCGCGGCGCCGGTGCTCGAAGCCCTGCTCGGTGAGGCGTTCGAGAACGGCGACGCCGGTGGGCTCGTGCCCGGCTGCCACATGATCCTCGATCACCCCCACGAGCGCGTCCACCGTCGGCACGGTCGGACCCGCGTGGAGCTTCAGCAGCGGCACCACCGAGCTCTCGCGCAGCGACGGCACGTCGCGGAGCCCGCATTCGCGCAGCAGGTCGCCGATCAGCTGTCCGACCACTGTCTCGAACGCCGGATCCCGATCGCGGCCGATGGCGTCCCAGAAGTCCGGCCAGTAGTCGCTCTTCGGGTCGGTCCGCAGCGCCGCGTGACCCACCAGCCCGGCGAGGGTCAGAGCGGGGAACCGCATCAGCAGGGCGATGTACGCCCCCGGCGGGATCTCCCCCATCAGGGCACCGATCTGGCCGCGGGCGCATCGATACTGTCGCGCGTCGAGGTCCGCGTCCAGTACCAGCCCGTCGGCGGTGAAAGCGTTCCGCAGCTCGGCTTCGAATCCGGTCGCACGATCAGTCACCGAAGTGGTCATTCGAGCGTTCTCACCACACCTTTTCGCAACGTCTACCGACCCCGGGGCAGGGCCGCACCAATGGGTGGCGATCAATTGGGGAGGCCACCGAGACAGACGGACATTACCCGGTGCCGAGAGCTTTCCCCGAACCCGCTTCGAGGTCTGTGTCCATGTTCACGCGGGCTTGACGAACGCCTCCCGGACACGCTCACCGTAAGTCGACTGATGGCGCTACGAGAGCATCACGCCGGGGTTCAAGAGCCCCTTCGGATCGACGGCCGACTTGATCATCTCCATCAGGTCCATGACGTCGTCGCCCACCTGGTCGCGAAGCCATCCCTTCTTGAGCCGGCCCACACCGTGTTCGCCGGTGATGGTGCCGCCGAGCGAGATGGCGAGGTCCATGATCTGGCCGAAGGCGCGGTTGGCGCGGGCGGTCTCCTCGGCGTCGGCGGGGTCGTGAACGATCAGCGGATGGGTGTTCCCGTCACCCGCGTGGGCGATCACCGAGATCAGCACGTCGTTCTCGGCTGCGATGGCGCCGACGCCGTCGATCAGATCCGGCAGGGCGGGCAGCGGCACGCCGACGTCCTCGAGCAGCAGCGCGCCGATCCGCTCCACCGCGGGGATCGCCGCACGCCGCGCGGCCGTGAACGCCTCCGACTCGACCGGATCCGACGTGGCGAAGACCTCGGCGGCCCCGCAGGCGCCGAAGGCCTCCTCGATCAGCGCCACCTCCGCCGCACCGGCGGGTCCCGGCGCGTCCGACTGCGCCACCAGCAGGGCGCCCGCGTCACGATCGAGGCCCATCTTCAGCATGTCTTCGACGGCGTTGATCGAGACGCCGTCCATGAACTCGAGCATCGCCGGCCGGATCTGGGACGTCACCGCCAGCACCGCCTCGACGGCCGCCCGGACCGACCCGAACGAGCCCACGACCGTGCAGGCCGGAGCCTGTGGCGGCAGCAGTCGCAGTGTCACCTCGGTGACGATGCCGAGCAGGCCCTCGCTGCCGACGAACAGCTTGGTCAGTGGCAGGCCCGCGGAGTCCTTCAACTGCTTGCCGCCGAGCCGGAGCGCCCGGCCGTCGGCCAGGACCACTTCCAGGCCCAGCACATAATCGGTGGTGACCCCGTACTTCACGCAGCACAGCCCACCGGCGTTGGTCGCGACGTTGCCGCCGATGCTGCAGATCTCGAACGACGACGGATCCGGCGGATACCAGAGTCCCTTCTCGGCCGCGGCCGCCTTCACCTCGGCATTCAGCATTCCCGGCTGGGTGACGGCGGTGCGGGTCGCGGTGTCGACGGTGAGCTGCCGCATCTTCTCGGTCGAGATCGTCAACGCGCCGTCGACCGCGGTCGATCCGCCCGACAGGCTCGTTCCAGCGCCCCGGGTGATGATCGGCACGTCGTGGGCCGCCGCCCATCTGACCGCCGTCTGCACGTGCTCGGTCGTCATCGGCCGCACCAACGCTGCCGGTGTCCCCGCGTCCGGGTCGTTGGCGCGGTCGTATCGATAGGCGCTCAGCACGTCGGGGTCGGTGATCACCATCCCGCGGGGCAGCGACTCGATCAACGACGTCAGGTCCGGTGCAGTCATGGGTCCACGATAGGCAGCACCGGAGTGTGCGGACCGGTGAACGAACCCTTGACCGGGCCTCGGGCACCACATAGCGTTCGGCAGAGAGAGTTTTTCCGTTACCCGCGGTTACGTAAATTTCCGCGGCTTGCCTCGGGAGCAGTCATGGAGACCTTTTCGCGAGCCGGCTTCACCTTCGACGTCGCCGACGCGGGCACCGCCGACAACGGCACAGTCGTTCTGCTGCACGGCTTTCCGCAGACCTCGCAGTCGTGGACCGGAGTATCGGAGCGATTGAATCAGCGGGGCTACCGCACCATCGCGCCGGACCAGCGCGGCTACTCTCCCCGCGCCCGTCCGCGCAGGCGAGTCGAGTACCGCATCGGCGAACTCGTCTCCGACATCGAGTCCCTCATCATCCAGTCCGATGCGCGGCAGGTGCATCTGGTCGGCCACGACTGGGGAGCGCAGGTGGCGTGGATGCTGACCGCCACGCGACCGGACCTGGTCGCCACGCTCACCACCGTCTCGGTGCCGCATCCCGCGGCCTTCCTGAAATCGATGCTGCAGAGCGACCAGCTCCGCCGCTCCTGGTACATGGCCGCCTTCCAACCGCCCCGCCTGCCGGAGCTGCTGATCGCCCGGAAACCCGAGTTCTTCGACCGCATGCTCGCCTCGACCGGCATGGACGATCAGATGATCGCCGACACCCACCGGCAGATCATCGACTCGGGGGCACTGACCGGCGGCCTGAACTGGTATCGCGCGCTTCCGTTCGGCCGCCCCGGCGCTCTGGCGCGCCGCATCACCGTGCCGACCACTCACGTGTGGGGCGCAGGCGACACCGCGTTGGCGCGCCGCGGCGCCGAGCTGGCCGGAGACTACGTCGACGCCGACTTCCGGCTCCGGATCCTCGAACACGCCAACCACTGGATCCCCGAACAGAACGCCGCCGAACTGACCGAGATCATCCTCGACCGGATCGAGAACTGAGAACTGTGAAAACTTTGGCTCCCGGAACGGTGTGAGAGACCGTTCCGGGAGCCAAAGTTTCTGCCGCGGTCAGATCCACGCACCGTATCGGCGCACGAACATCCGCTTCGCCACTTGCGTCACGACGCAGTACCCGACCAACGTGACGATCAGCCACGGGAAGTACGACCACGGCAGCGGCACCAGACCCAGGCCCTGACCGAAGCCGGTGAAAGGCAGGACCAGTCCGAACACGCAGACTGCGGCAGTGGCGAGCACCACCGGGAGTCCGGCCCGGGACTGGACGAACGGAACCCGGCCGGTCCGCAGCAGATGCACGATGAGCGTCTGCGAGATGATCGACTCCACGAACCAGCCGGACTGAAACAGCGCCGCGTGAACCGGTGAGTTCGCCGCGAAGACGAACCACATCAGCGCGTAGGTCGTGATGTCGAAGATCGACGACAACGGACCGATCCGCACCATGAACCTCCCCAGTCCGCGGCTCTCCCACTTGCGCGGACGCGCCAGGTCCTCCGAGTCCGCGCGATCCCACGGCAGAGTGAGCATCGCGAGGTCGTAGGCCAGGTTCTGCACGAGCACCACGATCGGAATCATCGGGATGAACGGGAGCAATGCGCTGGCGACCAGCACCGAGAACATGTTGCCGAAATTCGACGACGCCGTCATCTTGATGTACTTCATGGTGTTCACGAAGGTCCGCCGGCCCTCGATCACTCCCGATTCGAGAACAGTCAGGTCCTTCTCCAAGAGAATGATGTCGGCCGATTCCTTGGCGATGTCGACCGCCGTGTCCACCGAGATTCCGACATCCGCGGTCCGCAGAGCGGGCGCATCGTTGATGCCGTCGCCCAGGAACCCGACGGTGTGTCCCCGCGTCCGCATCGCCTCGACGATCCGCGCCTTCTGCGTGGGGTTCACCTTCGCGAACACACTGGTGCGCTCGGCGAGTTCGGCGAGCTCCTTCAGGGACAGGTCGTCGATTTCGGCGCCGCTCACCACCCGCCGGGCGTCGACGCCGACCTTCCGGCAGACGGTGGCGGCCACCATCGGGTTGTCGCCGGTGATCACCTTCACCGCCACGCCGCGTAGCCGCAGACTGGTGATCGCCGCCGCGGCCGAATCCTTCGGCGGGTCGAGGAACAGCAGGAACCCGACGAGCGTCATGCTCGCCTCGTCGTCCTTGGTGTACTCGTTCTCGGTGAGACCGCCCTCGGGGTGGTCACCGCGTTCTGCGACGACCGACCGGACGGCGACGGCGAGCACGCGCATTCCGAGCGCATTCTGTTCCGCTACCAGATCGTCGAGTTCGGTGCGGCGCTGGACGGTCAGCGGCAGTTCGGTCCCGTCGCGACGTTCGGCGACGCACCTGTCGAGCAGTTCTTCCACGGCCCCCTTGGTGACGATCAGGTGCGACAGTCCGTCGTCCACCACCACCGACAGCCGCCGGCGCTCGAAATCGAACGGAATCTCATCGACGAGGGTGTACTCGCGTTCGATGCGGCGCACGATCCGCGAGCCGGCCGAATCGAGCACCGCATCGTCCAGCAGATTCCGCAGCCCCGTCTGAAAGTGTGCGTTGACCGCCGCGTACCACAGCGGATCGTCACTGTCGTTCGCCGTGACGTCGATGTGCCGCTCCAGAACGATGCGGTCTTCAGTGAGCGTTCCGGTCTTGTCGGTGGCCAGCACATCCATCGCGCCGACGTTCTGGATGCTGCCGAGCCGCTTGACGATCACCTTCCTCCGCGCCATGAAGTTCGCGCCCTTGGCGAGGTTCGCGGTCACGATCAGCGGAAGCATCTCCGGCGTGAGTCCGACGGCGGTCGTGACGCCGAACAGGAATGCGGTGGTCCAATCCTTGGTCAGTCCGTTGATCACGAACACCACCGGCACCATCACCAACATGAACCGGATCAGCGTGTAGCTGACCTTCTTGATCCCGACGTCGAAAGCGGTCTCCGGTCGCTCACCGACGATAGCCTTCGACATCGAGCCGAAATAGCTGTTCCTTCCCGTTCCGAGGACGACGGCGGTGCCCGATCCCGACACCACGGAAGTGCCCATGAAGGCCAGGTTGGGGGCATCGAGCAGGTCTGCTGCCGTCACCTCGACGACCTGTTCGGCGGTCTTCTCGGCGGGCAATGCCTCGCCGGTGAGCATGGCCTGGTTGATCTGGAGGTCGTTGACCGCGATCAGCCGCACGTCGGCCGGGATCATGTCGCCCGCCGCGAGCCGGACGATGTCTCCCGGCACCAGGTGCTCGACCGGGAGTTCCTCGGTCACCGCGACTCCCCGCCGGTTCCGGGTGACCGCCGCCGTCGTCCGGACCATCGCCTTGAGGTTCTCGGCCGCCCTCCCCGACCGGTACTCCTGCCAGAACCGCAAGATCGCGCTGACCAGGACCATCGCACCGACAGTGACGACGCCGGTGTAGTCACGGCCGCCGGCCGGATCGGCGAAGACTACATCGGTGAACACCATCACGACGGCCAGGAATACGAGGATCGCAATGAAGGGGTTGACGAAGGCGCGAGCGAATTGCACGACCACCGGCGCGGGCCTGTCATGATCGAGTTCATTGGCGCCGTAGCGGAGTCGGCGTGCACCGACCGCCTCGTCGACGAGGCCGTCGAGCGAGGTCGACTGCGCGGAAAGCACCGCGTCTGCGGTGCCGGTGGCGGCGTCGAGCAACGCTTGCACGCGCGTGGAGTCGATGGTGCTGGTCGTGGCCTGCCGGCGCACGTCGGCGCCGGATGGCCGGCTGTCGTGCGAGTGCTCGGCGCGTCGGCCGAGCACGTCCAATGGAGTGCTGAAATTCTGCATGAGGAATCCCCGGTGATTCGGGCACGACGGAGCCCCGCGCTGCCTGGGGCAGCGCGGTTCTCCACGCCAGTGCGCGGTGAAAGGAATGGGACGGTGACCCGGGCAGGACCGTTCTCAGCGGCCGTCGCTACGAGAGCCGAGGCCGGTCGGCCTGCGCGGGTACGGCAATCGACTACTTCCGTCGTCGCTCACGGCCGATCACCTCCTCACGCTCGGCATGCACGACGCGCACGAGGAGGCCGGAACCACGGAGATGGATCGACGAACGACTTCCACGTAAGAGCTTCGGCACTGCACGACGTGTCCGTCCGCGGGAGCGGACGGAAGCCACTTCGGGTCAACCCTTAATCCGGGAGGACCTGTCCTAACCTTGGGCGTCTCTCGACGTCGTGAGATCAGTGGCCTGTGTTCGTGCAGGAGCTTCGCCTAACGAAGTGCTTGCCCGACCATTGTGCGTCGCTACACGTGACACCGCAACTCGAGCGGCGCGCCGGAGGCGTTGTTCTCGGCGAATCCGGCAGATCCGCGTTTTGAGTTCGGCCCGCTGCTGTGCTGGACTGACTCCGGATTCGGCATATCGTCGCAATTCCATTGCGGGGGAAGGCTGTCGGCCTTCGGTACCGGCACTGCGCCGTGTCGCGGCGTCGGTCGACTACCCGATCGGCACATTCTGGGGAGGATGAATGAAGAGACTTCGTACAGCGGTGATCGCGATCGGCGCTGCTGCCGTCGCGCTGAGCCCGGCCGCGGTCGCGCACGCCGCGCCGGCCGCCGCCGTCGGAGGCGGGAGCGGCATCGTCATCGACAATCGGTCGCTGTGCACGGTGACCGCGGTCGGTCACGACCGCGGCGGCAGGCTGGTCGGCCTCACCGCCGGCCACTGCGGCGATGTCGGCGACGCGGTCAGCCTCGAGCGCAACCGCCGGGCCGGCACCATCGGCCGGATCGTCACCAAGAGCAAGGGCTGGGACGTCGCCGTCATCCGCCTCGATCCGGCACGCGTCCGCGCGGTCCGCACCGTCGGGCACGCCCGGATCACCGGCGTCGGCGTCTATCCGCAGCCGTTCAGCAATGTCTGCAAGGCCGGTCGCACCACCGGATTCACCTGCGGTCCCACTCTGCTGGTGAACGGCTCGCGAAGCTACAGCTACGTGTGTTCGGCACCCGGCGACTCGGGCGGGCCGATCATCGAACGCGGACGCGTCGTCGGGATGCTGAACGGCTCGCTGCGTCTGGCCGGCCCCGGCACGTCGATCGCGTGCGTCGATCCGGCACTGCCGGTCTACACGCCGATGGCGGCCACGAAGATGACCGACATTCTGCGGTCGCTCAACGCCAGCGGTCTCGTCGGCGCGGGATTCCGTACAGTCTGACGCCGGAGCCCACCGCCGGAGCGGACCGATTCTCACGGATCGGTCCGCTCTCGCCTTCTCGGCGGGCGCGAGTACTAACGTCGAAGCCGAGGGTGACGCCGAACCGAGGGAGCCGACTGTGCGCACCATGAAGATCAGCACCAACATCCCGGTCGATGACGTCGACCGCGCCAAGTCGTTCTACACCGACTTCCTCGGCTTGCGCGAGGAAGAGTTCAACATGGGCTGGGTCGCCCGCTGCACCGACCCCGATTCCGGCGCGCACGTCCAACTCGTCTCACGCGACAAGACCGCCCCGGTCGATTCGGCACTGTCTGTGCACGCCGACGACGTCGACGCCGCCTACGCCGAGGCACAGGCGGCCGGATACGAGATCGTCTACCCGCTGACCACCGAGGAATGGGGTGTCCGCCGGTTCTTCGTCCGTGCACCCGACGGAACCGTGCTGAACATAGTTCAGCACCGTGACTGAACCGGGACCCCGGAAGCGCCGCAACCGCGGATGCTCAGTGAGCGACGGCCTCGCGCAGCAGTTGTTCGAGCGCGCCGTCGAACGCCACGAGCAGCACCGACGACACGCCGGTCGGCGTCGCACGGACCGTCTGCACCGCCGCCGCGGCGGCGTCGTCCTTGGGCCACCCGTACACACCGGCACTGATCAGCGGAAATGCGACGGTCGCCGCCCCCAGCGTGTCGGCCACTTCCAGCGACCTGCGGTAGCACGACTCCAGCAGCGACCGATCCCTCTGTCCCGCTGCGTAATTCGGCCCCACGGTGTGGATCACCCATCGCGCCGGGAGATCGCCCGCGGTGGTGTGTCCGGCATCGCCGGTCGCGAGGCCGTCCGGAAACCGTGCGATGCAGTCACGCAGGATCGCCGGACCGCCGGCGCGATGTATCGCGCCGTCCACACCCCCGCCGCCCCGCATCGCGTTGTTGGCCGCGTTGACGATCGCGTCCACGTCGAGGGTGGTGATGTCCGCGCGCACCACGTCGATGCTCGCCATCGTCTCCTCCGTCTCCTCAGTGTCCTCAGTTCCCGTGTCCTCAGTTCTCCGCGGCGTCCAGCCGGTCCGCGACCTCCTGGGGGAAGCCACCGGTCGCGATGGGCCCCCACCGCTGCGGCGTGATCCGGATCAGGGACTTGTTCTGCAGCCGCATCGCCGCCCGGTACTCGTCCCAGTCCGAGTGCTCACCGGCGATGCTGCGGAAGTAGTCCACGAGGGCGTCCTCGGCCTCGGGCATGTCCAGGACCTCGGCCGTCCCGTCGATCTGCACCCACGCATCGTTGAAGCTCTCCGAGAGCACCAGAACGCTGACGGTCGGGTTCCTGCGCGCGTTGGCGGTCTTCGCCCGGCCCGGATACGTCGCGATGACGATCCGGCCCTGATCGTCCACTCCCGCGGTGACCGGTGACATCTGCGCGGTGCCGTCCCGCCGCGTCGTCGAGAGGATCATGTGATGCCGCGATCGGGCGAAGTCGAGGACTTCGGGCAGGGTCACAGAGGTATTGGTTGCGATGGTGCGTGCCATGTCGCCGAGGGTAGTCCGAGCACCGCGCTCCGGACAGGGCTCGGCGATCATCGGTCCGGCGGCGCCGCCACCGTGAGCCCGCCCACGCTCCGGACCCCGCTACCCTGGCCCAGTGCAATTCGACGAGATCGTCGCCGTCCGGAGGAGCAATGCGGCCTGGCGACTGCTGAGGGCCGACAACGCGCCGCTGCTGCTGTCGTTCCTGGGACGGGTCTTCGTCGACGACAACGTCCGCGAGATCTCGGAGTCGGCACTGGTCAGCCTGCTCGACGAGGAGTTGTACTCGTTGAACGAGCGGCTCGGCGAGGGAACCTATCCGCGATCGCCGAAGGCCTACCTCGACGAGTGGTCGGCCGCCGATACTGCGTGGCTGCGCAAGTACTACGTGATCGAGAGCGACGAGCCGCACTACGACGCGACCCCGGCGGTCGAGCGCGCCGTGGCCTGGGTCCGGTCGCTGCGCGACCGCGACTTCGTGGGCACCGAGTCACGTCTCAAGACCGTGCTGGAACTACTGCGGCAGATCGTCTACGGCACCACCACCGACGCCGAGGTCCGGCTCGCCGAACTGCGCCGCCGTCGCGCCGAACTCGACGCGGAGATCGAGGCCGCCGAGCGGGGCGAGTTCCAGGTCCTCGACGCCACCAGCCGACGGGAGCGCTACCAGCAGTTCGCCGACATCGCCCGCGCGCTGCTCTCCGACTTCCGTGAGGTGGAGACCAACTTCCGCACCCTCGACCGCCAGATGCGGGAGCGCATCGCCACCTGGCGCGGCACCAAGGGCGAACTGCTCGACGAGATCGTCGGCAGCCGAAACGTCATCAGCGACTCCGACCAGGGCCGCAGCTTCCAGGCCTTCTACGACCTCCTGCTCTCCGCCGACCGACTCGACGAGCTCGACGAACTGGTCCGGCATGCGCAGGGCCTCGACGAGGTCGCCGACTCCGACATCCGGCTCACCAACATCCACCACGACTGGCTCGACGCCGGAACCCGCGCGCAGGACACGGTCCGCCGGCTGTCGGAGCAGCTGCGCCGCTTCCTCGACGACCAGGCGTGGCTCGAGAACCGCCGCGTCATGGACCTGCTGCGGAGCATCGAGTCGTCGGCCTACGCCATCCGCGACCGCCGCGTCGACGACTTCGCCCAGGAGATCGACTCCCCGGCACCGAGCGTGAATCTGCCCCTCGAGCGTCCGCTGTACCGTCCCGCCGCGGCGGTCGAGGTCGCCAGCGAGGGCATCGAGGAGGGCGAGGCTCAGGGGGCCTCGGAAGCGCTGTTCGAGCAGATCCACGTCGACCCCGCGCCGCTGATCGACGGCGTCCGACGGGCGCTGCGCCGCTCCGGCCAGGTCACGCTCGCCGAAGTCCTCGCCGAACGTCCCCTCGAACAGGGGCTCGCCGAACTGGTCACCTATCTGTCTCTCACCGACGACGGCTTCGGGAAGGTCTTCGACGAAAGCGCCGACGAGACGGTCTCGTGGACTGACGAGAGCGGTGGCCGCCGTGTCGCTCGCGTCCCGCGCGTGATCTACACCCGGCCGTCCCCTACCGCGAGCCCCACCGCGGGCCCCACCGTGAATCCGACCGCCGACCCCACCGCCCCCGACCAGGAGACTCGATGAGCCGCCCCGTCCCCCGCGACGAGCTGAACCTCTCGCTCGCGGTCACCTCGCTGATGAAGGGCGTCGTCTACCGCGACACCGCCGAGACCGCCTGGCGCCACGTCCTCGGCCTGGCCGCGCAGGTGAGCGATTACGTCGCCACGCTCGGTCTCACCGTCGTGATCGACGAGGCCGAGGGATATGCCTTCCTGCGGTCCAAGAGCGACGACGAGCTGGCCGACCTCGGGATCGGGCGTCTGGTCGCCCGCCACCAACTGCCGCTGCATCCGTCGTTGCTGCTGGCCCTGTTGCGCAAGAAGCTCGCCGAGCACGACACGTCCGATGCGGGCAACCGTCTGATCGTGACCGGTGCGCAGCTGCGTGAAATGGTCAGCCCCTTCTTCCCCGCCACCACCAACGAAGCTCGGATCGCCGACCAGGCGGACACCGCGATCCGGCGCGTCGTCGAACTCGGCTTCCTGCGCCGCATGCCCGGCCAGGACGGCGAGTACGAGGTCCGGCGGGTCATCAAGGCCTACGTCGACGCCCAGTGGCTGTCGGATCTGGACGCCCACCTGGCCGAGTACGCCGAGATCGCCACCGAGGAGCGACGATGACCGGACTGTTCGCGCCCACCGAACTCGAGAACGCCGATTCGGCACGGTCGGGATTCCGGCTCCAGCGCTTCCAGGTGCTCAACTGGGGCACCTTCGACCAGCGTGTGTGGACGCTGGTGCTCGACGGCCAGAACGGATTGCTCACCGGCGACATCGGGTCCGGCAAGTCGACGCTGGTCGACGCCCTGACCACGCTGCTCCTGCCGGCCCACCGGGTGGCCTACAACAAGGCCGCGGGCGGCGAGTCGCGCGAGCGCGACCTGCGCTCATACGTTCTGGGCTACTACAAGTCCGAGCGCAACGAGGTGACCGGCGCGTCGCGTCCGGTGGCACTGCGCGGGATGTCGAACTATTCGGTGATCCTCGGCGTCTTCCACAACGAAGGCCACGACGAAACGGTCACGCTGGCGCAGGTGTTCTCGATGCGGCACGACAGCGGCCAGCCCGAGCGGTTCTTCACCGTCACCGACCGCGCCCTGGACATCGCCACCGACTTCGCCGACTTCGGCTCCGACCTGCGCGCCCTCCGCAAGCGCCTCAAAGACGGCGACACCCGCATCCACGAGCACTTCCCGGAGTACGGGCGCGATTACCGGCGGGCGCTCGCCATCCGCTCCGAGCAGGCCATGGAACTGTTCCATCAGACCGTGTCGATGAAGGCGGTCGGCAACCTCAACGACTTCGTCCGCGACCACATGCTCGAGCCGTTCGACTCCAGCGGATGGGTCGACACGATGGTCTCGCATTTCGAGGACCTGACCGCCGCCCACGACGCGGTGGTCCTGGCACGCACTCAGCTCGAGGAACTCGGACCGCTGCTCGCCGACGACGACCGCTACCGCCGTCACGTCGAGATGGCCGCCGAGCTCAAGGCCCGGCGCGGCGCCCTGCGCCACTACTTCGCCCAGCAGCGCCACGACCTTCTCGCCGGTGAACTGGAGAACCACAACCGTGACCTCGCGGCCACCCGCGCGGCGCTCGAAGCGGTCGACCGTGATCTGGCCGACCTGCGGATCGGCCTGCGGGAGCTGGAGCTGCGCCAGGCGGGTCTCGGCGGCACCGACATCGCGGCGCTCGAACAGCAGATCGTCGACGCTGCGCGCCAACGCGAGGAACGCGCCGCGGCACACGAGCGGTACACCCGGATGATCGAGGACGCCGGGCTGGCGCCGGTCTCCGACCGCGGACAGTTCGAACAGCGCCGCACCGAGGTCGCGGACGCCGTCGAGGCGCTGGACGCCGAGGCCGCGGAGGTCGACAACGCGCTCAACGAGGTCCGGTACAGCCGCAGGCAGTTGGACGGCGAGGGGCGGCGCGTCGCCGGCGAGATCGCCAGCCTGCGCGGGCGGACCAGCAATATCCCCGAACGCAATCTGCGGATCCGCGAGCTGATCTGCCAGGGCGTCGGCCTTCCGCACGACGAGCTGCCGTTCGTCGGCGAACTCATCGGCGTCCGCGCGGACGAGAGCCGCTGGGAGGGCGCCGCCGAACGGGTGCTGCGCGGCTTCGGCCTGTCCCTGCTGGTCGCCGCCGACCTGTACGACGAGGTCTCGGCATGGATCGACGCGAATCATCTGGGCGGGCGCGTCGTCTACTTCAAGGTGTCCGATCACGTCTCGTCGAAGGGTGCGCCGACGCCGCCGCCGACCGCGCTCGCACACAAGATCGACATCAAGGAGGGACGCTTCGAGACCTGGCTGGAACGCCGGCTGTTCGAGCGGGCCCGGCATGTGTGCGCCGAGACGCTCGAGGAGTTCCGCGCCGCGGACTACGCGGTGACGGTCAACGGGCAGGTCCGCTCCGGCGGCGGGCGGCACGAGAAGGACGATTCCCAGCGGGTCGACGACCGTCGGAACTTCGTCCTCGGCTGGAGCAACGAGCAGAAGATCACCGCGCTCTTCACCGCCGGCCAGCGGGTGCAGGACGACCTCAACCGGGTCGATCAGGAGATCGCCGATCTCGAGGATCGGCGGCGAGCCCTGATGGACCGCCGCAATGCGCTCACCGGTTTGGACGCCTACCCGAGCTTCGATGTCATCGACTGGATGAGTTCGGCGGCCCGGATCGCCGAAATCACCGAGCGCAAGACCGAGCTCGAGCATTCCTCGACCGAACTCGCGGAAGTCACCGACGCCGTCGCCGCCACGCGCGAACAGCTGTCGGCCGCCGACGCGACTCGAGACGGATTGCGCGACAAGGTCTCCCGCCTGGAGATGGCGCGCGATCAAGGAGAGAAGGCGCGCAATGCGGCGCAGGCGGTGCTCGCCGAACCGGAGTTCGCCGAGGCCGAAGCCTACTTCGAAGCGATCGCCGAGGCGGTCCAGGCCTACCGAGCCAAGGTCGACGGCGGTGCCGACCAAGTGCTCACCGTCGCCGAATGCGCAGAGTTGGAGGCGTCGCTGACCGAGAAGCTCACGGACGAATCCGAGCAGCACACGAGCCGTGCGGGAACGTACGAGACGCGTGTGGTGAACCGGATGTCGGAGTTCAACCGCAACCATCCGGTTCTCACCACGGAGTTCGACGCGGACATCGCATCGGCCGACGAGTACCGCGAGTTGCATCGTCGGCTGGCGGAGGACGATCTCCCCCGCTTCGAATCGGAGTTCAAGAACTATCTGAACACCAATGCGATCCGCGACATCGCGATCTTCGCCGCCAAGCTCAACAAAGAAGTCCACCAGATCCACTCGAAGATCGACACGATCAACGAGTCGCTGGCCGGGATCGAGTACAACCCGGGACGCTGCATCCGGCTCGACGTGAATCCGACGGCCGCGCAAGACATTCGGGAGTTCCGCGCCGATCTGCGCAAGTGCAGTGACGGTTCCTTCGATTCCGGCGGCGACGATCAGTACGCCGAGGAGAAGTTCCTCCTCGTCAAGGCTCTGGTGGAGCGCTTCCGCGGCCGCGAGGGTTTCACCGACCTCGATCGCAAGTGGACCGAGCAGGTCACGGACGTGCGCAACTGGGTCACCTTCGCGGCGTCGGAGCGATACCTCGACGGCGACGGGGAGTACGAGAACTACACCGACTCCGACGGCAAGTCCGGCGGCCAGAAGGAGAAGCTCGCGTACACGATCCTGGCCGCATCGCTCGCCTATCAGTTCGACCTCAAGTGGGGAGCCACCCGCTCGCGCGATTTCCGTTTCGTGGTGATCGACGAGGCCTTCGGCCGGGGCTCGGACGATTCGGCCCGTTACGCGCTGTCGCTGTTCGCGCGCCTCGGCCTGCAGTTGCTGATCGTCACGCCGCTGACGAAGATCTACACGATCGAACCCTTCGTCTCCGCGGTCGGATACGTGGAGAACCGCGGCGGCAGCTACTCACAGCTCCAGTGCCTCACCATCGAGCAGTACCGCGAGAAGCGTGCGGTGCGGGAGTTGGTGCACGAGGCCTGAGTCGGGAGCCTGCTCAGGTATCGCGCGGTTCCAGTGCGAACCCGATCTTGACGGTGACCTGGAAGTGCGCGATGGCGCCGTCCTCGATGTGGCCGCGGGTCGACACCACCTCGAACCAGTCGAGGTTCTTGACGGTCTCACCCGCCCGGCTGATCGCATTGCGGATGGCGTCGTCGGTGCCGGTGGTCGACGAACCCACGACCTCGATCACGCGGTAGACATTGTCGCCCATGACTCGCTCCTATCGATTGGGGTGCCTCTCCCCTGTCTATCAGTTCCGGCTCGGTCGTCAGCGGGTTTGGGCGTCTGGAACTGGCACGTCCACCCATGTCCGGCCCGCCGGCTCGGCCGTCCCCGCACCCGAGGTCGCCGCCGCGACCACCGCCTCGACGTCGTCGGCCTCGGCCGCGACCACCAGGGTCACGTCGGCGCCGTACTCGGTGTCGATCACCTGCGCGCCCTTCGAGCGGAGCAGCCCCTCGACACGTCCCGCGTCCGCGTGTGCCAGCCGGATCCGCCACAGCGAGCGCGGCTCCCGGCGCACCAGCGGTGCCGTCTGCAATGCCAGCGACACCGCGTCGCCGTACGCGCGGACGAGCCCGCCGGCGCCGAGGAGGGTTCCGCCGAACCAGCGCACCACCACCGCGCAGACATCGCTGAGTCCGGCTCCCACCAGCACGTCGAGCATCGGGCCGCCGGCGGTGCCCGACGGCTCGCCGTCGTCGTTGGTGCGGGTCGTCTCGCCTCTGGCTCCCAGCACGAATGCCGAGCAGTGGTGCCGCGCGTCGCGGTGAGCGCGCCTCTGCTCGGCGATCAGTTCGCGGGCCGCGGCTTCGGAGTCCACGCGGCGCACCACGGCGAGGAACTTCGAGCGCTTCACATCGAGCGTCGCGACGGCGTCCGGCCCGCCGGCGAGCGTGAGATGACCGGTCGGGCCGGCGTCGGGTGCTGTCCGGGGCGGCCGAGTGTCCATGGGTTCATCTTGCCGTACCACCGGCAACGATCGCCGCGAGCGCGAACTCATCTGATCCCGAAGATCTTCACGAACATCGGCGTATCGAGCAGGGTGTGCGGTGCAATGGCGTGGTAGGCCCACAGATGCGTCCACGCGTTGGCGCTGCGGATGGTGATGAAGGTCTTGAACATCCCCGGACCGGTGTAGAAGAGGAACAGGTACAGCACTGAGACGAGTGCGTCCGACGGCGAGGCGAAGTTGGTCCATCCGTCGAAGAAGTGCAGGGTCGCATACGTCAGACCGCCGAGCACCACCGTCGCGGGCACCGACCCGGTCAGCTTCAGGTACCGCGGCGTCAGGATGCAGTAGATGAAGACCATCGTCGGCAGAGCTGTGCCCGCCAACCCCAGCACGAGGGTCAGCGGGGCGCCCAGCAGTGCCTGATGCGCGGGCAGTCCGAGGATCGACGACGATCCCGCCACCGCCAACTGCACGGCCGACTCGATGAGCAGGACCACGACGATCAGCAGGAGGTCGGCACGGCGGTCGGACGACGTCAGACTCAGTTGCTCGGAGGTGTACCGCCGCCGGAAGACGATCAGCGGCACCACGGCGAACACGATGAGGTTGTACAACGCCCAGCTCAGCGTCTCCGGAATCGTCACGGGCTGGTCGGTGCGGATCACCATGCCGTCGAGGTGGAAGCTGAAGGCGTGCCAGCCGAAGGCGCGCCCGAGCAGGAAGCCGCCGACCATGCCCGCGACGCCGTAGCCGAGCGTCGCGGCCACCTCGGCGCGCGCCCTGGTCCGCTCGGGTGCCCGCGTCGCGATGTCGGGCACCCTCCGATGGCGCGTGAGCAGATGCACGACGACCATCAGCGCGAAGACCTCGAGATACATCAGGTCGGTGCCGATCACCTTCTGGGCGGTGGGCGGTTCGGCGAGTTCGCTCGCGTGCAGCGGCAGATGCCGTCCGGCCACCGCGATCAGCACCGCGTTGATCACCAACCATCCGGCAGCCGCGAGCCAGACGGCGCGACCGGGCCGTCGCCTCCGCCGTGATGCGGAGCGGCGGTCGAGGACCAGGTCTCGCGTGCCAGCCATACTAGAATCATACGCTCGTATCATACGAGTGTATAGATACTCGGCTACACTGTTCTCATGTCCGACGCCTCCGTCCGCGACCGCATCCTCGACACCCTGCTGCGGCTGGCCGCCGAACGCGGCGCCGAGGGCGTCACCGTGCGGGAAGTCGCCTCCGCCGCCGCGGTGTCGATCGGCACCGTGCAGTACTACTGCCACTCCAAAGAACAGATGCTGACGATGGCCTTCGACGAAGTGAACCGGCGGATCGCCGCCCGGGTCGACGCGATCGAGTACGACGGGCCGGTCGGTGCCGTGTTGCGACGCGCCCTCCTCGAGTTCCTCCCTATCGACGACGTGCGCCGCCGCGAGGCCTCGGTGTACCTCGCGTTCAGCACGCGAGCGGTGGTGGAGCCGACCCTCGCTGCCATCCGCCACGACCTCATCACCGAACAGCATCGGCTCTGCGCTGACGCCTTCCGGCTCGCGCAGCAACGCGGCCAGGACGTGACGGTCTTCGACGCCGATCAAGCCGCCTGGACCACCGTCGCCCTGATCGACGGACTCCTGCTGAATCTGTTGAGCGACCCGCGGGGGCTGTCGGCGGCCGGCGCGATCGAGGCTGTCGACCGCCATCTCGGTGCCCTCACCCAGATCTGACCGGCGCCACGATCGGCATTCTCAATCAGCTCGAACGCGATGACACACCGGTTCATCCGCCCGCTCGGTGGCGCGGCCGGCGTTCTCGCACCCTCAGAACTGGGGCTCACCCCACTCCGTCCCCCACGCAGTCCCGCACTCCGTCACCGAAGCCCCAGTCGGCACCACAGCCTCCACGACCTCACGAGCTCGACGATTCGCCGCCCGCCGCCGCATCCGGTACTGATGCTTGGCCTCCACTCGCGTACGCGGTCGTTCCGGTGCAACACCGGCGTGTCCGGATCCTGGGCGTGTCGGCGCCGGGTGTCTGCAAGTGAGGTGGCCGAGCTCCGGCAGGAGCCACATGTTCAACGCCCGCTGACGTACCGTGAACCCCTCCGGCGTGGTGACCTCAGTCCAGATCACACCGTTCGCGTCCACGACCTGATCGTCGACCCATCCGCCGACGAACGTCTTCAGACCATGATGGAAGCGGCACTTCGGATTCAGGTTGCACACGCACGTCGGGCCGCCGGCAGTCGGATCGGCGTGGTTGAACTCGCACACGTGGTCCAGGTCCGACTTCCACGCCGCCCGCTCACATCCCGGCCACGAGCAGGTACCGAACAGACCCCGCATCGCCGCATCCACTGCCGCAGTCGGCCGATAGGCGTTGCCGGGCTGCGCCTGATGACCGACGAGCTCATCGAGATCCACCTCTCGCCGAACCGCGTCCGGACGAGCCGCCAGCTCCCGCGCGTGCTCGGCGGAGATCGGACCGTACCCGTCAAGATAGGCCGGGGTGTCGGACTCCCCTCCGAGAGTCTCCTTGCGAACCACAACGTGCAGCACCACCCGTGCGCACCGCGACGCAATCGCCTCCGTCGACAATTCGGCGGTGCAATCGTCCCGACCGCACTCGCACACGAAGTCGGTCCCCGCCAGACGCGCGACGGCTGCCGCCGACCGACGCTCACCGCGAGTCCGCGGATCGTGCGAGCACACTCCGGCGATCACCGCGTCCAGCACGTCTTTCACGACCATCGCGTCCTCGGTCGACGCCGTCACGATCACCTCGGACACGCCCTCGCCGAGCGGGTTCACCCGCACCTGCTTGGCGAGCTTCACCTGCTCGCGGGTCAGCGTCACCGCATCCGGATCATGTTCAGCCACAATCGAACTCACCAGAGCCTCCACCCGGCCAGCCGACAGCTTGCCCACCACGGACAGCGTGTGCGCGATCTCGGCGTCGATGAACGCCAGCAGATCCGAATCGTCGACGAGCGCCGTCTGCTCGACCACCCGACGAAACCACGCCGGGCAGATCAGGCCGTCACGCATCAACCGGCCCACCGCCGGAATCCGCTCCATGCACGCCACTGCGGCCTCCACGAAGTGCTCGGCCGTGCACTGCCTCACCCCCGCCACCGTCGCATACGACGCCGCGACCTGGCACAGCGGATCGTAGAGCCGCGTGTACGCGTCGGCACCCGACTCGACACCGCCGGCCGGGCCATCGGACTCAGCCTGCTTGGCTAGCAGCAGTGCATGCACCGCTTCGTAGCGATGCCACAACACCAGCCCCTGGTAGCAGTCCGCCCGCGCCGCGAACCCGAGCAGAGCAGCACGATCGGCCCGCGAGGTGCAGTCCGCCGACTCTCCCGTAGCTCCCGGACGACCGATCCGAATCACGATCGCACCCTCGTCGACCACCACCGACGAGCCCGCCGACGCGGATCCCGAATCACCTCTGACCTTGATGTTCATTGATCCCCCTCCGTTCGAATCGAACTTGCATTCGATGTTATCCGGAGGGTCTGACATGAATGATCGCGAGAACTTCCGCCAACCCTGAGCCGACCGCCATGTGTAGATCGAGGATCCGGATTGTCGTAGGCCCGTGCTTGTCTGTCACGTTGCCGCATGGGCGGGGACGTGCCGTTCGTCGGCGCCACTACGTGTGAAGGACCAACATGCCCCCTCGCGCAACGATTCTCAACGGCGACCCCGACTCGCCGGTCCTGCTTCATGTCGCCCGCCGTGCTCAGCTCGCACGGCCGCACTCCATCGCACCGTCGATCCCACTCGAGTCCCTGGACGCCGCAACCGAATCGGTGGCCAAGTGCGCGCGGACGCACGCGGCGGTTCGTCCGCACCTGATCGTGAACGACCTCTCGCCGCTACCAGAAGCACCACGTCCGCCCGGTGATGCGGACCCGATCGACCACATCCAGCCCTACGCCTGGCTGGTGACCGATCTGATCGAAGAGCGGTTGACCGCGACCGGCTGCGCGGTGATCGTCGACATCTGTTCGTACCCGAACGAGTCGACTCCGGTCGACGACCAGCAGCAGCCACACCCCGAGGCCTGTCGCGGCATCGACTTTTCACACACTCCGGCGGCGCTTCTCGATGCGGCGGTCATCGCGTTCGGTGAGTTGGTCTCCGCCGGACCCGACATACCGCAGCCGCGGCGGTACGTGCCCCAGACACAGTACGGAAACGACCAGCGTGTCCAGGCGATCACGGTGGCGATCCGCAACGACGTCCTGCTCGACAGACACTTCGCGGTCAACCCGGAGTCGGTCGAGCGACTGGGCCGAGCGATCGGCGAAGTGATCGGGGCACGGGTGTCACCACCCGCGGTACACCAGGACGACAGCTCCCCAGACCTGTCGATCGAACGGACGAATGTCAGACCCCAGTCCTATAGTTAAGCCCTTAAGTAAGGCAAGTAAGGCATCTCACTCGAACTGGAGGATCGTGGCACCGACTTCCCGGACGGAACCTCCGGTTCGGTTCCGCCGCAGCCGCCCTCGGATTGCCGAGAGGTGTCAGAGCCTGCGGATAGCGTACTCGCCCACTTCTCTGCGGGCCGCACGACTGTCGGTGTCGGCCGCGTCACTGTATCCGCAGGCCCGGCACACCGAACCGACCACGTCATGAGAACCTGGTCAGGTGACTCTTCCTCATGACGACATCGATCCAGACGGCCTGCTCGAGTACTCGGTCGTGTTCACCGACCGTTCCCTGAACCACATGTCCAAGCGGTTCATCGGCGTCATGCAGGATCTCCTCGGCATCCTGCGCACCACCTACCACGCTGGCAGCGTCGCTGTCGTTCCCGGCGGCGGCACCTATGGCATGGAGGCGGTGGCGCGTCAGCTCGCGACCGGGCGCCGCGTGCTCGTCGTGCGCAACGGCCTGTTCTCGTACCGGTGGTCGCAGATCCTTGAGACCGGTGGCATCACCGATCAGGTCACGGTGTGCCAGGCGCGTCCGGTCAGCGACGCCCACCAAGCCGCGTGGGCTCCGGCGCCGATCGACGAAGTGGTGGCCGCGGTGCGCGAACAGCGCCCCGAGGTGGTCTTCGCTCCCCACGTGGAGACCGCGTCCGGCATTCTGCTGCCCGACGACTACCTGACGACTCTCGCCGCGGCGGTTCACGAGGTGGGCGGACTGTTCGTCCTCGACTGCGTCGCCTCCGGTGCGCTGTGGGTCGACATGGCCACCATCGACGTCGACGTCCTCCTCACCGCGCCGCAGAAGGGCTGGAGCGGCACCCCGTGTGCCGGCTACGTCATGCTGCGCGAACGCGGCCGCGACGCCGTCCTCAATTCGACGTCCACCAGCTTCGCGATGGACTTGCGCAAGTGGCTCTCGATCAGTGACTCGTACGTCGACGGCCAGGCCCCGTACCACGCGACGATGCCGACCGATTCGCTCGCGCACAACGTCGAGCTCATGCGCGAGACCGTCGACCTCGGCGCTGAGGAACTGCGCAGCCGTCAGCTCGACCTGGGCAGCCGGGTTCGCAAGCTGCTCGCCGCGAACGGCATGCCGTCTGTCGCCGCCGAAGGCTTCGACGCCGCGACCGTCGTCGTCGCCTTCACCGACGACGCCACCCGCAAGACCGGCGCCGCGTTCAAGGAGGTCGGTCTGCAGATCGCCGCCGGCGTCCCGCTGCAGTGCGGCGAGGGCGAGAACTACTCGTCGCTTCGCATCGGACTGTTCGGCGTCGACAAGCTGACAGACGTGGACGGGACGGTCGAGCGGTTGAGTGCGGCGCTGGATCGGTTGAAGGGGTAGTACTCGTCCCCTCGTGGCCTTCTTCCGGAAGCGATACCATCTTCCGGAAGAAGGCCACGAATGTCTGGCCACGAAGTCCAAGTACAGCAAAGGCATCACGTGGCTCGCCCGTTGTCACTCATCGTGCCCGGCCGATGCCGTGCGATCAGACCGTGTTTCCAACCGCTTCGGCTAATTGGTCGGCGACGGTATCCGCCACGCGATACACCTTGTATCCGTCGGCGGCCAACGCCGCGTCACGATCATCATCTTCACCCTCGACGAGGACGACCCGCGACTCCGTCCACAAGGCCTCGGCAGGCCAGTAGTACTCACCGATGTCGATTCCGATCTGAGGCTTGGCGACGCCAAGCGTGGCAAGCTCAGCAAACAGCTCAATCACGGAACTCGACGTGTGCGTGAGAGTCTGTCCCCACGGTCCGTCAACCGCGTCTCGGACGCCTTCAATCCTCAGCTCGTTGAATATCGCCAGAGCTCCGGCGCGCGAAAGACGATCGTGATGCCGGTCGTTGCGGTACGACCGCAGACAGCCGTAACACGATGTCTCCTCACCACAGTCGCACCGACTCACGCGATCCACCGCGAACCTGACGACCCGCTGCAGGTTCTCGGCGATCTTCTTCGACGCGCCCGCTCCCCCGGGCACCGTATCGAACAAAACGATGCTGCGTTTGCCGTCTTTGCTCCACGAGAGAGTGCCGTCGATGTCATCCCTACTGATCTCAAGAGCTTCCGATGCCCCCTCGAGCAAGGCATACAGAACCGACAGCCAATGTGATTCGGAGTCCTTGTCGTAACTGACGGCGCGAACGGGTGGTCGCTCATCGTCCACGGCAAAGGCATGAGGCAACGGGTCCTGCCTGTGCCCGATGATCTGGCGTCCGCACTCCGGAGCGCGGATAAAGGGTTCCTCTTTCCGGGCCCGTCAGGCAGCCACCTTTCAGCGCACTGGGTCGGGACTCTTGTCTCACGCGCACTCGGAGACGGAACAACCATGCATCAGCTCCGCCACCTGTGCGCAACTGAGCTCCACAACGAGACTCACGACGTGCGGCTCGTACAGGTAATCCTCGGACACGCTTCGCTGGCAACTACCCAGCGCTATCTAGCCGTTGACGAGACCGTCATGCGGAACGCGCTCGTTCAGAGGGCCAACAAGTGGAGCAGCGTTCGTCGTCAATAATAATGTCTGAGTTGGCACCTGTCCCGGAACTGTGGCTGATCCCAATGCCGGACGGACACTTCCTATAGGGCATGCTCGACTTGCGGGACATCGTAGAGAAGGGCGGCAACAGCTGTGGGGGTCCTACTTCCAACAATCCAGGCCAACCACATCCGAGAAGGCCTGACCGACTACCTCGCGACCACGTTCGCCCTCACCGACCCCGACGCCCAGGGCGCCCTGTCGGACTTCGTTGGCCAGCCCGACACTGGCATGCTCAAGGGCACCTACGTGCGCCTGCGCCTGCCGTTCGCCCCGGCGGGTGGGAACTGGAGGATGCAGCTGGACTGGTGGCCAACGGGATTCACCCCCTACGGCCACCAGGCCGCCGCGTTCGAACGCCTCTCCAGCAGGTTCCACCAGCGTCCACAGCCGGAGCTCGTCACCACCGGCACCGGCTCCGGCAATCGTCCCGGAAGCCCGCGACCAACGTGTCCGAACCGAGAGTTCGCTGTGTCGCATCCTGCAAACTCACCTGAAGCACCACACGATACGGAGGCCTGAGCCAGTGAAGCCCGAAACCCACACCGTTCAACAGTTGTTCGAGCGCGACGTCCGCTACATCGTCCCGCTCTACCAGCGCCCGTACGTGTGGACTGAAGACGAGCAACTGGCACCGCTGTGGGATGACGTGAGCGCGCTCCTCGGGCACCAGGAGTCCGGCGACGCGTCTTTCCCCACCCACTTCCTCGGTGCGATCGTCCTCGACCAGGAACCGACGGCACCGGGAAAGATCCCGCAGTACACAGTGATCGACGGACAGCAGCGACTGACCACCATGCAGCTGCTCATCGCTGCCGCGGCCAATGCGATGAGCATGGCCGGCGCCGACGACGACGCCGCCCTCCTGCGTGACCTGATCTCCAACAACGAGCGCAAGTCCAAGGGGATCGAACGCTTCAAGGTCTGGCCGACCAACGCCAATCGCGACTCGTTCGCCGCGGTCATGGCGCCAGCGGGCCCCACCGACGACCGCGAGGACGATCCGAACAATCGGATCGACGAGGCGTACGACTACTTCGTCGACCGCGTTGCCGAGTATCTGTCCGGCGCGGACGACGACACTCCGGCCGAGGACGGCGCGCTGTTCGACCGCGCAGAACGTCTTCGGATCACCTTGAGCGACCTCCTCAAGGTCGTCTCGATCACGTTGGAGCCCAACGACAACGCCCAGGTCATCTTCGAGACACTCAATGCTCGCGGCACGCCGCTCCTCGCCCTCGACCTGGTGAAGAACGCCGTCTTCCGGGAGGCGTCGCGTCAACACCGCGACACCGACGACCTGTACGACAACCTGTGGAAGCCCGCCCTGGAGGACGACTACTGGCGTGCCGTTCGCCGGCAGGGGCGTTTGAACCGCCCTGTCGGAGAACACTTCCTGATGCACTGGCTCGCGATGAAGCTCGAACGCGTCATCCCCGCCACCGAACTCTTCGCAACGTTCCGGCAGAGCATCTTGCAACCCGGCATCGACGCCGAGGCACTGCTCCGTGAGCTCTGCAAAGACGCCGCCGTCATGCGGTCCTTCGACGACTTCCAAACAGGAACCGTCGAAGGCGACTTCATCGCGCGACTCGAACCGCTGGGAGCAGGAACTGCGTTACCCGTGGTCCTGCTCCTGTTTCGCACCCCCGAGATCACCCTGAATGTTCGTCGACGTGCGCTCCGCATCCTGGAGTCCTTCCTCGCGCGGCGGGCACTCATGCGGTTGACCACCCAGAACTACAACCGCATCGTGCCCCGGATGATCGCGGCCATCAAGGCGGACCCGGCCCACGCCGACACCGCACTCCTCGCCGTCCTCGCAGCAGGCGAGGGATACGCGACCCGCTGGCCCGGTGACGGCGAGTTCTCCACCTTTCTGCGAACCCGCGACGTCTACGACTACATCAGCCGCAAGCGTCTGATCATGGCGTTCTCCGCAGTCGAATCGAGCCTGGACTCGCGCAAGACCGATGTCGTGGCACAGGTTTCGGACCTCTCCCTCGAACACCTGATGCCCCAGCAGTGGGACCAGCATTGGCCGGTCGACGCGGATACGAGCAGCGCGGACCACGAGGCGATCACCACGGCCCGAGACGCCCGCGTCCACCGGCTCGGGAACCTCACGATCGTCGCCGGATCACTGAACTCGGCCATGTCGAACGCTCCCTGGGCCACCAAGCGTGCTGCCCTGAACCGGCACAGCCGGCTGCTGCTCAACGCCTGGCTGGCCGAGCAGGAAAGCTGGGACACCGCAGCGATCGACGACCGCGGACAGTGGCTGGTCGACAGGCTCACCGATATCTGGCCCGGCCCCGACTCCGCGACCTGGCACAACTGAGAAGGACGTACTGAATCGCCCCGGGTCTGATGGAGGCTCTCAATCCTGGGAAGGATGATGAGAGTCATGGCAGCACCGAGGAAGTACAGCGTTGAGCTCCAGCAGCGGGCGACGCGGATGGCGATGGACGCCAGGAAGGACCCCGAGTCCGCTCGTGGGGCGATCAAGCGGGTCGCCGATCAGCTCGGGGTTCATCCCGAAGCGCTTCGGAATTGGGTCCGTCAGGCCGAGATCGACGGCGGTGTTCGGCCGGGTACCACGACCGACGACGCGCAGCGGCTGGCCGAGCTCGAGCGCGAGGTCCGCGAACTGCGTCGGGCGAACGAGATATTGAAGACATCTGCGGCGTTTTTCGCGGCAGCGGAGCTCGACCGCAAGATCAAGTAGAGGTACCCACCGCGGTGCTGGTCGACTATATCGATCAGCACCGCGACCGGTTCGGGGTCGAGCCGATCTGCGCTGTGGTGAAGGACGCCGGCGTGCAGATCGCCCCGAGCACCTACTACGCCGCTAAGAAGCGGCCACCCTCGGCACGTGCGGTACGAGACGCTGAGCTGGTCATCGATATCCGGCATGCTCACAAGGCCAACCTCGGCGTCTATGGCGCCCGCAAGATTCACGCCGAGCTCAACCGCGAGGGCCTCAAGGTCGCCAGGTGCACCGTCGAGCGACTGATGAAGGATGAGGGCCTACGTGGCATCGGTCGGGAGAAGACCCGCAAGACCACCATCGGCGCCGACGCCGAGACCGAACGTCCGGAAGACCTCGTCGACAGGAAGTTCGTCGCCACTGCACCGAACCAGCTGTGGGTGGCCGATCTGACCTACGTCAGAACACACGCCGGGTGGGCCTACGTCGGGTTCGTCCTAGATGTGTTCAGCCGGATGATCGTCGGCTGGCAGGTGTCGACCTCGCTTCGCACTGACCTCGCTTTGGACGCCCTCGACATGGGGCTGTGGGCCCGGCAGCGCGCCGACCAGGACCTCACTGGCCTTATCCACCACAGCGACAGAGGAGTCCAGTATCGAGCGATTCGCTACACCGAGCGGCTCGCCGAGGCCAACGCCGTCGCATCCGTCGGGTCGAAGGGCGACAGCTACGACAACGCCATGGCCGAGGCGCTCAACTCGCTGTTCAAGGCTGAGTGCATCCGCAACCCCGTCATGCGGCCCAAGGGCGGCTGGAAGAACGTCGGTGACATCGAGATCGCGGTCGCTGAATACGTCGACTGGTTCAACCACCGACGGCTTCACGGCGAGATCGGGCTCGTCCCGCCAGCTGAATTCGAGGCCAACCACTGGGCATCACAACCCACGAAGCACTACCGTCAGAATCCGGTCCTCACCGAGGTCGGATCCAACTAACCGAGCCTCCACGAAACCCGGGGCGATTCACGGGGTCGTCCCATTGGCCGAGTTTGCGACTGGGCGGCACGAGCCCGCACCGCCGCGCGGCGTAGCCACTACGGCACCCGGTACGTCCACTCCTGACTGCTGAACTTCTCGTCGACCAACTCCTGCGCGGCCGCCAGTTCCGTATCCGTGTACCCGGCCTCCCGCGTCCGGTACCGCCCGCGGAAGTGATCTAAGAACGCCTCGATGATCGCTGCACGCGTCATCCCCGTCTGCGACCGCATCGGATCCACGCGCTTGCCGGAGCTGGTGATCCCCTTGTCGGAGATCTTCTCTCGCCCGATCCGCAGGACCTCGGTCATCTTGTCGGCGTCGATGTCGTACGACATCGTGACGTGGTGCAGCACGGCGCCGGCGACGATGCGCTTCTGCGCGGCGCCGCCGATCTTGCCGTGGTCGGAGACGATGTCGTTGATCGGGACGTAGCGGGCGTTGACGCCGACGTCGGCGAGGGCGCCCATCACCCACTGGTCGAGGAACTCGTACGACCGCTCGAAGCTGAGTCCGTCCACCAGCGATGTCGGCACGACGAGCGAGTACGTGATGCAGTTGCCCGGCTCCATGAACATCGCGCCGCCACCGGATATGCGACGGACGATCCCGATGCCGTGGCGGGCGGCGGCCTCCTCGTCGACCTCGTTGCGGACCGACTGGAACGAGCCGATCACGACGAGCGGCGAGTCCCAGTCCCAGAAGCGCAAGGTCGGCGGGCGAGTCCCCGCCGCCACCTCCCGCAGGAGCACCTCGTCGAGCGCGACGTTCATCGCGGGCGCCATGACGACCGGTTCGACGACGTCGAAGGTGTGGTCGTGCCAACTCGTGGCATGACCGAGCGCACGACGGATCGCAATACCGACCGAGTCGGGCGTGAAGCCGACCATCGAGACGTCAGCGGTCAGTGCCGCTTGAATGAGCGCGCCCAAATCGGACGCATCGGCCGTCACGGGCGCACCGGTGACGGCCTCGGTGATGACGTCGAGAGCGTCGTCCGGTTCGAGGAAGAAGTCGCCCGACAGCGATACCCGCGAGAGCCTCCCATCCTCGACGTGGACGTCAATCACCACCAGCTTGCCACCAGGAACTTTGTATTCGCCGTGCACTCGTCCAGCGTACGGCCGCAGGTACGCCGCAGAGTTCCCGCTCCTGAGTCGATCGGGGCGCGAGAGCGCGCAATCGAGATCCACCCGAACGGACCACACCGACCGCCTGTCACCAGCGCTGATCGTCATACGACCGCCGCAGACGTCGGCGCGCGGGACGTGCAGCGATCAGATTCTTGTCGTAGCTCAGTCGTACGTTCTCGGAACCATCGCAAAACAGACAGAACGAAGGACGAGGAAATGAACGAACACGACGCGGGCAACGACGGTCCCACGGGCAGACCAGTCCCGCCGACCGGCGAACATCATTTCGCCGCCGCCGGGTATCCCCCGCCCACGAGTCCATTCGCGACACCGCCGGGAACCCTTGCACCACCCGAAAGCGCTGCCGCGCCGAAGCGCCCGCGTAAGCGTGGCCGGATTCTGTTCGCGATCGTCGCAGCGGTGTTCATCGCAGTCGGCTCGGGTGCAGTGGGATACGCGATCGGGTCGGACGAGTCCGCGACCTCCGGGACCGAGACCGCGGCATCGCCCGAATACAGCTACCCGCCGACGACTGGGGTCTCGACCGTCCCGGTCACGGCAGCCGACTTCAGTCTCTCCGTCCTGACAGAGGAGAAGAAGTGTTTCGGTTCCGCCGGCTGCCTCGTCACGGTCTCTCTCGAGCCGACCTTCAAAGGTGCTTCCAGCGTCCTCACGGACCGTAGTTTCAAAGTCCTCTACGAGATCGACGGCGGCGAGGATCCGATCCTCGACAAGTTCACGATGGTGGGCACACAGGTGACCATCGACCAGAGCACATCGGTCGAAACACCGTCGAGCGACACCGAGGTCACTGCCAGGGTGACGCAGGTCGTGGAGACAACGGACGAGGGCTGACCAGAACCGGCGGCCGCGGCGCGCTGCGAACGTACGCACTTCGTCCTCGCCAGGCGAAGCCGCCCATTCGGACATGAAGCGCGCACTACGCTTACGCCATGTCCAGCATCCTGATCGGCTTCATCGCCATCATCATCGGCATTCTGTTCTGCTTCCGAGGCGTGGTGGCGATGCGTGTCGTCATCGCAGTGTGGGGCGCCTTCGTCGGCCTCAATCTCGGTGCGGGGCTCGTCTCCGCCGTCACCGGGGACGGCTTCTTCTCAACTGCGGTCGGATGGATCGTCGGCATCGCGGTCGCGATCCTCTTCGCACTCCTGGCGTACCTGTACTACGCGGTGGCGGTGACGCTGGCGATGGCCTCCATCGGTTTCGTCCTGGGCACCGCACTGATGGCCGCGATCGGAGTGACCTGGAACTGGGTCATCATCGTGGTCGGCGTGCTCGTCGGCATCCTCCTGGCGGTCGCTGCCATCGCGCTGAATCTGCCGGCGCTACTGCTCGTGGTGCTCAGCGCACTCGGCGGCGCCACGGCGATCGTCGGCGGGCTCATGCTTCTGACGTCGACGATCGCGCTCGACGACTTCTCGCGGGCGAGCGTCACATTCACCATCGGCCATCACTGGTGGTGGTACGCCGCCTACATCGTGCTCGTCATCGCGGGCGTGGTGGCTCAGGCGCGCGTCATCGGACGCGACCAGGACCTGCACCAGCAATGGTGAACACGGACTGATCTCCCTGCTGAACGACGGCGGCCCGCCACCCGAACTCTCGGGTGGCGGGCCGCTCCGGTCGGTACGGTCAGCGGCCGGTCAACTTGTCTTTCACGGCGTCGACGCCTTCCTTGACCTTGTCCGCAACCTCGGTGACCTTCTCCTTGGCGGCAGACTTCCCCTGGTCGGTCTGCCCCTCGGTACGCAACTGGTCATCGTCGGTCGCAGCGCCGACGGCTTCCTTCGCCCGGCCCTTCAGGTCTTCAGCCTTGTTCTGTGCATCGTCGGAAAAGCTCATCTGTCCTCCTTGAATAGCGGATGGATCTGCATCTTCCACACTTCGTCGCCACTCGTTTGGACGACACTTCCGACGGTACCCACTCCCCTTCGACCCTGCAGGACACGAGGTGACACCATCCGCAGTGGCATCGCCGACACCTCGCCGCATCCCCCGTCCATGTCACTGAGCAGCGGGCCCACCGACGCACCGGATCGCACATCTGTGCGAACATGTCGTCCGGCTGTGGCACAGTGTTCACAGCCGCATCTGAACGAGGAGAAAGGCCCGCCATGCCCCCGCGCCGCCGCTTGGCATCGGAGTCTCTGACCGCTGACGACCTCGCCTCCCTGAACTCGGCATTGGCCGAGGGGCGACGCGCCACGGTGTATCTGCGCGAGGGCACACCCAGCCTCGGCCTCGCGCCCGGCGCCTCGGCGCGCGTGATCGCGATCGCCGGGACGACGCTGACCATCAAACCGCGCGGCGTCGACGACGAACTCCCCTACGAAGCCGATGAACTGCGGATGACCAAGGACGCACCACCTCAACCGGCGAAGGCGGCGAAGGTCGCGAAGCCCGCGGCAGCGAAGAAGGCCGCTCAGCCGAGACCGGCCGCAGCACCGAAGACCGACGCAGCGGCGGCTCAGACACGAGCTACCGCGGCGGCGCTGAAGACTGCGGCCAGGCCGGCGAAGCGCGCGGCGGGCAAGAAGGCACCGTCGTCGGTGACGGTGACGGTCTTCGGTTCGGCCGACAACGAATGGTCGGTATCGGTGACCCGGGGCGGACGCAAGCCCACGCGGTCGCGCAGTGTCGCTGCTGACTCCGTCGAGTCTGCGATGCGCGAACTCGGTGACGACGCCGCGTTGGGAGCGGCGTCGTCGGTGCTGAACGCGGCGCGGGAGGAGGCTCAGCGGCGGGTCGAGGAGCTGAGCCGGGAGCTGGAAGCGGCTCGGCGAGCGTTGGCGGCACTGGAGGGGCAGTCGGAGTCGGAGTGAAGGGGCGTGGCGGGTTGGTGATCGTCTCGATACGCCCGGCTCACTGCGTTCGCTGGGCTACTCGACCGGCCTTGGGGGTGACGTCGGCCTGCTCGGCGGGCCTAGAAAGTGGAGCGGGGATGCTCGGCGGGCCTAGAGGTGGCGTCGGCCTACTCGACGAACGTGAGCTGTGACGACAACGCTCAACCCATTCCGACCTTCTGCACCGTCGGTTCGATCACCGCGACCACCCTCGGGTCCTCGCGCGGGTAGGGTACCGGGATGTACTTGGCCGCGACGCGGTCGACGATCTCCCAGCCGGCGTCGCCGTCGATCCAGTCCACCACTCGACCGCGGACCGTCACCGGCGTGAACGGATCGTCGGCGGTGGCGATCGAGAGCGCGACGCGCGGATCGCGCCGCAAGTTGCGCGCCTTCACCGAGCCAGGACCGGTGAAGACGACGATGCGATCGCCGTCGGTCCCGACGAAGACCGGGACGACGTGCGGTGAGCCGTCGGGAGAGACGGTGGCGACGTGGGCGATCGGGGCGCCGTCGAGGACGCGCCGGAGGTCCGAGGTGAGCATGGCTGGTCCTTTCGCTCTGACTGGGACGCTAGTCGCCGCGGAGCCCTGCTGAAATCAGTTCGCACAACCGATGCCGAGGGAAGATTCACCCCGCGCGGCACTGAGCGGACTGATTTCAGCAGGGCCCCGTGATTACTCCGAGGTAACAAGGGCGGCGTTTCGGCCGGTGGACCGTCTCCGGCCCTGCGATAGTCGAACCATGCGCCCGACATGCAGCTTGTACATAGACACCGGATACCTCCTCGCGTCGGCCGCCACCCGCGTCGCCGGAACATCGTTGCGCGGCAGCATCAACGTCGAGTACTCGCGTCTGATCGACACACTGGTCGACACCGCCGAACACCTCTCCGGCCTCCCGACGCTGCGGGTGCACTGGTACGACTCCGCCGACAACGGCGTTCCCAATGCCACACAGCAACGCATCGGCGAACTGGCCAAGGTGAAGCTCCGACTCGGCCGCTTCGGCGTCAACGGCGAGCAGAAGGGCGTCGACCTCCGCATCGGCCTCGATCTCGTCGCGCACGCCCGCAACAGCACCTCCGACGTCTTCTTCCTCGTGTCCGGCGACGACGACCTGACCGAGGCCGTCGAAGAAGCACAGGTACACGGCGTGCAGGTGATCCTGCTGGCGGTGCCGAACGCCGACGGCAAGTCGCACGGCGTCAGCAGGCACCTGATCCGCGCCGCGGACGACCTGCACCGGATCGACGGACCCGCGATCGACCGTTCCGTTCTCAGCGTGGATCGCCAGCCCGCCCCGAAGCCGTCGGCGCCGGTCACCGCCAAACCCGGGCCGGTCGCACCCAAACCCGCCGCGCGCACACCGCTCGACGCCGCCGCCGCGTCGGTGGCCGCACGCGCTACTCCCCCGCCCGCACCGACCGGCGTGCTGGCCTACAGCTCCACCACCGGATCGGTGGCACACGTGATGCCGGAGTTCGACGACGCCGAGCAGGAGCAGATCATCGGCGACGTCGTCGGCCGCGTGCTGGCGGCCTTCCGCAAGAGCGCCACCCCGCAGGAGACCGCGGAGCTCGAGCGCGCACGACCCTCCATCCCGCGCGACATCGATCGCGCCCTCCTGCTCGACGCCTCGGAGGCGATGGAGCGCTACACCGTCGACGAGCCCGTCCGCTTCCGCCTCCGTCAACGATTCTGGGACGAGTACGACGCCGGCTGACCCACATTCCGGCAGCTCACCGTGAGCGCATGAGGTGCTTCTGAATCTTGCCGGTCGCCGTCTTCGGGAGAGCGTCCACCACGACCACGCTCTTGGGCGCCTTGAATCCGGCGAGGCGCTCGCGCGCCCACGACTGAATCTCCTCCGACCGCGTCTCACCGGAGTCGGCAGGCTCACTGAGCACGACGAACGCGGTCACCGCCTCACCCCAGTGTTCGTCGGGCACGCCGACCACCGCGACTTCGGCGACCGACTCGTGTCCGAGCAGCACCCGTTCCACTTCCACCGACGAGACGTTCTCGCCGCCCGATTTGATGATGTCCTTGGCGCGGTCGGTGAACCACACGACGGCCTCGTCGTCGAGATAGCCGATGTCGCCGCCGTGGAACCAGCCATGCGCGAAGGCTTCGGTGTTCGCGTCGCGGTTGTTCCAGTAACCCTCCATGAGTTGCGGTGCGCGATAGACGATCTCGCCCTCCTGACCGGTCGGCAGGAGGGCGCCGTCGCCGCCCATGATGGCGATGTCGGTGCTGACCGTCGCCGGCCCCCACGAGGCGTCCTTGACACCCTGGTGGCCCGACCACTGCAACTCCGAGGCCGGCGTGGTCTCGGTCTGCCCCGAGCCGAGGATGATCGCGGCGTTGGGGAACCTCGACCGCAGCGCCGCGAGCAGTTCGGCGGGCATCGGCGCCATCGCGTACAGCCCGGTGACGAGGCTGTCGGTGTCCCCCTCCGCCAGCGCGGGCTGCTGCAGGAGAGCGGCCCACATCATCGGGAGCATCGTCAGGTGCGTCACCGCACGCCGGGTGAACACCTCGGCGAGCGCGGCGGGGTCGAAGCCGCGCAGCAGCACCACCGTCGCGCCGACGGTCAACGACGGCAGCAGCAGCGCATCCAGGGCCGTGACGTGGAACAGCGGCAGCACAATCGGTTGCACCGCGGGGCGGGTGTCCGGCCGCAGACCGAGGCCCAGTGCCGAACTCAGCACCGAGATCTGCACGGCCACATGCGAAGTCACCACGCCCTTGGGCCGCGACGTGGTGCCGGAGGTGTAGAGGCAGTGCAGGATGTCGCGGTCGTCGACGATCGTCTCGACGACGGACCGGTCGACGGCGAAGACCTCGTCGAAGGCCACCGACCGCAACCCGGCCACCGTGTCGGGTGCCGTGCCGGCCACGATCACCTCACCGAGGCGATCCGATGAGGCCTCCGCGACCGCCGGCTCGAGCACTCCGAGGAACACATCCTCGGTGACGATGGCGCGGACGCCGCTGTCGGCGAGTTGGTAGGCGATGTCGGACGGCGAGAGCAGCAGATTGAGCGGCATCGCCACCACGCCGATCTTGGCGAGTGCGAAGAACGACGTGACGAACTGCCAGCTGTTCTGCAACTGCAGCGCGATGGCGTCACCCCGCTCGTAACCGCGTTCGAGCAGCCCCCGCGCCAGCGCGTTGGCACGTGCCTCGAGTTCGGCGTACGAGAGTTCGAGGTCGCCGTCCACCAGGGCTGTGCGCGTGCCGTAGTGGGCGGCGCTGCGAGTCAACAGGTCGCCGACGCAGACGCGATGCGTCAGGTTGACGGTCAGCGGGTCGACACCGGACAGGTCGGGGCGCATTCCGGACATCAAGAACTCCTTGCAGTGGATCGCGGGGACACGCGGTCGGCGTGAGGCGACCGTAGCGCAAAAACAATCGTTCGTGACTGTTTTTCGCGGATGTGCTGGTCACACACGTCGAAGCACCGTCGCCGCGGCACGCCGCCGATCCCGACTACGCTGGATCCGATGACCTCCCCCGACTGGACCGACGAGCAGGTCGACGCCGTCCTCGGCGCCTTCGACACTCGGACGCTGCAGCGTGCGCGGTCGTACGCCACCAACGGCATGATCACCGGTATCGACTGGTCCGACGGCGTCCTCACCGGCGTCTCACTCGGCTCCGGTGAGCAGCGCTACCGGTGCAAGGTCACAGCCGCCTGGGATGGCCCGAAGCCGCGGGTGTCCGCGAGCTGCACCTGCCCGGTCGCGATCCGCTGCAAGCACTGCGCGGCGCTGGTCATGGCCGCGACCGCCGAAGGCACGGCCGTCGCCCGGCGGTCGTCGTCGGCGCACTCGGCCCTCCCGCTTTCACGATGGCGCACTCTGATCGACGAGATCTCGAAGTCGTCGCAGTCCGTCGAGCACACCCCGGACGGTCCGGAACTGCCACTGGCACTTCAGTTCTCCGTACACCGCAGCTATCGCGGCGCCGACTCCGTCCGTCTCCGGCCGCTCACCATGAGCGAGCAGGGGCGGTGGGTCAAGACGCGCGTCACCTGGAAGACGATCCTGTCCGGAAAGACCGCCGACCGCCATCCGGAGAAGTCCCTCGACGTCCTGACCCGATTGGCCTCGGCGCTGGCGATCAGCGGACAGAGCGCCTCCATCGGTGACGAGATGTCGCTGCTGATGGCTCCGCCGAGCATCTGGGTCCTGCTCGACGAGGCCCGCGACGCGGGCGTGGAGTTCGTCAACGCGCGGTCGTCGAAGAGCACGACCGTCGAGTACGGCGATCACCTCAGCACCCGACTGCACGTCACCGCTCAGCGTGCCGGCGTCCATGTGGCGCTCGAGGTGCTGGTGGACGGTCGGCCCGTTCCGCCGGACGCCTTCCAGTTCCCGATCGGCAGGCCCCGCGCGCACGGCATCGCGCAGGAGGTCGGCGACGTCCTGTACATCGGCCCGCTGCCCCGGCTGACCACCACCGAATCGATGCTGCTGGTGAGCCGGGTCCCACTGGAGGTGAGCGACGACGAACTCGGCGACTTCCGCGAGGCGCTGCCGACCCTGCAGGCCGACCGCGCCGTGGTGGTGGAACCCGGAGCGTTCCCGGCCGCCGACCTCGCCGGTCCGTTCCCGGTACTGCGCATCGAGACCGGTGAGCACCCGTGCGCCACCTGGTCGACGGCGTACGAGACCGACGGCGAGGTCCACGAGTTCCCGACGCAGGGCACCGAGACCGGCCGGTTCCGCAACGCGGCGGCCGAGCGCGCGATGTGGGACGAGGTGCGTCCCGAGCTGGAGATGGTCGCCCGCAGCAGCGCCCACTGGGTGGCAGCCGCCGCCGATCTCCTCGAACGTCGGCTGCCGAAGTACCGCTCCGACTATCGTCGCTTCAATCGGATGTACGCCGTCCTGCGTCAGCTCCGCGGCGGCTGCACGGTCGCGGCGGCGTTCGATTCTCTTCCCGACTTCCGCACCGTTCCGGTGCCGCTGTCACAGCTCGAAGTGGCGATCCTGTGCGCGGAGACGGTCCCGAAGATCACCGAGCTCGGCCGGGTGCGCGTCGACGTGGTCGGCGCACCGCCCGACTACCGTCCTGCCGAGGCGCCGCCGGTCCTGAGCTTCTCCGGCGACGGCGACGCGCGCAGCGACTGGTTCGACCTCCGCGTGGCACTCGACGTGGACGGCCACAAGATTCCGATCACCACGATCATCTCCGCCCTCGCGTCCGGCGAGACGCACATGGTGCTCGACGACGGTACGTACTTCGCCCTCGACATCCCCGCGCTGCAGACCCTGCGCGACCGGCTCGACGAGGCCCGGGAGATGGGCGAGCTCGACGGCGACCGCGTCAGCACGCACACCCTCAACGCATCACTGTGGGACGAACTGCTCGAACTCGGCGTGGTCGACGAGCAGCTCCGCCGATGGCGTGAACGCATCGCCCGTCTGGCCGCGGCCAGGCCGCCGCACTCGGTACCGCCGCCCGCGGGTCTCGACGCCCGGCTGCGGCCGTACCAGCAGGAGGGCCTGGATTGGCTCACGTTCCTCTGGGACAACGAGCTCGGCGGCGTGCTCGCCGACGACATGGGGCTCGGCAAGACGGTGCAGACTCTCGCGCTGATCCAGCGCGTAGTGGACGAGCGACCCGACGCCCGGTTCCTGGTGGTCGCGCCCACCAGCGTGATCGCCAACTGGGCCGCCGAGATCCACCGGTTCGTACCCGGCCTCGAGATGCTGACCGTTCCCGCCACCGAGAAGCGGGTCGGGACGCCGCTGGCCGATCGGATCGCCGACGCCCGGATCGTCGTCACCTCCTACGCGTTGCTGCGGATCGACTACGACGCCTTCGCCCGGGTGCCGTGGACGGGTGCGATCTTCGATGAGGCGCAGTTCCTCAAGAACCACAACTCCAAGACCTACCAGGCCGCACGGCGGCTGCAGGCCCCGTTCAAGCTCGCGATCACCGGAACCCCGATGGAGAACCGCGTGATGGAACTGTGGTCGCTGGTGTCGGTGGTGGCGCCGGGACTCTACAGTTCACCGAAACTGTTCAAGGAGCACTTCGCCGACGCCATCGAAAGCGGGCAGGCTCCCGAGCGGCTGGCGATTCTCCGACGCCGGCTGCGGCCGATCATGTTGCGCCGCACCAAGGATCAAGTGCTCGTCGACCTGCCCGAGAAGCAGGAACAGTTGCTGCCGATCGAGCTCGAGCCCAAGCATCGAAAGGTGTACGACACCTATCTGGCCCGCGACCGCCAGCAACTCCTCGGGCTCTTGGAGGACTTCGACGGCAACCGCATCCAGGTGCTGCGTGCGCTCACGCGGCTACGGCAGTTGAGTCTGCATCCGGCGCTGGTGGACGACGAGCACGCCGCGGTGAACTCGGCGAAGATCGAGTACCTGTCCGAGCAGCTGCCCATCCTCATCGACGAGGGCCACAGTGCGTTGGTCTTCAGCAGCTTCACCGGCTTCCTGAAACTGATCGCCGCCCGGCTCGACGCGGCCGGGATCGCCTACAGCTATCTGGACGGCTCCACCGCGATCACCCGGCGCGGCGAGCAGATCGAGCAGTTCACCCACGGCCGCACCCGAGTGTTCCTCATCAGCTTGAAGGCCGGCGGCTTCGGACTGAACCTCACCGCTGCCGACTACTGCTTCATGACCGATCCCTGGTGGAATCCCGCCGCCGAGAATCAGGCCGTCGACCGCGCGCACCGCATCGGCCAGCACCGCGCGGTGACCGTCTACCGAATGGTGTCCACCGGCACTATCGAGGAGAAGGTGATCGACCTGCAGAACCGCAAACGCGAACTGTTCGACGCGCTGCTCGACGACGGCGCCGCGTTCTCCGGCGCGATCACCGCCGAGGACGTCCGCGGTCTGCTCGGATAGGCACGATGCCACACTGGTGAGCGACCGCTCACCGACCACGAGGAACCGCATCGCCGATGACGACGACAGCCGACCGCCGAAACCTCTGGACCGTGCTCGCGCTCCTGTTCACCACCGGCTGGGCCACCAACCATTTCGTCGCGATGATGCCGGTCCTTCGCGACCGCAACGGAATCGGCGATGCGGCGCTCGAAGGGGCGTTCGGTGTCTACGCGATCGGCCTGCTCCCCGGGCTGCTGACCGGCGGCGGGATCTCCGACCGCGTCGGACGCAAACCCGTGGTCCTCGTCGGCGCGACCGGAGCCGCACTCGGCAATCTGCTGATGCTCCTGTGGCACACCGAGCCCGGCGTCTTCGTCGGACGGTTCGCGGTGGGACTCGGCGTCGGGCTGGCTGTCAGCGCAGGGACCGCGTGGAGCGCCGACGTCGGCGGTTCTCGCGGCACGGTGTTCGCAGGCGCAGTCCTCACAAGCGGCTTCGCCGTCGGTCCACTCGCGTCGGGACTCATCGCTCAGTTCACCGACGGCGCCGCGCTGATCGCCCCCTTCGCGGTCACCGTGACCGGCTCGCTCCTGGCGGTCGTCGCGGGCCTCGCCGTGCCGAACTCGCGGCGCACCGTCTCGGAGAGCCCCGTCATGGAGAGCACCGACGTCACCGACTCCACCGTGCGCGGACCGCGGAGCCTGTCCCGCGCGCTGGTCACGAGCCTTCCGATGTCGCTGTGGGTGTTCGCATCGGTCACCATCAGTGTGGTGACGATGGCCGGGCGGATGTCGAGCTTCAGCGGTCCGTGGGTGCCGGGCGTCGCCGCCGTGCTCGCGCTGGGATCCGGCGTGGCCGTGCAGGTGATCGCGCGCCGAAACTACTGGGGTGCGCGCGCCGGAGTGTGCGGCGCCTTGCTGTCGGCCGTCGGATTCGTGATCGTCGCGGCGTCCGGGTCCGACCCGGCGCCGGTCGCCTTCGTCGCCGCATCCATCGTTCTCGGCAGCGGCTACGGGCTCTGCCTCCGCGAAGGCCTGCTCGACGTCGAGACCTTCGCTCCCGCCGACCGGATCGGGCTGGCCACCGGGATCTTCTACGTCGGCACGTACCTCGGGTTCGGGTTGCCGGTCTTGCTGCGGGTGATCGCACCCACGGTGGGGATCGTCGCACCGATCGTCGTGCTGGCGGTGATGGCCGCCGGCTGTGCGGGGATTCGCGGGATGCAGTTGCGGAGTGGGGTGCTGGCCGGCCGGTGATGCGGGGGTGGGTGGGGGTTTGCTTGGTCTCGATGCGCGGAGTCGCTACGCTCCCCCGCTTACTCGACGAGCCTGCCCGGGTGGAGATCACTCGACGAGCCTGACAGGGAAGACGTGCGAGACTGCGGTCTCGATGCGCGGGGTCGCTGCGCTCCCCCGCTTACTCGACGAGCCTGACAGGAGAAGCGTGGCGGGAGTTCGACGGGCTAGCCCAGGTGTGCCTGGACTTCGGCGCTGGACTTGTCGAGGCGCTCGAGGCGGCCCTCGGTCATGGAGGCGATCTGGTCGATCACCACGCGCATCCGGGCGTCGTCGTCGGCCGCGGCATTCCACGCGGCGGCGAAGATCGGGTCGAGGCCGCCCGGGGCGGTCACCAGGAGCATCTCGGCGACGCGGTGGATGCGCTCGCGCTGACGGTCCTGCTTGGCGCGGTGACTCGGGTCGGAGAAGATGAACCGCAGGGCGAGCGTCTTCAGTACGGCGACCTCGGCCGCCACATCGGCCGGCACCGAGAGATCCGCGTCGTACCGGCGCAGCGGACGTGCGCCCTCCACCCTGCGCGTCCGGGTGATCGCGGCCGAAGCGAAACGCCCGATGAGCTCGCTCGTGAGTCGCTTGAGCCGCGTGTACGCCTCCAACGAACCGTCGAACTCGCCGAGCGAGGCGAAGATCTCCATCTCCGACAACCGCTGCGCCGCCCCGACCAGCGGATCGGCGGTGAGCCCGTCGAAGTACTGCATGCCGAGCTGCGCCAGATCGTGCTGATCGGTGGGCGAACTCAACTGGCGCAGATCGATCCGCCCGCCGATCACTCCGTCTTCGAGGTCGTGCACCGAGTACGCGACGTCGTCGGACCAGTCCATCACCTGGGCCTCCAGACAGCGCCGGCCGTCGGGCGCGCCGTCTCGCACCCAGTCGAGCGCGAGGCGGTCTTCGACGTATGCGCCGTACTTGGTGCCGGGCGCCGTGCGCGACCACGGGTACTTGAGCGTTGCGTCGAGCGCCGCCCGGGTGAGGTTGAGACCGGCGCTGACCCCGTCCGGGCCGACGATCTTCGGTTCCAGCGCGGTCAGGATGCGTAGATTCTGCGCGTTGCCTTCGAATCCGCCACGGTCGCGGGCCACTTCTTCAAGAGCCCGCTCGCCGTTGTGCCCGTAGGGCGGGTGGCCGATGTCGTGGGCGAGTCCGGCGAGTTCGACCAGATCCGGGTCGCAGCCCAGACCGACCGCGATACCGCGGCCGATCTGGCCGACCTCCAGCGAATGGGTCAGACGAGTCCGCGGGTTGTCGCCCTCCCGCGGACCCACCACCTGTGTCTTGTCCGCGAGTCGCCGCAGGGCCGCGCTGTGCAGCACCCGGGCGCGGTCGCGGGCGAAGTCGCTGCGATGGTCGGTCGCGGGATTCGCGCCCGCGGCGATCTTGGGCGCCTCGACGACCATCCGTTCCAGGTCGTGAGCGTCGTACATCGCCACGGGCGGGCCGCCCGCGGACCGATCGGCGTCGGTCAAACTACTCCGACCAGCCGCGCTGGGATGCCATGTCCAGGAGACCGGATCGGATCGCGACGATCTGACGAGCGGTCAGGTCCGGCGATGCGTCGAGCAGCAGCTCGGTGATCTCGTTGAACAGACGGCCGCCGCCCCGATTGCCGAAGCGTCGCGGTCCGCGGTCATCACGGCCGCCGCGCCGGTCGTCACGGCGGTCGCCGCGATCGTGCCGGTCGCCGAAGCGGCCGCGGCCCTCGTCACGGCGCTGGGCGCGCTCGGCGGCGGGCGACTCGCCCTCCGGAGCCTCCTTGGTCACCTTCACGTTCAGTGCCTTCGCGCCACGATCGGTGCTCTCGACGTCGAACTCGACCTCGGCGCCGGGGCGCAGCAGGGTCTCATCGATGCCCACGTCGTTGATGTGCAGGAAGACGTCGTCTCCGCCCTCCGCGGGCGCCAGGAATCCAAAACCACGATTGGTGTCGAAATGCACGACCTTGCCGTTGACAGCCACCACAAACTCTCTCTCCAAAGCACGCCCACACCGCGAACCCCTTGCCCGCGCGACGCACTCCCCTACTACTATGCCTCAAAACCGTCAGCCGACCGAGCTGAAGTGCCTGGTAGTGATCGGAATGTCAACCGGTCGACGACCACCGCGGCTCCTACTGACGCGTCGCATTCGTCCCGAGGCTCACCTCGACCACCGTGCCGGTGATGACGCCGGGGTCGTCGACCAGATACATCACCGCGCGGGTGACGTCGGCCGGTGCCAGCCACGGCACGCCCAGCGGACTCCAACCGGCGAAGACCTGAGCGAGATCGTCCTGCGTCGGATGTTCGATCGTCGGACAGAATCTCTTCATCGTCGCGGTGTTCAGCACCATCGGCGTCGCCACCGACGCCGGGCACACCACGTTCGCGGTGATGCCGTACGCACCCACTTCCAGGGCCAACGACTTGATGAATCCGATGATCCCCCACTTGCTCGCGGCGTAATGACTCAGATGCAGCATGCCGCCGCGGCCGGCTCCCGAGGAGATCCCGACGATGCGACCGAACCGGTTCTCCTTCATCAGCGTGAGAACGGCCTGCGCGCAGTTGAACGTACCGGTGAGATTGGTGTCGATGACGTCGGCCCATTGTTGGTGGGTCAGCGACTCGACCGGTTCGAACGAGCAGACGCCGGCATTGCACACGAGGATGTCGAGGCGTCTGCGTTCGTCGCGGATCCGCGAGACGAGCCCGTTCACCGCGGCCCGGTCGCGAACGTCCACCTGCGCCGATGTCACCGAGCCGCCGGTCGACTTGATCTCTCTCGCCGTCTCCGCGAGGTCGTTCGGATCGCTCATCGGGTAGGCGATCGTGTCGACCGGCGCCGCGATGTCGGTGACGACGACGTGCGCGCCCGCCGCCGCCAGGGCCAGTGCGTGCGATCGTCCCTGCCCGCGCGCCGCACCGGTCACCCAGGCCACTTTTCCGGTGAGATCAGTCATTGCCCGCCTCCTCGAATCGTCGACTCCATTGTCTCGCTTCGGCGGAGGGGTGTGCACGCGATCGGGAGACCTTTTCCCGACCGGCTACTTCACGGTCGCGATTCCCAGCGACGGGAAGAAGTAGCACGTGACCGGCGCGTCCTCGCTGCCGCCGGCCTTCTGCATCGTGCCGTAGATCGCCGAGAGAACCGTGCCCGAGCCGGTCTTGACGATGCCGCCTCGAGCGCCGTTGGCCGGAATCGCCGCGACGACCGAGCCGAGCGTCTTCCGGGCGAGGGTCCGCACCAAGGCGCTGGCATCCGCTTCCTTCAGGCGTGCGTCCACGGCGTCGACGATCGAGTCGCCGAGCCCCTTCATGGGCTCGCCGAACCCGCCGTCGAGGGTGTTGACGTTGAACCACGCGACACGCATGCCGCTCTTGTCCTTGGTGTCGGAGAACTTGTCGACCGGCACGAAGCCGTAGAGCACCTCGCCCTTCTGAATCGCGTTGATGTCCTTGTCCTTGACGCGAAGCGACTTGTTCAGGTCACCGAGGAGCGGAGTGATCGATCCGGGCATCGCGCCGCCGACCGCCGACGGCATCGACAGATCGGTGCACAGTCCCTTGGTCGGCGTGAACGGAGTGATGCCGAGCTTCTTGAGGACCGCGTTGGCCTCGTCGATCGAGTCGATCACCGATGCGGCGTCGTTCGGCTGAGCGGCGACCTCGTGGAGTGCGGCACGGGCGGCAGCCGCGTCGCGGGAGGTGTCGGCGTGTGCGGCGGGTGCGGCGACCGCGCCTCCGACGAGTGCGGCCGACGCGGCGACCGACGCGATCGTGAAACGAAATGACCTGGACAATGTGACCTCCGGGGCTGAAGTGACTGGTGTTTCGACTGAGTATGGGGCCACTTCGCTCCGAAACAGCGCCCTGAGACCGAGTTGAGACCCGCAGATCAGCGCACGAGAACGGCGGCGGGTCCCCGACCGAAGCCGAGGACCCGCCGCCGTTGCGAACTGGCGTTCAACTGCCCGAACTGCCGCGCACCTTCTCCACGATCCACAGCAGGATCACCGAACCGAGCACTGCCGTCAGGAGGGTGAACCACCAGCCGCCGGACGCGGTGTCCAGGAAGAAACTCAAGAGAAAACCGCCGATCAGCGCGCCGATGACGCCGATGACGATGTTCATCAGGATCCCGGCACCGCCGCCCTTGACGATCTTTCCGGCGATCCAGCCCGCGATCGCGCCGATGACCAGATAGCCGATCCATCCGACATTGGTGGTCGTACTCGAGCGCGCCAGGATCTCACTCACTGCAATTGCGTCCATTTGCCCATCCTTTGTCTCGACTGCTGTGCCTCCACGCTACGAGACAAGGGATAACGGTCGCTCCGATGACATGAAGCGTTATCTGGATGTCATCTGCGCACCACTTCCGAGAAGTGACGGCGCTCGGATGACCGGCCACCGACACCTCATGGCATAGTGATCGCAAATGCAACATGTTCTAGTTCCTGGGGCTCCGGGAACGAAGGGGCGACCTATGAATCCTGCTCGACGAGACCTGACCGCCGCGCGCGCACCGCGAGTCCGGCTGCCGAGAGTCGACATCCCCGCGGGCCGTCTGATCGAACTGCCCGGCCGGGGCTCCACCTACGTCACCGACACCGCCGGTCCCACCGCCGACGCACCGGCGATCGTTCTTCTGCACGCGCTGACGACCACCGGCCTGCTGACCTGGTTTCCGAGCATCCCGGAACTGTCGAAGCGGTTCCGGGTGATCACTCTCGACCTGCGCTGGCACGGTCAGGGCATCAAATCACCCGAGTTCAGCCTCCGCGACTGCGCCGACGACGCCGTGGCACTGCTGGACGTCCTCGGAATCGATGAAGCGATGTTCGCCGGCTTCTCGATGGGATCGCTGGTCGCTCAGCGTGTCTGGCGGCAGCATCCCGACCGGGCGGGCGGGCTGGTGCTCTGCGCCTCCACCGACGCCTTTCAGATGACCGCGACCGAACGGGTCTTCCACAACGGGATGGCGGGCATCACCTCACGCGTTCCCGGATCCGGTTCCCCGCGCCGCGCCGGCCGAGTTCAGGCGTCGCAGGTCGACCCGGCCGTCGACATCAACCGGTGGGCGCTCAACGAGTTCCGCTCCACGTCGCCGATCGCCGTCGGCAAGGCGGTCGGCGCCATCGGCAGGCACCATACGCGACCGTGGATCAGCCAGATCGATGTGCCGACCGCCGTCGTGGTGCCCCTGCGCGACCGCGCGATACCGCCGGCCCGGCAGATCGCGATGGCCCGCCGCATCCCGGGCGCCACGGTGCACGAGGTGGACGGCGGTCACTCGTGCTGCGTGATCGATGCCGACAAATTCGTGCCGGTATTCGCGCACGCCTGCAGCGTGGTGCGGGCGCGGTGGCGCGAGCGCGCCGAGTCGTGATGCCCGCCGCGCCATTCGCCCACTTCGCGCCTACCCCGCGGGCGCGACCTGTTCTTTGAGCCGCCCGAGTTCCTCCGGGAAGTGGGCGACGAGCTTCTCCGGGCTGCGCATGCTGTCCTCACACGCGATGACGCCCACGTGGACGACGCCGTTGTTCGACAGCACCGTGATGTTGACGCCCGCTCCGTGGAAGACCGGGCCCAGCGGGTACATCCCGTCCATCCGTGCCCCCATGAAGTACAGCGGGATCGGCGGACCGGGGACGTTCGAGATGACCAGGTTGTGCACCACCGGATGCCGGTCGGCCAGGCGCAGTCCCGCATATGCGCGCACGGCGAGCCCGAACGTGCGCGGCGCGGCGAACTCGGCCCAGTCCTGCAGGGTGTCCGCGGAGATCGCGTTGTGATGGTCTTTCGCGTGCTTGTTCGCCTCGGTCATCGCGGTCAGCCGCTCGAGCGGGTCGGCGATGTCGGTCCCGAGCCGGGTGAACAGCGCCGAGACCTTGTTCGCCCCGTCGTCACGCTTGGACTCTCCGCGCACCGAGACCGGCACGGTGGCCAGCAGCGACGAGTCGGGCAACTCGTCGCGTTCCAGGAGATAGTCGCGCAGAGCGCCGCCGGCGATGCTCAGCACGATGTCGTTGACCGTCGCACCGGTCGCGCGCCGGACCGCCTTGACGTCCTCGAGGTCCATATCGCCCACCGCGATGGTGCGGTGACCGGTGATGGTGCCGTTGAACGAGGTCCGCGGCGCGGTGAGCGGAGGCGCCATCGCGGTGCCGTGCTGGGCGCGGCTCACCGTCTCGGTGATCAGCCCCAGGGTCGGACTCAGCATCTTCGGGATCGACAGCGGTCGCGACAGCGTGCTCACGATGCCGCGGCCGAAGAGTTCGAGCGACCCCGGCGACCGTCCGTCCATGGGGATCTCATCGGTGGCCAGCGGTGGCGCGTCCGGTTCGAGACTGCACAGGTATGAGATCAGATTGGCGCCCGACGCGCCGTCGACCGTGGCGTGATGCATCTTCGTGAAGACGACCAGTTTCTCCTCGCCGTCCTCGCCGCGGTATCCCTCGATGACGTTCATCTCCCACAGCGGGCGGCCGCGGTCCATCGGGAGCCCGGCCAGATGACCGCACATCTCCATGAGTTCGGCGTGGCCGGCGGGTGCCGGCAGTGCCATCCGGTGCAGGTGGTGGTCGATAGCGAAGTGCTCGTCCTTGACCCACACGGGGTGGCCGAGATCGAGCGGAACGCGTCGCACCCGCCGAGTGAACTGGGGAACTCGGCGCACACGCTCGTCGAGTGTGGCTCGGAAGGTCGCGAACGAATACCCGCCGGGAACCGTGGACTTGTCCATGACCATCACCGAGCAGACGTGCATCAACTGCTCGGGTGTCTCGAGGTAGAGGAAGCTGGCATCCAGGCCGCTCAATCGTTCCATGACCATGGAGAATAGCGGAGAATTAGAACCTGTTCTAATTACTGACGAGTATCGGATGACGCGGTTCCGGTGGCCCCGCCTAGCCTGGAGACCGTGGGAGATCGGTATCAGCACATCGCGTTCGGCGACGCAGCCGTTGCGCGGCAACGCATCACCGGCAGCGTGGTGGCCTACGGCGCGGGTCTCGACACACCCGATTCGGGCCCGCAGCAGGTGACGCCGCGGGAGGTTCGGATCTCACCGGGGTGTTCGCCTTCCACATGGCGACGGTGACCCCCTCGGGGTGGCCGTACGTCCAGTACCGCAGCGGGCCGACCGGATTCGTCCACCACCTCGGCGGCAATCGCTTCGGATTCGCCGATTTCCGCGGCAATCAGCAGTTCGTGTCGGTCGGCAACCTGGAGACAGACGGTCGTGTCGCGCTCTTCGTCGCCGATCATCCGAAGAAGATGCGGCTCAAGGTCTTCGGGCGTGCCACTGTGATCGACGGCGACGCCGATCCCGAACTGCTCGAACGCCTGTCCCAGGTCGCGGACGGCCGGATCGCCGCACGATGCGAGCGCAGCATCGTCATCGACGTCGAGGCCTTCGACTGGAACTGTGCGCGGTCGATGGTGCCCTTGTACACCTCCGAACAGGTCCGTGAACGGGTGCAGCCGTATATCGATCAGATCCACCAGTTGCAGGACCGGGTCGACGAACTGGAACGGCGACTGTGGTGATATCGCGGAGGTTCTCGACTCGCCGGTACCGCGACCGCGCGCACGCCGGGCGGGTCCTGGCCGAGAGGCTGTCGTCCGATCTCCGCGGGCGCGACGACACGATCGTGCTCGCACTCCCCCGCGGCGGAGTGGACGTGGCCGCACCGATCGCCGAGGACCTGCGGGCGCCGTTGGACGTCTACCTGGTGCACAAGATCGGCGTGCCGTGGGAGCCGGAAGTGGCGGCCGGAGCCATCGGCGCCGACGATGCGGTGGTGATGAACGACGACGTCCTGCGCGCCACCGGCCTGACCCCGGCGAGGTTGGCCGAGGCCGTCGACGCGGCTCGCACCGAACTCCGGCGACGTGACGCCGCCTATCGGGACCGACGCCCGCAACCCGTCGTGGCCGGCCGCACCGTGGTGCTCGTCGACGACGGTGTCGCCACCGGCGCGACGATGAACGTGGCCGTCCGCGCGCTCCGAAGCCGCGGGGCCGGACGGATCGTGGTGGCAGTGCCCGCCGGCCCGGTCGGCACCGCGGACATGTTTCCCGAGGCCGACTCCGTCGTCTGTCCGTACACGCCGGAGGACTTCATCGGAGTCGGCGGCGCGTACGACGATTTCGCACAGCTCACCGACGCCCGCGTGCGTTCGGTTCTGGATCAGTTCACAGACCGCTGAGCCGGAAGCCCGGTGTGGGGTACGAGGATCGAGGCACTACCGACTCCGCTGGCGATACCACCACACGCCGAGGATGATCAGCCAGATCGGCAGGACCACGGCAAGCATCACCCACTGCTTCTGACCCACCATCAACCCCAACGCGATGATCATCAGGACACCGCTGAACAACATGATGAGCCTCGGGTTCACTGCGGTCCTCTCGTCGGCGTTGCACTACAGATACCCGATGGCGCGGACATCCATCACGCGACCCACCGGAACAGGACTTCCCGCCCACGTCGATCGCCGACGGCGCGAGACAGTCCCCACATCGCGCACTAGGGTCGTCACATGGCACTCGTTCACCAGGCGACCCTCTCGCCCACCAAGCTCGAACTGGTCACCGCCTACCTCGACAGCGTCCCGTGGGGCGGGACCGGAGAGGTGGAGATGATCGGCGGCTACCGCTTCGACGATCCTGCGGGCGAGGTCGGTGTCGAAGCTCTGCTGGTCTCGCGCGACGACCGCAGCCTGCACATCCCGCTGACCTACCGTGGCGCTCCGCTGCCGGAGGCCGACGAGTTCCTCGTCTCCACGATGACTCACTCGGTGCTCGGCGATCGCTGGATCTACGAGGCCGCCGCCGATCCCGTCGCCGTCGACTGCTTCGTGCGGGCATTGCGCGGGCGACAGGAACAGGCACGTCTCGAGATCCAGAGCAGCGACGGGTCCGTGACGATCCAGGAACCGCCGGTGCGAATCCGCCTCGAAGGCGCACCGGCCGACGCGACGGCGCTCGCCCTCAGCGACGACCTCGCCTCCCCGGTGTCGGGCGCGGCGTGGCTCGTCGCCGAATGGGACGGGGGCGCCGGCGTCGTGGCGGCACTGCGGTAGCGCCGCCAGCGCCCGTCAGACGCCGATCAGTTTGCCGCCGAGGTACTCCACGACCTTGTCGAGCGCGACCCGCTCCTGGCTCATGCTGTCGCGCTCGCGGATGGTGACCGCCTGATCGTCGAGGGTGTCGAAATCGACCGTGACACAGAACGGCGTGCCGATCTCGTCCTGTCGGCGGTAGCGCTTGCCGATACCCTGCGCGTCGTCGAACTCGATGTTCCAGTGCTTGCGCAGCTCCGCGGCGAGGTCGCGCGCCTTCGGGGACAGCTTCTCGTTGCGGGACAGCGGGAGCACCGCCGCCTTCACCGGCGCGAGCCGACGGTCGAGCTTGAGCATGGTTCGGGTGTCGGTGCCGCCCTTCGCGTTGGGCACCTCCTCCTCGGTGTAGGCATCGCACAGGAAGGCCATCATCGACCGGCCCAGTCCCGCCGCGGGCTCGATGACGTACGGGGTGTATCGCTCACCCGAGGCCTGGTCGAAGAACGACAGGTCCTCGCCCGAGGCCTTGCTGTGGGTCGACAGATCGTAGTCCGTGCGGTTCGCGACGCCCTCGAGCTCACCCCACGGGTTGCCGCCGAAGCCGAACTTGTACTCGACGTCCACCGTGCTCTTGGAGTAGTGCGAGAGCTTCTCCTTGGGGTGCTCGTACAGCCGCAGGTTCTCGGGATCGATCCCGAGGTCGATGTACCAGTTGTGCCGCGCGTCGATCCAGTACTTGTGCCACTGCTCGTCCTCGCCGGGCTTGACGAAGAACTCCATCTCCATCTGCTCGAACTCGCGGGTGCGGAAGATGAAGTTGCCGGGCGTGATCTCGTTGCGGAAGCTCTTGCCGATCTGCGCGATGCCGAACGGGGGCTTGCGGCGCGCCGTGGTCATCACGTTCTTGAAGTTGATGAAGATGCCCTGCGCGGTCTCGGGACGGAGGTAGTGCAGCCCCTCCTGGTCGTCGACCGGCCCGAGGAAGGTCTTGAGCAGCCCGGAGAAGGCCTTGGGCTCGGTCCACTGCCCCTTCGCGCCGCACTCGGGGCACGCGATCTCCGACATCGGGACCGAGTCGGGATCGTCGATCCCCTTCTTGAGCGCGTACGCCTCCTGCAGGTGATCCTGGCGCTGACGCTTGTGGCAGTTGGTGCACTCCACCAGCGGATCGGTGAAGACCTCGACGTGCCCGGAGGCCTCCCACACCCGCCGCGGCAGGATCACCGACGAGTCCAGTCCGACGACGTCCTCGCGCGAGGTCACCATCGTCCGCCACCACTGCCGCTTGATGTTGTCCTTCAGCTCCACGCCGAGCGGACCGTAGTCCCATGCGGAGCGTGTTCCGCCGTAGATCTCACCGCAGGGATACACCAGACCCCGCCGCTTGGCGAGGTTGACGACGGCATCGACTTTGGACTGCACAGCCACGGTTTTCTGATCTCCACGACGTAGGGGTTCGGACTTCTGTCACGGTGCTCGACGGTGGTCGTGCACGTCGCAGTACAGCGTAGTCGGTGGCGGGACGAGTGCGCCGGTCACCCGCACGGGGAGGCTCCGCGCGGGACTGCGCCGGAACCACCGCGGTATCGCCGGGTCAGTCGCACTGGCCGGAATTGTCGTAGGTGCCGCGTACGTTCGCAGCACCCGATGAGGCGCAGCGCCTCATCGCCGACTACGAGGAGCAACCATGAAACTCACCAAGCGAAGCGCCGTCGCCGGAGCCGTCGTGGCCGCCGCGGCCACAGCCTGTGCGATCGCTGCCGGCCCGGCCGCCGCCGATTCGGCGGATCCGACCGTCGGCGACACCGTGAGGTACGTCTTCTTCAGCGACACGCAGGTGAATGAGTCGCTGGCCTGGTACGACGCCTACGACGACATGCAGACCATGTCGCGCCCGTCGCTCCCGACCCGCTCCAAGGATCGGAAGACGTGGTCCGGAAGCATCACCGTCACGTCGCGGTCGACGTATCAGTTCACCGGCAGTTCTTTCCAGACCAGCGGCCACTACGCCGCCTGCCGCACCTATGTGAACGGGGTCCTCGTCTCCGAGGACAGCAGCACCGGCCGATACGCGGTGGCCTTCTGCTGATCGTCAGCGATCCAGGGTCAGTTCGAGATAGGGGATCTGGTCGATCGGCAGACCGGTCGACTCCTCTATCACTCCCGCCAGTTCCGCGTACGCCTTCGGGTGCTCGCGGCGGTAGCGGTCCAGGACCGCGGCCGACTCCTGCGGGGTGAGAACTCGCGCGGTCGCCGGTCGATCGCGGTCGAAACCGATCCAGACGCGGCACCGCGGATCGGCCTGAAGGTTGCGGAACCACTGGGAGCTACGACCGAAGCCCGACGCGATGATCACTCGGTTCCGGTCCGGCCGTTCCACCCTTTCCAGGGCGACGTACCGGGGCTTACCGGACTTGCGGCCCGTGTGCTGCAACAGCAGCAGCCGACCGCCGAAGAGGAACCCGAGTCCCGCGCGGAAGAGCGGTATCGGTGAACGCACGAACCACCGGGTCCGCAGCGCCCGCGCACCGATGCTGGTCATACCCAGGCACGCTACGCTGCGCCGGCCGAGGCCACAGGCAAATGAAAATCAGTTCCTTTAGGATGGAGGTGTTGAATCCCTTTCGAAGGAGCAGTCATGAGTCAGTCGGTGATGTCGCCGGCGCTGACCGCCGACCGCCGGGCGCACGGCGCCGCCAGCGAGTTGCTGCGGGCGCTGGCCTCGCCCGCCCGGGTGTCGATCGTCATGACACTGCGCGACCGGCCGATGTGCGTCCACGAACTGGTCGACGCCCTCGCACTGAACCAGCCGCAGGTGAGCCAGCACCTCCGCGTCCTGAAGCAGTCGGGAGTGGTGGTCGGGAGCCGGCGCGGCCGGGAGGTCGAGTACTCGCTGGCAGACGATCACGTCGCACACATCGTGGTCGACGCAGTCCTGCACGCCACTGAGCATCGGACGGAGGCGCAGGCATGAGCGACACGGCGAACAAGCCGGTCACCGGCCAGCGGTCCACCAAGCAGCGGGCGGCGATCGCCGATGTGCTGTCGGACACCGACGACTTCCTGTCGGCCCAACAGCTCCACGACAAACTGCGTGAGCGGGGCGAGTCGATCGGACTGACCACGGTGTACCGCAACCTCCAGGCGCTCACCGCGGCCAGGCAGATCGACGCGATCTGGGACGGATCAGGCGAGACCCGCTATCGGCACTGCTCCACCGGACACCACCATCACCTGGTATGCCGCGAGTGCGGAACCACCGTGGAGATCAAAGCCGACAAGGTGGAGCGATGGGCCGACTCGGTGGCCTCGGAGAACGGCTTCGCCGACATCTCGCACACCGTCGAGATCTTCGGGACGTGCAGAGACTGCACAGCAGCGTCAACCAACCGTTGACGAGAGCTCCTGCGTCAACTTAAGGTTGACTCATGGCTGAGAAGACCTCCCTGACTCCCACCGTCCGACTCGACGACCTGATCGACACGATCAAGAAGGTGCACGACGATCCGCTCGATCAACTGTCCGACGCGGTGCTGGCCGCCGACCACCTCGGCGAGGTGGCCGACCACCTGATCGGCCACTTCGTCGATCAGGCACGCCGCAGCGGTGCGTCCTGGACCCAGATCGGGACCAGCATGGGCGTCAGCAAACAGGCCGTGCAGAAGCGGTTCACACCGAAGGACCCGGGTACGGCGGCCGATCTGAACCCGGCTCAGGGGTTCAATCAGTTCACCCCTCGTGCGCGCAATGTCGCGGCCGCCGCACACAACGCCGCCGAAGCGGCGGGCAACAGCGAGGTATCCCCCGCGCATCTGCTGCTCGGGCTGCTCGACGACCGCGAGTCGCTGGCGGTGACGCTGCTGGCCGCGCTGCGCGTCGACGTCGACGCGCTGGCCGCCGGGGCGTCCGAGGCCCTGCCCGAACCGGGTGAGGCACCGGAGGTGATTCCGTACGACGCCGCCGCACGCAAGGTGCTGGAACTGACTTTCCGCCATGCGCTGCGTCTGGGGCACAACTACATCGGCACCGAGCACATCGTGCTCGCTCTGCTGGAGGTGGAGGACGGTCGCGGTCCGCTCAGCGACGCCGGTGTGACGCCCGAAGCCTTTGAAGAGCGGCTGACGGAGGCGCTCGCGCAGTTCACATCGGCGACGCCGGACTGACGTCCCGGCCTCAGGCGCTCCCGAATCGTCGGTCGCGCTTGGCATACTCCAGGCAGGCGGCCCAGAGGTCCCGGCGGTCGAAGTCGGGAAACAGCTTCTCCTGATAGACCATCTCGGCGTACGCGCTCTGCCACAGCAGGAAGTTCGACAGCCGCTGCTCCCCCGACGGACGGAGGAACAGGTCCACGTCGGGCATGTCGGGCTCGTCGAGGTACTTGGCGAAACTCGCCTCGGTGATCCGTTCGGGATCGATCTCCCCCCGCGCCGCCCGGCGGGCGATCTCCCTCGCCGCATCGGCGATCTCGGCCCGGCCGCCGTAATTGACGCACATGGTCAAGGTCATGACGGTGTTGTTCCGGGTGAGTTCCTCGGCGACCTCGAGTTCTTTGATCACGCTGCGCCACAGCTTCGGCCGTCGCCCGGCCCACCGCACGCGGACGCCCATCTCGTTCATCTCGTCGCGGCGGCGCCGGATCACGTCGCGGTTGAAACCCATGAGGAACTTGACCTCTTCCGGGCTGCGCGACCAGTTCTCTGTGGAGAACGCGTAGGCGGACAGATGCGTGACGCCCAGCTCGATGCAGCCGCAGACACTGTCCATCAACACGGCCTCACCGCGCTTGTGTCCCTCGGTGCGCGGCAGGCCGCGTTCCTTGGCCCACCGGCCGTTGCCGTCCATCACCAGCGCGATGTGTTTCGGTATCAGCTCGGCGGGGATCTCCGGCGGTGTGGCTCCGGACGGATGCGGATCGGGCGGGCGCACCTCGACGGGTGCGGACGCCTGGGCGCGGCGGGTGAGACGAGCCATCAGCTCCGGCCTTTCATGCGGTTTCGGTGACTGCGACGCCGGCGCCCGGGACGTCGGTCCGGGCGGCGCCTTCGCTCGCGGGTCGCTCGATCAGACTATGCGGCGCCTGCCGTTCGATGAGCGGCAAGGTGCGCAGTTGCCGTTCCAGATGCCACTGCAGATGCGCGGCGGTGAGACCGGTCGCCTGACGGCGTTGCGACGGCGTCGCGAGCAGGACGTGATCCCACTCTCCGCGCGCCAGCGCCTCCATCAGATCGAGCACCCCGACCGACGGGGTGGCCGCACCGGCCGGGCGGCAATGCACGCACACCGCGCCACCGGCCGCGACGTGGAACGCGCGGTGCGGTCCCGGTGAAGCGCACCGTGCACACACCGACAGCGCGGGCATCCAGCCGGCCGACGACATCGCACGCAGGAGGAAGGCGTCCAGAATGAGCTGACGGTCTCGGCGGTCCTCGGCGAGCGCTTCGAGGGCGCCGACGGTGAGCCGGTGCAGATGCTGTGCCGGCGCCCGCTCCTCACCGGCCAGACGCTCGGCGGTCTCCAGTACCGCGCACGCGGTGGTGTACCGGCCGTAATCGGCGACGATGAGATCGCTGAAAGCGTTCAGGCTGTGCACCTGGGTGATGACGTCGAGATTGCGACCGGGATAGAAATGGACGTCGACGTGCGCGAACGGCTCAAGCCGCGCACCGAATTTCGAGCGCGTGCGCCGCACGCCCTTCGCGACCGCGCGCACCAGACCATGCTCGGCGGTGAGAAAGGTGATGATGCGATCGGCTTCGCCCAGCTTGTGTTGGCGCAGCACGACGGCCTCATCCTGGTAGAACCTCACCCGACCATTGTGTCACCGGGCACCGACGAATTCGCGCAGCGCCGCGGCGACCTGCTCCGGCTGGTCCTCGGGCAGCAGAGTCCAGGAGTCGGCGATTTCCACCAGCCGCGCATCGGGGAACTCGTCGACCATCCGGCGGGCGTGCTCCACCGGCATCATCCGATCTTCGGTGGCCCAGAGCAGCAGCACGGGTCGATCGAAGGACACCACCTTGCGGTGCCAGTCGAGCAGTACTTGCTTGGGCGGTGTACCCGTGACGAACTTGCGCAGGTCACGGCGGACGCCGGGATCGGCCAGCGCATGGCCGAACCAGTCGTCCATCACCGCGTCGGGTATCCGGTTCTTGGCCAGCCCGCCGTAGCCCGCCCGCCCGTGCCGGAACACCGACAACTGAGTCAGCCGGGTCAGCAGCCACGTCCCGCCGGGCACGCGGCACAGCTGGGCGGCCGGCCGGGCCGGCCGCGGCGGAAAGTTGTCGTACGCCTCGCACGAGGCCAGGACCAGCCGCGCCAGCCGTTCGTCGCGGCCCTCCGAGATGATGAACTGCCCACCGCCCCAGTCGTTCAGCACGAGGGTGACCGCGCGCAGATCGAGTGCTTCGAGGAAATCGGCGATGATGTTCGCCTGCCCCGACTGCGTCAGATCGGCGGAAGCGTTCATCGGCTGCCGCTGGGCGCCGAGCGGCCACGTCGGCGCGATGCACCGGAAGTCGTCGAGAAGGGGGATCACCCGGCGCCACTGAGTCCGGTTCATCAGGAGCCCGTGGCCGAAGAGCAGCACCGGCCCGTCACCTCCGGTGTCGAGGTAGTCGATGGGTCCGGCAGGCAGATCGATGCTCCCCATTCCTCGACGGTCCCGCAGCCCGCGCGGGATGTCAACGGCTCAGCCGCCAGCGGCGCCGGGATTCGGCGTCTACTCTCGGAACCGACCCGGCGAGAAGGAGACTCATGACCGCACTGCTGGCACTCGGACTCGCCACCCGCACCATCTTCCGCGTCGACGTCGCCGACGGCCGGACGAGCGTCGTCCACAAGGACACCGCGTACTCACCGGACGGCGTGGTCGTCGTCGGCGACACCGTCTACTGGACGACGATGGGCCGTCCCGAACGGATCCCCGGCGTCGACGGCGAGGCGGCGTTCGACTACACGGCACCGACCGGCGGCCTGCACGCCATGCGCCTCGACGGGACCGACCGACGCGATCTGCTGCCACCCGGAGCGCTGACCACCGGGAAACAACTCGCGACCGACGGCCGCGAGCGGCTGTACTGGGGTGATCGGGAGGGGCTGCGCGTGTCCTCGTGCAGACTCGACGGCTCCGACCGGATCGACCTGGTGGTCAACGCGCAGACCGGGGACGGCACCGCCGAATGCGTCGGCGTCGCCGTCGACCGCGATCACCTGTACTGGACCCAGAAGGGGCCGTCGAAAGGCGGTCTCGGCCGGATCTTCCGGGCCGGACTGTCCGTTCCCGAGGGCGAGTCCGCCGACCGTCGCTCCGATGTCGAGACGCTGTGGAGCGGACTCCCCGAGCCCATCGATCTCGAGGTGGTCGACGGTGTCCTGTACTGGACCGACCGCGGCGCCGAACCCGACGGCAACACGCTCAACCGGGCGCCGCTGCCCGGTCCCGGCGAGCCCGGAACGCCTCCGGAGATCCTGGCCCGCGGACTGCACGAGGCGGTCGGCATCGCCGTCGACACGCGGGCCGGCCTGGCGTACGTGTCCGATCTGGGCGGCACCATCCTGGCCGTCGCCCTGGACGGCACGGGCGATCGCGTCGTGGCCGACATGGGGCAGATGATCACGGGTCTGGCACTGGTGCGGTGAGCCGGGCCGACTCGCGATCAACCGCCCGTGCGCTGCTCAGAAGCCGAGGCGTCCGAGCTGCTTCGGGTCGCGCTGCCAGTCCTTCGCGACCTTGACGTGCAGGTCGAGATAGATGCGGGTGCCGAGGAGCCGCTCGATCTGGGCGCGCGCGGTGATGCCGACCTCCTTCAGTCGGGACCCCTTGTGGCCGATCACGATCCCCTTCTGGGAATCGCGTTCGACGTAGAGGATGGCGTGCACGTCGACGACCTCGGAGTCCTCGCGGGGAATCACCTCTTCGATGACCACCGCCAGCGAATGCGGAAGCTCGTCCCGGACTCCTTCCAGCGCGGCCTCGCGGATGAACTCCGCCATCAGCACCTGCTCCGGTTCGTCGGTGAGCTCGCCGTCCGGGTAGAACGCCGGGCCCTCCTCGCAGAGCGAGACGAGGACGTCGCCCAGCACGTCGAGTTGCTTGCCCGACTTCGCCGAGCACGGCACCACCTCGGCGTCGGGGCCCATCAGCTTCGACAGCTCCATCAACTGCATGGCCACCTTCTCGGGCCCCACGCGGTCGATCTTGGTCACGATGCCGACCTTGCGCGTACGCGGCGAGGTCGCCTTGATCTCGTCGATGATGCGCCGGTCGCCGGGTCCGATCGCCTCGTCGGCGGGGATGCACACGCAGATGATGTCGACGTCGGCGTAGGTCTCCCGGACGAGGTCGTTGAGCCGCTGGCCGAGCAGGGTGCGAGGACGGTGCAGGCCGGGGGTGTCGACCAGGATCAGCTGCGCATCGGGCCGGTTCACGATGCCGCGGATGGTGTGCCGCGTGGTCTGCGGACGATTGGAGGTGATCGCCACCTTGTCACCGACGAGCGCGTTGGTGAGCGTCGACTTGCCGGTGTTCGGCCTTCCGACGAAACACACGAAGCCGGATCGGAATTCGGTCACTGTCAGTTCTCCTTCAGGTCGTTCGTCTCGCCGGACCCCTCGCTCGCCGGGACGGCGGGAGCTGACTTCTTGGACCGCCGTACGACGACGGAGGTGATGCGCTGGCGGCCGAGCCGGTTGGGACCGCCTTCGGCGATCATCCGCAGTCCGTCGACCTTCACCTTGGCGCCGGGCAGCGGCACCCGGCCCAGGCGCAGGGCCAGCAGCCCGCCCACGGTGTCGACGTCGTCGAGATCGAGGTCGATCTCGGTGCCGAACAGTTCTTCGAGATCCTCCACCGGCAGCCGCGAGGACACTCGGTACACGTCGTCGCCCAGCTTCTCGATGGGGGCGACCTCGTCCGTGTCGTACTCGTCGGTGATCTCGCCGACGATCTCCTCCAGGACGTCCTCGATCGTGACGAGCCCGGCGATGCCGCCGTACTCGTCCACCAGCAGCGCCATGTGATTCCGGTTGGCCTGCATGTCCGAGAGGACGTCGTCGAGCGGTTTGGAGTCCGGCACGAACTCGGCGTCGCGCATCACCTCCTCGACGGAGACTCCGCGCGCCGCGCTCGACAGCTGCGGCAGCAGGCGTTCTACGACGTCCTTGAGATACACCACGCCGAGGACGTCGTCGGGGTTCTCACCGATCACCGGGATCCGCGAGTGGCCCGACCGGACCGCGAGACTCATCGCCTGAGCCGCCGACTTGTCGTGCTCGATCCACACCATCTCGGGCCGGGGGACCATCACCTCGCGGGCGTCGGTGTCGCCGAACTCGAACACGGACTGGATCATGCGTCGCTCGTCGGCGTCGACCACGCCCCGCTGCTGAGCCATGTCGACCACCTCGCGCACCTCGACCTCCGTCGCGAACGGCCCGTTCCGGTAGCCCTTGCCGGGGGTCAGCGCGTTGCCCATGAGGATCAGCAGCCGGGTCACCGGACGCAGCAGGACTCCGACCGCCGTCAGGATCGGTCCGGCGACGAGCGAGATGGAGTACGCGTTCTGACGGCCCAGGGTGCGGGGGCCCACGCCGACGGCCACGTACGAGACGACCGTCATCGCGGCGACGGTGACGGCGATGCCCCATCCGGTGCCGAGCGCGTCGACCGCGACCACCGCGACCATCGTCGTCGCGGCCACCTCGCAGAGAACGCGCAGCAGAACCGCGAGTCCCACGTAGGTGCCGCGCTGTTCCACCACGGTGTGCAGGCGCCGGGCCCCCGCCCGACCCTCTTTCACCAGGTCGTCTACGCGTGCGACCGAGACGGTCGCCAGCGCGGCGTCGGTGGCGGCGAAGCCGCCCGCGAGCACGGTCAGGAGCGCGGCAACGCACAGAAAGACGATGTCGCTGAGCAGAGGAGACACCCGTCAGCGCCCTTCCGGGCCGGCGAATCCGATGTCGTTGAGAAGCCGGGCGTCGCGCTGCGCCTGCTGAAGCAGCCGCGCGCGGTCGTCGCGGGCCGAGTACCAATCGGTGATGATCTGGCCCTGCAGCCCGAACATCTCGCGCTCCTCGTCCGGCTCGGCGTGGTCGAATCCGAGCAGGTGCAGCACGCCGTGAACGGTGAGTACGGCGAGTTCGTGCTCGAAGCTGTGGTGCTGCGACTTGGCCTGCTCGGCGGCGAACTCCGGACACAGCACGATGTCGCCGAGCATCGCCGGGCCGGGCTCGTCCGCGTCGGGTCGCCCGCCGGGCGTCAGCTCATCCATCGGGAAGCTCATCACGTCGGTAGGCCCCGGCAGATCCATCCACTGCATGTGCAGTTCGGCCATCGAATCGGAGTCGATCAGCTGAATCGACAGTTCAGCACCCGGATGCACCTCCATCCGGCGCATCGCGAACCGTGCCGCCTCGATGATCAGCTGCTCGGGTACGTCGACGCCCGACTCGTTGAACAGTTCGACGCTCACCGGCGACGCCCTCCGCTCGTGTGGCGCAGCCCTTCGCGTCGGGCCGCGCGATTGCCCTCGTGAGCCTCGGCCCTGCCGTACGCGTCGACGATGTCGGCCACCAACCGGTGCCGCACCACGTCCGCGCTGGTCAGGTTCGCGAAATGGATGTCGTCGATGCCGTCGAGGATGCGGGCCGCAGCGCGCAGGCCCGACTGGGCCCCGCCCGGGAGGTCGATCTGCGTCGTATCGCCGGTGACGACGATCTTGGCGCCGAAGCCCAGGCGGGTGAGGAACATCTTCATCTGCTCGCCCGTGGTGTTCTGAGCCTCGTCGAGAATGATGAAGGCGTCGTTGATCGTCCGGCCGCGCATGTAGGCCAGCGGCGCCACCTCGATGACACCGGCCTCCATCAGCTTGGGGATGGCCTCCGGATCCATCATGTCGTGGAGCGCGTCGTAGAGCGGGCGCAGGTACGGGTCGATCTTCTGATGGAGCGTGCCGGGCAGGAAGCCGAGCCGTTCTCCCGCCTCCACCGCGGGACGGGTCAGGATGATGCGACTGACCTGCTTGGTCTGCAGTGCCTGCACCGCCTTGGCCATCGCGAGGTAGGTCTTGCCCGTGCCCGCGGGTCCGATTCCGAAGACGATCGTGTTCTCGTCGATCGCGTCGACGTACCGCTTCTGGTTCAGCGTCTTGGGGCGGATCACCTTGCCGCGCCGCGAGATGATGTCGAGGCTCAGCACATCGGCGGGGGTCTCCGAATCGCTCGTGGCCAGGATCGACAGGCTCTGACGCACCAGGTCGGGGGTGAGTGTGGTCCCTCCGCGCACCACGCGGACCAGTTCGGCGATCACCCGTTCGGACGCGGCCACGTCGGCGGGTACGCCGGTGAGCGTGATCAGATTGCCGCGGACGTGGATGTCGGCGGGCAGCTGCACCTCCAGGGTGCGGAGGTTGACGTCGGCCGCGCCGAGCAGCCCCACCGCCAGGTCCTGGGGAACCTCGATATTCGAACTGGTCACCGCCGCGGCCGTCGGGGCGTCGCGGTTGTCGTCAGTCACTGAGTTTCGTCTCCCCGAGGTCGGTCGGCGGGCGGTCGCACGCTTGTGTGGATTCGCTCAAGTCTATCGCCGGTGATCGCCGGGTGCGAGCGAGTACGCCCGCGGCCGCCGTCGCCGGTCAGATGCCGAGCACCCGCAGGGTCTGCCGGTGCGCCGCGCTGCGCGGATCGACGAAGGCGTCGTGCCCCTCCCCCGGCACCTCGTAGAGCACCGCCCGCTGACCGCGCGCGGCGGCCCCCTCCACGTAGCGGCGGCTCAGCTCGATCGGCACCGAGGCGTCGTCGGCCGTGTGCACGGCGGCCACCAGCGCGTCGAAGGGCGGCTGGCAGGCGGGCGACGCCGCCGCGTAGCGGTCCGGCGCCTCCTCGAACGAGACGCCCATCAACCGACGGACCGACGGGCGGTCGGAGGCGCCGCCGGTGAAGTCGAGGACCGCGGACTGCGGCACCACCGTCGCGATGCGGAAGCCGCCCGCTCTCGCGTCGGTCTGCGCGACCGCCCAGACCGCGAGTTGTCCGCCCGCCGAGTGTCCGACGACGGCGACGTTCTTGCGATCGACCTTGACGCCGTCGATCGCCAGTTGTTCGGCGACCGGACCCTCGAGGGCACGGATCGCCGCGACCACATCGCGCCCGGTACCCGGCCAGCCGCCGCCGGTCTCTTCCACCCTGCGGTACTCGATGTTCCAGACCGCCGCCCCGCGCTGCGCCAGGTCGCGGGCGACCGGTGTGTTGATCACCAGCGAGTACTCGGTGGACCAGTATCCGCCGTGCACCAGGACGACGAGCGGCGCGCACTCGGCCGGCCCCCGTTCCGGAAGATACAGGTGGCCGAACTGGCTTGGCTGATCGCCATAGTGAATCTTCTTGCGACGCAACAGACGTCCTTTTATCGAGTCCAGCGGTCGGTGACCGCGCCGAGGGCGCCGAGCGCCACCGCTCCGGCGGCGACGGTACGCAGCACCTCCGGACCCAGCACCACCGGCACCGCACCCAGGGCGGTGAGGTCGGCAATCTCCGCCTCCGCCAGTCCGCCTTCGGGCCCCACCACGAGAAGCACCTCGGGCACCTCGGCGAAATCCAGCGAACGGAACGCGACCGCGCCGGCCTCATGAAGCAGCGCGACGATCCCGCCGTCGGCGGCCACCCGTGCCGCCAGCTCGCGCACGTCGGTGGTGCCGGCCAGATCGGCGACCTCGGGGATCCACGTCCGGCGCGCTTGCTTGGCCGCGGTGGCCGCGGTGGCACGCCACTTCTCCACACCCTTGACGGCCTTCACGCCGCTCCAGCGGGCGATGGTGCGCGCCGACTGCCACGGCACGATCGCGTCGACCCCGGCCTCAGTCATCAGGTCGACGGCGAGATCGCTGCGTTCAGCCTTCGGCAGCGCCTGCACGACCGTCACCAGCGGCTTGGGACGGGGGTGGACCTGTACCCGGCCGACGCGGACGGTGAGCCGGTCCTTTCCGCCGACCTCGATCACCTCGCACTCGGCGGTGGTTCCGCGTCCGTCGCCGAGGGTCACCGTCTCACCGGCACCGATCCGCGTGACGGTCACCGCATGTCTGCCCTCCGGGCCGGACAGCACCGTGGTGTCGCCGGCGCGCGGCACCTCGTCGACCCAGAAGAGCGGCGGCGTCATCGGCCGGCGAAGGCGTTACGCAGCTTGGAGAAGAGTCCGCCGTTGGCGGCGGCCTTGGAGGTGGCGGTCACAAGTTCCACTTCCTCGCCGGAGACCTCGCGGAGTTCGCGGAGCAGGTCGCTCTGGCGTCCGTCGATCCGCTTCGGCACCACCACGTCCAGATGTGCGTGCAGGTCGCCGCGCACACCTGAGTTCAGATGCGGCAGACCCTGGCCGCGCACCCGGACGACGGTGCCGGGCTGGGTGCCGGGTTCGACGGTGAGGGTCGCGGAGCCGCCGAGCACGGTGTCGACGGTGAGTTCGGTGCCCAGCGCCGCGTCGACCATCGGCACCCGGACGGTGCAGTGCAGATCGTCGCCGTCACGGACGAAGACGTCGTCGGCCTGCTCGGAGACCTCCACGTAGAGATCGCCCGCCGGGCCTCCGCCGGGTCCCACCTCGCCCTGCCCGGCCAGTCGCACGCGCATCCCGTCCTGGACGCCGGCCGGGATCTTCACGGTCATCGTGCGGCGCGAACGGACGCGGCCGTCGCCGCCGCACTTGAGGCACGGATCGGGGATGGTCTCTCCGACGCCGTGGCACTCCGGGCATTCGCGCACCGTCATCACCTGGCCGAGGAAGGACCGCTGCACGGCCTGGATCTCACCGGCGCCCTTGCACGTCGCGCAGGTCACCGGCTTCGAATCGTCGCGGGTGCCCGATCCCTTGCACGTATCGCACAGGACCGCGGTGTCGACCGTGATCTCCTTGCGTGCGCCCGCCGCGATCTCCTCCAGGGTCAGACTGACGCCCACCAGTGCGGGTTCACCGGGGCGCACCCGTCCCCGGGGACCGCGGCCGCCCCCGAAGCCGCCAGTGGCCCCACCGAAGAAAGTCTGGAAGATGTCGCCGAGCCCGCCCGCACCGAACGGATCGCCTCCGAAGCCGCCGCTCGGGCCCGCCAGGGGGTCGCCGCCCGCGTCGACGATGCGCCGGCGCTCGGGATCGGAGAGCACCTCGTAGGCGGTCGTGACCTCTTTGAACTTGTCCTCGGCGTCGGGGTTGACGTCGGGGTGCAGTTCGCGAGCCAGCGTGCGGTACGCACGCTTGATCTCCTGGTCCGACGCGCCTGCAGACACGCCCAGAATTCCGTAGTAGTCACGAGCCACGGTGAATTAGGTCCTTCGCAATCAAGACATCAACTAACGGTCGGCGAGGACTTCGCCGACGTATTTCGCAACCGCCGCCACCGATGCGATTGTTCCCGGATAGTCCATTCGGGTGGGTCCAACCACACCGACACTGCCGAAGACGGTGCCCGAAGCACCGTACCCGGTCGAGACCACCGAGGTGCTCCGGAGGTTCTCGGTGTTGGTCTCCTCGCCGATCTGGACGGTGACCTTTCCGGTCCGCTGCGTGTGCGCGAGCAGCTTGAGGACCACCACCTGCTCTTCGAGCGCGTCGAGCACGATGTCCATGCCGCCCATGTTCGAGGAGAAGTCGGCCGCCGACCGCGCGAGGTTCGACGTGCCGCCGAGGACGAGCCGGTCGTCTCCGCGTTCCACGAGGGTCTCGACCAACACGGTGGCGATGGTGATGACCGCCTCGCGCAGGTCCGCGGGCGCGGTGGTCGCCAGTTCGGCGACCGCCACCGAGGCGTCTTCGAGCCGCTTGCCGTCCAGGGCCGTGGAGAACATGTCGCGCACCCGCACCAGGTTGTCCTCGTCGATCTCCTCGGAGAGGGTCACCATCCGCTGCTCCACCCGGCCGGTGTCGGTGATGACCACCAGCAGCAATCGGGTGGGCGAGAGTGAGACGACTTCGAGGTGCCGCACGCGGGCGGTGGAGAGCACCGGATACTGGATCACGGCGACCTGGCGAGTGAGTTGCGCGAGCAGGCGGACCGAGCGGCGCAGTACGTCGTCGAGGTCGACCCCGTTGTCGAGCACCGACAGGATCGCGCGGCGTTCGGCGGCCGACAGCGGTTTGATCTCGCTGATGCGGTCGACGAACATCCGGTAGCCCTTGTCGGTCGGGATCCGACCCGAGCTGGTGTGCGGCTGGGCGATGTACCCCTCGGCTTCGAGCGCCGCCATGTCGTTGCGGACGGTCGCGCTGGAGACTCCCAGGTGGTGGCGCTCCACGAGCGCTTTCGACCCGATCGGCTCCTGCGTGGAGACGTAGTCGGTGACGATCGCACGCAAGATCTCGAAACGCCGGTCATCCGTCGACGACGACAAGTCCGTACCTCCCGATGCCACGACTTTGCCTACAGTGGATACGACCATTCTACGTAACCGACGGAAAGACCAGGACCCGATGATCTTCAAGGGCGTGCGCGAGGGCAGACCCTACGTCGATCACGGTCTCACCGCGCGCGAGTGGGCGCAGATCCCGCCGCGCCAGTTCCGGCTCGATCAGCTCACCACCGTCACCACCGTCCTCGCACTCGACAAGCTGCTGTCGGAGGATTCGACTTTCTACGGCGACCTGTTCGCCCACGTGGTGCTGTTCGAAGGAAACCTGTATCTCGAGGACGGGCTGCACCGGGCCGTGCGCTCGGCGTTGCGGAACCGCACGATCATCCACGCCCGGATGCTCGATCTGGACGAGCGCATCGCCGCGGGCCGCGTCGCACCCGAGTCCGGCGAGCTGGAGATCACTGCGCCGATCGCCCCGGTCACCGGCAGGCGCCGCCGCTCGGTCGGCGCGCATCGGCTGCCCGACTGATCCGGCCGACGCACCGGCGACCGGATCGATCAACGCGCGAGCGGGTTCAATGCCATCGGAACGCGCGCGCCGGCGCGCCACAGCACTGCCGCGCTCGAGTGCGGTCGCAGTCTCGCCTCGGTTCTCATCGCAGTCGTGAACACCTCGCCGAACCCGGCGCGCGGATGCGCGCTCTCGGTGGCCGTGACGAGCCCTCCGTCGACCTCCCTCAGCCGGTATCCGACGACGTCGAGTTCGACCGCCGAGTGCAGGCATCGCGCGACCGGCTCCGCCGGAACGGCCGGGTGGAAGTGTCCGGCGATCGCCGCGCGCACCACCTCGGCCTGCGCCTGGCCTCGGTGTGCCGCGACGAGTCGGGCCGCATGATCGGCGCCGAGCGCGGCGAAACAGCCGTAGTCGGGGTGATCGGGCGCACCGAGCGCCAGATCGTGCAGCATCGTCGCCGCCCACAACTGCTCGGCATCGACGTCCAGGCCGTCGACCTCGGCGAACGCGTTCGCCCACTGCCAGCATCGGAGGCTGTGCTGATGCACCGGGCCGGAGAGTTCGTCGGCTGCACGCTCAGCCACCTCGCGAGCGAACCGGGAGTCAGGCGGCGGGGTCAGTGCCACCACCGCCCCGGTGGGCCGGTCGCGCAGCTGAGCGGGCACCGCCCGGAATGCGGCCACCAACGCCGCGGCGGCCGCGGCCCGGCGGGATCGGCGGTCGAGTTCGCCCGCCCTCATCGCGCGCCGATCCGGTGCGCGCCGTCGACGCGGTCGGCCAGCTCACCGCGGATCGACGCGAGCAAGTCGTCGAACTCGGCCGAGTCGGTGAACCCCTGTGCACGCAGGGAGATCATGCCGTTCGCCGTACCCCACAGCCGCAGCGCCTCGAGTCTCGCCGCGCGGGGCGGCAGGGCCGACGCTCCGACCACCTGCTCGACGAGCCCGCCGAGCAGCCCGCGGATCATCGCCCGCGCCTGGTCGACGAGCTCGGAATCGTCCGGACCGACGTCGACCAGTCCCAGCGCCCGGAAGGCCAGCGGGTTGTCGGCGTGGAAGAGCAGGTACTCGTCGAAGACGGCGAGTTCCACGGCCTCTTCCGCGGAAGCGATCGCCGCCTCCATCCGCTCGACGTGGTCGCGGGCGATTCGGCATGCCAGCGCCACGTACACGTCGGCTTTGCCGCCCGGGAAGTTCGAGTAGATAGAACTCAGCGCCACGTCGGCCGCGTGGGCGAGCTGGTCGACGGACGTGCGGCGGAACCCCTGGTCGGCGAAGAGTTCTGCGGCTGCGTCGAGCACCGCGTCATGTGTGCGGCGGCGTCGCTTGTCGGACGGCGGGGTCAAGGGAACTGTCATATCAATAACGTAGTAACACTACGATTTCGTAGTCAAATTATGGTTTCATAGTATTACTACGAAAAGGAGCATTCAGATGACGACCACCGCCGACCGACAGCCGGCCACCGGCTCGGACGCCATGCGCGCGTTCTTCCCCACATCACCGTTCATCGACACACTCGGCGTCGAGTTGATCGACATCGGCGAGGGCACCGCACACCTGCGCCTCCCGTTCGCCGAGTCCAACACCACAGTCGGGCCGATGGTCCACGGCGGAGCCATCGGAGCATGCGTGGATCTGGGCATCATGGCGGCCGCATGGGCGGGTGACGACCCGGTACCCGAGAAGCTGCGCGGGGTCACCGTCAGCATGTCCGTCAACTTCATCGCACCCGCCATGAACGACGACATCGAGATCGTCGCGACCCGGCTTCGCAAGGGCCGGAGACTCAACCATTGCGCGGTCGAGATCCGGACCCGGGCCGACGACGGGCTCGTCGCGACGGGCAGCGGGGTCTACCAGACGGGATGACCGCCCTTCTCAGCCGCGACCGCACGGCCGAGGTCCGCTACTGCGCGACGAGGATGTCGCGGACCACGCCGTCGGCGAGCAGGCGTCCGCGATCGGTCAGCACATAGGCGCCCGCGACCGTCCGCAGCAGCCCCTCGGCCACCGCGGCGTCGGCTCGAATCCGTTCCGCGCCCGAGAGCACGTTCACGTCGAGCCCCTGGTGCATGCGCAGACGCAGCATCACCGCCTCGGTGTGCCGGTCGTCCGCGGTGAGGATCTCGTGGCCGCCGATCGGGAGCGAGCCGGAGGCCAGCGACGCCGAATAGGTGGCCGGATGCTTCTGGTTCCACCAGCGCACCCCGTCCACATGCGAGTGCGCACCCGGGCCGATCCCCCACCAGTCGTCGCTGCGCCAATACGCCTCGTTGTGGCGGCACACCGAATCCGGGTCGGGCGACGCATCCGGGCGAGCGCGAGCCCAGTTCGACACCTCGTACCAGGCCATTCCCGCGGCGCGCAGACGCGAGTCGATCATCTCGTAGCGCGCCGCGAGCACATCGTCGTCGGGCATGGGGATCTCCCCGCGGCGCACCTTGCGGGCGAACCGCGTTCCGTCCTCCACGATCAGCGCGTAGGCCGAGACGTGGTCGACGGGGACTGACAGGACGGCGTCGAGCGAGGCGTCGAGATCCTCGTCGCGCTCACCCGGTGTCCCGTAGATCAGATCCAGATTGAGGTGCTCGAAGCCCGCCGCCGCGGCCTCGCGCGCGGCGTCGAGGGCACGGCCGGGCGTGTGCGTGCGTTCGAGTACCGCGAGTACGTGCCGCGCGGCCGACTGCATCCCGAGCGAGACGCGGGTGAACCCCGCGGCCCGCAGCCCTTCGAAGAACTCCGGCGACGTCGACTCCGGATTCGACTCCGTCGTCACCTCGGCGCCGGGCGCGAGGACGAACGAGTCGCGCACGGCCCCCAGCAGGTCGGCGAGCCCGTCGGCGCCGAGCAGCGACGGGGTGCCGCCGCCGACGAACACGGTGCCGACGCGCCGGCCCGGGGCCAGGAGCGCGGCAGCCTGATCGAGTTCGGCGCGCACCCCCTCCATCCAGCTCTGCGGGGACGACGACGAACCGAGTTCACCGGCCGTATACGTGTTGAAATCGCAGTATCCGCAGCGCGTGGCGCAGAACGGCACATGGAGGTAGAGGCTCAGCGGCCGACTGGGGTCGGCGGTCGCCACTCTGGTGCGTGCCTGTGCGGAGAGTGCCTCCGGAGCACGTCGGTCAATCACCCATCCATCATGACTCACGCCGTGTCAAGGATATTAATCTCACGCTGAGGAAAAATAACCCCAAGTAGACTGACCTCGTCGGACGTGGCACTATGGCAGTCGTGACTTCCTCAGGAGTGTGGCTCGCCGAACGGCGGCACATCGATCTCAAGCGCGTCTGCAGCGCTTTCTGTCGGCACTAGCCGACGTCTCGGCCTTTCGAGAAGTCCCGACCCGCCAGCCCATCGCGGGTCTCTGAGGATGCCGATCTTCGTCACATTCTGATTTCAGCCCAATCGTCGTGCCGTGCTGTGCGCTGCACGCTCAGGAGAACTGATGACGCTCACGTCCCCCACCACCGCGGAGCCGACGGAGACGCCCACCGAGGCGCCCCGCAAGCGCGCGCGTCCCACCAAGCGCCGATCCGAAGGCCAGTGGGCCCTCGGCTATCGCACCCCGCTCAACGCGAACGAGCAGAGCAAGCGCGACGACAACCCGCTCAATGTGCGGCGTCGCATCATCGACAGCTACCAGTACGTCGGCTTCGACGGCATCGACAAGGCCGACCTGCGGGGCCGTTTCCGCTGGATGGGCCTCTACACCCAGCGGGCCGAAGGATTCGACGGAACGTACTCGGGCGAAGCCCACATCGACGAGATCGAGGCGCCGTACTTCATGATGCGGGTCCGCACCGACGGCGGACAGCTGAACCTGGCGCAGGTGCGCACGCTGGCGTCGATCTCCCGCGACTTCGCCCGCGGTACCGCCGACGTCACCGACCGCCAGAACCTGCAATACCACTGGATCGAGATCGAGAACGTCCCGGAGATCTGGCGCCGGCTCGAAGAGGTCGGCCTGGAGACCACCGAGGCCTGCGGCGACTGCCCGCGCGGCATGCTCGGCTCTCCCCTGGCAGGGCTCTCCACCGACGAGGTCCTCGACGCCAGTCCGGCCCTCGCCGAGATCAAGCGCCGCTACATCGGCAACCCCGAGTACTCGAACCTGCCGCGCAAGTTCAAGACCGCCGTCTCGGGTCTGCAGGACGTGGTGCACGAGATCAACGACGTCTCGTTCGTCGGCGTCGAGCACCCCGAACACGGCCCCGGACTGGACCTCTGGGTCGGCGGCGGGCTCTCGACCAACCCGATGCTGGCCAAGCGGCTCGGTGTCTGGGTGCCGCTCGACGAGGTCCCCGACGTCTGGGAGGGCGTGGTCGCGATCTTCCGCGACTACGGCTACCGGCGCCTGCGTTCCAAGGCCCGGCTGAAGTTCCTGATGAAGGACTGGGGGCCGGAGAAGTTCCGCCAGGTCCTCGAAGACGAGTACCTGCACCGCAAGCTCATCGACGGCCCGGCGCCGACTCCGCCGAAGCAGCCGATCGACCACGTCGGCGTCACCAAGCAGAAGAACGGCCTGTACGCGGTCGGGTTCTCCGCCGTCTCCGGCCGACTGTCGGACGACGTGCTGTACGCGATCGCCGATGCCGCGGAGAAGGCAGGCAGCGACAGCGTCCGCTTCACGCCGTACCAGAAGCTGGTCGTGGTGAACGTCCCCGAGGACCGGATCGCCCAACTCGACGCGGACCTGACCGCCGTCGGCCTGCAGTCGAAGCCGTCGGTGTGGCGCCGGAACCTGATCGCGTGCACCGGTCTGGAGTACTGCAAGCTCTCGTTCACCGAGACCCGCAGCCGGTCGCAGGCTCTGGTTCCGGAGTTGGAGAAGCGTCTGGCCGAACTCAACGAGCAGCTCGACGTGCCGATCACCATCAACTTCAACGGCTGCCCCAACTCCTGCGCCCGCGTGCAGGTCGCCGACATCGGCCTCAAGGGTCAGCTGATCGACGCCGACGGCACCCCGGTGGAGGGCTTCCAGGTGCATCTCGGCGGAAGCCTGGGCTTCGACAGCGGCTTCGGCCGAAAGCTGCGCCAGCACAAGATCTACGCCAGTGAGGCCACCGAGTACATCGAACGTCTCGTCCGCAATTTCATCGCAGGCCGCAACCCCGGCGAACGCTTCGCCGAATGGGCGGTCCGCGCCGACGACGCCGAACTGCAGTGAGGGAAAGACGATGACCGTCACCACAGATGATCTGGACGAACTGAAGGCGATCGCGGAGGCCGGTGCCGAGCAGCTCGGACCCGACGCCACCGCCGAGGAACTGCTGCGCTGGACCGCCGAGACCTTCGGCCCGCACTTCGTCATCGCGGCGAACATGCAGGACGCCGTACTGATCGACGTCGCCGACAAGGCGATCGAGGACAAGGAGGCCGTCGGCGGCAGGCTCAAGGCGCTGTTCCTCGACACCGGCTACCACTTCGCCGAGACCCTCGGCACCCGGGACGCCGTCGAGCAGGTCTACGACCTCGAACTGCTCAACATTACGCCCGAGCAGACGGTGCAGGAGCAGGACGAGCTGGTCGGCAGAAATCTGTTCGCCACCGACGCGGTCGAATGCTGCCGGCTGCGCAAGGTGGTCCCGCTGCGCGGTGCCCTGGCACCCTTCCGCGCATGGGTCACCGGTATCCGCCGAGTGGAGGCGCCCACCCGCGCGAACGCACCGTTGATCTCCTTCGACGAGGGCTTCGGCCTGGTCAAGATCAATCCGCTCGCCGCATGGAGCGACGAGCAGTTCCAGGACTACATCGACAGCCACGGCGTCCTGGTGAATCCGCTGGTCGACGAGGGCTATCCCTCGATCGGGTGCGAACCGTGCACCGTCAAACCAGCCGCCGGAGCCGATCCGCGCAGCGGCCGTTGGGCCGGCAGCGCCAAGACAGAATGCGGGTTGCACGCATGAGCATCATCGAATCGACAGACGTCCAGTCCGCCGTCGCGGACCGTGACGAACACCGTCCTGAGCGAGCGCAGCGAGACGAGGGATTCACCACGCTCGACGCCCTCGAGTCCGAGGCCATCCACATCTTCCGCGAGGTGGCGGGCGAGTTCGAGCGGCCGGTGATCCTGTTCTCCGGCGGCAAGGACTCGACGTTGCTGCTGCACCTGGCGCTCAAGGCCTTCTGGCCCGCGCCGCTGCCGTTCTCGCTGCTGCACGTGGACACCGGCCACAACCTGCCGGAGATCATCGAGTTCCGCGACGAGATCGTCGAACGTCACGGCCTGCGCCTGCACGTCGCGAGCGTCGAGGAGTATCTGGCCGACGGCCGTCTCACCGAGCGGCCGGACGGCATCCGCAACCCGCTGCAGACCATCCCGCTGCTGGACGGCATCAGCGAGAACCGCTTCGACGCCGTGTTCGGCGGCGCCCGGCGCGACGAAGAGCGGGCCCGCGCGAAGGAACGCATCTTCTCGCTGCGCAACGCCTTCGGCCAGTGGGACCCGAAGCGTCAGCGTCCCGAACTGTGGAACCTCTACAACGGCAGGCACGCTCCGGGCGAGCACGTGCGCGTGTTCCCGCTGAGCAACTGGACCGAGCTGGACGTGTGGCGTTACATCGCCCGCGAGCAGGTGCTGCTGGCGCCGCTGTACTACGCGCATGAGCGCGAGGTGTACCAGCGCGACGGCATGTGGATGACCGCCGGGCCGTGGGGAGGACCGCGCGAGGACGAGACCGTCGAGACCCGGATGGTGCGCTACCGCACCGTCGGCGACGGCTCCACCACCGGTGCGGTGCTGTCCGAGGCCACCGACAACGAAGCCGTTCTGGCCGAGGTCGCCGCATCGCGGCTGACCGAACGCGGAGCCACCCGCGGCGACGACCGCGTCTCCGCGGCCGCCATGGAAGACCGCAAGCGCGAAGGATATTTCTGATGAAGCACTCCCCCGACCTTCTGCGCATCGCCACGGCCGGTTCCGTGGACGACGGCAAGTCGACCCTCGTCGGCCGCCTGCTGTACGACACCAAGTCGGTGCTCGCCGACCAGATCGACGCCGTCACCAAGGCCTCGGTGGACCGCGGCATGGACACCCCGGACCTGTCGCTCCTGGTCGACGGCCTGCGCGCCGAGCGCGAGCAGGGCATCACCATCGACGTCGCGTACCGCTACTTCGCGACCCCCGCCCGGTCGTTCGTCCTCGCCGACACCCCCGGCCACGTGCAGTACACGCGCAACACCGTCTCCGGAGCGTCTACCGCGCAGCTGGTGATCCTGCTGGTCGACGCCCGCAGCGGCGTCGTCGCCCAGACGCGTCGGCACGCCGCCGTGATGGCCCTGCTCGGCGTTCCGCGGCTGGTGCTCGCAGTCAACAAGATCGACCTCGTGGAGAACGCCGCCGAGGTGTTCGCCGAGATCTCGGCCGAGTTCAACCAGATCACCGCTTCGCTCGGCTACTCGCCCGAGCAGGTCCAGGAGATCCCGGTCTCGGCGCTCCACGGCGACAATGTCGCGATCCGCTCGGAGAACACGCCGTACTACGACGGTCCGACTCTGATCGAGCATCTGGAGACGGTGCCGAACGAGCTCGACCGCGGGCAGGTCGGACTCCGGTTCCCCGTGCAGTACGTGATCCGGCCGCGCACCCCCGAGTACCCGGATTACCGCGGCTACGCCGGTCTGGTGGCCGCGGGAAGCGTGTCGGTCGGCGACGAGATCGTCGTCCAGCCGTCCGGTCTGCGCTCGACGATCGCGAAGATCGACACCCCCGACGGCGAGCTGGACACGGCGCACGCCGGCCGGAGCGTCACGCTGCTGTTGACCGACGACATCGACATCTCGCGCGGCGATCTGATCGCCTCGGCGGCCGATGCGCCGGAGCCCGCGCAGCAGTTCACCACCACGGTGTGCTGGCTGTCGGAGAAGCCGCTGCGTGCCGGTGCCCGCCTGCTGTTGAAGCACGGCGCCAAGACCACGCAGGTGATCGTCGGCGGCCTCGACGCGCTCTTCGACGAGCAGAACCTCGCCCTGGTCGAGGCACCGGAGTCGATCGAGTTGAACCAGATCGGACGGGTCTCGCTGATGACCGCCGAGCCGATCCCGGCCGACGACTACTCGCGCAGCCGCGAGTCGGGCAGCTTCCTGTTGATCGATCCGCAGGGCGGCAACACCCTCGGTGCCGGCCTGGTCGGCGACGCGCTGGCGGCGCTCGAGCTGCCGTCGCCGGCCTTGGCGTGACCGCCCGGTCCGGATGACCACGCTCGTTCTCGCCGCGCACGGCAGTCGTGATCCGCGCTTCAGCGTCACCGCGCGCCGGGTGGCCGATGCGGTGCGCATCGCGCTGCCCGGCGTGACGGTGGAGCTGGCATACCTCGACCTGACCGCTCCGCTGCTCACCGATGTTCTCGGGTCCGTGTCCGGCGAAGTGGTGGTCGTTCCGTTGCTGTTCGGCGACGGCTACCACAGCAAGGTGGATCTGCCCGCGCTGATCGACGCGGCCCACGCCGCGAATCCCGCCGCGACCATCGTCCAGACTCCGGTCGTGGGCCGGCACTCCCCGGTTCCGGCGCTGGTCGAGCGGCTGTCGGAGGCCGGTGCCGGCCCTCGCGACGGCGTGCTGATGCTCGCCGTCGGATCGTCGGACGCCGGCAGCGACGCTTCGGTGATCGGACGCGGCCGCGAGCTCTCCGCAGCGCTCGGCCGGCCGGTACGCACGCTCTTCGCCACCCGTCTGGGCCGTGACGGCGCCGCCGTTCGGGAGACGGTCGACGCACTCCTGGCCGACGGCGCCGACCGCGTCGCGGTCAGTCCGTTGTTCCTATCGGCGGGCCTGTTGACCGATCGGGTGGAGCGGTATCTCGACGCGATGGACGTACCGATGGTCGTGGCCGGTCCTGTCGCCGACCACCCGTGTCTGGTGGACGCAGTCGCTCGCCTGTACACAGCCGCCGCGGTCGTCGTCGCGAGCTGACTCCCGAGTTCGCTTCCTCCGGGCCCCGGGAGTCTCGACACGCACACTCACTGCGTTCGCGCGCTGCTCGACAACCCTGCGAAGCCCGAGGCCCGTCGAGTCGCGAGGAACGAAGTGACGAAGCGAATCGAGACATATGCACGTCTCGACACGCACACTCACTACGTTCGCGCGCTGCTCGACAACCCTGCGAAGCCCAGCCCGAGGCCCGTCGAGTCGCGAGGAACGAAGTGACGAGCGTATCGAGACATACGCACACGTCTCGACACGCACACTCACTACGTTCGCGCGCTGCTCGACAACCCTGCAGACCCAGCCCGAGACAACCCTGCCAGACCCAGCCCGAGGCCCGTCGAGTCGCGAGGAACGAAGTGACGAAGCGAATCGAGACATACGCACGAATCTCGACACGCACACTCACTACGTTCGCGCGCTGCTCGACAACCCTGCGAGGCCCGAGGCCACCCTGCGAGACCCAGCCCGAGGCCCGTCGAGTCGCGAGGAACGAAGTGACGAAGCGAATCGAGACATACGCGCGTCTCGACACGCACACTCACTGCGTTCGCGCGCTGCTCGACAAACCTGCAGACCCAGCCCGAGACAACCCTCAAACGGTCAGCCTTGGATGCGCATGGTCGAGTCGCCCCAGGCGGCGTCGCGGAGTTCGTTCTTGCGGATCTTGCCGGTCGACGTCTTCGGCAGATCGTCGACGAACTCCACCTCGCGCGGAGCCTTGTAGCCCGCGATCCGGCTCTTCACGTGTGCGATCACCTCGGCCTCGGTGAGCTGTTCGCCCGGCTTGCGCACCGCGTAGGCCTTCGGTCGCTCGCCCCACTTGTCGTCCGGCACGCCGACCACCGCGACGTCGACGATCGCGGGATGGCTCACCACCGCCTGCTCCACCTCGATGGTCGAGATGTTCTCACCGCCGGAGATGATGACGTCCTTGGCCCGGTCGAGGAGCTGCACGTAGCCGTCGGGATGCATCACGCCGAGATCGCCCGAGTGGAACCAGCCTCCGGCGAAGGCCTCGGCGGTACGCTCCGGATCCTCGAAGTACCCCTTCATCACCACATTGCCGCGCATCACGATCTCGCCCATCATCACACCGTCGGGCTCCACGTCCACCAGGGTCCCGTCCTCGGCGGGCTCCGAGAGAACGACGCGGAGCCGATCGGCGGTGATCATCCCGACGCCCTGCCGTGCCATGCGCACGGCCAGTTCCTCGCCCGACAGCGACGACCAGCTCGCGCTGGGCTCGCACACCGAGTACGGGCCGTAGGTCTCGGTGAGACCGTAGACGTGCACGAGCTCGATCCCCAGATTGCGGATCGCGCGAATGATCGTGGGGCTCGGCGGCGCCCCCGCGGTCGCAATGGTCAGGGGCCGGTCCATCCGGTGGGCCTCGCCCGCGGTGGCGAGCGTGGTCAGCACCGTCGGCGCGCCACTCATCTGGGTCACCAGTTCGGTGTCGATGAGACGCCACATGTCGTCGCCGCGAACCGCACGCAGGCACACGTGCGTGCCCGCGACCGCCGTCACCGACCAGGGGCCGCACCAGCCGTTGCAGTGGAACATCGGCAGGGTCCACAGGTAGCGGGTGTCGATGCCGAATCCCTGGGTGAGCACGTTGCCCAGCGAGGCCAGGTACGCACCGCGATGGGTGTACATCACGCCCTTGGGCTCGCCGGTGGTGCCCGAGGTGTAGTTGATGCTGATCAGCGAGTTCTCGTCGTCGACCTCCCACGGGATCGGGCTGTCGGAGCCGCGTGCCGTCAGCTCGTCGTACCGCAGATCGCCCGCACCGGTGTACTCGCCGTCGACGCTCGGGGTCTCGACCACCTCGCGCACGGTCTCGAATTCCACGCCCGCGAGCGCCTCGAGGAACGGCGCGTCGCCGACCAGCAGACGTGCTCCCGAGTGATTGCAGATGTAGCGGACCTCGGCGGGCGCGAGACGGGTGTTGACCGCCACCAGCACGCCGCCGGCGAGCGGCACTGCGAAGTGCGCGACCAGCATCTCCAGCGAATTGGTCGCCAGATACGCCACTCGGTCGCCCTCTCCGATCCCGGAGGCACGCAGGGCTTGGGCCAGACGGGTCACCTCAGCCGCCAGCTCGCGGTACGTGCGTCGCCGACCGCCGTCGACGGCCGCCTCCTTGTCCGGATGCACCTCGACGGCACGGTCGAGGAATCGCAGGGGCGTCAGCGGGCTGTCGAGTCCGGATCGGGCGGGAAGCGTCATGGTGTGACCCCTTCGGGGAGTGGTGGTGCAGTGTGACCCGACCACCATAGTCCAATGACACTCAGTGCCACCATAGGTCCGAAGTCTTTGCGCCGAACGGTCGAACCCCTGCGATCTACGGCACTTCGTGCCGTACCGAATCCCTAGTCGGCCGAGAGTTGCGGAACTTTCGTGGCGCGCGCGAAGATGTCCTCGCCGGCCACCAGACGCAGGGCGTTCTGGTCACCGCGCGTGATCTGCGCGACGAACTCCTCGCCCGACGCTGCCGAGACCAGTTCCACGCGGGTCTCGAAGCCGAGATTCACCACGCGCTTCACCCGCGCCTTGATCACGCCGGTGTCCAGCGCGGTCTCGGCGGGCGGATAGACCATCTCGGCCGAGCGGCCGAGCCGGATGTCGTGAGGACGCACCAGTTCGCCGTTCAACCGCGAAATCGATCCGAGGAACGACGCGACGAAGACGTTGTCCGGCCGGTCGTACAGATCGTCGGGCTTGCCGACCTGCTCGATGCGCCCCTTGTTCAGCACCGCGATCCGGTCGGAGACGTCGAGCGCCTCCTGCTGGTCGTGTGTCACGAGGACCGTCGTCACGTGCACTTCATCGTGCAGCTGACGCAGCCATTTGCGCAGGTCCTCACGCACTTTGGCGTCGAGGGCGCCGAAGGGCTCGTCGAGCAGGAGCACCTGCGGATCAACGGCCAGAGCGCGGGCCAACGCCATCCGCTGACGCTGACCGCCCGAGAGCTGAGCCGGATAGCGCTTCTGAAAGACGGTGAGTCCGACGATGTCGAGCAGCTCGTCGACCTTCGCCTTGATCTCGTGCTTGGGCCGCTTGCGGATCTTCAGGCCGAAGGCGATGTTGTCGCGGACGGTGAGGTGCTTGAACGCGGCGTAGTGCTGGAAGACGAACCCGATGTCGCGCTGCTGCGGCGACGCACCCGAGACGTCGACGCCGTTGATCCGTACCGTTCCCGAATCGAGCCGATCCAGACCCGCGATGGCGCGCAGGAGCGTCGACTTGCCCGATCCCGACGGGCCGAGCAGGGAGGTCAGGGATCCCTCCGGGATGTCGATGGAGACGTCGTCGAGGGCCGCGAAGTCGCCGTAGCGCTTGTTGGCGCCGATCACCGAGATGGACATGTCAGTTGTTCTCCTCGCCCGCGCCGACGGCCGTCGGCGCGTGGGCAGCCTCGTGTTCGTTCCGGTCCGCGGACACGGCCTTCATCGTCTCCGCGCTCGCATCCGCGAGCTTGCCCTTGGCCCGGCGCTCGATGAGCGTCATCACGACCAGGACGAGAATGGCGACCATCATGAGCAGGGTCGCCGCGGCGTACGCCCCGTACTCGTTGTAGTCGTCGGTGTACCTCGAGTTCACCAGCAGCGTCAGCGTCTGCGAGACTCCCGGGAAGTTCGACGACACCATCGTGACCGCGCCGAACTCGCCGAGCGCGCGGGCGATCGTCAGGACCACACCGTAGGTGAGACCCCATCGGACGGCGGGCAGTGTGATCCGGCTGAACGTCTGCCAGCCGGTGGCGCCGAGCGTCGCGGCGGCCTCCTCCTGCTCGGTGCCGATCTCGCGCAGCACCGGCTCCACCTCGCGGACGACGAAGGGCAGGGTGACGAAGATCGTGGCGAGCACCATGCCCGGGATCCCGAAGATGACGCGGAATCCGAGCGACTCGATGCCGCCGAACCAGCCCTCGGCGCCCCACAGGGCGATCAGCGCCACGCCGACCACCACCGGCGACACCGCGAACGGCAGATCGACCACCGCCTGCAGCACTCCCTTGCCCCGGAACCGGCCGCGCGCGAGGGCGAGAGCGGTCAGGACTCCGAAGATCACGTTGAGCGGCACCACGATCGCCACGATGAGCAATGTGAGCTGGAGCGCCGAGATGGCCGCCGGCGTGGTGATCCACTCCCAGAACTGCCCCAGCCCGTGCTCGAACGATCGCCAGAAGATCAGTCCGACGGGTACGACGAGCAGCACCGTCAGGTACAGCAGTGCGATGGATCGCAGCGTCAATCTGGTGAGACGAGAGACGATCATTCCGAGCCCTCCCGGCGGGTCTGGATCTTGGCCACGACACGCAGCAGGAACAGGACGACGAAGGCGATGACCAGCAACGCCACGGACACTGCGGCCGCGTTCACCGGCTCGTCGACCTCGATCTGCTGCTGGATGTACTGCGAAGCGACCTGCGTCTTGCCCGGGATGTTGCCGCCGATCAGAACCACCGAACCGAACTCGCCGATCGCGCGGGTGAACGCCAGTCCGGCACCGCTGAGGATCGCGGGCAGCAGCGCGGGCAGCACGATTCGCGACCAGATCACCCGATTGCCGGCGCCCAGGACCGCGGCCGCCTCCTCCACCGAGGTGTCGAGTTCCATCAGGACCGGCTGCACCTGCCGGACGACGAAGGGCAGCGTCACGAAGGTCAGCGCGAGGACGACGCCCGGCTGGGTGGCCGCCAGGTGGATGTCGAAGGGACTGTTGGGCCCGTAGAGGGCGAGCAGCACCAGGCTGGCGACGATGGTGGGCAGCGCGAAGGGCAGGTCGATGATGGCGTTGACGACACCCTTGCCCGGGAACTCGTCACGCACCAGCACCCAGGCGATCACGGTGCCGAACAGCACGTTGACGACGCCGACGATCAGCGACACCACAACGGTGATGCCCAGCGCCTGCAGCGCCGCCGGATCGGTGATGCCGTCCCAGAATCCGCCCGCGCCGTCGTCGAAGGCCTGAGCGGCGATCGCGGCGAGCGGAAGCAGCACGATGATGCTGAGCCACAGCCCGGTTATCCCGAGCGAGAGCGGTCCGTCGGGCCGCCATCCGCGGCGCGGCGCGAAGTCCTGGGTCTCGTGAGAGACGCGCTCGGTGGTCACCGTCCGGCCTCCCGCGCGTAGATCTCACTGATCTCGCCGCCGTTGCCGAACAACTGCTTGTCGACCTTCTTCCAGCCGCCGAGATCGGCGACGGTCCACTCCTTGCGGATGTCTCCGGGGAACAGGTGGGCGGTCTGCCGCGCGACGTCCGGATCCACCGGCCGGAACCCCGCCTCGGCCCACAGCTTCTGGCCCGGGGTCGAGAACAGGTACCTGACGAAGGCCCGCGCGGCGGCCGGATCGGTGCTCGTGTTGACCACCGCGACCGGATTCTCGATCTTGAAGGTGACCGAGGGCACGATGTAGTCGATGCGGTCGGCCGGCGGCGAACTCGCATTCTTGCGGGACAGCATGATCGCCTCGTTCTCATAGCTGATGAGGACGTCGCCCTGCCCCTGCTGGAAGGCCGAGGTGGCCTCGCGTCCGGACTTCGGCAGCACCTTCACGTGATCGCGGACCAAGGCGCTGACGTAGTCCAGCCCGGCCTGGGGGTTCCGGCCGCCGTCGCTCTTGGCCGCGTACGGAGCGAGCAGGTTCCACTTCGCGGACCCGGAACTGCCCGGGTTCGGCGTCACCACTTCGATGCCTGGCCGCAGGAGATCGTCCCACGTATGGATGTTCTTGGGGTTGCCCTGGCGGACGACGAGCGCGACCACCGACCCGAAGGGAATCGAATCGTTCGGCGCCTGCTGCTGCCAGTCCTCATCGACGACACCGGCGTCGACCAGCCGGGTGATGTCGGGCTCCACGGAGAAGTTGACCACGTCGGCCGGCAGACCGCGGGCCACCTTCCGCGACTGATCGCCGGACGCGCCGTACGACTGGGAGAAGCCGACGTCGTGACCTTCCGGCGTCGCGCGGAAACCGGGAATCACCATGTCGAAGCCGACCTTGGGGGTCGCGTAGGCCACCAGGTTGAGATGCCTGCTTCCCGAGGAGATGTCGATGCCATCGGGACGGTCGGTGGATCCGCCGCCGCACCCGGCCAGCGCGGCGACGAGTGCCAGCGCGACCGTCACGCATGCCGCCTTGAGTGCTGCGCGCTGAAGAGTTCCCGTGCTCACCCGAAGAACCTAACCACCGCGCCGGGCCGCTCTCAACGCCGCGATTCGTGTCTCCGCGAGGGTGGTGACGCGGCGTCGAGGTTGTGCTAGCGGAGGATCAGCCAGGCGAGCAACACGAGAACGAGCAGTGCCACCAGAGCAATCGTGACCTTGGAACGAAACATCGCGTCAGATACCCAATCCGTGATCGTCGTCGGCCTCCGCGCGGCCGAGCTTCGAGAAGAGTCGTCCGACCAGGTAGTTCACCCCGGACGCGACGAGCGTGGCCAACGGCACCAGCACCACGGCGGTGACGATGAGCTGCGGGACGAAGGGCAGACCGGTGAGCCACTCCTCGACCCCGTCCCACCAGGACAGAACGCCGTTCACCGCTCGATCACCTCATCTGCACTCGCACTCGCGCGGTTTCGCCCACACTGATTTGAAACCCTACTCGCCGGGTGCCTGCGACGGGGGTCACGCCACTGCCCCGGCACCGCCGCGCTACGCGAGCCCACGGCGGAGCAGCAGCGGTTCGATCCGGGCGCTGTGGCCGATCATGGCGGCATGCGCGGCGACCGGATCGACGCTGTCGCCGCGCGACAGCACCGCCTCGGCGAACGCCGCTCCCAGTTCCGGTCTGAGACCGCCGCCCGCCAGGAACCACTGCTCGGTCTCGGCGTCGAGGATCTCCGACCAGATGTACGAGTAGTACGCCGACGAGTAACCGCCGCCGAAGACGTGGTTGAAGTACGTGCTGCGGTACCGGGGCGGAATCAGGTCGGCGGCCAGCCCGGCATCGGAGAGTGCGCGGCGTTCGAACTCCAGCACGTCGTCGGGGATCGCGTCCTCGGCGAGCCGGTGCCATGCGAGGTCGAGCGCGGCGGCGGCGAGGTACTCGACGGTGGAGTGCGCCGATTCGGTTCCGGTCGCGCCGCGGACGGCGTCGATGAGCTCGGCCGGCGCGGGTTCACCGGTGAGGTGGTGCCGCGCGTAGCCTGCCACCACCTCCGGGTGCAGCGCCCACATCTCATTGACCTGCGACGGGAATTCAACGAAGTCCCGCGGCACGCTGGTTCCGGACTGCGAGACGTAGTCGACCGCCGACAGCAACCCGTGGATCGCATGTCCGAACTCGTGGAACAGCGTCGTGAGTTGGTCGAGGGAGAGCAGACACGGACGGCCCGGCTCGGGACGGGTGAGGTTCAGGACGTTGACCACGATCGGCGCCGTGCCGAGTTGCCGGGACTGGTCGACGATGTTGTTCATCCAGGCGCCGCCCCGCTTGGACGGCCGGGCGAAGTAGTCGCCGAGGAACAGCCCGATCCCGGTGCCGTTGCGGCTCACCTCCCACACCCGGACGTCGGGATGGTAGCCGGCGAGGTCGTCGCGCTCGGCGAAGCTCAACCCGTAGAGGCGTCCGGCCGCGGCGAAGACCCCGTCGGTGATGACGGTGTCCAGCTCGCAGTAGTCCGCGAAGCCGTCGATGTCGATCGACTCGGCAGAGCCGGCGGCACGGGCCCGCTGATCGGCGGCGAGCCAGTAGGTCACATCGGCCGCACCGAGCGGACCGCCGGCGAGTGCGGCCAGGCGCGCGAGCTCATCGTCGGCGGCCTTCATCGCCGCGGCGCCGAGCCGAGCCAGGAGATCGGCGACAGACTGCGGCGACGGTGCCGTCTCTTCGGCGATCACGTACTCGGCGTGGTTCGCGTAGCCGAGCAGGGCCGCGCGCCGAGCGCGCAGCCAGACGATCTCGAGGATCGACTCCCGGGTGTCGTGGGCGTTGCCGCGGGCACACCGGACCGCGGAGGCGTCGAAGACGCGGCGACGCGCGGCGGGGTCGGTGAGCTTGGCGACCGTCGCCTGACTGGTCGGGAGTTCGAGGGCCACCAGGTAGCCGTCTCGACCGGCGTCGGCCGCAGCGCGTGCAGCCGCGGCGATCTCCGAGGGCGACAGCCCGTCGAGGTCCGCGGCGTCCTCGAAGTGCACGGCCGAATCGTTGGTGTCGTCGAGCAGGTGCTGGCCGAAGTCGGTGGTCAGCGTCGCCAGTCGGGCGGAGATCTCCCGCATCTGTTCCTGCCCCGCCTCGTCGAGGGCCGCGCCGGACCGGATCGCGTCGCGATACCGCTGCTCCAGCAGGCGCGTCTGCGCCTCGTCGAGGTCGAGTTCGGCGCGACGCTCGTACAGCTCGGCGATGCGCGCGAAGAGCGCGGGGTTCAGCGCGATCGCGTTGGCGTGCTCAGTGAGGCGCACCGCGAGGACCTGCGCGATCTTCGCGCGCTGCGGATTGCTGTCGGGCCCCTCGAGATTGAAGAAGATCCCGTTCACCCGGGCCAGCGACCGTCCCGACGCCTCCAGCGCGGCCACCGTGTTGTCGAAGGTCGGGGCCTGCGTCGAGTCCGCGATCGCCTCCACCTCGGCGCGATGCTCGGCGAGCGCGATGTCGTACGCGGGCAGGAAGTCGTCGTCGGAGATCGACGCGAAATCCGGAAGCCCATACGGCAGCGGCGAGTCGGCGAGAACCGGCGACGTCGTGGCCGCCACTACTTACCCTTCGGCTTATCGCCGAGTTCGTCGGTGGACAGCGCGGCGACGAAGGCCTCCTGCGGAACCTCGACCCGCCCGATCGTCTTCATCCGCTTCTTGCCCTCCTTCTGCTTCTCGAGCAGTTTGCGCTTGCGGCTGATGTCGCCGCCGTAGCACTTGGCCAGCACGTCCTTGCGGATCGCGCGGATGTTCTCGCGGGCGATGACCTTCGACCCGATGGCGGCCTGAATCGGCACCTCGAACTGCTGGCGCGGGATCAGGTCCTTGAGCTTGAGCGCCATCCGGTTGCCGTAGGAGTACGCCGAGTCCTTGTGGACGATCGCGCTGAACGCGTCGACGGCTTCGCCCTGCAGCAGGATGTCGACCTTCACCAGATCGGCCTGCGCCTCTCCCGACTCCTCGTAGTCGAGGCTGGCGTAACCGCGGGTGCGCGACTTGAGCGAGTCGAAGAAGTCGAAGATGATCTCCGCCATCGGCATCGTGTAGCGCAGTTCGACGCGGGTCTCCGACAGGTAGTCCATGCCGCCGAGCTCGCCGCGGCGCGACTGGCACAGCTCCATGATCGCGCCGATGAACTCACTGGGCGCGATCACCGTGGTCTTGACCATCGGCTCGAAGATCTGGCTGGTCTTGCCGGTGGGCCAGTCGGACGGATTGGTCACGATGTGCTCGGTGCCGTCGTCCATCACCACGCGGTACACCACATTGGGCGCGGTGGAGATCAGGTTGAGGTCGAACTCCCGCTCCAGCCGCTCGCGGGTGATCTCCATATGCAGCAGGCCGAGGAAGCCGCAGCGGAAACCGAAGCCGAGCGCCACCGACGTCTCGGGCTCGTACGTCAGGGCCGCATCGTTGAGCTGGAGCTTCTCGAGTGCCTCGCGCAGGACCGGGTAGTCGGACCCGTCGACGGGATACAGACCCGAGTAGACCATCGGACGCGGCTCGCGGTAACCGGTGAGCGGCTCGTCGGCGCCGTTGCGAGCGGTGGTGACGGTGTCACCGACCTTCGACTGCCGGACGTCCTTGACGCCGGTGATCAGATAACCCACCTCGCCGACGCCGAGACCCGCGCTGGCCTTCGGCTCCGGCGAGACGATGCCGACTTCGAGCAGCTCGTGCGTCGCGCCGGTCGACATCATCGCGATCTTCTCGCGCGGGACGATGCGTCCGTCCACCACGCGGACGTACGTGACCACACCGCGGTAGGTGTCGTACACCGAGTCGAAGATCATCGCCCGGGCCGGCGCATCGGGGTCGCCGACCGGGGCGGGGATCAGACGGACCGCCTCGTCGAGCAGTTCCGGCACGCCCACGCCGGTCTTGCCGGAGACGCGGAGCACCTCCTCGGGTTCGCAGCCGACGATGTGTGCGATCTCCGCCGCGTAGCGGTCGGGGTCGGCCGCGGGCAGGTCGATCTTGTTGAGCACCGGGATGATGGTGAGGTCGTTCTCCATCGCCAGGTACAGGTTCGCCAGCGTCTGCGCCTCGATCCCCTGGGCGGCGTCCACCAGCAGGATCGCACCCTCGCACGCTTCGAGCGCGCGGGAGACCTCGTAGGTGAAGTCGACGTGACCGGGGGTGTCGATGAGGTGCAGCACGTACTCCTCGTCGCCCACCTTCCACGGCAGCCGGACGTTCTGCGCCTTGATGGTGATGCCGCGCTCGCGCTCGATGTCCATGCGGTCGAGGTACTGCGCGCGCATCTGCCGTTCCTCGACGACGCCCGTCAGCTGCAGCATCCGATCGGCGAGGGTGGACTTGCCGTGGTCGATGTGCGCGATGATGCAGAAGTTGCGGATCTTTGCGGGATCGGTGAACGTCTTGTCGGCGAAGCTGGGAATCTCACTCACTCCTTGCGCGGCGGGCCCGGGTGAAGCCCGGTGCAGATCACCCTCCAGTTTCGCACGACACCGGCCGGCAGTTCACCCCGCCGCCCCGCGCGAGGCGGGCCGCCGCAGGCCCGACGGCCCGCAGCGCGGCCGCACCACCGATTAGGCTCGACGCATCATGGGTACGGACAGGCGATGACTGACAACGAGTTCACGGTGGAGACGGCGACGGTCGCGGCGGACGTGACGTGCCCGGACGAACCCCGCGGACTGGTGATCCTCGCGCACGGAGCGGGCGCCGACCGCCGGGCCGCGATCCTGCGGGCGGTCGGCGGCGCCCTGGCCGCCCGAGGACTGGCGGTCGCGCGCATCGATCTGCCGTACCGGCAGGACCGGCCCAAGGGTCCGCCGTCACCGTCGAAGGCGGCCCGAGACCGCGACGGCATCCGCGAGGCGGTGGCCGAGCTGCGATCCGCGGCTCCCGGCCCGCTGATCGTCGGCGGACACTCGTACGGCGGACGTCAGGCGTCGATGGTGGCGGCCGAGGACCCGGATCTGTTCGACGGGCTGTTGCTCACTTCGTACCCACTGCATCCGCCCGGGAAACCCGACCGCATGCGGACCGACCATCTCCCCGCGATCACCGCGCCGACGCTGATCGTGCACGGCCGCAGCGACGCCTTCGGAACGTCGCAGGAGTTCGCCGAGGCGATAGACCTGTTCGGCGGTCCGGTGCGAGTGCTCGAAGTGGAGCGGGCCGATCACAGCCTCAAACCCGACCGGAGCGGCGTCGCCGACCTGACGGCCGATGCGGTCGACGCATGGCTCCTGCCCGCGGCCGCCGAGCGCGCGGAACGACGATGAGCAGCGCACCGCGGCACCCGGCCCGCTGCCGTCGACCGGACGTTCCCAATGCGCCGGCGAAGTCCGCTTCCTGACCCGTCAGCGCATCAGCCGGCGCCGCACCCGCCGCACGAGATCAGCCGCGCGCGTGGTCAACGCGGGACTGCGGTCGGGCACCGGACCGGTCTTCGCCCACAGTGCGATCACATCGAGCGCGGCCTCGACGATGTCGCCGTCGGTGACAGCGGCGGACTCGTCCCCCGCGGTGGCGGTCACTCGAAGGTCCTGAACTGTTCCGGCGACCGGATGTCCGCGCCGGACGAGTTCGGCGACCATCTCCTCCGACTTCCTCGCGGCCCAGGCCGCCTGCGGCCCGGTCAGCCCCTCAGGCCGGCCGTCGCGCGTCGCGAACAGGTAGTCGCCGATCAGAACGCCTTTGACGAGACGCTCGTACCGGCGCCATTCGATGTCCTCGGGCTGCAGCCGGCCGTTGAGCCTGCGCAGCAGTTCGGTCTGCGTCGCCGACAGTGACTTGTTGCTGCTGGGCACCTCCGCGGGCAGGTCGGCCGGATCCATGCCGAGCGCGCGGACGAAGCGCTCCCACAGACCGTCGCCGTCGCTCGCGGTTCCGGGCGCCGGAACGGTGACGATGTGAACGCGTTCGGGACCGACCACCTCCGACCAGTCCGCAGTGATCCGCCGGTAGTCCTGGAACTCCCAGAACGGTTCCTGATCGGGGCCGGCGTGGTCGTCGGAGATCGACTCGACGAACTCGTCGAGCGTCGCCTGTCGCTGATTCTTGACGTTCTCCTGCCAGACCGATGGGACCTGTCTGGCCAGATCGCGCACCGTGAGCACGGCGTGCACCTCGTCTGCGAAGCTCAGGTCGGCCACCAGGCGCCGGATGTGCTCCGGACCGGCGTTGGCGAACAGCTCGTGCGAGACGAGGGACGAGCCGCGCCAGGCCCGCATCTGTGCGACCATCGACGGCCACACGCCGGCGTGTGCGGGATCGGCCCAGTCGAGGTAGCGCTCGGGCTGCAGGTGGGCCGCGGCGTGGAAGTGGTCGTCGATCCGGTTGCCCGGATAGAGCAGCCCGGCCCGGGCGAGGGCGTGGTCGCGGTTGCGCCACAGCCGATCCTGAACGTGCGTGGTTCCGGTCTTCGGCAGACCTACGTGGACATAGACGACTGACATAGTGCTTCCACTGTAGGCAGCGGTGCGGACCGCCGGATGACGCTCGCACCTCGGGTGCGGGCGATTTTGGCGCTTCCTGCGACGCTGGTATCGTTGACCGCTGTTGCGATGGACGCTGGCCGATGACCGGACCGCTCTGTCGCCGATGGGTACAAACGACAGTCGGCCGAGGGCCGCACAGGACGCCAGAAGAGGACATCGCGTGGCTAATATCAAGTCTCAGATCAAGCGGAACAAGACCAACGAGAAGGCACGTCAGCGCAACCAGTCGATCAAGTCGGCCCTGCGTACCGCCATCCGCAACTTCCGCGAGACGGTCGCCTCGGGCGACAAGGACAAGGCCGCCGAGCTGCTCGTCACGACCAGCCGTCAGCTGGACAAGGCTGCGTCGAAGGGCGTCATCCACAAGAACCAGGCCGCCAACAAGAAGTCGGCCATGGCTCTCGCGGTCAACAAGCTCTGACGCCGGGCGGCCTTCGGGCCGCTCCGCTTCGTTCTGCTGAGCGAGGCCACAACAGAATCACACTTTCGCAAACACCTCGATGACGGGCCACGGAGTCATCGAGGTGTTTGTCGTCGCACGCTTCCGGGTCCCGATCTCGCGCGACGGTGGCCGACGCGGAGACACACCGCCTATCGCCGGCGCGGACGCAGACGCGCCACAGTGGCGACCGCGTGCTCCAATGCGTAATCGGGATCGGCGGCCTGTCCCTTGACGGCACCGTTGAGGTCGGCGACCACGAGCACCGCCTCGCCGATCGACGCCGAATCCCAGGCTCGAGCCTGGGTCTGGATCTTCCCGACCCGGCCGGGCGACATCCCGAGCTCCGAGGCGAGGGAGTACTTGTCGCCGCCGCCCATCGACCGGACCCGCGCGATGGCGTGCACCGCCTCCGCGAGCGCGTCCGCGAGCAGAACACGCGCGGTGCCGTGGTGTTCGGCCCAGGCGAGCGATTCGAGCGCGCCGGCGAGGTCACCGGTCACGGCCTTGTCCGCGACCTCGAAGCCCGTCACCTCGGGACGCCCGGTGTAGTAGAGCCGAACGGCGGCGGCGTCGACCTTGTTGCCGGTGTCGGCGACCAACTGGTGGCAGGCGGCCGAGAGCTCCCGCAGATCCGACCCCACCATTTCGGTGACCAGTTCCACCACCTCGGCGCTGACCCGGGCGCCGAGCGCGCGGAACTCCGCGCGCACGAAGTCCATCCGCTCCGACGGCCACTTGGGCGCCGCGCACGCGAACTCCTGGGCCCCGGCCTTCTTCAGTTCACCCACCATCGACTTCTGCCTGCCGCCGCCGGTGTGCACCACCATCAGCGTGATGCCCTCGGGCAGCGCCTTGGCGGACGCGGTGATGAGCGCCGCGGGCTCCTTGCCCGCATCCGCGGCGGACTGCACCACGACGATGCGTTCCTCGGCGAACAGCGACGGACTCAACAGTTCAGCCAACTCCGGCGCGGTGACTTCACCGGCGCGGACGCGGGTGACCGGTACGTCGACCCCCGCCTCGCGACTGCGCTCGGCCGAGACCTTCGAGATGACGCGCCCGGTCAGGAAGTCGTCGTCTCCGAGTAGCAAGTACAGCCGATCGCTCACATCGAACATGGTGCCAGACACCCCGGACACGACCGCGGCTGCGCCACCCCAGCACGCCGGCCGCGCCGAGGACCAGCACCGTGACCGCGGTCGGTCCCGGCACGGTCAGCGTGGACCACCGCGGCCCTCCCAGCCAGTCGGCGACCGCGATCAACCACCTCGTCGGCGGACCCGCGGCGCGCACCAGCAGTTCGGCGAGAACGGTGGTCGGTCCGTAGCGCGGTCCGAGCCCGCCGATCACCGCCGCCGCCGTGCCCAGCAGTCCGGCGATGCCCACGACCGGCACCGCCAGCAGATTCGCCGGAACCGACAGGAGGTTCACCGTGTCGGTGACGGCGATCAGCAACGGCGTGGTGAGCACCTGTGCGGCGAGGGTCATCGACAACAGCGTCGCCGGCGCTTCGGGGACCCCGCGACGCACGAGCGCCGAGCGGATCGGCACCGACCACAGCACCAGCCCGAGCGTCGCGACCACCGACAGCGCGAACCCGGGAGCGAGCGCCATCTGAGGCCACAGCAGGGTCACCACGATCACCGCCGTCCCGAGAGCGGGGAGCGCCTGAGCCCGTCGCGAGCCCAGACCCGCAGCCAGGCCCACCGACCCCATCACCGCCGCTCGCAGCACACTGTCGGTGGGGCGGACCAGGATCACGAAACCGATGATCGCGAGGCCGCCCAGTATCGCCACCGTGCGCTCGGACGCTCCGCACGACCGGACGCCGAGAATCACGGCGCCGCACACGAGCGCGAAATTGCTGCCGGAGACAGCAATGAGATGTGCCAGACCGGCGGCCCGGAAGTCGGCGGCCGTGCGTTCGTCGAGTCCGCTCACATCGCCGAGGACGAGTCCCGGCAGCAATCCCGCCGACCGCTCGGGCAAGGCCCGCAGCGACACATCTCGCAACCGCTCCCGGACGGTACCGGCAGCGCGCTGCCACCACGGCGGTCCCCGCAGCCCGGTCATCGGACCGGTCGCGGTCAACTGCGCGGCCTGCAACCGGTCGGCCGCACGGTCACGCGGTGGCCGGACGCGGACTCGTACGCGGTACCGCTCGCCGGGCAGCACATCCGGGCCGTCCACCGGCGCGGTCAGCTGTGCCGCGACCGGTCGCTGGCGGAGGCCGCTCAGCGCACGGACGGTGACCGGAACGCGCATGCGTCCGCCGGTGAGGAACACCGGGTCGCCGGTGGTCTCCACCTCGACGGTCGGCTTGCCCTCAGCGGTTCGGATCGGTGCGGAGTCGACGGCGATCACTCGCAGGACGACGGCCAGCGCGGACGCCGCGATCAATCCGCACGCCGCTGCGGCCGAGACGCCGATCGCGCGACGCAGGCCCGCGTTCCGCCTGCTCCACACCGCTGTGGCGATTCCGGCAGCCCCGAATCCGGCGCTTATCGACACGCTCACCGCGACCGGCGCCGCGAGCGCCGTCGCCGCGGCCGCCCAGCATCCCGCGGCCGGTGCCGCGAGCCGCAGGTCGGACGTGCGCACCTCGCTAACCGACCGTCACCAGCGGCTTGAGCTTGGCCAGCCTGCCCGGTCCGATGCCGTCCACCTCCGCGAGCCGGTCAACCGAGTCGAACCGGCCGTGAGCCTGCCGCCAGGCCAGAATCGAGGCTGCCGTCACCGGGCCCACTCCGGGCAGCGCGTCCAACTGCTCGGCGGTGGCCGTATTCAGATCGACGAGGCCGGTGCCCGCCGCCGGCGCACTGCCGCCGGGAACCGATGGCGACTCCCCCGCCGGCGCCGAACCCGCCGCCACCACCGCGCTGCGGACCGTCGCCTCCTCCCCGCCCCTGCCGATGAGGATCTGGTCTCCGTCGTGCAGCGGCTGTGCCATGTTCAGGCTCAGCAGATCGGCGCCGGGCCGGGCCCCGCCTGCTCGCTTCAGCGCGTCCGCCACTCGCGCCGCACCGGTCAGTTCCACCAGACCCGGCCGATTGACCAGACCCACGACGCTCACCACGATCCGCGGAGACGACGGCGGCGGTACCGACGCGGAATCGCCGCCGGATGCGGCCGCCGGCGCGCGCGGGCCGGCGCTCGACTCGAAGGCCACCAGCGGCGCCGTCGGCTCGTTCTGTTTCAGCAGTGAGTACCCGGCGATCGCACACGCCACCAGACCGACGACGATCAGGCCGATCGCGGCCGGCGGCAGCATCGTGAACCGGCGACGCGGCGCATCCCATTCGTCGTCCCACGGCTCCTCATCGTCACCGTGCCGGGATCGGTCGCCGTCACCGAGCGACTCGATGCCCGCCGGCTCGTAGCGCTCCGGCTCATAACCTTCCTGCTCATAGCCTTCCTGCTCGTAGTCGTCGGGGCGGTCGGCGCCGTCCTCGTCCTCCGGTTCATCCGAGAGGCAGTCGAATTCAGCCCGCTGCGACCACGCCCGTCGGCCCTGGGGCGTATCGAGCCAGTTCGGCATGCCAGTGACACCCCACGGCGTGTCGGCCCGCGGGGCCGGCCCCGCCAGGCGTGCCAGTGGATCGGCCCCGGTTGCGCGGTCGCGGGCCACCCGCTTGTTCCTCCCCATGCCGGGAAGAGTAGGCAGCGCGCCCGCCGCGCGGCGGTGCCGATCCGGCGATCCCGGTCATCTGTGGACCGCTTCGCCGAACTCCACAGACGCGGCGCACGCGTCGAGCCCGCTCAGCTCACGGACGACTCGATGCCGTCGAGGAATCTCCGCAGCGCCGACGTCAACAGCACCTCGGGATCGTACGGGTACCCCACCTCCATGATCCGGCGCATGTTCGGGAACCGATCCGGTGGCGTCAGTCTGCGCAGCTCCGCCACCTGGGTGTCCATCCACTCGTCGTTGCTCATCCCCGTCTCCGCGGCGTCGGCCAGCTCCGGCTCGAGAGTCAGACCCACCGCCCGGATCAGATTCAGCAGGCCGAGATAGTCGGTGAACGCCTGCACCGGATCGAGTCCGGTGGCGTGAAGCGCGGACAGCATCGATTCGGCGAGCGGCATCGCCTGGGGCATGGCCGCGGGCCGGGTCATCGAGAGCGCGCCCGCCAGCCACGGGTGACGGACCATCGTCGCCCACATCGACGTCGCGGCCGCCTCCAGATCGGCGCGCCACTGTCCCGACGCGTTCGGTGCCCGCACTTCGCCGAGGACCCGGTCCACCATCGCGAACTCGAGTTGTTCCCGGCTCGGCACGTACCGGTAGACGGCCATCGTCGGAATCTCGAGCGCCGAGGCCAGCCGTCGCATCGACACCGCGGCGAGCGACTCGGCGTCGGCGATCGCGACGGCCGCGCTCACCACGCCGTCCGCGGTCAGCACGGCGGGGTCGCCGCCGTCCGGTGCGAGCACCACGCTGCCCCGTCCGGGCACCGACTCGATCAGACCGTCCGCCTGCAGCAGCGAGAGCACGCGGCTCGCCGTCGCCATCGCCACGTTGTGGTCGCGCATGATCGCCCGGGTGGATGGGACGGCGTCGCCCGGGCGCAATCGCCCGGTGACGATCCGCATTCGCAACTCGTCCGCGATCTGCTCCGCTCGGCTCATCTGACCGCCCTCCCCCAGTGCTCTAGTGCACTTTTACGAAAAGTACACGTGAACACCGTATCGCAGTGCACTCGATACGGCGTACGGTCGCAACATGAAGAAGTTGGAGATCCTCATCAGCGGCGCATCGATCGCCGGCCCCGCATCCGCTCTGCTCCTGGCCCGGCAGGGGCACCGGGTCACCGTGGTCGAACGGGCTCCCCGGCTCCGCCCCGGCGGCCAGACCGTCGATCTGCGCGGGGCCGGACGGACCGTGATCGACCGAATGGGACTGACGCCGGCCACCGACGCACGCCTGCTCGACCAGCGCGGGATCGCGACGGTCGACGCCCGCGGCCGACGACGCAGCGAACTGCCCGTGGAAGCCTTCGGCGGCAACGGCATCGTCTCGACTCACGAGATCCTGCGCGGCGATCTCGCCGAGGTGCTCGTCGGGGCCGTGCCGGAGTCCGTCGAGTACCTGTGGGACGACTCGGTACGCGCCATCGAACAGCACACCGGCTCGGTGACCGTCTCCTTCGAGCGCGCCCCAGACCGCTCGTTCGACCTGGTCGTCGGTGCCGACGGGCTGAGGTCCGCGGTGCGCCGCGCCGCCTTCGGCCCCGACGACCGCCATCTGCGGCCGATCGGGCTGCGGTACGCCTGGTTCACGGCGACCATCGATCAGCCGCTCGACGGCTGGTATCTGATGCACAACAGCCGCGGCGGCCGAGTGGTGTCGGCCCGCCCGTCACGCGTCGACGGGACGGTCAAGGCCTCGCTCGCCGTCCGCGGAAGCGACCCGGAGCCGCTGCACGACCGCGAGAGCCAGTGGCGCATGCTCGAGGAAGCGTTCGACGGCGTCGGATGGGTGGCGCCCCGATTGCTCGAGCAGATGCGCTCGGCGACCGACTGGGCGTACGCCGATCTCGCTCAGGTGCGGATGGAGCGTTTCGCCTCCGGGCGGGTGGCGCTGGTCGGCGACGCCGGTTACTGCCCGACACCGCTGACGGGTCTGGGCACCACCCTGGCTCTGGTCGGGGCATACGTCCTGGCCGGTGAGCTCGGGCGTTCCGGCGGCGAGGTCGCGCCCGCGCTCACCGAGTACCAGGCGGTGATGCGGCCGTTCATCGCGCGTACTCAGCAGCTGCCGCCCGGCGGCGCATCAGGATACGCGCCGTCGAGCCGTGCGGCCGTCGCCCTGAGCCGCTTCTCCTACTGGTCGATGAACAAGTGGCCGATGCGGTCGTTGCTCGCCGGCCAGTTCGCCAAGGCCGACGGCATCGATCTGCCCGACTACGGCGCGTGATCAGCGCAGGGGCCCCAGTCCGTGTCCGAGGCTGATGCCGACCGCCCCCGGCCCCACGTGGCTGCCGAGCACGGCGCCGAGATCGACGACGATGGTGGAGGTGATGTTCTCCAGCCGCCTGCTGATCTGCGCGAGCACCTCGGTCGCCAGGTCGGGGTTCTGACAATGCTGGATCCCGACTGTCACGGCGTCGTCGCCCGCGAGTTCCACTGCGGCGTCGAGCATCTTCGCGACCGCCTTGGTGGACGTGCGATGCCGTTCGCGCAGCGTCAGGAGCCCGTCGGACATGTGCAGGATCGGCTTGATCGCCAACGCCGAACCGAGCAGGTGTCCGGCGGCGCTGATCCGGCCGCTGCGCCGCAGATTGTCCAGCCCCTGCACGCAGAGCAGTGATTCGGCCGTCGCGGCCGCCCGGACCGCGGCCTCGTACACCTCGTCCCGAGACGCGCCGTTCTCGGCCGCCTGAACCGCGGCCATCGTCGTCAGGCCGAGCGAGATCCCGACCGAGCGCGAGTCGACGACGCGGACCTCACCGTCGGTCTGGTCCGCCGCCAGACGCGCGGCGCCCCACGTGCCCGACAGCCTGCGCGAGATGTGCACGGCCACCACCCCGTCGCCCTCGCTGGCCTCCCACGCCTGCGCGTACGCGCGCTTGAGATCGCCGAGGTTGGCACCGGACGTGGTGACCTTCTGGGAGCCGATGACGTCGGGCGGGATCTCGTCGACGCCTTCGGCGTACTGGGCACCGTCCTCGGTGTGCAAGTACAGCGGCACCTGGCCGATCCTGTGCTCGTCGAGGAGTGTCGCGGGCAACCGCGAGGACGAATCGGTGACGACGACGACTGGCACCCCTACACGGTAGCCGGTCGGTTTGGGTGATTCGACGGTGAGTCAGCCGAGAACGGCGCGGACCGCGGGCGTCATGAGCGCGGCGATCCGTCGGTGGGCCTCGAATCCCCAGTGGATGCCGTCCGGGTTCATCTCGACCGCCGGGTCGGCGAACGCCTCCGCCGTCACCGGATAGAAGTCCACGGTCGGCAGTCGGTGGCGTCGCGCCCACTCGCTGATCGCGGCCGTGGTCGGGATCCGGCCCGGGTGGACGTTTCCGTAGTACGGGCTGTCGTGGGTCGGAGGCAGCGCGACGACGACCGGCAGATCCGGACGCAGGTGCGCGAGCGCACCCCGGATCTTTTCGAAGTAGCGTGCGGTCTCCGCCGGCGGAATGGCCATGGGCCAGCCGATCGGCGACAACCGGGGCTGCAGCCAGCCGTAGGCGCCGCGCACCGCCTGGCGTAGCTTCGCCGGCCGCACGTATCGGATCTGCTCGCGCAGCGCGGTCGGCAGCGGCGACGGCAGCGAGTCCATCCCGCCGAACGCCAGCACGAGGACCTCGGCTTCCGGCACCGCGGCCCACACCCGCGGGTCCTGCGTGATCGCCCACCAGATGTCGCGGCTGGTCCAGCCGATACGCGCGAAGAGTTCGACGTCGCGGCCGGTGTCCGCACCCACCAGGTTGGGCCAGATCCGCGGATCGTCGGCGGCGAGCCCTCCAGTGGCTCCGTAGAAGGACAGGGAGTCGCCCAGCACCATGATCGAACCCATAGCGGTCTACTGCACCGTGCTCTCGGCCGACTCCGCGGAGGCGTTCCAGACGTCCAGACGCCACACCGGTTCCTCACCCGGCAGGGCGTGGCCGGACAACTGCACCCAGCTGGTGTTGGCGAGGCCTCCGAAAATGGGCCAGTTCTCCACCGGCAGCCCGAGCAGACCCGCGGTCAGCGCGGCGATCACCCCGCCGTGCGCCACCAGAACCACCGGCGCCTCGGCGTTCTCGCCCTGCCCCCAGTCGTCGAGACGGTCGACGAGTTCGGTGACCACCGGGACCGACCTGCCCGCCACCTCGACGCGTGACTCACCGTTCGGCGGCGCCCAGTGGGCGTCGTCGCGCCAGTGCCTGCGCGCACCGGGCGCGACGGTGTCCACCTCGGTGTGGGTCATACCCTGCCAGTCGCCCAGATGCGTCTCCCGCAACCGGACGTCGGTCTCCACCTCCTGGCCGGTCACCGCGGCCAGCGCGAGCGCCGTGTCGTAGGCGCGGCGCAGGTCGGAGGAGCGGATCAGCCGGGGTCCACGAGTGGCGAGGGCCCGGCCGGCGACAGCCGCCTGCGCCACCCCGACCGGCGACAGCTCGGTGTCGAGTTGACCCTGCATCCGCCGTCCCGCGTTGTACTCGGTCTGTCCGTGGCGCAGCAGGATCAGCCTGCGGACGATCGGAGTCAGCCGTTCGACACTGGTGTCGCCGGCGTCGGGTTCACTTCTCATTCGCCCGTCGCGGATTCTGCGCCGGAGGGTTCGCCGTCGTCCTCGGCGGCGCGATCGCGCGACGGCGGCTCGATGCCGTCGATCTCGATCGCCGGGCAGTCCTTCCAGAGCCGTTCGAGCCCGTAGAAGTCGCGCTCGTCGTCGTGCTGGACGTGCACGACGAGATCGCCGTAGTCGAGCAGCGCCCAACGGCCCTCACGCGTCCCCTCCCGGCGCAACGCCTTGTATCCGGCTTCGCGCAGCTTGTCCTCGATCTCTTCGACGATCGAGTTAACCTGCCGTTCGTTGTCCGCAGACGCGATGAAGAAGGCGTCGGTGATGACGAGCGTGTCGGAGACGTCGAGGGCGACGATGTCGGTCGCCACCTTGTCGGCGGCGGCCAGAGCCGCGATCGTCACCATCTGGCGGGCTTCGGGAGAAGCGGTCACGCGAGGTCCTTTCGGTACAAACCGTGCTTGGCGATGTACTGGACCACTCCGTCCGGTACCAGGTACCAGACCGGGCGTCCCGCGGCGGCGCGTGCACGGCAATCGGTCGAGGAGATCGCCAGCGCGGGGATCTCCAGCATCTGCAGGGCATCGGCCGGTTTGGCCGCCAGATGCTCCATCAGATGTGTGGCATTCAGTTCGTATCCGGGTCGCGAGACTCCGATGAAGTTCGCGAGCTCGAAGAGGTCTTCCCAATCATGCCAGGAGAGAATCGTCTCCAAGGCGTCCGCACCGGTGATGAAGTACAGTTCGTCGTCCGGATAGGTCTTCCGGAGGTCGCGGAGGGTGTCGACGGTATACGTCACGCCTTCGCGATCCACGTCCACCCGACTCACCGTGAACCGCGGGTTGGAGGCGGTGGCGATGACAGTCATCAGGTACCGGTGCTCGGCGGGCGAGACCAGCCGCGACGGGTCGGGCGCGTGGTCGCCCTCCTTCTGCCACGGTCGGCCCGTCGGGACGAAGACCACCTCGTCGAGTCCGAAGCGGTGGGCCACTTCGCTGCCCGCGACGAGGTGCCCGTTGTGGATCGGATCGAACGTCCCGCCCATCACGCCGATCCGGCGGGGCGCGCGTGCGGCCTGTGACATGCCGGTTGAGTCTACCGGGAGCGGTTCGGGCGGCGGTCGCGGGCCGGGGTGCGGGGTCGGGAGGGTTTCGACTCGCTCCGCTCGCTCAACAGGCCTGGGAAGAGTCGCTCAAACAAGCCTGGGGAACGGTCGCTCAATTAGCGTGGAGAAGGGGCGCTCAGCAGGCCTGGGGAAGGACGTGCGGGAGTGTCAGACCGGGAGCAGGTCGGCGATCACTCTCGACAGTTGGTCGGCGTTGCGGCACTCGAACATCTCGATCACCTCTGCATACTTGCCGGCGTCCGAGTCGCCGGAGTCCCACGACGACCGGCGTTCCGGGTTGAGCCAGTAGGCGTTGCGGACACGGTCGCGCATCGCGGCGAGGGCGTCGGCGTGCGTCGGGCGGAAGTTGTTGCGCGCATCGCCCAGAATCAGCAGCGCGCTCTTGTGCGTGAGCGAATCACCGTAGCGGGCGTTGAACCCCTTGAGCATGTGACCGTAGTCGGAGTGGCCGTCGCGCGTGCTGATCGAGGCCTCGGTCAGCATGCGGTGCATCCGCTCGCCGAACTGCTCGTCACCGCTGCCGCGGTCGAAGAACTCGGTGACCTCGTCGACCGTGTCGACGAAGGCGAACACCCGCACATGGGAGAACTGCTGGCGAAGGGCGTACACCAGTTGCAGCGTGAACTGACTGAACCCCGCGACCGAACCGGAGACGTCGCAGATCACCACCAGTTCGGGTTTGCCGGGCCGCGGCTTGCGGCGGCGCAGCTCGATCGGCACGCCGCCGGTCGACATCGAGGCTCGCAGCGTGGCCCGCACGTCCACCTGGCCGTGATGGTTGCGCCTGCGCCGGAACTCGAGCTTCGCCGCCAGCAAGCGCGCGATCGGTGCGATCGTGCGCCGCATCTTGGCCAGATCCTGCGGATTGGCCGAGAAGAAGTCGATCATCTCCGGCAGCTTCGGCACCGCGTACTGGCCGACGGCGTCGCGCCCGCGCACCTCGGCCATGCGGCGCTGCGTCTCAGTCGTCACCGCGTCCCGCAGCCGTTCGGTCGCGTCCCGAGCCGCGCGACGGCTCATCGGATCCGTGCCAGGCCGCCCGCCCGACTCCGTCGGCTCCCCGCCGGCCATCGCCGCCGCGATACGGGCGATCAACGTCTGCGGCGAGATCGCCGTCATCGCCTGATAGGTCGAGTACGCCTCACCGCGCGCGGACTCGTACTGTCCCACCTCGCCGACGATCATCGCGACCAGCTGGTCGAACCGGCCGTCGCTCATCGCCTCGGCATCGGCGAGCACATCCGCGGTCAGCTCCCGCAGGGCCTGCACGTCGACGTTGCCGTCCGCGTCGCGCGGAACCTCCATGGCCGACCGCCGCGCCGCCGAGCCGAGCGGGAACCACAGCTCGAAACACAGATCGAAGGTGTCGCGGTGAGTGTGGTCGCCCAGCAGCGTCGCAGCGAGCCCTTCCCGCAGCGAGTCGCGGTCGAGCAGATCGAGCACGCTCATCGCCTGCCCCGCGTCGATCAGACTCGACGGCCCCACCGTGATGCCGCGGCTGCGCAGGTCGTCCACGAAACCGGTCAGGGTGTCGACGAGCGGCTCCGTCATCGACTGCGTGATCCCATCAGTGACATCCCACCGCTCATCTGTCACCGAGTTTGAGTTCGCGCAGTGCGGTCTTCACATCCGGGCGGTGTTTGAGCACCACTCCCAGGGTCCGCGCCACCAGTGAGTCGTCGATCCGGCCCGACGCGACGTCGGCGCCTGCGGTCATCGCCAGGAGGGTGTTGCCCCAGTCGATGGTCTCCGCCACCGACGGCTTCTTCTTGATGTCGAGGGTCCGCAGCACCCCGACGATCCGCACGATCTCCTCCGCCAACCGGGCAGGCAGCTCCGGCACGCGGGAGGCGAGGATCTCCCGTTCGAGTTGTGCGTCCGGGAAGTCGATGTACAGGTACAGGCAGCGGCGCTTGAGCGCCTCCGACAGTTCGCGGTTCGCATTCGACGTCAGGAGCACGATCGGACGGCGGACCGCGGTCACCGTCCCCATCTCCGGAATCGTGATCGCGAAGTCGCTGAGCACCTCGAGCAGCAGACCCTCGATGTCCACGTCGGCCTTGTCGATCTCATCGATCAGCAGCACCGTGGGCTCGGTCCGCGAGATCGCCGTCAGCAGCGGCCGTGCGAGGAGGAACTCCTCGGAGAAGATGTCACCCTTCGTCGCATCCCAGTCCCGATGGCCCGCCGCCTGGATCGCGAGGATCTGCTTGGCGTGATTCCACTCGTACAGCGCCCTGGCCTCGTCGATGCCCTCATAGCACTGCAGCCTGACCAGCTCCGAGCCGGTCGCCTGCGCCAGCGCACGGGCCAGCTCCGTCTTGCCGACACCCGCGGGGCCCTCCACCAACAGCGGCTTTCCGAGCCGGTCGGCGAGGAAGGCCGTGGTGGACGTCGCGTCGTCGGCCAGATAGCCGGTCTGCTTGAGCCGTGACCGGACGTCGTCGACCCCGGTGAACGCGGGCCGCACATCGTCACGCACGACGGGACCGCCGAGGTTCTCCGCCGCGCTCATGCGGGACGGATCTGTCCGTCGCCCCACACCAGCCATTTGGTCGAGGTGAGTTCCGGAAGCCCCATCGGCCCACGCGCATGGAGCTTCTGCGTCGAGATGCCGATCTCGGCGCCGAAGCCGAACTGCTCGCCGTCGGTGAACGCCGTGGACGCGTTGACCATGACAGCGGCCGCGTCGACACGCGAGGTGAACTCGTTGGCCGCCGAGAGACTTCCGGTGATGATCGCTTCGGTGTGACCGGTGCCGTACGTCGCGATGTGCTCGATCGCGGCGTCGATGCCGTCGACCACCTTGAGCGCGATGTCGAGCGAGAGGTATTCGCGGTGCCAGTCGTCCTCCGTGGCGGGTTCCATTCCGGGTTCCTCACCGTGGATCACCACTCCCTGAGCCTGCAGCGCAGAGGTGATCGGAACCAATGCTCGGTCGGCGATCTCGCGGTCGATCAACACGGTCTCGACCGTGTTGCAGACGCTGGGCCGACGGGTCTTGGCGTTGAGCACGATCCGGGTCGCGACGTCGACATCGGCATCCCGGTGGACGAAGATGTGGCAGTTGCCGGTTCCGGTCTCGATGGTCGGGACCTTGGCGTTCTCGACGATCGCGTTGATCAGTCCGGCACCGCCGCGCGGGATCACCACGTCCACCAATCCGCGCGCCTGGATCAGCGCGGTGACGCTCTCGCGGCTCTCGCTCGGCAGCAACGACACCGCGTTCGGGTCGATCTGGTGGTCGCGCAGCACTCCGCGCAGCACCTCCACCAGCGCCGCGTTGGACGCCGCGGCCGACGACGACCCGCGCAGCAGGACCGCGTTTCCGGATTTGAAGGAGATGCCGAAGCCGTCGACCGTGACGTTGGGCCGGGCCTCGTACACGAATCCGACCACGCCCAGCGGCACCCGCACCTGACGCAGTTCGAGACCGTTGGGCAGGGTCTTCCCGGCCAGCACCTCGCCGATCGGATCGGGCAGCGCCGCCACCTGGCGCAGGCCGCCGGTGATGCCCGCCACGCGCTCCGGGGTCAGACGCAGTCGGTCGACCAGCGACGCCTCGGTGCCCGCTTCCTCGGCGCGACGCACATCGTCGGCATTGGCTGCGAGAACGTCCTCGGCTGCCGAGTCGATTGCATCGGCGGCCGCCAGCAGCACGGCGTTCTTCTGCGCGGTCGTCAATGGCCCGAGCGTGCGGGCGGCCTTCTTGGCGGCGGTGGCGAGTTCGGTGACCGCGGCCGTGACGTCTGCCGTCACGCCGGCGGTCGCGTCGACCGAATCGGCGGTGGGTGCACTCATGACTCCAGGGTAGCCGCGACGGCCGGTCACACCCGCGGCAGCCGCACGGTGAACGTCGCTCCCCTGCCGGGCCCGTCGCTCGCCGCCGACAGGCTGCCGCCGTGCTGTTCGACCAGAGCCCGCGCGATGGTGAGCCCGATCCCGCTGCCACCGTGGTCCCGATCGCGGGCGGTGTCAGCACGATAGAACCGGTCGAAGACGTGGGAGAGATGGTCGGAGGCGATACCGTCGCCGGTGTCGGCGACCTCGATGACGGCGTCCGGATCGGCACAGCGCGTCCGCAGCGTCACCGCGCCACCGTCAGGAGTGTGCCGCAACGCGTTGGCCAGCAGATTTCCCAGGACTTGGCCGATCCGTGCGGGGTCGGCGCGGACGGCTGTCGCCGCATGCGCCTCCACCCGCAGCGTCACTCCCTTCGCCGCATACGCCTCCCCCGCCGCGGCGGCCGCCGACTCCGCGAGTTCACGATCGGTGGTCCGCACCGGCATCACCGACAGCACGCCCTCCTGCGCCTGCGACACCGCGGTCACGTCCTCGGCGAGACGGCGCAGCCGGCCGGTCGCCGCATGCAGGATGTCCATCGTGTCGGCGTCCGGCCGCCGGACACCGTCCTCGACGGCTTCGAGATACGAGTCGATGGTGGCGAGCGGGGTGCGCATCTCGTGGGCGAGGTCCGAGAGCATCCGGCGGCGCGTCGCCTCGGTCTCCGCCAGCCGTGCGGCGAGCCGGTTCACCGCTGCGGCGAGCGCGTCGAACTCCCGTCCCATTCCGCCGCCGTGCACCCGCACGTCGTATCCGCCGTCCGCGATCCGGGCGGTCGACGCCGCCACCGCCGTGACGGTCCGTTGCGCGCGTCCGGCGAGGTACCAGCTCACCGCGAGCGCGGACACCGTGGCGATCACGGCGGCCAGTCCCCACGACACACCCACGGCAGCGGCGAAGGCGCGTTCGACGTGCATCGCCTCGCTCGAATCGCGGTCGATTCCCGCTTGACGCAGATGCTCACGGAAGATCCCCGGAGCGACGAGCCACGCGATCATCAGTGCGCACGCGGTGGTGGCGACCACCACCGCCGCCATCACGAGCATCAGTCCGGTGCCGACCGCGAACCGGCTCGGCCGACCGGTCGCGGTCATCGCCCGGTGCCCATTCGATAGCCGACGCCGCGAACGGTGCGCACATATCGTCCGTGGGCCGCGTCGTCGCCGAGCTTGCGTCGCACGTGGCCGATGTGGACGTCGACGAGGTGGTCGTCGCCGACCCATTCCGGGCCCCATACGGCGTCGATGAGACGACTGCGCGAGAACACCGTTCCGGGGGCCGACGAGAGCACCTCGAGAACATCGAACTCGGTGCGGGTCAGATGGACCGGCGCGCCTGCCACCCGCACCTCTCGGCCGGGAACGTCGATGGACAGGTCACCGACCACGCGGACCGTGCCCGACCGGCCCGCCGCCGCTCCGGCGAAACCGTTGCGAGGACGCCTCATCCGCGCCTGGATCCGTGCCGACAGCTCGCGCGGACTGAACGGTTTGGTCACGTAGTCGTCCGCCCCGATCGACAGCCCCACCAGCGTGTCGACCTCGTCGGCGCGTGCGGTCAGCATCACCACGTAGGCGTCGGAGAAGGTGCGCAGCCGGCGGCACACCTCCACACCGTCGAGTCCGGGCAACCCCAGATCGAGGACCACCACGTCGGGGTCCACACTTCGCGCGCGGGCCACCGCCTCGCCCCCGTCGCCGGTCACTGTGACCTCGAACCCATCCCGCTCCAGGTACGACGCCACCAGCGCCGCGATCGCCGCCTCGTCCTCCACCACCATCGCCCGTGCCGACATGGCCTCCATCTTGACCGGAATCCGGCCGGGATCTCATCTACCCGGGTGCCGACGGTCCGGAGCTTGAGCAAACCTTCACAGAAGGGTCATCGAACGAGGCGAGTCCGTGCGGCAGACTGGCTCGAGACCACCACGGAAGGAACGCTCATCGTGAGAACCCGACTCGCCGCCACCACGATCGCCGCCGCAGCTGTCATCGTCGGCGCCGCCGCGTGCAGCCCGAACGAGGAGGCCTCGGACGCCACCCACGACATGTCGAGCATGTCGGCCTCGCACGAGGCTCCGCATTCGTCGCAGGCGTCCGCCGGCACCGAACACAACGAAGCCGACGTGATGTTCGCTCAGATGATGCTCCCGCACCACGAACAGGCACTGGTGATGAGCGACATCATTCTCGCCAAGCCGGGTGTCCCGGGCAATGTCACGGCCCTGGCCAAGCGGATCAAGGACGCGCAGGGGCCGGAGATCGACAAGCTCAAGTCCTGGCTCACGGCATGGAACGAGCCGACGCATTCGTCGATGGACCACGAGATGGACGGCATGCTGTCCGAGGACCAGATCGCTCAGCTGCGCGCCGCACAGGGCACCGACGCCGCCCGGCTCTTCCTCACGCAGATGATCGAGCATCACGAGGGCGCGGTCGACATGGCCAAGGAGGAGATCGCCGACGGCAAGAACACCGACGCGGTCGAGATGGCCCGCGACATCGCCGACTCCCAGCAGTCCGAGATCGATGAGATGAAGGCGATGCTGAAGGGCTTGTGAGTCACCCCCAGGGTCATTGAGTGAGCGCAGCACCCCCAGGCTCATCGAGCGAGCGCAGCGAGTCGAAATCCCCCACCCCCGGTTTCGACTCGCTGCGCTCGCTCAACCACCGAGCACGAGAGTTCGACCCGCCGCAGAGCGCACCCTCCCCCAGGCCTAATGAGGCGAGCACAACATCCGCTCGCTCAACCACCGAGCACCAGAGTTCAGCCCGCCGCCGAGCGCACCCTCCCCAGGCTTATTGAGCGAGGACGAGAGTTCAGCCCACCGCAGAGCGCCCTCCCCAGGCTTATTGAGCGAGCGCAGCGAGTCGAAATCACCACACCGACAGCCAAGCCGAGAGGAGTCGCTCGACCCTTCAATCGACGGGCGACAAGACGGGGAACACCGCGTCGCGCAACAGCGGTGCGATGTCGGCTCGGCTCCGGTCGGTGGGCTCGACCCACGCGATCTCGGCGATCTCCGCACTCGCCGCGGGAACGCCGACCACAGGGTGCTCGAAGACCTCCGCGACGACGACGTGACCGGGTTCGTTCGCGGCGTCGGCTTCGAACGTGCCGAGAGCACGCAGTGAACTCTCATCCAGGTGCACTCCGAGTTCCTCCCGCGCCTCGCGTACCGCGGCTGACGCGAAACTCTCCCCCGGATCGAGCTTTCCGCCGGGGAACATGAACAGCGACGACCCGCGTTTGCGCACTACGAGCACGCGGCCCACCCGGTCGCGCATCACCACGGCGCTCACCACGATTCGACGATCCACTGTTCTCCCACCCGCTCAGCACGACCTCAGGACCGCACCGAGGATATCTCTCGACGGAACGTCGATCGGGAGTCCGTACGCGGTGAGGACGGCCACGAACTGGACCGCGTACTGGCAGTGAAAGGCACGCAGCGGCGGCATCCAGCGAGCCGGTTCAGCATCCGACTTCGCCTGGTTGCTGGCACCGTCCACCGCGACGAGGTTCGCCGGGTCGTTGGCGAACGACCATCGGCGCGGCGCCGGCCACCTCGACGCCCCCAGGTCCCAGGCGTAAGAGAGCGGAACGATGTGATCGATCTGCACTGCCGCCGAACCGCGACCGCGCTGGAATCCGATCGTCCGGCCGGTGTACGGGCTGGTCAGCGTGCCTGAGGCGACAGCACTCGGGCACGACGACGTACCGGTTCGCGCCGAAACCACGAGGTCGCGGGCGAGGATGTCGTTGCGGGTGTCGCAGGCATTGCCGCCGCCCCGCACCGCCGCATCGTCTGTCCACGCCGGACCGAAGGCGTCCCGGTCGTACGACGAGTCGTGAGGCGGCCGTCGGCCGAGGACGGGAAGCGCAGACAACGCGGCGCGCGCCCGTACAACGGCAGCCGCCGGCACCTTCGAAGGCGTGTGCGGAAGACCTGCCCCGACCGCGACCACTGCGGACGTGACCGCGAAGACCACGACGATCGTCCACTGCCGGACGGTGAGCCGAATCCGCCCGGGTCTGCGCCGCGACCGACTCCACCGCCATCGCTGAGCGGCCGCACGCGGCAGGCCGAGAAGACGCCCCATGCTCCTTAGACGCAGCCGCGACGGTCGCGGTTCCGCGACACGCGCTCAGCGCTGGATGTAGCGCACGCGCTCAGTGCTGGATATAGCGCACCAGATGTTCACGCTCGGTCTCCAGCTCATCGATCGCGCTCTTGACCACGTCCCCGATACTGATGATCCCGACCAGCGCCCCGTCGTCGAGGACCGGGAGGTGACGGACGCGGTGTTCGGTCATCGTCTCCCGCAGGCCCTCGATCTCGTCGCCGGGAGAGCAGGTGTGCACGATGGGAGTCATGATCCGGCCCACCGGACCGTCGAGGATGTCCGCGCCGCCCGAATGCAGCCTGCGAACCACGTCGCGTTCGGAGACGATGCCGGCGAGTGCACCGCCCTCGTCGATCACCACCACCGCCCCGATGTTCCACTCGTCGAGCGTCGCCAGCAGACTGCGCACCGTGGATGCGGCGCCCACGGTGATCACTCCGCTGCCCTTCTTGCTCAGGATCTGGGAAATCCGCATTTCGCCGTCCTCCACCCGTTCGGTGAGCTGAATTCGACATCTCCAGGGTCCGCCAAAACTCGCCGAAAGACCAGACCCTGTCGCACCGCTCCCGCGCCGGTTGACGAGCGGGTACGGGCGCGACGGGGTTCCCAGCCCGGGGATGCGGTGGTTTCGACTCGCTGCGCTCGCTCAACCAGCGGGAGGGGAGCCGCTCAACCAGCGCGGGAGGGGAGCCGCTCAACCAGCGGGAGGGGAGCCGCTCGACCAGCGCGGGCGGGAGCCGCTCAACCAGCGCGGGCGGGAGCCGCTCGACCAGCGGGCGAGACGGTCACGACTTGTCGAGGTACTCGGCGCGGGAGGGCAGCAGGATTGAATGCACGAGATCGGCGAGTGGTTGGTGCGCCACCAGATCCGGATCGTCGAGCACGATCTGCTCCGCGAGGTCGCGGGCATCCGCGATGACCTCGGTGTCGTCGAGCAGCGAGAGGAAGCTCAACGAACTCTTGCCGCCCGACTGCAACGATCCGAGGATGTCTCCCTCGCGTCGCTGTGCGAGGTCGACGCGGGCGAGCTCGAAGCCGTCGTTGCTGGCCTCGACAGCACGGAGACGCTCCATCGACGGCCCCACGTCGCTCGCCGTCGTCATCAGCAGGCACAGCCCGGCATGACGACCGCGTCCCACGCGACCGCGGAGCTGGTGCAACTGGCTCACGCCGAACCGTTCGGCATTGACGATCGCCATCATGGTGGCGTTCGGGACGTCGACGCCGACCTCGATCACGGTGGTCGCGACCAGCACGTCCACGTCTCCGCGGGTGAAGCCGTCCATGACGTCGTTCTTCTCGTCGGCGGGCAGCCGACCGTGCAGGATGCCGATGCGGCGGCCCGCGAGCGGTCCCGCCTCCAACTGTTCGGCGAGGTCCAGCACGGAGACGGTGTCGTCGTCGGGCTCCTGATCCTTGGCGGCCTTCTTCGACTTCTTCACGTTGGTCTGTTCGTCGCCGATCTTGGTGCACACCACATACACCTGTCGGCCGGCGTCGATCTCCTCATTGGCCCGTGCCCAGACCCGGTCCACCCACTTCTGGTTGCGCATCGGCACCACGCTGGTGGCGATGGGCTGCCGGCCTCGCGGCAGTTCGGTCATCACCGACGTCTCGAGATCACCGAAGGTGATCATCGCGACGGTGCGGGGAATCGGAGTCGCCGTCATCACCAGGAAGTGCGGCCGGGTCTCGTCGCGACCCTTGGACCGCAGGACGTCGCGCTGTTCGACACCGAAGCGGTGCTGTTCGTCGACCACGACCATCCCGAGATCGAAGAACTCCACATGTTCTTCCAGCAGTGCGTGCGTGCCGATGACGATGCCCGCCTCCCCGGTGACCGCGTCGAGCAGCGTCTGGCGTTTGGCCGCGGTCCCGAGCGATCCGGTCAGCAGTCCGACGCGGGTCGCACCGTCGGCGGCGCCCAGTTCACCCGCTCGCGCGAGGTCTCCGAGCATCGTCATCACGGTGCGGTAGTGCTGGGCGGCGAGGACCTCGGTGGGTGCGAGGATCGCGCACTGGTGGCCGTTGTCGACCACTCGGAGCATCGCGAGCAGAGAGACGAGGGTCTTGCCGGAACCGACCTCGCCCTGCAGCAGCCTGCTCATCGGGTGCTCGCCGGCGAGGTCCTCGCCGATCTCCGCGAGAACGTCGCGCTGGCCGCCGGTGAGTTCGAACGGCAACCGTTCCAGGAGCCGATCCTCCAGGCCGCCGGGAACGTGCGGGCACGAGCGCGCCGACTCCGAGACCGCGCTCAAACGCCTGCGGGCGAGCTCGGTCTGCACGGCCAGCGCTTCGTCGAACTTCAGCCGAGCGCGTGCGGCCTCGATGTCGTCGAGGCTGTCGGGCAGGTGGATGCGGCTGATCGCCTCGTCGGCCGTGATCAGACCGCGTTCGGCGCGCTGCGCCTCCGTGAGCGGGTCCTCGGCGGGCACCGTGTCCGCCAGCACCTGCCTCACCGCACGCCAGATCTCCCAGGTCTGAACGTCTTTGGTGGCCGGATACATCGGGATGATGTCGCGCGAGAAGTTCGCGACGTCGTCGGGCGACGCGGTGGATCCATGCGAGCCCTTGCCCTCCGACTCGGCTTCCTCGGCGGCCAACTCGCCGATCATGGCGGCGTTTCCCACGACGTCGATGCCGTCGTCCTCGGGCAGCACCATCCAGTCCGGATGCGACAGCTGGATCTGGTCGCGGAAGAGCTTCACGGTGCCGGCGAGCGCGACACGGGTACCCGGTCGCAGCACCTTCTGGATCCATCGGGCGTTGAAGAAGCTGGCCTCGTAGTCGGCGCGGCCGTCGTTGACCACGATCTTGAGAAACTGTCCGTACCTGCGCTTCATCTGGATCATCTGCGCCTTCTTGATGCGCCCGATCACAGTGATCCACTCGCCCGCCTCCGGGCGCTCGGACTCCGACAGATGACCGCGCCGCAGGTACCGGCGCGGCACGTAGCGGAGCAGTTCACCGACCGTGGTCAGTTCCAGTCCGGCCAGTTTCTTCAGCAGCGCCGGGTCCACCGACGAGTCGGTCAGCGGCGAGGCGGCGGTCAGCATCATTCGACACCGACCTGCAACAGGTGCGACGACTGTCCGGTCTCGTACAGCGCCAGTTCGATGCCCGGGTAGTGCGCGTGCAGATGCTCGGCAATCGCCTCCCGCGTCCGTTCGTCGAGGTCCCGGCCCGCGAGCACGGTCACCAGCTCGCCGCCGGTCGCGAGCATCAGATCGAGCAGCGCGGTGGCCGCCTGCCGCTGCTCGGGTGCGATGACCAGCACATCGGAGCCGATGAGTCCGAGGGTGTCGCCGATCTCGCAGGTGCCTGCCAGAGTCATCATCTTGGTGTTGGAGTGCATCAATGAGCCCCAGCGCGTGTTCGCGGCCGCCTCGGCCATGGCGAAGGCGTCCACGTCGGGCTCTTCGATCGGATCGTGCACGGCCAGGGCGGACAGGCACTGCACCATCGACAGCGTCGGCAGGAAGACCACCGACCGTTGGGGCGAACGCGCCTGCGCGCCCACCTGTACCAGATCCTGCGAGGACATCATCCCGTTCCCCATCACGATGACGTGGGCGCTGTCGGTCGCGCGGATCGCCTTCGAGAGCGTCGCCGGATGGACGCCGTGATCGGCCCGGACCACTGCCGCTCCCGCCTCGGCGAAGAGTTGTTCGGCGCCGTCGCCGGTGACCAGGACGACGACGGCCCGTTTGAACCGCGGCGGCGGCTCGTTGGCCCCCGGCGCGGCACGGATGGCGTCGAGCGCGAAGCAGCTGATCCGGATCTCGGTGAGCCGACCCAGTTCGATCCCGGCTTCGACCGCGGCCCCGGGGTCGTCGGTGTGCACATGCACGGAGAACCGCTCGCCGTCGGCGGAGCTGTCGCCGACGATCACGACCGAGTCGCCGAGTTGTCCGAGCCGGTCGCGGAGCGCGCCGATCTGCGCTCCTTCGGCGCCGTCGAGCAGATACATCACCTCGAAGTCGGTGTCGCCGGCACCTCCGCACTCTCCGGTCTCGTGGCCCGTACCGTGCACACTCGAGGTGAGGATGCCGCGGTAGGCGCGGCGCTTGTTGGCGACGCCGGTGACGACCAGCACGAGCGCGTCGGCCATCACCAGGAAGCCTCGTGCACCGGCGTCCACCACGCCCGCGCTCGCGAGTTCGGGCATCTGCTCGGGCGTGTGCTCGAGTGCTTCGGCGCAGTCGTCGGCCACCGCGCGCGCCAGATCCGCCGGTGATCCGGCGACATTGGCCGCAGCCGAATCCGCCGCGACCTGCAGCAGAGTGAGAACAGTTCCCTCCCTCGGCTCGCTGACGGCACGCCGGGCCGCGAGGGCGCCGAGGCGCAGCCCGTTCTTGCACAGTCGATTGAAACTGTGGTCGTTCTCGGCCATCGCGAGATCGACCGCGTCGGCGATCCCGACCAGGACCTGCGAGAGAATGACGCCGGAGTTGCCGCGAGCGCATCCGACGGCCGCCTCCGCGAGAGTGCGGGTCACCGCGGGCAGATCGGCCGCGCCGTCGAGTTCGTCGAGGACCGCGAGCGCGCCGGCCATCGTCTGCGCCATGTTGCTTCCGGTGTCCGAATCGGGGATCGGGAAGACGTTGAGGTCGTTGATCTCCGGACGCAGCGCCTCGAGGCCGTCGGCGCAGGCACGTGCCCAGTCCCTGATGAGCTGAGGATTGACCGCGGTACTGCTGTCTCCGGTCATCAACCGCACGACCACCCCGCCTTCCCGTCGCTCTCCGCCGGCCCGTCGCGATCCTCGTGCGCGGTCGCCGAACCGCCGGTGAACCTCGAATGTGCCCCGAGGTTACCGCCCGCCCCCGACACTCGGACAGGTACTGTCGCGGCGTCTGATCCGGGCCCCTCGCCGAGGTCGCCGGGACTCTCGCGTTCCGGCGCCGATTTGGACACCCGAGGTCTGCGCGGTTATTCTATTCGGGTTGCCGATCGTCGCGGCGCGCACCGCAGCGCCCGCTATCGGCTGACCACTGACCCAAGTTTTCTACCAAGGGAGTTCGATCATGGCTGCCGTTTGTGACGTTTGTGGCAAGGGCCCCGGCTTCGGCAAGTCGGTCTCGCACTCGCATCGGCGCACCAACCGCCGCTGGAACCCGAACATCCAGTCTGTGCGCGTCGAGGTCGCCCCGGGCAACAAGAAGCGCAAGAACGTGTGCACTTCGTGCCTCAAGGCGGGCAAGACCGTCAAGGCCTGAGCGCACCACGCGTGAGGAGATCGCCGCCCGGCAGTGCCGGGCGGCGATTTCGTCGTCTCCGGAATCGCCGAGTGCACCTGTCCGGCGCGGACTGCAACCACCCGGACCGGCCGGCGACGAGCGTTCCGTAGAGTACTCGCCATGGCCTCTGATCTGATCCGCGTCGACGACGACGGCGTTCTGAACCTCACCATCTCGACCGGCGATGCGGGAACCGCTCTCGATCACGCTCTGGTCCTGGAGTCGCGCGAGGCGCTGCGCGCTGTCACCCGGGGAAAGCTCGAGGCGGGTGCGGTGCTGCTCCGCGGCGCGGGCAAGAACTTCTGCGCGGGTGGCAATGTCGCGGCGTTCGCGGCGGCCGACGACCGCAGCGACTACCTGCGGGGCCTGGCCGACGATCTGCATTCGACGATCGAGTTCCTCTACGAGACGGAGCTTCCGGTGGTCGCCGCGGTGAAGGGCTGGGCCGCCGGCGCAGGTATGAGCCTCGTTCTGCACGCGGACATCGCGATCGGCGGTCGCGCCACCAAGATGCGTCCCGCCTATCCCGGAATCGGACTGTCGCCCGACGGCGGCATGTCATGGCTGCTCCCCCGCGTCGTGGGCGCGGCCCGCGCACGGCACATCATCATGACCGACCAGATCCTGGACGCCGACCGCGCGCTGGACCTCGGCATCCTGTCGGAGATCGTCGACGACGCTTCCGTCGAGCAGACCGCCCACGACGTCGCGGCCGGGCTCGCCTCCGGACCGCGCGGCTCCTACCGCGCGATCCGCCGTCTGCTGCACCACAGCGCCACCAGCACCCTCGGCGATCAGCTCACCGCGGAGTCGGCCTCGATCGCAGCCCTCGGATCCACGCCCGAGGGCGTCGAGGGAGTCGACGCCTTCGTCGCCAAGCGCGCGCCGGACTACGCCGCCGCCCGCCGGTAGTCCGACCGGATCAGGGCAGACGCCAGTCCACCGGATCGCCGCCGAGATCGAGCAGTTCCTCGTTGGCGCGGGAGAAGGGTCGCGAACCGAAGAACCCGCGCGACGCCGAGAGCGGCGACGGGTGGGGCGATTCGATGACCGGGACGTCGGGCAACCACTTCACCAGCTGCCGGGCGTCGTTGCCCCACAGGATCGCCACCATGGGCTCGTCGCGCGCGGCCAGCGCCTTGATCGCGCACTCGGTCACCTCTTCCCACCCCTTGTTGCGGTGGGACGCCGGTTCGCCCGGGCGCACCGTCAGAACTCTGTTGAGAAGGAGAACGCCCTGCCGCGCCCACGGCGTCAGATCGCCGTTGGCCGGACGGGGATAACCGAGGTCTTCGCAGTATTCCTGGTAGATGTTCTGCAGCGATCGCGGAATCGGTCGGACGTCCGGCGCCACGGAGAAGCTCAGTCCCACAGCGTGCCCCGGCGTGGGATAGGGATCCTGTCCGACGATGAGAACCCGGACGTCATCGAAGGGCTGCGCGAACGCGCGCAGCACGTTCTCTCCGGCGGGCAGGTAGCGACGGCCGGCCGCGATCTCCTCGCGCAGGAATCGGCCCATCCGTGCGACCGTCTCCTCGACCGGCGCCAGTGCCTGAGCCCAGCCGGGATCGATCAGCTCGGCCAACGGCTTGGCGCTCACGCGTCGAGCCTCCGGAGGCTCTTCCGGTAGTACTGGGCGTTCTGGTAGTAGAGCTCGGTGTTCTGCTGCAGATGGCCCTCCGGAACCTGATAGCCCTCGCGGAGGCGGGCCGGGACGCCGAGCACCATCGACCGCTCGGGAACCGTGAAGCCGTACGACACCACCGCACCGGCGCCGACCACCGAGCCCGCGCCGATCACCGAACGGTTCAGGACCACCGAACCCGACGCGATCAGGCATTCGTCGCCGATCGTCGATCCCTCGATATGCGCGTTGTGCCCGACGACGCAACCGGCGCCGATCACGGTGGGCTCGGTGAAGGTGCAGTGCACCACCGTGCCGTCCTGGATGTTGGTGCGGTCGCCGACGGTGATGGTCCCGTAGTCGCCGCGGAGCACCGCTCCCGGCCAGATCGAGACCCCGTCGCCGAGCGTCACCGCACCGATGACGGTCGCGTCGGGATGAATGAAAACGTCTGTGCCGAGAACCGGCTCACGATCGCCGAGTGCGTAGACAGCCATACGTCGATCTAATCAGGTCAGGTCTCGGTGAACGATTGCCACCCGCGGATCTCTCCGACGGCCGCGCCGTCGATGCGGGCATCGGGCTCGCCGTCGGACACCGTCCCGATCACCGTCCAGCCCGCGGGGACAGCCGAGGGCTCGAAGGCCGCGAGCAGTTCGTGTTCCTCGCCGCCCGCGAGGGCCCATCGCGCGGGGTCGACGCCGAGCGCAGCCCCGAGTTCGGCGAGCCCGCGGACCTGGGGAACCGACGCCGAATCGATGTCGATCCGTACCTGCGAAGCCTCCGCCATCGTGATGATCTCCTCCACGAGGCCGTCGGAGACGTCGGTCATCGCCCGGGCGCCCGCCAGCGCCGCCACGCGCCCCTGACCCAGATCCGGCCGCGGGAGGCGGTAGGCCTCGACCAGATCGGAGAACTGCTCCAGCAGAAGGGGATCCGCCCCGTGCTCGACGGCGGACAGAGCCGCCAGACCGCCTGCCGGACCGCCGAGCGGACCGCTGAGCGCGAGCACCTCGCCGCCGCGCGCACCCGACAGCGCCACCGCCTGCGTGCCGTCGAGAACACCGAGGGAGGTAACGGTCAGCACCACCTCCGACGAGGACACGAGGTCGCCGCCGAGCACCCGCGCCCGGTACCTGTGGGTCTGGTCGACGATGCCGGCGTTGAGCTCGAGCACGCGCTCCACCGGCGTCTGCGGCGGGCAGCCGATCGACACGACGACGCCGGTGAGAACCCCGCCCATCGCCGCGATGTCGGCGGCGCTCTGGACCACCGCCCGTGCCCCGATCTGCCGCGGAGTCGACCAGTCGAACCGGAAGTGCCTGCCCGCGACCGCTGTGTCGGTGCTGACCACCACCGGTCCGGTGGGCGCGAACACCGCTGCATCGTCGCCCGACCCGATCACCAGATCGTCGGTGTCACCGCCCGACGCCGCGGCAGTGGTGAACATCGCGACCAGCGCGCGTTCTCCGACTTCACCCACTGTCTTCATCGGGCCGATGCTACCGCCGGCGCACCGCGAACGGTCGCACCGATTTCCACGGACGCAGTCCATCGATCACACTGGCAGCATGAGCGACGGCACCGGGAACACTCCAACGGAGAAGGCTCAGGACGGCCAGACCGCGGCCGATGAGGGACCGCGATTCAGTCCGGCGATGATCGCCACCCTGGTGGCAGTCCCGGTCATGGTGATCGCCGGCTTCATCACGTACGCGGCGCTGCACTTCTCCGCCGACGACACCCCGCCGTCACCGGTCGAGTCGTACACGACCACCGCCGCCGACGCCGCCGGCTGCGCCGAGTTCATCAAGAAACTGCCCGATGAGCTCGGCGACTTCGAGGGCAAGTCGGTCGACGGGACCACCGTCCGATGGACCAAAGCCGACTCCGACCCGGTTGTGGTGCGCTGCGGTGTCGAGCGGCCCGACGAACTCGCGCCGACGAGTTCACTGCAGGTGATCAACCCGGTCCAGTGGTTCATCACCGACACGATCGAGGGCCGCGGTCAGGCGTACGTGAGCGTCGACCACCGCCCCTACGTGGCCGTGTGGGTGCCCGCGGGTGCCGGCAACGCGCCGATCACCGACGTCTCGGCGTTGATCGAGAAGAATCTGCAGCGAGCCCCGCTCGACTTCGGCCGCTGACGCGGTTCAGGCCCGCCCGTACACCTCCGGTTTGGTGCTGCGCCCGAGCAGGGAACTGACCATGTCCGACACCGACATGCCCTCGTGGCACACCTGGTGGACGGCCTCGGTCAGCGGCATCTCCACCCCGTGCGCCTTCGCCAGCGCCAGCACCGACGAGCACGATTTGACGCCCTCGGCCACCTGCCCGTTGGTCGCCGCCTGAGCCTCGGCCAGGCTCGCGCCCTCGCCTAGGCGGGCACCGAAGGTTCGGTTGCGCGACAGCGGCGAGGAGCACGTCGCCACGAGGTCGCCGATGCCCGCGAGACCGGCGAGGGTGGTGATGTCGGCGCCCAGTGCCACTCCCAGCCGAATGGTCTCGGCGAGACCGCGCGTGATGATCGTCGCCAGCGTGTTCTCGCCGAAGCCCATCCCGGACGCCATGCCGCACGCGAGCGCGATCACGTTCTTCGCTGCTCCGCCGATCTCGCAGCCGACGACGTCGACGTTGGTGTACGGACGGAAGTATCCGGTGGCGAACGCCTCCTGCACACGAACCGCCTGGGCCTCGTCGACGCATGCGATCACGGTGGCGGCGGGCTGTCCCTGCGCCACCTCTTTCGCGAGGTTGGGTCCGGTCAGCACCGCGATCTGCCGAGCCGGGAACCCGGTGACCTCGGCGATCACTTCGCTCATCCGCTTACCGGAACTCGTCTCGACGCCCTTGGCGAGGGACAGCAGGATCGCATCGGCGGGCAGATGCGGTCGCCAGATCTCGAGGTTGGCACGCAACGACTGCGAGGGCACCGCACACACCACCAGTTCGGCGCCGGCCAGCGCCTCCTCCACGGAGCCGACGGCCCGCAGACTCTCGGGCAGCGCGATACCCGAGAGGTAATCGCGATTCTCGTGGGCGGTGTTGATCTGCTCCACCAGCTCCGGACGGCGAGCCCAGATCTTCACCTCGTTGCCCGCATCGGCGAGCACCTTCGCCACCGCGGTGCCCCACGATCCAGCACCCATCACTACTGCACGCACTCGCGACTCCTCCACCCACGACCGGTAACTGCGGTCCACCCTAGCGCCACCTCGCCACGGCTCAGCGCCGATCGCCGGGGTCGGCTCGACGGCCCGGCAGGCGGCCCGGCCCGTCGGTGCTGCACCATGGTGAACATGCGCGACCCGCTCCCGATAGCCGTCGTCCTGGCCGTGAAACGGCTGGACCACGCGAAGTCACGGCTGGCCGGGGCCCTGCCCTCCGACGAGCAGCGCCGGAGCCTGGTGACCGCGATGCTCGGCGACACGCTCGAGGCGGTCCGGGAGGCGGGCGTCGCGCAGGCGGCTGTCGTCACTCCCGACCCCGCCGTGCACGTCGCCGTCCGCGAGCACGGTGTCCGGGTACTCGACGAGCCCGAGGAGGCCGGCGACGCGCCGCACCGATCACCGTTGAACGCAGCGCTGGCGCATGCGATCGCGGCAGTCTCCCCGACCGCCGCGCTGATCGCCGCGTTGCAGGCCGACCTCGCCGCGCTCGACGCGCTCACGCTCGCCGAGGTACTGGACGAGGCGGCCGCAGCCATCGCCGGAGGCGCCCCCGCCGCCTTCGTCGCCGACCGCTCCGGAGAGGGCACGGCGCTGCTGGTGGTGCGCGCCCAGCACCCCGTCGAACCGCGATTCGGTGCCCGGTCGGCGTCGGCGCACCGAGCGGCCGGAGCGGTAGAGCTCGATCCCGGGCGGCTGCGGTGGGCCCGGCTGCGCACCGACGTCGACACGCCCGCGGATCTGGCCGCCGCGGTCGAACTCGGCGTCGGGAGACGCACGGGCGCGGCACTCCGGGCGTCCCGACACTCCGGTGAACCAAACCGTCCGGCTGACAGGACAGCATCGGACCGATAGTCCACAATTGACGCGTGAGTGCCACGGAAGAGATCGAGAACGAGTCCCAGACCGCCCTGCCCGCCGCACTGCCGGCCGAGACCGTGGATCCCGACGAAGCGGCGGACCTGCCCGCCGACCGGTACTTCAACCGTGAGCTGAGCTGGCTCGACTTCAACTCTCGCGTCCTCGCACTGGCCGAGGACGTCTCCCGCCCGCTGCTGGAGCGCGCCAAGTTCCTGGCCATCTTCGCGTCGAATCTCGACGAGTTCTTCATGGTGCGCGTCGCGGGCCTCAAGCGCCGCGACGAGACCGGCCTCTCGGTGCGCTCGGCGGACGGCCGTTCCCCGCGCGAGCAACTGCATATGATCGCTGTCCGCACCCAGAAGATCGCCGACCGGCATGCGCGCGTCTTCCGTGACTCGGTGCTCCCGGCACTCTCCGGCGAGAACATCAAGATCATCGGCTGGGACGATCTCACGGCCGCCGAGCGGGTGCGGATGCAGACGCACTTCCACAACGAACTGTTCCCGATCCTGACCCCGCTGGCCGTCGATCCGGCGCATCCGTTCCCCTACATCTCGGGTCTGAGCCTGAACCTCGCGGTGACGGTGAAGGACCGCGCCGAGGGCGGCGAGCACTTCGCGCGTGTGAAGGTGCCCGACAACGTCAACCGGTTCGTCCGGGTCGACCGTCTCGTCCAGCCGCAGGGCCCCGACGACGGGCCGCGCACCGCGCTCTTCCTGCCCGTGGAGAATCTGATCGCGGCCAATCTGCCGGAACTGTTCCCCGGCATGGAGATCGTGGAGCACCACGTCTTCCGGGTCACGCGCAACGCCGACTTCGAGGTCGACGAGGACCGTGACGAGGACCTGCTCCAGGCGCTCGAACGCGAACTGGCGCGCAGGCGGTTCGGTTCACCGGTCCGGCTCGAGGTCGGCGACGACATGACCGAGCACATGCTCGAACTCCTGCTCCGCGAGTTGGACGTCGACCCGGGCGACGTCATCCAAGTGCCTGGACTGCTCGATCTGACCTGTCTCTGGCAGATCTACGGGATCGACCGGCCGCAGCTGAAGGAGCGTCCGTTCGTGCCGGCCACCCACCCGGCGTTCGGTGAGCGGGAGACGCCGAAGAGCATCTTCTCGACCCTGCGCGACGGCGACGTGCTGGTGCATCACCCCTACGACTCGTTCTCCACCAGCGTCCAGCGATTCATCGAGCAGGCGGCCGCCGATCCGCACGTGCTGGCCATCAAGCAGACCCTCTACCGCACCTCGGGCGACTCGCCCATCGTCAACGCGCTGATCGACGCCGCGGCCGCGGGCAAACAGGTGGTGGCGCTGGTGGAACTCAAGGCACGGTTCGACGAACAGGCCAACATCCGCTGGGCGCGCACTCTGGAACAGGCCGGGGTGCACGTCGTCTACGGGCTCGTCGGTCTCAAGACGCATTGCAAGACCTGCCTGGTGATCCGTCGCGAGGGCTCGACCCTTCGCCGCTACTGCCACATCGGCACGGGCAACTACAACCCGAAGACGGCACGGCTGTACGAAGACGTCGGTCTGTTCACCGCCGCACCGGAGATCGGCTCGGACCTCACCGACCTGTTCAACACGCTCACCGGCTACTCGCGCAAGCAGGAGTACCGGAATCTGCTGGTGGCGCCCCACGGCATCCGCACCGGCATCATCGAGCGGATCGAGGGCGAGATCGCGGCCCACCGGTCCGGAGATCCGGGGGCACTCATCCGGCTCAAGGCCAACGCGCTGGTCGACGAGCAGGTGATCGACGCGCTGTACCGGGCCTCACAGGCGGGCGTTCGCGTCGACGTGGTGGTGCGGGGCATCTGCGCGCTGCGACCGGGTGTGGAGGGACTCAGCGAGAACATCGTCGTCCGGTCGATTCTCGGCGAGTTCCTGGAGCATTCACGGATCCTGCAGTTCGGTGCCCAGAACGAGTACTGGATCGGCAGCGCCGACATGATGCACCGCAACCTCGATCGACGTGTCGAGGTGATGGTGCAGGTCCGTGACCGCAGGCTGGCCGCCGATCTGGAGGACATCTTCGAGTCGGCGCTCGATCCCCGGACCCGCTGCTGGGAACTGCAGCCGGACGGCACCTGGCGGGCCCAGCCGGCGGCCGGTGAGCAGGTCCGCGACCACCAGCGACAGATGATGACCCGTCAACGCCACCACGCCGACCCGACTGGATCCTGATGAGCCGGCCGACCCGTACCGTGTGGGCCGGAGGCGGCGTCCTCTGGAAGCCGAGCAAGTCGGCCGGCGTGAAGGTGGCGCTGGTTCACCGGCGGCGCTACGACGACTGGTCGCTGCCCAAGGGAAAGGCCGAACGCGGCGAGATCCTGCCGGTGACGGCCGCGCGGGAACTCGTCGAAGAGACCGGCTACGAGGTGCGGTTGGGACACCGGCTGCGCACTGTCGGCTACCGTCTGGCCTCGGGGGTGCCGAAACGGGTCTCCTATTGGGCGGTGGAGGCCGTCGGCGGAGGGTTCCACGCCAACCGCGAATGCGACGATCTGAAGTGGCTTCCGGTGGCCGACGCGATCGACGCGGTCAGCTACGACGCCGATCGCGATGTGCTGCACACCTTCGCCTCCCGGCCGGTGCGAGAGCTGCATACACTGATCGTTCTCCGGCATGCGTCGGCGGGGAGCCGCAGGGACTTTACCGGCGACGATCGCCTGCGGCCGCTCGACACGTGCGGGGTGGCCCAGGCCGCGGCGATCCGTGAGCTGCTCCCCCTCTTCGGCGCGCACCGCCTGCACGCCGCCGACCGGACACGGTGCGTCGACACTCTCGCGCCGCTGGCCGAATCGCTGCGCACCGAGGTGAAGCTGGAACCCGCACTGTCGGAGGAGTCCTTCGAGGCGGCTCCGGACGAGGCCTACCGCAGGATTCGACGACTGGCGAGCAAGACCGGGTCGGTGCACGCGGTGTGCAGTCAGGGCGGAGTCATCGCACCGTTGCTGCACCGGTGGGCCGAGGCCGACGGTGTTGAGTTGCCCGAAGCGGACAACCGCAAGGGCAGCGTATGGGTGCTGACCACGCGCGACGGCGATCTCGTCGCCGCCGATCACATCCCGAGTCCGCTCGCCGACTGACACACCGGACGCACTTCGGCCCCCGTCCACATCGTGCGGACAGGGGCCGAAGTGCGCAATACCCTTTGGCGGCAGGTGGATTCGGTCAGTCGTCGGCGCCCTTCGTCGGTGCGGACTTCTTGGCGGCGGCCTTCTTCGCCGGAGCGGACTTCTTGGCCGCCGTCGTCTTCTTGGCAGCAGCGGTCTTCTTGGCCGTCGCCTTCTTCGCCGGTGCCGTCTTCTCGGCCGCGGTGCTCGTGGCCGTCGTACCCGCGCCGGCGGTCTTCGCCGGAGCCGTCTTCTTGGCCGCGGTCTTCTTCGCGGGCGCCTTCTTCGCGGCGGCGGTCTTCTTCGCCGGCGTCGTCTTCTTCGCGGCCGCCTTCGTGGCGGCCGTCTTCTTCGCGGCCGTGGTCTTCGTGGCCGTCGTCTTCTTGGCCGTCGTCTTCTTCGCCGCGGTGGTCTTCTTCGCCGCAGCGGTGGACTTAGCCGGTGCGGCCTTCTTGGCGGTTCCGGAACCGGCGGCCGGTGTCGCCGACGCGCGCTTCACCGCGGGCTGCCCCGACTTGAGCTTCTGCTTGCCGGAGACGATCGCCTTGAACTGTGCACCCGGCCGGAAGGCCGGGATCGACGTGGCCTTCACCTTCACCGTTTCTCCGGTGCGGGGATTGCGTGCCACGCGTGCTGCACGACGGCGCTTCTCGAAGACGCCGAAACCGGTGATCGTGACGCTCTCACCCTTGTTCACGGCGCGAACGATGGTGTCGATCGCCTGCTCGACGAAGTTGGTGGCTGTCTTCCTGTCCGCATCGAGTCTTTTGGTGAGTTCCTCGATGAGTTCTGCCTTGTTCATCCGTACCTCCGCAGGATTCACACTGGCCGGGCGTGCCAGCTAATCCACACGGTAAACGGATCGTGGCGCAAAATAAGCCAACCAGCGCAAATTCACATGAGAAGTTCGGCCGCAGAACGCAAGCCTCACGGCGAGCGTCGAAATCGATTCTCGCCGTGAGGCTTCAGCGCCCGCGATCGCAGGTCAGGGCAGGGTGGTCGGCTTGAACGACGGACGCCGCGACTCGTACTCAGCGATCGCATCCGTCTGGCGGAGGGTCAGCCCGATGTCGTCGAGTCCCTCCATCAGGCGCCAGCGCGTGTAATCGTCGATCTGCAGCGGCACCACGAGATCGCCCGCGGTGACGGTCTTGTCCTCCAGACTGACCGTCAGCTCCAGTCCCGGCTCGGCCTCGAGCCGCTTCCACAGCAGCTCGACGTCGGACTGGGCCACCTGTGCGGCCACCAGCCCGGCCTTGCCGGAATTGCCGCGGAAGATATCGGCGAAGCGCGACGAGATGACGACGCGGAAGCCGAAGTCCATGAGTGCCCAGACGGCGTGCTCACGCGAGGAGCCGGTGCCGAAATCCGGTCCGGCGACGAGCACCGACCCCTTGCTCCAGGGCTCGTTGTTGAGAATGAAGTCGGGGTCGCCGCGCCATCCGGCGAACAGGCCGTCCTCGAATCCGGTGCGTGTGACGCGCTTGAGGTAGACGGCGGGGATGATCTGATCGGTGTCGACGTTGCTGCGCTGCAACGGAACTCCGACACCGGTGTGGGTGATGAACGGTTCCATCGTGTTTGACTCCTAGTCAGGCCTTGGAGAGGCTCGGTCAGTCCAGATCGGCGGGGGCGGCGAGCGTGCCGCGCACGGCGGTCGCGGCGGCGACGGCCGGCGACACCAGATGCGTGCGGCCGCCCTTGCCCTGGCGACCCTCGAAGTTGCGGTTCGACGTCGACGCGCAGCGTTCGCCCGGCGAGAGCTGGTCCGGGTTCATTCCCAGGCACATCGAGCAACCCGCCATCCGCCATTCGGCGCCGGCTGCCTCGAAGATCTCGCCGAGTCCCTCCGCGTCGGCCTGCGCACGGACCTTCATGGAACCGGGCACCACCAGCATCCGCATTCCGTCGGCCACCTTGCGGCCCTTGAGAACCTCCGCGACCGCCCGCAGATCTTCGATGCGTCCGTTGGTGCATGAGCCGACGAAGACGGTGTCGACCTTGACTTCGCGCAGCGGCATGCCGGGCGTCAAGTCCATGTACTCGAGCGCCCGAGCGGCCGCCTGCGCCTCGGTCTCGTCGGTGATGTCGGCCGGATCCGGCACGTTCGCACCCAACGGCAGACCCTGGCCGGGGTTGGTACCCCAGGTGACGAAGGGCGTCAAGGCGGAGGCGTCGATGTGGACCTCGCGGTCGAAGACCGCACCCTCGTCGGTCCGCAGCGAGTTCCAGTACTCCACGGCCGCATCCCAGTCGTCGCCGGTCGGTGCATGCGGACGGCCCTTGAGGAACTCGTAGGTCACCTCGTCCGGCGCGATCATGCCGGCCCGGGCACCCGCCTCGATCGACATGTTGCAGATCGTCATCCGGGCCTCCATCGAGAGCTTCTCGATCGCCGGACCGCGGTACTCCAGCACGTGTCCCTGTCCCCCGCCGGTGCCGATCTCCGCGATCACGGCCAGGATCAGATCCTTGCTCGTGACGCCGGGCGGCAGTTCGCCGTCGACGGTGATCGCCATCGTCTTGAACGGCCGCAGCGACAGCGTCTGGGTGGCCATCACATGCTCCACCTCGGAGGTGCCGATCCCCATCGCCAGCGCGCCGAAGGCGCCGTGAGTGGAGGTGTGGCTGTCGCCGCAGACGACGGTCATGCCGGGCTGGGTCAGTCCCAGCTGGGGACCGACGACGTGCACGATGCCCTGTTCCGCGTCGCCCATCGGGTAGAGGCGGACGCCGAACTCCTCGCAATTCTTACGCAGCGTCTCCACCTGCAGGGCCGAGACCTGATCGGCGATCGGGCTGAAGATGTCGACGGTCGGGACGTTGTGGTCCTCGGTGGCGATGGTGAGGTCCGGTCGACGCAGCTTCCGGCCGGCCATCCGGAGGCCGTCGAAGGCCTGCGGACTGGTCACCTCGTGCACGAGGTGCAGGTCGATGTAGATCAGGTCGGGGTTGGTGTTGCCGCTCGCATCGGCCTCTCCCGGAACGACGACGTGGTCGTCCCAGACCTTCTCGGCCAGCGTGCGCGGATTTCCGGCGCTCTGCGTCATGAGCTCACTCGCATCTTCTAGTAGTTCCGCTTCGAGTTGGGAGACGCGACCGAGAGGTCCGGGCTGTGGACCACCTCGGCCGGGCCTGCGCCCCTCGACTTTCAATCTCAGTATTTGGACGGTTAATATCGTCCTATGGGAAAGGATAGCGGAATCGGCGTGCTGGACAAATCCGTGATGATTCTGCACACGGTGTCGGAGCAGCCGTGCAACTTGGGCGAGCTGTGCGACGCGACCGGGCTGCCCCGGGCCACCGCCCACCGGCTGGCCGTCGGGCTCGAAGTGCACCAGTTGGTCGCGCGCGACGACAGCGGCCGGTGGATTCCCGGTCCCACTCTCGGCAGGCTCGCCGCGACCGCCCGCGATACCGTCCGCGAAGCCGCCCTGATGGTGCTCCCCCGCCTGCAGGAGTCCACCGGCGAGTCGGTGCAGCTCTATCGCCGCGAGGGCGCCGATCGCGTCTGCATCGCGGCCGTGGAGCCGCCGACCGGTCTGCGCGACACCGTTCCGGAGGGCACGCGGCTGCCGATGTCCGCGGGCTCGGCGGCCAAGGTGCTCGCCGCCTGGTCCGATCCCGACACTCTCCGCAGTCTCCTCGCCGACGCCGTCTACTCCGAGCGGACGCTCGCCGAGATCCGCAGGCGAGGATGGGCGCAGAGCGTCGCCGAACGCGCTGCGGGCGTGGCGAGCATCTCCGCACCCGTGCGGGACGCCTCCGGCGCCGTCGTGGCCGCGGTGTCGGTGTCCGGACCCGTCGACCGGATGGGCCGCCGTCCCGGCGACCGGCTGGCCACCGACCTGGTGGCGGCCGCCGACGCCATCAGCGCGAAACTCAAGACACCGGCACAGATCTGAGTCGACCGCGGCAGCCCGACGGGCGAGACGATAACGTCGGATCATGGGAATCAACCAACGCGCGGCGATCGTCATGAGCGACGACGAGATCGAGGAATTCATCAACCGCCACCGGGTCGCCACTCTCGGAACGCACGGCAAGGACGCGATCCACCTCACCGCCATGTGGTACGGCGTGATCGACGGCGAGATCTGGTTCGAGACCAAGGCGAAGTCGCAGAAGGTGGTCAATCTCCGCCGCGACCCGCACGCGACGGTCCTGATCGAGGACGGCGACACCTACGACACTCTGCGCGGCGTCAGCATCGAAGGCACCGTCGAGGTCTACGACGACGCCGAGAGCTGCCTCAAGGTCGGCATCAGCGTGTGGGAGCGGTACACCGGGCCGTACAGCGACGATCTCCAGCCCGCCGTCGAAGCGATGATGAACAAGAGGGTCGCGGTGCGCCTGGTGCCATCAAGGATCCGCTCGTGGGATCACCGGAAGCTGAACCTCCCGTCGATGCCCGTGGCGGGGTCGACGGCTCAGTGGCTCGACGACTGAGACTCGCGTTCGCCGGCCGCGTGCTGATGGACTCTGAGTTCGTGGTCGAGCGCTCCGTCGAGGCACCGGTCGAGGGTGGCGTGTGCATTCTGCGTACCGACCGCACGCATCGTCCCCAGCAGTGAGGCCGCCCAGGACGCCTCGTCCTGGTCGGCAGGCACCCATCCCGGGCCGCGCCTGCGGTCCACCTCTTCCCGTGCGGAGACCATCAGGATCTCGGCGGCCTCGGCGACCTTCTCGGCGAACCGACGGTGCACGTCGGCCAGCACCGTCAGTCGCATTCCCTGTTCGACGAGCCGCGCGAGATTGCGGAGGCTCCGAGGATCGCCGGTCTCATACGCCGCGCCGTCGGCGGTCTCCTCCAGCAGGCCCGCGCCGAGCAACGCCTGCACGTCTGCGTCGTCGACGGTTCCGAACAGACGCTCGAGCGCCGGGCGGTCGAACACGGTCCGTTCCGTACTCGCCCACGGCTCGTCGAGGATCTCGGTCAGCTCCAGAGCCTCGCCGACGAGTGCCCGCGGATTCGTCAGGAAGGTCGCGATGTGCTTGAGCGTGAACCCGTTGCGCAGCAGTTTGTCGATCGCGCGGAGTCTGCTCAGGTGCTTCTCCGTGTAGATCGCCACCCTTCCTCGACGCACCGGGCGCGGCAGGAGGCCGTGCTCTTGATAGCCGCGGATGTTGCGGGTGGTGACCCCGGATATGCGAGCGAGGTCGTCGATCCGGTACTCGGTCATGCGCAGATGTTATCCGGCACCCACGGGTCGCCTCCGACCCCGCAGACCGGGATCGACCGCACGGGCGGCATCGGAGCCTCCCCCGCGGCCGCCCGCCATCTCGGCATCGGCGCCCCGCCCCGACGCGTGCACCAGGATTCGGTAGTCGCGTAGATCCACCCTGCGGAGCTGACGGACGTACTGGGTCGCGAATCCCGGATACATCGTCGCGTTGAAGCCGTCATCGGTGAGATACCAGCTCCGACAACCGGAGTTCCACGTGGTGGCGCCCAGCCGCCGCTGAATGTCGTCGTTGTAGGCCCGCTGGACGTCGGCCCGGACGTCGAGTGCCTTCCAGTCGGCCGCCAGCAGTCGCCCGATGGCGTCGGTGATGTATTCGATCTGGGCCTCCATGTACACCAACGCGGAGTTGTGGCCCGGGCCGGAGTTGGGTCCGAACGTGAAGAACAGATTGGGGTACCCCGACACCGCGACGCTCCGGTACGCGTACGCACCGCCTCGCCATTCGTCGGCGAGGACCCGTCCGTCCAGACCCGTCACCGGTATCGGCGTGCCCGCCTTCGCCACGTCGAACCCGGTCGCGAAGACGATGCAGTCGGCCTGGTGCTCGATACCCTCGACCGTCCGGATCCCCTGGGGTGCGATCCGGGCGATCGGCCAGGTGACCAGCTTGCAATTGTCCTGCTGAAGCGCCGAATAGTAGTCGGTGGTCATCAACAGCCGCTTGCAGCCGGCTGCGAAGTCCGGGGTGAGTTGGCGCCGGAGCCACGGGTCGGACACCTGCGACCGCAGGTACAGCTTGCTCGCCGCTTCCACCGCGCGGGTGAGCGGAGTGTTCCAGACCACGCCGAGCGCGATGGATTCGTGTCCCCAGAACCATGCCGAACGGACCAGCTTCTGGGCTCCGGGAATCGATCGGTATGCGGTCTTGGTCAGCCTGCCGGTCTTGACGTCGACGCGCGGCAGAACCCAGCCGGGGGTCCGCTGGAAGACCTTCACCGAAGCCGCCTGTTTCACCAACTCGGGCACGATCTGGACGGCGCTGGCCCCGGTGCCCACCACCGCCACCCGTTTGCCGGTGAAGTCGTAGTCGTGGTCCCATCGGGCACTGTGGATCCGATGACCTTCGTAGTCGTCTATTCCGCGGATGTCCGGGAACGAGGGATTGGCGAGCGGGCCGGACGCCAGGATCACCGACCGCGCCCGAACAGGTGCGCGGTGCTCGAAGGAGATCGTCCATTCACCCGAGGCCGCGTCATAGTCCAGGCCGCAGACGGTGTGCTCGAACCGGATGTGTTCGCGCACTCGGGCGGCGTCGGCCATCTCTTCGATGTAGTCGAGGATCTCGCGGCTGCCGGAATAGGTGTGCGACCACTCCGGATTGGGAGCGAAGCTGTACGAGTACAGCTGGGACGGAATATCGCACGCGGCACCGGGATAGGTGTTGTCGCGCCACGTCCCGCCGATCGCGGTGTCCCGTTCGAACACGACGAAGTCGTCGATGCCCTTGTCTTTGAGTCTGATCGCGGCGCCGATACCGGCGAATCCGGCTCCGATGACGGCCACTGAGAGTGTCATGGTGGTCTCCCGTCAGGCCGTGGGCTCGTAGGTCAACTCCCGCGACCACGTCGGTGTTCGCCTCACCAGCGACACGGGAATCCAGTTCGTCACCGTCACCAGCGAATCGGCGACCGCGTGATAGGCGACGTTGTCACGATTGGTCACCAGAGCGCCGTGTGTGGCGACGAAACGGAACATCGGCAGTCTGCGGGTGTAATCGCTGCGCCGCCCGACCGAGCGGTAGCGCTTCATCGCGCTGTAGAGACGTTGCTCGTCGACGCCCATCGCGACGATGTTGTCGCGCATCTTGTTCAGCAGCGGAAGGTATGTCAGCAGTCCGATGAGCAGAGAGGGCTGCGCCCATCCGCCGACGAAGTCGATCGTGCGCCGACGCAGACTGGCGTGGCCCAACATGTCCATCACCTCGAAATCCACTGCCAGGTGGCGTGATTCGTCGGAGTTGATCCGCTTGAACACCTCCTGCGCCACCGGGTCCTTCACCTCGTCGGTGATGAACTTGATGAGCGCACCGTCGAGCGCCACCTCCAGCATCGGAATCACCGTGCCCAGGAACGACAGCGACAGTCCGTCGGAGTAACGATCGAGCCAGTTGATCACCAGCTGAACGTTCACGTTGGGCGACGGGATCTCATCGTCGTCGAGCATCCCCCAGCGCCGCATCAGCGCCAGCTCGGCGTTCGCGTGCTTCTGTTCCTCCGCGTGGAAGTGCTCGTAGATGCTCTTGAGGGTGGCGTCGGGAGCCTTCTTCGCCATCGCCGCGAATCCGCGCGCACCGACGTTCTCGATCCACATCAGATCGGAGATGAACGGCTTGAGCTTCGCATGCAGTTCCGGCTCGATCAGTTCGGCGCCCGGTGCGTCCCAGTCGATGTCGGCGAGCGCCCACTGCCGGTCTTTGATCTTCTGGAGCATGCTGTCGAAGTCCATGGCCATGGCCGGTCCTTTCGTTGGATGCGATGAGACTGTCGGTCAGGCGGCCGGCAGGAAGCGGCCCAGCACGCCGAGACCGCGGGCGTACGGGACGGGGAGAAAACGCTTGAGACGCCAGATCACGTTGGCGTCGAGTTGCGGGAGCACGTACAGCCGTCCGAGATCGTGGGCGTCCAGGGTCATGGCGGCGACGGACTGCGGCGAGGTTCCGGTCAGTTCCATCAGCCGGCCGGCCAGATTCTGTCCGGCCTCGGTGATCCGGCCGTCCCGCGCGACATTGGTCTTGACGAACGTCGGGCAGAGCACCGTGACTCCGACGCCCGACCCCGCGAGCTCGGCTGCGAGGGTCTCCGACAGCGACATGACGCCGGCTTTGGAGACGTTGTACGGCCCCATCGACGGTGCCGCGGCGAACCCCGCCGCGGACGCGACGTTGATGATTCCGCCGCGGCCGGCCGCGCGGAGTATGGGGGCGAAGAGTTCGCATCCGTGGATCACGCCCCAGAGATTGATTCCCAGCGCCCAGTCCCAGTCGTCGAGGCCCACCTGCCCCACCGGTTCGCCGCCGATTCCGACTCCGGCGTTGTTGACGACGAGTGTCGGCGCCCCGGAGAAGACATCGCAGACGATGGTCACCAGCGCCTCGACATCGGCCCGATCGGCCACATCGCATCGGACCGCGTGGGCGCTGCGGCCGGTCTCGGCGGCGATGAGCGCGACGGTCTCGGCGGCGCGCTCGGCGTCGATGTCGGCACAGACCACATCACCGCCCCGGCGGGCGAGTTCGAGTGCGAAGGCCCTCCCGATCCCGCTGCCCGCACCGGTGACGACCGCGTCGGCACCGACTGAGCGCGGGTCGCGGACCAGACGATGAAGAAGCCGGTCGACGCCGTACATCAGTGCGCCCCCGTCGCGCTGTCGAGGCTCCCCGAGCGCCGAGCGGTGATTCCAGACACCGGATCCAGACCTGAGTGATTCGCGCAACTTCCCATCTCTGAACAACATCACCCACTGCGCCAGTTGTCAATGGCACAGTGAAGGATGGTGTATCGAGGACGCCGAAAGAGAAGACCCCCGGTCATGAATTCCACTTCATGACCGGGGGTCTTCTTCTGTAGCCCCGACGGGATTCGAACCCGCGCTACCGCCTTGAGAGGGCGGCGTCCTAGGCCGCTAGACGACGGGGCCCTAGAACAACTCTGTTGAATTGTGAGGCACACAGAATAACATCCGTGTACTTCGCTGGGGTACCAGGACTCGAACCTAGAATGGCTGAACCAGAATCAGCTGTGTTGCCAATTACACCATACCCCAAGGGTTTGAACCGGAATCCGTTGGGCTTGGCGCTGCCGTTCCGCTTTCCGGGCCGGGAAGAACAATACCAACACCACCCACCCTAAACACAAATCGGCTGGTCAGGGGCCCGTTCAGGGCGCCCGACCAGCCGAGGTGATCAGAGCGAAGCCGACAGTTCGCGCGCCTGGCGGAGTCGAGCCAGCGACTTCTCTCGCCCCAGCAACTCCATCGATTCGTACAGCGGCGGGCTCACCGCGGCACCGGTGACACCGACGCGCACGGGCCCGAAGGCCTTGCGCGGCTTGAGCTCCAGACCGTCGACGAGAGCCTCCTTGAGAGCCGACTCGAGGGCCGCGGTCTCCCAGAGATCTACCGCCTCGCACGCCGCGATCGCCGCGTCGAGCACGCCGGTGGCCTCCCCGCCGAGGTTCTTCTTCACAGATTTCTCGTCGTAGGTGAAGTCGTCGTCGGACACGAACAGGAATTTGATGAGATCCCACGCGTCGCCGAGCACTTGAATGCGCGTCTGGACGAGGTCGGCGATCACCGCCCACCGGCCGGCGTCGACCGGCCCGGACAACCGGCCCCCGTCGATCAGGAACTTCTGCAGTCGGTCGGCGAAGTCGGCGGAGTCGAGCCGGCGGATGTGCTCGGCATTGATGGAGTCGGCCTTCTTCTGGTCGAAGCGAGCGGGATTCGAATTCACGTTGCGGACGTCGAATGCCTCGACCATCTCGTCGAGCGTGAAGATGTCGTGGTCGGCGGAGATTCCCCACCCCAGCAGGGCCAGGTAGTTGAGCAGACCCTCGGGGATGAATCCCCGATCACGGTGGTGGAACAGACTCGACTCGGGGTCGCGCTTGGAGAGCTTCTTGTTGCCCTCACCCATGACGAAGGGCAGGTGGCCGAACTCGGGAACGCGGTCGGCCACGCCGAGCCTCATCAGTGCGCGGTACAGCGCGATCTGCCGGGGCGTCGACGGAAGGAGGTCTTCGCCGCGCAGGACGTGCGTGATCTTCATCATCGCGTCGTCCACCGGGTTCACCAGCGTGTACAGCGGATCGCCGATCTCGTCGTCCCCGCGGGCGGCGCGAGTGAGCGCGAAGTCGGGCACCGTCCCCGCCTTGATCGTGGTGGTGCCGCGAACCAGGTCGTCCCACGTCAGGTCCTCGTCGGGCATCCGCAGCCGGATCACCGGCTTGCGGCCCTGCGCACGGAACTCCGCGCGCTGCGCGTCGGTGAGATCACGGTCGAAGTTGTCGTAGCCGAGCTTGGGGTCGCGTCCGGCCGCCTTGTGCCGCGCCTCCACCTCCTCGTTGGTGGAGTAGGCCTCGTACGCCTCCCCCGCCTCGAGCAGCCGGGCGACCACATCGCGGTGAATCTGCTTACGCTCCGACTGCCGGTACGGTCCGTAGGGGCCGCCGACCTCGGGTCCCTCGTCCCACTCCAATCCGAGCCAGCGCAGGGCGTCGAGGATGGCGTCGTACGACTCCTGGCTGTCACGCGCCGCGTCGGTGTCCTCGATCCGGAAGACGAAGGTGCCGCCGCCGTGACGCGCCTGAGCGAAGTTGAACAGCGCGGTCCGGGCGAGTCCGACGTGCGGAGTTCCGGTTGGGGAGGGACAGAAGCGGACGCGGACGTTCTCGGCACTGGTCATGGCCGTAATGGTAGTCAGTCCGTTGCGAACAGTCGTTCCCAGTTCTCCCTGCTCGTGAGCTGCGGCACTGCTTCGCGCCAGGCGCGCTGCAGTTCCGGGGCCTGCCGCCGCAGTCGCCAGCACAGCGTGGCGAGCTCCCTGCCCTGCGCCACACTGGTCGCGCGATCGTATGTGCGAACCCGCACGCCGGTCTGCGAGGCGTCGGTGACCACCGCTGAGGTGAACCGTCCGACGTGCCACCAGGCTCCGTCGTCGGCGCCTATCGCCACCCGCCCGGGCGCCCGCCGACCGAGCAACTGCTGCGCGGCGCGCTTCACCAGCACCCGCCGTTCCCACTTCTTCGCGGGCGCCGGCGGCCGCGGGATCACCGGCAGGTCCGCGATCTCAGACGCGGGCCGCAGCCTGGTGTCGTCGTACTCGCTACGCAGCGCGTTGATCTCGGCGAGCTTGGCTCGGCCGCCGTCGGCGAGCACGTACGGCCCGGCGAGAAAGTCACGGACCGCCCGCAGTTCGATCGCCGCCTGCCCGTACTTGAGGCCGACGATCAACTCGCCGATGTGCTCCGCGACGGTCGCGGAGATCGTCTTGCCGTCGAACCGCGAATGGATGGCCGCCGAGATCAGTACATTGCGCTGACCGAAGTACGACGACCAGTCGTCGACGTCTTTGAGATGGAAGTCGGCGTGCCAGACGCCGGCGTTGGGCAGCGTGACCGTGGGAAAGCCCGCTCGACGGCACCGTACGCCGTACTCGATGTCGTCCCACTTGATGAAGTACGGCATCGGCAGACCCACCGCGTCGATCGCCTCCCGCGGGATCAGGCACGACCACCAGGCGTTGTACCCGGCGATCACACGCACGTCCTGCCGGAACTCGAGCGCGTCGACACCGCGGCGGGCGTTGGGCGGCGGGTCGGCACACGTCAGGTGATCGAGATCGTCGGTCTCCGCCGTCATGTGGATGCGCGTCGTCTCCGACAGCAGCAGCATCTGCGCACCGACCAGCATCGGTTCCCGCGCGAATCGCGCGAACGAGGTCATCCGCAGGATCGACTCCGACTCGCAGAGGATGTCGTCGTCCATCACCAGCACGTCGGTCAGCGGTCGGCCGGCCGCGGTCGCCTCGTAGATTCCCCGCGAGAAACCGCCGCTGCCACCGAGATTGGCCTGGTTGAGATAGTCGAGCCGGCTGCCGAGTCCGGCCCTCAGATCGTCGAAGCCCGCGGCGTCGGCGACCCGGCGTGTGCCCTGGTCGACGAGGTGAACCGTCTCGACGCGCTCGGCGAGATCGGCGTCACGAGCGACGGCGCCGACCGTGGCGACAGCGTCGTCGGGACGGTTGAACGTGCAGATCACCACACTGACCCGGCGGTCGCGGACCGGCTCGACCGCCGTAGTCCACCGGGCGTTCCACACGCGCGCTCGGCCACCGACGACCGCGAGGTCGAACCACGCGGCACCGCCGTCGAGGTAGCGATCGATCTGTACCTCCACCACGGCGCGGCCCGCACCGGTGAGACCGACCACGGTCAGCGGCCGTATCCGCCCGCTGATGTCGGAGGCACGGGTGGCGACGGTGAGTTCGGCGCCGTCGTCGCATGAGTAGTCGAACTCGACGGCGACCGTCCCGACGTCGGTGTACCGCTGCCAGTACGCGGCGGCGAACCGACCGAAGTAGGTGTCGGTGCTCAGCCGAGAACCGTCGGACAGGACCGCACAGTCACGCTCCACCCGGACCGGTGTTCCGCCTGCATCGGCGTACAGGGCGGGGTCGACGCGAGCGGTGTCACTCGCGAAGAAGGTCCGCTGGAGAAGGTGGCCGGTCCCACCCGGCTGACTGTGGGGCATGAGCGACTCCCTGTGCACGCACCGATCCCGCCATCATCTGTGGCGGCTGAGGAACTCGAGGATAAGCGAATTCACCTCGTCGGGCTGCTCGATGTATCCGTAGTGACCGGCTCGCGCCACCTCACGGTACTCGGCGTCCGGAATCGCCTCGGATACCTCTTTGGCCAGGTAGGCCGGAAGCGTCCGGTCGTCGGCGAACCCCACGACGAGGCACGGCGCCGCGATGTCGCGGTACGCGGAAAGGCGGTTCTGCTCGCGGTCGTGCAACGCGAGCTGGGCGCGGACGCCGGGCGCGCGCGTCTGGCCGCTGAAGCCGATGATGTCGAGCCAGTCGCGCGCCGAGCGGTCGTCGGCGAGCGTGTGCGGCGAGAGATTCATATGTGCCGTGAGCGCGGCGTGGTACGAATCGGGCAGTGTGATGTTCTTGTCGAACAGTTCCCGCTCCCCCGCCGAGAAGGCCTCGAGCATCGGGGTCGGACGCCCGTAGGTGGCGAGCATCACCGCCGCAGTCACCAGATCCGGCCGGGCGAGCGCCAGTTCCTGGGCGATCCGAGCGCCCAGCGACGTCCCGACCACCCGCGCGGGACCGCCCAGATGCTCGATCAGGGCGGCGGTGTCGGCGACCATGTCGGCGAGCGAGAAGCCCTCGGCACATTCGCTGGAGGGCGCGATACCCCGGTTGTCGAAGGTGACGACGCGGTAGCCCGCCTTGAGGAGTGCCGGCTGCTGGTGCGCATGCCACACGCGTCCGGGACTCCCAGTACCCATCACCATGACCACCAGAGGCCCCGACCCGGCATCGGTGTACGACACATTGATCCCGTTGACGCGCACTGTCTGAGGCCGTGCCGGCGCGGGCCGGGTCACTTGTCGACCACCGGGTTGCTCAGCGTCCCGATACCCTCCACGGAGACCGAGACGCGCTGACCGGCGGTCATCGGCCCGATCCCCTCCGGGGTGCCCGTGAGAATGACGTCGCCCGGCAGCAGCGTCATCACACGCGACACCCATTCGACGATCTCTCCGACACTGTGCAGCATCAGCGAGGTCCGGCTCGACTGCTTCACCTCACCGTCGAGCTCGGTCTTGATCTGGACGTCGGAGGGGTCGAAGTCGGTGACGATCCACGGCCCCAGCGGACAGAAGGTGTCGTAGCCCTTGCCCCTCGTCCACTGGCCGTCGTGCTGCTGCTGGTCGCGGGCGGTCACATCGTTCGCCACCGTGTAACCGAGGATCACCTCGCCCGCCTTGGCCGCCGGGACGTCTTTGCACGGGCGCCCGATCACGATCGCGAGTTCGCCCTCGTAATCGACGCGCTCGGACGACGGCGGGCGGACGATGGGCGCCTCCGGACCGATGATCGAGGTGTTCGGCTTCATGAAGATGACCGGATCCGCCGGCGCCTCGCCGCCCATCTCGGCTGCGTGCGCAGCGTAGTTCTTGCCGATGGCGATGATCTTGGTCGCGAGGATCGGCGCGAGGATGCGCGTCTGCGACAACTGCCATGAGCGCCCCGTGAACGTGGGCGTTCCGAAGGGATGTTCAGCGATCTCCCGGGCCGTCTCCTGCCCGGGCTCACCTTCGACGGCGACGAAAGCGACGCCGTCAGGACTGGCTACACGACCCAATTTCATAGCCCCAAGGCTAACGCACGAGTCGGACGGTTCTAGAATGTGAAACGGATATATCACTATGTGAGACGCTAGCGCAAAGGCGCAGCGTCTCACCCGATCGACCGGGAGGCCGATGATGCCGGGACGCCCCGAATCCATCTCCGATGTCAGAGCGTGGACGATGCTCGCCTGCTCGCTCCTGGCGGCGATGACTACGACGTGCGCCACATCAGGAGTGGCCTATGTGATTCCGGAACTGCATCGGTCGCAGGGGATGTCGCTCTCGTCGGCGGCCACGCTCGCGGCGATCCCGACGATCGGCCTGACCCTCACGATCATCGTCTGGGGTGCGGCGCTGGACCGCTTCGGCGAGCGCCGAGTCCTGACGGTCTCCCTGCTGATCACTCTGGCCGGAACGATCGGCGCACTGGCCGCCGCGGCGGCGGGCGCGGGCTTCACCGCGCTGGCCGCGGCCCTGCTGGTGGGCGGGCTGGGCGCGGGCGCGGCGAACGGTGCGAGTGGACGGATCGTGGTCGGATGGTTCCCGGCCTCCTCGCGCGGCACCGCGATGGGCATCCGGCAGATGGCGCAGCCACTGGGCATCGCCGTCTGCGCGCTCACCATGCCGGTGCTCGCCGCACGGGCCGGACTGACGGCGGCCTTCGCGGTGCCGGTCGCCGTCACCGCGCTCGGGCTGATCGCCGTGGTCTTCGGGATCATCGACCCCCCGATCGGACGCGGCGCCGGCTCGGCCTCGTCGGCGAATCCGTATCGCGGGGCGACATTTCTGCAGCGGGTCCACGCGGTGAGCGTCCTGCTGGTGATCCCGCAGTCGATGCTGTGGACCTTCGTTCCGGCATGGTTGATCGTCGGGCACGGGTGGTCGCCCCTGAGGGCCGGTGTCCTGGTCACCGCCACACAGGTGGTCGGCGCGCTGGGACGCATCGCAGCCGGCCGGATATCCGACGTCTGGGGATCGAGGATGCGACCGATCCGGGTGATCGCCGTGGCCGCGGGAGCCGGAACCGCGCTGCTGGCGCTGACCGACTGGATCGGTTCTCCGCTGGCCGCGGCGGTGATGGTGGTCGCGACGGTGAGTTCGGTGGCCGACAACGGACTGGCGTTCACGGCGATCGCCGAGTTCGCCGGGCCGTCGTGGAGCGGCCGCGCCCTCGGTGTGCAGAACACCGCCCAGTACGTCACGACCGCGGCGAGCACGCCCGTGCTCGGCGCGCTGATCGAGGCAGCGGGCTACTCGGCCGCCTTCGCCGTCGCAGCGATCGCACCCGTCATCGCGATCCCCCTCGTGCCCCGCGACCGCACTCCCCGGATCAGCGAGACACCAGTGCGTTGAGGACGCCCGCGGCGTCGGCGGCGCCGTCGACCACGACCACCTCGCGACGGTCGTCACCGACCACCAGCAGCGCCTGACCTGACCGCAGCACGAACCCCTTGGCGCCGCGCAGATTCCGCCGACCCGAGACCCGGTAACCCCAGCCGCCGAAGTCACGGAGCGCGTTGACCTCCACGACCTCGGCGCGCCGGATCTCCGAGAGCGGCATGGCGATCACCGGCCAGCCGATCCGACTCGCCGCCCTGAAGCCGTCCTCGGACACGCTCACCTGTATCGAACCGGTCAATGCCAGCCCGACGGCGGCGACCAGCACCGCCACACCGAGCAGATACCAGTTCGCCATCACCACACCCAGCCCGCACAGCACGGCGACGGCCGCTCCGACGGTCACCAGGCCACCCGCGCCCACGGACGCCGTTCCCGTCCAGCTGCGCTGCCCGTCGTGGGCGACCGGCACCTCGCCCACGGGGGCCGTGCGACCGTATCCGACCGGCCGGACCGGCGTGGCGAAGGCGACGGCGACCGCGAGAACCAAGGCACCGACGCCGCAGACCGCCGTCAGCCAGACCGGTGCCGTCGCCGACGATGCGTCGTCGAGCCCTCGCTGGCGGCCGGTGATCCAGATCGTCACCGCGATCACGAAGGTCGCGGTTCCGGTTCCGATCCCGGTCACGATCCGCGAGGTGACCGGCTCCTTCACCACGAAGGCGCCGACCCCCGCGATCACGGCGCCGACCACGGCGGTCGCCGCCGTGAGCACGATCAACTCGGTGATCGACGAGAATCCGTCGGCGCCGTCGGCGCCGAAGTGCGAGGCCACCCGATCCGGCAGATCCGAGGACCAGATCGCGAGCAGTGCGCACCCGACGACACCCACCAGCAGCACAACCAGCGGTCCGATCGTCCGCCGGGCAGATTCACTCATACTCGTCACGGTAGCCGAGCGATCGCCGGAACCCGGTACCTGGCCCGCGAGAGAGGAACGGCCCCGACGCGCAAGCGCCGAGGCCGTTCGCAGACGGATCGTCGTCAGACGCCGGCGAGGATGCGGTCGCCGACCTCCGAGGTGGAACCGCGGGAGGATCCGCGGGTCGCCACATCGGCCGCGACGGCCTTCTCCACGCGTGCCGCGCCCTCATCGTCGCCCAGGTGGCGGAGCAGCAGTGCCACGGACAGAATGGCCGCGGTGGGGTCCGCGATGTTCTGTCCGGCGATGTCGGGCGCGCTGCCGTGCACCGGCTCGAACATCGACGGGTTGGCGCGAGTGGCGTCGATGTTGCCCGACGCCGCCAGGCCGATGCCGCCGGACACCGCCGCCGCCAGGTCGGTGATGATGTCGCCGAAGAGGTTGTCGGTGACGATCACGTCGAAGCGACCCGGGTCGGTGACCATGTAGATGGTCGCCGCGTCGACGTGAATGTAGTCCGTCGCGACCTCGGGGAACTCCTTGCCGATCTCCTCGACCGCACGGGTCCACATGCCGCCGGCGAAGGTGAGCACGTTGTTCTTGTGCACCAGCGTCAGCTTCTTGCGCCGGGACTGCGCGCGAGCGAAGGCGTCGCGGATCACGCGCTCGATGCCGAACCGGGTGTTGACACTCACCTCGGTCGCCACCTCCTGCGGTGTGCCCACCCGGATCGCGCCGCCGTTGCCCGTGTACGGCCCCTCGGTGCCTTCGCGGACCACGACGAAATCGATCTTCGGATCGCCTGCGAGCGGCGAGGCGACGCCCTCGTAGAGCACCGACGGCCGCAGGTTGACGTGATGATCGAGAATGAACCGCATCTTCAGTAGGAAGCCGCGTTCCAGCGTGCCCGACGGGACCGACGGGTCACCGATGGCGCCCAGCAGGATCGCATCGTGCTCACGCAGCGAGGCGATGTCCTCGTCGGTGAGCAGTTCACCGGTCGCGTGGTAGCGGCGCGCACCGAAGTCGTATTCGGTGGTCTCGACGTCGGGGTGCAGCTTGCGCAGCACGCGAAGCGCCTGGTCGACCACCTCGGGTCCGATCCCGTCACCGGGGATGACAGCGAGTTTCATCGGCTTGCCCTGGCTCACGACAGGTCCACCTGCTTGATGAGGGTGGCCGAGACGGCGTCGCCGACCGCCGCGACCAGCGCGTCGTCGAGTTCGCGGTCGAGCCGCAGGATCATGGTCGCGCCGTTGCCCTCCACGTCCTGGGCCAGGGCGGCGGCGATGATGTCGACACCGGCGTCACCGAGCACGGTGCCGATCTTGCCGAGCGAACCGGGCTGGTCGGCGTAGCTCACGAGCAGGTTGCGGCCCTCGGCACGGAGGTCGAAGTTACGGCCGTTGATGTTCACGATCTTCTGAACCTGCTGCGGTCCGGTCAGCGTTCCGGCGACGTTGACGATGCTGCCGTCGGCGAAGACCGCGCGCACGTCCACCTGGCTGCGGTGGTTGGGGCTCTCGGTCTCGGTGACGACGTCGTGGCTCACGCCGCGCTCACCGGCGACTGCCGGGGCGTTCACGAAGGTGACCGGCTCGTCGACGACGGCCGAGAACAGTCCGCGCAGGGCCGAGAGGCCGAGCACGTCGACCGGGCTGGCGGCGAGTTCGCCGCGCACCTCGACAGTCAGGTTGGTCGGCATGCCGCCCGCGACGACGCCGGCCAGGACGCCGAGCTTGCGCGACAGCTCCAGCCACGGCGCCACCTCGTCGTCGACCGGACCGCCCGTGATGTTCACCGCGTCCGGCACGAAGTGTCCGGCCAGCGCCAGCTTCACACTGGCGGCGACGTCGGTGCCCGCGCGGTCCTGGGCCTCGGCGGTGGAGGCGCCGAGATGCGGCGTCACGACGACCTGGTCGAGGTCGAACAGCGGGGAGTCGGTGCAGGGCTCGGAGTCGAAGACGTCCAGGCCCGCGCCGCGGACCCTGCCGGCCTTGATGGCGTCGGCCAGGGCCTGCTCGTCGATCAGCCCGCCGCGAGCGGCATTGACGATGATGACGCCGTCCTTGACCTTGGCGAGCTGCTCGGCGCCGATGAGGCCGGCGGTCTCCTTGGTCTTGGGCAGGTGGATGGTGATGAAGTCGGCGCGTTCGAGGAGTTCGTCGAGGCCGACCAGCTCGATGCCCAGCTGTGCCGCACGGGCCGCCGAGGCGTAGGGGTCGTACGCGATGATCTTGGCCTCGAAGGCGGCCAGTCGCTGGGCGACCAGCTGACCGATGCGGCCGAGCCCGATGACGCCGACGGTCTTGTCGAAGACCTCCACGCCGGAGAACGACGAGCGCTTCCAGGTGTGTTCCTTGAGCGTGGCGTCGGCGGCCGGGACCTGACGAGCAGTCGACATCAGCAGGGCGATCGCATGCTCGGCCGCCGAATGGATGTTGGACGTGGGAGCGTTGACGACCATGACGCCGCGCTCAGTGGCCGACGGCACGTCGACGTTGTCCAGGCCGACGCCTGCGCGAGCGATGATCTTCAGATTCTTACCCGCATCGAGGACTTCGGCGTCCACGGTGGTCGCCGAACGCACCAGAATGGCGTCGGCGTCGACCACTGCTTCGAGCAGCTTCGGGCGATCAGGGCCGTCTACCCAGCGCACCTCGACGTCGGAGCCGAGGGCTTCCACCGTCGAGGGGGCGAGCTTGTCAGCGATGAGGACAACTGGACGGCCGCTTTCGGTCACTGCATTCTCCAGGTTTCTTCCGGTGAAGAGTGCCAGGTCCGGCACCCAAGACTTGCCCCGCCATCGTAATTCCCCGGCGCCGCGCGGGCACATCCGCCCCGATGCGAATGTGGTGCCCGACACCTGGGCGCGTGTACATTGCTGACGTCGTCTCATTTCCGTCACAACTGCAGCGGTATCTGAGGCGGGCATTGGGCGTTGCCCCGGAGGGCACTTAAGGTAGGCACGTCGCCCGTGAAGACATACGCGGCCTCGACAAGTACTGAGCGGAGATGCAATGAAGAAGTTGACGGTGCTGCTCGCGGTTCTCGCCGCCGGCCTGTTGTCACTGGTCGGAGTCGGTACCGCCGATGCCGCACCCAAGGTTCCGCTCGGCGGCGGGTCCGGGATCCTCGTCCTCAAGGGAGGGAACAGCGCGGCGGCGTGCACGGTGACCACCGTGGGCCGTCCGACCACCGGGCCGCGAAAGGGACAGCTCATCGCCGTCACCGCCGGCCACTGCGGCAAGCCCGGTCAGCGAGTGATCTCGGAGAGCTTCCAGAGCCGCGGCCAGATCGGCACGGTCGTCTACTCGGCGTCGGACATCGACGTCGCGGTGATCGCGCTCAACTCGAACGTCGCTCCGACGCGCACCGTGCGCGGTGTCACGATCCGCAAGGTCAACACCACCCCGGTCCAGTTCCCGACCATCCTGTGCAAGGAAGGTCGCACCACCGGCAACACCTGCGGCGTCACCTGGTTCTCCGACGGCACCTCGCACTTCAGCCAGATGTGCGTCATCGAGGGCGATTCGGGCAGCCCCGTGGTGGTCGGAGATCAGCTGGTCGGCATGGTCAACGCCTACTACTTCCTGTCGTGCCTGGGACCGGAGACCGGGACCAACGCCAAGACGATCCTGAACCGGCTCAACAAGATCGGCTACAACAACTTCAAGCCGGTGTAGGCCGAAGCGGCCGACGAAACGACGCCGGGCCCCGAGACCTTCCGTCTCGGGGCCCGACGTCTGTCTGTGCCGGTGCGCGCGCTCAGGCGGCGTCGCTGCTCTCCACCGCGGCCCGGAGCGCCGCCTCGGTCTGCCTCACCGCCTGGCCGACGACGGGCTCGATGATCGCACCGAGCGCCCTGCCCGCCAGGCCGCCCGGCAGGTCGTAGTCGAAGTTCACATCCACCACGGTCTGCCCGTCGGCGCCGTCGGCGAACCGCCAGCCGGTCCGCACGTCGAAGCCGGCGATGGAGGTGAGGACGACGCACTCGTTCTCCACCCACTCGGTGACCCGAAGGGTGGATGTGAGGTTCTTCGGACCGATCTTCATGCAGGCCTCGTACGTGGCGCCGAGCCCGGACGTGTGGTCGGTGACGGGTGTGAACCGGGTGACGCCGAACATCCAGCTCGGAACGTTTCGGTAATCGTCGACGTACGCGAACACGCGGTCGCGCGACGCCTCGGTGGTCACGGTCTGGCGAACTCCCGGCATTGGTGACTCCTGGGGATCGATCGGTTGCGGTCGAACGGGCATTGCGGTGTGCCCGATGTTGTGCACACCACAATGCCATGCGCCGATGGCAAGGTTGATCCGCCCCCCGGGATCGCCGCCGGTCAGTCCTCGACGGCCGCCCTGATCTTCGCCTCCGTATGCTTCACGCCCTGTTCGGCGAAGGGGCCGATCAGTCCGCCGAGCACCTTGCCCGCGAGCCCGCCGGGCAGCGTGTACCCGAACACGACCCGGAGGACGGTGGTACCCGGCTCGTCACCGTCGGCGAACGTCCACGCGGTGTCGGCGCCGAAGCCCTTCACCGACTCGAGCCTGATCAGTTGTCCGTCGATCCATTCGGTACAGCGCACCGTCGACGTCAATTCCTTCGGGCCGACCCGGATGGCCGTCTCGAACTCGGAGTCCTGGCCGTGTGTCACCTCGGTGGTCGGCGTGAACCGACCGACCCCGAACATGTACTCGGGCACGTTCCGGTAGTCGTCCACGTACGAGAACACCGCCTCGCGTGGGGCCCCGATGACTGCCTCATGCCGGACTTCGCCCATCTGTTCTCCCCTTCTCGTCGCCGCGCGCGGTCGCCGCAGCACTGCGCAGCATGGTAGCGAGGGCATCCCGCCGGCGAACGCGGACGACCCCGCACCCGGGATCGGGTGCGGGGTCGTCGAAGAGGTGCGCCGGCGGTGGCCGCTGAGACTCAGGCGGTCTCGGTGATGGGGCGGTCGACCCAGCTCATCAGGTCGCGCAGCTTCTGGCCGGTGACCTCGATCGGGTGCTCGGCGTTCTGCTTGCGCAGCGCCTCGAGTTCCTTGTTGCCGCCCTCGACGTTGGCGACGAGACGCTTGACGAAGGTGCCGTCCTGAATGTCCTTCAGGATGGCGCGCATGCGCTCCTTGGTGTCGGCGTCGATGACGCGCGGGCCCGACAGGTAGCCGCCGAACTCAGCGGTGTCCGAGACCGAGTAGTTCATGCGGGCGATGCCGCCCTCGTACATGAGGTCGACGATCAGCTTGAGCTCGTGCAGGACCTCGAAGTAGGCCATCTCCGGTGCGTAGCCGGCCTCCACCATGACCTCGAAACCGGTCTTGACCAGCTCCTCGGTGCCGCCGCAGAGCACGGCCTGCTCACCGAAGAGGTCGGTCTCGGTCTCTTCCTTGAAGGTGGTCTTGATGACGCCGGCGCGGGTACCGCCGATGCCCTTGGCGTAGCTCAGCGCCAGCGCCTGGGCCTCGCCCTTCGGGTCCTGATCGACGGCGATGAGCGCCGGGACGCCCTTGCCGTCGACGAACTGACGGCGGACCAGGTGGCCCGGTCCCTTCGGCGCGACCATCGCGACGGTCACGTTGGCCGGCGGCTTGATCAGGTCGAAGTGGATGTTGAGGCCGTGCCCGAAGAACAGCGCGTCGCCGTCGTTCAGGTTCGGTGCGATGTCATCGGTGAAGATCTGCGCCTGGCTGGTGTCCGGAGCCAGCAGCATGATGACGTCGGCCCAGGCGGCGGCCTCCGCCGCGGTCATGACCTTCAGCCCCTGCTCGGCCGCCTTCTCGCGGGACTTGGAGCCCTCGCGCAGACCGATGGCGACCTCGACACCCGAGTCGCGCAGCGACAGCGAGTGTGCGTGGCCCTGGCTGCCGTAACCGATCACGGCCACCTTGCGGCCCTGGATGATCGACAGGTCGGCGTCATCGTCGTAGAACATCTCGACTGCCACAGTGGAATCCCTTCAATACGAAATATTTGTGTTGTGTGTCGTGACCATTCAACCCGTCGGTGTGACGGTGGCCGCGACCGGGGTCTGACGCTTCACTCGGCGAACCGAGCTCGAGATGTCAGCGGTTGGCGGACATGCTCTTGGGGCCGCGGCCGAGCGTGACACCGCCCGACTGCGCGATCTCCCGAATGCCGTACGGGTCCAGCATCCGCAGGAGCGCCTCGAGCTTGTCCGAGGTTCCGGTGGCCTCGACGGTCACCGACTCCGGTGAGACGTCGACGACCTTGGCGCGGAACAGATTCACCACGTCGATCACTTCGCTCCGGTTGGACGCGTCGGCGCGGACCTTGATCAGCATCAGTTCGCGGGAGACCGAGTTCGCCGGCTCCTGCTCCACGATCTTGATCACGTTGACGAGCTTGTTGAGCTGCTTGGTGACCTGCTCCAGCGGGAAGTCCTCCACCGAGACCATGATGGTCATCCGCGAGATGCCCTTCAGCTCGGTGGGACCGACAGCGAGGGACTCGATGTTGAATCCGCGCCGGGAGAACAGGCCCGAGACGCGGGCGAGCACGCCCGGACGGTCTTCGACCAGAACGCTCAGAGTATGGGTGCTCACTGCTGGTTCCCTTCGCTCGTGGCCTGCTCACGAATCATTGCGTCGTGGATCTCCGCCGGGTCGGCGGCCGACTCCTCGTCGTCGAACAGCGGCCGGATGTCGCGCGCGGCCATGATCTCGTCGTTGCCGGTGCCTGCGGCGACCATCGGCCACACCTGGGCATCCTTGCCGACGATGAAGTCGATGACCACCGGGCGGTCGTTGATCTCCTGGGCCTTCGCGATCGTCGGTGCGACGTCCTCTTCGCGCTCCACGCGGAAGGCGACACAGCCCAGCGCCTCGGCGAGCTTGAGGAAGTCCGGGATCATCCGCGAGTGCGTCGCCAGATCGGTGTTCGAGTACCGCTCGTCGTAGAACAGCGTCTGCCACTGACGGACCATGCCGAGATTGCCGTTGTTGATCAGTGCGACCTTGATCGGGAAGCCCTCGATGGCGCAGGTGGCCAGCTCCTGATTGGTCATCTGGAAGCATCCGTCGCCGTCGACCGCCCAGACCTCCTTGTCCGGAGCCGCGGCCTTGGCGCCCATCGCCGCCGGAACCGAGTAGCCCATCGTTCCCAGGCCGCCCGAGTTGAGCCAGGTGCGCGGCTTCTCGTACTTGACGAACTGCGCGGCCCACATCTGGTGCTGGCCGACGCCCGCGACGTACACGGCGTCGGGGCCGGCGGCCTTGCCGAGCTGCTCGATGACGTACTCCGGCGACAACGAGCCGTCGGACTGCTTGTCGTAGCTCAGCGGGTAGGTGTTGCGGATGTCCCGCAGGTACTCCCACCAGTCGACCATGTCCGGCTTGGCCCCGCCCGCGGCGAGGTCGGCGCGGATGGCCTCGATCAAGTCGGCGATGACGGCCTTGGCGTCACCGACGATCGGGACGTCGACCTCGCGGTTCTTGCCGATCTCCGCCGGATCGACGTCGGCGTGGATCACCTTGGCCTCCGGAGCGAAGGACGAGAGCTGTCCGGTGACCCGGTCGTCGAAGCGGGCGCCGAGGGTGATCAGCAGATCGCTGCGCTGCAGGGCGGCGACGGCGCCGACCGCGCCGTGCATGCCGGGCATGCCCATGTGCAGATCGTGGCTGTCGGGGAACGCGCCGCGCGCCATCAGCGTCGTGACGACGGGGATGCCGGTCAGTTCGGCGAGTTCACGCAGCTCCTCGGAGGCCTCGGCCTTGATGACGCCGCCGCCGACGTACAGCACGGGACGCTTCGACTGCGCGATCATCCGCGCGGCCTCACGGATCTGCTTACCGTGCGGCTTGGTGACCGGACGGTAGCCGGGCAGTTCGAACTGCGGCGGCCACGAGAACGTGGTCTGCGCCTGCAGGATGTCCTTCGGGATGTCGACGAGCACCGCGCCGGGCCGGCCCGACTCCGCGATGTAGAAGGCCTCGGCGATGATCCGGGGGATCTCCGCCGCGCTGCTGACCAGGAAGTTGTGCTTGGTGATCGGCATCGTGATTCCGGAGATGTCGGCTTCCTGGAAGCCGTCGGTGCCGATGAGCGAGCGCCCGACCTGGCCGGTGATCGCGACCACCGGGACCGAGTCCATCTGGGCGTCGGCCAACGGCGTCACCAGGTTGGTGGCGCCCGGGCCGGACGTCGCCATCATGACGCCGGCACGGCCGGCGACCTGTGCGTAGCCGGTGGCCGCGTGTCCGGCGCCCTGCTCGTGACGGACGAGCACGTGCCGGACCCGCTGCGAGTCGAGCAGGGGGTCGTAGACCGGGAGCACGGCGCCGCCGGGAATGCCGAACACGACCTCCACGCCGAGCTCTTCGAGCGACCGGACCACGGACTGCGCGCCCGTGACCCGCTCGGGTGCGACGACGGCGCCCGGTGAGCGCATGCCCTCGGTGGACGGCGACTGCGGTCGGGTCGACGACCCGCGTGCTGTTGGAGTACTCACTGCACGATCCTCATCCTCTTGTGTTCTGCTCTTCCACGCGATTCCCGATCAGGCCGGAGGGACTTCTCGTCCGGCTCCCGACAAGAAAAAACCCCCGCCAGCGAGGCTGTGCGAGGGGCGCGTCGTAATTGGTATCTGAAGGTCTACGAAGTGACCGATCAGGCGTCGACGCGCCGACCGATTACTACGAGAAGCTTCTGATTCATCACGTGGACAAAGTAGGCCAGTTCCGGGTCTCGCGTCAAATCATTCCCTCTCGCCCGAAGCTGTGACCTGCGCCCGGCGCGGTGCGTGAGACAATGGGGAATATGAGTGAGTCGTCCAAGGTCTTCTCCATCTCGCGCATCGCTTACTTCGCGGTGCCGGTCGCGTTTCTGCTCGTCATCATGCTGATGGGGATCTCGGTCGCCGGCTTCGCCTGGACCGTCATCGTGCCGATCGCGCTGGCGTGGTGGATTCACCGGCTCCGCACCATCGTCGACGAGCAGGGCGTCACCGCCGTCGGCACCTTCGGCACCAGCCGCCTCCCGTGGCACGACGTCGACGGCATCCGGTTCCCGCGCTGGGGCGCGGTGCGCCTGGTGGCCCGAGACGGATCGAGCGTGCGGCTGCCCGCGGTCGGCTTCTCCGATCTGCCCGCGCTGTCGAACGCCAGCGGCGGCCGCATCCCCGATCCGTTCGCCGCCGAGCGGGACGCCCGACTGTCCGCTCGCTGACCGGGGCGCTCGCCGCGCCCGCATCCGCCAACGACGCCGACACGGAGCCCATGACGACACTCACCGCCAAGGCCCTGCAGAGCGCCATCGACGACGGCCGGCTGGCCTTCGTGGGCCGCGAACTCTCGCAACTGGCCCCGCAGGACGCCGCCGCTATCCTCGACGCGATGGACGAGGGCGACCGGACCATCGCCTTCCGGCTGCTCGCCAAGGACGACGCCGTGCAGGTCTTCGACGACCTCAGCTCCACCGCGCAAGCCGCGTTGATCAGTTCGCTCGGGACCGCGGAGGTGGCCGACGCCTTCGACCATCTGGACCCCGACGACCGCGCGGAGCTGCTCGACGAGCTCCCCGCGAACGTCGCCAAGGCGCTGATCCGCTCCCTCTCCCCCGCCGAGCGCGAGACGACGGCGGTGGTCCTGGGGTTCCGGCGCGGGTCGGTGGGACGCCGGATGAGTCCGGAGTTCGTGCACGTCTTCCCCGACGACGACTGCCGCACGGCGATCGAGCGGATCAAGGCGCGCGGGCGGCACGCCGAGACCATCTACACGGTGCCCGTGGTGGACCACCAGCGCCGCCTGATCGGCGTGGCGAGCCTGCGCGATCTGCTGCTCTCGGATCCGGACACCGATGTCGCCGAGCACACGAAGGCGCCGATCTTCGCCTACGCCGCCGAACCGGCCGAGTCGGCCGCCCAGCGCTGTATCGACCGGTCGATCATGGCGATGCCCGTGGTCGACAACGAGGACCGACTGCTCGGCGTCCTGACCCTCGACGACGCCGCCGAGGTGGTCGAAGCGGCCCGCGACGAGGACGAGGCGCGCGCCGGCGCCCGCGAGATGCTGAAGACGCCGTACCTGCAGGCCTCGACGTTCGCGATCACCCGCGCGCGAGTGGTGTGGCTGTTCGTGCTGGCGATCTCGGCGATCCTCACGGTGAACGTCCTGGAGATCTTCGAGGGCACACTGGAGCAGAAGGTGGCCCTCGCACTGTTCATTCCGCTCTTGACCGGCATCGGCGGCAACACCGGCTCGCAGGCGGCGACCACGGTGACCCGTGCGCTCGCCACCGACGAGGTGACCACCTCCGACGTGCTCCGAGTCGCGGGCAAGGAGATGAGCGTCGGCGTCACCATGGGCGCCGCCCTCGGCGTCGTCGGATTCCTCGTCGCAGGACTGGTCTACGACATCGGCATCGGTACCGTCATCGGGCTGACCATCCTCTCGGTCTGCACGGTCGCGGCGACCGTCGGCGGCATCATGCCGCTGGTGGCGCGCTCCATCCACGTCGATCCCGCGGTGTTCTCCACCCCGTTCATCTCCACCTTCTGCGATGCGACGGGTCTGATCATCTACTTCTCGATCGCCAAGGCGGTCCTGCAGATCTGAAGCCCCCGCGCCCCGGCGGATTCCGCCGTCGGCGTCGCCGGTACCGAGGCCGGGAATAACTCTGGACAGCTGAGCGTAAAGTTGAAGGACATCCCGGATCGTCAGCCCGTCCGGGTCCAGTTCAGCGATTTCTAGCGAGGAATTCCATGCCAGCCCTGCGGTCTCGCACCACAACCGTCGGCCGTGAAGCCGCCGGCGCCCGCGCCCTCTGGCGCGCCACCGGTATGACCGACGACGATTTCGGGAAGCCGATCATCGCGATCGCCAACTCGTACACCCAGTTCGTCCCGGGTCACGTGCATCTGAAGAACGTCGGCGAGATCGTCGCCGACGCCGTGCGCGAGGCCGGCGGCGTGGCCAAGGAGTTCCACACCATCGCCGTCGACGACGGCATCGCGATGGGTCACGGCGGCATGCTGTACTCGCTGCCGAGCCGCGAGATCATCGCCGACTCCGTCGAGTACATGGTGAACGCGCACACCGCCGACGCCCTGGTCTGCATCTCGAACTGCGACAAGATCACGCCGGGCATGCTCAACGCCGCGATGCGTCTCAACATCCCCACCGTGTTCGTCTCCGGCGGACCGATGGAGGCGGGCACATCGGTCGTCATCAACGGCGTCGTGCGCCCGGGCACCGACCTGATCGACGCGATCTCGGCGTCCGCCGACAGCAACGTCGACGACAAGGAACTGCTGGAGGTGGAGCGGTCCGCCTGTCCGACGTGCGGGTCGTGCTCCGGCATGTTCACCGCCAACTCGATGAACTGCCTCACCGAAGCGCTCGGGCTGTCGCTGCCCGGCAACGGATCGACGCTGGCCACCCAGGTCGCACGCCGCGACCTGTTCACGCGCGCCGGCGAGCTGATCGTCGACATCGCGAAGCGCTACTACCAGGACGACGACGAGTCGGTGCTGCCGCGCAACGTCGCCACCCGCCAGGCCTTCGAGAACGCCATGGCGCTCGACGTGGCGATGGGCGGATCCACCAACACCGTTCTGCACATCCTGGCCGCGGCCCAGGAGGGCGAGGTGGACTTCGATCTGAAGGACATCGACCGCATCTCACGTAACGTTCCGTGCCTGGCCAAGGTGGCGCCCAATTCACCGAAGTACTACATGGAGCACGTGCATCGCGCCGGCGGCATCCCCGCGATCCTCGGTGAACTGAACCGCGCCGGTCTGCTCAACACCGACGTCCATCCCGTTCACGCGCCGTCGCTCGAGAGCTACCTCGCCGACTGGGACATCCGTGGCGGCACGGCCACCGATCAGGCGATCGAACTGTTCCACGCGGCCCCGGGCGGCGTCCGCACCACCGAACCGTTCTCCACCTCCAACCGCTGGGAGTCGCTCGACACCGATGCCGCCGACGGCTGCATCCGCGACAAAGAGCACGCCTACACCGTCGAAGGCGGACTGTGCGTGCTGCACGGCAACCTGGCCCGGGACGGCGCCATCCTGAAGACCGCCGGCGTCGACGAGTCGCTGTGGCACTTCCAGGGCCCGGCGCGCGTCGTCGAGAGCCAGGAGGACGCGGTGCACGCCATCCTGTCGAAGGAACTGCAGGCGGGCGAGGTGCTGGTGATCCGCTACGAGGGGCCCGCCGGCGGGCCCGGCATGCAGGAGATGCTGCATCCGACGGCCTTCATGAAGGGCACCGGCATGGGGAAGAAGTGCGGTCTGGTCACCGACGGCCGCTTCTCGGGCGGATCGTCGGGCCTGGTGATCGGCCACGCCTCCCCGGAGGCCGCGGCCGGCGGCGACATCGGTCTGGTGGAGAACGGCGACGAGATCCTCATCGACGTGAAATCCCGCACCCTCAAGGTCCTCGTCGACGACGAGACCCTGGCGGAGCGTCGCGCCAAGATGGAAGCCTCCGAGCACCCGTGGACGCCGCGCGACCGCCAGCGTCCGGTCACCAAGGCGCTTCGCGCGTACGCGAAGCTCGCGGCCTCCGCCGACAAGGGCGCCGTCCGCGTCGTCGACTGAACACTGTCGGCTGAAAGCACTCATGCCGTATTCCGTGACCCGATTCGGGTCACGGAATACGGCATATGAGTTCAGGAGTGCGTCAGGACGTCGGGTTCCCCGGCGAATCGAGCGGATTGGTGCCGTTGAAAGCGATCCAGACGGCCACGGCGACGCCGACGCCGACGATGAACCAGGCGGCCGAACCCCAGGCCGGCCTGCGCGACCATCCCCAGCGACGGTCGAAGGAGTAGGTGCCGGGCCCGGTGAGGATCAGCGCCGCCGCCGCGGCGGCCAGCACGATCTCCAGTTCGAGCCCGTTGCCTCCGCCGTCGGCCGAGAAGAACCAGAGGCCGCCGGCGAGCGTCGCCTTGTAGGTGCCTGCCACCAGGATGCTGCTCAGCACCGCCGCCCCGGCGATCGGCGTCAGCAGCCCCAGGATCAGCAGGATGCCGCCCGCGGTCTCACTGACTCCGGCGACGAGTGAGAGCGCCGTCGTGGCGTTGTCGTGGAACCCGATGCCGGGATTCGGCTTGTTGGCGAGGAACTGCGCGAAGCCGTCCGGCCCGGGTCCGTTCAACCAGCCGGTGAGCTTCTGGAGACCGTGCAGGGTGAACGTCACGCCCACCACCACGCGCAGAATGAGCAAGCCGAGATCGAGCGTTCCGCGCCGGATCACCGGCTCCGGAGCCTGGGCGACGTACTCCTCTTCGTCGCGCGGCTGCGGTGCCCCCACGTAGTCGTCTTCGGGCTCGAGCAGCGGTGCGGTGGGCTGCGGCTCGATGTAAGGCAGCGGCGGTTCGGTGAGATGCTCCGCGTATCCCCTGCGCTCGCCGGGGTCCTCACCGTCGTCCTCGTCGTTGACGAAGGGCTCGGTGTGCACCGGCTCGTCCGACGAGCTCTTCTTGATCGGGCTCTCCGTGGCTGCGGCACCCCCCCAACTGATGATCACCGCGGTCTTCGCGTCATCGTCCGGCGGTGAACCGTCGGGCAGCGTGGCTACGGGTTCGGTCGGCTCGGTGACCGGCAGCGTCTCAGTGGGCGACTCGTCGAGTTCGACGGCCTCCTCGCGTGCGGCCTTCTCGTCGATCGCATCCTGAACCGCGGGCTCCGGCCTGCGGCCGTGCCTGTCGAAGAAGCTGTCGTTGTCGGGCTTCGGCCGACGCACCCGAGGTCGCTCGATGGCGTCGGTCGGTTCATCGTACGGACTGCCCGCAGCCGACGGATCCCCTCCGGTCCCTGGCTTGTCATCGGAACTACTCACGGTTACCGACTCTATGGCCGTGCGCCCGCGTGAGGGCCGAGCGGCACCCGACGATTTGGTAACGATCGTTAGAGTGGTGGAATGCCATCACACTCCCGGACTGCCGGCCGCGCGCTGCTCGCCGCGGCGTCCGCGGTGGCCGTCGTATTGGCGTCGACGTCGTGTGTGAACTTCAGCGAAGAGGACCAGGCCGCCGACCAGGGTTCCTTCACTGCGCCGCCCACCATGCAGCAGGCCCCCGAGCAGCCTCCGGCGCCTCCGTCGGACGATCAGGGCGGCGGTCCCCCGCCGACCGGGCCCTGCGTCGACCCGGATCCGGCGGTGATCGCCACGTGTCTGGCGTCCACCGGAGGTGTGCGGCCCGCGGACTCGTCGGGACGCAGTACGTACGTCGCCGAACGGACCACCGGCAAGATCATTCTGTCCAAGCGGTACGGTCCGCAGCGTGCGGTCGCCGGCGTGGAGGTGGACGCCTCCGGCGACGGCGGGCTCGTCGACTTCGAGATGTCGCCCACGTACGCCGAGGATCAGCTGATCTACGCGCTGATCACCACCGGGTCCGACAATCGCGTGGTCCGGATCGCCCCCACCGGGTCGGTGAAGCCGATTCTCACCGGTATCCCGAAGGGCGCGACCGGCAACATGGGATCGATCTCGTTCGCGTCGCCGACCGAGCTCATCGTCGCGACCGGCGATGCGGGCGATCCGGCCGCCGCGTCGAACCCGGCCTCGCTCGCGGGCAAGATCTTCTCGATCGACCCGAACGTCGCGGACCCGAAGCCCGACATCCGTGCGTCGGGGCTCGGGTCGAACGTCGCGCTCTGCCCGTCACCGGCCTCCGACGGCCAGCTGTACGTCGCCGACAGCGGCGCGCCGGGCGATCGGCTCTCCCTGGTCGGCCCTCGCGGTCTGCAGACGCTGTGGAGCTGGCCCAATCGGCCGGGGGTGAGCGGCTGCGCCGTCGGCAAGGACTGGATAGCGGTGTCGATCGCCAAGGCACAGCGGCTCGACACGTTCATGCGGCCGGCCGCCGGAAGCACATCGGTCGGCAAGCCGAGCCCGCAGGACTTCCGCAAGTCGTACGGAGCGGTGGGCCGCATGACCAGTGTCGCGGGGGCGGCGCAGATGGCCACCGTCAACAAGGCCACCCGAGGTGCGGACGTGAAGAGCTACGACGATCGCGTCGCGATCTACCTCCCGAAGGCCGGCGAAGACCTCACCTGAGCGCGCGCATCATCACTCGCACGCGGCGAGGACCAGTTCCTTGACGCGGGCCGGGTCGGCCTGACCGCGGGTCGCCTTCATGACATCGCCGACGATCTTGCCTGCCGCCTGCACCTTGCCGCTGCGAATCTTGTCGGCGATATCGGGGTTCGCGGCGAGTGCCTCGTCGACCGCCTTCTGCAGCGCGGAATCGTCCCGGACCACCTCGAGACCGCGATCGGCGACGATCTGCGCGGGCTCGCCCTCACCGTCGAGCACGGCGACGACCACCTGCTGGGCCAGTTTGTTGGTCAGCTTGCCCTCGTCGACCATGCCGATCACCTCGGCGACCTGCTTGGGAGTGATGGCGAGTTCCGCCAGCTCCATCTCGCGGGTGTTGGCCTGCTGGGCCAGGAACGACACCCACCAGCTGCGGGCGGCGTCGGGTGAGGCACCCGCTTCGGCCGTCTCGATGATGAGGTCGACGGCGCCGACGTTCACCAGATCGCGCATCACCTCGTCGGACACGCCCCACTCCTCCTGGATGCGGGCGCGGCGGATCCACGGCAACTCCGGCAGAGTGGCGCGCAGCGAATCCACCCACTCCGGGCTCGCGAGCACCGGGGGCAGGTCCGGCTCCGGGAAGTAACGGTAGTCCTCGGCGGTCTCCTTGCGACGGCCCGCCGACGTGGTTCCGTCCGACTCGTGGAAGTGCCTGGTCTCCTGGATGATCTCGCCGCCGGCCGACAGGATCGCGGCCTGCCGGCTCATCTCGAACCGGACCGCGGCCTCGACCGACTTGAGCGAGTTGACGTTCTTGGTCTCGGTGCGGGTGCCGAACTCGGCGGCGCCCTTGGGCATCAGCGACAGGTTCACGTCGCAGCGCATCGATCCCTGGTCCATGCGGACGTCGGACACGTCGAGCGACTTGAGCAGATCGCGCAGGGCGGTCACGTACGCGCGGGCCACCTCCGGTGCGCGCTCGCCCGCACCCTCGATGGGGCGGGTCACGATCTCGACGAGCGGGACGCCCGCGCGGTTGTAGTCGAGCAACGAGTGACTGGCACCGTGGATGCGCCCGGTGGCGCCGCCGATGTGCAGCGACTTACCGGTGTCCTCCTCCATGTGGGCGCGCTCGATCTCCACCCGCCAGGTGGTGCCGTCGCTCAGCAGCACGTCGAGGTAGCCGTCGTAGGCGATCGGCTCGTCGTACTGACTGATCTGATAGTTCTTCGGCTGGTCCGGGTAGAAGTAGTTCTTCCGCGCGAACACGCTCGACTCCCGGATCGAGCAGTTCAGCGCCAAGCCGATGCGCGCGGCGGATTCGACGGCCTTCGCGTTGGCGACCGGAAGCGCCCCCGGCAGACCCAGGCAGGCGGGGCACACCTGGGTGTTCGGCTCGCCGCCGAACGTGGTCGGGCAACCGCAGAACATCTTGGTCGCCGTGCCGAGCTCGACGTGGACCTCCATGCCCATGACCGGGTCGTAAGTCTCGATGACGTCGTCGAAGTCCATCAGTTCGTCGATAGCGGCACTCATGCGTCCCATCGTATCTGGGGGCCGAAGTCAGGGTGCTTCCCGATGCCCGATAGCGCCGCCGGGGCCTACGTTCGAGTCATCGGGCGGACGCCCGAACCGAGACCGATCCGAACCGAGGAGAACACCATGACCGATCCAGCCCTTCCGGGAGCCGGCGACGCGTACGACGCCGAGCCCGTCCGCCCCGCCAAACGACTCACCCGCTCGACCACCGACAAGATGATCGGCGGTGTCGCGGGCGGCATCGCCGAGTACTTCGGAATCGACTCCACTTGGGTCCGCGTCGCCTTCGTCGCGTCGATCATCCTCCCGGGCCCGCAGGTGCTTCTGTACCTGCTGCTCTGGGCGATCATCCCGAAGAACCGCTAGCCCTCAGCCGAAGATCGCGCGCGCTCCGCGGTAGTACTCGAGCGGCACCGTCTTGGTGTGGCCCACGGCCTCCTCGAAGGGGACCCGGACGATGTCGGTGCCGCGCAGTGCCACCATGGACCCCCACCCCGCGTCCGCGACGAGGTCGCTCACCGCCTGGCCGAAGCGGGTGCCGAGGACCCGGTCCCATGCGCTGGGCACACCGCCGCGCTGGATGTAGCCGAGCACCGTGGCGCGTGTGGCGATCCCGGTCCGTTCCTCGATGAGCGGCGCGAGGATCTCGCCGATCCCGCCCAGCCGCGGCCGGTTGAACTCGTCCATGCCCTTGTACGAGTGCGCCTGCTCCATCTCCGGCAGCATGAAGCCCTCGGCGACGACGACCATCGGCGAACGACCACGGTCGCGGACGCTGACCACCCACTCGCAGATCTGCTCGAGCGACTCCTGCTGCTCCGGAATGAGGATCGCGTGGGCGCCGGCCGCGACACCCGCGTACATCGCGATCCATCCGGCGTGCCTGCCCATCACCTCCAGAACCATGCACCGCTTGTGCGAATTGCCGGTGGTGCGCAGCCGGTCGACGGCCTCGGTCGCGATCTCGACCGCGGTGTTGAAACCGAAAGTGTAGTCCGTCGCCTGCAGGTCGTTGTCGATCGTCTTGGGCACGCCGACGATCGGAATGCCGTCGCCGAGCAGTCTGTTGGCGGCCGCCATGGTCCCGTCGCCGCCGACGGCGATGACGCCGTCCACCCCGATCCGCTGGAGTGCCCGCTTGATGTTCTCCGGCCCGCCGTCGGGTTCGGTGTACGGACCGAAGCGGCTGGTTCCCAGAATGGTGCCGCCCTGCTGGGAGATGCCTCGCACCACGGATCGGTCGAGGTCGATCGCCTCGCCGTACACCAGCCCCCAGAACCCGTCTCTGAATCCCACGAACTCCTGATCGTGGACCGTGCTGCCCTGCAGGACGGTTCCGCGGATCACCGCGTTGAGACCGGGGCAGTCTCCGCCGGATGTCAGAATGCCGAAGCGCGCCATCGGGTGCGACCCCTCTCTGAAAGGAAACCGGGTTCGCGTCCATCACAACACGATCCGTGCCCGGTGGCAGCACGTCGGCCAGTTCCGGACCGGTGCGCGGCATCGACCTCCTACTTCAGGCCGTTCTCGTAGGCGAAGACCACCGCTTGCGCGCGGTCGCGCAGACCCAGCTTGGCCAGCATGTTGCTCACATGGGTCTTCACCGTCTGTTCGGAGACGAACAGTTCGGCGGCGATCTCACCGTTCGACTTGCCGTCGGCGACGGTCAGGAGCACCTCGAGTTCCCGCGGGGTGAGCGAGTCGGCGGCCGCGGTGGCCTTGCGCGTGGTCCGGGAGGTGACCTGCTCGATCAGGCGTCTGGTGACCGAGGGCGCCAACAGCGCGTCGCCAGCGGCCACCACTCGGACCGCGCGCACGAGCTCGTCTGCCGGCGCGTCCTTGAGCAGGAAGCCCGACGCACCGATCCGCAGGGCGGCGTACACGTAATCGTCGATGTCGAAGGTCGTCAGCATCAGGACTCTGGTGGCCGACCCGCTGGAGATGATCTGCTCCGCGGCCCACAAGCCGTCGCGTCGCGGCATCCGGACGTCCATCAGGACCACATCGGGTTTGAGGCGGCGCACCTGGTCGACGGCGACCTGCCCGTCCTCGGCGTCCCCGAGCACGGTGATGTCGTCGGCGGCGCCCAGCAGTGCCGCGAAACCGGCGCGGACCATCGCTTGGTCGTCGGCGATGAGGACAGTGGTCGGCACGAGGGTCAGCCTAGTGCGCCGGGCCGCGGCGCGGCGCTCACGCCCGGGCGCTTCACGCGACCGCCCTCACCGACGGACCGATCGGCAGAGATGCGCGGACGGCGAAACCGCCGCCCGGCCGCGCCGCCGCGGTGAGACTCCCGCCGACGGCGTGGGCGCGTTCGGTCATTCCCAGGATGCCGTGCCCGCCGCCGACGGTCGCGCCGAGCGGCTGCGTCGCCAACCCGTTCACGATCTCGACGTCGAGTCTCCCCTCGTGCACGGGATCCTCCTCGATGCGGACCGCGATCGCCGCCCCGGGCGCATGGCGGGTGGCGTTCGTGACCGCCTCCTGAACGATCCGATACACGGCAGCGCCGACCGTCTGCGCCACCGACGAATGGTCGGAGGTGTCGGTCAGTTCCACATCCACGCCCACCGCCTGCACGCCCTCGATGAGTTCGGGGACGTCGCCGAGGCCCTGGACCGGAGCGAGCGCCGCGGTGTCCGCGGCGTCGCCGTGCGGGCGAAGCACGCCCAGCAGCTGGCGCACCTCGTCGAGCGATTCGCGGGCGGCGTCGGCGATCGCGTCGAACTCCGCCTTGGCCCCGGGCCCCACCTCCTCGGCATCGGCGGCCGCGGCCAGCCGGTAGGGTGCGGTCTGCGCCATCACCACCACCATCGACATGCGGTGCGCGACGATATCGTGCAGGTCGCGCGCGATGCGTGAGCGTTCGGCGAGTACGGCCTCTCGGGCTCGCAGCACCTCGGTCTCCTCGGTCTGCTCCGCGATCTCGCGCTGCGAGCGAGCACGGTAGCGCAGGAACGCGACGGCCATGCCGACGACGACCAGCCCGAAGATCCAACCCACCAGCGCATCGAAGGGCAAGCCGACGACGAAGGCGCCCGCGACGGCGGCCAGCACCACTGGCAGCCGCTTGAGCGGCTGGGTCCACAGCGCCGCGACGGTCATCGCCAGCAGCGCCAGGAACAACGGGATCGGCATCGGCCACGGTCCGTCGTTGGGAACCAACGACGCGACGGCCGAGGTGATGACCGTTGACGCCCAGCCGTACCTGACCGCCTCCTCGCCGGCGAACACGAGCGCGATGCCGCCGCAGCCGAGGATCGCGAAGGCGGGCAGGAGGAACGCGGGCAGGCGAGTGACCTCGCCGAGCACCGGCCAGCACACCGAGATCATGCTGACCGCGGCCAGGGCGGCGAGCCAGTTGCGCCAGTGCGACAGGTATCGGTGCAGCGCCGGGTCGCTGATGCGGTCGAGCGCGATCCGGTCACGGACCCGCCCGACCGCGGCGGCGGTCCGGCGACGGACGGCAGAGGGAGACTTCACAGTTCGACGATAGGAGCCCGAGCCGGGTCGCCACCTCCCCCGCGAGAGTGAGATCCGACCGGTTCCCCAGTCGCAGGGTTCCCTGCGGTCTCACTCTCGCGCGCGGGGTGCAAGACCCCCGTTGCGAGCGATCCGGTGTGGTGCCACCCGGCCATAGCGTTCGGGACATGACCTCGAACACCTCCGCTGACTCAGCCGATTCCCCTGGGCGACAAGGTATCCGCCGGTGGGTCGTCCGGCTCTCGACCGGCGCGGCGTTGACCGTCGGAGTCCTCGGGCTGCTGCCGATCAGCTCGGCGCTGGCGGACTCGCATCGGGCCGCTCCCCCGGCCCGGCCGGCCACAGCCGCCGAACGCGCCATCGCGGACCTGGTCGGCGACCGTCCGCTCGACGCCATGCGCGATCTGCCCGCCGACTTCTCCCGACGACTCGGGTATCGACCGGTGGTGATCGACGGCCGCCCCCTCAACCCGGCCGGAGACTGTTCCTCGCCGGTCCCGTTGCCGGACCGATTCACCGACGCCTGCCGTGCGCACGATCTCGGATACGACCTGCTCCGGTACTCCGATTCCACCGGCCGGCCCGCGGGAGCCTGGGCTCGCACCGCCCTCGACGGCCGACTGATCGACGACATGCACGCCGTCTGCGACGATCCGCTGTGCCACGCCGCCGCCGAGACCGCGCGGACCGGCCTGGCAGTGAACACCTGGCGGCAGCATTCGGGCCCGCCGGTGCGCGAGTCGGGCGGCACGATCGTCGTCGGCTATCTCTCCCGAACCGCAGAGACAGTGGGGTTGCGGTGAACCGCCTGCGGGTGCGTCCCGCGGTGGCCGCCGGCGCTCTCGCCGGTCGCCTGCTGGCTCTCGCCCCCGGCATGCTCCCCCGCTCCGCGCTGGTCGCCGCCGTCGCCGGCCTCGCGTTGACTCTTCTCGGGATGGCCGTCGGTGCCGGCGTCGGCGCGCTTCGAGACCGGATCGGTGACCGTCCACCTGCCCCGGTCTCCGGGGGCGTCCTCGCCGCCGGGCTCGTGGTCGCCGGTGCGGCCGTCGGGCTCGCGGCTCGTCACGAGTCGGCGGTCCGGGCCGCGGTGGGTGCCCCGCCGATCGGCCCCGGGTGGGTGCTGGCCGTGTGCGCGATCCCGGTCGCCGCCGCGGCCGCGGTCGTCGCGATCCCAGGACGGGTGTGGGCCGGCTTCGGAATGGTCGCGGTGGTCGCGGCGGCGTCGATCGGGCTGCCCGCGCCCGCACAGGCGTCGGGACCGGATGTTCCCGAGCGCCCCGTGATGCTCTACAGCCCGCTGAGCGAACCCGGCTCGGTCCGGGACCGCGCCGAGCGCCTGGCCGATCGCTGGGTGGCCGACGGCGGTCGCGAGGCACGCGCGGTCGTGGTGGCCGTGCCCACCGGCTCGGGATGGATCGACGCCGGAACGGTGGACGGCTTCACCGGGTACTTCGGCGGATCGGTCCGGGTCGTCGCCCTGCAGTACGACGACGTCGCGTCGTGGCGGGCGTTCATCTCCTCCCCGGATCGTGCGGGGACCTCCGCGTCCGCGGTCCTCGACGCCGTCTGGTCCCGAATCTCGAACCTGCCCGAAGCGCGGCGGCCCCGCGTGTACCTCGCCGGACAGAGCCTGGGAGCGGTGGGAGCCGACGCCGCGCGCCGCTGGGCGAACGACTCCGGGGTCGAACTCGCCGGGACAGTGCTCGCCGGGCCGCCGGCGGGGTCTGTCGACCGGGTCGCATCGTGCGAGCGGCGGGTGGTGCTGGCCAACGCCGACGATCCCGTCCCCGGGTTCGCTCCGTCGCTGCTGTGGCATCCGATCGACCGCATTCCCGGAGACGGCGACGACCGGCGCCACAGCGAGTCTCCGCCGTGGCTGCCGGTCGTGTCGATGGTCGGTACCGTCCTCGACCTCGCGGGCTCACTGAAGGTTCCCGCGGGACACGGACACCGTTACGGCGTCGAGCAGGGGCTCGCCGCCGGGATCATGCCGGCAGGCTGTCAGCCGACCGGCCCGCGGGCCGCCTCGTAGGCCGCACCGATCCGGTACAGCCGGTCGTCGGCCAGTGCCGGTGCCATGATCTGCAGGCCGACCGGGAGTCCGTCGTCGGAGGAGACCCCCGACGGAACGGACATCGCCGCGGTGCCCGCCAGGTTCACCGGCAGCGTGCACAGGTCGAACAGATACATCGACAGCGGATCGTTGACCTTCTCTCCGAGCTTGAACGGCGTGGTGGGGGTGGTCGGGGAGATCAGCACGTCGACGTCCTCGTATGCTGCGGCGAAGTCGCGAGCGATGAGCGTGCGCACCTTCTGCGCCTGACCGTAGAACGCGTCGTAGTAACCGGAGCTCAGCGCGTACGTCCCGATCATGATGCGGCGCTTGACCTCCGGGCCGAAGCCGGCCTCGCGGGTCAGTGCCATGACCTCGTCGGCGCTGTGCGAACCGTCGTCGCCGACCCGGAGCCCGTACCGCATCGCATCGAAGCGGGCCAGGTTGCTCGACACCTCCGACGGCAGGATCAGGTAGTAGGCGCCGAGCGCGTACGAGAAGTGCGGGCAGTCGACCTCGACGATCGTCGCGCCGAGATCGGTCAGCTGCTTGCACGCCGCCTGGAACGACTCCAGCACACCGGCTTGGTAGCCCTCGCCCTGCAACTGCTTCACCACGCCTATGCGCACACCCGACAGGTCGCCGGACGCGCCGGCGCGCGCGGCGCCGACGACATCGGGAATCGCCGCGTCGATGGAGGTGGAGTCGCGCGGATCGTGCCCGGCGATCACCTCGTGCAGCAGCGCCGTGTCGAGCACGGTGCGTCCGCAGGGGCCGCCCTGATCGAGCGACGACGCGCACGCCACGAGTCCGTAGCGCGACACGGTTCCGTAGGTCGGCTTGACGCCGACGGTCGCGGTGACCGAGGCCGGCTGTCGGATCGAGCCGCCGGTGTCGGTGCCGATGGCCAGCGGCGCCTGGTACGAGGCGAGTGCCGCGGCGCTGCCGCCGCCCGAACCGCCCGGAATACGCGTGGTGTCCCACGGATTCCGGGTCACCTGGTAGGCCGAGTTCTCGGTCGACGAGCCCATCGCGAACTCGTCCATGTTCGTCTTGCCGAGGATCGGGATGCCCGCGGCACGGAGCTTGGCCGTGACGGTCGCGTCGTACGGCGAGACCCATCCTTCGAGGATCTTGGACCCACAGGTGGTCGGGGCGTCGACGGTGGTGAAGACGTCCTTGAGCGCGATCGGGACGCCGGCCAGAGCGGACGGCGCCTCACCCGAAGCGATCGCCTGGTCGGCCGCCTCCGCCGCGGCGAGCGCTTCGTCGCCGCCGACGTGCAGGAATGCGCCCAGCTGTCCGTCGATCTGCTCGATGCGGTCGAGGTGTGCCCGGGTTACCTCGACCGACGACAGTTCGCGAGCGGCGATCTTGCCCGCGAGGTCGGCTGCGGACAGGCCTGTGATCTCGTTCGCGCTGCGGGTGTCGCTCACGCTCATTCCTCTCCCAGAATCTGCGGAACGGCGAAGCGCTCCTGTTCGACGGCGGGCGCCCCCGACAACGCCTGTTCTGCGGTCAGGCTCGGGACGACGACGTCCTCGCGCAGCACGTCGCGCAACTCGGCGGGATGTGCGGTGGGCGGCACGTCGTCGGCGGCCACCTCGGAGATCTGCGCGACGTGGCTCAGGATCGAGTCGAGCTGCGCCGCGTATCGGTCGAGTTCGTCGTCGTCGAGCGCCAAGCGGGACAGTCGCGCGAGATGCGCGACCTCGTCCCGGCTGATCGCCGGCTGGGAATCGGTGGACATCGTCGACCTCTCTACACACGCACTCGTCACGGAACACCGCACGAGCTCAGGACAGTGGGACTTGCCTACCAGGATATGCGGCCGCTTCGGACCGAGCCCGCGCGGGAGGTGTGCTCCGGGTGAATGATCGCGGAGTGGCCGGAGTGCACCGCACCGGTTAACTTGGACACATGATCATCGTCACCACCAACGAACTGCCGGGCTACCGGATCGAGCACGTGTTCGGCGAGGTGTTCGGCCTCACGGTGCGGTCGCGACACATCGGTTCCAACATCGGCGCCAGCTTCAAGTCGATCGCCGGTGGCGAACTCAAGGGCATCACCCAGTTGCTGCACGAGGCGCGTCATGAAGCGTTGAGTCGCTTGGCCGCCGAAGCTCAGAGCAAGGGGGCCAACGCGGTTCTCGCATTCCGCTTCGAGACGAATGAGTACGCCGGATCCGGCGGCGTCGAGGTGTGCGCGTACGGCACGGCTGTGGGTGTGCGTCCGCTCGAGCAGCAGCCGCGCTGACTCCGGTGTCGTATCTGCTTCGCGTTCTGCTGAACGACCGTCCCGGCAGTCTCGGCATGCTCGCCGTTCAACTCGGCGCCGTCGGTGCCGACATCCGCTCGCTCGAGGTGATCGAGCGAGGCGAGGGCTACGCCGTCGACGACCTGGTGGTCGACCTGCCCTCGGGTGCGCTGCCCGACACCCTCATCACCGCCGCGGAGAAGGTCGCGGGCGTGCACGTCGACTCTCTCCGTCCGCACGACGGGGTCCTCGACACGCATCAGGAACTCGAGTTGATCGACCTCGTCGCCGCGGGCGGCAAGGACCGCCTGCAGGTGCTGGCCGACTACGCGCCCCGTGTGCTCCGCGTGTCGTGGGCGATGGTGATCTCCCGCCCCGGTCCGGACGTGCTGCGCCTCTACGGCAGTTCGGGAGCCCCCGAGACGGCCCTGGAGACGGCCGACTGGTTGCCCCTCGACCGTGCGGTGGCGTTCGACTCCGAAGCCGAATGGATCCCTCAGGGATGGCGTGACATGGGGACCAGGCTGGCCGCCGCCCCCTTGGGCGACGACGGCAAGGCCCTGCTCCTCGGCCGGATCGGCGGTCCCGACTTCCGCCCCGCGGAAGTCGCGCGCCTGGGCTACCTGACCGGCATCATCGCCACCGTCCTGAAGAGAAAGCCGAACACTCAGGGCGGTTGAGCGAGCGCTCCAAGGCTGGTTGAGCGAGCGCAGCGAGTCGAAACAGCATGCGCAGTCTCGATACGCGCGCTCGCTACGCTCACACGCTCACTCGACGAACCTGGGTCTTCCCCGGCCAGCTGAGCGAGCACCTCCCAGGCCAGTTGAGCGAGCGCAGCGAGTCGAAACAGTACGCGCAGTCTCGATACGCGCGCTCGCTACGCTCACACGCTCACTCGACGAACCTGGGTCTCCTCAGGCCAGTTGAGCGAGCACCTCCCAGGCCAGTTGAGCGAGCGCAGCGAGTCGAAACAGCACGCGCAGTCTCGATACGCCTGCTCGCTACGCTCACACGCTCACTCGACGGACCTCGGCTAATCCCCAGGCCAGTTGAGCGAGCGCAGCGAGTCGAAACAACACGCGCAGTCTCGATACGCGCGCTCGCTACGCTCACACGCTCACTCGACGAACCTAGAAACTTCCGCGAGCGCAGCGAGTCGAAACAGCATGCGCAGTCTCGATACGCCTGCTCGCTACGCTCACCGGCTCACTCGACGGACCTGGGGTCTTCCGCGAGTCGAAACGGCGCACGCATCACTCGTCCTCCGACTCCGACTCTCCCGCAGATCCGGTCGCCAGCAATTCTTTGAAGCCGTCCTCGTCGAGGATCGGAACGCCTAATTCTTCGGCCTTGGCGGCTTTGCTGCCGGGCGAGTCGCCGACCACGACGTAGTCGGTCTTCTTCGACACCGAGCCCGACGCCTTGCCGCCGCGCACGATGATCGCCTCTTTGGCTCCGTCGCGGGAGAAGTCGACGAGCGAACCGGTGACCACGATCGTCTTGCCGTCGAGCGTCCGCTCGATCGACTCGTCCCGCTCGTCGGCCATGGCCACCCCCGCGGCCCGCCATTTGGCGACGATCTCGCGGTGCCAGTCGACGGCGAACCAGTCGTGCACGCTCGCCGCCCGCGTGGGGCCGAGACCGTCCACCTGCGCCAACTCGTCGACGGAGGCGTTCTGAATGCTCTCGAGGTCGCCGAAAGTGGTGGCCAGAGCCCGCGCCGGGGTGGGCCCGACGTGGCGGATCGACAGCGCGACGATCACCCGCCACAGCGGGACCCGCTTGGCCTTGTCGAGGTTGTCCAGGAATCGCCGACCGTTGGCCGAGAGCGCACCCGACTTCGTGGTGTACAGGTCGGTCTTGACCAGATCGTCGGCAGTGAGCGAGAACAGGTCGCCTTCGTCGGTCAGCACGCCGCTCGACAGAAGTGCTTGCGCCCCTTCGTATCCGAGCGCTTCGATGTCGAACGCGCCGCGGCCCGCGAGATAGAACAGGCGTTCGCGCAGTTGTCCCGGGCAGTAGCGCTGGTTGGGACAGCGGATGTCCTTGTCGCCCTCCTTCGCGGGGGCCAGTTCGGTTCCGCACTCGGGGCATCGAGTCGGCATCACGAACTCGCGTTCGGTACCGTCGCGCAGTTCGACGACCGGACCGAGCACCTCGGGAATCACGTCGCCGGCCTTGCGAATGGTGATGGTGTCGCCGATCAGGACGCCTTTACGCTTCACCTCGAAGGCGTTGTGGAGTGTCGCGCGGGAGACGGTCGATCCCGCGACCAGCACCGGTTCCATCAGCGCCCACGGCGTGACGCGGCCCGTCCGTCCGACGCCGACCATGATGTCGAGCAGTTTGGTCGTGACCTCTTCCGGTGGGTACTTGTACGCGATCGCCCAGCGCGGTGCGCGTGAGGTCGCACCCAGCCGGCGCTGGCGCGTCACATCGTCCACCTTGACGACGAGGCCGTCGATCTCGTGTTCCACCGAGTGCCGGTTCTCGCCCCAGTACGCGATCGCCTCGATGATCTCGTCGGCCCCGGTCACCTTCTTCGTGTGGTCGGAGACTGGCAGCCCCCACTCGCCCAGCGCGAGGTAGGCCTCGTGCAGCGACTCGGGCCTCCAGCCCTCCACCTTCCCGATCCCGTGACAGATCATCCGGAGTCGGCGCCGCGCGGTGACCTGCGGATTCTTCTGGCGCAGAGAGCCGGCGGCCGAGTTGCGCGGATTCGCGAACGGCGGCTTCCCCTCTTCGACGAGGGAGGCGTTCAGATTCTGGAAGTCTTCGACTCGGAAGAACACCTCACCGCGGACCTCCAGGAGTTCGGGCACCGGGCGCACCGAATCGTCGAGATCGTGCGGAACGTCGGTGATGGTGCGCGCGTTGAGTGTCACGTCCTCGCCGGTGCGGCCGTCGCCCCGGGTCACTCCCCGGACGAGCCTGCCCTTCTCGTACACCAGCGAGAGCGCGACCCCGTCGATCTTGAGTTCGCACAGGAACTCGGTCCCGGCGCCGATCTCGGCTTCGGTACGCGAGACCCAGGTGCGCATCTCGTCGTAATCGAAGACGTTGTCGAGCGACATCATCCGTTCGAGATGGTCGACCGAGGTGAAGTCGGTCGAGAACCCGCCGCCGACCAGCTTCGTCGGCGAATCGGGCACCGCCAGTTCGGGATGCTCGTCCTCGAGTGCCTGCAGCCGGCGCAACAGCGAATCGAACTCTCCGTCACTGATCACCGGCGCGTCCTGGACGTAGTAGCGGAACTGATGCCCGCGAACCTCCTCGGCGAGCAGCGCCCACTCCCGCGCCCAATCGGCGCCCGCCTCCGCTGCGGCCGATCCCGCCGTGTCTGTCCCCTCGCCCTCACTCACGCGTTCAGGTTAACCGAGCCCTGCGACATACCCGCGCCCGACGAACGCCGACACTACGCTTACCGACATGCCGCACCCCATCATGTTCTCCGACGACGATCCGATCCTGCGACGCCTCCGGACCGTGGCGCTGGCACTCCCGGAAGCCACCGAGAAGGTTGCGCACGGCCGTCCGACCTTTCGCTGCGGCAAGATGTTCGCCATGTACGGCGGCGGTGAGAAGGGCTCCAAGATCCGCCGCGACACCGCGCTCCTGTTCATCCCCGACCCGCTCGAGCGAGAGGCTCTCATCCAGGACGCCCGCTTCTTCGTCCCCGCGTACGTCGGCGCCTACGGTTGGCTCGGCATCGACCTGACCGCCGACTCGGACTGGGACGAGGTGGCCGAACTGCTAGACGCCAGCTTCCGGCAGGTGGCGCCCAAGCGCGCGGTCGCACAGTTGGAGAGCGACGTCTGAGACGTCCGGAACGGGCGCCGATCGGCCGGGGCCGCGGCGACGCTACGAGGAGCGGTAGTCCGGATCCGCGGCCAGTCCCGCGGCGATCTCCGACGACAGCGACAGGGCCCGCGTCGCCCACGATCCCGTGGCCCCCGCGAGGCCGCATACGGGTGTGACCAGGATGTTGTCGCGCAAGACCCGACGCGGCAGGCCGATCCGGTCGATCAGTTCGGTGAGACGACCGGCGAGCGTCTCGGCGTCGACCGGGGCCTCCGGCTCGGTGGCCGGAACCAGCCCCGCAGCGAGCACTCCGTCGCTGTCGACGAAGGCTCCGAGCCGGTCGTAGTCGGCGTCCGGTCGCAGTCTCGTCAGATCGATCGACAGCGCGACCCGCTCGAGTCGATCGGTCAGGTCCCACCGCGGGCGTCCACACGAATGCAGAAGAACGGGCACGTCGAGGCCGTCGACGACGCCCTGCATCAACTCGGCGGCGTCGGGCGCCGGGATCGGCCGAATCGGGTCGAGGCGGGTCAGCGGGGTGACGGTGCCATCGATCACCCGCCCCACGTCGGGTTCGTCGAGCTGCACCAGCACCTTCGCGCCGAGCCGTCGCGTCACCTCGGCGACGTGCCCGCGCAGTCCCTCGGTCAGCGACGCCGCGATGTCACGAACCGCACCGCGGTCCTTGACGATCTTGTGGCCTCCGCGCAGCTCGGCGTTCGCGGCGAAGGTCAGCGGCCCGCACGCCTGCACCTTCACGGTTCGTCCGGAGCCGACGAGCCCGGAGGCTTCCCAATGCTCCTCGAGAGCATCGAGGTCCCAGCGCAGCCAGTCCCGCGCGCGCCGCGTGGTGGTGTTGGGGTGATCGGTGAGCCGGTAGGCGTGATGCACCATGTCGAGCGGCAGGTCGACGAGCAACGCGCCGGTCCGGCCGATCATGTCGGCTCCCACTCCTCGCGCGGGGAGTTCGGGAAGGAACGGCAGATCGAGTTCGCCGCTCGCGATGCGCACCGCCTCGGACGGATCGGTGCCGGGCATGGAGCCGACGCCGGTGCCGACTCCGGCCGGCAGCCCCGTCCCGGCCGCCTGCGCTGTCACTCCGAGCCGGTGATCCGGCCGCAGCCGATCACCAGGTCGCCTTCGACCTCGTCCGGAGCGTAGAGCACGGCCGCCTGCCCACGCGCCACACCGCGAAGCGGCTCGCGCAGATCGATCCGGATGCCGGGGCCGTCGGGGCCCTCGACCGGCGTCGCGACTGCGGGCGCGAGTCCGCCGTGCGCGCGCACCTGCACCACGCACTCCACCGGGCCGTCCGGGGTGCGGCCGGAGGTCCACACCGTCTTACCCGCGGTGATCGCGGTGACCTCGAGATCGGCCGCGGCGCCCACCGTCACCGTCCCGCTCTCCGGATCGATCCCCGTCACGTAGCGCGGACGACCGTCGGCGGCGGGCGTCTCGATCCCGAGGCCCTTGCGCTGACCGATGGTGAATCCGTGGACGCCGTCGTGCTCGGCCAGCCTCTCGCCCGTCGCCGAGTCGACAACGGCCCCGGGCCGCACGCCGATCCGCGCGCCGAGGAAGGCTCGCGTGTCGCCACTCGGAATGAAGCAGATGTCGTGGGAGTCGGGCTTATCGGCGACCGCGAGCCCGCGGCGTTCGGCCTCCTCCCGGATCTGCGGCTTCGGGGTGTCACCGACCGGGAACATGGCACGCGAGAGCTGCTCGTGGTCCAGGACGGCCAGCACGTACGACTGATCCTTGTCGGCGTCGACGGCACGGCGCAGTTCGCCGTCGGCCAACCGTGCGTAGTGCCCGGTGGCGAGCGCGTCGAAGCCCAGCGCGACCGCGCGTTCGGCCAAGGCCGCGAACTTGATCTTCTCGTTGCACGACAGGCAGGGGTTCGGCGTCTCACCGGCCGCGTACGAGGCGACGAACTCGTCGATCACATCTTCTTTGAAACGGTCGGCGAAGTCCCACACGTAGAACGGGATGCCGAGCAGGTCGGCCGCGCGCCGGGCGTCGTCGGCGTCCTCGCGCGAACAGCAGCCGCGCGAACCAGTGCGCAGGGCACCGGGCGCCGTCGACAACGCCAGATGGACTCCGACCACCTCATGACCGGCGTCCACCGCACGCGCAGCGGCGACCGCCGAGTCGACCCCTCCGCTCATCGCTGCGAGTACCCGCATCAGCTCTCACCTCCAGCCCGCGCTCCGACCGCCGACAGCAGTCCGGCGGCCCGGGCACGATCGACCACCTCGCCGATCACCTCGCCGACCAGGTCGACGTCGTCCTCCGTATTGCCGGTTCCCAGCGAGAACCGGAGCGATCCGCGGGCGGTCGCAGTGTCGAAACCCATCGCCAGCAGCACGTGGCTGGCCGCCGCGACACCCGCGGTGCAGGCCGATCCGGTGGAGCACTCCACTCCCTTCGCGTCGAGGAGCATGAGCAGCGAATCACCCTCGCACCCGTCGATGGACACGTGCAGCACGCCCGGCAGCGCGAGGTCGGGCTCGATGGGCAGCGCACCGTTGATCCGCACACCGTCGACGGCGCCCAGCACTCCCGCGAGCCGGTCGCGCAAGGCGGCGACGCGCCGGGAATCGGTGTCGCATCCAGCGACCGCCGTCCGCAGGGCCGCCGCCATTCCCGCGGCCGACGCGACATCCGGGGTCCCCGACCGGAGGTCACGCTCGTGACCGCCGCCGTGGAGCAGCGGCACGCAGGCCACGTCACGGCCGATCACCAGCACTCCGGTCCCCTGCGGACCGCCGAACTTGTGTGCCGCGGAAGTCATCGCCGACAACCCGCTCGCCGCGAAGTCGACCGGCAGGTGGCCGACGGCGGCTACGGCGTCCGAGTGGACCGGAACCCCGGCCTCGGCGCCGAGCCGGGCGATCTCGGCGATCGGCTGCACCGTCCCGACCTCGTTGTTGGCCCACATCACCGAGATCAGCGCCACCTCGCCGGCGTGCTCCTCGAGTGCCGCACGCACCGAGTCGGGACTGACGAACCCGTGACCGTCGACCGGCAGCACGACGAGTTCGGCGCCGGCCTCGTCGGCGAGCCACTGCGCCGGATCGAGAACCGCGTGGTGTTCGATCGCCGAGATGACGATCTTGCGGCGCCGAGGGTCTTCACGGCGGCGCGCCTCGAAGATCCCCTTCACCGCGAGATTGTCGGATTCGGTGCCGCCGCCGGTGAAGATCACCTCGGACGGACGGGCTCCCAGGTCGCGGGCGATCGACTCGCGCGATTCCTCCAGCATCCGTCGGGCCGCCCGGCCGGAGCCGTGCAGTGAGGAGGCGTTCCCCGGGTGTGCCCACGCGGCCGCCATCGCCGCGGCGGCTTCGGGTACTAGCGCGGTGGACGCGGCGTTGTCGAGGTAGACGGGAGGGTAGGGCAGCGACATGACGCGCTCCACGATAGTCGCACGTCGCACTGCCCGGAAATCACCGGGCCAGTTGTCCGACTCGGAGCACGCCGCGCGGATCGTATTGGCCGGCGAGCGCACGCAGCCAGGCGCGTGTCTGCTCGTCATAACAACGCGCCGTCACGCCGGCGTCGGAGGTCGCCGTGAAGTTCGGCAGCCGGTATCCGTCGGAGTACGCCGACATGGTCTCCACCAGTCCCGCGACCGCGACCGGAACCTGTTCCGCGATCGGCGGCGCCAGAATCCCGACCGTGTACAGATGCAGGGGCGCCGATCGGTGACAGAGTGCGCTGTCGACCTGCGGCGTCCGCGCGAACCGGCCGCCGAGCAGTCGCAGTTCCACCATGAGGAGAGGCGATTCGACGTCCGGTCCGGCGGAGGCCAGGATCGCGTCGACCGCTTCTTCGGGGAGTTCTCGCAGCAGGCAGCCGTCCTCAGCGACCGGCATCGGGTCTGCGGGATCGGCGTGGATCGCGCCGATCGCCGCGTAGGGCATCGTGCCGACCGCATCGAGCAGCGGGGGCGCGACCGCACGTATGGGCGCGAAAAGCCGCTGCGCCTCATCGCGCGAAGTCAACGCGGCGTAGCGGACGGCGACCGTCATGCGGCCGGCGAGCACCGGCGGCACCGTCGGCAGCTCTGGCAGTCGCAGCAGTGCCACGGAAGTGTTCGCCTCGACCGGCAGCGAGGCACTCCATGTCCGCCATTCGCGCAGAACCGCGGGTGCGTCGGCGCCGTCGAAGTACATCGCACCGGCGTACAGTTCCGGGATCGGCAGCAGATCGATCACCGCCTCGGTGACCAGACCGAGAGTCGCTTTGCCGCCCCGCAGCCCCCAGAACAACTCGGCGTTCTCATCGGGCGAGGCCCGGACCACCCGTCCGGCACCGGTCACGACCTCGAACGAACGGACGTGGTCGCTGGAGGATCCGACAGTTCGCACCAGCGGACCGATGCCGCCGCCCGTCAGGAATCCGATCACGCCGACAGATGGTGCCGACCCGCACAGCGGGGCCAGACCGTGCGGTGCGGACTCGTCGAGGACCCGCTGCCACCGCACCCCGGCGCCGACGCGCGCGGTACGCCCTGCGGGATCGATCTCCAGGGTGTCGAGACCGCCGGTGCGTACAAGCAGCGACCGCCCGTCGATGGGAATCGCGCCATGCCCGGTCGAGTGGACGGCGACAGTCATCCCGTTGTCTCCCGCGAACGTCATCACCGCGGCGATGTCCGCGGCGTCGGCAGCGTCGACGACCGCCCAGGGGCGGCGTGACACGGCGACGTTGAATCCGATCGTCTCGTACCCGTCGTCCGACGGCCGGTGCACCGCTCCGCGTACCCGCGTTCGTAGGTCGGCGATGTCGGCGCGATCGATGGCGTGTGAGGTCATGGCATGTCTCCCGGTTCACGGCGGCGCGGGGATCCGCACCTGTCCCGAACCGACTGTCACTCAGTGCGCTTGCATCCTTCTTGGACTGCCCTTGGCACACTCGTCCTCCGCTCGGCGGCGTGCGCGACGTCGGCTACTGCCTGGAGGCCCAGCGCACGGGCCTGCGCGGCGATCGCCGCGATCTCCCTCGCACGGTCGGCCGAGTCAGGTGCCCGCAGAGCTTCGAAGAGGCGGCAGCGCAGCAGCCCGGGCCGGCTGTCCCCGGCGATCGAGAGCGCTCGTGCGCGACCCAGCGCCGCGTCCGCGGCCGCATCGTCACCGATCAGGTCGTAGAGGCCGGCGAGCGCCAGGTCGACGGGGCCGACGCAACCGACCTGACCGACCGTCGCGATATGCCCCGCGTAGGGGGCGAGCACATCGATGAACGCCCGCGCGTCGTCGACGAAGCGCTCCTCGACCACGAGATTCGCCAGCACCACGGCCTGCGCGAGCGACGTCCAGATCATCGGGCGGTCGTCCGCCCGCCAGAGATCGATCATCGACTGGACCAGCGCGGCGTCGCCGTGCTCGACGGCCACGGTCGCCACACCCGCGGCCAGCAGCGTCGATACCCGATTGTCGGGCGCCGCGGACATCACCGTCCGCACCCATTCCATGCGGTCCCCGCCGCCGGTGCCGAGCACCTCATCGACGACGTCGTCGAACACGCCCCGCTGATTCGCCGTCGCCATCAGCGCGAGCGCCCCGGAGCCCGCAACATACAGTTCCGTCTGCCGATGGACCGCGAGGGCGGTCCGGAAGTGCTCTTCGGCAAGCGCGAAGTCGCCGTGCCAGACCGCCAGCGCGGCCTCCATCCAGCGCAGTTGCGCGCGCAGGACCGGCAGTCGCATGCGCTCACTGCCTGCGATCGCCGCACGCAGACGAGCCTTCGTCTGCGGGATGTCGCCGAGCGTCATCGCGGCCATCGTCACGACCGAACCCGCGATCACCTCGTCGAGTTCGGCATCCGCGTGAGGCAGCGCGGTCAGGTCATCGGCCAGCGAGATCAGCTCGGCCGCGCGTCCGGAGACCCCGGAGTAGGTGATGAGGCGCGCGAGAATCGCGTCGGCCATCACATCGGGATCGCCGACCGCAGCGGCCACCTCGGCGGCTCGCTCCAGAAGCCCGGCAGGCACCGAGGCGTCCCGGTGATAGCAGTGTCCGATCGCGAGCGCTCCCAGCACTCGAACCAAGGCTATGGAGTCGCCGTCGACGATGTCGACCGCTGCGGTGAGGACCTCGTGCAGCGACCCGGTCTCGGCGGTCGGCGAGATCCACGGCCAACCACCGCCCGCACGCAGTAGAACACCCGCGAGACGCCCTACCGTGACAGTGCTCCCGTCACGCATCGCCCGCACCAGCATGGCCTCGACCGTGTCCAGGACGAGCTGAGCCCGTCCGGCGCGGACCTGCGCGTGCAGCATGCCCGTAAGCAGCGCGTCCCGCTCGTCGACCGACGCTTCCGGACCCGCCAGTGTCTCGTGTGTCCGGAGCGCGCGGCTGAGCCAGTGCGCTGCGCTCTCCGAGTCCCAGCGGACCGCCGCATCGTGCGCCGCCTCCCGGCAGGCGGCGACCACGTCGGGCACCTCGGCCACCGGCAACGCGTCGAGCAGGTGCGCTGCGCGGCGGGCGCTCATCTCCGGGCCGCTCCGCGCCGCGAGCAGTTCGGCGGCCCGCAGATGGATCCGGCAACGGCGCAGCGGCGCGAACATCGTCTCGGCCTCGTCGCGCAGAAGTGCGTGGGCGAAGGTCAGTCCACCGCTGCTCGGCAAGGGGACGACGATCCGCTCGTCCGCGGCTTCGTCGAGACAGTCGGCGACCGCGTCGACGCTGCGGGAGGTCAGTTCCGACAACATCGCTATGTCGATCTCCTCGCCGATCACCGCGGCGTGGCCGATGACCTCGCGGACGGTCGGATCGAGTGTCGCCAGCCGGCGACCGAGCACCGATCTGACCGCCGCCGGGATCACGTCGCGGCGCTGTTCCTCCGGCAGCCGGGCATACTCGGTCACATACAGCGGATTGCCACCGGTCCGGGCCACCAGCTGGTCGAGTTCGGCGGCCGACAAATCGGTGTCCGCCACCGCCCGCACCAGCTCACCGACCGCCTCGCGCGACAGCTCCGGCACGTCGAGCAGTCGGCCGCCTGATCGTGCGACGGCCTCGCGGAGCGACTGCGCGGCGTCGGTCGCCTCCTCCTCCCGCAGTGTCAGGACGACGGTGACCGGCGCATCCCGAAGTACCGGCGCAAGGTAGCGGAGCAGTCCCAGCGACATCGCATCGGCCCACTGGACATCGTCCACGACGATCGTCAGCGGTTTCGTCGCGCTCTCGTGTTCGAGGAGGGCTTGCACGCGGTCGTAGACCTCGAAACGGGCCGCGTCGGCGTCGGCGCCGTCGGAGACCGTCAGCAGATCCGTGTCCGCGTTCAACGCGCGGCAGAGCTGGCGCAGGGGCCACCATGCCGGAACGCCCTCGGTGTCCGGGCAGCGCACCCACACAGCCCGATCCCCCGCCGCCTCGGCGAGGTGGACCGCCTCCTCGGCCAGACGAGTCTTGCCGATGCCGGCGGGTCCGGACAGGATCAGCCAGCGGGTGCCGGTGCCCGCCGTACGCAATTCGCGGAGCACGCGCACCGCATCCTCCCTCCCGACGAGCGGCGCCCCGATATCGCGGGCCACCTCGCCCGCGAGCTCTTGCGTCTCGACGGGCTGGACGGCTCGCGGTTCCGGGGACGACACCGGCCGGGCGCCGGTCCAGCGAGGAGTCAGCGGCCAGGCTGCCAGCTCGGGGTCGTGCCTGAGCACCGCACCCTGCAGCTCACGCAGTTCAGCGCTCGGGTCGAGGCCGAGTTCCACGTCGAGATCGCGGACATACGCCGCGTACGCTTCGAGAGCGCTCCCGGCCCGACCGTCGCGATACAGTGCGACCATCCGCAGCCAGACGCTCCGCTCCCGGAGCGGGTCCTGGCGGCACAACTCAGTCGCGGCGACGAGTGCGGTCGCCACATCGCCGTGCGCAAGGAGCGCCGCGATCTGAGCCTCGGTGGCCGCACGCCGCAGCTCGGTCGGCGCCGTCGACTCCACTTCGATCCAATCGCGGTCCTCGAACTCCTCCAGCAACGGCCCCCTCCAGAGCGCCAGAGCGGCTGTCGAGGCAGACAGCGCGGTCTCCCAGTCAAACGCGTCGACCGCATCGCGCGCCTCGCCGGCCAGTCGCCCGAACTCCAGCAGATCGAACCGATCCTGGCCCACCGCCAACCGGTAGCCGGGACTGACCCGCTCGATCGGAGACGCACCGGATGCGTCACGCAGCAGTCTGCGGAGATTCGAGATGTAAGCCTGCAGACTGGTCGCCACCGCCGCGGGCGGATCGTCTCCCCAGACCGCGTGCACCAGCCGATCGGTCGAAACGACGGCGCCACGGGCCAGCAGCAGCGCCGCGAGGACCGCGCGCTGCTTGGGCGACCCGGGGTCGACGGGCATGCCGTCACGCCGAACGACGAGTGGCCCCAGCACCCGGTACTCAAGCATCACAGCCCCAGCTCATCCCGTCGATTCTAGAATGCGACGCGCGGGCGGTCGTCGGCTTCGGCAGGCGTCGCATCCGATCGCGCCTGCCTGATCCACACTGCGGCCGCTGCCGCTCCCACGAGAGCCGTCCCACAGCTCACCCACAGTGCCAGCCGCAGACCGTCGACGAATTCCGCCGGGGATCCGCCCGCCAGGACGGACCGCGCGGGGAACAGGGCTCCCAGCGCAGCGACACCCAGTGCGATCCCGGACTGCCGAAAGGCGTCGTTGATTCCCGCGGCCAGTCCGGCATCGTCACCGTGGCTCTCACTGAGCACGACACCGCTCATCACCGGATTGAACACCCCGGCGCCGATGCACGCGACGACGAATCCGGGAACCATCACCAGACCGCTGCTGTGCACACCGCCGAGCGTCATCATCGCCATCCCGACCGCGACCGCCACCAGCGAGAGCGCGAGGGCCCGGCCGGGCGGAACAGAGGTCAGGAAACGGTCCGTGACACCGGCGACGGCCAGCATGACCACAGTTCCCGGCAGATACACGAGCCCGGCGCCGATCGGCGACATGCCGAGGACACCCTGCAAGTAGACAGTGACGTACACGAAGACCGCGAACATCGACGCCGAGATCGCGAAGACCGCGACCTGTGCGCCGGCGAATGAGCGATTCGCGAACATCGCCAGGGGCAGCATCGGCTGGTCTACTCTCCTTTCGACACTGATGAATCCTGCGAGAGCCGCTACCGCGACGGCGAAGGCGGCCACCGTCGCGCGATCGGTCCAGCCCCGCTCGTTCGCCTCGACGAGGCCGTAGGTGAGCGCGGCCAGTCCGATCACCACTGCGAGTTGTCCCCGGCGGTCGCCGCGTCGGGGCGCGCTGCTGCGCGACTCCGCGACGTGGCGCACCCCCGCCAGGATGACGAGGCCGACCGGCACGTTGATGAGAAAGATCGATCGCCAGGCGAGCAATTCGGTGAGGAGACCGCCGAGCAGCGGACCGACCGCGAACGACGCGCCGATGGTCGCGCCGTACACCGCGAGCGGCCGCGCCCGATCGGACCGCCGGGGAAACGCGCCGGCGAGCAGAGCGAGCGACGAGGCGAACAACAGCGCGGCGGCCAGCCCCTGCACCACCCTGGCGACGATCAGCATCGGCATGCCGACAGCGGCCGCACAGAGGATCGACGCCCCGGTGAATCCCACGGTGCCGAGGATGAACACCCGTCGTCGCCCGTAGCGGTCCGACCATGCACCGGCGCTGAGCACGATAGTCGCGAGTGCGAGCGTATAGCCGTCGACCACCCACTTGAGCGAGGCCATGCCGGCATCGAACTCGCGCGCCATCGCGGGAAGGGCGGTGTTCACCACGGCGATGTCGAGCATCAGCATCGCGGTGGCGGCGCAGACCACCGCGGTCGTCATCGTCTGGGAGAGGTCCCGGCCGCGCCGGGAAACTCGATCAATGTGTTCCATTAGTCCTGACCTCGTTCGTTGAGATTGACGAGAACAGGTTCCGGGGCGGTCCTTGGAAGCGCCTTGCCGCGCCCATGGCCCCGCGGTCACAGTGCGTCCGGCGATGCGGCTGCCGACCCGTCGGCGTCAGGCCGCGGTCGGCACCGGCGGCTGACCGGACAGATCCACGTCCAGTTCCCGCATCGCCGAGATCGGCTCCGCCGGCAGAATCAGTCGCTGGGCCGCGGCCGCCAGACCGCGTCGATCCCCTGCAGGCATCTGCAGGTCGAAGATCGTGATCGTGACGGTGAGATGGCGCGATCGCACGATACGTGACAGCGTGCTTGCGACGGTGTCTTCGCCCAGGAATCCCGGCATGGTGGTCCGTGAACCGCGATCGGTGTACGAGAGTCGGACCGGCAGAATCGGGACGCCGGTATCGACGGCCGCCTGAAAGAACGCCGGACGGAATCGGCCGGACGCGGTCCCGCACCAGGTGGTGCCCTCGGGGAACACGGCCACACGGCGCCCGGCGTCGAGAATGCCGCCGACCCTGTCAATCATCGGCCGCAGCCGGCGCAGATCCCCGCGCCGATGCGCCAGTACTCCGAACAGGCGGGCGATCGGACCGAAGCCCGGCATCGCCAGCACCTCACTCTTCGCCACGAAACGCGCGGGCGCCACACATGCGATCGCGACGATGTCCAGATAAGAGATGTGGTTCGCGACGATCAGCGCGCCGCGCAACCGAGGCGCATGTGACGGACGGCGATCGTCGATCTCGAGCAGCACCCCCATCGAGCGCAGCGTCACTCGGGCGCCGGCGCGCCAGTACCGGTGCCGCAGCCCGCGCGGGCACGCCACGGTCAGCAGTCCGAAGAGCAGGATCGTCACGCCGACGACAGCGAACGACGTGAGCCGCACGCTCGCTCGCAGCCGGGACACCGGGGGCGTGTGCGTGTGTACGCAGTGCACACCGCACGGACTGACGGGCATCCACGGACTGGACTCCACGGCGCCTACTTCCCGTCGGCGCCGAGCCGGGTCATGGCACCCCGGAGACGGTCGGTGTACCGCTGGTCGCCGTTGTGGCGATCCAGGACGGTGAGGAAGTCACCGACGTCGAACACCTCGTCGAACGCCGGCTCCCCGCACACGCGGGCACCGAGGCGGACATAGCCGCGCAACAGTGCGGGCAGCCGGTTGACGGCGGGAGGCTCCAGATCGTCGAGCCTGGCTCCGTCGACCTCCACGTGCCGGTACGGGTACACCTGCCAGGGCGCCCGGTGCCTGTCGCGGGCGAGGTCGCGGATCCCGCGCAGTTCCCGACCGCGGCCGATCGCCGATTCCAGGGGCACCGATACGCAACCCATCAGATACCGGTAGCCGCCCTCCTCGAGGTAGCTCAGGACGGCGGCCCACAGCATCGCCGTCACCGAACCGCTGCGGTGACCCGGATCGACCACCGCGCGGCCCATCTCGACCGTCTCGCCGCGGATCTCCGAGAGCTCTCCGAGATCGAATTCACCGGCCGAGTACCAGCCGCCGGCTGCGATCGCCCTGGGCGGCGGCAGCACCCGGGCGCAGCCGACGAGTGCCCCAGTCGGCATGTGACGGACCAGCATGTGGTCGCAGAACTCGTCGAAAGCGTCGGCGTCGCGGCCCGAATCGGCGTCGCCGATGGCGTCGGAGTAGCCGGGCTCGCCGTTGAATACCTCGTATCGGAGTCGTTGCGCGTCGTCGATGTCGGAGGGGTTCTCGGAGATCAGGACCTGGTAGTCGCCCCCGGCGAGGACCGGTCGCGCGAGGATCGGAGACGGGAATCCGGTGGAGACGTCCGTTACTGTCATGCCTCGCAGTCAAGGCGCGTCGTTGAACGTCCCCGGCAATGCGACGTGACGTGTCCGGACACTGCGGGTGAACTCCTGTCGTGCTCGGCTCACGCGGAAATGCGGATCGCCCCGCCGCACGGGGTGCGGCGGGGCGATCTCGACGCTTACGCGAAGATCAGCGCATCACTTGCGCTTGTTGATCTCCTCGGTCAGCTGCGGGGCGACGTTGAACAGGTCGCCGACGATGCCGAAGTCGCTGATCTCGAAGATCGGGGCCTCTTCGTCCTTGTTGACGGCCACGATGGTCTTCGAGGTCTGCATGCCGGCACGGTGCTGGATCGCGCCCGAGATGCCGAGGGCGATGTACAGCTGCGGCGACACGGTCTTGCCGGTCTGACCCACCTGGAACTGGCCCGGGTAGTAGCCCGAGTCGACGGCGGCACGCGATGCGCCGACAGCGGCACCGAGCGAGTCGGCCAGTGCCTCGACCACCGAGAAGCTCTCGGCCGAACCGACACCGCGGCCACCGGAGACGACGATCGACGCCTCGGTGAGCTCGGGGCGGTCGCCGCCGACGTTCGGCGCGAAGCCGGTGATCTTCACACCGCCTTCCTGAGCCGGAACCTCGACCTCGACGACCTCGCCCGCACCGGCGGCCGGCGCGGCCTCGACGGCGCCGGGGCGCACCGAGATGACCGGGGTGTCGCCGCCGGCCTGCGCGTCGACGGTGAACGCGCCACCGAAGATCGAGTGCACGCCTGCGCCGCCCTCCTTGACCTCGATGACGTCGGTCAGCAGACCCGAGCCCAGACGCACGGCCAGACGGCCGGCGATCTCCTTGCCGTCCGCGGTGGCGGCGACGAGGACGCCTGCGGCGCCGTTCGCCTCGGCCAGCTGCGACAGCACGTCGACCTTGGGGGTGATGAGGTAGTTCGCGACGTCGTCCGACTCGGCGACGTAGATCTTCTCGGCGCCGGCCTCGGTGAGACCCGCGGTGACGCCGGCAGCCGAGCCCGGCTTGCCGACGACGACAGCGGACGGGGTGCCGAGGGCGCGCGCCGCGGTGATGAGCTCGCTGGTGACCTTCTTCAGCCCACCTTCGGCGTCCTGCTCAACGAGCACGAGTACTTCAGCCATGATTGTTCTCCTGAATGTCTATGGGTTCGCCAGATGAAGTGGTGGGCGCGATCAGATGATCTTCGACGCGACCAGGAACTCGGCGACCTTGACGCCACCGTCGCCCTCGTCCGTGACGCGCTCGCCGGCCGTCTTCTCGGCCTTCGGGGTGACGCCGGTGACGGTGCTGCCCGCGTTGGACAGACCGACGGTGTCGGCCTCGACGCCGATCTCCGCGAGGGTCACGACATTCACTTCCTTCTTCTTGGCGGCCATGATGCCCTTGAAGGACGGGAAGCGCGGCTCGTTGATCTTCTCGTTGACCGAGACGATCGCCGGCAGGGTGGCCTCGACGTTGAAGATGCCTTCGTCGGTCTCCCGCTCACCGCGCAGGGTCTCGCCGTCGATCTCCAGCTTGCGCAGGTGGGTCAGGTGCGGCAGCTCGAGGTACTCGGCGATCATCGCCGGCACAGCACCGCTGCGACCGTCGGTGGCCTCGTTGCCCGCGATGACCATCTCGACGCCCTCGATGGTGCCCAGCGCCGACGCCAGAACGTAGGCGGTCTGGACCGCGTCGCTGCCGTGCATCAGGTCGTCCTTGATGTGGATGGCCTTGTCCGCACCCATCGACAGAGCCTTGCGGATGGCGTCGGTGGCGCGCTCGGGACCGGCGCACAGCAGCGTCACCTCGCCGCCGTTGGCTTCCTTGATCTGCAGCGCCTCTTCCACAGCGCGCTCGTTGATCTCGTCGAGCACTGCGTCGGCGGCTTCCCGGTCGAGCGTGAAATCGCCATCGGCGAGCTTGCGCTCGGACCACGTGTCGGGAACCTGCTTGATCAGAACGACAATATTCGTCATGGGTCTACGTCGACCTCCTGCATCGGGTTCGGCAACTTACCGGCCGGTAAGGCCATGGTTCACTCATCACTTTAGCGGCTGGTACTCGGCGACGAGAACATGGCACCGATCACTTCCCGCATGCAGGCGCCCACCCGCACGGGTACTAAGGTCGTGGCGGTGACCGATTACCAGGCGACACCGCAGTCCGATCAGCTCGCGCTCACCGGTGAACGCACCGTACCCGGAATCGCCGCGGAGAACTACTGGTTCCGCAGGCACGAGGTGGCCTACGAGTACATCCTCGACCACTGCGCGGGCCGCGACGTCCTCGAAGCCGGATCGGGTGAGGGCTACGGCGCGTCGATGATCGCCGCGCGCGCGAAGTCGGTGACATGCGTCGACTACGACGAGCAGGCCGTCGAGCACACACGCCGCCGGTACCCCGAACTGGTCGTCCACCGGGGCAATCTGATCGACCTCCCGCTGACCGACGGATCGGTGGATGTGGTCGTCAACTTCCAGGTGATCGAACATCTGTGGGACCAGAGCGCCTTCGTCGCCGAGTGCCACCGCGTTCTCCGCCCGGGCGGGGTGCTCCTGATGAGCACCCCGAACCGCATCACCTTCTCCCCCGGCCGCGACACTCCGCTGAACCCGTTCCACACCCGGGAGCTCAGCGCGGCCGAACTGACCGAACTGCTGACCGGAGCGGCCGCGCCGAACGGGCCCGCCGACGCCGGCGCGGCGGCCTTCGACGTCCGGCAGATGCTCGGCGTCCACCACGGCCCGGCGCTGCGCGACCTCGACGCGAAATGGGGTGGATCGATCATCGACGCCCAGATCGACCGCGCACTCGCCGGAGACGAGTGGCCCGCCGACCTGGCCGCGGACGTCGCCGCGGTGGCGACCTCCGATTTCGACATCCTCTCCGCCGACGACGCCGACATCGACGCGAGTCTCGACCTGCTCGCCGTGGCCGTGCGCCGCTGACGACCCTCGATCTGGAGCCGTGATGAGCACGACCGCCGCTGCACCGCGCGCCGAGAAGGTACCCGGCCAGTTCACCCTGGTGCTGCATTCGCATCTGCCGTGGCTGGCCAATCACGGCCGCTGGCCGGTCGGCGAGGAATGGCTGTACCAGTCGTGGGCACACTGCTACCAGCCCGTCTTCGCCGCCCTGCGACGCCTCGCCGACGACGGATACACCGACCTGATCTCCTTGGGCATCACCCCGGTGCTGGCCGCGCAGCTCGACGACCCGCACTGCGCCACGTCGATGTACGAGTGGCTGGCCGACTGGCAGTTGCGCGCGATGGAGGCCGCGACCTCACCGGACGCCGACCGTCGTGCGATGGGCCACCGCGAGTTCCGTGCGGCCGCCGGAGCACTGGCCGATTTCGAGTCGCAGTGGCGGCACGGCGGCAGCCCGCAGATCCGTCCGCTCGTCTCCGCCGGGGTGATCGAACTGCTCGGCGGACCGCTCGCCCATCCCTTCCAGCCGCTGCTCGACCGACGACTCCGGCAGTTCTCCCTCCGGGAGGGTCTCGCCGACGCGCGGTTGCGCTGGGGCACGCAGCCGTCGGGCATCTGGGCGCCGGAGTGCGCGTACACGCCGGGCATGGAGCAGGAGTACGCCGCTGCCGGCGTAGGCCACTTCATGGTCGACGGCCCCACATTGCACGGCGACACGGCGCTCGGCCGCCCGGTGGGCGACTCCGACGTCGTCGCGTTCGGACGCGATCTGACCGTCAGCTACCGCGTGTGGTCGCCGAAGTCCGGCTACCCCGGGCACGCGAACTACCGCGACTTCCACACCTACGATCACCTGACCGGTTTCAAACCCGTTCGGGTCACCGGCAAGAACGTGCCGGGTGACGCCAAGAAGCCCTACTATCCGGCGCTCGTGAACCCCGTGATCGACAAGCACGTCGACGACTTCATCGACTGCGTGCGCTCACGGCTCATCGCCGAGTCGGACCGGATCGGCCGCCCCGCACACGTGGTCGCCGCCTTCGACACCGAGTTGTTCGGCCACTGGTGGTACGAGGGACCGGTGTGGCTCGAGCGGCTCATGCGCAGGCTGCCCGAGTCGGGCATCACGGTCGGATCGCTCGCCACCGCCCGGCGGAACGGATTCGTCGGCGACCCGGTCCGGATCGACGACTCGTCGTGGGGCTCGGGCAAGGACTGGCGCGTCTGGGAGGGTCCGCAGGTGCAGCACCTGGTGCGGCTCAACGAGGAGGTCACCGCGACCGCGCTCGATTCCCTCGACAAGCGGCTCGACGGCGGTCACGGGATTCCGGACGTGCGGGACGAGGTAGCCGACCAGATTCTGCGCGAGACGCTGCTGACGGTGCAGTCCGACTGGCCGTTCATGATCTCGAAGGACACCGCCGCCGGCTACGCCCAGGACCGCGCGTACAAGCATGCGCACGCCACGCGAGAGATCTGCGAGGCCTCCGATGCGGGCAAGGAGCAGCGGGCCGCCGGGCTGGCCGCCGGGTGGCGCCGCGCCGACAATCTGTTCGGCGCACTCGACGCCCGCCGTCTGCCGAGCCGCGAAGGCGGGTTCTGATGCGTGTGCTGATCGTCTCCTGGGAGTACCCGCCAGTGGTGGTCGGGGGCCTCGGCCGCCACGTCCACCATCTCACCGAGGCCGTCGCCGGCCTGGGCCACGAGGTGACGGTGCTGACCCGCCGGCCGTCGGGCACCGACGCCCGGACCCATCCCACCACCGACACCGTCGTGAACGGCGTCCGTGTGATCGCGGTGGCCGAAGACCCGCCGGCGTTCGATTTCGGCGCCGACATGATGGCGTGGACGCTGGCGATGGGCCACGGGTTCGTCCGCGCCGGCCTGCGCCTCCTGCGTGACGGCCCGCCGCCGGACGTGGTGCATGCGCACGACTGGCTGGTGGCCCACCCCGCGGTTGCGCTGGCCGAGTACTTCGACGTTCCGCTGGTCTCGACTCTTCACGCCACCGAAGCCGGGCGGCACAGCGGATGGGTGGCCGGCCACATCAACCGGCAGGTTCACTCGGTCGAATGGTGGCTGGCCAATGCCTCCGACGCGCTGATCACCTGTTCGGCGTCCATGCGCGAGGAGGTGGCGACTCTCTTCGGCCCCGACCTGGCGCCGATCACCGTGATCCACAACGGAATCGACGTCGGCACCTGGCGGTTCGTGGATCGACGCCCGCGCAGCGGTCCGCCCGAGTTGCTCTTCGCCGGTCGGCTCGAGTTCGAGAAGGGCGTGCAGGATCTGCTCGAGGCACTCCCGGTGATCCGGCGGGCGCACCCCGGCACGCACCTCACGGTTGCGGGCGATGGCACCCAGATCGGCTGGCTGCGTCAGCTGGCCCTCGAACATCAGGTGACGGCCGCGGTCGACTTCGTCGGACGGCAGGACCACGACGGCCTGCTGAAACTGATGCACCGCTGCGACGCGATCGTCCTGCCGAGCCGTTACGAACCGTTCGGCATCGTCGCCCTCGAGGCAGCCGCCACCGGCATCCCGTTGATCACGTCCACGGCGGGCGGGCTCGGCGAAGCGGTGACCGACGGCGAGACGGGCTGGACCTTCGACCCCTTCGATCCGGAGGGACTCGCCGTCGCCGTCTGCGAGGCCCTGGACGACCCGGCGGCGACGCAGCAGCGCGCCCGTCGCGCCCGTACCCGGCTGGGCGAGGAATTCACCTGGCAGTCGATCGCCAAGCGCACCGCATCGGTGTACGCGGCTGCGCGCCGACGCCCGCCGCGTGACCTCGGCCGTCCGGACATTCCGATGCGCCCGATGCCCGATCGAGACCCGTCGCAGCCCTGATCGAGGCCTTTCGGCCCATGCGCCTGTGGACGACATGCCCGATGCGCATAACGGTTCGATTACAGAAGGTAACGGCCTATTCGGACGTCTGCGATTACTTGGTCAGTGGCACAACGTCACGAATTTCGAGTTCGGTGGCGTCGACGATGACCACCGCGACCAGAGGTAAGAGATATGAACCGTAAGACCAAAGGTGCACTGGCCGTCGGCGCGGGGGCGATCCTCCTGCTCGGCGGAGTCGGATCGTACGCACTGTGGAACGACACCGAGGACATCGTCGGCGGCAACATCACGACCGGCGACTTCGGGCTCGACTGCGGCACCGGCGGCACCTGGACCGACGTCTCGCCGACCATGATCGGCGGCAGCGCGATCAATCCCCTCGAAGACCTGATGGTTCCCGGCGACGTCTGGAAGTACTCCGGTGACTGCACTGTCACGGCGACCGGTAAGAACATGAAGGCCACGCTCGGCGTGAACCTCGGCACCACCAACGTGCCGTCTGACAACTTCGTCGTGACCACCTCGGTCAACGGCACCGACACCACCACCACGCCGATCGACGTCACGAACGGGCAGGAGCTCCCCGTGACCGTCCAGGTCGAGTTCAAGGAATCGACACCGGGTACCGAGGACACCAACGCCTCGGTGCAGGTCAGCAATATGAAGATCACACTCAACCAGGTCCGGCCGTCCTGACGGAGAATCGCTGAGCTAAACCCCGGACCGTGACCCAGCGCAGACTGCTGCTCGGAGCCCTCGGAGTCCTGGTGGTGTCACTGATCTTCGGATCGGTGTACACCACCGGGGCTCTGTGGGCCGATGAGGAGACTCGGAATCCAGGCACCATCGAGACGGGCACCATCGGCCTCGATGCACATGGCGACGGAGCGTCGTCCCACACCTTCCCCGCACTGCAGGGGACGAACATCGCGGTCGGCAACTTCACGCAGGCGCCGCTGAAGATCAAGAACACCGGTTCCACGCGGATCAAGTTCCTGCTCGCGAGCGCCGGGCCGTCGATCACGTCCTCCGGTTCGGCGGTCACGGTACGGCTGTCGGGTTCGGTCGGTGGCTGCCCCGGCGGCACGGGGGATCTGAGCGGGGCCTTTCCCGCCACCGACACCACGGGTCCGCACACGGCGATCGCGCTGACGTCCCCGTCGTCATCGGATTGGAAGGTGCTCGACGTCGGCGCCGAGAGCACCTGGTGCGTGCAGGCCCAGCTGAAGTCCGTCACCGGCACCCAGCCCGCCCAGTATCAGATCAACTTCGACTTCTCCGTCGGACAGCTGCGGCCGGGACAGAACCCGTGACCGGCGACGAATCGGCTCGGACCGAGACCGGCGGCTCGGCGGAGGTGGAGCGCACACCGCGTCAGCGAGCACTGCACATTCTGTGGCAGACGGTCAGCTGGATTCTTCTCATCGCGGCATTCGCCGTGCTGTTCACGACCATCGTGATACCGAAGGTCGCCGGGGCGCGGCCGTACTCCGTACTCACCGGGTCCATGCGGCCGGATTATCCGCCGGGAACGCTGATCGTGGTGAAGCCGCGTCCGTTCTCGTCGATCGAGGTCGGCGATGTGGTCACCTATCAGGTGAAGTCGGGACAGCCCGGTGTGGTGACCCACCGAGTGGTCGGATTCGACAAGTCGCCGTCCGGTCAGCCGCGGCTGATCACCAAGGGCGACGCCAACAGCGCCGTCGACCCACCGGTCCGGCCGGTGCAGGTCCGCGGAGTGCTCTGGTACTCGGTTCCGCTTCTGGGCTATGTCAACACCTGGTTCAGCGGCGCCAAACGCACCCTGACGGTGTTCGTCCTCGCCGGACTGCTCTTCGCTTACGGCGCGTGGCAGTTCTACACCGACTGGAGACAGGAGCGCCGTGACAAAGCCGCCGCCGAAGCGGCCGCGGGGCCGGCGGACGACACTCCGACCGAGACGTTCGCCGCCGTGCACAGCGACGCGCAGACCCAGCCGATCGCCGACGCCAGTGCCGACGATCCCCTTCCCGAGCGACCTTCCTCGAAGGAGCCAGAATCGTGAGACCCGGATGGAAGACGGCGGTCACCTCGAAGAGGGTCCGCGCGCTGCTCGCGTGCGGCGTGCTCCTGGGTACCGGCGCGATAGGTACCTCGGCGCTGTGGTCCACCACCTCCCAGACACTGTCGGGAACGTTCACGACCGGGGTCCTCAAGATCGAGGCGAACGGGTCACACACCGCGACCCTCACCTTCCCGGGAACACTGCTCCCGGCCTACACGACTGCTGCAATGGTGGACGTCCAGAATGTCGGCTCGGTCGCGCTCACGTACGTCCCCTCGGTGCAGGCGACCGGCACTTCCGGCACACCGCCCACCGACGTCGGCCGGTGGACGACACTGAAATCAACAGTCGTCGCCGCGAACGCCACCGTCGGCAGCACGTCGACCGGCACGGTGTGTCCGTCGGGATCGGCCACCCTCGTCTCGGCACAGAACGTCTCCACGGCGAAGACTGAATTCACTGGCGTACCCCCGCGGCCGTTGGCGGTCGGCAGCAGCGAGCGGCTGTGCATGCAGCTCACACTCCGGACCGACACGCCGGCGCAGTACGCGGGCCTCAACCTCGGGTCTGCAGGCAGCGTCGTCTTCTTCTTCGATGCGACGGGATAGCCACGTGAACGACGACGCCCCCACTCAACCGATAACCGCCACGCCGACCAGGCCGGCCGGGCCTCGGCGCCTCGCCGATCGCGCGCTCACCGTGGGCGCGGTTCTCGGTGCACTCTGCCTCCTCGCCACGGTCGTGGCCCTGATCTTCGGTATCCGGCCGCTGATCTTCGAGACCGGATCGATGGCGCCGACCATTCCCGTGGGATCCCTCGGCATCTCGAAGACCATCGACGCGAACCGCCTCGAGCCCGGAGACGTCGCCACGGTCGTGCGCGACGACGGCACACGCGTCACCCATCGCGTAGTATCCGTCGACGCGAAGTCCTCGGCGTCCGCTGAACTGACGATGCAGGGCGATGCGAACTCTGCGCCCGACCCGAACCGGTACATCGTCGCCGACGCACGGCGCGTTCTCTTCACTGTGCCGATCCTCGGGTACGTCGCATCGTGGCTCGCCAACCCGCTCACCCTCACCCTCCAGGCCCTCGCGGTAGCCGCCCTGCTGGCTATCGCATTCGCACCCGCGCGGGGGTGGCGGAACACGAAGATCGCTCATCGGCTGCTCGCCGGCACCGCGGCGGTGACCGTCATCGCCGTCGCAGCCTCCGGCATACACGGTTCCGGGCCGGCTCGAGCCGCGCAGTCAGACCAGGCGACCGCAACCGGCGCGCTGGCCACCGGGTGGGAGGCCGACCCCATCTCTCTGGCCTGTACCGCCTCGAATCCTGGATTCGGACTCTCGAAATCGGTGCAATTCAGCTGGCCCAACGTGGCACAGCCGGACCCGAACCGGAAATTCGTCCTGTCGGTGACGAAAGGCTCGTCCACCGAGGCTGACACTTTCCTGACCAGTGCTTACCCCGCGAACTCGACCATCACCAAGGACATCACAGGGGGCAGCTTCTGGACTTGGCTCTGGGACCTGCTCTTCGGCGGCGGCGACACCGTTCTAACCATTTCCCTGCGGGCCTACGATTACCTTTTCCCGTCGCAGCGGACACTGACCGTCCAAGTCCAGTTCCACGCCGCGCGACTTCTCCCACCGGCACTGCCCTACTTCGAGTGTCTCTCGCCGTCATCCGTCTCGCGGGCCGCACCCACGGCGAGCCCGAGCGGTTCCGCGACCGCTTCGACCTCCGCAGCCCCGTCGAGCTCCGCGGCCCCCTCCACGTCTGAGTCCCCGTCGACCGCTCCAGGGTCGTCGGAGTCGAAGCCGGCGCAGCCGTCCACCACCGACAGTCCGAGCGCCACCCCCGAACTTCCGCCGGGCGGAACGCTCACCTCGTCCGGACAGTTCGCGTTCTACGACGACGGCGGCGCGGTGACGATCCGGGACGCGACCTCGACCGAGGTCGTCTACCGGGGCAGCTTCCCGTCGTCGAGTTCGGTGCGCTGGCTGCCGCAGAGTGAGCGGCTGGAGATCACCGAACCCGACGGCACCGTCGTCGTGGTGAGCCGCTCGGGCGGGGTCTGGAGTGAGGCGCGCACGCCGCCGCCGACCACCGCTGCGCCCAACGCTCCGTCCGCGGAGGCCCCGGCCGCCCAGCCGGAGACCTCCGTCGAACCGGTTCCGGTGGCTCCGGCCGGCTGACCTCCGGCGGCTGATCGGCAGCCGCGGTGAGCCGACCCCGGATCGGCCGAGGCGCTACTCTGCGCTGGTGTCCTCGCCCCGGGCGGCGGCCTTCTTGCGCTCGATGTCGGCCAAGGCGCGTTCGAGTTCGGCGCGCTGCTCGGCGCCGGCCTCCCACGCCTCCTTGCGGTTCTTCACCATGCGGGCGGGCGTCCCGACGGCTATCGCGTAGTCGTCGATCACTCCGCGCACCACCGCATGGGCACCGAGCACACAGCCACGCCCCACGGTGGTGTTGCGCAGCACCGTCACCTTGGCGGCGATCCAGGTGTCCGGGCCGATTCGCACCGGTCCCTTGACGATGCCCTGGTCTTTGATCGGCAGGTCGAGATTGTCGGTGACATGGTCGAAGTCGCAGATGTAGCACCAGTCCGCGATCAGCGTCGATCCGCCGATCTCGAGATCGAGATACGAGTTGACGACGTTGTTGCAACCGAAGACGGTCTTGTCCCCGATGCGCATGCTGCCCTCGTGGCAGCGGATGGAGTTGCCGTCGCCGATGTGCACCCAGCGCCCGATCTCCATCCGCGACAGTTCAGGCGTCGCGTGGATCTCCACGTTCTTGCCGAGGAAGACCATGCCGCGCAGCACGATGTGCGGGTTCGCCATCCGGAACCTGGCCAGACGGTAGTAGCGCACGAGATACCACGGTGTCCACGCGCGATTGCGCTTCACCCAGCGCAGCGAGTCCATCGTCAGGAAACGAACCTGCTGCGGGTCGCGGCGGCGTCCGGCACGCCAGCGTGAACGATAGGAGGCGTTCCACATCGTGGTCATGAAGACACACAGTAAACGACGGTCTCCGACAGACCTCCGCCAGCGGACGATTGGCCTGGTGACACGACACGATAGAGTCGTGCGCGGGCGCGACGGCAGTCGCGCATCTCGACCAGATCGGAGCACGATGACCCAGGCCGCACGCCGACGTATGCGCGCGATCCTCCGCACCGCCGTTCTCGGGGCGCTGACCGCGCTGATCGTCGCCTCCTGCTCCGACGGTCACCTGGACGTGCGGTCGGTGCCCGCGGCGGGCTGGTCGTCGTACGGCGGCAACAATGCGAACTCGAACTACAGCTTCGCACGACCGCCGGCCGACCTCGAACTGTCGTGGACCCGGCCCACCGGAGGCCCGGTGACCAGTCCGGTGACCCTCAACGGCGGCGGAGACGTCGTCGTCAGCGCACGGACGCCGGTCGGTTGCAACTTCCTGGTGCTCGACTCGCGAGCGGGACGGAAGAACTTCTGCAAGCGCATGGCCGACGGCTTCTGGGGCAACGCGGCCGTCGTGGATCAGTTCTCGCAGCCGTACATCGGAGAGCCGGGCCGGTTCCTGGCGCTCACCGGCGGCGGAGCGATCCGCTGGCGCAAGGACGTGGCCGGAGTACCGACGTCGGCCAAGTTCGTCGGCCCCGGCCACGTGCTGGTGACCACGTCGCTCGGCCAGGTGACGATACTCAATTCACAGAACGGCGATCTCGCGATGCCGCAGGCCGAGCTCTGGTCGGCGCCCGCCGCCGACCCGTTGACCGGGCTGGGCGACTGCGTGAGCGGCGGGCCGGGATGCGCGATCTCCGCGCCCCCGGCCGTCGACTGGGCGCACCAGCGCCTCTTCCTCAACTTCTTCCCGCAGGGCGCGAAATCGTCGCAGGTGAAGGCGCTCTCGTACGCCCGCCAGGGCGACCACCAGGCGATCACCGACCAGTGGGCCACCGATCTTCCCGGCGGTGTGGTCGGCCCTCCCACCGTGTCGGCCGACGGCAAGACCGTCTACGCCTTCAGCAGCGACGGCCGGATCAACGCACTCGACGCGTCCAACGGCGCGGTGAAGTGGACCCACGACAACGGCGGATACGGGTTCGGCACCATGTCCGTCTCTCCCGACGGACTGATCATCCCGGCGGGCACCATCGGCGCCCCGCTGGTGATCTTGCGCGACGCCGGCGACAGGGCCGAAGAAGTCGTTCGCCGCGACGACCTCCAGACGACGGGACTGTCGAGCATGACCGCGGCGGGCACCGCGTGGACGGTGGTCCGCACCGGCGCCGACCAGAACCTCGAATTGATGGAGATCGACACACGCTCGGGCGCTACCGAACGCACACTGCCGATGCCGGACGCCAAGGGATTCGCGACGGGCGTCGCGGTCTCGCCGACCGGCCGCCTGGCGGTCGCCACCAATATCGGCGCCGTGTACTACTACAGCCCGAAGTCGACGTCTTAGCGCCGGACACCCGGCTCGCACAGGAACGCGGTCCCCGACCGACCGATGCGCGTCATGATCAGCGCAAGAGGTCGGGAGCCCTTGAGCTTCAGCCGCTTTCGCAGACGGTCGGGGTCCACGTCGAGCCCCCGGACCAGGATCTCCAGACTCCCGCAGTCGTGCGCCGCCAGTGCGCCCCGAAGGTTCTTCTCCGAGACCCCCAGCTGGTCGAGCACCCGGAAGCCGCGCTCCCCCGCGGGCACACGGCCACCGGTCAGGTACGCGATCTGCGGGTCCAACTGCCGCAGCCCGTGTCGGTGGGCGTAGTTCCGCACCAAACCGGCGCGAACCACCGCGCCGTCCGGATCGATGATCCACTCGTCGACTCCCGGCGGATCGATGTCGTCGGGATCGGCACTGGTGATCTCGTAGTCTCGGCCGGCTGAGCGCAGGACGGTCGCTCGGCGGCGCGGCTGCGTCACTTCGCTCCACAGACATGCCTCGCGGACGCCGCCGTCGAGCGAGACGATCTGGACCTGGCCCTCGAAACCGAACCGATCGCGCAGCAGTCGGTAGTCGAGCCCCGGGGCGCATTTGACGACCAGCTCGCGTCCGGCGTACACCGCGAGCAACTCCAACAGCGGCGGATCGAGTTCGTCGAGCTTGAAGGTTCGGCCACGCGCATTCCTGCGCGCCGGGTCGGCGATCACCACGTCAGCGTTCGACACCGGCGCGAGGGCGTCGGCGCGCGCCAGCAGCCACGGCGAGCGCCGCTCGTCGCCCAGGGACATGTTGTGGTCGGCCATCGCCAACCGGACCGGATCGACGTCACTGCCGATCACACCGGCGATGCCGCTCGTCACCGACAGCGCCATCATCTCCGATCCGATGGAACAGGTCACGTCGTGCACGACGGCTCCGAGATAGCGCGCCGCGATGTCGGCCGCCCGGTGCTCGGCCACGGCCGCCGCCGTGGCCTGCTGGACCGCGGTGTCGCTCGCCAGCAGCTGATCGGCGTGAGCCAACCGTCCGGCGGCCCTACGGCGATTGAGGACGGTCTCGACGAGCGCCGGCGCGCGGTCGCCGTACCGGGAGCGCAGATCGGGCATCTCACGCAGCAGCGAATCAGGAGTCAGGGCCATCGCGGACGCGTTCTGGAGGGCCTTGTCGCCGTACCGGGAACGCAGGTAGTCGACGTCGTCGATGCTGAACTCGTAACCCACAGCGCAACCCTAGTCGGTGCGATAACCGGTATAACCGGCACCATGACATGGAGCGAGGAGTTCGTGACACGGTCCCGTATCCGGGAGCAGAATCCGGACCCCGACTGGCGAGCCGGCAGCCGACTCCCGTCACCGGTGATCCGGAGTCTGCAACGGTTCCAGGTGGGCGAGAGCGGCGACGGCGCTGCGCTGATCCGGCTTGCGGAAGCAACCGGCGATCCCGACTACGCCGCGGCGGTTCGGATGTTCGTCGCCGAGGAACAGAACCACGCGCGCATGCTGGCCGAATTGCTTCGGGCAGCCGGGGCGCCGACGATCGCCGGGCACTGGTCCGACCGCGTGTTCGTCGCGACGCGGCGCGCCCTCGGACTGCGGAGCGAACTGCTGGTACTGGCGACCGCCGAGCTCATCGCACTGGAATACTACGGCGCGCTCGCCGCATCGTCCGACCCTCTGCTGCGCGAGGTCTCGTCGCGGATCCTGGACGACGAACGCCACCACGTCCGCTTCCAGGAACGCCGGTTGCGCGAGGCGTTCGCGCCCGCACCGCGATGGGCGCGCAGGCCGGCGGGCGGCGCGTGGCAGACCTTCGCGACCGTCGTGATCGCGGTGGTGGCATTGGACCACGGGCCGGCGCTGCGCGCGATAGGCACCACGAGGCGGGATTTCTACACGCGCTGCCGTCGGCTGATGACCGACTTCCGGGTGGCGGTGTTCGACGGCGCCGGGCCGCCATAGCGATCACCGCCCGGCTCCGGCCCCTCGCGGAGGAGGTCGCCGATGCCGAGCGGTGCGTCGATCGTTTGCGGAGGGTGCCCTACTTCTCCGGCTTCACTCCGGTGATCAGAACGTTGTAGAAGAACTTCGGCGGAACCAACTTGCGGAGGACGTTCTCATCGAGCCAGGTCATGCGCTTCCAGCCGCCGAACGCGAAGCCCGCCCAGCCCCAGCCGAGCTTCTCGGGCGGCACCGCGGCCTCGAAAGTCCGGACCGGCCAGCCGAGCATGGCAGCGGCGAGTTCCTCCGCGGCCGACTCGACCTGGACCGCACCCGCGCTGGTCGCCAGTCGCTCCAGATCCTCGGGCGAGAAGGTGTGGATGTCGACGACGGCCTCCAGTGCCGCCGCGCGCGAGCTCTCGTCGAGTTCCTCCTGCGGCCGGCGCCACGACTTGAGCGGCCCGAACTTCGTGATATTGGTGGTGGCCCACCAGGTGGCGCGGCTCATCCACCGGGCGTAGAAGTCACCGTACGTCGAGGGCTCGCCGGCGAAGACGAAGCGGCCGCCGGGCTTGAGCACGCGCAGCACCTCCCGCAACGACTTCTCGACGTCGGGGATGTGATGCAGCACCGCGTGGCCCACGACCAGATCGAAGGTGTCGTCCTCGTACGGGATGCTCTCGGCGTCGGCGACCCGGCCGTCGACGTCCAGGCCGAGGTTCTCCGCGTTGCGCAGCGCCACCTTCACCATGCCCGGCGACAGATCGGTGACCGAGCCCTTCTCCGCCACACCCGACTGCATCAGGTTCAGCAGGAAGAAGCCGGTGCCGCAACCGAGTTCCATGGCCCGGCCGTACGGCAGCGGCGCATCGGGAAGGATCTTGTCGAGACGACCGCGGGCGTAGTCGATGCAGCGCTCGTCGAAGGAGATCGACCACTTCTCGTCGTACGTCTCGGCTTCCCAGTCGTGGTAGAGGACCTGCGCGAGCTTGGTGTCCTTCAGCGCGGCCTCCACCTGCTCGGCGGTGGCATGCGGATTGGGTGCCGGGTCCACTTGATCGGCGGCGTCGACGCCCGTGGGGGACGGATCGGCGGGGTTCTGGTCGTCGATGGCGGTCATTGTCGGGTCTTTCCCTACTTTCCGGTGAATTCGGCTTTGCCCGGGCCGTTGGCTACGAACGACTCCATGCCGATGGTGCGGTCCTGCGTCGCGAACAGGGCCGCGAAAGCCTGTTCTTCGATCTTGAGTCCGGTGGCCAGGTCCACTTCGAGACCCGAGTCGACGGCGGTCTTCGCGGCGGCGAGGGCGGCCGAAGCCGCTCCGGAGAACTGGCCCGCCCACTTCAGCGCTTCGTCGTACACGTCGTCGGGTGCCACCACCTGGTCGACGAGACCGATCCGCAGAGCTTCCTCGGCACCGACGAACCGACCGGTGAAGATCATGTCCTTGGCCCGCGAGGGACCGATCAGCCGCGCGAGCCGCTGCGTGCCGCCGCCTCCGGGGATCACTCCGAGCAGCACCTCGGGCACGCCGAGCTTGGCGTTGTCGCCGACGATGCGCCGATCGGCGCCCAGCGCCACCTCGAGTCCGCCGCCCAGCGCGTAACCGGTGATCGCCGCGACCGTCGGCTTCGGGATCTCGGCGATCGCCCCCAGCGCCCGCTGCAGACGTCCGGCGACCTTCTGCATGTCCGAGAACGACATATCGTTCATCTCTTTGATGTCGGCGCCCGCCGCCAGCACCTTGGGCCCGCCGTAGATGACGACGGCCTTGACGTCGTCGCGCACGCTCGCCTCGTCGGCGGCCGCCGCGAGCTCATTCTGGACCTGACGGTTCAGCGCGTTCATCGGCGGACGGTTCAGCAGGATCGTCCCGACGCCCGGATGTTCCTCGGACGTCTCCAGCGTCACAAACTCAGCCATGAGGGCAGGCTACCGGTAAGTCAGGTCGTCGACCCAACCGGGCGGTAAGCATGTGACACCTGAACCCTCCCGAGAGGGATTAGTGTTGCCGCATGGGTGACGAAGCCGTCGTACTGCAGGTTCCCGGGCCCGACGGGTCGGTTCGCGACGTGCGGGTGAGCAGCCCCGACCGTGTCTATTTCGCCGATGCCGGACTCACGAAGCTCGACCTCGCGAGGTACTACCTGGCCGTCGCGGACGGCATCACCCGCGCTCTGTACGAACGGCCGTGCATGCTTCACCGCTTCCCTCGCGGGACGGCGGAGAAGAAGGTCCACCAGAAGAAGCTCCCAGCCGGTGCGCCCGACTGGGTGCAGACCGTCGACATCTTCTTCCCCCGGTACTCGCGCACCGTCCACGAACTGTGCGTGACCGAGCCCGCGGCGGTGCTCTGGGCCGTACAGATGGCGACTGTCGAGTTCCACCCCTGGAACTCGCGGCGCTCGCACGTCGAACAGCCCGACGAGTGGCGGATCGACCTCGATCCGATGCCCGGCGCGGACTTCGCCCGCGTCCGCCGGGTGGCGCACGTGGTCCACGAGATACTCGACGAACTCGGCATCCGCGGATTCCCGAAGACGTCCGGCGGGCACGGACTGCACGTCTACGTTCGCATCGAACCCGAGTGGGGATTCGGCGACGTGCGCCGCGCCGCACACGCCTTCGGTGCCGAAGTGGTGCGACGGCTGCCCGGCGACGCCACGGTGACGTGGTGGCGCAAGGACCGCGATCCCGACGCCGTCTTCATCGACTTCAACCAGAACGCCAGGGATCACACGATGGCCGCCGCGTACTCGATCCGCGCGAACGCCCGCGCCACGGTCTCGGCGCCGCTGCGCTGGGACGAGATCGACGACGCCGAGCCGGACGACTTCACCGTCGCGACGATGCCCGCCCGCTACGCCGAACTCGGCGACCTTCACCGCGCGATCGACGACCGCGCATTCCGGCTCGACCCCCTGCTGGAGTGGGCCGACCGAGACGGACTCGCCGGCGAGTAGCACCCGCGCCGGATGCCGCGCCCCTCTCCGGCTACGACGCGGTGTCCCCGAGCCGTTCCATCCGGCCGTCGGCGAGCGAGGCGAGGTACTCGTCGGAGTCGGCGAAGCGGAGCCCCTGGAGTCCTGCCGGGTCGGCGATGGCCGGTTCCACCGGCGCGATGACGTGCTCGGCGGCCATCAGTTCGGCGACCGTCGCGTACCGGGCGACCTCTCGGAGCTGCGACCACGTGGGCGGGAGCAGAAAGTGCCGCCCCGCCTCCCAGTCGGCCAGCGCTCGCTCCGCGGTCTGCCACTCGGTAGCGGCCGCCTCCGAGGTCTCGCCGTCGGCGTTCTGCCCGGCGGGGAGTTCCGCGAGGAAGAAGCGGGTGTCGTAGCGGCGAACCTCGTTCTTGGGGGTGATCCAGTGCGACAGCGGCGCGAGCAGATCGGTGCGCAGCACCAGTGCGTGCTCGTTCAAGAACTGTGCGAACGAGATCTCCTTGTTCACCAGGCGGGCGCGTTCACCCGCCAGGCTCGCCGGGTCCGGATGGACGGCGTCGGCCGACCCGGCAAGGAGCACCCCGCATTCCTCGAAGGTCTCGCGGACCGCGGCGCACACCAGCGCCCGCACGGTCTCGACGTCGGTGCCGAACTTCTCGCCCCACCAGTCCACGTCCGGGCCCGCCCACGCGATCTCCGCATCGCGGTCGCGATCGTCGACACCGCCGCCGGGGAACACCGTCATCCCGCCGGCGAACGCCATCTGCTTGACCCTGCGCTGGAGGAAGATCTCGATGCCGTCGGCGGAGTCTCGGACGAGGACGACCGTGGAGGCGTCCCGCAGCGGCACCGGGGCCGAACCTTCTTCAGCAAACATGCACGTTCCTTCGACTGAGCGATCATCTGCGACCGAACTTACGCTCGGTCGGCCGGATTCAATACTCGCATACCCAAGAAACGCCGCATCGATATTCGGCGGCCCGGTCGGGTCATTCCCCGCGACGGTGACCGCCCGCTCGGCGTGCGCGACGAGCGAAGTAACGGCCGTCGTCCCGGGTGAGCGCGATGTTCTGGCGGAAGGTCGCCGTGAGGTTCTCGGCCGTGAGCGCCTCGTCGAGCGGACCCTGTGCGGTCACGGCGCCCTCGGACAGCATCATGATGTTCGTGAAGCCCGGCGGAATCTCTTCGACGTGATGCGTGATCAGCACCAGCGCCGGGGAATCCGGATCGGATGCGAGCACACTCAGCCGGTCGACGAGTTCCTCGCGCCCGCCGAGATCGAGTCCAGCGGCCGGCTCGTCCAGAAGCAGCAGTTCCGGGTCGGTCATCAGACCTCGGGCGATCAGCACTCGCTTGCGTTCGCCCTCCGACAACGTGCCGAACGTGCGATCGGCGAGGTGTTCGGCGCCCATCGACTCCAGGATGTCCGCCGCCTGCGCCCGGTCCATCTCGTCGTACTGTTCGCGCCAGCGGCCCAGCACCGAATAGCCTGCCGAGATCACCAGGTCGGAGACGAGTTCGTCGCCCGGCACCCGGGCCGCCATCGCCGAACTCACCATGCCGATCCGGGTCGACAGCTCACGCACGTCGGTGCGGCCCAGCCGCTCGCCCACCACGAACGCCTCACCGCGGGTGGGGAAGTCCATGGCCGCGGCCATCCGGAGCAGCGACGTCTTCCCAGCGCCGTTGGGCCCGATGATCACCCATCGCTCGTCGAGCTCCACCTGCCAGTTCACCGGGCCGACGAGCGTCTTGCCGTCACGCACCAGGGAGACGTCGCGAAAATCGATGAGCAGGTCGGGGTCAGCAATCAGTTCGGTCACGTCTCCATGGTGCCGGATGCCTCACATCGCCGGTGCGGCGGAATACAAAGACGCCCCGCACCGCTGAACCATCAGTGACCGATTCCGTCGTTTCCGATCCCTCAGACGCTGTTTCCGATCCCTCAGACTCGCCGGCCGATTCCCGCGCCGCGCGGTCCCGCGTCCCGTTCTCCCTCCTCGACCTCGCTCAGGTGGGCCCCGGCGAGACCGTCGCCCAGTCCCTCGCGCACTCGCTCCGGATGGCGCAGTTCGCGGACCGGACCGGTTACCGGCGGATCTGGTACGCCGAGCACCACAACATGCCGGCCATCGCGTCCGCAGCGCCCGCGGTCCTCGTCGCGCACATGGCGGCCCACACCTCCCGTATCCGTCTCGGCGCCGGCGGCGTGATGCTGCCCAACCACTCGCCGCTGGCGATCGCCGAGCAGTTCGGCACCCTCGCCGAGCTCCACCCCGGCCGCATCGATCTCGGCCTCGGGCGCGCGCCGGGCGGCGATCAGGCCACGTTCACCGCGCTCCGACGCACTCCCGCGGCCGCAGAGAACTTCCCGGGCGACGTCGTGGAGCTCCAGCGCTACTTCGCGGGTTCCTCGGTCCACGGTGTGGTCGCGACCCCGGGCGCGGGCACCGGTGTCCCGCTCTACATCCTCGGATCATCACTGTTCGGCGCTCAGCTCGCCGCGGCCCTCGGTCTCCCCTACGCCTTCGCCTCGCATTTCGCGCCGCAGGCCCTGGAACGGGCGGTGGAACTCTACGTGCGCGACTTCCGGCCCGCACCGCTGCCCGACGGCGGACAGACCGAGCCGTACGTGATGGCGGCCGCGACCGTCATCGCCGACGACGACGCCGACCGCGCCTACGAGCAGCTCCGATCGGCGAAACTGCAGCGGATCAAGTTCCTCTTCAACCGCGGACGTCACCTGAGTGACGCGGACGCCGCCGCTCTGCTCGACGGACCGCAGGGCGCTCAGGTCGACGAGATGCTTCGGCTCGCCGCGGTCGGCACACCCGACGACGTCCTGGGCCGACTCGATCGGTTCGCCGAGCGTATCGGCGCCGACGAATTGATCCTCGCCCCGCTCGCGGGCGACCGCGACGTGTGGTTCGGCACGGTGGAGAAGTTGGCCCCGAGCGTCTGAGCTGTTCGGCTCCGACCGCCGTGCGGCGGAGCCGAACAGCTCACGGCCGAGCGAGTTCGGCGATCACGGTCATCGACCCCGGCGCGATCTCGGTGAAACCGGCATCCTGCACAGGGACGGCGTCGCCGGCCGCGGCGGCGTCGACGAGACGGGCCCAGTGCTGCGGTCCCGGCAGGCGGACGTCCAGAGGACAGCCCTCCGCATACCAGTCCGCGGTCTGCGTCTCCGACATCAGGCGGACTCCCAGCATCGACGCGTGACCGACCTGTGCCGCCGTCTTCCCCACCGTCATCTCGAGGCCCGGATTGACCCAGAGGAGCAAGCCGGCGGAACCGTCCACCGGCGCGTCGTCGCCCGGTAGCGGGCCGTCGACTTCGGTGCCGCCGATCTGCAATTTCGCGATCCGCTTGTCGACGTCGCCGATGCGGCTCGGCACATACGCCCGAGCCTGCACGCCGCTCACGGTCGCGGTGACTCCCGGTACGCCTTGAGCCGCCTCCCATTGGGCACCCCGTGCGCGTCGGGCGATCTTGCGGATCCGGGCATCGCACCAGGCGTCCATCGGTGCGGCCCACTCCCCGCCCGCCGCGACACGAGGGTCCAGACAGAGCAGGACGACGGCTCGAGCCGCCGACACCAGCAGCGAATGGCGCTCGGGTGGGTCCTTCTTCTCGATGTGCAGGACCATCTGCATGGCCTGTACGTTCTGCGGGTCCTCGGGATCGTCGTAGGCACCCTGGTACGACACCAGGCGCCGGTACTGATCGGTGACGGAGACGCTCATCCGATCAGTCGATCGGCACGCGTCGCACCACGCCGTCGCGACTGTCAGCCGCCTCCACCTCGTCGCGGGTGACGCCGAGCATGAACAGCACGGCGTCGAGGTACGGATGGTCGAGGGTGGTGTCGGCGACCTCGCGGAGCGCGGGTTTGGCGTTGAATGCGATGCCCAGGCCGGCGGCGGTCAGCATGTCGATGTCGTTGGCACCGTCGCCGACCGCGACGGTCTGCTCCATCGGGACGCCCATCTGTTCGGCGAAGGCGGCCAGCGCGCGAGCCTTGCCCTCTCGGTCGACCACCTCTCCGATCACCCGACCGGTCAGCTTGCCGTCGACGATCTCCAGAGTGTTCGCGCGCACGAAGTCGAGTTCCAGCTCTCCGGCCAACGGCTCGATCACCTGGCGGAAGCCACCGGAGACCACACCGCAGTGGTACCCGAGGCGGTTCAGGGTGCGAATGGTGGTGCGCGCGCCCGGAGTCAGTTCCAGGGACGACGCGACCCGGTCGATGACCTCCGCGTCGAGGCCCTCGAGTGCCTTGACCCGCTCGTGCAGCGACTCGGCGAAGTCCAGTTCCCCGCGCATGGCGGCCTCGGTGACCGCCGCGACCTCGGCTTCGCGGCCGGCCTTGGCCGCGAGCATCTCGATGACCTCGCCCTGTATCAGCGTCGAGTCGACGTCGAAGACGATGACGCGCTTGGCACGCCGCGCCAGCCCGCCGCGTTCGACCGCGACGTCGATCGGGTACTTCGCCGACACCGCGCCCAGCCCCTCGCGGATGGCCGCGTCGGAGTCCTCGGTGTCGACGGCCTTGATCATCAGCTCCAGGCCGGTGAGCGGGTAGTCGGCCACTCCGCGGATGGAGTCGATGTTCGCGCCCTGACGATGCAGTTCGGCGGCCACGGCCTGGAAGGCCTCCGCGGAGATCGGGCGGCCGAGGACCACGACGGCGTGAGTGGAGGCGGCCTGTTCTCTGCCGTGCGGATCGAGGTCGACATCGACGTGCATGCCGCGGTCGGCCATCTGCGCGGACACCGCGTCCTGCAGGTCCTCCACATCGCCGTCGGCGGTCACCAGTACACCGAGGGTCAGATGGTTGTGAATCACGACCTGCTCCACGTCGAGCAGATCGACGCCCACCGACGACAACGCCCCCATCAGGGAGGAGGTGACGCCGGGATGGTCGGGTCCGCTGACGGTGATCAGAATGGTGCGCTTCGCATCGCTCGTTTCCACACCGCAATTATGGCCGCCACCGACGACTCGCTCCCAGGCAGGTCCACCAACGACGATCAGGCCCGTCCGAGCGAACTCGGACGGGCCTGATCTGGTCGCTGTCGCGACGTCAGTGCTGGTTGCTGCTGCCCCAGCCGACATGGGCTTCGGCGCGCATGCGCTCGACCATGTGCGGGTAGTGCAGCTCGAACGCCGGGCGCTCCGAACGGATGCGCGGCAGCTCGGTGAAGTTGTGCCGCGGCGGCGGGCAGCTGGTGGCCCACTCGAGGCTGTTGCCGAAGCCCCACGGGTCGTCGACGGTCACGACCTCGCCGTAGCGGTAGCTCTTGAAGACGTTCCACACGAACGGCAGGGTCGACAGGCCGAGGATGAACGCGCCGACGGTCGAGACGATGTTCAGCGTGGTGAAACCGTCCGACGGCAGGTAGTCGGCGTAACGACGCGGCATGCCCTCGTTGCCCAGCCAGTGCTGGACCAGGAAGGTGACGTGGAAGCCGATGAAGGTCAGCCAGAAGTGCCACTTGCCCAGAGTCTCGTCGAGCATGCGACCGGTCATCTTCGGGAACCAGAAGTAGATTCCCGAGAAGGTCGCGAACACGATCGTGCCGAAGAGCACGTAGTGGAAGTGCGCCACCACGAAGTAGGTGTCGGAGATGTGGAAGTCCAGCGGCGGGCTGGCGAGCAGAACACCGGTCAGACCACCGAAGAGGAAGGTGACGATGAAGCCGATGGCGAACAGCATCGGTGTCTCGAAGGTGATTCGGCCCTTCCACATGGTGCCGATCCAGTTGAAGAACTTCACACCGGTCGGAACCGCGATCAGGAACGTCATGAACGAGAAGAACGGCAGCAGGACCGATCCGGTCACGTACATGTGGTGCGCCCAGACGGCGACGGACAGCGCCGCGATGGCCAGCGTCGCGTACACCAGGCCCGAGTAGCCGAACAGCGGCTTACGGGAGAACACCGGGAACACCTCGGACACGATGCCGAAGAACGGCAGGGCGATGACGTAGACCTCGGGGTGACCGAAGAACCAGAACAGGTGCTGCCACAGGATCACGCCGCCGTTGGCCGGGTCGTACAGATGCGCACCGAACTGCCGGTCCACCTCCAGACCCATCAGCGCCGCGGTGAGCAGCGGGAAGATCAGCAGGATCAGAACGCTCGTCACCAGGATGTTCCAGGTGAAGATCGGCATGCGGAACATGGTCATGCCGGGTGCGCGCAGACACACGACGGTGGTGATCATGTTGACCGCACCCAGGATGGTGCCCAGACCGGCGACACCCAGGCCCATGATCCACAGGTCGGCACCGACGCCCGGAGCGTGAACGGCGTCAGTCAGCGGGGTGTAAGCGGTCCAGCCGAAGTCGGCGGCGCCGCCCGGAGTGAGGAAGCCGCCCAGCGCGACCAGGTTGCCGAACAGGAACAGCCAGTAGCCGAGCGCGTTCAGGCGGGGGAAGGCGACGTCCGGCGAGCCGATCTGCAGAGGCAGGACGAAGTTCGCGAAACCGATCACGATCGGGGTCGCGTACATCAGAAGCATCACCGTGCCATGCATGGTGAACAGCTGGTTGAACTGCTCGTTCGACAGGAACTGCAGCCCCGGATGCGCCAACTCGGCACGCATCAACAACGCCATGAGACCGCCGACCAGGAAGAACCCGATGCAGGTGGCGATGTACATCTGACCGATCAGCTTGTGGTCGGTCGTCGTGATGAGCTTGTAGAAGAACGAGCCCTTGGGCTGGACGCGGGCCGGATACGGCCGCTCCGCCTCCACCCGGGTCGTCGGTTGGTCTACCGCGGTCACAGATTCCTCCTCCTCGGCGCCGATTGCGGGCACCGGGCCTGCCGGCCCAAAACTCTGCTGTCGTGCCAACTCTGGCGCTAGCGCTACGTACTGATCGTAAACCAGACCGGCGCACCGTTCCGACCGGGTCCTACGATCTGTCGTATTACCAAGATAGACCGCGTTCGTCGCCGCAGGTAGCCCCATTTCACGGCGAGCCGCCGATGCTAGCGTAGGCGGGTGTTCTCCATGCTTGCCCGCTCCCAGCGGCGCTGCGCCGGTGCCCTGGCGACGGCGGTCGCGCTGACCGTCGGCCTCGGCGCCTGTGCCGCCGACGACGACGTCCTGCGCACGCCCGACGGCTCGGTCATCTCCACGACGGTGACCCGGATCGCCGAGGTGAACATCGTGAATCCGGGCCGCGACTACGCCAAGACCTGTCTGGCTCCCACCGCACCCGACCCGGGCCTCGCAGACGTGGCCAGGATCGTCGTCACCGATCCCGCTCTCCTCGACGCGCTGTGCGCGCTCGGCATGGGCGCTCAAGTCACGGGTGTGACCGCGCCGGCCGGGTCGGTCCCGGCCTATCTGGGCCCGCAACTGGCCTCGGTTCCGGCGCTCGGCGACGCACCGGCGAGTTCGGCCGTGCGCACCGCCGCCCCCCAGGTGGTCCTGACCTCGCCGGAGACGCGGCAGCGCCTCGACGCGTTGCGCGGTACCGGCGCGCTCGGCACGGCCCGAATCGTCACCGTCGATCCCGCCTCCGACTGGCAGGCGGCCTTCCGCGCGGTCGCGGCGGGCGTCAGCCGGACCGGGGCGGCGAATGCTCGTCTCGACGAATTCACCACCGAGGCGCACCGCGTGGGACGCGTGATGGACGCACCCCACAGCGAGGTCTCGCTGGTCCGTTTCACTCCCGACGCGGAGATGATCGAGGGCACCGGTTCCTTCGGTGCGCAGATCATGGCGACGATCGGGGTCGCCCGGCCCGCCGCCCAGCGCACGCCCGAGGCGGTGCCCGCCACCGACGCCAACTTCACCGACGCCGACGCCGACCTCATCTATGTGAGCTACGAGGGGCCCGAGGGTCTGGAGCGCGGCAAGCGCGTCCTCCTCAGCGATCGTTGGCTCGACATGGGCGCGCCCACCTGGAACCGAGTCCTCTCCGTCGACGACACCGTCTGGTACGGCACGTCCGGACTGGCAGCGGCGTGGCTGGTGCTCAACGACGTGAAGGTCTCCCTCAACAGCAGTTCCGCGGGCTGATTCCGCCGGTCCGGGCCTCGCGGCGCTCCCGACATCGCCGATGTCGTACCGCTGAGCTACAACTGGTGCCATGACAGCGATCGCCGTGGCCGAGCAGCACAGCCGGGCACCGCTGCGCATCCGCTGGGTTCCCGGGCTCGGGATGGCCGTGTGGCCCGATGCGCCGACCGAGCCGGGCACCGTCTTCGGCGACGCGGTCGAGGTCCCCGCGGCGCTCACCGATCTCGTGTCACGCAAGCGGCTGCGGCACACAGTGGAGATCGCCGGCCCCGACGGCACGCGCCGGTTCCTTCCGGCATGCGGACTCGGCATGGCGTCGGCTGTCGAGTTCCTCGATCGCTGCGCACATCTCCGCGTCGGCGGCGACATCGCGTACTACCGTCACCTCCTCGCCTGCGTACGCCGCTACATCGCGTCAGGCGCCGTCGCGCCGAGCACCTGTCTGGTCGGCGGGGTGTACGAGGTGCGCTGGATCCCGGTACCCGGGGCCGCGTGGCACAGCTGGCTGTCGATCGCACAGGACTCGGCGCCGCCCGCGCTGGCCACCCGGGGAGCTGTCACCGACTTCGTCGCCGAGGCCGTCGACCACGAGTGCCGCCGGCTCCTCGCGGCAGCGGAGGTGACGTCGCCGATACCGCTCATCGCCGGTCTGGCGCAACGAGCGCCCACCGATCTCGGTGCCGAGATCGGACCGCGCAGCGCACAGGCCTGGCACGACTGGGTCGGCACCGCCGGTCCGGGACGCCCCGCACTGGTGATGCGCCTTCACGTGCCTCCGGACGAGCCCGACGAGCCGCCGATGGCGCCGGAGCAGGTGCGCTGGCGCCTCGAGGTCTGCGTCCGCAGTCCGAGCGGTGAACTCGTCCCGGTGGTCCCGCACCGCCTCGATGCGCACGAACTCGATGCCGTCACCACCGAGCTCGCGACAGCGGTCGGCGCGTTCGGCGAGCTGAGCCGCGCCGAAGCCGATCCGCACAGCCTCGACTATCTGCTCACGACCGCGGTGGTCGACGAACTCCTCGCCCGCGGTGCCGCGGACCTCCAGGCGGCGGGCGTGAACGTCCTTCTGCCGTCGTCGATCGCGGCCGTCACCCCCTCGCTGTCGATCCGTTCACAACAGACTCCCGGCGGCGGAGCCCGGCCCGGATTCGTCGGCCTCGACGAGATCTCGGATTTCGAGTGGCGGCTCGCTCTCGGCGACGCCCCGGGCTCCCGAGAGCTGTCATCGTCCGACATCGAGGAACTCGCTCAGCAGAGCGGCGATCTCGTCCGGCTCCGCGGCACGTGGCTCCGCGCCGAAGGCGCCGCACTGGGCCGCGCCGCGGCCTTCGTCGCGGCCCAACGTGCGCTGGCGCCCGGCGACCAGGCGCCCACGATAGCCGATCTCCTGGCTCTGGTGACCGAGCGCGACGACACCCTTCCGGTTCCGGTCAGGACGGTCTCCGGCCTCGGTTGGCTCGACGACATCGCCGCGGGCGGGACCATCGTGCCGCCGTCGATGCCCCCGCCGTCGCGCCTACGCGCCGAGCTTCGTCCCTACCAGCAGCGCGGACTGGAGTGGCTGACCGCGTTGGGCGCCATCGGGGCAGGCGGCGTCCTCGCCGACGACATGGGTCTGGGCAAGACCGTGCAGGTGATCGCGCTGCTCACCGCCGGCCGCGAGCGCGACCCGGAATCGGATCCGGCTCTGGTGGTGTGCCCGATGTCGGTCATCGGCAATTGGCAACGGGAGTTGTCGTCGTTCGCGCCGCATCTGCGGGTGGTGGTCCATCACGGCACCGGCCGATCGACGGAGCGGATCGCCGAGAACCGCGCCGACGTGGTGCTCACCACGTTCGCGACTCTCGCGCGCGACCGTGATTCACTGGCGGCGTTGACATGGAAGGAACTCGTCGTCGACGAGGCTCAGCACGTCAAGAACGTGCACACTGCGGCAGCGAAGGCGCTGCGCGCCGTCTCGGCCGCCCAGCGAGTCGCGTTGACCGGGACCCCGGTCGAGAATCGGCTGGAGGACCTGCGGGCCGTGATCGATCTGGTGAATCCCGGCATGCTCGGCACCGCCTCGAAGTTCCGGGCCCGGTTCGCCGAACCCATCGAGCGCGACCGGGACGCGCGAGCCGTCGCCCGGCTGTCGGCCGTGACCAAGCCGTTCATTCTGCGCAGGGAGAAGACCGATCCGACCATCGCTCCCGATCTCCCGGAGAAGACCGAACTGATGGTCCGCACCAACCTGTCCAGTGAGCAGGCAGGCCTGTATCAAGCCGTTCTGAACGAATTGCATGAGGCACTCGCCGATACCCAGCAGAGCGGCCCGCGCCGTCGGACGGTCCTCGCTGCCCTGACCCGGCTCAAGCAGATCTGCAATCACCCGGCGCACTACCTCGACGACGGCTCGGCCATGCTGCGGCGGGGCCGCCATCGATCCGGCAAGGTCGAACTCCTCGTCGACGTCCTGACCACGCTGATCGCCGAGGGCGACCGCGCGCTGGTCTTCACCCAGTTCGCTGCGTTCGCCGACTTGCTCTCGACCTGGCTCGAACCGGTCCTCGGCGCCGCAGTGCCGGTCCTGCACGGTGGTGTCACCCGCAACGGGCGTGACGAGATGGTCGAGCGGTTCGCCGCCGAGGACGGTCCGCCGGTGCTTCTCGCCACACTGAAGGCCGGCGGAACGGGCCTGAACATGGTGGCGGCGAATCATGTCATCCACGCCGATCGATGGTGGAATCCGGCGGTGCAGGATCAAGCCACCGACCGTGCCTACCGGATCGGGCAGACGCGCAATGTGCAGGTCCGCAAGTTCGTGTGCGTCGGAACGCTGGAGGAACGGATCGATGAGATGGTCGCGGCGAAGCGGGAACTGTCGCGCCTGACGGTCAGCACCGGCGAGTCGTGGCTCACCGAGCTCGACGACGACACCCTGATGGATCTGCTGGCTCTGCGCGAGGAGGCTGTCGCCGAATGAGATCGGAGCGTCCATGAGTCCCGGCAGACGGCGGACGAAGGCCGCAGTCCGCGGCTACGGCATCACCGGCTGGTCGCGCGCCTTCGTCGGCGTGGTGGAGTCGGGTGCCGATCACCGCCGCATCACCGGCGCCCGTCGATACTTCCGAGAGCGGCACGTCGAAGGTCTTCGGATCGGGCACGGTGTGGTGACGGCTTCGGTGCGCGGCAGCCAACTCGACCCCTTCGACGTCCGGCTCGAGATGCGCACCGTCGACCCGGACACCGTCGTGGAACTGCTGCGCCGAACGGGCAGCACCGACGACCTGCTCGACCTCGCCCGCGGTGAGCAACCGACCGGACTCGGCGAATTGATCGCACCCACCGAGCCGGCCGACGTGACGTCCGACTGCAGTTGTCCCGACGACGCTCCCCGATGCACCCATGTCCTGGCGGTGTCGTTCGAGGTGGCGGCGGAGATCGACCGGCGTCCCACCACGCTGCTGACAGTGATGGGCACCGACCTGCCCGAACTGCTGGCGGTGGTGCAGGACGGCGACCGCGACCGACACGCGGCGGTGGGCGACGACGATCCGCTCGTCGCCGACGACCCCTACGGGGACCACCGTCTGCCGCCCGCTCCCCCGTCGTTTCCCGCCGTCGACCCGCTCTCCGACCTCGACCCGACGGCCCTGCGGCAGGCGCTGCGCGCCACCGGGGTGCCGCTGACCGAGGTCGGCGAGGCCCTCGACGACCTCACGACGTACTACGACGTGCTGACCGGCCGGCGCTGACGGGCGCCGGACCGGCCGCAAGAGGTCAGAAGTCCCAATCCTCGTCTTCGGTGTTGACAGCCTTGCCGATCACGTACGAGCTGCCCGATCCCGAGAAGAAGTCGTGGTTCTCGTCGGCGTTCGGCGACAGCGCCGACAGAATCGCCGGGTTCACGTCCGTCTCGTCCTTCGGGAACATCGCCTCGTAGCCGAGATTCATGAGGGCCTTGTTGGCGTTGTACCGAAGGAACTTCTTGACGTCCTCACTCAGCCCGACCTCGTCGTAGAGCGCCTCGGTGTAGTCGGTCTCGTTGTCGTAGAGCTCGAACAGCAGCTCGAAGGTGTAGTCCTTGAGCTCCTGACGACGCTCCGGCGTCTCCACTTCCAGTGAGCGCTGGTACTTGTAGCCGATGTAGTAGCCATGGACGGCCTCGTCGCGGATGATCAGCCGGATCATGTCGGCGGTGTTCGTGAGCTTGGCGCGCGAAGACCAGTACATCGGCAGGTAGAAGCCGGAGTAGAACAGGAACGACTCGAGCAGAGTCGAGGCCACCTTTCGCTTGAGGGGATCGTCGCCACGGTAGTAATCCATGACGATCTGCGCCTTGCGCTGGAGATACTCGTTCTCCTCCGACCAGCGGAAGGCCTCGTCGATCTCCTTGGTGGAGCACAGCGTCGAGAAGATCGCGCTGTAGCTCTTGGCGTGCACCGACTCCATGAAGGCGATGTTGGTCATCACCGCTTCCTCATGCGGGGTCAGCGCATCGGGGATGAGCGCGATGGCGCCGACGGTTCCCTGGATGGTGTCGAGCAGGGTGAGCCCGGTGAAGACGCGCATGGTGAGCGTCTTCTCGTAGTCGGTCAGCGTTCCCCACGACTGGATGTCGTTGGACACCGGCACCTTCTCCGGCAGCCAGAAGTTGCCGGTCAGTCGGTCCCAGACCTCGGCGTCCTTGTCGTCCTGGACTCGGTTCCAGTTGATGGCCGAGACCCGGTTCACCAGCTTGACCGGTGCGCCCTCGGCAGGACTAGTCGATGTCATCGTCATTCCTCATTCGGTGTAGTCGGCGACTGGATCTCGTTGTGCGACAACAGCTCACAACATGCAGCTGACGCAGCCATCCACTTCGGTCCCCTCGAGCGCCATCTGACGGAGCCTGATGTAGTACAGCGTCTTGATGCCCTTGCGCCACGCGTAGATCTGCGCCTTGTTGACGTCCCGCGTGGTCGCGGTGTCCTTGAAGAACAGCGTCAGGCTCAAACCCTGATCGACGTGCTGGGTCGCGGCCGCATACGTGTCGATGATCTTCTCGTAACCGATCTCGTACGCGTCCTGGTAGTACTCCAGATTGTCGTTCGTCAGGTACGGAGCCGGGTAGTAGACGCGGCCGATCTTGCCTTCCTTGCGGATCTCGATCTTCGACGCGACCGGGTGAATCGAGCTGGTCGAATGATTGATGTAGCTGATCGAACCGGTCGGCGGCACCGCCTGCAGATTCTGGTTGTAGATGCCGTACTGCTGCACCGACGCCTTGAGCTCACGCCAGTCGTCCTGGGTCGGAATGTGGATGCCCGACTCGAACAGCTGCGCGCTCTCGCCGTCACGGCCCGCGCGTGCGAACAGGTCGCGCACCTTCTGAGTCTTCGGTTCCCACACCTGGTCGATGTATTTGTCGAAGAACTCACCGGTCGCATACGTGCTCTTCTCGAAGCCGGCGAACGCCGTCCCGCGCTCCTTGGCGATCTTGTTCGACGCGCGGATGGCGTGGAACAGGACCGTGTAGAAGTACATGTTCGTGAAGTCGATGCCCTCTTCGCTGCCGTAGAAGATCCGCTCACGAGCCAGGTAACCGTGCAGGTTCATCTGGCCGAGGCCGATGGCGTGACCCTCGTCGTTCGCCCGCTTGATCGACGGCACCGACTCGATCGACGTCTGATCGGCGACGGCGGTGAGTCCGCGGATCGCGGTCTCGATGCTCTGGCCGAAGTCCGGCGAGTCCATCGTCTTGGCGATGTTCATCGATCCGAGGTTGCACGAGATGTCCTTGCCGACATGCGAGTACGTGAGGTCCTCGTTGAACTCCGACGGGGTCGAGACCTGCAGGATCTCCGAGCAGAGGTTGGAGTGCGTCACCTTGCCCTCGATCGGGTTCGACCTGTTCACCGTGTCCTCGAACATGATGTACGGGTAGCCGGACTCGAACTGCAGCTCAGCGAGCGTCTGGAAGAACTCCCGCGCCCTGATCTTCGACTTGCGGATCCGCCGGTCCTCGACCATGGCGTGGTACTCGTCGGTGACGTTCACGTCCGCGAACGGCTTGCCGTAGACGCGCTCCACGTCGTACGGGCTGAACAGGTACATGTCGTCGTTGTTCTTGGCGAGCTCGAAGGTGATGTCCGGGATCACCACGCCCAGCGACAGCGTCTTGATCCGGATCTTCTCATCGGCGTTCTCACGCTTGGTGTCCAAGAAGCGGTAGATGTCGGGGTGGTGCGCGTGCAGGTACACGGCACCGGCGCCCTGACGCGCGCCGAGCTGGTTGGCATAGCTGAACGAGTCCTCCAGCAGCTTCATGATCGGGATGACACCGGAACTCTGGTTCTCGATGCGCTTGATCGGCGCGCCGTGCTCGCGGACGTTGCTGAGGAGCAGCGCCACGCCCCCGCCGCGCTTGCTCAACTGCAGCGCGGAGTTGATCGATCGGCCGATCGACTCCATGTTGTCCTCGATGCGCAGCAGGAAGCACGAGACCGGCTCGCCGCGCTGCTTCTTGCCCGAGTTCAGGAAGGTCGGCGTGGCCGGCTGGAACCGGCCGTCCATGATCTCGTCGACCAGATTGCGCGCGAGCGCGGTGTCGCCGTCGGCCAGCGTCAGCGCCACCATGCAGACGCGGTCCTCGAAACGCTCCAGGTAGCGCTTTCCGTCGAACGTCTTGAGCGTGTAGCTGGTGTAGTACTTGAACGCGCCCAGGAAGGTCGGGAACCGGAACTTCTTGGCGAAGGCGTGCCCGAACAGCAACTTCACGAACTCGCGGTCGTACTTCGCGAGGACCTCGGGCTCGTAGTAGTTCTCCTTGAGGAGATAGTCGAGCTTCTCGTCGAGATCGTGGAAGAACACCGTGTTCTGGTTGACGTGCTGCAAGAAGTACTGGCGGGCGGCCTCACGATCCTTGTCGAACTGGATCCGACCGTCCGCGTCGTACAGGTTGAGCATCGCGTTGAGCGCGTGGTAGTCGAGGTCGCCCGGCTCGTGGCCGGCCGGACCCGTGTGCACCCCCGACTTGCTCGCCGAGACGGTGGATTCGCTGACAGAAACTGCGGTGGGCGACACTGCTTCTCCCTGGTGAAACTGAAGTTTGCGTACTTGACGGAAACTGGTGGTCCGGAAACTGGTGAGCGCGGGCCGTCAGGCGGCCCGGCCGGTGAACGCGGAACTCGCGGCGAACTGAGCCAGGCCCGCGCGCACCCGTTCGACGTCGTCGGTGGTTCCCATCAACTCGAAGCGATAGAGGAACGGCACCTGGCACTTGTGCGAGACGATGTCGCCCGCCAGAGCGAACTCCTCGCCGAAGTTGGTGTTGCCCCCGGCGATGACGCCGCGGATCAATGACCGATTCTGTTCGATGTTCAGGAACTTGATGACCTGCTTGGGCACGTAGCCTCCGCCCGCGTGAGCGGTGACGCTGCCCGCATCGCTGATCTTCCCGCCCCCGTATGTGGGCGTGATCAAGATGTAGGGCTCGTCCACTCGGAACGACGACGTGCGGTCGATGAGGGGGATCCGGACCGCGCGGAGCCCCAGCTTCTGAACGAAGCGATGGGTGTACTCCGACACCGACGAGAAGTAGACGATGAGCGGATTTCGGGTTTCAGTGTCGGCGGCCATGTGGCTCGCCTCCGTCAGGCCGCGTTGGTGGCGAGCGACTTGATGCGGTCGGGACGGAAACCCGACCAGTGCTCGTCGCCGACCACGACGACCGGCGCCTGAAGGTAGCCGAGCGCCATCACGTAATCGCGAGCCTCGTCGTCCTGGCTGATGTCCACGACGTCGTACTCCAGGCCCATCTTGTCGAGAGCCTTGTAGGTCGCGTTGCACTGGACGCAGGCGGGCTTGGTGTAGACGGTGATGGCCATCGATGAACTCCCTTGAGATGAATGATCTGCTGCGAGCGACTTGCTTGACTTCTCTGACCGGATCTCCTGCTTTCGCAGTGAACGACACCGCCGTAATTCGGTCGATTGCCGTCCGCCCCCCGGACACCCCAAACACTACACCTAGTGTCTGATGTTTTCCTAGACCACAAGAACTTGTGAATAACATTCTTGAAACTCCCAGGTCGCGTGACAGTTGTCCACAGGCGGACCGGCGTGTCTCGGCGCGTCCGGCGTGTCTCGAATCCGCGTGCCCGAGACGGGCCGGCGGACGCCGATTCGGCGCCTTCGGCCGGGACCGTGCGGCCCCTTGCACACACAGTTCACCACCGGGGTCCGACATCGCCGGCAGCCCGGCCGCAGACGGCTCGACACAGACGGCGGGGCCGGCCGCGGACATCCGCGGCCGGCCCCGCCGGAGGAGCGTCGATCAGGCGGCGACGGCGACCGCGTCGGCCAGTACCCGGATCACCTCGGCCAACTGCTCGGCGGTCTCAGCGGTCGCCACGCCCTCGTCGCCCAGCGCGCCGGTGCCGATACCGATCTCGACGGCCTCGACCACATTCGCTCCCGCGACGCCGATCGACTTGCGCGTGTCCTGACGGGACCAGGTGCCCGCGTACCGGCCGAGTGCGGCGCCGATGACGCCGGCCGGACGCCCGGCGAGCGCGCCGGCGCCGTAGGGACGCGACAGCCAGTCGATGGCGTTCTTCAGGACGGCCGACATCGTGCCGTTGTACTCGGGGGTGACGAAGAGGAAGGCGTCGGCCGACGCCACCTGATCGCGCAGCGAGGCCGCGGCGGCCGGGATCGCATCCGGGGTGTCGATGTCCTCGTTGTAGAACGGCACCTCGCCCAGACCTTCGACGATCTTCAACGAGATCCCCTCGGGAGCATTGGCCGCGGTCAGTTCGGCGAGCGCACGGTTGTGCGAGCCGGAGCGGAGGCTGCCGACGAGAACTGCGATGGTGATGTTGCCTTCAGACATGGAGCGACACTCTTCCTGACGTACGTACGGATACCTCCAGTGAAACGGACCACGGTCCGCCGTGATTCCCGGTGCCGGCCGTGATGACGGACACAGCATGGAAGTGCTGGTCGCGCGCGGATCGGCCTCCGGTGTCCGCAATCACGACAACGCCGACATGCTTTACAGTCGACTCATGCTCCCCGACGGCCCCGGCCCCCTTGAACTGCACGTGGCGAACGCGCCCGCTGCGTCGCCGGAGCGGGCCGACGCCGCACGGAATCGTCGGCTGCTGCTGGCGGCCGCCAAATCGCTGATCGACAGTCAGGGCGCGTCCGCGGTGACGATGGAAGCGGTGGCCCGTGCCGCCGGCGTCGGCAAGGGCACGGTATTCCGCCGTTTCGGCAACCGGACGGGACTGATGCTCGCCCTCCTCGACCACTCGGAGTCGGACCTCCAGCAGGCCTTCCTCTCCGGACCGGAACCTCTCGGGCCCGGCGCTCCCCCGCTCGACCGGCTGATCGCCTACGGCCGCGCGCGACTCAAGATGACCGTCGACCACCTCGACATCCTGCTGGAGGCGGGTGCCGACCAGCCCGACCATCTATCGCATCCGGTCTGGGCGATGTCGACGCTCCACGTGCGGATGCTCCTGGCCGAAATGGGCATCGACGGCAGGCTGGAGGTCACCGCCCACGCCGTCCAGGCACCGCTCATGGCCTTGACCGTGCGCCATCTTCTCGACGTCGTCGGCATGACATGCGAGGAGATCGCCGACGACTGGGAGGCGATGGTGCGCCGCTTCGTCAACGGGAGCTGACGCCGTCGGAGGTGACCGCCGCGGCCTCCCGGCTCAGCTCCGGACCCGACGGCAGCAGCGCGATCATCGGCCACGGCGCCCGCACCGGTTCCGGCAACCCGAGGATCTCGCCGATCCCCGCGCCCGCCAACCGATAGCGCACGCCCGCATCGCTCACATAGAACGGCGTCGACGCGCGCGGCGACCGCGGGTCCACGCCGGTCAACACCACGTGCTCACCCGTCCCCGGCCGCAGATAGACCCGGTCGAGCGCCGGTCCCCGACCGTCCGACGAAGCCAGAAGCACCGGTCTGGCGCCGTCGGGCACCGGCAGTCGGCGCGCTCCGAGAAGCGCCGCCGTCGCGGCCCCCTCGGTGTCGCGGCTCCAGCGATGGCACAGCACCGACGGAGGGTCGCCGAACCGAGGCGCCGCGTGCGGGAAATGCGCGACGGGCACCACTTCGCGGACCGTGAGCGCCGCCACCGCGGCCGGCGCCACTCGCCGTACTCCGTCCGCGGCCGACGGGTCGGTCAGTCGCATCATCTCGGCCGCAGGCTCGGACAGCGGCTGCACTCCGTCGGCGAGAACGAGCTGATAGCGCAGGGTTCCGTCGACGCCGGCGGTCGCGACCACCGAACCGACCGGCAGACCGAGAACGCCCGGTGACCCGCGATCCGGGATCTCCGGCACGCGCAGATCGGGCCGCGCGGTGAAGGTGTTCAACAGTCCCGCCCCCACCGTCCTGGGCTCACGCCCCTCCAGTCCCAGCGCACGGACCAACTCCACCCGCGACCGGTCGACGCGGGCCCGGACCGGAACGGAGGTCCCGCTGCCGGTCGGGTCCCGGTACAGCAGCCATTCGACTCCCGCGTGCTGCACGAGATCGGCGTCGATCGTCTCGGCGGCAGACGCGAGGTCGCCGACCACGACTGCGCTGCCCTCGGCGTCCTCGCAGACGGTCCACGTCGACCGTCCGGCCACCGCCGGTCGATCGAGCGCACCCGGTGCGTCCGGAATGCCGACGGCCGCACCGCGCGGGAAGCGACTCAACGACCGCTCGCTCACCCGCCGCACCGGCAGCGGCCGACCGAGGATCAGCCGGGCCGACGCGACGTTCGGCACCGGATGCATCACGCCGTCGATCAGCACGTACATCCCACCGCCGTCGACGGCCACGATCTGCGCATCGCGCACGTCGGGTTGCGGTCGGACGAATCCGTAGATCGCCGCGCCGGCGAGCACCAGGACCGCTAGCACCGTCCCGGCGACGAGCGCCCGCGACTGCGCGCGCATCGGATCGTGCGTCATCCGTACGTCGCGGCGCACGAGCGCGTGTTCGGCCCGAGCCACCCCGAAGCGGTACCCGCTGATCTGCGCGCGCGTCGTGATGTGACGTGACATCAATCCCCCCGATCGATTCCCCCGCAAGGAGGTTAGACGCGGGTTAGCCTCGTCCCACGGCGATTTCGCGAAGTCCGTGTTCGGGGGGAGCACTCAGTGCAAGCGAGGATGCTGGTGCGTCGCACCGCGCCATGGGAGGTCCGGGCACCGTTCGACGTGCCCGCCGACGACGGTTTCATCGCACTGCGCCGCTGCGGCGACAGTCTGATCGGGGTGCTTGCGATCGCCCCCGACGAACCGGCGCCGGTGGTGGTCGGAACACCCCGGGCCACACCACCGCGTCTGTTGCCCGCAGTGCTCTCAGCGATGTCGGCCCACGACGCCGCGCCCTGGGCCATCGACGTCGTCAGTCACACCATGCGCAGCTGGGACGACGGCATCGCGGCCGGCGCGTATCGGACGCTGCTCGGCGGACTGCGAATTCCCACCCACCGCAGCGTGCACCTGGTGGTCCGAATCCGGCCCGCTGACTGTCCGCAGGCGGTCCTAATGCGCGGTGACGGGCCCGCCGGGATGCTGCGTACGGCGCTGTGGTGCCTGCGCCGGCTGCGCGCTCGCCTCGCCGACTCCGGCATCCCCACTCGTCCGCTGACCGCTGCCGAGATCACCGACCTGACGATGCGACTGACCGAGGGGGCTCCCGTCGAGCGCGCGACGTCCGATGCGCTCGGCGCACACGTCGACGGATTCCGATTCGCCGTCCACCGATGGGCCGGGACCTCTCCGGAGTCGCTGTCCGCGCTGCTGGCCGCTCCGGGTTCGAGCGAGGCGGTGTCGACGACCGTCACGCTGAGCCTCACGGCCGACCGGTCCGGTCCGCGGCTGACCGCGACGGTGCGCGACAACGGCGCACACGCCTCCGATCGCGACGGCTGTCACGATCTGGTCCCGGTCGACGCCTCCGACCGCGGCGCGCTCGCCGCGGGTCTGCCGATCGCTGCGCCACCGGAGGATCGTCGAGACGACCGTTCTCGTGGCAGCGGTTCTCGTGGCAGCGGGGCCGCGCCGGTGCCGCCGGCCGCCACCGAACAGATCTGCCGCTCGGTGGCCGTTCCCTGCGCCGGTGACGGTCAGCTCGTCGGCGCCGCGGCATCCGGCGCGCCCGTGGCGCTTCGCCTGGCCGGTCCCGGCGTCGCCGCGAGCACGATCTGCGGCGACCACCGGCTCGCACGACAAGTGGCGGCGCGACTGGCTGCGATCGGGATGTCGGTGGCCGTCGTATCCGACACTCCCCAGCGCTGGCGGCGATTGGCGGATGCAGTCGGCGAGCGGTGGATCACCGTCAACGACCGCGGACCCACCGCTCCGCACGTGCTGTTCGACGACACCCGCGCCGGCGGGCACGAGGTTCCGCCCGGCGCGACCCTGCTGCGCAGGCACGACTGCCTGGACGACGGTCGCGGCGGACGCGAGCCCACCCTGCGTCACGATCCCGGCAGCGGACTCCTCCTCGCATCCGGACTCGGCTGCACCGTCCCGGTGCGCCCGGTCTCCACCGCCGCCGAACGAAGCCTCACCGAACTCGACTGACTCCGTTGCGGTCGAGCCGCGGACGGTCAGTGCTGCAGGGCCGGAACCATCGCACGGAAGAAGACGGCACCGGACGAGATCGCGCGCACCACCACGTCCGGATCGGCCGCCGACAGCCAGACCGCATCGCCCGGACCGGCTTTCAACAGTTCGCCGCCGCTCCCCTCCACGGCCACCCGGCCGGAGATCACCGCCAGGATCTGCGGACCCGCCATCTCGAAGCTGATCGACTGCGCGGCGTGCAGCCCGGTGCCGTCCAATTCCACCCGCGACAGCCGGAACTCGGGCGCCGGGGTCAGATAGACGCGCTCGGTCCCGAGGCTCCGCACCTGAGGCATCAGGGCGTCGATCGACACCGGATGGAAGTCGAGGACGCGCAGCAGTTCCGGGACGTCGATGTGCTTGGGGGTGAGCCCGCCGCGCAGCACGTTGTCGGAGTTCGCCATCAGCTCCACCGCCATCCCGTGCAGGTAGGCGTGGAGATTGCCCGCGGACAGATAGATTCCCTCACCGGGCTGCAACCGGATCCGGTTCAACAGCAGCGACGCGAGCACGCCCGGATCGCCGGGGTACGCCTCTCCCAGCTCGAGCAGGGACCGCAGTTCGAGGGTGAAGCGGTCGTCGTCCCCGCCCAGGACGCGCACCGCGCCGTTGAGCACCTCGGGGACCAGCGCACCGATGACCGCCTCGGGCAGGGTCAGCCACGTGGTGAAGACCGCTCGCAGACCGGTCTCGTCCGGCTGCTCCACCAGCATGCCCAGATAGGGATCCAGGGCGGGTACGGCGAGAGCCTTCAGGATCTCAACCGTGACGTGCGGATCGCGGAACCCCGCGAGCGCGTCGAACTCCGTCAGCGCCACCACCAGTTCGGGTTTGTGCGACGGATCGCGGTAGTTGCGGTCGGGCGCGTCCAGCGCCAGGCCCGCGGCGTTCTCGCGTTCGAAGCCGGCGACTGCCTGTTCGAGACTCGGGTGCGCCTGCAGCGACAGCGGCTCCTGGGCCGCGAGGATCTTCAGCAGGTACGGCAGGCGGGAACCGAACTGGTCGGCGGTCTCGGCGCCGAGCTCGCGCACCGGATCGGCCTCGATCACGCCGAGCAGGTCCTGCGGACCCTCCACCTCGCCGCAGATCCGCGCGGGCGAAGCCGGATGCGCACCGAACCAGAGTTCGGCCTCGGGGTGCGGCGAAGGACTCGGCGTGCCGCGCAACTCGGCGAGTGCGGTACGCGATCCCCACGCATACGGCCGCACCACTCCAGCCAGCAGCTTCATCAGGCCGCTTCTCCCATCAATCGAACGAACACCGCCGCGAGTTCCACGCGCAGCGCCAGCACCAGGTACTCCCCCAGATCCGCGGGCGCGTCGGCGAACAGATCGCTCGTCGCGGCCACCGATCCCTGATCCGGTTCCCCGGCGCCCGAGTCGGACCCCGCAGGATGCTCCGCCAGCACGTCGATCTCGGCGCGCCCGGCATTGCGCTGCTGCGCGTACCAGCGCCGCGAAGCAGTGGTGAACAGTATCCCGCGGATCGCGGCCGACCGCGGCGGGTCGATCTCCGGGTCGTAGAAGATGTCGTCGACCGGTGCCGGACGGTTCGAGCCGTCGAGCAGCCCGGTTGCCAGAACGGTCTCCGACGCGGCGCTCGACACCGTGCCCGCGACGCTGAAGGCGACCGCCGACGCATGAGCGGCGACGGCGTTCGCCCCGGGCGTGTCACCGGCCCACACCACCGACCGGTCCGCGACACGCATGGCCAGGAGCTTGGCCTGATTGTGAAAGCTCTCCTGGCCCGGATGGTCAGCTGCGGCCTCCCCGTCCAACCGGTCGGCGAGATCGGCGAGATCGGGGGGAGCAGGCGCGAACCGGACGGCGGACAAGGCGACGCACACCGCGGTCAGCGCCGCGACGAAATGGCAGAAGCCGAAGCGCGGATCGACGACGAGCCGAGGCGACAGGTCGACGATCGGCTGGGCACCGATCGCCTCGCGGAGCGGCCCTTCCACCGGTACGACGGTGACGAGTTCGGCGCGTCGGCGCAGCGCACGCACCGCGGCGTCGGCGAGTGCGGGATCGCCCGCGTCGTGCCCGGCGATCACGACCACGTCGAGCGGACCGATCCAGCCGGGCAGAGTCGGCACGCTGACCAGGGGCACGTCGAAACGGGCCGCGACGGTCGCCACCACCAGATCGGTGGCGCGCCGAGCGGTGGCCGACGCTCCCGTGACCACGACGACAGCGCGCGGTCGCAGGTCGGCGAGCCGTGCCAGCGCGCCCTCCGACTGCGCCTGGGACACCGCTCGCACCTGCGCACCCGCCATGGCGGCGGCCCGCAGCAGACCATCGCGGTCGGCGGCGAGCAGACCGTCGACGTCGTCGAGGTCAGTAGTCAACGCAGACATGAATCACAGCCTAGTATTCGCCCGGCCGGAAAGCGGTCGCGAGCGTGATCGTGGTCGCGCGAAGCTCAGTCGACCGGGTCGGGCAGTACCCGCAGATGACCGCGACGGCCCGGCCGCGGCGTCGCCGCGGGGGTGGCTGCCGACCGCTGCTGCGCGCGGTGCCTGCCGCGGGGTGTGTCGTCGAACTCGGCATGGGCGAGAAAACCCACGCGGGGCGAGGTGGCGGTGGCCTCACGTACCGCTTCGGCCAGTGCCGTGAGCTCCTGGTCCTCGGCGGGCTGCGCGAACCCGCGCTCGCTCCGCATCATCTCCCACCCGACCGGCACGGTGATCCGATCGGCGTGCTGGGAGCACAGGTCCCACGAGTGGGGTTCGTCGGACGCCGACAGCGGGCCGATGACAGCGGTCGACTCGGCGTAGACGAACGTCAGGGTCGCCACGGCGATACGCGAACAGCCGGGCCTGCAGCACTGACGAGGGACACTCACGCCGCTCAGCCTATCGCCTCGACGCCGGACGCGGACAATCGACACGCACATCCGATGCGGACCCGGTCGACGTGCCCACGAGCGACGCGCCGGCCGTGCGGAGCCGGGACACTAAGGTGTGCGGTATGGGCTATCGACTCGTTCCGCTGCGGTCCGGTCGCGACCTGCTCGCGCCTCCTCCCCGCCGTTTGCGCGACCGCCGCGGCCGCGGTCTGCGCGGCCCGCTCATGCCGAGTTCGATGCCGGGACACCGCACGCGCGCCGACCTGTTCGACGCCGCGGCGGTGGAGGCCTTCGCCGAGATCGACAGCCGGTGGCATACCCACCTGACCGGGCTGGACGTCGCTGTGGACGACATCCCGCGGATGCTCCCGCGCGGAGACGGCCCCGTGGAATGGCCGGACGAGGTGACCGCCGACGGCCAGGTGCCGCTGGCCCGGCTGATCCCGGCCGGCATCGACGTGGCCGGCCGTCCCACCCGGGCGCAGATCATCCTGTTCCGGCGCCCGCTCGAACTCCGTGCGCATGACGCCGAGGAACTGCCCGAGATCCTGCGCGAGGTGCTCATCGAGCAGGTCGCGACCTATCTGGGAGTGGACGAGGAGACCGTCGAGGACGGCCCCGACGAGGACTGAACGGGGGCTGACGCCGGCGAGCACGCCGCCGGAGACGCCCCGACCCCTCGTCGCGATCGGCGGGAGGATCCGATACGAGAGGGGTCGGCCAGGGGCGTACGACGTCAGACGATCACGACGTCAGATGATTCCGCGCTTCAGACGGCGTCGCTCGCGCTCGGAGAGACCGCCCCAGATGCCGAAACGCTCATCGTTGTGCAGCGCGTACTCCAGGCACTCCGCCTTGACCTCACAGCCCTGGCAGATGCGCTTGGCCTCGCGCGTCGAACCGCCCTTCTCCGGGAAGAACGCCTCAGGGTCGGTCTGTGCGCAGAGCGCACGGTCCTGCCACTGCTCCTCGACGGCGTCGAACAGTTCCTCGAATTCGTTCGCTACCACCGACAGATGGCGGTTCGCGTGGACTTCACTGATCTCAATCGCGCTGATCTCACTGATCGGGTCAGCACCATCGCCCGTATCCAAAGTCATCCGGCACCTCCCAGCTCGCAGACTTGATTCCACCCCGCGACCGGATCGGCGATCCGGTCGATGTGCCTGAAGAATGTCCCCCGACGATTCAAATGACACTGTTGTGATTAGACACGCTGAGTACCGCCGCGGTCAAGCGGAAGGCGAAGATTCATTTCTATCACCGAGGTCGGACAAAACCGCGCCTACCAGGTGAATGACATAGTCCTACGGCGTGTCGCGCCGTCAGGGTGTCGCCGCCGCGCGGAACCGCGCGTGCGGTCATTACAGTGGACGTCTGTGAAGGTGACGGTACTCGTAGGCGGCGTCGGCGGCGCCCGTTTTCTCCAGGGCGCACGCGAACTGTTCGGACGCACCCCGTTCCCCCGGCTCCCCGATGATCCGGCCACGCCGCACACGGTGACGGCCGTGGTGAACGTGGGCGACGACGCCTGGATGCACGGCGTCCGGATCTGCCCGGACCTCGACACGTGTATGTACACCCTCGGCGGGGGCATCGACCCCGAGCGCGGCTGGGGGCACAGGAACGAGACGTGGAACGCCAAAGAGGAACTGGCCGCCTACGGCGCCGACCCCGACTGGTTCGGTCTGGGCGACCGTGATCTGGCGACCCACCTGATCCGGACCCAGATGCTCGAAGCCGGGTTCCCTCTCTCCGACGTCACCGCCGCCCTGTGCCGTCGGTGGCAGCCCGGCGTGGAACTGCTCCCCGCCACCGACCAACGCCACGAGACGCACGTCGTGATCGACAAGCCCGGCGGACAGGACGGCGAGCGGGTCGCGATCCACTTCCAGGAGTGGTGGGTGCGCCACCGCGCCCAGGTTGCCACGCACGGGTTCGCCCAGGTGGGTCTCGACGAGGTGAAGCCCGGGCCGGGTGTGCTGGAGGCGATCGCCGAGGCCGACGTCGTCCTGCTGGCGCCGAGCAACCCGGTGGTCAGCATCGGCGCCATCACCTCGGTCACCGGCATCCGCGGCGCATTGCGCACCACGTCGGCCCCGGTGGTCGGCATCAGCCCGGTGATCGACGACAAGCCGCTGCGCGGGATGGCCGACCGCTGTCTGTCGGTGATCGGCGTGGAGACCTCGGCCCAAGGCATCGCCGAGCACTTCGGCGCCCGCGCGGGCAACGGCATCCTGGACGGCTGGCTCATCGCCGAGGGCGACGAGGCGCACGTCGACGGCATCGCCGTCGGGTCGGCGCCGTTGCTGATGACCGATCCGGCGGCCACCGCCGAGATGATCCGCGCCGCGTGCGCCCTCGTCGGAGTGCAGACGCCGTGACCGGCGCGGAGCCTTCGCGCACGCCCGACCACCGCGCGGCCGCCGGGCTGCAGATCCTTCCCGTCACCGGTCTGGGCGAGTTCGGGCCCGGAAGCGATCTCGCAGCTGAGATCATCGCCGCCGCACCGTGGATCGTCGACGACGACGTGCTGGTCGTCACCAGCAAGGTGTTCTCCAAGACCGAGGGGCGGATGGTCGCCGCGCCCACCGACCCCGAGGAACGCGACGCCTTCCGCCGCAGGCTGATCGACGACGAGACGGTGCGCGTCGTGGCTCGACGCAACCGCACGCTCATCACCGCGAACCGCAACGGTCTCGTGCAGGCGGCCGCCGGCGTCGACGGGTCCAATGTCCGCACCGATCAGATCGCGCTGCTGCCCCTGGATCCGGACGCCAGTGCCGCCCGGCTGCGGGCGCGTCTGGCCGACGAATTCGGGCTCCGGGTCGCCGTCATCGTCACCGACACGATGGGCCGTGCCTGGCGGACCGGTCAGACCGACGTCGCGATCGGCGCCTCGGGCATCGCCGTCAGCCACGGCTACGACGGGGTCGTCGACCCCTACGGCAACACCCTCCAGGTGACCGACATCGCCGTCGCCGACGAACTCGCGGCGGCCGCCGACCTGGTCAAGGGCAAACTCGACGGAGTGCCGGTGGCGGTGGTGCGCGGCATGACGCCGGTCGACGACGGCACCGGCGCGCGCGACCTGGTCCGGGATCTCGACGACGACATGTTCCGGCTCGGTGTCGAAGAGGCAGTCGCCCTCGGACGTCGGCAGGCTCTGCTGACCCGCCGGTCGATCCGGCGGTTCGCCGAACGGGAAGTCGCCGAGGAGTCGATGCGGGCCGCGTTCGCCGAGGCGCTGACGGCGCCCGCCCCTCATCACACGCATCCGATCCGCTTCCTGTGGATCCGCGACGACGATCGCCGGCGTCGCCTGCTCGATGCGATGGCCGAAGCCTGGCGCGCCGATCTGACCGCGGACCGAAAGACGCCGGAATCGACGGCCAAGCGCATTCGGCGCGGCCAGATCCTGTACGACGCGCCCGAACTCGTGATTCCCGTGGTCACCGGCGACGGTATGCACGAGTACCCGGACGCACGGCGCAATGCGTGCGAGAAGACCATGTTCACCGTCGCCGGCGGGGCCGCCGTGGCGGGACTGCTGGTGGCTCTGTCGGTCCGCGACATCGGCAGCTGTTGGGTGGGGTCGACGATCTTCGCCGCAGAGGTGGTGCGACGCGAGCTCGACCTGCCGTCCCACTGGCAGCCCCTCGGGGCCGTCGCCATCGGCCACCCCGCCGAGGAGGCCGGTCTGCGCGAGCCCGCCGACGTCGACTCGATGGTCGTCGAGCTGTGAGCGCGCTGCACGCGTCCGCGGTCGAGTCGCTGACCGCGTGGACCGCGCCCGATCCCCATCAGGACTCCATCCGGCACGCGTACCTCGCGTTTCTGGCCGCCACCGACGATGCCTGCCGAAGAGCTTGCGCCGCAGGACATCTCACCGCTTCGGTGATCGTCTTCGACGCCGATCTGACGCACGTCCTGCTGACCCTGCACCCGCGGGTCGGCAAATGGATTCAGCTCGGCGGACACTGCGAGCCGCAGGACGCGACGCTCGCCGAGGCGGCTCTGCGCGAAGGGCTCGAGGAGTCGGGACTGTCCTCGCTGACGTTGTCCGACCGGCCGGTGCAGTTGCACGCCCATCCGATCACGTGCTCGCTGGGCGTACCCACCAGACATCTCGACGTCCGGTTCGCCGCCGTCGCGGACCGTGAGGCGGACGGTTCGCTCCCGCCGATCGTGCGCAGTGACGAGTCGGTCGACCTCGCGTGGTGGCCGGTGGGCGACCTGCCCTCCGAGGTGGACGCCGAGTCGGTGCCCGGGCTGGTGGAACTCGGCGCCGCAGCGCTGGCGACCACCGCCTGATCGGGCCGCCGCGGCCTAGTCGACGACGGTGTTCTTGCCGACTGTGACCACGCCGCCGGGCGAGACGACGAATCGTTCCCGGTCGTGGTCGAGGTCGACGCCGAGCTGACCGTCGTCGACGATCCTGACGTTCTTGTCGAGAATGGCGTTGCGCACCACGGCGTTCTTGCCGATACGGACTCCCGGCATCAGGACGCTGCCCTGGACCACCGCGCCCTCGCCGACGTAGACGTTGGTCGACAGAACCGAGCCGTGGACGGTCGCGCCGGCGATCACGGTCCCGGCGCCGACCACCGAATCGTTGGCGGTGCCGCCGCGGACGAACTTGGCGGGCGGCAGGTGGCTCGTCTCACCCCGGATCGGCCACCTCTTGTTGTAGAGGTTGAACACCGGGTTCTCCGAGACCAGGTCCATGTGCGCGTCGTAGAACGAGTCGAGGGTGCCGACGTCGCGCCAATAACCGCGGTCGCGCTCGGTCTGGCCGGGCACGACGTTGTCGTCGAAGTCGTAGACGTACGCCTCGCCCCGCGCCACGAAGGCGGGGATGATGTCGCCGCCCATGTCGTGATCGGAATCTCCGTCGGCGGCATCGGTTTTCAGCATCTCCACCAGCGCTTCGGCGGTGAATACGTAGTTGCCCATCGAGGCGAAGGTGACGTCCGGGTCGTCCGCCGTGCCCGGCGGATCGGCGGGCTTCTCCACGAACGCGGTGATCTTGCCGTCACCGTCGGCGTCGATGCAGCCGAGGGCGTGGGCCTCACTGCGCGGAACGCGGATGCCCGCGACCGTCACCGAGGCGCCGGTCTCGATGTGCGACTGGACCATCTGCGCCGGATCCATGCGGTAGACGTGGTCGGCACCGAAGACGACGATGTAGTCGGGTTCCTCGTCGTAGATGAGGTTCATCGACTGGTAGATCGCGTCCGCGCTGCCGGTGTACCAGCGGGGTCCGAGCCGCTGCTGAGCCGGAACCGGTGTGATGAACTCTCCGTGGAATCCCGACGACCACCAGGTCTGCGAGATGTGCCGGTCGAGGGAATGCGACTTGTACTGCGTCAGCACGCAGATCCGTTCGTACCCGCCGTTGACCAGATTCGACAGCACGAAGTCGATCAGCCGGTAGGAGCCGCCGAACGGGACGGCGGGTTTGGCCCGGTCCACGGTCAGCGGATAGAGCCGCTTTCCCTCACCGCCGGCGAGGACGATTCCGAGAACATGCGGTTGTGATCTCACCGATCAAACATATCCGGCCGCCGCTCACCCGACCACCCGGCCTCGCAGATCGGCTGTTCGGCACAGACGCGCACGGGCCGGATCACCGGCGACGGGCCACGGTGACGGTCACGTCCAGGGTGGCGGTCACCGGACCGCCCGAGGCCAGTTCCGCGGCCGCGGCCGCGAGTTGTTCGGGTGTCCGGTGGAACGCCGCCGGGCCCATCGCCGCGATGTCGGTGAGGGCCGATTCGCTCAGGCGCACCTGCGACTGGACCCGCTGCTCGACGACCTCACCGAAGCGGTCGCCGAAGTCCTCGGCCAGCCGGCGAGTCTTGTCCTGTCCCACCGAGAGCATCTGCATGGGCCGCACGATCTCGGCCAGGTGGCCCGTGCCGGGTGTCACGACCACCCAACGACCACCGCTGCCGAGGACACGTGCGGTCTCGGATGCGTTGCGCGGCGCGAACACCGAGAGCACCGTGTCGGCGACGCCGTCCCGCAGCGGCAGCCCGGCCCACAGGTCGGCCACCACCGAGAGGACGGCGGGATGACGCCGCGCGGCGCTTCGCGCGCAGAACTTCGAGAGATCGACGCCGATGCCGACGGCGTGGTCGCCGGCGGCGGTCAGCCCCGCTTCGAGGTACTGTCCCGGTCCGCCGCCGGCGTCGACGATCACTCGCGAGTGCGCGCAGCGCTCGGCCACGGCCGCGACTATCGGCGCGTACAGTCCCGCGTCGAAGACCCGGTTGCGCGCCGCGACCATGTCGGCGGTGTCGGAGCGGTGGGCACTGCCCTTGCCGGTCAGAAGAGACACATAGCCCTGCCGGGCGATGTCGAAGGAATGCCCGGCGGCGCATCGCAGCGATGCGCCCGCCGGGAACAGGCCGTCCGAACAGATCGGACAGGCCAGGAGTTCGGCCGCGGTCTCCCACCGCGGACCTCGGGCCTCGATCAGGCGGTGACCTCGCGCAGCGCCTCGCCCAGCGCCGAAGCCTCTTCGTCGTTCAGTTCGACGACGAGACGGCCTCCTCCGTCGATCGGGATCCGGACGACGATCCCACGCCCTTCCTTGACCGCCTCAAGCGGACCGTCCCCCATACGTGGCTTCATCGCCGCCATGTGTCGTGCTCCCTTCACGTGGATTTCACGATGTCACGCTCATGATACTTGGCGCACACCTGTGCACTCCGGGCAGTCCGGCGAGGCAGTGCGGTCACCGTCCGCGGCCCGGACCGTCCGGCGGATCGGCGACCGGTATCGGCCCGGTGTCGGTCGCCGCCGAATCCACCGCATCGCGGGCCTGGAGGTCGTGGACGACGGCTCGCAGCTCGTCGATCTCGCGGGCCAGCTTCTCCAGCGCCCAGTCGACCTCGGAGACCTTGTAACCGCGGAAGGTCTGCTGGAACAGCACGGCACGCACGTCGTCGCCGGTGATGCCCGCTCGGGGCAGGCGGGTGAGCGTCGTCCCCTTCTCCACCGGCGGCAGATCCTCGCCTCGGCCGAAGACGAACCACACCACGGCGAAGATCAGCGCGACCAGTACGGCCACGCCCATCACATAGAGCCCGATAGTCACCACGATGTTCAGGGTAGCGAGAGATCGAGGTCTCGGATCGGTGGCCGCTCCCCGCGTTGAAGCTGCGTCGTGTGCGGGGTGAACCCGCCGTCCGGCTCCGGGACGAACTGGGTGAGACCGACTCCGGAGTCGGCGACGCCGCAGCGGTCGAGGAGTGTGGCCACGATCTGTCGACTCATCACCGACAACTCGTGGAGCGGCCGGTTGCGGTGACTGCGGACCCCGAGGTTCACCTGGCCGATGCCCGCCAGTCCGTACCGGTCGTATGTGTCGATCAGCAACCCGATCTCCACGCCGTAGCCCGGGGCGAACGGAACCGAGGCCAGAAGCTCCCGGGTGCCGGCGTACTCGCCGCCGAGCGGCTGGCACACCTCCCCGAGCTCGGGTTTGAGCGCGGTCAGCAGCGGTCGGGCCAGCAGTTCGGTGACCCGGCCGCCGCCCCCCGGCTCCTGGGTGTCACCGGTGCGCAGCGGACGCCGGTAATAGCCCTTGACGAGGTGGATCTCCGGGTCGGCCAGAAGCGGCCCGATCATCTTGGGCACGAACATCGGGTCCGGATCGATCAGATCTGAGTCGACGAAGGCGATGATGTCGCCGGTGGTGACGGCGATCGAGCGCCAGAGCGCCTCGCCCTTGCCGGCTACCGGGGGCACGCCCGGGATCGCCTCCTCGCGGCTCACCACTCGCGCGCCCGCCGCACCGGCGAGTTCGGCCGTCCGATCGGTGCTGCCGGAGTCGAGCACTATCAGTTCATCCACCAGCGAGTCCAGCAGGGGCGCGATGGAGGCGATGACTCCGCCGACCGTCTCCTCCTCGTTCAGCGCCGGCAGCACCACCGAGACCGTCCGGCCGTTCTTCGCGGCCACCAACTCGTCGACGTCCCACTCCGGATGGTCCCAGGTGTGCGTGTGCGACCAGCGCGCCTCGCCCTCGCCGCGGTCGACCCACGGCGCGCTCTCATGTCCCGGGTTCACGCCAGTCCTCGCACCGTCCGGGCCGGTGGCCGAGTGCCGGCGATCGAGGCCACCATGTCGACCACGCGGCGAGTGTCGGCCACTTCGTGGACTCGGAACATCCGCGCGCCCTGGGCCGCCGCGAGTGCGGTGGCGGCGAGGGTTCCCGCCACTCGATCGCCGAGTTCGGCGTCGAGCGTCTCGCCGATGAAGTCCTTGTTGCTCAACGCCATCAGCACCGGCCATCCGGTGTCGATGAGTCGGTCCAGGTTCCGCAGCAGCGCGAGACCGTGGTGAGTGTTCTTGCCGAAATCGTGCGTGGGGTCGATCACGATGCCGTCTTCTCGCACCCCGGCCCGCCGGGCGCGCTCGGCCGCCGAGGTGACCTCGGCGACGACGTCGGCCACCACGTCCCGGTAGGCCACTCGGTGCGGTCGGGTGCGCACGCGCGCACCGCCGGTGTGCGAACACACCAGTCCCGCACCGGCCCGGGCGGCCACCGCGGCCAGCGCCGGATCGACGCCCGCCCACGTGTCGTTGATCAGGTCGGCACCGGCCTCACAGGCCCGTTCGGCCACTTCGGCACGCCAGGTGTCGACGCTGATGAGGATGTCGGGATGGGTGCGGCGGATCCACGCGATCATCGGCACCACGCGCTCGGCCTCGGTGGCCGCGTCGACCTCTTCGCCGGGACCGGCCTTCACTCCCCCGACGTCGATCACGTCCGCGCCCTGCGCGACGACCTCGTCGATCCGCGCTTTGGCGGCATCGTCGGCGAAGGTCGCGCCCCTGTCGTAGAACGAGTCGGGAGTGCGGTTGACGATCGCCATCACGAGCGCACGGTCGGTGGCGACGGGCCGGCCGCAGAGGGTCGCGGCCGGACGGGCAGTGCTCACGATGTCAGCCTACGGTGCGTCTCACGCGCCTCGCGCGCCGGACCCGACGCTCGCGCCTCAGCGCGGGACCTTCGCAGCCGCGACGTCGGCGGCGTAACCGTCGTAGTACGGAACGTAGCCGTCGGCCTTGCCGCAGAGCACCCACACCTCGTCGTCACCGGTGTCGGTGTACGCCTCTTTCCGCAACTCCACCTTGCGGTTCTTGAAGGTGGATGTGGTCTCGATCTCGGGGACGAAGCGGACGAACAACGGCACCGCGTACCCCGGCAGCGCCTCGTAGAGTTCGTCAGCGAAGGCTTTCGGATCCAATTCGGCACCGTCGCGCAATTGGACCGCCACCATCCCGGCGCGGCCGTCGCATCCAGGCACCTCCACGCCGTAGGCGACCGACTGCGCCACCGCGTCGACTCCGTCGGCGGCACCCTCCACCTCGGTGGTCGCGACGTTCTCGCCCTTCCACCGGAAGGTGTCGCCCAGGCGGTCGACGAACGCGATGTGCGCGAACCCCAGTTCACGCACCAGATCGCCGGAATTGAAGTAGGCATCGCCCTTCTTGAAGGCGTCGCGGATGATCTTCTTCTCGGTGTCGCCGGAATCGGTGTAGCCGTCGACGGGCACTCGGTCGCTGATCTCGGCGATCAACAGTCCCGGCTCCCCCTTCGGGACCTTGCGCAGGCGCCCGTCCGCGTCACGCTTGGCGGTGCCGTCGTCGTTGTATTCGACGACCCGGAACGGCAGCGGGCAGAATCCGGCGGTCCGCTTGACGTCGAAGGCGTTCACGAACGCGAGGTTGAGCTCGCTGGCTCCGTAGAACTCGACGACGCGGTCGATTCCGAAGCGCTCGGTGAACTCATCCCAGATCTCCGGCCGCAGGCCGTTGCCGACAATCACCCGCACCGAGTGCCGGCGGTCGGTGGGTTTGCTCGGCTGCGCGAGCAGGTAGCGGCACAGTTCGCCGATGTAGCAGAACGCCGTCGCCCGGTTCGTGACCACGTCGTCCCAGAACCGCGACGCCGAGAACTGCTTGCTGATCGCGATGCACGCGCCGGCGGCGAGCACCGCGCCGAGCGATACCGACAGCGCATTGTTGTGATAGAGCGGCAGCGAGACGTACATGGTGTCCGACGGGCGCAGGCGAACGGCCAGACCGCCGATGCCGTCGTAGTTCGCCAGCCAGCGGTTGTGACTCATCACGCTGGCCTTGGGCAACCCCGTGGTACCCGAGGTGAAGATGTAGAAGGCGGTGGTGGACGCCGGCAGGTCTCGGGTGACGGCCGGGTCGGTGTCCGGCTTGTCGGCGGCCGCCGCGTCGAGCGCCGCGAAGTCCAGAACGTGCTCGGGCAGCCGCTCGGGGCTGATCGAGGCGAAGGCGTCAGCGCACTCGGGGTCGTAGATCAGAGCGGCGGAGTCGAGCAGCTTCATGCTGTGATCGATCACCTCGCCGTGCTGGTTGTAGTTGAGCATTCCGGCGACGGCGCCGAGTTTGAGCGCCGCGAGGATCACCATCAGGTCGGTCGGGCTGTTCTTCGCTAGGATCCCGACCACGTCGCCGGTTCGGACACCTCGCTCGCTCAGCACGGCGGCGTACCGATTGACCTGGCGGTTCACTTCGCCGTAGGTCATCGACTCGCCCTGCCAGCGGATGAACGGCCGATCGGGGTGAGCCGCGGCGCGCTTGGCGAAGATCTGTCCGATGGTCCGCTTGGCGGTGGGCGGCCGGACCACCATGCCCGGCACGTGGGTGGCCATCGACGGCAGGTCGGGCACCATTCTCGCGACTCCCCGCACGATATCGGTGATACCGACCTTGTTCGGAACGCTCGTGCTCATCGACTGCCTCACTCCTCGCCCTTCAGGTGAACGCCGCAACCCTACCGGGTGGTCAGATACGCGATACTGTCACCCACGGTTGCACATACTTTCAGTTTGCCGAGTGCCTGGTCGGCGACGAAACCGCGAGCCGCCAGATCGTCGAGCCAGCCGATGAGCGGGTCGTAGAAGCCCTCGTGGTTCAGCAGCACGATCGGTTTGTCGTGCACGCCCAGATAGGCTCCCGTCCATGTCTCGAAGAGTTCCTCGAACGTGCCGATTCCGCCCGGCAGGGTGATGAATCCGTCCGAGAGCTCATCCATCAGGCGTTTGCGCTCGCGCATGGTGTCGGTGACGATCAACTCGTCGGCGTCGAGGTCGGCCACCTCCTTGGCCATCAGATGCTCCGGAATGATGCCGATGGTACGACCGCCGGCCTCGCGCGCGCCGCGTGCCAGCGCACCCATCATCGAGACGTTGCCGCCGCCGGAGACGAGGGTGTGCCCGGCGGCGGCGATGGCCTCACCGGTACGGGCGGCGAGAGCCAGATACGCGGAATCGACCGGGCCGGAGGCGCAGTACACGCAGATCGCGCTCATGACCGCGCCGCCCGCACGACGATCTCGACCGCCTCGGCCGCGGTATCGACCACATGCAGCAGATCCACGTCACCCGGCGAGATCTTGCCGCCCGCCTCGAGCGTTCCGCGGAGCCAGTCCACCAGTGGGCCCCAGAACTCCCGGCCTATCAGGACGATCGGGAACCGCAGCACCTTCTTGGTCTGGACCAGCGTGAGGGCTTCGAAGAGCTCGTCGAGCGTGCCGAATCCGCCGGGCAGACAGACGAAGGCCTGGGCGTACTTGACGAACATCGTCTTGCGGACGAAGAAGTAGCGGAAGTTCATCGTCAACGTCAGCCACGGATTCGTGTGCTGCTCGAAGGGCAGTTCGATGTTGAGACCGATCGACTGCGCACCCGCCTCGTACGCCCCGCGGTTGGTGGCCTCCATCGCGCCGGGACCGCCTCCGGTGATCACCGCGAAGCCCTCGTGCCCCAGCCGGCGGCCGAGCTCGCGCGCCAACTCGTATTCGGGTGTCCGCTCCTTGACGCGTGCCGAACCGAAGACGGTGACCGCCTCGGCCACGTTCTCGAGCGCGTCGAAGCCTGCGACGAACTCCGATTGGATGCGCTGCACCCGCCAGGAGTCGCGGATCATCCGCTGTTCGGCACGGCGGGGGTCGCGCGGATCGATCCATTCCAGCAGCAATCGGTCGGAGGGGACCACCTCGACGCCCTCTTCGACGCGCACCTGCGCGGCGCCGACGTTTCGGAGACTCCCGTCGGCCGGGTCCGGAGTGTCGGACCTCCACGTCGGAACGGGCGCGTCGGCGCCCTGCGCATCGGGTGCGGGTCGGTCGGTCATGTCGCGACCCTAGCAACCACCTCCGACGGTCACCCGGTCAGGACGCGGCGCTCACGGAGTGTGCGCCGGTCGGCATTCGAAGACCGGAAACCGCGGAGCGGCGGCGGCGAGTTCCACGTCGGAGGACTCGGCCGAGAGCCCGTCGACGAATCCCTTCACCTGCCATCCCCACCGCCGCAGGTATTCGCGAAGCAAGGGCGGCTTGAGTGCGTCGTCGACCTCGGACAGGAGCACCGCCTCCCGCCGACGCCCGCGCCGGAGTGTCGCCGCGCCGCCTGCGCGCACGTTCCGAACCCACTGCGTGACACCGCGTGGTGCGACCAGGTAGCGCTCACCCCCGACGTCGAGCACGTTGACCGGCCGGGCCGTCACCCGCCCCGATACTCGCCCGGGCACGAGCAGTTCGCAGCAGTCCCGCGGGGCCGCACCGAGCCGCACCAGACCACCGATGGCCGCGTTGAAGGCCGAGCGCAGGCGGCCTCCCGACGCCGCCGGGTCAGTAGTTTCTCGCAGGGACATCGGAACCTCCGTCATCGAGTTAATTCGAGAACACTGTTCTCGGTCGTTCAGTCACGATAATCCTGTCCCGCCCTAGAATCAAGAACACTGTTCTCTAATCCGGGCGAGGTGGGCATGCGACGATGTCACGTCATGAGTGACGACGAAGAGCAGAACGGGCGGCGCGCACGTCGCCGCGCGGCGATCGAGAGCGGCCTCCGCGTCGTGGGCCGCCGCCATCTCGCCGAACACGGCGCGGCGGGCCTGTCGTTGCGCGCCGTCGCGCGGGACCTGGAGATCACCCCTTCGGCGCTCTATCGGTATGTCAGGGACCGCGACGACCTGCTGACCCTGCTCATCGTCGACGCCTACACCGACCTCGCCGACGAGATCGACGCCGCCCTCGTCGACAAGCGAAGCCCCCGAAGTCGGTTCGGAGCATTCGCCACAGCGCTGCGCGGATGGGCCCTGCGCAATCGGAGTGAGTACGCGCTCCTCTACGGCTCCCCGGTGCCGGGCTATCGGGCGCCGGCGCACCGGACCAATCCCGCCGGCGAACGACCTCTGCGGGCGCTCGCCGGCATCGTCGCCGGTCTCGGCTCGATCCCTGCGGTGGCGGGCACCGACGACCGCGTCCAGTCGGCGTCGGTGCGGGCTCTCCGCAGGCTCGCCGACGACCCCGCGGTTCCGCCGAACACCGATCCGGCGGTCCTCGCGCGGACGCTGACCGTGTGGAATCTGCTGCTCGGGTCCATCTCGAGCGAGCTGTTCGAGCAACTCGGGCCGGTCACCGACGACCCAGAGGCGCGGTTCGCGGGAGTGGTCGATCTGGGCGCGGCCCTACTGTTCGGGTGAGTCCGCGCCGGACGTCAGATACGTGCGCAGAATGTCGGTGACCTCGGTGATCTGCTCCACCGGGACGCGCTCGTCCACCCGGTGCGCCAGGCTCGGATCGCCGGGACCGAGATTCACGGCGGGGATGCCCAGCGCCGCGAACCGTGACACGTCGGTCCAGCCGTACTTGGCCCGGAACCGCCCGCCCGCGGCGTCAACCAGCTTGGCGGCTGCCGGATGAGCCAGCCCCGGAAGCGCTCCCGCCGCGGAATCGGTGACCTCCGCGGTCAGCGTCCCGTCTGCGAGGTCGGCGGCGAAGACCTCTCGGACGTGGTCGAAGGCCTGCTCCGGTGTGCGGTCGGGCGCGAAGCGGAAGTTCACGTCGACGTACACCTCGTCGGGGATCACATTGCCCGCGACACCCCCGTGGATCCCGACCGCGGACAGTCCTTCCCGATACTCGCAGCCGTCGATGTCGACACGCCGCGGCTCATACCCGCCGAGCGTGGTCAGCATCGCGCCGAGTTTGTGAATCGCGTTGTCGCCCATCCACGCCCGCGCGGAGTGTGCGCGGATTCCGGTGGCGGTGAACCGCACCCGCAGGGTGCCCTGACAACCGGCTTCGATCTGCCCGGCGGTCGGCTCCCCGAGAATCGCGACGTCGCCCGTCAGCCACTCCGGCAGCTCGCGCTCGATGGCGCCGAGCCCGTTGAACTCCGCCGCGATCTCCTCGCAGTCGTAGAAGATGAGCGTCAGATCGTGTGCGGGATCGTCGAGGGTCGCGGCCAGGTGGAGGAAGACCGCGTCGCCCGATTTCATGTCCACCGTGCCGCAGCCGTGCAGCACGTCGCCCTCCTCGTCGGTGACGGTCCGGCGCGAGGGGACGTTGTCGACGATCGGCACGGTGTCGAGATGACCGGCGAGGATCACCCGCGTGGGCTTGCCGCGATCGGTCCGCGCGAGGACGCAGTTGCCGTGGCGGATCACCTCGAAGCCGTCGGTCTGTGCGCGGAGGGCGGCCTCCACTGCGTCGGCGATCTCCGACTCGTCGCGGCTCACACTGGGGACGTCGACCAACGCGGCGGTCAGTTCGATGGGATCGGCGGTCAGGTCCAGCCTCGAAGTGCTCACGGTTGTCCATCGTAGGCCGGGCGCCGCCCGAGCACCGCAGACGCGACCTTCGGCGACAGAACCCCGGTCCGGGACGGGGGTTGCGTCGCCGGGCGTCGCGTCTACTGCGCGTGCATGGCGGCGACGCCACGCTCGATAGACTCATGGCCGTGACTACTCAAGGTGCTGCTGCCATCGGAATCGCCACCGTGTGGGACAACGACGGATCAGCCGTCGTCCTCGACACGTGGTACCCGTCCCCCGAACTGACCCAGGACCCCGGAACCACCGGATCCACCGAGTTGACCGGCGACGACGTGCCCGCCGACCTGCGCCCGCTGGTCGGAACGGATGAGGCGCGCGGCGTCCGCACCGTCGCGGTCCGGACGGTCATCGCCGACCTGTCGGTCGCTCCCGTCGACGCCCACGACGTGTACCTGCGACTGCATCTGCTCTCCCACTGCTTGATCCAGCCGCACGGGGCCAGCCTCGACGGCCAGTTCGGTCTGCTGAGCAACGTGGTGTGGACCAACTTCGGCCCGTGCGCCGTCGACGGTTTCGAGGCCACCCGCGCCCGGCTGCGCGCCCGCGGCCAGGTGACCGTGTACTCGATCGACAAGTTCCCCCGCATGGTCGATTACGTGACGCCCAAGGGTGTGCGCATCGGTGACGCCGACCGCGTCCGTCTCGGCGCCCACCTCTCGCCCGGCACCACCGTGATGCACGAGGGCTTCGTCAACTTCAACGCCGGAACCCTCGGCACCTCTATGGTCGAGGGCCGCATCTCCGCAGGCGTCGTCATCGGCGACGGCTCGGACATCGGCGGCGGGGCCTCAACGATGGGCACGCTGTCCGGCGGCGGCAAGGAGATCATCACCATCGGCAAGCGCTGTCTCCTCGGCGCCAATGCCGGCTGCGGGATCCCGCTCGGCGACGACTGCGTCATCGAGGCGGGCCTCTACATCACCGCCGGCACCAAGGTCACCGGCCCGGACGGTTCCGTCGTCAAGGCCCGCGATCTGGCCGGACAGTCGAACCTGCTGTTCCGCCGCAACAGCACCACCGGTGCGGTCGAGGTGACCGCGAAGCAGGGCGACGGCATCGCACTCAACGAGGCGCTGCACGCGCACAACTGATCCGAACCCGGCCACCGCGTGCGAATCCCCGATACAGCCCAGACAGTTGTGCAAGCAGTCTGCGCGTATCGGGGATTCGCATGCGAGCTCAGTCCCTGGAGACTGCGGCCGACGGGGAGAGAAGTGACTGTCGGCTCGCCTGCGGCAATGCTGTTCATGTCGGGTCGGGGAATTCGAGAGCGCGTTCTCGAAGGGTCTGCGGTGATCGTGGGTGGTTGTCTCGATACGCCGCGGCGCTGGGCGCCGCGGCTACTCGACTAGCGTGGGAGAAGTTGCCGACCCATGCCCGACTGGCCTGGCAAGGCGGCTGATCCATGCAGTCCGCGGCGAATCCTACGAGAGGCGCTCCACGGCGGCGTCGATGCGCTCGTCGGTACCGGTCAGAGCCATACGGACGTGCTGGGCTCCGGCGGGACCGTAGAAGTCGCCGGGTGCCACGAGGATGCCGCGCTCGGCGAGCCAGCGCTGGGAGGTGCGGGAGTCCTCGCCGCGCGTCGCCCACAGATACAGGCCCGCCTCGGAGTGGTCGATGGAGAAGCCCGCGCCGAGCAGAGCGGTTCGCAGCTTGTCGCGACGGACACGGTAGCGCTCGCGCTGAGCGTCGACGTGCACGTCGTCGTTCAGCGCGGCCACCGTGGCTCCCTGGATCGGGAACGGCACGATCATGCCGGCATGCTTGCGCACCGCGAGGAGTTCGGCGATCAGGTCGCGATCACCGGCGAGGAAGCCCGCCCGGTACGACGCCAGGTTGGAGACCTTCGACAGTGAGTGCACCGCGAGGAGCCCGCGGTGGTCGCCGCCGCACACCTCGGGATGCAGCACCGAATACGCCGAGCCCTCCCACGTGAGACCGAGGTAGCACTCGTCGGACACCACCACCGCGCCGTGCTCGCGCGCCCAGTCGACCACGGCTCGCAGCTCCGGCGCGCTCTGCACGCGCCCGGTCGGGTTCGACGGACTGTTCAGGTAGATCAGCGCGGGTTCGCGATCGCCGATCGCCTCCACCGTGTCGGCCCGCAGCACCTCGGCGCCGGCCAGCAGCGCACCCACTTCGTAAGTCGGGTACGCGACCTCGGGGATCACCACCAGTTCACCGGCGGGGACACCGATCTGGGACGGCAGCCCGGCGATCACCTCTTTGGTGCCGACGACCGGCAGGATCGACGACTCGTCGAGTCCGGCGATCCCGAACCGGCGGCTCAGCGCCCCGACTGCCGCATCGCGGAGTCGGCGAGTGCCGACCGTCGCCGGATAGCCCGGGAACTCCGACGACGCCGCGAGAGCCTCCCGGATCACCGGGTCGACGGGATCGACGGGGGTGCCGACCGACAGGTCGACGACGCCCCCGGGGTGCGCGCCGGCCAGCGCCTTGGCGTCGGCGATGGTGTCCCACGGGAAGTCGGGCAGACCGGAACTCACCGGCCGCAGACGACTGGTCGGCAGGCTGCTGGAACCGGGCGCGGCACTCACCGGTCGATCAGCCCTCTTCGCCCATCGGCGGCAGTGCCTTGACGAATGCCGGGTCGAACGCGGTCTTGCCGACCTTGCTGGCACCGCCGGGCGATCCGAGCTCTTCGAAGAAGTCGACGTTGGCGCTCACGTACGGCTCCCATTCGTCGGGCACGTCGTCTTCGTAGAAGATGGCCTCCACCGGGCAGACGGGCTCACACGCACCGCAGTCGACGCACTCGTCGGGCTGGATGTAGAGCATGCGCCCGCCCTCGTAGATGCAATCCACCGGGCACTCTTCGACACAGGCCCGGTCGAGGACATCGACGCAGGGCTCAGCGATGATGTACGTCACTACGCTTCTCCTTCACTGCACGTTTCCCACCCCGCACTCAGGGCTGATGAGCGCAGAGGAATCGTGTCGACTCTAAGAGTATCCACTGTCGCACTTCACCTCCGATCGTCGACCCCGGCACTCGGCACCCGCATCCGCGTCACCTGCACAGAATTTTGCGCACGCTGATGAAAACCGGCGACCTGCAGCGCGACCCCACCGCCCTTGCGCCGCAGGACCGCCCCATCGTGACCGTCGCCACCGCCGATTACATACCCCCTGGGGTATGATCGTCCGCATACCCCAGGGGGTACCAGGACACGAAGGAGTGCACGGTGAGAATTCTGATCGTCGGCGGCGTCGCCGGAGGGATGAGCGCAGCGGCACGGGCCCGGCGCCGCGACGAGGACGCCGAGATCGTCGTCTTCGAGCGCGGCGATCATCCGTCGTTCGCCAACTGCGGCCTCCCGTACTACGTCAGCGGGGAGATCGAGGACGAGGACTCCCTCCTGGTCCAGACGCCCGAATCTCTGAAGAGTGCCCTGGACATCGACGTGCGCGTCCGGCACGAGGTGATCGGCCTCGACCCTCGGGAACGGACGGTGCAGGTTCGCCACAACGGCACGACCACCGTCTGGAACTACGACGCGCTGATCCTCTCCCCCGGCGCGAAAGCCCTGCGGCCTCCGCTGCCGGGTCTCGACTCGTCCCGTGTTCAAACGCTGCGTACCGTCGGCGACGCCGCGCGGATGCGCGACGAGGTGGAGTCCGGGGCCGCCCGCGCCGTGGTCCTCGGCGCCGGGTTCATCGGACTCGAAGCCGCCGAAGGCCTGCGGATGCGCGGGCTGCGCGTGGACGTCGTGGAACTGGCATCACACGTTCTTCCTCCGCTCGAGAGCGAACTGGCCGCTGGGGTGCACGACGAACTCCGTGCGATGGGCGTCACCGTGCACGCGGGGATCGGCGCCACCGCGATCGAACACGGCGACGAGGCCGACACCGTGGTCCTCGCGGACGGATCCCGGCTCGACGCCGACATCGTGGTGCTGTCCGTCGGCGTCCGCCCCGACACCGAGGTCTTCGAGACCGCGGGAGTGGCCTGCGACCGCGGCGCGATCATCGTCGACGAGCACGGCCGGACCAATCTGGACCGCATCTGGGCCGTGGGCGACGCGACGGTGAGCACCGACGCCGTCACCGGACTGCGCCGGCCGGTCGCCCTCGCCGGCCCCGCCAACCGTGCGGGTCGCCTGGTCGCCGACCACATCCTCGACCCCGATCCAGCACGTGCGATTCCCCAGCCGGTGGGCACCGCGATCGTCCGCGTCGGCCGGCTCACCGCCGCGATGACAGGGGCCAATCGCGCGGCACTCGACCGGTCGGGCATCGACTACCGCACGGTCCACCTCCATCCGGGAAGCCACGCCGGCTACTTCCCCGGCGCCGAACAGATTCACCTGCTGATGCACATCCGGTCCGACGACGGCCTCATCCTGGGCGCTCAGGCGGTGGGTGCCGACGGCGTCGACAAGCGCATCGACGTGCTCGCGACCGCCATCCGCACCCGGCTCACCGGTCCCGACCTGATCGACCTCGACCTCGCGTACGCGCCGCCCTTCGGCTCGGCGAAGGATCCGGTGAACCTCGCGGGAATGATCGCCGAGAACGTCGTGAACGGCTCCCTGGAGCTGTGGTACGCCGACCAGATCGACGAACCGGGCCACCTGCTGCTCGATGTCCGCGGAGCCGACGAGCAGTCCGAGGATCCCGTTCCGGGCGCACTGTGCATCCCGCACACGCAGGTCCGAGAGCGTCTCGACGAGATCCGTGCGACCGCTGCCGGACGGCCGATCAGGGTGCTCTGTGCCAGCGGCATGCGGTCGTATCTCGCGTACCGCGTGCTGCGCGCCGCGGGCCTGCCGTCCGCGAACCTGTCGGGCGGCCTGCTCACCCTGCGGGCGAGCCAGAGCGCCTGACCGGCCTCACGAGACACCCACCACATCCGAACCGAACCCAGGAGTATCACCATGTGCCAGCGCGCGACCTGCAAGACCTGCGGAAAGACGACGTGGAAGGGCTGCGGCCGCCATGTCGACCGCGTCATGCGCGGTGTGCCCGCATCTCAGCGCTGTCCGGGCCACCCGGACGAGCCGGGACTGCTGGCACGACTGTTCGGGCGTCGCTGACGATCCGGGGACGGCTCAGGCCAGTCCGACTCCCAGCAGCGGCGCGGACACCTGTCCGTACTCCGTCGTCCGCTGCCGCGGGCGGCGACCGATCGCGGTGACGATCTCGTGGAGTTCGGCGACCGTCTTCGCCGAACCGTGCTGGCTGCCCGCCATACGCGAGATGGTCTCCTCCATCAACGTGCCGCCGAGATCGTCGGCACCGCCGCGGAGCATCACGCGGGTCCCCTCGATACCGAGTTTGACCCAACTGGTCTGCACGTGGTCGATCCGGCCGTGCAGCATCAGCCGCGCGAGGGCATGGACCGCACGGTTCTCCCGCCGCGTCGGCCCCGGACGCGACGCGCCCGCGAGATACAGCGGCGACGACTGGTGCACGAACGGCAGCGGGACGAACTCGGTGAATCCGCCGGTGCGGTCCTGGATACCGCGCAAGGTGTTGAGGTGGCCGACCCAGTGGCGCGGAGAGTCGACGTGGCCGTACATCATCGTCGAACTCGACGGGATGCCGAGTTCGTGCGCGGTGGTGATCACTTCGATCCAGGATGCGGTCGGGAGCTTGCCCTTGGTCAGCACCCAGCGGACCTCGTCGTCGAGGATCTCGGCCGCGGTGCCGGGGATCGAGCCGAGACCGGCCTCTTTGAGCGCCGAGAGCCAGTCGCGGATCGACTCGCCGCCGCGCGAGGCGCCGTTGACGATCTCCATGGGACTGAACGCGTGTACGTGCATCCCGGGCACGCGGTCCTTGATCGCGCGCACCAGGTCGGCATACCCGCTGACCGGCAGCTCCGGATCGATGCCGCCCTGCATGCAGATCTCGGTGGCCCCCTCCACGTGCGCTTCCCAGGCGCGGTCGGCCACCTCTGCGGTCGAGAGGGTGAAGGCGTCCGCGTCGCCCTTACGCTGGGCGAAGGCGCAGAACCGGCAGCCGGTGTAGCAGATGTTGGTGAAGTTGATGTTCCGGTTCACGACGTAGGTGACGTCGTCTCCGACCACGTCCGCGCGGATGGCGTCGGCCAGAGCGGCCAGCGCGTCGAGTCCCGGACCGTCGGCTTCGGCGAGCGCGAGGTAGTCGTCGTCCGACAGTCCGGCAGGATCGTTCTCGGCCCGGCGCAGCGCCGCCGCCACGTCGGACGCCAAGTGCTCGGGCGCCCCGGTCCCTCCGCCCAGCGCCAGCACCTGCTCGCGAATGGTGTCCCAGTCGCCGAACGCGTTGTCGATGTCGCTGCGGGTGTCGGTGTTGCGGCCGTCGACGTCGATCGCCGAGTTGAGGTCGATGCGACCCGACGAGTCCCAGTCGTCGTCCGGCTCCTGCCACGGCAGCCCGACCGGTTTCACATCGGCCGCGAGACCGGTGACCGGATCCGCGAGGGCGGCGACATGCCGTCCGATCCGCGGATCGATCCAGGGGTTCGAGGCCTTGACGTACTTCGGTTGCGCGGCGATCCGCTCCACCAACCGGTATCCGGTGGACGCCGTGATCTCGGCGAGGGTGTCCAAGTTCGGCCACGGTCGCTCCGGATTCACGTGATCGGGGGTGAGCGGCGAGACGCCGCCCCAATCGTCCACACCGGCGGCCACGAGTGCCCGGCACTCGTCGGCCGACACCAGGTTGGGCGGCGCCTGAATCCGCATTCCCGGCCCGAGAACGAGACGGGCGACGGCCACGGCGGCCAGGAACTCCGACATCTCCGCGTCCGGTACCCCGCGCATCGCCGTATCGGCCTTGGCGCGGAAGTTCTGGACGATCACTTCCTGGATGTGTCCGAATGCCTTGTGCGACTTCCGGATCGCGAAGATCGACTCGGCGCGCTCGGTGAGGTTCTCACCGATCCCGACCAGGATGCCGGTGGTGAACGGGACCGAGAGGCGGCCCGCGTCGGTCAGGACCCGCAGCCGGACCTCGGGATCCTTGTCCGGGCTGCCGTAGTGGCATTCGCCCTTGTCGGTGAACAGTCGGCGCGCAGTGGTCTCGAGCATCATGCCCATCGACGGCGCCACCGGCTTGAGCCGGTTGATCTCCTCCCAGCTCATCACGCCGGGATTCAGATGAGGCAGCAGCCCGGTCTCCTCGAGCACCCGGATCGCCGCCGCGCGGACGTAGTCGAGAGTGGAGTCGTAACCGCGTTCGTCCAGCCAGGCGGCGGCCTCCGGCCATCGATCCTCCGGCCGGTCGCCGAGGGTGAACAGCGCCTCTTTGCAGCCGAGCTCGGCGCCGCGGCGCGCCACCTCGACGATCTCGTCGATCTCCATGTAGGCGCCGCGGCCCTCGCGGGCCAGCTTTCCCGGCACGGTGACGAAGGTGCAGTAATGGCAGCGATCGCGGCACAGGTGCGTCACCGGGATGAAGACCTTGCGCGAGTAGCTGATCTGGCCGCTGCGGCCGTCGGCGTCCAGACCCGCGTCCCGCACGCGGCCGGCCGCCTCGCAGAGTGCGTCGAGGTCGGAGCCCCTGGCCGCCAGCAGGACCGCGGCCTCATCGACGTTGAGCACCGAGCCGTCACGTGCGCGGCGCAGGGCACGACGCATGGCCGACGCCGGGGGCGTCTGTCCGTCGCCCGTGGATCCGCTGGAAGATGTGGTCACTTCTCCGATGTTAACCACGTCGCATTCGGCGACCCCGGCGGCCGCCGTCCAACGGGGCACCGGCTCGGCTCCGGAGCGGATCAGGACTGGGCCGGATCAGCACTGGGCCGGATCAGGACTGGGATAGATTCCGGACCCGCGACGTCGAGGCGTAGAAGGCAGGCACCGCCAGCCCGCACGCCAGGAGCAGCAGCAGGCGCCAGTCGCCGATCAACGAGCCGTTGCCGAACACCGGGAGCATCGCCATCGCGGTGACGAAGGTCCACGCGATCAGCGGTGCGTACTGCCACGCCGACTTGGTGTACGACTCGGCGAGGCGAAGGATCAGCACATTCGCGACGCCGGCGATCAGCGCGGTGACCGGGAAGGGCCAGGCGCCGATCCGGATCAGCAGAAAGGCCGCGGTGAGGATGCCGAGCAGGAAGCCGCTGACCGTGAGCACGGCCAGTTCCAGGCGATCTCCGATGGTCACAGCGACACTCCCTCGAAGAGGTCGGTCTCGATCCGTCCAGCCACTCGGCCCGCGTCGACGCGGATGAAGTGCTCCGTCGGCAGCACCGGCGAAACGATGTTGTTGCTGAGCGCGTACTCGGTGCGCGAGCGCGCCACAGTCACCTGCGTCGCATGAGCCGCGAGGGCACGCACCTTGCGCGGGAGCACCTCGCGGACGTCGACGGCGGCGGTCACCTGATCGTCCGGGTAGCTCGGCAATTCGCCGGGCTCGGGCATCCGCCAACCGGCCGGGACCTCGCTGACGGCGGCCAGACCGCGTTCCAGCTCCGACCGCTGCGTCACTGACTCGTAGACCTTGAACGGCCGTCCCAGCCTCGACTCCGCAACGGGGATCGCGGCCGCGGCCACCTCGTGCACCCGCTTGTGGTCGGGGTGCCCGTAGGTCCCCGCGGCGTCGTACGTGACGATCACCTGCGGTGCGAACGCGACCAGTTCGTCGGCCAGCTGGCCGGCGAGTTCGTCGAGGGAGGCCTGGAACAGCGCCCGCGGATGCTCCGCGGAGGGCGTCCCGGCCATGCCGGAGTCGCGCCAGCGCCCCGCGCCGCCGAGGAACCGCGGTGCGGGCGCCACGACGCCGGGCGGGGTGAGTTCGGCCAGTGCTGCTCGCAACTCGCCGATCCGGTAGCCGCCGAGCTGATCCGCGCCGCCGTCAGCGACCAGTTGGGCCCACTGCGAACCGATCACCTCGCCCTCCTCGCCGAGGGTGAAGGTGAGCACCCGGACGTCGACGCCGCGCGCCAGATACGTCGCGATCACTCCCCCGGTCATGATGGTCTCGTCATCCGGATGTGCGTGCAGCAGCAGCAGACGAGCCCGTTCGGTCACTGAATCACCCATCCGTCGGCTCCGCCGAAGACACCGAGTTGCATCGGGCCGTCCAGCGAGACGCCCGAGATGCGGTCGGTGACGGCGGAGAACATCGTGTCCTGGAAGATCGGCAGGTACACCGCCTGATCGGCGAGCAGCCCCTCGGCCTCCTGAAGCTCAGGTGCCGGGTCCTCGGAGCTCATCGCGGCGTCGGCCAGCGCGATCAACGTCGGATCGCACAGCCCGGAGATGTTCCCGGTGTAGCTCTCGTCGGCGGAGACGTTGGCCTCCGGCTTCGCAGTGCTGCTCGGCGCACCGGAGGGCACCGTCGGCAGCACCGTCTCGTCGGCCGCTTGATCGTGCTCGGGCTCCACCGTGTGCGCACCGGCCTCGGTGCCCTTGGGCGGAGCCTGGCAGGCCACCTGCGAGGCGAGCTCGGTGGCCGGACTACCGCCGACACCGGTCCATCCGACGACGAGATCGACGCGGCCGGACGTGAGCGCCTGCCCGTACAGCTCGGTGTTCGACATCCCGATCACGCTGGCCCGCACTCCCCGGGACCGAAGCTGATCGGCCATCGTCTCCGCCGCCGACATCGTGCGCTGGTCGGTGTTGGTGGCGCCGATCCGCACCACGAGGTCGGTTCCGTTCGATTGAATCGGCGAGACACCGTAGGGCAGTCCCGGGACGTCGGCGGGTGCGGGAGCAGCCGGGGTGGTCGGCGACGCGGTGCTCGACGCCGACGGATCGGCGGGTGCCGGACGCGGCGTGGGCACGCCCGGTCGGTAGCCGGCCGATGCGAGCAGGGCGAGGACCTCATCCTGCGTCGGCCGTGGCCTCTCCACCGGGGTGTACCCGGGATCGGACGGCGCGTACACGGTGTTCGCGAACGGTGTCACCACCGTCTCCCCCGCCGCCGCGGCGGTGATCAGCCGTCCGTCGAGCATCCCGAGGACCGCCTTGCGGACCTGCTGCGAGCGCATGGTCTCCGACCGCGAATTCGCATTCACCGCGAGCGCCCTCGTGGTCGGCAGCCGGCTGCTGACCACCCCGGGGATGGCGCCCAGCTCGGCCGCCGACGCCGCTCCGCTCGGCAGCGCCGCGAGAGTGGAGTCGCCGTTGCGGATGGTCTGCGCCATCTGCTGCGGCGTGCCCGCCTTTCGGAGGACCACCTGGTCCACCTCCGGCGGCTTGCGCCAGTAGCGGTCGTTGCGGATCAGCCGGACCTCGTCGCGGGCCCGGTCGATCGAATAGATCTGGAACGGGCCCGCCGTGACCGGCTTTCCCTTGTCCATGCCGACCTGGAAGCCGGTCGGGTCCGACCGCAGCGTGTGGCTCGGCAGCAGGTTGTCGAAGAGCTCGCGCCACGCGGGGTAGGCGTTGTTGAAGGTCACGGTGACGACTTTGCCGCCGCCGGAGGTCTGCACATCCGAGATAGCGCGGTAGCCCGCCGGGCCGATCACGTTGGGCTGCCGGGACATCTGCTCCCACAGATAGTGGAAGTCGTCGCCCGTCACCGGCAGCCCGTCGGACCACTGGGCGTCGTTGACGATCTTGTACTCGACGGTGAACGGGTCGTACGAGGTGACCTCGGCGGAGGTCAGCAGTGCGTCGTTCATCCGCCACTGGACGCCGTCCTGGGTATTCACCGGAACGAACGGACTCGGGAGGGTCATCGCGGCGATCGCCGTGGTGACCGTTCCCTGGTCGGCTCCGAGATGCGGATTGAAACCCGAACCGATGCTGTCGGTCGCGACCGTGACGGTGCGTTCGTCGGGGTACTCGTTCGGAGTGTGCGTCGGCAGCGTCTCCCGCACCGGCGGCGGCGGATCCGCCATGCACGCGGTCGCTGAGAGGCCGATCAGCCCCGTCACTGCGATCGCGGTGATGCGCGTCCGCACGGTCCTCATCCGCACTCCCTCTCGCTCCTCCAGTCGACGGTCCGGCGTCAGGCCCCTCAGGCGTTCGCGTCGCGCGCCTTGGCACGCGAACGCTCACGCGCGCGGGTCGACGCATCGAGGTTGACCTTACGCACCCGGCACACCTCGGGCGTCACCTCGACGCACTCGTCGGCCGCACAGAACTCCATGGCGCCTTCGAGGTCGAGCTGCATCGGCTTGGCCAGGGTCTCCATGACATCGGCCGACGACTGCCGCATGTTGGTGAGCTTCTTCTCGCGGGTGACGTTGATGTCGAGATCCTCCAGTCGCGGGTTGATTCCCACGACGTGGCCCTCGTAGGTGTCGTCGCCGGGATCGACGAAGAAGGTGCCGCGGTCGGCGAGCTGAATCATCGCGAACGGGGTCACGGTGCCCGCACGGTCGGAGACCAGCGAACCCGTGTGGCGGGCGCGGATCTCGCCGGCCCACGGCGCGTACTCGTGGAAGACGGCATTGGCGATGCCGGTGCCGCGGGTCTCGGTCAGGAAGTCGGTGCGGAACCCGATCAGACCGCGAGACGGGACCACGAACTCCATGCGGACCCAGCCGCTGCCGTGGTTGTTCATCTGGTCCATCCGGCCCTTGCGTGCGGCGAGCAGCTGCGTAACCGCGCCGAGGTACTCCTCGGGGACGTCGATCGTGAGGTGCTCGAAGGGCTCGTATGTCTTGCCGTCGACCTTGCGGGTGACCACCTGCGGCTTGCCGACGGTCAGCTCGAAACCCTCACGGCGCATCTGCTCGACGAGGATCGCGAGCGCCAGCTCACCACGGCCCTGGACCTCCCAGGCGTCGGGGCGGCCGATGTCCTGCACGCGCAGCGAGACGTTGCCGATCAGCTCCGAGTCGAGGCGGTCCTTGACCATGCGGGCGGTCAGCTTGTGCCCCTTGACGCGGCCGGCGAGCGGCGAGGTGTTGGTGCCGACGATCGCCGAGATGGCGGGCTCGTCGACGGTGATGCGCGGCAGTGCGACCGGGTTCTCGGGGTCGGCGAGAGTGTCGCCGATCATGATCTCCGACATGCCCGCGACGGCGACGATGTCGCCGGCCACGGCTTCCTCGGCCGGTGCGCGGTCGACGCCGAGAGTCACCAGCAGCTCGGTGATCTTGGCGCGCTCGACGACCTGCTCGCCGTCTACCTCACGCATCCAGGCCACCTGCTGACCCTTGCGGAGGGTGCCGTTGTGGATGCGGACCAGGCCGAGGCGACCGAGGAACGGCGATGCGTCGAGGTTGGTGACATGCGCCTGCAGCGGTGCGTCCTGATCGCCCTTCGGCGCCGGGACATTGTTGATCAGGACGTCGAACAGCGGGTCGAGGTTGTCTCCCGCCGGAACGGTGCCGTTCTCCGGCATGTCGGTGCTCGCCACACCCGCGCGACCCGATGCGAACAGCACCGGCAGGTCCAGCGCCAGCTCCGCGGCCTCAGCGGCCTCGTCGTCGAGGTCGGAGGCGAGGTCGAGGAGCAGGTCCTGCGATTCGCTGACGATCTCACCGATCCGGGCGTCGGGTCGGTCGGTCTTGTTGACCACCAGGATCACCGGCAGCGACGCCGCGAGCGCCTTGCGCAGGACGAAACGCGTCTGCGGCAGCGGCCCCTCGGAGGCGTCCACCAGCAGCACCACGCCGTCGACCATCGAGAGCGCGCGTTCCACCTCGCCGCCGAAGTCGGCGTGACCGGGGGTGTCGATGACGTTGATGACGTACTCGCTGCCGTCGGGCTGACGACGGTGCACGGCGGTGTTCTTGGCGAGAATGGTGATGCCCTTCTCGCGCTCCAGGTCGCCGGAGTCCATGACGCGGTCCACCAGTTCGGCACGTTCGCCGAACACTCCGGACTGACGCAGCATCGCGTCGACCAGTGTGGTCTTGCCGTGGTCGACGTGCGCCACGATCGCGACGTTGCGGAAGTTGGTGACTGCGCTCACTAAGGTCTCTTTCGTATCTGTTCAGGTGCGGTATCCGGCGGCCGATGGCGGAGCCGGTCACTCGATCTGCGGAGCGACTCCTGTTCGGCCGCGCCAGATCAACCCGTTAAGGGTACGGCAACCTCAGCCGAGGTCGCGACGAGAGCTTGCGTGAATATGGTTAGGCTGCGCTAAAGTCTTGCTATGGGAAAGACCTCGCCGGCGAAGGTGGCGCAGCTCAAGCCGAAGAAGAAGTGCTGCAAGAAATCGACGCGCTGCCTCCGTTGCCCGGTCGTCATCCATCGGATGAAGAAGATCGACTGCGATCACCTGTCGAAGAAGCAGGCCAACAAGGCACTCAAGAAGGCTAGAGCGGCCTGACCTGCAGTTCTGCGGTGAGTTCCCGGATCCAGCCGATGTCATTGGGCACGATCTGACCACTGCGGTCCAGCTCCGCCAGCCGCTGCGCGTCGACCCACGCGATGGCGCGATGCTCCACCGCGCGCGGTGTCCCGGAGACGATCCGGGCACGGTGCGCGACCAACTTCAGCCCCTCGCGCGGTGTCACGACGTCGGCCAGCGGCGCCCCGACAGAAACCCGAACGTCGAGTTCCTCACACAGTTCACGAATGAGCGCCTGCGTGGGCGTCTCGCCCGATTCCACCTTGCCGCCCGGCAGCTCCCAGAGACCGGCCACCTCGGCCGGATAGTCACGCTGCGCCAGGAGCACCCGCGATCGGTGGAGGACCGCGCCCGCGACCACCAGGACATCGCCGGTCATCGTCCGATCACCGCCACCGCGCCGGGCTCCAGGGTCGGCCGTACCCGCGCTCCCGGGCGCACCGGCCGATCGCCGACGCATTCGAAGACCTCGTCGCCCATCCGGATGCGGACGCGCCATCCGGCGACCAGCGCGGCCGCATGCTCCACCACCGCATCGCCCTCCGGATCCGGTCGGACGCTGACGGCCTCCGGACGCAGAGCCACCGTGCAGGGGCCGTCTCGCAGTTCGCCGAAGTCCGCGCTGCCGGTCAGCCTCGCGTCGCCGAGCGCGGTCGTCAGAACACCGTCCCGGACGGTGCCCGGGACACTGGCCCGGGCGCCGAGGAACCGTGCGGTCTCTTCGTCCACCGGCCGGCGCCACAGCCGCGACGCCGTGTCGGTCTGGACGATGTCGCCGTCGCGCATCACCGACACGGTGTCGGCCACCAGCGCCGCCTCGCGGTGGTCGTGTGTCACGAGGACCGTCGGTGTGCCCGCTCGGCGCACGATGCCGCCGATCGCTTCGGCGAGGGATTCGCGGAGTTGCGAGTCGAGCGCGGCCAGCGGCTCGTCGAGCAGCAGCAGCCGCGGTCGCGGGGCCAGCGCCCGCGCCAGCGCCACCCGCTGCGCCTGACCGCCGGAGAGCGCCGACACCGGCCGATCGCCGAATCCGTCGAGTTGCACCAGCCTCAGCATCTCCGCGACCCGATCGGCCGCGGCGCGGCCGCGGACACGGCGCCGAGCGAGACCGTAGGCGATGTTCTGCGCCACCGTACGGCCGGGGAACAGTTGACCGTCCTGAAAGACGACGCCGAAGTCGCGGCGATGCGGTGCCGTCGTCGCCAGATCGACACCGTCCCAGCAGATCGATCCGGCTGCCAGCGGTTCGAGGCCGGCCACCGCGCGCAACAACGTCGACTTGCCGCAGCCCGAGGGACCGAGGAGAGCGGTCACCGTGGACTCTCCGGTGCCCACGGACCACTGCACACCGGCCAGCGCCTCGAATCGCCCGTACCGGACGGTCGCTCCCTCCACGGTCAGCATCTATCCCTCTCCGTCCGTGCGTGAGCGCGTCCCGACGATGGCCTCTATCGCCGCGATCACCGCGGCACTGACCGCCACCAGCAGCACCGATGCGGCCATCGCCGTGGCGAGGTTCGCGGTTCCGGGGCGGCTCATGAGCGATCCGATGAGCACCGGCAGGGTGGTGGTGTCGGCGCGGGCGAGGAAGGTGGTGGCACCGAACTCGCCGATCGCCATCACGAAGGCGAAACCGGCCGCGGCGCACAGCGACCGCGCCGTGAGACGCAGATCCACCGACAGGAGCACCCGCCACGGCCGTGCTCCGAGCGTGCGCGCGGCGTCGCGGAGCCGTTCGGGCACCTGGGAGAGCGCGGGAATCATGATCCCCGCCACCACCGGCACCGCCAGCAGCGCCTGCACGGCGGGGATCACCAGCGGCGACTGCACCACCTGAACGGGCAGGGTGCCGATCACCAGCAGATAGCCGAATCCGAGGGTCACCGCGCTCACACCGAGCGGCAGTACGGCCAGCAGCGCCGTGAAGCGGGCGGGCAGGCCCCCTCCGCGGGTCACCGGGACCGCGATCAGCAGCCCGCCCACCACCGCCAACAGGGTCGCTCCCCCGGCGCTCGTGACGGAGTAGCGCATCGCCGACAACGCCGAGTCGCCGTAGGACCCATCGGTTAGGCCGCGGTAGCCGTCGAGGGTCCAGGCACCCGCGGGGCGCAGCGACGAGAGCACCAGCGCCGCCAGGGGCAGCAGAAGCCACAGGGCGGTCCACGCGAGTGCGAGGAGGGCCGCCGGCAGGCGGATCCCGCGGGGCCGTCGCCGGTGGCCTGCGGCCGGAGCCGTACCGGCGCCGACGGTGGACGATCCGCCGACCGCTCGGGTCAGCAGCAGCGCGCAGGCGACCACCACGATCTGCAGGAGGGAGAGCGCCACCGCCTCCGGGATGCGGAAGTACCCGATCGCCTGCTGGTAGATCTCCGTCTCCAGTGTCCGGGCGGTGCCGCCGCCGAGGACCACCACGACGCCGAAGCTGGTGGAGCAGAACAGGAAGACCAGCGCCGCGGCCGAGGCCAGCGCGGGCGCGATCCGCGGAACCACCACGTCCCAGAAGGCCCGCGGCGCGGTCGCGCCCAGGGTTCGCGCGGCCTCGACGGTCCTCGGGTCGATCTGCTGCCAGGCGGCGCTGACGACACGGACGACGACCGCCACGTTGAGGAAGATGTGGGCGGGCAGGATCGCCGCCCACCCGTCGGTGACGCCGAGGAAGCCGAGCGGCCCGGTCAGCAGCGCCCGGAAGGCCACCCCCACCACCACCGTCGGCAGGACGAACGGGACCGTCACGATCACCCGGAGGATCGCCGTGCCCGGCAGGTCCACGGTGGCCACGAGCCACACGATCGGCGCCGCGATCAGCACTGTCAGGACCGCCGACGCCGCCGCCTGGGCGAGGGTGACCGCCAGCAGATGCCAGCCAGCCGTACGGTCGATCAACTGCCAGAAGCCCGCACCGTCGTCATCGGCCACCGCCCGCCGGGCCAGGGTGACCAGCGGCCATACGAACATGACCACGATGAACGCCGCGGGCACGACCGTCGCGACCCGAGCGGCCGTCGACGTGCGGCGAATCGGCGCCGGGGTCCGGCGCGCCGGCGCGGACACGGTCAGCGCTTGACCGTGGCGCGCCACTCGTTCAGCCACTGTTCACGGTGTGCGTCGATGTACTCCGGCGACATCGTGACGGTCCACGCGGGCATCGGCGCACGCTGCCGCCAGTCGGCGGGCAGCGGGATGTCTTTCTGCACCGGATAGACGTACATGGCCGTGGGCAGCGCGGCCTGCACCTCCGGGGTCAGCATGAAGTCCACGAGCTTGCGCGCACCCGCGGTGTTCGCCGCACCGCGCAGGACGCCGATGTACTCCACCTGCGCGAAGCACGCGTTCAGCAGTGCGCTGGTACCCGGCGTGGCGGCCGGACTCGACGCGTACGACACCACGATCGGCTTGTCGCCGTGCCCGGCGCCGGCGCTGAACAACTGGTTGTAGGCCACTTCCCACCCGGAGACGATCTGGGCGCCGTTGTCGACCAAGCCGCGCCAGTAGTCGTCCACTCCGCCCTTGAACCGCCCGATCGTGGTGAGCAGGAAGCCCATCCCTGGCGACGACGTCGACGGGTCGAGGAGAGCCGCCATGTCCCGGTACCGGGGCTGCGTGAGCTGCTCGAGAGACGTGGGCGCCTCGATGCCGTGCTTGTCGAACCAGGCATCGTCGACGTTCAGGCACACGTCTCCCCGGTCGACGGCGGTGAGTTGCCCGGGCGCGCCCTGAATGTCGTACTTCGCCGAGCCGTCGACCGCGGCGGGCGAGGTGTAGGGGTCGAGCGCCTTGGCTTCGATCGGCCGGGCCGCGAAGGTGTTGTCGATACCGAACACGGCGTCGCCCTTGGGCGATCCCGGGGTCAGCGACACCACTGAGGAGAGCTGCCCGGCATCGCCCGAACGCACGATCTTGAGTTCGGTACCGGTCTGCTTCTCGAACCGGTCGATCAGGTTCTGCGGCAGTTCGAACGAGTCGTGCGTCAACAACGTCACCTCGTCGGCACCACCCGATCCGGAGGTACACGCCGACGTCGCCACCAGCACGGCTGCCAGTGCCGCCGCCACGACGGCGCGGTTGCGCCGCGCGCTGCCGAAGCGCGCGTTGCCGAAGAAGGCCATCTGCTAACCCACGTCCCCTCGATAGAGAAGCCCACAGATTTCGCCTGCGGGCCAGTTGTTGGTCACCTGAGGCGAATCTAACCAGTTGACGGTGCGTATCCGCATTCGGAGGGCATCCGCAGCCAAAACCCCTCCAACCTCTTGTGTAACAATTTTCACACACGTCTCAGTAGTTTCATGGGATTGTGGCTACACTCGCCTCACTAGACAACTGTTCGTCGACCGAAGAGGATTCAGCCGTGCGACTCGCGCGCTCCCGCCGCACCGCCGCAGCCGTCGCTGCGGCAGCAGTCATCGCCCCCGCTCTGCTCGTCCCGTCGACCGCATCGGCCGAGCCCGCGAAGGACGCTCCGGCCGCGCAGCAGGAGCTTCCGATCCCGGACGCCGCTCACGCGCCCACCGTGGAGCCCAAGGTCCTCGAATCCCTCGGGGCACTGACTCCGGCCCTGATCGGCTCCGCCGCCACCCGCGACTCCGACGGCAAGGTCAACACCGAGCTCCTGGCCCAGGTCCGCAAGCTGGCCGACAACCCGGCCGTACCCGCCGAGGCGCAGGACGTCTGGCGCTCGCTGATTGATTTCCTGGGCGAGCCCGGGGCCAAGGAGGCCGCGAAGACCCTGTCGCACGAGGCGACCCCCGCGGCCGAGAAGAAGAAGAGCGACGCGCCCGACATCCCCACCGGCCCCGGCAAGCCGCGGATCCAGCAGTTCCTGTATCCGACCCTGGGCTTCGGCTGCATGCCCGGCGGCGGCAATTCGGTCGGCATGGCCCTGGTGACGGCCGGACCGCAGGCCGCACCGGCACCCGGCCCGAAGCGCGGCCAGGCCGGCTACGTCTACACCAGCCTCGGCACCGGGCCCGCGGTGAAGTCGGCACAGAAGCTCTTCGTCACCTGGCTCAACATCGACAACGGCCGCACCGGACAGCAGGCGCTGCTGCCCAATCCGAAGATCAACGCCACCAATGGCCCCGGCACGTTCACCGGCATCGCCAACACCGGCCGCGGCCGGATCGTGTCGACGATCTACGGAACCGTGACGACGAAGATCAAGGGCAAGAACGTCTCATGCATGATCGCTCCGACGATCGGCACCGCGATCATCTGAGCCCCTCGACCCGAGTTCGATCAGAGCCCTGGACCATCGGAGGTCCGGGGCTCTGATCGGTTTCGGGGGCGCCGCCGCACCTTGTGACGGACATCGCTATGGCAACGAAAAGCTTTGTGGCGCAACAGCTCCGACATCTCCAAAGGGTCGCATCCAGGTAACGACTCGGACTCGCTCCTTGAGAAATCCAGCGGTTGATTCTCATTATTAACTTAAGAAACTTTAGTCACATCAGCCACAGCGGTCACGGCCGCCGTGGCCGTTGCGCAGTTGTGGAGGTAAGCCAGTGAGTCCACGCACGTACCGATCGATGCGGTTCGGCATCGCCGGGCTCGCAGTCGCCGCCGCAGCACTCGCTGTGCCGGCCGCCGCCGGGGCCGATCCGGCGGCACCGTCGCCCGAGGCGAGCACTCCGGGCACCGCCGTCCCCGAGACGAGCGCCCCGCAGAGCACAGTCCCCGACTCCACGGCACCGTCGGCACCCGACTCCACCGCACCGCAGACGGCCGCACCGCAGGCCGATCAGGTGCGCACCCTGCCGACGATTCCGGGCGACGCCGCGCTCGCCGATCTCTTGCGCAAGCTCAAGGCCACCGGCGGCGACGAGAAGGCCGTCGAGGCGATCACCGCCATCCTCTCCTCCGACGGCCGGCTGGATCTGTCGAAGTACCTGGACAGCGCGAGTGTTCTCAACGGCATCGGTCTCGACGGCGCCGGCCTCGAGAAGCTCGGTCTGGGCAGGCTCGGACAGAGCGACCCGCAGACGCCCGCCCCGGTCGCAGCCACCGTCCCCGCGGCGCCCGCACCGGCTCCCGCCGCCGACGTGCTGACCGTGCTGCAGAAGGTCACCGGAACGTCCCTGCTGTCCCCCGCCGTGGCTCCGCTGTGCGCCGAGCCCACCCCCGACAACCCGCTCGGACTCACCACCGCCCCGGTTCTGGCGGCACCCGGCCCGTGGCCCACCGTCGCCGCCGACCGCACCGGGGTGCTCACTGCGCTCACCTCGCTGTTGCCCGCCGACAGCAAGGAACTGCTGACGGCGATCGGTGAGGATCAGACGGCCTTCGCACTGGTGCCGCCCGGCAAGCCCGACTCGGACCAGTTCCGCGTCGCGTGGTTCAACACCACCACCATGAAGGGCGGCCTGGCCGATCTGAAGCCGCTGTCGGAGGCGGCGTCCGCCGGACCGCTCAAGCAGTTGCTCACCGACACCGAGAACTTCCACGGCGTCCGTCTGGCCCGCGTCGACACCGGTAAGGGCCACATCCTCTCGGCGGTCTTCGGCACCACGACCACCGCCGACCGCACCTGCTTCTTCCTGCCCGCGCTCGGCACAGTCCAGAACTGACCAGTTCAGGACTGACGCCGATCCCTACTGTGCCGGCCGCACCGGCACTCTCTCACTCCGCCGCAGCCCGGCGGCCCGTCGTAAAGGACCGAATAATGATCACCGCCCGGAAGCGGCTCGCCCGCACCCTCGTCGTGACCGCCGCGGCAGCCGCGCTGACGGTCGGCGGCGTCACCGGCGCACTCGCCGTCGCCGATCCGGAGGACGCCCCGGCCCCCACCGGCGGCCAGACCGCGGGATCGGTGTTCGCCAACCGGACCATCGACGGCCGGGCGCTGGTGCCGGGTGCCGCCGCCGGCCAGCAGTACAGCTACTGGTCCATCGGCGCCGACGAGCGTCTGCATCTGTCCACGGCTGTGCTGCTCGAGCCCCGGGGCAAGGCGCCGGCGGCCGGCTGGCCGGTCGTCGTCTGGGCCCACGGCTCCGACGGCTGGAACGATTCATGTGCCCCGTCGGCCAAGCGCGATGCCGACGACCGCTCGACGCTCAGCCATCTGCTCGGTCGCGGCTACGCCGTCATCGCCCCCGACTACGCGGCCGTCGGCGCGCCGGGTTCACCGCAGTACTCCGACGTCGACGCGACCGCGCACAACATCGTCGACGCGGTCCGTGCCGGAGCCGACGTGGGCTCGTCCTCGCTGTCGCCGAAGTGGGCGGTGGTCGGCTCCACGCAGGGCGCCGCAGCCGCCACGTCGCTGGCCCGCAACGCGACCGCGTGGCAGACCGGTGAGCTCGACTTCCGCGGCGCCGCCGCGACCAGCATTCCGGCCGGCTACGACGACGTGGTCGCCGGCCTGAGTCCGTCGTCCTCGGCGGTACCGACGGCCGTGGTGGCCGACGTCCTCTACACCCTGGCTTCTCAGAGCACCGAGGACCTGGGCACGATCCTCACCCCGCGCGGCGAAGCCCTGGTCCAGAAGGCTCAGAAGCTGTGCACTTCGGCGCTGATCAAAGAGATCGGCGGCACGCAGCTGGCCGACCTGGTCTCGAAGCCGCTCGCGTCGAACGCCGCACTCGCATCATCGCTGCGCAAGTCGCTCGCGATCCCGGCGCGCGGCTTCAACCGCCCGATCCTCATGAGCCAGCGCCTGGTGGACGAGAGCGTCGTGGTGCCCGCATCGCTGCGGTACGTCACCCAGGCGCAGCTCTCGAGCAACAAGGTCAAGATGAGCACGTATCTCACCGGCGACGAGTCGGCGGGCAAGCGTCAGGAGCAGGCCGCCGTCGACAATTTCCTCGGCGGACTGTTCTGAGTCAGCCCATCTCCTCCAATTCCATGCCCTTCGTCTCCGGCACCTTCGCGCGCACGTAGAAGAACGAGATCCCGGCGCACAGCGCGAAGAAGCCGTAGACGAAGGCCGGGCCCACCCAGCCCATCGCGGCCGGGAACAGCAGCGAGATGGTGAAGTTGGAAAGCCAGTTCACCGCGGTGCACAGACCGAGAGCCACCGCTCGGTAGCGGTTGGGGAACATCTCACCGAGCATCACCCACATCACCGGTCCCCAGCTGGCGGCGAAAGCGATGACGAACAGATTCGCGCCGATCAGTGCCAGCACGCCCCAACTCGTCGGGAGCCGCGAGACCGTATCGCCCGAATCGTCGACGGCGTCGTAGACCTGCGTGAAGGCCACCGATGCCAGCACCAGCCCCACGAACATGCCCACGGAGCCGAAGAGCAGCAGCAGTCGGCGTCCCACCCGGTCCACGAAGCCGATCGCCACAAAGGTCATCACCACGTTGATGACCGCCGTGATCACCGAGGTGACGAACGACGCCGACTCGGAGAAGCCGACCGACTGCCACAGGGTGGTCGAGTAGTAGAAGATGGCGTTGATGCCCACGAACTGCTGGAACACGGCGAGCCAGATACCGACCCACACCAGCGGGTGGAGACCGAACGCCGGCCCGGCGAGGTCGCGCATCGACGCCGCGGACTCGAGCTTCACAGTGCGGTGGATCTCCGCGACCCGGCCGTCCGGATCGGGTTCCCCGGTCACGTGAGCGAGAATCCGCGAGGCCTCGCCGTCACGTCCGCGGACCACCAGATAGCGCGGCGACTCCGGGATCGTCAGCGACAGCACGCCGTAGACGACGGCCGGCACCACACCGACCAGGAACATCCACCGCCACGCCTCGATGTCCAGCCAGAGGGTGTTGGCGGCGGCGCCGGCACTGTCGGCGAGCACCGCGTCCGACAGCAGCGCCGCGAAGATGCCCAGCGTGATCGCGAGCTGCTGCATCGAACCGAGCGCGCCGCGGAACCGGGCGGGCGCGATCTCGGCGATGTACGCGGGAGCGATCACCGACGCGATGCCGATGCCCAGACCCCCGATGAGCCGCCAGAGCATCAGATCCCACACCGTCTGAGTGAGACCGGCGCCGATCGACGAGGCGATGAACAAGGCCGAACCGAGCAGCATCACCTTCTTGCGGCCCCACCGGTCGGCGAGTCCGCCCGCGAACCACGCCCCGAGCGCGCAACCGACCAGGGCGATGGCGACCGCGACGCCGGTGACCAGGTCCGACAGCCCGAACTCGCCCTGGATCGCGTCCACCGCACCGTTGATGACCGAGCTGTCGAAACCGAACAGGAAGCCGCCGACCGCTGCGGCGGTCGAGACTCCGAGGACTCGCATCAGCGGGACGTCTGTGCGCCCGGTCTCCGACGCGGTCATGCGACTGCCGTTCCGGTGCACGACGAGTACTGCGGATTCACCATCGGGTTGAAGGCCATCGCCCCGATCTTCTGATGCACGGTGAACCGCACGGCGCCGCGACCCGGGTGGAGCACGACGTCCCAGTCGGCGGTGTGCGCGCGGGTGGGCACCCGCACGGTGCCGGTCCGTCCGGTCGACAGGTTGCGCCAGGTCACAGTCGTGAGCATCGTCAGCTCGAGCACCGGACCCACCCCGCCCGGATTGTTCGACGAGAGCGTGATGGCCGGCCCCGGCAGTCCGTCCGTCGGGAACGGGCCGCCCGTGTACACATCGACCACGATCCGCAGCCGCGCACCGGGCCACGGATTGGCGCTGTCGCACCGGATGGACCGCACGTACTCGGCGCCGTAGGGCGACGCGTGCGCCTGCGGGACGGCGACGCACCCGGCGGCCAGCACCGCCGCGCTCGCGCCCGCCGCCGCGACCGCCCTCCCCCGGCGCCGTACTCCCCGAACCGATCTCCTGGCTGAGCAGTCTGCAGTACGCATGCTTGGGAGTGTGCCAGCCGGGAGCCGCGAGCGCCGGGACTTCGACCGGGGCGCCGCCGGAGAGGGTCTCGGAGTTCGCCGACGACCGGCGTGCCGATGACCGCGGGCGACTAGCATGAGCGGCATGGCTGACCTCCAGATCGCCCAGGACCCGGTCGCGGACGCACTGCTATCCACGGACGCCTTCGCACTCGTGACGGGCATGCTGCTCGACCAGCAGTTTCCGATGGAGCGGGCGTTCGCCGGACCGGCGAAGATCCTGGAGCGGTTCGGCACCCTCGATCCGGTGGCGATCGCCCACGCCGACCCGGAGGCCTTCGCCGAGTTGTGCGCCACTCCGCCCGCGATACACCGCTACGGGCGGTCGATGGCCGGCCGGATCCAGGAGCTCGCCCGAACGGTGGTGGACGAGTACGACGGCGACACCGCCGCCCTCTGGACCACTGCCCGTACCGGCGAAGAACTGTTCGGGCGTGTCCGCGCGCTGCCCGGTTTCGGCGAGCAGAAGGCCAAGATCTTCGTGGCCCTGCTCGCCAAGCAACTGGACGTGAAACCGCGCGGGTGGACCAAGGTGACCGGTGATTACGGCCGCAAGGGATACCGTTCCGTGGCCGATGTCACCGATCCGGAGTCGCTCCAGCGGGTTCGGGACTTCAAGAAGGCCGCGAAGGCGGCTGCCAGGAAATGACGAGCGCTACAATCGTCGACCATGAATAGCAGCGCGAACGAAGTCCGGATGGCCGTCAAGCTGCCACTGCGTCTCGGCTTCGCCACGGCCGGTATCGCACTCTCCACGGTCGAGTCGGTCGTCAACGTCGCGCGGCTCACCGCCGAGAGCATCGAGTCCGAGGTGAACTCGATGCTCGGAATCGACGAGAACAGCGAGATCGCCACTGTCCGGGCTCCGCTCGCGATCCTCAGCCAGGTGGCCGATCTGCTGAGCCCCGACCGCCCCTTCGGCCGGATTCTGGCCAACGGCGGCCCCCTCGACCGCTTGATCCAGCCGGGCGGCGTGATCGACCGTCTCACCGCTCCGGACGGTCTGCTCGAGAAGCTGACCGAGCGCGGTGGCCTGCTCGACCAGATGACGGACGAGAAGGGGATCCTGATGCGGCTGGCCGCGAAGGACGGACCGCTCGACCGGCTCACCCGGGAAGGCGGCGTGGTCGACCAGTTCACCGAGAACGAGGGCATCCTCGAGCGGCTGACATCCGAGGGCGGCATCGTCGACAAGCTGACCGCTCCGGACGGTGTGCTGGAGAAGCTGTCCCAGCCCGGCGGCGTGCTCGACCGCGCCGCTGGCGACGAGGGCCTGCTCGATCAACTGCTCGGCGCCGACGGTGCCCTCGAGAAGCTGATCGCTCCGGGCGGACCGCTCGACAAGTTCACCGAGCTGTCCGAGACGCTCGCCTCGCTGCCGCCGAATCTCGCTGCGATGCAGGAGACCGTCGACCACCTCAACGAGGTCGTGGAACTGCTCAATGCGTCCGTGGCACCGATCGGCGGGCTGGCCGACCGGCTCCCCAAGCGCCTCACCCGCGCCGGAACCGCGGCGACCCCGCAGACACCGACGCGGCCGCAGCTTCCCGGGGACCCGACCGACGACGCCGTCAGCCGGTACCCCGGTCGCTCCTGAGCTACTTCGCGGTCCGGCGCAACCGCACGTTGGCGAACTCGCCGAGACCCCACTGTCCGAGTTCACGGCCGTACCCCGACTGCTTGACGCCGCCGAAGGGCAGGCCGGGCAGCGAGGTCCCGTGCTCGTTCACCATCGCCATGCCGACATCGAGCCGGTCGGCCACGGCCTGCGCGGCCTCGACGTCCGAGCTCCACACCGAACCGGAGAGTCCGTACTCGACGTCGTTGGCCAGATCGACGGCCTCGTCGACCGACGAGAACTTGTAGACCACCGCCACCGGGCCGAAGATCTCCTCGCGGTACGCATCCATCTCCGGCGTCACATCGGTGAGGACCGCGGGAGCCATGAACGCGCCCGGCCCGTCGAGGGCCTCTCCGCCGGTGTGCAGCGTCGCGCCCTGCTCCACCGCCTGCGAGACCTGCTTGACCACGTTGTCACGCGCGGTGACCGACGACAGCGGCCCCACCTTGGTCCCGTCCTCGGCCGGATCGCCCACCGCAAGCCCGGAGATCGCCGCCGTCAGGTTCGTGACGAAGTCGTCGTAGATCGACTCATCGACGATGAACCGCTTGGGCGAATTGCACGCCTGGCCCGCGTTCATCGTCCGCATGGCTGCGGCGCCGGCGGCCAGCGCCGCGACATCCGGGGTGTCGAGCACGATGAACGGGTCCGATCCGCCGAGTTCGAGCACCGACTTCTTGAGGTTGCGCGCCGCGACTTCCGCGACCGCCGCCCCGGCGCGGCTCGATCCGGTGAGTGAGACGCCCTGCAACCGGCGATCGGCGATCATCGTCGCGATCTGCTCGTTGGTCGCGAAGACGTTGATGTAGGCGTCGGCGGGAACCCCGGCGGCGTGCGCGATCTGTTCCATCAGCTCCGACGACGCAGCGCAGATCGGGGCGTGCTTGAGGATGATCGTGTTGCCCAGCAACAGATTCGGAGCCACGAACCGGGCCACCTGGTAGTAGGGGAAGTTCCACGGCATGATGCCGAGGATCGGGCCGATCGGCGTGCGGGTGACGATCGACTCCGCGGCTCCCTGCGGATCGAGTTGCTCGGTCTCCAGCAGAGCCGGGCCGTTGTCCGCGTACCAGTCGTAGATCATCGCCGTCAGTGCGAGCTCACCCAGACCCTGCTTGGTCGGCTTCCCCATCTCCTTCGTGATGACCGCGGCCAGTTCGGACGCCCGGTCGCGGTACGCCGCGGCGGTGTCGCGAAGCATCTGTACGCGCTGCTCGATCGGAGTCTGCCGCCACTGGCGATATGCCTTCTCGGCGCGTTCCAGGATCGGATCGATCTGGTCGTCGGTGATCGTCGGAAACTCGCGCTCCACGACGCCGGTGGCGGGGTTCTGGGTCACATAAGCAGTCATATGCGAATGCTACGCGTGCGAAGGTGGCGTCGCCGGGCTTCCTCCGAAGGCCGCGCGCACGGCTGCGGCGTACTCGTCGACGGTCCGCGCGGCGGTTCCGCGAGCGGCGATCGACACGGTCACCGTCGCACCGATTCCGTGCACGCCGTGGGTGAGTCCGTGGACCGCGGACAAGGCCGGGAACCCCGCGGTGAACAGCACTCGACCGCCCGCCAGCCGGAGGTCGCCGTCGCCGCGGTTCACCGACGAGACCACGGTCGCACCCGCCACCCGCTCCGGGACCGGCGCCGCGGACGAGAGCCGGACGGCCAGCGATCCCAGTACCGACGGAGCGCGGTCTGCCGCCCAGCGGTCGACGCGGGCGGCCGCAGAACGGTCTCGCCGCCGCGCCGCGTCGAGCTGGCTCGCGATCGCCTCGGATCGAGCACGCCGATCGAGGTCGGGGCGCAGATCGACGCCGACGGAGAAGAAGTCGTTCCGGCGCCGAGCCACCGGTTCTCGGGTCGCCGGTTCACGGGAGACGGCGACCTCTGCGACCACCCGGCCGTCAGGACTCGTCCCGCCGAAGCGCCCGAGCACCTCGGCCAGCCCCACCAGTGCCCCGACGGTGACCGAGGATCCCAGCCGCCGGACCGACGATCGCGGCAGCGTCACCGTCCGCAGCTCCACCGCGCCGGGATCCGGACGATTGAGCACGGTCGGCTCGATCACGTCGGCGCCCGGTGTTTCCGCTGTGCCGCAACGGGATCGGAGCATCCACGCGGCCGCACCGGCGACGGTTCCGGTCGCCAGTCGCGGCGCAATGGCCGCGGCGCCCGCGGCGGCGGCCACGGCCGAGGCCACGGCGGAGGGAAGCGGCGCGCCGCTGCGCACCCGGTCGGGCCGACCCTGCGTCAGCAACCGTCGTGCGATCGCCGAGACCCGCCGCCCGCCACCGAGCGCATGCGAGATCTGGAGCACCACGATGTTGGCCGGGCCGTCGGCGTCGGGCACATCCGTGAGCGATTCGAACAGATGCAACCGCCACAGCGGCCCGGCGGTGCGGTCGCCGCTCGCCATGAGGTGCCCCAGGGCGGCCAGGCATTCGGTCCACGTGGTGGCCGGGTGTCGGCAGAACTGCTCGGGACGGGGACGCGACGCGCGCCAGCGCGGATACCCGAGATCCCACGGCACGCGGGCGACGCCGAGACGCAGGTCTGCGATCTCGGACGCGCGGGGCGCGAGTTCGGCGAACGGATCGGCCGACGGGTCGTCCGGCGCGTCGAACGCATACAACAGGAACTGATCGTTCGCCGTGGTCAACGATCGCCAGTACATCGCCGCGTCGGGCGGCGTCAACGCGCTCACGAGACCTCCTCGCCATCGCTCGATGGCAACGTGGGCATAATGCGGTGCAGTGTCAGGCGTCGCGGCCGCGGCGCCGGAAAGGCTCCACCCGTGTCCAGTGCCCCCACACCCGCACAGCCCACTCCCGGCGCATCCGCGTCCCGGCCGGAGTGCGTGTACCGCCTCGATGACATTCCACCCACCACACCGGTCATCGTAGGGGTCGGCCAGGCAGCCGAACGCATCGACGACGCCGACTACGCGGGCCTCTCCGAGGCCGACCTCGCGGCCCGCGCGGTGAGCGCGGCGCTCGCCGACACCGGGGCCGACGACGTGGCACGCCTCGTCGACACCGTGGTGGCGGTCCGATCGTTCGAGCGGTCGAGCCCGGCGTCGTCGTCGCCCTTCGGCCGGCCGGACAACATGCCGCGCGCGGTGGCACGCCGCACCGGCATGGATCCGCGCAGGGCCGTCGAAGAGGTGACCGGCGGGCAGAGCCCGCAGCATCTGGTGAACGAGTTCGGCGCCGAGATCGCCGCCGGGCGTGCCGACGCGGTGGTGTTGTTCGGGGCCGAGGTGATGTCGACGGTCCGCCACGCCCAGCGCTCGGGCACCGCACCGGACTTCAGCGAGACCGTCGGCGGGCAACTGGAGGACCGTGGCTACTCGATCGGCGGCCTCACCTCGATCGACGAGGTGAAGCACGGGGTCGTCATCCCCATCTCCCAGTACTCGATCGTCGAGAACGCGCGGCGCCACCGTCTCGTACTCGGCGCCGCCGAGTACGCGCGGTCGATGGGCGAGCTGTTCGCACCGATGACGCGTGTGGCGGCGCGGAACCCCTTCGCCGCCGCCCGAGAGGAGTTCACCGCCGAGGAGTTGGCGACCGTCACCGACCGCAACCGCCGCGTCTCGGTCCCCTACCCGCGCCGAATGGTGGCTCGCGACCACGTCAACCAGGCCGCATCCGCGGTACTGATGTCCGTCGCGGCCGCCCGGTCGGCGGGGATCCCCGCCGACCGCTGGGTCTTCGTCCACGGCCACGCCGACCTGCGGGAGAAGCCGCTCCTGACCCGGCCGGACCTCTCCCGCGGACCCGCGTCGGTCGCCGCTGTCCGGGAGGCACTGCGCCTGGCGGGCACCGATGTCGACGACGTCGCGCACTTCGATCTGTACAGCTGCTTCCCGGTCGCGGTCTCGCACGTCATCGACGAGCTCGGACTCTCGCCCGACGACCCCCGTGGACTGACCGTCACCGGCGGGCTCCCCTACTTCGGCGGGCCCGGCAACAACTATTCGATGCACGGCATCGCGGAGATCGTGTCGCGGGCGCGGCGCGAGCCCGGCTCGTTCGGCCTGGTCGCAGCCAACGGCGGCGTCTTGAGCAAGTACTCGGTGGGCGTGTACTCGTCCGTCCCCGCTCCCTGGCGTCCGAGCACCTCCGCCGACCTGCAACGCGAATTGGACGCCGCACCGTCGGTGCGGGTGGCGCACTATCCGAACGGCCCGGCGACGATCGAGTCGTTCGCTGTCATCGATCCCGACGGCGAGGCCCCCGGAGCCACCGTGGTCGGCCGGCTCGGCGACGGCGCCCGGTTCGTCGCGGCCGTGGACGACCCCGGCCTGCTCGATCTGCTGCGCGCCGACGACGACCCCATCGGAACGCCGATCTTCGTCCGCGCGTCGACGAACCAGAACCACGCGGCACGCACACGCGACGTCCTCGATGCGCGCCATCCGCGCGCGGCGGTCGGATTCGCCGAGCGGTACGAGCATCTGCTCGTCCGGCGCGAGGGACGGGTGCTCGAGGTGACGATCAACCGGCCCGAGGTCCGCAACGCGCTGAATCCGGCGGCGAACGCGGAACTGGACTCCGTCTTCGACGCGTACTTCGCCGATCCCGATCTGTGGGTTGCGATCCTGACCGGCGCCGGCTCGGCCGCGTTCTCGGCGGGCAACGATCTGAGCGCCGGCGCCCAAGGAGGCCTCGCGATGCCCGCCAACGGCTTCGCCGGGCTCACCGCGCGGCGCGACCGGATCAAGCCGGTGATCGCCGCGGTGAACGGTTTCGCCCTCGGCGGCGGGCTCGAGATCGCCCTGGCCTGCCATGTGATCGTCGCGGACGAGGAGGCCTCCTTCGGTCTGCCCGAAGTGAAGGTCGGTCTGGTCGCCGCGGCCGGCGGGCTGGTCCGCCTCCCCCGCGTCGTCCCGCCCGCCCTCGCCCGCGACATGATCCTCACCGGACGCCGCATCGACGCCGCGGAGGCGCTGGCGTACGGCCTGGTGTCGAGGGTGGCACCGCACGGTGAAGTGATGTCCGCCGCCCGCGCCGTGGCCGAGGAGATCCTGGCCGCGTCACCGGTCGCCGTTCGCGCCTCACTGGCGGCGATGGCCGGATCCGAATCGCAGCCGGACACGGTCCGGGCCGTGGACGAGAGCCTCGCGGTCCTCGACACCGTCCTCGTCTCGGAGGATCTCCGCGAGGGTGTCACGGCCTTCGCGCAGAAGCGCGAACCGCAGTGGAGAGGATGCTGACTCCCCACTGAAACCGTCGCCGACCTGCAGATGTCCGGCTCCCTCTTGAATTACTTGGATGTCCAAGTATATCGTGGTTCACGTCACGAACGGATGCCTCTGGAAGGACGGCGCATGACTGCACTGCGGACCATCGATCACTACCTGAACGGCGCACACGTCGCCGCGACTGGCGCGACCGCCGACGTCTACGACCCCAGCACGGGTCAGGTTCAGGCCACGGTGCCGCTGGCCACCGCCGCCGAAGTCGACGCCGCCGTCGCCACCGCCAAAGAGGCCCAGAAGACGTGGGCCGCCATGAACCCGCAGCGCCGCGCCCGCGTGATGATGAAGTTCATCGAGCTGGTGAACCAGAACATGGACGAGCTCGCCGAGCTGCTCTCGAGCGAGCACGGCAAGACCGTCGCCGACGCCCGCGGCGACGTGCAGCGCGGACTCGAGGTGATCGAGTTCTCGGTCGGCATCCCCCACCTCCTCAAGGGCGAGTACACCGAGGGCGCGGGCACCGGCATCGACGTCTACTCGATGCGGCAGCCGCTCGGCGTGGTCGCCGGCATCACCCCGTTCAACTTCCCCGCCATGATCCCGCTCTGGAAGGCCGGCCCCGCCCTGGCCTGCGGCAACGCCTTCATCCTGAAGCCCTCGGAGCGCGACCCGTCCGTTCCGGTCCGCCTCGCCGAGCTGTTCACCGAAGCCGGCCTGCCCGACGGTGTGTTCCAGGTGGTGCACGGCGACAAGACCGCCGTGGACGCACTGCTCGTGAACCCCGACGTCAAGGCCGTCGGCTTCGTCGGGTCGTCGGACATCGCGCAGTACATCTACGAGACGGCCGCCGCCAACGGCAAGCGCAGCCAGTGCTTCGGCGGCGCCAAGAACCACATGATCATCGCCCCGGACGCCGACCTCGACCAGGTCGTCGACGCCCTCATCGGCGCCGGCTACGGCTCGGCCGGCGAGCGCTGCATGGCGATCTCGGTGGCCGTCCCGATCGGAGACGCGACCGCGGACGCTCTGCGCGCCAAGCTCGTCGAGCGGGTCGAAGCGCTGCGCGTCGGTCACAGCCACGACCCCAAGGCCGATTACGGTCCGCTGATCACCGCCGCCGCACGTGATCGCGTGGTGGACTACATCGAGCAGGGCGTCGCCGCGGGTGCCGAACTCGTCGTCGACGGTCGCGGCAAGGGCGCCACCGAGGCCTCGTTCAACGGCACCGATCTCGGAGGCGGTTACTACCTCGGCCCCACCCTCTTCGACCACGTCACCAAGGACATGTCGATCTACACCGACGAGATCTTCGGCCCGGTGCTCACCATCGTCCGCGCGCACGATTACGAGGAGGCGCTGGCGCTGCCCACCGAGCACGAGTACGGCAACGGCGTGGCCATCTTCACCCGCGACGGCGACACCGCGCGCGACTTCACCTCGCGCGTCGAGGTCGGCATGGTCGGCATCAATGTGCCGATCCCGGTGCCGGTCGCGTACCACACCTTCGGCGGCTGGAAGCGCTCCGGCTTCGGCGATCTCAACCAGCACGGCCCCGCGTCGATCATGTTCTACACCAAGACCAAGACGGTCACCTCACGTTGGCCGTCGGGCATCAAGGAGGGCGCCGAGTTCTCCATCCCGACCATGCACTGAGGCCCGTCGCGGAACGAGAGAACAGGCGTATCAGGTAACGACATGCCCTATCCGAAATTGCCCGACGACGATCGGATCGTCGTCGAAGCGGCCCGCGACTTCGCCCGCAAGCGGCTCGCCCCGCACTCTCTCGAATGGGATGCCACCGAGCACTTCCCGATCGATGAGATGCGCGAGGCGGGTTCGCTCGGGATGGCCGCGATCTACACCAAGGAGGACGTCGGCGGCTCCGGCCTGCGGAGGATCGACGGTGTGCGGATCTTCGAGGAACTGGCGAAGGCCGATCCGGTGACCGCGGCGTTCCTGTCGATCCACAACATGTGCACGTGGATGGTCGACACCTACGGCACCACGGAGCAGCGCAAGCGCTGGGTTCCGAAGATGGCGTCGATGGAGCACATCGCGAGCTACTGCCTCACCGAGCCCGGCGCGGGGTCGGATGCCGCGGCGCTGTCGACGTCGGCCCGCCGCGAGGGCGACGAATACGTGCTTCGCGGCAGCAAGCAGTTCATCTCCGGCGGCGGTGTCTCGGACGTCTACGTGGTGATGGCGCGCACCGGTGACGCCGGCCCCCGCGGAATCTCCACGTTCGTCGTCGAGAAGGGCACGCCGGGGCTGTCCTTCGGTCCGCCTGAGGCCAAGATGGGCTGGCACAACCAGCCCACGGCCCAGGTGATCTTCGACGACGTCCGGGTCCCCGCCGATGCGATGCTCGGCGGCCCGGACGGCGAGGGCACGGGATTCTCGATCGCGATGAACGGCCTGAACGGCGGGCGGCTGAACATCGCCGCGTGCTCGATGGGCGGTGCGCAAGCCGCGTACGACAAGGCGCTCGTCTACGCCACCGAGCGTGAGGCCTTCGGCAAGCCGCTGATCGCCGAACCCACCATATCGGCGACGCTCGCCGAGATGGCGACCTCTCTGGAGGCCTCCCGACTGCTCCTGTGGCGGGCGGCCGAGGCACTCGACGCCGACGATCCCGACAAGGTCGAGTTGTGCGCGATGGCGAAACGATTCGTCACCGAGAGCTGCTTCACCGTCGCCGATCAGGCGCTGCAGTTGCACGGCGGCTACGGATACCTGCACGAGACGGGTATCGAGAAGATCGTCCGCGACCTGCGGGTGAATCGCATTCTTGAAGGAACCAACGAAATCATGCGGATGGTGATCGGTCGCGCCGAGGCGCAGCGGGTCACCGCCGGAAAGGGCAACCGATGAGCACGATCGCTTTCCTCGGACTCGGTCACATGGGCGGACCGATGGCCGCCAACCTGGTCAAGGGCGGACACGAGGTGGTCGGCTTCGACCTCGTCCCCGAACTGCTGGAAGCGGCCGTCGCCGACGGTGTCCGCGCAGCGAAGTCGGCGGAGGAGGCCGTCGCCGGAACCGACGTCGTCATCACCATGCTTCCCAGCGGCGCAGCAGTGCGGGCGGTGTATGACACCGTGCTGCCGCACGCGACGCCGGGTCAGCTGTTCATCGACAGTTCCACCATCTCGGTCGAGGACGCGCGTGCCGTACACGATCTCGCTGTCGCCGCGGGCATGATGCAGCTCGATGCCCCCGTCTCCGGCGGGGTCAAGGGAGCGGCGGCCGGAACCCTGGCCTTCATGGTCGGTGGCGACGACGCGGCACTGGCCGCGGCGCAGCCGATCCTGACGCCGATGGCGGGCAAGGTGGTGCCGTGCGGCGGACCGGGCAACGGCCAGGCCGCCAAGCTGTGCAACAACATGATCCTGGCCGTGCAGCAGATCGTGGTCGGTGAGGCGTTCACTCTGGCGGAGAAGCTCGGGCTCTCGGATCAGGCGCTCTACGACGTGGTGACCGGTGCCACCGGCAACTGCTGGGCACTCTCGGCCAACTGCCCGGTGCCCGGGCCGGTCGAGACGGCACCGTCAGCCAACGACTTCCGGCCGGGGTTCGCCACCGCGCTGATGAACAAGGATCTGCACCTGGCGATGGACGCCGTGTCGACCACCGGCGCCACCGCACCGCTCGGCTCACACGCGGCCGAACTGTACGACGCCTTCGCCGCCGAGCACAGCGATCTCGACTTCAGTGCGATAATCGAAACCCTGCGCTGATCTCGAGCTCGGCGCAGCCGTAGACGATGGGAGTGGTGTGGCCGGGGTGGATCATGAGTCGAACGAGCGCGACCCGATCGCCCTGGCCCGCCGCAACTGGGAAGACGCAGGCTGGGGCGGCGACATCGCCGACGGCATGGAGGCCGTCACGTCGGTGATGCGCGCGCACCAGATCATGCTCGCGCGCGTCGAGCAGGAGCTCAAACCGTTCGGCCTCACCTTCTCCCGTTTCGAGCTGTTGCGGCTGCTGGCCTTCACCCGGCACGGCGAACTGCCGATCTCCAAGGCGAGCGACCGGCTTCAGGTGCACGTCTCCTCGGCCACCCACGCGATCGCACGCCTCGCCGACGCCGGGCTGGTGAAGCGGATACCGCACCCGAGCGACGGCCGCACCACACTCGTGTCGATCACCGATGACGGCCGGGAGTTGGTCGAAAAGGCGACGGCAGTGCTGAACAACGGCGTCTTCTCCCATGTCGGAATGACCAGCGCCCAGGCGCGTCAGTTGGTGGAGTCGATCCGGTCGCTTCGGCGTGACAACGGAGATTTCTAGACACTCGCGTTTTGGGACGGGACACCGTTCGGTGTGGTCGTGGTCTCCATCCGTCATCGGCGTCTGGCCGTCGTGCGACCGGGTGGGTAGCCTTCGTGGCGACACCCCGTGGCGGGGCGCCCGGACGAGCCCGCCGTACCCGGTCTGCGACAAGACGGTGGACGAGGAGCACTCATGCACTGGCTCGTTCTGATCCTCTCCGGCGTCTTCGAAGCGGTGTGGGCCACCGCCCTGGGACGGTCGGAAGGTCTTCACCGCCTCATCCCCACCATCGTCTTCTTCGTCGCGCTCGTCATCAGCATGGGCGGCCTCGCCTACGCGATGCGCGAACTGCCGACCGGAACGTCGTATGCGATATGGGTCGGGATCGGCGCCACCGGAGCCGTCGTCTTCGGCATGATCACCGGCACCGAAACCGCGAGCATCGCGAAGATCGTGTGCATCATCGCCATCGTCGGAGGCGTCATAGGGCTGAAGCTCGTCAGCTGACGGCCACCGCACTTCCGTGCTCCGGGCCGGTGTGTCCGGTCAGGCGGCCAGGAGTGTGTCGAGGTAGTTCTCGATGCGAGATTCGCTGGGTTCGGGCGGCGGCTGGGGTCGGTGGTCCGGGAGGAGTTCGGCGTGGTGGATTTGGTTGATCCGCCACCCGGGCCGCGTTCTCCCGCCGCTGGGTCGCCAGGCGACGCGGCCGGCATGGGGACCGTCGATCAGGATCATCGTCTGCCATTGCCCGCGGCGGGGTCCGACGGAGCGATTGTGACGCCCGCACGCCGCCCCGAGGTGGTCGATGTCGGTGGGGCCGCCGTCGGCCCAGTCCGGGAAATGATGGGCCTGCGTCCGGGAGAACGGGGCGTCGCAGCCGGGGGCGGTGCAGCCGCGGTCGCGGGCGAAGAGCATCAACCGCTGCGCCCGCGACGCCAGCCGCCGTCCCCGACCGAGGTAGAGGGCTTGTCCGGTATGACCGGAGAAGACGGCCAGATGCGGAGTCGCGGCGGCGGCGACCTCGATCAACTCCGCCACCGGCACCCGGGTCCCGGTCGCGGTCAACGCCACCCCCGCCCGCTCGGCCAACTCCCGGTCGGTGACGGTGACGACCAGATCACCCGACCGCCGACCACCCCCAACACCAGTGCGGGAGGCGCGCAGCAGCGCCTGCAGACCATCATGGGTGCGCTGCCCCGGCGTGCGAGTATCACGCTCCACCGCGGCCGCCAGAGCGGCCGGGTCCGCCGACTCCACCGTCCCCGACGGGGAATCCGGGTCGTCGGGATTGTTCATCCCCGGCGCCGCCCACGACGGCAGTGCCGCCTCCATTTCCGCCCGCAACGCCGGGGTCAAATACCCGCGGACTTTGCTCATCAGCCGCAGATCCTGCGGCAGGATCGTGAAGCCGCGCAGGCGTTTGCGGTCGCGTTCGTCGGTGACGGTCCCGTCCGGATCCAGGTGCGCCAGCAGTCGGATGCCGGCGGTGCGGACACCGGCCGGACTCAACTCGCGCGCGACCCACGCCAGCTGCGCCTCGGCGCGTGCTCGGGTGCCGGCGTCGATGGCGGTGGGGATCTTGTCCATGACGGCGTCGATCTCGCGGACGTGGTCGGCACCGATCGCACCCTCGCCCACCGCGACAGCAGTCGCCGGCAGTACCGGTTCGCGGGTCTGGCCTTGCAGGTCGGTGAACCGTCCGATCCCGGCGGCACTGACACGTCGGCGGCGGGCGGCACCGTCACCGAGCCGCAACCCCTGCGCCAAATACTGATGCACCGACAAATACCCCGCCTTGCGATACACGGCCCGGTCGGAGACCTCCACCAACACCGCGGCGTCCACACCGTCGAGACGACGATGAGTACGTTCCAATGTCTCGACGGTTTCCAGCAGGGTGTCTTCTGGGACCGCGGACAGTGGCAGGGACGCGAACTTGGTCGCCGCAGCTTCCAACAGGCGGGCGAGGGCGGCCGGATCGTCCGGCAGCACTTCTGACGCGACCATCGAACCCACCCCCCTCCACCTGCACAGTGCCCGAGAACACTCCTGCTGTGCTTCTATGTTCGAATCATACCGCCGCCCTCTGACAAAGCCGCCGCCTCACAACTCGATGCCCGATCGTGCCGCCAGCACAGCGGCCTGCACCCGCGACTGCACGCCCAGCTTCATCAGCACCCGCGAGACGTGGGTCTTCACCGTCGCCTCCCCGATCATCAGGCGGCGGGCGATCTGCGCATTCGACAGTCCGGCGCCGAGACCGCCGAGGACTTCGATCTCCCGCTCGGTGAGGTCACTCAGATCCGGAGCGGGCTCGGCGGGACGTGATCGCATCGCGTCCACCACCACCCGGGTCACCGCGGGATCGAGCACCGCGTCGCCCTGCGCGACACGTCGGACACCGTCGACGAGTTCCGCGCCGGACGCCGACTTCAGCAGAAACCCGCTCGCTCCGGCCGCCAGTGAGCCGAGCACGTATTCGTCGATGTCGAAGGTCGTCAGGACGAGGACGGCCGCGTCGGTACGCGCCATGACTTCGGCGGTGGCGGCGATTCCGTCCGTCCCCGGCATGCGGACGTCCATCACCACCACGTCCGGCCGCAGCCTCTCGGCCGCGTCGACGGCATCGGCACCGTTCGACGCCTCGCCCACCACGCTGATCTCTCCCGACGACTCCAACACCAGCCGCAGGCCTTCTCGGACCGCGGCGTGATCGTCGGCCAGGACCACTCGCGTCCGGCTCACGCCCGCACCACCGGCACCCGCACGCGGACCACCCATCGTCGACCCTCCACACCGGCGGTCGCGGACCCGCCGATGCTCTCGGCGCGAATCATCATGTTGCGCAACCCATTTCCTCCCGATCCGTCGCCTTCGCCGCGCGCCATCGCACGTCCGTCCGTGAGACCGTTGCTGACCGTCATCTCGACGAGGTCTCCGGCTGAGACCAGTTGCACCGCGACGGGCTGTCCCGGCTCGTGGCGCGTCGCGTTCGCCAGCGCCTCACCCGCGATCCGGGTCAACACCGTCTCGATCGCGAGCGGAAGACCTTCGGTGTCGCCGTGCACCTCGACGGCCGAGCCGACCGCCTCCGCCGCCGTCACGAACGGAGCGAGTGACGACCAGCGGACAGTCGGAGTGTCATCGCCGTCGGCGGCGAGCACGTCGATCATCTCCCGCAGCTCCGACAGCGCCGCCAGGCTGTTGGAGCGCATCGAGGCGATCACCGGCTTCGGGTCCGGTGCCTCACGTGCGGCCTCGGCCAGGATCGCGATCGCCGACACGTGGCCCGCCACCGTGTCGTGCAGTTCCCGCGACACCCGGCGACGTTCCTCCGCCAGCGCCGCGGCGTGCTCGGCTGCGGCGGCCGACTGTTCGGCCCGCGCCGCCCGGATGGTGGCGTGCACCGACTGCGCGTAGCCCAGCGGCGAGACGAGGAAGGCCACTCCGAGCAGGCCCACCAGCACACCGGCCCGCGGATCCGCCGCGAGCGCCACAGCCACCGCACCCGCGACCGTCACCGCGAAGCAGGCGACACCGACGAACCTGCGCAACCGCGCGGATCCGACCGTCATGACCGCGAAGATGACGTCGGTGAAGGAGATCCAGAGCGGAAGGGACGCACCCGACGGAAGGTCGAGCGCGATAAGAACCACCATGATCGCGAGCGCCGCCGACGGTCGGCGAGGCGCCGCGAGTTGAACGACGAACGCCGCCACCAGGATCGCGATCTTGACCGGAGCCGAATGCCCGCCCCAGCCCTGGATCAGCGTGAACGCCCCACTGACCCACAGCAGCAGACCGACGACCAGTGTGCCGAGAGCCGACACCGTCGTCGACGAGAATCTGGGAATCGACATCATCAGACATCACTACAGCACACGTCGCGGGGCTTCGGGTCCGCCGAAGGGATGACGCCGACGAGCCGGATGAGGGATGTGCCTTCGGGCGATCCGCCCGATGCTGAACGCATGAACGATCTGACCGACCCGGTACTGCTGACCATCGCCGGCTGTGAAGTCGGCTTCTGGGTACTCGTCGCCGACGGACTGTCGTTGCGCTACCTGGTCCGCGCGCAGCGCCTCTCGACACTGGTACTGGCGGCCGTCCCGGGGCTCGACGTCGCGGTCCTCGCGGCCGTGGCACTCGACCTCCACTCCGGCGGCGACGTCGGGTTGGCCCACCGGCTGGCGCCGATCTACTTGGGCGTGACCGTCGTCTTCGGACCGCGGCTGATCCGGTGGGCCGATGTCAGGTTCGCGCACCGGTACGCCGACGGCCCGGCACCCGTCCCGGTGCCCAAGCGGGGACCGGTACGGCTCCGGCACGAGTGGGCCGAGTTCGGCCGCTGGCTCGCCGCCGCCGCGATCGCCGGAGCGGTGGTGCTCGTCCTCGGTTTCACGGTCGCCGACGCCGGCCAGCGCGACGAATTGTTCAGTCTGTTCAAGACTCTCGGCGTCATCACCGCGATCTGGCTGCTCACCGGCCCGGTGTGGTACGCGGGGTCCGCGCGAGGAGCGTCGTCCGGCTGAACGGTGGCGCCGTCTACGACCGCCACACCGGATCCCTCTTGCCCAGGAACGCAGAGATACCCTCCTGGGCATCACAGGTGACGGCGTTGGTCGCCATCACCTCGGTCATCGCGGCGTACGCCTCCGGCTCGGTGCGATCGATCTGGTCGTAGAAGGCCCGCTTACCGATGGCGAGGGTGTCGCCGCTGAACCGGCCGATCCGCCCGGCCAGCTCCGCGACGGTGCTCTCCAGATCGGCGGCGGGCACGGCGGTGTTGACCAGGCCCCATTCGACGGCGGTCGCGGCATCGACCATGTCGCCGGTCAGCAGCATGTGCATGGCGCGCTTGCGCCCGACGGCACGGCTGAGCGCGACCATCGGAGTGGAACAGAAGAGCCCGATGCGGACGCCAGGCGTGGAGAACCGTGCACTGTCGGCGGCCACCGCGAGATCGCAGGTGGCGACCAACTGGCAGCCCGCTGCGAGCGCCATTCCCTGGACCTGGGCGATCACCGGCTGGCGAACGTCGTGGACCGCCGTCATCAGGTCGGTGCAGGCCGCGAAGATCTCCCGCTCGTCGTCGACCGTGCGCTCGACCATCTCCGACAGGTCGTGGCCGGCGGAGAACGCCGGACCGTGCGCCTTGATCACGATCACCCGCACCTCCGGGTTCTCGCCGAAAGTGCGCAGGACTTCGGTGGCAGCCCGCATGGTGGCCAGTGACAAGGGGTTTCGGCGGTCGGGGTCGTCGAGGGTGAGGACGCCGACGCCGTCGGAGACGGACGAGGACACAGCGGAATCAGTCATCTCACCATTGTCGTCCATCCTCGCCGACCGTACGATCGGTTGACATGAACGTGCCGACCGATCTGCTCCGGGATCCCCTCGTGTATCGGCTCGCCGCAGCGGGCCAGTCCGCCGACGCGATCATCTGCCTCGGCCCGATCCCCTACGTCGCGCGATGTCTGGACGACGTGGGCTATCCCGCGGACCAACGGTGGGTGTTTCCGGTGGTCAAGGCCGCGTCGGCGGCGGGACTCGCCGCGGCCCCGAGGTTCCCGATGCTGGCCCGCTTCACGGCGGTCATGCTGACGGTGTACTTCTGCCTCGCGGTCGGAGCACACGTCCGGGCCCGCGACCTCCGGCTGAACTTCGCCGCCGCGTCGTCGTTGCTTCTCTTCTACGCGGCGCTCGCCGCCACAGGTCCCCGCCCGGCCGAACGCCCGGGTCCCCGAGCCGAGCGCCGGTAACCGCCCTGATCGGCTACCGCGCCAGGGCCTTGAGCACGCGGTCGGCGTGCACGTTCATGTTGATCTCCGACGCGATCACGTCGGCGATGACTCCGTCGGAGCCGATTGCGAACGTGACCCGCTTGGTCGGCATGCCGACCTTCACCAGCAGCGATCCACGCCGGACACCGTATGCGGCGGCGACGGCGCCGTCGACGTCCGCCAGCAACGGGTAGTCGAGGGTGTGCTCGTCGGTCCAGCTCTTCTGCTTCGCGACGTCATCCCGGCTGATCCCGATCCGCTGCACTCCCGCGGCAGCGAACTCCGCTGCGAGGTCCCGGAAATGGCAGGCCTCCTTCGTGCAGCCCGGGGTGAACGCCGCCGGATAGAAGAACAGCGCGACCGGCCCGTCGGCCAGCAGTTCGGAGAGCCGTCGCCGTCGACCGTTCTGGTCGGGCAGCTCGAAATCCGGTGCGGTGTCCCCGATGTTCATGGTCCCCGACCCTACTCCGCCGGCTCAGGTGAGTCCGGCGTCGTGGATCCGGATCGCGACCTGCACCCGATTGGCGGCGTCGAGTTTGGTGAAGATCCGGGAGATGTGGGCCTTGACCGTCGCCACCGACATGTACAGCTCCGAGGCGATCTCGGCGTTCGACGCGCCCCGAGCCAGACAGACGGCCACCTCTCGCTCACGACCGGTGAGCGCGTCCACCGCCTCCCGGGCCGTGGACTCCCGGTTTCCGTCCCGGCCGTCGACGACCTGCTTGATGAGCGCCGCAGTGACCGACGGGCTCAGCGCCGGCTCCCCAGCCAGCACCCGTCCGATCGCCGTGATGATCTCCGCCGGCGGCGTGTCCTTCAACAGGAACCCGTCGGCGCCGACGGCCAGCGCTCGGACCACGTACTCGTCGGCGTCGAAGGTGGTGAGCACGATGACGGCGGGCGGATTCGGTGCCGCCTTGAACGCGGCGGTCGCGTCGATACCGTCCATCACCGGCATTCGCAGATCCATCAACAGCAGATCGACCGGATCGGCCGCGTACCGGGCCAGTGCCTCTCGGCCGTCTCCTGCCTCGGCGATCACCTCCAGACCGGGGTCGCCGCCGACCAGCAGCCGGAGCCCGGACCGGACCAGCGGATCGTCGTCGACGATCATCAATCGAGACGTCATGTCTGCCACGGTAGCCACACCCGCAGGACGAACCGGCCGTCGGCCGTCAGATGCGCCGACTGCCGCCCGCCGCGAAGCTCCACCCGCTCGGCGAGACCGACGAGTCCGAAGCCGGACTCCGGCACTCTCGACTTGTGGTCGCCGATGGGCAGCGGGTTGCTCACCACCAGGTCGACACCGCGGTCGGGTGCACCGTCGAGGCCGATCGCGACCGCTGTCGCCGGAGCGTGCTTGCGCGCATTGGTGACACCCTCCTGCACACAGCGGTAGAGCGTGGCCCCACCCCGTCGGGGATCGCCGCCAGGTCGGCGTCGCAGTCGAAGGCGAGATTCATTCCGTGCCCGCGGTTCTCGTCGATGAGGTCGGGGATGTCGGCTGCTCCGGGCTGAGGCTGCTCGGGCGACGCGTCACCGGGATCGTCGCGGAGCACACCGAGCACCTCGCGCAACTCGGTCAGCGCCGTCGCCGACATCTGCTCGATGGTCCGCGCCGCATCGCGGACCTGATCGGCCGGCAGGTCGTCGCGAAATGCCAGCGCTCCGGCGTACATGTGCACGGTGGAGATCCGGTGAGCGAGCACGTCGTGCATCTCGCGCGCGATCCGGCCGCGCTCGGTGGCCCTCGCATGCCGGACCCTGGCCTCCTGTTCCGCCTCGGCCAGTTTGGCCCGAGACCGCCACGAGGCGAGAAGTTCACGCCGCGATCCGAGGTACAGGCCCCACGCGATCGTGAGCAGCAGGATCACCGCGACGACGAAGTAGTCGATGACGGTCGGCTCGGGTTCGTCGGGTGGATGCCACAGCTGCGAGAACAGCGAACACACCATCGCGACCGCCGCGACCGGAACGATCTCCCGCCACCGTCGCCGGGTCGACAGCGAGACCAGCGCCAGCATCGACGGTCCGGCCGCCGACGCGGACACCGTCGAAGCCACGTTGGTCGCCATCGCCACCGCGACCGGATACCTCCGACGCCAGTGCACCGCGATCAACGACAGCACGCCGAGGAGCAGATCAGCCGCGAACCACCACCTCGCGTACTGCCACTGGTAGCCGGCCCGCGTGCCCCAGACCAGTCCGGAGACGGCGAGCACCACCGCGAGCCGCCACGCATGGCTGCGCCACGTGAGCTGTGGCTGATAGTCGTCGGGGTGCACGTGTGTCACCGTATCCCGCCGCCCGCGGTGCTCCCTAGTGCGCCGGGTCAGGGTCATACCCTACTTTCGGCTGACCCGGAATCAGTCGGCGGACTGATGTGCCCGCCGCCGGTTCAGAGCAGAATCGTCAGTCATGATCACCGTCGAGCACCTCACGAAGAGATATGGCGACTACGTCGCCGTCGACGACGTCTCGTTCGCTTGCAAGCCCGGCCGTGTCACCGGCTTCCTCGGGCCCAACGGCGCGGGCAAGTCGACCACCATGCGGATCATCGCCGGACTCACTCCGGCCACGGCCGGATCTGCGACCATCGCCGGCGTCGAGTACCGCGACATCCACAATCCGGCGACTCAGGTCGGAGTCCTGCTCGACGCATCCGCCCAGCACGCAGGCCGGACCGGTGCCGAGATCCTGCGCCTGTCCGCGATGACCATGGGCCTCGACCGCAGCCGCATCGACGAGGTCCTGAACCTGGTGAGCCTCACGCCGCAGGAGGCGGGGCGCCGGGTCCGCAACTACTCGCTCGGCATGCGCCAGCGGCTCGGCATCGCCAACGCCCTGCTGGGCGATCCGCGGATACTCATCCTCGACGAGCCGGTCAACGGCCTCGATCCCGCGGGAATCCACTGGATGCGCACCCTGCTGCGCAACTACGCCGACCGCGGTGGCACCGTCCTGCTGTCGAGCCACCTGCTCCACGAGATCGAGATCATCGCCGACGATCTCATCGTCATCGGGCAGGGCCGCATCGTGGCGCAGGGCACCAAGGAGCAGTTGCTCGCGGGCACCGGCACCCGAGTCAAGGCCGTCGACGACGCCGCGCTCGGGCGCGCGTTGGCCGCGGCCCAGGTGGTCGCGCACCCCGCTGCCGACGGCGGCTTCCACGTGGAAGCCGAACCGACCGTCGTCGGCCGGGTGGCGCTCGACGCCCAGATCCACCTCGTGGAGCTGCGGCCGGGCGACAACACCGGCTTGGAGGCGATGTTCTTGCAGCTCACGCAGCAGACCCAGCGTGAGCAGCCCGTCAACCAGGGAGTCTTCCGATGACCACCACGTATGCGGCCGTCGATCAGACGGCCAAGCCGATCCCGCTCAGCCGCCTGATCCGCGTCGAACTGCGCAAGCTCGTCGACACCCGCGCCGGCTTCTGGCTGATCGCGTCGATGGGTCTCATCTCGGTCGTGATCATGGTGGTCATGCTGATCACCACCGGCAACTCCACCGACAACGGTGACGGCGCCGGCTTCGCCGACTTCTTCGGCATCATGAACACCCCGACCGGCTTCCTGCTGCCGGTGATGGCGATTCTGCTGGTGACCTCCGAGTGGAGCCAGCGCGGCGCCCTGATCACCTTCACCATGGAACCGCGACGTGAACGGATCGTGGTCGCCAAGCTGGTGGCCTCGCTCGTCGCCGCACTGGCCGCGGTCGCCTTCGCCCTGATCGTCGGCGCCATCGGCAATGTGATCGTCGGCGCCGCATACGGCGACCCGAACGGTTCGTGGTCGTTCCCGGCCGCCGGGCTGACCGGCGCGGTGATCCTCCAGATCACTGGTCTCCTCCTCGGCTTCGGTTTCGCCGCGCTGTTCCTGAACACACCGGCCGCGATCGTCGCCTACTTCGTCCTGCCCAACGCCATCGGCCTGGTTCTGGAACTGGTTCCGGCGCTGCGCGACCACCATGTGGGCGACTGGATCAGCACGAGCACATCGTCCGGCCCGCTGATGTCCGACTCCTGGCCGACGGGAGCCGAATGGGCACACTTCCTGGTGGCTCACGCCATCTGGATCGGCATCCCCATCACCCTGGGCATCTACCGAATCTTGCGTTCGGAGGTCAAGTGATCTCAAGCGGTCACCTGACCTGGAAGAGCTGAACGCAATGCCGACTGGCGCACCCGAAACCTCTCCCCGGGTGCGCCAGTCATCTTTCTGCTGTCACCCCGTCTCCGCCGCCTGTCGGCCGGACGGGCGCACGACTTCGCGGTGCCCGGCGTCGATCCGCCGCGTCCAGCCGCGCGCATCGAGGTTCTCGAGCAGCGGGATCGCGACACGGCGCGAGGTGCGCAGTGCCTGCCGCGCCTGCGAGGTGGTGAAAGGCTGCGGCAGCCGGACCAGTTCGCGCATCGCCCGCGCCGGCGCGGTGGGCAGCAATACCAGCCCGTCGCCGAGCCGGAGAAGCCTCCCGGCGCGGTCGGCGGCGGCGAGTTCGCGCACGCCCAGCCCCAGAGCCGCCAGGTCGTCGGCCTCCGGAGCCGCGAACGGATCGGCCGCGAGACGCTTCTCGAGTGCGCAGACGCCCGCTTCGGCGGGGCCGAGATCGGACCTGCGCTCCGGAAGCGACAGCAGACCGCCGCGGGCCGCCACGCCGGCCCCGTCGACCACAGCGCCGAGCAGCGCCGGGTCGGGTAACGAGAGCAGATCCCGCGCCGCGCCGTACGACAGTCCCGCCGCCAGCGGGTCGCGGTCATGCAGTTCCGTGACCGCGCTACGCAGTCGCATCTGCCAGTGATGCATCAGCCGCGTCGTCACCCACCACTCGCCCACCGCCTCGACCCCGTCGGGCACCACCCCGGTCTCCAGGCCGAGGTCGTCGAGTCGGGTACGCCGGACGGCGCCCCGCCGCTGCACCTCGGCGAGGGCGGCGGCGTCCTGTGCCAGACCGGCGAGCGCTCCCGCCCGCCGTCGCGCGTCGCCGCGCCGGACGAGTTCGGGCGGATCGACGTCCAGTACCCGCACGCCGCCGAGGATCCGTCCCGCGCCGGGATCGCGCAGCGCCAGGCGGTCGTCCCGCTGGAGCGGGAGTCCCCTCGCCAGGGTGAGGCGCAGGTGGTCGCCGTTGAGCGGGCGCACGCGCACCGGCACCGCCACCGTGCCGATGTGCGCTGTGAGCCACTCCGGAAGTTCCCGCGGGCCCATCCCCGGCCCCACACGGCAGACGTCGACGAGAGTCGTCACCGGCCAGGCGCCCGGAGTGAGCAGTGCGTCGCCGCGGTGAATCGCATCGTGGGCGACGCCGCGCAGGTTCACCGCGGTACGGCTCACCGGCCGCGCGGCGTCGAGCGGCCTGCCGTGCGACTGGAGTCCGCGGACGGTCACTTCACGACGACCGTCTCTGCCGAACAGGTCCAGACGCTCGCCCGAAGCGAGTGCCCCGGCCTCGAGTGTCCCGGTGACCACGGTGCCCGAGCCGGTGACGGTGAATGCACGATCGACCCACAGCCGTACTCGTCCGGACCGCGGCTGCGGCAGTGCCGAGAGCATCCGGTCCAGCGCGCCGCGCAGATCGTCGAGCCCGGTGCCGTCACGGGCCGAGACGGCGACCGCCTCGGCGTCGGCGAGTCCGGTGTTCGCCAATTCGTGCCGCGCCTGCGCGGTGACCTCGGCGATCCGGTCCGCCGACGCCCGATCGGTCCGGGTCACCACGATCAGTCCGCGGTCGACGCCGAGCGCGGCGAGCGCATCACGGTGATCTGAGGACTGTTCGCGCCACCCCTCGTCTGCGGCGACCACGAAGCACACGGCGGGGGCCGGTCCCAGCCCGGCGAGCATGTTCGTCAGGAACCGCTCGTGGCCCGGCACGTCGACGAAGCCCACCTCCCGACCCGAGGGCAGCACGGTCCAGACGAAACCCAGGTCGATCGTGAGACCGCGCCGCCGCTCCAGTTCCCAGCGGTCCGGCTCCATCCCGGTCAGCGCTTTCACGAGAGTCGACTTGCCGTGGTCGACGTGTCCCGCGGTTGCGACGACGAACACTGCGGTCAGTCCGCCCGCATGGCGGCGCGGACGGCCTCGGCGAGCCGCGAGTCGTCCGCCTCCGGAACGCAGCGCAGGTCGATCAGTGTGAACCCGTCGTGCACGCGCGGCAGCACCGACGGCGTCTCGGTCCGCAGCCGCGCGGCTATCGACTCCGGCAGCCGGACCGCATAGCCGGGCAGCGGAACTCCCGGAGCACCGCCGCCGCCCACGCGGCCGTCGTGCTCGACGACGGTCCCGTCCACTGCCGCCGCCAGCGCCTGCGCTCGCGCCCGCAGACGCTCCGGGTCGGCGTGCAGGTATTCGACCACCGGCGCGGTGGGTCCGGCGACCGTCGCTTCGAGCGCGGCCAACGCCAGCTTGTCGATCCGCACCGCACGCGCCAGCGGGTGCCGCGACAGCCGCTGCACCAGATCTGCCCGCCCCAGGACCAGTCCGGCCTGCGGCCCGCCGAGCAGTTTGTCGCCGCTCGCGGTCACCAGATCCGCACCGTCGTTCAGCATCGTCGCCGCATCCGGTTCGTCGGGCAATGTCCGATCCGGCGCCAGCAGTCCGGAGCCGACGTCCACGACGAGCGGCACGCCCCGGTCCCGCGCCACCTGCGCCAGCTCGCTCACCGGCGCGGCCGAGGTGAATCCGGACACCGTGAAGTTGCTGGGGTGAACCTTGAGCAGACACCCGGTATCCGGACCGATCGCGTCGGCGTAGTCGGAGAGATGCGTGCGATTGGTGGTGCCGACTTCGCGGAGCCGGGCCCCGGTCGACGCGATCAGGTCGGGCAGCCGGAACCCGGCTCCGATCTCGATCAGTTCACCGCGGGAGACGACGACTTCACGGCCGGCGGCCAGCGCCGTGGTCGCGAGCACCAGTGCCGCCGCGCCGTTGTTCACCGCCAGTGCGTCACCGGCCGCCGGGCACGCGGCGAGCAACGCGGAGCGGGTCCGAGCGCCCCGCTTGCCGCGGACCCCCGATTCCAGGTCCAGTTCCACATCGACGTAGCCGGCGGCATCGACCATCGCCGACACCGCGGCCCGGCTGAGCGGGGCGCGCCCGAGATTGGTGTGGACCACGACGCCGGTGGCGTTGAGTACCGGCGTCTGCGCCGAAGCCCGCGCTCGGGTGAGGTCGGCGATCACCGCGGCAGCCACTTTCTGCGGCGGCAACTCACCTCGGCGTGCCCTCTCCTGTATCGCGCGGACACGCTCGACGACTGTGTCCGCCGACAGGCGCCGACGAGCCGCCGCTACCTCCGGCAACGCCAGCAGAGCATCCGTGCGCGGAATCAATCTGCGCGGGTCGTGCTGCGGCGCAACCTGATTCACTCAGTCTCCTGGTCACTCGACGAGAGAGTTTGGCGGAGACGGACGGGAATCGAACCCGCCAGACCGAGATACTCGACCTCACCGGTTTTGAAGACCGGGGGGCCCACCAGGAACCCAGACGCCTCCGCAGACCAACATAGCCGTCTACGCTCGGCCGTGTGACTCAGGTTAAGCGACTGACCGACTACGCCCACGGCGGAGGGTGCGCCTGCAAGATCCCGGCGGGCGAGTTGGAGGACGCGGTGCGGGGCCTCGTCGGACAGCGATCCCCCGATGTGCTGGTGGGTCTCGACGACGGCGACGACGCCGCCGCGGTCCGCGTCGCCGACGGTCTGGCGGTGCTGTCCACCGCCGACTTCTTCACTCCCGTCGTCGACTCCGCCTACGACTGGGGCGCGATCGCCGCGGCCAACGCCCTGTCGGACGTCTACGCGATGGGCGGGCGGCCGGTGGTGGCCATCAACCTGGTCGGCTGGCCTCGCGAGGTGCTGCCGATGGAACTGCTGACGGAGGTGCTGCGCGGCGGGCTCGACGTCGGCGCCCAGGCCGGATGCCCGGTGATCGGCGGTCACACCATCGACGACCCCGAGCCCAAGTACGGCATGGCGGTCACCGGCGTCGCCGACCCCGACCGTCTCCTGCGCAACGACGCCGCCGAGCCGGGGCTCCCCCTCACGCTGACCAAACCCCTCGGCGTCGGCTTGCTGAACAATCGGCACAAGCGGACCGGCGAGGTGTTTCCCAACGCGATCGCGTCGATGACCGCACTCAACCGCGATGCGGCCGACGCCGCCGTGGCGAACGGCGTCCAGGCCGCCACCGACGTCACGGGCTTCGGTCTGCTGGGCCACCTCTACAAGATGTGCCGCGCGTCCGGCGTGAGCGCCGTGGTGGAGGCCTCGGCGGTGCCGGTACTCGACGGCGCTCTCGAAGCCCTCCGCGACGGCTACGTCTCCGGCGGGACGCGACGCAACCTGGACTGGGTGCGCCCGCACCTCGGCGCGGGCGCCGGGGTGAGCGAAGACGATCTGCTGCTGTTGGCCGACGCCCAGACCTCCGGCGGTCTGCTGGTGGTCGGTGAAGTGCCCGGCCATCCGGTGATCGGGCACACCGTGGCCGGCGGAGTGCCGGGCATCACAGTCCGGTGATCGAGTCTCCCGTCACCCCCGCCGCACGGCGGGCCGCGAGCCTGCGCTTCTGCGGTTCGATCGTGTAGCGCGGATCGCGCGCCGACTCCAGGCCCGCATGAAAGACGCCGAACCGCGTGCACGTGGACGCCGCGACCAGCGCTCCACCGGCCGCCGCTGCCAGCGCCCGCCGGCCCCGGCCCTGCCGACCGCCCGCGATCAGCGCGCCCACGCCGCCGGCCACCGCGAGCCGCTCGGCCCAGCGCATCAGCTTCCCCGGCCCGCCGTGGTGGAGGGGTTCGGCGGCCACCGGGTCCATCCGCTGCTCCATCAGCCGCGTCGCCGCGACGTCGCCGATCACACCGAGAACGGCCAGATTGCGGGCCGGTCCCGCTTCCGCTGCGGGCGTGGTGATCAGTGCGAGACCGCCCGCGGCCAAGCTCGCGGAACTGACGAACACGAAGGGAAGATCCCGGTGCATCGCATTCCACGTCGGCATCGCGGTGTCGCCGAGCAGGACCGCGGTGTACGCGGCCAGCGGGGCACCCATCGCGGCCGCCCCCAGTCCCGCCGGGCCCTCGAGTGCCCGGAGCAGCGGTCGGAGCCGGCCGAGCGGCAGCCGATCACCCGTCAGAGCGTCGACCTCCGACGCGGCGGCCACCCCGATCATCCCGCTGTACCCCATCAGAATCCATGAGCCGACGCTCATCGGCGAGGTGACCTTGAAGGTCCTCATCATGTGCAGGAACCGCTCCGGCCGACCTAGATCGGCGACGAGCGCCAGAGCTCCGGCCCCCGCGGCGCCGAGCCCCGCCAGTCGCGCATTGCGGCGCAACACCTTCCGTCCGGTGAGCTGAGCACCCGCGGCGAGCAGTCCGGAGCCGCCGGCGATCCCGCCGAGCACCAGATACGCACCGACGGGCGTCTCCCAGGGCGGCGCCTTGACGACGGGGTGCCCGTAGTAGCCGTTCTCATCGAGATGCTCCACCTGCGCCTGCGGCACCATCAACTCGTCGCCGCGGCGACCGCCGCCCCCGCGACGCCTCCCCCGCTGCGGACGCTGCGGACGCGGCGGACGGAACTGGCCGTATTCGGAACTCGTCACGGTCGCCGGTCCCTTCGCGAGCCGAGGAACGACAGCACGGCGGCGCCCACCATCCCGGCCACCGCCGCACCGGCACGCCGGTACATCCGGGGCAGATCGGCGGTGCACACGCGGGGGTCGGGCGGCAGTCCGTACACCTCCGGCTCGTCGAGCAGCAGGAACACCGACCCGGTGCCGCCGACGCCGTCGTCCTCGTTGGCGCCGTACAGCCGCGCCTCGATCATCCCCTCGGCGTGCAGTTGCGCCACTCGCTCGTGCGCTCGCTCCACCATGTCCGTGCGCCGGCCGAAGGAGATCGACGTGGTGGGGCACGTCTGTGCGCAGGCGGGCGTCTGGTCGTCTCGCAGGCGGTCGTAGCACAGCGTGCACTTCTGGGCGACGCCCCGATTCGGGATCTCGGGCTGCTCACCCTTGCGGTCGCCCTCGCGGACGGTCGGCGCCACCGTGCCGTCGCTGCGGCGCTCCACCACCCCGAAGGGGCAGCCGGCCACGCAGGTGCCGCAGCCGTTGCAGATGTCGGCCTGCACCACCACGGTGCCGAACTCCGTCCGCATCATCGCGCCGGTGGGGCACACGTCGAGGCAACCGGCGTGCGTGCAGTGCTTGCAGACGTCTGAGGACATCAGCCATCGGAATTCCGGCGTGTCCGGCGGCGTCGTGTCCGGTGACGGCGAACTCGGCGCCGGCGGGTCGAGGGGGTCGGCACCGCGGACCTGCGGCATACCCAGGTCCGCCAGCCCTGCGCCCGAGGCTCGTGCCGTGGCGATGCGGTCCGCGTCCTGCTCGACGAAGGCGACATGCCGCCACGTGCTGGCACCGAGAGACACGGAGTTGTCGTACGACATTCCGGTGAACTCGAGGTCACCGTCTCTGGGGTTGCCGTTCCACTCCTTGCACGCCACCTCGCAGGCTTTGCAGCCGATGCAGATCGAGGTGTCGGTGAAGAAGCCGCGCCGGTCCTCGTGAGGATGCCAGTGCGCATCAGCGCTCGGATCGGTCGGTCCGGTCAGCTGGCCCATCACTGCTCCTCTCGCGGTGTGAGACGGCTGTTGTCCGTCTCGACGGTGGCCCCGGACCGTCGCTGGTAGTCGCGCACCAGCGCATCGGCGGCGGCACCGCGCGGACGACGCCCCGCGATGACCGCACACGAACCCACCTTCGACTCCTGAATGAAGACGTTCGGATCCATCGTGACACCGACGAGGTCGTTGGCGGCGTCACCGCTGACCACCGCGTCGTTGCCCACACCCCAGTGATACGGCAGACCCACCTGGTGCACCACGCGGCCGTTGATCTCCAGCGGCCGCATCCGGTCGGTGACCAGCACCCGGGCCTCGATCACACCGCGCGGCGAGACGATCGTCGCCCATCCCTGCGCGGTCAGCCCGCATTCGGCGGCCAGTTCCGGAGAGACCTCGCAGAACATCTCCGGCTGGAGTTCGGAGAGGTACGGCGACCATCGGCTCATGCCGCCCGCCGTGTGGTGCTCGGTGAGCCGGTACGTCGTGAAGACGTACGGGTAGACGCCGGCGCCCGGGTCGCCGGCACTCGGCGCGTCGAGATTGTCCTCGCGGGGGAGCATCACCCTGGCGGGCGACTGCTGCTGCGGATACAGGGCGTTGCGGACCGGCGACTCCTGCGACTCGTAGTGCGTCGGCATCGGACCGTCGACCAGACCGTTCGGCGCGAACAACCAGCCCTTCCCGTCCGCCTGCATGATGAACGCGTCGTCGCCGCCGATGGCGTCGGCACCGATCGCCCCCTCCGGCGGCACCGTCCCAGGCGCGCGGTCGATCGGGAAGTCCGGAACGTCCGATCCGGTCCACCGTCCGGCGTCGGCGTCCCACCAGACGTACTTCTTGCGTTCGCTCCACGGCCGGCCCTGCGGGTCGGCCGACGCCCGGTTGTAGAGGATGCGGCGGTCGGACGGCCACACCCAGCCCCAGTCGGACTGCGTCACACCGCCACCGCCGCCGGGGGTGCGCCGCGCGGCCCTGTTGACCCCGCCGGCGTAGACGCCCGCGTAGATCCAGCACCCGGAGATCGTGGAGCCGTCGGAACGCAACTCGGTGTAGGAGTCGATCGGTTCGCCGGCGTTCGGCCCCGTCAGATGACGGCCGTTGATCTCGGCGAGCACCGCCTCCGGGTCCACGTCACCGTGTTCGTTGCGGCGGTAGTCCCAGGTCAGATCCTGGAGGGGACGGTCGCGCGGGTCGGTCGAGTCGGCCACGCGTTCCCGGATGCGCCTGCCGAGTTCGTAGTAGAAGTCGAGTTCGCTCTGCGCGTCGCCGGGTGGGGCCACCGCCTGGTGGCGCCACTGCACCATGCGCTGCGTCTGAGTGAACGAGCCGGCCTTCTCGACGTGGGTGGCGGCCGGCAGGAAGAAGACCTCGGTGGCGATGTCCTCGGTCTTCAGTTCGCCCGAGTCGATCTCGGGCCCCTCCTTCCACCAGGTGGCGCTCTCGATCATGTTCAGATCACGCACCACCAGCCACTTGAGCTTGGACATCGCCATCCGCTGTTGACGGCTGTTGGCCGATCCGACGGCGGGGTTCTGACCGACGATGAAGTAACCGTCGACATTGCCCTCCAGCATCTCCACCACGGTCTGGTATGTGCCCGCCGGTCCGGTGAGCCGCGGCAGATAGTCGAAGCACCAGTCGTTCTCGGCGGTCGCCGCCTCACCCCACCACGCCTTGAGCAGACTCACCGCGTAGTCCTCGGCATACGCCCAGAATCCCTTGCCGGACGCCGGCCGCACCGTCGCGAGGTAGTCGTCGAACGTGTTGTGCTTGCCCGCGGACGGCATCGGCAGGTAGCCGGGAAGCAGATCGAACAGCGTCGGAATGTCCGTGGAGCCCTGGATGCTCGCGTGACCGCGCAACGCCATGATTCCGCCACCGGGACGTCCGACGTTGCCGAGAAGCAACTGCAGAATGGCAGCCGTGCGGATCACCTGGGCGCCCATCGTGTGCTGAGTCCACCCGGTCGCGTAGCCGAAGCATCCGGTGCGTTCGGGGCCCGAGTTGTCGGCCAGCGACCGTGCGAGGTACTCGAACTCCGCTTCGGCGATGCCGCACATCTGCGTCACCGTCTCCGGGGTGTAGCGGGAGTAGTGCCGCTTCAGGATCTGGAACACGGTGCGCGGATCCTGCAGCGTCTCGTCCCGCCCGCCGGTGTACTGCCAGGTGGCGCGATCGTAGGTCCCGGACTCCTCGTCGAAGCCGGAGAAGAGACCGTCCAGGTCGTCGGTGTCCCGGTAGTCCTCGCTCACCAGAGTCGCCGCGTTGGTGTACGCGACGACGTACTCGTGGAAGTAGCGCTCGCGGGTGATCATGTAGTTGATCAGCGCACCCAGCAGCACGATGTCCGATCCCGCCCGGATCGAGATGTGCTTGTCGACCACCGCCGACGTGCGGGTGAAACGCGGATCGACGTGGATCACGCGGGCACCGCGCGCCTTCGCCTCAGTGACCCATTGGAATCCGACGGGATGCGCTTCCGCCATGTTGCCGCCCATGAGCACGATGCAGTCGGCATTGGCCATGTCCTGCAAGAACTGGGTGGCACCACCGCGGCCGAACGAGGCTCCCAGACCGGGAACCGTGGCGGAGTGTCATATCCGCGCCTGATTCTCGATCTGAATCGCGCCCGCGGCGGTGAAGAGCTTCTTGATCAGGTAATTCTCTTCGTTGTCTAGCGTCGCCCCGCCGAGTGAGGCCACACCCATGGTGCGGCGCAAGGGGTTTCCGTGCTCGTCGACGTCCTGCCAGTGCCTGCGACGGGCTTCGAGGAAGCGGTCGGCGATCATGTCGATCGCGGTGTCCCGATCCAGGTCCTGCCACTGCGTGGCGTACGGGGCGCGGTAGCGGACCGTGGTCTGCCGGAGCGGGTTGTTCACCAATTGCTCGCTCGACGCCCCCTTCGGACAGAGTCGCCCGCGCGAGATCGGGGAATCCGGATCGCCCTCGATGGCGATGACCCGCTCATCCTTGACGTACACCCGCTGACCGCACCCGACCGCACAGAACGGGCAGACGCTCTGCGCCATCCGGTCCGCCGTGGCGGTGCGTGACTGCATCGCCTTGGTGCGCGGCGACTCCACCGCGGGGCCTCGGCCCAGCACGTCACCCGACCGCAGTTGCCGGAACACCGGCCACTCGAGGGGACTGAACCTGGACACGTCCCCAACCCTATCGCGTCGGCGCGCTCGGGCCGGCCGGATCGATCCGGAAATCGGCCGTCATCGTCGCTCGACGCGGCTCTCGGTCTCGACGGGCTCTTCCCGCAGCGGCATCCGCGACCAGAACACGTAGCCGATCACCACGCAGGCGAACCAGACGGCGCCGACGATCAGGGCGATCCGTCCGTCCTCGGTGAAGAACAGCAGAACGAAGACCAACGCCAGGAACGCCAGTGCCGCCCAGGTCGTGTAGGGCGCTCCGGGCACCCGGTAATCGGATTCGGGCAGTTCTCCGCTCTTGACCTTCGCCCGGAACCGCATCTGGCAGATCAGGATGGTGGACCACACGACGATGATCCCGACGGTCGAGACCGAGGTGATGTACGAGAACGCGTGATCGGGGTCGATCGCGTTCACGACCACGCCGAGGACCATCACCAGGGCACTGAGCACGATTCCGGCCACCGGCACCTTCCGGCTCGACAAGCGGTCGAGACCGTGCGGCGCGTCGCCGCGCTGTGCCAGCGAACGGAGCATCCGGCCGGTGGAGTAGATGCCGGAGTTGCAGGACGAGAGCGCCGCGGTCAACAGGATGAAGTTGACCAGACCGGCCGCGCCGGGCAGGCCGATGTACTGGAACACCGCGACGAACGGGCTCTCTCCGGCGTGGAAGTTCCGCCATCCGCGGACCGACAGGATCACCAGGATCGCACCGACGTAGAAGATGCCGATGCGGAAGGGCACCGAGTTGATGGCCTTGCGCAGAGTGACCCTCGGGTTCTCCGCCTCACCCGCGGTGACGCCGACCAGTTCCACACCGACGTAGGCGAACATGACGATCTGCAGGCTCAGCAGAGCATTGGTGAAACCGGTGGCGAAGAACCCGCCGTCGTTCCAGAGGTTGGTCACCGAGGGCCCCTCGGCCGGACCGAAGCCGGCGATCGGCAACAGGACTCCGATGCCGACGATGATCATGCCGAGGATCGCCGTCACCTTGATCGCCGAGAACCAGAACTCGGCACGGCCGAACAGGCCGACCGAGATCAGGTTCGCGCCGAACAGGATGACGAGAACCGTCAGCGCGGTCACCCAGCCGGGGATCGCCGGCCACCAGTAGTTGACGTACTTACCCGCCACGGTGATCTCGGCCATGCAGGTGGTGGTCCACACCGCCCAGTACGTCCAGCCCTGGCTGAAGCCGGCGAACCGCCCGAGGAATTCGTCGGCGTACTCGCTGATGCCGCCGGACACCGGCCGGTAGATCAGCAGTTCGCCGAGTGCGCGCATCACGATGAAGATCGCGAGGCCCGCGAGCGCGTAGGCGAGCAGCAGCGCCGGCCCGGCCTTCTCGATCGCTCCGCCCGAGCCGTAGAACAGGCCCGTGCCGATGGCACCGCCGATGGCGATCATCTGGACCGTACTCGCGGTCAGTCCGCGCTGATATCCCTCGTCGGGAGCGCGTTCTTCGCTCGCCACCGTCATTCGGTCACCCCTTCCAGCGTCACACCGTTCAGGGGGACAATTTACGACGTCCTTTGACCCTCGTCACAATCGGACAGCCGCAGGGTCCTCGGTAGGCTCGACCCATGAGCTTCACCGGATTCCCCGAGGCTGCGCTCGACTTCTACGACGATCTCGAGATCGACAACAGCAAAGTGTTCTGGGAAGCACACCGCGACGTCTACCAGTCCAGCGTCGCCGCGCCGATGGTCGCGCTGACCGACGAACTCGCCGACGAGTTCGGTCCGGCGAAGGTGTTCCGCCCGTATCGGGACGTCCGGTTCTCGAAGGACAAGACCCCGTACAAGACCCATCAGGGCGCGTTCGTGGCGGTCGGACCCGCGACCGGCTACTACGTCCAGATCTCGGCCCCGGGAGTGCGCGTGGCCGCCGGCTTCTATCACGCCGACGCCGACACTCTGGCCGCCATTCGCCGCGCCATCGACGACGACCTCCACGGAGCCGAGCTCGAGAAGATCGTCGGCACCCTGGAACGCAAGGGGTGGGAGGTGGGCGGCGACCGTGTCAAGACCTCGCCGCGCGGCTGGAGCGCCGACCACCCGCGGATCGACCTGTTGCGGTACCGGTCGTTGACCGTGAGCCGTGACTACGGTTTCGACGAGGTGATCCACTCCCCCGCACTGGTCGACCGGGTTCGGAAGGACTGGCGTCAGACGAGGCCGCTGGTCGACTGGCTGGTCCGGCGCGTCGGTTGACCGACGGCCGGCCGGGGTTCAGAGATCGAGCATCGCGGCAGCGACCTCGCCGCTCGCCTGCTCGGGCAGTCCGGTACCCATGTGTCGTCCAGGATGAGCAGCCGTGCGCCGGGTATCTCCGCGGCCAGGGCTCGACCGTTGCCCACCGGGAAGAACGGATCGAGCCGGCCGTGGACGACGAGCGTCGGCATCCGGATCTCGCCGAGGTGCTCACGCCAGCGCGGTGCACAGTCGAGCCGGGCGAAGACGGTGCCGCGCTGGTTCGCCATGTGCACGGCAGGAGCCTTCGACGGCGTTCGATCCCAGATCCGACCGGCGAGACGGCCTGCCTGATCCGGGTCGTTGTGAAGGAGCGGCGCGCTCTCGGCTGCATGCGCTACGACGGCCGTGCGATCGGCCCAGTCCGGGCTCGGTCGCGAGAACAGCGCCGCCATCACGTTCGCGTCGTGATCGGGCAGATCGTCGTCGACCGGACCCGGCGCGACCGCCCTGGTGCCGACGAGGGTGAGCGCGGTGAACACATCCGGGAAGTCGAGTGCCGCGACCTGGGCGACCATGCCACCGACACCCAGCCCACCCATGTGCGCGTTGTCCGCTCCGAGCGCCCGCACGAGCGCTGCTGCGTCGCCCGCGAGATCGCGAAGGTCGTAGTCGGGGGCCTCGGGGTCGCTGTCGGCACGTCAGCCCCGCTCGCGCATCACACCGAAGTGCCGGACCGAGCCGGACAAGCCGGGGAGCTCTCTGACGGGCGACCACGTGCGCATTCCGTCGGTGCTGTCGGAGTAGACGTACTTCCCCGCCTTGTACGCGTCGAGATAGATGCGCCAGGCGCCGTTCGGCAACTGCGTCACCGCGGGTCCCTCCACGAATGAACCCCAATCGCCGGGTGCCACGAACCGGTACGGCCCGGCGAGCTTCGACGACACCGCGTGCTGCACGTACTTGTGCGTCTCGTTCTTGGTGAAGGCGTGGTAGGTGGCCCCGACCTTCACGATGGTGGTGTCGATGTGGTCGGCGCCGATGCCGGCGATCGGCACCGGCATGCTCCACAGACGCAGAGACGGCTCCAAAGCGGTCATGACGTAGGGCACGAAGCCGCCGCCGGTGGACATCGACAGGACGACGTGGACCCGCCCGCCTTCGACGAACCATTCGGGCGCCCACGCCTTCGTCGTGAAGGGCGACAGTGACGGAGCGCTCTTCAACGCGGCCGAACCCGACGATCCCGGAATGTTCATCGACCCGGTGCCGTCGCCGGTCCCGGGAAGCAGTGCGCAGCAGAACGGGACCGGATAGTTGCCGATCGGCGTCCAGTTCACCCGATCACGGCTGCGGGCGAAGCCGATGTTCGCGCCGTCTGCGGTGGTGTACGTGACGTAGTACATGCCGTCGGTGTTCCGGAACACGCTCGGGTCGCGGACCCGGCCGGTCGGCGGACGGTAGGCCCCCTTCCGCACCGGCTTGAACTGTGTGCCGTCGCTGGACCCGTACACGTCCATGGCTCGGTCGGTGCCGTTGCTGAACCCGACCATCGTGTACTTCCAGCCGGTCGGCGCCGCATCGCTGCGGCCCGGGCCGGCCAGCAACTGCCCGACCGCTGCGAGCACGACGACCGACACGGCGAGGAGACGAGTGCGCTTCACTGACATCACTGAAGCAGTATGTCCTCCGGTCGCCGGCGGCGGGTGCTCGTTGGCTCAACATCGCGGACGGATCTCGGTACAGTGAGTGCGTGCCCGTGAGGATGGACAACGTCGGCATCGTCGTCGAAGATCTCAGCGCGGCCATCGAGTTCTTCAGCGCCCTCGGACTGTCGCTCGACGGCCGGACCGTCGTGGAGGGTCCCTGGGCGGGCCGGGTGACCGGTCTCGGCGAGCAGCGGGTGGAGATCGCGATGATGGCGACCCCCGACGGGCACAGTCGGCTCGAACTGTCGCGGTTCATCGAACCGGACGTCGTCGCCGATCACCGGAGGGCTCCGGTGAATGCACTCGGCTACCTGCGCGTGATGTTCGCGGTCGACGATCTCGACGAGACGCTGGAGCGCCTGCGTCCGCACGGCGCCGAGATCATCAGCACCGAGATCGTCCGGTTCGAGGACAGTTACCGGCTCTGTTACATACGCGGGCCCGAGGGCATCCTCGTCGGCCTGGCGCAGGCCCTCACCTGACCGGCCCCGACGGCTCAGAGCTCTCGTTTGAGACCGACGTGCTCGGCCCGGTAACCGGCCCGGGCGTAGAAGGCACGCGCACGGATGCGCGCCTCATCGGTGGCGAGTTGGGCCAGGTGTGCCCCGTGCGCGCGACCGTGGGCGTGCGCCCAGTCGAGCATCGCAGTCCCGAGTCCGCGGGAGCGCTCCGATTCGGCGACGCGGAGACCCTCGATCTGCAGCCGCGTGGTGCCGCCGCGCGAGAGGCCGCCGATCACCGTCAGTTGCATCGTCGCGACGGTCCGATCCCGCTCGTCCCGGACCACAGCGAGGTAGTGGGCGCGGTCTCGGATCAGGACGTCGAACGCCGCTTCGTACCGTTCCAGTTCGGCGCCTTCGCGATCGCGCCCGATCTCGTCGTCGGAGAGCAGGTCGACGATCGCCGGGACGTCCGACCGTCGCGCCCGCTGAATGCGGAATGTCCGACCGCTCACGCGCAGCACGTCGCCCGCGGACGATCGTGACCTCTCCTGCAGGCGCGCGACGAGCAGATCCAGCCACCCGCCGACGTTGGTCCTGGCCTCCGCGGTGTCCGGATAGCGGCACCTCAGATGCAGGCCGGCCTCGTCGAGGATGAACCACAGCATCACACCGTCGGTTCGGATCACGGCGCCCACGTACTGGGCGTCGATCCGCGCCGAATCGATCCGAACCGGCAGCCGGCGCAGGTCGAGCCACGACACCGCGAACATCCCGGGTGCCTCGGGCATGTCACCGCCCCACGGTTCCAGAATCTCTCGCAGCGGCCAGGATCCGAGGCGGACCGCTTCGCGGACGGCTTCGGCGCAGGCCGACGGGGCGGGGTCGCACGATTCGATGACGGAGTTGGTGATGAACCAGCCGACCGACTCGTGCCAGGCCGCGTCGTAGCGGCTGTGTACGGGGAACACGGCGCGCAGTGGCGTTCCCGCCAGTTCCCGCGTCACCGACGTCATCACCGACACCGCGGCCGAGAGCGTGGACACGCCGTCGGCCCGAGCCTGCGCCGAGAACGCGGCGCTGTCGTCGACGTCGAACACGTCGCGGACCTCCACGCGTTCGGCGCTCGGTTCCGCCGTGCCCAGCGGCAACGGGAAGCGCGGCATCACGTCGCCGCCGGCGGCGAGGATCTGCGCCCATCGCGTCCGGACGTCGGACGGAGCCGTGGGCCGGTTCGCCATCGCCCGAGTGTGCTCGACGAACGCGGGCACCTCGCCGTCGAGCGAGCCGGCCAGTGCGGCGAGCAGGTCGCGCGCCACCACCAGCATCGACCACATGTCGACATGCGCGTGGTCGGCGGCCACGACCACGGTGGGACCCGCGGCCTTCTCCAGCACGCACAGGCGGTGGGACGGTCGCGAGTAGGGCCTGCAGTGCGCGTCGAGCACCGACCGGAGCGCGTCGTTGACGGCTTGGCCGGGAGCCACCGGATGCTCGATCCACGCTCCCGCTCCGATGCGGACCTCACGCAGGCGCGGTCCCTCGCCCCCGTCGACGACGACCGTCCGGAGCGTCCCGTGCCTGTCGACGACCCGCAGCCAGGCGTCGGCGAGGCGGTCGCGCGGAATCGTCTCGGCGAGTTCGAACGAGAGCGCCATCCACGATCCCGGACGGTCGCCGGCACCGACGTGCCTGCGCTGGTCGAAAGAGAGCGGCAGGTCGTCTCCCGGAGCGGACACGGCGACGTCGTAGCCGTACAGTCGCCCGAACGGGAGACGGAGGTGGCCGACGTTGGTGAGCCGCATGAGCGGCTACGCTACCCCTCATCGCGGCGGCCGCAATCCCAGAGGAGAGCCATGACGACGTTCACCGTTCCGGGAGCCGACCTCGACGTCGAGTTCAGTGATGAGCACGGGTGGCCGGTGGTCCAGCTGCACGGCCTCACATCGAGTCGCTCACGCGACCGGACGCTGGGGCTCGACCTGGGCCGCGGCCTCAGCGGCACTCGCCTCCTGCGCTACGACGCGCGGGCGCACGGTCGGTCGACCGGGCGGCCGGAGCCCCGCGACCATCGATGGCCGGTGCTGGCCGACGACCTGCTGCGGCTGCTCGACTCCTGGTTCCCCGGCGAGCGGGTGCACGGTGTCGGGCCGTCGATGGGCACCGGCACTCTGTTGCACGCCGCCGTCCTCGATCCCGGTCGTTTCTCCGGGCTCACGCTGGTGATCCCACCGACCGCGTGGGACAGCCGGCCCGCGATGGCCGAGATGTATCGGGCAGCCGCCGACACCGTCGAGACGGAGGGGATCGACGCGTTCATCGACGCGGGACGCACTGCACCCCGGCCCCCGGCGCTCGCGGGCACCCGCGAGACGGTGCCGGCCGTCGCCGCAGACCTGCTGCCGGCCGTTCTGCGCGGCGCCGCCCTCAGCGACCTCCCCTCGCCCGCTCACGTCGCGGCGATCGACGTCCCGACCTCGATTCTGGCGTGGACCGACGACGCCGGACATCCGCTGTCGACCGCGGAGGCGCTCGTCGACCTGCTGCCGCACGCGACTCTGACCGTGGCACGCACACCGGCAGAGATGGCACTGTGGCCGAGCCTGCTGCACCGACAGGTCGCGGAGCGACGGTGACGCGGCACGCTGAGCGCGGCCCGTCAGCCACCGAGTCGGGCAGCACCGGATCGGGTAGCCTGACTCGGTGAACGACGTGCTGGACGAGGGACCGTTCTTTCACGGGACGAAGGCCGACCTCGACATCGGAGACCACCTCACCGCCGGGTTCCGGTCCAACTACCGTCCCGAAGTGGTGATGAACCACATCTACTTCACCGCGCTGCAAGACGGCGCCGGCCTCGCTGCCGAACTCGCGGTCGGCGACGGCGAACCACGGGTCTACCTCGTGCAACCGACCGGCGACTTCGAGAACGATCCGAATGTCACCGACAAGAAATTCCCCGGCAATCCCACCCGGTCGTATCGCAGCGTCCACCCGCTTCGCGTGGTCGGCGAGGTCACCGATTGGAAGCGTCTCACGGCGGACGAGCTCCGAACCTGGCGCGAGCGGCTGGCCGCGACTCTCGAACACGGCGGCAGCGAGATCATCAACTGAGGTCACGCGGCGCGAGGGACCGTCACCGGACCGCGTGGACGAGGCGTACCAGCCGCATCGGCGACAAGTACTGCTGCCGGTCGAAGAAGCCGTCGTCGGTCGCGTCCGCTTCGTCGATATCGGCCTCCACCCGCCACCCGTGCTCGGTGAGCCATCGCGCGACCGAGTCCGGGGACGCCGCGCATTGCCACGGCTCACCGCTCGCGCCCGCCATCGCCGCGACCGCACATGCGTAGTCGCGGCCGGCGTCGTCGCGCAGTTCCCGGCTCAGGTGGTAGTCGAAGACGAGCGCGGATCCGTCGGCCAGCGCGCTGACGTCGCCGAAGAACCTGCGGCACTCATCGGGTGCGAGGTACATGCTGACACCGAGCCAGAGCACGGTGACAGGGCGGGTGAGGTCGACTCCTGCATTCTCGAGATCGCCTACTCGCAGACCGTCGGCGAGATCAGCGGCGACGCTTGTCGCGGTGTCCGCGAGGTCGGCCTGTGCGAACAGCCGCGCCCGCCACTGCAGCACTCCCGGACGGTCCACCACCCACACCCGGTGTCTGCCGGTCGGGAGCCGGAGCGCAGTGGCGTCCAGACCGGCGCCGACCACGACGACTTGGTCGTTTCCCGTCTCGGCGAGCAACGTCTCCGCGTAGCGAGATCGCGCGCACGCGGTCAGGCGCGCGGCGGCGAGGATGGGCGCCTCGGGTTGCGCCAACTGGAAATCGAGAGGCGACGGACTCGTCAGCCGACACAGTTCTTGAGCGGCGTCGTCCACGAGCAAGTGCGGTGGGCTGTCGACGAGCGCGTGCGCTGCGCGCGCTGCGGCGGAGAAGAGTGCGGTCCGGCTGAATGACGATTCTTGTTCTGTCATCGCAACTAACTACCAGGAAGAAGGCCGATATGCCAGCAGCCACGCCGATCGACGGCCCTGGACGGCGCGAGGACGGTCGATGTGCCGGTCCGCCTCAGCTGCCCTGGGTCGTGTAGACGCGCTCGATTCCGGCGGTCATCCGGCCCCACTCGCTCGACGCGACCCGCCTCTGGTGCGCTCGGAACGCCGCCGCGTCGACGAACGTCTCGTCGACCGCCCACACGCCCGGCTCCGACGTCGGCAGCACCGAGAACGCGACGCATCCGGGTTCGGCCCGGGTGAGTTCGACATGTCGCGGCAGAAGTCGCTCGACGATCGCGGTCTGCGCGTCATCGCCGCAGATCAGCCTGCCGCTGACGACGACCTCAGTCATGCCGGACGACTTCCGTTGCGGGTCGAGTGCTGCTCACGTGACGAGGTCATCGGGCGCACCACATCTAGCCGAATACCAGGACGGCCTTGCCGACCGCCTTCCCTGAACGAAGCCGTTCTGCGACCTGCTGGAAGTCGGCGACGTCCACGACGGAGTCGATGACGGGCTGGATCTCGCCGCGGGCGACTGCGGGCAGCACGTCAGCGCTCAGACTTTCGAGGATCGGCACGGTCTCCCAGTCGCGGGAGAACCCGAACGAGACGCCGTGGACGGTCAGGTGCCGGTAGGACAACGCGTCGAGGTCGATCGTGGACGCGGGACCTGCGAGGCGACCGATGTTGACGACGTGACCGTCCTCGGCGGTCGCGGGAAGGCATTGCGCGAAGGTCTCGCCGGCGACATGGTCGAGGACGACGTCGGCGCCCTTGCCGCCGGTCGCGGCGAGTGTTGCCTGAGTCAGGTCCTCGTCGCCGGTGACGATCACCGTATCCGCGCCGAGACCGGCGAGAAGTTCACGCTTGCCGGAGGTACGTGTGGTCGCGACGACCGAGGAAGCGCCGAGCACCTTCGCCATCTGCACGCCGACCAGGCCGATGCCGGTGGTCGCGCCCGTGATGAGAACGCTTCGCCCCGGCACGAACCCGGCGACAGTGAGAGCACCGAACTCGGTGAGGAGCGCTGTCGGCAACGCGCAGGCGATGTCCGCGGCCAACCCCTCGGGACGGGGCAGCACGAAGCGGTGGTCCGCGATCAGGTAGTCCGCGAACGCGGACGGAAAAGTGCCCATCACCGGGTCCCCGACCTGCCAGTCGCCGGCGTCCTCTCCGAGAGCTGCGATCTCCCCCGCGTACTCGAATCCGGCGATGAACTCACGGCCGTGTCCGCCTCTGGTGGGGTCGGCCTCGGCCAGCATCGGGAGATCGGCGTTGTTGGTCGCCGCGGCGCGGTTGCGAATGAGCACCTGGCCCGGACCGGGCTCGGGAAGCGCCGCATCGGCGAGAATCCACTCGGGTCCGCGTCCGGACACAAGGGCACGCATCGTCTCGGTCATCTGCTCTCCGTTCATCACTCGGATCGTCACTCGGCGTAGACGTCCTCAACCATGTTCATGGTGGTCGAGGACCCGGGCAAGCCGCACAGAAGGTGCAGCGCCCCCGGGCTTGATGCCGCATCCTCTTCAGTTGGAAGGACGGTGTCGGGAACGAGTGCCTGCGTGGGTGGGTCGCCCCAGCCGAGATCGACGCTGGTGACCCGAGGGTGTCACCAGCGAACCGGACTGCCCGTCATTATCGCTAGACGTTAAACCGGAACTCGACTACGTCGCCGTCGGCCATCACGTAGTCCTTGCCCTCCATGCGAACCTTGCCCGCGGCCTTGGCCGCGTTCATCGAGCCGGCGGCGTCGAGGTCGGTGAACGACACGATCTCGGCCTTGATGAAGCCCTTCTCGAAGTCGGTGTGGATGACGCCCGCGGCCTTGGGCGCGGTGTCGCCCTGGCGGATGGTCCAGGCGCGCGCCTCCTTGGGACCGGCGGTGAGGTAGGTCTGCAGACCGAGCGTGTGGAAACCGGCGCGGGCGAGCTGACGCAGACCGGGCTCGTCCTGCCCGATCGAGTCGAGGAGTTCCTGAGCGTCCTCCTCCTCGAGTTCGAGGAGTTCGCTCTCGACCTTGGCGTCCAGAAAGACGCAGTCGGCCGGTGCGACGGCGTCGCGGAGTTCCTGCTTGCGTGCCTCGTCGGTGAGAACGGCCTCGTCGGCGTTGAAGACGTAGAGGAACGGCTTGGCGGTCAGCAGATGCAGTTCGCGCACCGACGACAGGTCGAACGAGTCCTTCACCGAGAACAACGTCTTGCCGCTGTCAAGAACCGCCTGCGCCTTCTTGGCCGCGTCGAGCGACTCCGCCTGGTCCTTGTTCTTCTTCGCCTCCTTCTCGAGACGCGGAATCGCCTTCTCGAGAGTCTGCATGTCCGCCAGGATCAGTTCGGTCTCGATGACCTCGATGTCGGCGCGCGGATCGACGCGGCCGTCGACGTGCACCACGTCGTCGTCGGAGAACACGCGGACCACCTGGCAGATGGCGTCGGCCTCGCGGATGTTCGCGAGGAACTGGTTGCCCATGCCCTCGCCCTCCGATGCGCCCTTGACGATTCCCGCGATGTCGACGAAAGACACGACGGCGGGGAGGATCCGTTCGCTGCCGAAGATCTCGGCGAGCCGGTCGAGCCGCGCGTCGGGCAGTTCCACGACACCGACGTTCGGCTCGATGGTGGCGAACGGGTAATTCGCGGCGAGCACGTCGTTACGGGTCAGGGCGTTGAAGAGCGTCGACTTTCCGACATTGGGCAGGCCGACGATTCCGAGGGTAAGACTCACGGGAGGTCAGTCTATCTGCGTCTGCGCGCCCGACCTACCCGGCCCGCGCCTGCGCTTGCGGGACTCCTGCTGCGCCGCCCGGGCCGCCTCGTCTTCAGCGGCTATCTCATCGCCCGCGGCTCTGCCGATCTGTTCGAGGATGTACCTCAGGGCGACGGCGAGACACGACGCCGCGGGCACCGCGAGGAACGCTCCGGTGATGCCGAAGAGACTGCCGCCCAACGTCACCGACAGCAGCACGATGACCGCGTGCAGGTTCATCGACTTGGCCTGCAGCCACGGCGAGAGGACATTGCCCTCCAACTGCTGCACCGCCAGGATGATTCCGAGCACGATCAGGGCAGAGGTGAGCCCGTTCGACACGAGCGCGATCAGCACCGCGAGCGCACCGGCGACGAAGGCACCCACGATCGGGATGAATCCGCCCATGAACGTGATGACGATCAGCACTCCCGCGAGCGGCACGTCGAGCACCACCAGGCCGATGCCGATCAGGGCCGCATCCACGAAGCTGACGATGGCCTGGGTTCGGATGAAGCCGCCCAGCGTCTCCCACATCCGCCGCAGGATCTCGCTGATGTGAACGGCCCCCTCGGCCCCCATCGTGCGGTTGAGCCACGGCAGGAACTTGGGCCCGTCCTTGAGGAAGAAGAACACCAGGACGACGGTCGTGAACAGCGTCACCAGCACCGAGGTCGCGACGCCGACTCCGCTGAACACACCCGAGGCGATCGTGGTCGCGCTCTTCTGCAGCTTGCTGGTGATCTCGTTGACGAGAGCATTGATCTGATCGTCGCCGACGTTGAGCGGCGGACCCTGGATCCACTCCTGAACCCGATGCACACCGTCGACGGCGCGATCGGCCAGCTGCGGCGCCTGGTCGATGACTGACGGCACGATGCCGCCGATGACGCCGCCGATGACCGCGATCGCCGCCAGCAGCACCACGAGGGTCGCCGCCGCGGGCGGCACCCGCTTCGAGAGCAGCCATCGGACAGGCGGCCACAGCACCGTCGCGACGACGATACCGAGGATCACCGGCAGCAGGATCACCCAGAGCTTGGACATCACCCACAGCAGCGCGAACAGGAACACCATCACCAGCAGCATCTGCAAGGACACGATGGACGAGGACCGCAGGCCCGTCAGGAACACCCTGCCGCGCGTCGGATAGGGCTTGCCGGTGACCGGGTTCAGCAATCGCTCCGGGGTCGGCTCCGCGGCGGCTGCGTCGGCGCGGTCGCTCGTCCCGGTGTCGGGTTCCGGCGAAGATTCGTCGTTTCGGTCGCTCACGCGCCAATCTTCACATACGCCTCCGACATCCGCGGTCCGCCGCGCGAGGGGTCGTCCGACTGTCGTACGCGCCGGGAGACGGGAATGGAACCGAACCACGGTGCGGTGCGTCCAATTCAGTAGACGTCAGTCTGATCCCGGCGAGTCCATCACCTCGCCGGCCGACACCGGGAGGTCCGATGACCATGCCAACAGCCCCAGCCCTCGGCTGGACCACCGTCGCCACCGCCGACGGCCCGTTCACCGTCCTGTACGACGACGCGGACACCGTGCACGCCGCCGGCTGGACCGAGTCGGCCGAGTATCTCGCCGGGCTCATCGCTCCCGCCTTGCGCGGTGGTCAGCTCAGCCGGCGCCCGGCGGGCCCGGTCGCCGACGCTGTGACCGCTTACTACGACGGCGACTTCGCCGCTCCGTCCGGTGTCGCGGTGCGTCAGATCGCGGGCCCGTTCATCGCCGCGGCGTGGTCGGCATTGCGGCTGGTGCCGGCGGGATACCCGGTCACCTACGGTCAGCTCGCCGAACGCGCGGGGCGTCCGGCAGCGGTCCGCGGCGCCGCTCAATGCTGTGTGCGCAACGCCGCCGCCCTGTTCGTTCCCTGCCACCGCGTCACCAGGACGAGCGGCGGTCTCGGCGGGTTCCGCTACGGGCTCGATCTCAAGCGGAACCTTCTCGCTCGTGAGGAGCCGCCGCCCGACCTCGAAGACTGAGCCGGCCACCGACGCCGCGGTCCGGACGACGAGTAGCCCGTGCGCCTCGAGCCGTCGGGGAGCTGCCAGGCCGGGATCGACGCCCGGGATCGATGTCAGAGGCTCGCGCCAAGATGGCGGCATGACACCAGCAGCGATCATCGGCCCGCTCTGTCTCATCGTCGGCGCACTCCTCGGGTGGTTCGCCCGCGGTACGGCGACGGGCGGACATCACTCCGGCGGCGAACGTCCCGGGCCGTCGCTGGGCGCGGAGGTCGACCTCGTGGTGGGTCCGCTGCGCGAGACACTCGGACGGCTGTCGGAGGAACTGCGGCGGAGCGAGGCCGGACGTGCCCACGCCTACGCCGGCCTCGCCGAACAGATGCGCGGAGTGCACGCGACCTCGCAGCGACTGCACCAGCAGACCAGCCAGTTGGCAAGTGCACTCCACGCACCGCACGTTCGCGGCCGCTGGGGCGAGATCCAACTCGAAAGAATCGTCGAACTGTCCGGGATGTCGCGGCACTGCGATTTCGCGACGCAGGTACAGGGGCAGTCGGACGCCGACCGGGCCGTGCGACCCGACCTGGTGGTTCAACTCGCCGGTGGACGACGGATCGCGGTGGACGCCAAAGTGCCGCTGCACGCGTACCTGGAATCGACCTCCGGCGCAGTCCCCGACAACCGCGAGGTCATCGCCCGGCACGCGCAGGCCGTGCGGGCGCACGTGAACGTGCTGTCCGCGAAGTCGTACTGGTCCGCACAACCCGTGTCGCCGGAATTCGTCGTTCTGTTCCTGCCCGGCGACGGGGTTCTCGAATCTGCGCTGCGCGGCGACCCGGGGCTCCTCGACTACGCGTTCTCCCGTGACGTGGTGCTCGCCACGCCCAGCACCCTGATCGCCCTGCTGCGAACCGTCGCCCTGGGCTGGCGTCAGTATGCGCTCGCCGAGGACGCCGAGACCATTCATGCTCTCGGTCGCCAGCTGTACCAGCGGATAGACCAAGTGCTCGGCCACCTGGAGAAGACCGGTGCGTCCCTGCGCCGGGCCGTGGAGTCGTACAACTCGACGGTCGGAGCCATCGACAGTCGCCTCGGAGTCACCGCCCGCAAGCTCGTAGATCTGGAAGCCCTCTCGGGTACCGCCAACCCGTCGGTGCGGGTCAGCGACGGGATCAGCCCCGTCGATTCGGTGGTGAGATCAATATCACCGAGCCGATAGATTCAGGAAACTCACGGCTTCGGATCACGGCGATCGGCGGAGTTAACGGTACCGTTTAGTTGTGTTTTCGCGCTTGCTAGCCGGCTCTGCCGTGCCCGCCGACGAGCGGTCCGTCCTGCCCACCATCCGGGGTGTGCCCTGGTGGGGCGCCGTTCTGATCGCCGTCGGAGCCACGACTCTCGGCGCCGTCATCAGCGCCGATACGTCATCGTCACTGGGCCGGGCGTTCAAGGTGTGCTACCTGCTCGGGTGCGTTCTGGCCGCACTGTGCGTGCGGCAACGAGCACTGTTCACCGCGGCGGCACAACCGCCGCTGGTCGCGTTCGTGGTCGGCATCGTCACCCTCTACACCCTGAGTTCCGACAGCGCGCAGGGCATGCGGGACATCGTCCTGAAGGTGATCCTGCCGATCGCGACGAGCTTTCCATGGATCCTGCTGGCCTTCGTCCTGACCCTGGCCGTTGTGGTGGCGCGATTGCTCCTGGCTCGCCCCCAGGGCCTGGCCGTGTTCGGCAAGTTCACCGGGAAGTCGCGTCCGACCACCGCCGAGTCCGGTCGGCGGGCCGCCCCCGCGAAGAAGACCGCACCCCGCTCCGGGTCCTCGGGCAAGACCGGCTCCCCCAAGCGCGCCGCCACTCCGGCGGCGGCCGGCGCTCAGGCCAAGGCATCCGCAACGCGGCGAACCGGTGCGGCAGGCACCTCTGCGACGAAACGCACGGCCACGAGAGACGCGGCGGCCGGCACACAGCCCAAGGACGCAGCGACGCGCGAGACCAGGAGCAGAACTGCCGCGACCAAGCGAGTGCCCGCCGCGGCGGCGGCCCCGAAGGGCTCCGCGAACGCGAAGGACGCGGCCACCAAGCGTGCAGCCACTTCCCCCGCAGCCCCCCGAACCGCTGCTGCGTCGAAGGCCGCACCGGCCAAGCCCGCGCCCCAGCGCGCTGCCGGCGCCCGGCCCGCCGCCAAGCCCTCCGCCGATCCCGCGGCCGCTCAGCGACGGCCGGCAGCGGCGCAGAGCCCCGCTCCGTCCCCGACTCGCCCGGCGCCCCGGCCCCGACCGGCTCCGGCCGCCTCGCCGGCAGCCGCCGACGCACCCCGTCGCCGCGCCGCGCCGCAGACCATCCCGCCGCGCGATCCCAAAGGCCGTCCGCGTCGCACCGCGGGCCAGCTGCGGGACAAGAGCCAGATCGAGGACCTGACGGCCGGCGCCGACGAGCGCTGAGTCGATACCGGCCCCGAGCCGGCCGGGCGTCGAGACCTCAGATCTCGCCGAACCGACTTCCGTCGAGCCAGTCGCCGAGGTCGCGTGCCGCGGCCGCGATGGCCCGCGGCCAGTCGAACGCCGAGTCGTCGGCATTGTCTGTGACGACCTTGACCACGCGGAGAGGCAGTCCGTACTCGGCGCAGACGTGAGCGATCGCCGCGCCCTCCATGTCGACGAGATCGGCCCGCAACGCGAGCCGGTCCCGGTGCAGCGGATCGTTCACGAATGTGTCCCCGGTAGCCAGCACGCTGCCGTCGCCGCCCGCCACGTCCCATTCGTCAACCGTGTGATAGCCCATTGCGGCGAGATCCGCGGCACTGATGTCGTGCTCGATGACTCGCGAAGGTGTGAAGAGTCCGGTGCGCCCGTCGCGCAGCGCCCCCGCGGTGCCGATGTTGATCACCCGGCGGTAGTCACCGACAGCCAGCCGGTGCGTCACCTTGCTGGCCGCGCGAACCTTCCCGATACCGGTGATGAGCAGATCGGCCCCCGGCGGCACATGCGCGGCCTCGGCGCGGGTGGCCGAGACCACCAGCACCCCGTCCGGCGCGCTCACTCAGCGCGCCGCGACGCCTCGGTTCCGGTCCGGTCCGCGGCACCTGCCGCGGAGGCGAGGTCGCTGAGGCGCGCCAAGTAGTCGAATCGGTTGTTCGCGATGCGCATCACCACCTCGTAGGGAAGCGCGAACTTCCGCGCCCACCAGTAGCCGAACCGGATGTCGAACGAGGTGTAGACCATGAACTTGTTGCGGGTGACTCCGCGGAGGATCGCCGATGCCGCCTTCTCAGGCGTGACCGCGATCTTGTGGAAACCCGCGATCTCGCGCTGGATGGCGGTGTTGCCGCGATCGAGACCGACGATGTCGACGGTCTCGACCAAGGGAGTCGCCACACCGCCCGGGCACACCAGCGAGACTCCGATGTTGTGGCGTCGGAGATCGAATCGCAGTACCTCCGACACGCCCCGGATACCGAACTTGCTGGCGCTGTAGGCGGCGTGCCACGGCAGTGCCAGCAGCCCGGCGGCCGACGACACGTTCACGAGGTGACCGCCGGTGCCGCGGCGGACCATCTGAGGCACGAACGACTCGATGATGTGGATGGGGCCCATCAGATTGACGTCCACCATCTTCTTCCAATGGCGGTGTTCCAAGCGCTCGACCGTCCCCCACGCCGACACGCCCGCCACGTTCATGACGACGTCCATCACGCCGACCTCCGCGTCGACGCCCCGCGCGAACGCCGCCACCCACTCGTAGTCGGAGACGTCGCCGGCACGGTGGTAGAGAACGGTGCCCCGTCGATCGAGAATCTCCGCGACCACCGCGTCGAGAGCGTCGGCCTGAATGTCCGTGAGCACGAGCTGCGCCCCGGCGTCGGCGGCCGCCAGCGCGGTGGCGCGGCCGATGCCGCTGGCGGCGCCGGTGATCAGCACTTTGCGATCATGAAGCGAGGGCACGGGAGTCGGCACCACGAACAGCTCCCGGACGGACTGCAGGCTGGGAAGTTTCAGCGATGTCATGAGACCCATGACACAACCTTAGTCCACTCGTCAGATCGGGAGCTTGCCGCCGAACACCGCGTAGACCACCGCGAGGATCGCTTTGAGCACGTTGGCCGAGACGTCCTGGCCGTCGGTCATCAGAATGCGCTGCGCCTCCTGCGGGCTCTTGGCCTTGGCGAGCTTGTCGATCAGCGGGCCGATCGCCTCCACTCCGCTCAGCCCCGACAGGTCGGTGCCTTCGGACGGGCTCTCGGCTGCCGGTGCACTCGGCTGGGCACCGGGGTCCGGAGCCGGTGCGGTCGGATTGGCCGCGGCCGCGTGTCCGTCGAGGTAGGCCGAGATGCCCTCGGTGATCGCGACCGCGTACTTGGTGGCCCCCTGCGGGGACGACAGGACGGCCGCCTCGGCCGGATCGGACAGATTGCCCATCTCGATGAAGGCCGCCGGCACGCGCGTGAGATTGACCGCGGCGATGTCCGGCCGCGTCACGATTCCGTCGACAGCGCCCAGGTAGTTGGCCGGGGCGAAGCCAGCCTTCTTCATAGCGTCACGCAGGGTGTTCGACGCCTTGCGGCCCTCGCCCGACTGCACCGAGTCGACGGTCTTGTCCGGGATCGGCAGCGTCGGCACGATCATGTGAAAGCCGGTCTTGCTGGAATCGGCACCGGTGCTCGTCGAGTCCGCGTGGATGCTCACTGCCAGCGCGGCGCCCGACCGGCTCGCGGCCTCCGCCCGCTCGTCGACGCAACCGCCCCAGCCGGTGTCGTCGTTGCGACTCATCACCACGCGGGCACCCTTGCTCTCGAGTGCGGCCTTCACCAGCTGGGAGACGTCCCAGTTGATCGTGTGCTCGGCCTTGCCGGTGACCGCGGTGGCACCCGTGGTCTGGCAGTCCTTCTTGCCGCCGCGCCCGTCCGGCACCTGCTTCGCCAGATCGTGGCCCGCCGCCGATCCCTGATGGCCCGGGTCGAGGAACACCGTCTTGCCCGCCAACTCACCACTCTTGGGCGCCGCGGTCTTGGGCGCCGCTTCGGTGGGCGCGACCGTCAGCAGTCCTCCGACGAGGACAGACGACGCGAGGACGGACGACGCGATCAGCGCACGCCGGCGGAAACGTACAGCATTCATGGGCGGGTTGGGTGTGCGGGCACGAGGCGCACACACCACTCTCCTTCCGAGGATCCAAACACCATCTGTCACACAGACAACTTTGGTAACAGTGAACCAGTGCTTGAGGCTAGACGGCAAACGCAGGCTCGGATCTCACCGGGAATCGTTAGGTTGCTGTGACCAGATGACGCGTCAGATGGAGGATTCCGTTCACATCGTCGGGATCGGCGGGCGCGACGAGACCGTCGAGTGCTTCGCGGGTGGCCGCCGCATCGAGCCCCGCCCCGATGACGACGAGTGACGTACCCGGCGTCCGTCCGCGCCACGAGCCGGCGTCGACTCGGACGAAGCCTCCGACAGCCTGAACCGTGTACGCGGTGTCGCGGTGCCCGTCGAGATCGACCAGCACCGTTCCCTTGATCCGGTAAGCGCCGGCGGGCGGTCGTTCGAGGAACTGCGCGAGGCGCCGAGGGTCCACCGGCGCGGAGGTCTCGAGCGCCGCTGACTCGAAACCGGCGTGCACATGATCGTGACCGTGGTCGTGGCCGTCGGGGTGGTCGTGGTCGTCGGCGAGGAGCAGTTCATCGAAGCTCAACTGACGAGGACCGTCGTCTCGGGCGATCTCCGCAGCGGGCTCGAAGAAGAGTTCCGGGTCCACCGCCGCGTCCGCCACCGGCAGGATCGGAGCGGTGGAGTTGATCATTCGAAGCCGCGCGATCAGCGATTGCACGGCGTCCTGGCCGGCGAGCAGATCGATCTTATTGCAGACCACCAGATCAGCGATCGCGAGATGCTCACCGAGTTGCGGGTGTTCGGCGATCGTGTCGTCGTAGTGAGCGGCGTCGACGACGTAGACGAGGCCGCCGTACGCCACGGTGGAGCTTCGCGCCGACAGCACCATCCGGATCAGTGCCTTGGGTTCGGCGATTCCGCTGGCCTCGATCAAGACCGCGTCGATGCCGTTTCCCGGGGCGGTCAGGCCGGCGAGTGTCTCGGCGAAATCCGACGCATCGGTAGTGCAGCACATACATCCGTTCTCAAGGCTGAGCGTGCCGCCCGACTGTCCGGAGACCAGAAGAGCGTCGATGTTGATGGACCCGAAGTCGTTGACGAGAACTCCGATCCGCCGGCCACCCGCGTGCCGGAGAACATGGTTGAGGAGCGTGGTCTTGCCCGCGCCGAGGAATCCCGCGAGCACCACGACCGGTGCGGCGGATGCGGTCACGTCGTCTGCTCACCGCGGCAGTCGGCGCAGAGCACCGCCAGATCGCGACCGTCGCCGTCCGGCAGATTGGCGACATCGCTCGTCGGAGTACCGCAGCGAAGGCACTTCCCTATCACCGCCGCTTCCGGACTGAAGTCGATTCTCATGCGTTTGTCGAAAACGTAGAGTGAGCCCTCCCACAGACCGCTGTCGCCGTACTGTTCTCCGTAGCGGACAATTCCCCCGTCGAGCTGATACACCTCGTCGAATCCACGAGCTTTCATCAATGCGCTGAGCACCTCGCAGCGGACACCGCCGGTGCAATATGTGACGACCGGCCGGCCTTTGAGATGATCGAGCGCACCGCTTTCCAGAAGCGGAAGGAAATCCCGCGTGGTGGTGACGTCGGGGACCACCGCATCCCGGAATCGGCCGATCTGCGCCTCGATCTTGTTACGGCCGTCCAGGAAGACCACTTCGTCACCGCGCCGGTCGACGAGCTCGTGCAACTGTTCCGGCGCCAGACGCACACCGGTGCCGACCACACCGTGATCGTCCAGACGCAGTTCTTCGGCGGCGCCGAAGGTCACTATCTCCGGGCGCACCTTCACGCTCAGGCGCGGGAAATCATCGCCTGTTCCGTCCGACCATTTGATGTCGGCGTCTTTGAATGCGGGATAGCTCCGGGTGGCACGGACATAACGTTTGACGTCGCGGATGTCACCTCCCACTGTTGCGTTGATGCCGTGAGATGACACGATGATCCTGCCGCGCAGTCCGGAGGCCTCGCAGACGCTCTGTTGCCAGAGTCGGATCGCCTCCGGGTCCGGCAGCGGAGCGAAGACGTAGAACAACACGATCTTGGGAGTCGCCACAGTGCAAGGGTACGGACCTCGAACACGCCTGCCCCTCGTCGCCCTGGTATGCCTCGGCGTCTCGGTCCTGACGTCGTGTTCGCTGCTGAGCACGGACGCATCACCCAGCAAGATCGTGATCCCGGGCACGAATGCGCCGAGCACCGAATCGCCGGCGCCTTCGCTCTCGCCGACATCCGCGTCCCGCACGGTCGGCATCCGCCGAACGGAGGCTCCGTGGAGCTATGAACGCGTCATCAAGGCGGCGCCTCGAGCCAGCAATTCCGGATTCCAGGTCGGCGCCACCTCGGCCGACGGCCGGACGTCCGATGTCTCCGGTTTTCATTTCTCGACGCCGGACCGCGGCGTGAGATGCTCCACCGGCAACAACGGCGCCGATGCTCTGGTGTGCGTCGGCGAGCACGTCCGGGGCGCCAAACGCGCCGCCGACGCCACCGCCGAGTGCGATTGGCAGGCCGATTACGTGGTGCTCGACGCCAACGGACCGAAAGCAGGCGCGTGCGCTAACAGTTATCCGGTGTTGTTCCGGTCACGCATCCTCGGCTCCGGTCGTGCGATCAATGTCGACCGTTTCGCCTGTCTCACCGATTCCGACGACCTCTACTGCGTAGAGTCCAGTTCCGGCACCGGATTCGCGATTACCGCTAATGGATACAGTGCGATTAGGGCGGATGAACGCGCCCCCGCATCACTGCTCGGATTGGATTCCGACGCCGATAGCCCGACGGTCGATAATCGCAATTCCTCACCAGTGGTCCCGACCCGTTGAATACGTGTACGCTGAGCGCAGATAAACGCCGCGGCACACTCGGGTGAGGACATGCGCGGCGGGCTCGAATCAACCGGAGGACCACAGATGGCCAAGAAGACCGTGATCCAGATCGTCGACGATATCGACGGCGCAGAACTCGACGAGTACGAAACCGTCCACTGGAGTCTGGACGGTAAGAACTACGAGTTCGACACCTCCCCCGAGCATGCCGAAGAGTTCCGCAACCACGTCGCCACGTACATCGCCGCATCTCGTGTCACCGGCGGTCGCGCCGCCGCTCGCCGCGCCGCGCCGACCGCCGCACGTGGCCGCACCAACACCCGCGTGATCCGCCAGTGGGCGTCCGACAACGGTTACACGGTCAGTGATCGCGGCCGCATTCCGGCAGACATCATCGCGGCGTACGAAGCAGCGAACTGACACTCGCCGACGCGTCGGCCACAGCGCCCCGGACCAGGTCTCACTGACCGGTCCGGGGCGTTTTGCGATCGGCGTCCGATCCGTCCGTTACACCGCGGCCGAGTTTTCTCACCCCGTGGTTTTAATTGCGGAATCAGCAGCGCGCCGGATTACCCTGTCCAATCATGACTCTGCTTTCCGCAGCCCGCCGGCGCTGGCTGCCGCTGCTGGCCGTCGCTCTGCTGGTGGCGCTGCTGGCATCCTGCTCCAGTTCGGCGTCCAGCGACGATTCCGGACTCTGCTCACCTCCCGGCGTGGAGAGCGCCTCCGCCGCACCGACGAATCTCGCCAGCGCCGCTGCGGCCCCCGACCGGTTCACCACCGAGTCGACTCGGCCGCTCGACGAGATCGACACCTCCAGGCTCGGCCTCATCAAGCCCGGAACCCTGGTGGTCGGCACGCTGTCGGATGCGCCGCCCAGTATCTGTGTGAATTCGCAGCAGCAGTACACGGGCATGGACAACGAGATGCTCAAGGCGATCGCCGCCAAGCTCGGTCTCAAAGTGGAATTCATCGGCACGGAGTTCTCCGGCCTGCTCGCCCAGGTCGCCGGGCACCGGTACGACGTGGGATCGTCGTCGATCACCACCACTGACGAACGTCGCCAGACCGTCGACTTCACCAACGGTTACGACTTCGGCTACTTCGCTCTGGCCGGCCCGGCGAACGGCCGGGTGCAGAGCTTCGGCGATCTCAACCCGAGCACCCGGATCGGCGTCGTTCAGGGCACGGTTCAGGACGACTACGTCACGAACACCCTCAAGCTGAGCGCGGTGAAGTTCCCGGACTATGCGACCGCATACGCAAACCTGAAATCCGGTCAGATCGACGCATGGGTGGCCCCGAGCCAGCAGGCCGAGGGCACCGTTCAGGCCGCAGACGGAATGAAGATCCTGGAGAACACCTTCAGCATCAATAACTTCACCGCGTGGGCCGTCGCCAAGGGCAATCAACCGCTCGTCGACGCGCTGAACAGCGGGCTCGACGCGATCATCGCGGACGGCACCTGGGCTCGCCTGTACAGCGATTGGGCGCCGCGACCGCTTCCGGACGGCTGGAAGCCGGGCTCCAAGGCCGCGCCGAAGCCGGTGCTGCCCGACTTCGAAGCGATCGCGAAGGCGAATGAGGGCAAGCCGAAAGCCGACGCCGCCGACGCCGCGCCGAAGAGCACGTGGCAGCAACTGCGCGAGACCTTCTTCAGCGGTGAACAGTTCACCAAGGCACTGCCCGAACTGATCAAGACCGGTCTGCCGAACACCCTGAAGATCGCGATCACGTCGGGAATCCTGGGCACCGTCGGCGGCATGCTCCTGGCGATGGCCGGGATGTCGCGCAGCCGGTGGCTGCGTTGGCCGGCCCGCGTCTACACCGATATCTTCCGCGGCCTGCCCGCCGTCGTCGTCATTCTGATGGTCGGCCTGGGATTCGGGCCGGTGGTGAAGAACCTGACCGGCGGCAATCCCTTCTGGCTCGGCTCGGTGGCCCTCGCCCTGCTCGCCGCCGCCTATATCGGCGAGATCTTCCGATCCGGCATCCAGAGCGTGGAATCGGGTCAGATGGAGGCCGCGCGGGCGCTCGGCTTCTCCTACCGCCGATCCATGCGACTGGTAGTGATCCCCCAGGGCGTCCGACGCGTCCTTCCGGCTCTGGTCAACCAGTTCATCGTGCTCATCAAGGACTCGTCGCTGATCTACTTCCTGGGTCTGACGCTGACGCAGCGGGAACTGTTCGCCGTGGGCAAGGACTTCAATGCCAACAGCGGCAATCTCACCCCGCTGCTGGCCGCAGGCCTGCTGTATCTCGTGATGACGGTGCCGCTGACCCACCTCGTCAACTACATCGACAACCGTCTGCGCACTGGAAAGGCGTGAGCATCGTGGCGAACTCGCATCCCCTCGTCGATCGCGGTGCCGCGGTCTCCCTCACCGGGCAGGACCTGCACCTGAGCTTCGGCGACAACCACGTCCTGCGCGGCGTGGACATCCATGTGGAGGCCGGTACCACCACCACGGTCATCGGTCCGTCCGGATCGGGCAAGTCCACGCTCCTGCGCGTCCTCAACCGGCTCCACGAGCCGCAACAGGGCGATATCTTGATCGACGGCCGCAGCGTCTTGAAGGAGGACCCGGATCAACTGCGCCGCCGGATCGGCATGGTGTTCCAGCAGTTCAATCTGTTCCCGCACCGCACCGTGGCGCAGAATGTGGAACTCGGTCCGCGCAAACTGCTCGGCCTCGGCAAGGACGAGGCGCGGGCGCTCGCCATCGCCCAACTCGAGTCGGTGGGATTGGCGCACAAGGCCGACGCGCGGCCCTCGACCCTCTCGGGCGGACAGCAGCAGCGCGTGGCCATCGCCCGTGCCCTGGCCATGCATCCGCAGATCATGTTCTTCGACGAGGCCACCAGCGCCTTGGACCCGGAGCTGGTCAAGGGTGTGCTCGCGTTGATGACCGATCTGTCCGAACAGGGCATGACGATGATCGTGGTGACGCACGAGATGGGCTATGCCCGCGACGTCTCCGACCACGTCGTGTTCATGGACGAGGGAATGGTGGTGGAGACCGGGGCACCGGAACAGATCTTCACCGATGCGCGCAGCGACCGCCTGAAGACGTTCCTGTCGCAGATCCTCTGACGCGGGACGCTGCCTCAGCGGCCGACCAGCGCTGCGAACTCCGCAGAGGTGTAGAACGGGCTCAACCGGCGGCGCAGAGCCGCCTCGACGAACCCGTCGGCGTCGATCCGTGCGATGACGGGCGGACCGAACCGCATCGCCTCCTCCACCAGGTCGTCGCGCCCCACGCCCAACTCGTCGAGCAGATCCGACAGCGAGGTGGTGCCGTACGTGTCGAAGACCTCGTCGACGCCCTCGTCGAGAATCGCTCGGAAGAACGGCGTCTCGCGGAACGTGCGCCAGAACTCGAAGACCAGCACCACTGCGTCTTCGACATCCGAACTGCTCAGCACGTCGCGCACATCACCGACGCTCTGATCGGCGCCGGCCAGCCATACCTCGCGAGCGGCGTCGAGCACGAGATGATCGGCTTCGGCGCGGTTGGCTGCGAGCACCGTGCGGGCGCAGCGCCTCGCGATTCGCTCGACCATCGAATCGACGACGGCCGCCACCGGGCCGGGCATCCGGGAGGAGTCGACCGCCCGTTGGATCGCCTCCACGCACGCATCCTCGGTCGCCGGACTGTCGAGGACGCGCTTGAGCATCCGCCGCGACAGACCCAACTCGGCGACGCCGGCCGCCAGTTCCTCGTAACGGCGCCTCTCGAGAACGTCACCGAGCCGGGTGTCGTCGCCAGTCGAGTAATCGTAGATCCGTGAGGCGACGGTGCCGACGAGACCGGGGATGGCGCCGTCGACCGGGAATGCGATCGCGTACTTGCGTGCGACGGCCTTGACCAGATCGCGGGAGACGGCCTCTTCGAGCGGCAACTGGTCTGCGGCGTCGAGGAACGCCGTGATCTCCTCCTCCACCAGCGCCGCGAACGCCACGGAGTCGGTGAGCCGGCGGCGCTCGTAATCGACGTGAGCGTCGAGAAGTCTCGCGGCGAGGTCTGCGGCGTCCGATGACATGCCACTCATGCTACGAAACCTCGTCCGGGCTCGGCGGATCGTGCACGACGTGGGTCTCGCGCGCCGCGCGCCCGGCACTCGGCACTCCGAACCTCCCGGTCCGTCGCCGCACCGCGACGGTCGCGGCCGTGACGACGAGCATCGCCGCGACGGAGATCCACACGGCCGAGGTCGGCCCGGTCAGATCATGGGTGGCCGCTCCGATCATTCCGCCGACGGCGAGCGCGAACCACAGGGACAGGTTCCGGAGCCACAGCATGCGGGGACCGCCGGTGAACGCCTCGACGAGTTGTTGTCCGGCCTTCACGAGCGTCCCCGTCATGTAGGTCAGGCCGATGCTCACCTCGCCCTTCCTCAGGAAGGTGGAGTTCATCGCACCCATCGCCGCGGGCAGTCCGATCGCGAAGGCGGACGACGGAGCCACGAACACGCAGGCCAGGGCGCTCGTCGCCAGCAGAACGGTGGTGGTGAGGAGAACGGTGGTCCGGCCGTCCCAGAACCTCGCGGCGATCGCACCGATCACGGCACCGCAGAAGAACATGGCGAGGATCGATGCCACGGTGCCCGCACCGCCGAGGCGACCGGTGCCGAGTTGCGTGGCGAGTTCGGTGGTGTTGCCGCTCATGAACGACACGAACGATCCCTTGAGTTCCAAGAAGCCGACCGCGTCGAGGTAACCGGCGATTCCGGAGAGCGTCACCGCGAGCGCGATCTCCCGCCGATGCGCGGACCTCACCGTCCGGCCAGCATCTGTCGGAGCACCGTGACCACGCCTGCGTCGACGTTGCTGGGAGCCCGGAACCGCGCACGTTCGAGCACGTCGGGGTGTGAATTGGCCATCGCGAACGACCACCGTGCGGCGTCGAGCATCTCGAGATCGTTCAGGTAGTCGCCGAAGACGACCGTGTGCTCGGGGCCCACGCCGAGAAGAGCCTGCAGTTCCCGGACACCGGTGGCCTTGTGCGTCCCCGGTGCGGTGATGTCGATCCAGTGGCTCCCCGACACCGCGAGCTTGTGGTCGCCGACCAGTGGAGCGAACAGTTCAGCGGCGCTCGACTCGGCGTCGGCGAAGTCGTAGATCGCGAGCTTGACCACATCGCCGTCGATCTGGGACTGATCGACCACATGCTCCAGCCGGACGCAGTACCGGCGAGCGTGAACGACGAACTCGGCGTCGTCGGACTCGATGAAGGCTCCGTCGGTCCGGTGCACGAGCAGTCGGAGGTCACGCCCGTGCCGATCGGCCTCGCGGACGGTGCCGATGACCGTGGCGACCAGCGCGGGATCGATGGTCGACGACGTCAACAGCCTGCCGTCGTGCATCACCATGCTGCCGTTCTCGGCGACGTACGAGAGCGTGCCGCGGTGCGGGGCGAAGATCTCCTCGAGGGTGTAGTACTGCCGACCGCTCGCCGGGACGAACGCGATACCGCGCGCGGTCAACTCGTCGAGGATAGGCCAGAAGGCGTCGGGAACCCGGCCGGCGTCGTCGAGCAGCGTTCCGTCCATGTCGGCGACGACCATCCGGATGTCCGCTGACCGAAGCCCATCAAGCATGTCTCGATGGTAATGCCGACGGCACCGCCCTCAGGCACCAGCGGCCCGACGCGGGGCGCCGACCGGCGATCAGCTGCCGGTCAGAAGAAGTCGCCGCCCCCGAAATCACCGAAGTCCCCGCCGTCGAAACCACCGAAGCCGTCGCCGAAGTCGCCGCCGCCGTCCCCGTAATCGCCGCCACTGTCCCCGCTGTCGCCGCCGCTGTCCCCGCTGTCGCCGCCGCCGTCGGAGTAGTCGCCGCCGGCCATATCGGCGTCGGCGACCCCGTGCGGGACACCCGCCATTCCGGAGAACAAGGAGCTGAACAGCAGCGCCGATCCCACGCCCCACGCACCGCCGATGAGCGCCGGACGCCACCACGGCTCGGAGTACCAGCCCGCGGGCACCGGGCGTCCCGCCACGCGACCGCCCGGATAGTAGTTGGGCGTCTGGCTGGACGGCTGCGGCGACGCCTCGACGGTGCGGCCGTCGAACTCCACCGACCGCTCCTCGGTCACCGATCCGGCCGCGCGCTGACCCTCGAGTTCGGGGATCGGGGGACCCGGATCGAGTTTCAGCGCGGTGCGGGCCGCTCGGATGTAGTACAGGCCTTCCACAGCGGTCTGTTTGGCGAGTCCGGCCTGAGCGGGACTGGACGCCTGCTCGATCTGCGAGCCGGCCGCGGTGAACCGCTCGCCCGCGTCGGCGAGTGCCTGCTTGGCAGCCGGGTCGTCGCCCGGGTCGAGCGAGTACACCTGGCCGCCGAGTCGTTCGATCGCCTGCCGCGCATCGGCCTTGGCGTCGTCGAGAGAGACTCGTCCGGATTGGGCGGTGACGGTGCGGTTGCGCATCATCGAAAACACTCCGACGGCGATCAGCGCGATGACGAGGATGAAGAGGATCTCTAACACCCTCTCCAGCGTACGGATCGTGCGGGCGGGCGGCGACGATGCGAGTCAGCGGAGCCCGTCGAGTTTGACCGGATTCCGCACCGCGTACACCGCCGTCACCTTCTCTCCCGTCACTTCGACCGAGACCACGCTGTCGAGATCCCCGTCGATCGTCACCACCAACGACGGCATGCCGTTCACGACCGTCATCCGCATCCCCACCTCACCCAGGGTCGGTGCCTTGGCGAAGAGTCCGGCCGCCATCCGCGCCACCCGGGCCGCACCCTCGATCGGCCGGCGCGCCGCCGCCACGACGCCGCCACCGTCGCCCATGTACACCACACCGGGAGAGAGCGTGTCCATGAGTTCCTGGAGATCGCCGGTGGCGGCCGCGGTCAGAAACCGCTCGGCGACCGCCCGCGCATCCTCGGGGTCGGCGACCGCGGCGGGGCGTCGGGCACGGACGTGGTTTCGTGCGCGATGCGCTATCTGCCGGACCGCGGGCTGTGACTTTCCGATCGCGTCGGCGATCTCGGCGTACCCGAAGTCGAAGACCTCGCGCAACACGAAGACCGCGCGCTCGTCGGGAGTGAGCGACTCGAGGACGAGGAGCATCGCGGTCGTGACGGCTTCCCCGGACAGGACGTGGTCGAGTCCGGAGTCCTCGGCAGTCGACTCGAGCGGTTCCGGCAGCCACGGACCGACGTATGTCTCGCGTCGTCGCGACGACGCCCGCGCGGCGTTCAGCGCCTGTCGGGTCACGATCCGCGCCAGGTACGCGCGCGGGTTCTCGACCTCCGACCGGTCGCCTTCCTGCCAGCGCAGCCAGCTCTCGGACAGTACGTCCTCCGCGTCGGCGACGGACCCGAGGATCTCGTAAGCGATCGAGAACAGCAGGGGACGGTGCTGGGTGAACTCCGCGACTCCGGGTGGCTCGGCGGCGCTCATGCCGCGCCCGGCTTCCACGAGTACCGTCCGGCGCGGACGGTGTGCACGGTGCTGCGGCACACCTGCTCCTTGATCGCCGCGGCCGTGCGCCCGCGTAGCCAGAGGCTCGCCGGACTGTCGTCGCGGTGCACCCTCTGGACCACGCCGTCGGAGCGGCCCAGCGACACGCACTGCGCCACGAACGCGACGGAATAGGGCTTGTGCGACCGGCCCGTGAAGTCGGCTGCGATCAGATCCGCGGCGTACGCCCCCTGCGGAATCGCCGCCTGGCAACTCATGCGCGATCCCGGAACCGCCGCTCCGTCGCCGACCGCGATCACCCGCGGATCGCTCACACTGCGCAGATGATCGTCCACCATCACACGGCCGGCGTCGTTCACCTCCAGCCCGCTCTGGAGAGCCAGTTCGCCCACCCGGCTCGCGTTGGCCCACACCGTCAGCGCCGCGTCCCGTCCGCCCGACCACCGCTGTCGGACCACCTCGACGCCGTGCCCGGCGAGCACCTCGGCGACCTGCGCTCGGGCCTTCGCGCCGAGCGATCGGGCGATCGGCGCATCGCTGAAGAGCCGGATCCGCACGTCGCGGCGCCGAGCTGCGATCTCCGTCGCGGTCTCCACCCCCGTCAGCCCACCTCCGACGACGTCGACCGCGGCCCCGTCCGGCAGGGAGCGCAGTCGTTCGGCGGCCACGGCAGCCGACTCGGGCGCGCCGACGTCCACGGCTCCCTCCGGAGCGCTCGGTGCACCGCCGACCGCATAGACGAGACGGTCGAACTCCAGCGCGCCGCCGTCACTCAGGGCCACCGAACCGTCCGCGATCTTCGTCACCGCCGCGATCCGAGTCGTCACCGAATCGTCGAGCATCTCGGCCAACGGGCGGGCCGCGGTCCCGCTGCCCGCGACCACCTGGTGCAGTCGGATGCGTTCCACGAACTCCGGGCGCGGATTGACGACGACGATCTCAGCGCCGCGCGCCCGTCGCGCCAACCGGTTCGCGGCCATCGTCCCCGCGTACCCCGCTCCCACGATCACGATCTTCATGACGACCTCCCAGGTGTTGTTCTCGATCAGACACCCATGGGACACCGCGGGGCCGCCACCCGTGACACGCTCCGCCAGTGATCGTGGAGATCGGCGTCTCCGGTCACCGCCGCACCGCGGATTCGTCGCCGCTCCAGCGCAGACGCAGTTCACGCTTGAGCACCTTTCCGGTGGCTGTGCGCGGCAGCACGTCGACGAAGTGCACCGCCCGCGGGCTCTTGAAGTGGGCGATCCGCTCGCGGGTCCAGGCGATCAGCTCCGCTTCGGAAACCTCCGACCCCGGTTTGGCGGCGACCACCGCGGTCACCGACTCGCCCCATTTCTCGTCGGGCAGGCCGATCACCGCGACCTCCGCGACGGCCGGATGCCGGTACATCGTCTGCTCCACCTCCGAGGCGTAGACGTTCTCTCCGCCGGTGACGATCATGTCCTTCTTCCGGTCGACGATCCGGTAGTACCCCGCCTCGTCGCAGGTGGCGAGATCGCCGGTGTGGAACCAGCCGTCCTGCAGCGCCTCGGCCGTGGCCTCGGGCTTGTTCCAATAGCCGACGAAGACGTTGGGACCGCGAACCAGAAGCTCGCCGATCACGCCCGGCGGCACCTCGTCTCCCTCACCGTCGGCCACCTTCATCTCCACATGGAGCACCGGCTTGCCGACCGATCCCGCGTACGCGACGGCCTCGTCGACCTCCAGAACGCAGACGTTCGGAGAGGTCTCGGTGAGCCCGAAACCCTCGCAGAGCCGAACGCCGTGCCGCGTGAGACTCTCGATCAGCACCACCGGGCACGGCGCACCACCGGAGATGCCGAACCGCAGTGAGCTCAGATCCGCGGTCTCGACAGCCGGCGAGGCATCGATCGCGGCCCACATCGCGGGCACCGCGAACGCCACGCTGACCCGATGCTTCGCGACCGCGTCGAGCCACGCGTCGGGAGTGAAGGTCTCCAGCACCACGGTGGTTCCCCCGATGTAGAGCAACGGCAGTGTGATGACACCCAGCGCACCGATGTGGAACAGGGGCGCCGAGGCGATGTTGACATCGCGCGGTCCGACGCCGTCGCCGGCGGTGAGGTTGTTGATGCCGTTCCAGTGGTGATTGGCGTGGGTGAGCATCGCTCCCTTCGGAAAGCCGGTGGTCCCCGAGGTGTACATGAGCATCGACAGGTCGTCGGCGGCGACGTCGACCGGCACCCGCTCGTCGCTGCCCTCGGCGATGAGTGCCTCGTACTCCGAGGGCTCGCCGGCGGCACGCTGCTCGCCCGACGGGATCTCGACGATGCCGGACACCTCGGTTCCCTCGGCCGCGGCACGGGCCAGAGCCGCAGTCTGGGGTGAGACGAACAGGAGGCGGGCACCGGAGTCGTTGAGGATGTACTGCACTTCGGGGGCCTGCAGGCGCCAGTTGATCGGTACGGCCACCGCACCGAGTTTGGCGACGGCGAGGACCACCTCGAGCATGTGTGTGCTGTTGAGAGTGAGGAGGGCGACCCGGTCTCCTCGGCCGATGCCGCGCGAGCGCAAGGCGTCGGCCAGAGCGTTGGTCCGGAGATCCAGTTGTTCGAAGGTGTACTCGGCGCCGGTCGTCGCGTCGATCAGTGCGACGCGGTGTGGATGCCGCACCCGGTGCAGGGTGGGCCAGTTGCCGATGCCGTTGTCCATGTGACGATCCCATCGATTCGCGCGGCGCCGCCGCGGTGGTGCGTGATGTGGATCACCGTAACCTCACGAAGAAAAAGTCACAAGCGCTTGTTTTTGTGCCGTCGGTGCGGGTCGCCCGAGTCACGCGCCGGCCGGGCCCGTGAGCAACTCGATGCGTCGTTCGCCCTCCACATCCGCGAGCAGTGCCGATCCCGCCGGGCGCAGGTCGACGGCCGCGCCGTAGACGATCGGCCAGCCGAGATAGCGACAGATGAACGACCGGGAGAAGTGCCCGTGCGAAACAACCACCACGTCACGGCGGACCAGTTCGGCCTCGACGTACCGCACTACCCGATCGACGCGCTGCGTCATCTCCTGGACCGACTCACCTCCGGGCGCTCCATGCGTCCAGATCGACCAGTCCGGCTCGTATTCCGCGCGGATCTGCGACCGCGTGATCCCCTCATAGTCGCCGTAATCCCATTCGGCGAAGTCCTCGCCGACCTCGTCGGGCGCCAACTCGGCCAGTTCCGCCGTGCGCCGGGCACGGCGGCGCGGCGAGGAGACGACGTACGGATCCTCCAACCCGAGACGCTGGGCGATGCCCGCCAGCGCGCTCGCCTGCACCTCTCCCGTCTGCGTCAATCCGATATCGGTGCGCCCGGTGTGCCTGCCCGTCCGTGACCACTCGGTCTCCCCGTGGCGGATCAACAGGATGCGGGGGTGACGGGTGCAGGTGTTCACCGCTCGTACCGTACCGATCGCGTCGGCCGGACGCGTCCCGAGCTACTCGAACCGCTCCAGGGTCTGCGGGTCGTACAGCCGGAAGCCGAGCGAGCGCATCACGTCGATCACCACGTTGATGTCGTGCGGCTCGACGCCGTAGCCGGTGAAGACCACGAGTTGATCGTCCATGAAGACGTCGAAGGCCGGTCCGTCCGCGGCCGTCCCTCCCGGCGGGTAGAGCATGTTCTGATTGCGAGACCAACGGTCGAGGTCTCCGATGGCGCTCTCGACGGCCGCGGCGTCGACGGGGCGGACGCCCGCGACCCTCTCACCGCTGTTCAACCTGTTGTAGGTCTCGCCGCAGTCCGCGGAATCGCCTCCCGACCAGAACGCCAACGTGTAGCTCATGCTCCCGATTGTCCACGACTCCCCCGCGGTGGACAGTGGTATTCGACGGGCGCTCCGCGCCCGGGCGGGCGCGTAGCCTGAGGCCATGCTCTTCGCTTTCTCGATCGCTCCCGGAACCAGTGACGACCCCGACGGATCGGTCAGCGCGGCCGTCGCGGAGGCGGTCCGGGTGGTACGCGCCTCCGGCCTTCCCAACGAGACGACCTCGATGTTCACCACCGTCGAAGGAGACTGGGACGAGTGCATGGCCGTCATCAAAGCGGCCTGCGAGGCCGTGGCCGCGCACAGTCCGCGCGTGAGTCTGGTGCTGAAAGCGGACATGCGCGAAGGATTCTCCGGTCAGCTCACCGAGAAGGTGGAGAGGATCGAGCAGCGTCTGCGCGCGGAGCCCTGAGCCACTGCTGAGATCATGCGTGTCGCGGGCCGTCGAGGGAAGATCGCCCTCGGGCGAGGCTCTCACGACTGATCTCCGCAGCACGTCCGTCAGAGTTCGCGGACGCGACCGTCCTGGACGTCCCAACGGCGGTCGACGTGGACGTTCTCCAGCATCCGGCGGTCGTGGGTCACGACCAGCAGTGCGCCGTCGTAGCTGTCGAGCGCTGATTCGAGTTGCTCGATCGCGGCCAGATCGAGGTGGTTGGTCGGCTCGTCGAGCACCAGCACGTTGACGCCGCGGACCTGCAGCAACGCGAGCGCCGCCCGGGTGCGCTCGCCGGGCGAGAGGTCGGCGGTCGGACGCCCCACGTGATCGGCGCGCAGTCCGAACTTCGCCAGCAGCGTCCGCACCTCCTCGGTCGTGGACTCCGGGACCAGTTCCTCGAAGCGGTCCGCGAGCAGCTCCGGTCCGGAGAACTGCGCACGCGCTTGGTCGACCTCACCGATGGCGACATTCGCGCCCAGGGCGGCGGTGCCGGAGCCCGGCTCGATGCGCCCCACGATCAACCCCAGCAGCGTCGATTTCCCTGCACCGTTGGGACCGGTGATGCCGATGCGCTCACCGGCGTTCACCTGCAGTGACACCGGCCCCAAGACGAACTCGCCCTGCCGGACGACGGCGTCGTTGAGAGTGGACACCACCGAACTCGACCGCGGCGCCGCTCCGATGGAGTACTCGAGAACCCACTCCTTGCGCGGCTCGACGACCTCTTCGAGGCGCGCGATCCGGCTCTCCATCTGCCGTACCTTCTGCGCCTGCTTCTCACTCGAGTCAGTGGCCGCCTTGCGACGCACCTTGTCGTTGTCGGGATTCTTGCGCATCGCGTTCCGCACGCCCTGGCTCGACCACTCCCGCTGCGTCCGAGCCCGTGCCACGAGGTCGGCCTTCTTCTCGGCGTATTCCTCGTAGGCCTCGCGTCGGTGCCGGCGCGCCACTTCCCGTTCCTCCAGGTAGCTCTCGTATCCACCGCCGAAAACGGTGTTCGTGTGCTGTGCCAGGTCGAGTTCCAGGACGCGGGTCACACTCCTCGACAGGAACTCCCGGTCGTGGCTCACAAGGACCACGCCGCCGCGCATGCCTGCGACGACCTCTTCCAGCCGGGCCAGTCCGTCGAGGTCGAGATCGTTGGTGGGCTCGTCGAGAAGGACTATGTCGAAGCGGGAGCACAGCAACGCCGCCAAGCCCACGCGCGCGGCCTGACCTCCGGAGAGACCGGTCATCAGCGCCGACTCGGGTGCGCCGGCGGTCGTGTCGAATCCCAGCTCGGCGAGCACCGCGGGCAGGCGTTCGTCGAGATCCGCGGCTCCGGTCGCGAGCCAGTGATCCAGGGCCGCGGAGTAGGCCTCGTCCCCGGTCCCGTCGGCCAGCGCCGCCGCGGCCGCGTCCATCGCGGCCGTCGCCGCCGCGCAACCGGTCCGTCGGGCCACGTATTGGCCCACCGTCTCCCCCGGCACCCGCTCATGCTCCTGAGGCAACCAGCCCACGAAGGCGTCCGACGGCGCCCGCACCACCGTTCCCTCCAACGGTGCGAGATCACCGGCGAGGATGCGGAGCAGCGTCGTCTTCCCGGCACCGTTGGCGCCGACCACCCCGACCACATCGCCGGGCGCCACCGTGAGGTCGAGATGATCGAACAGCACCCGATGGGCGTACCCACCGGAGACCTCCTTGGCGACGAGCGTTGCGGTCATCGGTCCATCGTCGCATCCGCGGGCGCGCGCTCGACGGGGCGGCTCACGGGTGCTCGTCGGTGGCTCGCGAATCGGTCAACGCCAACGCGCCCCACACGGAGACCACCCCGACCACCACCGCGAGCACCGCGAATGCGATGCGCTCGCCGCGGAAGAACGACGCGACGAGGTCGCTGCCCCACACGCCCGGCGGCAGACTGGTCGTGACCAGCGCGGCGATCATCGTGCCGATCACCGCAGTGCCCACGCTGGTGCCGATCTCCTGCGCGCTGTCGTTGAGCGCGGTGCCGATCGACGTCCGGTTGCTCGGCATCGCTCCGACCAGCGCCACCGCGCAGATCGTCATCACCGTCCGCAGACCGATCGTCAGCGTCACCATGAAGACGGCGATCGCGGGGTAACCGTGGTCGACGGCCCACGCGACTCCGGCGAGCGAGCCCGCGAGGAATCCGGCGCCGATCACACACGCGATCCGATGGCCGAATCTCTTCGCCAGGTACTCCGAGAGCGGGGTCGCGAGAATCATCGTGATGATGAGGGGCAGGTTCGCCAGTCCCGCCCGCATCGGACTCCATCCGTATGCGTACTGGAAGTGCAGAATCAGGCCGAACATCACACCGGCCATCGCGATCGACGTACCCACCTGCGCGATCGCCGCTCCCCGCACGGTGCCGTCGGCGAAGACGCCGAGGTCGAGCATCGGTTCGGAGGTGCGGCGCTCATGCCACACGAAGGCGCCGAGGGCGACCGCCGCCCCGACCGCCGACGCCCATACCGGGCCGGACGTCCAGCCGTGCTCCACACCCGCGGTGAGGGTGTAGCAACCGAGACCGATCGCGAGAATGCTCAGGGCCGCGCCCGGCAGATCGAGACGATCTCCGGTGAGATCCTGCGGATCGTCGGCGGGGACCCCGAGCCGGACACCGATCCACGCGATCAGCGCGATCGGGGCGTTGACCAGGAGAAGCCATTCCCAGCCGACGTGTGCCAGCGCCGTTCCGCCCAGCACCGGACCGAGGATGAAGCCGCTCATGCCGACGACGATCATCAGCGTCATCGCGCGCATGCGGAGCGCCGCGTCGTCGAAGAGGCGGAAGACCAGCGAGTTGGTGATCGGGGCCATCGCGGCAGCGGCGACGCCGAGCAGCGCGCGAAGGGCGATCAGTTCGCGCGTCGAGGAGACGGCGAGAACGCCGAGGCTGATCACGCCGAAGGCGGCGAGCCCGACGAGCAGAACCCGTCGTCGCCCCAGTTTGTCGGCCATCGATCCGGCGGTCAGCAGCAGACCCCCGAAGGTCAGCGAATAGGCGCCCGTGACCCATTGGAGTGCGGTGGTGCCGCTGCCCAGATCACGCCCGATGGTCGGCAGTGCAATCGAGAGCAACGTGTTGTCGACCATCTCGACGAAGAACGCCAGGCACAGGGCGGCCATCGGCATCCAGGCGGCACGGACGGATGTGTAGGTCCGGGATCGTGCGGTCCCGGAGCGCGAGGTCTCGGCGACGTCAGTCATGAGACACCTCCTTATCGAACGATGTTCGGTTATCGAACCTTGTTCGATACAATAGAACGGCGTTCGATAGGATGCAAGAGAGGAGGATTCATGACTGTTCCCGAGCACGACCGCCCGCAGCGACGAGCAGGTCGCCGCCGCGCTTCCCATTCGATGGACACGGTGATCGGAGAGGCCGTCGCACTGCTCGACGAGTCGGGCGAGTCCGCGCTGACCTTCCGCGCGCTCGCGGCACGCCTGGGCGGCGGCGTCGCAAGCATCTACTGGTACGTCTCGAGCAAGGAGGAACTGCTCGACCGGGCCGCCGACCACGTGCTCGGCGAGGTGCTCACCCGGACCAATGACTTCGACGACACCGACGATCCGATCGCCGACCTCCGGGCGGTGGCAGTCGCGCTGTTCGATACCGTGGTCGACCGGCCCTGGCTGGGCGGATACCTGATGCGCGACACCGGCACCCAGCCCAACGGACTGCAGATGTACGAGCGGCTCGGCCGTCATGTGATGCGGCTGGGCCTCGGGCCGCGAGAGACCTTCCACGGTGTCTCAGCCGTTCTCGGATTCGTCATCGGAACGGCCACCGACCTCGGACAGCAGCCGCCCGCGGCCGTGCTCGACGGCACGATGAGCCGCTCGGAGTACATCGAGCACTTCGCCGACCAGTGGCGATCCCTCGACCCCGATCGGTATCCGTTCATCCACTACACCGTCGACGAGTTCGCCGTGCACGACGACGCCGAGCAGTTCCGCGCCGGCCTCGACCTGCTGCTGTCCGGACTCCGGCTGCAGGCCGGCGGTCGCTGAGACGGTCTGGCGCAGAGACTGTCGGGCGCCAAAGCTGCCCGGATACGACGAAACCCCTCGGCCGGGATTCCGGCCGAGGGGTTCCGTGCGGGTATCGGCTAGCTGTAGTCGTAGAAGCCGCGGCCACTCTTGCGGCCGAGACGGCCGGCGTCGACCATGCGGCGCAGCAGTGCCGGCGGCGCGAAGTGCGGCTCGGCGAACTCCGCGTACAGCGACTCGGCGGCGGCCAGGCAGATGTCGAGGCCGACGGTGTCGCAGAGGGTCAACGGGCCCATCGGGTAACCGCAGCCGCCCTTCATCGCGGCGTCGATGTCCTCGGCGCTGGCGTAGCCCGAGTCGTACATCCGGATCGCCTGGCACAGGTACGGGATCAGCAGCGCGTTGACGATGAAGCCCGAGCGGTCGCCGGCCTGCACGGTGGTCTTGCCGAGCACGTTCTTGGCGTAGTCGGTGACCGCGGCGGCGGTCTCCGGCGCGGTGGTGAGCGCGGAGATGATCTCCACCAGCGGCATCACCGGGACCGGGTTGAAGAAGTGGACGCCGACGACGCGCTCGGGACGGCTGGTGGCGGCGGCGATCTTGATGATCGGGATCGACGAGGTGTTGGTGGCGAGGATGGCCTCCGGCTTCACCACGGCGTCGAGCTTGGCGAAGATGTCGTGCTTGATCGACTCGACCTCGGGTGCCGCTTCGATGACCAGTTCGCGGTCGGCGAACTCGTCGACGTCGAGGGTGACCTTCACGCGTGCGATGGCCGCGTCGGCGTCCTCCTGCGAGATCTTGCCCTTGGCGACACCGCGCCCGATCGACTTCGCGATGCGCTCCGCCGCCGCATCGGCGAACTCCTGCTTCGTCTCGAGCACCAGCACGTCGCTGCCGGCCTTCGCGCACACCTCAGCGATGCCAGCTCCCATGGTTCCGCCGCCGATAACGCCGATGAGATTCACAAGTACTCCAAACCGCAGGGCCGCCGCGACGACGGCCGGAACAATACTGTCGACGCACAGCGTAGTTGCCTGCCGCGACGGGACGAGCAGGGGTCCGGATCGGCCTCACTTGCTCATCAGGCGCCGGATGTCGTCGCGGCCGCTCACCACGGTCACCCTGCCGCCCTCACCGGGGTCGGGATCGGGCAACACGCGGTCGGGATCGATCAGGTAGACGTCGTGGCCGTCGAGAGTCAGTCTGCGGACCGCCTCCAGGATCATGCGGCGTCCCACGTCGCCGACCGAACTGACCCGCATGAGGTTGATCGCGACCCGCTTGCGCGTCGGCGGCGCGTCCGCCAACTCCCGGACGATGCGTTCGGCGCCGGCGAAACGGATCTCCCCCTGCAGCGACACCACCTCGACACCCGACGGTCCGTGACCGAACTCGCGGCGACTGCGCACCACCGACGGGCCCGCGGGCGGCACCTCCATCAGGTGCATTCCCATATCGGATGTGAACCGCCGGAACAGGTCGACGCGGCGCACGCTGTTGCCGTGCCGGTCGAGCCGAGGAGAGAAGGTCGCGATGCCGGCCTGACCGGGAAGTGCGCCGATCAGACCACCCGAGACGCCGCTCTTCGCCGGGATCCCGACGCGGGTCATCCAGTCGCCTGCGCCGTCGTACATTCCGCACGTGGCCATGACGCTCAACGTCTGGCGCACCACCGCGGCCGGCACCACCGGCGCACCCGTCACCGGATTGACGCCCCTGTTGGCCAGCGTCGCCGCCATCATCGCCAGATCCTCGACGGTGACCAACAACGAACACTGCCGCGTGTATCCGGCGACGGCCACCAGCGGCCCCTCATCGATGATCTCGTTGGCGCGCAACATGTTCGCCAGCGCCCGGTTGCGGTAGGCGCATGAGATCTCCGACTCGTACACCCGCTGGTCCACACGCAGGCGACGCCCGGCGAAGGCACTGAGCCCGTCCACGATCCGCTCGTTGCGCGCTTCCGGCGTCGCGCCCGGCGGTCGGACGAGGGTGTGCACGGTGATGGCGCCGGCGTTGATCATCGGGTTCAGCGGGCGGCCGGTGCCGGGTTCGAGCGAGAGTTCGTTGAAGGCGTCGCCGGTAGGCTCCACTCCCACTTTCGCGAGGATCTCGTCGAATCCCCGATCGGCCAGGGCGAGCGCGTACACGAACGGTTTGGAGATGGACTGAATGCTGAACTCGACGTCGGCGTCGCCCTGCGAGTAGCGGCGGCCGTCCTCGGTGCAGAACGACACGGCCAGCCGGTCGGGGTCGGCGTCGGCCAGTTCGGGATGTAGTCGGCGGTGGCGCCGGACTGGTCGAACTCGACCGAACCGAGAGCTTCGGCGAGATAGTCGGGAATCGGAGAGCGCACATGCGCAGCGTACGTCGACGCGGCGGTCAGCGCCGCCGCACGGCGTAACGGCAGGCCTCGGCGGGCCGACTCGACCACCAAAGTCCCGGACCCGCCTGCCACGAGCCCATCCAGCACCTAGCGCCCGATCGCACCGGTCAAGTCTCGGGTAGTGGTGTAACTGGTTTCTGATCCTTCGTTGGTGATCAGGCGGGTAGTTCCATCAACGGATCGGTACTCACCTCCGTCGGCGAGTTGGAGTCGGGGTCGGCGGTCAGGGTGAGTCGGCACCTGCTGAGGACTTCCAGGCCGAGGTAGCGGCGGCCTTCGGCCCATTCGTCGGTCTGTTCGGCCAGGATGGCGCCGATCAACCGGATGATGGCGTCGCGGTTGGGGAAGATGCCCACGACGTCGGTGCGGCGGCGGATCTCGCGGTTGAGTCGCTCGGTGGGGTTGTTGGACCAGATCTGTCGCCACACGTCGTCGGGGAACGAGGTGAACGCCAAGAGGTCCTCGCGAGCATCGCCGAGGTGCTCGGCGACCTGCGGTAGTCGGTCTTCGGTGTACTCCAGGAGCCGGTCGAACTGGGCATGGACGGCGTCCGCGGTGGGCTGGTCGTACACGCTGTGCAGCATGGCTTTGACCGCTGGCCACATCGATTTCGGGCACACCGCCATCAGGTTCGCGGCGTAGTGGGTGCGGCAGCGCTGCCAGGCCGCTCCCGGTAGGTTCGCTGCGATCGCCTCGATGAGCCCGGCATGGGCATCGGAAGTCACCAGGCGAACTCCGCCCAGGCCGCGGGCCACGAGGTCGGCGAAGAAGGTGTTCCACGAGGCTTTGGTCTCACTGGTCGCGACCTGCATGCCGAGCACCGCACGATGACCGTCACCGTTGACGCCGGTAGCCAGCAGGACGACGGCTTTGACGACCTGCTTGTTCTCGCGGACCTTGATCGTCAACGCGTCGGCGGTGACGAACGTGAACGGTCCTGCCTCGTCGAGACGGCGATGACGAAACGCGGCAACCTGTTCGTCGAGGTCTTCGGCCATGCGGGAGACCTGCGACTTCGACAACGAATCGATGCCCAGGGTCTTGACCAACTTGTCCATCCGGCGGGTCGAGACCCCGGCGAGGTAGCAGTCCGCGACAACGGTGATCAGCGCGGATTCGGCGCGTTTACGCCGTTCGAGCAACCACTCGGGGAAGTAGGTGCCCGACCGGAGTTTGGGCACGGCGACGTCGATCGTGCCTACGCGGGTATCGAGGGGTCGGTGGCGGTAGCCGTTGCGGTAGTTGGTGCGGTCGTCGGATCGGCGGCCCCATTCGGCGCCGCAGACGGCGTCGGCGTCAGCGGAGAGCAGGGTGTTGATCATCGTCTGCAGCAGCTCGCGCATCAGATCCGGTGATGCATCGCCGAGGGCTTGGCTTAACAAGCCGGCAGGATCGACAATGTGGGGTGCGGTCATCGTGATGACTCCATTCGAGGATTCTGTGAGAGGTTGACTCGAAGGATCACACGGTGACCGCTTGCATGCCGACAGCCACGCGCTGCCGGCTACGGTCCTGGTCACCGAGTTACACCACTCTATGGGGCACTACTATCGCACCAGAGATCAGGCGCCGCGGTTCAGGCACGATCGTGCAAAGTGATGTGATAGCCATCAGGGTCCGCGAAGGTGAATGTCCGGCCGAACGGACCATCGATCGGCTCGGACACGATTGTGTGTCCGTCGGCGACCAACGAGTCGTGGATCTCCTGGACGCCAGTGGCATGCAGCCAAATCGCCGCGCCGATTCCCGGCTGCGGGACCGCGTCGAGGTCGGTACCGGCAACGAGGTCACGTAACGCGAACGCGATCGGCGTCGTCTCGAACACCACCGCATGCGGAGGGCCGGCCGGCGACCGGACCAGGCCTAAGTACTTCTCGTAAAACGCCCGGGAGGCGTCGAGGTCACGGGTCTGCAGCGAGACGAAATCGGGTCCAGTGACAGGCACAGCTACTCCTTCAATGTATGTCAATTTTCTGACACTCAACACGTTATGTCATTATATTGACATGAGTCAAGAGGGTGTAGGGATCGATCTGGAGGCCTCCGTCGGCTATGCGTTGAAAGAGGCCTCCAGCGCCCTGCGGGCCGCGATGGAGGAAGTTCTGCGCCCACTCGGCATGAATGTCACCTACTACTCCTGCTTGGAACTACTCAGACAACGACCCGGCCTGTCCAACTCCGAACTCGCTCGCGGCGCGTTCGTGACACGACAAGCAATGAACGTCCTCCTTCAGACACTCGAACGTGACGGATACGTCACCAGAGCCAGCGCCGCACCTACCGGCAGAGCCCTGCCCACACGCCTCACCACCCGCGGACGACGCAGACTGCAGACTGCATCCTCAGCAATCCGCGCAGTGGAGAACCGAATGCTCATAGGCCTCGATGAGGCCGAACGAGCCGCCGTCTTTCGTGCGCTACAGAAGATGACCCAGTCCCTACACGACGCCGCAGGCGAGACTGACCCCTGACGCCGGAGGCCGCATTGGGATGCTCGTCTCGCTCGGCGGCCCCCTGCCGGCCGGCACCAGCGTCGGACAAGCCGCTACGGGACGATGACAATCCGCCGAGTCTCGCCAGTATCCGTCCATGCCGCCTCGACCTCGCTGAGCGGGACCCGACGAGCGACGGTATCGATCACGGCGCTTGTCGGTTGAGATCCCACAACGGCCGAGCGTTCTCCGCGCTCGAGTGTCAGGTTCCAGGACTGGCCATTCTGAGCACTGCGGAGAGCGAAGGATCGCAGAATGCAGAACCCGCTCGGACCGGGGTCCGAGCGGGTTCTACTCTGTGGAGCTAAGGGGACTCGAACCCCTGACCCCCACACTGCCAGTGTGGTGCGCTACCAGCTGCGCCATAGCCCCGTGTTCACTTGTGCGCACCGGATCGTTTGCCTCTCCGAGTGCGCTAGCTAAGTTACCGCACGCGCATCACCCGGCCAAATCGGCTGGTCGGCGGCACTTGCCGGCCGACGCTACCCGGTGGGCTTCTGGCCCGCGATGATCTTGTCGAGCCATGCGGTGCCGTCCATGATGTTCTCCACCTGCTTGCCGGCCAGCAGGACAGTCGGGGTGGCGACCTGCCCCTCGGTGGAGTTGCTCAGCTGTTGCTTCGACGCGTCCGACATCGCCCGCGCCTCGTTGACCAGTCGTCCGGAGGCGATGCAGTCGCGCGTCGCCGCACCGGCGCCGTCGGCGGCGGCGAGGTCGGCGATCTGCTTATTCGTCAGGTCGTCTCCCGACTTCTCGAACAGCTGCGAATGCAGCTTCCAGAAGACGTCGCGGCCGTCGTTGCGCGCGACGCACAGGACGGCACCGGCCGACCGCGAGGAGTAGTCGCCCGACCCGGAATCCTTGTCGAGGAAGTTCAGCATGTGGTAGCGCACGCGAATCCTGCCGTCGACGACGGCCTGCTGGATCGCGGCGCCCGACTGCTGCTCGAACTTCTTGCAGTGTTCGCAGTGGAAGTCCTCGAACACGTCGATGGTCTCCGGAGCCGTCTTCTCTCCGACGATGAACGAGGCGTTCTCGGCGAGGACCTTGTCGTCGACCGGCGGATACGTCTTGTGCGTCATCCAGATGAAGCCGCCGATCACCAGCGCTGCGACCACCAGCAGTCCGATCCCGATGAACAGATACGACGACGGGCCGGCGGACTGCGGCTGGTAGTCGGGGTTCTCGCGGGGCTTGTCACCGTTCGTCACGATGTCGACCTTAGCGGGACCCGTCCAGGATCAGCCGAGCACCGAATCGACCAGCGACTGCGCCTCCGACTGCACCTCGGCGAGATGGTCGGCGCCGCGGAACGACTCCGCGTAGATCTTGTACACGTCCTCGGTCCCCGACGGACGCGCCGCGAACCAGGCGTTCTCCGTGGTCACCTTGAGTCCCCCGATCGGCGCGCCGTTGCCCGGTGCCTCGGTGAGGATCGCGGTGATGGGCTCGCCGGCCAGCACGTCGGCGTGCACCTGGTCGGCCGACAGCGCCGCCAGCCGCGCCTTCTGCTCTCGATCGGCCGGCGCATCGATGCGCGCGTAAGCGGACTCACCGTAATTCTCAGCCAGTTCGCGGTACCGCTCCGATGGAGTGCGCCCGGTGACGGCCAGGATCTCGCAGGCGAGCAGATCCATGATGAGGCCGTCCTTGTCCGTCGACCACGGGCGGCCGGCCACCGTCAGAAACGAGGCTCCGGCACTCTCCTCACCGCCGAATGCGATGGTGCCGTCGAGCAGACCGTCGACGAAGTACTTGAATCCGACGGGCACCTCGACGAGCGTGCGGCCCAGACCCGCGGCCACCCGATCGATCAGGGACGACGAGACGAGGGTCTTGCCCACGGCCGCCGCCTCGCTCCATTCCTCACGGTGAGTGAACAGATAGTCGATCGCCACCGCCAGATAGTGGTTCGGGTTCATCAGCCCGGCGTCGGCGGTGACGATGCCGTGCCGGTCGGCGTCCGCGTCGTTGCCGGTGGCGATGTCGTACGACTCTCGCGCCGCGATCAGCGAGGCCATCGCATTGGGTGAGCTGCAGTCCATCCGGATCTTGCCGTCGGTGTCGAGCGTCATGAAACCGAACGCCGGGTCGGTCTTCGGGTTCACCACGGTCATCGAGTCGAGACGGTAGTAGTCCTTGATCTCGCCCCAGTAGGCCACCGATGCCCCGCCGAGTGGGTCGGCGCCGATCCGGACGTCGGCGGCGCGGATCGCGTCCATGTCGACCACCTCGCCGAGCGCCGTGACGTACTCGCCCAGGAAGGGGTAGTCGATCACCCGCTCCGACCGCCGCGCTCGCTCGAAGGGCACCCGCCGGACGCCCGACAGCCCGTCCGCCAGCAGTTCGTTCGCCCGGGCCGCGATCGCCGAGGTGATGTCGGTGTCGGCCGGTCCGCCGCTGGGTGGATTGTACTTGAATCCGCCGTCGGCGGGCGGGTTGTGCGACGGCGTGACGACGATCCCGTCGGCCACCGCCCCGAGTTCCTCCGAGTTGAACCGCAGGATGGCGCGCGACACCGCGGGCGTCGGCGTGAACTCGTCACCGTCGGCGGTGAACACGGTGACCTCGTTGCCGACGAGCACCTCCAGCGCCGACCGCCACGCGGGCATCGACAGCGCGTGCGTGTCGAAGCCGATGAACACCGGCCCCGTGACGCCCGCCTTCCGCCGGTGTTCGACGATGGCCTGCGTCATCGCCAGCACGTGCGCCTCGTTGAACGCGCCGTCCAGACTCGATCCGCGATGCCCGGACGTGCCGAAGACCACTCGCTGGTCGGGGTTCGCGGGATCGGGGGTGATGTCGTAGTAGGCGCGTTCGACGGCTGCCACGTCGATGAGGTCGTCTGCGGTCGCGGGCGTTCCTGCTCTCGGGTGTGCCATGCCGTCGATTCTGCCACCGGTTTCTCCGGATAGTCTGGGCGAATGCTGCAGTTGGCGAACATGCTGTTGACACCGGTGCGCGCCGCCGTCCGCGATCCGGAACTGGCCGTTCTCGTGCTCCCCGGCGGAACCGATTTCAGCTACCGGCCCTTCTCCCGAGCTCAGGGCTCGGCGCTGCGGATGTACCCGTTCACCGCGTCGATCCAGATGCGTTTCGGCACGCGGGTCCGCGTCCGTCAGGCGCAGTACCGGGTCTACGGCTGGAACGGCGGACAGGCCAGCCCGATGCCCCACGCCCGGGCCGCTCTCGACCGTCTCGCGGCCGACTACCCGGGCGTCCCGATCGCCGTCATCGGCCATTCGATGGGCGGCCGGATCGCCGCGCAGTTGGGCGACGACGAGCGGGTCACCGACATCCTCGCCCTCGCGCCGTGGTGGCAGTTCGCCGACTGGCGGCAGATCCACCCCGGCGCACGGGTTCGCGCCGTGCACGGCGAGGCCGACACCGTCACGCGGGCCCGGCGCACCGCGAAAGGCATCGCCGAGCTCGCGGCCCGCGGACTCGACGCCGAATACCTCGCGGTGCCCGACGGCGGCCATCCGATGCTCGACCACATCGGGCTCTGGCAGGGCAGCGCCCTGCGGTTCGTCGCCGACGCACTGGCCGCCGACCGTCGCTCGGTCGCGGGCACGACGGCGTAACGTCGGAATCACCACCGGCGAAAGGACACCCACGTGACCGTCTCCATCGCCCGCGTCTACGACGCCCCCGACGACCACCGCGTCTTCGTCGACCGACTGTGGCCGCGCGGAGTGCACAAGGACGACCCTCGCATCGGCCGCTGGCTCAAAGAGGTGGCCCCGTCGAACGATCTGCGCAAGTGGTATCACGCGCACCCCGACGAGTACGACGCGTTCTCCGCACGCTATCGAGCGGAATTGGACGAGCCGGGACCGCAGGCCGACGCGCTCGCCGAACTGGTGCGCCTCGGAACCGACGGCGACCTGGAGCTCGCGACGGCCACCAAGGACCCGTCCACCAGTCACGTCCCGACGATCGTCGCGGCGCTCGCCGACCACGGCGTCCGCTGAGCGAGCGCTGGCCCGCCGAGTCTGGCCGGACCGTCAGTTCGTCAGCATCCCACCGTCCACGGGCAGCGTGAGACCCGAGATGTAACTGCTGGCGTCCGAGGCGAGGAAGACCAGGGCGGAGTCGAGTTCCCCCGGATTCCCGATCCGGCCGAACAGCGTGCGCGGAACCACGTACTCGTCCAGGACGCCCTCGGCGAACTCGCCGGTCATCTCCGACTCGAAGTAGCCCGGCGCCAGCGCGTTCACCCGGATGCCCTTGCGGGGAGTCCACTGTTGCGCGAGGTCGCGGGTGAGACCGATGACCGCGGACTTGCTGGCCGAGTACGCGGCCTGCGGCATCAGCACCGAGGTGAGTCCCAGCACGCTCGCGAGGTTGACGATCGAACTGCCCGGCCGCATCACCCGGGCACACGCCTGGGCCATCCAGTACGAGCCGTTGACGTTGATCTCCATCACCCGGCGGAAGTCCTCGGGCTTCTCGCGCAGCGCCGGCGCGGACCAGCCGACGCCGGCATTGTTGACGAGCACATCGACGCGCCCGAACTCGGCCATCGCCGCGTCGACCGCGGCGGTGCACTGCTCGGGGTCGGAGACGTCGGTGGTGACGGCGAGCGCACGCCGTCCCATACCCTCGATCGCGGCCTCGGTGTCGGCGAGGCGGTCCGCGCGCCGCGCGGCCAGGACCACGTCGGCGCCGACGTCGGCGAGCGCCTTCGCGAAGCCGACGCCGAGTCCGCTGGACGCGCCGGTCACGAGGGCGACCCTGCCGTCGAGACGGAAGGTGTCGAGGATTGTCGACATGGCTGTGATCTCCTTGCTCTCAGGTGATTTCGTTCGGGTCGTCGGATAGCAGTCCGACGCCGAGAATGGCGGCACAGGCCTGCGACGCCTTCGCCGCGTCCGGCTCGCGACCGGTGATGAGATTGGTGTAGACGAACGTCTCGGTGATGCGGACGAGGATGAGTGCCAGATCGTCGATCGGCAGCGGCGAGGACATCTCCCCCGCATCGATCTCCGCCTGCACCAGTTCGCGGATCTTGCCGACGATGCGCGGCTGGACGCCACCGGCGTGCGTGGTCATCAGTCGGAGCGCCCGCTCGGGCTCCCGTCGCAGAAACGTTCCGAAATGCACCGAGCCGTTGACGATGGCGGCGAACTCCCCCATCGTTCTCGCGATCTTCTCCGCTCCGCGACCAGGTGCGCGCCGTGCGGCGGCGGCGATCGTCGGCTCGGTGATCGACCAGATGACCTCGGCCAACAAGCCGTCGCGCCCACCCCATCGACGGTAGAGTGTGGTCCGGTTCACACCCACCGTCTGAGCCAGTTCCCCGACCTCGATCCCGCCGTCCGCGATGAAGACCTCACGCGCCGCGTCGAGGACGACCTCCGGATCGATCACCGTCAATCTCCCGCCTCTGCATCATTCGAACGAAATGATGCATAATTTGACTGTAGTTCGGGGAACAATCGATCACGAGAGTGAACCGATTCACATCATCGACATTCCGGTGGCACTGCGCGTGCGAACAGCGTGAAGGAGACAGCACATGGTCCAGACGACGATGCAGCACGGAGATCTGTTGATCTCGGGGTTGGTCGAGTACAGCCGTCGAGTGTTCCCCGAGGCGAAGGTGATCACCTGGACCGGAGAGGGCACCCGTGAGGCCTCGTTCGCCGACATCGGCGACCAGGGCGCACAGATCGCCAACGCGCTGACCAAGCTGGGCGTCGCCAGGGGCGATCGGGTCGCGACCTTCATGTGGAACAACACCGAGCATCAGGCGCTGTACGCGGGCGTGCCGTCGATGGGCGCCGTTCTGCACACCCTGAACCTGCGACTCTCGCCCGAGCAGGCCGTATTCATCATCAATCACGCCGACGACAAGGTGATCTTCGTCGACGCGTCCGTCGCGCCGATGCTGTCGCAGTATCTGGCCGGCACACCCAATGTGAAGCACGTCGTCGTGGCGAACGGCCCCGTCGAGTCGCTGACCGCACCCGAAGGCGTCACCGTGCACGCCTACGACGATTTGATCGCCGGCGAGCCGACGACCTACGACTGGCCGAAGCTCGACGAGACCGACGCCGCCGTCATGTGTTACACCTCGGGTACCACCGGCGACCCGAAGGGAGTCGTCTACTCGCACCGCAGCATCTACCTGCATTCGCTCCTCGGGACGTCGACGAGCGGCATGGGTCTGTCGAATCACGACACGATGCTCGCGATCGTCCCGATGTTCCACGTCATGTCGTGGGGGCTGCCGTACGCGGCGATGATGGCCGGCGCGACCCTGGTGATGCCCGACCGCTTCCTGCAGCCGGAGCCGCTGCTGGCGATGATGGCCGAGACCCGCCCGACGCTCGCCGCCGCGGTGCCGACCATCTGGCAGGGTGTGTCGGCACTGCTCGATGCGAAGCCGCAGGACATCACCCACCTGCGCGAGGTGGTCGTCGGCGGTGCGGCGGTCCCGCCGTCGATGATCACCAAGTTCGACGGTTACGGCGTCAAGATCGTGCACGCCTGGGGCATGACCGAGACCTCCCCGCTGGGGACCATCTCCCGGCCCCCGGCCGGCGTCGAGGACGAGGACGCCGCATTCGCCTATCGGGTCACCCAGGGCCGCTTCCCCGCTCCGGTCGCCGCACGGATCGTCGGCGACGACGGCCAGGAGCAGCCGTGGGACGGCGAGGCTCGCGGTGAACTGGAGGTGTCCGGCCCGTGGATCACCGGCTCGTACTACCAGCCCGACGGCAACGTCGCCGATCCGTCGAAGTTCGACGACGGCTGGCTGCGCACCGGCGACGTCGCGACCATCACACCCGACGGGTACATGACGATCGTCGACCGCGCCAAAGACATCATCAAGACCGGAGGCGAGTGGATCTCGTCGGTGGAACTGGAGAACGTGATCGCGTCGAATCCGGCGGTGGTGGAAGCGACCGTCATCGGCGTCCCGGACGCCAAGTGGGACGAGCGGCCGTTCGTGCTCGCGGTGGTCCGCGATGAAGCGGACGCCGACGTGGAGGCGCACCGCAAGTTCCTCGAGGACCGCATCCCGCGCTGGCAGATCCCCGAGCGGTGGTCGTTCGTCACCGAGGTTCCCAAGACCTCGGTCGGCAAGTTCGACAAGAAGCGCGTCCGTCAGCACTACGCCGACGGCGACTACACGGTGCTCGGCGAGCCCGACGCGTAGACGCCGCCCGCAGGCCACCCGCTCTCGAAGGCCCGACCGTCCACGCGACGGTCGGGCCTTCGAGTGCGCGGCGACCGCCGTCTAGACTCGCCTGAGTGAGCCGCAGGAAGAAGCTGGCGTTGGCGGCGCTCGGCACGATCGCAGCGCTCGTCCTCGGCGGTACCGTGTGGATCCTGGTGGCGGGCGATTTCGCGATCCACGAGGAACGGGTCACGATCGAAGGTCCCCGCGGCGAACTGCACGCGGTGCTCGCGACGCCTGTCAACAGCGAGGGACCGCACGGGCTCGTGGTGTTCGTCCACGGTGACGGGCCGGCGAACGCCAGTCGCGACGACACCTACAAGCCGCTCTGGGACGCGTACGCGAAGGCCGGATTCGCAACGCTGTCGTGGGACAAACCGGGGGTCGGCGGCGCGCCCGGAGACTGGCTCGACCAATCGATGCACGACCGTGAGACGGAGGTCGAGGCCGCTGTCTCGTGGGCCTACACGCGCCCCGACATCGATACCACCCGCATCGGCGTCTGGGGCGACGGACAGGCCGGATGGGTGGTGCCCGAGGTGCTCGCGGCGCGCAACGACTTGCGATTCGCCGTCCTGGTGGGGCCGGCGGTCAACTGGCTCCGGCAGCACGAGTTCGCGCTGCGGTCCGACCTGTCCGCACACGGCGCCCCGGCCCCGGAGGCGTCGGCGGAACTGGCACGCCGGGCCCAGCGGGTGCGCCTGTTGGAAGAGGGTGCCGGGTACGCCGCGTACCGGCGCTCCGGGATCGATCCGGAGCCGATGACCCCCGCGCAGTGGGGGTTCGCCGAACGCAACCTCCGGTCGGATGCGACGGCGTCCCTGCCGGGCATCGCAGTTCCGCTCCTATTGGTGCTCGGGGGCGACGACCGCACCGTCGACGTGGACGAGACCGAGTCCGTCTACCGCCGCACCGTCCGGCCGGATCTGCTGACCGTGAAGCGGTTCGACGACGCCACGCACAGCATCACGCGGGAGGGAATCGAGTACCGAGACGATTTCCGTGTCGCGGCACGCACCAGGTTCGCGCCGTCTTCGGTGTACTCACCGGGCTATTTGGACGCGCTGCGCGTCTTCGCGAAACGGCATTCGCAATGACCACGTAAAGTGGGGATGTAAGCCTCGAATCCCCTTAGAAAGGCGAGATACCTATGGACGCAGCACTGTGGACGGCAATCGTTGAGCATCCTCACGTGTTCGAGCTTCTGAAGACCGTCTTCTCCGGCGTTCAGTAAGCGCCCCTCCGATTCGACGAAGTGCCCCGCCCACGGCGGGGCACTTCGCTTCTCCGGGTCAGGGCAGATCCGCTTTCGCCGCCCGCAGGAGCTCGCCGCTCACCTGCACCGCGGGCGCCGAGCTGTCACCGCCGACGACGAGGGTCGCGAAGGCGAGGTCGCCGTCGATGCCGGCGAACCAGCCGTGCGAGTGGGTGTTGTCGCCGAACTCGGCCGTCCCCGTCTTGCCTCCGAGCCCCTGAATGTCGCGCAAGGCGGTCGCCGTGCCGGAACTGACGGTTTCGCGCATCATCGTCCGGAGTGCGGCGGCCGCCGACGCCGAGATCTCCGACGGCCGTGCACTCTCCCCGGTGGCGCGTCCCTGGATCAACGTGGGCGTGACGGTGTGACGCGCGGCGAGGCTCGCTTCCGCGAGCGCCATGCCGAACGGCGAGGCGGTGACCGTGCCCTGCCCGATCCCGTTCTCGACCTTCGCCGCAGTGGTCTTCGCTGCGGGGACCGCGCCTGTCACGGTGGTGAGCCCGGGGATCGTGTAGTCGACGCCGAGCCCGAGCGAGCGCGCGGTGTCGGTGAGCGCGGTATCGGACAACTCAGCCGACAGCGCCGCCATCGTCGTATTGCACGAGCGCGAGAACGCGGTGTGCAGCGGCACGGCACCGAGATCGAACTCGTTCTCGTTCGGAATGACGCGATCGCCGATCCGCTTCTTTCCGGGACACGGCAGTATCGCATCGGGCTTCGTGACGCCGGCATCGAGTGCGGCCAGCGTGGTGACCGTCTTGAACGTGGAGCCCGGCGGGTACAGACCGCTCAACGCCACCGGCCCCTGCCGGTCGGCTCCCTCGTTCTGGGCCACCGCCAGAATCCCTCCGGTCGACGGCCGGATCGCGACCAGCATCGTCGGGCGACGCGAAGTGGCGACCGCGGCATTCGCCGCACGCTGGAGGGCGACGTCGAGAGTGGTCTCCACCCGCTCGGGAGTCCGGCCGTCGAATGTCTTCACGCGCCCGATCGGGTTCCCCTCGGCGTCGGCGATCGCCACGGTGGCGCCGGCCGCCGCGTCGATCGATTTCCGCCACTGCTCCTCGAGGCCGGCGACCGCGGGAGAGCGCAGGTCCTTCGACGCGGTGAGCAGGCGTCCCTCCTTGCGGACTGTGACGCCGGGAATGGAAGCGAGGTCCCCGGCCTTCTTCGCGTCCGCGGCGCGCAGTGTCACGATCGTGGTCGGTTCCTTCTTTCCTTTGACGTCTGCGCGAACGGATGCTGCGGTGACCGTCGGCGCCACCGGCCGCAGTCGCGCGGCGAGTGCCTCCGCAGACCCGGACCGATCCGGGGCGAGCGAGACCACCGTGACCTCCTGCCAGGTGAGGAGGTCGCGACCGGACCGGTCGACGACCGGGACGTCGTAGGTCTTGTCATCGCTGTAGAGCAGACGAGCGCCGGGCTTGAGGTCTCGATGAATCAGCTGCGGCGTCCAGCGGACTTTGCCGCCCGTCTCCGCGACCGATGTGGTGTAGTCGACGGTCCGGCCGTGCGGCAGCGACCACGACCAGTTCAGTTCGTCGTCGTCCTCGCCGCCGACACTCACGTGAACCTTGGCCTCGCCCATCCCGTCGAAGCTGGCTGTGAACGCCTTCTCTGCCGACGCCGGATCGTCGGTCACCGAGGCGGCGGCGGTCATGTCGCGGCCGTTCAGCGCGTCCGCCAGCCGCTGAGCCGGCGACGGGTCACTTCCGCACGCTGTAGCGAGCGCGACGAGCAGGATGAGGACGACGCCCACGGCGATTCTGCGCATCTCTCAAGTCAACCGAGACACGGGCCGGCAGAGCAACTCACGAGCAGCCACCGCACTGTCTTCTCGACCACACCGTCGCCGACCTGCAAGAACACGACGTCCCCGTCAGGCGGATCCTCCGCCGGTCGAGTCCGCTCCTCGTCCGGCCTGCGCCGCGGCCCCGGCCCGATTCCCATACGCACCGAGCTGTGTACCGAGACCGCGAACAGCCACGGCGGTCAGTATCAGGGCGAATACCGACAGCGACGAGAGTTGCACTGCGCCTGCGGCCCCAGTCCGGTGGTAGAGAGCCCACAGGACCAGTACACCTCCGACGACCGGCGCCGCGACCGCGATCACGCCGACGAGCAGACGGCGACTGAGCACGGCCTGCACCACTCCCGCATCCACCGTGACTGCCAGTGCGATCAGCGAGATCAGCATCAGCGCATTCGGTGCGGCGGTGTCGACGTTCCTCGTCGCGATCGCATCGGTGAGCGGCGTGTACGCGGTCCATCCACCGCCGACCCGCAGGAAGCCGACGAAATCGCGCGATGTCCCGGCGACCGGCTCTCCCATCTCTCCCACGAGACGAGCGACGACGAATACCCACCAGCTCGCGGTCCCGATCCACTTCGTGATCTGCATCAACGCAGCCTAGCGATCTGCCGGATATGAGCTGCCGGATATGAGTAAGGCCCCCGGTCGGTGACGACCGGGGGCCTTACCTCGTGGAGCCGCCGGGAATTGAACCCGGGTCCTCCGTCACTTCAGTGGGGCTTCTCCGTGTGCAGTCCGCTGTGTCTCTACTCGGATCTCCCGGTCTCGCGAACAAGCCGGGATGACGATCCCAGTCGCTTTTGGATGTCCTGCCGACGCCTGCGACCGGCGGCGACAGTGAGTTCCCTAGCTGATGCCGGCATCCGGTTCCGGGAACTTAGAACCGGGCCGACAGACTAGCCTCGCTGATCAGGCAGCGAGAGCGTAGTCGCGCTGATTGGAATCGGCGCTTAATTGGTTGCTGCGACGCTTACGGTGGTCTCTAGCCTGCACCGACACGCTTCCCCCACCTCGATGCACGTAGTCGAAACCGATCGGCCCCGAGGGGGTGCCCTCCAGATTTTGGCGGACACCTAATCATAACCAAAGGAGACGACAGAATCATCCCGGTATTCGTCGCGACGTCATTCGGGTCGCTCAGCCGATCCGCAGCAGTGCCGCGTCGCCCGCTCCTACCCGAATGGTGAGTTCCCCGTCCTCGGCCTTGATGCGGCGTCCGGACCAGACCTCACGCGCCGGAACCACGTCGTCGCCGGCCAGGCCGAGATCGGCGATCGGGATCGACATGTCACGGCCGACGGGTCCGGTGTTGGTGAACGACACCAGCAGTCCCCGCTCACCGATCGCCCGCGAGTACGTCTCGGGATCGCCGTTCACCTCGGCGCCCGGTGCCGCACGGCGATCGCGGACCAACTCACCGATCTCCGGGTTCCGGAGCATCTCGACCGTGCCACGGGGCACGGCGGGCAGATCTCCGGTCACCACCAGGGGCTCGGCCCTCATCACCCGCCGCGTCACCGCCGTCCGGAGCCCGGACGGAGTAGCGGCCGCGGCGTCGACGGCCGTGCGTCGCTGCGCGGACGGGAGCGGATGCATGTGCAGTCCGAGCGAGGCCAGATCGGCGCGAACGCCCGAGTCGGCGTCGATCCGGGCGCGATCCTCGTCATTGCAATCGATGAACAACTCGCGGAACCCCACGTCGCGCAGACCGGTGCGCACCACAGCGTCGGCTTGAGCCCGCACCCGATCTGGCGCGCACGAATGGTCGGCGACGAGCCAGCCCACCTCGGGAACCGCTTGCGCCTGCGGTGCCCGGTCGGCGCAGCCCGCGGCCGTGAGCGCCGCGACCACAAGCGTCAGCGCGATGCCGGAGAGTCTGCGCGGAACCGCCAACCGCTACATTCCCTTGACGCGCCGGCCGAGAGTCCGCTCCACCTCGCGTTTGGCGGTCCGCTCGGCGATGTCGCGGCGCTTGTCGTGCGCCTGCTTGCCCTTGGCGAGCGCCAGCTCCACCTTTGCGTAACCGTCGGAGAAGTACATCGACAGTGGAACCAGCGTCAGATTTCCGTCGCGCAGCTTGCCGATGAGCCCGTCGATCTCACGACGGTGCATCAGCAATTTGCGCTTGCGTCGGGGGGCGTGGTTGGTCCAGGTGCCGCTGCCGTATTCGGCGATGTGCACGGCGTTGAGCCATACCTCGCCGTCGTCGATCGTCGCGAAGGCGTCGACCAGTGACGCCTTGCCCTCGCGCAGCGCCTTGACCTCGGTCCCCTGGAGAACCATCCCCGCCTCGAAGGTCTCGAGAATCGTGTAGTTGTGCCGAGCCTTCCGGTTCGTCGCGATCACCGACTTACCCTTATCCCTGGGCACGGCAGACCTCCGAATTCTTCATGTAGTCGTCATTCACGGACATAGACGCGCAAGGTGCCGTACGCGGTGACGCCGGCGAGCACGATGCCCGACAACAGCAGCCACGGCGACACGAACCACACGTCCGCCGACGTGATGCGCGCCAGGATGTTCACACCGTAGAGGTCTTCGAGCGCTTTGTCGAAGAAGAATATCTTCGCCAGGAACAGCCCGCCGATGGCCAGCAGCGCTCCGACCACCGCGGCGATCACCGCCTCCAGCAGGAAGGGCAGCTGGGTGTACCACCTGGTGGCGCCGACCAGCCGCATGATCGACACCTCCGTCCGTCTCGTATAGGCCGCGATCTGCACGGTGTTGACGATCAGCAGGATCGCGGCCACGGCCAGGACCGCGGCGATGGCGAAGGCCGCGTTGCGAGCCCCGTCGAGCACGCTGAAGATACGTTTGACCAGGTCACGTTGATCGAGGACTCCGTCGACGCCCTCGGCCCGCGAGTACTTGTCGAGCACCGCGCCGAAGCGGTCGGGATCGGCCATCCGCACGCGCAGCGCTCCCTGGTACGCCTCCTTGCGGATGAAGTCGGCGAGCTCGGGCGAGTCCTTCTCCCACGACTCCTTGGCCGTCTTGTACGCCTGCTCCTGGCTGATGAACGTCACCGACGCCACTCCCGGCTCCGACTCCAGGTCGGTGCGCAGTGTGGTGCACGGAGCCTCGAGGCAGTTCGGATCCTTCGCGGTGACCGCGTCGTTGATGAAGAACTGCATCTCGACGCGGTCGAGGAAGATCTTCTGGCTCTTGTTGGCCATCTGGATCACGAGCAGACCGCCGCCGAGCATGCCGAGGGTGATCGCCGTGGTGAGCACCATCGCGACGGTCATGGTGATGTTGCGGCGGAAGCCGTTGAAGACCTCGCCGAAGATGAAGTTCAAGCGCATGTGATGCCTTTGGTTTCCCGCCTGTGGAAGGTCAAGTGTCAGCCGATGCCGTAGACGCCGTGCTCGTCGTTGCGCACCAGGGTCCCGTTGTCGAACTCCACCACGCGGCGCCGCATCGCGTCGACGATGTGGCGGTCGTGAGTGGCCATGACGACGGTGGTGCCGCCGCGATTGACACGGTCGAGAACCTCGACGATCTCCTCGCTGGTCTCCGGGTCGAGGTTTCCGGTGGGCTCGTCGGCCAGGAGCAGGGCCGGACGATTGACGATGGCTCGCGCGATCGCCACCCGCTGCATCTCACCACCGGACAGCTCGTGCGGCATCCGGTCCGACTTGCCCGAGAGACCCACATACTCCAGGGTCTCGGGTACCGCCTCCCGGATCGTGGACGCGGGCTTGCCGATCACTTCGAGCGCGAAGGCCACGTTGTCGGCCACCGTCTTCTGCTGCAGCAGGCGGAAGTCCTGAAAGACGCAGCCGATGGACTGACGGAGCTTCGGGACCTCCCGGCTGCGGAGCTTGTTCACGTGGAAATCCCCCACGTACACGTCGCCGGACGTCGGCTTGTCCTCCTTGAGCAGCAGCCGGAAGAAGGTCGACTTACCGGAACCCGACGGACCGATCAGGAAGGCGAATTCCCCCTTCTCGACCTCCAGCGACAGATCGTCCAGCGCGGGGCGAGAAGACGCTGCGTATTGCATCGTCACATTCGTCAGCTTGATCACGGTAGCCAAGTGTACTGACCGGTCAGGACTACTCGCCCGCACTGGCTCCGGGCTGGGAGGTCGGCTGCACGGTTCCATTCGGCGCCTGCGGCAGTTGCTGCTGCTGTTGCTCCCCGGCCGGCGTGCTCGGCGTGGCCCGCCCGGTCTGACGGCCGGTGCCCTCGGTGCCCCGTCCGGTCTCCGTGGTGGGAGTCTCGGTCTGCGTCGGTTCGGTCGACGACTCGACGGTCGAGGACGTGGGGGTCTGCGAGGTGTAGCTGGGCTGCGACGTCGTCGGCTCGACAGGCTGCTGCACCTGCGTGCCCTGCGGGACCCTCGGCTCGGTGGCGTAGTGCTCGGAACTGAACCCGTAGAAGCCGAGCAGCGCGAACCATATGAGGATCAGGACGACGGTGGTCGTCCGAATGCGCGTGTGATAGACGTGCCGCATGCGCCGCGCGAGTTTCACGATCGCCGACGGCTCGGGAGCTGCGGCGGCCTCGGCGACGGTCGTGTGAGCGGCGGTGTCGGCCGGCCGTTCCTCAGTGCTCATCGCTCACCCCGCCTCCGGTCTGGGCGGCCTCGTCCCCGGCGGTCTTGACCGCCGACTGCTGCTGCACCGATTGGACGAAGATCCCGTGGCGCGCGAGGCCGTAGATGATGTCGCCGCGCAGCGCGCGGCCGATCTCGAACTGCTGGCCGGGAAGCGTCCGCGCCACCATCCGGACGGTCGCCGAGTCGAGTTCGAGGTTGGTGATGCCCAGCGGGGTCGGCGCGTCGAGCAGCAACCGGTTCCACCGCGGGTTGTCGTAGAAGGTCTGTCCCACCTCGCGCAGGACCGTGTTGACCTCGTTGATGTCGGCGTCGAGCGGCACCGGCACGTCGACCACCGACCGCGCCCAGTCCTTCGACAGGTTCGCGGCCTTGATCATCTGACCGTTCGGCACGATGAGCAGTTCGCCGTCCGTGTTCCGGAGTCGGGTGACGCGGAGCGTCACATCCTCGACGGTGCCCTCGGCTTCGAGGCCGCCGGTCACCGAGAGGTTGACGACGTCGCCGTAGCCGTACTGATGCTCGGCGATGATGAAGAAGCCGGCCAGCAGATCCTGCACCACGCGCTGCGCGCCGAAGCCCAGCGCCGCACCGACCACCGCGCTCAGCCCCACGAGGCTGCTCTTCGCGACCCACATCCCCAGGATGTGCATCGTGACCGCGGCAACGGTGAGCGCTACCAACGTCCAGGTCACGACGTCCACCAGTGCCCGCCGGTGCTTCATGTCCTCGGACTGCACGATGTCGTCGCTGGACTCGAACTGCCGCAGCACCCGCTTGCTGTACCGGCCGGCACCCCATCGGAAGAACCGGATGACCAGGATCCCGCCGATGATCCAGAGCAGGATGCCGACGAAGTCGACTGCGAGCCACTTCTCCCAGGACTGCAGCCAGCTCGGCAGCCCGAGCCGATCTACCAGGTAGGTGGGAACGGAATCGATACGATCACTCGCCTTCGTTCATCCGCCAGCGGATGCCCGCTTCGATGAACTGATCGAGATCACCGTCGAGCACCGCAGACGGGTTGTTGCTTTCCACGTTCGTTCGCAGGTCCTTCACCATCTGGTAGGGGTGAAGCACGTACGAGCGCATCTGATTGCCCCAGCTGGCGCCGGTGTCGCTCTTGAGCGCGTCCATCTGCGCACGCTCCTCCAGACGCTTGCGTTCGAGGAGTTTGGCCTGCAGCACGCGCATCGCGGCGACCTTGTTCTGCAGCTGGCTCTTCTCATTCTGACATGTCACGACGATGCCCGTCGGGACGTGCGTCAGCCGCACCGCGGAGTCGGTGGTGTTGACCGACTGTCCGCCCGGGCCGGACGAGCGGTACACGTCCACCCGCACGTCGTTCTCGTCGATGTCGATGTGGTCGGTGGTCTCGACCACCGGCAACACCTCGACCTCGGCGAACGAGGTCTGCCTGCGGCCCTGGTTGTCGAACGGACTGATCCGCACCAGGCGGTGGGTGCCCTGCTCCACCGACAGCGTTCCGTACATGTACGGCGCCTTGACGGCGAAGGTCGCGGACTTGAGGCCCGCTTCCTCCGCGTACGAGGTGTCGTACACCTCGACCGGATGCCCGTGCTGCTCGGCCCACCGGATGTACATGCGCATCAGCATCTGCGCCCAGTCCGCCGCATCCACTCCGCCCGCACCGGAGCGGATGTTCACCAGCGCCTCGCGGGGGTCGTACTCGCCCGCGAGCATGGTCTTGACCTCCATGGCCTCGATGTCGCGGCGCAGGTCCGCTCGCTCGGTCTCCGCGTCCTCGAGAGCCGCGACGGCCGAGTCGCCCTCCTCCGCCTCCGCGAGCTCGTACAGCACCGGGAGATCGTCGAGGCGCGACCGGAGCTCGCTGACCCGGCGGAGTTCGGACTGCGCGTGCGACAGCTCGGAGGTGACGCTCTGCGCGTGCTCCTGGTCGTTCCACAGGTCGGGGTCGGAAGCCTGCATCTCGAGCTCGTCGATTCGGCGACGGAGCTCGTCGAGGTCCATCACCTTCTCGACGGTCGTCAGGGTGGCGTCGAGCGATTCGAGATCAGCGGAGACATCGGGGTGCACGAGGAACCAGGTTACCCTCTGGCCGCGGACGCCCGACCGCGGTCAGTCGCCGAGCACCCCGAACCGCCACGTGGAGTCGACCTTGCCGGGCCGGTACACCACGGGCATCGACGCGCCCACCGTCGGCGCGACGTCGTCGGCGCCGAGCACCTGAGTGCCGTACACCTCGGTGGGAGCGATCTGCGGGCCGATGATGGTGCCGCTGATGGTGCAGTACCGGCTCCCGTTCTTGTCGGGCTCGTTCTGCCTGCCGAGCCCGGTCACCGTGAGCGTGCCCTCCACATAGCCGGAGGCCGCGTCGACGCCGCCTCCGAACATCCGGCGCCCACGGCGCTGCATCAGCATCGCGACGAGCGACGTCGCGACGATCAGGATGAACACGACGCTGATCCACACAGGCATGGCCCGAGAGTACCGCCGGACGGCATCGGGAAGAGACGGATGTCGCACGGCCGGACGCATCGGCCACCGGTGCTAGCCTCGGATGCCGTGGCTACCCTCTCGGACGCCGGTCACGGCGCAGATCTTCAGCTGGCACTCGATCTGGCCGATGCAGCCGACGACCTCACGCTCTCCCGCTTCGGCGCCCTCGATCTGCACGTCGACTCGAAGCCCGATCTCACCCCGGTGTCGGACGCCGACCTCGCGTGCGAACGGATGATCCGCGACCGCATCGCCCAGGCCCGACCCGCCGACGCCGTGCTCGGCGAGGAGTTCGGCGGCGACCCGCTGCTCACCGGGCGGCAATGGGTGGTGGATCCGATCGACGGCACCAAGAACTTCGTCCGCGGCGTTCCCGTCTGGGCCACGCTCATCGCCCTGCTCGTGGACGGCGTGCCGTCGGTCGGCGTGGTGAGTGCGCCTGCGTTGAACCGGCGCTGGTGGGCGGCGGCGGGCGGCGGCGCCTTCGCGTCGCTCGACGGCGGCGAGCCCAGGCCGATCTCGGTGTCGAAGGTCGACGACCTCGGCTCGGCGTCGTTGGCCTTCTCCAGCCTGTCCGGCTGGGCCGACCGCGGCATCCGCGACCGATTCATCGCGCTCACCGACAGCGTCTGGCGAGTGCGCGGCTACGGCGACTTCTTCAACTACTGCCTCGTCGCCGAGGGCGCAGTGGACATCGCCGCCGAACCGGAGGTCTCCCTGTGGGATCTCGCGGCACTCGATGTCCTGGTACGCGAGGCGGGCGGCGAGTTCACCGATCTGGGCGGCAGGCCCGGCCCGGGCGGCGGAAGCGCCGTGGCCACGAACGGTCTGCTGCAGCGGGAGACTCTGGCAGCCCTGGGGACGTGATCCTCCGCGCGTGACTCCGCGTTCGCGCCGGAATACTCCTGCGGCACAAGGAAGTCGCCGGTAGCCTCCGCGATGGAGCGACATCCCGCTCCGAGAACTGAATGCGGAGGCGCCATGAGCAACGAAGTGAAGATGATCGTCCTGTCGACCGACGATCTCGACGAATCGATCAAGTTCTACAGCGAGACGCTGGGAATGGCTCTGAAGTTCCGCGACGGCGCACACTTCGCCGCCCTCGACGGCGGCGGAGTCACCGTCGCACTCGCGACGGCCGTCGACCACCCGATCCACGGTCAGGTTGTGGTCGGCATCAAGACCGACGACGTCGACGCGGCCGCGAAGGCCGTCGAAGCGAGCGGCGGCGGCATCGTCACCCAGGCGTACAACGACGCGCACGAGCGGCGTGCGGTGGTCTACGACAACAAGGGCAACGGGCTGGTCTTCTACAGTCCGTTGCCGACACAGTGACCACGCGGCGGTGATTCAGGCCGCGGCGGCGGTCACAGTTCGACGGGCACCCCGGACTCCAGCACGGAGAACTCGGTGCCCGTCGGCCTCATCTCGTCGATCCGCGCATTGTGAATGGCACGGCCGGCATCGGACAGGACGGCCTGGTGGATCGGGAAGGCCCGCCGCGGCGCGACCGCGCGCAGGTAGTCGACGGGCTCGCTGAGCTTGAGCCACGGCGCGGCCGCGGGCAGGGCCAGAACGTCGATCCGCTCGAACGGGATGTACAGGCTGTCGCCGGGGTGCATGAAGGCGCCGGGACGGTCGGCGGCGTCCACCACGTACGCGATGTTGTCGACCACCGGCAGATCCGGGTGGATCACGGCGTGTCTGCCGCCGGTGCCGCGGACGGTCAGCGCACCGATTCGCGTCTGCTCCCCCGCCGCCATCACCGACCACTGGCCGGCGTCCCGCTTCTCGTTCAGTTGGGCCGCGGTCTGCGGGTCGGCGTAACGGACCGCCTGTGGATTGGCGTCGACCAGCGCGGGCAGCCGCGCCGGATCCGCATGGTCGGGGTGCTGATGGGTGATGAGAATCGCGTCCAGCCCGGTCAGCGTCTCGAATCCCGACGAGAGGTTTCCGGGGTCGAAGAGCACCCGGGTGCGATCGATCTCGAGCAGTACGCAGGAGTGGCCGAAATGGGTGATGCGCATGGCTCCGACGATAGTCGTGCCGGAGGCGTGACAACCTTCTTACCGAGGAGTAAGGTAACTCCTTACTACGGAGTAAGAACTCCATCGCGACAATCCGCTTCGAGAATCTGGTGAGGAAATGACCACGAACACCGAACCCCGCGACACCTCGTCCGTCGGCGCGCAGCCGCACAAGCGCACTCCGATCGGTGCGGCCATGCGCCTGCTCACGACCATCACGGGCTCCGACATCGCCGAGAAGTACCACCTGCGCGAGCCGATCAACCGGGTGGCCTTCCACGCCACCAAGACCGGATTCAAGACCCTCGGAGCGGCCAACCGCGCGTTCACCCAGGTCGCGAGCAGCGGAAAGCCGGAGCGTCCGGCCACCTCGTCGAAGGGATTCTTCAACCTCAACCCCGACGAAGAGCAGGAGATGATCGCGGAGACCGTCCGCGACTTCTCCACCGAGATCCTGCGGCCGGCGGCATACGACGCCGACAACGCCGCCACCACTCCCGAGGACATCCTGAAGCGCTCGGCGGAACTCGGCATCACGATGATCAACGTTCCGGAGGCCTTCGACGGAGCCGCCACCGAACGCGGTGTGGTCACCAACGCGCTCGTCGCCGAGGCCATGGCGTACGGCGACATGGGACTGGCCCTGCCCCTTCTGGCGCCGAGCGGCGTCGCGACCACCCTGACCAACTTCGGCAGCGACGGCCAGCAGCGCACCTACCTTCCCGACTTCGCGGGCGAGAACGTACCGTCGTCCGCGGTCGTCATCGCCGAGCCGCGCCCGCTGTTCGACGCCTTCGACCTGCAGACCAAGGCCAAGCGCGTGCCGAGCGGGTTCCGTCTCTCCGGCGTGAAGTCGTTCGTCCCCGCGGCAGGCAGCGCGGAACTGTTCATCGTCGGCGCGCAGCTCGACGGCCGTCCGGCGCTGTTCATCGTCGAGTCCGACAGCCAGGGTCTGGTGATCGAAGCCGATCCGGGCATGGGCCTGCGCGCAGCCGGAATGGGCCGGCTGCTGCTCGACGACGTGGCCGTTCCCGCCACAGCCCTCCTCGGCGAGGTCGAGGGAGACGACGCGGCGGCCGCGTACCGCGACGTGGTGCGCCTGTCGCGCCTGGGCTGGTCGGCACTGGCCGCCGGCACCGCGAAGGCGATGCTCGACTACGTGATCCCCTACGTCAACGAACGCGAGGCCTTCGGCGAGCCGATCTCGAACCGCCAGGCGGTGGCGTTCATGGTCGCGAACATGGCGACCGAACTCGACGGCCTGCGACTGGTGACCCTCCGCGGCGCCTCGCGTGCGGAGCAGGGTCTGTCGTTCGCCCGCGAGGCGGCGCTGGCGCGCAAGCTCACCATCGACAAGGGCCTTCAGATCGGCCTCGACGGCGTGCAGCTGCTCGGCGGCCACGGCTTCACCAAGGAGCACCCGGTGGAGCGGTGGTACCGCGACCTGCGCGGTGCGGGCATCGGCGAGGGCATCGTCGTTCTCTGACGGCGAGACGAGTTTCAGGAGTCGACATCATGGCAATCAATCTCGAACTGCCCAAGAAGCTGCAGCCCACGGTGGAGCAGGCGCGCGATGCGGCGCTGGAGATCTTCCGGCCCATCTCGCGCAAGTACGACCTCGCCGAGCACGAGTACCCGGTGGAGCTGGACACTCTGGCGAACCTCTACAACGGTCTCGCCGCCGCCGGCCAGGCCGGTGCGGGCGCCGCGGGTGGTCGCGGCGACGCCAACAAGCAGCGACCGGAGGGCTACAACGCCAACGGCGGCAACATGCAGTCGGTCCTCAACGCCATGTGGGCGTCGTACGGCGACGTGGGGCTCATGCTCTCGATCCCGTATCAGGGACTGGGCAACGCGGCCATCGCCGCTGTCGCCACCGACGAACAGATCGAGAGCTTCGGCGGCGAGGTCTGGGCGTCGATGGCCATCACCGAGCCGAGCTTCGGTTCCGACTCGGCCGCGGTGACCACCACCGCGACGCGCGACGGCGACGAGTACGTCATCAACGGCGAGAAGATCTTCGTGACCGCGGGTTCGCGCGCCACCCACATCGTGGTGTGGGCCTCGGTGGACCGCAGCCTGGGGCGCGCGGCCATCAAGAGCTTCGTCGTCCCTCGGGACAACCCGGGCGTCACCATCGTCCGGCTCGAACACAAGCTCGGCATCCGCGCGTCCGACACCGCCGTGATCCGCTTCGAGGACTGCCGGATTCCCGCCACCAACCTGCTCGGTTCGCCGGAGGTGGACGTCAAGAAGGGCTTCGGCGGGGTCATGCAGACCTTCGACAACACGCGGCCGATGGTCGCCGCGATGGCTGTCGGCGTCGCGCGCGCCGCACTCGAGGAACTCCGCAAGCTCCTCGAGGAGGCCGGCCTCGAAATCGACTACGACCGTCCGGCCGCCGACCAGCCGGCCGCGGTGGCGGAGTTCATCCGCATGGAGTCCGACTACGAGGCCGCATACCTGCTCGCGATCCGCGCGGCGTGGATGGCCGACAACAAGATGCCGAACTCGCTGGAGGCGTCGATGTCGAAGGCCAAGGCGGGCCGCACCGGCACCGACGTCACCAACAAGGCCGTCGAACTCGCGTCCACCTACGGCTACTCCGAGCGCACCCTGCTCGAGAAGTGGGCGCGCGACTCGAAGATCCTCGACATCTTCGAGGGAACGCAGCAGATTCAGCAGCTGATCATCGCCCGGCGCATTCTCGGGAAGAGCAGTGCCGAACTGAAGTGATCAGGCCGAGCCCGTAGGCTCTGCATTCCCGTCGCACGATCAGGGGCGGGGGATTCACGCCGCGGCGTCCTCATCGAGGGCTCCGAGCGAATCCCCCGCCCCTGACCCGTCCCCAGGCCGCCCCCGCGACCCCGCCGGCCCCTCGACTAGGCACCACCCCGCCTGCTCGTCGAGTAAGCACCACCCTGCAGGACCGTCGAGTAAGCACCACCCTGCAGGACCGTCGAGTAAGCACCACCCTGCAGGTCCGTCGAGTAAGCGGAGGAACGAAGTGACGATGCGCATCGAGACCGCCTACCCACACACGTCCACCCACCACTCCACCCTGCAGGACCGTCGAGTAAGCGGAGGAACGAAGTGACGACGCGCATCGAGACCGCCCACCGACCTCTCACCCGCCCCGGTGACCTCCCACTTCCCGACGATCCATTGTGATCTGGGCAACCCCCGTGTACTCTCAGCGAAACTTTTGAAATAAGAACGTTTCACACGGGGGTCGAATTGAGAACACGCACATTCCTCGCCGCTGCGCTGAGCGCCGTGGCCGTCGTCGCGACAGCGGCGGGGACACCGGTCGCGCCCGCCCACGCCGACCCGGCCGTGACGCAGGCGCCGCTCGTTCCACTGCCACAAGAGCTCGACCCCGCCTTCTACCGACCTCCGGCCCGGGAAGTCGCCGCCGCCGCTCCGGGTGAGATCTTGCGTGCCCGGCGGATCACCCCCGCGAACTTCGGAGTCGCTCCCATCAACGTGGACGCGTGGCAGCTCACCTTCCGGTCCACCGACACCCGCGGCCGGGCGATCCCCGCAGTCACCACGATCCTCAAGCCGCGCGGCACCACGACCGGCCCGCGCAAGGTCGTCTCCATGCAGATCGCCGAGGATTCGACCGCCGGCTACTGCGCGACGTCGTACGCCGTCCAGCACCTCAACGCCGGCCCCCTTCTGGGTCAGGTGGTCGCTCCCGCCGAACTGCTCATCGCCCAGGGCTTTCTGAACCAGGGGTACGCGGTGGTGCTTCCTGACCACGAAGGCCCCAACCACGCTTACGGCGCCGGTCCACTCGGTGCCCGCATCACCCTCGACAGTCTCCGTGCCGCCAAGCGATTCGCGCCGTCGTCGATCACCGATGCCTCACCCATCGGCCTGTACGGCTATTCCGGCGGCGCCATCGTCACCGGGCACACCGCTGAACTCAAGAAGACGTACGCCCCCGAACTGAACATCGTGGGCGCCGCAGAAGGGGGAGTCCCCGCGGATCTCGAGGTGGTCCTCAAAGCCGCGCAGAACAACGTGACCAGCGGCCTCGTGCTCGGCGCGGTGGTCGGACTCACCCGCGAGTACGACTACTTCCGCACCTTCATGAACTCTCACCTCGACCCGCTCGGCCGGGCGGTGCTGGCACTCAAGGGTCCCCTCTGCGTGCAGTATCAGGCGGCGACCTTCCCGTTCCTGAACAACATCGGGTTCATCCGCGCACCGGGCGGCGCGCTGCGGGCACCCGCCGTGCGTCGGGTCTTCGACGACACCCGGATGGGCAAGAGCCTGCCCGACATGCCCATGTACATGTGGAACTCCGCCCTCGACGAGATCATCCCCGTGGGCCAGGTGGATCGGCTCGTCGGTCAGTACTGCCGCCGCCCGGGTGCTCGGGTGACCTACACCCGCGACCACCTGTCGGAACATCTCATCGCCGAGGTCTCCGGTGCGCCGCTGGCACTGTTGTGGCTGAAGGATCGGCTCGACGGCAAGCCGGCCGCACAGGGTTGCCGGACCAGTGACGACCTCACCATGACGTCGCGGCCGCGATGGTGGCCGACGTTCTCGGCAGCGGTGGGCGCCGGGCTGGCGGCACTGTTCGGCAAACCTCTGGGCGCGGAGCGCTAGCGGCATCCGGTCCGGGCTCGACCGCTAGCCTGGACCGGTGACCGAACCCAGGCTCTATCGCGGCCAGTCGATGCACGACCGTCGCCGCGATCGGCGTCGACGCTTCTGTGATTCGGCGATCGCGCTGTTCGGCACCGACGGCTACGCGGCGACGTCCGTGTCAGCGGTCTGTCGGCACGCCGCTCTGTCATCCCGACAGTTCTACGAGGAGTTCGGCGACCGCGAGCATCTGCTCCGCACGGTCTACGACGAGACCGAGGACGCGGCGAGCACGGCCGTCATCGAAGCCGTCGAACGGTCACTCGAGACCGCCGCGGAGATCGAGGCGGTGTTCGACGCAGGGATCCGGGCATTCGTCGAATTCTTCGGCGCGGACCCTCGGCTCACCCGAATCTGCTTCGTCGAGGCAGTGGGTGTGAGCGCCGGGTTCGAGGAACACCGCGCTGAGCGCCGGACCCGGTGGGGTGCCTCGCTCGACGCGATCAGCGCGGCGGGCGCCGAGCGCGGATTGCTCACCGCGAGGCCCGACCCGCTGCTGTGGACCGGCTTCATCGGCGCGGTGAACGCCGTGATCGTCGAGCAGGTGCGATCAGCCGACCTGACCACCGAGGACACCCTCCGGGTGATGCGCACGCTGCTCCGACCCGGTGTTCTGGGCTGAGCGGGCTCGCGTCGAAACCTCTCCGCGCCGCACAGTGCCTCCTACGCTGATGAGATGACCACTGCCGCCAGAGCCGGGCGCCTGCTCCTCGCTCTGGCATCCATCGCCGTCGGCGTCCTGCTGGTGCTCCGCCCGTTCGCGAGCGTGCCGTGGACCGCCGCCGCACTGGCGATCGGCTTGATCGTGGCCGGACTCGTCGACCTCATCGAATCCCAGACTCGCCGGGAACCGCTCCGGCTCGCCGTCGCAGTCCTGCTGCCGCTGGTCGGTACCGTGCTGCTGATCTGGCGGAGTCTGTCGATCTTCGGTATCGCGGTGGCCGCGGCGATCGCACTCGCGGTGTGGGGCGTGGGCCGATGGGTGCGCGCCGCGCGCCGCGGCCCCGCGTGGTTCGCCGACGTGCTGTTCGGCGCAGCCGGTATCGCCACCGCTGTGCTCGCCGTGTCGTGGCCGGGTGTGAGCATCTTCATCGTCGTCGAGGCCGTCGGGCTGGCGCTGGTGTGGCGCGGTCCGGCCGAGCTGCTCGTCGGCATCCGCGGCCGGACCGCCGCGGCCGAACCCGGCCGGGAGCGGACCGCGAGAATCGCGCTGCGGACGGCCGCGGCAGCGGTCGCGACGATCGTCGCCGTGCCGCTGGTGATCGCGACATTCGTCGTCCGCGGCACCGCTGAGGAACCCGGCGCGTTCTATCGAGCCGAGCTTCCCGCCGGCGTGCGGCCGGGGACCCTATTGAAGTCGGAGCCGACCGCCGCGGGCATCCCGCCGGGCGCTCACGCGTGGCGCATCCTCTACTCCACCCTGCGCGGCGACCGGCCCGCACTGGCGAGCGGTCTCGTCGTCGTTCCGGACGGTCCCGGTCCGCACTCGCTGATCGCGTGGGCCCACGGGACGTCCGGCGTCGCCGAGAACTGCGCCCCGTCGATGACCTCGACACCGCTGGCACACCTGCCGGGCCTGAACGCGGTGGTCGGGCGGGGCTGGGCGCTGGTGGCCGCCGACTACATCGGGATGGGTACTCCGGGACCGTCGCCGTATGTGATCGGCCGGGGTGAGGCGCGCTCGGTACTGGACTCGATCCGGGCCGCCCGCGCTCTGCCCGGGGCGTCATTGACTCGGTCGACGGTGGTGTGGGGCCATTCCCAGGGCGGACACGCTGCACTGTGGACCGAACTGCTGGCTCCGTCGTACGCACCCGACGCCGGCGTGATCGCCACCGCGGCGCTCGCACCGGCATCGAATCTGCGGGCTCTCGCCTCCGGGCTGGAGACGATGGCGGGCGGCGCGTTGCTGGCGTCGTATGTGATGGACGCGTACACCCGCACCTACCCGGACGTCCGCTACGCCGACTACATCAAGACGCAGGCCCGCCTCCCGATGCGCGGAATGGCGGCGCGCTGTCTGTGGTCGCCCACGATGCCCGTCTCGCTCGCCGAGGCGCTCATTCTCGGCCACGACTTCTACACGCGCACCCCGACGTCCGGTCCGCTGGGCGCACGACTCGCCGAGAACACGCCGAGCGCGCGGCTGCCGCGGCCCACGCTCATCGCCCAGGGACTGTCGGACGAGGTGATCGCTCCGGCGTCGCAGAACGAGTACGTCACCGACCAATGCGCCGCGGGCAGCGATCTCGAATACCGCACCTACCCGGGGCTCGGGCACATGACGCTCATCGACGACGACTCGCCCGCCGTCGGGTCGCTCATCGCCTGGACGCAGGACCGTTTCGCGGGTGCGGCGCCGACACCGAACTGCCCGGCACCGCATCCGGCGTGATCAGTGCCCGAGTTGATCCACCAGGGCCTCGAGCACTGAGAGGTCCTCGATGGTCGAGGGCACCGCGTACTCCTCACCGTCCACGATCTGCCGCATGGTCTTACGCAGGATCTTGCCCGACCGGGTCTTCGGCAGAGCCTGGACGACCGTGACGTCGCGGAAGGTGGCGACGGCGCCGATCTCGTCGCGGACCATCTGCACCAGTTCGGCGCGGAGACGGTCCTCGTCGATGTCGGCACCGGCCTTGAGCACCACGTATCCGCTCGGCCGCTGTCCCTTGAGGTCGTCGTGAATGCCGACCACCGCGCACTCCGCGACGGCCGGATGCGCGGCGACCACCGCTTCGATGCTCCCGGTGGAGAGCCGGTGCCCGGCGACATTGATGACGTCATCCGATCGTCCCAGCACGTAGACGTACCCGTTCTCATCGATGTAGCCGGAGTCGCCGGTCAGGTAGTAGCCGGGGAACGCCTTGAGGTATGAGGAACGGAACCGCTCCTCGTCGCCCCACAGCCCCGCGAGCGTGCCGGGCGGCATCGGCAGCTTCACGACGATGTTGCCCTCGGCGTTGGGTCCGAGACGGCGGCCATCGGCGTCGACGACCTGCACGTCGTACCCGGGGACCGGGACCGTGGCAGTCCCGGGCTTGAGCGGCATGGGTTCGAGTCCACGCAGATTGGCCACTATCGCCCAGCCGGTCTCGGTCTGCCACCAGTGGTCCACCACCGGGACGCCGAGCTTCTCCGAGGCCCATTCGAACGTGTCGGGATCGAGTCGCTCGCCCGCCGCGAAGAGGGTCTTGAACCGCGACATGTCGTACTGGGCCAGTTCAGCGGCCTCGGGATCGGCCTTGCGGATCGCGCGGATCGCCGTCGGAGCGGTGAACAGCGCCGACGCTCCGTGTTCGGAGATGACGCGCCAGAACGCCCCCGCGTCGGGTGTCCCGACCGGCTTGCCCTCGTACATCACCGTCGTCGCTCCGAGCAGCAACGGACCGTAGACGATGTACGAGTGGCCCACCACCCAGCCGACGTCGGAGGCCGTCCACCACACGTCGTCGGGCGACACCCCGTACACGTTGCGCATCGACCAGTGCAGCGCCACCGCGTGACCGCCGTTGTCGCGCACCACGCCCTTGGGCTTCCCCGTGGTTCCCGAGGTGTACAGGATGTAGAGCGGGTCGGTCGCGGCCACCTCGACGGCGTCGGCCGGGCGCGCGGTCGCCATCTGCTGGTCCCAGTCGAGCCACCCGTAGTCCCCCGCCGATCCGGCCACCTGCGGTCGGTCCTTCACGATCACCGTCTCCGGCGCCGACACCGCGATCGCCAGCGCATCCCGCACCATCGGCAGATACTCGACGGTCCGGCCCGGCTCCAGTCCACCCGACGCGGTGACGATCGCGACCGGCTCGGCGTCGTCGATGCGCGTGGCCAACTCCGGTGCGGCGAACCCGCCGAACACCACCGAGTGCACGGCTCCGATCCGCGCGCAGGCGAGCATCGCGATCGCGGCCTCCGGGATCATCGGCATGTAGACGATGACGCGATCGCCCTTGGCCACGCCCTGCGCGGCGAGCACTCCCGCGAAGCGGGACACCTCGGCGAGCAGTTCGGCATAGGTGTACGTCCGCTTCTCGCCCACCATTGCGGAGTCCCAGACGAGCGCGTCACGATCGCCGCGGCCCGCCGAGACATGACGGTCGAGCGCGTTCGCCGAGGTATTGAGCGTGGCATCGGGGAACCATCGGTAGATCGGCGGCTGGGAATCGTCGAGAGCCTTGGTCGGCGGACTGATCCAGTCGATGCCCGCCGCCGCGTCGAGCCAGAATCCGTCGGGATCGTCGATGCTGCGGGCGAAGACTTCTGCGTAGGTGGCCATTGGACAACGGTAGCAATCCGGTGACCGGAGTCACTTCTGCAGCGTGGACTCGGTCACACTTGGTCTCGGATTGATCACGGAAAGATAACAGCGGAATCCTCGCTCCCACCTGGGATCTTGCTGAGAATCACACGCTTGCAAGAGCAAGCGGATTGTGTCTCCGACCACAGCTTCGCGGTGTGACCTCACGTTTTTCACGACGTAGCGTCTCTTCCGTCCACGAACGCAGCCCGTTTTCGAGGGCTGCGCCCAAGGAGGAATGCCTGATGAGCCTTACCAAGCTCGCAACCCGCGCCGCGATCGCCGGCGCCCTGACCATCGCCCCGCTGACCCTGGCCGCCGGCGTCGCCTCGGCCGACACCGGCCACAACTGGGACGCGGTCGCTCAGTGCGAGAGCGGCGGCGACTGGTCGATCAACACCGGCAACGGCTACTACGGCGGTCTGCAGTTCTCGCAGTCCACCTGGGAGGCCAACGGCGGCACCGGCAGCGCGAACAACGCGTCCCGCGAGGAGCAGATCCGCGTCGCGGAGAACGTGCTCGCCACCCAGGGCCCCGGCGCCTGGCCGGTCTGCGGCGCGTACCTCTAAGTACGCCCACACCCCTCAACCGGGAACCGCGCTCTCCGACGAGGCCGGTCGCTGTCGCAGCGACCGGCCTCGCGGTGTCGCCGGACCCACGCGGCCGGCACGGCCTAGGCTCGGGTGAAGGCGATCAGAGGAGGCCACCGGATGTCGACGCTCTCGTTCACCAGCCTCGGAGCGGCGGGAACCGTCACCGGTTCCAAGCATCTCCTCGAGCGCGACGGGAGGATGATCCTCGTCGACTGCGGGCTCTTCCAGGGCATCAAGAACCTGCGCGAGACCAACTGGCGCTCGCTGCCGGTGGATCCGCAGGCACTCGATGCGGTGATCGTCACCCACGCTCATCTCGACCACACCGGATACCTGCCGCGCCTGATCCGCGACGGCTTCCGCGGTCCGATCTATTCGACCCCCGCCACGCGCGACGTGGCCGACATCATCCTCCGCGACTCCGCCCATCTGCAGGAACGCGACGCGATGCTGGCCAACAAGCACCGGGCCACGCGGCACTCCCCGGCACGGCCGCTCTACGACGTCACCGACGTCGAACAGACCATGGCCCAGTTCCACACCCGCGCCGCGGACAAGTCGTTCTCCCCCACCCGCGAGGTCCGAGCGCTGTTCCGCGGCGCCGGCCACATCCTCGGCGCCGCCACCGTCGAGGTGGAGTGGGGCGGCGTCACCGTCGCGTTCAGCGGCGATCTCGGCCGGTACGACGACCCCCTGATGTTCGATCCCGAGCCGGTGCCCCGGGCCGACTACCTGGTGTGCGAGTCCACCTACGGCGATCGCGTGCGAGACCACGCGGACCCGGCCGCCGAACTACTGCGCATCATCACCGAGGCAGTCGACCGCGGCGGCACCGTCGTGATCCCCGCGTTCGCGGTCGGTCGGACACAGACGATCCTCTATCACCTCTGGACTCTGCAGCGGGACGGGCTGCTGCCCCGGGTGCCGGTCTACGTCGACAGCCCGATGGCGATCAACGCAGGCGAACTGATGCGCTCGCATCCGGCGGCACATCGGCTCGACGCGGCACACGTCGACGAGATGTTCGCGATCGCCGAGTACGTCCGCGACCCCGAACGTTCCAAACAGATCTCCGCCGACCACGGCCCGAAGGTCATTCTCTCCGCGAGCGGGATGGCGACCGGCGGCCGCGTCCTGCACCATCTGGCCGCATTCGTCGGCGGCTCACAGAACACGGTGGTCCTGGTCGGCTATCAGGCGGTCGGCACCCGCGGGCGGTCGCTGGCCGACGGGGCACGCTTCCTCAAGCTGTACGGCGAGTGGCTGCCGGTGCACGCTCGGGTGGAGAACCTGCACATGCTCTCGGCGCACGCCGACTCCGACGAGCTCATCCGATGGATGCGTGGCTTCGACGAGGCGCCGCGCCGGACGTTCCTGGTTCACGGCGAACCCAACGCCACGGAGTCGATGCGGCATCGGATCGACCACGATCTCGGCTGGCGGACCACCGTCGGACACCAGAACCAGACGTTCGATCTGATCTGACGCGCCGCCGATCGCACCGGAACGCCACTCGGGACACTCAGCCCCAGGTGCCGGCCTGCTCGACGATGAAGCCCGCGAGAATCACCGCGCTGCCGCCCACCTCGCCGATGATCAGCGCGACCATCGACGCGGTCAGCGACGGCGACGCCGGGTGGAACTGGTTGGTGGTGTCGCGTCGCAGTCCGTGCAGGCAGTAGGACGCGATCGCACCGACGAAGAAGACGAGGACGACGATCAGCGCGACCATGTTGACCGCCGTCGACCACGCGCTGAACTGCGCGAACGCAGCCAGCAAGGCGGTGGCGAAGGAGTACATGAGTGCGGCGCGGTGAGCGATGTCGACGTATACGTGTGCCTGTCCGGTCTCGCTCCGCATGATGGCGGCGTACTTCCACACGCCGAGCAACAGCGCCCACAGAAAGATGACACCCGCGGCGATCAGCGCCACCTGAGCGGTGAGAGTCAGATTCATCGCACAAGTCTCGCAGATCGCCCGGGCCCGGCCGCGCCCCGTCTCCCGGCGCCGAGCCCCCGCGTCGTTGCTATGGTGCACGCATGGCCCCTGACCGCACATCGCTCCGCCGGTCGCGGCTGGTGCCGATCGTCGCGGTGCTGGCGGGCATCGCCGCGATCGCCTTCGTGGTGATCCGTTCCTCGCACGGGGTCGACGGCTCCGCCGACCGGGCAGGCAGTGCCGCATCGACGCCGGTCCGCTCGGAATGGGAGGACCGTGATCCGACCGATCCGATGACCTTCGGTCCGGTCGACGCACCCGTCGGTCTCGTGGTCTTCACCGACTACCAGTGCCCGTACTGCGCGAAGTGGTCGCACGACACGCTCCCGGCACTCCTGCCCTATGCCGACGCCGGCGATCTGCGCATCGAACTCCGGGACATGAACATCTTCGGCGATGAGTCCGAACGCGCCGCCCGCGCCGCCTACTCCGCGGCGCTCCAGGGGCATCTGCGCGAGTTCCATGCCGCTCTGTTCGCCGACGGCCGGCCGCGCCCGAAGAGCGCGCTCTCCGACGACGCACTGCTCGCCCTCGCCGGCGAGTTGAGGCTCGACACCGGCCGCTTCCGCACCGACTACGAGTCGCGCACCGTCTTGTCGGCGGTACGGAACAAGGCGAGTGACGGCTTCACCGCGGGCACTTATTCCACGCCCGCCTTCATCCTCGGCGGCCAGCCGATCCTCGGGGCGCAGCCGACGAAGGTCTTCACCGACAAGCTGCGGAGCGAACTCGACGCCGCCGGACGCTGAGGTGACCGTGCAGCCATGAATGTGGGACTCGCAGCCGCCTTCGTCGGCGGCGCGCTCAGTCTGCTGAGCCCGTGCAGTGCTCTGCTCCTGCCCGCCTTCTTCGCATCGACCGCCGGTTCCGGGCCGCGGCTGGTGATCCATTCGCTGGTCTTCTACCTCGGCCTCGTCGCGACGTTGGTACCCGTCGGGATCGGCGTCGGTGCGCTGGGTCGGTTGTTCGCCGAGCATCGTTCGGCGGTGGTCGCCCTCACCTCCGCGGTACTCGTGGCGTTCGGCCTGCTGGCGATGTTCGGCCGGGGGTTCGACATCGCCGGCCGGGTGCCCGGAATCGAGGGATTGCGGGGCGCCGCGCAACGCCGGACGGGCCTGGTCCGCTGCCTGCTTCTCGGAGCGGCCTCCGGTGCCGCTGGATTCTGCACCGGCCCGATCCTCGGCGCCGTCCTCACGCTGGCCGCGGCTCAGGGGGCGATCGCGGGCGCCGGCGTCCTGTTGGCGGTCTACGGAGCCGGCATCGTCGCGCCGATGTTCACGATCGCTCTCGTGTGGCAGCGGTTCGGCGAACGCGGCCGCGCGCTGCTGCGCGGTCGCGAGTTCACCTTCCTCGGCCGGTCGTGGCACAGCACTTCGGTGCTCACCGGCCTGCTGCTCATCGCGGCGGGCTGCGCGTACTGGATCACCGACGGCTTCGTCGGGCTGGCCGATCCCGAGGCCGGCTCCGGCGTCGCCGACCGGCTCCAGACCGCCGCCGAGGCACTCGCCCGCCCGGACGTCGACATCGCGCTCATCATCGCCGTCGTGACGTCGGTCGTGGTGTGGTGGTGGCGGGGGCAGCGGCAACCCGACTGAACCGCATGCACGTCGCGGCCGCGGTCAGACGTTGCCGCGGGCGATCACCGTCACCGCCGAATCCAATTGGTCGAACAGGTCGTCATAGGTGATGACGCCCATCCCCGCCTCCAGCAGAGCACCGGAGAAGGTGAACATGAGTGTTCGCAAGACCGCCGGGTCCACATCCTCGCCCAGGGCGCGCGTGAACAGTCCGTACCAGTGGGTGCCGATCTCGACGCGGATCCGCGCCACGTCCGGATCGACGGCGAGCAGACTCTTGGTGGCCGCCTCGGCGACCGTGGGCGACGCTCCGACCACGTCGGCGATGTACCGGACGGTCTGGTGCAGGCGGTCGGCGGCCTCGCCCGACAGCTCCGGCTCCGGGGCCTGCGCCACCTGCCGCCAGAACAGGGACGCGAACAGGTGGTCCTTCGACGAGAAGTAGGTGTACGCGGTCGCCGGCGAGACATTCGCTCCGGCGGCGATGAGCCGAAGCGTCAGATCCTCGTAGGCCGACTCCTCGAGCAGCGACAGGCCCGCGTCGAGAAGCCTTCCCACCGTCTCCAGTTGTCGCGCGTTGAGACCGCGGCGAGGAAGGGTGGAACCGAGACTGTGCATGCGTCCAGCCTAATGCCGCGTGAAATGCGAGGAGACCCGCACCTTCACGGTGCGGGTCTCCTCGGTTCGGTAGCGGGGGCAGGATTTGAACCTACGACCTCTGGGTTATGAGCCCAGCGAGCTACCGAGCTGCTCCACCCCGCGTCGGTAAGATTCGACTTCCAGGACGATGATGTTGAATCCTGGCCGTCGAACTCGTACTCGTCCACTGTACCCGATCCCCGAGACCGCCTCGACCACCCGCCCCCGCGGCGGAGTCGAGTCGCGTCGAGGGGTTGAAGGGGGCTGAAGGGTTGAAGCCCGACTACCGTGGCCGCACCCGGGATGCAAGAAGACCCGCACCGTGACGGTGCGGGTCTTCCTTCTAGTAGCGGGGGCAGGATTTGAACCTACGACCTCTGGGTTATGAGCCCAGCGAGCTACCGAGCTGCTCCACCCCGCGTTGCATCGACTACGTTACACACGCCGCGACAGCGAAGGCAAATCGATGAAATCCCAAGGTGATCGACGCCACCGGCAGGGCTCGGCTCAGCGCGGATGCACGCCCATCAGCGCCGCCAGCTGGGTGGCGAGCGGATTGAGATTGAGCTTGTCGGGGTCCTTCTTGGCGTTGCCGTCCCACGGCTGCGCGATGTTCGGATTCGCCAGCGGTGCCCGCGCGGCGCCACGCACGGAGGTCGGATTTCCGGCGGGCACGGTGCACCCGACCTCGGTGTTGAACGGGAAGTCGTCGTAGTTGATGTCGAAGTCGGGCTTCTCACGCTTGATCCGCGCGATCATCGCCTGCGTCGACTCGTAGCCGCGAGTACAGCTCGGCGGATTGCCGGTCTCCAGGACGATGCCGAAACGGATCGATCCGTCGGGCGACGAGGTGGCGTGACTGCTGGCCGACAGGCTCGACAGCATCGCGAAGGTCATGCCGGTGACGTAGGACGCCGGCGCGATCTCGTGGACCGTGCCGCCGAGCTGCCCGATCAGCTTGGTGGTGTCGGCCCCGTTCTCGTCGAGGAACTCCGACAGCGCAGAGGCCGCACGGGGCCCGTCGGTCAGAATGCGCCGCACAGCCGGATCGGACGAGGCGAGCTGCGCCGACACCTTGTCGAGTCCGCGCGACCATTCGAGGATCTCGTCGGACTGCTCGTCCTGAGTCTTGAGCACGACGTTCGAGTTCTTGATGAGGCCGATCGTGTCGTCGAGACTCTTGAGTCCATCCTTCGACAGGGTGTCCAGCGAATCGACCAGTCGCGACAGATCCTCCCCCTTGCCGTTGAACGCCCTGCCGAGTTCGCGAACGACGGATTGGAGCGAATCGACCGGAATCGTCTTGGTGAGGTCGATGGCCGACGAGACGACGTCCTGCACCGCCGGAGGCAGTTCGACCTCAGAGATCTCCGAGCCGTCGCGCAGATACGGACCGGCGCCCGACGGCGGCTGGAGGTCGAGGAACTGCTCCCCGATCGCGGACCGGTTGGCGACCGCCGCCACCGACGACGCCGGAATCGACGACCGGCCGGAATCGAGGGTCAGCTCCACATCGACACCACCGGGGACGATGCGCATATCGCTGACGCGACCGGCGGGGACCCCGCGATACGTCACCTCGGCTTCGGGGAAGATGCCACCGCTGTCTGGCATGTGCACCACCACGCGATAGCCGCTGAGTCCGAGCGCCTGGTCCATTCGCGCGAACCGGATGCCCGCGAAGATCGACGCACCGACACCCAGCAGAATCACGACGACCAGCTGCAGTTTCACCAGACGGCTCAGGGGTGGCATTCGCGACCTTCCTACACGACTGACGGAATCCCGACGATCCGACCTGCCGAGCGTAAGTCGGTTGCACCTGCAACGACGACTCCTGGACACCGTATGTGACAAACGAGCTAGCCAGATTCTTCATGTGATATTTGTCACCTCGTGAGCTATGGTGAGGGTAGATAGAGGGTGCTCTACCAGGGCATTCATCATCAGACGAGCTAGGAGGATCAGTCATGGCGAATCACTCGATCAGAAGGAGCGGCCACGGCAACCACTGGATGGGCCTGGTGGCCTTCGTCCTGTTGATGGTCGGCGGCGCCTTCTCAGCACTGTGGGTCATCACCTTGGCCGACCTCCCCGACAACAAGCCCACCAACATCACCTACGGAGTGCTCGCACTCGGCTGCCTGATCTTCTCCGCGATGATCTTCACCTTCCTCGTCAGGCGGCTGCATCACTCGCCGGTGATGCCCGACAACACACCCGACGAGATCGCCCGCTATCTGGCCAAAGTGCGTCCCTGATCCTGGACGCGGGGCCCTGCCGAGCAGAATGCCGGCCGATCGGATTCCCGATCGGCCGGCATTCCTGCGAATATGCGCGGCTCAGTTGCCGAGGGCCTCGTACTGATTGACGGCCTTGTTGAGCCGGTCGAGGGCGTCGCCGTAGGCCTTGAAGTCGCCGCTCGACTGCGCCTTGCGCATCTCCTCGAGCGCCTCGCCGAGCTCCTTCACCACCGCGTCGCGCGCGGCGTCGTCGCCGCCGCTACTCGACGGCTGCTGGGTGTTCGGCGCGGGCTTCTGCGGCGCAGGCGTGCTCGACCCTCCCTCGATCTCCGGCTCCGTCGCCGCACTCGGATCGATGCCGACCTGGCGGAGTGCCTCGGCCACGGTCGGCGCATAGCCGGCGTTCGCCTTCTCCTTGCCCGCCGCCGCGTTGTAGTACGTGAGTACGCGGTAGAGCTTCGGGATCGCCGAGTCCCCGGTCTTGGCCTGGTTGTACATCGGCTGCACGTAGAGGATTCCGTTGTCGCCGACAGGCAGTGCGAGCAGATTTCCGTAGGTCACCAGGCTGGAGTTCTCCACGAGCTGACGGTCACGGGTGCTCGACGGGCTGTTCTTCATCGCCTCGGTCGCCTGCTGCGGACCCACCGACTGGGTCGTGGTCGGCAACGTCTTGACCGTGATCTTGCCGTATCCGTCCGGGTCGGATGCCGCCGTCATGTACGCCGCGAGGTTCGGCCGCGCGAGCGCGGTCATCACCGATGTCAGCTGGAACTGCGAGAGCGCCTCGTTGCCCGGCGCCGACGCGGTGAAGTAGTACGGCGGCTGCGGAGCGGTGCTCTTGTCGACGGTCGGGTCCGCGGGAACGGTCCAGAAGTTGCTCGACTTGAAGAACGTGGTGCCGTCGTTGACGTGGTACTTCGTGAGCAGCTCGCGCTGCAGCTTGAAGATGTCCTCCGGGTAACGCAGGTGGGCGCGCAGGTCGGGCCGCTTGTCGAGTTCCGACTTGGGCTTGACCGTGCCGGGGAACGCCTTCATCCATGTCTTGAGCACCGGATCGGTGTCATCGGACTGGTACAGCTCGACCTTGCCGGTGTAGGCGTCGACGGTTGCCTTCACCGAGTTGCGCACATACGAGACCTCGCGGTCGGGCTGAGCGCGCCCGGTCGGCCCGGCGTCGGACTGACGGGAGTCGGCCGTCGCCGCCTGCAAGGCCATGCGCTGCGCGTAGGGATAGTTGTCGAGGGTCGTGTAGCCGTCGACGATCCACTTGATCGAGCCGTCGGCCATGACCGCAGGGTAGGTCTTGGAGTCGGTGGTCAGCCACGGCGCCACCTTCTTGACCCGGTCGCGCGGATCGCGGTCGTACAGGATCCGCGACTGGTCGCCGACCGCGCTGGACAGGATGAAGTTGCGCTCGCCGTACTTGAGCGCGTACAGCAGACGCGTACCCCAGTTGCTGAGGGGAACGCCGGAATCGGCGCGGTAGCGGTAGTTCTCGTTGTCCCCGTCGTACTCGCGGCCCTCGTCCGAGCCGCCCGTACCCACGATGGCGTAGTCGGGGTTCACCTTCGCGATCATCTCGCCGAAGTAGATGCGCGGCTCACGAACTTTGATCGGTGCGGTCGCCTTGTACTCGGGTGTATTCACCGTGTTGACGTCGGAGACCAGGAACACCGGGAGTCCGCCGGAGTCGGAATTGGTGTCGCCGTTGGGTGCCTCGTCGACCTTGTTGGCCTGCGCGGCGATGAACCCGTTGCCGTGAGTGAACACGGTGTGCTTGTTGAGCCAGTTGTTCTGGTTGCCGCTCAGGCGCGACGGATCGAGTTCGCGCGCGGCGACGATGAAGTCGCGCTGCTGGGTCTCGCCGTCCTGGGTGACCGGGTAGCGGTCCACCGCCAACTGCGAGGGGAAGCCGTAGACGTTCTTGAGCGCCTGCCGCTGCGAGAACGCGGTCGACATCACCGCCGGGTCGAGGATGCGGATGTTCGAGAGCGTCGCCGCGTCGGAGTTGACGGTGGCCGGATTCGCCGGACTGCGCGCCCAGTCGTTGTCGTAGACGACGTCCTTGCCGTTGCGGATCCGGTAGGCCTCGGTGGTCGCCGCGATGTTGCGTTCGATGTACTCGGCTTCCTTCGTGTCGGCGCTGGGCTTGACGGCGAACTGTTCCATCGCCGCCGGCCACGCGACGCCGATCACCAGCGCCGAGAGCAGCATCAGCACCGCGGCCAGCGCCGGGATGCGCAGGTCGCGCAGGGCGATCGCGGCGAAGAATGCGATGGCGCAGACGATCGCGATCGCCATCAGGATCAGCTTCGACGGCAGCACGTAGTTGATGTCGGTGTAGGTGGCGCCGGTGAAGATGTCGCCGCGCCGGTCACTGCTGAGCAGGTCGTATCGGTCGAACCAGTAACCGATGGCCTTCGCGATCATGAACAGTCCGGCGATCACGGCCAACTGGATGCGTGCCGCCCGCGTCAACGATCCGCGACGTCCGCCGCCGCCGAGCCGCAGTCCGCCGAAGACGTAGTGCGTGATCAGGTTCCCGATGAACGCGATGACGAGCGAGATGAAGATGATGTCGAGCATCATCCGGAAGAACGGCAGCGAGAACGAGTAGAACCCGATGTCGAGGCCGAACTGAGGATCCTTGATCCCGAAGGGTTCGCGATTGATGAACATCTGAACCGTGGCCCAGGAGCCCTGGGCGATGAGACCCGCCACGATGCCGATGAACACCGACGGCACCAGAACCGACAGCTTGGGCCGCATGCCCACCGCCGTCCGGTAGCGCGCCAGCGGGTCGGTGGGGCTCGCCAGCATCACGAAGTCCGGACGTGCACGGTAGGCCGCGAAGATGCCGCCGAAGACGATCGCCGAGACCACGACCGCGACCACCAGGAAGGTCACCAGACGCGTCGTGAGCATGGTGGACATCACCTCGGAGTACCCGAGGTCGGAGTACCAGAGCCAGTCGGTGATCAGTGAGACCACTCGCGGACCCACCAACAGCAGGATCAGCAGTCCGACACCGATCCCGATCAGGATCTTCGCCCTCCGGGACAACGTCGGCCGTCCGCCCGATCCGGTCATGCTCACCACTTGTATAAGCTCCCTGATTCGTCTCTGCTCGCGCGCGTGCGACAGCAATGCCGACCAGCTTACCGATTCGCCCGAGTCGGCTCCGTTCTCCGCCGCAACCGTCCAGGCTGCACAATGGGCGCGTGACGTCTTCCGATGATTCCGCAGGCGCCGGCTTCTCCCAAGCCGATCTCGGCAATGCCCTCGCCCAGTGCCTCGCCTACGCCTCCGACTTGCCCTGGGGCTCGGCGCCGACACTGTTCGCCCTGGTACCGACCGCGGTGCTCGCGTCCCAGGCGCCGGGCCTCGTCGATCCCGGCGACGACTCCGCTCTGAGCCCGGTGGTGCAGGAGACCAGCACCGCCGACCTCGAAGAGCTGCTGACCACCGTCGCGTGGCCGGAGCAAGTGGTGGGCTCGGCGGTCGTCACCGAGATCACCCTGCTGCCGCCCGACGCCGAGGCCGATCTCGACGCGGCGCTGGAACCGCTGCTGGCCGATCCCGACGCCGCCGACGAGGCGGCGCGGCGAGCCGCTCACAGCCATCCCGAGCGGAAGACGGCACGGCTCGCGGCGGGGGTGCTCCGCACCGGGCAGCGGGTGGCGCTGCTCGCGCTCCGAGAGGGCGAGCAGCAGTCGGGGGATCTGCAGACTCACCCGGACATCGCACCGAATCTGCTCGACGCTCTCGCCGAGACTCTGCACGGCTGACCGATTCAGCAGTGCCGATTCAGCAGTGCGGGCGGGCCTTGTCGGTGCCGAGGGTGTCGAGCGCGTTCACCGCGTCGGTCAGCGTGTCGACCTTGACCAGTTCGATGCCGTCGGGCGCATCGGACTTCGCGGCATCGCAGTTGCCGGCCGGAACCAGGAACACCGTCGCTCCGGCGTCTCGGGCCGCCTTGATCTTGTGCGGGATGCCGCCGATGGTGCCGACCTTGCCGTTCGGGTCGATGGTGCCGGTGCCCGCGACGAACTGACCGTGTGAGAGGTCGCCGGGCGTCAGGTGGTCGATCACCGAGAGGGTCAGCATCAGACCTGCCGACGGTCCGCCGATGTCGCCGACGTTGAACACGATGTTGATATTCGGGTCCGCTGCCATCATCTGCGGCGTCACCCCGAGGAAGGCCTTGGCGGGATCGTCCGGGCGGGCCCCGAGCTTGACTTGTTGGGTCAGTCGCTGCGGTCCGCGCTGGACCGTCAGTTCCACCTCGTCGCCGGGCTTGTGCCGGGCGAGGACGTCGGCGAGTGCCTTGGGCCCGTCGATCGCGACGCCGTCGAGGGTGAGGATGCGGTCGCGCGGAGCGAGCTTGCCATCGGCCGGCCCCTTGCTCGCGACGGCGCCGACGCCGATCGCGACCGGCTTGTGCAGGTAGTTCAGCGAGGCCATCGTCGCGTTGGTCTCCGAGCCGCTCATCTGCTCGGTGTTCTGCTGCTGCACCTGTTCCACCGTTTGGTCGGGCGGGTAGTACAGCTCACGCGGCTGCAGTTCGTACGTACCCGAGGCCCACATTCCGAGCGCCTGGAACAGCGAGAGTCCGTCGCGGAGCGAGACCGTGGTGAGGTTGAGATTGCCCTTCGGGTCCGGGTCCACCGCTCCGGTCACTTCGACGACGGGCTTGCCCTCCACGTCGCCGAGCGTGTTGACCGTCGGGCCGGGCCCGAGCGCCACATACGGCACCCGAAGCGTCATGCCTGCGATGACGAACGCCAGGAGGACTACCACGCCGACGGTGATCGTGGCGATACGGCGATGGGCGGGCTTGATGGTCACCCGGCCCAGGGTAATGCAGCCCGATTCGCGGAGCCCGCAGGTGACCGGGCGAGCGCAGCGCCGGGAGATGTGCCGGGCGAGCGAAGCGACGGGAGATGACACAGGCGAGCGAAGCGACGGGAGATCACACAGGCGAGCGCAGCGACGGGAGATGTGCCGAGCTTCGGCCCGGTACCGTTGAAGGTATGAATGATCTGCCCTTCGGGTTCTCGTCGTCGAACGACCGGGACAAGAACGACCCGGACAAGAACAACGGTGGCCAGAGCGGCGGCGGCACGCCGGGCGGCGACCCGTCGAACCCCTTCGGATTCCCGCTGGGCGAAGGCGGCGCGGTCGATCCCTCGCAGCTGGGTCAGTTGTTCAGTCAACTCGGGAACATGTTCAGCGGCATGGGCGCGGGCATGGCCGGCGGCGGCTCCGGTCCCGTCAACTACGACGTGGCCGCGAACCTGGCGCGCAGGCAGATCGGCTCGTTCACTCCGATGCTCGAGAAGGAGCACCAGGCGGTGGCGGACGCGGTCCGGCTGGCGGAGGTCTGGCTCGATGAGCAGACCGCGATGCCCGCGGGGATCCGTTCGACGGCGGCGTGGACGCCCGTGGACTGGCTGGAGAACACGCTGCCGACGTGGCGGACGCTGTGCGATCCGATCGCCGAGCAGATGTCGAAGACGATGGACGCCGGTCTGCCCGAGGAGGCGAAGGCTTTCGCCGGCCCGATGATGGCGATGATCGGCCAGCTCAGCGGCACGATGTACGGGACCCAGCTGGGTCAGGGACTGGGGCAGTTGGCCGGGGGCGTATTGACCTCCACCGACATCGGCCTGCCCTTGGCGCCGGACGGTCTCGGGGTGCTGCTTCCCGAGGCGATCGCGCGATTCGCCGAGGGACTCGATCTGCCCGCGCAGGAGATCGTCGTCTTCCTCGCGGCGCGGGAAGCCGCGCACGTGCGATTGTTCGCGCACGTTCCGTGGCTCAAGCAGCGATTGCTGGCGACCGTGGAGGAGTACGCCCGCGGCATCCGCATCGACCTCGGCGGACTGCAGAATCTGGCGACGGAGATCGACCCGCAGGAGTTGTTCTCCAATCCGGGCAAGCTCGAGGAGTTGATGGGTTCGGCCGCCTCATTCGAACCGGAGACGACCCCGGCGCAGCAGGCGGCGCTCAGCCGTCTGGAGACGCTGCTCGCACTCGTCGAGGGCTGGGTGGAGCTGGTGGTGTCGAATGCGCTCGGAGACCGGATTCCGAGCACGGCCGCGCTCAGTGAGACGATGCGCAGGCGCCGCGCGTCCGGCGGTCCCGCCGAGCAGACCTTCGCGACGTTGATCGGTCTGGATCTGCGTCCGCGCAAACTGCGTGAGGCGGCCGCCCTGTGGCGGGCGCTCACCGAGGCGTCGGACATCGCGACGCGCGACGGTGTGTGGGGCCATCCGGACCTGCTTCCCGACGCCGACGACCTCGACAATCCGGCGGGTTTCATCGACCGAATCGTCGGAGGCGACGTCTCCGGTATCGACGACGCCATCGCCGAGTTGGAGCGCCAGTTCACTGCCGAGAGCGGCGACGGTGACGCCGAGCCAGGCGACGACGGCCGAGCTTCCGGCGGCGACGGCGAGGGTTCCGACCAGCGCTGATTCCAGAGCTCGTCGAACCTGTGGAATTCGGGTTCGCCGAGAACCGGCTGCGCTGCCAGCGTGGTCGTCATGCCCGCACGCGACGCGCTCCCGGTTCTCACGTCCGGCACACCGGTCCTCATCCGCCCCGACGGCCGGCTGCACATCGGCTCCGACCCGCTGACCGCGCTCACGGTGGAACTCGGTCGCGGAGTGTCGACGGCTGCGGTCGCGGCGCTTCTGCAACGCCTCCGGACGCCGCAGCGCTACCGCCATCTGCGCCGTGATCTGCGGTCGTCTGGTCTCTCGGCGTCGAGGTTCTGGGAGATGCTCGACCGGCTGGTCGCCGCGGGCAAGGCGGTGGAGTCCGAAACTGTTGCATCCGCACGCCTCGCCATCGGCATCGTCGGTCACGGCGAAATCGCCAGGCTGCTGCTGTCCGGGTTGCCGCTCGACGGACACCGGACCGAGGTCTGCGATCCGCGCGGTCCGCTCGGCGGTCCCGGGCCCCGGCCGCAGCTGGTGGTTCTCGCCGACCAGCCGGTTCCCGACCCGGCCGTGTACGAGCCGCTGATGTCTGCGCGGATCCCCCACCTCGCGGTGCACATCCACGACGACGTGGGGGTCGTCGGGCCGCTGGTGCTGCCGGGAGCCACCAGCTGCCTGCGGTGCCTCGAGCTGCACCGCACCGACGTCGATCCCGGATGGCCGGTGCTCGCCGCCACCCTGCAGGGGGTCGCCGGCGCCGGCGGGACCGCGACCCGTCTGGCGACGGTGGCGATGGCGCACGCGCAGATCGGCGAGATCGGCGCGGCACTGCGAGCCGCGGATCCGGCGCCGCCGGCGGTGGCCGGAAAGCGGCTCGAGTTCCGGCCGCTGCCGTGCGGGATGACGCTCGCCCCGGCACCGGTGCATCCGCGCTGCGAATGCTTCGTGCGATGCGGCGGTGCACCGGGCGAAACGGTTTCCACTATCCTCGATCACGCGGCGAAAGGACACCATTGAGCGAGATCACACGCGGCCAGGGTCGTCGCAACGCGAAACTGGCCGCACTCCCCCTGGGCATGGCCGGGCGCGCTGCCGCCGGGTTCGGCAAGCGGATCGCGGGCAAGAGCCGAGAAGAAGTCAACGCCGAGTTGATGAACAAGACCGCCGAGCAATTGTTCGCGGTCCTGGGGGAACTCAAGGGCGGGGCCATGAAGGTGGGACAGGCGCTCTCGATCATGGAGGCCGCGATCCCCGACGAATTCGGTGAGCCCTTCCGGGAAGCGCTGACCAAGCTGCAGGCGGAAGCGCCGCCGCTTCCCGCCAAATCCGTGCACAAGGTGCTCGATCAGCAGCTCGGCACCCGCTGGCCCGAACGATTCCGCGAGTTCAGCGACGAGCCCGCCGCCTCCGCCAGCATCGGCCAGGTTCACAAGGCCGTGTGGTCCGATGGCCGCGAGGTCGCGGTGAAGGTCCAGTATCCGGGCGCCGACCATGCCCTGAAGGCCGATCTGAAGACCCTGAGCCGCATGTCGGGACTGATTCAGAAGCTCTCGCCCGGCACTGACGTCAAGGCGATGGTGGACGAGCTCATCGACCGGACCGAGGACGAACTCGACTACATCACCGAAGCCGACAACCAGCGGGCGTTCGCCCGCGCCTTCGACGGCGATCCGGATTTCCTGGTTCCGAAGGTGGTGGCGAGTGCGCCGAAGGTCGTGGTCTCGGAGTGGATCGACGGCACCCGGCTGTCGAAGCTGATCGTCGAGGGCACGCAGGAGCAGCGCAACGACGCCGCCACCAAGATGACGACCTTTGAGATCAGCTCGCCTGCGCGTGTGGGAATGCTGCACGGTGATCCGCACCCCGGAAACTTCTACGTTCTCGACGACGGGCGTTTCGGGATCCTCGATTTCGGTGCCGTCGGGCACTACCCGGACGGGCTGCCTGCGAACACGGGCCCGATTCTGGCCCTCGCGCGTGACAGGCGGTACGACGAACTGCGCGAGGAAATGGTGGCCGCCAACTTCATTCAGGCTTCGCACGCCGACCGCGTGAGCCCGGAGGACCTCGCCAACTACCTGCAGCCGTACGTGGATCCGCTGTACAGCGACACCTTCCATTTCACGCGCAAGTGGCTGCAGCGCGCGGCGGGGATGGCCACCGACATCAACGGCGACGTCTACAAGACGTCGCGGAATCTGAATGTTCCACGCGAGTACGTGATGGTCTTCCGTGTCCTCATCGGATGTGTCGGGATCGCCGCTCAACTCGACGCGGAGGCACCGTATCGCGCGATTCTGAACGAATGGGTGCCCGGCCTCGCGAGCTGAGCGGCAACGCGACGATCATGCGACGGCCGCGTTCTTCCGCGGACGGCCACGGGGCCGCTTCCGCGCGATGACGACACCGCGCTCGAAGATCTCCCCACCCCAGACTCCCCACGGCTCTTCGCGCTCCATCGCGCTCTCGAGGCATTGGGTCCGCAGTGGGCATTGTCGGCACAGGCTCTTCGCCTCCTCCAGGAGGTCCGGTCGGTCGGCGAACCACAGGTCGGCGTCGTAGTCGGTGGACTGGCAGGGCAGTTCTATTCGGGGAATGGTCAAGGTAGACAAAGTAGGTCGGCTTTCGTTCGCAGATGCTGGTCTGATGAACCCGGGCCTACTCGTGGTGGTGCGATGAGAAAGGCCACGGGGTTCGCTATCGCGATTCGCCGTGGCCTCGAAGGTTCCGCTGGTCTCTAGGAGTGAGACATTCGGTAGGACGTCGGATCGCCGTCCACGGGGGCCACTGGGAATCGCCGGCGCGCTCGCGCCATGGGCGCTGCCGCTGCAGCGAGATGTACTGTCTGCCAGTTCACTGGTCGATTCCCTTCTCTCGTGCGGCTCCGGACGGCACAGAGGATCTCCGCACCGCGTGATGTACTTCTGTACTGTATGCGCGCCGCCAACGGCGCACAACTTATTTTCTACCTGCGGTTTCGCCGCGTCGGCGCCCGGGGAGGGCGGCATCGATCACGTCAAGGATCCGCGCCCCGATCACGTCTGCCCGCTCCGCTCCGAAGCCGCGCACCTTCGCCAGCTCGTCGATCGAAGTCGGCACCGCAGTGGCGATCGAGCGGATCATCGACACGCTCATCACGTTGACCGCCGAGATACCCTCGGACTCGGCGAAGTCCTTGCGCCAGGCGGTCAGCGCGGCGAGGACGTCGGGATCGGGGTCGCGGCGCTCGGGCAGCGGATCGAGGTCGGCGGCCGGATTCGGCACCAGTGCCTCGAGGAATCGGGAACGCCGACGCTTGGCGCCCCGCCCCTCGCCTCTCGAAAGACTCCACGACAGGTGGAGGTGTTCACGTGCCCGCGTGACACCCACATAGAAGAGCCTGCGCTCCTCTTCGACCTCTTCGGTGGTCTTGGACGCACGCCCGAGCGGCATCGATCCCTCATGCAGTCCGGTCAGGAACACCGCATCCCATTCGAGGCCCTTGGCCGCGTGCATCGACGACAGCGTGACGCCCGCACCGACCGGCGCGTGTCGCATCCGCGACCGCTCTTCGAGCCTTGCCACCAGTCCGGCGAAGTCCAGTTCTGGTGACTCCCCGGCGATCGACTCCACGATCTCCATCAGACGCAGCAGCTGTTGCCATCGCGCACGCGCGTTGGCGCCCTTCGGCTCGGACTCGGTGAGCCCGACGGAGTGCAGCGCATGCCGCACGGCGTCCACCGGCGCCATCGGCGGGGATGCGGCCCCCGCCGCCAGAGACGTCAGGCGCCGCATCCCCGCCACGATCTCGGGCCGCTCGAAGAAGCTCTGCGCGCCGCGGACCTGGTAGTCGATCCCCGCCTCCGACAGCGCCTCCTCGTAGGCCTCGGACTGAGCGTTGACCCGGTAGAGCACCGCGATCTCCGAGGCCGGGACACCGGTGCGGATCAACGACCGGATCTTCGCCACCACTCCGACCACTTCGGAGATCTCGTCGTCGAATCCGGCGAAGACCGGTTCCGGTCCCGACGGCCGTTGGCCCACGAGTTTGAGCCGCGTGCCCGCGATGCGGCCGCGGGCCTTGCCGATGACCGCGTTCGCCAGACTCACCACCTCCGGAGTGGAGCGGTAGTCGCGCTGCAGTCGCACCAGCGTGGCCTCCGGGTACCGGCGGGTGAAGTCGAGCAGGTACGTCGGCGTCGCGCCGGTGAAACTGTAGATGGTCTGATTCGCGTCGCCGACGACGGTGAGGTCGTCGCGTCCGCCGAGCCATGCGTCGAGCAGGTCCTGCTGGATGGGAGTGACGTCCTGGTATTCGTCCACCACGAAGCTGCGGTAGCGGGACCGGAACTCTTCTGCGATCGACGGGTCCGACCGCAGGATCGTGGTGGTGAAGGTGAGCAGATCCTCGAAATCGAGCAGTCGGTCGCCGTTCGGCGCGACTTTGGCCGCCTCATACGCGGAGAACACCTGCGCGACCGTCGCAGGGTCGGCCGGAAGGTCGCGGTGGGTACGTCGCGCCGCCTCCGCATACTGCCCCGGACCCAGACCCGACGACTTCGCCCATTCGATCTCCGACGCCAGATCCCGCAGCAGATCGCGGTCGGCGACGTCGAGGCCCAATTCGCGCGAGACTCTACCGACCATCCGGAACTTGTGCTCCAGCAGTTCCCAGCGCATGTCGCCCATCGCCATCGGCCAGAAGTAGCGGAGCTGGCGCATGGCGGCGGCGTGGAAGGTCTGGGCGGCGATCCGGTTGCCGGGTCCGGCGACGCCGAGCGACTCCAGCCGTTCCCTCATCTCCGCGGCCGCTCGCGCGGTGAACGTGACGGCCAGCACCTGCTCGGGGTTCACCTGACCGGAGTCGACCAGATGCGCTATCCGGCGGGTGATGGTGCGCGTCTTACCGGTACCCGCGCCGGCGAGCACGCAGACGGGTCCTCGGGGCGCGAGAACCGCTTCGAGCTGTTCTGGATCAAGGCCTGAGGTGACTCCGCCTTCCGCCGCTGGATGCCCGATCACTGTCATGCCTACTACGTTCTCATGCCCCTGCGACACTGCTCGTCTCCGCAGTTCAGAGCCGGTTCCTCGGTGTCGTGGGAGCCCGGCCGGCGGCCCGAGCCCCCGCGCTGGGCCGTCCTACAGCCTGCCGAGCCTGCTCATCACCTCGCCGACGGACGGGTTGGTCGCCGTAGACCCGTCGGCGTAGAGAGCGGTCGGAACGACGTGGTTGCCGCCGTTGACGCTGCCGACGAACTCGGCGGCGTCCGGGTCGGCCTCGATGTCGATCTCGGTCCACTCCACGCCGTTGCGTTCCAGACCGGCCTTCAGCCGGTTGCAGAACGGACACCAGGAGGTGGTGTACAGAGTCAGTTCCGGGTTCGCTGCCGCATCACTCATGCCGCAATCTCAGCACATTCCGGGAGTCGTCGGAGGCGCGGGGTATCAGCGCCTCGGTGCCCGAGCCCAACCGGTGATGAGGCTCCGTGCGATCGATACCGATCCCGGCAGCATCAGCCGCGAGCCGGGGTTGTCGGCGCCCCAGTCGTCTTCGCGCGCCAGCGCCTCGAGCACCTCGTCCCGGTGGAACCACTTCGCGTCGCCCAACTCGCCGTCGCGGAAGGTCAGCGGTTCGGCGGGGTCGCCGAGCGCCTCGAAACCCAGCATCAGCGACCTCGGGAACGGCCACGGCTGCGAGCCCAGGTATTGCGGCGAGTGGACCCGGATCCCCGCCTCCTCGAACACCTCGCGCCGAACGCACTGCTCCAGCGACTCTCCCGGCTCGACGAAACCCGCCAGCGTGGAGAACCAACGGTCGGGCCACACGGCCTGCCGGCCGAGAAGGACACGGTCGGCTCCGTCGTGCACGAGCATGATCACCGCCGGGTCCGTGCGCGGATACTCCTCGGCACCCGAACCGCCGTCGCGGCGCAGCCAACCGCCCTGCACGAGATCGAGCGGGCGGCCGTCGACCGGCGAGAACTGCGCGGTGCGGTGCCAGTTCAGCACCCCCAGCGCTGTCGCCAGCAGTCCCGCCTCGTCGGCGGAGAGCAGATGGGCGCCTGTTCGCGGATCGGCCACCGGCTCGTGAACCTCATCCACCCGAACGGCCCACAGATCGCAGTCCGCCACCCCCAGGAAGACCGCTCCCGCGACCGGTTCAGCACCGTAATCCGCGGCCCGCGCCCATCGCAGCGCGCCGCGGTCGGTGACCGGATAGCGGCCGCGGTGGTCCACCGGCAGGACGCGCGCCTGCGCCCATCCCGCAGCGAGACGCTCCGGGTCTTTGCGCACCTGGTCGGCGCGGTCGATCTCCGCCCGCGACAGCAGCGGCGGTTCGACGAGCTCGAACGAGGCCATCAGACCGATCCGCCCTGGCGGACGTACAGCAGTCGGTCGCCGACCTCGATCTCCTCGACGCGTTCGTCTCCGACCCGGTACAGCTTGCCGTCGCGCACCACACCGAGGACCAGATCCTTGGTGTGCGCCGGTGAACCGCCGGTCTCCGACGGTTCCACCTCACGCTCGGCGATCGCATAACCCTCTTCTGGGCTGAGCAGATCCTCCACCACCTCCACCACGGACGGGGTGATGGTGGCGATGCCGAGGAGACGACCGGCGGTCTCCGACGAGACCACGACGGAGTCGGCGCCCGACTGCCGCATCAGGTGGGTGTTCTCGGCCTCGTTGATCGACGCGACGATCTTGGCGCGCGGATTGATCTCGCGTGCGGTCAGCGTCGCCAGCACCGCGGTGTCGTCTCGGTTGGCGGCCACCACGATCGCGGAGGCGTGCTGGACGCCGGCGAGCCGCAGCACGTCGGACTTGGTGGCGTCGCCGCGGACGGTGACCAGACCGTGAGCACTCGCCGATTCGAGCGCGTTCGGGTCCTTGTCGACCACGACGATCTCGGCGGGCTTGACGCCGTCGGCGATCACCGCGTCGATCGCGGTGCGCCCCTTGGTGCCGTAGCCGATGACGATGGTGTGGTTGCGCACCCGATTCCTCCAGCTCTGAATCTTGATCGCCTGCCGCGAACGCTCGGTCAGGACTTCGAGGGTCGTACCGATCAGCACGATCAGGAACAGCACGCGCAGCGGGGTGATGAAGACGATGTTGACCAGTCGTGCCGACTCGGTGATCGGAGTGACGTCGCCGTAACCGGTGGTCGACAGGGTGACCGCCGAATAGTACAGCGCGTCGATATAGCTCATCGGGACGTCACGGGCGTCGTGGTATCCGTCGCGATCCAGATAGACCACCACCGAGCAGACGAGCAGCGCGGTCAAAGCCCACGCCACGCGCCTGCCGATCGCCCGCGCCGGGCTCTTCTCATGCTCCGGGATCCGGACGACGCCGACGAGCGCGTAGTCCGGCTCGTCCACCAGGCCGCCGCCGCGGCGCCGCCGTAACCGCTCACGCACGGGAACTCCACCTCGCCCGCGCCGACTGTGACATCACGCATGGGAGGCTACTGCATGGACCGGACCGCCGACGGTCAGCGGTCACGATGGCAGCGGTCACGATGCGCCCGGGTCGGCGAGGATCCGCGCGAGTTCATCGGGGCCGGGGAGATCGGCCGGTTCCAGAGTGAAGTCGTGCCGCACGTAGACGAAGGCCGCCCGCACCTTCTCTAGGGGGATGCCCGACAGCTGAGACCACGCGACACGGTAGGCGGCCAACTGAACGAACAGTGGCTTGCGCCGCGCCGGCTCGGGTACGGCGCCGGTCTTCCAGTCGACGATCAACGCGCCGTCGCCGTCTGCGAAGACCGCGTCCATCCGCCCGCGGACCACCGTCGATCCGATGACCGTCTCGAAGCCGACCTCCACCTCCAGCGGCGTGCGGTCGGCCCACTCGGAGGCGAGGAACCGGCTGCGCAACAGATCCAGATCGTCCTCGGCGGGTCCGGCTGTCGCGTCGGCGGCTCCCGGAAGCTCGTCGACGTCGAGCAGCCGCGTGGCGCCGAACCTGCGCTCGACCCAGGCGTGAAACGCCGTACCGCGTCGTGCCATGGGGTTGGGGCGATACGGGACGGGCCGCCGGAGACGGGCCGCGAATGCCTCCTGGTCGGAGTCGAGTTCCACCAATTGACTCACCGAGAGGTGTCCCGGCAGTTCCACGTCCACCGTCGTCTCCCCCGCCCGCGCGTGTTCCTCGAGCAGGACGGCCACTTCGCGCTGCCACTCGCGCGCGTCCGCATCCGCCGGCTCGGTATCGGCGACGGCGAATAATGCCCGCTCGGCGCGGGCGGCGTCGACCAGTTCGGCGGCCGCGATCATCGGAGCACGCCGGTCGCCGAGGAGGTCCACCGGCCAGGCGACGCTGATCTGTTGCTCGGTGAGAGGGTTGGCGGCATCCGGTGCGGGCGGCGGCGCATCGACGTCGATGTGCAAGCCCGAGGGTTCCACCTCGTCGGAGGCACGGCCGGCCGCGGCGTCGGCGACGAGTTCGGCCAGCTCGGTGTAGAACTCCGAACCACCGCGCGGCTTGTCTCCCGATTCCGACCAGTGATGCGCGGAGACGAGCAGTGTGTGCTTGGCGCGGGTGAGCGCGACGTACAGCAGGCGACGGTCCTCTTCGAGCCGCCGTCGGCCGATCGCCTCCTTATGCGCGTCGATCGCCGCCTCGAGTTCCTTGCGGTCGCCGACGTCGGTGAGGTCGAGCGGCGGGAAGCCCTCGTCACCATCGCGTGCGAGATCTCCGCGCAACTCCGCGGGCAGTTCCCGCGCCGAGCCGAGCCAGGTGGTCTCCGCCTTTCCACTCGGGAAGATCCGCTCGGCCACGTGCGGCAGCGCCACCACATCCCATTCGAGGCCCTTCGCCGCATGCACGGTCAGGATCTGGACCCGCTGCTGCGCCACTTCCACCTGCCCGGCTTCGAGTCCCTTCTCGACGGTCTCGGCGGCGTCGAGGAAGGCGAGCAACCCGGGGAGAGTCGCCCCCGGACGCTCGGCGTAGTGGGTCACGTACTCGGCGAAGGCGTCGAGGTGTTCACGCCCGGTGACCTCGCCGCGCATCCGGCGCGCACGGATCTGCGCCTCCACCGCCACGCCGATCGTCTGTTCGACGTCGGCCACCAGCTCGGGCAGCGGTTGGCCGATCCGTCGTCGCAATCCGTCGAGCTGCCTGCCGAAGGTCGTGATCCGTTCGTATCCGGCCGCACTGTAGCGGGAGGCGTCGCCCGGGTCGGCGAGCGCATCGCACAGTCCCGCCGAGTCGACGGCCTCGCCCGGCAACGCCGCGTCCAGGGCCTCGTCGAGCGCCTCTCGGCTGGTGACGGCACCGGTGGTCGGCGCACCGATGCCCGCGGCGAGCTCGCGCGCGCGGCGCCACAGTGCGGCGAGGTCCGCCGCCCCCAGCTGCCATCGTGCACCGGTGAGCAGTCGCATCGCGGCGGTGCCGGCCATCGGATCGGCCATCAGTCGCAGCGTCGCAACGATGTCGGTGATCTCCGGAACGTGCAGCAGTCCGCCGATGCCGACCACTTCGGCCGGGATGCCCCGCCGTTCGAGTTCCGCGGCGAGCGGCGCCGAATCCTCGTTGCGTCGCACGAGGATCGCGGTGGTCGGCGGCGCGACCCCGTCCCGCTGAGCGGACGTGTAGTAGTCCTCGATGCGGTCGGCGATCCATGATCGCTCCTCGACGACGGTCTCGGTGAGTGCGAGGCGAACCGTGCCCGCGGGCGCGTCGGGACGGGCTCGCAGGACGCTCACCGGCACGCCTCGGCGTCGTAACTCCTCCGAGGTCCGATTCGCCAAGTAGAGAGCGCCGCGGCAGTTCCGCCAACTGGTCAGCAGCTCCCGGCGATGAGCGTCCCTGCTGTCCGGGCGCGGGAAGTCGCGGGCGAAGCGCGGGAGGTTGGCTGCCGAGGCACCACGCCAGCCGTATATCGACTGGATCGGATCGCCGACGGCCGTGACCGCGATCGCCCGCCTGCCGCCGACCGAATGCCCGCCGAACAACGCCGACAGCAGAATCCGCTGTGAGTGGCCGGTGTCCTGGTACTCGTCCAGCAGAACCGCCTTGATACCGGCGCGCTCGGCGTCGACGACCTCGGGATGCTCCGACACCAGTCGGGCGGCCAGCGACATCTGACTGCCGAAATCAAGCGCACCCTGCGCCGCCATCGCCTCGCGGAGCGCCGACACCAGCGGAATCAACTCCCGGCGTTCGTCGATGACCGCCTGGATGTCGCGGAGCTTCTTGTTGGGTTCGGCGCGCTGCCCCGGCCCCTTCGGGAGGGTGTCGACCAAGCGATACAGGTCGGTACCCGCCGCCCGCAGATCGTCGACGCCGACCAGATGCTCTGCCATCTCCGAATAGAGGCGCAACACCGCCTCCGTTACCGACGCGGGAACCTTCGTGGTCTTCAGCTCACCCGGCCACGACGCGACCACCGAGAACGCCAACTGCCACAGTTCGGTCTCGCTGAGGAGAGTGGCCGTGGGTTCCACGGGCAACAGCAGCCCGTAATCGGCGATGAGACGGCCCGCATAAGCGTGATACGTGCTCACCTCCGCGTCCGCGCTGCGCAACCGGCTCGCCAACTCGCCGCCCGGATCCCATTCGAGCAGAGCCGGGCTCCCCGCGAGCATCGACAGCCGGCGTCGGATTCGGGCGGCGAGCTCGCTCGCCGCCTTGCGGGTGAACGTGAGGCCGAGCACCTCCTCCGGTCCCACGAGCCGGTTCGCCACCAGCCACACCACGCGGGAAGCCATGGTCTCGGTCTTTCCCGCACCCGCGCCGGCCACCACGAGCATCGGCTCCAGCGGAGCCTCGATCACCTCCACCTGTTCCGGGGTCGGCGGCGGCAGTCCCAAGGCGGATGCCAGCGACCGCGCCCCGATCCTCGGCGCCCGCCTCGACCTCTCTTCCCGGACCAACGAATCAGTCATCGATGACCGCCTTCCCCCGCAGCTGCGCGGGGCACGACTGCGACAGCGAACAGTGTCCGCACCCGCTGTTCGGCGTCGCTGCGAAGACCGGTCCCACGCTGGCCCGCGCGGCCTCCCGAACCACCGTGATCCACTCCTCCACCTGCTCCGGCGTCAGCGGCGGCTGCACACGCTCGGCCGCACCGGTGGTCTTGTTCGCATTCGCGACGTACACGAGCCGACCGCCACCGGGGTCAGCGGCAACCCCCGTCGCTGCGCTCGCCCGGTCATTCCCCGTCGCTGCGCTCGCCCGGACCCCTCCCAGCTTCAACGCCAACTGGTAGGACGCCAGCTGCGGGTGGATCTCGGCATCGGCGGCGCGGATCGGCGTCTTACCGGTCTTGACGTCGACCACCACCGGCCGACCCGAGCCGTCGGTCTCCAGCCGGTCGATGCGGCCCACCAACCGCACCGGCAGCAGCGCGTTCCCCTCGTCGTCGACGCCCGCGGGCAGCGTGGCGTCCACCTCCACCTCGACACCGGCCTCGGTGAGCTCGGCCCGGGACAGCCGCAGCCAGTCGCGGAAGTTGGTGAGCATGCCTTCGGCCCGCTCCAACTCGCGCGCGCTGTACCACTGGGCGGGAGACGACACCCTCCCCCAGACCTCGTGCAGTGCCTCGGTGACCTCTGCGCGATCCATGTCGCCCGCCACCGCCTGCACCAGCGTGTGCACCAGAGTTCCGGTGACCGCTTGTTCGGCGTCGCCGTCACGCCCGCCGTGCCGCTCCAGCACCCATCGAAGCGAGCACTTGGTCAAGGCCTCCACGTTGGACGGCGAGAGAATGCGAGGACCGTCGTCCGCCGTCCACAGAGGCTTCTGCGTGCTCGGTCCCATCAGACCGAACCAGTCGGCCGGAGCCGCGCCCGGCACCCCGGCCTGAGCCAGATCGGCGAGCAGCGCCGCCGCCACTCGCGTCCGCTCGTCGGGTCCGCCGTCGGCATCCGCGCCGGACACCACCACCGCCCGCAGTTCGGCGACGAGCGACGGCAGCGACAGCACGCGCCTGACACCGGGATCGATCGGCACTTCCTCGTCGGCGTCTTCGCCGCCGTCTGCGTCGGCGCCGTAGCCGCCGACCGCGTCGGCCAGTTCGGGGACGAACCGCGACGGCGATGCGTCGCCGCTGCCGTCCTCGACCGCCGTCACCAGCAACCGCGACCGTGCCCGGCTGCATGCCACGAGCAGCAGTCGCCGCTCGTCTGCGAGCATCACCGAACCGCGCGCGATGGTGTCGACGGCGTCGGCGCCCACTCCGCTCAACAGGTCGATCAACGCGGGTGTCCCCAGCACGCTGCCCCGGCTGCGCAGCGACGGCCACAGACCGTCGAGCACACCCGGCACCGCGACCACCTCCCATTCGCGGCCGGTCGCGGCGTGTGCCGACACCACCGCGACCGCCTCCGTGCCCGACACCGCGATCCGCGACTCGCGCGGGATCTGGAGTTGGCCGAGGTAATCGACGAAGCCCAATACCCCGGCAGCCGGAAGGTTGTCGGCGAAGGTCCCCGCCGCCTCGAACATGGCGAGCATCGCGTCCAGGTCCCGGTCGGCTTGGTCGCCGCCGCGTCCGCCCCGCAGCGATTGCGCGGTCCACCTCCGCTCGAGTCCGCTGGCCCGCCAGGCGCGCCACAGAGTCTCCTCCACGCCGACGCCTGCCGCCTCCGCCGCTCGCGCGGCGTCCACCGCCTTGCGCACCTGCTTGAGAGCGATCGCCTCGAAGTCCGTGAGACCGGCCAGATAGACGTCCATCAGGTCGGCATCGCCCAGGGCCGCGGCGAGCGAGCTCAACGAATCGGCATCTCGACCGCGCGCTTCGTCGATGCGCCGGATTCCCCTGCGGAGCCGACGCAGACCGGACGGATCGGCGGATCCGACCGGTCCGGTGAGCAACGACACCACCTCGTCGGCGTCCAGCGGCGGCCCGCCCCCAGCCACCCGGAGAATCAACATGAACGCCACGACCGCACGTTGCCGATGGATCGGGACGTCGGTGGCGGGCGTGGCCATCGGCACCCCCGCCGAGGAGAACGCCCGCCGCAGCGCGGGCAGCGCTCTGGGCACCGACCGCACCACGACCGCCATCTCCGACCACGGCACCCCGTCGAAGAGGTGGGCGCGCCGCATCATGTCCGCCACCGCCGTCGCTTCCTTCGCTGCGGACGAGAAGACCCGGACGTCGGCGTGTCCACGGCGGGCCGCGTCATCGCCTCGGTCGGCCGGTTCGGGATAGCCGTGGGGCCGGCTCCCCGGAAGCCGCAGCGCGAGCGCGCGGCCGACCGCGTTCACCGCGGGCGAACCCCGGTAGTCGGTCGTCAACTCCACGTCTCGTTCCGGATCGTCCTCGGTGAGCCCGTCCGCGAACGCCGGATCCGCGCCGCGGAACCCGAACACGGACTGATCGGTGTCCGACGTGACCACCGTCGAGTCGGCGCCGGTCCCGATCAAGCGCACCAGGAACGCAGCCTGGGGGTCGAGGTGTTGGGCGTCGTCGACCAGGACATGACGGATGCGCTGCCGCTGTCCGGCGAGGACCTCGGGGTCGGTGGCGAACGCCGACAGCGCGGAACCGATCAGCTCGGCGGCGTCGACCGCGGTCACACTCGCCTCGGGTGCATCGAGCCCGACCGCCCCGCGCAGCAGCATTCCCTCCTCGTACTGGCGGAAGGCATGTCCCGCGGCCACCCACTCCGGCCGGTTGTGCCGGCGTCCGAGCTCGGCGAGATCGTCCGGTCCCAACCCGCGTTCGGCGGCCCGCATCATCAGGTCGCGCAGGGCCTGCGCGAAACCGTCGGTCGTCAGCGCCGGTCGCAGCCATTCCGGCCAGTACTCGGCACCGTCCTCCACATCGCCGGCGAGCAGTTCGCGCAGGATGACGTCCTGCTCCGATCCGGTGATCAGCCGCGGCGGTGGATTGCCGTGCGCCGACGCCTGCAGCCGCAGCACCGCGAAGGCGTACGAGTGAACCGTCCGCACCAGCGGCTCCCGCAGGGCCCCGCCCAGACTCCCGCCTGCCGAGAGCACACGCCGGGTGATCTCCGACCGCAGCTCACCGGCGGCCCGACGATTCGCCGCCAGCACCAGCACCGACTCCGGGTGTACCTCCGGGTCGAGCAGCCGCGCCACCGCCGCGTCGACGATCAGCGACGTCTTGCCCGTTCCCGGACCGCCGTGCACGCGCCAGGGCCGCCAGGGCCGCGAGGGATCGGCGCGGTGCCGTCCCCCGATCACCGCCGACGCCGACGCCGGCCACGACCGCACGCCGTCCGCCGGGGCGGGCGCGGCGACGAGTCGGGTGCTGGGACGGGTCATGAACCTATGGAAGCACGCGCCTCCGACAGTCCCGGTGGCGGAAGTCCCCATTAGAGTCGAGGCATGCCCGGACCCGCCTCGCCGACGCGCACGCTGCACACGCACCTGTTCGGTACCGACGATCCCGGCGCGCCTGCGGTACTGGCGGTTCACGGCCTCACCGGGCACGGGCGCCGCTGGGAGCAGATGGCCGCCGACCACCTGCCCGGCACCCGGGTGGTGGCGCCCGACCTGCTCGGTCACGGCCGCAGCCCTTGGGAGCCGCCGTGGAGCATCATCGAACACGCCGATGCGCTCGGCGCGGCCCTCGACGCTCATGTCCCCGTCGGGCAGGCAGTCGTCGCGGTGGCCCACTCCTTCGGATGCGCGGTGAGCCTGGCCCTCGCCGAGCGCCGGCCGGATGCGTTTCGCGGCCTCGTCCTGCTCGATCCGGCCCAAGGTCTCGACCCCGAACGGGCCCGGTTCATCGCCGAGACGTCGATGGCGAACTGGGGCTACCAGGACGCCGACGACGCCAGAGCCGCCAAGCGGATGGAGGGCTGGAGTGCGGTGCCCGCCGACGTGCTCGACGCCGAGATCGCCGAACATCTGGTTCCGGCGGCCGGCGGACGCGTGGCCTGGCGAGTGTCGGCCCCGGCCGCCGCGACCGCGTGGAGCGAGATGAGCGGCGCCTTCCGTCTCCCGCCCGCCGGCATCCCGACGCACGTCGTGGTCGCCGAGCGGGTGCAGCCGCCCTTCGTCCGGCAGGAGTTCCTCGCCGCCTGCGCCGCCGAGCGCGCGGACACGGTGACGGTGCACCGCGTCGACACCGAGCACATGATCCCGTTCCTCGTCCCCGACTTCTGCGCCGCGCTGGTGCGCGACCTGCTGTAGCCGTGGCCGCGGTCACCGAGGATCAGGTGGAGGCGGTACGGGCCCTCGTCGCCGCCATCCCACCCGGAGCGGTGAGCACCTACGGCGACCTCGCCGCCGCCGCGGGACTGTCCAGCCCGCGCATCGTCGGGTGGATCATGCGGACCGACTCGGCAGACCTGCCGTGGCATCGGGTGGTTCCGGCCTCCGGCCGTCCATCGCCCGGCCTGCGTGCGCGGCAATTGACTCGACTGCGCGAAGAAGGCATCCGAATCGTCGACGACCGCATCGATCTGAAGTCGCACCGGATGCGCCCCGACGGTCCGGGACCGACGGGAGTTCCGGACTAAACCATCATCCGGACGAGGTCGACGACCCTGAGAAGTCCGGGCAGCGCACCGGCGGTCGACCGCGGATGCATGCCGTGGACGGCGAGCCGGAACATGACCGCGCGCAGCAGCATCTGCGGCCACTCGGGATGATTCGACCACCGCTCCACCAGGTCCTCGCCGGCACCGCCCCATGCGAGCGCGTCGACGACCACCACGGCCGCGGCCCACGACCCGGGACGCCAGTACGGAACGATGTCCGTGATCGCCGGCGCTGCGGCACCTGCGAACAACACCGTGCCGAAGAGGTCGCCGTGCACCACTTGAGACGGCAGGTCGACGGGTCGGCGGAGACTCCCGAGGATCTTCAGTTCGGCGAGACTGCGCTCCCCGTCCTCGCTCGTCGGCTCCGGCATTCCCGCGGCGCGTGCCGTCCGCAGCGGAACGTCCTCCCAGGCGGCCCTGTCTGCCGCGACGAAGACGTCGACGTCGTTGAACGGCGGCGCGGGCGGCTGCAGCATGAAGCGGGGTCGTTCGAGTTTGGCCGTCGCCGCGTGCAGCCGGTCAGCGAGCGCCACGACCTCGTCGTACCGGGGTTCGGGACTGCCCGCGACATAGGTGTCGGCCCGCCAGCCGGACACCACGTAACGGCCGTCGGTGGCGCGGATGGGCCGCGCGATCCGCATTCCCTCGACATACAGGTTCTCTCGCGCGGTCGCCGACCATGCGGCGCGCGCGTGATCGGGAACCAGCGTCAGGACCACCTCGCCGACGCGCCATCCGGTGCCGTCCATCGCGATGGGCGGATGCGCGGTGAGGCCGAACGTGGTCAACACCTGTTCGGGCGGCTCGACAATCATGGTCACGTCCGTCAGATTACCCAGGACGCCTGACGTTCCCGGGCAGCGACACCGGTCCAGTCAGAGGCTCTGCACCAGTTCGCTCACCACCGGCGGCACCGCACACGCCAGAGCGAAGCCGAGCGGAAAGACCATTGCCAGCATGCGCGCGGTACCGGTCAGCCGAACGGCGATCGCCGCCGCCGACCCGGCCACGACCAGCACGCACGCCCCGATGTACGTCCACAGCGGGTCGAGGCCGGGCACGAGCACCGGGATGAGGAACCACAGCGGGACGGCAGCCATCAGGCCCGTCGCCACCCCGGCCGCAGCCACCGCCGCCGTGTTGAACGCGGCGGGCAGCAGTGCTCTCGGTCGCCTGGTCATGTCGCCGATTGTGACAGCCGCGCTCAGTAGACCGGCATGGTCGGATCGATCTGCGCGGCCCACGCCACGATGCCGCCCTGCAGGTGTGCGGCGTCGTCGAACCCGGATCTCTTGAGTGCGGCGAGCGCCTCCGCCGATCGGATTCCGGTCTTGCAATACAGCACGATCGGCCGATCGTGCGGCAGGTCTCCAATTGCACGTCCCGACACAATCTCTCCCTTCGGGATCAGCTGTGCGCCCGCGATGCGATTGATCTCGAACTCCACCGGCTCGCGGACGTCGATCAGCGCGGGCGGCGCCTCCGAACGCAGCGCCGCGTCGACCTGCGCCGGGGTGAGGGTGGACCCGGCGGCCGCCGCAGCGGCCTCGTCGGTCACCACGCCGCAGAACTCGTCGTAGTCGATCAGTGCGGTCACCGGCCGTCCCTGCGGATCCTTGCGGAGGCGCACGGTCCGGTAGGTCATCTCGAGCGCGTCGTACACCATCAGCCTGCCGAGCAGCGGTTCACCGATGCCGCAGATCAATTTCACCGCCTCGGTCGCCATGATCGAGCCGATCGACGCGCACAGCACTCCGAGAACGCCGCCTTCGGCGCAGGACGGCACCGAGCCCGGGGGCGGCGCCTGCGGATAGAGGTCGCGATAGTTGACGCCGCGACCGTCGGGAGCGTTCTCCCAGAACACCGACACCTGCCCCTGGAACCGGTAGATCGATCCCCACACGTAGGGCTTCCCGGCCAGCAGCGCGGCGTCGTTCACCAGATATCGCGTCGCGAAGTTGTCGGTGCCGTCGAGGATCAGGTCGTACTCCGAGAACAGGTCGACCGCGTCCTTCGCCTCCAGCCGCCGGTTGTGCAGCCGGACGTCGACGAACGGGTTCAGTTCGGCGATCGAGTCGCGCGCGCTCTCGGTCTTGAGTCGGCCGACGTCTCCCAGCCCGTGAATGATCTGGCGCTGCAGATTGGACGTGTCGACCACGTCGAAGTCGACGATGCCGATGGTGCCGACTCCGGCCGCCGCGAGGTAGAGCAGAGTCGGAGACCCCAGCCCACCCGCGCCCATCACCAGCACCTTGGCGTTCTTCAGCCGCTTCTGCCCGGTGACGCCGACGTCCGGGATGATGAGGTGCCTGCTGTAGCGCGCGACCTCGTCCCGGCTCAGTTCGGCTGCCGGTTCCACCAGTGGCGGCAAGGGCGACATTCTTCAGACCTCCGTCTCCGATCCCGAATACGTTCCAGCCATCCCGTCAGCGGGCGGTGGTCAGTTCGCGGGGAAGGGCCAGGCGTTCGGTTTGCAGACCAGCGTACGGTCGGCCTCCATGTCCGGGTCGAGCGCCATGATCTGCGCATTCGCGGTACCGAAGGTCTGCTGCATCATGATCGGCGCGAGCGCACCGTTCTCCTTGCACGGCTGGTGCTTCTCATATCCGATGCCGTGACCGGTCTCGTGGTTGATGAGGTACTGGCGGTACGTCAGATCGTCGCCCTGGAAGGCCTGCGCGCCGCGCACCCACCGCGCCTCGTTGATCACCACGCGCTTGTCGGGCGGATAGAAGCACGAGGTCTCCAGCTTGATCTGATATCCACACAGTTCGCGGGCGGTGTCGGTCGACGTGAGCGAGATCCGTAGGTCCGGCTCGCCGGTGTCGATGCGGCGGAAGGAGACGCGGCCGTCACCGATCCAGCTCTTCTTGTTCGCCAGCGTCGTGTCGACGAGTTTCGCGAAGGCCTGGTCGCCGCCGTAGTCCTGCGGCGACAGTCCCTTCTCCGCCTCGACCGTGTACGTGTAGACCTGCTTGGCCGTGCCCAGCTTGTCGCCGGTGCCGCGCACCACGCGGTAGACCTCGTCTCCCTTGCGCGTGAACGGACCGCCTCCGGGCAGGGCGCCGGCGGGCAGCGCCGCCTCCTGGATCTGCCCGGTCGGGGCGCCGATCGGCGTCGTCTCGTCCTGCACGTGGGTGTTGCGTACGTCGTCACCGGTAGCGGCGGTCTTGTCGACCGCGGTGTCGCCGTCGTTGCGGACGGTCATCACAAGCAGCACCACGGTGAGTACGGCCAGCACCGGAATGGCGTAGGCGCGCCAGCCGTATGTGCTGACGAACCGCCCCAGGGTGCTGCGCTTGCGCCGCTCCACCCGCTCGGAGCGCGACCGTCCGCTGTCGGAGATCGGATCCCAGCGGGCACGCAGCGGCTGGTCGGGCCGCGGGCGGCGGGGACGCTGCGCCCCGTTGTCTGGTGTACCGGTCACGCCACAACTTTCTCATAGATGCCCCCTCTCACCTCGCATCCACCCTCGGCCGCGATCCGGATGAGTGTGATCTGAAGCGCTCCGAGTATCCTTTGGGGATGTCGTCTCCCAGTTCCCAGACGTCGGCTCCGGCCGCAGCCGGGCGCTCGAGCACGCGCCTTCCGCGAAGTGCACGCCGCCGCCAGCTTCTCGACGCCGCCAGTGAGATCTTCGTCGAGCGCGGCTATCACTCCGCCGGAATGGATGAGATCGCGATTCACGCCGGTGTGAGCAAGCCGGTCCTGTACCAGCACTTCCCGTCGAAGCTCGACCTCTACATCGCCGTGGTCGATTCGCACGCGGAGAAGCTCGTCGCCGACGTGAACCGGGCGCTGCTGACCACCGTCGACAACCGCCGTCGTGTCCTCGCGGCTGTCGAGGCCTTCTTCGACTTCATCGACGACGACAACTCCGGATACCGCCTCATCTTCGCCTCCGACGCCATGGACCCGGCCGTGATCCGGCGTGTGGAAGGCGCCACCGAGGCCTGCGTCGACGCCGTCCACGGTCTCGTCATGCAGGATTCGGGGATGGATCCGTACCGGTCCCGGATGCTCGCCGCGGGACTGGTCGGTGCGAGTGTCGTGAACGCTCGGTACTGGGTGGACGCGAGCCGCCCCATCGACAAGGCCAGCGCGGTGGAGATCACCGCGGCGCTGCTCTGGGGCGGTCTGGCCGGCATTCCCCGCCAGACTCCGGGCGACGACTGAGAACTTCCGAGAACCGGTCCGTCTACACGGACCGGTAGACGGCGCTCTCGAAGTCGAGAGCGTGGCGCAGGGCGGCGGGGTCTGCGAACGGCAGTACTTGACAGGCCCACATCCCGGCGATGTCCGCGGACCGATCGATCCAGAAGTACAGGTTGGCCAGGCCGGCCCAGGCGAGTGAACCCGCACTCCGGCCCGTCGGCGCAGCGTCGTCGTTCACCATGAACGTGTAGGCCCACGACTTCGGCAGACCCGGGAAGAACTCGGCGTCGTGCGTGATCACCGGGTCGACGCCCCGCAACGCCGTGACCCGCTGCCCCTCGGCGAGACCGTTGCGAGCCGCCCACTCGACAGTGTCGCTGCGGAGCACGCGCCCACCGTCGCCCGCCCCGCCGCGCAGCCACATGCGGAGGAATCGGATGTAGTCCGGAACTGTGGAGTACAGGCCCTGACCACCCATCTGGACCTCGGGGTTCTGCGGCATGACGATGCCGGTGGCTTTGAGCGAACCGTCCGGCCTGCGCAGATGCACGGCGGCGCGGCGCTCCTGCATGGCATCGGTGAGCAGGAATCCCGAATCGTCCATGCCCAGCGGGGCGAAGACCCGCTCAGCGAGAACCTCCCCCAGCCGTGCGCCGCGTACTGCTTCGACCACGAGCCCGGCCCAGTCCATGTTCGATCCGTAGTTCCAGCGCGTACCCGGGTCGAACAGCAGCGGCGTCATCAGTGACGCACGCGTCGCCGTCACCACATCCGGGTAATGGCCCTGCCGCACCAGGGAGCGGTAGTTCTCGTCGAAGAACGGATAGGCGAATCCGGCCGTGTGGAGCAGCAGCATCCGAGTGGTGACCGGCGTCGCTGCCGAACGGATCCGCGGACTCCCGTCGGGCTCGAAACCGTCCAGCACGCCGATCTCGGCGATCTCCGGCACGTACTGCGCAGCCGGCGCGTCGAGGTCGATCAGCCCCTCCTCGACGCACTGCAGCACGGCCGTGCCGGTCAGCGGCTTGCTAGCCGAGTACAGGGCGACGACCGTGTCGGCCGTCATCGGGCGGTCGTCGGCGACGCTCGTGCTCCCCGCCGCGCCGGTGAAGACCGTCTCCCTCGCGTCGGTCACCGAGGCGACGACGCCCGGCACCCGGTCGGAGTCCGGACCGGTCACCGCATCGTCGAGCAACGCCCTGAGTCGGTCGGAGTCGACTCCGCTCATCGAGCTCAGGCCGCCCCGAAGCCGACCCGTCGGTTCTCGGCGCTGCCGACCTCCACGTAGGCGATCTTGGCTGCCGGGACCAGCACGCGCGATCCCTTGTCGTCGGTCAGCGACAGCACGGCGTCGGTTCCGCTCAGCGCGCGGTCGGCGGCCGCGTACACGTCATCGGCCTTGTCCGGGCAGGTGAATGCCAACTCGCGCGGGCTGTTCTCGATACCGATCTTGACTTCAACGCTCATAACTCCGGAATCCTACTCGTCACGCCAGCGACAGCTCGGCCATGCGCTGCCCGTGGCGAGCCGCCATGTTGTCGAAGAAAGCGGCGGCGTTGGCAAGCGTCGCATCACCTTCGAAGAGCAGCGCCATCACGTCTTCCTCCTCGGCGAGAACCCACTGCATGTGCGTGATCGCCTCACCCAGCAATCGACGGCCCCACAGCGCCAGCGGCGACGCCACGGCCGGATCGGCGGCGACCGCCGCCCGCACCTGGTCGACGGCGAACTGTGACGAACCGGTCTCGGCCATCACCGATTTCATCGTCGGACGCACCTCTTCGGGCATCACATCGGCCATCTCGGCGTAGAAGTCGGCGGCCAGACCGTCACCGACGTGCATCTTGACCAGCACCTCGAGCCACGACGTCGGTGTCGTCACGCGGTGATACTCGTCGAACACCCGGGCGTGCGCGGCCACTGCTTCCTCGGGTGCGCCGCCGTCGGAGCGGATCTGCTCGGCCAACACCTCGAAGTGGCCCATCTCGGCCGCGATCAGTCGCGCGATTGCGATGCGGTCGGCAGTCGTCGGCGCCATCGCGGACTCTTCGATCAGGCGATAGCACGCGGCGAACTCGCCCGCGAGAAGGACTTCGTAGAGCTTGCGAATGGCCGCTGCGTTGTTCGACATGCAAGTCAGAGTATGCAAGGCGGTACACTCGGAGACAGACGAGTCGCCGTTCCGCTCGCCGAATGCACGTTCATGGGCACCGCGCGGCCACTTCGAGCGGCCCGTCGGACATTGAGCGCGCACCTGCGAAGGGCCTCCGGGCCCGGCCGCCGAGGGTCCGGACTAACGATCAGGACCCCGTGGCCTCTCTTGTGTGCGTGCGCGAACACCCGCGAGAGGCTTGAACTGCATATGACCATTGATCCCACGGTGGGCGAAGCCACCGACGACGTCCAGACGACGATCGTCGACGAGGAGCACACCGCCCCGACCTTCGCCGAACTCGGCGTCGACCCCGCGATCGTCGCCGCCCTCGAGGCCGACGGCAAGACCCGTACCTTCGCGATCCAGGAACTCACCCTGCCGCTGGCGCTGGCCGGCTCCGATCTGATCGGTCAGGCGCGCACCGGCATGGGCAAGACCTACGGGTTCGGCATCCCGCTGATGCACCGGCTCGCCAACGCCGAGGCGACCGGCCTGCGCGCACTCGACAACACTCCGCGCGCCCTCGTCATCGTGCCGACCCGCGAACTCTGCGTCCAGGTCACCGAAGACCTCGAGACCGCCGCCAAGGGCGTCGACGTCACGCTCTCGAACGGCACCGTTCGCCCGATGAAGATCACGTCGATCTACGGCGGCCGCCCCTACGAGCAGCAGATCGCCGAACTCCAGGCCGGCGTCGACGTCGTCGTGGGCACGCCGGGACGCCTCCTCGACCTCGCGCAGCAGGGACACCTCGTCCTCGGCAAGGTCGGAGTGCTCGTGCTCGACGAGGCCGACGAGATGCTCGACCTCGGCTTCCTTCCGGACATCGAGCGGATCATGGGAGCCCTGCCCACCGACCGGCAGACGATGCTGTTCTCGGCCACCATGCCGGGTCCGATCGTCACCCTGGCGCGGACCTTCCTGAACCGCCCGACACATATCCGCGCCGAGCACGCGAACGACTCCGCGGTGCATGAGCGGACCACCCAGTACGTCTACCGCGCCCACGCAATGGACAAGGCCGAACTGGTGGCCCGCGTGCTGCAGGCGGAGGGCCGTGGCGCGACGATGATCTTCACCCGCACCAAGCGCACAGCGCAGAAGGTGGCCGACGACCTCGCCGAGCGTGGCTTCTCGGTGGGCGCGGTGCACGGCGACCTCGGCCAGGTGGCCCGTGAGAAGGCGCTGAACAAGTTCCGTGACGGCAAGATCGACGTACTGGTGGCCACCGATGTCGCGGCGCGCGGCATCGACGTCGATGACGTCACCCATGTCATCAACTACCAGTGCCCGGACGACGACAAGACCTACGTGCATCGCATCGGACGCACCGGGCGCGCCGGGCGCACCGGCATCGCGATCACCCTTGTGGACTGGGACGAGCTGCATCGCTGGGAGCTGATCGACAAGGCGCTCGGCCTCGGCATGCCCGACCCGGCGGAGACCTACTCCACCTCCGAGCATCTGCGCGAGGATCTGGGCATCCCCGCGGACGCCAACGGCCGTATCGGCGCCCCGGAGCGTTCGTCCGACGAACGGCGGGAGCCGCGCGCGCCGCGCGCCGATCGTCCCAAGCGTGAGCGGCGCCGTACCAGGGGCGGCAAGCCCGCCGGCGCCGAGGGCGCCACGACCGCATCATCGGCGGACGACGCCGAGCAGGCGGAGAAGAGTCCCACCGCCTCGACCGAGCAGCCGGAGGCCGATGGTGAGGCCAAGCGGCCGCGCCGCCGCCGTCGTCGTCGCAGCGGTGGTGCGAAGTCCGGTGAGGGCAGTGACGGCGCTTCGCGCGACGCAGCGCCCGCGGCAGCGGCCGAGTAGCTCCGCCCGGACGCTTTTCGCATACCCTCGCGAGAATGGGACGGATCAAACCCGAACGGCGCACCCGCACCGACCTCATCGTGACCGCGTTGATCGCGGCGATCGTGGTCGCGGCGGGTGTCGCCGTCTGGTGGACCAGCCCCGCCCGCCATACCGAGTCGGTGACCGCGACGACACCCGCCCCGGTCCAGCTGCCGGCTGAGAATGTTCCGCGCGAGGTCTCGGTCCGTTGGTCCGCGCAGTCGGACGTCACCACGGTCCCGCAGATCACCCGCGACTCCCTGGTGACCGCGTCCGGCGGCACGGTGGTCGCGCATCGGCTGAGCGACGGAACCGACCTCTGGAGCTACCGGCGGAATCTGCCGCTGTGCGCAGCGGCCGCGGGATGGACCGGCGGCGACAACGACGTGCTCGCGGTGTACCGGAACAGCCGGGGTTGCAGCGAGGTCACATCGTTGCGAGGTTCCGACGGTGCTCGTCACGCCGCCCGCACCAGTGACGCCGACGACACCGTCCACCTCTCCATCGATACCGGCTACGCCCTCCTGTACGGCCCGACGCGCCTCGAGACGTGGGGTTCGAATCTGGTGCGCGGGATCGAGTACGGGCGTGTCACGGCACCGGTGAACCCCGACGTGGCGCCCGACCGGACGCATTGCCGGCTGTACTCTGCGGTCTCCGGTGCGGATCGGGTGGCGATCGTGGAGCGATGCGATGACGATCCCGGCTACCGGCTGACGGTGCTCAGTTCGAATCTGACCAGCGACGAGAAGATCCGCCAGTGGGGTTCGACCCTGATCACCACATCGGCTGCGGGTCCCGCTCCCCGAGTGGTGGCGGCGACCGATTCCACGATCGTGGTCTACGACGGCGGCGCCGACCCGTCCGGTTCCGTCGGCGCCCCGCAGGGACCGCGTCTGCGCCTGTTCACACCGCAAGCCGAGAGCCGAAGCGAACACCCGGTGGCCGGTGACGCCCAGGTTCCCGAGCGGAGCGATCCGATCATCGATCAGGGTGTCGTCTCGTTCTGGACCGGCAAGGCCACCGTGGTACTGGACGCCTCGAATGGAAACCCGATGTTCCAGGTGACAGATGCCATCGGACCCGGGGCGGTGATGGCGGGGCAACTGCTGGTGCCGATGCCCGGGGCCATCAGCGTGCGCCGCGTGTTCGACGGCCACGAGGAGTTCAGCATTCCGGTGGATCGCGGTCAGGTGGTCGGACCGGTGGCGCTGCGCGTGCTCGGCGATACGATCCTCGAGCAGCGGGGCACGCAGGTCGTCGCATTGCGCTGAGTGTGACAGGGCCGCTGTCCTCTGCACTGCGAATTGCGGGACGCGACGACCGTCTTCCATCTGAGTCCGGCGGGTGCCGATTCTTCGGTTGTCCGGCGTGGTGGATGGGGTTCAGGCGCCAGGGGTGTTCGGTGGTGGCTGGTCGCCAGGCCATGCGTCCGGCATCGGGCCCATCCGGGAGGATGATGGTCTCCCACTGTCCGCGTTTGGTGCCGACGGCGCGGTTGTGGCGCCCGCACGCGGCGCCGAGAGCATCGATGTCGGTGCGCCCGGCCGGGGTGACCCAGTCCGGTGCGTGATGGGCTTGAGTTTGGGCGAAGGGGCGGTCGCAGCCGGGTGCGGCGCAGCCGCGGTCGCGGGCGAACAACGCCAACCGCTGCGCCTTACTCGCACACCGCGCACCGCGGCCTTGGTAGAGGACTTCGCTGGTGTGATTCCGGAAGACCGCCAGGTGCGGCACGGCGTCGGCGGCGAGCCGGACGAGTTCGCCGATCGGCACCCGGGTGCCGGTGGCAGTCAGGGCGATTCCGGCGTGGGCGGCGAGTTCTTGATCGGTAACGGTGATGACCAACTCCGCCGGTATCCGACTCGGTGCACCGAGTCCGCCGTGGGCGAGAACGTAATCACACAACGCCAGCAACGCATCATGCGTGCGCTGAGCGGCACTGCGCAGATCCCGACCCCGCGCCGCCGCCAGAACCTCAACGTCGATGCTCTCGGCGTCAATGGTTCCAGTCGGGGAGTCGGGGTCGGCGGGGTTGTTCATGCCGGGTGCGGCCCAGGCGGTGAGGATGACTTCGAACTTGGCGCGTAGTTCCGGGGTCATGGCGCCGCGGACTTTGCTCATGAGTTGTCGGTCTTGCGGGAGGATGGTGATTCCGCGTCGGCGTTGCCGGTCGACGTGATCGCTCTCCTGCCCGTCGGGGTCCAGGTGAGCGAGCAGGCGGTCACCGACCTTGCCCAGATCATCCGGATTCAACCCGACGGCAGCCTGAGCGAGTTCGGCCTCCGCACGGGCTTTGACCTCCGGCGAGATGCAGCCGGGCACTTTCGCCAAAACGGCCGAGATCACCAACGCGTGTTCGGCGCCGACAGTCCCGGCCGCGACCGCGGCGGCGGTCGCCGGCTTCCGGGGAGGCAGCGTCTGCCCTTGAAAGTTCGAGAACTCGCCGATCGCCTCAGCCATCCGCAACCGCCGACCCGCCTCCCGGGTTCCCAGCCGCAAGCCCTGTGAGAGGTACTGATGCGGATTCAGATAGCCGGCGGTGCGGTGCGCGTTGCGGTCGGAGACCTCCACCAGCAGCGCCGCGGAGACGCCGTCCCAGCGTCGCCGAATGCGTTCGGCGGTCTGCGTGTGCGCCAGCAGTTCCGGTTCGGTCTCCGGCGACAGCGAGGTCTCGGCGAGTTTGACCGCCGCGGCATCGATCAACGCCAACAACTCCGCGGGCTGGTCCGGCAGCGCACCTGTGGCAACGACAGTCGCGACCGAATCAGTGATCGAATCGCTCATCGCCGCCACCTCCCCCGAGTGTTTCAGCTGGTCACACCATGTTTTCTTGACCTATCCGAACACTACCAAGGGGGTCTGACAGAACTCCCGAACCAATCGACCGACAGTTCGCCTCGCTAGATCTCCAACTCATACGTCCGGACGTCGGCACCATTCCACGACTGCCAAAGGTTGTCGGCGAGGTCGCGGTACGCGGTGGCGCCCTTGTTCTTCCGCCCGCGCATCACTGACGCACCGGAGGCCGAGGCCTCGGCGAAGCGGACGGTCCGCGGGATCGGCGGGTCCAGCACAGGCAGCGCATAGCGGTCCGAGACGTCCGACAGCACGTCGCGACTGTGGGTGGTCCGGGCATCGAACAGGGTCGCGACCGCACCGAGCATCTTGAGGTCCGGATTGGTGATCTGCTGAACTTCAGTGACGGTACGCAGCAACTGTCCGACGCCGCGGTGCGCGAGCGTCTCACATTGCAGCGGGACCACCACCTCGTCGGCAGCGGTGAGTCCGTTGAGCGTCAGAACCCCCAGCGACGGCGGGCAGTCGATGAGCACCACGTCGTAATCCTGCGCCACCTCCGCCAAGGCCCGTTTCAGCGCGTATTCGCGGCCCGGCCGCATCAACAGCAGCGCTTCGGCACCGGCGAGGTCGATGGTGGCGGGCAACAAGGTCACATTGTCGTCGGTATCGAGCAGAACGTCGGCGATGTCCTCGGCGCCGATCAGCACGTCGTGCACCGACTTGGTCAGCTGATCCGGGTCGTGCCCCAGCGAGAAAGTGAGGCAGCCCTGGGGATCGAGATCGACCACGAGAACCGAGACGTCCTCGTCGGCCAGGGCGGCGCCGATCGACGCGGTGGTGGTGGTCTTCGCCACTCCACCTTTCTGATTCGCGATGGCAAGGGTGCGCGTCATGGCCACCACCATACGGTGGCGTCCCTCATACCACCGGGATCAGGCGTCCGGGTCACACGTCCGGCTCACGCGTCCGGCGGCAGATCGTCCGCATTCAGCCAGGTGAGCGACGCCGGCGCGAAGAGCAGCACGAGGACCGCCAGCGCGACGATCGCGACCGGCACCCCGATGAGGGGAAGTCCGCTGCCGGTGATGAGGGTGTAGGCCACCGGCAACAGCAGAATCTGCGCCATCAACGAGACCCCGCGACCCCAGCGCCGTCCGCGAGTCAGGGCGAGGCCTCCCGCGAAGACGCCGCCGCCGATCGCCGCGAACCACGCGGCGGTGCCGTACCCGCTGATCGCGGCCTCGTGGTGCCCTGCCATCTCGCGAATCACAAGGACCACCGCGACGATGAGACCCAGTGCACCCTGGACCGCCGTCACGTAGCCCGCCCAGCGGAGGGTGCTCGGGACGCCGGGAACTCGGCGGATGGGATCAGAACTGCTCACTACTCCAGGGTATGGCCGAGCACCCCCGACTCGTGAATCGGGCTCGTGCCCGATAGTGTGATGCCTCGTGCGCGTCATGCTCATCACCAATCCGTTCGCCACCTTCACGACTGCTGAGGGACGTGACGCGCTGGCCAACACTCTCGATTCCCGATATCACGTCGATGTGGAACACACCACACATCGCGGCCACGCCGGAGAACTCGGGGCGCGCGCGGCCGCCGAAGGCTACGACGCGGTGGTGGTGCACGGCGGCGACGGCTCGGTGAACGAGGCGGCCAACGGCATCCTCGGCTCCCCGGACTCCTTGTCCCGCCCTCCTTCGAGCCTGCCGGCTCTGGGCGTCGTTCCCGGAGGAAGCGCCAACGTCTTCGCGCGGGCCCTCGGGATCGACCGTGACCCCTTGACCGCGACCGCGCAACTCATGGCGATACTCGACCGCGGCGAACGCCGCTCGATCAGCCTCGGCCACACACTCAACCGCTGGTTCCTCTTCAACGCCGGTATGGGCATGGACGCGATCGTCGTCCGCCGGATGGAGGAACTGCGACACAAGGGCAAGAAGGCGACCGCGGGTCGCTACTTCCGGACCACGGTCAGTTCGTTCGTGAAACCCTCCATCACTCCCCCGACGTTCACCGTCGAAGTCCCCGGACGCCCCGCGATCGACGGCGTGCGGTTCGGCTTCGTCAGCAATACCGGCCCGTGGACCTACTTCGGCACCCGGGAGATCCGGACGAATCCACACACCGACTTCGACCACGGACTCGGCATCTTCGCCGCCACGTCGGTCTCCGTGGCACGGAATGTGGTGCTCGGCGCTCGCCTCCTGGCCGGCACCGAACCCAGGGCTCACCATCTGTATCGCGACGACGATGTGGAATGGGTCCGATTCACTTCACCCGAGCCGGCCGACGTCCAGATGGACGGCGACTACCTGGGCGTTTACGACAAGATGGAGTTCGGCTACCGTCGCGCAGTACTGGATGTGGTGGCGGCGCAGAAGGCCGGTTAACCCCTGCGCTACTGGCCGGTAAGCACGTGTTGGGCCGCTTGCCAACCTGTTGTGATCTATCCGGCATTCGCCGCGCAGCTATAGCCAAGCGGCGATGCACAGTAGTACAACAGTTGTTGACGCAATCACCCACCCCCTGCCAAGCGACGTCCTGCGCCCCAAGCCAGGTGAATTCGGTATTGCAGCCCAAGTCGAATTTTGACGATCACGCATGCGTGCGCGACAACGCCGCAGGTTTAGAAGGAGTACGTAATGGACTGGCGCCACAAGGCTATTTGTCGTGACGAGGATCCGGAGCTGTTCTTTCCGGTCGGCACGTCGGGCCCGGCGATCGCCCAGGTTGCTGATGCGAAGCTGGTCTGCCAGCGCTGCCCGGTGACCGCTGAGTGCCTGGCATGGGCCCTTGAGACCGGTCAGGACGCCGGCGTCTGGGGCGGCATGAGCGAGGACGAGCGTCGCGCGCTCAAGCGCCGCAACGCGCGTACCCGCGCCCGCAGCGCCGTCTGACGCGACCCAGTTCACGAAGGGAGCCCCCGGTCCGAGACCGGGGGCTCCCTTCGTGGTCGCGTCCATGTCCTCAGTGGAGGTCGGTCCTCAGCGGGGCTCCTCAGTGCAGGGGAATGTCGAGCCGCACCCGGGTGCCGCCGGTCTCCGGCACCGGTGCGATCTCGATCTGCCCGCCGAGGTCGTTGGACACCAGAGTCCGGACGATCTGCAGTCCCAGCCGGTCCGAAGCCGCCAGATCGAACCCCTCCGGCAGACCGCACCCGTTGTCGGTGACCGTCACCTGCAGGTCGCGCACGTCGCGGATCGCGCCGACCACGATCTCCGCACCGTCCTGGCCAGGAGCGAAGCCGTGCTCGATCGAATTCTGGATCACCTCGGTGAGCACCATGACCAAAGGCATGGCCAGATCGGCGGGCAGGACTCCGAGTCGGTTCTCCCGCCGCACCGTCACGCGCGTACCGCCGTCGGGCAGCCACACGTCCACCAGCGACGACCCCAGTCGGTCGACCACGGTGTCGAGGTCCACCTCTTCGTCGACGCTGCCGGAGAGCATCTCGTGCACCAGCGCGATCGACGAGACGCGCCGTACCGCTTCTCCGAGGGCCGCGGTGGTCTCCGGGTTGCCCGAACGGCGCGCCTGCAGGCGCAGCAGCGCCGACACACTCTGCAAGTTGTTCTTGACGCGATGATGGATCTCGCGGATCGTCGCGTCCTTGCTGATGAGCGCGAGATCGCGCCTGCGCACTTCGGTCACGTCGCGGATCAGCAGGACCGCTCCCCGCGACTGCCCCGCCGATCGGAGCGGCACCGCCCGCAGCAGCACGGTGGCACGGCGCGCGTCGAGTTCCATCCGCAGCGCGATATCCGGAGAGGGCAGGCAGGCGCCGTCGGGGGTTCCGGCGGCCGCGGCGATCATCGCCTCGGCATCGGCAGACTCGAAGGGATCCGTCAGCAGGGCGGCGAGAACCTCAGCGATGCGCGAGCCGCCGAGGTCGGTGGTCCAGCCCATCCGGTGCACGGCCGACAGTGCATTGGGGCTGGCGTACGTGACCGAGCCGTCGACCTCGATGCGGATGAACCCGTCACCCGCCCGCGGCGTCGACAGTCCGAGCGTATTGGCCTCGTCGAGCGGAAAGGCACCCTCGACGACCATCCGGCAGAGCGCCTCGGCGGCGTCGCGGTACGCGGATTCGAGCGGTGACGGCGGACGCGGATCGGAGGCGTCGCCGGCGCGGCCGAGCACCGCGATCACCTCGCCGTCGAAACCGACGGGGATGGCGGTGCGTTCGATGAGCACGTTCCCGAAACGGGTGGCGATGCCCTCGCGCTCGATGACCCCCGACCGCAGCGCCGCGGCCATCAGCGGGTTGGCGCCCTGGGCACTCGCCGGCCGGTCCACCCGATGCCCCACCTCGTCCCGGGGGAACACCGTCGACGCCGTGTTCGGCCGCACCTGAGCCACATAGACCAGGCTCGGGGGCTCTCCGCCCGCACGACCGTCCTCATCGCGGACCGCGAGGAGGTAGTCGGCGAAGGAGAGGTCGGCCAGCAACTGCCATTCGGCCACCAGCCGCTGGAGGTGCTCGGCGGCCGCCGCGGAAAGCGTCGTGTGCTCGGCGAGGAGATCAGTGAGTGTCGCCATGGGCGCGGTTCAGAGCGAATCGGTGCGGCGGCCCGTAACGGTGGTCAGTCCTTCTCGTAGGTGGCGATGATGTCGCCGGCCTGGATCACGTCGCCGACGTTGACCTTGACCTCGGAGAGCACGCCGGCGTCCTCGGCCAGCACCGGGATCTCCATCTTCATCGACTCGAGCAGCACGAGGGTGTCGCCCACGTCGACCCGCTGACCGGCTTGCGCCGAGACCTCGAGGACAGTCGCAACGATTTCATTGACCACGTCTTCCGCCATGGATGACATGGTAACCGAGCGGCCGTTCGGCGCGTTCGCTTGTCGTCGTGATTAACGTCCGCGCCCGGCGACGTGAAATAATCGTCGTCGCATACCGGCCCGCACGATCTAAGGAGGTCCGTCATGGGTAAGCGCGGACGTAAGAAGCGCAGTCGTAAGAAGAACGCAGCCAACCACGGCAAGCGTCCCAACGCCTGAGTCGTCGCACTCAACGACGACGAAGCGGCCCGGCTCCTCGAGGGGATCCGGGCCGCTTCGTCTGTTCTGGCGCGGTGTCAGTCGGACTCGACGCGGTACGTCGTCTGCCGGATACTCACCGATCGGCGGATCTCGACGCGGAGCCGTTCGCGCAGACCGTCCGGGGCGTGGTCCCCGCCGCACTTGCGGCTGATCAGCTCCTTCAGCTGCTGCTGCACCCCGTAGTGCTCGAGGCAGGACGGGCACGCGTTCACGTGGCCCTCCAGTCGCTCGCGCGCACCGGCGTCGCACTCGTTGTCGAGGAGAAGCCAGATGTCTGCCAGGACCGCGGAGCAGTCCAGGTTCTCGAATTCACTCTCGCCGGCGCCACTCATTTCGCCACCTCGCTGGTCCGTCCGAAACCACGCTCCCGAGCGACGTCGGCCAGCAGATCGCGCAACTGGCGGCGGCCGCGGTGCAGACGCGACATGACGGTGCCGATCGGGGTGTCCATGATCTCGGCGATCTCCTTGTACGGGAGCCCTTCGACGTCGGCGTAATACACGGCCATCCGGAAGTCCTCCGGCAGCTTGCTCAACGCCTCTTTGATCTCGTCGTCCGGCAACGCGTCGAGCGCCTCGATCTCCGCCGAACGCAGACCCGTGGACGTGTGCTCCGCGTTGGCCGCGAGCTGCCAGTCGGTGATCTCGTCGGTCGGATACTGCGCCGGCTGGCGCTGCTTCTTGCGGTAGGAGTTGATGTAGGTGTTCGTCAGGATCCGGTACAACCAGGCCTTGAGATTGGTGCCCTCGCGGAACGACGCGAACGCCGAGAACGCCTTGATGTAGGTCTCCTGCACCAGGTCTTCGGCGTCGGCCGGGTTGCGCGTCATGCGCAGCGCGGCACCGTACATCTGGTCGAGGAGGGGCAACGCGTCCCGCTCGAACCGCTCGGTGAGCTGCTCGGGCGTCTCGGCCGGTGCTGGACTGTCAGATGACACGAACTTCCCTTCGCCGGAAATGTGCTCCACCAAGTCTAGCGATCCACGCGCCGCGCGGGCGCCCTCCGGCCGTCCACGCACGGTCGCACCACGGTCCAGGGTTGCTGCAGCCACGCCTGCGCCACCTCCTTCAGTCCGTCCACCCGAGTCGGGTCGTTCGCTCATCGACTCGGTCAACAACCCGTCCGCGCAGTTTGTTCCGGCGTGCCAGCATTGAAGGATGTGCGGACGCTATGCAGTGACCACCGACCCGGCCAGACTCGCCGCCGAGATCGACGCGGTGAACGAGGTGCCTGCGGACACGGTACGGGAGTCGTACAACGTCGCGCCGACCACGACGGTGATGACGGTGGTGCAACGCCACGAGCACGGTCGGCCCGACGACATCCCCGCGCGGCGCGTGCGGGCGATGCGGTGGGGCCTGGTGCCGTCGTGGACGAAGGAACTGGGCAAGGGGCCGCTGCTGTTCAACGCACGCGCCGAGACCCTCGCCGACAAACCGGCCTTCCGCGGGTCGCTGGGAGGCAAGCGGTGCCTGGTGCCGATGGACGGCTGGTACGAGTGGAAGCCCGGTCCGCCGGGAGCGAACGGCAAACCGACCAAGGTCCCGTTCTACATGACGCCCGCCGACGGCACCCGCCTGTTCATGGGCGGTCTGTGGGCGGCGTGGCGGCCGGCGCAGGCCCGCGCCGCCGGCGACGATTCGCAGTGGATCTCGAGTACGACGATCATCACCACCGACTCGGTGGGGCCGTTGCGCGAAGTCCATGACCGAATGCCGCTGATCATGCCGGTGGAGTTCTGGGACGCCTGGCTCGATCCCGATCACCGCGCGGATCCCGATCTGTTGGCGCCGCCGGCCGCCGAGTTGGCCGAGGCGATCGAGATCCGCGAGGTGTCGAGCCTGGTGAACCGTGTCGCAAACGACGGTCCCGAACTTCTCGAACCCGTCGGAACCGTGGGATAGTCGGTGGCCATGAGCCCTGAACGTCCCGGATTCCTGCAGAAGATCGGCTATCTGCTCGGCCGACCGCTGCCCGGATCGATGCGGGACTGGATCGTCGAGGACCTCACCGGTCCGGGACATATCCGTCGCTACGTGATCCGCGGGCTGCTGCCGGTGATCCCCCTGTTCGTCGCCTTCATGTTCATTCCGGGGATGCTGTGGGTGAAGCTGGGAATGGTGGTTCTGCTACTGATCCCGTTCCTGTACTTCCAGGTGGCGCTCAGCCGCGTCTACCGCCGACATCTGCTGGTCAACAACGGCCTCGACCCGGCGCTGCTCGACAAGGTCAGGATCCAGCGCGCCGATTCGATTCACGACGAGTACCGCGAGCGGTACGGGCGCTGAGCGGTAGTCGGGCAGCCGCCGCGGCGAGGATGCGCGCGAGGTCGCCGGGACGACTCCACATCGGCCAGTGTCCGGTCGGCAGGTCGACGAAGTCGACGTTCTCGAGGTTCAACACCTCGGCGAACATCGGGTGACCCGCTTCGGCCGACTCCATGATCCGCGCTGCCGGAATCGAGCAGCACACCAGAGTGGCCGGGACCGCCAGACGCGCGTCGTCGGTGAGTTCCACGCGCCCGCGCAGCACCGGACCGGGGCTCCGGCACTGCCCTGACTCGAAAACGGTCGAGAGCGTCGGGGCTCAGGCCCTCGAGATTGGCCTGCTGCCCGAGCACGTCGAAGGGCGGCAGGGGGAGCTCGTCCGAGTCGTCGGACGCATCCGGTGCGAAGACGCTGCCGGAGGCGACCGGCCCACTGTCGACCCACACCACCCGGCCGATGAGTCCGGGATGGCGATCGAGCACAAGGCTCATCGGAGAATTGGCTCCGCTGTGCGCCACGACGACCACCGGCTGTGTCTCGGAGGCCTCAGCCCGGGTCATGGCCTGCTCGATCGCCGCCACTTGGTCATCGAGCGTTCTGGACGCCCTATGATCGCCGGGTCAGGTCTGACGGACGTAGGCGATACCCCTCCCCCACCGGTGCCGCGAGATCACGAGTACACGTAATCACTGACCGGGAAGTTGGCCTGCTCGTACAGCGTCGTCAGGGTCGCGTTGGGCCGCAGGAGCGTCGCCTCACCGTGCTGGTTGAAGTAGTAGCTGCGCGACGTGGAGCAATCACCGGCGTAGAACACCGACGATGCGAGGTTTCGGGTCGCGCGGTCGAGGAACTCGGCATTGGCCCGCTCCGTGACCTCGAAGCGAGTCGCACCGCGGCGGCGCATCTCCCCGAACAGCCTCGCGATGTGCTTCATCTGGCCTTCGATGGTGGTGAAGTACGACAATCCGCTGTACGAGTACGGGCTGTTCAGCGTCAGGAAGTTCGGGAACTTCGGAACACTGATCCCCTCGTACGCCTGAAACCTGCCCTCGCGCCACCACTTCCCGAGATCGCGGCCGTCACGGCCGACGATCGTGAACGCGGGAAAGTTCACATCCCACAGGTTGAACCCAGTCGCCAGGACCAGGGTGTCGACGTCGACCCGCCGTCCGTCGGCCAGGACGATTCCGCCGGGCACGACGGAATCGATCGTGGCCGTCTCGAGATGGACGGTCGGCTGGTTGAACACGCGGAAGTACGTGTTGGAGAACGTCGGCCGCTTGCAACCGAAGTCGTAATGCGGCGTCAACGCTCTCCTGATCGCCTCGTCGCGCACCTGCAGCCGCATGTGGGTCTTCGCGAGCAGCGCCGCGAGCCGATTGCCCGGCTTGGCCTGCCGGTAGTGCAGCACCCCGAATACCATCAACGCCTCGAGCAGCGAGGTGTTGACCGCGCGGGCCGCCTTCTGCGCCAACGGGATCCGGGCGAAGAGATGCTGCACGGGACGCGGGATCGGAAAGTCGATCTTCGGCACCACCCAGATGGGCGTCCGTTGGAAGACAGTGAGTTCGCGCGCCGTGCGGGCGATCTCGGGAATCAACTGCACCGCGGTGGCACCGGTCCCGATCACCGCGGCGCGCTTGCCGCCGAAGTCGTATCCGTCGGGCCACGCCGTGGTGTGAATGATGTCGCCCGCGAAGGTGTCGATCCCCGGGAAGTCGGGGGTGTGCGGCTGCGAGAGGAACCCGGTCGCGGTCACCAGGTACCGGGCCGTGCGGACTGTACCGTCGGCGGTGCGCACGGCCCAGCACTCCTTCGCCTCGTCCCAGTCGGCGCGCTCGACGACCGCCCCGAACTCCATATGGCGCCGGAGGTCGTACTTGTCGGCGACGTGTTCGGCGTACCTCTTGAGTTCGGCTCCGGGCGCGAACAGCCGCGACCAGTAGGGGTTGGGTTCGAAGGAGTACGAGTAGGTGACCGATGCGATGTCGACGGCCAGTCCCGGATAGTGGTTCACGTGCCAGGTGCCGCCGAGGTCGTCCTCCCGTTCGAGGATCGCGATGTCGTCGACGCCGAGCCGTTTGAACTCGATTCCCGCGCCCATGCCGCCGAAGCCCGCTCCGACGATCACCACCTCGTGGTCGACCCGTCGCTGACTCATCACCGTCTCCGATCCACGAACCTCTTTAGTGTGACGTGCAGTACACGTTAACTCGCGAGGCCGACGATGAACAGGTTCCGCGATCGCCGCGAGCATCGTTTGCGGGCCGGGGCACGGTTGGCATGATGGATTCGAGGGCCCGCATGCACGAGCCCTTCGCCCACCAGGCGCGCGAAGGGCGGGCCGGCCGCACGATCAGGGCCGAATCCGATTGACACACAAGAGAGTTGGAGCAGACATGGCCAAGAAGATCATTGCCACCGGTTACGGCGACCCGGCCGACGTCCTCGCGGTGACCGACGTCGACGTCCCCTCCCCCGGCCCCACCGACGTGGTCGTCGCCGTGCGCGCCGCCGGTCTCAACCCGTACGACGTGAAGCTCGTGCGCGGCGTCATGGGCACCAAACCCGAGAAGCTCCCGCTGTCGCTCGGCGCCGAGGTCGCGGGCGTCGTCCATGCCGCGGGCGCGGAGTCCGGATACCGAGCCGGCGACGAGGTGGTCGTCTACCCGGCGGCGGCCGCACTCGCCGAGTACGTCCTCGCCGACGCCGATCGCGTCCACCGCAAGCCGGCCGATCTAGGCTTCGCCGAGGCGTCGTCGTTGCTCTTGGCCGGCGTCACCGCGGTCGACACGCTCGCCACCCTCGGTGTCACCGGAGACGACGTCCTGTTGGTTCACGGTGGCGCCGGTGCGGTCGGGTCGATCGTCGTGAGCGAGGCGGTGGCCGCCGGAGCCACGGTCATCGCCACGGCCTCCGACCGCAACCACGATCATCTGCGCGAGTCGGGCGCGGTCCCGGTGGCGTACGGAGAGGGACTGGCCGAGGCCATCACCGAGGCTCGGGACGGCAAGCGCGTCACCGGGGTGATCGACACCGTCGGCACCGACGAGGCGATCGACGTCTCCCTCGACCTCGTCGCGCCGCACCGGATCGTGAGCGTTGCCGCGTGGGGCAGAGTCGACGACGGCATCGTCGTCGTCGACGGAAGCAGCGAGCAGAGTCGCCACCATCGCCGTGCGGCAGTCGAGCCGCTCCTCGAGGACGCCGCTTCCGGACGGATCACTGTCGATATCGCCCGCACCTTCGGGTTCGACGATGCGGCCGAGGCCTTCGACGAACTGCTCGGTGCGCACCCTCGCGGGAAGTACGTCTTCGAACCGAAATAGCGGGCGTTCGTACGGGGCGGCGTCAGGACTTGCGGCCGCCGAAGAAGAGCGCTCCCGCGCCGACGATCGCCAGCCCGATGAGGACCACCCAGAACGCGGCCTTCAGCAGCGGGCCGATGATCGACAGGGCGATCAGCACGGCGATGACGATCAGCACGATCTTCCAGACCGACGTGCTGTTGGACTTCCGGGGTTCCAGGTTTGTACTCATGACTCCACGGTGGTCGCTCCCGGCCGATATGTCACCCCTCGACCGCCGATACCAGGGAAAGTTCAGGGTCCTCCCGGACCGGTGGAATACCGAGAGGGCCCGCGGGCGTTGGTCGTTGAATGGCAGAGAACACGATTCCGGAGATCACCCTCAACAACGACGTCCGCATTCCGCAACTCGGGTTCGGCGTCTTCCAGATCGCACCCGCCGACACCAAGGAGGCCGTCCTGACGGCCTTGGAAGCCGGTTATCGCCACATCGACACCGCCCAGATGTACGGCAACGAGCGCGAGGTGGGCGAGGCCGTCCGAGAGTCCGGGCTCGACCGCGCCGAGATCTTCGTGACCAGCAAGCTCAACAACAACGCGCATGATCCGGAGGCGGCTCGCGACGCCACCGCGCGCAGCATCGACGCACTGGGCATCGGCCCGATGGATCTGTATCTGGTCCACTGGCCGATGCCCGCGGTCGGCGACTTCACCGATACCTGGCGTGCCATGGAGCGCTTCTACGAGGACGGACAGACGCGTGCGATCGGCGTCTCGAACTTCCAGATCGGACACCTCGAGCGACTGCTCGCCGAGACCGAGGTGGTGCCCGCGGTGAATCAGATCGAGGTCCACCCGTACCTCTCTCAGACCGAACTGCGCGAGTACAACGCGTCCAAGGGCATCGAGACCGAAGCGTGGTCGCCCATCGCCCAGGGCGACGTTCTCGACGACCCGGAGTTGAAGGCGATCGCGGCGCAGACGGGCCGGACGGTCGCGCAGGTGGTGCTGCGGTGGCATGTCCAGCTCGGCAACATCGTCTTTCCGAAGTCGACCACCCCGTCACGGATCGTCGAGAACCGGGACATCTTCGACTTCGAACTGACCGACGAGCAGATGTCCCGCATCGATTCGCTCAACGCCGACCGTCGCCGCGGCCCGAACCCGGACGAGTTCAACTGGATTCCCGAGTGAGCCCCGCACCCCGATAGCCCGAGGATCGATCCGGACTCCCCGCGCACCGGCGCGCGCACGACGCCGACCGGTGCGCGGGGATTCTGGTGTGCCGACCGCGCCGCATAGCATCGACGGTATGAAGTTCTCCCGCCGCGCCGAAGCCGTCAGCCCGTTCTACGCGATGGAATTCGGCAAGCACGCCGCGGCGCTCGAGGCACAGGGGCATCACGTCGTGAAGCTCAATCTCGGTGAACCCGATTTCGGAGCGCCTCCGGCGTTTCTGCGCGAGGTCCGGCGCATCAGCGACGGGCGGCCCCTCCCCTACACCGGTGCTCTCGGCCTCGACGACCTGCGGCGGGCGATCGCCGGATTCACCACCGAGCACTTCGGTGCACGAGTGGCGCCGGAACGCGTCGTGGTCACCACCGGTGCCTCGGCGGCGCTGCTCCTGTCCTGCGCGGCCCTGATCGATCCCGGTGACGAGGTGCTGGTGGCCGACCCCTCGTACCCGTGCAACCGGCGTTTCGCCGAGAGCTTCGGCGGCCGAGTGCGGTTGCTGGAGACCTCGCCGGCGACGCGTTTCCAGCTCGACGCGCAAACGGTGGCAGACCGATGGCGCCCCGAGACGCGCGGGGTGATGGCGGCGACTCCGTCGAATCCCACGGGTACGTCACTGCCGCACACCGAGCTGGTCGAGTTGTGCGGAACGGTCTCCGAACGCGGAGGGTGGCGCATCGTCGACGAGATCTACCTCGGCCTGGCCGATGACGGGCCGGACGGGCCGCCCCGCAGTGTCGCGGCCGACGACCCGGGCGCCATCGTGATCAACAGCTTCTCGAAGTACTTCGGTATGACGGGCTGGCGGCTCGGATGGGCCATCGTGCCGGAGGCGATGATCCCCGTCGCCGAGCGGCTCGCCCAGAACTACTACATCTGCCCGCCGACACCGTCTCAAGTCGCCGCGCTCACGTGCTTCGAGCCCGAGACCCTCGCAGTGGCCGAGGACCGTCGCGCTCAGTTCCGGGCACGTCGCCGACTGGTTCTCGACGGGCTGGAGCGCATCGGTCTCGATGTGCCGGTCCGGCCCGACGGCGCCTTCTACGTCTACCTCGACGTGTCGGGCACCGGGCTCACGTCCAGCGAGTTCTGCGAGACCGCCCTCGCGCAGGCCCACGTGGCGCTGACCCCCGGCAAGGACTTCGGCGACGCCGGAGCGGAGCGCTTCGTCCGGCTCAGCTACGCGGCGTCCGAAGAGGATCTCGCCCTGGCGATCGACCGACTGGGCGACCTGATGAACCGGATCTGATCGCGGCGTTCTGCCCGACAGGCTAAGAATGTCGCATGCGCCTTCGACGACGGTCCCTGTTCGCCTCGGTCGCGATCGCGACGGTCTCGGGCGTAGCCTCGTGCACCGCGGCACCGCCCGACATGGGCGAACTCCCGCCGACCGCGATCGCGGCGATCTCCGTCGGTCAGGTGGTTCTGCCGAACCCGACCTCGGCCGCGAACGTGATCGTCGCGTTCGACGCGAAAGGCGACGAGGTCGGCCGGATCACCGGCGGCAGCGAGTACGACTCGACCGTGGCGCGGCTCGGCGACGGGATCTTCGGCATCGCCGGAAGCGGTGCCGTGGTGCTGCGGCCCGGGGAGAAGACCGTGACCGGCCCCGGAGGCCGCCGACGCATCGTCGGCTCCGCAACCGACCCCGACACCGGGCACGCCGTCATGTGGAACACCTTCGACACCACCCGGTACGTGCTCGTCGATCCCCACCGCAAGCCGTTCGGATCCGAGATCCCGGGCCGGCTCGCCATGGTCGCGCACTGTGAACACGGCTGGTACGCGGCCACCACCGAGACCGGACGCCCCTCGTCACGCGTCCAGCTCCGGCGCCTCGGCGAACCTGGCGCGAGCGTCGCGGTCGACCTGCCTGCGGATGTCTTCACCCGACTGCCGGCGGTCTGCGCCCCGAACGGTCGCGACCTCATCACGCTGCTGAAACCGATCGACGACGACACCGGCCCGCTACTGATGTCCATCGATCCCGAAACCGGGCGAACGGTGTCTCGCGAATTGGCCGGGCCGGATCATCCGTTGCGCGGCCATGTTCAGGCCTTCACCCGTCTCGACCACGATGTGTACCTCATCGGCTCGGACAACGGGGTGTACCGGTCACCGGTGTCCGGAGAACCCGCGGCGCCGGACAAGGTCTGGCAACTCCCCGGCGCCCACTCGACGACCAGGATGTTCGTGAGCGGAGCCAAAGTGCTCGTGGTATCCGGGCGAGACGAACCCGCCTACGGCGAGTACGACCTGCGGACCGGACGCCAGATCCGCGCACCGATTCGGCTCCCGTGGCTGCCGGGTCTCACCGACGGAGGGATCGACGTCACCGGCGCCGCGGACGTCATACGCTCAGCGCCTCGGCCAACCGCTCCACGAACACCGCCTGGGCGGCGTTGAGCTTGATCCGCGCCGCGTCAGCCCCGAACCACTCCCCACGGTCGATCTCGGGGAACTCCTGCACCCGGCCCGACTTGGGCGGCCACACCGTCTCGAAGGTGTTGCTCACGATGGCGCCGGCGTCGAGATCGCCCTCGAGTGCGAAGCCGACGACGCGTTTGCCGCTGCGCAGTCGGACCTCGCCGAGGTCGATTGCCGGGCCGTCGGGCGCAGGCCGACCGGTCTCTTCGGCGAACTCGCGGCGGGCGGCCGCGAGCGGCTCCTCGCCCTCGTCGATCAGCCCCTTCGGGATCGACCACGCACCGTCGTCCCTGCGTGCGAAGAACGGGCCGCCCGGATGCACCAGCAGCACCTCGAATCCCGCCGGCCGACGGCGGTAGAGCAGGATTCCGGCGCTGAACTGGGCCTTGGGCATGCGACCAGGGTAGGCCCCACGACTACGGTGGAGCCATGGAGATCCTTTCGAGCCGGACCCTGCTGATCTCACCCGACCCCGAGGCGCTGACCGCCTTCTACCGCGACCGACTGCGACTGGCGGTGGCCCGCGAGTACCCGGGCGGCACCGTCTTCCACGCGGGCACGGGTCTGATCGAGATTCCCGCGCACATGGCCGCCACCGCCGCCGGCGAGACCGGTGACGTGCTGTGGCTGCAAGTCCGCGACATCGCCGCCACCCGGGAGGCCCTCGCCGCCGAACAGGTCCCGATCGTCGCCGAACCGGAGACCAAACCGTGGGGCCTGATCGAGATGACCGTGGCCGATCCCGATGGGCGCCGCCTGATCGTGGTCGAGATCCCCGCGGACCATCCGCTGCGCCGGGACGTGCGCGGTTGACGACGTGAGAGACTGAAACCCATGAGCAATTGGGTCGCGCCCTTCCTTGACCGCCCCGTCGACTCCGTGGTCGACCTCCCCGGCTCCAAGTCCATCACCAATCGCGCGCTCATCCTGGCCGCGCTCGCCACCGGCCCGTCCCGCATCACCGGCACCCTCCGATCCCGCGACACCGACCTCATGCTCGATGGACTCGCCGCCATCGGGGTCGGCGTCGACTGCCACCCGGACGACCCGACCACCGTCGACATCACTCCGCGTCCCCTGCATGCCGGCTCCATCGACTGCGGCCTGGCCGGGACCGTGATGCGTTTCCTGCCCGCGGTGGCGGCGCTCGCGACCGGCGACGTGACCTTCGACGGCGACGAACAGGCGCGCAGCCGACCGCTCGGCACCGTCCTCGACGCGCTCCGTGCGCTCGGCGCCGAGATCGACGGCGACGGGCTGCCGTTCACCGTTCACGGCCGGGGCGGGGTGCCGGGCGGACCGGTCACCATCGACGCATCGGCCTCGTCCCAGTTCGTCTCCGGTCTTCTGCTGTCGGCCGCCCGTTTCGAATCCGGCATCTCGATCACCCACTCCGGGGCACCGGTGCCGTCCATGCCGCACATCGACATGACCGTGGAAATGCTCGAAAAGGCCGGCGTCCGAGTGGAGTTCGATGCGACGGCCACCCGCTGGCGGGTGGCGCCGACGGCCGTCACAGCCGTCGACTGGACAGTGGAGCCGGACCTGTCGAACGCTGCCGCCTTCCTCGCGGCCGCACCGGCCACCGGCGGGCGGGTCAGCGTGCCGCGCTGGCCCGCCACCACCACCCAGCCGGGGTCCGCGATCGTCGGCATTCTGGAACGGATGGGCGCTTCGGTCGTCCACGCGCCCGACGGCCTCCTCACGGTCCGCGGCAACGGCCGCCCGAGGGCGATCGAGGTGGATCTGCACGAGGTGGGCGAGTTGACTCCGACGGTCGCCGCCCTGTGCGCGCTCGCCGACGGCACCTCCGTACTGCGCGACATCGCCCACCTCCGAGGCCACGAGACCGATCGGCTCTCCGCGTTGAGCACCGAGATCAACCGCATCGGCGGGCAGTGCCGGGAGACTGACGACGGCCTCGTCATCACCGGGCGCGAGGCAGCCGACCTGGAACCCGCACTCTGGCACAGTTACGCCGACCACCGCATGGCCACGGCGGGCGCCCTCATCGGCCTCCGCGTCGACGGTCTCACCGTCGAGAACGTCGAGACCACCGCGAAGACCCTGCCCGATTTCGTGAAGATGTGGGAGGCGATGGCGGGGACCGCATCGTGAGCACCCGGGCGGGAACGGTTCGCGGCCGCACCTACGACGAGTCCGACGTACGGATCCGGCCCGGCAAGGGCAGTCGGCCGCGCACCAAGAACCGTCCGGCGCACGACGACGCCGAGACGGCCATGGTGGTCTCGGTGGATCGCGGCCGCTGGGGTTGCGTTCTGGACGGCGATCCCTCCCGCCCGCTCGTCACCATGCGCGCCCGCGAACTCGGCCGGACGCCGATCGTGGTCGGCGACCGCGTGGGTGTCGTCGGCGACCTCTCCGGCCGCCCCGACACGCTCGCCCGCATCGTCCGGGTCGACGACCGCAGCACGGTGCTCCGCCGCACCGCGGACGACAACGATCCGTACGAGCGGATCGTGGTCGCCAACGCCGACCGATTGCTGATCGTCACCGCGCTGGCCGACCCGCCGCCCCGGACCGGTTTCGTCGAACGCGCCCTGGCCGCGGCGTACGCCGGCGGACTGTCGCCGATCCTGTGTCTGACCAAGTCAGATCTCGCCGAGCCAGAGGAGTTCGCCGCACACTTCGCCGACCTCGAACTGCCGGTGGTGACGGCGGGTCGCGACGACGACCTCGGTCCCCTGTGGGACACCCTCGACGGTCACCTCACCGCCCTCATCGGACACTCCGGCGTCGGCAAGTCGACTCTCGTCAACCGGCTCGTCCCCGATGCGGACCGGGCCACCGGCGAAGTGTCCGGCGTCGGCAAGGGCCGCCACACGTCGACACAATCGGTGGCACTGCCGCTGCCCGGAGAATCCCCCGGGGCGCCGCCGCGCGGCTGGGTGGTCGACACCCCGGGCATCCGCTCGTTCGGCCTCGCGCACGTGACGCCGGATCAGATCGTCGACGCCTTCGACGATCTGCGCGACGCGATCGACGACTGCCCGCGCGGCTGCACCCACCTCGGCCCGCCGGCCGATCCCGAATGTGCGCTCGACGCACTCACCGGCAGCTCCCATCGGCGGGCGATGGCCGTGCGGGAACTGCTCAGGTCCGCGACGTCCACCGCTGCGGACGAGACACCGGTTCAGCAGCCGGAGGGCTGACCGCGGACGGCGGCCAGCCGTGCGGCATCAGCGGCGCCGTTCGGTGCGCCGGCGGCTCCGTCGCCTGGCGCGCACTTGCGCCAGCGCGGTCTTGAGCCCGCCGCCGAGCTTCGGCAGTCCGTCGAACCGGCGCTCAGAGGCGGTCTCGGGCGCGTCGTCGCTGGTCGCGATGAGGAAGCGGTCCGGCAGCGCGAGTTTGTTGATGGTCCGCAGCGTACGGAGGTACTGCATGGTGAGCGAACCGGTGTTGTACGGCAGGTCGTACTTCTCGCACAATTCGCGCACCCGCACCGAGATCTCGGCCATCCGGTTGCTCGGCAGATCGGGGTACAGATGATGCTCGATCTGGTAGCAGAGGTTGCCGCTGAGGAAGGCCAGCGCGGGCCCGGCCTCGAAGTTGGCCGTCCCCAGCATCTGGCGCAGGTACCACTGGCCGGACGTCTCGTCCTCGAGTGTCTCGACGGTGAACTTCTCCGCACCGTCGGGGAAGTGCCCGCAGAAGATGACCACGTAGGCCCAGAGATTCCGGATGAGGTTGGCCGTCAGATTCGCTGTCAGCGTGCGCGTGAAGTTGGGGCCCGACAGCGCCGGGAACAGGACGTAGTCCTTGCCGATCTGCCGGACGATCTTGCGCGCGAACAATTCGATCTCCGGACGCGCCTGCTCCATCGGTTTGCGGCCGGCGATGACCTCTTTGAGGTCGAGGTCGTGCAGGCCGATGCCCCACTCGAAGGTGGCGGCGAGCATGAGATTGAACAGCGGCTGGAACGCGCGGCGGGGTTCCCACGGCTCGTCGCGCGTCACCCGGAGGATCTTGTAACCCACATCGTGATCCATGCCGATCACGTTGGTGTACTTGTGATGGATGTAGTTGTGGGAGTGCTTCCAGTGAGGTGAGGCGCAGACCATGTCCCACTCCCACGTCGTGGAGTGCACCTCGGGATCGTTCATCCAGTCCCACTGGCCGTGCATCACATTGTGGCCGAGTTCCATGTTCTCGATGATCTTGGCGACCGACAGTGCGCCGGTGCCGAGCAGCCACAGCGACCGGCGGTGGCTGCCGAGCAGTGCGAGCCGGCCCAGGACCTCGAGTCCGCGCTGGGCGTAGATGGTCCGCCGCAGGTAGCGGCGGTCCTGCTCGCCCAGACTCGACTCGATCTCGCGGCGCAGCATATCGAGTTCCGCACCCAGTGCCTCGACATCGGCGTCCGTCAGGTGCGCGTACTCATTGATATCTGAAATCGCCATCGATCACATTATGCCCGCGCGGGTGCGCGGCGGCTCCTCCGGCGCTCATTCAGGCTCACGATCGCAGTCTTGAGGCCCCGGCGACGTCCGGTCGCGGGATCGACCGTCGACACCAGACGCACCTGTTCGGACTCCTTGAACCGCCTCTCCGAGGCGGTCTCCGGAGCGTCGTCCACCGTGCCCGAGAGGTACTTGTTCGGCAACGACAGCTTGGCGATGGTGCGCCACGACTTCGCGTACTGCACGGGGAACGAACCCGTCGTGTACGGCAGGTCGTACTCCGCGCACAGCGCCTGCACCCGCACCGCGATCTCCGCGAGCCGATTGCTGGGCAGATCGGGGAAGATGTGGTGCTCGATCTGGTACGAGAGGTTCCCGCTCATGAAGGCCAGGACCGGGCCCGACCGGAAGTTGGCGCTTCCGAGCATCTGGCGCAGGTACCACTCACCGCGAGTCTCGCTGTCGACGTCCTGCTTGGTGAACTTCTCCGCACCGTCCGGGAAGTGCCCGCAGAAGATGACCGCGTTCGACCACACATTGCGGATCACGTTGGCCATCACATTCGCGGTGAAGGCCTTGCGGGCCCCGGAGCGCGAGCGGGTGACGGCCCCGACGAGCGCCGGGTACACCACGTAGTCCTTACCCGCCTGGCGCCCGATCTTGACGCCCACGTCGCGCAGGTCCTTCCGGAACTGGTCCTTCTCCTCCTGCGTCCGGCGCTTGCGTCCCAACTCGAGATGTTGCGCGGCGACACCGTACTGGAAAGCGAGCGCCAGGACCGTGTTGTAGGCGATGTTGCCGAGGTTGAACGGCCGCCAGCGCTGGTCGCGCGTCACGCGGAGCAGGCCGTAGCCCACATCGTCGTCCATGCCGAGCACGTTGGTGTACTTGTGATGGATGAAGTTGTGCGTGTGCTTCCAGTGAGCACTGGGTCCGGTGTTGTCCCATTCCCACGAAGTGGAATGCACCTCGGGATCGTTCATCCAATCCCACTGCCCGTGCATCACGTTGTGCCCGAGCTCCATGTTCTCGACAATCTTCGCGACTCCGAGAGCCGACGCCCCGGCCCACCACAGAGCCCGATTGCGCGCACCGAAGGTCAGCGCGCGACCGGCGGCCTCGAGCGTCCGCTGGAATGCGATCGTGTTGCGGATGTACCGCGCGTCGCGTTCACCGCGATCGGCTTCGATGTCCGCGCGGATCTGGTCGAGCTTCGCACCCAGTTCTTCGACGTCCGCGTCGGTCAGATGGGCGTATTCGGGGATGTCGGAGATCGCCATGCCACTCCTCGTTGCCTACGACTTCGTAACTTACGTAAGCGTAGGTTACGGTTCCGTAGGCTGTCCACCCCGCGACGACGTGGTCCACGTCATAGGCACCGATTCACACGTCGAGCGTGCAGTCTCCCGCCGCGGCGCTCACGCAGGTCTGGATGCGCTCACCCTCCACGTGCTCCACGCCCGTCCGCAGATCACGCACGCACCCCTTGTCGAGCATCACGACGCAGCTCTGGCAGATCCCCATGCGGCAGCCGAAGGGCATCAGCACGCCCGCCTGTTCGCCGGCCTCGAGAAGCGTCGTGGCACCGTCGACCTCGATCTGCCGATCCGGCGTGCCGAACGTGACGACGCCGCCCTCGGCACCGTGAGCACCGCGTTCCAGCGCGAACCGCTCGATGTGCAGATTCTCCTGAATACCCGCTTCGTCGAACTGTTCGCTGAGCATGTCCAGGAACCCGCCCGGACCACAGGCCCAGGTGGCGCGCTCGGCCCAATCCGGACACAGCGCTCGCAGCTGCGCCGGCGTCACCTTGCCGTCGGTGCGGGTGAACTGCAGGTGCAGGTCGATCAGGCCCTCGTCGGCCATCCGCCGGAGTTCGTCGCCGAAGAGCAGATCGTCCTCCGTGGGAACCGAGTGGATCAGCCGGACGTCGGCGCGCTGAGCGCGTCGGCGCATCGTGCGCAGCATCGAGATGATGGGCGTCAGACCGCTGCCCGCGGTCGCGAACAGGATCTTCTCCGGCAGCGGGTCGGGCAGGACGAATTCACCGGCGGGCGCCGCCAGGCGCACCACGGTGCCGGGTGCCAGCCCCTTCACCAGATGCGACGAGAGGAATCCCTCCGGCATCGCCTTCACCGTGATCGATACCGTCCGCTGCGCGCGCGACGACTCCGGCTCGGAGGTCAGTGAGTAGGAACGCCACGTCCAGCGTCCGTCGACCAGGACGCCGATGCCGATGTACTGGCCCGGGTGGTAGTCGAACGAGAAGCCCCAGCCCGGCCGGATGACGATGGTCGCGCTGTCCGCGGTCTCCTCGGTCACCGAGACCACCTTGCCGCGCAATTCCCTCGCCGACCACAGCGGATTGGCCAGGTGCAGGTAGTCGTCCGGCAACAGCGGGGTGGTCACGCGAGCGAAGGCCGCTCGAAGCAGCCGGGCACGCTTGTGCCTGGCCGCCACGTCGGCCGCCGGTGCCTCGAATCGTTCACGCCACGCCATCGCGCGCCTCCTCCGCCCGGTTCCGGGCCGCCCCGGAACACCTAACTTACGATTCCGTAGGTTAGCGTTTCGGGGCGCCGAGGGCGAATGGAGCGCACGTCAGTCGCGTCGCGGATCAGGCCAGCAGCGTCCCCGGGGCCGGTGTGTACGGCGTGAAGAACTGATTGGCCGGCGCACCGGCCAGCGTCATCTCCAGCGCGGCCACCGACATTCCGTCGATCTGCTCGCGGATGATGTCGGCGTGCCCGGCATGCCGGGCGTACTCCTCCACCTGGTGGCACATGTAGTACCGATTCTTCATCGGCCGCGACTCGTAGACACCCGCCCACGGCGCGGGCGGCGCCATCGCCTCCCCGTCGGGATCGCTGCTCCGCATCGCTTCGAGGAACTCGGCGCGCGCGGCGTCGAACCGCTCGATGATCCCGGCCGCAGTCTCGTCGTCGGTGAGCGCGAAGCTCCCCATGTACTCGGCCAACGCCGCCTCGTCGAGCACCAGTTCGCCGGCGGTGCCGTTCAACTGCGCTGCGGCCCCGCGTAGACCGCGTTCGATGTGTTTGATGAGTCCGCCGATCGAGAGCACGCTGCGACACGGCGTCTGTCGGGCCTGAGCCTCCGTGAGTCCGAACGCCGCGGCCCGCAGCGCTCCGAGCTGTTGATCGGCGTAGTTGATGAGGCCGGTGAGTTCGTCGTCTCGGGCCGGTGCGTACATGGTGTCCTCCTGGGGTCGGTGTTCCTCGCCCATTCAGACTCACAAGCATTCCGGACAGTTCTCGTCCGGTACTGAAAAGTTCTCTGGAGAAGTCTTCGGGGACTTCAGAGAAGTTCCAGGAGGAACGGCAGTTCCTGCGTGGCGTACCAGCCGAGGTCGTGGTCCTCCACGTCTCCGACCGCCAGCTCGCCGTCCTCATCGCCGAGGTCGGCGCGGTCGATCACCTCGACCGCCGCCCGCACTGCGTTCTCGGCGTCTGAACCGTCGACGTGGACGGCGACGATGTCGCCGTGCGGGATCGTTCCGGCGACCCTGACCACCGCGTCGTCGAGATCCGGACGCGGCGTCGCCTCGGCGTCCGCGACCACCACCACCCGGCGCACCGGAAGCTCCGAGTCGTCGACGGCCAGCAGTCGCAGCGACGCCCGGGCGGCCTCCCGGAGCGCCACCTCCGACAGTTCCTCGTCGTCACCGGCCACATACGCCTCGCGCAGCGCCGGTGTCAGCGCGAAACCGGTGCCTCCGACCGGTTCGAAGGCCCGGCCGGGTTCGGCCACCAGCCGTTCGATCATCGCCAGGGTGGCCGGCAGATAGACGCGCATGAGATGCCTTTCGATCGGGGTCGGGAGGGTCGGCGGGCCCTGTCGTCACCGGTTGCCGGGGTCCGGGGAACCGTCGTACGACTGCCCGCTCGCAAGCAGTTCGTCCAGCGACTCGGTGACGTATTCGGCCATGGCGGGGAGGTCGACCACCACGGCCCGGTCGGCGATGAAGGCGAACTGCACCTGGTTCGCGTACTCGTTGACACTGATGCCCAGAGCTCTCTGCGCGGCGAGCGTCGGAATGGTGAAGATTCCGGTGATGGGGATCCCGCCGACGAACTTGCGGCCGATCCGCTTGGCGCTCATCGAGATCGGCACGTTGTACGACCGCTGGAACAGGCCCGCGAACGCCCGCGTGGACCGGTCGGCGAAGGGCACCAGCCCGAACTCCGGAAGCAGGGGGCGCAGCCCCTGCGACATCCGCCGTGTGGACTGGGAGTAGCGATTCGCGAGACCGGCCACCTGCATCAGCCGGACGGCGGGTGCGTCCTCCCCCACCGGCAGGTCGGTGACGAACTCCGTCCCGCCGACCACGATCCACGAGCCGCTCGGCTCTCCTTCGACGGTGTCCGGATCGCGAGCCGCGAGCGGCATGGTGGCCCGCATCGTCTCGCCGTGGCCGACGGTGTCCTTGATCGACAGCGACCACCGGCGCAGCACGCCGGTGATGATGGCCAGCACCACGTCGTTGAACGAGCACTCGAAACGGTTCGCCACCGCCTCGAGATCGCGGCGGGACACCGACGAGAAGGCGAACAGCCGCGACGACGTGGTGACCGCGTTCAGCGGGCTGTCGGGGGCGGAGTTGACCATCTGAGAGACGGCGTCGCCGACCAGACGGACCGATTTGTCGGCCACCGACCAGAGATCGGCGACCGGGCCGTTGCCGCGCAGCAGGGTGTCGACCATCTCACCGGGCCGGGCCATCGCCTCGGCCAGCGCTCCGACGGTCAACGAGGCCGCTCCGGGCGGCCGCCGCGGCATCCACAGATCCTCCGCCATCGGGGCGGCGTCCGCGACGTCGTCGCAGATCACCTCGCTCAATTCCGGGTTGCCGGTGCCGCCCAGCAGACAGCGGTGCGTCTTGGTCAGGATCACCGACCGGCCGCGGCTGAGTCCCTCGATCAGGTACATCTCCCACAGCGGCCGGGTCCGGTCGAGTGGGCGCGACATGAGCCGCGAGACCAACTCCTGCAGTTGTTCGGAGTCACCCGGCTGCGGCAGCGCGGACAATCTGATGTGGTAGTTGATGTCGAACTCACGGTCGTCCACCCACACCGGACGCGCCAGCCCGAGCGTCACCTCGGTGATCACCTGGCGGTACCGGGGTGCCGCCTGCAGTCGGTTCTCCACCAGCGAGACGAGCGAGTGGTAGTCGATCCCGGTCGCGTCGTCCTTCCGAAGCTTGCTCGGGTCGAGGATCAACAGCGCTCCGAGGTGGGCGGTCGTCCCCGCCCCGTCCAGGAAGTAGAACATCGCCTCGTCCGGCGACAGCCGATTCACCATGATGCGTCGAGTTTATGCCGATCGCGGGCGTCCGCGGAATCATCGCCGGCGCGGCCTCACACCACGGCCTCAGACGATCGCGAACTCGACGATCACCCAGCGTTCCGCGATCCGGCGCGGTCCGCCCCGCGACGGCAACGGCACCGACCGGATCTCGATGCGGCCGGCCACCGCACGCACTCGGCGTCCCCGCACGAAGGTGCCGAAGTAGGCGGCCTGGCGCGGTCCACCGATCTGCAGGTGGACTCGCAGCAGCCGCGCCGTCTCAGCACTCCCCGACGGCCCGGCCCGATGCTGGAGCAGTGAGCCCACCTGCGATTGCACCTCGGCCGAGACCGTGCGCAGCAGATGGTCCACCGGTCGGCGACCGTCGAGCACCTCCAGCATCTGCTGCAACGCGTACACCGTCGCCGACCGCGCTGCACCGGCACGGTCCGCATCCGTCCGCTCAGCGCCGTTCCGAACCGGCGGCGCCGGCCGGTCGACGATCCCATTACCCCCGAGTGTGTTCACCGTCATATCTATCGGACGCACCCGGGGCGGGTTCGGTTCCGCGACGCGCCGAGAGCACGGCCGACCCCCGTCCGCTGCAACCCCCTGCAACCGTTGCGCCCCGCCGGCGGTGGGCGCACGCTCGTTTCCGGGCAGGTGACTCACATCACAGTCCACACTTCCCGTTCCGACGCTCAGAAGGAGCACCGATGAGAGCCGCACGCTACTACGACCGCGGAGACGTCCGCATCGAAGAGATCGACCCGCCGGAGGTCGGGCCCGGCATGGTCGGCATCGACATCGCCTGGTGCGGCATCTGCGGCACCGACCTGCACGAGTACGCCGACGGCCCGATCTTCATCCCGCCGGCCGGACATCCGCAGCCGATCAGCGGCGAGAGCGCTCCGGTCACGATCGGACACGAGATGTCGGGCGTCGTCTCGGAGGTGGGCGACGGCGTGACCGATCTGGCGGTCGGCGATCACGTGGTCGTGGAGCCCTACATCCTCGCCGACGACGTCGATACCGGTCCGCACAGCCACGACTACCACCTGTCGCGAGACATGAACTTCATCGGACTGGGCGGCTGCGGTGGCGGACTCGCAGAGAAGATCGCGGTGAAACGGAGGTGGGTGCATCGGATCGACGCATCGGTACCGCTCGACCAGGCCGCGCTGATCGAGCCGCTGGCGGTCGGTTTCCACGCCGTACAGCGCAGCGGCGCGCAGTCGGGTGCGATCGCGCTCATCACCGGCGCCGGACCGATCGGACTGCTCACCGCGGCCATCTGCCGGGCGCGAGGCATCTCGGTGATCATCAGCGAGCCGAGCCCGCTGCGCCGAGCCAAGGCCGCGGACACCGGAGTCGCCGATCACGTGCTGGATCCCGCGGCGCAGGACGTGGTCGCTCGGGTATCGGAGCTCACCTCCGGACGCGGCGCGGACGTCGGTTTCGAATGCACATCGGTTCAGCCCGCGTTCGACACCCTGCTCGATGCCGTGAAGCCGACCGGGGTCGTCGTGGTGGTGTCGATCTGGGGCAGCCCCGCCGGACTGGACATGCAGAAGCTGGTGCTGAAGGAGATCGACCTGCGCGGCACCATCGCCTACGTGAACTCTCATCCCGAGACGATCGCGCTGGTGGAGAGCGGCGAGATCGATCTCGCCCCGTTCATCACGGGCAAGATCGACCTCGCCGATCTGGTCACCGAAGGCTACGACACCCTGCTGCACCGCAACGAGACCGCCGTGAAGATCCTGGTCTCGCCGTCCGGCGCGGGAGTGTGACCGTCAGCGCTTCTTGCGCGACTTCGGAGGCTTGTTCGACGGCTTGGCGCCCGAACGGGCGGCGGCGCGCCGTTCGCGACGGCTGCCGAGCACCTCCGACGGAGTTCCCGAGGCGTGCTCCTCGACCTCGGAGAGCACCTCCGCGTCGCCGGTCTCCGACGGCCCGCTGTAGGTCATCGCCGGTTCGGCGCCGTCGGCGGCCTCGTCGCCGCCGAAGGCCGCTCCGGCCAGCATGTCGCTGACCGACGTGCCCAGCGCCGGAGCCGGGGCCTGCGTCTCCACCTGTGCGTTGAAGATGTAGGTGACGGCCTCTTCCTTCATGCCCTCCAACATGCCCTGGAACATGTCGTAGCCCTCGCGCTGGTACTCCACCACCGGGTCGCGCTGAGCGACCGACCGCAGGTGGATCCCCTCGCGGAGGTAATCCATCTCGTAGAGATGATCGCGCCACTTGCGGTCCATGACCGTGAGCAGGATCGACCGTTCCAGTTGACGCATCGCGCCGTCGCCGGCGATCTCCGCCAGTTCCTTCTCGCGGCGGTCGTAGGCGGCGAGCGCGTCGTCGACCAGCACCTCGCGCAGTTGCTCGCGGGAGATGTCGTCGCGTTCGCCGTACTCGTTCTCGCCGACGACCCGCTTGGGATCGAGCGCGATCGGGTACAGCTTCGACAACGCCTCCCACAGCGTCTCGAGGTCCCAGTCCTCGGCGTATCCGACCTCCGTGGCACCGTCGACGTAGGCACCGACCACGTCGCGCACCATCTCGCGCACCTGATCCCGATGATCCTCGCCCTCGAGGATCTCGCGGCGCTCGCCGTAGATGACCTTGCGCTGCTCGTTCATCACCTCGTCGTACTTGAGGACGTTCTTGCGGATCTCGAAGTTCTGCTCCTCCACCTGCGTCTGCGCACTGCGGATGGCGCGGGTGACCATCTTGGCGTCGATCGGGACGTCGTCGGGCAGGTTGAGGCGGGCCATGATGGTCTCGAGCGCGGCGCCGTTGAACCGCCGCATCAGTTCGTCGCCCAGGGAGAGGTAGAACCGGGACTCTCCGGGGTCGCCCTGGCGGCCGGACCGGCCACGCAGCTGATTGTCGATGCGGCGCGATTCGTGACGCTCGGTGCCGAGGACGTAGAGTCCGCCCACCTCACGGACGTCGTCGGCCTCCTTGGCGGCCTCGGTGCGGGCGATCTCGATCGCCTCGTCCCACGCCGCCTCGTACTCCTCGGGAGTGTTGACGGGGTCGAGTCCCGCCTTGCGCAGCCGGGTGTCGGCGATGACGTCCGGGTTGCCGCCCAATACGACGTCGGTGCCTCGGCCGGCCATGTTGGTGGCCACCGTGACCGCCCCGAGCCGACCGGCCTCGGCGACGATCTGTGCCTCCTGCTCGTGGTACTTCGCGTTGAGGACGGTGTGCTTGATCTCCCGCTCGGTCAGCAGCCGCGACAGGTACTCCGAGCGCTCGACGCTCGTGGTACCGATCAGGACCGGCTGGCCCTTGGCGTTGCGCTCGGCGATGTCGTCGACCACCGCGTAGAACTTGGCCTCTTCGGTCTTGTAGATCAGGTCGGTCTGGTCCTTGCGGATCAGCGGACGGTTGGTCGGGATCGGCACCACGCCCAGCTTGTAGATCTGCTGGAACTCGGCGGCCTCGGTCTCGGCCGTACCGGTCATGCCTGCGAGCTTCTTGTACAGGCGGAAGTAGTTCTGGAGGGTGATCGTGGCGAGAGTCTGGTTCTCGGCCTTGATCTCGAGGCCTTCCTTGGCCTCGATCGCCTGGTGCAGGCCCTCGTTGAAGCGCCGGCCGTCGAGCACACGCCCGGTGAACTCGTCGACGATCATCACCTCGCCCTTGCGGACGATGTAGTCCTTGTCCTTGTGGAAGAGCTCCTTGACCTTGATCGCGTTGTTCAAGTAGCCGACGAGCTGAGAGTTCTCCGGCTCGTAGAGGTTGTCGATGCCGAGCCGGTCCTCGACGAAGGAGACACCGGCCTCGTGGACGCCGACGGTCTTCTTCTTGATGTCGACCTCGTAGTGGACGTCCTTCTCCAGCAGCGGCGCGATGCGCGCGAACTCGGCGTACCACTTGCTCGACGAGTCGGCCGGGCCCGAGATGATCAGCGGGGTGCGGGCCTCGTCGATGAGAATCGAGTCGACCTCGTCGACGATGGCGTAGGCGTGTTCCCGCTGCACCAGGTCTTCGAGTGAATGCGCCATGTTGTCGCGCAGGTAGTCGAAGCCGAACTCGTTGTTGGTGCCGTAGGTGATGTCGGCCGCGTACGCCTCACGACGCTGATCGGGCGACATGCCGGTCAGGATCACCGCGGTCTCGAGACCGAGGAAGCGATGCACGCGGCCCATCCACTCCGCGTCGCGCTTGGCGAGGTAGTCGTTCACGGTGACGACGTGCACGCCCTTGCCGTTCAGCGCGTTCAGGTACGCCGGGAGAACACAGGTCAGCGTCTTGCCCTCACCGGTCTTCATCTCCGCGATGTTGCCGAAGTGCAGCGCCGCGCCACCCATGATCTGCACGTGGAAGTGCTTCTGGTCGAGGACGCGCCACGCGGCCTCACGAGCCACCGCGAAGGCCTCGAGCAGCAGATCGTCGAGTGTCTCATCGCCCTCGAGCCGCTCGCGGAACTCGACGGTCTTGCCCCGCAGTTCGTCGTCTGAGAGCGCTTCCATCTCGTCGGAGAGCGCCTCGACGCTCGTCGCGATAGCGTCCAGGCGCTTGACCATGCGGCCTTCGCCCAGTCTGAGCAGCTTGTTGAGCACCGGCAATCCTCTGGGTTCACGTTTCGATTCACCGTCGCGCCCCGCCGAACCGTCGACGTGGCGGACAGACCTCGGTCCATGGTACGGGTCCGTCGTCGACGACGCCGTATGCAGGCATGTCCGACCGGCACTGCATCGCACATGACGTCAACGATTGTTGACGCGCTCGGCGACGCGTGGGTGAACGCGACGGTGGCCGCCACCCGGTCAGGGCGACGGCCACCGCTGCTGGGACGAGACCTCAGGCGAGCCTGATGAGTCCGTAGTCGAATGCGTGACGGCGATAGACCACCGACGGCTTGTCGGTCTCGCAGTCATGGAACAGGTAGAAGTCGTGACCGACGAGTTCCATCTCGTAGAGCGCCTCGTCCACCGACATCGGCGACGACGGGTGATCCTTCACGCGCACCACCTGACCGGGCGAGTGGTCCTCGACACTGTCCTCGAACGGATCCGGGGACGGCGCAGGCGTCTCGGGAAGCAGGTGCGGCGCGTCGGCCGCCGCCTCGGCGAGCGAGGTGGGACGGTGCATCCCGTCCTTGCGGATCCGCTTCCGGCTCTTGGCGCGGCGCAGCCGCTTGTGCAGCTTGTCGAAGGCCAGCTCACTGGCGGCGTAGAAGTTCTCGCCGGCGGCCTGTGCGCGGATCACCGGACCGCGGCCACGGCCGGTGATCTCGACGATCTCGGCGCTCTTGGACTGCCGTGGATTCGGTTCGTGGTACAGGACCACTTCGAAGCGGAAGATCGTGGGGTCGAAGTGCTCGAGCCGGGAGAGCTTGCTGCTCATGTAGACCCGGAAGTGATCCGGTATCTCCACGTTCCGGCCACTCATGACGAGCTCCGCCTTCAACTCGCCCGCGTCCGACGTGTCGACGGTGGACGGCAGCTCGAAAGCGGCTTTGAGGTCGACGCGTTCAGCGGGTGCGGCTTTCGACTCGCGCTGTCCCTTGCGGTGAACGACCGTCATATCGACATCCTCCTCAGGTTGCTCCCGTCCGGAATCGAGACCGGATCGGGGTACCAATTCGCTAGTCGCGCAACCACATTCAGGTAGCGGTTTGGCGCGATGGGCAGTGACCCGCTGAGCTGAAGCGGAGGATCTACCGCGCTCGTGAACACATCGGCGCGGTGGAAAAGGCTTCCTCACCTCCCGGCACTCGATGTTCATCACTGCCACTTCCGAAGGTATCCGCAAACTTCGGTTCCGGCCACGTTTTGCCGATCATGCACCCGCCAGAACCACCGCTCCGGTCACAGCGGCACCGGAACGCCGAAGGCGTCTCACCGCTTGCGCGACGGTCGCGCCGGTGGTGAGGACGTCGTCGACCACCACCACCGGTACGGCGGGCCCGGCACCGGCGCCGACCAGCGCAGACGGCAGTGGGCGGCGCAATCGCACCGCTCCCGCGAGGTTCGCGCCGCGCGCCCCGGCCCCCAGCCCCGCCGAGTCTCGCGTCCAGGCCGCGGTCACCAGCGCCGGCACCACTCGGACGCGGCCGCCGAGGACGTCCGCGGCCTCGCGGGCGAGCGCGGTCACGGTGTCGCCTCCCCTGCTCCGGGCCGCCCACGCCCGCGTGGGTGCGGGGACGAGTGCGAGTCGATCGGAGGCGGGCAAGTCACCCCACTGTGCGAGCGAGAGGATCCCGTCGGCCAGAACGCGGCCCAGAACGGGCGCGAGATCGCGTCGGCGATGCTCCTTGAGGTTCACGACGGCTGACGCCATCGGTCCGCCGTACCGGGCCATCGCCCATACAGGCACACCCGGATCCACACGCGGAGACAGCTGCCGCGGCACATCGTCGAGTCGAGCCCGGCAAGCGTCGCACCACGGCGTTCCCGGGCGCCCGCACCCTCCGCACTCCCGCGGCACCGCGAGGTCCGCCAAGGCCGCCAACACGGCTCGGGAGCGTGCCCGATCACCCGCCATGCCCGAGCATCGTCCTCCTGCGATGCCGGACTGTCACCCGGTTGTTCCACAGCGACCGCCGGTCAGCCGCCGGGGATCACCGGCCTCGTTCCCGGTCCGGCATCGGGGCCCAGCGCGGTCCAGTACTGATCCGGCCGGATCTGGCCGGTGCCGATCTGCTGGATACCGCGATTGTCCGAGACGTACACCGTGGTCGACGATGCCGCGACGTCCACCAGCGGCGGCTTGAGGTTGCCGCTGACCATCGCGACCGGCTGCGTGCCGACGATCGACGCCTTCCACACCGGGCTGTCGCCGCCGTTCACCGCGAAGTACATCGTCTTCGACGACGACCAGGCGATACCGATGCCGGTGCCCGCCACCTCCGGCGCGAGCAGGTAGACGCCGGTCAGTGCCGGCACGCCGACATCGTTCACGGACAGCACGGCGAGCAGGAGCCGGCCGCCGACCACCAGGGCCACGCGCACGCCGTCCGGTGAGACCTGCAGACCGGTGATCGGCCCCGGCGCCACCGCGCGGACCTCCGCGGTGTCGATGGACTCGATCCGCGTGCCGTCGCCGTCCGACATCCAATGGATCGGACGGCCGTCGACCACCGCGTATCCGGTGGCGGGATCCGGCCCGAAGGACGGCGTCGTCACCGAGGCGCCCGCGGCCACCTCCACGGCATCGCCGCCGTACGGCCCCACCAGCAGCACTCGGCGGCCGCCGCGGTCGGCGACGGCGGCACTTCGGCTCATATCCGCGGAGATGGCCGCCGACTGGAGGTCGTGGGCGGCGCCGAGTGCGCCGTCGACGGGTACCGCCCGGTTCCCGGTGAGCCTGGCCAGGCCCCCGTCGCGCACCAGGTGCACCGGGTCGACGGCGCGCTTCTCCGGCTCGGGTTCGAAGGTGCTGACATCGGCGGTGTGCCAGCCCTCGTCGCGGCCGGGAACCAGCGGAGCGCCGTCGGCGGTGATCCGGTACGTGCCCGAGAACCCGGCGTAATCGAGGGTCCAGACGATCTGCGCCGCGAGAGTGGTTCGCGCCTTCTGGTCGCCGTCGGCGACGTTGCCGAGCGGAACCGTCACGACGTCGCCCTTGGTGGTGACCGGTCCGGCGGCGGCGCTGCCGCGCGCCGCTCCCTGGCTCACCGCACCGGCGAGTTCGGGCGCCGGACCCGCCAGCAGCCGGTTGACCAGGACGCTCGCATCGAGTTCGGGACCGAACAGCCAGCGCGGGTCGGCCACCAGCCGGCTCAGCGTGCGATCGGGGAAGAACAGGTCGGCCTGCCGATACGCCGTGAGGAACTGCGACGAGTCGGTGACCGATCCCACGGGCGGGTCGCCGCTGATCCGCCACGTCCCGCCGCTCTGCTCCAGCGACAGCGCCATCACCCAGTCGCCCGTGACGGGCCGGAGCGTGCCGCCGGGCGACAGCACTCCCGTCTTCTCGCCGGTGACCCGGAGTCGGACCGCGTCGTCGGTGCGCTCGTCGACGGTGACGCCGACGTCGCGGACCACGGTCATGTCTCCCTGGTCGTCCCATCGTTGGCTGGCGCCCGCGGTCAGGAACTTGCGCGCCGCCCGATGCCCGGCCGTGGGGTCGGACATCGCCTTCACGAAGTTGCGCGCGACGGTCTCCGGGTCGTCGCCCCGTCGGGGCGAGGGCACGATGTTGGTCGGCCGTTTGCGGTCGAACGCCTGGATGGGCTGCGGAGACGAGGAGTCCGGAATGTCGACGCATCCGGTGAGAACCATCGTCGCGGACAGCAGCAGCGCGACCAGCACCGCGACCCGCCTCATCGGGGCGTCTCCCCGATCGGCTTCAACGGCAGCGGGCTGCCGAGGAGCTTGTGGCCACGAACCAGTGGCAGCGTGAGGCGGAAGCAGGAGCCCTCCCCCGGCGCTCCCCAGGCCTCCAGTCGGCCCTGGTGCAGACGGGCGTCCTCGATGCTGATCGCCAGGCCGAGGCCCGTGCCGCCCGAGCGCCGCACACGCGACGGATCCGATCGCCAGAATCTGTTGAAGACGAGTTTCTCCTCTCCCGGACGCAGGCCTATCCCGTGGTCGCGGACGGTGATCGCCACCGCGTCGCCGTCGGAGCGCATGGTGAGCGTGACCGGCTTGTGCTCGCCGTGATCGATGGCGTTGGCGAGCAGGTTACGCAGGATCCGCTCCACCCGGCGCGGATCGATCTCGGCCATCACCGGCTCCGTCGGCATGTCGATGATCAGGTCGCTGCCCGTCTCGGCGGCCAGTGGAGCCACCGTGGAGACGGCCGCGTCGATGGGCACCGCGATGTCGAGCTTCTGTGCCGCCAGCTCCGCCATCCCCGCGTCGTGACGCGAGATCTCCAGGAGCTCGGTCAGCAGCGTCTCGAACCGGTTCAGTTCCTTGTCGAGCAGTTCCACCGAACGGCGCTGCACCGGGTCTAGGCCCTCGCGGTTGTCGTAGAGAAGGTCGGCGGCCATCCGGACCGTGGTGAGCGGCGTTCGCAGCTCGTGGCTGACGTCGGAGGTGAACTGCCGCTGCAGCCCGCCGAACTCCTCGAGGTGGTTGATCTGACGGGAGAGGCTCTCGGCCATGTCGTTGAACGAGACCGCCAGCCGCGCGAACTCGTCCTCGCCGTGCACCGGCATCCGCTCGGAGAGACGGCCGTCGGCGAAACGCACGGCGATCCGGGTCGCCGACCGCAGCGGTGCGATCACCTGTCGGGTCACCAGCCAGGCGATCGCTGCGAGCAGACCGAGCAGCACCACCGCACCGGTCAGCAGCGTTCCGCGCACCAGCGACACCGTGTTCTCCTCGGTGCCCAGGGGGAATACGAGGTAGATCTCCAGCCCCTGGATCGGGCTCTCCACCGGGGAGCCGATCACCAGCGCGGGGACGGTGTCCCCGGCCTGATCGATGGATGTGTACTGGAAGGCGACCTGGCCCCCGGCCACCATCTTGCGCAGGGCGGTCGGCACGTCGCGCACCGGCCCCACCGCGATCTCCTGCTCGTTCGGCTCGCCGGGAACCACGAGCACGGAGTCGAACGAGCCGGCGACCGACGACGTCTGCGGCGACTCGGTGTCCTGGTCGGTGAGCAACGATCGCGCTCGGGCCAGCCGATTCTGCACAGCGGTGTTCGATTCCCCGCTGCTCAGCACCCGTTCCACCACCGCGCGCATCCGCGCGATCTCGTCGGTGGCGACTTCCTCCTTGGCGTCCAACAGGCGCCCGGTGATCTGACTGATCAGGACGAAACCGAGAATCAGCAAGACCACGAAGGACAGAACCAGCGTCGAGACGATGACTCGCGTCTGAACCGAGCGGCGCCAGATCTGTCCGGCCACCCGTCCGACGGTCGCCGCGGCGCGCCGGACCGCTGTGATGAGGCGTTCGATCGGCCCCCGGTGAATCCGGCGGCCACCGATCACGGCGGACCGGCCTTGTAACCGACCCCTCTCACGGTGAGCACGATCTCCGGGTTCTCCGGATCGATCTCGACCTTGGCGCGCAGCCGCTGGACGTGGACGTTCACCAGACGAGTGTCGGCGGGATGCCGGTAGCCCCACACCTGTTCGAGGAGGACGTCACGGGTGAACACCTGACGGGGCTTGCGCGCCAGCGCCACCAGAAGGTCGAACTCCAGCGGAGTCAGCGAGATCGGCACCCCGTCGCGGGTGACCTTGTGCGCCGGGACGTCGATCTCCACCGGACCGATCGCCAGGAGTTCGGCCGGATCGTCCTCGGTGCGCCGCAGCCGGGCTCGGATGCGCGCGACGAGTTCCTTCGGCTTGAACGGCTTCACCATGTAGTCGTCGGCACCGGATTCCAGGCCGAGCACCACGTCGACGGTGTCGGATTTGGCGGTCAGCATCACGATCGGCACACCGGAGTCGGCGCGGAGCACCCGACAGACATCGATGCCGTTCATTCCCGGCAGCATCAGGTCGAGCAGGACGAGGTCGGGTCGAACCTCGCGCACCGCGGTCAGCGCCTGCGTCCCGTCTCCGACGACGAACGGCTCGAAGCCTTCGTTCTTCAGAACGATCGTGAGCATCTCGGCGAGAGCGGCGTCATCGTCAACGACCAGGATGCGTGGCTTCATGCCTGCCATGGTGTCACTTCTGCCGCGGATAGCGCGGTGCGACACGCCTTGCCGCGCAGGTCCGGACGGCGTGCGGCGCGCCGCATCCACGTGGCGCAGGCGACTGCCTAGACTGTCCGCGTGGGCATTCTGGTTGCTGTCGAAGGTCTCGACGGTGCGGGCAAACGCACCATCGTCGGACGCCTCGAAGCCGCTGCGATCGACCGTGGCGCGTCGGTCCGGACGCTCGCGTTCCCCCGCTACGGCGAATCGATCACCGCGGACATCGCCTCGGAGGCGCTGCACGGACGGCACGGTGATCTCCGGGACAGCGTCTACGCGATGGCCCTGCTCTTCGCCCTCGACCGGGCCGCGGCACGGCGTCAACTGCACGACGCCCTCGCCGGGAACGACCTCGTCATCTGCGACCGCTACACCGCGTCGAATGCGGCCTACAGCGCCGCGCGCCTGGGTGCGGGCGCCGCGTCCGAGGTCGTCGACTGGGTCGCCGACCTGGAGTTCCGACGGTTTCAACTCCCGGTTCCCGACCACCAGTTGCTCCTCGGAGTTCCGCCGGAAGTCGCGATGGGCCGCGCCAGCGGTCGCGCGGAGGCCGAGGCCGACCGACCCGTGGACACCTACGAGCGCGACGCCGACCTGCAATACGCCGTCTACCGCGTCTACGGCGAACTCGTGCAAGCACAGTGGATGTCGACCTGGTCGTGGGCCGACGGCGACGCGGCCGTCGACGCCGTTCTCGCACAGCTCGGGTAGTCCGGAGCCGGCCGCAACGAACGACCGCCGCCGGTCGGGAGAGCTCGGCTCCCCGACCGGCGGCGGTGCGGTGCATCCAGCCGGTTCGGTGCGTCAGTAGCGGTAGTGCTCGGGCTTGTAGGGGCCCTCGACGTCGACGCCGATGTACTCGGCCTGCTCCTTGGTGAGCTTGGTCAGGCTGCCGCCGAGCGCTTCGACGTGGATGCGCGCGACCTTCTCGTCGAGATGCTTGGGCAGGCGGTACACCTCGTTGTCGTACTCGTCGCCCTTGGTCCACAGCTCGATCTGAGCGATCACCTGGTTGGCGAAGCTGTTGCTCATCACGAACGACGGGTGGCCGGTGGCGTTGCCCAGGTTCAGCAGTCGCCCTTCGGACAGCACGATGATGCTGTGGCCGTCGGGGAACACCCACTGGTCCACCTGCGGCTTGATGTTGATCCGCGTCATTCCTTCGGCGGACTCGAGTCCGGCCATGTCGATCTCGTTGTCGAAGTGACCGATGTTGCCCAGCACCGCCTGATTCTTCATCTTCTTCATGTGCTCGAAGGTGATGATGCCCAGGTTGCCGGTGGCCGTGACGACGATGTCCGCGTTGCCGATCGCCTCATCGACGGTGACGACGTCGTAGCCGTCCATCATCGCCTGCAGTGCGTTGATCGGGTCGATCTCGGTGACCTGGACACGGGCGCCCTGCCCCGCCAGCGACTCCGCGCAGCCCTTGCCGACGTCGCCGTAGCCGCAGATCAGCACCTTCTTGCCGCCGATGAGGACGTCGGTGCCGCGGTTGATGCCGTCGATCAGCGAGTGGCGGGTGCCGTACTTGTTGTCGAACTTGCTCTTGGTGACCGAGTCGTTGACGTTGATCGCGGGGAAGTCGAGTTCACCGGCGGCGGCGAACTGGTACAGACGGAGCACACCGGTGGTGGTCTCCTCGGTGACGCCCTGCACCGACTCGGCGATCGCCGTCCACTTGCCCGGGTCTGCGGCCAGCGAGCGGCGCAGCAGTTCCAGGAACACCTTGTACTCGGCGGGGTGATTGTCGTCGGCGGGCGGAACGACGCCGGCCTTCTCGAACTCCGCGCCACGCAGGACCAGCATGGTCGCGTCGCCGCCGTCGTCGAGGATCATGTTGGCGCGCCGCGGCTCGCCGTCGACGTCCGGCCAGGTCAGCATCTGCTCGGCCGCCCACCAGTACTCCTCCAGGGTCTCGCCCTTCCAGGCGAAGACCGGCACGCCCTTGGGCTCCTCGACGGTTCCGTACGGGCCGACGACGACGGCCGCGGCCGCGTGGTCCTGGGTGGAGAAGATGTTGCACGAGGCCCAGCGGACCTCGGCGCCCAGATCGACGAGCGTCTCGATGAGGACGGCGGTCTGCACGGTCATGTGCAGCGACCCCGAGATGCGCGCGCCCTGGAGGGGCTTGACGTCGGCGTATTCGCGGCGCAACTCCATCAGACCCGGCATCTCGTGCTCGGCGAGGCGGATCTCCTTGCGGCCGTACTCGGCCTCGGAGAGGTCGGCGACCCTGAACTCGACGCCGTTGCGGGTTTCGGTGGTCAGAGCGCTGGAAGGCGCGGTCATCTGGTCCCTCTCGATTGACATCTTTGATCGTGAACGACGGTACCGGCCGCCGATTCGGCGGCCGGTACCAGTGCCCTAGGTCCTTCTACGCTATCGCGCTCACGCACTGCCGGTCGGACCACCGTCCGGCCGGTCGGCCGAATCAGGGGTGACGGTGTCGTAGGAGGGCAGTTCTTTGCGCTCACGCATACCGAGCACGGAGTGCTTTGCACCGTAGGTCAGGTACACGACGATGCCGATCATCATCCAGACCAGGAATCGCAGCCAGGTCTCGATCGACAGGTTGATCATCAGCCAGAAGCAGGCGATGACCGCCAGGATCGGCACCAGCGGTACGAACGGCACGGAGAAGCCGCGCTTGAGATCCGGCCGGGTGCGACGCAGCACCACGACACCGACGCACACCAGGACGAACGCGAACAGGGTACCGATGTTGACCATCTCTTCGAGCGTGCCCATCGGGAAGAAGAAGGCGAGCGCGCCGGAGACCACGCCGACGATCAGGGTGATGCGCACCGGCGTGCCGCGGCTGCCGGTCTTGGCCAGTCCGCGCGGGAGCAGTCCGTCGCGGGCCATGGCGAAACCGACTCGGGTCTGTCCGAGGAGCATCACCATCACGACTGTCGTCAGACCCGCCAGCGCACCGATGTTGATCGCCCACTGCGCCCAGGTGATGCCGTGCGCCTCGAAGGCCGTGGCGAGCGTCGACGATTCCACCGTCCCGTTCGGCAGCTTCTTATCCGCGAGGTCGGTGTACGGAACCATTCCGGTGAGCACCAGCGAAACGCCGACGTAGAGGATCGTGACGATGGCCAGCGATCCCAGGATGCCGCGCGGCAGCGACTTCTGCGGGTCCTTGGTCTCCTCCGCCGTGGTCGCGACGACGTCGAAGCCGATGAACGCGAAGAACACGAGCGACGCGGCGGCGAGCAGTCCGTACCAGCCGTACTGGCTGCCGGTGGCACCGGTGGCCCACGAGAAGAGCGTCTGATGGATTCCCGTCCCGGTCGACTCGCCAGGCTTGGCCGGCGGCACGTACGGCGAGTAGTTCTTGCCGGTGATGTAGAAGGCGCCCACGATGATCACGAGCAGCACCACGGCCACCTTGATCGCGGTGATGATCACCGAGACCCGGGACGACAGCTTGGTACCGAGCACCAGCAGGGTGATGAGCACCGCGATCAGCACCGCCGCACCCCAGTCGTAGGTGTGCCCGCCGATGACGAAGACGTTGTTGCCCGCACCGATCACGTTGCCGAGGTACGACGACCAGCCCTTCGCCACGACGGAGGCGGCGAGCGCGAATTCCAGGATGAGGTCCCAACCGATGATCCAGGCGACGAATTCACCGAAGGTCGCATAGGAGAACGTGTAGGCCGATCCCGCCACCGGGACCGTGGAGGCGAACTCCGCGTAGCAGAGAGCTGCCAGACCGCAGGCGATCGCGGCGAGGACGAAGGCCAGAGACACCGAGGGGCCCGCGACGTTGCCGGCCGTCCGTGCGGTGAGGGTGAAGATGCCGGCGCCGACGACCACGGCGACGCCGAAGACTGTCAGGTCCCAGGCCGTCAGGTCCTTCCGGAGCTTGGTTTCGGGCTCGTCGGTGTCGGCCATCGATTGCTCGACCGATTTCACACGACCGAAGAAAGTGGTCACGTAGGTTCTCCTTGCTGATTCGCGGGGTTTCCGCTGCGGGATGAACGGTCGGGGCGTGGTGCCTGCGCCAGGGTGTGCGCCCTCGTCGAGTAGCCCTGTGGCCTCGCCCGAGCTGACACCATCGATGTGATCCCCTCCACATTCATTGCGGTTTCAGAGGCTAGCGCATCGACGCGTTCCCGTAGGCCGCATCCAGGTCAGGAGTTGGTCACGAAGCGTTCTCACCCCTGTCGATGTCCGGTTCGAGGTAAATCACCCGGGCCTGCGGCACCGCGGCCCGCACCCGGGCCTCCGCCCCGTCGATCGCCCGAGCGATCTCGACCGCCCCCAGACCCGGCGCGATCGCGATCTTCGCCGCCACCAGGAGTTCCTCGGGTCCGAGGTACTGCGTCTTCATATGGATGACGCGATCGACGTCCTGCCCCGGGATCACCGAACGCAGCGTCGCCGACTCGGCCTCGGTCGCGCCCTCGCCGATCAGCAGGCTCTTCATCTCGACGATCAGGACGATCGCGATCAGGCCGAGCAGTACGCCGATCGAGAGGGTGCCGATGCCGTCCCAGATCGCATCACCGGTGATCATCGTCAGCCCGACGCCCGCGAGCGCCAGCACCAGACCGATCAGCGCGCCGCTGTCCTCGAGCAGGACCACCGGCAGTTCGGGATTGCGCGAGGTGCGGATGAACTGCCACCAGGACGCCCCGCCCTTGAGTGGCCGGGACTCCTTCCGGGCGGTGTGGAAGCTGTAGCCCTCGAGGCAGATCGCGACCAGGAGGATCACCACCGCGACCAGTGGTGAGTCGAGCCCGTGATCGCCCGCGTGGCGGATCTTCTCGACGCCTTCGTAGAGCGCGAACATCGAGCCGAGGGTGAAGATCACGAGCGCGACGATGAACGAGTAGAAGTACCTGCTGCGGCCGTACCCGAACGGATGCAGTTCGTCGGCCTTGCGCGCCGCGCTCTTCTGGCCGAGCAGAAGCAGGCCCTGGTTCGACGTGTCGGCGACGGAGTGGACGCCTTCGGCGAGCATCGATGAGGAACCGGTGATCGCGAAGCCGACGAACTTGGCCGCGGCGATTCCCGCGTTGGCGGCCAGGGCGGCGACGATCGCGCGTGTCGACCCTTCTGCGGACATGGAGGACCTTCCGTCTGTGCACGTGGTGTCGGCCGGGCGGCCGCAAAGGAAGACTAATCGGTGGCGGCGGACCCGACCGTCCAGCGGCACGCGGAACGAGGGTCGGGAATTAACCGGACCACGGTCCGGTTACTCTGTGTGAAAGCCGCGGCGAGCGGACCCACCAGGAAGGAAGCGTTCGATGCAGTTCGGAATCTTCAGCGTCGGTGACGTGACCACCGACCCCACCACCGGCACCACGGTCAGCGAACACGAACGGATTCAGGCGATGACCGCGATCGCTCTGAAGGCCGAGGAGGTCGGTCTGGACGTGTTCGCCACGGGTGAGCACCACAACCCGCCGTTCGTCCCCAGTTCGCCGACCACCATGCTCGGCTGGATAGCGGCTCGCACCGAGAAACTGCGGCTGTCGACCGCGACCACGCTCATCACCACGAACGACCCGGTCAAGATCGCCGAGGACTTCGCGATGCTTCAGCACCTGTCCGGAGGCCGGGCGGACCTGACACTCGGTCGCGGCAACACCGGTCCGGTGTACCCGTGGTTCGGCAAGGACATCCGCCAGGGCATCCCCCTCGCCGTCGAGAATTATCACCTCCTCCGGCGCCTGTGGCGGGAGAAGAACATCGACTGGGAGGGCCGGTTCCGGACGCCGCTGCAGGGCTACACCTCCACACCCGCTCCCCTCGACGACACTCCGCCATTCGTGTGGCACGGCTCCATCCGCTCCCCGGAGATCGCCGAGCAGGCCGCGTTCTACGGCGACGGCTTCTTCCACAACAACATCTTCTGGAACAAGGAGCACACCGAGCAGATGGTGAACCTGTACCGTCGCCGCTTCGAGCACTACGGCCACGGTTCCGCCGATCAGGCCATCGTCGGTCTCGGCGGTCAGGTCTTCATGGCGGACACCGAGAACGAGGCCAAGCGCCGGTTCCGTCCCTACTTCGACAACGCGCCCGTGTACGGCCACGGTCCGTCGCTCGAAGACTTCACCGACATGACCCCGCTGACCGTCGGCACGCCGGAGATGGTGATCGACAAGACCCTCTCATTCGCCGACTACGCGGGCGACTACCAGCGGCAGCTGTTCCTCGTCGACCACGCCGGACTTCCCCTGCCGCAGGTGCTCGAGCAGATCGAGATCCTGGGCACTCAGGTGGTGCCGGTCCTGCGTGCGGAATTCGACCGCCGCCGACCCGCCCACGTGCCCTCCGATCCGCCCACCCACGAGTCCTTGGTGGCCGCCGGCCCGGGCTCACCGCACCGCCGGGTCACTCCGGCCGCATCCGTCGCGACCGCGGCGGCGAAGGGAGAGAACTGAGATGGCGCGACGTCTCCTCGTGATCAGCGCCGGCGTCTCGACGCCGTCGTCCACGCGGCTCCTGGCCGACCAGATCGCCGACGCCGTCACCGCGGGAGTGACCGCCCGGGGCGAGAGCGTCGACGTGCGGGTTCTGGAGCTGGCGCCGCTCGCCGCCGGTCTGGCCACCACGGTGACCACCGGTGTCGCGACAGCGGAGGTCAGCGCCGCCCGTGACGAGGTAGCCGCCGCCGACGGCATCGTCGCCGTGACCCCGGTCTTCACCGCCTCCTACAGCGGACTGTTCAAGATGTTCTTCGACGTGCTCGACCCCGACGCGATGACCGGCGTCCCGGTGCTGGTGGCGGCAACGGCGGGCACTCCGCGGCACAGTCTGGTCCTCGATCACGCCGTGCGCCCGCTGATGAGCTACCTGCGGGCCGACACGGTGCCGACCGCGGTCTTCGCCGCCACCGAGGACTTCGGCAGCAGCGAGCTCGGCGACCGAGTCCGCCGCGCCGCCGGCGAGCTGGCACAGCGGCTCGTCGGTGCGTCCGCGGTCGCCGGATTCGGCGGCCCCACCGACCTCGAGACCCGGCCGCGTCGATCGGCGGGGGCGAACGACCTCGGCGAGGTGACTCCCTTCGCCGAGCTGTTGCGAGGCCACACCGGAGACTGACCGATCAGGCACCGTCCTCGCTCGGTGTCCGCCCCGGGTGGCAGCCGATGCGGCTGCCGCCCGGGGCGACCGTGTCTCACACCGCGAAGGTCTTGCCCACCCGGACGTCGGTCTCCCGCATATGCGTGGCGGCCTTCGCGACTCCCGTGCCGAGCGAGTCGAGCCGAGCGCGCGCGTCGGCGAAGATCCGATCCCAGTTGCCCTGCGCCTGCTGGTACGACGCGGCGCCTCCCGAGTCCCAGTGCGCGGCGAGCGCCGTCACCTGGCGCTTGAGCTGACCCGACAGCTCTTCCAACCGCTGAAACTGTCCACGCAGGTCGCCCGAAAGCGTTCCGAGACTTGCGAAGTCGTACCGAATGAGTCCGTTGCTCATGTCATCCCCCTGTGAGTGTGTTGAATCGGATGTGTCAGTCGAAGATATGCGCGTCGAGCTCGTGCGTCTGCGACGAGCGAGCCGCGCCACCGCTCCCCCGCGGCGGCCCCGCTACAACGACAGATGTCCCTGCAGGCCGGTGAGCTGGCCCGCCACCGTCACGTCTTCGTCGTCGTAACCGCGGAAGCCGGCGGTCAGCTTCGACTCGATCTCGTCCAGCGCGCCCTGCAGTTTGGTCGCGACCCCGTGCCAATCGGTATGCGTGGTCTCGAACGCGGTGGACGCCTTGCCGTCCCAGCCCGACTTGCCGTTCACCGCCGACTTCTGGATCTGGCCGACGATGCGCTGCATCTCGTCCACCACTCCTTTGATCGACGCCGCCGAGGCCTGTCCGGCGGCGACGTCGAGTTTGAGAGCCTGCATGTCGCAGTCCTTTCCTTGGTGTTCTTCTCGATCCCCGGATCACACCGATCCGGCGAGCTTCTGGCCGCCCAGTCCCAACTCCAGCGCCACGTCGAAGTCAAGCGACTCCGCGGTCATGGCCGTGAGCCAGTCCCGGTCCACCGCCTCGCTGCTAGCGGGCTCAGGCGCTACGGCGGCGGGCACGATCCGCGGTCCGTCCGCGGACTGACGTGCCGTGGCCGGCACGACCGGTGCCAGCGGCACGGCGGGCGCCGCCGCCGAGTCCGTTGACACAGTCGCCTGCGCTGCCCCGACCACCGCGGCGTTGGTGGTCATGGGCCGATCGGCCAGCGACACCGGTTCCGCGGCGACCGAGGCGGTCATCGCACTCACAGCGGCGCCGGGAACGGAGGCTGCCGGTCTGACCGCCGGTCCACCGGCACCCGCGCCTCCGACCGCCGGCGCTCCAGCACCGGATGATCCGGCCGACGCTGCCCCAGGCGTCGTCGGTCCGCGGTCGCAGGCCGACGGACAGGGTGCGGGCACGGCAGCGGGGGTTCCGAGCGCATCCCGGTGGTTCGGGTTCGGAGCCGGGACCTCCGGTGCGCCGTCCGACCCCGTACCCGCCAAGAGCTTCGTAGCGAGAGTCGTTCCCGCCTGGACCATCGGGAGCGCCGACTCCAGCAGTTTCGCCGCCACCGCGAATCCGTCGCCGCCCGGCCCCGGCACCGCGGTGACCGGTATCGGCCTGCCGTTCGCCGCCATGTGCGCCGTGGGACCGGCCAGCTGAGTGCGAGTGGCCGCGACCACCGAGAGCCCCTCTGCCAGCCCCTCCGCCGCGATCCCGAGCGCCGCGAGCTGCCCGGGTGGGGTCGCCAGCGTCGGCAGTGCGGCGGCGAGCGCCCCTGCCGTCTTCACCACTACTCCCTGCAGTTGAGTCAGACCGGCGGCCACCACCGCTGCCGCGGCCTGCAGATCGGCAGAGATCGCCGCTCCCTGCGTCGCCAGCATGCCGGACTCCGACGCCGACCGCGACGCAGCCGTGACCGCCGATGTCGCAGCCTGTCCCACCCATCCGCCATCCACCGAACGGGCAGCGTTGAGCAGCAGCGTCACGCCGCCGTCGAGCAGGCCGGCGAGATCGTTGTGGGCGGCTGCGGGGTTCCCGATTCCGCCGAGCCTTCCGGTACCGAATGTCGCGAGCAGATCGGTGATCGGCTTCAGCAACATCGCCGGATCGATCGCGGGCAGCACCGGCAACTCGGGAAGGCTCGCCGGCAGGTGCACGTTCAACGGTGCCTGAACCGGCGCGATCCCGAATCTCGCGAGCGCGTCCCCCGCGCCGCAGTCCGCCGCGGTGGCCACCTCGGGGCTCCCGCACGTGTGGGCATCCGGTCCGGACGCCGGCCCCGCATCGTCGGAGGTTCGGTGCCGGCTCACACTCGGACCCCGCAGGCACCGGTGCCGTCGGCGTCGGAGAACGAGGCGATTCCGGCCGACACCGCGGCTGCGGTCGCCGCATGCGCGGCGGCGAGAAGCCCGACTCCGCGGAGGTGATTGGCCTGTGCCACCGAGTAGGCGGCGGCGAACTCCTGCCCGATCAGACCGAATACCGCCGTCACTGCGGCCCCCACCGCCGCCGTGTCGAACGCTCCGGCAGTGGCCGTCGCCGTTCCCAGCGCCGCCGATGTGGCGCCGAACGTCTGCACCGCTTCCGGGTGCACCATCGTCTCGTTCACGTCTCCCCCTGATGCTTGAAGAATCGAGCCCTCATGTAATTGGACGCACCGGATCCCGGTTCGGTTCCACCGCCGCGCCGGAGTCGTCGACTCCGGTCAGTGCGGCGAACTCGCCGCAGAACGACTGCATGATCTCGCTGCGCTCGGCGAAGGCATCCGTCGCGGCGCGCACTGCCGCACCCACGATCTCCTCCGACAGTCGTGCGCCCTTTCCGCCGCCGGCGCCGGCGGCGATCTCCAACTCGATGAGGGCTCCGTTGCCGTTCACCGTCACGCGCACGCGACCGTCGTCGCCGACTCCGGTCGCGCGCAGTTGCTGCAGTCTCCGGTGCACGTCCTCCAGCGCCCCCAGCTGCCGCTGCGCCCGATCGGCGACGGCGTCCATCTCGGGGTTCACCGATTCCGTCCTGCACTCGAGGCATCCGCTGCCGCCTCGGCGTTCACCAGCTCCTTGCGTGACGGCAGCCCGAGCAGATCGAGTGCCTCCTCATCGACACCGCGCCCCCGCAACCGGTGCCTGGCCTGCACTCCCGCGGTCGTGCTCGCGAGGGTGCACAGCGCCATGATCTCGCGCGCCAGTGCCGCCGGAGACCGCCGCATCGCCCGAGACGAAATAGTCATCCCCACCGGCAGTCCCGCGGCCGTGCACGTGACGGAGATGGCCCCGGATCTCGATGCGACAGTGGTCAGCCCCGCCGGTTCCGTGTCGGAACCCTGATGTCGATTCTCTTCTGCCATGTGACTTAGACGCGCGTGACTCGTTTTCGGTTCCATCGATTCGAACGCGGGCGTGTCTGGGTCGGCGACGTCTAACGTTCCACCCCGACCGCAGCATCGTCGCTGCGAGCGACCCGAGGGGGACACATGACACCATCAGAAGTCCAGATGAGCGACACTCCGCCCTGGCTCGACCATCAGCCGCACGAACCGCGGCCGGACATCGATCTGTCCGCGATCATCGGTCTCTCGCCGCCCGTCTCCGCAGAGCACGCCTCCGCAGAGCCCGATGAGGCTGCACCGCTGCGCGCCGCACCGGAGATCGACGCGACGGTCCATCCCGCACCGATGCCGTATCCGGTGCCACCGGCACCCGCGCCGCTCGGGCCGCCCGTCAGCGCGTTCGTCCCGGCCGCACCGGCCGCACCGCTCCCGCCCGCCGGTCCAGCCCTGGATCAAGTCGCGATCCTGCGCAAGGCACGGCGTGCCCCCGTGCGCGGATGGCGGCGCGCCGTGCACGCGGTGACCGCCGGGTTGGTGAACCCCGGCGAGTCGCCCGCCGAAATCGAGTACCAGCAGCTGCTGGAACGACTCCGGCGCCCGATTCGCGGCGACTACCGCATCGCGGTGCTGTCGTTGAAGGGCGGCGTGGGCAAGACCACCACGACGATCGGACTCGGTTCCACGTTCGCATCGCTCCGCGGCGACCGGGTGATCGCGGTGGACGCCAATCCGGATCTCGGAACCCTCGCGCAGCGCATTCCGCAGCAGACCGCCTCCACCGTCCGCGACCTGCTCGCCGACACCGCGGTGCACCGGTACTCCGATGTCCGGGCGCACACCTCGCAAGCCCCCAGCCGGCTCGAAGTGCTGGCCTCAGAACGCGACCCCGCTGCCGCCGAGGCGTTCAGCGAACGGGAGTACCTCGGCGTCGTCGACATTCTCCAGCGCTTCTACAACGTGATCCTCACCGATTGCGGCACCGGAATGAGCGCCGACGCCATGCGCGGCGTCCTCGACACCGCCGACGCTCTGGTCCTGGTCTCCTCTCCCGCACTCGACGGAGCACGCAGCGCCGGTTCCACGCTGGACTGGCTGGTCGGACACGGCTACGGCCACCTCATCCCGCACAGCGTGGTGGTGCTCAGCTCATCCCGACCGGGTTCGTCGACCATCGACGTCGACCAGCTCGCACAACACTTCCTGACCCGCTGCCGGGCGGTACACACCATCGGATTCGACGATCACCTCGCCGAAGGCGCCGACATCGATCTGGAACTCCTCAGCAAGTCCACCCGCCGGTCGTTCGTCGAACTGGCCGCCACCGTCGCCGACGACTTCGCCAATCCCCCGCGGCGCAGAACCGGCGGGTGACCGAGGGCGCGGCGGACTACTCCACGACCGGACCCGCACACCCGAGATCACCGGCGTCGCGGACGTCCCGCGTCCGTTCGTTGCGCGCCGCCCACTCCTCGGGCGGCGGGTAGCTCACGCTCGTCAGGCACAGGCCACGGGCCTGCGCCACGGGCACCTGCGCGGAGCGTGCGCGCTCAGACAACAGCCCGGCACACCAGTCGACGCCGCGGCGACCGTCGCCGACCGAGGCCACCGCGCCCACGAGGGACCGGACCATCGACCAGCAGAAGGCGTCGGCCACCACGGTGCCGACCAGCACGTCGCCGTCTCGCCGCCAACTGAAGCGCTGGAGTTCGCGGATGGTGGTGGAGCCCGGCCGGTAGCGGCAGAAGGCCGCGAAGTCGTTGAGCCCGACCAAAGCCGCCGAGGCCGCGTTCATGGCCTCGACGTCCAGGGGCCGGGTCCAATCGGCGGTGGTGCGGGCGAGGGTCGGCTCGGCGCCCCACGCGGCGTCGGTGAGCCGGTATTCGTACGTGCGCGCCAGTGCGGAGAAACGCGCATCGAAGTCTGCGGAAACGGTCTCGATCCGCTTCACCCGCACATCGTCCGGGAGCATCTTGGCGAGCCTGCGAACCAGTCGCGACGGGTCCCCGTCGATGGACCTGGTCTGCAACGACGCGACGGGGACGTCGCAGTGCGCCACCTGCCCGGCGGCGTGGACACCGGCGTCGGTCCGGCCCGCGACAGTCAGCCGAATCGGCGCGCGGAGCACGGTGCTCAGCGTCTGCTCGAGACTCTCGCAGACCGTCCGTCGACCGGGCTGCGTGGCCCAGCCGGAGAAGTCGGTGCCGTCGTAGCCGATCAGCAGCCGAAGACGACACAGCCCGTCCCCATCGATGATGGGGACGGGCTGTGTCGTCATGGAGTGTCACCTCTCGCTCGGCGGCGACCGTCAGGTCACCGGCGAGCGAAGCGGCTACTGGTCCTGTGCCTCGTCGGCAGCGGCCTCGGCGGCCGGAGCCTCGTCAGCGGCTTCTGCCGGAGCAGCCTCCTCGGCCGCCTTGGCCTTGGACGCGGCGGCGCGGGTGGCACGGTTGGCCTCCGACGACGCCGTCTTCTCCTGCACCAGCTCGATCACGGCCATCGGGGCGTTGTCGCCCTTGCGCGGCAGCGTCTTGATGATGCGGGTGTATCCGCCGTTGCGCTCCGCGAAGTGCGGGCCGATCTCGGCGAACAGGGTGTGAACGACATCCTTGTCGCGGATGTCCTTCATGACCTCGCGACGGTTGGCCAGCTGGCCGGCCTTCGCGTGGGTGATCAGCTTCTCGGCGTACGGACGCAGCCGCTTCGCCTTGGCTTCGGTGGTGGTGATTCGGCCGTGCTCGAAGAGAGCCGTGGCGAGGTTCGCCAGGATCGCCTTCTGGTGGCTGGCCGACCCGCCGAGGCGGGCACCCTTGGTGGGCTTGGGCATGTCTTTCTCCTAGGAGCGACTCACGATCTCGCGACCGGAAGTCCGTTGGTCTGGAAAAACCAGGTGGTTCTTTGCGAGCCCTACAGCTGCTCGGTCTCGGCGTAATCCTCGCCACCGTCGTCGCCGAACGACGCATCATCGGACCAGGTGCCGGTGGCCGGGTCGTAGCCGGCGACCTGCGACGGGTCGAAGCTCGCCGGGCTGTCCTTGAGGGCCAGACCCAGGCTGTGCAGCTTCACCTTGACCTCGTCGATCGACTTCTGGCCGAAGTTGCGGATGTCGAGTAGATCCGACTCGGTGCGCGCAACCAGCTCGCCGACGGTGTGGACACCCTCGCGCTTGAGGCAGTTGTACGAACGGACGGTCAGCTCGAGATCCTCGATCGGCAGGCTGAACGCGGCGATGTGATCCGCCTCCTGCGGCGACGGGCCGATCTCGATGCCCTCGGCCTCGACGTTGAGCTCCCGAGCCAGGCCGAAGAGCTCGACCAGGGTCTTGCCGGCCGACGCCAGGGCGTCACGCGCGGTCATGGAGTTCTTGGTCTCCACGTCGAGCACCAGCCGATCGAAGTCGGTGCGCTGCTCGACACGGGTGGCCTCGACCTTGTAGGTCACCTTCAGGACCGGCGAGTAGATCGAGTCGACCGGGATGCGGCCGATCTCGGCGCCGGTGGCCTTGTTCTGCACGGCCGGCACGTAACCGCGGCCCCGCTCGACGACCAGCTCGATCTCGAGCTTGCCCTTGTCGTTGAGGGTCGCGATGTGCAGGTCCGGGTTGTGCACGGTGACGCCGGCAGGCGGAACGATGTCCGCACCGGTGACGGTGCCCGGGCCCTGCTTACGGACGTACATGGTGACCGGCTCGTCCTCTTCGGAGCTCACGACCAGTCCCTTGAGGTTCAGGATGATGTTGGTGACATCCTCCTTCACGCCGGGAACGGTGGTGAACTCGTGCAGGACACCGTCGATGCGGATGCTGGTGACCGCCGCGCCCGGGATGGACGACAGCAGCGTGCGCCGCAGCGAGTTGCCCAAGGTGTAGCCGAAGCCCGGCTCGAGGGGTTCGATGGTGAACTTCGAGCGGTTCTCGGCGATGACCTCTTCGGACAGAGTGGGTCGCTGTGAGATGAGCATGTGGTGGGATTCTCCTTCGGCCGCCCACTATTTGACGGCGTCGAGGTGGACCGGGCAGCTGATGCTGCTCAGTAGGTTTCGCGAAAGCTCGGGTGAGACTACTTGGAGTAGTACTCGACGATGAGCTGCTCGGTGAGCGGAACCTCGATCTGTGCGCGCTCGGGCAGCGAGTGCACGAGGATGCGCAGAGTCGACGGAACCACCTGCAGCCAGGCCGGGGTCGGACGATCGCCCAGGGTCTCCTTGGCGATCTGGAACGGCGTGGTCTGCAGCGACTTCGGACGGACGTCGATGATGTCGTACTGGCTGACGCGGTAGCTGGGCACGTCCACGCGAACACCGTTCACGGTGAAGTGGCCGTGGCTGACCATCTGGCGGGCCTGACGACGAGTCCGGGCCAGTCCGGCGCGGTACACGACGTTGTCCAGACGCGACTCGAGGATCTGCAGCAGCACGTCGCCGGTCTTGCCCGAGCGACGGTTGGCTTCCTCGTAGTAGCGGCGGAACTGCTTCTCCATGACGCCGTAGGTGAAGCGGGCCTTCTGCTTCTCCTGCAGCTGGAGCAGGTACTCGGTCTCCTTGATCCGCGCGCGACCGTGCTGGCCGGGCGGGTACGGGCGACGCTCGTACGCCTGGTCTCCGCCGATCAGATCGACGCGAAGACGACGGGACTTCTTGGTTGCGGGGCCGGTATAGCGAGCCATGTTCTACTTCCTTCTGTCTCTATTCCGGGTCCCGCTAGACCCGGCGCCGCTTGGGCGGACGGCAGCCGTTGTGCGGCTGCGGGGTCACATCGGAAATGGTGCCGACCTCGAGGCCGGCGGCCTGCAGCGACCGGATGGCGGTCTCGCGACCCGAACCCGGTCCCTTGACGAACACATCGACCTTCTTGACACCGTTCTCCTGCGCCTTGCGGGCAGCGTTCTCGGCAGCGAGCTGCGCGGCGAACGGGGTGCTCTTACGCGAGCCCTTGAAGCCGACGTGGCCGGAGCTGGCCCAGCTGATCACGTTGCCCTCGGGGTCGGTGATCGAGACGATGGTGTTGTTGAACGTCGACTTGATGTGGGCGTGGCCCAGCGGAACGTTCTTCTTGTCGCGACGACGGGTGCCCTTCTTCGGGCCTGCGCTACGTGACTTGGGGGGCATTACTTCTTCTTCCCGGCGATGGTCTTCTTCGGGCCCTTACGAGTACGGGCATTGGTCTTGGTGCGCTGACCGTGGACCGGCAGGCCGCGACGGTGGCGCAGACCCTGGTAGCAGCCGATCTCGATCTTGCGACGGATGTCGGCCTGCACCTCGCGGCGCAGGTCACCCTCGACCTTGACCGAGGACTCGATGTACTCGCGGAGCTTCGCGACGTCTGCGTCGGTCAGGTCCTTGGCGCGCAGATCGGCCGAGAGGCCGGTGGCGGCGAGGATTTCCTTCGAGGTGGTGCGACCCACCCCGTAGATGTAGGTGAGCGCGATCTCCAGCCGCTTCTCGCGGGGGAGATCCACACCTGCAACACGTGCCATGTGGCGATTCCTTACATATTCAGAGGTCTGCTCCCAGCCCGCCCCGGACTCTGCGCCGGGCCCCGGCCTCTGCACCGGGGGTCGGCATCCGCGCGTCTGCGAATGCTGGTTCTGGGAGTTCTTCGATAACGATGTTCAGTTATGTGTCTTCAAGCGACCTGAAGAAGCTGATCAGCCCTGACGCTGCTTGTGACGCAGGTTGTCGCAGATCACCATGACCCGACCGTTACGGCGGATCACCTTGCACTTCTCGCAGATCGGCTTGACGCTCGGCTTGACCTTCACGTCAGCTTCTCCCTTTGTTCTCCTGTGGCGTGCCGCCGTAGGACTCGGCAGCACGGTGTCCGGGCACCACGAAGCGACGCATCGCTCCGGCACCGCCCGTACGAGGGTTACTTGTACCGGTAGACGATGCGTCCGCGGCCGAGGTCGTAGGGCGAGAGCTCCACGACGACTCGATCCTCAGGCAGGATGCGGATGTAATGCTGCCGCATCTTGCCACTGATGTGGGCGAGGACCTTGTGTCCGTTCTCCAGCTCAATGCGGAACATCGCATTGGGCAGGGGCTCGACTACGCGTCCCTCGACCTCAATGGCCCCATCTTTCTTCGCCATATCCTCCGCGATTCTCCGGCGACCGGCCTTACCGTGTCCGCCGACTCCAGCTTCGTCTATCCGCTACGGTGGCGTTATCGAACGGTCACCCCGGTCCGGTGCTGTGAGGCACCGGGCGTGGGCATGCGTGACCGCACGACGCACCGACGATCGAGTCTACGCCAGTTGCGGCGTTCGTTCCAAACGGCGTGCCACACTGGAGGCATGCGTGCATTCCTCATCCGCAGCGCCCTGACCGGCGTGGCCCTGTGGATCGCCACCCTCATCGTCCCCGGCGTCCACTTCGAGTTCGGCGACATCGAGTCGTGGTGGGCGAAGGTCGGCATCGTCTTCTTCGTCGCGGTGGTCTTCGGGCTCGTGAACGGTTTCATCAAGCCGATCATCCAGATCCTCTCGATTCCGCTGTACATCCTCACGCTCGGCCTCATCCACATCATCATCAACGCGTTGATGCTGGAGATCACGAGCTGGCTGACCCACAACGTCTTCCACCACGGTCTCGTGGTGGACAGCTTCTTCTGGGCGGCGATCTTAGGCGCGATCGTCGTCTCGGTGGTCGGATGGCTGACGGCCATGGTGATGCGCGACAGCGTCGAGAATCTGTGAGTGAGCGCCGCACCGTGGCGGTCTGCGGCCTCGGTGAGACGTCCGCGCGCTGCCATGGACTGCGGATCGACCTCGGTGTCGCGGCGATGGGAGCCTCGGCAGGCGCCGGGGGCCAACGGCGGGTCGGCGCATCGGTGTCCGGCGTGTACGAGTTGCTCTGACATGCGGGCCGTGATCCAGCGCGTCAGTTCCGCGTCCGTCACCGTCGACGGTGAGACCGTCGGCGCCCTCGACCTGTCCGGCGGGGCACTCGGTCTGGTCGCACTGGTCGGCGTCACCCACGACGACGACCGGGCCGCCGCGGCCAAGCTCGCCGACAAGATCTGGCGTCTGCGGATCCTCGACGGAGGTGACGACCGCCGCGAGGCCTCGGCGGCGGATCTGAACGCCCCGATCCTGGTGATCAGCCAGTTCACGCTCTACGGGAACACCGACAAGGGCCGGCGACCGTCGTGGAGTGCGGCCGCCCCGGGTCCGGTCGCCGAACCACTGGTCGACGAGGTGGTCGACGCCCTGCGCGCGCTCGGCGCGACCGTCGAGACCGGACGCTTCGGCGCACACATGCACGTCGATCTGGTCAACGACGGCCCGGTGACGCTGATCCTCGACGTCTAGATCGGCGACACCGCCCGCCGCCTCGGCTCGATCCACTCCCCCGCGGCGCTGATACGCTGACGCGGTGCCGAACCCGCTGAGCCGAACGATCACCGCCCGGCACGGTCGCCTTCTCGGCCTCGCAGTGGGGCTGCTCGCGCTGAGCACGGTCATCGGCATTCGCTGGCAGAGCTACCTGGATCTGCACGTGTACCGGATGGGCGCACGGCTGTGGCTCGACGGTCAGTCGTTGTACGGCCCCACGCCTCTGGTGGACGGGCACGCCCTGCCGTTCACCTATCCCCCGCTGGCGGCGATCGTCTTCAGTCCGCTCGCGATGCTGCCGACGTCCGCCGCGGACGCCGTGATGTTCGCGCTGACTCTCGCGGCGGTCGCACTGACGCTCTGGTTGGTCCTGGCTCGGCTCGCACCGAAGCTGGACCGCATCGACCGCGCCACACTGGTGATCGGCGCAACCGCGATCGCCGAGTTCGTCGAACCGGTCAGGCAGACCTTGAGCTACGGACAGATCAACGCCGTCCTGATGGCGCTGATCGCCTTCGACGTCCTCTGCCGGAATCCGAAGTGGCCCCGCGGGCTCCTCATCGGCATCGCGGTGTCGATCAAACTCACGCCGGCAGGCTTCCTGCTCTACTTCCTCCTTCGCCGCGACTGGCGCGGGGCGGCGACGATGGTCGCGGGGACGGTCGGCGCCGTCGCCGTCGCCTGGCTCGTGATGCCCGCCGATTCGGCGAAGTACTGGTTTCACACTCTCGGCGAGACCGAACGCATCGGCGCGGCCTATTACGCGGGTAATCAGTCGATCAAGGGCGCAGTGTTCCGGTTCGGCATGAGCGACAGTGTCTCGACCGCCGCGTGGCTCGTCCTGTCGGTCGTCGCCGTCGTGCTCGCCGCGGTCTGGATGAGCCGCCTCCTGGCGGCCGGGCAGCAGGCCACCGCGCTGCTGGTCAACGCCGCAGCGGTACTGCTCGTGTCCCCGGTGAGCTGGTCGCATCACTGGACCTGGGTGGCGCCGGCGCTTCTGATCGCGGTCTACGCGATCTGGACCAGACGCTTCGGAGGGATGCTCGTGGCCGCCACCGTTCTGGCGGCGGTGATCTTCGCAGTGGGCCCGCACTGGCTCCTGCCGAGCGGTCACGACACCGAACTCGGCTGGAGTCGGTGGCAGAGCATCGTCGGCGACGCGTACGTGTGGTTCACCTTCGTCGTGCTCGCCGTCGGTGCGGCGCGCTGGCGGTCGACCGCATCGGCGGAGGTCTGCGAGGCCGACGCCGGTCGCAGTGGGTGTGACGGGGGTTTCGACTCGCTCCGCTCGCTCAACCAGCAATAGGACCGCTCGCTCAACCAGCGACAGGACCGCTCGCCCAACCAGCGATAAGGACCGGAGCCGGTGCCCACCCGCCCGCTGGTTGAGCCGCGAGGCGCCCTGGCGCCGAGCGTGTCGAAACCACTGAGCAGACGACTGTGCCGCCGACCCGAACGGTCGGCGGCACTGTCAGAGATGACTACGCGTCAGGCGGGGCGCGGAGTGAGGATTCGCGGACCGTCCTCGGTGACGGCGACCGTGTGCTCCCAGTGGGCCGACCGTGAGCCGTCGTCGGTGACGACGGTCCAATCGTCCTCGAGCACCGTGGTGTCCGCCGTGCCGAGGGTGAGCATCGGTTCGATCGCCAGAGTCGATCCGACCACGAGCCGCGGCCCGCGATTCGGCTTGCCCTCATTGGGCAGGAACGGGTCCATGTGCATCTCCCGACCGATGCCGTGTCCCCCGTATCCCGCGACGATCCCGAACTCGCGGCCGAATTTCGCGGCCGCCGCGTACGTCCCGTTCTCGATCGCGTGTGAGACGTCGGTGAGGCGGTTGCCGGGGACCATCGCAGCGATCCCCGCCTCCATCGAGAGTCGGGTCGCCTCGCTCAGTTCGGCGTCGGCGGCGGAGAGTTCGCCGATGCCGAACGTCCACGCGGAGTCGCCGTGCCAGCCGTCGAGGATGGCGCCGCAGTCGATCGATACCAGATCACCCTGCTCCAGCACCACGTCCTTGGACGGAATGCCATGCACGACAACCTCGTTGACCGAGCTGCAGATGGAGCCGGGAAAGCCGTGATAGCCCTTGAAGGACGGCACCGCACCCGCGTCGCGGATCACCGATTCGGCGATCTCGTCCAGATCCAGGGTGCTCATCCCCGCGGTGGCCGCGGACCGGACAGCGACGAGGGCGGCGCCGACCACGGCGCCCGCCGCCTCCATCGCGTCCAGCTCGCCCGCGCTCCGAAACGGAACGGCCTTCGGCTTGCGGAAACCCACCGGTGGATCAGGCCTTGCCGAGAGCCGCGAGCACGCGCTGGTGGACCTCGTCGACCGAGCCCACGGCGTCGATCTCCGTGACCTGACCGGCGTAGTGGTCGAGCAGCGGCGCGGTCTCCGCGTCGTACACGGCCATGCGGTTGCGGATGACCTCTTCGGTGTCGTCGGCGCGACCGCGGGCGAGCATCCGCTCCACCACCACGTCGGTATCGACTTTGAACGACAGCACGCCGTCGAGCTTGGTCGACAGATCGTCGAGAATGCCCTCGAGCGCGACCGCCTGCTCGGTGGAGCGCGGGAAGCCGTCGAGGATGAAGCCCTTGGCCGCATCCGGCTCCGCGACCCGCTCGCGAACCATGTTGATGGTGATCTCCGGCGGGACCAGATTGCCCGCATCCAGGTACTTCTTGGCCTCCACGCCGATCGGGGTGCCCTGCGAGATGTTCGCGCGGAACAGGTCGCCGGTCGAGATGTGCGGAATGCCGAGGGCCTCCGACATCAGTTCGGCCTGTGTGCCTTTGCCCGCTCCGGGCGGTCCGAGGATGACGAGTCTCACTTCAGGAACCCTTCGTACTTGCGTTGCATCAACTGGCTGTTCACTTGCTTGATCGTGTCGAGGCCGACGGCCACGATGATCAGGAGCGCGGTACCGCCGAACGGGATGTTCGAGGCGCTGCCGCCGCCGATGTCCATGAACAGGTTCGGGAGGATCGAGATGATGCCCAGGTACAGCGAGCCGGGCAGCGTGATCCGGCTGAGCACGTAGCTCAGGTAGTCAGCGGTCGGCTGGCCGGGGCGGATGCCCGGGATGAAGCCGCCGTACCGCTTCATGTCGTCGGCTCGTTCTTCGGGGTTGAACGTGACGGCGACGTAGAAGTACGTGAAGAAGATGATCAGCAGGAAGTACGTGACGATGTGGAACCAGCTGGACGGGTTGATCAGGTTGTCCTGAAGCCACAGCTTCCAGCCGGCGGCCTCGCCGTCGTTGCTGTTCGTCAGCTGAATGATCAACTGCGGGATGTACAGCAACGAGGACGCGAAGATCACCGGGATGACGCCCGCGGTGTTGACCTTGATCGGCATGTACGTCGACGAACCGCCGTACATCTTGCGGCCCACCATGCGCTTGGCGTACTGAACCGGCACGCGGCGGGTGCCCTGCTCGATGAACACCACGGCCACCAGGATGAGCACGATCGCCACGCAGACGAGGCCGAAGGCCAGGCCGCCGCGCTGCTGCAGGATGGTCCGGCCCTCAGCCGGGATGCGGGCGGCGATGCCGGTGAAGATCAGCAGCGACATGCCGTTGCCGACACCGCGCTCGGTGATGAGCTCGCCGAACCACATCACCAGACAGGCGCCCGCGGTCATCACCAGGACGATGATCGACAGGCCGAAGACGCTGGTGTCGTTGAGGATTGCGTCTGCGTTGCAGTCGGCCCCGTTCGACGGCAGGAGGTTGCCGGTGGCCGCCAGCGCGACGATGCCCGTCGACTGGAGCAGTGCCAGCGCCACCGTGAGGTAGCGGGTGTACTGCGTCATCTTGGTCTGGCCGGACTGGCCTTCTTTTCGCAGCTGCTCGAACCGAGGGATGACGACGGTGAGCAGCTGAACGATGATGCTGGCCGTGATGTACGGCATGATGCCGATCGCGAACACCGACAGCTGCAGCAGTGCGCCGCCGGAGAACATGTTGATCAGCGAGTAGATCTGGCCCGAGTCGCCGCGGCTGGCCGCATCGACGCAGCTTTCGATCTCTTTGAAGTCCACGCCGGGCGACGGGAGCGTCGTGCCGAGACGGTACAGGATGAGGATGCCGAGGACATAGAAGATCTTCTTCCTCAGGTCGGGCGTCCTGAAGGTCGCCACGAGGGGGGAAAGCACTAACTCCTCCTATAGCACCGCAGACTCGGTGGGCACGTGCGCCTCATCGTGCATTGGCGGTCGACTCGGAAATGACCGGGGCGTCCTCAGCCGGACGCCCTCGGTGAAACTTTAACAGCCCCAGAACCGCCACCGGTCAGGTGAGCGGCGCAACGACTCAATAGTCGTGCGTCGCAACACCTGACCGGTTCGGCAGTTCTGCATGCGGCGAAGGCTCAGGCCTGCGTCGCGGTGCCGCCGGCAGCGGCGATCTTCTCCTTAGCGGAGCCCGTGAACTTGTCGGCGGTGATGTCGACCTTCACGGTGAGCTCACCGTCGCCCAGAACCTTCACGAGCTGGTTCTTGCGGACGGCGCCCGCGGCGACCAGATCGGCGACGCCGATGGTGCCGCCCTCCGGGAACAGCCGCGAGATGTCGCCGACGTTGACGACCTGGTACTCCACGCGGTTGCGGTTGGTGAAGCCCTTCAGCTTCGGCAGGCGCATGTGAATCGGCATCTGGCCGCCCTCGAAGCGGGCCGGAACGTTCTTGCGCGCCTTGGTGCCCTTGGTGCCGCGACCGGCGGTCTTACCCTTGGAGCCCTCACCGCGACCCACGCGGGTCTTCTCGGTCTTCGCGCCCGGAGCGGGGCGAAGGTGGTGCAGCTTGATGGTCATGACTAAACCTCTTCGACTGTCACGAGGTGACGAACCACGTTGATGAGGCCGCGGTTGATCGGGGTGTCCTCGCGGGTGACCGTCTGGCGGATGCCCTTGAGCCCAAGGGTGCGCAGGCTGTCACGCTGGTTCTTCTTGGTACCGATGGTGCCCTTGATCTGGGTGATCTTCAGCTCAGCCATGGCTTATGCTCCCTTGTTCGCTGCGGCGGCCGCGCGTGCGCGCAGCATGCCGGCGGGGGTGACCTCTTCGACGGTCAGCCCGCGACGAGCAGCGACCTCTTCAGGCTGCTGCAGCATCTTGAGTGCGGCGACCGTGGCGTGGACGACGTTGATCGCGTTGTCCGAGCCGAGGCTCTTCGCGAGAACGTCGGTGACACCGGCGCATTCCAGGACGGCACGCACGGCGCCGCCCGCGATGACACCGGTACCCGAGCTGGCCGGGCGGAGCATCACGACACCGGCTGCGGCCTCACCCTGAACCGGGTGGGTCACGGTGCCCGCGATCAGCGGGACGCGGAAGAAGTTCTTGCGAGCCTCTTCGACGCCCTTCTGGATCGCCGCCGGGACTTCCTTGGCCTTGCCGTAGCCGACGCCGACCATGCCCTGGCCGTCGCCGACCACCACGAGAGCGGTGAAGCTGAAGCGACGACCGCCCTTGACGACCTTCGACACGCGGTTGATGGTCACCACGCGCTCGAGGTGGTTCTTCTCCTCGCGCTCGCGGTTGCGGTTGTCGCGACGATCGCCGCGGCCGCGGCGCTCACCGCGGTTGTCGTTGTTGTTGTTTCCGGCGGGTCCGTTGCCGCCATCACGCTGACGTCCGGGCATCAGAGGTCGCCTCCGTTAATCATCTTGGTGGTCATCATCAGAACTGCAGTCCTCCCTCGCGGGCGGCGTCGGCCAGAGCCGCGATGCGGCCGTGGTACGCCTTGCCTCCGCGATCGAAGACGACGGCCTCGATGCCTGCAGCCTTGGCGCGGGCTGCGACGAGCTCGCCGACCTTGGCGGCCTGAGCCGACTTGTCGCCACCGGCGGCGCGCACGTCAGCCTCGATGCTGCTGGCGGCGGCCAGGGTACGACCGGTCAGGTCGTCGATGACCTGGACGTGGATGTGACGGCTGCTGCGCTTGACGGCCATGCGCGGACGCTCGGCGGTGCCGTTGATCTTCTTGCGCAGGCGGAAGTGACGACGGTTGGTCGCGGTGCGACGGCGAGTCGAGACGTCCTTGCCGATGGGCTTGCGAACGGTTGCTGTTTCACTCATGGCTTACTTACCCGTCTTTCCGACCTTGCGGCGGATCTGCTCACCCTCGTAGCGAATGCCCTTGCCCTTGTAGGGGTCCGGACGACGCAGGCGGCGGATGTTCGCCGAGATCTGGCCGACTAGCTGCTTGTCGATTCCCGAGACCGAGAACTTGGTCGGGGACTCCACCGCGAAGGTGATGCCCTCCGGAGCCTCGATCGGCACGGGGTGGCTGTAGCCGAGGGCGAACTCGAGGTCCTTGCCCTTGGCCTGGACGCGGTAACCGACACCGAAGATCTCCATCTTCGTGGTGTAACCCTGGGTCACACCGACGACGAGGTTGTTCAGCAGCGAACGGTTCAGACCGTGCAGGGCACGGTTCTCGCGGTCGTCGTTCGGCCGGGTGACGACGATGGCGTTGTCTTCCTTCGCCACCGCGATCGGCGAGGTGACCGTCAGGCTCAGTTCGCCCTTCGGGCCCTTGACCTTGACGTCCTGGCCGTCGATCGCGACATCGACGCCGGCGGGGATTTCAATGGGATTCTTACCAATACGCGACATTCTCTACGCTCCCCTACCAGACGTAAGCGAGGACTTCGCCGCCCACGCCCTGGTTTGCTGCCTGGCGGTCGGTGAGCAGACCGGACGACGTGGAGATGATGGCCACGCCGAGGCCGCCCAGAACCTTGGGCAGGTTGGTGGACTTTGCGTACACACGCAGACCCGGCTTCGAAACGCGGCGGAGGCCGGCGATGCTGCGCTCGCGGCTGGGGCCGTACTTCAGGGTCACGGTGAGCTTCTTGCCGACCTCGGCGTCTTCGACGCGGTAGTCGGTGATGTAGCCCTCGCGCTTGAGGATCTCGGCGATGTTCACCTTGATCTTCGACGAAGGCAGCGAAACCTCGTCGTGGTACGCCGAATTGGCGTTACGCAGACGCGTCAGAAAGTCTGCGATCGGGTCAGTCATGGTCATGGTTGACCGTCAACCTTTCTCGTAGCGGTTCCCATACAGCGGTGTCACCGGCATCACTGCCGATCAGCACTGGTGGGCCTTCCACGAAGTGGATAGTTGTGCATTGTTCAACGCCTGAAGATGCCATTGGCTTTTCACCGGCACCGTCAAGCTGTATGAAGTTGTGGGCCCTGGGGGCACACTTCACCCAGGCAACCTGAAACAGTGTAGTGAACGCGCTGGCAGAACCCAAATCGACCGCGGCGGGCCGAGAGCTCATCTCTGACCCGCGGCGCGCGCATGTCCGGCTAGAGACTTTGGTCCTCATATCACATGGCCGTCGTACCCGGATCGTCCGGCCGTGCGTCGCGAGAATTCGGCGCCCTCCGAATTCGCCCGGCGCGGCATCACATCCCGTTTTACAGTGAGCCGTATGACAGCGTCTGACTCGGTTCAGGGCCCGGCAGCACAAGCATTGTTGGACGTCGGCCGCTTCTTCACCAAATGGGATGAGACCGACGACAGACGCGCGGTCTTCCGCGACGGCGGTCGTGCGGGCGACATCTTCTACCGCGACCGCTGGAGTCACGACAAGATCGTCCGGTCCACCCACGGGGTGAACTGCACGGGCTCGTGTTCGTGGAAGGTGTACGTCAAAGACGGCATCATCACCTGGGAGACACAGGAGACCGACTATCCGTCGGTCGGCCCCGACCGGCCGGAGTACGAGCCGCGCGGCTGTCCGCGCGGCGCCTCGTTCTCCTGGTACACCTACTCGCCCACCCGGGTCCGCCACCCCTATGCGCGCGGAGTGCTCCTGGAGATGTACCGGGAGGCCAAGCGCCGCACCGGCGATCCCGTGCTCGCGTGGGCCGACGTGGTCGGCGACCCGCTGCGCCGGCGCTCCTACCAGCGGGCTCGCGGCAAGGGCGGTCTGGTCCGCGTCACGTGGGACGAGGCGATCGAGATGGCCGCCGCGGCGCATGTCCACACCATCAAGACCTACGGCCCCGACCGCTGCGCGGGCTTCTCCCCGATCCCTGCGATGTCGATCGTGAGCCACTGCGTGGGAACGCGGTTCATACAGCTCATCGGCGGCGTGATGACCTCGTTCTACGACTGGTACGCCGACCTCCCGGTGGCCAGCCCGCAGGTGTTCGGCGACCAGACCGATGTGCCCGAGTCGGGCGACTGGTGGGACGCGTCGTACCTGATGATGTGGGGATCCAACGTCCCGGTGACCCGGACGCCCGACGCCCACTGGATGACCGAGGTCCGCTATCGCGGCACCAAGGTGGTCAGCGTCTCGCCCGACTACGCCGACAATTCCAAGTTCGCCGACGAGTGGCTGCCCGCCCAGGCCGGCACCGACGCGGCGCTCGCGATGGCGATGGGTCACGTGATCCTCAAGGAGTTCTACGTCGGCCGAGAAGGCGGACCGACCCCGTTCTTCGCCGACTTCACCCGCAAGTACACCGACCTCCCCTTCCTCATCCATCTCGACGAGCGCGACGGCACGCTGGTCCCCGGCAAGTTCGTGACCTCCGAGGAGTTGCGACCGGACCCGGCGAGCGGCCCCACCGAGGACGTCTGGAAGACGGTCCTGATTGACGACGCGACGGGCGAGCCGATGGTCCCGAACGGCACCTTGGGCGACCGGTACTCACCGTCCGGCGAAGGCCGGTGGAACCTCGATCTGGACGGTGTCACCCCACGGCTCACCCTGCTCGGCGAAACCGGCGCGGAGGCCGTCGAGGTCTCGTTCCCCTCCTTCGACGCCCCCGACGGCAGCGGCTCGGTCATCACCCGCGGAGTGCCCGCACGGCGATTCGGCGGGGGTCTGGTCACCACCGTCTACGATCTGCTGCTGGCCCAGTACGGGGTGGGCCGCGATGGCCTCCCGGGCCAGTGGCCCACCGGCTACGACGACGCCTCCAGTCCCTACACGCCCGCGTGGCAGGCCGAGATCACCAGCGTCCCAGCTGAATCCGCGATCCGTATCGCCCGGGAGTTCGCCACCAACGCCGAGGAGTCCGGCGGCCGGTCGATGATCATCATGGGTGCGGGCATCTGCCAGTGGTTCCACGGTGACGCCACCTACCGGGCGATCCTGGCCATGCTCATCCTCACCGGCTGCATGGGCCGCAACGGCGGCGGGTGGGCCCATTACGTGGGCCAGGAGAAGTGCCGTCCGATCACCGGCTGGATCTCACTCGCCAACGCCCTCGACTGGACCCGTCCCCCGCGTACCCAGCCGGGCACCTCGTACTGGTACATGCACACCGACCAGTGGCGCAACGACGGCTACTCCACGTCGGCCCTGACCTCACCGCTGTCATCGGGCACGCTCGACGGAATGCACACCGCCGACGCCATCGCGCAGTCGGCGCGGCTGGGATGGATGCCCTTCTATCCGCAGTTCTCCGACAACCCGCTCGACGTGGCCGACGCCGCCCGCTCGGCGGTCGAGTCGGGCGACGCGACCGATCCCGCGTCGTACGTGGCCGGGAAGCTGGTCGACGGCGGGCTGACGCCGGCGATCAGCGACGTCGACGCACCCGAGAACTGGCCGCGCACGCTGGTGCTGTGGCGGTCGAATCTGCTCGGCTCGTCGGCCAAGGGCGACGAGTACTTCCTGCGCCACCTGCTCGGCACCCATCACAACGTGCTCGGCAGCGAGAATCCCGAGGCCCCGAGGACCCGGGAGGTGAAGTGGCACGAGCAGGCGCCCGAGGGCAAGCTCGACCTGCTGCTGTCGGCTGATTTCCGCATGACGTCGACGACGCTGTTGAGCGACATCGTGCTGCCCGCAGCGACCTGGTACGAGAAGCACGACCTCAGCTCCACCGACATGCACCCGTTCGTCCACGCCTTCAGTCCGGCGATCGATCCGCCGTGGGAGGCCAAGAGCGACTTCGACCTGTTCCACCTGCTGGCCGCGGAGTTGTCCCGGCAGGCGCGGACCCACCTGGGCACCCGCTACGACCTCGTCGCCACCGCCGCCCAGCACGACACCCCCGGCGAGACCGCGCAGCCGCACGGCCGGGTGGTGGACTGGCGCGACGGCGCACCGGCGATGCCCGGCGCGAACATGCCCTCGTTCCAGGTGGTGGAACGCGACTACACGGCCATCGCCGACAAGCTGGCCACCGTGGGGCCGCTCGCCGACAAGCTGGGCTTCACCGTCAAGGACGTCAACTACGACATCGCCTCGCAGATCCCCAAACTGGCGGCGTCCAACGGAGTGATGCCGCCCCGGCCCGGCGACGGCGCGAGCGGGCCGGACTTCGACCGACCGGGCGTCGGACGTCCCGCCATCGACACCGACGCCAAGCTCGCCGAAGCGATCTTGACCTTCTCCGGTACCACCAACGGCGAACTGGCCGTGGACGGCTTCACCAAACTCGAACGCCGCGTCGGCAAGCGCCTCGCCGATCTCGCGGAGGGTTCGGAGGAGAAGCGCATCACCTTCGCCGACACGCAGTCGGCACCGGTGCCGGTCATCACCTCACCCGAGTGGTCGGGTTCGGAGAGCGGCGGACGACGGTACGCGCCGTTCACCGTGAACATCGAGCGCGACAAACCCTTCCACACGCTCACCGGGCGTCTGCACTTCTACCTCGACCACGACTGGATGCTCGACATCGGGGAGGCGCTGCCGATCTACCGGCCGCCCCTCGACATGCATCGGTTGTTCGGCGAACCGAAGCTCGGGCCCGACGGCAGCAAGCAGATCACCGTCCGGTACCTCACGCCGCACAACAAGTGGTCGATCCACTCCGAGTACCAGGACAACCTGTTCATGCTCTCGCTCTCGCGCGGCGGTCCCACCGCGTGGCTGTCGCCGGAGGACGCGGCGTCGATCGATGTGCACGACAACGACTGGATCGAGTGCGTCAACGCCAACGGCGTCTACGTCGCACGCGCCATCGTCAGCCACCGCATGCCGGTCGGGGTCTGCTACGTCCACCACGCCCAGGAGCGGACCATCGACGTCCCGAAGTCGGAGGCCACGGGACGCCGCGGCGGCATCCACAACTCCGCGACCCGTCTGCTGGTGAAGCCCTCACATCTGATCGGCGGCTACGCGCAGCTGACGTACGCGTTCAATTACCTCGGGCCGACGGGCAATCAACGCGACATCGTCTCGACCATCCGCAAGCGCAGCCAGGAGGTGACCTACTGATGCGAGTCATGGCTCAGGTCGGGATGGTGATGAATCTCGACAAGTGCATCGGCTGTCACACGTGCTCGGTCACGTGCAAGCAGGCGTGGACCAACCGTGCGGGCACCGAGTACGTGTGGTTCAACAACGTCGAGACCCGTCCCGGCCAGGGATATCCGCGGCGGTACGAGGACCAGGAGCAGTGGAAGGGCGGATGGCACCTCAATAAGAAGGGCGATCTGCGGCTCCGCACCGGCGGGCGCCTGCAGAAGCTCTTCACCATCTTCCACAGCCCGGTCCAGCCCACGCTGAGCGACTACTACGAGCCGTGGACCTACGACTACGAGACGCTGGTGAACGCCCCGCTGGGAGACGACTTCCCGGTCGCACGGCCGAAGTCGCTGATCACCGGTGAGGACACCAAGGTCACGTGGTCGGCCAACTGGGACGACAACCTGGGCGGGTCGACGGAGTACGGCGATCTGGACCCGATCGTCGAGAAGATCCGCAAGGAGTCGGAGGAGAAGATCCAGTTCTCCTTCGAGCAGACCTTCATGTTCTATCTTCCGCGCATCTGCGAGCACTGCCTCAATCCGGCGTGCATGGCGTCGTGCCCGTCCGGTGCGATCTACAAACGCGAGGAGGACGGCATCGTCCTGGTGGACCAGGACCGCTGCCGCGGCTGGCGCCAGTGCATCACCGGCTGCCCGTACAAGAAGATCTATTTCAACCACCGCTCGGGCAAGGCGGAGAAGTGCACGCTGTGCTATCCGCGCATCGAGGTGGGTCAGCCCACGGTGTGCTCGGAGACCTGCGTCGGACGGCTCCGGTACCTCGGCATCTTCCTCTACGACGCCGACGCCGTGACCGCGGCGGCGTCGGTTCCCGACGACAAGGACCTCTACGAGGCCCAACTCGATCTGATGCTCGACCCCGACGATCCGGAGGTGATCGCGCAGGCCCGCGCCGCGGGGATCCCCGACGACTGGATGGACGCCGCGCGCCGGTCGCCGGTGTACGCGCTCGCGAAGAAGTACCGGGTGGCACTGCCCCTGCATCCGGAGTACCGGACGATGCCGATGGTCTGGTACATCCCGCCGCTGTCGCCGATCGTCGACCTGCTGTCGGAGCAGGGACACGACGGCGAGGATCACGGCAATCTCTTCGGCGCCATCGACTCTCTGCGCATCCCCGTGGAGTATCTCGCGGAACTGTTCACCGCGGGCGACACCGGCGTCGTCGAGGACGTGCTCCGGAAACTGGCCGCCATGCGCGCGTACATGCGCGACGTCAACCTCGGCCGTGAGACCAACCCGCTCATCCCGGGCTCAGTCGGCATGACCGAGGAATCGGTCTACGAGATGTACCGGCTTCTGGCGATCGCCAAGTACGACGAGCGCTACGTGATTCCGACCGCCCATCACGAGCAGGCCGTCAAGCTCGACGAGATGGCCTGCTCCCTCGATCAGGAGGGCGGACCCGGCATGTACGAGTCCGGTTCCTTCGGCGAGGCCAGCGGCCGGCCGATCCCGGTGTCGGTGGAGACCTTCCAGGCGCTCAAGCAGCGGCAGACCACGGACATGCCCGCCGGGGACGCGACTCTGCGCGGTCGGACCAACCTGTTGAACTGGGACGGAAACGGCGTCCCGGAGGGCATGTTCCCGCAGCAGTCCGCCGAGCACGGGTCCGGATCATGAGGCTGCTGCCCCGCCGACGTGCCGCCGCGCGCACCGATGCCCGCGTGGTGCATCAGATCGCCGCGTGGAGTCTCGGCTACCCCGACGCCGAGTTCTTCGGCCGCATCGACCTGATGAGGTCGGCGCTCGACGAGACGGCCGCGGGTGAGTCCGCCGACGCCCTGCGCGGGTTCCTCGATCACGCCGCATCGGCCGACCCCTCGCAACTCGCGCAGCACTACACCGACGTCTTCGACCTCTCGCGCAAGCAGACGCTGTACCTGTCCTACTGGTCGGCCGGCGACACACGGCGTCGCGGATCGGTTCTCACCGACTTCAAACAGCTCTACCGCGACAGCGGATTCGTGGTGGATCTGCACGGCGAACTGCCCGACCACCTGCCGGTGGTCCTGGAGTTCGCGGCGCTCGCGGACCCCGAACGCGGCGTTCAGGTCCTGACCGAGAACCGTCCGTCCCTCGAACTGATCCGGCTGTCGCTGGTCGACGCGGGCTCCCCGTACGCGGGTGTGCTGGCCGCCGTCTGCGCGACGCTTCCCGGACAGTCGCCGCCCGACCGTGCATCCGCACTCGCGATGGCCGGTCCCGAGCGCGCCGTCGAGACCGTCGGCCTCGAGCCGTACGACGCGCGACTGCTTCCCCTGTTCACCACCGACGACTTCACCAGCAACGGTTTCACCGACTCCGGCGAAGAGGCATACCGATGAACATCTTTCTGTGGGGCGTCCTACCGTACATCGCGCTGATCAGCGTGATCGGCGGAACCATCTGGCGGTACCGGTACGACAAGTTCGGCTGGACCACCCGCTCGTCGGAGCTCTACGAGTCCCGGCTGCTGCGGTTCGGTTCGCCGCTGTTCCACTACGGGATCCTCGCGGTGATCGCCGGCCACGCCATCGGTCTGGTGATCCCGCAGTCGTGGACCGACGCGGTCGGGATCACCGAGACGATGTACCACTGGGTGGCAGCGGTCGGCGGCATCATCGCCGCCGCCGCGACCCTGCTCGGCGTGGGCATCCTCATCTACCGCAGGCGCACCACCGGTCCGGTGTTCATGGCGACGACGCGCAACGACAAGCTGATGTACGCGGTCCTGGTCGCGGCGCTGGTCGCTGGCAGCTACATCACCCTCGTCGGCATGATCGATCCCCACGGCGAGGGCGTGAACTACCGCGAGACCGTCTCCACGTGGTTCCGCTCGGTCTTCTACTTCCAGCCCGACATCTCCTCGATGGAGGCGGCCCCGCTGCGCTTCCACATCCACGTCGTGATCGGCATGGTCATGTTCATGCTGGTGCCGTTCACGCGGCTGGTCCACATCTTCACCGCTCCCATCCACTACCTGTTCCGCCCGTACATCGTCTACCGCAGCAAAGACACGCGCCCGGCCCCGGGCAACGCGCCGAGCCGCCGCGGCTGGGCTCCCATCGGTGTGAAGGACCGTGACTGAATGACCGCGCCCGTGACAATCGACAAATCGGCCCAGACCCGCAATCTCGTTCTCGCCACCGTCGCCTTCGCGATCAGCTTCTGGGCCTGGAACCTGATCGCTCCGCTGGGCGTGTTCTACGCCGGACCGAACGAACTCGATCTCGACTCCACGCAGAAGTCCGTGCTCGTCGCGGTGCCGATCCTCGTCGGCTCCCTCGGCCGGATCGTCGTCGGCGTGCTGACGCCCCGCTACGGCGGCCGCATCATGTTCACCGCGCTGCTGCTGATCTCGGCGCCCTTCGTGATGCTGGTGGCGGTGGCCGGTGAGCTGAAGTCGTACCCGATGTTGCTGGTGATCGGCTTCTTCCTCGGCATAGCGGGCACCACCTTCGCCGTCGGCATCCCGTTCCTGAACAGCTGGTACGAACCCAGTCGCCGCGGTTTCGCGACCGGCGTCTTCGGCGCCGGGATGGGCGGGACGGCGCTCTCGGCGTTCTTCACGCCGCGGTTCCGCGAATGGTTCGGCTACTTCCCCACGCACATCATCATCGCGGTGGCGCTGGTGGTGGTCGCGGTGGCCTGCTGGATGTTCATGCGCGAGGCCCCGGCGTGGGAGCCGAACACCGAGTCGGCGGTGCCGAAGCTCGTCGGCGCTCTCAAGCTGCCGATCACCTGGCAGATGTCCTTCCTGTATGCGGCGGCGTTCGGCGGATTCGTCGCCTTCTCCACCTACCTGCCGACGTACTTGAACGACGTCTACGACATCACCGACCTGAAGTCGGCCGGCGCCCGCACCGCCGGATTCGCCATCGCAGCGGTGGTGATGCGACCGGTCGGCGGTGCACTCTCCGACAAGTTCGGGCCGCGGATCATCACCGCGATCTCGTGCGGCGGCGCCGCAGTGCTGGCCGTGTGGATGATGACCAAGCCCGACCTCGGCAGCGGGCTGGCCGCGGTCGACTTCATCCTGATGGCGATGATGATGGGCATGGGATCGGGTTCGGTCTTCGCCTGGGTGTCGCTGGCCTCACCGCCCGCACGCGTGGGCGCGGTCACCGGCCTGGTCGGTGCGGCGGGTGGCCTCGGCGGCTTCTTCCCGCCGTTGGTGATGGGCGCGACCTACAACGCGGTGGAGCACTCGTACACGATCGGCCTCGGGCTCCTGGTGGCCTTCGCGGCGGCGGCGTGTCTGTTCACCGTCTTCGGCATCCCGAAGAGTGAGGCCGAGCGTGAGCGGGCGGAGGCGGCGGCATGAGCGCGGTGTCGTTACCCGAAGTGGTCGAGGAACTCCTGTCCGAGGCGCGCGAAGCGCACTCCGGCCGCGCCGGACGCACGGTGCGCGGTCACAGCGACCACCGGCTGCGGCACACCGTGATCGCGCTTCGCGCCGGCGCCGAACTGTCCGACCACGAGAGTCCCGGCGAGGCGACCCTCCAGGTCCTCCATGGCCGCGTTCGGCTGACCTGTGAGGACGGCGACTGGGAAGGGGGCGCCGGCGCCCTCACCGATATTCCCCCGACCCGGCACGGACTGGTCGCCGACGACGACTCAGCGGTCCTGCTGACCGTCGCCCTGCGCTGACCTCGGCGGGCCGGCGGAGATTTCGGCTCCCGGACGGGGCTCACAGCCCCGTCCGGGAGCCGAAATCTCATCGGGCGTGCGCAAGCGCCGAACCCGCATCCCGGTCGGGGTGAACCACGCCTGTTCTCCGACACCTGGCGGCACCACACCCACCGGAGTCTGCGCCACCAGACCTCCGTCGCTCTCGACGAGTACCCGGCCCGCGTGCACCGACACCGAACGCACCCGGCTCCGGACCGCGCCCGACGTCCGGGACACCGTGACCTCGTGCGGAACCACGATCCCGAACGCCCGGGCCCCGTCCGCGACGTCCTCGACCGCGACCGCCGGCAGCACATCGTCCCCGGTCACCAGGGCGCCCTCACTCCAGACGCCGTGCACCACCGCGTATCCAGCCAGGGCTGCGCTGAACGGATGAGCCGGCGCCGCGGCCATCTGCGCCGGCGTCGTCTCCTCGACGACGGTGCCCGACTCGATCACCAGACACCGGCTCGCCCACTGCCACGCGTCCGCCAACTCGTGTGTCACCAGGACGCTGGTGGTCGCCGTGCGCGCGAGCTCGTCGGAGAGCATCCGCCGGATCTGCGGAGCGCTGGCCGCATCGAGCGCGGCGAAGGGCTCATCGAGCAGCAGCACCTCGGGTTCGGCGGCGAGCGCGCGGGCGATCGCGACCCGCTGCTGCTGGCCGCCCGAGAGGCGATGCGGCTTCCACCCGCCCGCATCGGGCAGACCGATCCGATCGAGCCAGCCCTCAGCGACCGCGCGCGCCTGCCGCCGGGATCGGCCCTGGGCACGCGGCCCGAAGGCCAGATTGTCGACGACCGACAGGTGCGGGAAGAGCCGGGGCTTCTGCTCGAGCAAGGTCACTCTGCGCTGCTCGGGCGGGACGTGGCCGCGGCCGTCGAGGACTCGTCCACCCAGGCGGATCTCGCCCGCGGTCGGCCGGATGAGACCCGCCAGCGCGCCCAGGAGCGTCGACTTGCCCGCACCGTTCGGTCCCAGTACCGCCAGGCACTCCCCGCCCGGCACCTCGAACGCGGCCGAGACGGTGAACTGCGCTCGGCGGATCTCGATGCGCGCGGTGAGCGGCTGCCCGCTCACCGGACCGCGTCCGTTCGCCACGACCGCAGCCCGAGCACGATCACCGCGGTACTCACCAGCAACAGCAACGAGAGCGCGACCGCCGAATCCTGCGTGACGCCCACCCCGTTGAAGGCGGTGTAGATGGCCAGAGGCATGGTCCGGGTGACGCCCGGAGAGTTCCCCGCGAACAGTGCCGTCGCCCCGAACTCGCCGAGCGCGCGTGCGAAGGCGAGCGCCGCACCGGCGGCCAGACCCGGCAGCACGAGCGGAAGCGTGATCCGCGACAGCACGCGCCAACGGCCGGCTCCGAGGGTCGAGGCGATCTGCTCGTAGCCGTCGCCTGCGGTTCGCAGCGCGCCCTCGACCGCGATGACGTAGAACGGCATGGCGACGAACGTCTGCGCCACCACCACCGCGGCGGTGGTGTACGGCAGGCTGTAGCCCGTCGCCTCGAACACCGGCTTGCCGACCAGCCCCGACCGGCCCAGCAACGACAGCAGCGCCAGTCCGCCGACCATCGGCGGCAGCACCAGGGGGATCAGGACCGTCGCTCGCAGCACCGACGCCCAGCGCTGCGGCGCGCGGGCGATCACCACGGCCAGCGGGGTGCCGATCACAGCGCACGCGGCGGTCGCACAGGCCGCGGTGACCAGCGACAGCCACAGTGCCGTCAGCGATGCCGACGAGAAGAGGTCGGCGCCGAGCGTCTCCCACCGCACCCGCGAGATCAACCCGACGATGGGCGCGACCAACAGAGCCAGCGCGACCAACGCGGGCACGTACAGCGCCTTCGGCAGCATCACCGGGGCCTCGGTGGCGACGTGGCGGCCTCGGGCCGGGAACAGGTCACGGCGCGCCGAAACCGTACTTCGCCAGGATCTTCTGTCCCGCGGGCGAGAGGACGTAGGCGGTGAAGGCAGCGGCGGCCGCCGGCGACGGAGCCTTCTTCGACACCGCGATCGGGTAACGGTTGACCGCGACCTGAACGTCGGCGGGAGTGATGCCGATCAGCTTGCCGTTCGAGGCGGCCACATCGGTCTTGTAGACCAGACCGGCGTCGGCCTCGCCCGCCTCGACGCGGTTGACCACCGAGGTCACGTTGGTCTCCTCGCTGACCGGCGAGACGTCGACGTGCGCGGCGGCGAGCAGCTTGCGCGAGGCCTCGCCACAGGGCACCTCCGGAGCGCAGAGCACGGTGGTGACTCCGGGCTTCGTCAGGTCGGCCAGGCTCGTGACGTGCTTCGGGTTGCCCGGCGCGACGGCGATCTGCATCGTATTGGTCGCGAAGACGGTGCCCGCGTCGGTGACACCGGCGTCGGTGACCGGCGTGAGACTCGACTGGTCCGCGAAGGCGATGACGTCGACGTCGGCGCCCTCCACGATCTGGGTCGCGAGGGCCTGCGAGCCGTCGTACACGATCGGCGCCACCGAGTACTCCGGGTGCGCCGCGGTGAAGGACTTGGCCAGTTCGTCGAACGATCCCTGCAGCGAGGCCGCGGCGAAGATCCTGATCGGCGCCGAGGCACCGGCCGACGCCTGCTCCTGACTGCTGCATCCGGCTACCAGCAGCATCAGTCCGAGCACTGCGGCCACGAACTTCTTCATCAGACGGCACTCCTTCCCGACGGGGTCTCCACGACCACCGCCGTCGCTTTGACCGTCGCGGTCGCAAGGGAGCCCACTTCCAATCCGAGTTCCCTCACCGCCTCGGTCGACATCAGCGACACCACCCGGTGCGGGCCGCTGCGCATCTCCACCTGGCTCATCACCGGGTCGGACTGAACATGTGTGACGATCCCGACGAAGCGGTTCCGGGCGCTGGTGCCGCGCGTCACCGGATCGTGGCGCCCCGATTCCGCGGAGGCCAGAAAGCCTGCGAGGTCCGCGCCGTCGACAGTGGCGCGGCCCGAGTCGTCGGTCCCCGATGCGATCCGGCCCTGTTCGATCCATCTGCGGAGGGTGTCGTCGCTGACGCCGAGGAGGTCCGCGGCTTCCCGAATCCGAAACACGGTCATAACGACTGAACCTATACGCATCTGCGGCAGCTCGCTCGCCTTGCGCTGCGCATCTGAGGACTCGCGATCGCCCGGGCCTTCCGCCGACCGCGACCGGCGCCTGCGCTCCCGGGCTGCGCACCCGACCGATCCCGAGCCGATAGGCTGAGGCCATGCCTTTGCGTGCGGACCGGAGTCCCGAGTGATCACCGTCGACGAGCACCGCTCCCGGATTCAGACAACCGTGTCGCGCCTGCCCGCGACCATCCTCTCCATTCACAGTGCGGCCGGGCTCGTCCTCGCCGAGGACGTCACCAACCGGTGGCCGGTCCCGCTGTTCGACAACTCCGCGATGGACGGTTACGCCGTCCGGCGCGTCGACGCAGCGGTGGGCGCGACGCTGAAGGTGGTCGCCGACGTTCCCGCGGGCAGTCCGGACGACCCGCCGATCGGCGCCGGAGAGGCCGTCCGGATCATGACCGGCGCGCCGGTTCCCACCGACGCCGACGCGATCGTCCCACTGGAGCACACGGACCTCGGCACCGAGATCCTGGCGACGCCCCCGGACAGCGTGACCGTCACGGTGGAACCGAAACCGCACGCCCACATCCGGCGATCCGGCGAGGACGCACCGGCGGGCGCCGTCGCCGTTTCGGCGGGCACGGTTCTCGGCCCGTGGCAGGTGTCGGCGATCGCGTCGGCCGGACACGACCGGGTCCTGGCCTACCGCCGGCCCCGGGTCGCGGTGATCTCGACCGGAACCGAACTCGTCGAACCCTCGCAGACGCCCCGCCGCGGGCAGATCCCGGAATCCAACTCCGTGCTGCTGTCGGCCGCGGTGACGGAGGCGGGCGCCGAAGTGGGCTGGACGGCGACCGTCGAGGACGACGAGGAAGCCCTCCGGCGGACTCTCGCCGATCCGGACGTGGACGCGGTCGTCCTCACCGGCGGCGCCAGCGTCGGCGCGTTCGACGTGGTCAAAGCGGTCCTGAACGGGGTGGGCGGCATCGAGTTCACCACCGTGGCGATGCAGCCCGGCAAACCGCAGGGCTTCGGGCTGCTCGGAGTGCGCGGCCCGAGCGCCGAACGCACGGGAATCCCGGTGTTCTGCCTGCCCGGCAACCCGGTCAGCGTCGCGGTGTCGTTCGAGATGTTCGTGCGGCCGGCCCTGCGGAAGATGGCCGGGCACACCGACCTCGATCGGCCGCGCGTGGTCCGGCGAGCCGCGACGGGCTGGCGCAGCCGCGCCGACCGGGTCCAGATCCTTCCCGCGGTGGCCGACGCACAGACCGTCCGGCCGGCCTCCCGCGGCGGCAGTGGCTCACACCTGGTGTCCTCGCTCGCCGACGCCTCCGCGCTGGCGATCGTGCCCGCGGACGTGGTGGAGATATTCGAGGGAGATCCCGTCACCGTGATGGTGCTGTCATGAGCGGCGGCCCCTTCACTCACCTGGACGATGCGGGCCAGGCACGCATGGTCGACGTGACCGAGAAGAATCCGACGGTCCGCAGTGCGACCGCGCAGGGCTTCGTCCGGTGCTCGCCGCAGATCGTCGCCGCCCTCCGCGACGGCGCGGTCCCTAAGGGCGATGTGCTGGCGGTGGCGCGCATCGCGGGCATCTCGGCCGCCAAACGCACTCCGGAACTGCTGCCGCTGGCCCATGTGATCGGCGTGCACGGCGCGGCCGTCGACCTCGCGATCGTCGACGACGGCGTCACCGTCTCTGCGACGGTCCGCACCGCCGATCGCACGGGGGTGGAGATGGAGGCGCTCACCGCCGTCAGCGTCGCCGCGCTGGCGCTCGTCGACATGGTGAAGGGCCTCGACAAATCGGTCGAGATCGAGAACGTCCGGCTGGTGCGCAAGACCGGCGGCAAGAGCGGCGACTGGGTGCGATGACCGCGGCCATCGTGCTCGCCGGAGGTCGTGCCGCCCGCATGGGCGGTGCCGACAAGGCGAGCATCGACATCGGCGGGCGCACGCTGATCGACGCCGTGTACGACGCACTCGCCGGCGCTGACCCGGTGATCGCGGTCGGACCGCAGAGCGTGGGCCGGCCGGGTGTGCAGGTGATCCGGGAGGATCCCCCGTTCGGCGGTCCGGTGGCCGGACTGGCCGCGGCACTCGGGGCCGTCGGCGACAGCGCCGAGGTGTGGCTGCTCGCCTGCGACCTGCCCCGAGCCGAGGCGGTGGTCGCGCAACTCCGGGACGTCGCTCTCGCCGCCGTGGACGACGCGGTGGTCCTGGAAGACGCCGACGGCCGGATCCAGTGGCTGGCGGGACGGTACCGGACGGCGTCGCTTCGCCGGGCGGTCGCCGCGCTGACCAGTGCGCGCGACGCGTCGATGCGGGCGCTGACCGCGGGGCTGTCGCTGCGCACGGTGGTCGACCGAGCTGGCGCCGCGATCGACCTCGACACCTGGGACGACGTGCGCGATTATCGGTTGACCACCCGAACCGTCGATACGGAGGACGAATCGTGACCGCCTATCCCCCCGGACTGGACCGCTGGGCGCAGGAACTCGCCCCGGCCCTGGGTCTGAATAAGGCCGAGGTGCCCACCGCGCTGCTGCTGGATGTGACCCGCGATGTCGCTCACTCGATCCTGCGCCCGGCCGGCCCCATCACGACCTATCTGATCGGCCTCGCCGTCGCGAACGGCATGTCGGCAGAGGATGCGGCCGCACGGGTGCACGAACTGGTGGAGAAGAGATCGGCCGAATGATCATCCGTTACTTCGCGGGAGCCGCGGAGGCCGCGGGCCGTTCGGAGCAGACCGCTGACGGTTCCGCGGCGGTCGGCGACTTGAAGGCTCGGCTGTCCGGAGAACTGGGCCCCGAGTTCGAGCGAGTGCTGAGCTGCTGTTCGATCCTGGTGGACGGGGTCCGCGCCACCGACGAGACGGTCGCGGCGGCCGACGCCACCGTGGACGTCCTGCCGCCCTTCGCCGGCGGCTGACGGCACCGGCTCCGGCTCACCCGCCGATCGCGGACATCGGACGGTCGGGTTGCAGGAAGCCGGGATCGTCGATGCCGTGTCCGGCGAGCTTCGCGGTCACCGACTCGCGGATGGCCGACTCGATCCGTTCGTCCGGTGCCCCGGAACGCAGCAGCGCGCGCAGATCCGATTCACCGCGTGCGAACAGGCAGTTCCGGAGCTGTCCGTCGGCGGTGAGTCGCACCCGGTCGCATGAACCGCAGAACGGCGCGGTCACCGAGGCGATGACCCCGACGGTGGTGGGCCCGCCGTCGACCGTGTACAGCTGTGCCGGATTCGAGCCGCGGTCGTCGCACGCGCTGAGGGCGAACTCCGCCGACAAGGCCGCGAGGATGTCGTCACCGGTGACCATCTGCGCCCTGGACCAGGTGTGCCCGGCATCGAGCGGCATCTGCTCGATGAATCGCAATTGAGCGCCGTGCTCGCGCGCGAAACGGACGAGGTCGGTCAGCTCGTCGTCGTTGACGCCGTGCATCGCGACGGTGTTGATCTTGAGCGGTGTGAGGCCGGTGACCTGTGCGGCGGCGACTCCGCGGAGCACGTCGTCGAGCCGGTCCCGGCGCGTCAGCGTCGCGAACCGGTCCGGTCGCAGCGTGTCGAGGCTGATGTTGAACCTCTCCAGACCCGCATCGGCCAGTTCCCGAGCCCGCGTGTCCAGTCCGATCCCGTTGGTGGTGATGGAGACGCGCAGCGGTCCGTCCGCGCCCTCGATCGCCGAGAGCCGGTGCACCACGTCCGCCAGGTCGGGTCGAAGCAGCGGCTCGCCCCCGGTCAGCCGTACCTCGACGATCCCCAGCGACGCGAAGACCGACGCCAGACGGATGATCTCGTCGGTGGTCAGCAGTTCGGGACGCGGGATCCACGGCACGCCCTCGGCGGGCATGCAGTAGGTGCACCGGAGGTTGCACCGGTCGGTCAGGGAGATCCGGAGATCTCGGTGCACGCGGCCGAATCGATCGACGAGCTCGCGGCCGGTCATGTCGCGACCCGGCCCAAGCCGACCCACGTGTGCGAGCCGTCGCTCTCTATCTGCTTCTTCCACATCGGCAGTTCGGCCTTCACCGTCTCCACCAGATCGCGATCGAGGTCGAAGGCGTCACCGCGATGCACCGACGAGACCGCTGCGACGATCGCGACGCCGCCGACCGGCAGCCGGCCGACCCGGTGGCTGACCGCGATCCGCACTCCGGGTCGGTCGACGCGCTCCGCGATCTCGCGCAGGATGCGCTCGCTGTCGGGGTGAGCGCTGTACTCCAGTTCCACTACCTGCCCGCGCGCGTCGGGATCGTTGTCGCGCACCGTCCCCACGAACAGCGCGGTGGCGCCCGCATCCGGTGCCGCTACGGCGTTCACATGGGCCGCGACGTCGAGGTCGACGTCACTGATCCGGGCGAGGACGATCATCGGTGATCGCCTCCGGCGGCCTGAGCGACGGCGTGCTCGGCGATCTGCACGATCACGGGGACACCGTCGCGCACCGCGCCGGTCGACCCCGCCAGATTCACCACGAGGGAACCGCGCCGCATGCCCGCGACGCCCCTGGAGAGCATCGCGTGCGGCAGTGCCGCGATGCCGACCCGCCGGATCTCCTCTGCCACGCCGGGCAGTTCACGCGTCAGCAGCGGTGCCGTGGCCTCGGGCGTCACATCGCGGGGCGAGACGCCGGTGCCGCCGGTCGTGACGACAAGACCCGAACCGGCCTCCACCACTTCGACGATCACACTCGAGATCGCGTCGCGATCGTCGGGGACGACGATCACCTCGGCGCTCCAGCCCGCCTCCCCGAGGAGATCGGCCGCCAGCGGACCGGAGACGTCCTCGCGTTCGCCGGCGAACGACCGGTCGGAGACGGTGATCACCGTCGCGCGCTTCTGCTTGGAATCCACACCTTCGAGCGTGCCACGTCCGATGCCGCGGCGTGAACCGCACGGCCGTTTCATTCCGGTGCTCATCGATCGTCCCGCCGCGCCGTCTTGGTGTACCAGGGGCGCGGACCGTGCCAGCCGTAGCGCAGCGACGCCAGACGAACCACGGTCACCAGCGCCGCGCACAGCAACCCCACCCACGGCCGATAGACGCCGAGGTGCAGGAGCAGCGCCGTCACCGCCGCGCCGACCAGCGACGGAATCGCGTAGAGATGCTCGTTTGACCGCAGCACCGCGGGCACCGATCCGGAGAGCACGTCCCGGATGATGCCGCCGCCGATCGCCGTCGTCAGACCGAGCATCGCCGCGCTGGGCGCGCTGAGCCCGTGCTCGTAGGCGGTCACGGTGCCGGTGACCGCGAACAGGCCGAGACCCACCGCATCGGCCACCTCCAGCGGCCATCGGGTCAGCCGGGCCGGCGGGTGCCACACGAAGATCACGAGCGCGGTCGCGACGGCCACTGCCACCAGACGCAGGTCGGTGAAGGCCGTCGGAGGCGTCTTCCCGATGATCACGTCGCGGATGATGCCTCCGCCGAGCGCGGTCGCCGCGGCCAGCAGCACGATGCCCACGACGTCGAGGTCGCGCCGCACGGACAGCAGCGCACCGGACGCCGCGAAGGCCACGATCCCCGCCAGTTCGCCGCCGTGGTGGACCAGCGACGCGGCGTTGTCGAGGTTCGAGGACAGCCACACCGACATCGACCACCTCCGAGTCCGTCTTCGACCTGCATGCGGCAGACGCGTGAGGCGTCCGAGGCCCGATCAGCCCGAGGTGAATCTAGCGCAGGCACCGCGCCTGGTGAGCAGCGGAATCCCCGTCGCCGGCTCCGCGGGTCCGCGGAGCCTGGCAGACTGGAGACATGAGGAAGAAGTGGGCCGAACTCTCACCCGCCGCACGTGCGGGGATCATCTCGATGGCCGCGGTCGACGCGGGCCTGCGCGTCTGGGCGATCCGCGATCTGCGGTCACGCGACAAGAGCCAGGTCAACGGCCCGAAACTGGTCTGGACCGTGGTGCTCGGCGGAGTGAACTCCGCGGGGCTCCTGCCCACCGTGTACCTGCTCGCCGGGCGCAAGCGCACCCCGTCCGAATCGCATTAGCCTGCGGTCGGAGCCGACGCGCCGTACGCTGTCAGTGCACCTGACCGGACCGGCTGCGAGATCGGACTCATCCGACATCCGCCGGACCCTGTGAACCACGGATGCGCCGCATCCCGTCCCGAACCCGATGGCCTCGCCGAACACGGTGGGGCCATCGGTGTCTGGACGCTACGCGGCGAGCGTGCGGTTCCGCTGTTCCACCGCGAAGTGTGCGAACACGATCAAGCTGAGGAATGCGGCGAAGGTGCACCAGATCGAGGCGTATCCCGCGGCGTTCATCACCGCGGCGACGCTCATCGCGACGAGATTGCCCGCTCCCATCGCGACGACGTAGCGGTGCGAGCTCGACATCGGCGCGACGCAGGTGGCGAACACATAGGGAACGGCCAGCCAGGCAGCACTGAACGGGACGCCGAGCCGGTAGTCGAGGTTGCCGTCGACCACCGCGACGCTGATACCGGGCTGGATCGCGAGATACAGCATGTACACCGCGAGCACCGCGCCGACTCCCAGCGGAACCGTCTGCAACCGGCGCCGGTGTGGCTCCGATTCATCAGCCACACGGCCCACGGGATGTAGGCAGGCAGCACGGCCCACGCGAACATCACCCACATGTGCACGCCTGCGCCGGAGTTCAGCGCCTCGCTGCGGTCGCCGAGCGCCAGCCAAGTCCATCCCTCCAGCGCCTGATGCACCCCGAAGAGCAACGGCAGCGCCGCGAAGGGCAGCTGCCGCACATCCCGGACCAGGCACAGGGTGGTGGCGCCCACCGCGGTGATCACACCGGCGCCCACGAAACTCGCAGTCGCGCTGAAGCACATGCGTCGAATCCTGCCACTCGCGCGGGCACGGCAGCGGACATTCACCCTCGGCCGCGCCGCAGAACGGACGAGGACCCGCCTCCTTGAAGGAGACGGGTCCTCGTCACATGCCTATCGGCGGGAAGTCACCAGCTGGACTTCTGCACACCCGGCAGCTCGCCGGCGTGCGCCATGTCGCGGAAGCAGACGCGGCACAGGCCGAACTTGCGGTACACCGAGTGCGGGCGTCCGCACTTGTTGCAGCGGGTGTAACCCCGGACTGCGAACTTGGGCTTCTTGTTGGCCTTGTTGACCAGAGCCTTCTTTGCCATCTCAGTTGTCCCTATCTCAGTTCGCGGCTGCGTCGTTGCTCTTGAACGGGAAGCCCAGAGCGCGAAGCAGCGCACGGCCTTCGTCGTCCGTGGTGGCCGAGGTGACGACCGTGATGTCCATGCCACGCGGCCGGTCGATCGAGTCGATGTTGATCTCGTGGAACATCGACTGCTCGTTGAGGCCGAAGGTGTAGTTGCCGTTGCCGTCGAACTGGCGGTCGCTCAGACCGCGGAAGTCGCGGATACGCGGGAGGGCGATCGACACGAGGCGATCGAGGAACTCCCACATGCGGTCGCCGCGGAGGGTGACGCGCGCACCGATCGGCATGCCCTCACGCAGCTTGAACTGCGCGATGGACTTGCGGGCGCGGCGGATCTCCGGAGCCTGACCGGTGATGAGCGCCAGGTCGGCGACGGCACCGTTGATCAGCTTGGCGTCACGGGCGGCGTCGCCGACACCCATGTTCACGACGACCTTGACGACGCCGGGGATCTGCATGACGTTGGCGTAGTTGAACTCTTCGTTCAGCTTGCCCTTGATCTCCTCGCGGTACTTGAGCTTCAGGCGAGGCTGGACCTTCTCAGAAGTGGTCATATCAGATGTCCTTCCCGGTCTTGCGGGAGATGCGGACGTTCTTGCCGGTCTCCTCGTCGCGGCGGTAACCGACGCGGGTCGGGTTGCCGTCGGCGTCGACGATCATCACGTTCGAGACGTGAATCGGAGCCTCCTGCGTCACGATGCCGCCGGACTCCGCACCGCGCTCGTTCGCCGAGGCGCTGGTGTGCTTCTTGATGCGGTTGACGCCCTCGACGAGCACGCGCTCGCGCTTCGGGTAGGCCTCGATGACCTTGCCCTTGGCGCCCTTGTCCTTGCCCGCGATGACGATGACGGTGTCACCCTTATGGATCTTCATGGGTCAGATCACCTCCGGTGCGAGCGAAACGATCTTCATGAAGCGCTTGTCACGCAGCTCGCGGCCGACCGGGCCGAAGATGCGGGTACCGCGCGGGTCGCTCTCGTTCTTGAGGATGACGGCCGCGTTCTCATCGAACTTGATGTACGAGCCGTCCGGGCGACGGCGCTCCTTGACGGTGCGCACGATGACGGCCTTGACGACCTCACCCTTCTTGATGTTTCCGCCGGGGATGGCGTCCTTGACGGTGGCGACGATGACGTCACCCACGCCGGCGTAGCGCCGCGACGATCCACCGAGAACACGGATGCAGAGGATCTCCTTCGCACCGGTGTTGTCGGCCACGCGCAGCCGCGATTCCTGCTGAATCACTGCGTAGTCTCCTTGACCTGGATACTTATGTCCGCCGGATTTCCGACCCGACGCACACGGTCTGTCACCATCGAAACCCGCGCCTGCCTGGGCGTTCCCCGGATTCCGGAGGACGCCGCAGTGGGTTCGCGGCTCGACTCGCGGCGCACACGCCGCAGGCAACCGCTCTAGTGTAGGCCGATCCCCCTGCTGCAGCCAAATCAGTTCAGCGCCGGGACCTGGGGAAACCTCGCCTGCGAGTGCTCACCGTGCCGGCCGTCCGCCTTCGGCGGGCTCCGGTGGAAAGTCGATCCTGCGGGCGGAACCGTCCTCGGCGACGGCGATCGTGGCGTACCGGTCTCGCCGCTCGGGCAGGAGCCGCACCGTGACCTGCGCGCCGGCGCGCGCCCCCGTCAGCACCCCGACGGCGGCCTGCCGGACGTCGTGCAGCACGGTGCTGTCGAGGACCGGCGCTGCCTTCCGGTCGTCCAGCAGCAGCACGCGGACGCCGCGTGCTCGCGCCTGCCACGCGGCCTCGGCCAGTTCGGGGACATCGAGCCCCGGAGCCCGGATGCGGTCGCGCAAGCCGGCCTCCACGAGCAGACACATCGCCACTTCCCGGTCGGTCAGCGGTTCACCCGAGGCGATGCGCTCGAGCAGCGGCCGCACCCGGTCCTGCAACTGTCGGATGCGGTCGCCGCGGACCGCCAGGGGCTCCCCGTCCGCCCCGCCCCGTTCCCCCAGGCCCCGTTCTCGCAGGCCCCGTTCTCGCAGCCTGCGCATGGCGCTGATCTGCCGGACGCGTGGCCGGATGATCATCGCGAAGAAGGTGGCCGCTGCCAGTATCCCGATGTTCCCGGGCACCGCGATCTGCGCCGCCGTCACGAAGTCGATGTCGCGAGCCTGGGCCGCCACGGCCGTGGCGAGCACGCCCAGGAGTCCGCCCGCCCACGCGATCGCGATCTGCCCGCGCACCGCGAGGACCAGCGACGTCAATGCCACGGCGCCGCCGAGTGACAAGACTGCCGCACGGTCGCTCACCTCGGCCGCCCAGACGGACAGCCCGGACGCGGCCACGCCGGACGCCGCCACGCCGACCGCGTGCCACGGCCGCATCGGGTCGGACGGCGAGCGCAGTCCGGCGACCCAGCCGACGCCCAGGATCACGAACCCGCCGACATACGCGGCCGGCGCCCGCACGTCGCCGCTGCTCAGACCGAGTGCGGCGAACGCCGTCCAAGCACAGGCCACCACCAGCGCCGCGCCCCGGCTCCGCAGACCGAGCACGGTCGCGACGTCGGCACTCCCCTGCTGGGCGGCGCGGTCTGCCGCAACCCGATCCGGCGCGGTCATCCGACGCTCACCGCCGCCGGTGACCAGCGCAGACGGACAGTGCAGCCCTGTCCCGGCCTGCTGACGACGACGGCCTCTCCACCGCGGAGCACGCCGACGCGATGGCGGATGCTCAGCGCCAGCCCGAGGCGGTCCGCCGACACCGATTCGGGATCGAAGCCCACCCCGTCGTCGGTCACCACGATCTGGATCAGGTCGGGCCCGATTCCGATGAACACCGCCGTCGCAGCCGCGGCGCCGGCGTGGACGACGCTGTTACGCACGGCCTCGGCGGCTGCCTCGGCCAACGCCGAGATCACCGTGTCGGGACAGGCGATCGCGTGGTCGTCGATCTCGACCGTCACCGGCAGATCGCCGTCGATCCGCGCGATCACCGCCCGCAGCCGGGCCACCGCCTCCCTGGCGCCCACGTCGTCGGGCGTTCCCGCCTCATCGGCCAGCCGGTCCAGCGCCTCGAGTGCACCGGCGGCCTGGTCGGCCACTCGTGGGTCGTCCCGGTCGGCCGCCACCGCGACGAAGGTCGAGAGCACATAGTCGTGAATGAGGGCGTCGACCCGCGCCGCCTCCACCTCTGCCACTCCCTGAGCGACTGCCGATTCGGCTTTCGATCGGGACTCGTCGAGTTCCGCGCCGAGCCGCAGCACCCGATGGGCCAACAGAACACACACCGACGTGAACACGATCCCGAAGAGCGCCTCCTCCACCGCCGACCACACATCGGCGCCGGTGACGTACCAGACCGCGACCATCGCACCCAGAAGCTTGGCGACGGCCAGCAGCGCGATCGCCTCGCGGACCGGCCGCACCAGGACCGCTGCCATGCCCACCAGGCCGGCGAAGTCGAGGATCCAGAACGCCGGGCTCTGTGTCTCGGCGCGGCACAGCGCCAGCCACAGCACCGCCGCGGCGAACAGGCCGATCGCGCACGAGAGTGCAAGGGCCGCGATGCCGCGATGCCAGGCTCTCACCAGCGAGGCCGCCAACAGTGCGAAGCCCGGGCCGAAGGCGAGCAGGGCGGCGGCCACCGGGTACCACTGCGGCAGCCGTCCATCGGCTTCAGACGCCATCTGCGGCAGCGCGATCACCGCGTAGATGAGATAGCCGATTCCGACGAACCTGGCCAGGGAGGTTCGGACGCGGTCACGCTGGGGGTCGCCGCCGAGAACCGTTCCCATCGAATGTCGCCGCCCGCCGTCCGGAGATCCGGACAGCGGGCGGCGACTTCTGATGAAAGTCCGGGTCACCACTCCTCTAGTGTCGTATACCCGTCCTGCAATGCGCGAGCGAGAAGGTGCGCTTTCGTCGGTGCCGGGCGGCCGACGGCCGCGTACTTGGCACGAATCCGCGAAATATGCGTGCTCACGGTCGACTGAGAGATGAAGAGTTTGTTCGCGGCGTCCTCTTTCGACTCCGCCGCCATCCACGCGAGGAGCACTTCGACCTCACGTGTCGACAGTGCGGGTCGCGACGGAGGTGCGACGACCAGATGCGGCAGTACTGCTGCATCGACCACCGGCGCCGTCATGCGGGGCACCCGCCCATCGTTGATTCCGACCTCGAGTTCGGCAACGCTCACAGGCGATCCTCCTGTCAAATCCCCGACCGGCTGTGGTTGGCACCTGAACAGGAATCGCCCAGGCTCACAATCAACGTTACGAACGGCGTCGCCGCCCCGGTAGACCCAGAAATAGGGACATCTTCGGGCGTTCCGCGCGCTGTGACGCACGGCATGTGAGCAGCGGAGAAGGCCCCTCAGGAGTCCCGGAGCGGCATCGGGAGCCAGCCGTCTTCGACCGCACGTTTGAACAGGTCGAGTTTGGTGCGCGTGGGACGGCCCGCATCGGCGTACTTCTGCCGGATCCGCTTCAGGTACTCGTTGACCGTGTCCGGTGTGACACCCAACTCCTGTCCGACGCTGACCGACGTCCCGCCGGACGCGTACAGCGTCAGCACTCGTTGCAGCTGCGGACTCAGGTCGACGGCATCGAGGTTCGGGTCACCGTCGATGGCGGCCGCCCACTCGGTGGTCAGCACTTCCTCGCCGCCGGCCGCGGCGCGGATCGCGGCGAGGATCTCCTCCTCGGAGGCGGACTTGAGAACCACCGCGAGCGTCCCCGCGCGCGCAGCCGAGCGAAGCAGGTCCGGATGCTCACCGGAGGTGTAGACGACCGTCACGATGCCGTGGTCGGCGAGCGTGCTGACGTTCTCCCGCGGGGTGGTTCCGTCATTGAGACGCAGGTCGAGGATCACGACGTCGAGATCCGTCGCCTTGTCCAGGAGCTCGGCCACGGTGGGTGCGGAGCCGACGAGTTCGAGGTCGTCCTGACGCTCCAGAATCCTTTCGATCCCCCATACCGGCGACTGGTGGTCGTCGACCATCCCGACGCGAACGATCCCGGACTCGGGCGTCCCCGGACCGCCGTCGTCGTCCATGTGCTTCGTCATCTCCCCATCCCCTGTCCGATACGAACATCTCGGACGTCTTCAAAGTATCGAACGCCTCCGACAAGATCTCGGTGTTCCTTCGTTCGGGGGACCAAAGTCCGTGACATGCGCCATCTCCTTCACCAGGGAACTCACCCGCAACGCCAGACTCACGACGTAGCGTGAGACAGATGACTGACATGCGAGTTCACGACGTTCTGGGCGTCGACGTCGAGATGCCCGTACGGATCCGGTCGGCACGCTGCTTCGTCGCCGGGTTCACCGCCGACACCGAAGCCGTGCGCGCCGCCGTCCGCCGCCGCGGCGACCTGGACCTGGCACCGTTGCAGGTGCGCCGCGGACGAGCACTGTGCATGCTCGTCTTCGTCGACTACCGGGACGGCGACCTCGGGCCGTACAACGAGTTCGGCGTCTGCTTCCTCATGCAGCCGCCCGGGCGGCAGGCCTCGACGCTGTCCGCGATGCGATCCCTGGCGTCGGCCGACGCCCATGCGTTGATCCACGATCTGCCGGTGGACGGCGAGTTCACTCTGGCGGCCGGCCGCGGGATCTGGGGCTTCCCGAAGATCCTCGCCGATTTCGAGGTCGACCACGACTCGGCGGTGAAGCACGGACGCGTCAGCCAGGAGGGCAGGCTCATCGCCGACCTCACCGTGAGCCGTGGCGTCCCGGTTCCCGACAGCGCGCGCGACACCGTTCTGCAGGCGTATTCGCAACTCGACGGCGTCGCGCGCCGGACCCCGTGGCGTCTGACCTCCACCTCGGGAACCAGGACCCGACTGGGTGGCGCGCGCCTGACACTGGGCGACCACCCGATCGCGGACGAACTGCGGCGCCTGGATCTGTCCCGGCGCGCGCTGATGGCGTCGTCGGTGGCCGACCTGTCGATGACCTTCGACGATGCGACCGTGCTCACCCCGGCACCCTGACGGCGACATCTGCTGTTAGGCTTGCCTAAATAATCCCGTCTGACCACTAGGAGAGCCATGACCGCCATCCGAAACCTCCGTCGCCCCGCCGCCGCGCTCGCGGCCGTCGCCGCCACCACCGCACTGCTGGCGGCATGCTCGAACTCCGACGACGACACCGCGAGCACCGCCTCCGCTTCGCAGTCGGCGAGCGTCGAATCGAGCGCCATGGCCGGTGTCGAAGGCCTCGACAACGCCAAGGCACAGGAGATCATCCGGACCGCGGTCGACGGCAACACCTCGATCGACGACCTCTCCAAGGTGGTCGACACCTCGACTCCCGGGTCGGCCGAGGCGCTCAACGCCTTCGCCAAGGCCTCCGGTCCGGCCGGCTACACCCCCGACGCCTACACCGTGAAGTCGGTCAAGGCCGACGGTGAGAACAAGGCGGTGGCCGTGACCGCCGTCAAGTCGCCGCACGCTCCGGCACCGGTCGACATCCAGCTCGCGATGGTGAAGCAGGACGGACAGTGGAAGCTGGCCGGCGCCTCGGTCACCACGCTGACCTCGATGATGCCCAAGCACTGACCGGGGATCTCGACTCAGTCTCCGCACCGGCGGCGCTCCTCAGTCCGAGGATGCGCCGCCGGTGTCGTCTCTCCAGGCCAGTTCACCGGCGGTCGAGACCGCGCACACGCGCCGCCGCGTACGGGTGCCGTCGGATTCGCCGATGGACGCCACCACGTCCCGGCCGGCGGGAAGCAGACGGGCGGTCACCCCGCCCCGCCGCGCCCGGGTGAGCACCGCGACGAGTTCGGCGTGGAGGGGGCCGTCGGCGACCCCGCCCCGCGCGTCGACCCGCCGGTCGTCGAACAGCCGGACATCGACACCGCGCTCCCGCGCCGCAGCCGCGGCGTCCCGCACCGGCTGCGACATCCAGCCTCGGCCGCGGACCTCATCCCTCAGCTCGGCCTCCACCAGTCGCGCCCGCATCACCTCGCCGGGCGAGAACCCGTCACCGACGGAGAGTCGTTCCAGAAAGGGCCGGACCTCCTCGTTGAGGGCGTCGAGCTGCGCGCGCCGCTGAATCAGCGTCGCCTCGTGGGCGGCGCTCGCTTGGACGGCCGCGACCTCGCGGCGGTCGAGCACGCGGGCGAACGCCAGCAGCGGCCGGACGTAGAGCATCATCAGCGAGGCCGGCACCATCGCCGCGAGCATGCGCAGCGCCACCGGGACCGCCGTGCCCGGACGCCAGCCCCACGCCGCCACCGCCACCCACGACAGTCCGATCACCAGCACGAACCCCAACCACGCCCACCTCGCCCGGCCGCGCACGATCAGCAGACACATCGCGACCGCGTACGCGATCATCGGCGCGCTGGGGCGCACCCAGTTGGCCGGTCCCACCGGAATCGACCACCACACCACCGCGCCCGAGGCCGCGCCGAGACAGACCACGACGATCGCCGCCGGCCGCGACAGCGGGTCGTCCACACCGCAGGTCGCCAGACACAACGATGCGGCCAGACCGATCGATCCGACGACCATCGCAGTGAGCTGTGCGAAGCTGAGGTCGAGCCGTGGCAGGAACAGTTCCACCACCACGTACGCGACCATCACCGCTCCCACGGCCACCCGCAGTCCGGGGCGGCCGAGACCGAGCATCTCCGCCATGGTCTCCGGTCCCCGGCCGGGCCGCGCATCGCCGGACGGGTGCGGAGCGCGGCGGACCGTCGCGGTCACGGCCTGCGCCATTCCAGCGACACCATCGTTCCGTCGGACGCCGAGGAATCGATCCAGGCGCCGCCGCCGGGCTGTTCGCGCATGCGGCGGAGGATTCCGAGTTCGATGCCCGCACGGTCGGGCGGCACGCGGTCCGGATCGAAGCCGACGCCGTCGTCGACGATCCGGAGACGGATGAGGTGTGCGTCGAAGACACCGACGAGTGCGTGCGAGGATCCCGGCCCGGCATGGGTGACCGCGTTGGCGACCGCTTCGGCGGCCGCGTCGACGAGTGACTCGACGAGCACGTGCGGGTACTCGATCTCCGGATCGTCGACCCGGAGGTCGATCATCGTGTCGTCGCCGATCGCGTTCACCGCCTCTCGCAGCCGGAGGACCGACTCGCGAGCCGAGACGTGCAGGGGCGGCCGGTAGGGGGCCGAACGGCCGTCGAGGTCGGCGAGAGCCGTGGCCGCCTCCCTCCTCGTCTCGGCGTCGACCGGGTTCTCCGACACCAGTCTGAGCATCGCGACCACTCCGTCGCGCACCACCGCGTCGAGCCGCTCTCGCTCAGCCGTACGGGCGGCTCGACTCGCGGCATTCGCACTCGCCGCCAGGATTCGGTCCCGGCGCGCATCGGTCTCGCGCAGCGCACGCATCATCGAGTACTCCACCGTGAGGAACACACCGACCAGTGTGGCGGTCAGCAACGAGTTCGCATAGCCGATGGTGCCGAGTTGCCCCTGCTTCACGTACTGCTGCGCGGTCGCGAGCAGGATCAGCACGAATGCCGTATACGTCACCGTCACCCGGGGCCGGTACACCGTCGCCATCACCACGGCGGGCAGGACCACGGTGTTGGCGGGCCAGATCGGCGGCGACCCGTACGTCGACGGCGCCGCACCGCCCTTCCACGCGACGAGCCACAGCACCACGGCGGCCGCATTGGCGACGCCGAGGAGCAGGGAGAGCGGACCTACGCGGCGCCCGTTCCCGAACGACGCGTCAAGGAGCAGGGCCATCGCCGATCCGCCGACGAGCGAGATGCTGACCGGGAGCCACCACGCCTCCACCAGGACCACCACCTGGTCGTAGTACGCGAGCATCAGGGTCGGCACGAACAGCGACGTGATCGCCATGCAGACCGCGGCGCCGCGCCGCATCCGGAGTTCGTTCACGACTCCACCACCCGGGTGCGGCCGCCGCTGAACTCGACCCGCCGCCGAGTGCCGCCGTGCGCCACCGTCACCGATGCCACCGGGCAGCGGCCGGGCGGCGCCACGCGGGCCACCACCTCGCCTTCGGACAATGCGTCGAGATCGGCGCACAGGACCGTCGAGGCCTGCGCCAGGATCACTGCGGCGTCGTCGACGGCCACCTCGCTCAGGCCACCGTCGTCGAGCAGGGTCACCGACACGCCGCGGTCTCTCGCGCGCCACACCGCCCTGCGGACCTCGGAGGTGTCGAATGACGGCGCTCGGATGCCGTCGCGCAGGAGGGCCTCGATCAGCCGTGCGGTCCGGACGTCGGCTCCGGTGACCCGATCGGCGTCGAGCACGTTCTCCAGCAGCGGACGCACCCTCCCGTCGATTCGCGCGATCCGCTCCTCACGCGCCAGGAGCGCAGCCTTCCCCGCGCCCTCCTCGTCGGAGGCGCGCTCGTGTCTGGCGGCCAGCGCGTCGAGTTCCCGGAACAGCGGAGACAGCATCGCCGTGGCCGCCGTGGCTGCGGCGAGGAGCACCGCCGTCGTGGTCTGGACGGTGCTCCACCAGTGGGTCGCGCCGGTGACCGCGCCGAGCACCAGACCGAGGGCGATGCCGCTCAGTGCACCCACCCAGGCGATCACGGCCCGGCTGCGGAACACCAGCAGTGTCTCCACCACGAAGGCCGTGACGAACATCGGCAGGTATGCGCGGGCGTCGGTGACACCGTCGGCCGCGACGGCCACCCACACCACCGCCTGCGCCACCAGTGTCAGACCGATGGCCACCAGTGCCGGGCGACGGCCGAATCGCCCCGGGGGCGGAGAGAGCGTCACCGCGAAAGCCGCGGTGTAGAGCGCCAGCCCGCAGCCGGCGCCGACCCAGTACGCGAAGCCCCGCGGTTCCACCGCACCGCGGACCGCCATCAGAATGCCCAGCGCAACGAGGTATCCGGCCAACACCACCACCATCGGCGCACGACGCACCGCAGGTTCGGTGATCGTTCTCCTGGGCTCCACAGCGGCGCTCACCGGTCAGCGCCCGGATCGGCCCAGCCGAGTTCCACTCGAGTTCCGGCGCCCGGAGCACTGACCACCCGGCTGGTGCCGCCGTCGAGCTGGCGCATCCGTTCCAGAATCCCGAGGGCCACCCCGATGCGGTGCGCAGGAATCGCCTCCGGGTCGAATCCGACTCCGTCGTCCACGACCACCGCGCTGATCCGGTCGGGCCCCACGCCGCAGAGCACGGCGCCGGACGCCTCGGGGCCGGCGTGCCGATGGAAGTTGCGTACCGCTTCCCCGACCGCTTCGATCACGGTGTCGGCCGCCGCGGCCGGGAACTCGGTGCCCGGCGGAGCGGAGACCACGGCTTCCACCTCGACCCCGGAACCGAGATCGTCGACGGACAGACGCAGTCGCTGCAGGAACTCGGTCGCCCGGATCCGCTCCGCGCCCGGCTCCACCTCGGTCGACCAGTTCGCGAGTTCGTCGAGCACACCCGAGATGTTCTGCCGAAAGCCCACGGACAGCGGCCCGGGTCGCAGAGCCGTCAGGAGCGCGATGAGGCGGTCGTGCACCATCGCGTCGATCCGGCGCCGTTCGGCGTCGCGGACGTTGCTCCGCAGCAGTGCCACGGCTCGCGCGGCCGCCTCCTGCCGCTGTTCGTCGAACCGGTGCGCTGCGCTCATCACCGCCCAGCAGATTCCCAGATAGATTCCGGCGAGGGCCAGAACCCACAGTCCCGCGGCGAGGTCCACCCAGGCCACGCCCCCCGAGGCGATCGAGGCGACGAGAAGGCTGAGCCCGCCGGCGACCACGAGGTTCGCGACCGCGAAGCCGAGCCTGCCGCACAACACCAGCAGGCAGCTCGCGATCTGGGGGATGAAGACGATGCCGTGATCGAACCCGTTCGCCGGAACCTGGCCCACGTGCCCGTCCCACCCGGCGAACCAGGCGGCGATCAGCGCCAGGAAGGCGAGGGCACAGCCGACGGCCACCGGTTCGAGCCGATCGATCCGGCGGGTGACCCCGACGGCGACGACGGCGAGCGCGGAAGCCAGGACGACGGCGATGCCCAGCCACCGCCACCAGTGGCCGGTGAGCGCGAAGTAGCGGTCGAGATCGCTGGGCGCGAGGAAGAAGATCCCGAGATAGGTGAAGCCGAATACGGTGGTGCCGGTCGCCTGCATCCGCGCCGACACCGACGGCACCGATCGACTAGCCGGCATCGCTCCCTCTCCCGACCCGGCGAGACCGCGGTTTCCCCAAGCGTGAAACGTCGCCCGAACGGGCCGGTCAGGCGTTCTTCTGGTCTGCTTCCATCGCGTCGATCAGACTCTGCGGGCGCAAGTCGGTCCAGTTCTTCTCCACGTACTCCAGGCACGCTTCTCGACTGTCCTCGCCGAACACCTTGGTCCAGCCGGCCGGGATGTCCGCGAACGTCGGCCACAGCGAATGCTGGTTCTCCGCGTTCACCAGAACGTAGAACCGGCCGTCTTCATCGTCGAACGGGTTGGTCATCACTCATTCCTTCCGGCCGCCGCAGTCCGGTGCGGCGGCCCACACAGCAGAGCCCGGCGGGCCTCATCCTCCGGCCAGTCAACCGGTCACACCTGACGATAATCGCAGCCCGGCGGCCGATTCCGCAAAAACATGCCGGGCGCGCGCTGCGATGTGCTTTGTTAAACAATTGCAACTTTGGCCACAGAGGCCCCGCAGCACCGCGCTCACCTGCAAAAACAGCGGCAAACCGCACCGCCTGCACATACGTTCGGACCGATCGCGAGCAGTTCTGGGAACTAACCCCTATCGCGGACCGTTGTCAGCAGGACATACTCATTCAAACGCACGACCACAGCGGCAGCTAGAGAAGTACAGGTGATCACCATGAGTAGCGATCTGCTCGAACGCATCGAAGACCGCAGCATCACGATGCCGCGGCTCGTCGCCGTCCGCCTCGCGGGCAAGCCGGTCACCTATGCCGAACTCGCGGACGAGATCGCTTGCCGCCTCGAGGCCGGCGGTTACTCCGACCACTCGGCGAACGCCGCGCTGTTCGCCGCGCTCATGAACCTTCTCCCCTATCGCCTCCGCACCGTCGGGCCCCATGAGGACCTTCGCATCGTCTCTTCGGCCATCCGCTGGCTCAACGCGTACCACGGCACGGGCGTTGAAGAGCGGCGCCTTCAATCTGTCAGCTGAACGGACTATCGGCCGACCCCGATCATTCTGTTACAGCTTCCGATCCACATCGCGAGCGTTGAGTCTGCGATATAGATCACACACGACTTGGGGCGGGTAGCGCGTCCGATTCGACGGATCTGATCGCAGATTCATCTGAAACGCCGACACACCCAGATCTGTCCGCCGACAAACTCCGAACTGTCCGCATTGGGCGGTAGGGTTCGGCTCTGTGACTCACCCAACTCTCTCCGTCATGGTTCCGGCGCTCAACGAGGAGGATTCGATCGCGCAGACGCTGACCCGTCTCTGCGAACAGATCGAGGACCTCAACGAGATCATCGTGGTCGACAACGATTCGACCGACCGCACCGCCGAGATCGTCAGCGAGTTCAGCGCGCGGGAGCCGCGGATCCGTCTGGTCAGCGAGACCCGCCCCGGACTGATATTCGCGCGCAACGCCGGATTCGAGGCCTCGACGAGTGAACTGACGGCGCGCCTGGACGCCGACACGGTTCCGCACCCCGGCTGGGCCCGCTCCATCCGGGAGTTCTTCGCCGACATGCCCGACGACGTGGTGCTCGCCACCGGCCCCCTCACCCCGTTCGACTCTCCGTTCAAGAAGACCTTCGAGAAGTCGAATCAGCGGCTCATCGCGCGGGTGCGGGCCAAGTCCGACGACCCGCGCGGAATCGTCGGTCTGCACATGGCCACCGGCGGCAACAGCGTTCTGCGCACCGCGGTGTGGCCCACGATCCGGGACGCCGTCTCCGACCGCCCGGACGTGTACGAGGACTTGGATCTGTCGCTGTGCTGCCGGGAGGCCGGCTACCGGATCGCCTTCATCGTCGGCATGGCCGCCGACAGCTCGGCACGCCGTTTCCGCAGCAGCCCGCGCTCCTACGGCCGGTACATGCGGCAGTTGCCGGAGACCTACCGCATCCACGGGCTGCACGGCGAAGCCCGCAAGAGCCGCCTGCAGGTGCTGAACAACCGGGTCCTGCACCTGTTCACCTGGCTGCCGACCCGCGCGTACGACGCGAAGACCGGGACGATGTCGTTCCGCCGGATCTTCCGAAGCGACGACCCGAGCGACACCGCCCGCGTCTGAATCCGAGCGGCGCCGCCGGGGATCGGGTCACGATCCCCGGCGGACTCGTCTCACGGGCGTCCCTCCAGCAGCCGTGCCAGGATGGGCCCGATCTGTGCCAGCGCGTGCTGTGTGGTCATGTCGTTGTGGCTCGCGTCCACGTCGAAGACCACGATCGCCTCGGCCGCATCGGTCCAGTCCTCGCTCGGATCGTCCCGCCGCAGCCGGCCCTGACGCGCCGCGAAGTAGTCCACCCGGCCGTCGAAGAGCTGCGGGCGGTACGACTCGATCTGCCGCGCCACCAGATCGGTGTCCGGCAGCATCGCCCGCAGGTCCTTGCCGACCAATGAGGGCGGCAGGCCCGGCATCTGCGGAAGCAGTTCGAACAACCGCTCGGTGCTGACACCCTCGAGTCCGGCGAGCATCGACGAATCGAAGCCGAGTCCGGCGAGCACCTCGCCCATGTTGTCCGCGGCGGCTGCCTCACCGACCTCCGACAGCGACAGGTGGCTGTCGAGCATCGCCAGGGTCGCCACCTGCTGACCGTCGGCCCGCAGTGCGACGGCCATCGCGTGCGCGATGACACCGCCGAGCGACCAGCCGAGCAGGTGGTACGGACCCTCCGGCTGCACCTCGCGGATCTTCGCCAGGTACAGCGCCGCCACCTCTTCCACGGTCTGCGGCATCTCACCGCCGGACAGCACCGGCGACTGGATGCCGTACACCGGACGGTCGGGGAGGTATCCGGTCAGCCCGCCGTACGACCACGACAGGCCGATGAACGGATGGACGCAGAACAGCGGGGCGGCCCGGCCCTCGGTCCGGAGCGGGAGCAGCACCTGCAGATCGTCACCGGTGTCCTCGGCGTCGAGTTCCGAGAGCCGTTCGGCGATCCGGCGCGGTGTCGCATCGGCGAACATCCACTGCATCGGCACCCGCAGGCCGAGTTCGTCGCTGATCAGACCGACGAGCCTGGTCGCGAGCAACGAATGACCGCCCAGATCGAAGAAGCCGTCGTCGATTCCGACCTCGGTGGTGCCCAGCACCCGCTCGAACGCGTCCACCAGCATCCGCTCCTCGTCCGTGGACGGCGGGACGTACGGCGCACGTTCGGCGAACTCCGGCACCGGCAGAGCCTTCCGGTCGATCTTGCCCGCACCGGTCAGCGGCACGTGATCGATCGCGACCACCGCCGCCGGAACCATGTACGCGGGCAGCGTGCGGGCGACGAACTCGGACAGGGCGTCGGGATCCACCGCCGCCCCCTCCACGGGCAGGACGTAGGCGGCCAGCACGGTCTGTCCGCCCGGTCCGGGAACGCCGATGACGTGTGCGAAGTCGACGCTCGGGTGCGCGCTCAGCGCGGACTCGATCTCGCCGAGCTCGATGCGGAACCCTCGGATCTTGACCTGGAAGTCGGACCGCCCGACGTAGTCGAGCACCCACTCGTCTCCGCTCAGCTCGCCGCCCGGAATCCAACGGACCACGTCGCCGGTGCGGTACATGCGGTCACCCGGCTCTCCGAACGGATTCGGCACGAACCGCTCGGCGGTCAGACTCGGGCGCCGGTGATAGCCGCGCGCCAGACCCGGCCCCATCAGGTACAGCTCGCCGACCACGCCCGCGGCCACCGGCCGCAGGTTCGCGTCGAGCACCACTGCCCCGAAACCGGCACGCGGCGCACCGATCGTGACTCGCTGCCCGGCCTCCACGGCGATCCAGTTGGACCAGACCAGCGCTTCGGTGGGGCCGTACACGTTGACGAACAGGCGTCCCGGCGCCCAGCGCTCCACCAGCTCCGGCGGGCACGCCTCGCCGCCCACCGCGACGACGCGGAGATCGTCGAGTCCGGCCGGGTTCACCGAGGCCAGCGCACCCGGAGTCATCAGCAGGTGGGTCACCCGCTCGGCGCGCAGGAGGTCGGCGAGTTCGGCTCCGCCGAACACCTCCGGCGGGGCGACGACCATTGTCGCGGCCGCGCCGAACGCGATCAGGTACTCGCCCACCGAACCGTCGAAGCTCGGCGAGATGACGTGCAGCATCCGGTCGCCCGGAGCGATCGCCATCCGCACCCGCGCGTCCTGCGCCGATCCGGCCACGTCCCGATGGACCACCACGACGCCCTTCGGCATACCCGTCGACCCGGACGTGTAGATCATGTACGCGGCGGTCTCCGGCCGGATCGGCCGCAGTCGCACCTCGTCGGTGACCGGACCGGCCGGCCGGCCCTGGATCTGCGCGTGGTGCGCGGGATCGTCGAGGACGATCCACTCCAGTCCGCCGCTCGGGCCGCCCCGATGCGCGGTCACGGTGAGCCCGAGGACCGATCCGGAGTCGGTGAGCATGTGCTCGATGCGGTCGGTCGGATAGTTCGGGTCCACCGGCAGGTACGCCGCGCCCGATTTGACGACGGCCCACACCGCGGCCACCGACTCCACCGAGCGGCCGATCGCGATCGCCACGACGTCCTCGGTACCGACGCCGCGTGCCATCAGCTCGCGGGCCAGCCGGTTGGAGTACTCGTCGAGTTCGCGGTACGTGACCGAGCGCTCCCGCGCGACGACGGCGAGCGCGTCCGGGTCGACCGCCGCGGCGGCGGCGAACATGTCCGCCATCGACGCGTACGGGTAGGCCGCGCGTCCGGTCGCCGGCACCAGGGCGGCGCGCTGCGCCGGGTCCATCAGGTCCAGCTCCACCACTCGCGCCGTCTGCTGCTCGGCGAACGCGGTGATCGCCCCCACCAGGACGTCCATCACGCCCTGTGCCCGCTCCGGCGAGAAGGCGCCGTCGAGGTACTTGAGCCGCAGCACCAGCGAGTCCGTGTACTCCGCGGCCAGCGCCAGCGGGTAGTGGACCGTGTCGGTGCCCGTCAGACCCTCCACCGTCATTCCGTCGATGTCGCCGCCCTCGCCCGCCTCGACGTCGGGGTACGACTCGAACACCGCGAGGGTGTCGAACCCGGCGCCCGGCCCGGCGACCGCCTGAATCTCCGGCATGCCGACGTAGTGATGGTCGAGCAGATCGGTCTGTTCGGTCTGGATGCGTGCGAGCAGATCCTCGAGCCGCTCCCCGCCGCGGATGCGAACCCGCACCGGCAGGGTGTTGATGAACAGGCCGATCATCTCCTCGACGCCGTCGAGCTGCGGTGGCCGTCCCGAGACGGTGGCGCCGAAGACGACGTCGTCGCGTCCGGTCAGCGCCGACACCACGAGTGCCCATCCCGCCTGCACCACGGTGTTCATCGTGAACCCGCGGTCGCGGCCCAGGGCGTTGAGTCGCTGCGACAGTTCGGCGTCCAGCGTCACCGCGAGCTCACGGGACGACGATCCGTGGTCGACCGCGTCGCCGACCACCAGGGTCGGCTCGTCGACGCCGTCGAGGACGTCCCGCCACACCGACAGCGACTGTGCGCGGTCCTGCTTCGAGAGCCACACCAGGAAGTCCCGGTACGACCGCGCGGGCGGCAGGTGGGTCGCGTCGCCGTGCGTCGCGTAGAGCACGAACAGCTCCCGCAGGAACAGCGGCGTCGACCAGCCGTCGACCAGTGCGTGATGGACCAGGACCGCCAGCCGGTGATCGCCGTCGGCCATCTCGACGAGGGTGAAGCGCAGCATCGGCGGCCGGGACAGATCGAATCCGCTCCGCCGGTCGTCGTCGAGCAGACGCCGCAGCGCCTCATCCCGTTCGGCTTCGGGCACCTGCGTCATCGACACCGATCGGAAGGGCAGTTCCACTCCGTCGAGCACCACCTGTGCCGCGACACCCGCGTCGTAGCTGAAGGCCACGCGCAGGTTCGGGTAGCGGTCCAGGATCGCCTGCCCCGCAGCGCGGAGCCGGTCGGCGTCCACCCGGCCACCGAGCTTCAGCACCATCTGGACCTGGTAGAAGTCCTCGTCGTCGGTCGCGATCTGCGACTGGTAGACGAGACCCTCCTGCAGCGGCGACAGCGACCACACGTCGTCGACGCCGCCGTAGGCGCTCTCCCAGGCGTCGATCTGACGCTGGTTCACCGACACCAGGTCGAAGTCCGACGGGGTGTGCCCACCCGCGTCGGCCCGGTCGGTGTGCCGCGCGAGAGCCGTCAGCGCCGCCACCCACAGATCGGCCAGGCGCGCCACCTCGTCGCGGGTCAGGACGCCACCGGCGTACGCCCAGTCGGCCGTCAGCGACGAACCGACCGCGACCGCGTTCACGTCGAGCAGCGCAGGCACCACCATGTCGGGGTTGCGCGTGCCGCCGAGATTCACGGCCTCGCCCCGCTGCTCGGCTGCCTGCGGTGTCTCGCCGGCGCGCCGTCCGAGGTAGTTGAACCCGATCTGCGGTGTGCGCAGCGTGGACAGACGTGCCGCCGTCTCCGGGTTCATCCTGCGCAGCAGACCGTAGTCGACGCCTCGATCGGGTACGGCGGCCAACTGCTCCTTGACCGCCTTCACCGCCCGTCCCAGCTCGGGTCCCGCGGCGAAGGCGTCGTCCAGGTCGATGCCGGAGACGTCGAGCCGGACCGGATACTGCGAGGTGAACCAGCCCACGGTCCGCGACAGGTCCGCGCCGGGGAGCAATTGCTCCTCGCGGCCGTGGCCCTCCAGCGTCACCAGTGCCGTCGACTCGTCGACACCGCGTTCGGCTCGCCAGGCGACCAGCGCCAGGGCCAGCGCCGTCAGCAGTGAATCGTCCACCGATCCGTGGAAGGCCTCGGGCACCCGGTTCAGAACGGCGTCGGTGACGTCGTCGGGAACCACCACGCGGAACTCCTCCACGGTCTCGACGAGGTCGAGCGCCGGGTCGAGCGGGCGCGAGCCCAGATCCGGGTCGGGGCCCTCGAGCACCGACTCCCAGAAGTGGGCGCGATCGGCCGCATCGTCGGTCGAGGCGAGGTCGGCGAGTCCGTGCATCCAGCGCCGGAAGGAGGTTCCCACCTCGGGCAACTGCACCGGTTCTCCGCTCGCGATGCGCCCCCAGGCCACCGTGAGGTCGGCGGCCAGGATGGGCCACGACACCCCGTCGACCGCGAGGTGGTGGACCACCACGAGCAGGTGGCCGAGCCCGTCGGCGTCGTCGCCGACCAGCCACACGGCCTGGACCATCCGGCCGGCCCATGGATCGAGCCGGGTGCCGGCCGCCTCGAGTGCGGCGGACGCCGCGGCGGTGAACTCTCCCGAGTACCGCACCTGCGTCAGGATGCCGGACGGATCGACCGACCCGGCCTCCGCCACGTGCAGCGAGGTGACGCCGTCGGCGTCCACCAGACGGGCACGCAGCATGTCGTGATGGTCGACGACCGCGCCGAGCGCCGCGGTCAGATCCTCGAACGCGGCGGTGCGCGGCAGCGCCAACACTTCGGCCTGCGAGAACCGCGAGTAGCTGCGCCCGTGCTCGATCATCCACCGGCCGATCGGCGGCATCGGAACGTCGCCGACCCCGCCTCCCGGCAACTCGTCGAGGGTCACCAGCTCCGCCGCCTCGGCGGCCACCGCCAGCGCGGCCACCGTGCGGTGCTCGAAGACCATCCTCGGCGTGAGCAGGATCCCCGCGCTCTTGGCCCGCGACACGAGCTGGATCGCCATGATCGAGTCGCCGCCGAGGGTGAAGAACGAATCGTCCACACCGACTCGCTCGGCGCCGAGGAGTTCGGCGATCAGCTGCGCCAGGACCGCCTCGGTGTGGGTGGAGGGCGCACGGTAGGTCTGCGACCGCGACTGCGTGTCGGGTGCAGGCAGCGCCTTCCGGTCGAGTTTGCCCGAGGCGTTCAGCGGAAACGCCGGCAGCACCATGAGCACCGCGGGAACCATGTACTCCGGCAACCGCACCGACAGTGCCGCGGTGAGCGCGTCGACGTCGAGGCTCTCCCCCGCAGCGGCCGTCACGTAGCCGACCAATTGCGCAGCGCCGGGGATGTCTTCGCGCACCAGCACCACGGCCTGTGCCACACCCGGCTGCTCCAGCAGGACCGACTCGATCTCGCCGAGCTCGATCCGCAGTCCGCGCAGCTTCACCTGGAAGTCGGTGCGCCCGATGTAGACCAACTCGATGCCCTCACCGTCCGCGGTCCGCACCCATTTGACGAGGTCACCGGTGCGGTACATCCGCTCGCCCGGCGCATGTGGGTCCGCCACGAAGCGGTCCGCCGACAGATCCGGGCGTCCGACGTAACCGCGGGCCAACTGCACGCCCGCCAGATACAGCTCACCGGCCACCCCGATCGGCACCGGGTTCAGGCGTGCGTCGAGCACGTGCAGTCGGGTGTTCCACACCGGCCGGCCGATCGGCACGGTCACGGTGTCTGCGGCGGTGTACTCGTGGAACGTCACATCCACCGACGCCTCGGTGGGACCGTACAGGTTGTGCAGTCGCGCCGGACTCAGCGCGGCGAAGGCCTGTGCGGCCTGCGGGGTCAGCGCCTCACCCGAGCAGAACACCTGCCGCAGCGACGGAACCCGACCGGGCTCCACGAGCGAGGTGAACGCGGAGAGCATCGACGGCACGAAGTGCGCAGTCGTCACCGACTCGGCCTCGATGAGATCGGCGAGGTACTGCGGGTCGCGATGGCCGTCCGGCCGGGCGATCACCAGGGACGCACCGACCTGCAAGGGCCAGAAGAACTCCCACACCGACACGTCGAAGGTCGACGGCGTCTTCTGCACCACCGCATCGTCCGAGGTCAGCGGGTAGGCCGACTGCATCCACGCGAGCCGGTTGACCACACCGGAGTGCGGGACCGCGACGCCCTTCGGGCGCCCCGTGGACCCGGAGGTGTAGATCACGTACGCGATGTTCGTTCCGCGCAACGGTGCGAGCCGTTCGGAATCGGTCACCGGACCGTCGGGGTAGCCGTCGACGTCGATCGCACCCAGCGTCCACACCGGGACACCGTCGGGCACCTCGAGGTCCACGCCTGTGCCGGCGAGCACCACCTGCGGTGCCGCCGATTCGAGGACGTACTGAGTTCGCTCGGCGGGGTGGTCCGGGTCGACCGGCACGTACGCACCGCCCGCCTTGATCACCGCGTACATGCCGACCAGCAGGTCGAGCGAGCGGCGCGCCGCCAGGGCGACGTGCACGTCCGGTCCCACACCGGCGTCGATCAGCTTCCGCGCCAGGGCATTGGCCTGAGCGTCGAAGTCCGCGTACGACAGTCGTCGGCCCTCGAAGACCAGTGCCTCGGCGTCCGGCGTCCGCGCGACCTGCGCGTCGAACAGGTCCGCGAGCGTCGCGGGGACGAGATCGTGCCCGGTGGCGTTGACCGCGGCGAGTGCCGAACGGTCGTCCTCGCCGGCGAGCGGCGCATCGCCGACCGCCGCGTCCGGATCGGCGACCAGTGCCCGCAGCACCCGGACGAAGGCGTCGCCGAAACCGCGCACGGTGGACTCGTCGAACAACGCCGTCGCGTAGCCGAACGAGACCGCGATCTCCGCCGGGCTGCCGTCGTCGGCGTATCCCTCCTCGACGCCGATCGACAGATCGAACCTCGCCGGTTCCGGTCCCGAGCCGACCGCCGAGACCGTCAGGCCCGGCAGTTCCAGGTCTTCGCGCTCGAGGTTCTGGAACGAGAGCATCACCTGGAACAGCGGCGAGTGCGCGGTCGACCGTTCGGGATCGAGAACCTCCACCAGACGTTCGAACGGGATGTCGGCGTTGCCGAACGCCGCCAGGTCGAACTCGCGAACCTGGTCGATCAACTCGGCGTACGTGATGCCGGGCTCCACCTGGGCACGCAGCACCAGGGTGCCGACGAACATGCCGACGAGATCGTCGAGCGCGGCGTCTCCACGGCCCGCGGTGGGGGTGCCGACGGCGATGTCCGACGACCCCGACAGCCCCGCGAGCAGCGCCGACAGCGCGGCGTGGACGACCATGAAGACGCTCGCCCCGCGATCCCGCGCCACCTCGATCAGGCCGCGGTGGGTGTCCGCGTCGACGGTGACCGCCACCGCGCCGCCGTCGAGCGACTGCACGCGCGGGCGCGGCCGATCGGCGGGCAGCTCGATCTGCGCGGGCAGATCGGCGAGTGCCTCGGTCCAGAAGGCCAGCTGACGTGCCGCACGCGACTGCGGGTCGCGCTCATCGCCGAGGAGTTCCCGCTGCCAGACGGCGAAGTCCGCGTACTGCACCGGAAGCGGCGTCCACTGCGGCGCCATGCCCGCGGCACGGGAGGCGTACGCGACCATCACGTCGCGCACCAACGGTGCAGTCGACGAGCCGTCGCCGGAGATGTGATGGATCACGACCACTAGCACGCGCTCGTCGGGTGCCGCCTCCAGCAGTTCCATCCGCAGGGGCGGCGCCGCTGTGACGTCGAAGCCGCGGGCCGCGAACGCGGTCACCTCGTCGACGATCCGGTCGGCGGACACCTCGATCACCGGCAGATCGGGAACGGTGTCGGCGGGCAGGATCACCTGATGCGGTTCGCGGCCGACGGCCGGGTACACCGTGCGCAGCGTCTCATGCCGCGCGACCACGTCGGCGATCGCCGCACGCAGCGCGTCCACGTCGAGTTCGCCCGTCAGACGCACCGCGAGCGGGATGTTGTACGCGGCCGACTCGGGATCGAACTGGTTCAGGAACCACATCCGTCGCTGCGCCGGCGACAACGGGATCCGGTGCGGGCGATGGACCGGGACCAGCGCGGGGCGGTCCGCTCCCGAGCCGCGCCGGGCGTCGATCAGCGCGGCCAGACCGGCCACCGTCGGTGCGTCGAACACGTCGCGAACCGCGAGGTCGGCGCCGAGCACCGCGTTGACGCGCGCCGTGACGCGCGTGGCCGACAGCGAGTTGCCGCCGAGATCGAAGAACCCGTCGGTCGATCCGGCGCGGGACACGCCGAGCACCTCGGCGAAGACGCCCGCGAGGATCTCCTCGGTCGGGGTGCGCGGCGGCACATAGGTTCCGGCCGTCTCGGTGATCTCGGGGGCGGGCAGCGCCCGGACGTCGAGCTTGCCCGCGGGGGTCAGCGGAATCTCGTCCAGAATCACGATCGCGGCGGGCACCATGTAGCCCGGCAGCCGCTCGCCGGCGAACGCCAGAAGTTCACGCACTGCGAGCTCCTCGCCGTTCGAGGGCAGCACGTACGACACGAGCAGGGTGTCGCCGCCGTCGGTGACGTGACCGCTGGTGTGCACGAACTCCACCGCCGTGTGGGCGGCCAGCACGGCGTTGATCTCGCCGAGTTCGATACGGAAGCCGCGGACCTTGACCTGCTGGTCGGAGCGGCCGAGGTACTCCAGGGACAGTCCGCGCTCAGCCTCGACCCAGCGAACGAGGTCGCCGGTGCGGTACATGCGCGCCCCGTTCCCGCCGTACGGATTCGCGACGAATCGCTCGGCGCTCAGACCGAGTCGATCGTGGTAGCCGCGCGCCAGAGCCGGCCCCGCCACGTACAGCTCACCGGGCACGCCGACGGCCACCGGCCGCAGCCGGGCGTCGAGCACGAGTGCTTCCACACCGCGGTTCGGCGACCCGATGGTGACGGGTTCGGCGGGCTGCAGCGGCCCGTCGATCGTGACCGAGATAGTCGCCTCGGTGGGACCGTACATGTTGAACATGCGGCGCCCGGGCGCCCAGCGGGCGACCAGTTCGGGCGGGCAGACGTCGCCGCCGACGCCGATCATCTCCAGCTGGTCCATGCCCGTCTCGTGGACGGAGGCGAGCGCGGCCGGAGTGATGAAGGCGTGCGTCACATCGTGACGCCGCAGCAGCTCGGCCAGGTCGTCGCCGCCGTACACCGAGGTCGGTGCGATCACGAAGGTGGCACCGGCCCCGAAGGCCAGCAGGTACTCCAGCACCGACGCGTCGAAGCTCGGCGATGCGAAGTGCAGGACCCGCGAACCCGGCCTGGTTCCGCAGCGCTCCCGCAGTTCGGTCGCGAAGTTCATCAGGCCCTCGTGGGTCACCGCGACGCCCTTGGGCAGACCGGTGGAGCCGGAGGTGTAGATGAGGTAGGCGGTCTGCGCGACGTGCAGCGCGGCTGTGCGCTCGGCATCAGTGATCGCCGCGGCCGAGGCCGCGTCCACCGCGCTCGCGGTGTCCGCGTCGTCGAGTGTGAGCCATCGGCCGACGGAGCCGAAGGCGTCGCGCCAGGCCGATGTCGTCACGCCCAGGACCGCACCGGAATCGGTCAGCATGTGTGCGATGCGGTCGGCCGGGTATCCCGGGTCCACCGGCAGGAAGGCCGCGCCGGACTTGGCGATGGCCCACATGGCCACGACGGAGTCGATCGAGCGCGCCATGCCGAGCGCGACCACGGTCTCCGGGCCCGCGCCGCGGGCGATCAGCACCCGCGCCAGCCGGTTGGAGCGTTCGTCGAGTTCGGCGTAGCCGATGGCCTCGTCGCCGAGCACCAGTGCGGTGGACGCGGAGTTCGCCGAGGCCGTGGACGTGAGCATCTCGGCGAGGGTCGCCGGTCCGGCCGGTGCGGCGCCGCGGACCGGTGCGAGCGCCTCGATCTCGGCGTCCTCGAGGAGTTCGATGTCGCCGATCCGCACCCGGGCGTCCGCAGCCACCGCGGCCAGGATGCGCGTGAGGCGGTCGCTGAACGCCCGGACGGAGCTCTCGTCGAAGATGTCGGTGGCGTAGCCGAAGGTCAGCGCGAGCCCGGCCGGACGACCGTCGTCGTCGAAGCGCTCACGGTACGACAGTTCGAGGTCGAACTTCTCCACGTGGGTGTCGTCGGCCAGCCCGGTGACCGTGAGCCCCGGGAGCTCGAACCGCTCCTCGCCGATGTCCTCGGTGGACAGCACCACCTGGAACAGCGGCGAATGCGCGCTGGAGCGCACCGGATCGAGGATGTCGACCAGCCTCTCGAACGGCAGGTCGGCGTTGGCGAAGGCACCGAGGTCGGCACCCCGGGTCTGCGACAGCAGATCGGCGAAGCCGGCGTCCGGTTCCACCTGGGTGCGCAGCACCAGGGTGTTGACGAACATGCCGATCAGATCGTCGAGGGCGCGCTCACCGCGGCCCGCGATCGGCGTGCCGATCGCGATGTCGGAGCTGCTCGACAGTCGCGCGAGCAGTGTCGCCAGCGCCGCGTGGACCACCATGAACATGGTGGCGCCGCCCTCGGACGCGATGTTCCGCAGGCCGTCGTGGACCCGCGCGTCGAGTTCGAAGCCGACGCTCGCGCCCTGCTGCGACCGGTCCGCCGGACGCGGCCGGTCGGTCGGCAGGTCGAGAACCTCGGGAAGGCCCGCGAGCGTGCTCTGCCAGTACTGCACCTGCTGTGCCGCCAGCGACGCCGGGTCGTCCTCCGCCCCCAGCAGCGACCGCTGCCAGATCGCGAAGTCGGCGTACTGGACCTGCAGCGGCGCCCAGCCGGGCTCCGAGCCCGCCGAGCGCGCCAGGTACGCCACCATGACGTCACGTGCCAGCGGCGCCGTCGACGAGCCGTCGCCGACGATGTGGTGGACCACGAACGCCAGCACGTGCTCGTCGGGGGCGATCCGGTACAGGGCCACGCGCAGCGGGGCCTGAGCCGTCACGTCGAAGGGCGCCAGCGCGAAGTCTCGGACGACACCGGCGATCTCGCCGGCGGCCACGTCGACCGGTGCGAGGTCGCCGAGGACCTCGTCGGCGGGCCGGATCGACTGGTAGGGGCCGTCGTCTCCGGCCGGGAAGACCGTGCGGATCGACTCGTGCCGGATCACCACGTCCCGGACGGCCTGAGCCATCGCCGAGGTGTCGAGTTCGCCCGACAATCGCACGGCCAGCGGGACGTTGTACGCCGCCGACTCCGGGTCGTACCGGTTCAGGAACCACATGCGCTGCTGCGCGAGCGAGAGCGGGATCCGCTCCGGGCGCGGCTGCGGCGCCAGTGCGGGGCGGGTCCGGCCGGTGCCGGTCCGCTCGGCCGTCTCGGCGAGCCCGCCGACGGTCGGTGCGTCGAACAGGGCGCGCACGCCGAGGTCGGAGCCGAGAGCCTCGTTGACCCGAGCGATCACCCGGGTGGCGACCAGCGAGTTGCCGCCGAGCGCGAAGAAGTCGTCGGTGACGCCGACCCGATCGAGGCCGAGCACCTCGGCCACCACTCCCGCGACGACCTCCTCGACCGGCGACCGCGGAGCCACGTACTCGCCCGCGTCCGCCTCGAGGTGCGGCGCCGGGAGAGCGCGTCGATCGAGTTTGCCGCTGGCGCCCAGCGGCATCTCGTCGAGCGCGACGAATGCGGCGGGCACCATGTACGCGGGCAGTCGCGTCCCGAGGTACGTCTTCAGTTCGCCCGCGTCGAGAGCCTCGACGCCGGCTGCGACCACGTACGCGACCAGCTGATCGCCGACGTGGTCATCGTGATGGAGGATCACGGCCGTCTGGTCCACCTCGGGGTGGCTCGCCAGCGCCGCCTCGATCTCGCCCAGCTCGATGCGCAGGCCGCGCAGCTTCACCTGGAAGTCGGTGCGCCCCAGGAACTCCAGCCGTCCGGCGTGGTTCCATCGCACCAGATCGCCGGTGCGGTACATCCGGGTGCCGTCGGCCGCGAACGGATCGGCCACGAACCGTTCGGCCGTCAGATCGGGGCGGCCGAGGTACCCGCGGGCCAACTGGACGCCGGTCAGGTACAGCTCGCCCGCCGAGCCCACGGGAACCGGGTGCAGACGGTCGTCGAGCACCAGAGCGCCGGCGTTCCACGACGGACGCCCGATCGGCACCGTCGCGACCTCGCCGAGCGCTTGGACCGCTGGCTCGAACAGGATGCCGACGGTGGTCTCCGTCGGACCGTAGGTGTTGTCGATGACGGTGCCGGTGGCCGCGGTGAACTCCTTCAGGAGTCCGGCCGACAGTTCCTCGCCGCCCGCCACGACGTACTCGAGCGAGTCGAGTGCGGATGCGTGGCCCGCGGTGAGGAACGCGCTGAGCAGCGACGGAACGAACTCCGCGACGGTGACCCGCTGCTCGGCGATGAGTCGGGCCAGATAGTCCGGGTCGCGGTGTCCGCCCGGAGCGGCCACGACGACGCGACCGCCCACCTGGGTGACCGCGAACGTCTCCCAGACCGAGACGTCGAAGGTCGCGGGAGCCTTCTGCACCACTCGGGACGACTCGTCCAGCGAGTACCGGTCGACGATCCACGCGAGGTAGTTCGCGATCGCCTGCTGGGTGAGTGCCACGCCCTTGGGGAGGCCGGTGGAGCCGGAGGTGTAGATCAGGTACGCGAGGTGGTCGCCGCGCAGCGGAACGATCCGGTCGGCGTCGGTCACCGGTTCCGGCGACAGACCCGCGACCGCTTCGTCCTCGAGGAGGATCGGCTCGACGCCGTCGGGCAGTGCCCCGCGGTCGGCCTCGGTGGAGATCACGACGGCCGGCTCGGCCGAGTCGAGCACGTAGGCCGAACGCTCGCGCGGCTGTTCCGGGTCGATCGCGACGTAGGCGCCGCCGGCCTTGGCGACCGCGTACATCGCGGTCAGCATCTCCACCGACCGCGACACGGCGATCGCGACCACCGTGTCCGGTCCCACGCCGGCGCCGATGAGCCGGCGCGCCCAGCGGTTGGCCTGCGCGTCGAAGTCCCGGTAGCTGATCTCGCGGCCCTCGTAGACGACCGCGACCGCATCCGGGGTGGCGGCCACCTGACGTTCGTAGCGCGCCAGCAGAGTCCGCTCGGCGACCTCGACGGCCGGGCCCGCGCCGTCGGCGAGCACCGCGGCGCGCTCTGCCTCCGACAGCCAGGCCGCGTCGCCCACCCGCTGTTCGGGATCGGCGGTCAGCGACGTCAGCAGCCGGACGAACCTCTCGGCGATCGTCGCGACGGTCGAGGCGTCGAACAGTTCGGTGGCGTAGACGAAGTAGGCGTACATCCCATTCGGCTCGCCGTCCTCGGTGACGGCGTCGCCGAGTGTCAGGTCGAGGTCGAACTGAGTCACCTCGACGCCCGGGTCGAGCGCACCGACCGTGAGCCCGGGCAGTTCGAGCTCGGCCCGCTGCTGATTCTGCAGTGACAGCGAGACCTGGAACAACGGGTGATGCGACGTCGAGCGCACCGGATTGAGCGCCTCGACGAGCTGCTCGAAGGGCACGTCGACGTGCCCGAACGCCGCGAGGTCGGACTGGCGCACGCGATCGAGCAATCCGGCGAAGGTCTCGTCGCCGTCGATCTGCGAACGCAGCACGACGGTGTTGACGAACATGCCGACGAGATCGTCGAGCGCGGCCTCGCCGCGGCCGCCGATCGGAGTGCCGACGGCGATGTCGGTCTCCCGAGCCAGCCGCGAGAGCAGCACCGCCAGCGCCGCGTGCACGACCATGAACGGCGTCGCACGATGCGCGGCCGCCAGGTCGGCCACCGCTCGGCGCACGTCCTCGCCGATCTCGAACACGTGCCGGGCTCCGGCCATCGACTGCTCCACCGGACGCGGACGGTCGGTGGGCAGGTCGAGTGCGTCGGGCAGGCCGGCGAGTTCGCTCCGCCAGAAGCCGATCTGCCGCGCGGCCACCGACTCCGGATCGTTCTCGTCGCCGAGGACCGCCCGCTGCCAGACGGCGTAGTCGGCGTACTGCACCTCCAGCGGCGACCAGCCGTGCGCCTCGCCCGCGGCGCGCGCCGTGTAGGCCACCATCACGTCCCGCGCCAGCGGTGCCATCGACATGCCGTCGGCGCTGATGTGATGGACCACCATCACCAGCACGTGCTCGGCGACGTCGGTGTCGGCCACCTGGAGCAGCCGCACCCGCACCGGCGGAGCGGCCGTCACATCGAAGCCGGAGCCGAGGACGTCCGCGACCGCGGGAAGCAGATCCGCCGCGTCGACGGCGACCGGTGTCAGGTCCACCGGGACCGCCGCGGTCGGCAGCACATCCTGGTAGGGCCCGTCGGCCGAGTCCGGGAAGCGGGTGCGCAGCGACTCGTGCCGCTCCAGCACGTCGGTGATCGCGGCGGCGAGGGCATCCACGTCGAGATCGCCGGTGAGGCGAATCGCCATCGGAATGTTGTATGCGGGCGACGACGGGTCGAACTGCGCGAGGAACCACATCCGCTGCTGAGCCAGCGAGAGCGGCACCCGGTCCGGTCGCGGCCCGGCGACCAGCGCCGGGCGCTCGGCGGTCCGGCCGGTCCGCTCGTAGCACTGGGCCAACTCGGCGGCCGACGGCGCGTCGAACAGGTCCCGCACGCCGAACTCGGCGTCGAGCGCCGCGTTGACGCGCGCCACCACCCGGGTCGCGACCAGCGAGTTGCCGCCCAGATCGAAGAAGCCGTCGTGAACGCCGACGCGGTCGACTCCGAGCACCTCGGCGAAGACGTCGACGATCGCCTGCTCGACCGCATCGCGCGGGGCGACGAACTCCGTCGCGGCACCTGCCGTGTCGGGGGCGGGCAGCGCTCGGCGGTCGAGCTTGCCGTTGGCCGTCAGCGGGAACTCGTCGAGCACGACGATCGTCGACGGGACCATGTACGCGGCCAGGAATCCGCTGACGTGGTCCAGCACCGCGCCGGGCTCCACGTGGGCGCCGGCCTCGGGCACCACGTAGCCGACGAGGCGGTCGCCGGTGTGCTCGTCGGTGTGCACGACCACCGCGGAGGCGGCCACACCGCGATACCGCATCAGCGCGGACTCGATCTCACCGAGTTCGATCCGGAATCCGCGCAACTGCACCTGGAAGTCGCTGCGGCCCAGATACTCCAGCTGTCCGTCGGCGTTCCAGCGGGCCAGGTCGCCGGAGCGGTACATGCGTTCGCCGGGCGCACCGAACGGATCCGCCACGAATCGCTCGGCCGACAGGTCGGGACGGCCGAGATAGCCGCGCGCCAGCTGGCCGCCGTGGACGTACATCTCGCCGACGACGCCCACCGGTGCGGGCTGCAGCCGGGAGTCGAGGACGTAGACGCCCATGCCCGGCAGTCCGCGCCCGATGACGCTGGCCTTGGACGCGCGGGCGAACTCGCGGTCGAGCGGCAGATAGCTGACGTGCACCGTGGTCTCGGTGATGCCGTACATGTTGACCAGCGCGACCTCCTGGTCGTCGTGCCGCTCGTACCAGCGCTCCAACTGCGCGAGGTCGAGCGCCTCGCCGCCGAAGACGACGTAGCGCAGCGCCAGATCGGGAACGGACTCCTCCCCCGCGCCCGCTACGCGGTCGGCTTCGGCCAGCTGATAGAAGGCCGACGGCGTCTGGTTGAGGACCGTGACGCGCTCGCGACGCAGCAGTTCGAGGAACTCGTCCGGCGAACGCGAGGTCAGGTAGTCGACGATCACCAGGGCGCCGCCGTGCAGCAGCGGGCCCCACAGCTCCCACACGGAGAAGTCGAAGGCGTAGCTGTGGAACATGGTCCACACGTCGGTCTCGTCGAAGCCGAAGTCGAGCTGGGTGTCGGCCATCAGCGTCAGCACGTCGACGTGGGGAATCACCACGCCCTTGGGTCGCCCGGTGGACCCCGACGTGTAGATGACGTACGCGGGATGCTGCGGGCGCAGCGGTGCCAGTCGGTCGGCGTCGGTCACCGGGCCCTCCGGCTGCGCCGCCATCCGCTCGGCGAGGTCCGGCGAATCGAGCAGCAGGACGGGCAGTTCGTGCGCGGGCAGGGACTCCGCGTCGGCGGCGGTGGACACGACCACCGTCGGACGGGCGTCGGCGAGCATGTACGACAGCCGGTCCTGCGGGTACGTGACGTCGACGGGCACGTATGCGCCGCCCGCGGTGACCACCGCGAGCAACGCCACGGCCAGGTCGGCCGTCCGCGGCATGGCGACCGCGACCAGCGACTCGGGCCCGACGCCCTCGGCGATGAGCACCCGGGCCAGACGGTCGACCCGTCCGGCCAGTTCCGCATAGGTCAGCCGCTCGCCGCCCGCGACCACGGCGGTCCGGTCGGCGTGGGCCGCCGCCTGCGCGGCGAACGCATCGGCCAGCGTGTCGGCCGTGGGCGCGACACCGGGCACGAAGCCCAGTCCCAGCACGTCGGAACGCTCGGCGTCGCTCAGCACGCCGATCGACGCGATCGGTGCCTCCGGCGTTTCGGCGAATGCGGTGAGCACCCTCTCCACGCGGTCGAGCACGGTCTCCGCCGCGGCGGCGTCGTACAGATCGGTCAGGTACTTGAGCTGCAGGTGGAGACGGTCGGCTGAACTCGCCACCAGCGTCAGCGGGTAGTGGGTGGAGTCCATGCCGCGCAGTCCGGTGACCCGCATGCCGTCGATGTCGGCGGCCTGCGCGAGGGCCTCGGAATCGACCGGGTACGACTCGAAGACGCTCAGCGTGTCGAATCCCGCGCCCGCGCCCACCGCGCGCTGGATCTCCGAGAGACCCAGGTAGTGGTGGTCGAGCAGTGCCGCCTGTTCGGCCTGCAGGCGCCGCAGGAACTCCTGCGCCGACTCCCCCGGACGCACCGTGACACGCACGGGCAGGGTGTTGATGAACAGGCCGATCATCGATTCCACGCCCGGAAGGTCCGCGGGCCTGCCGGAGACGGTGGTACCGAAGGTGACGTCGTTGCGACCGGTCTGCGCCGACAGCACCAGACCCCACGCCGCCTGGACGAGGGTGTTGAGGGTGATGCCGTGAGCCCGCGCCAGTGCGCCGAGGGTGGACGTCAACCCGGCGGGCAGCAGCCGTTCGGTGTCGGCGGAGTCGGCCGATGCCGCCGTCGCCTCGCCGGCGACGAGTGTCGGCTCGTCGAGTCCGTCGAACGCGGCGGCCCAGGCGGTCAGCGACGACCGGTGGTCGCGGTGCGAGAGCCACACGAGGAACTCGCGGTACTCGCCGACGACGGGCAGCGCCGAGCCGTCACCGGAGGCCGCGTACAGGAACAGCAGGTCCTTGAGCAGCAGCGGTGTGGACCAGCCGTCCAACAGGACGTGGTGGTTGGTCGAGAGCATCCGGTAGTCGGACTCGCCCAGTCGGGCGAGGGTGAACCGCAGCAGCGGCGGCGTCGCCATGTCGAAGCCGCGCCGGCGGTCGGCGGCCAGCAGATCGTCGAAGGCCGCTTGCGGGTCCGCGGCGGCCCGGAGGTCCACCTCGGCCCACGGCAGCCTCACGGCCGCGGGCACCACCTGGACGGGCAGTCCGTCGATCGAGTCGAAAGCGACCCGGAGGTTCGCATGCCTGCGCAGCAGTGCCTCGCCCGCCGCGCGGAGGCGGGCGGGATCGACCACGCCCTCCAGCGTGAGGACGGTCTGCACCATGTAGGCGTCGAGTTCGTCACCCGCGAACTGCGCGTGGAAGAGCAGTCCCTCCTGCAGCGGCGAGAGCGACCAGATGTCGGCCACGTCGCCGTGACGCTCCTCGACGGCCTCGACGGCTCGCTGGTCGAGCCGCACCAGCGGCAGATCCGACGGGGTGAGACCGCCGGCACCGGGCGCGTCCGCGTACCGGGTCAGAGCCGTGAGCGCCTCCACCCACAGATCTGCGATCTCGCGGACCTGTTCGGCGGTGAAGACACCGGTGGCGTAGGAGAAAGTGGCGCCCAGGCGCGTGCCGTCGGCGGAGTCGACCGCCGAGGCGTTGATGTCGAGCGCGGCCGGGAGGGCCATCGCGGCATCACGCGTGCCGCCCAGGCTTCCGGAGTCGCCGTCGAGCTGCCACGGGGCGTCGTCGACTGTCCCGGTGCCCGCGGAGACGCGGCCGAGGTAGTTGAAGCCGATCTGCGGCGTGCGCAGTCCGGCGAGCGCCGAGCGCCCCTCCTCGGTCAGATAGCGCAGCATGCCGTAGCCGATGCCGTTGTCGGGCACCGCGCGCAACTGCTCCTTGACCCGCTTGAGCGCGGCGCCGGCCGCCGGACCACCGGCCAGCGCGTCGTCGACGTCGAGTCCCGAGAGGTCGACGCGCACCGGGTACGAGCTGGTGAACCAGCCGACCGTGCCGGACAGGTCGGCGCCGGGGACGGCCTGCTCTTCGCGGCCGTGCCCCTCCAGCGTGACGAGTGCGCTCGGGGCGTGGACTCCCCGCGCCGCTCGCCACGCCGCGACGGCCAGTGCCAGCGCGGTCATCAGGGAGTCGGTCGCCGAGCCGTGGACCGTTCCCGGTACCCGGCCGAGGACGGCCTCGGCGATCTGCGGCGGCAACTCGATCCGCAGGTCATCGACGGTCTCGACGGTGTCGATCTCGGGGTCGGCGTACCGCGCACCCAGCGCGGGATCGTCGCCGGTCAGAGTGGAACGCCAGAACTCGAGTTCCCCGGCCCGCGACGGTGCGGCCTCGGCGAGGGCGTGGGCCCAGCGGCGGAACGACGTCGCCACCGGCGACAGTTCCGCCGTGGCCCCCTCGGTGACGCGGTACCAGGCCAGCGCGAGGTCGGGAACCAGCGACCGCCACGAGACACCGTCCACCACGAGGTGGTGGGCCAGGACCAGCAGACGGTCGCGCCCGCCGTCGGTGCGGTGCAGCCAGACGAACTGGGTCGTCACGCCGGACCGCGGATCGAGCCGGGCACCGGCGCGGCGCATCTGTTCCTCCGCGGCCGCGGCGAAGGCCTCGGTTCCGGGAGCGGCGTCGACGTCGACGCGGGTCAGCAGTCCGGCCGCCGGAACCGAGCCCACCGGGCCGATGGACAGACCGGTGGCGTCGGCAGCGGTTCCGGTACTCGTGACGAGGCGGGCGCGCAGGACGTCGTGGTGGTCGAGCAGCATGGCGATCGCGGCCGCCAGATCCGACTCCTCGACGGACTCGGGGAGCGTCAGGAGCACGGCCTGGGAGAACTCGTCGTACGCACGGAGGTCTTCGATCATCCAGTGCATGATCGGCGTCAGCGGTGCCTCGCCGACCCCGCCTCCCGGCAGCTCGTCCAGGCCGGCTGCGGCCTCGGCGGCGGCCACCCGCGCCAGCGCGGCGACGGTGCGGTGCTCGAAGACCTGGGCCGGACGCAGGACGATGCCCTCGCGCTTGGCGCGCGAGACCAGCTGAATGGCCATGATCGAGTCGCCGCCCAGCGCGAAGAAGGAGTCGTCCACACCCACGCGGTCGAGACCGAGCAGTTCGGCGACCAGATCGCAGAGCACGGTCTCGACACGGTCGGCCGGTGCGCGGTACTGCGTGACCGACTCGGTCCGGTCGGGCGCGGGCAGCGCCTTGCGGTCGAGCTTGCCCGAGGCGTTCAACGGGAACTCGTCGAGCGGCATCAGCACCGTGGGCACCATGTACTCCGGCAGGCGAGCCGAGATCGCCTCGGTGAGAGCGTCGACATCGAGTTCACCGGACGCGACGTCGCCGACGACGTAGCCGACGAGCTGCTGTGCGCCCGGAACGTCTTCGCGCACCACCACGACGGCTTGCGCGACCGTCGGCTGATCGAGCAGCGCCGCCTCGATCTCGCCGAGCTCGATGCGCAGACCGCGAAGCTTGACCTGGAAGTCGGTGCGGCCGATGTAGTCCAGTTCCAGCCCGCCGTCGGTCCGGACCCATCGGACCAGGTCGCCGGTGCGGTACATCCGCTCCCCGTCGGCCGCCGGGTTCGCCACGAAGCGGTCGGCGGTGAGGTCCGCGCGTCCCACGTAACCGCGCGCCAGCTGCACGCCGGCGAGATACAGTTCGCCTGCCACGCCGACCGGCACCGGATGCAGACGGTCGTCGAGGACGTGGACTCCGGTGTTCCACACCGGGGCGCCGATCGGCACGGCGGCCGTGTCGGCCGGGGTGACCTCGTGGTAGGTGACGTCGACGGCCGCCTCGGTGGGGCCGTAGAGGTTGTGCAGACGCGCATCGCTCAACGCCGCGAAGGCCTGCGCGGCCCGCGGCGTCAGTGCCTCGCCCGAGCAGAACACCTGGCGCAGCGAGCCGACCGATCCCGGAGCCACCGCCCCGGTGAACGCCGACAGCATCGACGGGACGAAGTGCGCGGTGGTGACCGACTCCGCCTCGAACAGCTCGGCGAGGTACAGCGGGTCGCGGTGCCCGTCCGGCTGCGCGATGACGAGCGACGCGCCCACCTGCAGCGGCCAGAAGAACTCCCACACCGACACGTCGAAGGTCGCGGGGGTCTTCTGCGCCACAACGTCGTCCGGGGTGAGCGCGTACTCGTGCTGCATCCAGGCGAGGCGATTCACGATCGCCGAATGCGGCACCGCGACGCCCTTGGGGCGGCCGGTGGAACCGGAGGTGTAGATGACGTACGCGGTGTTCGTCCCGCGCAGCGGCGCCGACCGCTCGGCATCGGTGATCGGCGCTGTCGACCATCCGTCGAGGTCCACCGTGTCGACGGTCCACACCGGCAACCCGTCGGGCGCGGGAAGGTCGGTGTCCGACGCCGTCAGCAGCACGGCGGGCGAGGCGGAGTCGAGCACGTACAGGGTGCGCTCGGCGGGATGGTCGGGATCGACCGGGACGTAGGCGCCGCCGGCCTTGACGATCGCGTACATCGCGGTGAGCAGTTCCAGCGACCGCGGAAGGCCGAGTGCCACCGGGACGTCCGGTCCCACGCCCGCGTCGATCAGCATCCGTGCGAGCGCGTTGGTCCGGGCGTCGAACTCCGCGTAGGTGAGGCTCTGCCGGGAGGCGCCGGAGCCGAACACCAGCGCCGTGGCGTCCGGAGTGCGCGCGGCCTGCGCGGCGAACACTCCCGCGAGCGTGCCCGGTTCCACCGGAGCAGCGGTCGTGTTGACCGCGGCCAGGTCGGCTCGGTCCTGCGCGGAGGTGACGGGCACGTCGCCGACGATGCGGTCGGCGTCGTCGCAGATCCCGTGCAGGACCGCGAGGTAGGCCTCGGCGAAGCGTTCGACGGTCGTCCGGTCGAACAGCGCCGTGGCGTAGCTGAACGTCGCGGGCAGATCGGCGGGCGACCCGTCGGCGTCCCGCCGGTCGGTCACGGTCAGCTGCAGATCGAACTTGGCGACATCGAAGTCGGAGGTGAGTCCGCTCACCGACAGACCCGGCAGGTCGAAGCTCGCCGGGGCGTTGTTCTGCATGGTGAACATCACCTGGAACAGCGGCGAGACCGCCGTCGACCGCGACGGCGCCAGCACGTCGACGAGTTGCTCGAAGGGCATGTCGGCGTGGGTGAACGCGGCGAGATCGTTCTGCCGGACCTGCGCCAGCAGGTCGGCGAAGCTCGCACCGCCGTCGACGCGGGTACGCAGCACCAGGGTGTTGACGAACACGCCGACCAACTCGTCGAGTGACTGCTCGCCGCGCCCGGCCACGGGCGTGCCGATCGCGATGTCGGATTCGCGGCCCAACCGGGACAGCAGCGCGGCGAAGGCCGCGTGCAGCACCATGAACAGGGTCGCGTCGTGCGCCTCCGCGACCTCGAGGAGCCGCCTGTGCAGGCGGGCGTCGATCGTGAACGGGCTGCCCGCACCGGCCGTCGACTGGACCGCCGGACGCGGCCGGTCCATCGGCAGGTCCAGCACCTCGGGCAGACCGGCGAGGCGATCGGTCCAGTAATCGCGCTGGCGCCCCAGCAGTGACTCCGGATCGTCCACGTCGCCGAGCGTCTCGCCCTGCCAGAGCGCGTAGTCGGCGTACTGGACCGGCAACGGCGACCACTGCGGCGCCGCACCGGCGGCACGCGCGGTGTACGCGACCATGATGTCGCGGGCGAGGGGCGCGACCGACGCACCGTCGGCCGTGATGTGGTGCATGGTGACCACGAGCACGTGCTCGCGGGGGCTCTGCTCCAGCAGCGCGATCCGCACCGGCGGCCGCGCGGTCACGTCGAAGCCCTCGGAGATCAGGTCGACCGCGCGCGCGACGACCTCGGCCTCGGTCACCGGGATCGGCGTGATGTCCACGCGAGAGGCCGGGAGAATCTCCTGGTAGGGACCGTCGGCGGAGTCCGGGTACACGGTGCGGAGCACCTCGTGACGCGCGAGCACGTCCTCCACTGCCTGTTCGAGGGCGGCGACGTCGAGTTCGCCGCTCAACCGCACGGCCAGGGGCACGTTGTACGCGGCCGACTCCGTGTCGAACTGATTGAGGAACCACATCCGGCGCTGGGCCAGCGACAGCGGAATCCGATCCGGACGCGGGCGGGCCGTGAGCGGAGGCCGCTCGTCGGCGGTCGCCGTCTCCAGATGGGCGGCGAACTCGGCCACCGTCGGGGCGTCGAACAGGTCGCGGACCCCGACGCGCACGCCGAGCGCCGCGCCGACGCGCGCGGTGACCTTCGTCGCCGACAGCGAGTTGCCGCCGAGGTCGAAGAACCCGCTGCTGACGCTGACGCGCTCGAGGCCGAGGACCTCGGCGAAGACGCCTGCGACGATCTCCTCGGTGAGGCTGCGGGGCGCCTGGTAGTCGCCCTCCTCGATGGTGAACGACGGCGCGGGCAGTGCCCGGCGGTCCAGCTTGCCCGCAGGCGTGAGCGGGACCTCGTCGAGTGCGACGACCTGAGCGGGAACCATGTACGCGGGCAGGAACTCCGCCGCGAACGATTTCAGCGCGACCTCGTCGACCACGTGTCCGGGAGCGGGCAGCACGTACGACACCAGCGCGGTGCCGCCGTCGGGTGCGGTGACGCCCTCCGTGGTGACGAATCCGACGCTGTCGTGGCACGAGAGCGCGCCGCTGATCTCGCCGAGTTCGATGCGGAAGCCGCGGACCTTGACCTGGAAGTCCGAGCGGCCGACGTACTCGAGCCGCCCGTCGCGCGTCCACCGGACCACGTCGCCGGTGCGGTACATCCGCTCGCCCTCGCTGAACGGGTTCGCGACGAATCGCTCGGCGGTCAGCCCGGCGCGATCGTGGTAGCCGGCGGCCAAGGCCGGTCCGGCGAGGTAGAGCTCACCGGCCACTCCCACCGGAGCCGGCCGGAGGCGGCCGTCGAGCACGGTCAGCCGGAAGCCGCGCGTCGGTGCGCCGATCGTGATCGGCGCACCCGCACGCAGGGGCTCGGACACCGTGCACCAGACGGTGGTCTCGGTGGGTCCGTACAGGTTCAGCATGGTGCGCTCGGGTGCCCAGCGGGCCACGAGTTCGGGCGGGCAGGCGTCGCCCGCCACGGCCAGCACGCGCAGGTCGTCCAGTCCCTGCGGATCGGCCGCGGCCAGCGCGGCCGGCGTGATGCAGGCGTGGGTCACCCGGTTCGCGCGCAGGAAGTCCGACAGTTCCACGCCGCCCAGCAGCCCCGCGGGCGCGACGACCATCGTCGACGCGCTGCCGAAGGCCATCATCATCTCGAACACCGAGGCGTCGAAACTCGGTGACGCGAACTGCAGCGACCGCGAGCCGGGGACCAGCTGCATGTGCGCGCGCTGCTCCGCGACCAGGTTCGCCAGTCCCCGATGGGTCACCACGACGCCCTTGGGCAGACCGGTGGACCCGGAGGTGTAGATGACGTAGGCCGGCGAGTCCACGCGCATGCGGCGCACCGGGGTCACCTCGGCGACCGACTCGGCCGCCAGCAGCGCATCGATCTCGTCGAAGACGATCCAGTCGACCTCACCGGAGAGCTCGGGACGCTCGGTCGACGTCGTGAGACCGATCCGTACACCCGAATCGGTCAGCATGTGCGCGATGCGGTCGGCCGGATAGCTCGGATCGATCGGCAGGAACGCCGCGCCGGTCTTGACGATCGCCCAGACGGCAGTCGCGGTGCGGATCGATCGCGGCATGGCGACCGCGACGTAATCGCCGGTGCCGATGCCGCGCTCGGCCAGCAGCCGGGCCAGCTGGTTCGACCGCTCGTCGAGCTGACGATAGGTGAGCGCCGCGGAGCCCTCCTCCACCGCGATCCGGTTCGGATCGTCGGCGACGGCGTCGGCCAGGATCTGCGGGAAGGTGCGGGGCGCCACGGACGCCGGGCCGGCGACCGCGCTCAACTCGTCGCTCTCGGTCGGCGACAGGATCGGGACGTCGCCGATCGGCACCGTCGGGTCCACGACCACGGTCGACAGGATGCGCACGAGCCGCTCCGCGAAGACCTGGACGGTCGACGCGTCGAAGAGGTCGGTGGCGTAGTCGAACGAGGCCCGCATCCCGGCCGGAGTACCCGATTCGTCGACGGTCTCGGCGACCGTCAGCTGCAGGTCGAACTTCGCGACGTCGGCGCTGATCTGCTCCGGCGCGATGGCCAGGCCCGGCAGCTCCACCGCGACCTCGCCCGCATTCTGGAAGTCGAGCGCCACCTGGAACAGCGGATGGTGCGACTGCGAGCGGGTGGGGCTGATCGCCTCGACCAGACGCTCGAAGGGCAGTTCGGTGTGCCCGAACGCGGCCAGGTCGGTGGCGCGCGTCTGAGCGAGGACACCGGCGAAGTCGACTTCGGGCTCCACCACGGTGCGCAGGACCAGGGTGTTGACGAACATGCCGACGAGCCCGTCGAGTTCGGGTTCCCCGCGGCCGGCGACCGCGGTGCCTATCGCGATGTCGGTGGTGGCCGACAGTCGGGCCAGCAGCACCGAGAGCGCCGCATGCATCACCATGAACGTCGACGCGCCGTGCGCGCGACCGATCTCGGTGACCGCGCGATGCACTTCACCGTCGATGGTGAACTCCACACGGCCACCGCGCATCGACGGACGCGCCGGGCGCGACCGGTCGGTGGGCAGGTCGAGCTGATCGGGGAGCCCGGCGAGCGCCTTGGTCCAGTAGGCCAGCTGGCGTGCACCGCGCGAGTGCGGGTCGTCCAGGTCTCCGAGGAGCTCACGCTGCCAGATCGCGTAGTCGGCGTACTGCACCGGCAACGGCGCCCAGTCCGGGGCGTGACCCGCTGCGCGGGCGGTGTAGGCGGTGATGACGTCGCGGACCAGCGGTGCCAGCGACGACGCGTCGGACGCGATGTGGTGCAGGACCAGCACGAAGACGTGATCGGTCACGTCCTCGCCCGGTTCCGCCACCCGCAGCAGAGCGGCGCGGATGGGGACCTCGGCGGTCACGTCGAAGCCTTCGGTGGCCAGCGCCGCGACGCGGCCCGCCACCTCGTCCGGGCCGACCCGGTCACGGATCAGGTCCAGTCCCGCCGATTCCGCGTCGAGGATCTGCTGGTGCCCGCCGTCCCCCGCATCGGGGTAGACGGTGCGCAGCGTCTCGTGCCGCGCGACCACGTCGCCCAGCGCGGCGCCGAAGGCATCGGCGTCGAGCTCACCGGTGAGCCGGACCGCCAGCGGGATGTTGTACGCCGCCGACGAGGGGTCGAGCCGGTTGAGGAACCACATTCGCTGTTGCGCCAGAGACAGCGGTGCCCGCGCCGCCCGCTCACGCGGCGTCAGCGCCGGGCGGCCGTCGGCCGAGCCTCGAGACACGCGGGTGGCGAGTTCGGCGACGGTCCGTGCCTCGAAAAGATCCCGCACTCCCAGGTCGGAGCCGAACTCGGCGTTGATCTGCGCGACGACGCGCGTCGCGATCAGCGAGTTGCCGCCGAGGTCGAAGAAGTCGTCGGTGGCGCCGACGCGCTCGGCACCGAGCACCCGGCCGACCACCTCGGCCACGCCGACCTCCACCTCGCCCACCGGCGCGACGTGAACCGCCGCGCGGGTGAACTCCGGTGCGGGCAGCGCCTTGCGGTCGACCTTGCCGATCGGGGTCAACGGCACCTCGTCGATCACCATGATGACCGCGGGGACCATGTACGGCGGCAGCCGGTGCGCGGCGTGCGCCGCCAGCGCATCGGTGTCGACGACAGCTCCGGCCACCGGCTGGACGTAGCCGACCAGCACGGTGTCGCCGGCCGGTCCGGGGACACCCAACGTGACGGCGAAGGCCACGTCGGGGTGCGAGGTGAGCGCGGCGTCGATCTCGCCGAGTTCGACGCGGAAGCCGCGGATCTGCAGCTGGAAGTCGGATCGGCCGATGTAGGCGAGTTCGCCGTCTGCGGTCCAGCGCACCACGTCGCCGGTGCGGTACATCCGCTTCCCCACCGCGTACGGGTTCGCGACGAACCGCTCGGCGGTGAGACCGCGCCGGCCGAGGTAGCCGCGCGCGAGGCCGGCGTTGGTGATGTACAGCTCGCCCGGCGTCCCGACCGGGACCGGCCGCAGCCGGTCGTCGAGAACCAGGGTGTGCACGCCGCTCATCGCCGAGCCGATCGTGATCGGCTCGCCCGCGGCGAGCGGATCGGTCATCGTGACGATCACGGTGGTCTCGGTGGGCCCGTACGCGTTGCGCAGCCTCCCGCCCCAGCGGGCGACCAGTTCCGGCGGACACACGTCGCCGCCCACCACCACGCGGGTCACCAGGTCGAGTTCGCTCGCGTCGACCGTCTGCACCGCGTTCGGCGCGCCGACGAAGGACGTGATCCGCTGATCGCGGATGAAGCCCGCCAGTTCGGCACCGCCGTAGAGGTCGGTCGGGGCGATGACCATCGTCGCACCCGCGCAGAAGGTCGCGAGGATCTCGCCGACGGCGGCGTCGAAGCTGATCGCCGCGAACTGCAGCATCCGCGCGCCCGGATAGGTCTCGTAGTACCCGACGACGTCGTCGGCCAGCGTCGACAGCCCGCGGTGCGGCACCGCGACGCCCTTGGGCAGACCGGTGGTGCCGGACGTGTAGATCACGTAGGCGAGGTCGTCGACGGTCAGCGGCGCACGCCGGTCCGCATCGGTGAGCGGTGCGCCCGAGCGGCCCGCCAGATCCTCCGCCAGCGCTGCGTCGTCGAGAAGGGTCCAGCCGTCGACCGGCCGCGCCTGCGACGGCAGGGTGTCGGCGGTGGCCGAATGCGTCAGACCGATCACCGAGCCGGAGTCGGAGACCATGTGCGTGATGCGGTCGGCGGGCAGCTTCGGATCGATCGGCAGGTAGGCCGCTCCGGCGGCCGCCACGGCCCAGATCGAGACCATCGCGTCGATCGATCGGGTCATGGCGAGGGCGACCACCGTGTCGGGGCCGGCACCGTGGTCGATCAGCCGTCGCGCCAGCCGGTTGGAGCGCTCGGCGAGCTCGGCGTAGGTCAGGCTCTGCCCGTCGAACTCGACAGCGACGCGGTCGGCGTGCCGCCCGGCGGTGGCGCCGAACAGATCGGCGAGGGTCCGCGGCTCCGCCGCGTCCCCGCCGCGCCGGTCCACGAGGTCGGCGCGCTCGGCGTCGCCGAGGAGAGGAAGATCGCCGACGGCGGTCTCGGGAGCCTCGACCGCTGCCCGCAGGATGCGGACCAGGCGGTCGCCGAACGACTCGACGGTCGGCTCGTCGAAGAGATCGGCGGCGTAGGTGAAGACGGCTTCGGCGCCGACCTCGGTGTTCTCGCGCACCGTGAGCTGGAGATCGATGTTGGCCGTGTCGGTCGAGACGTCGACGGCCTCGACGTCCAGCCCCGCCATCTCGAAGCTCGTCGGGGCCTCGGACTGCAGTGCGAGCGCCACCTGGAACAGCGGCGAATGCGCGGTGGAGCGCGTGACGTCGAGAACCTCGACCAGCTGCTCGAACGGGACCTCGGCGTGCTCGAAGGCCGCGAGGTCCGCGGCGCGGACCTGAGCCACGAGCGCATCGAAGCTCTCGTCCGGACGCACCCGGGTGCGCAGCACGAGCGTGTTGACGAACATGCCGATCAGGTCGTCGAGCGCACGCGTGCCACGACCGCCGACGGGGGTGCCGACAGCGATGTCCGCGGTACCCGTCAACCCGGCCAAGACGGTCGCATAGGCGGCGTGCAGGACCATGAACGGCGTGACGCCCCGGGCGCGGGCGTACGCGCCGATCGCGGAGTAGAGCTCGGCGCCGATCGGGGTGCGATGGATGGCGCCGCGCATCGACTGCACCTGCGGGCGTTCGTGATCGGTGGGCAGTTCGAGGCGGTCGGGCAGCCCGGCGAGGGTCTCGCGCCAGTAATCGATCTGGGCGGCGGCCACTGACGAGGAGTCCGCGGGATCGCCGAGCACGTCGCGCTGCCAGATCGCGTAATCGGCGTACTGCACTTCCAGCGGCGCCCAGGCCGGCTGCTCGCCGGCCGCCCGCGCGCCGTAGGCCACCATCACGTCCTGCACCAGCGGCGCCATCGACAGACCGTCGCCGGAGATGTGGTGAAGCACCAGGACGAGCACGTGCTCGCCGCGCGGGTCACCGTCGGTGACCCGGAGCAGCCGAACCCGCAGCGGCACCTCGGCGGTGACGTCGAATCCGGTCATGACGGCCTTCGCGACCGCCTGCTGCACGCCGTCCCGGGTGACCTCGATCGGGCGCAGGTCGGGCACCGCGTCGCCGACCGGCAGGATCTGCTGGTACGGACCGCTGTCGGAGTCGGGGAACCGGGTCCGCAGCGACTCGTGCCGGTCGAGGAGGTCGCGGACTGCGGCCTGCAGAGCGGGCTCATCGAGCGGACCGGTCATCCGGACCGGCAGGGGGAGGTTGTAGGCCGGCGAGGCCGGATCGAACCGGTTGAGGAACCACATCCGCTGCTGTGCCAGCGACAGCGGTGCGGTGTCGCCGCGGTCGGCCCGGGTCAGTGCGGGCCGCGAAGCGCCCCCGCTCTGCTCCACGCGGGCGGCCAGTTGGGCGACCGTCGGCGCGTCGAACAGGTCGCGTACCCCGAGGTCGACGCCGAGTGCGTCGCTGACCTGCGAGATCACTCGGGTCGCGATCAGAGAGTTGCCGCCGGCGTCGAAGAAGCTCTCCTCGACGCTGATCCGCGGCAGACCGAGGACGCCGGCGAAAACGCCCGCGATGATCTCCTCGACCGGGTCGCGCGGAGACACGTACTCGGCGGCGAGCAGGTCGAAGGACGGCTCGGGCAGCGCCTTCCGGTCCAGCTTGTCGCTGCTGTTCCGGGGGAACTCGTCCATCACCACCACGGCCGCCGGGACCATGTACGAGGGCAGCGATCCCGCCGCATGCGCCGCGACCGACTCGCCGGTCACGTCCGCGGGCGCCACCACGTAGCCGACCAGCTGGTCGCCGGTGTGCGGGTCGTGGCGCACCAGCACCACCGCCTGCGTGACGCCGGGCGCGGACAGCAGGGCCGCCTCGATCTCGCCGAGCTCGATGCGGTTTCCGCGCACCTTGACCTGGAAGTCGGTGCGGCCGATGTACTCGAGGACCCCCGCGTCGTCGGCGTCCGGGGTGGCGCGGTGCCGGACCAGGTCGCCGGTGCGGTACATCCGCTCGCCCGGGGCGCCGAACGGATCGGCGACGAACCGGTCCGCCGACAGGTCGGGACGACCGTGATAGCCGCGCGCCAGCTGGACGCCCGACAGGTACAGCTCTCCCGCGACGCCCGGAGGCACCGGCTGCAGGCGCGAGTCGAGCACGTACAGGCGGGTGTTCCACATCGGGACGCCGATCGGGACCACGCCCTGGTCGGCTTCGGTGTGACGCCAGTAGGTGACGGCCAGCGACGCCTCCGCGGGTCCGTACAGGTTGTCCAGCGGCGCGGCGGAGAGTTCGCGGAAGGCCTCGGCGGTCTCGATCGGCAGCGCCTCGCCGATCGCGATCACGGCGCGGACGGTGTCGGGGATCCGCGCGGACGAGCTCGACACGAACATCGCCAGCATCGACGGGACGTACTGGACCACGGTGACGTTCTGCTCGCGCATCAGCGTCGACAGGTACTCGGGGTCCCGGTGGCCGTCCGGACGGGCGATGACGAGGCGGGCACCGGTCTGCAGGGTCCAGAAGAACTCCCACACGGAGACGTCGAAGGTCATCGGGGTCTTGAGCATCACCGCGTCGTCGGCGGTCAGCTGGTATTCGCCCTGCATCCAGCACAGCTGATTGACCAGACCGGCATGCGGCACCGCGATGCCCTTGGGACGGCCGGTGGAGCCGGAGGTGTAGATCAGGTTCGCCGGATTCTGCGGGCGCAGCGGCGAACGGCGGTCCGCGTCGGTCACCGGGGTGCCCGCGACGCCGGACAGGTCGAGGACGTCGATCTCGAGCGTCGGCACGTCCGCGGGGACCGCTCCGGAGTCGGCGGTCGTGGTCACGACCGTCACCGGGCAGGCGCTCTCCAGAACGTATCCGTTGCGCTCCGCGGGGTGGTCCGGATCGAGCGGCACGTAGGCGCCGCCGGCCTTGAGGATGCCGTACATGCCGACGAGCAGATCGATCGAACGGCGGATCGACAGGCCGACCAACGACTCCGGACCGACACCCATCGAGATGAGATGCCGTGCCAGACGGTTGGCTCGCGCGTCGAACTCCGCGTACGTGATCTGCTCGCCCTCGTATACGAGGGCGGTGGCTTCGGGCGATCGCGCCACCTGCGCGTCGAAGAGGGACACGAGCGTGTCGCTGTCCGCATCGATGGATTCGATCCGGTGATCGGTGGCGTTCCAGGTCTCCAGGACCCGGGTCCGCTCCTGGTCGCCGATGATCGGGATGTCGCCGACCACCACCGCGGGATCGGCCGCCACCTGTGTCAGCACCGACGTGAATCGGTCGCCGAAACGCTCCGCCGTCGACCTGTCGAACAGATCCTCGGCGTAGGTGAGCACCACGTCGATCTCCCCCGGCGCGCCTTCGGCGTCGGTCCGGTCGGTCACGGTGAGTTGCAGGTCGAACCGCGACAGACCGGTCTCGAACTCGGCGGGGGAGACGGTGAGCCCGGGAAGCTCCAGCTCGGCGCGCGCGATGTTCTGGAACCACAGTGAGACCTGGAACAGCGGGTGGTACGCCGCGGACCGGGTCGGGTTGAGCGCGTCCACGAGACGCTCGAACGGGATCTCGGTGTTGGTGAAGGCACCCAGGTCTCGCTCGCGCACCTGCGCCAGCAGATCGGTGAAGGCCGCGTTCTCGTCGATCTCCGTGCGCAGCACCAGGGTGCCGACGAACATGCCGACCACATCGTCGAGCGCGGCTTCACCGCGGCCGGCGATCGGCGTGCCGATCGCGATGTCGTCACTGCCCGAGAGTCGTCCGAGCAGCGCCGACAGTGCCGCATGGACCACCATGAAGAGCGTCGTGTCGGTGGAGCGAGCCACCTCGAGCAGCGCCGCATGCAGTTCGGGGCTCAAGGTGAAGGCGACGTCTCCGCCTCGGAACGACTGCTGTGCCGGCCGCGGCCGATCGGTCGGCAGCTCCAGCACGTCGGGAAGATCGGCGAGTTCGGCGCGCCAGTAGGCCAGCTGCTGCGCGGCCAGCGATGCCGGATCGTTCTCGTCGCCGAGCAGTTCCCGCTGCCAGACGGCGAAGTCGCTGTACTGCACGGGCAGCGGCGACCACTCCGGCGGCTGTCCGGCGGTCCGTGCGACGTACGCGATCATCAGATCGCGGGCCAGCGGAGCCGACGACCACCCGTCGAAGGCGATGTGGTGCAGGACGAAGACCAAGACGTGTTCGTCGGGGCCCACGGCCAACAGGTGCACGCGGACCGGCGGTGCGGCGGTGACGTCGAAGGGTGCCGTCGCGAGCGCGACGACTTCCGCTTCGAGGTCGGCCTCCGCGACCGCCACCTCGACGAGGTCGGCGGTCGCCGCCACATCTCGCACCGGCAGCACCACCTGTCGGGGTCCGTCGGCGGAATCGGGGTACACGGTGCGCAGGGCCTCGTGACGCTCGCAGACGTCGAGCATCGCCGCGCGCATCGCGGACACGTCCAGCGCACCGGTCAACCGGATGGCGAAGGGCATGTTGTAGGCCGCGGAATCCCGATCGAATCGGTTCAGGAACCACATGCGCTGCTGAGCCAGCGACAACGGTGCCGGTTCGGTGCGCTCGCGCGCCACCAGCTTGGGCCGTACCGCACCCGTCCGCTGCTCGGCCACCACGGCGAGTTCGGCGACGGTCGGGGCCTCGAAGATCTCGCGGACTCCGACGTCGGTGCCCAACGCGTCGTTGAGTCGCGCGATCACCCGGGTGGCGACGAGCGAGTTGCCGCCCACGGCGAAGAAGTCGTCGGTCGCACCCACGCGCTCGACGCCGATCGTCTCCGCGAAGATCGTCGCGATGATCTCCTCGACCGGGTTGCGCGGAGGGACGTACACCCCGGCGCTGAGCACCAGCTCCGGTGCCGGGAGCGCACGGCGGTCGATCTTGCCGCTGGCACCGACGGGCAGTTCGTCGAGCACGATGAACAGCGACGGCACCATGTAGCCGGGCACCCGAGCGCACACATGAGACTTCAGATCTTCCTGAGTCACCCGCTCGGTACCGGGAGCGGCCGAGACGTATGCGACGAGCGCATCGCCGGTGTGCTCCCCGTGGTGCAGGGTCACCACCGCCTGATCGACTCCGGGATGGGCGGCCAGCGCCGCCTCGATCTCGCCCGGCTCGATGCGCAGGCCGCGCAGCTTCACCTGGTCGTCGGTGCGGCCGAGGAACTCGAGTTCGCCGTCCGCGGTCCACCGGACCAGGTCGCCGGTGCGGTACATCCGCTCGCCCGCCGCGTCGTACGGTGCGGCGACGAATCGCTCGGCCGTCAGGTCGGGACGGCCCGCGTAGCCCCGAGCCAGCTGCGCGCCCGCGAGGTACAGTTCGCCGGGCGTGCCGACCGGGACCGGACGCAGCCGGGTGTCGAGCACGTGCACGCGCACGCCCTCGACGGGCGAACCGATGGGCACCGAACCGGCTCCGGCACCGGCCGCGCGGCGCGTCACCTGCATCGCCGACTCGGTGGGGCCGTACAGGTTGTGCACCTCGGTGCGCAGGCGTTCCATGACGTCTTCTGCGACCGATGCCGGCAGCACCTCGCCGCCGGAGAACAGCAGCCGCAACGAGGTCACTGCGCGCTCGGCGAAGGTCTCGACCACCAGCGGCAGCATCGACGGCACGAACTGCACCACGGTCACCGAGTGCTCGGCCGCCAACTGCGCCTGCTGAGCCGGGTCCCGATGACCGTCGGGCCCCGCCAGCACCAGTCGTGCGCCCGCCTGAAGCGGCCAGAAGAACTCCCACACGGACGCGTCGAACGTCATCGGTGTCTTCTGCAGCACCACATCGGTTGCGGTGAGACGGTATTCGCGCTGCATCGAGTCGAGCTGATTGGCAGCCGCCGCATGTGGCACGGTGACGCCCTTCGGCAGCCCGGTGGAACCCGAGGTGAACAGCGTGTACGCCGCCGACTCGGGACGCAGCACACCGCCGCGCTCGGCGTCGGTGAGCGGCCCGTCCGGGTGTGCGCCCAGGTCGAGTCCGTCGATCTGCAGCAGCTCGCGATCGACGGGCAGCGCGGCCGAGTCGGCGGACGTGGTCAGAATCAGCCGCGGATCGGCGGTGTCGATCACATGCGCGTTGCGCTCGGCTGGGTGGGCCGGGTCGAGCGGGACGTAGGCGCCGCCCGCCGCCAGGATCGCGTACATGCCGACCACCAGGTGACGGGACCGGCGCATCGCCAGACCGACCTGGTCGCCCGGTCGCACGCCCGACGCGAGGAGTTCCCGCGCGAGGCGGTGCACCTGTGCCGCGAACTCCGCGTAGGTCAGGACCTCATCGCCCGTCACCAGGGCGACGGCGTCCGGAGTCCGGGCGGCCTGCTCCTCGAACCGCTCGACGAGCGTCGCGCGCGCAGGTGCCTGCGGTCCAGCGGTCCACGATTCGAGCAACTCGTGCTCGCGAGGCCGCAACAGGTCCACGTCGCCGACCGGCCGGTCCGGTGCCGCGATCAGCGCGTCGAGGGCGCGGACGAATCGCTCCGCGTACCCGGCGGCGGTGTCCTCGTCGAAGAGATCGGTCGCGTAGACGAACGTCACGTCGTAGCCGGCGGCGCGCTCGGTCACGGTGACCTCGAGGTCGAACTTGGAGACGGTGGTCTCGATGCCCTCGGCCTCCACGGTCAAGCCCGGAAGGTCCACTGTCGGGGTCTCGAAGTTCTCCAGGGCGAACTGCACCTGGTACAGCGGGGCGTGCGCGGTGGATCGGGCCGGGTTGAGGATCTCCACGAGCCGTTCGAACGGCACGTCGGCGTGCTCGAAGGCCTCCAGATCGGTGTGCTTGACCTTCGCTAGCAGGTCGCTGAACGAATCGGCGCCGTCGACTCGTGTCCGCAGGACGAGGGTGTTGACGAACATGCCGACGACGTCGTCGAGCAGCCGCTCACCGCGGCCCGCGACCGGGGTGCCGACGCTGATGTCGCTCTCCCCCGACACGCGTGCGAGCAGGACGGCCAGCGCGGCGTGCAGGGTCATGAACGGAGTGGCGCCGTGACGCCGTGCGGCGTCTTCGACTCGGGCGCGCAGGGCCCCGTCGATCCGGACGCGGGTGCGCCCGCCCGATCCCGAGGCCACCTCGGGCCGCGGTCGGTCGGCCGGAAGTTCCAGGAGTTCGGGGACACCGGCGAGTTCCTCGCGCCAGAATCCGATCTGGGCGGCCGCGACCGAGTGCGGATCGGACTCGTCGCCGAGCATCGCGCGCTGCCAGATCGCGAAGTCCGCGTACTGGACCTCCAGCGGGGCCCAGCCGGGTGAACTCGACCGGGTCCGGGCGGTGTACGCCATGACCAGATCGCGCGCCAGCGGCGCCATCGAGAAACCGTCGGCGATGATGTGGTGCATCACCAGAGCGAGGACGTGAACGTCGTCGCTGATCCGGAACAACGCCGTGCGGATCGGGACCTGAGCGGTCACGTCGAAGCCAGTCGCACCGAGTTCCAGTGCGCGCGAGGCGAGTTCGTCCTCCGAGACCGCGATCGGATCGAGCCGGAAGGCGACCTGCGAGGCGTCGAGCACCTGTTGGTAGGCGCCGGAGTCGGAATCCGGGAACACCGTCCGCAACGACTCGTGGCGCTCGATCACGTCGCGCACCGCGGCACGCAGCGCGTCGACGTCGAGTTCTCCGGTCAGACGGATGGCGAGCGGAACGTTGTAGTTCCCCGAGGCCGGGTCGTAGCGGTTGAGGAACCACATGCGCTGCTGCGCGAGCGACAGCGGAATGTGCGCGGGCCGCTCCATCGCCGTGAGCGCGAGCCTGCCCGCCCCGGCGGCCGACCGTTCGGCGCGTAGGGCGAGTGCGGCCACCGTCGGTGCCTCGAACAGATCGCGGACGCCGATGTCGGTGCCGAGTTCGGCGTTCACCCGGGCGATGACCCGCGTGGCGATCAGCGAGTTGCCGCCGAGGTCGAAGAACTCATCGGTGGCGCCGACGCGGTCGAGGCCGAGCACGTCGGCGAAGGCCGCCGCCACGATCTCCTCGGGCGGCGTCACCGGAGCCACGTACTCGGACACCGCGAACTCGAACTCCGGCTTCGGGAGCGCACGCCGGTCCAGTTTGCCCACCGGAGTCAGCGGCACCTCGTCGAGGACCACGATCGCCGACGGCACCATGTATCCGGTGAGGGAACGGGCCGCATGGTCGATCAGCTCGGCGGTGTCCACGTCGCGGCCGCCCACCGGCCGCACGTACGCCACCAGCTGTGTCTGTCCGCGTTCGTCGTCCACCCCGAGGGTCGCGACGAAGTCGACGTCCGGATGAGTGGCGAGGACCGCGTCGATCTCCCCGAGCTCGATGCGCAGGCCGCGCACCTTGACCTGGAAGTCCGAACGGCCGATGTACTCCAGTTCGAGGTCGGCGTTCGGCCGCACCAGATCGCCGGTGCGGTACATCCGGTCGCCGGGAGCACCGACCGGGTTCGCCACGAAACGAGCGGCGGTCAGTGCCGCCTGCGCGTGGTAACCGCGAGCCAGACCGGCGCCGGTCACGTACAGTTCGCCGACCGCTCCCACCGGCACCGGACGCAGATCCTCGTCGAGCACCAGCAGGCCGGTGCCGCGGATCGGTCCGCCGATGGTCACCGGGCGTCCCGCGACCAGCGCGTCGGTGCCGGCGGCCACGACGGTGGTCTCGGTGGGACCGTAGGCGTTGAACACCTGGCGGCCGGGAGCCCAGCGGGCGACGAGGTCGTCGGAGACGGCTTCGCCTCCGAGCACCAGGATCTCGGGACGCTCGCCCAACCGCTCGGGGTCCATGGTGGCCAGCGCCGACGGTGTGAGGAAGACGTGGCTCAGTGATTCGCGTGTGATCAGGTCGCTCAGTTCGGTGCCGCCGAAGACGGTCGGCGGTGAGACGACCAGGAGCGCGCCGGTACCGAAGGCCATCACGAACTCCAGGACGGAGGCGTCGAAGCTCGGTGAGGCGACGTGCAGCACCCGCGAATCGGGCGTGACGCGGTAGCGCTCGCGCTGTTCGAGCGCGAAGCTCTCCAGACCGTGCCTCGGCACGATGACGCCCTTGGGCAGACCCGTGGTGCCCGAGGTGTAGATCATGTACGCGGCCTGGTCCGGGCGGCATGCCCCGCCGCGCTCGGCGGGGGTGACCGGTTCGGCCGATCGGCCCACCAGTTCCACCCGCAGCACGGAGTCGTCGAGCACGAGCCAGTCGGTGCTCTCATCGGGAAGATCGGCGGCGTGTGCGGCGACGGTGATGCCGACACTCGCACCGGAGTCGGTCAGCATGTGCTCGATGCGGTCGGCCGGATAGCTCGGGTCCACCGGCACGAAGGCCGCTCCGGACTCGAGCACCGCCCACATCGCGACCACCGAGTCGAGCGAACGGGGCAGCGCGAGGGCGACGAAGCTCTCCGGGCCGACGCCGCGGTCGAGCAGTGCCCGTGCCAGTCGCGCCGCGCGGCCGGACAGTTCCCGGTAGGTCAGTTCTTCGCCGTCGAACCGCACCGCGGGGCGGTCGGCGTGTTCGTTGCGGACCGTGTCGAAGAGGTCGAACCCGGTGTCCGAGACGGACGCCGGCATCCGGGTCATCGGTGCCAGGGCCGCGCGTTCCCCCTCGTCGAGGACGTCGATGGACGCGACCGGTCGGTCGAGGTCCGCGGCGACGGTCGCCAGCACCCGGACCAGCCTCGTCAGCAGTCGGTCGGCGGCCTCGGCGCTGAACGCCGTCGGCAGGAACTTCAGTTTGAACCGCAGTCGCGGGTCCTGCAGCGCCACCAGTGTCAACGGGTAGTGGGTGGCATCGTTGACTTCGACGTCCACCACTCTCATGCCCGCGACCGCGTCGACGTCGGCGAGCACCGAGCGGTCGATCGGGTAGGACTCGAACACGGTCAACGTGTCGAAGAGGGGGCCGAGACCCGCCGCCCGCTGGATATCGGTGAGTCCGGTGTAGTGGTGGTCGAGCAGGTCGGCCTGCTCGACCTGCACCCGGCGCAGGAGATCGCGGATCGATTCGGTGCGGTCGAGCCGAACCCGGACCGGAACGGTGTTGATGAAGAGACCGACGGTGGATTCCACGCCCGGCAGCTGCGGCGGCCGGCCGGAGACCGTGGCGCCGAACACGACGTCCGAGCGACTGGTCAGGCGGGCCAGGAGCACACCCCACGCGGCCTGCACCACGGTGTTCACCGTGACACCGAGCGTCCGGGCGGCGGCGGCGAGCGCCGCCTCGACATCCTCGTCGAGGTCCAGAAGAAGTTCCTCGGGCGTCGGCATCGCGAGCTCGCTCGACTGCGGGGCGAGGACGGTCGGCTCGTCGAGGCCGGCGAGGGCCCGCGACCACGCGTCCAGCGAGGCCTGCGGGTCCTGGCCCGACAGCCAGTCGAGATAGGCGCGGTAACTCGGCGCGGCGGCCATGCCCGAGCCGTTGCCGTTGGCGCCGTACAGCGCCAGAAGGTCGGTCAGCACCAGAGGCAGCGACCAGCCGTCCAGCAGGAGGTGGTGATTGGTCAGCGCCAGACGGTACGCGCCGTCCGAGAAGCGGATCAGCCGCATCCGGATCAGCGGCGGCCGGTCGAGACGGAAGCGAGTCTCCCGATCCGACGTGACCAGATCGCGCGCCGTCCGCTGCGCCTCCTGCTCGTCGAGGTCTGACAGATCCGTCGACTCGAAGGGCAGCCGCGCGTCGTCGACGATGATCTGAGCGGGGACGCCGGTGTCGTCGTAGACGAAGGCGGCACGCAGGCTGGGATGCCGGTCGACGAGCGCCTGGCCCGCCGCGCGCATGCGTTCGGCGTCGACCTCGCCGCTCAGGTCGAGCACGATCTGCGCGGTGTAGACGTCCACGAAGTGCTCGGCGAGGCCGGCGTGGAACAGCAGACCCTCCTGCAGCGGTGAGAGCGACCAGATGTCGGACAGCGACTCGAAGTCGCGCTCCCACGCATCGATCTGTTCCTGCGAGAGGTTCACCAGGGGAAGGTCCGCGGGCGTGAAGCCGCCCGTGGTCTGCGACTGCGACAGCGATGCCATCGCGTCGAGGGCGCGCGCCCACAGATCGGCGAGTTCGACCACCTCGGTCTCGCTGAGCAGCTCCGAGGCGTAGCTGAAGGTCGCAGTGAGTGCGACGCCGTCTCCGTCTTCGGCGGCGATCGCATCGATCGTCAGCGCGGCCGAGAGCGGCATGTCCTCGTGACGCTGGGCACCCGCGCCGAGCATCTCGCCGTCGGGCAGCCAGCCCACGGCGCGCAGTTCGGCGGGAATCTCACCTGACGACAGCCGGCCCAGATAGTTGAACGCGATCTCGGGGCGGTGCCATTGCATCATCTCGGCGCGCGAATCGGGATTCAGGTGCCGCAGCAGGCCGTAGCCGACGCCCTCACCCGGAATCCGCCGCAGCTGTTCCTTGATCGTCTTGAGCAGCGCCGCCGTACTCGGCCCGCCCTCGAACGCGGCGTCCAGATCCACGTCGCCGACGTCGAGCCGAGCCGGGTACACGCTGGTGAACCAGCCGACGGTCCGTGCCAGATCGGCACCGGGCACCGCCGACTCCTCACGGCCGTGGCCCTCGAGATCGACGAGCATGCTGCGTCGCCCGTCCGCGCCGCGCCATGCGGCGACCGCCAGCGCCAGCGCCGCGAGCAGACCGTCGTTGACGCCCGCACGGTACTGCCGCGGAATCACCGCGAGCACGGCTCTCGTGGTCTCCGGGCTGAGCCGGACCTCGAGCCGCCGTTCAGTGGCGGCCACATCGACCCGCGGATCGAGCGGGCGCCGGCCCACCGGCTGGTCGCCGTCCGCGACGATCCGCCGCCAGTGCTCGAGCTCGGCCTCACGGTCGGCGCGGCGGGCGGCCTCGGCGAGTCCGTGCGCCCATCGGCGCATCGAGGTTCCGACAGGCGGAAGGGACGGGGTCGCGCCGGCGGAGACGCTCACCCACGCGAGTGCGAAGTCGGGGACCAGCGTGCGCCACGACACACCGTCGACGGCGAGGTGGTGCACGACGGCGACCAGTCGGTCTCCGTCGGTCTCGCCCGATCCCGTGAGTCGGACGAACTGCGCCATGACACCGGTGTCCGGACTCAGGCGGCGCGCCGACTCGGCCGCGACTCGGCCGATCTGCTCCGCGAGCTCGGCCGATCCGGCGCGTCCCCGGGCGGGAACGTTCGAGATCAGCGATGTCGCGTCCACGCTGCCCGCCGGTCGCGTGACGATGACGGGTTCGGGGCCGTCCGCGCGCAGCACCGCGCGCAGCATGTCGTGATGATCCACGACGGCGGCGATGGTGGCGGCGACGCCCTCATCGCTCGCGCCCGCCGGGAGGACGAGGGTCAGCGCCTGTGCGAACGCCTCGTAGCGTCCGAGTTCGAGCATCTGGTGCATCACCGGGGTCAGCGGCATCGGCCCGACGCCCTCGCCCGGAAGTTCGGTCAGCTCCGCCTCTGCCGAGTCGGCGGTCCGCGCCACCTGGGCCAGACCGGCCACCGTCTGCTGTTCGAAGACCTCGCGCGCGGTGAAGACGATGCCGAGGTTCTTGGCCCGCGACACCAACTGCAGGGAGATGATGCTGTCGCCGCCGAGCTCGAAGAAGCTCGCGTCGGCGCTGACACGGTCGAGACCGAGGACGTCGGCGAAGACCTCGGCGATCCGCTTCTCCAGCTCGGTCGACGGCTCGCGGTACTCCGCCGTGCTCGCGCTGAAGTCGGGATCGGGCAGGGCGGCGCGATCGAGCTTGCCGTTCACCGTGAGCGGCACCTCGTCGAGCACGACCACCGCGGCGGGCACCATGTATTCGGGCAGCACCTGTCCGGCGGCGATCCGCAGACCCGACGGGTCCAGATCCACGCCGTCCTCGGCCAGCACGTAGGTGACCAGCTGTGGCTGACCGGCTGAACCGGTACGGACCTGCGTAGTGGCGAAGTCGACGCCCGGGCAGTTCTCCATCACGGCGTCGATCTCGCCGAGTTCGATGCGGAAGCCGCGAATCTTGACCTGGAAGTCCGAGCGCCCGATGTAGTCGAGCTCGCCGTCGTCGGTCCACCGGACCACGTCGCCGGTGGCGTACATGCGGCTGCCGGGTGGGCCGTACGGATCGGCGACGAAGCGCGAGGAGGTCAGCGACGGGCGGGCGTGGTAGCCGCGCGCAGTACCGGGATTGGCGATGTACAGATCGCCCGCGACACCGACCGGCGCCGGCCGCAGGCGGTGGTCGAGCACCAGCGCTCGAACCCCGCTCATCGGCGCGCCGATCGTGATCGGCGTCCCGGCGGCCAGTGGCTCGGTGATCGTGACGATCACCGTGGTCTCGGTGGGACCGTAGGCGTTGCGCAACCGGCCGTCCCACCGCGCCGCGAGTTCGGCGGGCAGCACGTCGCCGCCGGTCACCACCCGGCGCATCGAGTCCAGGCCGGTCGGGTCGAGCGTCTGCGCGGCGGGCGGGGTCGAGACCAGCGTGGTCACGCGTGCGGCCGCGAGCAGTCCCGCGAGTTCGTCGCCGCCGGTCACGGTCGGCGGTACGACGATGAGAGCTCCGCCATGAGCCCACGCGGCGAGCATCTCACCGAATGCCGCATCGAAGCTCGGGGAGGCGAACTGGGCAACCCGGGCGTCGGATGAGACCGAGTACACCACTCGCAGGTCCTCGGCGAGCGTCGACAACCCGCGGTTGGGCACCACGACGCCCTTCGGCAGTCCGGTGGAACCGGACGTGTAGATGACGTAAGCGGGGTTGTCGGGCCGGACCGGGGCGAGCCGTTCGGCGTCGGTGATCGGCGCGGCCGACTCCGCGTCGGCGAGGGTGGTCGCCTCCAGCGAGTCGAGCGCGAGCCAATCGACGCCGTCCGGGAGGGCGGCGCGGTTCGCGATGGTCGTCAGACCGTGCTCCGCGCCGGAGTCGGTCACCATGTGGGCGATGCGGTCGGACGGATAGCCCGGATCGATCGGCAGGTAGGCGCCTCCGGCCTTCGCGATCGACCAGATCGCCAGCACCGATTCGAGCGAGCGCGGGACCGCCAGCGCCACCAGGCTCTCCGGTCCCACCCCTCGCCGGATCAGGACACGTGCCAGGCGGTTCGAGCGTTCGTCGAGTTCCCGGTAGGTCCAGACGGTGCCTCCGAACTCGACGGCCACCCGGTCGGGGTACACCGCGGCCGAAGCGGCCAGGATGTCGCCGAAACCGCGTGGCTCCGCGGCGGTGCCGCCCTCGCGCGAGAGCAGCCATTCGCGCTCGCCGGCGCCGAGGACCTCGAGGTCGCCGATCGCGGTGTCGGCTCCGGCGGCCACGAAACGCTTGAGGAAGTCCACGAAGCGGGCGTGGTGACGCTCGTTCTCGGCCTCGGTGTATCGGGCCGGGTTCGCGATGAAGTCGATGTGGGTGCTGCCGGTACCCGTCTCGTACAGGTTGAGCATCAGGTCGTCGACCGGACCGGACGAGAGGACGTGCAGTCGTGATTCGATGGCGCCCAGGCGCAGGTCGCCCAGACCCATCATGATGTTGACGACCGGGCCGAAATAGGCGCGGTCCGCGCCGAGCGAACCGGCGTCGCGACGGATGTCCTCCGTGCGGTAGCGCTGGTGGCGGAGCGCGCCCACCAGCTGGACCTGCACCGATTCGACGAGGGCGTCGACAGTGGCGTCCGCGGGCACGGCGATCCGGAGCGGCACCACATTCGAGACCATGCCGCCCGCCCGGCGCATCAGCGCGGTGGTGCGCGCCGAGACGGGAAGCGACAGCAGGACGTCGTCGGTTCCGGTCAGCCGGCCGAAGTACGCCGCGAACGCGGCGATGGTGACCGGTGCGAAGGAGGCTCCGTCGGTCGTCATCGCCTCGGCCAGATCGCGCGGCAGTGCAGTGCTCGCGACGGTGCTCAGCGCCTGCGGCGCGGCGTGACGCGAAGCGAACGACTCGGGTTCGGGCATGTCGTCGACGACCTGCGCCCAGTACTCGCGGTCGGATTCGAATCGGCGCGACGACCGGTAGGCGTCCTCGACCTCGTACAGCTCGCGCAGGTGGTCCGCCGGATCGGACGGCAGCGGCGCGCCGTCGAGCGCCTGCGTGTACAGCTCCGCCACGCGGGTCATCAACGTGATGGCACCCACGCCGTCGAGCGCCACGTGGTGCACTCGCGCATACCAGTAGTGGTGGTCGGGGCCGATCGTGATGACCGCACAGCAGAAGAGCGGACCGGTCTCGAGATCGATCGGCGCCGTGTACTCGGCGCGCATCCACTCGTGCGCCGCGGCCTCCGGATCGGGGCGTTCAGAGAGATCGACGCGGACCAGCGACTGCTCGATGTCGCGGTCGACGAGCTGGTACGGGCGGCCGTCGACGTCGATGATCCGCAGGTAGCCGGATCCGATCTCCTTGCCGGTGGCGATCAGGCATTCTTCGAGCAGGTCGAGATCGAGCTGACCGCGCAGCTCCACGTACTGCGCCATGTTGATCGGCACTTCGGGATGCAGCTGCTGCGACAGCCACAGCCCGAACTGCGCTGCGGAGAGTGGGAACGCTCCGGCGGGCACACCCCGCTGCCCGGGCGCCGACTCCCCCATGCCGGCCGCAGCATCATCCTGACCCGCACGAACAGTTGTTCGTGTGTCGTCAGTCTCATGAGCATCGCCCGTCACTAGCGCATCACCTCGTAAATATTCGTACCCAAAGTGGTCAATTCTAAGCCCGCCTACGGCGTAGACGGAAACCGCCTGGATTCCACCCCCGGGCCGGAGTCGGCCGCCTCGCGTCTCACGACACCGCTCAGTGTCCCACCGCAGCCTTGCGATACCCGCGCAAAGCGGGATAAATCGTGACCGCGAAGATGCCGATCACCCAGCACGCCACCTTGATCGCGTTGTCCATCAGCGGCCCGCCCGCGGCGAGCGAACGCATCAGTTCGATCGCAGGCGTCATCGGCTGGTTCTGCACCACCGGCTGAAGCCAATCGGGGTACGCCTCCACCGGCGAGAATCCGGAATTGAAGAACATCAGCAGGCTCGACAACAGTCCGAGATAGGGCACCAGCGGCGCACCGGGGGCGGCGTTCACCGCCAAGGCGAGCGCGAGCATCCCGTACGCGGCGCCGTAGGCCATCGCGACCACGAACAGTCCCACGGCCGGTCCCACACCCTGCGTGAACCGGAATCCGATGAGATGGCCCGCCGCGAGCAGGATCGCCGAAGTGATCAGGACTCGCACCGAATCGGCGGCCACCCGCGATGCGAGATCCGCCGATCGGTTGATCGGCATCACGTACAACCGGCTCAGCAACCCGCTGCGCCGCTCCACGTTGAGCCGGGTGGCCGACGCCACCGAACCGAACATCGCCGCCACCAGGACCACCAGCGGCACGGTGCCGTACGCGCTGTTCTGTCCCGTCGCCTGACCGATCACGTCGCCCAGCACCACCTTGAACATGATCATGCTCAGCGCGGGGAACAGCAGGATCTGGGTGAGTGTCGGAATGTCTCGCGCCAGCACCATCACCTGCCTGCCGGTCAGGATCGCCGACTGCGTGATCCAGGCGCGCAGCGATGTCTCCGCGGGCGACTGCACCGGCGGGAACTCCATCGCTTCCTGTGTCTCCCCGGCGCCCGGCGCCGTGCTCGACTGATCGGTCATCGCGCGTTCCTCCGCATGTAGATCCCGAGGAGGATGGCCGCGACCACCGCGAGCCCGATCATCCAGCACACCGACGGGAACAACTGGTGCCACGTCAGCGTGCCGTCGTCGGCCGAACGCATCACTCCCGCGAACTGGGAGATCGGCTGGTTTCGAGCGAACGGCCGGATCCACTCGGGGAACCGTTCCTCCGGAACGAATCCCGTCGACAGCATGCCCAGGATCAGCGTCGGCAGACCCATCGTCTGGCTGGTGGCCTGCGGGCTGCCCGCGATCAGGCCGATGCCGTCGGCCACCGTCGCCAGCAGCAGACCGATCAACGCCCCGATTCCGTAGAGCGCGAGAGTTCCGGTGACTCCCCCGCCGGGCCGCCACCCCATGATGAGGGTCGCGACGGTGGCGCACACGAGCGAGACCGTGAGAAGCACGGCATTGGTGGCCGTGCGCGCCAGCAGTGGCACCGCGGGTCGCATCGGCATCGCGCGGAAGCGGGTGTTGACGCCCTCCGAGCCGTCGAAGGACGAGCGCATCGCCGCCGACGAGGCAGTGAACTCCAGCGACTGCAGAAAGATGATCGGCATCAGGTACTGCGCATAGTTCATGTCCATCTGCGCATTCATGATCTTGCGCAGCGGGAGATAGAAGCACAGCGCCAGCAGCGCCGGCGAGAGGAAGGCGAGCACGATCTCGCCGTTGCGGACCACCTTGCGCAGTCCGCGTCCGGTCAGCGTCCACCACTGCTGGACCGGACTGATCTGCGCGGTCGCGCCGTCCGGACCGAACAACCGCGGAGCGACGGTCGCCTCGTGGGCCATCAGGCGCCCCGGTCCTTGTTCGGATCAGTCAGCGCCAGGAACACCTCGTCCAGCGAAGGCCGGCGCAAGGCGATGTCGGCCAGCGGGATCCGTGCCGCCTCGGTCCGCCGGATCACCTCGGCGAGCGTGTCCGGACCGTCGGGCGCCGGGACGGAGATCGTCTCTCCGTCGTCCTTGGCGTTGGCGCCGAGCAGATCGGCCAGGCGGGCCCGCAGCCGCGGCAGGTACGCCGGGTGCGCGGGTGTCACCTCACAGTAGGCCGCACCGGTCGCTGCTTTGAGCTCGTCCGAGGTGCCTTCGGCGATCACCCGGCCCTTGTCGATGACCACGATGTTGTCCGACAGCATGTCGGCTTCCTCGAGATACTGGGTGGTCAGCAAGATGGTGACGCCGGAATCGCGCAGCTGTTCCACCAGTTCCCACACGTCCTGCCGACTGCGCGGATCCAGGCCCGTGGTCGGTTCGTCGAGGAACACCACCTTCGGTTCGGTGACGAGCCCGCAGGCGATGTCGATGCGCCGCCGCATGCCACCGGAGTACTGGCCCACCCGTTTGTCGGCCGCCGCGACGAGAGAGAAGAACTCCAGCAGCTCGTCGGCACGGGCCCGAGCCGCGGGCTTCCGCAGTCCCATCAGCCGGCCGAACAGCACGAGGTTCTCACGCCCGGTCAGCGACTCGTCCAGCGCGGCGAACTGCCCGGTGAGCATGATCGACCGCCGGACCTGCGCCGCGTCCTTGAGGACGTCGTATCCGTTGACGGTCGCCGTACCCGAGGTGGGTCGCAGCAGGGTGCACAGCATGCTCACCGTGGTCGTCTTCCCGGCGCCGTTGGGTCCGAGCAGTGCCACGATCTTGCCCTTGGGCACTTTGAAGCTCACATCGTCGACGGCGACCATGTCGTTGAAGACCTTGCGCAGGCCATCGACCTCGATCGCGTATTCGACCGGACCGGCCTTCTCCCCGATGGGCACCATGTCGAGCGCCGGAAACGAGACCGTACGGGCAGCGGAGAGCGCAGCCTCCTCCGGGCTGATCTCCGGTTCGGCCGGCTTCACCACCGGCTGTTGCGCGGAGATGACGTCCCACGCGGCGCTGCGGCCCTCGGGCATCCGCGGCGCGCGGCGCGGCCGCTGCTCCACCAGTTCCGGCTCCTCCTTGCGGAAGCCGAGTCCGTTGAGCAGCCACGGCGCCGTCATCGGATTCTGCGTCCACTCCTCCTTCGGCGTGGAGTGACGCGCCTCGTGCACCGTCTCCTGCGGCTCGTCGCGCGGGACCGGGGTCGGAGTCGCCCGCTCAGCCGACGGCGCGGGTCCGGCCGTCCCCGTACCGAGTTCGGAGCGCCATGCCCGCAACTGTTCGGCGACGGGATCGTCTTCGTCGGATCCCCATCCGGGCACGTCGGACAGCTCATCCGAGCCAGACGTCAGTGGCTCCGCGCCGCTTCGAAGAGCATTCGATTCGTCGTCACGCCTGTGGCCAGCGTCCGGCATGGTGTCCTAACTAGTCGGTTGCGGCAATCGGCTGTCGATGCCCGGTGCCGCTAAGCGGTACCCGGCGCAGTATATCGACAGTGCACCACGGTATCGGCCGGCGCCGCCAGATCGACGCGAACGATCATCCACTCCGACGACGACCGCCCGCCCCGGAATCCCGGGACGGGCGGTCGTATGTTCGTCGTACGCGAAGCGCCGATCGGGCCTACTTGGCCTTCTCGAGCACCTCGACCAGACGCCAGCGCTTGGTCGCCGACAGCGGTCGGGTCTCCATGATCCGGACGCGGTCGCCGACGCCGGCGATCTGCTCCTCGTCGTGCGCCTTGACCTTGCTGGTCGTGCGGATGATCTTGCCGTACAGCGCGTGACGCGTACGATCCTCCAGCTCGACCGTGATGGTCTTGGTCATCTTGTCACTGACGACGTAGCCGATCCGCTCCTTGCGGCTGGCGCGATCTTCGGTGTTCACCTTCTGGTCCTCACTCATGCGTCTTCACCCTCCGGTCCGGACGCGAGGCCCAGCTCGCGCTCACGCATCACGGTGTAGACACGCGCGATCTCGCGGCGCACGGTGCGCAGACGACGGTTGTTGTCGAGCTGACCGGTGGCCATCTGGAAGCGAAGGTTGAAAAGCTCTTCCTTCGACTCCTTCAGGCGCGCGACCAGGTCGGTATCGCTGAGCTCACGGAGCTCAGAAGCAGCGACTCCGAGTGCCATCAGAACTGCTCCTCTCGGGTCACGATTCGGGTCTTCATGGGGAGCTTGTGCTGTGCGCGGCGCAGTGCCTCGCGAGCGGTCTCCTCATTGGGGTAGCTCATCTCGAACAGCACGCGGCCCGGCTTCACCGGGGCCACCCACCACTCGGGCGAGCCCTTACCGGAACCCATGCGGGTCTCGGCGGGCTTCTTCGTGATCGGGCGGTCCGGGAAGATGTTGATCCAGACCTTGCCGCCACGCTTGATGTGGCGGTTGATCGCGATACGAGCAGACTCGATCTGACGGTTGGTGATGTACGCACCTTCCAGAGCCTGGATGCCGTAGTCACCGAAGGTGACCTTGGTTCCGCCCTTGGCCCGGCCCTTCAGGCTGGGGTGGTGCTGCTTGCGGTGCTTGACCCTGCGAGGGATCAACATGGCCTCAGCCCTCCTGGTTCTCTGCAGACGCCGGAGCGGACGCGGTGGCGTCGGCGGCCGGAGCCTGCGCAGCGTCGCTGCTGCGACCGCCCTGGCCACCACGCGCGTCGCGGCGCGGACGGCTCGGACGACGCGGTCCGCGACGATCCTCGGCGGGCGCGGCTGCGGCCAGCTCACGACGGCCGCCGACGATATCGCCCTTGTAGATCCACACCTTCACGCCGATGCGGCCGAAGGTGGTACGTGCCTCGTAGAGCCCGTAGTCGATGTCGGCGCGCAGCGTGTGCAGCGGCACGCGTCCCTCGCGGTAGAACTCCTTGCGGCTCATCTCGGCACCGCCCAGACGACCCGAGCACTGGACTCGGATACCCTTGACGCCCGGCTGACGCATGGCCGACTGGATGGCCTTGCGCATCGCGCGGCGGAACGCCACACGGTTGCTGAGCTGCTCGGCGACGCCCTGCGCGACGAGCTGTGCGTCGGCCTCGGGGTTCTTGACCTCGAGGATGTTCAGCTGCACCTGCTTGCCGGTCAGCTTCTCCAGGTCGCCGCGGATGCGATCGGCCTCGGCGCCGCGGCGGCCGATGACGATGCCCGGACGAGCGGTGTGGATGTCGACGCGGACGCGGTCACGGGTGCGCTCGATCTCCACCTTGGAGATGCCGGCGCGCTCGAGGCCGGTGCTCAGCAGCTTGCGGATCGCGACGTCTTCCTTGACGTACTCCGCGTACTGCTTGTCGGCGTACCAACGTGAGTTCCAGTCCGTGGTGATGCCCAGCCGGAAGCCGTGCGGGTTGATCTTCTGGCCCACTGTTTAGGCTCCCTTCTTCTTCTGCTGGCGCGAACGAGCACGTCCGCCGTTCTCCGCAGCGGCGACGACCACGGTGATGTGGCTGGTGCGCTTGCGGATGCGGAAGGCGCGGCCCTGTGCACGCGGCTGGAACCGCTTCAGGGTCGGGCCCTCATCGGCGAAGGCCTCCGAGACGACGAGCGTCCGGCGGTCCAGGCCCACGTTGTTCTCAGCGTTCGCGACCGCGCTGGCGAGCACCTTGTAGACCGGCTCACTGGCCGCCTGCGGCGCGAACCGCAGGATGTCGAGAGCCTCGTCCACGTTCTTTCCGCGAACCAGGTCGATGACGCGGCGTGCCTTCATCGGGGTCACGCGAACGAACTTCGCGGTCGCCCGTGCACTCTGCACTGCGTTTTCAGTCTCAGTAGTCATGGTTACCGGCGCTTCGCTTTCCGGTCATCCTTGATGTGACCCTTGAAGGTACGGGTGGGAGCGAACTCGCCCAGCTTGTGACCCACCATCGAGTCGGACACGAACACGGGCACGTGCTTGCGACCGTCGTGGACCGCAAAGGTGTGACCGATGAAGTCGGGGATGATGGTCGAGCGGCGCGACCAGGTCTTGATGACCTGCTTGGTGCCCTTCTCGTTCTGTGCATCCACCTTCTTCAGGAGGTGGTCGTCGACGAACGGGCCCTTCTTCAGGCTGCGTGGCATTTTTTACCTCCTCCTAGTTATCGCTTGTTCTTGCCGGTACGACGGCGACGGACGATCATCTTGTCGCTGGCCTTGTTCTTGCGGGTGCGGCCCTCAGGCTGTCCCCACGGGCTCACCGGGTGGCGACCACCCGAGGTCTTGCCCTCACCACCGCCGTGCGGGTGGTCGACCGGGTTCATGACGACACCGCGGACGGTCGGGCGCTTGCCCTTCCAGCGCATACGGCCGGCCTTGCCCCAGTTGATGTTGCTCTGCTCGGCGTTGCCGACCTCGCCGACGGTGGCGCGGCAGCGCACGTCGACGCGGCGGATCTCACCGGAGGGCATGCGCAGGGTCGCGTACGGACCCTCCTTGCCCAGCAGCTGGATCGAGGCGCCGGCCGAACGAGCCATCTTGGCGCCGCCGCCCGGACGCAGCTCCACGTTGTGGATCTGGGTACCGGTCGGGATGTTGCGCAGCGGCAGGTTGTTGCCCGGCTTGATGTCGGCGTTGGGGCCGGATTCGACGACGTCGCCCTGCTTCAGGTTCTTCGGCGCCAGGATGTAGCGCTTCTCACCGTCCACGTAGTGCAGCAGCGCGATGCGCGCGGTGCGGTTGGGGTCGTACTCGATGTGCGCGACCTTGGCGTTGATGCCGTCCTTGTCGTTACGACGGAAGTCGATCAGACGGTAGGCGCGCTTGTGGCCGCCACCCTTGTGGCGGGTGGTGATCCGGCCGTGAGCGTTGCGGCCGCCGGTGCTGTGCAGCGGACGAACCAGCGACTTCTCCGGATGCGAACGGGTGACCTCGGAGAAGTCGGCACCGCTCGATCCGCGACGGCCCGGCGTCGTCGGCTTGTACTTACGAATTGCCATGAGTCTTAGTCCCTACTCTTCTTCGCGGGCGGTCAGGAGACCGCTCCCCCGAAGATCTCGATGGGCTTGCTGTCAGCGGACAGCGTCACGATGGCGCGCTTGGTGTTCTTGCGCTTGCCGTAGCCGTAACGGGTGCGCTTGCGCTTGCCCTGACGATTGGCGGTGTTGACGCTGGAGACCTTCACATCGAAGATCTGCTCGATGGCGATCTTGATCTGAGTCTTGTTCGAATCCGGGTGCACCAGGAACGTGTACACGTTGTCTTCGATCAGCCCGTAAGCCTTCTCCGAGATCACCGGCGCCAGGATGATGTCACGCGGGTCTGCCTGCGTAGCCATTCCTAGGCCTCCTTCTTCTGGTTCTGCTCGATGAAGGCGTTCAGGGTCTCAACGCTGAACACGACCTCATCCGAGTCGAGGACGTCGTAGGTGTTGAGCTGATCCGGCGCGATCGGCAGGACGTTGCCCAGGTTGGCGACGCTCTTCCACGCGGTGACGTCCTCACGGGACAGCACCACCAGGAACTTGCGACGCTCGCTCAGCTTCGCCAGGAACTCGCGAGCAGCCTTGGTCGACGGGGTCTGGCCGGCGACGAGCTCGGTCACCACGTGGATGCGCTCGTTGCGAGCACGGTCCGACAGGGCGCCGCGCAGCGCAGCGGCCTTGACCTTCTTGTTGACCTTCTGCGTGTAGTCACGCGGCTGCGGACCGTGAACGGTGCCGCCGCCGGTGAACTGCGGAGCGCGAATCGAGCCCTGACGAGCGCGGCCGGTGCCCTTCTGGCGGTACGGCTTGGCGCCGCCGCCGGAGACCTCGCCACGCGTCTTGGTCGAATGCGTGCCCTGGCGGGCGGCGGCCTGCTGGGCCACGACCACCTGGTGCATGAGCGCGATGTTCGCGGTCTGGTCGAAGAGCTCGGCCGGCAGGTCGACGGTGCCATTGGTGGTGCCGTCGGCGTTGCGGACGTCGAGCGTCAGCTTGGTTGCGGTTTCGGTGCTCACTTGGCGCCACCCTTCACTGCGTCGCGGACCACCACGATGCCGCCCTTGCGGCCGGGGATCGCGCCCTTGATCAACAGCAGACCGGCTTCGGCGTCCACCTTGTGGACGGTCAGGTTCTGCGTGGTCACCTTGTCGGAGCCCATGCGGCCTGCCATGCGGGTGCCCTTGAAGACACGACCCGGCGTGGCGCAGCCACCGATGGAGCCCGGCGAACGGTGCACGCGGTGCGCACCGTGGCTGGCACCCAGACCGGCGAAGCCGTGACGCTTCATGACACCGGCGAAGCCCTTGCCCTTGGAAGTACCGGTCACGTCCACCTTCACGCCTTCGGCGAAGATGTCGGCACCCAGCTCCTGGCCGACCTCGAACTCCGAGATGTCGTTGACACGGATCTCGGTGAGGTGGCGGCGCGGGGTGACGCCGGCCTTGGCGAACTGGCCGGCGACCGGCTTGCTCACCTTGCGGGGGTCGACGGCGCCGTACGCGAGCTGAACGGCGGTGTAGCCGTCACGGTCTGCGGTGCGCAGCTGGGTGACGACGTTGGAGCCGGTCGCGATGACGGTCACCGGGACGACCCGGTTGTTCTCGTCGAAAACCTGGGTCATGCCGAGCTTGGTGCCCAGGATGCCCTTGGTTGCATTCTGATTGCTCATTTGATCCAATCCCCCGTCACTGAATGTTGACGTCGACACTCGCCGGGAGATCGATGCGCATCAGCGCGTCGACCGTCTTCGGCGTCGGGTCGAGGATGTCGATGAGTCGCTTGTGCGTGCGCATCTCGAAGTGTTCGCGGCTGTCCTTGTACTTATGCGGCGAACGGATGACGCAGTACACGTTCTTTTCGGTGGGCAACGGCACCGGGCCGACCACGCGCGCACCCGTGCGGGTCACGGTCTCCACGATCTTGCGCGCAGAAGCGTCGATCGCCTCGTGGTCGTAGGCCTTGAGCCTGATGCGGATCTTCTGTCCCGCCACGCTGTGTCCTCTTCCGTCTGTTCATCTCTCGACAGCACAACACCGCGTGACTCCACACCCGAGATCACTCACGGGCGGCAACTGATGCCACATGACCACGCCTTGACATTTGGCGGATCGACGCTGTTCTACTGTCGTTGTACGGTGCCGGACTCTCGTCCGGCTGCCGACTCTCGTCGGCTTCGCCTCCGGCACCCGCGGTCGGGCGTGTCGGTCCGGTTCCCCGGATGAGAATTCATCCGAGCCCACACTGTGGGTCCCGCGTTACACGCCCGGATCCGCGCTTTGCGGTCCTGGAAGTTTGTTCGCCCCTACGCGAGGCAACCTGAATAGTATGCACCACCCCGCCGATGAGCTCAAATCCGCCGACGCGCCCGATCCCGTGCGTGACTCGCGACTGACGTCTCGCACTTCTCGACATAGTCCGAACAGACGACACTATTGTCGTCTGCATGACCGACATTCATGATGCCGTCCCGCTGAGCGTCCGCGACACCGTCGCTCTGACCCCCGCCGTCACGTCCGTCATTCACTGCGACGTCGTCGCCACCACCGGGGAGTCACTCGACGTCTCCCGTGTCGCCGCCTGGATGAGAGAGCGACTCGACTGCTGGCCGATGTTCACCCGCACGTTGCGGCACTCATGGGGCTACGCCGCCCTGCCGCACTGGGTCACGGATCCGTCGGTCGACGTCGCCGCGCACATCCGGGTCGTCGACGGCGGCGAGCCGGCGGGCGCGGAGCGGATCGTGGCGGAACTGGTGTCCTCGCCGGTCGATCTGTCGCGGCCGCCGTGGGATCTGACGGTGATCACCGGCGTGACCGGCATGGGTCTCGACTACTCCGAACCTGTCACGTTGGTGGTGCTGCGCACCCATCACGCGGCCGGCGACGGAACCAAGATCGCCGCGGTCATGCGCCGCGCGATGCGCGACGAGCCGGTGCCCGCTCCGGCCGTCCCCGGCCACCGACCGCCCGGGAACCTGAGATCGGCGCTGTCGATCCCGGCCGCACTGGTGCGTCATCTCGCGGCGCTGCCGGGTCTGTCACGGCACGCGGCCAACCTGAAGTCGGTCGAACTCCCCCGGGGAACGCGCTTCAACCACGCCCTGCGCGGACCGATTCACATCGGTTCGGTGCCGTTGAGTCTGCGCGAGGTCCGCGCGGTCCGCGACGTTGTTCCGGGAGCCACCGTCAACGATGCGGTCACCGCGATCATCGGCCGGGCGCTGTTCGAGACCTTGACGGAGCTCGACGGCGGCGAGCCGGCGGTGCCGCTGTACGCCGCGTCGCCCTTCCAGGCCGACGATCTGACCGCTGACGCCAACTCGTTCTCCGAGGAGATCGTGGAACTGCACGGCGACGAATCCGACCCGATCGAGCGGCTCCGGCGAGTACACGCCTCGACCGCGGCTGCCAAGGCGCGGGTCCGCAGTGAGGATGCGATCGCCTTCCGCGCCTTGCAGACTCGGCTCGCACCGACTGTCCTCGGTCTGTCCAGGAAACGGGCTCAGCGATCCGGCGTCGCCGAAGCAGGCGTCGATTCCCCGGCCGCGAGCACCGCCGCCACGCTGATCTCCAACGTCCGCAGCGATCTCGTCGACGCCACCTTCCTCGGTGATCCGGTGATCGACCAGTTGATGTGGCTCAACATCGGCGATCGGATGACGTTGCAGCATGTGGTCACCTCGCTCGGCGACCGGCTGACGATCAACGTGACGGCAGACCTCAGCGCGTTGCGCGACTTGGACGACTACCTCGGCAAGCTCCGTCATCACGCTGCCGTTCTCACCGACGCCTGCGTGAACACCATCCACTGAACTCCGGGCGCCCGCCCCGTCTCCGCGGACGGAATTGGGCCGAACGTGCGACTGACCGCGTACCCAGGGCGGCGATAGGCTGCATTCTCATGCGTTTTCAGAAAGAGGAGCAGCACCGAGAAGCGCGGGATGTGTAAGTCGGATACAGATGTGAAGAACGCGACGTTCGCCCTCGGCGAGGCCAGACAGGCGACAGCCGGCGAGATCGAGCGATGGGACGACCTGATCCGCGCCAACCCCGATGGAGGTTCGGTCTTCCGGTCTCGCGCGTTCGCACACACCCAGCAGCTCGCAGGGCATCACGTCGAATATCTGATGGTCGGCGACCTGGCTGTGTTGGCTGTGGTCGCGACTGTCCCGACGCTCGGCGACTACTGGCAGATCCCCGGTCCGGGTGTCACCTCGGTCGAGGACCTCGTTCTCGTCGTCGATTCACTCACCCCGCTGGCTGCTGAACTCGGCGTGATGACGATTCGCGTCGATCCGTATATTCCCGCCTCCGAGCAGGCTGAGGCTACCCTGATCGCACACGGTCTGAGTCGGACGATGACCTGGACCATCGAGCACACCATCCTGGTCGATCTGAGTGGCACGGACGAGGATGTCCTGGCCAGATTCAGCACGCGGGCCCGGCGATGGATCAAGCGTGCGACCCGTGAGGATGTGGTGGTGGAGCGGGTCGAGGCGACCGATGCGAACTGCCGAATCAATTTCGATCTCCTCCGATCCACCGCGAACGGACGATTCGGGATACCCGATCTCCACACTGCGACGACGACGTACCAGCACCTGCAGAAGTCCGGCGCCGGTCAGTTGTTCTTCGCCCGCCGGCGAGGAGAGGTGGTCGCCACGGCTTTCGCACTCAGATTCGGTCATCGCGCCCTCTACCTGACCGGCGCCTCCGTGCGCAGTGCATCGGACGACAGTTCCTCGAGCGGCCTCGGGACCACCGGCGCCGGGCACGCCGTCCAATGGGAGATCATGAGGTGGGCGCGCGAGAACGGCTGCACCGAGTACGACTTGTACGGGTCGCCCTCTCGCGCTCATCTCGACACACCCGAGCACCCACTCCACGGGGTGGGTCAATTCAAGCTCAGCTTCAGCAAGAACGTCGTCGACTACGTCGGCTGCTACCAACGTCCCGTCAGCAGGCTCCGCACCGTGCTGCTCGACACCGCCGACCACGTCCTCATGACGATGGCCCGGTCGCCTGGCATAGCGGCATTGCGCCGCCGTCCTGTCATCGCCAACCCCGACCTGGACTGGTTTCGGTGGGCTCCGGCGAACTCCGTCCGCGCACTGCTGCGCCACTGAACCGAGGTCCCACGATGGAACGCCTACAGCCCAAGGACGCGATGTTCGTCTACACCGACGGACCGCGATCTCGTCAGATCACCGTGTGCTGTGGTTTCTTCGTGAGCGCCGCTGATCACGACCTGCCGCTGGAGTCCGCCGTGCACGAGTGGTTCGCCGCACGCACGCGCGGGCCACTCTTTCGTCGCAGGCTCCGACGGTCGATGCTCGACCTCGAGTACCCCGTCTGGGTGCACGACGACGACTTCCGTCTCGATCGCCATTTGTTCATGCACGACCCGATGACCTCGGACGGCTTCCTCGAGTTCCTCGGAGAACTGGCCGAATCCGCTATGGATTTGTCCCGTCCACTGTGGGAGATCCATGTGAGCCGGTGCCCCGACGGATTCGGCCCGATAGCGGACCAGGGCTTCGCCGTGGCCGTCCGCATCCACCACGCCGCTGCGGACGGGATCGCCGTCCAGGCGATCCTCGCCAGTCTCTTCGGGCAGGAATCGTCGGCCGGAAACTCCGAACGGGAGCTGTTACCGGGGTCCGACTGCCACACCGCGGCGGGAGCGCTCACGCAGGTGGTTCGATCGATCACTGACTTCCGTCGGGCCGTTCGCGACTATCGCGCCGCGCTCGATGAGAGAACAACGGTGCGCGCCGCCGAAAACTACCCGGTGCCGCCGACAGACCGGACCGTCACCCCGATCGACGGTCCGGTCGGCCCCAAGCGTGGCGTGGCCGTCGTCTACTGGCCGTGGACGGAGGTCAGACAGATCCGCCGCAGTGCCGGCGAGGCCACCGTCAACGACCTTGTTCTCACCGTGATCGGCCGGGCGATGCACGACTACCTCTGCGCTGTCGGGAGCCCGCCGGAAGGCTCACTGGTGGCGTCGGTTCCCATGACGGTACGGCCACGGGAGGCCGACGGCACCGTGACCGACGACGATGGTGAGGGCAACAACCGGTTCGTCATGATGACGGTCGACCTCCACAGCACCCAACCGGACCCGATCGCCCGGCTGCGAGCGGTCCACGACGCAGTGCTGGGCGAGCGCCTCAGGCTCAGCCACCGGGCCGAGGCATCCGCGGATGCGACCGTCAGTTACGTACCGCCCGGCTTCCTGATCCGGGCACTGCGACGACGAACAGAAGACTCCCGCGGCTATCCACGGCGTGACGAGCCCGACGACCGACCTTTCAATACGTCGGTGATGACTGCTTACCGGCTGCCGTTCGAACTCCGCCTCCTGGACTGTCGGCAGGCCTGCGGGCTGGGATTCGGGCCGATCAACGGCACGGGCATCTCCCACGCGCACGGTGCCGGCGACGACTGGTGCGGGGTCACGGCGCTGTGCGACACCGATCTCGTACCGGACCCGTCCGAGTACGCGTCAGCGCTCGATGCGGCATACGCAGATCTCCGGAACGCCATCCTCGGCACCACTGCCGGATAACATCGGGCGATCGCCCCAAGTCCACCGGCCGTGCCTGCTCTCCGCCCCGGGCCCACGTCCGCAGACTCCCCACCGTCACGATCGGAAGAGTCCTCGATGGCACGTCTGCAACCCAAAGACGCCCTGTTCGTATACACGGACGGACCGCGGTCGCGCCAAATGAACGTCGCCACCCAATTCTTCGTCGTCGACGACCCTGCCACGGAATTGCCCGCCGAGGCCGTGACGGACTGGTTCCGCGCTCGAACCACCGGGATGATCTTCCGCAGATGTCTCAAGCGGTCATTTCTCGACCTCGACTATCCCGTGTGGATCGAAGACGACGACTTCCGATTCGAGCACCACGTGTTCCTTCACCCTGCCGTCTCTGAAAGCGGCGTGCTCGGGTTGCTCGGGGAATTGGCCGAGACCCCGATGGACCTGACGCGACCGCTGTGGGAGGTCCACGTCATTCCCTGCCCAGACGGGTTCGGCCCGGTCAGGCGATCGGGCGTCGCGATCACGCTGCGCGTGCACCACGCCGCGGCCGACGGAATCGAGATGCAGACCATCTACGCCGCGCTGTTCGGCTCCGAACTCCCCGGCGCGAATGGACCGTTCGCCCCGATCTCCGTCCCCGGCGACCGCGGCCACGCGATACTCCGCCGGATCCGCCGCTCGGTCGGCGACTTCATCAGCGCGGCGGATGAACACCGCCGAACTCTCGCCGAGTTGGAGTCGGCGCGCGGCGACGCCGACTATCCATTGCCTCCTTCGGAACCGACGCCTACGCCGATCGATGGGCCCGTCGGACCGCGCCGGGCAGTAGTGGCCACTCACCTTCCCTGGCAGCAGGTACGCGACATTCGCAGTGCTGCCGGCTCGGCGACGATCAATGACATCGCCCTCACCGTGATCGGTGGGGCGATGCACGACTACCTCGACGCGATCGGTTCAACACCTGCGGGATCTCTGGTCGCTTCGGTTCCAATGACCGTGCGACCGAAGACCGCGGACGGCTCGCTCGCGTCAGACGACACGACCGAAGGCAACAACCGGTTCGTCATGATGACGGTGGACCTGCACAGCACGGTTGTCGACCCGCTCGAACGGCTTCGAGCGGTCCATGACGCCGTGCTCGGGGAACGCGAGCGGCTGAGTCACCCGATCGAGGCCACGGCCGACGACATCACCGCGAGATATGTGCCGCCGGGGTTCGTCGCCCGCGCGTTGCGCAGACTGAGGGAAGACGCTCGCGGGTATCCGAGGCGCACGGAACCCGACGGCAAACCGTTCAACACCTCCGTCATGACCAGCTTTCGGCTGCCCTTCGACCCGCAGTTCTTCGGCCGTTCCCGCGCGTGCAGCGTCGTCTTCGGTCCGCTCAACGGCACAGGCCTCTCACACGCCCACAATGTGGCAGGTGAATGGATGGGGATCACCGCTCTCTGCGACCGCGATCTGATTCCCGACCCCGAGCGGTATGCAGCCGCGTTGCGGAGCTCGTATGAGGGACTGCGCGACGCCGCGCTCGGCGCGACTGCCCGATAGCATCGGGACTCATGACTGCAACTCCCGGTAACACCAACAGTGCGACGTACTCCCTCCGCAAGCGTCTGCCCGGTGGTCGGCTCGGCAACGCACTGTTCTCGCTCGGCATGGTCGCGCGCGTGCCGTACTTCGGCACCATTCTCCCGCTCGTCGAGGAGATGGAACCCGGATACTGCCGTGTCTCGGCGCCCAACTGGTTCGGCGTTCACAACCACCTCGGAACCTTTCACGCCATCGCGGCCTGCAATCTCGCCGAGACCGCGATGGGGATGTTGATGGAGGCCACCGTGCCGACGGGGCACCGCTGGATCCCCAAGGCGATGAGCACGCAGTACCTCGCCAAGGCCACCACGCGACTGACCGCCCACGCGGAGTTGGCCGAACCGGTGGACTTCTCGACCATCACCGAGGGTCGTGAAGTGATGGTCACGATCCGGATCCTCGATACTGCGGGAACCGAGGTGGTCCACTGCGACATCACCACCTGGGTGACGCCGAAGTGACCGAATCAGGCACGCCCTTGGTCCTTTCCGCAGGTCTGTAATGAGTTTCTCAGTCGACTGCCAGTAGGGTTGCACTCGTAACCGCCGGACACACAGGGTGGCCGGAGACTCGCTGAGCAATAGCGGAGGAAGAGAATCGTGGCCCAGAAGAACCGGACCGTCATCGATCCTCGGCAGGCCGAGCGCCGCCGTTCCCTCATCTACAAAATCGGTGCGGCGGTGGTGCTGATCGTCATCGCAGTCGGCGTCACGTTCTGGGCGATCAACCACAACAAGGACAGCGCCTCGACCACCGGCGGTTCCGACACGCCCACCGTGATGCGGCCGGACGGCTCCATCCGGATCACCAGTGCGCCGGCGGGCACGGAGCCCAAGGTCGTCATCACCACCGTCGAGGACTTCCAGTGCCCCGGGTGCCGTGCCTTCGAGCAGAGCTTCGGCGGCACCCTCGCCGAACTCGAGAAGAACCCGCAGGTCGCTGTCGACTACCACCCGATCGCATTCCTCGACCGGATGTCGACCACGAATTACTCCAGCCGCGCCATGAACGCGTCCACGTGCGTCGCCGAATCGACCGCCAAGAACGGCGACTGGAGCATCTGGCTCAAGTTCCACAATCTCCTCTTCACCAACCAGCCCGAGGAGGGCGGCGCCGGACTCCCGGACAGCGAACTGATCTCGCTCGCCAAGCAGGCCGGCGCGGAAGGCATCACCGACTGCATCGAGAACAACCAGTTCGGTCAGTGGGTGGCCAAGCAGACCGCCGACACGACAAGCAATCCCGAGTTCCAGGGCACTCCGTGGATCCGCATCAACGGACAGCAGTTCGACCCGCAGGCGGGACCGCAGGGCCTGACCGACGCCGTCAACGCGGCCCTCGCGAAGTAGCCCGCCATGACGGATGAGACGCCGGCCGAGATCGAGGACGGTTCGCCCGTAGTCACGGCGAGCGACGTTGAGACCGCACCGCCCGCCCCCCGGGGCTTCTGGCGAGAGCGTCGCCCGGTGCCCGTGGTGGCCGCCTGGGTGCTGCTGGTGTGCGGTGTTCTCGGGATGGCTGCCGCGGTCGCACTGACGCTCGACCGCATCCAACTGCTCATCGATCCGTCGTTCACGCCCGCGTGCAGCATCAATCCGATCATCTCGTGCGGATCGGTGATGGTGACCGATCAGGGCAAGTTCTTCGGATTCCCGAATCCGCTGCTCGGCCTGCCCGCCTTCGCGGTGATCCTGGTGACCGCCGTGCTGTCGATCGCACGAGTCCGACTGCCACGCTGGTACTGGGCCGGACAGGCCGTCGTCTCGGCACTCGGCCAGGTCTTCGTCGGCTACTTGATCTTCCAGAGCCTCTACCGCATTCACGCGCTGTGCCCGTACTGCATGGTGGTGTGGACGCTGATGCCGGTGGTGCTGATCCTCAGCATCTCGCGCGTGCTGCCCGACTCGCGCGGCGGCCGGTCGGCCCGCGAGTGGCTGTGGATCGCGCTGCCCGTCTACTACGTGGTCGTGATCGCCATGATCACCGTCCAGTTCTGGGACTACTGGCGCACGCTGATCTGAGAGCCGCAGAGGCTGTGATAGCACTCGACGCCGAGTCGGTCACGGTCCATCCACGCCGATCCGAAGGTCTTCTCGAGTCCGCCGATCTGGGTACGGTACTCGTTGGTCGCGGCCAGCTTTCCCGCCCACTCCTCATCCGCCAGCGGGAGCAGTGAGGCGACGAGCGCCGAGTCGGTCTCGACCTCCCGGCACCCGTCGGCCTCCGAACACACCGTGTACGGCCGCTCGCACACCGTCACCAGATCGACGCCGGTGCGCTCGCGGCATTCCTGCGCCAACCGATGCGTGCGTCGGTGATCCGGATGACGAGCGGAGGCGGGGTGCGTGACGATCGTCTGAACATCGTGATCCCGAAGCAGTGCCGTCGCCGCGTCGACCGCGTGTCGATAGCGCGTGCGGCTCGACCGCGAGTACTGCACCTCGTAATCGCCCAGGGCGAACGTCGGTACGCCCGCCGCTGCACACGCCGCGGCGTGCTCGGCTCTGCGCACGTCGATCACTTCGGCCGGTGTCAGTGCGAGTCCGCAGTAGTAGTCCCACTCGGCGAATACCGGACGGCCCACGAATCTGGCCGCGACCTTCACCGGCAATGAGTTGCGAAGCGCCGGCGGCAGCGATCGTCGACGGAACTCGCCCCATCGACCCCGTGGGCACTCGGTGCACAGGACTATGTCGATGGCTCCGCCGCTCGCATGCGCCATGGCGTGAAAGGCGTCGAAGACGCTGTCGTCGTAGTGTGCGAAGAGGAAGGCACACCTCGCCTCACCGCTCATCACCGCCGCCAGCGACCGCTCTTGGTAATCGCGCTCACTCATCATCGCGCCGACGCTAATGGCCGGTGTGGACCATCAGAATCGGTCGTTCAGCCGGATAATGCGCTGACCAGGCAGGCCAACGGATTTTACAGCAGAGAACCCCCGTGAACTGCGGTTTCCGGCCGATCCGGTGCCGACCTTCTCCGACCTTCCGGAAGCGGCGCGACGAACTTCATCTGATCGCCCGACTCGGCGCGGGCAGATCAGACCGACTCGCCCGCCACCAGTTCCTCGGCGATCAGCGCCGCCGTCGCCATCACACTCGCGTGCGGCCCCGAACGCAGCGGCGCGGGCAGCACCGACCCGTCGGCGACGTGGAGCCCGGGAACGCCGTGAACGGAACCGTCCGGTGCCACGGTCGCCCCCAGCGGGAGCGTCCCCCAGGCATGTGACGACAGCCCGACCACCGGATCCACCGTCACCGATCCCGGCTCGACGAGGCCGTCGAACGCCGGCGAGTGCAGCATCTCCAGCACCTCGTCAACTCCCTCCGACAACCGCTCGAGACCGCCGGCGTCGGGCACACCGAGATCGATCACCACCTCATCGCCCTCGATGCCGATGCGCCCGGTGGTGCCGTGAGTCATGTCCGCGACTCCGATCGGGACGCCCCCGGCTGGAATCCCATCGATGAACGACGCGAAATCATCGCTGTAGCAGCGGATTTCGAGGCCGTCTGCGGTGTGCACCACGGTCGGCAGCAGCACCTGCGTCCGGAGGGGGCGCCGAGCGGCGAAGCGCACCAGCGATTCGGGATGCTCGTACACCGACAGTTCCCCGCCCAGCAGCGGCAACACCAGCTCTGCCGTGCCCAGCGTGCCCGCGGTGAGCACCACGGTGGCGGCGTCGATGCGCCCGGCGGCGGTGTGCACTCCCGTCACCCGTCCACCCGCAGAGGCCAGCGATATCACCTCGCTCCCGCCTCGGACCGCGGGGGCGAAGGCATCCATCGCCGTCCACCGCCGTAACACTCCCCCGTCGCGGATGCTGTTGCTGCGGACCCGATTCACGCCGACCACCGGCCAAGCGCCCTCGGGTCCCGCGGCCACGCGGGTTCGCCAATAAGTCTCGAAGGCCGACCCCGCCGGACCGAGTTCGCCGTCGAGAACCTCCCGCACGCGCATCACCCCGCCCCCGGCGGCACCGCCGTCGAGCACGTCGAAGGCGTCGTCGATCCGGCTCGCCGGCCACGGCCACGCCGCATAGTCGTCGCGGTGTCCGCGCAGGAAATAGCCGCCGTTGACCGCGGACGACCCGCCGGCGCCATAGCCGCGCACCACATCGCGTCCGCGCCGCTCCCGCACTCGCCGCACGCGCTCGCTTCCCGGCGCGATCGGCAGCCGGCTCATCGCGGTCACCGCCGTACGCGGAGGTAGGGCATGCCCCGCCTCGAGAAGCAGGGTCTTCCTGCCAGCATCGCGCGACAGCCGATCGGCCACCACGCACCCGGCGCTGCCCGCTCCCACGACGACCACGTCGGCGGTCTCGACGGCACGCGCCCGGTGGCCGCTCATCGCCTCACGCGGTCCGTGTCAGCGGGTGACGACAGGCCGCAGCGCCGACCAGTCGCGATTGGTCACCGCACCCTGCCACAGGCCGAGTCCGTAGGCGAAGTCGTCGAGCCGCCGGATCACCGAGTACCCCACCGGTTCCACCATCGGCGACGACGGCTCGGCGATCCGGGATCGCAACCACATCACCGCAGCCTCGGCCACCGCGGCCTCAAGGAACCACCGTCGGAATCGCGACGAGACCACCAGACCGAGCAGCGACAGCGGCCAGTAGTGACGCAGGGCCGCCGACCAGATCTGCAGGACACCGTAGCCCAGCGCTCGGCCGACGTTGCGCGCTGCGATGAGGTCACGCGCCGGCACGCCTGCGAGCGGCTTCCGGATGCGACCGAAGATCCAGCCGGAGACCAGCATCGCCACTCCCAGGCCGATCCTGGTCCGAGTCAGCAGCGACACCACCGCGACCGCCAGCGGAATGCTCGTCATCACCGGAGCGGCCAACCGATCATGCCGACTCGCGAGTTCAGCCGCGCCGGTGCCGTAGAAGCGACGGCGGTCGAGCATCGCCCGGAGCGACTGCCGATGGTCGTGTGCGACGTGCGCGACCGGGTCGTATCGGACCACCCAACCGGCCGCGTGCGTGCGCCAGCACAGATCGACGTCCTCAGCTACACGCAGCGACTCATCGAACCGGGCGAAGGCGGCGCGACGCACCACCATCGCCGCGCTCGGCACGTACGCGATCGGAGTGCCCGGCCGCACCGGGCCCTCATTCGGCCCCATGTCCAGTGAGGAGTACCTGTTCGCGTAGGCCGCCACCGGCGTCCGTCCGTCGCGGCCCGCGGTGTCGCCGAGTCCGACGATCCGCGGTGCGACGATCGCGACCGCGGGATCGGAGAAGTGACTCAGCAGCATCGTCAGCCACTCACCGCACGGGCGGGTGTCTGAGTCGAGGAAGGCGACGAACTCGGTGTCGGCGGCGTCGAAACCGGCGTTGCGCGCGGCCGCGGGCCCCGCGTTCACCTCCAGCCGGATCACACGGAGGCGTTCGTCGTCGGGAACAGTCATCGGCCGCGACGAGGCATCGTCCACCACGATCACCCGCAGCCCGGGAAGCGCTTCGACGAGTCGGTCCACACCCGCCTGATTGTCGCGCACCGGGATCACCACCGTGACCTCGCACTCCTTGGGTCCGACCATCGGGCGCGGGTGTGCGATTCCGGCGTCGAGCAGGGTTCGGGCGAGGCTGCGCGTCCCGGCGTCGCTGACTTCGATCCGACCGTCCGCGGAAGTCATCCCCAGCGCTGCATCCGAGAGCTTCAGCACCCGCAGCGGCGAGCCGCCGACCAGGTTGCGGAGGTCGCCGCGCCGAACGCAGCGCGGATCGATCTGGACCTGGAACCCTACCGGGAGGTCGGCGTTCACCGGTGGCGTCACCGAAGCCTCCCCGCCTCGTCGACGTCCCAGGCACGCACCGATTCCGCCAACTGCCCGGCCAGGTCCGCAAGGAGCCGACGACCGAGCGCCGGATTCGCGGCAGTGGGATCGCCGAGCACTCCGGTGGCCGAGACGGCCGCGACGCCACCCTTTCGCATCGGATCGAGCAGTTCGGCGATCGGCGCCGTGTTCCCGGCCGCGAGCAGGTCCCGGCGGACCGACTCCGGCGCGAGGTCCAGTACCACGCTCGTCTCGGTGAGGCCGGCATGCGCGTCGGCCGACGGGAACGCACAGGGAAACCAGGCCGCGTCGCGTCCCTCGTAGCGCAACCGCGCGACGGCGTCCGCGATCGCGTGCGCGTTGCCGCCGTGGGCGTTCACGAACAGCAGCCGACCGGCCCAGCGCATCGCGCTGCGCCCGTACTCGAGAACCAGCAGTCGGAGGGCCTCACGCCCGATCGAGACGGTCCCCGGGAAGCCCTCGTGCTCGCCCGAAGCGCCGTACGAGATCGACGGCGCCACCAGAACATCCGACGAATCATCCAGTGCGGCAACCGCTTCGCGCGACACGGCGTCTGCAATGCGCGCATCTGTGTCGAGCGGCAGATGCGGGCCATGCTGTTCGACAGCCCCGACCGGCACGACTAACGTCGGCTCGGCCCCGACCAGTTCATGCCACGTCCGGGACGCCAATTCGGTCGCCGGTGTCATTGCGACAACGTTACCGACGTGCCCCCTGGCTAGGGAACCGTTGGGGCCCTTTTGCCGGTCTGCGCGCCTCATCCGAACCACTGACACCATCAGTGCGAATCCGGTACACGTGTATAGTGACGACCGCACGTGACCCAGACCACGCCGTCAGGTCGTGGTGATACCTGTGAACGGAGTCCTCCCCGTGTCTACTCCCACCCGCCGGCCGTCCGGACGTTCCGGCCCCCTCGCCGACATCCGCGTCATCGAGTTCGCGGGCATCGGCCCCGGACCGCACGCCGCGATGCTGCTGGCCGACCTCGGCGCCGACGTCGTGCGCGTCCAGCGGCCAGGCGAACTGCCGTCTCCGGAGCGGAACGCCGACGCCATGCTGCGCGGCCGCCGCGTCATCGAAGCCAATCTGAAGAACCCGGCCGATCGCGAGACCATTCTCAACCTGGTCGCCAAAGCCGATGTGGTCATCGAGGGCTTCCGCCCCGGCGTCATGGAGCGGCTCGGCTTCGGTCCGGACGATCTGCACGCGGTGAACCCCGGGCTGATCTACGGCCGGATGACGGGCTGGGGTCAGGACGGTCCGCGCGCCGACCTCGCCGGACACGACATGAACTACATCTCGCTCACCGGAATGCTGCACGCCATCGGCCGCCCGAACGAGAAGCCGACCCCGCCGTTGAACCTGGTCGGCGACTTCGGCGGCGGCTCGATGTTCCTGGTCATGGGCGTCCTCGCCGCGCTGGTCGAGCGTGCCGCCTCAGGTAAGGGCGAGGTCATCGACGCCGCGATGTGCGACGGAGCGTCGGTCCTCGGGCAGATGATGTGGGCCTTCCGCGGCACCGGACTCTGGCAGGACCGGCGCGGAGTCAACCTCCTGGACACCGGCGCCCCGTTCTACGAGGTGTACGAGACCTCCGACGGCAAGTGGATGGCCGTCGGCGCCATCGAACCGCAGTTCTACGCCGAACTCCTGAAAGGTCTCGAACTCGACCCGGCGTCGCTGCCGAGTCAGCTCGACACCGCGAAGTGGGGCGAGCTGAAGCAGATCTTCGCCGACACGTTCAAGACCAAGACGCGCGACGAGTGGGCGGCGATCTTCGACGGCACCGACGCCTGCACGTCCCCGATCCTCGACTTCACCGAGGCTCCTCACGATCCGCACCTGGCCGCCCGCGGCACGCTCGTCGAGATCGACGGCGTCACGCAGGCGCAGGTGGCACCGCGGTTCCAGCGATCGGCCACGCAGACCCCCGTCGGCCCCGCACGTGAGGCCACCGACCCGGCGACGGTCTGGCAGGACTGAGACCTACTCCGACTCGGCCCGACGGCCGGGACGCACGCCCTCCGGCGTCGTGCGTCCCGGCCGTTTCCGATTGACTAGAACGTGTTACAGTTTGGCTCTCAGGGCATTGTGACGAGAGGCATACCAGCATGGGACAGTTCGACGGTCAGGTCGTCTACATCACCGGCATCGCACGCGGCCAGGGGCGCAACCACGCGGTCCGGTTCGCGCGCGAAGGCGCGTCCGTCATCGGCATGGACCTCGCCGGCCCGGTGGCCGACCACATGACCTACCCGCCGTCGACCGCTGACGACCTCGCCGAGACCGTCCGGCTCGTCGAAGAAGCGGGCGGCAAGATCCTCGCGCGGCAGGGCGATACCCGCGACCTCGCCTTCCAGGAGCAGCTCGTGGCCGACGGCGTCGAACAGTTCGGTCGCCTGGACCACGTCGTGGCCAACGCCGGCATTCTCACCTGGGGCCTCACGTGGGAACTGTCCGAGGAGCAGTTCACCGATGTGATCGATGTGAACCTGGTCGGCACCTGGAAGACGTTGAAGGCGTCCATTCCGGCGATCCTGGACGCGGGCAACGGCGGCAGCATCACCATCATCTCGTCCGTCGCCGGCCTCAAGGCGATGCCGGTGCAGGCGTCGTACTCGGCGTCCAAGTTCGGGTTGCGCGGCCTGGCGCAGACCGCCGCCAAGGAGCTCGGGCCCAAGCGCATCCGCGTCAACACCGTCCACCCGTACGCGGTGCACACCCCGATGGGGCTCGAAGACACCTCCGCGATGAAGGCCTTCGAGGAGTACGGAATGCACTTCCCGTCAATGCTCGGCCACTACCCGGTCGCCAGCCTCGACGATCTGTCCGACGCCGTGCTGTACCTCTCGACGGCCCAGTCGGTCACCGGCGCCGAGTTCCAGATCGACATGGGTCATTCGAAGGTCTGACTCGATCGCAGCCGCGTCCGCCGAGCATGTCTCATTCGTCTGACATGCGAAGACGGTGTCTGTCAGATCCGTGCCTGCGGTCATCATCGGCGTGAAAACCGGGTAACGAACCTGCTTTCCTCGTCGATATCCGAGTATCCGACGCCGATGTGAAGTAAGTCTTGAAATCACCGGCCGTCGGGGGCACCGGTGGGGAGGCGAGGGGTATGCGACGACAGGGGCGGCAACCGGATCAGGCCGACCGATGGCGCGACCGCAAACGCTATCTCTGGCCTCTCGGCATCGTGGCGGCTTTCGGCCCCGGCATCGCGTGGTTGCTGGTTCATTATCTGTCGTGGGGGATCTTCTGGGCCGTCGGTTTCCTCGTTTTCGTGGTACTGATTCCTCTGATCGACCTACTCGTCCGGCTCGATCAAGTGAATCCGCCCGACGAGGTTCTGGCGCGTCTTGAAGCGGACCCGTACTACCGCTGGTGCGTGTACGCCTATCTTCCGGTTCAGTACGCGGGATTCTTCTTCGGCTTCTGGTGTCTGGCGCACGCGCCGATGGCCACCGGTGAGCGCATCGCCATGTCGATGACGATCGCGGTCTCGAGCGCCATCGCGATCAATGTGGCGCACGAACTCGGTCACAAGAAGCCGCGGCTGGAGAAGTCGCTGGCCAAGATCGCGCTCGCTCCCAGCGCGTACGGGCACTTCTACATCGAGCACAACGTCGGACATCACGTCCTGGTCGCGACACCCGGCGATCCGGCGAGCGCACGGCTGGGCGAATCGCTGTGGGCGTTCTGGCCCCGCGCGATCTTCGGCGGGCTGCGCTCGGGTATCCGGCTCGAGCGCGACCGGCTCCGGCGGCAGGGCAAGGGTTTCTGGACGCTGCGCAACGACGTCGTCCAGACCTGGCTGCTCACCGCGGTGCTGGCAGCGGCCGTCGCGATCGCCTTCGGCCCCGGCGTTCTTCCCTGGTTCGTCCTGCAGGCAGCCATCTCGGCACTGATCCTCGAAGGCGTCAACTACATCGAGCACTACGGACTCCTCCGGCCCGTCGGTGAGAACGGACGTCCGGGAAAGATTCTTCCCGAGCACAGCTGGAACTGCGACTACATCTGCAGCAACCTGTTCCTCTACCATCTGCAGCGCCACTCGGACCATCACGCGAATCCGCGGCGCCGCTATCAAGCGCTGCGGTCGTACGACACCGCGCCGCAGATGCCGGCCGGTTACGCGGCGATGCTGCTGCTGGCACTGATGCCTCCCCTGTGGCGACGCGTGATGGACCCGCGCGTGGTGGCTCACTACCGCGGCGACGTGATGCGCGCCAACGTGCAGCCGTCGCGACGCGAGCGGCTCCTGCGGAGGTTCCCGCCGCCCGCCACCGAACGGGCTGCCGCGATCGCACCGCCGTCGAAGGGCCGGGAGAAGCCGCGGGGCGTGACGCCGCGGCCCGCGGTCGGCGTCGTCGACACCGTATGGGGTCGGTTCACTCACGCGAAGACGTGACGGCCAGGCGATGACTTGACGACGGTGACTCGGCGAATGTGATCGGCCGGCGGCCCCGATCAGGGCCGCCGGCCGAATCGCCGTCGACGGGTCGCCCCGTGACTCACGCGCCGTGAATCTGCTCGAATCCTTCGGGGATGATCAGGTCGGCTCGCGAGAGATCGGCGACGTCGGATTTACCCAGACCCATCATCGCCGAGTCGACGCCCATGCGAAGCAGGTCGAGGACGTTCTCCACGCCGGTCTGCCCGTTGGCGGCAAGACCCCACAGGTAGGCGCGGCCGATCATGACGGCCTTGGCGCCCAGCGCGAGCGCTTTGACCACGTCGCTGCCGCGGCGGATGCCACCGTCGAGCAGAACGTCGACCTCGTTGCCGACCGCATCCGCGATCGGTCCGAGGACGCGGATCGTGGCCGGCGTGCCGTCGAGATTGTTGCCGCCGTGATTGGAGACGGAGATCGCGGTGGCGCCGATGTCGACCGCGCGGCGCGCATCGTCGATTCGGGTGATGCCCTTGACCATGAACTCGCCGCCCCACTGCTCACGCAGCCACTGGATGTCCTCCCAGGTGGGCGGCGGAGTGTTCATCCACTGGCCGTAGACGTCGAAGAAGGTCGGTCCCGGCTCGCCCTTGTGCGCGATGTTCGGCGCACTCAGGTCGGGGATGATGAGCTTGCCGTCGCGGAACCAGCTCATCGCGTACCGGGGCTTGGTGATCATCTCAGGCGCCAGCTTGGCTACGGCGTTGAAGTCGACCTGCTCGGGGATCTCCGGGCTGCCCCAGTCGCGACCGACGTTGAACACCCAGTCGGTGGTGACGATCAGGCCCTTGCAGCCGGCCGCGCGGGCGCGCTCGGCGCGCGCCAGGATGTCTTCACGACTGCCGAGCCAGTAGATCTGGAAGAAGATCTTGTCGTTGACCGCGGTCACTTCCTCCACGGGCTTCGACGCGAAGCTGGACAGTCCCATCGCGGTTCCGCGGTTGGCCGCGGCTCGCGCCACCGCCACTTCGCCGTCGGGATTGACCGCCTGCACACCGGTGGGCGAGATCATCACCGGGAACGGGAGGTCCTGCCCCATGACGCGGGTGGCGAGATTGCGCTCCGGCTTCACCCCGATGACGTGCGGCGAGAACCCGAGCTCCCCGAAGGCGTCCACATTGTCGTTGACGGTGATACCGGCCTGAGTGCCGGCGATCAGCGACGAGTAGACCGTCTTCGGCAACCGCTTCTTGGCTCGACGCTGCGCCTCGCCGATGGTCTCGAACCACGGGTTCTGACGCCACGGGTTCTTCTCCATGAGTTCGGAGAACTTGGACATGATCAGTCTCTTTCCTGCTGTGAATGATGTGAGAGTTCGCGTTGTGCTGGGCGGGCTTGTTGAGCGAGCGTCTCGCCAGGCCAGTTGAGCGAGCGTCCTTCTCAGGCCAGTTGAGCGAGCGCCCTTCTCAGGCCAGTTGAGCGAGCGTCCTTCCCAGGCTTGCTGGGCGAGCGCCTCCCCCAGGCCAGTTGAGCGAGCGTCCTTCTCAGGCCAGTTGAGCGAGCGAAGCGAGTCGAAACGGCAAACCGCCCGCGTGCCCGCTGGAAGCTCGCCGATGTTTCGACTCGCTTCGCTCGCTCAACAAGCCTGGGGGGGAAGACGCTCGCTCAACTGGCGCAAAAGGCAATCGCTCAGGAGCAGCCCGACGACGAGCAGCCGGTCGCGGTGGTCGGCATGAATCCGGCGAGCGGGTTCTCGTCGCAGTCGCGCGACGGCGGGCGCGTCATCAAGGTCAGCGGCACCCCGCGGGAGTGGTCCTTGTTGGCGGTCGGCTTCGACCGTTCGCCGGCCAGCAGCGACTCACCGTAGCCCTGGACGCACTCGGGGTCGGGACCGTCGAGCGGCAGTCCCGTGAAGAACTTCGCCGCCATGCATCCACCGCGGCACGCGTCGTAGTGGTTGCAGCTGGCGCATGCCCCGGCACTCTGCGGTTCCCGGAGCTCGGTGAACAGCTCCGACCGCTGCCAGATCTCCTGGAATCCGCCGTCTGTGGTGATGTTTCCGGCGAGGAAGTTCTCGTGGATCGCGAACGGGCAGGCGTACACGTCGCCCACCGGATCGATGAGGCACACGACCCTGCCGGCTCCGCACAGGTTCAGACCCGGCAGACCGCTGCCACCCGCTCCGGCGAACGCCGAGAGGTGGAAGAACGAGTCTCCGGTGAGCACCCGGTCGCCATGGGCCACCAGCCATTCGTAGAGCTCGCGCTGCTGCTCGGGAAGCGGGTGCAGATCGTCCCACACATCGGCGCCGCGCCCGGAGGGACGCAGGCGCGTGATGCGCAGCGTGGCACCGTACTTGTCGGCCAAAGCCTTGAACTCGTCGAGTTGCGCGACGTTGTGACGGGTCATCACGACGCTGATCTTGGCGTCGCGGAATCCCGCGTCGGCGAGGTTTTCGAGCGCACGGACCGCCATGTCGAACGACCCCGGACCGCGGACGGCGTCGTTCACCTCGGCGTTGGCGCCGTCGAGCGAGATCTGGACGTCGACGTAGTCGGACGCGGCCAGCCGCGCCGCCACCTCCGGAGTGATCCGCAACCCGTTGGTCGAGAACTTCACGCCGACCTGGTGATCGGTCGCGTAGTCGACGAGCTCCCAGAAGTCGGGCCGCACGGTCGGCTCGCCGCCGCCGATGTTGACGTAGAACACCTGCATGCGCTGCAGCTCGTCGATGATCGCCTTGCACTGTTCGGTCGAGAGCTCACGCGGATCACGCTTGCCCGAGCTCGACAGGCAGTGCACGCACGACAGGTTGCAGGCGTACGTCAGTTCCCACGTGAGGCAGATCGGCGCGTCCAGCCCCCGCTCGAACTGGTCGACGAGGCGCCCGACCTTCGGCGGCGCGGGCACCGTCAGCGGCGGCGTGAGGGACGGCATGCCGAGAGCCTCGGCGCCGGGGCGGGATTCCAGGGTGGTCACAGGGTCACTCCTCGGTCGGGTGCGCCGGCGCGGGTCGAGAGGCGGCGTCCGGGGCCTGCCGTTCGATGATCATTCCGGACTCGCTCAGCGCGGAGAGGGCTTGCAGATACAGCGGGCGATCGCCGTCGCCGATGCCGGTCGCGGTCATCGCAGCGTCGGCACTGTCGTGGTCGTCCAGAGACTGGACCAGCCGGACCACCTCGAGGTTCTTCAGAAACGAGAGCTTGCGCGTCCCGAAGTGATACAGCAGCGCGCCGAACGGCTCCGGTCGCAGAGCGACTTTCGGATTCATCCGCCACGCACGCGATACGTCGAATGGGGTACCGCTCCCGGCGGCCGCAGGGCCGCCGGGAACAGTGGTCGATGCCGTCGTCATCAGTAGACGCCACACATCCCGTCGATGGACACTTCCTCCACCAGAGACTCAGCCACGAGATCCTGCTGAGTCGCATTCGCCTGATCGGCCATATGAACCATCCTCCTTCACGAGTACTGATGTGGTTCGCTTCACACCATAATGGCACTGGGTGCAGAATCTCTAGGGGTTGGCGAGAATTGTGCGTCGTAAGATCGTGACCGGCGGTTTCTTGGATCGGAGATGATGAGCGATGACCAGATCTGGGCGTGCGGGAGTGCTCGGCGGCCGGCCGGCCGCAACCACACGCGGCCGACTCAGCGCCATCGCGATCGATCTGTTCACCGAGCACGGCTTCGACGAGACCAGCGTCGACGACATCGCCGCCGCCGCCGGAATCGCCCGCCGCACGCTGTTCCGCTACTACCCGTCCAAGAACTCTCTGGCCTGGGGTGAGTTCAACGAGCACCTCGACGGTCTCCGGGACCTTCTGCGGAACAGTTCCGACGACGTCCCGCTCGGCGCCACCCTCCGCGATGCGCTGATCGCCTTCAACACCGTCCCGGCATCCGAGATCGACAAACATCGCCGCCGGATGGCACTGCTCCTGGGCGTACCGGCGCTCCAGGCCCACTCGATGCTGATGTACCAGGACTGGCGACAGGTCATCGCCGACCACTGCGGTGCCAGACTCGGACTCGCCCCCGCGTCGCACGTTCCGCAGACCATCGCCTGGCAGACGCTGGGCACCGCGCTGGCCGCATACGACCAATGGCTCCCGGACCCGTCGGCCGACCTCACCGACCTGCTGCGATCGGGCAGCCGCATCCTGATCGACGGGGTCGCATCACTCACGCAGACGTAGCCCGACCGCCCCGGCGGACTCGCCGCCGCACACCCGGCTCCCGCCATCCGGAACGAGGTCTGTGACAGACTTCGAAGCGCTGATATCCTAAATAGAACACGTTTCAGTTTTGCCACGGCCGAGCGCCGGGCCCGATTCCACAGAGAGTCAACCGATGACCGAATTGACCCCGCACAGCGCGCGCAGCGCCATCCTCACCGTCTCCGAGGTGATCGATGAGACCGCCGACGCGCGCAGCATCGTCTTCGACATCCCCGACACCCACCGGGAGAAGTTCGAGGACTACCTGCCCGGGCAGTTCCTGACTCTGCGGATCCCGAGCGATCAGACCGGTTCCGTGGCGCGGTGCTACTCGCTGTCGTCGGCGCCCCGCCACGACAAACTGCCGAAGGTCACCGTCAAGCGCACCGCCGACGGTTACGGATCCAACTGGATCTGCGACAACCTGGAGGCCGGCTCGCAGATCGAGGCACTGCCGCCTTCGGGCGTCTTCACCCCGGCGAACTTCCACACCCCGCTGCTGCTGATCGCAGCCGGGTCGGGCGTCACCCCGGTGATGTCGATTCTGAAGCACGCCCTGCTCACCGGAACCGGTCAGATCACGTTCTTCTACGCCAACCGCAGCGAGAACGACGTGATCTTCGCCGACGAACTGCGCCGGCTGCAGGCCAAGTACCCGGCCCGGCTGACGGTGCTGCACTGGCTCGAATCGGTACAGGGTCTGCCGAGCGACCGCACCCTGGCGACGCTCTTCGCCCCGATGTCGGCCACGCACACCGCGTACATGTGCGGGCCGGGCCCGTTCATGGACGCCGCCCACAGCGCCCTGATCAAGGCCCGCTTCGACAGCAAGAGGGTGCACGTCGAGATCTACAACTCGCTCTCGGGCGACCCGTTCGCGGACGTCGAACTGGGCGAGGTCTCGGCCGAGGAGGCCGCAGCCGCCGCCGAAGTGGAAGTGGAACTCGACGGCGAGACGCACACCCTCGCGTGGCCGCGGTCGCGCACCCTGGTCGACATCATGCTGGCCGCCGGACTCGACGCGCCGTACTCGTGCCAGGAGGGCGAGTGCGGTTCGTGCGCCTGCACGCTCGTCGAGGGCACGGTCGACATGGAGGTCACCGGCGCCCTCGATCCCGACGACATCGCCGACGGCTACATCCTCGGCTGCCAGGCCCGGCCCACCGCAGACAAGCTCAAGATCGAGTTCTGACTCGCGGGGAACCGACTCGCGCGACCGGCCCGCCGGAGTCAGGCACTAGACTCGGCCCATGACGAACGAACGTCTGGCCCGAGTCCTGTCGCTGATCCTGCTGGTCCCCGGCGCACTGCATTTCGCCGCGCCGAAGCCGTTCGACGCCATCGTTCCCGATGAGGTGCCCGGCGACGCGCGCGCGTGGACCTATGCCTCGGGCATGGCCGAGATCGGTTTGGGCGCAGCGGTTCTCGCTCCGCGTACCCGACGCACCGCAGCTGGACTGGCAGCGATGCTGTTCATCGCCGTCTTTCCCGCGAACGTGAACATGGTGCGTCTGTGGGTCGACAAGAGCCCGGCGCTGAAGGCTGTCGCATGGGCCCGCCTGCCCCTGCAGGTGCCGCTCATCGCCCTCGCTCTCCTGGTACGACGGGGTGCGCCGCGCCGCGCCGCCGCTGAGTGAGGGGTAGCGTTCCGATCCCGCTCACAGCGAGCGGAAGTGAGCCCTGCGTTCCGTCGACAGTCGTTCCACGGCGTACGACAGCGCGGTACGGCCCATCGACGAGGCGTTGACCTCCAGATAGCGGAGCAGCGTCTGCTCGTCGGCGCGCTTGCCCGCCTCGCGCAGCATCCAGCCGAACGCCTTCTGGATCAGATCGCGCCGGTCGTCGATCACCAATGGAGCCACCGCCTCGATCTGCTCCCAGCGCCCCGCCCGAATGAACGCGAACGTCGCGACGATACCGGCGCGGCGCTGCCACAGATCGTCCGATGCTGCCCACTCGAGCAATTCCGACCAGTCGCCCGAGCGCAGGCACCGATCCCCGAGGATCGCGTACGCGGAGACGTCGACCAGATCCCAGTTGTCCACTCGACCGCCGCGCACGGCGTCCCGATAGACGTCCACCCACCGTTCGGGATCGCCGCTCTCGCGCGAGTAGTTGTCGGCCAGAATCAACAGTGCGAGGTGACGGACCTCGTGGGTCCGGTCGCCGAGGAGGTCGACGATCACCGACCGCGGAAGTCCACGCAGACTCCGGGCCAGGGCCCGAAGCTTCGGCACCGGCACACCGGCGAAACGATCGCCTTCTCCGTACTGGCCCGGTCCGGTCTTGAAGAATCGCTGCGACGACGCCGCGCGCTCCGGATCCCCGAGCGCCTCGACGGCCGAGACGATCTCAGAGGCACCGGAGTCGGCGTTCATCCGCCGAGCAGCGTGGAGATCGGCGTAGGGGTGAGCAGGAACTGTCGTGCCTTCATCAGCTTGCCCACTCGGCCGGCGCCGACGACGCCGGTCAGCAGCCCCTCCCGGCTGTAGTACGCCAAGAACTTGCGGCCGTCGTCGTCCACCAGATGCACCTCGTCGTCCGGGCGCGGCGTGCCGAGCATCTGGAACTTGAGCCCGTACTGGTCACTCCAGAAGTACGGCACTGTCTGATGCGGGATCGCGTGACCCAACAGGTGCGCGGCCACCATCGCGGCCTGATCGACCGTGTGGGTCCAGTGCTCGACGCGGTGGCCGTGACCGTCCACGTCGTGCCAGTTGGCGCAGTCGCCGAGGGCGTACACGTCCGCGACCCCGGTGCGGCCGACACCGTCGCACGCGACGCCGCCTCCGGCCGCACGGTCCGCGAGTTCGATACCCGATCCTTCGAGATACTCCAGCTCCGGGTAGCCGCCGATGCCGACCACGATCAGATCCGCGTCCACCCGGCTGCCGTCGGACAGGACGACGCCCGCCGCGCGGCCGTCCTCCGTCACGATCTCGTCGACGCCCACGCCCACCCGCAGGTCGACCCCGGCCTCCACGTGAAGGCGGGTGACCATCTCACCGATCCGGGGGCCGAGCGGCCCCGAGAGCGGCGCCGGCGTGGGTTCCACCAGAGTCACCGAGATGTCCATCGAGTGCAGACTCGCGGTCACCTCGCAGCCGATGAACCCGGCGCCGATCACGACCGCGCGGCTCGCCGACGTCGCTTCCGCCCGCAGTGCCAGCGCGTCCTCGACGGTCCGGATGACGTGCACTCCGGCGACGCCCTCCGACCCCGGGAAGCGCCGTGCGGCCAGCCCGGTCGCCAGGACCAACGTGCCGTACGGCAACGGCGCGACGGTTCCGTCGCATTCCACGGAGACCGTGTGGGACGTCGGGTCGACGGCGACCACCCGGGTACCGGTGCGCAGATCGATGTTCGAGTCCCGGAAGAACTCCGCGGGCTTGAGGTCGACGCGTTCGTCGTCGCCGGTGAGGACGGTCTTCGACAACGGCGGACGGTCGTAGGGCGGATGCTGCTCGGCCCCGAGCAGCGTGATCGGCCCGTCGTATCCGCCGTTGCGCAGGTTCTCCGCCAGGCGGACCCCGCCGAGTCCCGCCCCCACGACCACCACTGGTGCCTCGACCACTGCGTCACATCCCAATCTCATTGCGGCGAAACGTTCTCCACCCGCGACAACCGCCAAACATCGCCCACTCTAGTGACCGTGGCCCATCGTGCGATACCCGTTCTCGTCGGATAGTCCTGTTGTTTGCCCACCGTCACTTCCTGAGTGGCGAACACCAGCACCGACATCTGTTCGTCGTGCCGCTCCCCCGGAGCCGCGCTCGAGACGGTGGTTCGCATCGAGACCTTCGCGGAGACCGCGTCGGGAAAGACCACGTCGGGGCCGCGAGCAGCATAGTCTGCGGCCAGCGCGCCGGTCAGGTGTTTCTGGACTTCGGCACGCTGCGCGGCGGAGTCGTCCGGGGTGAAGGTCATCAGAGCCGCCACGCCCTCGGACGCCGCACGCACGGCCGTATGGTCCGGTACGGCGGGTTCGGCACGCGATTGCACTCCGACGATCCATCCGACGACCGCGACCACCAGCGCCGCGACCGTCACCAGCGCCCACGCCGTCTGCCACCGACGGTCACCGGGCACCTGCGCCCGCCACCGCGACCAGGGGCCCGACCCGGCCGCTGGACGCTCGGGTTCGGCGACGGCACCCACGCCCGCGTCGTCCCTCGAGTGAGTTCCCATCAGGACACCGCCTCCGTCTGCTGCACCAGCCAGTGCCCGTCGACCTCGGCCATCGTCACGCTGACGCCGACCCGGCTCTGCGACGGATCACCGCCGATCAGTTCCGGGCTGGTGGCCTGCGCGACCACCAGCACCGACGTCTTGCCGTCCTCGGTACCCACGACGCCCGAGGAGAGGATCTGACCGGAACTGGGGCGCGGCTGCGACGCCACCGTCGACTGGAGTTGCTCGCGGGCGCCCTGAATCCGGATCCGCTGGTCGCCGGTGCTGACTGCCAGGATGTCGCCGACATATCGGTCGGCGTGCGCCGGATCGGAGGTGAGCATCGTGACGATCGCGTGCTCGGCGGCCTCGCGCGCCGCCTGCTCCTCGCTCGCCGAAGTAGCCATCGAGTCCGCCGAACTGTGCGCCCACCAGCCCACGCCGATGAGTCCGAGCGCGGCGATCACCGCGGCGACCACAGCCAATCGGACCCCCGCGGCCCGGCGATGGGAGCGCCTGACCAGCGCGGGTTCAGCGGCCGCCCGCGCCTGCCGCTCCGACCGGACGGCTTGGTCGTACCGCTCGCGGGCCTGCTGCAGTCGTCGGGTGTCGGCGGCGTCGTCGGTCACTGCAGTTCCTCCAATCCGCTCAGCAGCCAGCGGTCGTCGGAGCGGACGTACGACGCCTGGACCGCCTTGGTTCTGCTCTCACTGTGCCCGCTGCGCGAGGTCACCGTGACCTGCACGATCACCAGCGCCTCTCCCGCGTCACCGTCGGCCCAGGAGACGGCGACGTTCTGCGGAACCCAACTCACCGACGCGGTGCCGTCGGGCGGAGGCCCGTTCAGTGCGGGGCCCGACGCGATCGACAGCGGTGGCGCCACCAGGCTGCGCGCGGTCTTCCGGTCGCCGGCCCAGGTTCGCGAGTCGACGGAGAAGACGTCGGCGACGATGGTTCCGGCCTTCTCCTGCAGCGTCTGCCGCGCCTGCGCGGCGTCGCGCTGTTCAGCGTGGTCGTCGAGTCCGCTGATACAGAAGATCAACCCCGCGGTGAAGACGACGGCGGTCACGCCGAGTCGGAGCACCGTTCCCCACGTCGACATCGGCTTCTCGAGATAGGTGAGGAAGCGGTTCACGGAACCATCACCAACCCGTCGACCTTGAGGTCTCCGTCTTCGGGGACCAGGCTGACGACCAGGCGCAGATTCTGCAGCGGGGCCGCGTCCTGCTCGGTGTCACGGTCGCCGACCTGGACACTGGCGGCGACCATCACCTCGGCGCCGTCGGCCGAACTGGACTGCACGGCGGCCGCGTCGATGCGGCCCTGGCCGTGGGCGCCGGAGTCCTTGACATATGAGCTGTAGGCGTCCGCCGACTGCGCGAAGGCGTCGTGAAAGGAGCCGGTGGCGCCGGCGAGGATGCGCTTGGCACGTGCGGGGTCGTTCGCGTCGACGTCCAGCAGCAGTTCCACCTCGGCCGTCGCCGCTTTCAGATAGTCCTCGTCCGAATACCGCTGGGGTGCTGCCGCTGCGTACCAGATTCCGGCCCCCGCAGCTGCGAGCGCGAGGACGGCGACCGTCGCGAGAATCCACCGCGTGCGGCGCGACATCCGCGAACGCAACCCGGCCGACGCCTCGGCCTCCGCCAAATCGTCACGCGCACTGCGCAGTTCGCTGCGCGCGCGCCTCCATTGTCTGAGGCGGTCGTCTGATCTGAACCCCACCCGGTCGAGCGTACTGATTCAGCTCTGGCCTATCCGTCTGCTGTAAGCGGATCGTGACTCGGCATCGGGGTTCATGAAGATCTCGCCCGAGCGTGTGGTGCGCAGCAAGGCGCGTTTCAGGCTCCGCGGCAGAATCGGGTAGGCGTTCACCCAGCCCATGGAGCGCGGGGCAGCGGCACGCACCCGGACGCCGGCGATGGAGGCGAGCACCTGTTCGGCGACGACGGCTGTATTCACGGAGGTGACCATCGAGTTGGTCGCGAGCCCGTCGATGAGTCCGGTCTGGGTGAAGGTCGGCATCACCACTCCGACCCGCACACCGTGGCCGGCGAGCTCCGAATCGAGTGCCTCCGAGAACTCGATGACGCCTGCCTTCGCCGCGTTGTACACCGTCAACCCCGGTGTGGGCAGACGTCCGGCCACCGACGAGATGTTGACGATCTGGCCGTGTCCGCGGGCCACCATGCGAGTCGCCGCAGCCTGACTGCCGAGGATCACCCCGAGCAGGTCCACGTCGAGCGTCGCCCGGATCAGCGTCTCGCGGTAGTCGAGGAAGGGGCCCACCGGCATGATTCCGGCGTTGTTGACCAGCACGTCGACGGGACCGATCCGGTCGGCGACGGTGTCCAGGAAGTTCTCGAACGACGAGCGGTCGGTGACGTCGAGTTCGATTCCCTCCACGCCGAGATCTGCCGCCGCCTTACCGACCGCATCGACATCGACGTCACCGATCGCCACCTTCGCACCCGCGTCGAGGAGCTCAGTCGCGACCTCGAAGCCGATGCCGCGTGCTCCGCCGGTGATCGCGACGACCTTCCCCGCCAGCCGCGCGCGGATCCGGGCCAGACGCGCCGTGCGCCGTCGATCACGCGACAACCGGCTGGTCAGCGAAACAGACATGGGTGCTCCTGGGTCGAGGGGCGGCATCCGGCCGGATGCCCGATGGGTACTCAGTGGATCATCGGCGCGAGGTGCTTGCGAGCCACCGCACGCGCGTAGTCGGAGGTCGAGTGAGCCGGGTCGCTCGCTGGGACTTCGAGATACGACATGACGACGCGCACGTGGATCTCCACGGCCTGCAGCAGGTCGTCGTCGGCCATCGTGGCGCCGGCCGAACGGAGGGTCGCGGCGATCCTCGCGGTGACCATCTCGATGAACAGTGCGCTGACACCGGAGGTCACTTCGCGTACGGTCCGGTCTTCGTGAACCACCCGTCGCAGGAGTGGATCTGTCTGCACCATCTCGGCCCCGCGCGCGAAGGCTTCGGCGACCGCCTCTCGCGGCGGCATCCCCTCGACGGCTTCCTCGAGACGTGACAGGCCGGCCTCGAAGGTCTCCAGCGCGACCGCCCGAAACAACGCCTCTTTGTTCGGAAAACGACGGTAGAGCGTCGACCGGCTCACTCCCGCGGCCCGCGCCACCTCGTCCATCCCCGCCTTCCGGACGCCGACAGCGGCGAACTCCGCGGCCGCAGCGTCGAGGATGTCGCGTTCCTGTTCGGACACCGAGGCGGTGATCCTGGCCTTTCGCGTCGCAGGCACGACTACCGCTTCCGCATCTGCACCGGGAGCTTGTCCTTCGGCACCGGCAGGGCGCTGTAATCCATCGGCACCTGATACGCGGCGGGGACCGACCACTCGTAGCCGCGGAGCAGGTGGTGCATCACGGTCTTGATCTCCATCTGGCCGAAGTACAGTCCGATGCACTTGTGCACGCCTCCGCCGAAGGGCATCCACGCCATCCGGTGCCCCTTGTCCTCGGCGCGCTCGGCGGAGAAGCGCTCGGGGTCGAACATCGCCGGGTGCGTGTAGTACTGCGGGTCGCGGTGATTGATCAGCTGCGGCACCGAGACCATCGTCCCCTCCGGGATGAAGAAGCCCTGGACCTGAGTGTCCTTGACTGCCATGCGCGGCTGCGCCGGAACCGGCGGACACAGTCTCAGCGACTCCTTCATGATCGAGTCCAAGACGGTCAACCCGCTCAGGTCTGCGTAATCGAGGTCGGGTCCGAACTCGAACGACTGCGCGCGGGCCTTCTCCTGCCATTCGGGGTACTTCGCCATCCAGTACGCCATCTGGGTCATCGTGATGGTCGACGTGTCGTGCGCCGCCATGAGCACGAAGATCATGTGGTTGACCACGTCTTCGTCGGTGAAGGTCTCGCCGTCGTCGCCCTCGGCGTGGCAGAGCACGGAGAAGAGGTCGGGGGTCGCGTTGGCCCGCTTGGCGGCGATGTGCTCGTAGAAGAAGTCTTCGAGGACCTTGCGCGAGCGGACGCCCTTCCACCAGCGACCGCCCGGGACCGGCTTGCGGACGTATGCGACGCCGGCGCGGACGGTCTCGATGAAGGCCTTGTTCAGCCGGTCCGCCTCGTGCTGCGGCAGTTCGAGCCCGAGGAATACTTCGAGTGCGACGTCCAGCGTGAGCGCTTTGAGTTCGGAGAACAGCTTCACTCGGCCGGTCGGGAACCGGGACACGCGGTCGGCCACCATCGGTTGGAGTTCGTCCATGTAGCCCTTGAGGACTTTGGGCGTGAAAGCCTGCTGGAGGATGTGCCGGTGGTTCCGGTGTTCCTCGAAGTCGAGCAGCATGATGCCGCGGTTGAAGAACGGTCCGATGAAGTAGCTCCATGCCGGAGCGTTCGCGAACGCGCGGTCCTTGTTCATGAGGATCTCGTTCGCCGCCTCGGCGCCCATGCACGTGACGATGCGGACGCCGAAGGCGTTCATTCCCGAGACGTCGCCGTACTGCAGACGTTTGCGGTCGGAGTAGCCGAACGGATCCCGTCGCATCTGAAGGATCTCCAGCACTCCATTGCGATCGCTGAGCGGCACCGCCTTCAGATCGCTGCCGGCCTCCGGCTGGGCGAGCACTGCAACCATCGTTCCTCCTCGATACCGGCCGCCTCAGTTGTGATCCGGCCCATATCTCGATTGAAACAAATAGGTAGATCTGTGTCTATAGTTCGTGGGACATATTTGCGAATCCGTCGCACGCCGTGGACGTCCCCTCACTTCAGGCCGGCGTCCGCCCTCAAAGCTCGTTGAGCGAGCACAGCGAGCCGAAACCGTCTCCCCGACACTTCCCGCGGAACCGAGGGGCAGTCGGGCGATACGCTGGCCGACATGGTCTTCTCCTCGCCAACCGGCCGTAACAAGCAGTCGCCGTTCGGTACGTCGGACGACCGGAAGAAGGGTGTGCCGACCTTCCGGCTGCAGCCGAAGAACCCGCCGCCGCCGAGCATGCCGTCGGCCGACGACCTGCTGGAATCGGCCAAGGTGGTCGCGCTGCCGATGCACACCCGATTCCGTGGGGTCAAGGTCCGCGAGGCGCTGATCTTCTCCGGTCCCGCGGGCTGGGGCGAGTTCGCCCCGTTCGTCGAATACGAGGACGCGGAGGCCAAGACCTGGCTCGCGGCGGGCATCGAGGCCGCCTACCTCGGTCCGCCGGCGCCCGTTCGCGACTCGGTGCGAGTGAATGCGACGGTGCCCGCGGTTCCCGCCGAGGAGGTGGCCGGCCTAATCGCGCGGTATCCCGGCGTCGACACGGTGAAGGTGAAAGTCGCCGAACCGGGACAGAGTCTGGCCGACGATGTCGAGCGGGTCGCGGCCGCCCGTGACCTCGTCGGCACCGTCCGGATCGACGCCAACGGCGGCTGGAGCGTGCAACAGGCGATCGAGGCCGTCGCCGCGATCGGTGACGTGGAGTACGTGGAGCAGCCGTGCGCGACGGTCGAGGAACTCGCGCAGGTGCGCCGCGCCGTCTCGGTCCCGATCGCGGCCGACGAGTCCATCCGCCGGGCCGGCGATCCGATGCGGGTGGCCGCGCTGGACGCCGCCGACATCGCCGTACTCAAAGTGGCGCCACTAGGCGGTATGCGGGCGCTGGTCGCGTTGGCGGAACGGCTCCCGATGGACGTGGTCGTCTCCAGCGCCCTCGACACCGCCGTCGGCATGGCCGCCGGAATCGGAGCGGCCGCCGCACTCCCGGACCTCGACCGCGCGTGCGGGTTGGGTACCGGCGAGTTCTTCGTCCGCGACGTCGCACGGTCGTTCCGGATCGAACACGGCACGGTTCGGCCGCGACGTGTGGAGCCGGGAATCGACCTTCCGCTGGCGTCCGCTGAGCGGACTCGATGGTGGCACGAGCGCCTGCGTCGTTGCCACGACCTGCTGACCCGGCGCTGATCTCGACACGCTCGATCACCCTGGGGTCGCCTCGCAGGCCCATCTCGACAGGCTCGATAACCCTGGGGTCTCCCCACAGGCCGGTTGAGCGAGCGCAGCGAGTCGAAACCACGTGCCAGGCAATAACAGTCACGCCCATCTCGACAGGCTCGATAACCCTGGCGTCTCCCCACAGGCCGGTTGAGCGAGCGCAGCGAGTCGAAACCACCCGCCAGGCAACGCTCACGCAATCTCGACACGCTCGATCACCCTGAGGTCTCCCCACAGGCCAGTTGAGCGAGCGCAGCGAGTCGAAACCACCCGCCAGGCAATAACAGTCACGCCCATCTCGACACGCTCGGCGCCTGCGGCGCCTCCCGGCTCGATAACCCTGAGGTCTCCTCGCAAACTTTGACACAAATATTTACATCTGTTCCAACGCGGCGCTACAGTCGACGTCATCACGCCGCACGCGTCATAGGAGACCGCATGAACTCACCGGACGTGTTCGAGGCGGGCGTCGGAGAGGCCGAACCCGCCTACGTCGACATCGACTCCATCGATCTGCGCCTCGGCGCCGACTCCCTGGTGTGGAAGTTCTACGGCGACATCCGGGGAGTCCTCGGCTTCCAGCGTCTGGCCGGCACGGAGAACTGCATCGAACAACTCGCGCAGGGCGTGGAAGACCACTCGGTGATCTTCTCCGACTTCCTCGGCCGCGCCCGGCGCACAGGCCCGCCGATCATGCGGACCGTGTACTCCGACCAGCCGCACCAGTGGGGCCGACGGGTCCGCGACTTCCACCGCGACATCAAGGGAACGGTGCCCGACGGCTCGCGGTATCACGCGCTGAACCCCGAGCTCTACTACTGGGCGCACGCGACGTTCGTCGATCAAGTCCTGACTATCACAGACACATTCATCCGGCGGTTGTCGTACGAGGAGAAGGAGCAGATCTTCGAAGAGGGCAAGACGTGGTATCAGCTGTACGGCGTCTCCGCGCGCAGCCAGCCGGAGACCTACGAGGATTTCTGCGTCTATTGGGAGACGATGTGCGACAAGTTCGTCCCCACCAGGACCATCCTTTACGCCACCGGGTACCTGCGTAAGGGCGTTCCCGGACCGCGCTGGATGCCCCGGCCGCTGTGGCGCGTGATCTCCGCCCCGATCAACGCCTTTCTACGAACCGTCATCGTCGGCACCCTCCCCCGCCAGATGCGCGAGGTCTGCGAACTCGACTGGGACGACCGGAAGCAGCGCCGTTTCGATCGCTTCGCAGCGGGGATGCGCGCAGCGAACCCGTTGTTCAACCGGCTTCCGATTCGGATGCTGTACACACCGTGGGCGGCCGAGGGCTGGGAACGCACCGGCGTGGATCCGCGCCGGATCCACAACGGGTGAGCGAGCGCCAGTCACTCATCTGCCACGATCCCCAGCACTTCAACTGACCGCAAGGCGGCGTACAGTTCGGCCGACTGCACCGGGTCGGTCACGTCGCGTCCAGTGAGGTCCCGAACCTTGCGCAATCGGTAGCGGACCGTGTTCCGGTGGCAGTGGAGCGCCTCGGCGACATCGCCGGCCGCCCCGTGGCAGCGATACCACTCCGCCAGCACCGAAAGCAGATCGTCGCGGTCGGGTGGGGGAAGCCGAAGCACACCGCCCAGCACCGACTCGGTGAACACTCGCGCCGCGCCGGACGCGGTCACCAGCAGATGGGCCATCGGGTCACTGCCGAACCGCACCAGCCCCTCCGTGCCCGGCGGCGTGCTGCGCGCCGCCAGCCGCGCCTGTCCGAGAGCCTCCGGAATCCCCAGCGGAGTACCGAACTCGGCACTGACGCCGATCCGCCCGGCGACTGCCTGCCCGAGTCTGTCGACCGCCCGCACCGCCTCTCGCGACGACGCGGTGCGCAGCAGCCCGATGTGCACGTCCGCCTGGCTGTCCCAGACCGTCTGAGCCCCGGCGTCGCGCAAGGATGACGTGACCGGTGCCGGCAGCGCCTGGCCCGGATCCGCCGGAATGATCACCACCACCTGGAACACGCCGTCCTCAGGCACCCCGAGCGTTCGCAGGGCACCGAGCGAACGCACCGAACCGTCGGCGTGGTCGTCGAAGAGCATCCTGATCAGGCGGTAGCGCGCCTGCGCGTCGGAGTGCGCGAGGAGGGTCTCGGTGTCCCGGTACGCCTCGACCGCGGCGTCGGAGAATGCGTCGATCAACTCCCAGAGCAGGGTCGCGCATTCATGGACTTCCGGGTCACCCGGCCCCTTCGACAGCGCCGTCAGCTGTTCCCAGATCAGTCGGCCGCCGAGCCGGAACGCGTGCAGCAGCGCCGCCAAGGGCACCCCTCGCTCGGCTTTGAGTCGGCCGACCGCAAGCGCCGGCTTGAGGTTCGGCTCCGCCCCGGCGAGCGCCCGGATGATCTCCGCCAGATTGTCCCGGCACGCGCCCCGCAACTCCTCCTCCGCCAGCGGGCCGCCGTCGACGTAGAAACGGTCGGCCTGGGTGATGCGGGACGTCGCTGAGCAGCAGAAGCGCGGGTGAGTTCAACCGCGGAGTGGTCGGGGAGTTCACGCGTGCACGTCCAATCAATCGCAGTGTGACCCACGATACGCGGCCATTGTGCACCGGCACAAAGTCGGCCGGATCAACCCTGTGCCGCCATACCTGGCACCGTCGGTGACCCCACTCACACAATGGAGCGATCACTGCCGAGCGTGCACGCTCACCTGGCGAATGGAGCAGAAATGCAAGACCTCGAACTGCAGGCGGTCGAGTCCGCGCTGACCGACCTCGTCGACGGCGAACGCCGCTGGGCGACGACGACGCTCGAGCAGCGTCGCGACCTCCTGATGCGCATGCGCGATCTGACCGGCGCCCACGCCCAGGAGTGGGTCGACACGGCCGTGCAGATCAAGGGCCTCGACCCGAACTCGCCGCTGGTCGGCGAGGAATGGATGTCTGGACCGTATGTGATGGCCGCCAGCCTCGGCGTCCTCGCCGACACCCTCGACCACCTCGCACAGGGCCGGAGTCCGCTCGCCGACGTCAAGTTCCACGACGTCCGCGACCGCGTCGCCGTCAACGTCCTGCCGACCAGCGTCTACGACGGGCTGCTGCTCAGCGGCTTCAGCGCCGAGGTGTGGCTGCGCCGGGGAGTCAGTCGCGCCGCAGCAAAGGCCGAGGCCGGGCTCGCGCAGCTCGACCCGTCGCGGACCGCGGGCATCGGCGTGGTGCTGGGCGCAGGCAACATCATGTCGATCGCACCGCTGGACGTGCTGTACGAGCTGATCGCCCACAACCGCGTGGTGGTGCTCAAGCTCAACCCGATCACCGATCCGCTGCTTCCCGTCTTCGGCAAGGTCCTCGCCCCGCTGATCGAGGTCGGCGCGGTCCGCATCGTCACCGGCGGGGCCGAGGTCGGCGGCGCGCTGGTCCAGCACGATCTCGTGAACCACGTGCACATGACCGGCAGTGCACGCACCCACGACGCTATCGTGTGGGGTGTCGGGGACGAGGCCGTCGAGCGCAAGCGCGCGAGCGACCCCAAGCTGACCAAGCCGGTCACCAGCGAGCTGGGCGGAGTCTCCCCCACCATCGTGATCCCCGGCCGGTGGAGCAACGCCGACCTGAAGTTCCAGGCACAGCACGTGGCCACTCAGCGTCTGCACAACGGCGGATACAACTGCGTGGCATCGCAGGCCCTCATCATCTCGTCGGACCGGGATCAGAAGGACCGGTTCCTCGCCGAGGTGCGCAACGCCATCGCCGCCGCACCCGAGCGCGCCGCCTACTACCCCGGGAGCGACGACCGCGTCGCGAGCGCGCTGGAGTCGTACCCGAACGCCGAACGCCTGGGCCCGGGCGGCGGTCGCCTGCTGGTCGACGACGTCCGCCCCGATGCGACCGAACCCATCCTGTCCGGCGAGTACTTCTCACCGGTCTACGGCGTCGTCGAGATCCCCTGCACCGGTGCGGCTTTCACCGGTGCCGCGGCGCGCACGGCCAACGAGGTCTTCGCAGGCACCCTCGGCGTCAACATCATCGCGGCGCCGGCCAGCGTCAAGGAACTCGGCGCGGCGTTCGACGACCTCGTCGAAGATCTCCACTACGGAACCATCGCCATCAACGCCTGGACCGGCGTCGGTTACCTGACGCCGACCGCGTCGTGGGGCGCGTACCCCGGCCACACCATCGACGACGTGCAGAGCGGCATCGGCGTGGTGCACAACGCCTGGCTGATGGACGGAATCGAGCGCACCGTGGTCCGCGGGCCGTTCCGCCCCGCCCCGCGATCGGTGATCCGCGGAGAACTCGCACTGTCGCCGAAGCCGCCATGGTTCGTGAACAACAAGACCGCCGCGACGACCGGCAAGCGGCTCACCGAGTTCGCCGCCGATCCGCGGGCGAGTCGTCTGCCCGGAATCTTCGCCTCCGCCCTGCGCGGCTGACCGTTCGACTGAAAGGGACTCAATGACAACCACTTCCATGGACGCCGACTACGTCGTCGTCGGCACCGGTTCCGCCGGAGCCGTCGTCGCTGCCCGTCTGAGCGAGCGGTCGGCCGACACGGTGGTCGCACTCGAGGCCGGCGGTGAGGACAAGAGCCAGTCCGTCCGCATTCCCGCCGCCTTCTCCAAGCAGTTCCAGACCGACCTCGACTGGAACTACCTCACCCAGCCGCAGCCAGAGCTCGGCGACCGCCGGGTGTTCTTCCCGCGCGGCAAGATGATCGGCGGATCGTCGTCGATGAACGCGATGATGTGGGTGCGCGGATACGCCGCCGACTACGACGCATGGGCGCTGGAGGCCGGCGACGGATGGTCGTTCGCCAGCGTCGTCGAGTACTTCAAGCGCATCGAGTCGATCGAGGGCGCCGTCGAGGGCGACGAGGGACGCGACGGGCCGCTCAACGTCGCCCACCAGCGCAGCCCGCGCGGTTGGACGTCCGACTTCCTCGCCTCGGCCGAACAGGCTGGATTCAAGCGCGAACGTGCCAATCTGCCTCAGCCGGAAGGCTTCACGCAGACGATGGTGTGCCAGAAGAACGGGTCGCGCTGGAGCGCCTCCGACGCGTACCTCAAGCCCGCGCGGTCGCGCCGGAACCTGACGGTGCTCACCGATGCGCACGCAACCCGGGTGCTGTTGGAGGGCTCGCGCGCAGTGGGCGTCGAGTACCTCAAGGACGGCGTCACCCACACCGTCCGCGCCCGCAAGGAGGTGATCCTCTCGGGCGGCGCGATCAACACGCCGCAGCTTCTCCTGCTGTCGGGCATCGGCGATCAAGAGCAACTGCGCGCGCACGGCATCGCCGTGGCACAGCATCTGCCCGAGGTCGGCCGCAACCTCAGTGATCACCTGATGTCGCTGATCGGCTTCGCCGTCGACTCCGACACCCTCTACGGCGCCGAGAAGCCGTTGGAGTTGCTCAACTATCTGACGCGCCGCCGCGGCATGCTCACCTCGAATGTCGGTGAGGCCTACGGCTTCATCCGCAGCCGCCCCGACCTGGAGCTGCCCGACATCGAGATCATCTTCGGTCCGGCGCCGTTCTACGACGAGGGCATCGGGGACGCGCCAGGTCACGGCATCGGTCTCGGTCCGATCCTCGTCGACCCACGCAGTCGCGGCACAGTCTCACTGGCGTCGTCGGACCCGACCGCCAAGGCCCTCATCGACCCGCGCTACCTGTCGGACGCCGACGGCGCCGACCGCGCGGCCCTGATGTCAGGTCTGCGCGCCGCCCACCGGATCGCGACGTCGGAGCCGCTGGCGTCGAAGATCGGCCGGTTCCTGCAGCCGAAGCGGGAGCTGGACACCATCGAAGCCACTCTCGAAGATGCGCTGACCTGGCATTCGCACACGCTCTACCACCCGACCGGCACGTGCCGGATGGGCTCGGACAGCGCCAGCGTCGTGACGCCCGACCTCAAGGTCCGCGGCGTCGAGGGTCTGCGCGTCGCCGACGCCTCCGTGATGCCGAAGATCGTCCGCGGCCACACCCACGCGCCGACGGTCGTCATCGGCGAACGCGCCGCGGATCTGATCAAGGGCTGACCCGGCCTCCCCGACCGCTCGATTACCCTGGGTCTCCCCGCAGGCCGGTTGAGCGAGCGCAGCGAGTCGAAACTAGTCGTCCGACAACAACACTCGTGCTGATCTCGACACGCTCGATTACCCTGGGCCTCCCCGCAGGCCGGTTGAACGAGCGCAGCGAGTCGAAACTACTTGTCCGACGACAACACTCATGCAGATCTCGACACGCTCGATTACTCCCTGGTTCCCGGAATCCTCGCCTCCGCCCTGCGCGGCTGACACTCGGATCGCTCGATCGCACCGACTGCGTCAGTCCTGCCCGTCCGGCTCATCGAGATGCGCCACCAGCGCGGACAGGAACTCCGGACCGCGGTCGCGGTGAACACTGTGCCCAGCATCGATCGTGACCATTCGGCCACGCGGCAACGCATCGGCGAGAGACTGCAGATGCCGGCCCGGCAGAAAGCTGCGGGCGCCTCCGGAGATCACCAATGCCGACGCCGGCACAGTGTTGAGCCGAGCCCACCATTCGGGTTCGGGGACGTCGAACTGCCGCAGCACGGTGTCGGGCAGCGAACGGTCGAAGCGAAGAAACGGGCCCGGACGTGCGAGCAGCGCGCCGACACCGCGGATCCGCTCGCCCAGAGTCGCGGTCGGTGCGATCTGTTCGGCGAGATCCGCCTCATCGCGAGGCATCGGCGGTATCTCCTCCAGTACGAGGCGACGGACGCGGTCGGGCCGGTTCATCGCATAGCGCAGTGCGGTGTGCGCGCCCAGGGAATGCCCGACGAGGTCGAACCGGACCAGGCGCAGTTCATCGACCACGCGTCCGAGATCGGCCGCGAAGTCGTCGAGGCGATAGTCCGCGGCGCGCCCGCTGCGCCCATGACCGCGCAGGTCCACGGCCACGGTGGCACGACAGGTGGCACGTAGCGTGCGAACCGTTGAATGCCACGTGGTGTGGTCGCCACCCATTCCGTGTACCAGGACCACCGGCGGCCCACCGGCGGTCGGACACCCCGAGACGTCGACCGCGAGGTCGGGTTCCGCCGGGTCGGCACTGTGAATCACGCGCATCGCACCAGGATAGGCCCCAGACAGAAGCCAGATTCGGGACGCCCGACACGCGAAACGTCGATTCCGTGCCGCCATATGTCGCCCGATCGCGTGAAACATTCCGTGATGCAGTTCACTAACTGCTGCGAGAGTACGTAGTGTCACACCCGTCGGCGATTGACGCAATCGCCCTCACCCTCCCAATTCACTTGTCTCGGAAGGACATTCGCATGGAGATCATCAACCTCATCCTCAGTCTGCTCGGCGGCGGCGACAGCGGCAGCAGCGGCGGCTCCAGCGACCTGGGCAGCCTCTCCAGCCTGCTCGGCGGCGGCAGCAGCGACTAGTTCCAGCTGACGACGAGGGGCGCGCGGCATGTCCGCGCGCCCCTCGTCGCACGTTCCCCGGTGCGATCGGCTGCCGTGCGGAGTCGCGAGTCAGAGCGGGAGTCGCGGGGTCACCGATCCGCCGGGCCGGCCAGAGCCGTTCCGTCGAAGCGCTCCAGGGTGACGAAATCGCTCACCGGCCGTCGCCGGAGCCGGGTGAGCTGCTTCACCGGCCGGCCGATCGGTACGGCGGCGGCCACGGCGAAGGTCTCGGGGATGCCAAGCAGTTCGCGCACCGCGGGCTCCTGCGCGCTGACCATCGTCGTGATCGTCCCGCCGTATCCCCGCGACCGGGCGGTGGTGAGGATGTTCCACACGAGCGGATACACCGACGCTCCGGAGACCACGCCCACCCGGTCGAGTTCGGAATCGGTGGCCGCCACCACCGCCAGGTCGACGGCCACCACCAAGACCACCGGCGCAGCCGCGATCGGCGCGACGAACTCGTCGACTCCGGGCGTCTCAGCGAGATCGGTCGCGGTGACGGCACTCGGGTGCACCGGGTTCCACGGGTTCTCTCCCGCGAAGCGCTGAGCCAGGTACCGCCGAGCCGCGGGCTTGCTCAACTCGGCCAACTGAGCTTTCGTACCCGGATCCCGGACCACGATCACGCGCACACCCTGTCGGTTGCCGCCGCTCGGCGCGAACCTCGCGATGTCGAGGATCTCCGACAGCCGCTCGTCCGGAACCGGATCGTCGGTGAAACTGCGCGCTGCGAACGTCGTCTTGACCACGTCGTCGAATTCCATTGCCGTCTCCCGTGAGGGTTCGTTCTACTCGCTCTGTCGGCCGGTATCCGACGGGCCGTCGTCGGACGAATCGCCGTTCGCATCGGCCTCGACCGCGGCCACCAGTTCCTCGAGCTGCGTCCCGAATCCGCGGACCAGGTCCCACAGATCCGGTGAGAGATCCGGGCACGACAGCAGCCCGACATTCAGCTCGCCGTCCACCGACATCACCGTGATGTTGAGCCCGAGGCCGTGGAAGATCGGCCCCATCGGGTACACCGCCTTCACTCTCGCGCCGAGCAGGTACATCGGATAGTCCGGCCCCGCGACGTTGGAGATGACCGCGTTGAAGATCGGCGGGTGCAGGCCGGAGAGACGGCGGTCGGAGTAGAGGCGCATCAGAGCGCCGAGGGTGTTGCCCGGCGCGAACTCCGCGTATGCGCGCAGCAGATTCGCATCGATGCCCTGGTGATGCCCCTTCGCCTGCCTGGCGTACTTGCCCGCCAGCCGAATGCGCTCCACCGGATCGGCCACCGACGTCGGGAGACGGGTGAACATACCGGTGACCTTGTTGGTGCCGGTCTCGATGAGATCGTCCTCGGTGACCCCGCGCAGCGAGACCGGGACGAGCCCGACCAACGGCTCCTCGGGGAGTTCGCCGCGCGTCTGGAGGTACTCGCGGAGCGCGCCGCCCGCCATCGCCAGCACCACATCGTTCACCTTGACACCGAAGTGGTCTTTGACACGCTTGACGTCACCGAGCGGCAACCGCGCGAAGGCCAGGTTCCGGCGCGGAGTCAACGGCCCGTTGAACCGGGTCCGCGGAGCGAGGAAGGGTGCGGGCATGCCGTCGCCGGACCGTACTCGTTTGAACCATTCGAACGGCACCGGGAGCGTCTTCGGGATCAGCTTCATCGCTGCGATCGGACGCTGCACGAAGAAGTTGACCGCACCGCCGAAAGCCATGCCGGGTCGCGAGGCGCCTCCGGCGCTCTCCTTCACCCGAGCAGCGTCCAGCGCGGATGGTTCGGGAGTGGACGTCGCGAGTTCGCCGAGGATCTCGGCGACGGTGGCACCGTCCACGCAGGCGTGGTGCATGCGCAGCACCAGCGCGATCGCCCCTTCGGACAATCCCTCCAGAACCCACAGGTCCCACAGCGGCTTCTTCCGATCCATCACCTGGGCCACGAGGTGCCCGCAGAGGGCCGCCATCTCCTCGATGCCTCCGGGTGCGGGCACCGCTATCCGGTGGACGTGCCGCTCGATGTCGAAGTCTTCGTCCTCCACCCACACCGGGTGGTCCACATTGGTCAGCGAGTCGGCGAGCCGGCGGCGCAGCATCGGGAGACCGCGGACCCGGCGCTCCATCTCCAGCCGCAGCGAATTGAACGTGTATCCGCCCGGGATGGTCGAGGGATCCACCTCCACGATGGCGGCGACGTTCATCACCTGAGACGGCGTCTCCAAGTAGAGGAACGACGCGTCCAGACCGCTCAACCTCTGCACGACGGCCCCCAATCCTTGTATGACAGTCCGTGTCTGCCACAGTCCGTGTCTGCCACTGTTCTGTATGCCACTGTCCTGTATTCCACTGTTCCCGAGCGCCTGAAACGGGTTCTCACAGGTGCTTATTCACAGTAGCGCCGTGGACCGACAGTGCGTGCACGAAGGCAGGCGCCGCCCGGGCGGGGCCTGCCCGATCACCGACCGCGGCCGGACTGCTACTCGTCGATCGGCAGTCGGTTGGCGACGTCGAGCAGTTCCCTCCTGCCGCCCCGGTCGAGGAGAACGGTGAACACGACGTCGTCGCGGTCGGCCAGACGCAGGTACGCCGCATGCTCGGATTCGACCACGTAGCCGGTACCGTGACGCCAGCCGATCGACTCCGGCGAGGCGTTCTTCGAGATGTCTGTGAACACCTGGTCGGTGGCGTCCTTCGACGTCATCCACGCCGGCTGGATCACCATTTCCGAGTTGAAGCAGTGCATGCGGCTCTTCACCAGCGCTCGCCCCGATCCGGTGTTCGACGGGCCGCGCTCGGCGGGCATCGCCCGGACCATCGAGCGGCAGGTGAGGTCCTGCCATCCCGTCGCCTCGGGTGTCTGCGGAAGCAGCCGGGGGAACTGTGCGGCCAGCGGGCCGAGCTCGCCCCAGCCGGACACCACCGTCACCTTGCTCTCGGCACCGTCGGCCGACCACCGGCCCGAATCCGCGGCGCGCAGGCGGTAGCGATGGTCGCCGGTGCCCGCGGTCCGATCGACCGCGGTGGTGTCGGGCCCGGAGTAGACGACCACCCCGTCGTCCCGGATCAGCAGATACTCGTCCGCACCGGAGACGCCGTTCCAGACCGCTTTCACCTGGCCGCCGTCCGCCGACAGACTGAGTCCGCCCGGTGCGTCCGGGGCCGAACCGCCCAGCATCGCCCGCACGGCGAACAACGATGCCAGCAGCACCAGCACGGCGACCGCGGCGATGATCAGCACGGGCCTGGCGGGTGTCCGGGCACGTCCGGGTGCGCTCGGTTCGTTCATCAGAACGGCAGCCTTTCCATGATCGCCCGCGCTTGCTTCGGGTCCTTGGAGTCCGGCACGGCCACCTCGACGTAGGTACGCGCGCGCGGATCGTCCGAACTGGAATAGACGAATACCGCTCTCGCCTCGGAGCTCTGCACGCCCGTCGAGAGCCGCCCCTTGGTGCCCTGGGCGGTCTTGAAGCCGAAGTCGGTCGGAGCCGTGATCGGCAACTGGCCTACGGCGGCCGTCCCCGCATCATCACTGTTCGCGTACGCGGCGATCTGCACCGAGTACTGCCGATCGGCGCCGTCGATCTTGTCGCACACGATCGGCCGGGACGTCTTCTGGTCGTCGTCCACCGGGTACGGCCCCAGTCCGCGGCACCAGAGCGATTCGAAGCCGTTCGAATTCACCGGGGTGGCCGGTACGAGTTCCGGATAGAGCTTCGCCATGTCGAGGAACTCGCCCCACGTCTGGGTGACCGTCAGCTCGGCCCGGTCGGAGAACGCCGAACCGCCCGACGACGTCGAGCGGGCCGCCACCGAGTAGGAGTGCTCGCCGGGGACCGGAGACCGGACCACATAGGAATTGTCGTCGGTGACGTCGATGACGACGTCGTCCTGTTTGATCAGGTACTGCTCGGCCCCGCTCACCGCCGGCCACGACAGGTCGACGCCCTCGGCGGTCATCTTCGCCTCCGGTGACGACGGTGTCGACAGGCCCGACGCACTGTTCCACGCGAACGCTCCACCCACTCCCAGGGCCAGTGCCGCAACGACCGCGACGGTCGCGAGCGCGGGAGTCCGCCGGTACCAGTGATCCCCGTGCGAGCGGTCCGGGCTCCCCGTGGGCACCGGTGCCGGGCCGGACGGGCCACCCGCCCGGTGCGGTCCGGGGACGGGTGCACCGGGAGTGTTCGCGAACATCGGACCGCTGGGCGTCACATTCACCGGTCCTCCGGTGAACGCCGAGTACAACGCGCGGGCGAAAGCCGTCGCCGTCGGTGGCCGGGCGGCGGGATCCTTCGCGAGGCCCGCTCGCAACACGTCATCGACGGCCGGCGGCAGCGAGCGCGTCCGCTCGGACGCCCGCGGCGGTTCGGCGAACAGATGTGCCGTCATCAGTCCCTGCAGACTGGTCGAGTCGTACGGTGCGCTGCCGGTCAGCAGTTCGAACGTGGTGGCCGCGAGCGAGTAGATGTCGCTGCGGGCGTCCACCCGGCGGCCGTCGATCTGTTCCGGCGAGCAGTACCGCATGGTGCCGACCGTGGTTACGGTGCTGGTGAGTCCCGCTCCCGCTTCGCCGAGCGCCTGAGCGATGCCGAAGTCGGTCACTTTGACCGCCTCCGGGTTCACCGGATCTCCGCCGGGGGTGATCAGGATGTTCGCGGGCTTCACATCACGGTGGAGTACACCGTGACGATGGGCGACGTCGAGGCCGGCGGCCACGCCGTTGACGATGTTGACGACCAGCCGCGGATCCATCCCGGCGGGCGACGCCTTCGATATCTTCGACGCATCGGTGCCCGGCACGAGTTCCATCGCGATCCACAGGACGTCGCCGAATCCGCCCCTGTCGTAGACGCGCACGAGGTTCGGGTGCGTCAACGGCGCCATCAGATCGGCCTCGCGTTCGAACCGCCGGCGCACCACCGGATCGGAGCCGTGTGCCGACCGGAGCACCTTGATCGCATCGCTGCGCGGCAGGCGCGGGTGGGCCGCCTCATAGACCTCGCCCATCCCTCCGGCGCCGAGCACCGCTTGGACGCGGTAGCCCGCGATGTCGTCGCCGATTCCGAACATTCCTCCGCCGTTTCACCAGGTGACTGCCGTTCGCGCCGAATGCTACCTGCGCGGCGTGGAGATCAGATGTGCGCCTATCCCCGCCGAATGACGGCCGTCCGCCGCGGCCCGCCCCTACCATCGGCCGACATGACCGCATCCTTCTCCGCAGACGAGCTCGACACCGCGTTCGCTCAGTTCCAGCAGACCGTCGCCGATGTGGCGATCAGTAAGGACTGGGATCGATGGGCCGATCAGTTCACCGTCGACGCGACGTACATCGAGCACGCCTACGGCCGATTCGACGGCCGCGAGGCGATCCGCACCTGGGTGAACAAGACGATGCACTCGTTCCCCGGAAGCCACATGGCCGAGTACCCGTCGCTCTGGCACGTCGCCGATCCGGCGACCGGCCGAGTGATCTGCGAGATCGACAACCCGATGATCGATCCGGGCGACGGTTCGGTGTTCACGGCCACCAACATCACCATCCTCACCTACGCGGGCGACGGGCTGTGGAGCTGCGAGGAGGACATCTACAACCCGATGGAGTTCGCTCAGATGGCTCTGGCGTGGTGTGACCGCGCCGCCGAACTGGGCACGCTCGACGACGCCGGACGCCGGTGGCTGGAGAAGACCGGCCCGATGTTCGGTCGGCGGTGACCGGCGTTTCGACCGCTCCTCACTACCGACCTCGCGGTAACCTACGGTGACGTAACCCACCGGGCCGCACGTTAACGGATCTGCCCCGGGCAGACGATCTACGCACCGAGGGCTGCGGTTTCTCAGCGCCCCCACAGGGCGCGCGGAGACTTGGGGCATGCGTCCATGTGACGTAGCCTGGAGTCCGAATATGCATGTCGGGCACGTCGCGGCGGTGCTCGGCCGCGACCCGACACGACCTGAACCCGACCAGAGGAACACCGATGGCACGTCAACTCACACAACTCGAACTCCTCAAGGAGTTGGAGCCGACGGCAGAGGCCAACGTCAATCGCCACCTCAAGACGGCACGCGACTGGAACCCGCACGACTACGTGCCGTGGGACGAGGGCAAGAACTACGCGGCTCTGGGCGGCAGGGACTACGAGCCCGAGGACTCGCAGCTCGACGAGGTCGCCAAGGCCGCGATGATCACCAACCTGCTGACCGAGGACAACCTGCCCTCGTACCACCGCGTGATCGCCGAGAACTTCTCGATGGACTCCGCCTGGGGCCATTGGGTCGGTCGCTGGACCGCCGAGGAGGACCGTCACGGCATCGTGATGCGCGACTACCTGGTCGTGACCCGCGGCGTCGACCCGGTGGCCCTCGAAGAGGCGCGCATGATCCACATGACCAACGGCTACGATCCGATGCTCGCGGCTGCGGACCGCGCCGACGAGATGAAGGCGAACGGCGAGGAGATCGGGCTGCTGCACTCGGTCGCGTACGTCACCTTCCAGGAACTCGCGACCCGCGTGAGCCACCGCAACACCGGTAAGGCGTGCAACGATCCGATCGCCGACCGGATGCTGCAGCGCATCGCCGCCGACGAGAATCTGCACATGATCTTCTACCGCAACATCTGCGGGGCCGGCATGGATCTGGCGCCCGACCAGACATTGCGCGCGGTCACCGACATCGTCACCAACTTCCAGATGCCCGGAGCGGGTATGCCGAACTTCCGGCGCCACGGCGTGCTGATGGCCAAGCACGGCATCTACGATCTGCGCCAGCACCTCGAAGAGGTCGTCCAGCCGGTTCTCCGGAAATGGAACGTCTTCGAGCGAAACGACTTCAGCCCCGCCGGCGAGAAGACCCGCGACGAGCTCGCGGCCTTCCTCGACCAGCTCGACAAGGACGCGACCCGCTTCGAGGAGATGCGCGACCGCGCGCTCGCTCGCGAGGCGGCCAAGCGGGAGAAGCAAGCATCCTGAGTACCACCGCACTGACTGCACCGGCGCCTTCGGAGACCTCCGAGGGCGCCGGTGCGCCGTCGTCTCTCCAGCGTCCGTCCACTGATCGCACCCCGCTGCGGATCGGGTCGATCGAGTTGAACAGCCCGGTGGTGCTGGCACCGATGGCCGGCGTCACCAACGTGGCCTTCCGCGTGCTCTGCCGTGAGCTCGAACTCGCACGGACCGGAACCGTCTCCGGCCTCTACGTCTGCGAGATGGTCACGGCGCGGGCGCTCGTGGAGCGGCATCCGGTCACGATGCACATGACGACCTTCGATCCGAGCGAGTCACCGCGATCGATGCAGCTCTACACGGTCGATCCGGAATACACCTACCGCGCGGCCAAGATGATCGTCGACGAGGATCTCGCCGACCACATCGACATGAACTTCGGCTGCCCGGTCCCGAAGGTCACCCGCAAGGGCGGCGGGTCGGCGATCCCCTACAAGCGACGCTTGTTCCGCAACATCGTCGCCGCCGCCGTGCGCGCCACCGAGGGCACCGACATCCCGGTCACCGTCAAGTTCCGCATCGGCATCGACGATGAGCACCACACGCATCTCGACGCCGGACGGATCGCCGCCGAGGAAGGCGCCCAAGCCGTGGCGCTGCATGCCCGCACCGCATCGCAGCGCTACTCGGGCACGGCGGCGTGGGACGAGATCGCGCGCCTGAAGGAGCATGTCACCACCGTGCCCGTGCTCGGCAACGGCGACATCTTCGAGGCCGAGGACGCCGTCCGCATGATGGAGCAGACAGGCTGCGACGGCGTGGTCATCGGCCGCGGCTGTCTCGGCCGCCCGTGGCTGTTCGCCGAGCTGTCAGCACGGTTGGCCGGTGTGAATGCGCCCACTCCGCCCGACCTCGGCGAAGTGGGCGAAATCATGATCCGGCACGGCGAACTGCTCGCCTCGCACCACGGCGAGGACAAGGGCATGCGGGAGATTCGCAAGCACGTCGCCTGGTATCTGCGCGGCTTCCCAGCCGGCTCCGACCTGCGCTCCTCGCTCTCTCTGGTGAAAACCCTCGACGACCTGCGCGAACTCGTCGCCGAGCTGCCCTCCGACGTCCCCTTTCCCGCTGACGGTCATGGCCCGCGGGGCCGCCAGGGTTCGCCCGCGTCGGTGGCGCTGCCCGAAGGATGGCTCGACGACCCCGAAGAGGACGTCGTCCCCGAGGGTGCCGAGATCATGCACTCGGGCGGCTGAGCCCTCGCCGACGGGGCGCACCGCAGAGAGTTCTCAGGTCTCGGCATTAAGATGTGCCGAGCACGCGTGGCGTGTGCACTCCGGGCCTGCCCGGCGACCACTGCGAGACCACTGCCGCATACGAAAGAAGCACTGTGAGTTCTGACCGCCCAGGCTCTCCCGAGCCCGATGACGACGAGTCGGCACAGCCCCGGCGACCCCGTCGGGCGGGCCGGACATCCGGTGCCTACGACTTCCGCGAACGGTTCGGCGACGCCGCTCCGTCACAGCCCGGTGCGGCCGGTCAGCGCGCCGAGGGTCTGCGGGAGCCGTCGTCCCGCGAGGGATACGTCCGTCCGCGGGGCCGGCTGACCGTCCGCCAGTTGATGGAGCAGATGGGGGTGGACGAGACCGCCTCCGGGCCGGCACGGGCCGCACAGCCGCAGCCCCCGCGCCGCGCGCAGCCGAGCCCTCGCCCGGCGCCGCAACAACGTCCGCAGCCGCCGGCCCCGCCCGCACAGCCGTCCCGGACGAGCACTGACGACCCGACGGCCTCCGAGGTCACGGCGATGATCCCGCCGGTCGCCGATTCGTCGGCGGTCGACCTCTCAGACACCACTACGGCCGCGCGCTTGTCTCAGGAGTCCCGAGCGCAACGCCCGTCCGTCCCCCCGCCTCCGGCTGCCACTCCGGCGCCAGCGCCTCCTCGCAGCCCGGCGGCCGCCGCGGGTGCCGCCGCGAGCGGCGCGCCGACCGATCCCGGCAACGGCGAACCGACTCGCAAGCGCCCGCTGGAACCGACTCCCGATCTGACCGCGGCGCTGTCCCGCGTGCGCGGCGGTCGCCGGACGAAGCCCACCGGCAAGGAACGCACGACGCGAATCGCCACCAACACCGGGCGCATCCTGCTCGGCCTCGCCTGCGTGCTGTCGCTGGTCGGCACCGGCTACGCATGGAACATGATGCGCAGCATCAACGGCGGCTGGAACATCGTCAACGCCCTGGACCCGGAGAACTCCAACGTCCGCAAACCGGGCGATCAGACCGGCGACGAGACGTACCTGATCGTCGGCACCGACACCCGCGCGGGAAAGAACTCCAAGCTGGGCGCGGGCGACGCCGACGTCGTCGAGGGCGCCCGCTCCGATACCGTCCTGCTGGTCAACATCCCCGCCGACCGCAGCCGGGTGGTCGCGGTGTCGTGGCCTCGCGACCTCGCCGTCGACCGTCCCGAATGCCAGAACTGGGACAACTCGACGCAGAAGTACTCCGGGACGCTCGAGGCCGCGAGTTCGGTGAAGCTGAACGGCGTCTACGCCGACGGCGGCCCCAACTGCCTGGTGAAGACGCTCACGCAGATCAGCGGGCTGAACATCAATCACTTCATCGCGATGGACTTCTCCGGGTTCGAGGACGTGGTCCGCACGGTCGGCGGAGTCCAGGTGTGCTCGACCGTCCCGCTCTACGACTACGAGCTGGGGACCATCCTCAAGAAGGCCGGCACCAAGAAGCTCACCGGCCGCCAGGCCCTCAACTACGTCCGCGCTCGGCACATCTCCGCGGAGGGCAACGGCGATTACGGTCGCATCAAGCGGCAGCAGCTGTTCATGTCGTCGCTGCTGCGGTCGTCGCTGTCGGGCGACGTCTTGTCGAACCCGTCGAAGCTCAACAAGGTGGCGCGCTCGTTCATCGCCAACAGCTACGTCGACAACGTCGACACCGACTCGCTGATCCAGCTCGCCGAGTCGATGCAGGGCATGGAAGCCGGGCGTGTCACGTTCCTGACCATTCCGACCTCGGGCACGTCCACCGACGGACAGAACAACGAGATCCCGCGGATGGACGACATCGACGCGATCTTCAACGCGATCATCGACGACAAGCCGCTGCCCGGCGAGAAGAAGGCCAAGCCGTCGAGCACCAAGAAGCCCTCCGCTTCCCCGAAGCCCCCGGCGCCGAGGACCGAACTCACCGCTCAGCACGCGTCCAACATGAGCGTGCGCGTGCTCAACGGCACCGACGAGTCGGGCGTCGCGGGGTCCGTGATGGAGGAACTGGTCCGTCAGGGCATCGACGTGTCCGGCATCGCCGACTCCTCGGAGAAGCGGACCGACACGGTCGTCCGCTACGGTCCGGGCGAGAAGGACTCCGCGGCGACGATCGCGAAGATGTTCCCCGGAGCGCAGATCCAGGAGGACAGCACGGTGAAGGCCGGCGTCGAGGTGATCGTCGGGTCCGACTTCGGCGGCACGCAGACCATCGGTTCGGTCCCGACCGCCGGTTCGGTGCTCTCCGTCGGCGAACTGCCGGCCAACACCGATAACAGCGACCTGCCCAACGACCTCTCGGTCACCAACGCAGGCGACACGACCTGCGCGTAGCCCGTCGGCCACCGCTGCGACAACCTGCGCGCCGAGTGTTCACGCCGACTTCACCGTCGGTGAAGGGCGAGGCCGGCCGGTTTACGTAAGCTGGGTTGCATGCGTGACGCTTATCAGGAGCAGATGGCTGCACTGAACAAGGCTCTCGGCGACATGGTCGACGAGGTGGGTGCGGCGATGGCTCAGGCCACCCAGGCACTGCTCGAGGGCGATCTCGAACTGGCCGAAGAAGTGATCTCCAACCACGACTCGGTCGCCGAGAAGTCGGCCGAGGCAGAGGATCAGGCGTTTCAGCTGCTGGCGCTCCAGGCGCCGGTCGCGGGTGATCTGCGCTCGGTGGTGAGCGGCTTCCAGCTGGTGTCCGAGATCGACCGGATGGGGGCGCTGGCGTTGCACGTGGCGAAGGTCGCGCGCCGCCGCCACCCCGCCAAGGTCCTGCCGGACGAGGTCGCGGGGTACTTCGAGGAGATGGGCCGGCTCGCCGTCGAGCTCGCGCAGAACGCACGCCGCGTGCTCGAGAACCAGGACTACCACGACGCGCTGACCCTGATGGACGACGACGACGCGATGGACGATCTGCACCGCCATCTGTTCACCGTCATGATGGACCGCGAGTGGTCGCACGGTGTCGCCGCAGCGGTCGACGTCACTCTCCTGGGCCGCTATTACGAGCGGTTCGCCGACCACGCGGTCCTCATCGCCCGCCGCGTCGTCTTCCAAGCCACCGGGAAGACTCCCGAACAACTGCTCGAGGCGAGCTGACCCGACGAAAGCGCCCTCCGGCGATCCGCATCAGCGGAGCCGGAGGGCGCTTTCGCGCACGAATGCACTCCGCGCGATCAGCCGCCGTTGAAGGCCGGCTTGTAGGCGCGGCAGGCCGAACCGCGCAGGAAGCCGCAATCCGGTCCGGCGCCGGGCACCTCGCCCGCGATCACCGGGATCGTGACGTACGACTTGCTCAGGTCGACGGTGTCGATCACCTTGCCGCCGGTGGCAGGCGTGCTGAACTGCCATGAGGGAAGGTCACCGCCGGGTGCGGAGACCGTGACCCGGATCCGTGAGCCCTTTCGGAACCCGTGCATCAACGGGTTGATCGGGATCGTGATCTGGTTGAATCCGTCGGCCAGCGGAGTCTGAGTGGTGAAATCGGGGGCGGTGCCGTCGCCGCGGAAGCTCGAGCGCAGCACACCTGTCCCGACCGATGTCTCCTGTCCCCTGCCGTTCACCTCAGAGACCGTGACCTGCAGATCGGTGACCTTCGCCGTGCTCTTCAGCCGGAGGGTCACCGAACCGTTCCCGAGAACCACCTTGTCACGGGAAAGCGGAGCGCTGATGAAGCCCAGCCCGCTGCGGCCCGGTGCGGGCCGCCAGTCGTAGTCCGGGTGGATGCCCCATGCCGCCGCCGTGTCGGTGGAGGCGTTCTTGAGCGTGTTCAGCGGCCGGTTGAGCGGATTGGGCGCGAACGACACGGTTCCGCCGGCGGGCCGGGAACCGAGCCGGCCCTTGTCGTTCAGGAACATCCGCTCGGTGCTCGTGGGCCACGCGGACAGCGATCGCTGCCACGCCGACGAGAGCCCGCCGGGACCGGCTGCGCCACCGCCGTTGTCGAAGAGTGCCCACAGTCGCGGCGTCTGCGCCTTGAAACGAGCTTTCGCAGCGGCGACGGTGCGCGAATCGCTGAAGCGCACCGGCGGGATCTGCTGGCCGGGTGCATTGGTGGCCGCCGGGAACACGACGGTGCCCAGCGGTTGCATGTTGGGCGGCGTGTGCGGCACCTGGTTCGCGACGAACAGTTGCAGGAACTCCGCCCAGCGCGAGAGGATCTGCGGTCCGAGCGAATCGAAGTGATGCCCGTTGATGATGTTGACCCAGACGTTCGGGTTGTGATCGAGATGCTTGATCAGATTGACCCAGTTGGGTCCGGTCTGCTCGTCCTGTGCGGCACCGACCAGGAACACCGGGACGTCGATGCGGTCGGCCCAGTCCGGGATGGAGCGTTCCTGGTACACCTTCGCCGCACGCGTCGGGTTGTCGCGGATCAGCTTGAACACGTTCTGCGTCTGACGGCGGAGCTTCTGATTGTTCGCACAGGTCTTGTCGCCGCCCTCGATGCGCGCCCGCACCCACGGTTGTCCGCCTGCCGGCCCGGGTTGCGCCTGCTGCACCCGTTCGCGGAGCCAGGAGTTCGCGAAACCCTTGTTGTAGATGCCGCCCGGCAGACCGGTGGAGTACAGGTCATCGGTGGTGCTCATCGGCGCGATCGCGGCCAGATGGGGTGGTCGCGTACCCGCGGCGAACATCTGCGAGATGCCGGAGAACGAGATGCCGACCATGCCGACCCGATGCCCCGACACCCATCGCTGGCGTCCCACGGTCTCGATCGCGTCGTACGCGTCGAACGCCGCGACATCGTCGAAGAGGCCGAAGTCTCCTCCACTGCAACCGCTTCCCCGCATCTGAAGGCTCACCGAGGCGAAGCCGAGCATCTGCGTCGCCAGCGTCGAGCCGACGATCACGGAGGTGTCGGGGGCCTGCGGGTCCTTCAGGCCGACCTTCTCCCCGACCGCGCCGACCACCAGGTCGTCCGGTGCGGCGTTCTGGTAGCCGGAGTACTCGATCACGGTCGGAAAGGGCCCGTCCGAGAGCTTCTTGCCGTACGGCAGCCGAACCGTGGCGGCGAGCGAGACGCCGTCGCGCATCGTGATGTAGTTGAGCCCTTCGTGAAGGGTCTGCCCGTACAGCGACGGCGCGGGCGGCGGAGAGTCCTTGCCGGTCACCTCGACCGGCGCGCTCTTGATCCCGGCCCCGACGAAGCGGTAGCGCCCCGGCTGCAGGTCGCGCACGATCAACGATCCGAGCGAATCGGCGACGCCCGAGCCCGCACGATTGCCCGCGTCGTCGACGAGTGTCAGCGCGGTACCCGGCCGCGCGTCGGTCAGATACGCCTGCGACACCCCGCCGCCGACGTGGACTGGCTGTGCCGCGGCGGATTCGCCCACCGTCCCGACCGCGGCGAGTAGCACGGTCGCCGAGGCGACCGCGGCCGCGGTCCGGCGCAACGCGCGTCTTCCTGAGAACATCTGATCCCCGATTCTGTTCTTCTCCCGGCGCTCCCGCAGCGCACGGGTCACTGCGCGACGTAACCCAGCAGCAGCTGCACACCGCCGTCCGCGATCCGTCGGACCGCTTCACGGTCGCCGGTGGACAGATAGCTGAGAGTCATGCCGTCGGTCATGGCCACGACGATCGTGGCCAATTCCTCGGCCGGGAGCGTCCACGTGACACCGGTGGTCTCGGCCGCGACCACGAGCAGTCCGGAGACGAGCTCGTTGTAGCCGCGGTAAAGACTCTCGGCGAGGTGCTCCAGACCTTCGGTTCGTCGGGCGTAGAGCGCCAGCTCCACCAACGCGTATTCGCGGTCCCGATTCTCGATGAGGTCGTGCATGAAGGAGTCGAATGCGGCCCGCGCGACATCCGCGATGTTCATCTGGGAGGTGGTGAACATCGCCGACGCCTCGCGGAGCCATTCGCCCATGCCGGCCAGCTCTTGCGCGATCCCGGTCTCGACGACCGCGGCGAGCAGATCGTCGCGGGATGCGAAGGCGTAGAACAGGCTCGACTGTCCGACCTGGGCCTCCAGAGCGATCCGACGCGTAGTGGCGGCTTCGACGCCGTCGCGAGCGATCACCCGCATCGCTGCGTCGATCGCTGCTTCGCGCCGCTGTTCCACCGTCAGTCGCGCCATCTGCCCTCGAAGTTGATCAATTGATCGAAACTGTTCTGTGGTGACCGTAGTCACCGGCTAGGCAAAAGGCAACCCCGGCCACTCTCTGCGGAGAGTGGCCGGGGTCGCCGTCGCATCCGTCGGTGTGAGATCCGACCGGTCGATGTCAGATCCGGGGGATGCTGCCTCGAGAGCCGCACCGGGCGCGCACGCGCACCGTCATCCGAACCGTCCCGAGATGTAGTCCTCGGTCTCCTTCCGAACCGGATTCGAGAACATGTCGGCGGTGGCGCCGGCCTCCACCAGTTCCCCGGGCCGTCCCGCACCGGCGAGATTGAAGAACGCGGTCTGATCGCTCACCCGCGCCGCCTGCTGCATGTTGTGCGTGACGATCACGATCGTGTAATTGTTCTTCAGCTCGGCCACCAGATCCTCGATCGCGAGGGTCGAGATCGGGTCGAGCGCCGAACACGGCTCGTCCATCAGCAGCACCTGCGGTGACACCGCGATGGCCCGCGCGATGCACAGCCGCTGCTGCTGGCCGCCGGACAGTCCGCCGCCCGGCTTGTCGAGCCGATCCTTGACCTCGTTCCACAGGTTGGCCCCGCGCAGGCTGGCCTCGGCCACGTCGTCGAGTCTGGCCTTGTCACGCACGCCCGCCAGTTTGAGCCCCGCCACCACGTTGTCGCGAATGGACATGGTCGGGAACGGATTCGCCCGCTGGAACACCATGCCCACGGTGGTGCGCACCCCCACCGGGTCCACGCCCCTGCCGTACAGGTCGAGTTCGTCGAGCTTCACCGACCCGGTGGTGTACGCCCCTGGCGTCACCTCGTGCATCCGGTTGAGTGTGCGCAGGACGGTGGACTTACCGCATCCCGACGGACCGATGAAGGCGGTCAGCGACTTCGGCGCGATCGTCAGGGAGACATCCTTCACGGCGTGGAAGTCGCCGTAGTAGACGTTCAGATCCTCGATGGTCAGACTCTTGGCCATGTCTAGCTTCTCTCCATTCGGGGCCCGGTGAACCGTGACAGCACTCGTGCGAGCACGTAGACGATCGCGACGGCGATCACCAGCGTCAGCGCGGCGCCCCAGACGGTCTCGTAGCCGCTGGGCCCCTTGTTGTATTCCTGCAGCATCATGAGCGGCAACGACTGCTGGTTGCCGGAGAACGGATTCGGGTTCATCGCCCGGGTGGCGCCGACCAGGATCAGCACCGGAGCCGACTCGCCCATGACGCGGGCCACCGCCAGCATGATCCCGGTGATAATCCCCGACATCGCCGTGGGCAGCACCACCCGAAGGATCGTCTTCCACTTCGGGATGCCGAGCGCGTATGCGGCCTCGCGAAGGTCCTGCGGGACGATCTTGAGCATCTCCTCGGTGGACCGGACCACCAGCGGCACCATCAGCAGCACCAGCGCCAGCGCCACCGCGAAGCCGGAACGAGGAAGATCGAGGGTGGTCCGCCAGACCGCGTAGATGAACAACGCGGCGACGATCGACGGCACACCCGAGAGCACGTCGACCATGAAGGTGGTGACGCGCACGAGCGAGAACCGTCCGCGCCTCTTCCCGGTGTCCGCGTACTCCACGAGATAGACGGCGACGAGCACGCCCAAGGGGATCGCGACGGCCGCCGCTATCGCCGTCTGTACGAGCGTCCCCACGATCGCGTTGGCCGCGCCGCCGTAGCGTTCCGATCGCGTCCACCAGTCGATGTCGAGCACCGGTCCGATGCCGCGGGCGATCAGCGTGTACACCAGCCAGCCGAGCGGAAGCACCGCCACGGCCACCGCGGCGATCACCGCGCCGCGCACGGTCGTGTCGGCGACCTTCCGGCGCGGCGAGAGTTGTGTCAGTTCCATATCGTGATTCCTCAGCCTCGAACCCTGCGCGCGATCACACCGCGGGCCGCGGCGTTCACGAGGAAGGTCAAGACGAACAGGACCAGACCGGCTGAGATGTAGGCGCCGGTCTTGATCGGCGAGTCGAATTCGGCCGCGTTGTTCGCGATCACGGTCGCCAGCGTCTGACCGCTCTCCATCAGGTTGAAGTTGATCGGTCCGGCCGTGGAGATGATCAGCAGCAGCGCCATCGTCTCGCCCAGCGCACGGCCCAGTCCGAGCATGGCGCCGCTGATGTAGCCGGAGAGGCCGAAGGGCAGGACCGCGTATCGCACGACCTCCCACTGGGTGGCGCCGAGGGCCAGGGCGGCCTCACGCTGGTTTCGCGGCGTCTGCGCGAAGACCTCGCGGGTGACCGCGGTGATCACCGGCAGGATCATGATCGCCAGCACGATGCCCGCGGTGAGGAGGGTGCCGCCGGTCGACATGTTCGCGACGTTCGCCGGCTGCCGGAAGAACGGGAGGAAGCCGAGGTGATCGACCAGCCATTGGTTCGGCCCCACCATCGCCGGACCGAGCACCAGGATTCCCCACAGGCCGTACACGATCGACGGGATCGCGGCCAGCAGGTCGACGACGTACGCGATCACCGTCGCGAGCCGCTTGGGCGCGTACTCGCTGACGAACAGTGCCACGCCGAGCGCCACGGGCATCGCGATCACCAGTGCGATCACCGACACCAGCACCGTCGCGTAGAGCTGCTGAGGGATGCCGAACTCGATCTCACTGCCCGCCACCACCCACGACCCGGTGTATGTGAAGAAGCCGACGGTGTTCTTCGCGAGCGCAGGGACCGCCTGAACGAGCAGGAACAGCGCGATCAGCCCGATGACGATCGAGACCAACAGGCCCGAGCCGGTGGCGAGCGACGACATGACGCGGTCGCCGAGACGGCTGACCGCCGAGCCGGGCGCGGGGCCCGACTCGGCAGTCAGCAATCGCTCACCGGCCGCCCGCGGCGACGGGGTTCCGCCGGCCACGGGCGTTTCGGACACGGCCGGGTCCCCGTCGGCATCTGCGCGGGAGGTCACGGGAGTGTCCGAACGAGTCACAGCGCGTTGATCGTTCCGCGCAGCTTGGCCTGGAAGGCCTCAGGCAGCGGGACGTAACCGAGCTTGTCGAGGCCGTCCTGGCCCTTGTCCAGGATCGTGGTGAACGCGGACTTCAGGTTGTCGGAGACCGCCGAGTCCGAGTAGCCGGTGGAGCACACGATCTCGTAGGTCGTGAGCACCAGCGGGTAGGCGCCGGTCTCCTTGAGTCGGTAGAGGGCGTCGGTGTCGACCACCAGGTTCTTGCTGGACGGGTCCACGAACTGAGCCGCGTCGAGAGCCTTCGCGGCGGTGTCCTTGGTCAGCTGAGTGGGTCCGGCGCCGAAGTCGACGGCCGCCACGCTCAGCTCGTTCTCGGTGGCGAAACCCCACTCGACGTAGCTGATCGAGCCCTCGGTCTTCTTGACCGTGTCGCCGACGCCGGTCGACTTCGAGGCACCCGAGCCGCCGTGGCCGGCCCACTCCTTGCTGTGCTCGTACGGCCAGTCGGCCGGTGCGGCGGTGTTCAGGTAGCGCGTGAAGTTGTCGGTGGTGCCGGAGCTGTCGCTGCGGTGCACCGGCACGATGGTCGTGGCCGGGAGCTTGACGCCCGGGTTGAGCGCGGCGATCGCGGGATCGTTCCACTTGGCGATCTTGGAGTCGAAGATCTTCGCGAGTACGGGCGCGTTGAGGTTCAGCTTCTCCACACCGGGAAGGTTGAACGCGATCGCGACCGGCCCCGCGACCAGCGGCAGGTGCCAGGCCTCGTTGCCCGAGCACCGGCTCTTGGCGTCGGCGGCCTCAGCCGGCTTGAGCGGCGAGTCGGAGCCGGCGAAGTCGACGTCGCCCGAGATGAACTTCTTGATTCCGTCGCCGGAGCCGGAGCCCGTGTAGTCGAGGATGACGCCGCCGTTGTCGGTGAGGACCTGCGAGAAGTGCTCCATGGCCTTCTGCTGGGCCGTGGACCCTTCACCGGTGACGGTGCCGGACGAGGAGTCGCCGTCACCGCACGCGGTGAGGACGAGGGAGGCCGCGGCGATGCCGGCAACGGCGGCGCCTGCGGTGCGGACGAGCTTCGGTGACGCGCTCATGGGAGTCGGGGTGCCTTTCGATCTGTTCAGGTATCGAGGCGAAACTATCGACGCCCGGTTAGGACAGAGCGACCGGCGAGTGACGGCCCGGGTAACAGTCCGGGCACGAAAATGAACGGCTGGTTGACGCCGGGTTCAGCCCCGGCGATAGGCGATGTCGGCGGTGTACCGGGTGAATCCGAGCCGCGAATACGTGCGCAACGCCGCAGAGTTGTCGCCCTCGACGTACAACTCCACTTCGTCGAGCCCGCGGCCGCCGGGGCGCAGGTCGGCCATATAGCGCAGGCCGGCGAGCGTCAGCAGCGCGCCGAGGCCACGGCCCTGCGCGGCGGAGTCGACGCCGACGATGTACACCTCGCCGAGGGGCGCGGCTCCGTCGGCGGCGGGATGGATCTTCGTCCAGTGGAATCCCAGCAGGACGTCCGGGTCGGCGGCGTCGAACGCCAGGAATACACCGTCGGGATCGAACCAGTCCGCGCCGGTGCGGGCGGCGATGTCGCGCAGCGTCCATCCGCCCTGCTCCGGGTGCCAGGAGAAGGCGTCGTTGTTCACCCGGAGGATCTCCGCGTCGTCGGACGGTCCCGCGTACGTACGCAGCGCGATGTCCTCGCGCCGGGGGAGATCGGGCAGCGGCTGTGCCACGGGCCTGCGCAGTTGCAGCAGTTCGCGGGCACGTACCAGACCGAGTGCCGCGGCGACGGCGGCGGCTGCGGGCAGGTCGCCGTGCGCCCACACCTGCGGCGGTTCCGAGCCCGGCAGATCGCCGGCGGCGGTCAGGGCGGCGTCCACGAGAGCACGACCCTCCCCGTGGCCCCGGTGGTCGGGGTCCACCACCGCTTCCACCATCGCCGCACCGCCGTCGCGCGCCGCGAGGACGTTGGCGTATCCATGATCGGTGAGGACATGCAGGTCCGCCCCCGAGTCGATCGCGAGGCGCGCCTGCTCGGCGAGCGGCGCGATACCGTCGACGCGTTCGGCGCGTTCGCACACCTCGCGCGCGAACGCCGAGTCGTCGGCGGTCAGGGAGTCGGAGACGACGCGGTGCCGGATCTGCTCATTCATCACAGTCCAATGTATCGGCAGCCGGCGACCACTCGTCCTACCCTGTCTCGTCCTGCTCGGTGTCGTGCAGCTCTGTCTCGCCCTGCTCGGCTCCGTCGCCGGCGTCGCGGTCGCCCCGGCGCGTCGGCCGCACAGCCTTGTAGCCGACGTTGCGCACCGTGCCGATCAGTGACTCGTGATCACTGCCCAGTTTGGCTCGCAGACGCCGGACGTGGACGTCGACTGTGCGGGTGCCGCCGAAGTAGTCGTAACCCCACACCTCGTGCAGCAGTTGGGCCCGGGTGAAGACCCGGCCCGCGTTCTGCGCGAGGAACTTCAGCAGCTCGAACTCCTTGTACGTGAGATCGATCGGCTTGCCCCGCAATCGGGCCGTGTAGGTGGACTCATCGATCACCAACTCGCCCAGCGTCACCTTGTCCGGCTGCTCGTCCACGCCACCGGTCACGCGCGTCGACACCAGGCGCAGCCGGGCGTCGAGCTCCGCGGGTCCGGTGGTCGGCAGCAGGAAGTCGTCGACGCCCCAATCGGCGTTCACCGCGACCAGTCCGCCCTCGCCGACGACGGCCACCACCGGGGCGGTGCCGGTGTCCGACACCAGCCGGCACATGGTTCTCGCACCCGCGAGATCGCTGCGCGCGTCCACCAGGATCACCTGTGGTTCGCCCAGCTGCACCAGCGAGGACGTCTGGGCAGGCAGCACGGCCACCTGATGGGACAGCAGGGAGAGCGATCCCAGGACGGCTTCGGCAGTTTGCTCTTCGGTCAGCAGCAACAGGTCCACACACCACTCCGATCTCGTCGTGGCCTCAGCACTGTGGGCTGTCGATCGACGCTGGTCGCAGCACCCGGTTATCAGATGACAGAATAGCGCCGATGCTCCTCACCGCCCACGACCCCCCGAAACCCGCGTCCCGCCGGTACCTGCAAATCGGTGCCTGGATCGCAGTCGTCCTCGTCGTCGTGGGCGTCCTGGCGCTGATCGCCGACGACTTCGCGGCGTCCCGCGCCGAGCACCGCCTCGCACGCGCCGTCCAGGCCTCACCCGGAGTCCCCTTCGAACCGGATGTGATCATGGCCGGCTTCCCGTTCCTCGCGCACCGCTCTGAGGGGAACTTCAGCTCGGTGCTGATCAGCGCCGACGGCGTCCCGATCGAGGGCTGCTCCGGCGTGCCGGTGTGCACCTCGACAGTCGACGCTCGGCTGCAGAGCACCGACCTCGGCCCCACCGGCGATCTGGGCCCGCGGACGGAGCTGCGGGCGCAGTCGATGCGGACCGAGACACGAATCAACTCCCCCACCCTCGGACGGCTGATGGGGATCGTCGATCTCTACATCAATACCCCGGCTCCCGAGGACAAAGTGGGCGGCGGCGGGCCGGGCGACGGCCTGCTCGAGCGCACCGAGGGCATCATGCTGAGCGGAACCGTCCCTCTGCCCGGCTCGCCGGAGACGCAGAACGGCTATCCCCCGTCGGCCGCGAAGTACACCGCGCCGAAGGTCAAGGTGAGCGTGAAGGCTCGCGTGTCGGTGGTCGACGGCCGTGTCCGCATCGAAGCCACCGACTTCTACACCGGACCCGAGGAGCACTACTCCGCCGACGTCCCAGAGGAATTTCGATCAGCGGTATTAAAAAGGTTTTCAACCACTCTTCCGGCCCTCCAGATGGCCTGGGGAACCACCGCGAAACATGCCCTGAGCAGGGGAAGCGACCTTGTGGCCGTCAGCGAGACCGGACCGGTGTCGGTGCGCGCCGTCGACTACGCGAAACCGCTCCCGAGCAGGCCCTGATTTCTGTTGTAGGGTCGGGTCCATGCAGCACCGACGTGGGCTGATGCTCACCCGCCGACTGGCGATCGACCTCTGTCGCGTCGTCGACTGCTGCTGTCGCTTGCCGGTGACGCACCGGGTGTGATGCACCGCTGACGATCTCAGCCGCATCCTCCACCGTCTCGTCGCAGACGACCGCCGTCCCCGGCCCGGAACACCCGTCGCCCAGTGCGACGAACTCGCCGTCTGGCGCGGCCTCACGCCGCGCGCGGTGATCATTTCGAAAGGAACCGAAATATGGCACGCTCCGATGTGCTCGTCAGCGCTGACTGGGCTGAAGAGAACCTCAACACCGACAAGGTCGTGTTCGTCGAGGTCGATGAGGACACCTCGATCTACGACAGCAACCACATCCCGGGCGCCATCCGCCTCGACTGGCGTAAGGACCTGCAGGACGGCCTGCGTCGCGACTTCCTGGACGCCGAGCGCTTCTCCGCACTGCTCAGCGAGCGCGGGATCGCGAACGACGACACCGTCGTCCTGTACGGCGGAAACAACAACTGGTTCGCCGCGTACGCGTACTGGTACTTCAAGATCTACGGTCACAAGGACGTCCGTCTGCTCGACGGCGGCCGCAAGAAGTGGGAGCTCGACGGCCGTCCGCTCAGCGCCGACGCTGTGACCCGCCCGGCCACCGACTACGTCGCCCAGGCCGCCGACAACTCGATCCGCGCCTTCCGCGACGAGGTGATCGACTCGATCGGTTCCAAGAACCTCGTCGACGTCCGCAGCCCCGACGAGTTCTCCGGCAAGATCGCCGCTCCGGCGCACCTGCCGCAGGAGCAGGCGCAGCAGCGCGGTCACGTTCCGGGCGCCATCAACATCCCGTGGTCGACCACCGCCAACGAGGACGGGACCTTCAAGTCCGACGCAGATCTCACCGCGTTGTACGCGGACAAGGGCTTCGACGACGCCAAGGAGACCATCGCCTACTGCCGTATCGGCGAGCGCTCCAGCCACACCTGGTTCGTCCTTCAGGAACTGCTCGGCAAGAAGAACGTCAAGAACTACGACGGCAGCTGGGTCGAGTACGGCTCGCTGGTCGGCGCTCCGATCGAGCGCTGAGCCGCCCCGCAAACTCCCCCATCGACAGTCTCTGAGAGGACTAGTGACATGTGCGCAGCACCCAAGCAGGGTCAGACCCTCCCCGCCGGCGTCGACACTGAGAAGGAGACCGTCCTGACCGGTCAGGTCGTGGACGGTTCGGGCAACCCCGTCGCGGGCGCCTTCGTCCGTCTGCTCGACGGCACCGGCGAGTTCACCGCCGAGGTCGTCGCCTCGGCCACCGGCGACTTCCGCTTCTTCGCCGCCCCGGGCACCTGGACTCTGCGCGCGCTGAGCTCGCAGGGCAACGGCGACGTGACCGTCTCGCCCGAGGGGCCGGGCGTCCACAACCAGGACGTCACCGTCGCGAAGTGATTCGCGCGTAGCTGTTCGACGAGGCCCCGGTCCGCTGCTGCTGACCGGGGCCTCGTCGTCTGTGCGGCAATCTACGCAGCATCCGCTCAGTTCACCGGCCGACGCTCGCTCCCTCACCGCGCGTTCACCGCTCAACTGAGCGAATACCCCGCCACGTCGCGAACAACGGAACCGATGCGTCGGCGCCTGCGTCCAATTCATATGTGGCCTATCGACGAACACGGACTGATCTGGCGTGCCGACGCCCTCGACTGCGGTGTCACCGAGCTGGAGCTGAGACAGGCCCGTCGAGAACGCCGGATCTACGACGTCGGGCGCGGCGCTTTCGCCTTGGCGAGCGCGTATCCCGCCGAGCCCAGCGCAGCGGCCCGTCAGCACTATCGGTTCCGATGTCTGGCGGCAGGAGCCGCAGCGGCCCGTCGCGAAAGCGACGGTCGAGTCGTCAGCCATCAGTCGGCCGCGGCGATCCTCGGGCTGGACCTGCTGCTCCCCGATCGGCGGCTCGTTCACCTCACCAACGGCCGGAGCGGCGGCGGCAACAGCACCAGGGAACGGATGATCCATTCGGGTCTGGTCGCCGACGACGACGTCATCGAAATCGGCCGACTGCGCCTGACGAATCTCCCCCGCACCGCCGTCGACGTCGCGCTCAGCCAGACCGACTTCGCCAAGATCCTGACGGTCTTCGACGGTGCGCTACGCGCCGGAGTGTCCCGAGCCGACCTGGAACGACGACTCGCGATGCCCCGGCGCGGTGTCGCCAGAGCCAGATTCGCACTGAGCCTCGCGAGCGGGCTGTCAGCGAACCCCGGGGAGTCGTGGAGCCGGGCACAGATGATCGAAGCCGGTGTCCCCGCGCCGAAGCTGCAGTCGGAGTACGTCTTGCCCGATGGGCATCTCGCGATCTGCGACTACGACTGGGACGGACTGGTCATCGGCGAGTTCGACGGATTCGGCAAGTACCGCAGGGAGGTCATCGACACGGACGAGGACGCGGGCGACATCGTGATCCGCGAGAAGATCAGAGAGGATGCTCTTCGCGGCTTGGGCCTCGGCGTCGTCCGATGGCGATGGGAGCATCTTCAGAAGCGCACGCTGGTGCGGCTCCTCCAGCAGCACCTACCGACCTACGGTGTACGCGAATGGGAATCCGCTCAAGCGAGCGGCTTCCGCTCGGTGAGCGACTGAGCGGACCCGCGCGAACTGAGCGGACAGCCGCACTCTCCGACGAGAGCTACGTCAACCGGTCCAGCAGCTCCACGGGATCGACACCGTAGGTCTCGACGATCTGTGCGCCGTCGTCCCCGACGTCGATGATGGCCTCCGGGGTGTAGACGCGATCGACGCACGACAGTCCGGTCAGCGGGTACGTGCACTGCGGCACGATCTTCGGATCACCGTTGCGGGCGAACAGAGTCATCATCACGAACACCTGCTTGGCGCCGATCGCGAGGTCCATCGCTCCGCCGACCGCCGGGATCGCGTCCGGCGCAGCGGTGCTCCAGTTCGCCAGGTCGCCGCCGAAGGAGACCTGAAAGGCGCCCATGACGCATACGTCGAGGTGACCGCCCCGCATCATCGCGAACGAGTCGGCGTGGTGGAAGTACGAGGCGCCCGGCAACTCCGTGACGGGTACTTTGCCCGCGTTGGTGAGGTCGAGGTCCACATCGTCACCCGTCGCCTGCGGCCCCATCCCGAGCATCCCGTTCTCGGTGTGCAGGGTGATTCCGGCGCCGGGGTCGAGATGGTCGGCGATCTGGGTCGGCTGACCGATGCCGAGGTTGACGTAGGAGCCGGCCGGGATGTCGGCGGCGATACGCGCGGCGAGACGCTCCTTCGTCATCGGCGCGTCGGCCATCCGAAGCGCCCCGGAAGCGTGAATCAGTCGATCGGTCATCGTGCGCCCTCCACGGCGAATCGGCGAGTGGGAGTCGCGACCACCCGGTCGACGTAGATGCCGGGCGTCACGACGGTTTCCGGATCGATGCCGCCGACCGGCACCACCTCGTCCACCTGGACGACGGTGGTCGCGGCGGCCGCGGCCATGACCGGCCCGAAGTTGCGTGCGGTCTTCCGGTAGACGAGGTTGCCCGCGCGGTCGCTGCGGTGCGCGCCGATCAGAGCGACGTCGCCCTTGATCGGGTACTCCAGCAGATACGTCCGACCGTCGATCTCGCGGGTCTCCCGGCCCTCGGCGATCGGAGTGCCGACCGCCGTCGGGCAGTAGAACGCACCGATACCCGCACCGGCCGCCCGCATCCGTTCGGCGAGGTTGCCCTGCGGCACCACTTCGAGCTCGATCTCGCCCGCGCGGTACAGGCGGTCGAAGACCCAGGAGTCCGACTGCCGGGGAAAGGAACAGAGGATCTTCCTGACCCGGCCGGCCGCGAGCAGCGCGGCGAGTCCGTGGTCGCCGTTGCCCGCATTGTTGCTCACCACCGTCAAGTCTGTGGCCCCCTGCCGGATCAGCGCGTCGATCAGATCGAACGGCATACCCGCCAGTCCGAATCCGCCGATCAGAACGGTGGACCCGTCGGCGATGCCGGCCACGGCTTCGTCGACGTCTCCGCAGAAGACGGTGGCGCTCACTGGTGCCCTCCTCGGTCGGTCGGCCGTCGGGACGCGTTCCGTTCCGGCGGTCCGAGTGCTACCCCTACGACGCTATGCCTCCCGATTCAGACTGGCAATTACTCATTGAGGCACTATTGATACCTGATGGATTTCACTATTCGGCGAGCGTGGCGACCACTGTGATCTAGGAAGCAGTCGGACGACTCGTTTCGGTGACGCCACCGGCGCGCGGTACTATCGGCAGCGTGGTCCTCTTCTTTGAAATCCTGCTCGGATTGGCCTCGCTGCTGATCATCTGGTTCGCGCTGTACACCGTCTACCGACTGGTCAACGACGAGTCATGACGCGCTCCGGGAACGAAGCGATCTCCGACGCCGAGCAACGCGCTCAGCAGACCGCAGGTAAGAACCTGACGCCGGTCGGCGATCTGCCCGTTCCTCCGGACACCGCCAACCTCCGCGAGGGTCCCGATCTCCATTCCGGCCTGCTCGCTCTCCTGCCGATGGTCGGTGTCTGGGAGGGACAGGGCGAAGGGCACGATCCGGTGACCGGCGACGACTATCAGTTCGGTCAGCAGATCATCGTCTCGCACGACGGCGGCAATTACCTCGTCTGGCAGGCCCGATCCTGGGTCATCGACGACGACGGCGCGTACGTGCGGCCCGACCTCCGGGAGTCCGGCTTCTGGCGGATCAGCGAGGACGACGAGATCGAATTGCTGCTGACCCATGCCGAGGGCTCCATCGAGCTCTACTACGGCCGTCCGCTCACTCAGACGTCGTGGAATCTCACCACCGACGTCACCATCCGCTCCGAGACCGGGTCGCACACCGGCGGAGCGAAGCGCTTGTTCGGGTTGGTCCCCGACGGCGACCTCGCCTACGTGGAGGAGCGCGTCGACGCCGAGGGCGAACTGACGCCGCGACTGTCCGCGAAGCTCCGCCGCGTCGTCGGCTGACCCTCGGGTCTCACAACCGCACCACCGGCACGTCGATCCGTGACACGTCCTGGTGCGTCACCACCACCACGGCGCGCTCGCCGAAGAGATCACCGCAGATGAGCGACAGCAGTCGCTCCGCATCGCCCGCATCCAGGTGTTCGGTCGGTTCGTCGAGCAGCACCACCGGAGCCGGGTGCAGCAGGGCCCGCGCCAGCAGCAGTCGGCGCCGCTGACCGCCCGACAACGCTCCGCCCCCACCGGTCAGCTTCTCTCCCAACCCGTCTGGCAGACCGCCGAGCCACTCACCCAGCCCCACCCTCTCGAGCGCTGCGCGCATCTCGTCGTCGGAGACGTCGCCGCGTGCCACATGGAGGTTCTCCCGGACGGTGGTGGAGAAGACGTGCGCGTCGTCGGCGAAGTAGCAGACGTGCTCGCGTAGTTCCCCGGGGCCGGCGCTCACCGTCCCGGACAGCGGCGGGAGCAGCCCCGCCAAGGTCATCAGCAGCGTCGACTTGCCGACACCGCTCGGTCCGACGACCACCCGACGCTCCCCGGGGCCCACGCGGAAGTCGTCCGTCTCCCCCAGCGGGGTGGTCCATCCCCACTGCAGTGACTCCGCGGCCAGAGTCACCGGACGCGGGTCGACGACCGGGTCGGCGGCCTCGCGGTCACCGTCGGATGCCCCGTCGACGAGTGCCAGCACCCGCCGAGCGGCCTGGCGGCCGCTCTCCCACGCCATGCCGGCTTCGGTGAGCGGTGCGGTCGTCTCGAACGACGACAACGGCAGAAGCAACAGGATGCCGAAGACCATCGGCGTCACACCCGTGCCCGACGCGACGTCGGCCAGCGATCCGGGAAGCCCGGACGCCAGCTGCACCGAGATGATCGCCGCAGCGACCACGCTCACGCCCATCGAGATCGGCGTCACCGCCTGGGCCGCCGCCTGCCGGCGCATACCGGCGTTCTCGGCGTCCGCGGCACGGCGATCGGCTGCGGCGACCGTCCCCAGCACGGATCGGCGCACCCCCGCGACCGCCAGTTCCGGGCCGTGCCACAGCAGTGACGACGTGGCTTCGACCACATCGTCGCGGGCGCGCGCCGCGGCAGCGACTTTATCGGCCGCCCCGCGCGCGGCCAGCCAAGGCGCGAGCACACCGCTCACCAGCAATGCGACCGCGAGCACGATCGCGGCGGGAATCGAGACGAAGGCCATGATCGCCACGGCCGACACCGATGTCACCGCCCCGACCGCCATCGGGACGAGCCCGCGGATCACCGCACTGCCGATCTCATCGACGTCGTCGGCGGTACGCGCCATCAGCTCCGACTGCCGGAGGCCGACGGTGTAGCCCGGCGAGCCCTGCGCCAGCGCCCGGTACATCCGTGTGCGTGCGTCGGCCATCGCCGCCAGTGCCACGTCGTGCGTGGCGAGCCGTTCGACGTAGCGGAACACGCCGCGTGAGATGCCGAGCGCCCGGACCCCGGTGACCGCGACAGAGAGGTAGAGCACCGGTGGCATCTGCCACGCGCGCGTGATCAGCCAGGCGGACAGTGCCGCCAGCCCGAGCGCCGAGAGCGCTCCGGCGGCGCCGAGCAGGATCGGGATCACCAGAACGCGCCCGCGCATCCCGGCGAAGGCGAGGGCGGCGAGCATCGGATCGCGCGAGCGGTCAGCGGCCATCGGAGAGCTCCTTCGCGAAGTCGACCACCGCGTCGGCCGCCGACAGAACGCCTTTCTGATGCGAGACGACGATCACCGTGTCGCCTGCTCTCGCGCGGTCGACGAGTGCGGCGATCACCCGGCCGGCGGTGCCCTCGTCGAGATGCGCCGTCGGCTCGTCGAGCAACAGCAGCGGCGCGGGTGAGGCCAGCGTTCGGGTCAGCGCCAGTCGCTGTCGCTGGCCCGCCGACAGTCCGGCGCCGCCGGAGCCGAGCACCGAGTCCATTCCGTCGGGCAGATCGGCGAGGACCTCGTCGAAGGCCGAGGCGCGCATCGCTTCGGCGACGGCTTCCTTCGGCAGCTCGCCGAACAGATCCAGGTTCTCGGCCACGGTTCCGGGGACGATCACCGGATGCTGCGGCAGCCACACCAGCCGACCGTAGTGGGCGTCCCGATCGAGCGAGGCGAGGTCGCGACCGGCTATCAGCACCCGCCCCTCGTCGGGCGTGTGAAGTCCGAGCACCGCGGCCAGCACGGTCGACTTGCCCGCGCCGTTGGGGCCGGTGAAGACGGTGAGTTCTCCGGGCCGCGCCGTCGCCGACAAGCCCCGCGGCGCCCAGCCGTCGCGGCCGCGGATGCCGAGCCGATCGAGTTCTACCGTGACGCCGACCTCACCGGGCCGACTGCTCGCCTCGGCCTCGCCGCTCGCGGCTGCGCGCGCTGTTCCACGCGAAGCAGCGCGTCCGGACTCGATGAGATCGAGAACGTCATCCGCCGCCGCGACACCGTCCTCGGCGTTGTGGAACTGCGCGCCGATCTGGCGCAGAGGCAGGTAGGCCTCGGGCGCCAGCACCAATGCGAGCACTCCCGCGTACAGGCTCATCTCACCGAAGACGAGCCGCAATCCGATACTGACGGCGACCAGGGCCACGCTGAGAGTGGCGAGAAGTTCCAGGACGGCCCCGGAGAGGAAGGCGATCCGCAGCGAACCCATCGTGCTGCGGTGCAGACGCTCCCCCAGCTCGGCGACCTGCCCCGCCGGCCCCTGTGCACGACCGAGCGCACGCAGCGTCGGCAATCCGGTCATGAGGTCCACCAGCTGTGCGTTCTGCCGGCTCATCGCCGCCAGCTTCCGCCGGGTGCGGTCTCGTGTGACCAGTCCGATGAGCACCATGAACACCGGGATGAGCGGCAGGGTCACGATGATGATGACGCCGGAGATCGGGTCGGTCCACAGTTCCACCACCACGATGAGCGGGGTGATGACGACCGTCGACAGCAGGGCCGGCAGATACCCCGACAGGTAGTCGGAGAGCCGGTCGAGTCCGCGCAGCACCACCGTCAGCGCGTGCTCGCGCTCGTCGAGCAACCGCCGCGGACTCGTCTGCCCGGGATCGGTGAGAGTGTCGAGCGCTGCGACGCGCAGTTCGTCGATGGTCGCGTGAGCGGCGCGCCGGCTCACCCGATCACCGAAGTAGCTCATCGCGCCGCGGGCGGTCAGTGCCACCGCGAGCACCGTGAGGTGCACCGACTGAGCAGCGAACCCGCGCGCCGCCGGATCGGTGATCACCTCCGACAGCAGGCCGGCCAGGGCGATGGCCGAGGCGACCACCGCGACGACGTTGCCGATCGCGAACGCCGCCGAGGCCACGACGTACCGCCGCGCCGACCGCGACGCGCGGAGCAGTCGCGGGTCGAGCGGCGGGCGGCGACGAGACGTGGTCCGGGGCTCGGTCACTTACCGGAGCTCTGCAGCGGCAGGCCCACCGACGGCGGGATCTGGTCCACCGACAGCCGTTTGCGGAAGACCCAGTAGCTGTAGGCCTGGTAGGCGATGACCACCGGTGTCATGATCGCCGCGGCCCACGTCATGATGACCAGCGTGTAGTGGCTCGACGACGTGTTCGCGATCGTCAGGTCGTACGCGGCGTCCGTGGTGGACGGCAGGACCGCGGGGAACAGCGACGCGAAGAGCATCGCCACGGTTCCGGCGATGGCGATGCAGGTGGCGACGAACGCCCAGCCCTCGCGCCGTGCGGCCGTCGCGATCACCATGCCCACCGCCGCGACAGCGGCCACCACGACGATCGCCCAGGTCCAGGCGTGCCCGTACGCCAGCTGCGTCCAGATCAGGAACACCGCTGCGACCACGGCGGTCGGCACGGCGAGCCGGGCCGCGAAGGTCTGCGCATCGTCACGCATCTGCCCGGCGGTCTTGAGCGCGACGAAGACCGCACCGTGAGTGAGGAAGGCCAGCAGGGTGGTCGCGCCGCCGAGCAACGCGTACGGGTTCAGCAGGTTGAAGAAGCCGCCCGTGTACTGGTGGTCGGCGTCGATCGGCAGTCCGCGCACCACGTTCGCGAATGCCACGCCCCACAGGATCGCCGGGATCCACGATCCGAGTCCGATGCCGAAGTCGCACCACCAGCGCCAGCGCGGGTCGTTGATCTTGCCCCGCCACTCGATGGCCACCACGCGCACGATCAGGCCGATCAGGATCAGGAAGAGCGGCAGGTAGAACGCGGAGAACATCGTCGCGTACCAGCCGCCGAAGGCCGCGAACAGCGCGCCGCCGCCGGTGAGCAGCCACACCTCGTTGCCGTCCCACACCGGTCCGATGGTGTTCAGCAGCACTCGCCTGCGCTTGTCGCCGTCCGGCTCGGAGCGTCGTCCGAGGAAGGACATCAGCATGCCGACGCCGAAGTCGAAGCCCTCGAGGACGAAGTACATCGTGAACAGGACCGCGATGACCAGAAACCAGAAGTTCTCAAGACTCATCGGATGCTCCTCTTAGTACGCGAACGAGAGTTCGGCGGATTCGTCGTCGTCCGAGCCGACGTCGGGCGCTGCGGCGTCCTTGTCGCTGGGACCTTCGATCACGTAGCGCCGTTCGAGGTAGAACCAGACCACCCCGAGCGCGCCGTACAGCAGCGTGAACCCGATCAGCGTGGCCCACACCATGGGCGGTGTGTGGTTCGAGACACCGTCCTGCACCAGCATGTGGATCCTGAGCGGATCTCCGTCGGCGTCGGCCCAGTTGGGGACGACCACCCACGGCTGCCTGCCCATCTCGGTGAAGATCCAGCCGGACGCATTCGCCAGGAACGGAGTCGGCAGCGTCCACAGCGCCAGACGCCCGAACCACCTCGGAACCTCCGTGCGCTTCTTCCGCAGGAACCACAGTCCGCCGAAGGCGACGACCACTGAGCCGAGCGCCCAGGTGATCATGGCGCGGAAGCTCCAGTACGTGACGAACAGGTTGGGCGCGAAGTTCTGGCCCGGCATGTTCAGCGCTTCCTGGTACTGCTTCTGCAGCTCGTTGACGCCCTTCACCTCGGAGTCGAAGCTGTGGTCGGACAGGAACGACAGCATGTTCGGAATGGTGATGATGTGCTCGATGTTGTCGCAGTTGTTCTGCCGTCCGATGCTGAGCACGGAGAAGGACGCTCCGGTCTCGGTCTCGCAGAGCGACTCGGCCGCGGCCATCTTCATCGGCTGCTGTTTGAACATGAGCTGGCCCTGCATGTCGCCGGTGATGAACAATCCCAGTCCCGAGCCGATGATCACCCAGAGTGCGAAGATGCTCACCGGTCTCCACAGGGTGGCGTTGTCGTGGCGGAGCTTCTCCGGCGACGCACCGACCTGGCTCGGCGACGTGGTCGCCGGGATGATCGACTCGTCACCGATCTTGGCGGCTTCCTCGATCTTCGACGCGCGGTAGGTGTTGCGCGCCATCCACCAGAGACCGACCACGGCGACCACCGTCGACGCCGTCAGCAGGGCGCCCATGATGACGTGCGGGAACGCGACGAGCGTGGTGTTGTTGGTGATCACTGCGATGAAGTTGTTCATCGCGGGCCGTCCGCGTTCGGGATCCCACTCGACGCCGACCGGGTGCTGCATCCACGAGTTGGCCGCGATGATGAAGTAGGCGGAGGCGTTGACACCGATCGCGACGAGCCAGATGCACGCCAGATGGAGCCGGCGCGAGAGCCGTCCCCAGCCGAACATCCACAGACCGATGAACGTGGACTCGAGGAAGAAGGCCATCAGCCCTTCGAGGGCGAGCGGTGCGCCGAAGACGTCGGCCACATACCGGCTGTACTCGCTCCAGTTCATGCCGAACTGGAATTCCTGCACGATGCCGGTCGCGACGCCGAGGGCGAAGTTGATGAGGAAGATCTTGCCGAAGAACTTGGTGGCCCGGAGCCACTGCTCGTTGCCGGTGCGGTGCCACACCGTCTGCATGATCGCGATGAGCGGCGCGAGGCCGATCGTCAGCGGCACCAGAATGAAGTGGTAGACGGTGGTGATACCGAACTGCCATCTGGATATGTCTACAACACTCACTGCGACCTCAATTCGTCCCGAGGATGGGCGTTACTACACACGGTAGTAGCCCTTGTTCAGTTGTAAAGCGTGCGTGATGCAGGCAACGGCCTTTGGGCCTATGACCCCGCTGACCTGTGCACCAGATCAGCGACGTCGATCACCGATCCGGCTCCGCAGGCCCGCCCGTCCAGTTCGCGCACACGCGCGGCGAGGGTGACCGACGACAGCAGCCACACCTCGTCGGCGGAGTACACCTCCGTGACGGTCAACGGCCGCTGGTCCGTCCCGATCCCTTCGCTCTCGGCGAGTTCGAACAGTGCGTCCTGTGTGGTTCCGGGCAGCACGCCGTCGTCGCGCGGCGGCGTCACGAGTGCGCCGTCGATCACCGCGACCACCGTGCTGCGCGGACCCTCCAGCACCGTGCCCGACGCCGAGACGAAGATCGCGTCGTCGACGCCCAGTCCGCGGACGTGACGCAGGGCCGCGATGTTGGCGGCGTAGCTGAGCGACTTGACCCCGGAGAGCAGCCACGGCGACGTGGCGGCGAGCCCGGGTTGATACGCGGTCGGCAGCGTCAGCGCGCGGACGCCGTGCCGCCGAGCGGACTCGACGCGGTCCGGGACGGGCGCGATCGTCAGGTACAGGGTCGGATCACCCGACGGATCGTGTTCGCGTCCACGCGTGTACACCAGCCGCAGCATGCCCTCACCGGCATGGACCGACCGCCACTCGCGGACGCCCGTGCGCACCATCGCCTCGATTCGCCCCGGATCCGGCGCGGGCAGGCCGGCGACGGGCGCGGCCGCCGTGAGCCGCGCGAGATGCCGGTCGAGCCCGCAGACTCGCCCTTCGCGCACGAGCATGGTCTCGAAGAGCCCGTCGCCGTGCACGATTCCGAGATCGTCCGCGTGCAGGACGGGTGAATCCGGGTCAGCGACCTCGCCCTCAGGCGACACAAGGACGACTTGCATGCGACAACGATGTCATGGAACGGCGTGCGGCCGGCTGAATTCCGCGCGCCGGAATCTGCGTGCCGACATTCCGCTCATCGGGAGAATCCCTTGGCGAATGCGTCCGACACCGGGTACCACCGACAGATGAGCAATGAACGGATCGTCGTCGTCACCGGCGCCAGCCGGGGAGCGGGCAAGGGAATCGCCCTCGCGCTCGCACAGCCGGGTACCACCGTCTACGTGACCGGACGCACCACGGCCGCCGGGCAGACCAGTCTGCCGGGCACCATCACCCAGACCGCGGCTGAGATCGATGAGCGCGGCGGGACGGGAATCGCGGTGGCCGTCGACCACGACGACGACACTCGGGTCCAAGCCCTCTTCGACCGGATCGGCAACGACCACGGACGGCTCGACGTCCTGGTCAACAATGCCATCGCCCTGCCCGCCGGGCTCACCGACAAGGGACCGTTCTGGACCAAGGGACTCGACCTCCTGAGCCTGCACGGCGTCGGCCTGCGCTCCACCTATGTCGCCACCTACTACGCGGCGCCGCTCCTCACCGAGTCCGGCGGCGGGCTCGTCGTCAACACCTCCTCGTTCGGCGGCACCTGCTACATGCACGGTCCGGCCTACGGTTCCGGGAAGGCCGCCGTCGACAAGATGGCGCACGACATGGCTGTCGACTTCAAGCCCTTCGACGTCGCCGTCGTCTCGCTGTGGATGGGGCTGCTCAAGACCGAGGTGAACATGGCCGCCTTCAGTGCCCGGCCCGACCTCTACGACGGGCTGGTCGCGACCGCCGAGTCGGTGGAGTTCCCGGGACGCGTGATCGACGCACTGTCCCGCGATCGGGACCGGATGAAGTACTCGGGGCGGGTGCTGGTGGCTGCGGAGCTCGCGCAGGAGTACGGGATCACCGACGTCGATGGCAGCACTCCCCCGTCGCATCGGCCCTTCCTCGGCGACCCACCCGAATTCTCCTCTGCCGTCATCGACTGAACCAGCGGGCGGCCTCGTACACTCGGGACATGACCTCCGTGTCGCCGATCCTCAATTCGCATCCCAGTGCCGTCCCCACTCCGGAGGGAGACCCGAGTCCCGGCGTGGCCTGGCACTACGGCGACCCGCTGGGCGAGCAACGGGCGGCGACACGCGGCGCGGCCATTGTCGACCGCTCCGATCGCGCCGTGATCGAACTGTCGGGCCCGGAGCGGCTCACCTGGCTGCACACCATCTCCTCGCAGCATCTGACCGCGCTCGGCGATCGGCGCAGTGCCGAGGACCTCTCGCTCGACGGCAACGGACGGGTGGAGGACCACTTCGTCCTCACCGACATCGACGAGACCACATGGATCGACACCGAGGCCGCGCGAGGTCAGGCGCTCACCGAATTCCTGACCAGAATGGTCTTCTGGGCCAAGGTGACGCCGACGGCGCGCCCCGACATGGCGGTGCTGACCCTGCTGGGTCCCGACATCCTCACCGGCCCGGTCGCCGAGGCGATCGCGCTCCCGCCCGACGCCGAGCGTTACCAGGCCGGCGACCTGCCCGAGCTCCGTCACGACGACGAGCCGCTCGGCTTCTGGCGCGTGATGCCGCGGATCGGCGAGAACGGCTCGACACCTGTGGTCGATCTCATCGTCCCCGAACCCGATCTCCGAGAGTGGTGGCGACTGCTGACCGAGGCGGGCGCCGCGCCGGCCGGCATGTGGGCCTACGAAGCGCTGCGGGTGAACGCCCTGCGACCGCGCCTGCACATCGACACCGACGAGCGGACGATTCCGCATGAGGTGGACTGGATCGGCGGCCCCGACGAGGCCGGCGCCGTGCATCTGGACAAAGGCTGTTACCGCGGTCAGGAGACGGTCGCCCGCGTCGCCAACCTGGGACGCCCGCCGCGGCGGCTGGTGCTGCTGCATCTGGACGGCAGCTCCGCGTACCGCCCGGCGACGGGCGATCAGGTCAGCGCCGGCGGCCGGACCGTGGGCCGGGTCGGCACCGTCGTCGATCACTTCGAGAACGGTCCCATCGCGCTCGCGCTGGTGAAGCGCAACGTTCCGGCCGACGCCGAACTCGTCGTCGGCGATGCCGCCTCGCCCGACACCTCCGCGACCGCCCGCATCGACCCCGTGCTGTACACGCCCGACGACCAAGTGCCGCCCGGCCGCGCCGCCGTCGACCGTCTGCGGGGCCGCGGCTGACACGTGCGGCCACGGGAAGCCGCTGGTTCGAGCGTTTTCGATGTTCGACGGTCAGGCGATGAGACTTAATCCGTACTCCGCGCTAGACTGTCGGTACGAAAACTATTAACGAATAGAACGGGGCCGCCACACCGATGGCCGCCCCGTCACTGTGCGAGGGGGTCCCACATGGGCCGCGGCCGGGCAAAGGCAAAGCAGACGAAGGTTGCACGTCAGCTGAAGTACTCCGCTCCGAGTACCGACTTCGATAGTCTCCAGCGTGAACTCTCTGGTGGCAGGAAAGAGTCCCACGACTCGTGGTCGGACAGCGAGAGCTGGAACAGTGAAGAGGAGTGGCGACACGCCTGACGGCGCTGTCGCACGCACCCGCTCGTACGGGCGGTCAGCCCGGGCGCTCATGCCCAGACTGATGGCCTGACATTCGTAGAGCCCCGCGTCGTCCTGCGACGCGGGGTTTCTCGCGTCGCGCCGACCCGCGCGGTCGTCATGTCCGCGGGGTCGCCGAGAGCACCGCGTGAACCGCCGCGCGCACTCGCTCGTCCACGTCGCCCGGCGTTCCGGAATCGAACTTGCCGTCGAGATACAGGAACGCCAGGCCGTGCACGAGCGCCCACACTGCGACGGCCATCGGCTCAGGCTCGGCATCGGGGAAGACCCGCGCCACGATGGATTCGACGTACGCGTTGATGGTCTCGGCGGCCGAGGTCCGTTCCTCATCGGCCGGGTCGCACGGCTCGGCGAACATCACCCGGAACAGGCCCGGCCGCGACAGCGCGAACCGTACGTATGCGATCCCGACGTCGGCCAGATCGTCCGCGGATGCGGGCGCGGGATGAACTGCGGCCAGTTCGATCGCCAGGTCCCGGTATCCCACCGCGGCCACGGCGGACAGAAGGGCGCGCCGATCGGCGAAATGACGGTACGGTGCCGCGTTCGACACGCCGGCGCGCCGTGCCGCCGCGCGGAGCGAGAGGTCGCCTGCACCGCCCTCCTCCAGAATCTCCACCGCCGCCCGGACGAGCGCTGCGGGCAGGTCACCGTGGTGGTACGAGGTCGGCACAGTCAACAACCCTAACAATCGCCGCGGTCTCGACTCGTCTGTGCCTGACCCGGCCACCGCAGGCCGTGGCACCGCCGCGAGCGTCACGAAGTGTCGCAAAGTATCAAATATCGGTCGCCTCGCAGCCTTCAGTGCCGCCCCGGCCGCCACTAGCGTCGACTGACATGACGAACACCCGCCGAGCAGTTCCCCGCAAATGGATACGCCGCGAGATCGCGACCCTCGACCCGGTCGCCGACAGCGAACGGATCGTCCGACTGACGCTCGAGTCGCTGCTTCCGCCCGTCGGTGAACGGGTCTTCCTCGAATTGCTGTTCACCGTGTCCCTCATGCGGGTGATGGGTGAGCTCGAAGGAGCCGCCGCCGTCGATCGCGACGGGAAGGGAAAGGTCTATCACCACGGCGACCGGCGCACCGACGACACCATCCGCTATCTCACCGGATGGATGTACGACGGTGCGGGGAGCCCGCAGGCCCGCAGCTCCGCCGCCGAGATCAAGCGCATCCACGACAGCTACGCGCGGCACTACTCGATGTCGAACGAGACCTTCATCCACACCATCGCCTACTTCACCGTGCAGATCGAATGCCTCACCGAGATCGTCGGCGCGCCCGGGTTCACCGACGTGGAGAAGGAAGCTCAGGTGCGGCATTGGCGGACGATCGGCGAGTATCTGGGCGTCCGAGACATGCCCGAGACATGGGACGGCATGATCCGGGCGATGCGGGCCTACGAGGCCGACCCCGCCTGGTTCGCTCCCTCCGAAGCCGGCCACCGGGTGAGCGAGACCCTCGTCGCACAGTTCGGCGAACGGGTCTTCCCGCGCGGGTTCCGTTGGCTCGCAAAGCCTCTCATTCTTTCTCTGCACGACGACCACGTACTCGAGGCGCTCGGCCTGCCGAAGCCGCGGCCCGTCGTGACGACGACGATGCGAGCCGTGGTCCGGGCGGCGTTCTTCATGGTCCGCGAAGTGCTCCCCGATCGTCACACCGCGGTCCGGCCCGCAGGTTCCGCGGGCGAGCTCACGCGTTCCGCGCCCGGTAGCGGGTCGGCGTGACGCCGTACCACCGGGTGAAGGCGCGGGTGAAGGCCGCGGTCTCGGCGTCTCCGAGCCCAGCCGCGATCTCCGCCACCGGACGGTCGGTGCCGGTCAACGCCTCGGCGGCGCGGATCCGTCTGGACTCCTCGAGCAACGCCCGGAACGTGGTGCCCTCGCGAGCGAGACGGCGCTGCAGGGTCCGGCGATCGACGTGCAGTTCGCCGGCCAGTCGGGTCAGCGACTGCACCGGCTCGTCACTGGCGTGCAGCCTCGCCCACACGAGCGATCGCGCACCGAGGCGGCGCTGCTCGAGCTGTTGCTCGCACTGGGCGATGCACCGGCGTGCGGTCTCGGCGTCCGCGTGGGGAAGGCCGCGGCTCATCCATTCGCGCGGCACGACGAGCGCCGTGCGTCCCGCGTCGCAGACGAGTTCCTCCGTCGGCAGCACCGAGGCGAGGAGAGCCCCACGCGCCCGATCGACCTCCGCCTCCACCCGCGGCAGGACGACGTCGCCGAGCACCATCGGCACCAGACCGGCGATGACCGTCAGATCACGCTCGAGGATGAAGGGCCGGACGTCGTCGTGCACGTCGCCGAACGAGCATTCGAGCCGGACGTCCGAGCCGCTCTCGTCGTAGGTCACCGACAGGTCGGAGTAGGTATTGGTCAGACTCGCGAACCTCGTCGCCACCTCCACCGCGTCCCCGAGCGTCTCGCTGGAGAGCATCGCGAACACGAAGATGCCGAGATTTCCCAGATTCACCATCCGCCCGGCCTCGATGCCGAGACCGGGCGGGTCGTTCAGCAGCGAGACGATGTTGGCGATCACTGCCAGTTCCTGCTCCGCCAGGACCACCGCCCCGTCGACACGCAGGTCACTCTCTCGCAGTCCGCTTCCCTGCAGACAGTCAGCCGGATCGAGCCCATGACCCTCACCGAGTTCCACCAGACTCGCGACGCCGCCCGACGTGCCGCGCCGCAGACTTCTCCACGCCGGAGCAGCCACAGCCCCACCCTCCTTGTTGACAGTGCTAACATCCATCGCTACCCTCGTATGTTAACACCGATAACCTTCATGGGAGCCCACCGATGACAGTCCGTTCATCTTCCCCTTCGACGTCCGAACCCGCAGTTCCGGACTGCCCGCATCGCTGACGCCGCCCCGCATCGCGCACCTGACGAGCCGTATCGCGGCGGCTCCGACAGCCGCGCGCGTCGGTACGACGATCCCCTACACCGGCGCGCCCCTCGCCGACCTGCCGGTCTCCACGCCGTCCGATGTCGACGAGGCCTTCACCCGCGGCCGGCACGCCCAGGCATCGTGGGCCGCGACTCCCGTCAGCGAACGCAAGCGAATTCTCCTGCGCTTCCATGACCTCGTCCTCGACCGTCGGAACGAGGTCATGGACCTCATCCAAGCCGAGAGCGGCAAGACCAGGCGCGACGCCTTCCTCGAAGTCACCGACATCGCCATCGCCGCCCGGTACTACGCGCGAAGCGCGAGCCGACTGCTCGCACCCGCGCGTCGTCGTGGCGCGATCCCCCTGCTGACCCGGACCACCGAACTCCGCCATCCCAAGGGCGTGGTCACCATCATCTCGCCCTGGAACTACCCGCTCAGCATGGCCGCGGGAGACGCGATCCCGGCACTGCTCGCAGGCAACGCCGTCGTGCAGAAGCCGGACACCCAGACAGCGCTCACGGCGCTGTGGGCCCTCGATCTGATGCATCAGGCCGGCTTGCCCGACGACCTCTGGCAGATGGTGGTCGGACGCGGCAGCTCCATCGGCGACTCACTGATGCGCAACGCCGACTACATGATGTTCACCGGTTCCACCGCCGCAGGCCGGCACATCGCGCGAGAGGCCGGCGAGCGACTGATCGGAGCGTCGCTGGAACTCGGCGGGAAGAACGCGATGCTCGTGCTCGACGACGCCGACATCGCCCGTGCCGCCGACGGTGCCGTCAGCGCCTGCTTCCCATCCACGGGTCAGCTGTGCGTGTCGGTGGAACGCCTCTACGTCGCCGAAAGCGTCCGCGACGAATTCGTCGCCGCATTCGTCGAGCGCACCCGCGCACTGCAACTCAGCGGACACTACGACTTCCGGAGCGACGTCGGCTGCCTCACCACGCAGTCGCAGCTCGAGACCGTCGCAACGCACGTCGAAGACGCGGTCGCGAAAGGCGCGACGGTCCTCGCCGGCGGCCGGGCCCGCCCGGATCTCGGACCGCTGTTCTACGAGCCGACTATTCTGACCGACGTCACCTCGGAGATGACGCTCTACGATCACGAGACCTTCGGTCCGGTCGTCTCGATCTACTCCTTCAGCGACGTCGAGGAGGCGATCGCGCGCGCGAACGCCACACCGTACGGACTCAACGCCAGCGTTTGGAGCCGCGATGCGGCCCGCGGCCATGCCGTCGCGTCACGCCTGCACGCCGGCACCGTGAACGTCAACGATGCCTTCGCCGCGGCATGGGGAAGCATCGACTCGCCGATGGGCGGCATGGGTGACTCCGGCGTAGGGCGCAGGCACGGATCCGAGGGCCTGCTCAAGTACACCGAAGCGCAAACCATCGCTCACCAGCGAGTTCTGGGTTTCACTCCCCCGCGTGGCATCTCTCACCGGGCGTGGGCGACGATGCTGACGGTCGCACTGAAGACCCTCAAGAGAATCGGCGTTCGTTGACCGGTTCACCCGCGCCGGCGGATGACCGCGACCTACCATCCCCCCGAGGAGGGCTCACATGACCGGAAGAATCGTTGTACTCGGCGCCACCGGCTATGCCGGCGGGCTGGCGGTGGAGGCGCTCGTCCGCCGCGGCGCCCGACCCGTGATCGCCGGCCTGCGGCCGCAGGCGCTGGCCGCCACCGCCGAACGCTTCGGCGGACTCGACACCCAGGTCGCCGACGTCACCGACTTCGACAGCGTGCGGGCTCTGGTGGAACCGGGTGACGTGCTCGTGACCACCGTCGGACCGTTCGAGCGGCTCGGATTCGCTGCCGCACGTGCGGCAGCCGAGCAGGGTGCCCACTACGTCGACTCCACTGGCGAAGTGGGATTCGTGCGCGCGATCCACGAACGTCACGACGCCGTGGCCCGCAAGACCGGCGCCGTCATGGTTCCGGCCTTCGGCAACGACTACGTACCGGGGGTCCTGGCCGGAGCCGTCGCCGCCCGGGAGGCCGGCGACTCCGCGCGGTCGCTCGACATCGGCTACTTCGTCGACGGCTCACTGCGCCGCGGGCGCGGTCTCAGTTCCGGCACCCGCGCCACGATGTCGGACGCCATCACGCTGCCGGTCACCGTCTGGAAGAACGGGCGGCTGGAGGACCAGCGGGCCGCGAGCCGGGTGCTGACCTTCGACGCCGGCGCTCGCCGCAAGGCGGCGATGCTCGCCACCGGCACCGAGGTGCTGTTCCTGCCTCCGGCGTTTCCGCACCTCGAATCCGTCGAGGTGTACAACGGCTGGTTCCCCGAGCTCAGCCGGGCCATGAGCCTGCTGTCCGCCGTCGTGAACACCGCGGTCCGCATCGAACCCGGCCGACGACTCGTCGCCGCCGTGACCGGCCGCTCCGGCGGAGCGCCCGGCGGTCCGGACGCCGCCGAGCGTTCCCGCAGCGGCGCGCACACCGTCGCGGTGGCGCGCGACCGCGGCGGCGCCGTGCTGGCCGAGGTCCACGCCACTGGCCCGAACGTCTACGACCTCACCGCTGAGCTGATGGCGTGGGCGGCCGACCGTCTCGCTTCGGGCCACGGCGAGCAGCCGGGCGTCGTCGGACCGGTCGAAGCATTCGGCCTCGAGACGATCCTCGCCGCGGGAGCCGAGATGGGGCTGACCGTCGGCGCAGACCCTCGGTCACGGCGACCGGTGTGAGTGGACCCGCCGGAGTGTCGACCGGCCTCACAGCCGGATCGGCACCCCGGTCTCGCGTTCCGAGATCTCCCACAGTGCGCGGATCCCGGCGTCGACGCCGAACGGGAAGAGCGGTTTGCGCACGGGCGGACCGAAGGAGACGAAGGCCGGACCGTAGAGGGTTCCGCCGCGCGCCGTCGGATCGGTGGCGGCCCGCAACTGACTGAGCGCACCGCGGTCGGTCGTCATCCCGACCAGGTCGGCTCCCACATCACCGAGCCACCCAGCGATTCCCCCGCCTCCCGAGGCATGGGTGGTGGACTGCAGTTCGGAGTCGGTGAGACCCGGATGCGCCGACAGCGCGATTGCCCGGTCGCCGGAGGCGCGCAGCCTGCGGTCGAGGCCGATCGCGAAGTGCAGATTCGCAAGCTTGGAGTTGCCGTACGCCTTCCACGGACGGTAGCGGCGGTGCAGATGCGGATCGGCCGGGTCCAGGTTGCCGCCCTGGTGCTGGGCGATGCTGGTGAGCGTCACGACCCGCCCGGCCGGAGCCTGGCGCACCGCGGGGAGCAGAAGCGCGGTCCACGTCCAGTGTCCGAGATGATTCGTGCCCAGCTGGGTCTCGAAACCGTCGGCCGTCCGGCCTTCCGGTGTCGCCATCACTCCGGCGTTGTTGATCAACAGATCGATGCGGTCGTGACCGGCCAGGACCGTCTCGGCGGCTTGCTTCACCGACGCCTGCGACGCGAGGTCGAGGGGAACGATCTCCACCGACGCACCGGGTGCGGCTCGCCGGATCGTCTCCTCGGCGTCGCGCGCCTTGCTCTGGTTGCGGGCTGCCATCACGATATGGGCGCCCTTCCCGGCCAGCGCTCGAGCGGTGGCCAGCCCGAGTCCGCCGTTGGCCCCGGTGATCACCGCGACCCGACCGGACTGAGACGGGATGTCCGCGGTCGACCAGCTCACGATCGCACCCCGTCGACCGGTGCGCCGTCGGTGTCCAGAACGGCGAAGGTCATCCCGGCATCGGTCAGGCGCCGCACCAAGTTGTCGCCCATCGCCGCGGCCGTGGTGACCTGGCCGCTCACCTTCGGATTGTCGTCGAAGGCCAGGCACATGGCCGATTCGGCCAGCATCTTCGCGGTCTCACCGTAGCCGGGGTCGCCGCCCCGCACCTGCGTGTGAACCGTCCGGCCACCGCCTTCACCGATGAAGTCGACGGAGAACCAGGAGCGTGCGCGGCGAGCCGGCGACGGTCCGCTGCCCTGGGGAAGGCAGGCGCCGATGAGGCGGCGCAGCGGCGGGATCTGCGCGGCGACGGCGACTGTCGCGACGCCGAGGGCCGCGGCCGCGAGCATCACCAGCCTGCGGAAACCCGCGTAGTGAGAGTACGTGAAGTCGGGCCCGTATTCATCGCGCGCACCGGCCGAACGCTTGACGATCTGGGGATCGATCGTCGGGAGTGGCAGGAGCCAGAGGCCGAGCACGCCGTCCCTGCGGGGAGCGCCGGCCCGCACCCGTGCGCGGCGCCCGACCGTCGGCGGTTCTAGCCTGGCACGGTCGGCCGCGGCCCGACGGATCTGCCGCGGCCGCGCGATCTGACCGAGTCCGGAGTGCAGCGTCCCGCCGGAGATCATCGCATTGCTGCGGACCACACCGCGGACGGCCGCGGGCGCGGAGTCGGGCAGTTGCTTGGCCGTGAAGAATGCACCGAGATCGTGCGGGATGGAGTCGAATCCGCAGGCGTGCACCAGACGGGCACCGGTCCGGACCGCCGTGGCGTGATGAGCGATGTACATCCGATCGAGGAATTCGGATTCACCGGCGAGGTCGACGTAGTCGGTACCGGCGGCCGCGCACGCTGCGACGAGCGGCGCACCGTGCTGGAGGTAGGGGCCGACGGTGGTGATGACGACCCGAGCCGATTCGGCCACCGCGCGCAACGATTCGGGGTCGGTGGTGTCGGCGATGAGCAGTTCGAGCTCGGCGGCCGCGGGAGCGATCGCCGCCAAGCGGGTTCGGACGGCATCGAGTCTGTCCCGGTTCCGGCCGGCGAGCGCCCACCGCGCCCCGTCCGGCAGATGCTCCGCGAGGTACTCCGCGGTGAGTTCACCGGTGAATCCGGTGGCGCCGAAGAGCACCAGGTCGAATCGGCGGTTCTGGGGAAGGTCGGGCATCGTCGATCTCCATCTGTTGACGGTCGAGTGCGTGCGGATCCCGTCAGCGCAGCACCGCCTGCGATCGACACCGACGGCACGGGGGAACACCAGAAGATGTTTACACTGACAACGCGAGACTAACCCGCTAGGTTAACGGCGTCAACATATGAAGTGCCGTTCCTCACAACCATCCGCCGGACCGGCGCCGGGTTCAGAACCTCGGGTGATCGCCGACCAGAGCCACCGAGCCGCGAGCCCCGGGTTCGCCGCGCTTGACGGTGCCGAGCACCCAGTTGTCCACATGACGTGCGGTGAGGATCGCCTGCGCACGGTCGGTGTCCTCGGGAGCGACGATGGCGACCATGCCGACGCCCATGTTGAAGGTGCGTTCCATCTCGGCCCGCTCCACTCGGCCGCGCTGGGCGATCAACGAGAAGATCGGGGCCGGGCTCCACGTGTTGCGCTCCAGCTCAGCGGACAGGCCCGCCGGAAGCACGCGTGCCAGATTGTCGGCGAGGCCGCCGCCGGTGACGTGCGCGAACGTGCGGACGTCGCTCTCGGCAGCCAGTGCCAGGCAGTCCTTGGCGTAGATGCGGGTCGGCTCGAGCAATTCGTCACCGAGACTCCGACCGAACTCCTCGACGTGACCGGCCAGATCCATGTGCCCCCAGTCGAGCAGCACCTTCCGCGCCAGCGAATAGCCGTTCGAGTGCAGGCCGGACGAACCCATCGCGATCACCACGTCACCCGCGCGGACACGATCCGGCCCCAGGATGGAATCGGCCTCGACCACACCGACGCCGGTGGCGGAGATGTCGTAGTGACCGTCCTCCATCACACCCGGGTGCTCCGCGGTCTCGCCGCCGAGCAGCGCACATCCGGCGTCGACGCAGCCGTCGGCGATGCCCTTGACGATGTCGGCGACCATCTCGGGGATCACCTTGCCGACGGCGATGTAGTCCTGCAGGAACAGCGGTTCGGCGCCGCAGACCACGAGGTCGTCGACGACCATCGCGACCAGATCGCGCCCGACGGTGTCGTGCTTGTCCATGGCCTGTGCGATGACCAGCTTGGTCCCCACGCCGTCGCTCGAGGCCGCGAGAACGGGCTCGCGGTAGTCGCCCTTCAGGGAGAACAGGCCGGCGAAGCCGCCCAGCCCGCCGAGGACCTCGGGACGGGTCGCGCGCTTCGCGTGAGGTGCGAAGAGTTCGACGGCGCGTTCGCCGGCATCGATGTCCACGCCCGCTGCCGCATAAGATGCGCCGGCCGTCGGCTTGTCGACAGACCCGTCGGTCATATTCTTGATTCTCCTGAAATTCTGCAGCTGACAGTCAGCCGTTCGGGCGGTGGGACGCACTCACGGTACCTGAGTGCAGAGGGGATCCGGGAGCGCTGCGAGGCGCCGAAGGTCAGGGCCGCATCACTGCGCTGACGTTGTCATTCGACGCCGTCAGCGGATCGGCGCCGTTCATCGAGCCCTTGAGCATGCTCTCCAGCACGGCCTTGCCCATCGTCGTCTCCTGCGGCAGCGCGATCGGGTAGCGGCCGTCGAAACACGCGGCGCAGAGCTGGGCACGCGGCTGTTCCGTGGCGTTGATCATCTCGTCGATGCTGATGTACCCGAGCGAGTCGGCGTCGATGGCCTGGCGGACGCTCTCGACCATCGCTTCCTTGGAGTCCGAGCCGTTGGCGATCAGTTCCGCGGGCGAGGCGAAGTCGATCCCGTAGAAGCACGGCCATTTGACCGGCGCAGAGGCGATGCGCACGTGGACTTCGGCGGCGCCGGCCTCGCGCAGCATCCGGATGAGCGCGCGCTGGGTGTTGCCGCGCACGATCGAATCGTCGACCACGACGAGCCGCTTACCCCGGATCACTTCGCGCAACGGGTTCAGCTTCAGGCGGATGCCCAGCTGGCGGATGGTCTGCGAGGGCTGGATGAAGGTGCGTCCCACGTAGGCGTTCTTCATCAGGCCCTGCCCGTAGGGGATGCCCGACTCCTGCGCGTAACCGACGGCCGCGGGCGTACCCGACTCGGGGACCGGGATTACCAGGTCGCCCTCGGCCGGACGTTCCCGGGCCAGCCGGCGTCCGATCTCCACTCGCGTCGAATGCACCGAACGTCCGTGGATGACGCTGTCGGGCCGGGCCAGGTAGACGTACTCGAAAACGCATCCGGCAGGGGTCGGCTCTGCGAAGCGCCGGCTGCGGACGCCGTCGGCGTCGATGGCCAGGAGTTCGCCCGGCTCGATGTCGCGGACGAAGGAAGCTCCCACGATGTCCAGCGCCGCGGTTTCGGAGGCGACGACCCACCCGCGGTCGAGGCGGCCGAGCGAGAGCGGCCGCACCCCGTGCGGGTCGCGTGCCGCGTACAGCGTGTTCTCGTCCTGGAAGGTGAGGCAGAACGCGCCCTTGACAGTCGGCAGCAGTTCCATCGCCGACTGCTCGAGCGTCTTGTCGGTCGCGCCGTGCGCGAGCAATGCGCCGAGGATGTCGGAGTCGGAGGTGGCCGTGCCGTGCGGCCCGCTGCCGTAGATGCCGAACTCCCGTGCCCGTTCGGCGAGTTCGGCCGTGTTCACGAGGTTGCCGTTGTGACCGAGCGCCACGGCACTGCCGGCCGCGGTGTTGCGGAAGATCGGCTGGGAGTTCTCCCACGTCGTCGATCCGGTGGTCGAGTACCGACAGTGACCGACGGCGACGTGACCGACCATCGAGGCAAGGGTCTGCTCGTCGAAGACCTGACTCACCAGCCCGAGGTCTTTGAAGACCAGTACCTGCGAGCCGTCTCCGACGGAGATGCCGGCTGCTTCCTGACCGCGGTGCTGAAGAGCGTAGAGGCCGTAGTACGTCAGCTTCGCGACGTCTTCCCCGGGTGCCCAGACACCGAAGACACCGCATTCCTCGCGGGGCTCGTTCTCGGGCTGATCCGCATCGGGGCTCGGGTGCGACGGTCCGCCACATCCGGTCTGATTCAGCAGGTTCGGAGAGTGAATCGACATCTCGGTCACGTAATACGCTCCGGTTTCGTGGGCTGGGCGGGCGTTACCGTTACCACAGTCTACGGCTTCGCTCGGGACAACTCGAAATCCAGCGCGGCGCGCGCTGCAGCGCCGCGCTGGGAGCCGCTAGTTCAGCGGGACCACCGGCAGTCTGCTCGCGACGTCGCCGGCGCGGTGTCCGGAGACGCTGATCCGGTGCGCGGCGAGCGCGTCGTCGAAGTCGAGGAGTCCGGTGGCCAGCAGCAGCCATTCGCGCGGCGACGACTCGACCACGTTCGGCGGGGTGCCGCGGGTGTGCCGCACCCCTTCGATGCACTGGACCGCGACGAACGGAGGAACGCGCAGTTCCACCGAGTTGCCGGGAGCCTCCTGCGCGACGGTCCTCGCAGTGAGCCGCACGGCCGCGGCCAGCGCCGACCGCCCCGGCGCGGGCGCGGTCTCGTCGCGCAGCCAGTCCGCGACGGCGAGGACGGCCGCGCGTGTCTGCGCCGGATCAGCTCTGTCTCGTGGTGCCACGGCATCACCAACGCCGACGAGCCGGCGACCATTCCCCGGACCGCCCGCCCGCGGCCCCCGTCACACGGTGAACGGCGCCGTCACGCGGTGAAGGGTGCCACCGTTCCGCGCTCCACGATCTGCTCCACCACCTCGTCGTCGGTCCGCTCCTGACCGATCCGCAGGGTCTTGTTGGCGCCGTGGTAGTCGCTCGAGCCCGTCGCCAGCAGTCCCAGGTTCGACGCGATGTCGGCCAGTTCGGCGCGCGCCGCATCGTCGTGGTCGGGATGGCGGACCTCGAGGCCGGCGAGTCCGACCGCGACCAGCGACTCGATCACGTCGGCGGTCAACACCGTCGCCGCGGCCCGGGCACGCGGATGAGCGATCACCGGGACACCGCCCGCCGCGGCGATCATCTCGACTCCCTCCACCAGGGAGGTCGACCGCAGCGCGGTGTAGTGCGGACTGCCGTCGTGCAGGAGTTCATCGAAGGCCTCCCCGACCGACGCGACGACTCCCGCCTCCATCAACGCCCTCGCGATGTGCGGGCGGCTGATACTGCCGACTCCGGCGATCTCCCGCACGCGCGCCAGCGTGATGGGGTAACCGGCGGTCACGAGGTTCTCCACGATCCGCGCACCGCGGCCCGCGCGCTCGTCCTTCATCCGCTGCCACTCGCCGGCGACCCCCGCGTCGTCGCGATCGAAGAGGTAGCCGAGCAGATGCACCGACACCAGGCTCCCGTCCTCGCGCGGATGCTTGGTCGAGAACTCCGCGCCCGGCAGCACGCGCATCCCCGACCGAACCCGGGCCGCGATCTCGTCCCAGCCGGCCGCCGTGTCGTGGTCGGTCAGTGCGATCGTCCGCAGGCCCGCCTCCCGTGCGGCCGCGAGCAGTTCCTCCGGAGTGTCGGTGCCGTCGGAGAACGCGGTGTGGGTGTGCAGGTCGGCGGTCATCTCGGGTGCCATGCGAACACTGTAGTCAGCGGTCGAATGGCCCGAACCCTCGCGCACCGGGGCCGTCTCCGGCACGATTGCCGCATGGGCGCCGAAGTGAGCCATCAGAAGTTCAGTGGAGCCGATCGCGTGCGCTTCCGGTCGCAGGTGTCCCGGGGGACCGAGGCCATCGCGCGGATGCTGACCGACGGATTGTTCACCGATCACGGCCGGCCACCCGAGCCGCTGCTCGGCATGGAGGTGGAGCTCAATCTGATCGACGAGAACGCCGAGCCCGCGATGGCGAACGCCGAGGTGCTCGATGCGATCGCCGATCCGGATTATCAGACCGAACTCGGCCAGTTCAACATCGAGATCAACGTCTCGCCCCGGCCCTTCGTCGGCGCCGACACGGTGGGGCTGGAGCAGGGGCTGCGCGCATCGCTGAACCGCGCGGAGGCACGCGCGGCCTCGACCGGCAATCATCTCCTGATGGTCGGCATGCTGCCGACTCTCGGCCGCGAGCACTTCGCGCACCAGTGGATCTCCACCAACCCGCGCTACAGCCTGCTGAACGAGCAGATCTTCGCCGCACGCGGAGAGGATCTGGAGCTCGACATCACCGGCGTCCCGATGGTGATCGGCGGACCCGCCGAACGCCTGGCCACCACCAGCGACTCGATCCTCCCCGAGGCCGCGTGCACTTCTCTGCAACTGCACCTGCGGGTGGCGCCCGAGGACTTCGCCACCCATTGGAACGCCGCGCAGGCGATCGCGGGCGTGCAGGTGGCGATCGCGGGCAACGCACCGTTCCTCGACGGGAAGGCGCTCTGGCACGAGACGCGCATCCCGGTCTTCGAGCAGGCGACCGACACCCGGCCCCTCGAACTCAGGAACCAGGGGGTCCGGCCGCGGGTGTGGTTCGGAGAACGCTGGATCAACACCATCTTCGACCTGTTCGCCGAGAACACGAGATACTTCCCCGCTCTGCTCCCGGTGTCCACCGACGTCGATCCGCTCGTCGAACTCGACGCCGGCCGCATTCCGGAACTCGAGGAGCTCCGCCTGCACAACGGCACCGTGTACCGCTGGAACCGGCCGGTCTACGACGTCATCGACGGCCGCGCGCACCTACGCGTCGAGAACCGGGTGCTGCCGGCCGGTCCGACCGTCGTCGACGTGATGGCCAACGCCGCGTTCTACTACGGTCTGGTGCGCGGACTCGTCGAGAGCGAACTGCCGGTGTGGTCACAGATGTCCTTCGACGCCGCCAGGGAGAACCTCGCGGCCGGAGCGCGTTGGGGATTGGGCGCACAGCTGTACTGGCCGAACATCGGATGGGTACGACCCGACGAACTGGTCCTGCGTCGCCTGTTGCCGATCGCGGAACGCGGACTCATCGCCTACGGGGTCTCCGATCGGGCCAGGCGACGCTATCTGGGAGTGATCGAGGGGCGCGCCGCCACACGTCAGTCCGGATCGGTCTGGCAACGAGCGGCGGTCCGGGCCCGCGAGGACGCCGGCGAGTCGCGCTCGGCCGCTCTGCGCGGAATGGTCCGCGACTACGCGACGCTGATGCACGAGGGCGAGCCGGTGCACAACTGGCCGGTGTGACGCCCGCTCAGCCCCGGCTCACCAGCCCTCGTCCGGTCACCAGCGGCATGTCGAGCGCCGTGACGAGCCCCGGCTCGGCGGCCACCACGGCGGGTACCGAGTTCACCAACCGCATGGCGGTCACGATCATGCCGGAGACGTTGTGGTCGCCGTGGCGCGCGTGATGCGCGACTTCCACCCTCATCTCCGGCTCGCCGCTCACCACGATGCGGTAGCAGCCGTCGCCGTCGGCCGGACGCGGCCAGTCCGGACACTGTTCGGGATGCGTGCGCGTGTAGTGCTCGAGGACGACTCGGTCGACGCCGTCCACCTGACCGATCACCTCGAAGTGCAGGGCGGCCATCGTGCCCGCCGGAATCGGCACCGACACCGTCTCGTAGTCTCGGTCGGCGGCGATCCGCTCATGGCGTTCGACGAGCGGCTCGTCGAGCGTCAGTCCCAGGCCCGCGGCGATCTGCCGGACCACGCTGCCCCAGCCGAGGGACAGCACTCCGGGCGTCAACAGCATCGGCTGATCGTCCATCGGCTTGCCGAAGCCGAACAACTCCCCCATCACCACCGGCTGCCGGTACGTGGAGTAGTCGGCGATCTCCAGGCATCGGACTTCGTCGATCTCCTGCGACAGACTGGTGAGTGACAGCGGCAGGACGTCGTTCGCGAATCCGGGATCGATGCCGTTGACGTGCAGGCTCGCGCCGCCGGTCCGGGCGGCGTCGACCACCGACTGCACCATCGCATCGGGCAGGACACCGTACGGGTACTGCAGGATCACCGGCCCGGAGGAGACGACGTTGATTCCGGCGGCCACGAAGGCGGTGAGGTCGGCGATCGCCTCGGCCACCCGATCGTCGGTCATCGCCGTATGGACGATCGCATCGGGACGCAGCGCCAGCAGCGCGTCACGATCCGAGGTCGCGACGACTCCGAGGTCGCGGTCGAGACCGGCCAGCCGCCCGGCGTCCACTCCGACCTTGGCCGGGTCCGACACCCACACACCTACCAGTTCCAGGTCCGGATGCGCGTCGATGCCGGCGATCGCGTGCCTGCCCACGGTTCCGGTCGACCATTCCACGACTCGCAATGCCATGCGCGCCAGGATAGGCGGCGGCCCGGCCGCGCGGACCCCGTTCAGGAAGACGCGGTGGGCAGCCAGTTCCCGTGGAAGCCCGCGGGCACGCGTTGCGGCAGGTCCACGTACGCGATGTCCTCGAGTGTCTGCGCGTCGAGGACGGCGAGCCGTGTCGATTCGTTCGCCATGTCGGTCACCAGTCCGATGACGGCACCGTCGCCCTGTGCGGCGTCGGAACTCCGGGGCACGAAGGTGAATTCGCCGGCGAACACGCCGTCGCCGAACCTGCGCACGACGGGCTCGCCGAGCCTGCCGCCCATCCGGGCCAACAGCGAACCGAAGAGCCCGCCGCCCTCGTCTCCGACGACCCACCCGCAGTCGTGGGCCCGGCCCACGAAGCGGTCGTCCACTCGGGGGAACTCGACGGCGGCGTCCCACAGCTGCTCCCGACGGCAGGTCCGGCGCAGCGGGTCGAGGGTCCACCGCTCCATGCGGTGCCCGCCGTCGATGGGCCCGGTGCGGTCCCGATCGAAGGTGCGGTCGTGCACCGCGAGGTCGATCACCACGGCACCGTTCTCCTCGTGCGCGTTCATGGGGTGATACACGAAGCACGGGTCGACGTCGATCCAGACGACGTCGGCGTCGCCGCCCTCGCGCGGCATCAGCCCTACCCGAGGTCGGTAGTCGGGGTCCCAGCTGTACGGCAGAGACCCTGCCCGATTCCGCGGCAGACGCTCCGACAGCAGGTGGGGCATCGGCACTCGCCCCACGACTGCCGACATCGCGAGTTCGGCGATCGGCCGGAGCCTGCGCGGAACGGCGGACGAGGCCGCCGTCTCCACGTCGAAGGTGACCGGAAGGTCGTAGATCACCACCGTCGACTCGGTCAACGAGAACGCGTGCATCATCGGGCTGCCGCCGACGGTGATGTCGACGCGGCGGCGTTCGCGACCGTCGACCCCGATCACCGAGTATCGGACCTTGTTCCCGAGCCCGAAGTGATAGCTGACCGAATGCAGTTCTCCGGTCGCCGGATCTTCGAGCGGGTGCGCGGTGTAGCCGCTGCGGACCGTGCCGTCGAAGTCCCAGACACCGAGAGTGTCGAGTTCTTCGGACAGTTCCGCGCACGGCAGCCCCGCCTCCACGAGCGCCAGGGTGTGCCCCTGAAACCCGATCACGTTGGTGTTCGCGCCGAGGCCGTGCAGAAAGGCCCGGCCGGCCGAGTCGGGTGCGGGCCTGCTCAGTCTGCGTTCGGTGGCGGGCGAATCGACCCAGCGGTTCCGGTACCAGAGAGCGTCGCCGCCGCTGAGCCGGACGCCGTGCACCATTCCGTCACCGGTGAACCAGTTGTACGTGTCGGGGTCGACGTCCGCGATCGGGTTGGGACCGTTGCGCAGGTACCGGCCGTCGAGCCAGTCCGGCAGCGTTCCCGTCACCGGGAGCGCGTGCTCGGTCAGCTCGGCGCGGACCGGTGCGTACTCGCCGTCGAGAAATCGGTTCGTGGTCATTCCCGTCACCTCCAGGTTGCCTATAACATTGTTATACGGCGATAATAACGCTGTTATGAGCAATAGTGAAGAGGCACGTCCCGATCCCGTGCGCGAGACTCTGTCCGCGGCCGCCTACCGACTGGTGACAGAACAGGGTGTCGAAGCCTTGACCGTGCGCAGACTCGCCCAGGAGGCAGGCACCTCGACGATGGCCGTGTACTCGCGGTTCGGCAGCATCGGGGCCGTCGCCGCCGAGGTCTGCGAGCGCGGATTCGCGGAGTTCGGCGATGCGCTCTCGGCCGCCGGCCGCACCGACGAACCGCTGACCGACCTCATGTGCCAAGGTCTGGCCTATTTGCAGTTCGCCACCGACCATCCGCTGCTCTACACCCTGATGTTCCAGTACTCCTCGCCCGAGTGGGCGGCCTCGCAACGGAAGGCGCTGCTGCAGCACGGGAATCCAACCGACTCCCCGATGGGGCGCGCGGCATTCGGGGTGATGGCCGAGACGATCCGGCGGGTCGCGACCCCGGAGACCGACGACGCCGCGCTTCTCATCCGATCCGGCGTCGCCTGGAGCACCGTGCACGGCCTCGCGATGTTGTCGATCGCCGGGCACCTGACCGGCGCGCACGATCTCGTCGCCCGAGGCGCGCTGATCTCGCTCGCCGTGGGTGGCGGGACGCCGCGGGAAGAGGCCGAGCGGGCGTTGGACGCCGCGATGGCGCGGATGGCCGACGGCTGACCGCGGAAGGAACGGCGGCTGCGCGCCGAAATGGGGCTTCCGCTATCGGAGCACTCGCCCGTCGCCGTCGCGAACGGACCCGGTGAAGATCATGATCGCGTCGACCAACACCCAGATTCCGAGACCGACGAAGAGCACCAGTCCGATACCGAAGATGAATGACGTCACAAACGCCAGGAACCACAGCACGAGTTGTCCCGCGGCGACGCCGTGGGTGCCGATGTACCAGCGTCCGATGCCGAACCCGCCCAAGAACAACTGCAGCAGCCCGGCAGCCACCTTCGACTTGTCGGAGTACGGGATCCCCGTCGCGGGATCGATCCCGTAGGGCGCACCACCGACGAACATCGCAGGCACGACCGGATTCATTCGCTGATCGTGCGGCATCATCTGCGGCGAGACGGGTCCGCCCGGAGCGCCGGGGTACGGGCCGGGCTGCGGGTACCATCCCTGCTGGTACGGCGCCTGCGGAGCCCCCGCATACGGATTCACTTGCGGTGCGGCGCCCATATGGGGCGGATAGCCCTGCGCGCCGTGCCCGTACTGTGACTCACTCCCGAAACCCGTCATCCGGCGATCATGTCACAATCTGCCCCAAGCGGACGATCGGGGGACATCGTCTGCGGCGCGGGTTCACCGCGACGCCGGGCGAGGCCCTCGTCAGCCGGCATTGACAGCTACTGCGACGATCACCAGGACCGCGACGAGTTCGACCAGGAATCCGATTCCCATGCTGATCCAGGCCCACATCGACATCTTGCGGGCGGATTCGACAGCCGCGTAGGCGGCCTCGCGCTGACCCACGTACCAGTGCTTGGCCACCGCGTTGCTCTTGTTGATGCCGATGATTCCGAAGATCAGCGGAGCGATGCCGATGAGAGATCCATAGCAACTCACGAGCAAGAGGCCGGCGAACACGGTGGCGAGGATCGCCGATGTGGCGCTCGACTCCGGCGGCGGCCCCTGCGTATACGGGGACTGGTAGCCGGGCACGGCGGGGTACTGCGGAGAAGCCGGCGCCCCACCGGCCACCGGATACCCGTATCCGTACCCGTAGCCGTATGCCTGCGCCGGCTGAACCGGTGACGGCTGAGGCGGCGGAGCCGCGTTCTCGTACGGCGGCTGCGCCGGGAAGGCACCGTGTTCGAAAGGGTTCTCGGCCGGGTGGGGTGCCACGCCACGAATCTGCGTCTGGGCGTACGCCGACCATTCGTCGTCGGCGATCGGCGTCGTCGGGTTCTCTATCGGCGTGGTTCCGTCCGCCTCGGGGGTCGGTTCCGGTTTCTGCGCATCGGTCACTGCCGGGCCTCACACTTTCAGACTGTCGAACGGGGCGATCGGAATGTTGCGGACGACGAACCACGCGGCCACGACGACCAGCGTCACCACCGGCGCGTACCTCCAGTGCTGCCAGCTGCGGATGCGTCTGCCCTTCCACAACCCGATCGTGTAACTGACGAACGCTGCCGCGATGAGCACGAAAGCGAGGACGCCGACGGCGTTGTAATGCAACGCCGCAGGTATGTCGCCATGCAGCAGGCAGTACAGCGCGCGTGTGGAACCGCATCCCGGACAGTCGATGTGGAGCAGCAGTTTGGTCGGGCACGGAGGCAGATACCCGCCGGGCGTGGTGGGATCACCGAACCAGACCGCGACGCACACCGCCGCCGCGCCGGTGAGAGCGGCGAGCGGCGTATAGACACGATGCCGCACGACCGTCGACGCCCACCTGTGGGCGGGCGTCGACGTCGCGCTGTCGGTGTCGATCCGAGTCATCGCTTGTTCATCGAGTCGGTGCGCGGATCGCGGCCTAGGGAGTGGTCGTCGTCGACGTGCTGACGGCGGCGGCGATGATCACGACGTACACGATCACGAGGATCACCCAGACGACGACCGAGGCGACGGCGCTCCAGATCGCGAACTTCTTCGCATCGTCGGCCGCCCGCTGCGCGCCGGCGTAGTCACCGATCGCCCACAGCTTGCTGACCGAGGTCGCCTTGACGATCGAGACGATGCCGAGGGGCAGACAGCACAGCACCGTGCTGAGAATCGCCCAGACCAGGTTGTTGTCCGGCTCCACACCCGGTGCGCCGCCCTGGTACCCGTACTGGGGCGCGCCGTACCCGGGTGCGGCGCCGTACTGGGGCGATCCGTACTGGGCCGATCCGTACTGGGGCGATCCGTACTGGGAAGCGCCGTACTGGGGATTCGCCGGGTACTGAGGGTCGTTCCCATACTGCGGCGCACCGAAGGGTTGCCCACCGGCATTGTTGTCGGGGGACTCGTTCGGGTTCGTCATGTGGTCGCGCTTCCTCTCAGTGGATTTTCGATCACCGAACGATAGCCCGGCGGTACGACCACAACACAACCGTGTCGACCGAACGACCTACTGCCGTAATCGCCCGACTCGCCTGTCCGCCTTCACTTCTCCGGACCGTCGTGGCCTCGCAGATCGAGCAGCGCGGACCGCACCCGCGCGGTGTCCGCATCGGTCCAGCCCGCGGGCTGGGTCACTGCGATCCAACCGTCGAGGATGACGGTGCCGTAATTGTGTCCGTGTCCGTCGGGTACTCCGGCTGCATTGCCCAGGTCCGCGCTGACCTGCCAGAACGTGACAATCGGGTACCACCGCATCGCGGGACTGCGGTCGCCGGCGGCGGGCTCGGAAAGCCAGTCCGGCTTCTGGTAGAGCAACTCGGGCGACCACCAGACCACGGGATCGGACGGGTGCTGGATGTACAGCACCCGCGGCGCGAGCCAGGGATCCGGATTGCGGCCGATGGCCGCCGCGTCGTTGGCGAAGCGGACCACCAGCCCGTTCGCGTAAGTCGGCTCCGCCTCCGGGGTGCCCGGGTCACGACGGTCGACGAGCGCGCGCCACAACGGATTCGAGTCGGGCGGCCCGACCCACAGCACACCGTCGACCGTCGAGCGGATCGCATTCAGATCGTCGAACGCCCCCTCACCCGCCTGCGTGCCGAGGCTCTCGCCGTAGACGAACAGTTTCGGCCGGTGACCGGGCGGCTTGGTCAGCCACCTGTCGTGCACCGCCGTCACCAGGCGGCGTCCGGCCTCCGCGGCTTTCTCGCGGTCGGCGAGGAACGAGACCCAGCTCGGCAGGTACGAGTACTGTGCCGCGACCAACGCACTGTCGCCGTTCGCGACGAGTTCGAAAGTCTGCGCGGCGGTCGGATTGACCCAGCCGGTGCCGGTGGTCGGAATGATCACGAGCGTCTGACGATCGAAGGCGCCGGTCCGCTCCAATTCGTCGACTACCAGCTTCATCTGCGCGTCCGGGCCGTCCGCCGACTCCAGACCGGCGTAGACGCGGATCGGCTCCTTCGCGGGCCGGCCGTTGTACTTCGCCAGTTCGGCCGCTCGAATGCCTCCGGAGACGAAGTTCCGGCCCTCGAATCCGAGGGTCTCCCACCGTGCCGCGGACTGAGGGCTTCCCGACTTCTCGGCCAGGGCGGGCTGCACCGCGCCGTCGCGCGTGGTGTCGTTGGTGGCGCTGAAGACGGCGTTCATCGCCGCGTAACTGCCGCGCAGCGCGACGCCGTCGATCAGCGTGTACGTCACGACCAGCATCACGATGAGCGAGATCACCCCCGCCACCCGCCGCGGGATGCGGAAGATCCGGTTGATGGTGCGCGCCAGCCACCGGCCGACGTCCCGAAGCACCCGGAACACCGCGACGATCGCGACCGCGATCACCAGGCTCAACGCCATCGCCCGCAGATAGCCGAGGTACGACGGAGGGTCGGTTCCCATCAGGTCGGCGAGCTGGGCCTGCGACCGCACGCCGTAGTACAGAGCGACCGTCGAGGCCACCGCGCACAGGATGGGGACGCCGATGCGCAAAACGCGACGAACGCGGGCCGGCGGCGGCCACCAGGCGACGCGTGAGAGAACCAGCCGCCCGATCGCGAAGGCCAGCAGCGAGCCGACCGCGTAGCCGGTCGCCGCGGCGATTCCGCCGATGAGACCCTGAAACGCCCAGAGCCGAGGAAGCAGCGAGGGCGTCAGCGACCAGATGTAGAAGACGGTCCCGATCGCCAGCCCCGGCGCGTCGATGCGTAGTACCCGCATCGTCCGGGTCACCGCCGATCCGAACCACATCGACGAATGACGAACGGCGGCGCGCGGAGTTCTCCGCGGCGCCGCCTTCGTCAGTCGCTCATCGTGACCCAACGGCTACCCGAACAACCGGGGCAGCGTTCCCTCGTGCACCTCGCGCAGTTCGTCGAGCTTGACCTCGAAGTGATCCTGGACCTCCAGCGCGTCGCTGCCCTGATCCACGACACCGATGCGCGTCCACGGCATCTGCCGGGCGTCGAGCATCGCGCAGAACCTCGACTCCTCGGTGCGCGGCACGGCCACCAGGACGCGCCCCGCCGATTCCGAGAACAGCGTCACGAACGGGTCGGCGCCCTCGGGCAGCAGAATGCGGCAGCCGGTCTCGCCCGCCAGTGCGGCTTCGGCGACGGTCTGGATCAGACCGCCCTCGGAGACGTCGTGCGCTGCGGAGACGAGACCGTCACGCGATGCGGCGACCAGGATCTCGCCGAGCAGACGCTCGCGTTCGAGGTCGACCTTCGGCGGCACGCCGCCGAGATGATCGTGCTCCACCTGTGCCCAGATCGAGCCGTCGAACTCGTCACGGGTGTCGCCGAGCAGGATCAACGTCTCGCCCGGCTCGGTGCCGATGTCGGTCGGGATGCGCCGGCGGACGTCGTCGATCACACCGAGCACGCCGACGACCGGTGTCGGGAGGATCGCGGTGGAACCGGTCTGGTTGTAGAAGCTGACGTTGCCTCCGGTCACCGGGATGCCGAGCTGCGCACAGCCGTCTGCGAGACCGCGAACGGCCTGGCTGAACTGCCACATCACGGCGGGGTCCTCGGGAGAACCGAAGTTGAGACAGTTGGTGACGGCGCGCGGGCCGGCACCGGAGACCACCACGTTGCGGTAGGCCTCGGCCAGTGCCAGCTGGGCGCCGGCGTAGGGATCGAGATAGGTGTAGCGACCCGACGTGTCGGTGGCGATCGCGATGCCGCGACCGGTCTCCTCGTCGATCCGGATCATGCCCGAGTCCGCGTGCTCGGCCAGGACGGTGTTGCCGCGCACGTAGCGGTCGTACTGCTCGGTGATGAACTTTCGGCTGCACAGCGCCGGGCTCGCGAGCAACTTGAGGAACGTGGCGCGCAGTTCGTCGGAGGTCTGCGGGCGCGCCAGACCCTCGGTGGTCGAGGCGACCACGTCGTCCTGCCAGTCGGGGCGTGCGACGGGTCGTTCGTAAACCGGTCCCTCGTGGGCGACGGTGCGCGGCGGCACGTCGACCACGGTCTCACCGTGCCACGTCACCTCCAGGTGCTCGCCGTCGGTGACCTCGCCGATCACCGTGGCGAGGACGTCCCATTTGCGGCACACCTCCATGAAGGCGTCGACGTTCTCCGGGGTCACGACCGCGCACATGCGCTCCTGCGACTCCGACGAGAGCACCTCCGCCGGGGTCATGCCCTCGGCTCGCATCGGCACCTTCTCGAGCTCGATGTGCATGCCGCCGTCGCCTGCCGCTGCCAATTCGCTGGTGGCACAGGAGAGTCCGGCACCGCCCAGGTCCTGGATGCCGACGACGAGACCTGCCTTGTACAGGTCCAGGCAGCACTCGATCAGCACCTTCTCGGTGAACGGGTCGCCGACCTGCACGCTCGGCAGCTTCTTGCGGCTCGGGCCGTTGCCGCCGTCGTCGTCGAAGGTCTCCGACGCCAGGACCGAGACGCCGCCGATACCGTCGAGTCCGGTGCGGGCGCCGAACAGGATGATCTTGTTGCCCGTGCCCGATGCGAATGCCAGATGCAGGTCCTCCACGCGCAGCACGCCGGCGCACAGCGCGTTCACCAGCGGATTGCCCTGGTAGCTGGGGTCGAACACCGTCTCGCCGCCGATGTTGGGCAGGCCGAGGGAGTTGCCGTAGCCGCCGATGCCGCGGACCACGCCGTCGACCACGCGCCGGGTGTCGGGCGCATCGGCCGCACCGAATCGGAGCTGGTCCATGACCGCGATCGGCCGCGCGCCCATCGCCATGATGTCGCGGACGATGCCGCCGACGCCGGTCGCCGCGCCCTGGTAGGGCTCGACGTAGCTCGGGTGGTTGTGCGACTCGACCTTGAACGTGACGGCCCATCCGTCGCCGACATCGACCACGCCCGCGTTCTCGCCGATGCCGGCGAGCATTCCCGCCCGCATCTCCTCGGTGGTCGTCTCGCCGAAGTAGCGCAGGTGCACCTTCGACGACTTGTAGCTGCAGTGTTCAGACCACATCACCGAGTACATGGCGAGTTCGGCGTCGGTGGGACGGCGGCCGAGGATCTCCCGGATCCGGGCGTATTCGTCGTCCTTGAGACCGAGCTCGGCATAGGGCTGCGGCTGATCGGGGGTATCAGCGGCGTGGGAAACGGTATCGACCTGGGCGCTCACGGCGACCATTCTATGCGAGGTCACGTGGGTGGACGGCCACGCCTCCGGCCGGGGTGCGCGAGCACCACCGGGATGCGGCGCGCGGGTGCCCTCTGCTGGGAGTTCGCGCGGTCCGGCCCCGCTTGTCGGAGGGTATGGATACAGTTTGCGCACACCAGGTTCGGGGGGACCACATGGCCGAGGGGCAGATTCTATCCACGCGCGCTCTATCCACGCGCGGAGCGGCAGACGGCAAGTCGCCTGCCCGCGAGTACTTCATCGCCGGGCTCACGGCTGCCGGATTCCTGACCGGCGGCGGGCCGCCCGATCCGAAACGAGCCGAGGCGGCCTTCACCCGCGCCACCGAGCTCGACGGCGCACTCGGCGACGCCTGGCTGGGACGGGTCGCCGTCGGCGATCGATCGGGTCCGGTGCTGCTGGGGCTGTACCGAGCGCGCGATTCGATCGGCGCCGAGCAACGCCGCTTGGGACTTCCGACCGGTGTGCTGGCCGGGCATCTGCCGAGCGGGATGTTCATCGACCTGCCGATCACCGGACCGGCGGACGCCGCCGCGGCATATGCGGCGTCCCTGCTGGCCGGCGGAGACGTGGCCGGCGCCGAGGGCGTACTGGCCGAGATCGAGCACGCCGGCTCGACCGCCGACTTCTGCCGCGGCATTGTCGAGCTACGCAAGCGCCGTTGGCGCGATGTCCTGCGGACACTCTCCGTCTCAAGCACGTGGAACGACGAGTATCTCTGCGCCGCAGCCGACTTCATGATCGGAACGGCCTGTGTGCAGTTGGGCCTGTTCGAGGAGGGGCTGCGCAGACTGTCGAGCGCCGGGGACTCGGTGCTCACCAATTGCCGGCCGCAGGCCCTCTTCACGATGGGGCTGGCCCTGCGCGCACAGGGCGACGAGTCCGCTGCCCGGTCTGCGTTCGAAGAGGCCTACGCCCTGGACTCACGGCTCACCGACGCCGCCCGCGCGCTCGCCGATCCGTCGCTGCAGCTGACGGTCGATCGCGCGGTCGAACCCGCCGGCGGCCCTCGCGCCGAACGGGGGCGCGGCGTCGACGAACTCGCCCTGCGGGAGGTGTCCGAGGAACTCGCCGCTCAGATCGGGCTGGCGCCGGTCAAAGAACAAGTCGAGCGGCTGCGCGCGGCGGTCACCCTCGCACAGTTGCGATCGGAGAAGGGACTGCGCACACAGTCGCGCAGTCTGCACCTCGCCTTCACCGGACCGCCTGGGACCGGTAAGACCACGATCGCTCGTCTGGTCGCGCGGCTGTACCGTGCGCTCGGTCTGCTGTCGACGGACACGGTCGTCGAAGTCAGTCGAAAAGACCTCGTCGGACAGCACCTGGGCGCCACGGCACCGAAGACGTCAGCGGTCGTGGACTCCGCCCTCGACGGTGTGCTGTTCATCGACGAGGCGTACACCCTCGTTCAGGAGGGGCTCGCCGGCGGCGACGCCTTCGGCCGCGAAGCCGTCGACACGCTGCTCGCTCGCATGGAGAACGACCGGGACCGCCTGGTCGTGATCATCGCAGGCTACGACGACGACATCGACCGACTCCTGGCCGCGAACGAGGGTCTGGCGTCCCGCTTCGCCCGCCGGATCCGATTCACCTCGTACACACCGGGTGAGCTGATCCGGATCGCCGAATCGATCGCTCAGCACCGGGACGCCCGGCTGTCGGCGGAGGCGACGGCGATGCTCGAAACAGAGTTCGCCGACCTCTACGGCCTGATCCGTGAGGGCCGCCGCGCATCCGATACCGCGGGCAACGCCCGTTTCGTGCGCAACGTCGTCGAAGCCGCCGAGGAGGAACGCGAGCTGCGGCTCGCCCGGACCGCCGAGCTCGCGATGCTGACCGAATCGGATCTGATGACCGTGACCGGCGCCGATGTCCGCGCGGCGATCTCCCAGTTGCACCGAGGCAGGCCCGAATGACCAGGCCGCGACGAAGTACGCTCACAGCCCCGAATCCAAATCAGGGGAGAGCGTATCCGCCTGCGATGACTCGCTCCCGCCAACCCGCCGGCACCCATGCCCGACTGACGAACTGGGGATGATTCGGGTGTCTGGACCTCGCCCACAACGTAAAAGCGAGTTCAGCCCAATCTGACTCGAGAACCCATGAGATCGGTCCGTTGAGAGACCTGCCTTCGAAACGGATGGTCCCGGGAGAAATGAGTTCCAAGGCATCGATCGCCGAGTACGCCCAGGAGTAGTACTTCATCGCAGTGGCGAAATGCACGCCATGACTGCTGACCCACAACGAACCCGCGTCGATCTGTCTCCAACGCGGCTGGGCGGCCGCTCTGACCACGCGCTTCCGCTGTCTGTTCCCCAGCGCCTGCGCGATGGTGAATGCGCCGGCGAAAGCCGCAGCGGCTCCACCCGTCGCGAAAACCGCGCCGCTGCTGTGGACGTACGAACCGTCACCCATCGCTTCGAAGTTGAACAATCCGAACGGGCCTTGAGCGAAGACGTGTTCGCTCGCATCCATCGGCGCGAATGTCGTTGTCACCCGCGGGCATTCATCGATGTTCCCACGATCGATGAGATCGTTGATCCGTACGGTGTGCCAGACCGCCGTATCGTGCCCAGACATCGTCTGGTGTGGTCGCTGACCGCGCATTCGCCGACTCCCCCTGGTTACGGACTGCGTAATCTCCCGCCGGCTGAAATTGTACGGAGCGGCGCTGGGGCTGCTCGCACCGGCTACAGCCCCAGTTCGCGCATGATCCGGTCGACGATCTGCTTCGGTGACCCATCGCCCGGGCGCACCACCAGGTCTGGGCTCTCGGGCACTTCGTACGGAGAGTCGATGCCGGTGAACTGGGTGATCTCGCCGGCCCGGGCTTTCGCGTAGAGGCCTTTGGGGTCACGTGCCTCGCAGTCGTCGAGCGGAGTGTCGACGAAGATCTCATAGAACGGCAGATCAGCCGCTTCGTGAATCTCCCTGGCCCGCTGCCGCTCTGCGGCGAACGGGCTGATCAGCGACACCAACGCGATCGCTCCGGAATCGGCGAACAGCGACGCGACCTCCGCGGTCCGGCGGATGTTCTCGCGCCGGTCGTCGTCGCTGAAGCCGAGGTCGCCGTTGAGCCCGTGACGCAGATTGTCGCCGTCGAGCAGGTAGGCGGGCCTGCCTTCGGCGACGATCCGCCGCTCCAACTCGGTGGCGATGGTCGATTTACCGGACCCCGAGAGCCCGGTGAGCCATACGGTCGCGCCGCGATGCGACCGTCCTGCGCGCGTCACCTTGCTCGACTGCCACACCACGTGGCTGTCGTGTGCGAGCGGTGCACTGATCATGCCCGCGGCCACTGTCGCGTTGGTGGTCTCGTCGATCAGAATGAAACTGCCGGTGGCGCGGTTGCGGCGGTACTCGTCGAACATCACCGGATGCTGCGCGTGCAACGACAGCCGGCCGATCTCGTTGAGCGTGAGGGCCGTCGCGTCCTCGTCCCGATGGAGAGTGTTGACGTCGAGCCGGTAGTTGAGTCCCTGCACGCGCACGCGCGTCTCCCGGGTTCCGCAGAGCATCACGTAGGTGTTGCCTGGAGCGAGAGCGGTGCTCTCGGAGAACCAGCAGACCATCGCGTCCAGTTCACGTCCCACGTGCGGGCGATTGTTGGGCCGCACCAGCATGTCGCCGCGCACGATGTCGATCTCGTCGTCCAACGCGATCGAGACCGCCTGGGAGGCGAACGCCTCCTGGAGTTCGACGCCGCCGGGTCCCCAGATCTGCTTCACCGTGGTCCCGAATCCGCCGGGCAGCGCGACGACCTTGTCGCCCACCGCGAACGTCCCTCCGGCGACGGTGCCGGCGAAGGCGCGGTGGTCGAGGCCGTCGCTGCGCTGCGGTCGGATCACATACTGCACCGGGAACCGCGCGTCGCGCAGGTTGCGGTCGGAGGCGATGTACACGTTCTCCAGATGGCTGAGCAGCGGTCGGCCGGTGTACCAGGGCATCGCCTCGGACCGGTCGACGACATTGTCACCGCGCAGAGCCGAGATCGGGATGAAACTCATGTCGCCGACGTTGAGCTTGGCCGCGAACGCGACCACTTCGTCGCAGATCTCCTCGAACCGCTCCTGCGAGTAGTCGACGAGATCCATCTTGTTGACGCAGACCGTCAAGTGCGGGATCCCCAGGAGCGACGATAGGAAGGCATGGCGGCGCGTCTGCTCGAGCACGCCCTTGCGAGCGTCGATCAGGATGATCGCGAGGTCGGCGGTGGACGCGCCGGTGACCATGTTGCGGGTGTACTGCACGTGTCCCGGCGAATCCGCGATGATGAACTTCCGGTTCTGCGTCGCGAAGTAGCGATACGCCACGTCGATGGTGATCCCCTGCTCGCGCTCGGCGCGCAGCCCGTCGGTGAGCAGCGCCAGATCGGCGTACTCGTCTCCGCGCTGGGCGCTGGTGCGCTCGATCGCTTCGAGCTGGTCGGTGAGGATCGACTTCGAGTCGTAGAGGAGCCGGCCGATCAGAGTCGACTTGCCGTCGTCCACGCTGCCCGCGGTGGCGATCCTGAGCAGTTCCGCCGGAGCGATCACCTCGGTGTCGGCCGGGCCGGCCGCACGGTTGTCGATGCGCATCAGAAGTAGCCCTCTTTCTTGCGGTCTTCCATGCCGGCTTCGGAGATCCGGTCGTCCGCTCGCGTGGCGCCCCGCTCGGTGACCCGAGTGGCGGCGACTTCGGCGATCACCTTCTCCGGGGTGTCGGCCTCGCTTCGGACACAACCGGTGCAGGTGGCATCGCCAACCGTGCGGAAACGAACGCGCTCGACGTGTGCGGTCTCACCCGGATAGGTCTCCAGGAAGCGCGTCTTCGCCAGGAGCATGCCGTCACGGGGCACCACCTCACGCTCGTGCGCGTAGTAGATCGACGGGAGTTCGATGCCCTCCTGGGCGATGTAGTTCCAGATGTCGAGCTCGGTCCAGTTGCTCAACGGGAACACCCGGATGTGCTCACCCCGCGCGCAGTGGCCGTTGTACAGGTTCCACAGTTCGGGCCGCTGGTTGCGCGGGTCCCATGCTCCGAACGAGTCGCGGAAACTGAAGAACCGTTCCTTGGCGCGTGCCTTCTCCTCGTCACGTCGCGCACCGCCGAACACCGCGTCGAACCGATGCTCCGCGATCCCCCTCAGCAGCGCCGCTGTCTGCAGCCGATTGCGCGACGTGCCCGGCCCGGTCTGCTCGACCACCCGGCCGGCGTCGATGTCGTCCTGCACGCTGCTGACGATCAGCGACACCCCGGTCTGCTCGACCACCCGGTCGCGGTACTCGATCACTTCATCGAAGTTGTGTCCGGTGTCGACGTGCATGAGCGGAAAGGGGACCGGCGCCGGCCAGAACGCCTTGCGCGCCAGATGGAACATCACCACCGAGTCCTTGCCCCCGGAGAAGAGCATGGCGGGGCGCTCGAAAGTGGCGCCCACTTCGCGGAAGATGTGGACGGACTCGGCCTCCAGTTCCTCGAGAGTCGTCAGCTCGTACCGTCGGCCGGTTCCGGCCGGGGCGGCCGGACGGGTCCCGTCGGGCGATGTGATCATCGACGCCACTTTCCTTGACTTGTCGAATATTCGACACTTAGTGTTGGCAATATGACAGCAACGGTAGGTGACGGACGCCCCGAGCGTCAATCGTCCCCGCCGACGCGCCGTGTGGTGGACGTGATGTCGCTCCTCGTCGAGCGCGCGGGCGATTCCCTCACGCTCGCAGAGGTCGTGCGAGTGACCGGCATCCCCCGCGGGACCGCACACGCGATCGCCACTCAGCTGTGCGAACTCGGCTGGCTGTCCAGGCGGCGGGACAACTCCTTCTCACTCGGCCCCGAGTTCCTCACCGTGTCCCGGCGCGCCGCACGTCTGGACCTGGTGGCGGCGAGCGCGATCCCCGCGATGCAGACCCTCGTCGAAGAGACCGGAGTGCCGGCGTTCCTCGCGCGCCGCACCGGCGATCTGGTGACCGTGGCCGATCAGGTCGTCCCGCAGACCGCTCCCGATTCCTGGGTGCCGCCGTTGCGCCGCGTCCACCTCCGACCGCCGCTGTGCCGCGAGTTCATCGCATGGTCGGACGAGCCCGAGCGCACCGACTGGCTGGCCGAGGCGTCCGCGGACCAGCGCGCCCGCCTCGCCGCCGTCCTCGACGCGATCCGCGATCGGGGCTATTCGATCGAGCGGATCACCGGACACCACCGCGCCATCATCGACACCCTGGGCAATCTCGACGAAATGCCCGCCCAGTTGCGATCGCGGATGTCGGAACTCGTGTCGGAACTGTCGGCGATCGATTACCTGCCCGCGGAATTGACCGGCGAGGTGGGCGCGGTGAGCGTCGGCGCCCCCATCTTCGACGCCGACGGAACCGCGATCGGCGCGATCGTCTCCTGCCCCGATTCGACGATGCCCGCGGACGAGGTCGCAGGGCTCGGTGCCGCGACGCGTGCGGCCGCCGACGAGGTGAGCGCCGCCGTCCGCCGCTGAACACACGCGTTGCCCCACGTCACGAATCGCGCTAGATTTTTTACAAGACTTCATTGTTTTTATTAGGAGGACTGGTCATGCCCGACGTCACCCTGGATGTCCGCGAGATCCCCAAGCCCCAGCGCCACCCCAAGATCTTCGGCACCTTCGACTCACTCGACGTCGGCGAGGCGATCATCCTGATCAACGACCACGATCCGCGGCATCTGCACGACGAGTTCGACGAACGACTGCCCGGCGGATACGGCTGGGACTATCTGGTGCGCGAGAAGCGCGACTACCGCATCCGCATCAGCAAGACAACCGCGGCCCCGCCGCCCCGCCTGCTCGGCAACACCGCCGAGCTCACCGACGGACCGGTCGACGCCGCCGGCGTGGCGTGGAAGCTCGACTTCGACGGCCGCGGGCTCGATTCCAACCTGATCCGGCTGGCCCCGGGCGGCGGTATCGACACGCACCGGGGAGCGGAGGTGGACGTCCTGATCCACGTGGTCGCGGGGTCGGGCACCGTCGGCACCGAGACCGGCGATGTGGCGGTGTCCGCGGGCGATCTGCTCTGGTTGCCGCGGCGGTCGGAGCGATCGTTCACCGCCGGTCCCGATGGGCTGAGCTATCTCACCGTCCACACCCACCGCGAGCCCACGCTCACGATCGAGCCGCTCGGCACCGGGCGGTGACGACATGGCCTACGTGATCGCGCTCCCCTGCGTCGATGTGATGGACCGGGCGTGCGTGGAGGAATGTCCCGTCGACTGCATCTACGAAGGCGGCCGCAGCCTCTACATCCACCCCGACGAATGCGTCGACTGCGGCGCCTGCGAGCCGGTGTGCCCGGTGGAGGCCATCTTCTACGAGGACGACGTCCCCGACGAATGGACGCCGTACATCACCGACAACGCGGATTTCTTCGTCGAGACCCTGCCCGGCCGCGACGCACCGCTGGGCTCACCCGGCGGCGCGATGAAGCTCGGGCCCACCGGGGCCGACGCACCGCTGGTGGCCTCCCTCCCGCCGCAGGGCACCGACCACTGACCGCCGTGCGCACCACGATCCTGGACACCCTCCGCGCGGCGGCCGCGCCGATGACCGTCGCCGAAGTGGCGGAGGCGACCGACATTCCGCAGACCACCGTCCGCTTTCATCTGCGCGCACTCACCGCGGACGGGCTGATCGTCGTCGACACCGCCGAGCACGACGGGCCGGGGCGGCCTCGGCTCCTCTATCGGGCGCGCCCCGCGATGGACCCGTCCGGCCCTCGCAATTACGGGATCCTGGCCGAGGTGTTGCTCCGAACACTGGCCGACACGCCGGACGCGGCCGCGCGTGCGGTGGCCGCCGGTCGCGAATGGGGGGCGGCCGGCAGCTCCGGTTCCGACGAACCGGTCGAAGATCTGCTCGCCGTACTCGACGATCTCGGTTTCGCGCCCGAAGCGGCGGGCGACCGGATCCGCCTGAACCGCTGCCCGTTCCTCGAACTCGCCCGACGACAGCCGGCCCTGACCTGCTCGGTGCACCGGGGCATAGTGCAGGGCGTGCTCAGCAGGCACCACACCGACCTCCGCCTCGAGCGGCTGGACGCCTTCGTCGACGGCGACCACTGCTTGGCGGTCCTGGCGGGAGGCCGCCGGTGAGCCGGTTGAGCGTGGAGATCGACCTCTTCACTGCGACGGGGTCGGCCGCCGTCATCGCCGGCGGCTTGGTGGCCGCCGTGGCGCGCCCGCTCGATCTGGCGAAGGGCAGTTGGCTGGCGGCCTACCTGGTGCTCGTCTGCGGCGTCGCCCTCATCGCGATCGGCATCGCACAGCAACGTGCCCCGCAGCCGATGAGCGCGCGCTTCCACGCATCACAGCTGACGGGGTGGATCGCGGCGAACGCCCTGGTGATCGCCGGCTCGCTGACCGACACACCGGCCGTGGTCGACGTCGGGTCGATCCTGCTGCTCGTCGTCCTGGCCGCCACGTGGCGGGCCGGCCTGCGCCTTCTGGGGTCGAAGGCGCCGGCGGCGTACGCCTACCTCGCGGTCCTGACGGTCCTCATCGTGAGCGTGCCCATCGGGATGGTTCTCGCCTCCCGCTGACGGCCCGCGCCGGCGCCCGGCCTACCAACCAAGCACTTGCTAGGTTAGAGTCTGTAGGTATGAGCAACGCCGTCATCCCTCCCCCGTTGGGGCCCGACGACCTCGGCCCCGACACGTCGCCCGTCGCATACGAGACCGCCGGCGCCGTCGCCTATGTCACGCTGAACCGTCCCGATTACCGCAACGCGCAGAACTCGGTGATGACGTACTCGCTGGACGCGGCGTTCCGGAAAGCCGTCGACGACACCGAGATCAAGGTGATCGTGCTGCGCGCCAATGGAAAGCACTTCTCCGCGGGCCACGACATCGGCACCCCCGAACGCGACTTCGACACGTTCTATCCCAATGTGGCGACGCTGCACTGGGATCACACGCGCGGCGACGGCGAGCCGCTCGACAGCAACCAGCGACTGGCCCGCGAGATCGAGGTGTACATGGGGATGTGCCGCCGCTGGCGGGAGATCCCGAAGCCCGTCATCGCTCAGGTGCACGGCGCGTGCATCGCCGGAGGCCTGATGCTCGCGTGGTCGGCCGACTTCATCGTCGCCTCCGACGACGCCTTCTTCTCCGACCCCGTCGCCCGGATGGGCATTCCCGGCGTCGAGTACTTCGCGCACGCGTACGTCCTCGGGGCGCGGCGTGCCAAGGAGATCCTGTTCACCGGCCAGCGCTTCACCGCGGCGCAGGCGCTGGACTGGGGAATGGTGAACCACGTCGTTCCGCGCGAGGGTCTGAGCGCCAAGGTCGACGAGCTCTGCGCGCAGATGACCGAGATGCCGATGCAGGGACTGTTCCTGAGCAAAAAGGCCGTCAACATCTGCGAAGACCAGATGGGGATGCGCAATGCCATGGACTCGGTGTTCGGCTGGCATCACTTCGCACACGCGGCCAACGACGCCGATTCGGGGGACTCGCTCGGCGGCATGGACGCGCGCAGCATGCGCGACGCCGCGCAGAAGGGTGAGGCCTGATGGACCTGCTGTTCGACGACGCCGCCCAGAAGTTCCGCGCCGAGGTCCGCGCCTGGCTGGCCGAGCACGTGCCCGCCGACCCGCTGCCTTCGATGGACACCGCCGAAGGTTTCGAAGCGCACCGCGCGTGGGAGGCCGAGATGGCGGCCGACCGGATGTCGGTGGTCAGTTGGCCCGAGGAATTCGGCGGACGCGACGAGCCGCTGCTGCACTGGCTGATCTTCGAAGAGGAGTACTACCGATCGGGGGCGCCTGGCCGTGTGAGTCAGAACGGCATCTTCCTGCTCGCCCCGACCCTCTTCGAGCACGCGAGTCCGGAACAGCTCGCCCGCATCATGCCGCGCATGGCTCGTGCGGACGACATCTGGGGGCAGGCATGGAGTGAGCCGGAGGCCGGGTCCGACCTCGCGTCGCTGCGGTCCACCGCCACCCGCACCGACGGCGGCTGGCTGCTGAACGGGCAGAAGACCTGGAGCTCCCGGTCGAGTTTCGCCGACTGGGGGTTCGGATTGTTCCGCACCGACCCGGAGGCGCCCGCCGCCGGGAGCGAAGCGAGCGGGGCGAAATCGGGCCGGCACAGGAACATCACGTACTTCATGTTCGACCTGCGCAGCGAGGGCGTGACCGTGCGCCCGATCGCTCAGCTCGACGGTGAGGCGGGGTTCGCCGAACTCTTCCTGGAGAACGTCTTCGTGCCCGACGACCCCGACGACCCAGCCCACTCGGGCGTCATCGGCCAGGTGAACAACGGGTGGAAGGTCGCGATGAGCACCGCGGCCAACGAACGCGGACTGTCGTTGCGGTCGCCGGGCCGATTCCTCGCTGCCACCGATCGTCTGGTGAGACTGTGGAAGGAACGCGGCGCCGACGCACCGTCGACCGCCGCCACCGACAAGGGCGTCGCCGACGCCTGGATCGGTGCACGCGCCTACGAACTGTCGACGTATCAGACGGTCAGCCGGCTGGCGGCAGGCGGACAGCTCGGCATGGAGTCGTCGATCAACAAGGTGTTCTGGTCGCAGTGGGACATCGCCGCCCACGAGACCGCACTCGACCTGCAGGGCGCCGACGCCGAACTCGCCGACCCCTGGATGGACGGCTACCTCTTCTCGCTGTCGGGACCGATTTACGCCGGCACCAACGAGATCCAGCGAAACGTGATCGCCGAGCGACTCCTCGGCCTGCCCCGCGGAGACCGATAGACCATGGACTTCCTCCTCAACGACATCCACACCGACCTGGCGTCCACCGTCGCCGCCATCGGCGAGAAGGCAGGCGGAGCAGCGGTCGCACGCGCATGGTCGGAGGGCGACCGCACCCCCGCCCTCACCGTCTACGGCCGGCTCGCCGAGGCCGGAATCACCGGTCTGCTCGTCGACGACGATCTGGGCGGCTCGGGTGCCGGTGCCACTGAGATGGTGGTCGCCGCAGAGCAGATCGGCCGGTTCGCGCTGCCCGGCCCGGTCGCCGAGACCTTCGCCGCCGTCCCCTGCGCGCTCGCGGCCGCGGGCGCGTCCGATGCGCTGGCGGCGCTGCTGAACGGCCGTCCGGCCACCATCGCGACGTCGGCCACCGCCCGTCGCGCCGCCGCGCCGGTCGATGCGGACGTCTACGTCCTGCGCGACGGGGCCCTCTCTTCGGGGACCGTCGTCGCCGAACACCCGTCGGTCGATCCGACCCGGACAGTGGCCGACGTCGAAGCCGGAGCCGCGCTCGGGACCGCGGACGAGAGGGCGGTCGCGCATCTCGGCGCGCTGGCGACGGCCGCGCAGCTGATCGGGCTGGGCGGCGCGATGCTCGACATCGCTTCGGAATACGCCAAGGCGCGCAAACAGTTCAACCGCGCCATCGGCTCGTACCAGGCCGTCAAACACCACCTGGCCGACGTCGCCATCGCCATCGAGATGGCCCGGCCCCTGGTCCACGGTGCAGCGGTGGGTCTCGATGGAAACGCGCCGGCGGACACCGATGTGGCGCGCGAGGTCTCCGCTGCGAAGGTCGCCGCGGCGGATGCGGCGTACCTCGCCTCACGCCGGAGTCTGCAGGTGCTCGGCGCCATCGGATACACCGCCGAGCACGATCTCTCGCTGTACCTGACCAAGACCCGTGCGCTCGTGTCGGCGTGGGGCACTCCCGCCGAGCACCGCGCCCTGATCCTGGAGACCCTGTGAGCACTCACGAGAGCATCAGCGCCGAAGACCGCGCAGCCTTGGCCGAGTCGATCCGCGACGTGCTGCGCCGCCGATCCGATTCCGCCTCGGTCCGCGCCGCCATCCGCACGCAGGGCCGCATGGACCGCGCCGTGTGGGAGACACTCTGCACCGAGGTGGGAGTCGCGGCCCTCGCCGTCCCCGAGCAGTACGACGGTGCCGGCGCCGCCCTCACCGAGACCGCCTTGGCCGTCGAGGAGGTGGGCGCCGCACTCGCTCCGGTGCCCGTGTTCTCGTCCGCGGTTCTGGCCGCGGGTGCCGTCCTCGCCTCCGGCGACGACGACGCAGCCGCCCGGCTGCTGCCTGGATTGGCTTCGGGCGAACGCATCGGCGCCCTGTGCTGGGCCGACGCCGCAGGGTGGTCGACGCCCGGTGTGGTCGCCGAGGCGGGCCTGCTCAGTGGGACCGCCGGATACGTGATCGACGGCGAGTCGGCCGATGTCTTCCTGGTGGTGGCCGGTCGGCCGGGCGACGCCGGGGCTGCTCAGACGCTGCACGAGGTGGACGCGAATGCCGAGGGCGTCACCGTCACCCCGCTGCCGCTGCTCGATCCCACGCGACCGCTGGCTCGCGTCAGTTTCGACGAGGTGTCGTCGACGACCCTCGCGTCGCCACCGGACGTCGCCGAGCGTATCCGCACCCTGGCTTGGGCGATGTTGTCGGCCGAGCAGGTTGGCGGCGCCGCCCGGGCCCTCGAACTGACGGTGGAGCACACCACCTCGCGCAAGCAGTTCGGGCGGGCGCTCGCCTCGTTCCAGGCGCTCAAGCACGCGATGGCCGACATGTACGTGAAGGTGGAGGCGATGCGGTCGATGTCCGCCGCGGCGATCGATGCGCTCGTCCAGGGCCGCGACGACGCGGCCGAACTCGCCGCCGCCGCTCACGTCTACTGCTCGGAGGGTTACATGTCGGTCACCGGCTCCGCCGTCCAGTTGCACGGCGGCATCGGCATCACCTGGGAACACGACATCGGCATGTTCTTCAAACGTGCCCAGGCCGACGCCCAGCTGTTCGGCCAGCCGCATCACGCGCTGGCCCGGGTGAGTCTGAGCGAGCCTCCCCAGGCAGGTTGAGGCAGTCCTCCCCAGGCCGGTTGAGCGAGCCCTCCCCCGGCTGGTTGAGCGAGCGAAGCGAGTCGAAACCAACCGCACACACCATGTCTCGACACGCCGCGCTCGCTACGCTCACACGCCTACTCGACAAACCTCGGAACGACGACGAGCGCCCCTCTCAGGCTCGTTGAGCGACCCCCCAGGCTCGTTGAGCGAGCGAAGCGAGACGAAACCAACCGCACACACCATGTCTCGATACGCCGCGCTCGCTACGCTCACACGCCTACTCGACAAACCTCGGAACGACGGCGAACGTCCCTCTCAGGCTCGTTGAGCGACCCCCCAGGCTCGTTGAGCGAGCGAAGCGAGACGAAACCAACCGCACACACCATGTCTCGATACGCCGCACTCGCTACGCTCACACGCCTACTCGACGAACCTCGGAACGACGACGAGCGCCCCCTCCAGGCCGGTTGAGCGAGCGAAGCGAGTCGAAACCACAACGCGCGCAGCATGTCTCGATACGACGCGCTCGCTACGCTCACACGCCCACTCGACGAACCTCGGAACGACGGCGAGCGCCCCTCTCAGGCTGGTTGAGCGAGCCCCCAGGCTCGTTGAGCGAGCGAAGCGAGTCGAAACCAACCCGCACACACCATGTCTCGATACGACGCGCTCGCTACGCTCACACGCCCACTCGACAAACCTCGGAACGACGGCGAGCGCCCCTCTCAGGCAGGTTGAGCGAGCCCCCAGGCTCGTTGAGCGAGCGAAGCGAGTCGAAACCAACCCGCTACACACCATGTCTCGATACGACGCGCTCGCTACGCTCACACGCCTACTCATAGGCCTGGGGACGACGGCGAGTGTCCCCAACCACCGCGCGCAGACCCGCCCAGACAGCGCACCTACGCGAACGTCAGACCGATCAACACCACGTTGAGCACGACGATGGCGACTGCGGCGACAGCGGAGGCCCAGCGCAACGGGCGGCCGTCGGCGAACTCGCCCATCAAGGCCCGGTCCGCGGTGTAGCGACGCAGGGGAACGATCGCGAACGGGATCCCGAAGCTGAGCACCACCTGCGAGATGACCAGCGCCATCGTCGGATTCACACCCAGCGCCAGGACGACGACCGCCGGGATCAGCGTCACCGCGCGGCGTACGAGAATCGGAATCCGCCGCTTGAGCAGCCCTCCCATGATCGCGCCACCGGCGTACGCGCCGACCGACGTCGAAGCGATACCGGACGCGAGCAGACCGACGGCGAACACCGCCGCCACCACCGGCCCGAGCGCATCGCGTACCGCATCGTGCGCCCCCTCGATGCTGTCGGTGCCCTCGCGTCCATACAGACTCGACGCAGCGAGGACCAGGAGCGCGATGTTCACAGTGCCCGCGATCACGAGCGCGATGACGACGTCGATCCGCGTGACCGCGAGCAGCCTGCGCGTGCGGCCGGCGCCGATCGGCTGACCATGCCGGTCGATCACCAGGGACGAATGCAGATAGATCGCGTGGGGCATCACCGTCGCCCCCAGCATCGATGCCGCGAGCAGCACAGTCTCGGCGCCGTCGAGCCGGGGAACCATGCCGTTGATGATCCCGCCGGCGTCGGGCGGATTCACGAGCAGTCCGGCCAGGAAACCGAAGACGATCACGGCCAACAGCGCCACGATCGCAGTTTCGAATCGCCGCTGTCGGCGCCGATCGGCCATCGAGAGGATCGCCATCGACACCAGGCCGACGATCACTCCGCCGATCGGCAACGGCAGTCCGAAGAGCAGGTTGAGGGCGATCGCACCGCCGATCACCTCGGCGATGTCGGTGGCTCCCGCCACGAGTTCGGCCTGGGCCCAGAACAGCAGACGCGACCGCCGCGACAGGCGCCGCCCCAACGTCTCGGGGAGCGTCTTCCCCGTCACCACCCCGAGTTTGGCCGACTGATACTGCACCATCACCGCCATCACGTTGGCGACGACCAGTACCCAGACGAGGAGATACCCGTACTTCGCGCCAGCGGTGATGTTGGCCGCGACATTGCCGGGATCGACGTAGGCGATCGCCGCGACGAACGCCGGTCCCAGCAGGCCCACGGCGCGCAAACGAGTCCCCGACCCCCTTGTGCGAAGCATGTAATGAGGCTAGGCGTTCACCAATGATTCGGTCAACCGAACTCTAATGTGCGGATGCTCACCAATGACTCGTCACTTGCTCGATTCCGGCGCGCACGACACCCCACCCACGCGGACGACTCCGATATGTAGTACCCACAAGAGAGGAAATCGTCGCATCGGAAGGCCGCCATCATGACCGTCACAGTCCCGCAGTCCTTCGCTGTCGAAATCGGCGACCTCACACTGCGCGGCGACCACTGGCGCGCAAACGGTTCCGGCCCCGCGGCCGCTCCCGCGCTGCTGCTGCACGGCGGAGGGCAGACCCGCCATTCGTGGGACCGCACCGCCTCCGCCCTGGTCTCGCGCGGACGGGATGTCGACACCATCGATCTGCGCGGACACGGCGACAGCGACTGGGCGCGCGACCACGACTACGGGTTGGAGGCGTTCGTCTCCGACCTGCGCGGCGTGCTCCCGACACTGTCTGGCGCCCCCGTGATCGTCGGTGCGTCGCTCGGCGGCATCACCGGCCTCTGCACCGCGGGCGAGGACCCGTCGGCCGCGGCGGCGCTCGTGCTGGTGGACATCGTGGTGAACGTGGAGCAGACGGGCATCGACCGCATCAAGGCGTTCATGACCGATCACGTCGACGGATTCGCGAGCCTGGAGGAGGTGGCCGACGCGGTGGCGGCGTACAACCCGGCACGAACACGTCCGGCGACCCTGGACGGACTGCGCAAGAACGTGCGACGCCGCGACGACGGACGCTGGTACTGGCACTGGGACCCGCAGTTCATCCGGTCGGGCGACGGCGACGAACCGCGCCGGCACACCGATCCCGAACGCCTGGCCGAGGCCGCCCGGAACGTCACCGTTCCGACGCTCATCGTCCGCGGCGGGAAGTCGGATGTTGTGAGCGACGCCGGCGTGCAGCACATGCGCGCATTGATCCCCCACGCGGAGACCGCCGACGTCAGCGGCGCAGGCCACATGGTTGCCGGAGACGACAACGAGGTCTTCGCCGCGGCGATCGAGGGATTCCTGGACCGTAGCGGTTTGTAACCCAGGCCTTGTCGTACCCCCGCGATAGACTTCGTACATACAATCGGATAGTGAGTGATCGACGACACGGATAGGGGGTGAGTCGGATGGATGCAGATCAGACGGAAGCCGAGCCGTCAACGGCGCTGCCAACAGATCCGGCCACCCTGGTCGCCATGATCGAGGGGGCGACGGTTGCACTCGCCGCTGCCCGGTTCACCGCCGCCACCGAGGAACAGCTCCTCGAGATCGCCGAGGTTCTCGAGCGAGTGCACCGCCGGCTCGACGCCGTCGACGCCGCGCTGCTGGTGGAGGTCTCCGACCGCGGCGCCTACCGCAAGGACGGCTACCTGTCACTGCATCAGTACCTGTCCTCGGGACTGCGTCTGGGCGACGGTGAGGCCCGCCGCCGACGGACCAGCGTTGCCGCGATCGGCCGCTTCACCGGACTACAGGGCCAAACCCTCCCACCGGCGCGCCTGGCCACCGCCGATGCGGTCACCGACGGGGTCATCGGTGCGGCCCACGTCCGGGAGATCGATGCGATCATGGACAGAATCCCGGCCGCCGTCGACCCACTGACGCGTGAACAGGCCGAGGCCCAGTTGGCTGCTGTGGCGCGGGAGCTGACCCCGGACGGCGTCCGAGCCGCCGGGATCCGGCTGCTAGCGCACCTGGACCCCGACGGATCACTGACCGACGAGCGGGACCGCAAGCGGCACCGCAAGTTCGCCTTGATGCCGCAGGACCGGCGGCTGATGAGCAAAGTGACTGCGTCCCTGACCCCGGCGCTGCGGGCCCGCTTCGAACTCCTGTTGGGTTCGTGGGCCGCACCCGGCATGAACAACCCGGCAGATCCGGAGTCTCCACGCGGGGCGTGCGAAGTCGCCGACCCCGCCGCGGTCGCCGCTGCGGCCGAGCGCGACGACCGCACCGCCGGACAACGCGGCCACGACGCCCTCGTCGCGCTGCTCGACGCCGAACGCGCACTGACCGCCGCCGCAACCACCGGGAACGGCCGGCTGTCGTCGCAGATCGTCGTCACCGTCACAAACAAAGAACTGCGCGAGCACGCGGGTGTCGCCTTGACCGCGACGGGTACTCGGCTGCCCGTCGCTGAGTTGATCGAAGTCGCTGCCGACGCGACTCCGCATTTGGCGGTGTTCTCTCACCACACCGGCCAGGCCCTCTACCTGGGTCGGGGACGACGCCTCGCGTCGAAAGCCCAGCGGCTGATGCTCTTCGCCCGCGACCGCGGCTGCACCGCCCCCGGCTGCGCAGCCCCGGTCTCCCGCACCCAGGCCCACCACTTCCCCGATTACGCGGACGGCGGCCCCACCGATGTCGACCACCTCGGGGCCGCGTGCGGCCGTCACAATCGCTCAGTGGGCAAGGCCCTCGGCGACTGGGAGACGATGCTTCTCATCGACGGTCCACACGCCGGGCGCATCGCGTGGGACCCGTCGCTGCTCGGTACCCTCGGAAAGGGTGGAGGGTCAACCAGATCCACCACGCCGAACTCCTGCCCGATCAGGGTCCGCACGCCCCGCCCGCACCGGGCGACTCCCGCGGCGAGGCCTACCTCGCCCGCCTCATCGCCGCCTGACCGGCGGAGCACCGCGCGCCCCGAGGATCTGAGCGTGGACCGCTCCTACGCGAACGCCTTGCGCACCTGATCTGCGGTGAGCCCGTAGTCCGCGAGCGCGTACTTGTGCTGCGGCCGGCGGTCGCCCGACTTGGAATCCTCGTCGAGCGCGGTCATCGCCCCTTTGGCGGCGTCGGTGAACTCGGCACCGATCGCGTCGTACACGCGCTCCACGGTTCCGAACGGGTCCGCCCTCAGATCGGTGAAGTCGACGTCGACGAACTGCGCCGGGTCGTACTTCTCGCGCGCCCGAGAGAACGCGTGCAGACCGCGCGACCACAGATCGAGTTGCGTCTGCCCGATCCGGTCCCTGGTGAACGCACGCGAGTAGCCCGCCGTCGCCTGCTCGGCGAGGCTGCACATGGATCCGATGATCGTCTCCGGCGCGCGATGTGTCTGCACGATGACAGCGTCGGGATACACCTCCATGATCGCGTCGAGCGCGAAGAGATGGCTCGGGTTCTTCAGCACCCAGCGCCGATCGACGTCGTTGCCGCCGATGAGCTGGAGATTGCGCCGGTGGCGCTCGTAGGCGGGCGTCCAATCCTGCTGCGCGAGCCACTCCGAGTACTCGGGAATGTGCGCGAGCGATTCGTACGAGATCGACATCAGCGACTGCCGCAGCAGTTGCCAGCACTCCTCCACCTCGGCCGCGCCCATGTAGTGCAGCCCCATGAACTCCGGGTTCTCCACGTGATGCTGCGACAACCCGGCGTCTATCCGCTGAAAGACCGGGTTCGCGTCCCATGTCTCGCGCGGAGGCCGCGGCTGCGGGAACTCCGTCAGCCACATCTCCAGCCCCTGATGGGCGGGGTCGGCGGCCAGCAGCCTGTGCAACGCGGTGGTGCCGGTCCGCGGCAGTCCGGTGACGAACACCGGCCGTTCCACCGGCACCCGCACGTAATCCGGGTTGTTCTTCCACCCCGCCTCGCTGAGCAGCCGTGCGATCAGCGCGCCCTTGAGGAAGTAGCGGAACATCTTGCTGCCCAACGGTTCCAGATCGGCGGACTGCGCGTACGACGACAGCAGCACCTCGAGACCTTCGAGGTAGTCCGTGTCGCCGAAGTCGTCGAGGCCGACGGCGCGGATCGCCGCCTCGTGCAGTTCGTCGACCGTGCCGACAGTGGTTCGGGACTCAGTCATGGTATTCACCGCAGTTCACGTCGAGAGTGTGTCCGGTGATCGCCCGCGCGAGGTCGGAGGCGAGGAACAGCACCGCGTCTGCGATCTCCGCCGGCTCCGGCAGCCGTTTCAGATCGCTGCGCGACGCGGTCTGCTCGTAGACCTGCTCCGGGGTGATCCCGTATTTCTTCGCGACCTCGCCGAAGTACCACTTCAGCTGGTCGTCCCAGATGTATCCGGGCGCGACGCTGTTGACCCGAATCCCCTCGCCGCCGAGCTCGGTGGCCAGTGTCTGCGACATCGACAGCAGCGCCGACTTAGCGATCTTGTAGCTGCCGTAACGCGGCTCCGAATGCCGGATCACCATGGAGTTGACGTTCACGATCGACCCGTTCGCCTCGCTCAACGCGGGCGTGAACGCCTTGATGACTCGAAGTGTGCCGAGCACGGTGAGGTCGAGACCGGAAGTGATCTGGTCGAAGTCGGTGCGGCCCAGCGGCTTCATCGACGGGACCGCAAAGGCGTTGTTGACCAGGACGTCGACCCCGCCGAACTCGGCCACGGTGCGATCGACGAGGTTCGCCACCGCGGAATCGTCGGTGATGTCGGTGGGGACGGTCAGCGCCTCGCCGCCCGCCTGCCGGATCTCGGCCGCGATCTCCGCGAGCCGCGACTCGGTCCGTGCCGCGAGCACCACGCGAGCCCCCTGGGCCGCGGAACGCACGCACACCGCACGGCCCAGCGCCGGACCCACTCCGGAGACGACGACGATCTTTCCGTCGAGAAGACCTGCCATTACCCGTCCTGTCTATCCGAGCCTGTCTATCCGAGCATCCGGCGGGCGAATGCCCGTTGCCGGACCGCGATCCGCTCTGCCCAGCCGGCGGCGTCGATCCGGTTGTCCCGGTAGTACGGCAGATGCGAGGGAACGTCGGCATCGTTCACCACCACGGCCGTGGGACCCTGCTCGGCAGTGATCGGCGCATCGGTCCGCTGCCACCGGAACTGCAGGATGCCGCGCCGCCGGCCGGTGGTCTCCACCCAGTTCGCGATTCCCGGATCGTTCGCCGCAATCACCATCCGGATCATTCCGTCCGGGTCCACCTGAGCCTGAGCCGAGTTCAGCGACGTCTGATGATTCACATAGTCGAGCGAGATGTACCACATGCTGCCGAGCTGAAAGCCCTGGTAGGGCGCATCGGAGCACGGCACGGTCACCACCATCGACCGGCCCGCGGGCAGATCGAAGTGACCGACCGACGAGTACTGAGTCGCCAACCCGCCCGGCGTGGTGCGCGGCGCCGTGAAGGTGTTGACCGGCTCACCGAGGTAGAACCACTTGGGGAAGTTGAACCATGTGTTCACGCGCGAGGTCAGCATCTTCGCCGCCACGGCGTAGCGCTTGGCGATCCGGTCGGTGGAGAGTTCCGCGGGTGGAAGTCCGACGGTGTCCACCCGCTCAATGGTGATCGAACCCTTCTGCTCGGCGGCCCAGTCGCTGTACACCTCCCGGACCGAGAGCATGGTCGCGCCCTCACCCAGCACGAAGTGGGTGCCGTCGGGCACTCCCGGCCGCTCCGGCCCGAACGTGATCTCGAAACTCCCGTCGTCGGCGATCGGGATCACGCGATCGTCGAAGGCGGTCTCTCCGCCGGGGACCTCATCCGCCGTGTAATTGCCCCGGATCACCTGAAAGGCCAGATCAGCGGTGGTGCCGCGCACGCCCCGCACCACGTACGTGGCCTCGGGAACCACCGTCGCGTGGTAATAGAGCGTGTCCGGGTTGTCGAGCCCCATCTTGGAGTACGGCCCCGTGGAAGTCACGAAATAGGGATGCGTCTTCTCCCCCGCGCGTGCCACCTGGAGAATCGACGAGATGCCGCCCGCCAGATAGTCGAGACCCTCCGCGCGCTCGGCGTCGGTCTCGGCGAAGTCCGCACTGCGCACCAGCGCCTCGGCTTCGGCGATCGCCGCGGTGAACGGCGCGGTGACCGACTCCGCGGGCTCGGTCACAGCCACGTGTCGCCTCCGGTCCAAGTGAGGAAGTTGTCGAGTTCGGCCTGAGCCGGCGTCACCCGCGGATGCTCGGTGGACAGGTAGCCGCCGCGATAGAACAGCAGAGGCTTGTCCTGCAGCACTTCGCCGAGGATCTGAGCCCGCCCGATGACGATCCAGTGGTCGCCCCCGTCGGTGACCGAGTCCACCGAGCACTCCACCCAGGTGAGACTGTGCCGCAGCACCGGCAGCCCCGCGGGCGACGGATCCCAGGTGATCGACTTGAACTTGTCGGCCCCCGGCGCGCCGAAGGTCGCGCTGACATCCTGCTGCCGGTTCGACAGCACGTTGACGCAGAACTGTCCCCGCGCCTCGATCACCGGCCAGGTTCGCGACATCTTCTGCGGACAGAACAGGACCAGCGGCGGGTCCAGCGACAGCGCCGCGAACGACTGACAGGCGAAGCCGACCGGCTTCTCCTCCTCGTCGAGCGTGGTGATCACCGTGACCCCGGTGCAGAACTGGCCCATCGCGGTCCGGAACTGCCGGGAGTCGAAGTCGTCGGTCCCGTACGGGGAGTGCGGAGTCATGTCGGTTTCCCTTCGGTGGGGTCGGATGCAGTGGGTCGGGTGCAGTGCGGCCGGATGATCGGGCCGAGCGGACGGAGTGGGCAATCGACTCACTCCGCTCGCTCGACCGGCGGAACGGGCTCGGACCTACTTCATACCGATCGTGAAATCGTGACCCCAGAGGCTGACCGCCGTCGATTCGCGGGCGATCCAGTCGGTGTCGTCCACCTGCCTGCCCTCGCAACCGAACTCGACGTCGAAGCCGCCGGGCGTCTTCATGTAGAACGAGAGCATCAGGTCGTTCACGTGGCGACCGAGCGTGGCCGACATCGGCACCTTCTTGCGCAGCGCGCGGTCGTGGGCCAGGCCGACGTCGTCGGAGTTCTCGACCTCGACCATCAGATGCACGATGCCGGTGCTGTTCGGGATCGGCAGGAACGCCAGCGAGTGGTGCCGAGGGTTGCAACCGAAGAACCGCAGCCACGCCGGCTCCTCACCCTCCTGACGCCCGACCACCTGCGGCGGGAGCCGCATCGAGTCGCGGAGCCGGAAGCCCAGAACGTCCCGGTAGAACGTCAGCGCCCGCGCGTCGTCGGTGGTGGTGAGGACCACGTGACCCAGGCCCTGCTCGCCGGTGACGAAGGTGTGGCCGTACGGGCTCACCACCCGGCGATGCTGCAGCGCCACCCCGTGGAAGGCCTCGAGGACGTTCCCGTCGGGATCGGAGAAGACGATCAACTCGTCGACGCGGCGGTCGGCGATCTCCTCCGGGGTGCCCTCCCGGAACTCGACACCCGCGGCGCTGAGCCGGTCACGGACCTCCTGCAGCCCGGCCGCGGTGGCGCACTCCCAGCCCGAGCACGCGAGATGATCGCGATCGGAGGGCACGATCACCAGGCGCGCCGGGAAGTCGTCCATCCGCAGATAGAGGGCGCCCGGGATGGACCCCGAACCCTCCACCATGCCGAGCACCTTCAGCCCGTACTCACGCCACGCGTCCATGTCCGTGGCGTCTATCCGCATGTAGCCGAGAGACCGGATCGGGCTCTGGTCGTCAGTCATGTGTTCGTCGTTCCTCGTCAAGTAGTCGGGCCGTCGCGCTATACCATCGTGTCGCCGATGGGGATGCCGAACTCGCCGTTGCCGAAGGCCTGGTAGGCCCGTTCCGGGTCGTTGGCCGCATGAACGCGGCCGGCGTGGGCGTCGCGCCAGAAACGCTGGATCGGCGTCCCGTTCTCCAGTGCGTGCGCGCCGGAGTTCTCGAAGAGCAGATCGATGGAGTCGATCGCACGCGACGTCGCTCGGACCTGGTCGCGGCGCGCGGCCAGACGCAGTTCCATCGGCACCTCTTCACCGGCGACGATCAGGTCGTACTCGGCCTGCAGATTGCCCGAGAGCTGACGCCACGCGGCGTCGATGTCCGAGGCGGCCTCGGCGATGCGAACCTTGGCGAACGGATCGTCCTTGGCCTTCTCGCCCGCGTAGGCGGCGCGGACGCGCTTGCCCTGATGCTCGACGTGGGCGGCGTAGGCGCCGTAGGCCATGCCGACGATCGGGGTCGAGATGGTCGACGGGTGGATGGTGCCCCACGGCATCTTGTAGACCGGCGCCGTGTTGCGCTCGAGCCCGGGAGCGGCGCCCTTGCTCATGACGCCGAAGCTCAGAACCCGGTGCGTGGGAACGAAGACGTCCTTGACCTCGATGGTGTTGGAGCCGGTGCCGCGCAGGCCCACGACGTTCCACACGTCCTTGATGTTGTAGTCGGTCCGCGGGATCAGGAAGCTGACGAAGTCGACCGGCTTGCCGTTCTTGATGACCGGTCCGCCGACGACCACCCAGTCGGCGATGTCGCAGCCGGACGACCACGCCCAGGAGCCGTTGACCTTGTAGCCGCCGTCGACGACCTCACCCATGCCCATCGGTGCGTACGAGGACGAGATGCGGACATTGGGATCCTCGCCCCAGACGTCTTCCTGCGCCTGCTGGCTGAACAGCGCGAGATGCCAGTTGTGGACACCGACGATGCCTGCGACCCACCCGGTGGAACCGCAGGCCGTGGCCAGACGGCGCACCGCCTCGTAGAAGGTGACGGGGTCGGTCTCGTGACCGCCCCACTGCGCGGGCTGCAGGAGCTTGAAGAAGCCGGTCTCCTGGAGCATGTCCGCGACCTCCGCGGGGATGCGTCGCGCATCCTCCGTGGACTGCGCGCGCTGCGCGAGATCCGGCAGCAATGCATCGATCTTGTCCAGAACCTGCTGCGCGGCTTCGCTCCGCTGTGCTGACATGAGTCACTCCTGTTCGTGTGCCGTCATCGACTTACGACCAATATTAGAACACGTTCTCGTTTTGGACTAGAACACGTTCTCATTCTAGTGGAACATGTTCTACTATCGAGTCAGACGGGCCAGAGCCCGAAACGAGACCGACGAGGAGGCCGAGAAGATGGCTGAAACCGACATCCGGGAGATCGACACCGGCACGCCCCCCACCCGATTCGCGCGAGGCTGGCACTGCATCGGCCTGGTGGACGAGTACAACGACGGCGAGACCCACTCGCTGGAGATCTTCGGTACCAAGCTGGTGGTGTGGGCCGACAGCAAGGGCGACATCCACACTCTGGACGCCTACTGCCGCCATATGGGCGCCGACCTGTCCATGGGCACCGTCAAGGGCGACAACGTGGCGTGCCCGTTCCACGGATGGCAGTGGAACGGCAAGGGGCGTTGCGCCGAGGTGCCCTACGCGAAGCGGCACCCGAAGCTGGCCAAGACCCGTACGTGGCCGACGATGATCCGCAACGGCCAGGTCTTCGTCTACAACGATCCCGAGGGCAACCCGCCGCCGGAGGACGTCATCATTCCCGAACTCGCCGAGTTCGGCACCGACGAGTGGACCGGGTGGACCTGGAACAAGCTCGTGATCGAGGGCTCCAACTGCCGCGAGATCATCGACAACGTGGTCGACATGGCGCACTTCTTCTACGTGCACTACGCGCTGCCGGACTACTTCAAGAACGTCTTCGAAGGTGAGACCGCGGCGCAGTACATGAACAGCCACGGCCGCCCCGACGTCGGCATCTCGACCGCCTACGGCGACACCCGGCTGGAGTCGATCGCCGCGTATTACGGCCCGTCTTACATGCTGAACCCGATGGTGCAGTACTACGGTAAGTACTCGGTCGAGACGATTCTGACCAACTGCCACTACCCCATCGACTCGAACTCGTTCGTCCTCATGTTCGGCGTCATGGCGAAGATCCCGCAGGGACTCTCGCCCGAGCAGACCGACGGCATGGTCAAGACGATCACCAAGGGCGTCGAAGTCGGGTTCATGCAGGACGTCGCGATCTGGAAGCGCAAGACCCGCATCGACAATCCGCTGCTGGTGGAGGAGGACGGACCCGTTTACCAGCTGCGACGCTGGTACGAGCAGTTCTACGTGGACGTCGCCGACGTCACCGAGGAGATGACGGGCCGCTTCGAGTACGAGATCGACACCGCCAAGGCTCAGGAGACCTGGAACAAGGAAGTCCAGGAGAACCTGCGGATCCAGGCCGAGAAGGAGGCCGCCGAGGCCGAGGCCAACGATTCCGAGGGCGCGTCGGTCTGATGACTCGCGCCGACGAGCGGGCCGCGGTCCCCGGCTGGGCGAAGGCCCCGCAGTGGGCCGGCGATCCCGAGCGCGTCGCCGCGATCGCCGACGCCACCGCCCGGGACCGCAAGCACTACCTCACCGGCGGCATGACGGACATCGAGTGCCGCACATGCCACGCACACGTGATGGTGAAGAAGACCAGCGCGCACCACACCAGCGTCCAGTGGAACGACGACGCGCTGGCCCGGTGCTCGCAGATCTCCGAGATCCGGGCCTCGGGCGGCAATGCCGCACTGCTGCCCACGTGCCCGCGGCTGTCGGCGAGCATCGATCACGGGGTCGCCGAGGGCATCATCCCGAGCGAGTCCCCGGAAGAGGATCCCGACGGCTACTGGTGAGGTCGGTCTCCCCACAGCCACGCCGCCGATTCTGCTCTGAGCAGAGTCGGCGGCGTCATCTTCGCCGCCTGGCCTAATTTGGAGTCATGGGAGTCGTCGCGATCGTCCGCACACCATTGCTCCGGGAAGCGCTCGGAGAACATCTGCGCAGCCTTCGGCTCCGGCGGGGCGAACGTCTCGCCGACACCGCCGCCCGCGCCGGAGTGTCGGTGCAGTATCTGTCGGAGATCGAGCGTGGACGAAAGGATCCCTCCAGTGAGATGATCGCCGCCGTGGTCGGCGCCCTGGACACCACATTGGGCGACGTGACCGTAGCGGTCGGCGAGCATCTCCGCGAGACGCAGCCGACCGCGACGGCCCCGGCGCCGTCGCGTCCGACCGCGCTGGCCTGCGCGGCCTGAGGTCACCGCTCGTCGACCACTTGATCGATCAACCCGTAGCCGACGGCGTCGGCGGCGGTGAACACCCGCGTGTGATCGGTGTCGGCGCGCAGTTCCGCCTCGTCGTGCCCGGTATGGCGCGCCAGGATTCGCTCCATCTGCGATCGCACGCGCACCAGTTCGTCGGCCTGGATGATCAAGTCGGGGATCGTGCCGCGTCCCTCCGCCGCAGGCTGATGCAGCACCAGCCTCGAATGCGGCGTCGCGGACCGCTTGCCCGGCGCCCCGGCCGCGAGGAGCACCGCTCCCACCGACACCGCCTGCCCCACGCACGTCGTGGCCACCGGCGGCCGGATGTACTGCATGGTGTCGTAGATCGCGAGCATCGCCGCCGGGTCGCCGCCTTCGCAGTTGATGTACAGCTCGATATCCCGGTCGGGGTTGTCGGCTTCGAGGTAGATCAACTGCGCGACGAGGGCGTTCGCGACGCCCGCGTCGATCGGAGTGCCGAGATAGACGATCCGGCTCGCGAGCAGATGCGAGTAGACGTCGGTGAACCGTTCGCCGGCGGGCGTCCGCTCGACGACGTTCGGGATCGGGTAGGAGCTCATCGCGCAGCCTTCCCCGTGAGGCCGAAACCGGTCCGATCGGCGTGCGGGACCACGTCCGTAAAGTTCCCGACCACCTCGTCGACGAAACCGTAGTCGCGTGCCTGCTCCGCACTGAACCACCGATCGCGGATCGAGTCCTCGAAGATCTGTTCCAGCGGGCGGCCGGTGTCCTCGGCGATCAGGCCCAGGACCGTGTCCCGCGTGTACCGCAGGTCGTCGGCCTGCAACTCCACATCGGCAGCGGTTCCGCCGATACCCGCCGACCCCTGGTGCATGAGGATGCGAGCGTGCGGCATGGCCCGGCGTTTGCCCCGGGCCCCCGCCGACAACAGGAACTGTCCCGCGCTGCAGGCGATCCCGAGAGCCAGGGTCGAGACATCGCACGGCACCACGTTCATCACGTCCCGGATCGCGAGCATCGCCGGAACCGACCCGCCGGGTGAGTGGATCCAGAGCGAGATGTCGGCGCTGTCGTCGGCCGCGGCCAGGGAGAGCATCTGCGTCGCGAGAAGGGTGCCGTTGTCGTCGTCCAACTGGCCGTCGAGTACCACGACCCGCCGCCGATACAGGTCTTGGCGGTCGTCGCGGGTGAAGTGTTGGGATTCATCGGGTTTCGTCATGGCACCAGCGTGCGCCGTCGGACGGTGCCGGTACATGCGGATCTGCCCGCAGCGGATCCGCCGACGGCGGACCCGGCCCCCGCGACCGTCGGCACGCAAGGCGAGGCAGCGTGACCGTGGACACCGAAGCGGCGATGGAGAAGGATCTACAGGTGACGTCCATTTCAGCGACAGCCACCGCGAACGAAAGCGAGACCGTCATGCCCTCCTATTCCGCCGCGCCCGGCGCCCCGATCTGGTTCGACTTGATGACCAGCGACGTCGACCGCGCCTCCGACTTCTACGGCACGCTGTTCGGCTGGTCGACCGAGGAACCGTCCGCCGATTTCGGCGGCTACCGCAACTTCACCGCCGGCGGGTCGCGCGTCGCCGGCCTGATGCCCATGAGCGGCTCCGACAACGGGCCCACGAATGTCTGGTCGGTGTACTTCCGCAGCGACGACGCGAGTGCCACCACCGACTCGGTGACCGCGGCGGGCGGCAGCGTGGTCGTGCCGCCGATGCCGGTCGGCGACATGGGGACCATGGCCGTGTATCTCGATCCGGCGGGCGGGGCGTTCGGCGTCTGGCAGCCCGGAACGCACCCCGGCTTCGTGCGGCGCGGCGAGCCCGGCACACCGTACTGGTTCGACGAGATGTCGATGGACTACGCCGCGTCATCGGCGTTCTACCCGCGGGTATTCGACTGGGAACTGGAGGAGATCGGCGGCGGCTCAGACGGGCCGGGCCGCTACGCGCAGGTGATGGTGACCGGCGGCGACGGCCGCGAAGGCACCGCCGGGATCATGGACGCGGCCGGGATGCTCGGCGACGGGCACCCGTCGTTCTGGCAGGTGTACATCACCGTCGACGACGTCCCCGCCACGCTCGCCGCTGTCGGGAGGCTGGGCGGCGAGATCCTGATGCCCGCCGATGACACGCCGTACGGCGTCCTCGCCTCGTTCAAGGACCCGATGGGCGCAGCCATCTGCGTCGCGACCCCGCCCCCCGGGATGTGACTCACGATCCGTTGCGGACCGAGTGTCGCCGCCGATAGCGTCCCAGACATGGCGAAGGACTCTCTGCGACCCGACTGGACTCAGCACGGGGCGGCGTGGGCTGAACAGGACGCGATCTTCGATGCGATCTTCGCTCCGGCCACCCGAGCGCTCGTGGAAGCCGCCGACCTGACCGGCTCCGTTCTCGATGTGGGATGCGGCGGAGGCACGCTCCTGGAGGCGGCGGTCGCCGCAGGCACGGATGCCGTCGGCGTCGACATCTCGCCCGCGATGGTCGACGCAGCGAACCGTCGGGTTCCCGGCGCACGGGCTGTGGTCGCCGACGCGCAGACCGCGGATCTGCGCGGGCTCATCGGCGACCGCGGCTTCGACCGCATCGTGTCGCGATTCGGCGTGATGTTCTTCGACCGTCCGGTCGAAGCGTTCGAGAACATCCGCCGAGCGGCGGTGCCGGACGGTCGACTCGCGTTCATCTGCTGGCAGGAGGGCTCAAGCAACCGGATCTTCAGTCTCGGCACCAAGACACTCGTCTCCGCGCTCGACGAGCCGCCGGAACGTCCGGCGCCGGGCACACCGGGCCCGCTGGCCTTCGACGACCGCGACTACCTCCGATCGATTCTCGACGGTTCCGGTTGGTCGGAGATCTCCATCGACCCCTTCACATTCGAGAGCGACTACTCGACTCCCGACGGCGCGGGCGGTCGCACGGACGGGGTCGAAGAACGTCTCGCCGTCATCCTCGCCACCAGCAGCGGACAACTCGTCTCCGACCGAGTCCGCGGCACGCTCGGCGAGGCGGGCTGGGCCGAACTCCTCGACCGCGTCCGGGCCGATCTGCGCGCCAACCTCGTCGACGGTGCGGTGAAGCACCCGAATCACTGCTGGCTGGTGACGGCCGCCGCCTGAGTCACGGCCACCGTCAGTCTCGAGCCGCCCTTTCAGTGCGAACGTGTTCTAGTTTAGGCTGTTCTGCAACACGTTCTACTTTGGCGCGATGAGCGCAGCATGCAGACGAAGGGCAGGAAATGACCACCGAAGCCATGAACACCGAAGCCGGCGAGCCGGAGACGTTCGACGTCATCGTGGTCGGTGCCGGCGGCGCCGGTCTCGCGGCCGCGCTGACCGCGGCCAGCAAAGGCCTCAAGACCGTCCTCATCGAGAAGTCGCCGTACTGGGGCGGATCCACGTCGCGGTCCGGTGGTGGCGTCTGGATTCCGAACAACTCGATCCTGCGCCGAGACGGCGTCGAGGACACCCCCGAGGAAGCACGCAAGTACGCCCACGCCATCATCGGCGAGCACGCTCCCGCCGAGCGGATCGACACCTACATCGACCGCGGACCGGAGGCTCTCGACTATCTGATCGCCCATGCACCACTGGAACTCGAGTGGGTCAAGGGATACTCGGACTACTACCCCGAGGCCCCCGGCGGTCGTGCGATGGGACGTTCGGTGGAGCCCAAGCCGTTCGACGCCCGACGCCTCGGCGACGATCTCGCGACGCTGCATCCCCAGTACACCAAGGCACCGCTGAACATGGTCGTCCTGCAGTCCGATTACCGCTGGCTCAACACCGGATTCCGGCACTGGCGCGGCCCCGTCCGAATGGCGAAGGTCGGTGCACGCTTCTTCTGGGCCCGCAGCCGCGGCAAGAAGATGATCGCCATGGGAGCCGCCCTGGCCGCGGAGCTGCTGCTCGGTTGCCGGCAGGCGGGCGTCGACATCCGGCTCAACACTCCGTTGACCGATCTGGTGACCGACAACGGCGCCGTGGTCGGAGTCAAGGTAGGGACGGGTGACGGCGCCGCCACCGAACTGCGTGCCCGTTACGGTGTGATCCTCGGCAGCGGCGGCTTCGAGCACAACGCCGAGATGCGCGCGAAGTACCAGCGCGCGCCGATCGGCAGCGAGTGGACCACCGGTGCACCGACCAACACCGGCGACGGCATCAACGCCGCGCTCGCGGTCGGCGCCGACGTCTCCCTGATGGACGACGCCTGGTGGGGACCCACCATTCCGCTGCCCAAGGGTCCGTGGTTCGCGCTCTCGGAACGCTCGGTGCCGGGCACCTTCATCGTGAACACCCGGGGCGAGCGCTTCATGAACGAATCGCTCCCCTACGTCGAGGCCGTCCACCAGATGTACGGCGGCCAGTTCGGCCAGGGCGACGGCCCAGGCGAGAACGTGCCCGGCTGGCTCATCTTCGATCAGCGCTGCCGCAACCGATACCTGTTCGCAGGCGTCACCGCACGACAGCCGCTGCCGAAGAGCTGGCTCAAGTCGGGCGTCGTCGTGAAGGCCACGACCATCGCCGAGCTCGCCGAGAAGACCGGCCTGCCCGCGGACAAGCTGCAGGCCACCACCGAGCGCTTCAACGGATTCGCCCGCAGCGGCAAGGACGAGGACTTCCACCGCGGCGACAGCGCCTACGACCACTACTACGGCGACATCACCAACAAGCCCAACCCGAGCCTCGGCGTCGTCGACAAGGCGCCCTTCTACGCCGTGAAGATGGTTCCGGGCGATCTGGGCACCAAGGGCGGCGTCAACACCGACACCGCGGGACGCGCACTGCGAGCCGACGGCAGCGTGATCGAAGGCCTCTACGCCGCGGGCAACACCAGCGCGCCGGTGATGGGCCATACCTACGCCGGTCCCGGCGCCACGATCGGCCCGGCCATGGTGTTCGGATATCTCGCCGCGCTCGACGCCGTCGAGAAGGCCAAGAACGCCACCGTCTCGCACGCAGGAGCCTGATTCATGCCCATCGATCCCTCAGTCGCCGCCGGCGCCGACCTCGGTGAAGTGACGTTCTCGTGGACGCCGCGCGAAGTGGCGCTCTACAACCTCGCCGTGGGCGGGGCCCACGACCCGTTGGACACCGCGGGTCTGCAGTACGTCCACGACTCGGAGCCGAAGGTACTGCCGTCGTTCGCCACCGTCGCGGCGACGTTCAACGCCACCGAGGCACCGAAGGTGTCGTTCCCCGGAGTGGACATCGACCTGTCGAAGGTGGTTCATGGCGCCCAGCAGGTGCGGGTGCACCGGCCGCTGCCCGCGACCGGCACCGCGACCACCCGCACGCGCATCGCCGAGGTGCAGGACAAGGGCTCGGCCGCGGTCGTCATCCAGGAATCGGTCACTCGCGACGAGAACGGCGAGCCGCTCTGGACGGCACGATCGTCGATCTTCGCCAAGGGCGAGGGCGGATTCGGCGGCGAGCGCGGCTCGTCGACCCGGGTGGATCTCCCCGACCGCGCCGCCGACCGCGAGATCCTGGTGCCGACCCAGCCGAACCAGGCGCTCCTCTACCGACTGTGCGGTGATCGAAACCCCCTGCACAGCGATCCGGAATTCGCGTCCGAGGCCGGCTTCCCGCGGCCGATCCTGCACGGGCTGTGCACGTACGGCAGCGTCTGCCGGGCCGTGGTCGACGAGGTCTTCGGCGGCGACGTCTCGGCCGTGGCCGATTACGGTGTGAGCTTCGCCGGAGTTGTGTTCCCCGGCGAGACGCTCCGAGTCCGCGCCTGGGAAGATGGCGACCGACTGCTCGTGGCCACCACCGTCGTCGACCGCGACGACGCACCGGCCCTGAGCAACGTCGTGTTCCTCGAATCCTGACCGAAAGGCTCTGCATGACCGCCTCGCTCCTGCCCCTGCTCGACGCCAACCGCGAAGCCATGGCTTCCGACTTCGCCGACGTCATCGACGCGGAGGTGAAGAAGCAGTCCGGCCTGTCGGGCGCGGCGATCAAGACCGCGTACTCCGCGGCTCAGAAGTTCAAGCCGGGCGTGGTCCAGGTGGCGACGAACAAGATGCTGCCCGACTTCATGACCGCGCTCTCGCCGCTGTGGGATTCGAGGCCCGCGGGCACGCCCTTCGGCGCTCACCTGGCAGCCAACGGCGACCAGGCCGCCGAGGCGCTGCTCGCCGTCACCGACGGACAGGCGCAGAGCGCCCCGTCGGTCCTCGCGAAGGCGTACAAGAGCGTCCGCGGCAAGGCCAAGGGCCACGTCATCGACGCTCTGGACCCGGTGGGCGCGGTCGTCGAGAAGTACGCGGGCTAGTTCAGTGACGACGCGAGCGCGGCTTGATCGTGAAGACGATCAAGCCGCGCTTGCGACTATCAGGAGCAGGACGGTGAGGATCGCGGCGAGAACCGCGACCATCGCGAGCAGACGCCAGATGTGGATTCGGCCCTGCCGGATCTCGGTGACGCCGGACGTCAGCTGGTTGGAAGCCATGGTGATCAACTCTCCCTCGAGATCGTGATCTGTTGTCCGTGTGACCAATGTGTCACAAGTTACAAAAGAAGGCGATGAACAGACTGTGCGTGTCGGGCAAAGAACCAGCAACGATTCGATGACCTTCGCGACGGCGTGGCTGATCCTCGTCGCCTGTCTCGCGGTGAGCCTGGTGGTGGCGGCGATGGCCGCGCTCAACACCGCGCTGCCCGACATCGCCCGCGCCACCGGCGCCACCACCGCGCAGATGACGTGGATCATCGACGGCTACACCTTGGTACTGGCCGCGCTGCTGCTGCCCGCGGGTGCGATCGGCGACCGGATCGGACGCAAGCCGGTTCTGATGATCGGTCTGGTGGTCTTCGGAATCGGCTCACTGGCCGCGGTCTGGGTGGACACCCCCACCCAGCTCATCCTCACCCGCGTGGTCGCCGGCGTCGGCGCCGCGATGATCATGCCGGCCACACTGTCGCTCATCACGGCCGGTGTCCCGCGTGAGAAGCGCGCGCTCGCGATCAGCATCTGGGCCGGCGTGGCCGGGGCCGGCGCGATAATGGGCTTCTTCGTCACCGGGGTTCTGCTCAACTTCTTCGGATGGCATTCGGTCTTCATCACGTTCGCGGCGTCGTCGGCGGCCACCCTCCTGCTCACCGTCACGATCGGCAGTTCGAAGGACGACGCCCCGGGACGGTTCGACTACATCGGCTCGCTGACGTCGATGACCGCGATCGCCGCCGTCGTCTACGGCCTGCTCGAGGCGCCGCATCGGGGATGGACGAACCCGCTCATCCTGATCTGCCTGATCGGTGGCGCGGCGATGATCGCCGCGTTCATCGTGATCGAACTGCGCAGATCCTCGCCTCTGCTCGACGTGAACCTGTTTCGCAACCGCGCTTTCGCCGCCGGTTCCCTGTCGGTGGCGCTGCAGTTCCTCGCCTCCTTCGGCGTCTTCTATCTGCTGCTCCTGCAGTTGCAGCTGGTGTTCGGCTACTCGGCACTCAAGTCGGCGGTCGCGCTGTTCCCGATGGTGGTCGGCGTCGGCGTCTTCGCCATGATCGGGAACCTCGTGGCGGTCCGCTACTCGCTGCGTGCGGTTCTCGCCACCGGCATCGCGATCGCCGCGGCCGGCGTACTCGCGCTCGGGATCGTCGACGCCGACGTGTACTGGAAGCTGGGCGTGATGCTCGGCGTGTGCGCTGTCGGTATCGGGCTGGCGACGGCCCCGTCCACCACCGCGATCATGTCCAATACCCCGTTGGAGAACCAAGGCGTCGGATCGGCTGTCAACGACACCGCCCGCGAACTCGGTGCGGCGATCGGTATCGCCCTGGCGGGCAGCATCCTGGCGGCCGGGTACGACAGACGCATCACCGGCACCGCGCAGGACGTCCACGACCAGCTGGCGACGATCGACCCGGACGCCGCCGAACGCGCCGCCGACGGGGTGCGCGGCTCGCTGGCGGGTGCCGTGGAGGTGGCCGGTCACCTGCCACCGCAGGCGTCTTCGCTCGCCGAGAAGATCACCGAGGGCGCGTATGCGGCGTTCCTGCCTCCGCTGCAGTCCGCCTGTCTGGTGCTCGGTTCGATCCTGCTCGCGGGCGCGGCCTTCCTCGGCTGGTTCGCTCCTCGCGCGGTCCTCGCACCCGAACCCCGCCTCGACGACTGAGCACCTCCGTCCGCCGGGGCCTCTCGCTTCGACGGTCGCCGAGGGGCAGACTGGACTCATGCGCTTCTCGTTCCGCCGGCACCGACCCGTTCAGATCGCAGGCACCACCGTGGCGATCACCGGCGCCGCGCGGGGTATCGGCTTCGCGATCGCCGACCGGTTGACGGCCCTCGGCGCTCGCGTGGCGATCGGCGACCTCGACGCCGACGCGGCTCACCGTGCGGCGGACAGACTCGGCGGAACCGCCCGCGGCTACCGCCTGGACGTCACCGACGACGACTCGTTCGCCGCCTTCCTGGCCGATGCGGCAGCCGACCTCGGTCCGATCGACGTGCTCGTCAACAACGCGGGCGTGATGTGGGTCGGCCCCTTCGACACCGAACCCGCGATCGCCGCCGAGCGGATGGTGGCGGTGAACCTGCTGGGAGTGATCCGCGGTGTGCGCCTGGCCGCGCCGGAGATGCGGCACCGCGGACGCGGCCACATCGTCACGGTGGCTTCAGCGGCGTCGCGTCTCGCTCCGCCGGGCGAATCCTCTTATGCCGCAACCAAACACGGGGTTCTCGGCTACCTCACCGGCGTACGGGAGGAACTGCGCGGCACCGGCGTCGCGATCACCGCGGTGATGCCGACCGTGGTCGACACCGAGTTGGCGGCCGGGACCTCCTCGGGATCGGTGAAGCGGCTGAGTCCGGACGACGTCGCGGCCGCGGTGGTGTCGGCGATCGAGACCAGGCGCTTCCAGGTATGGGTGCCGCGGACCGTCGGAGCCCTGGTCGCGATCTCCGGCGTTCTGCCGCAATCGGTGCGCGACCGCGCCCTGCGTGCCACGGTGCCGAACCAGGTCGCCGCGGTGACGGGATCCTCGGTGCGGTCGGCGTACGAGAAGCCGCTCACGGACGGCGAGTGACGTCCGGCCGATGACATGACGGAGAGGATCGTCCGAATCGACCTGCTCCTGCGGGTAATCTGACGGGCATCGCAGGGGCACCGACCTTCAGGGGGCACGGATGAAGTGCACCTTCACGGCCGACGCGCGAGCGTTCACGATCACCGCACTGGCACTCCTGACGGCAGCGGCGCTGTCGTCATGCACACCGGGCGACGAGTCCGCACCGACCAGTTCGCTGAGCGGCATCTCGGCCATCGCACCGCCGCCGGCGCGCACCTCCACCGTCATCGTCACGTCGATCCCGCTCACCGGCGAGACCACCTCGTCGGCCACCACCGTCGACACGGCCCCCTACGCCGTTTCCGGGCAACCGGGAAGCTACCGATGGAGCTATGCGCGAGATCCCCTTCGCGAATGCGTACTGCAGCCGGCGGGGTCCCGCCTGCCGCAGCGCATCACCTGCGCCGCCCCTTACCCCGAGGACGCGCCGAGTATCCGCATCGGCGCATTCGACGGGCCACCGAACGCGATCACGTTGACCGCGCAGGGAACCGAACCGACGATCACCGAAGGCGGGCCGACCCCGGCCCCCGCGCTGACGGCCGGACACCGGCTGACCTTCGGCGACCTCTCGTGCACCGCGCTGCCCGGCGACGCGATCACGTGCACCTCACCGGACGGCTGGTTCACCGTCGCGAACGGCGTGCTGACCACGTCCTGAGCGGATCAGCCACGGCGGTCGGCGTAGACGGCCTCGTAGCGCTCCTTCTCCCGATCGGCTCGCGCCTGCTGTCGCTGGGTCAGCGGTGAGTTGCCGAGCCCGTGCTTACGCATGCGGAGAACCCGGTTCTGATCCATGTACGACGCGGAGAAGATCAGCGCGAGCAGCACCGCCAGCAAAACCATCAGGCCGCGGATCCACATCTCGCCGCCGAACGCGAAGAACATGACGAGGTAGAGCGGCAGAAAGCAGAACTGCGAACGGATCAGGTGACGGAGGGTCGCGGTCCGGCCGGTGAGATCGTTGCGCACCCACTCGCGCTTCGACTCGGGGAGCGTGCCCCCGTAGGCGTAGACAACCCATTGAATCGGATTCGGGCGACCGCTCATCCTGAAAACCTCCGTCTTTAGATCGTGCACTACTCAATATTGCACTATCTATCACGCGATTCAATAGCGCCCTATGAAATAGTCGTAGACTCGTGTCATGGCCCACATCCCCGGTAATCCCCTCCTGCTGGAACGGCAGGTCTGCTTCGCGCTCGCCCTCGCCAACCGATCGGTGCTCCGGGTGTATCGACGGCTGCTGGAACCGCTCGGCCTCACCCACCCCCAGTACCTGGTGATGCTGGCGCTGTGGCAGCACGCACCGCTGCCGGTCAACGAGATCGGCCGGTTACTGCAGCTCGACTCGGCGACTCTGTCCCCGCTGCTCAAGCGCCTCGAAGCCGACGGCGTCATCGAACGACGACGCAGCGACGACGACGAACGCAAGGTGGAGATCCATCTCACCGAGGCCGGTGTGGCACTGCGCGAGCAGGCACTCGACATCCCGCCGCAGGTGGTCGACGCCCTGGGCGGAGACCTGGAACTGCTCGGCGAACTCCACGCCGTTCTGACCAAGGTGAACGCGGCTGCGGTGGCCGCCGAAGCCGGCTGACCGGAGATCACCGACCGCGACCGACGCAGTCGTACACCGCCGCCAGATACTCGTTGGGCTTCGCAGCGCCGACGAGTTCCGGCGACATCTTGTTCATCACGTAGGCCACGGCGAGGTCGCGGTCGAGATCGGCGACCACCACCGAACCGCCGAACCCGGTCCACCAGCAGACCCGTCCCTCCGGGACGCCTGGCATCACCGCACCCGGAAGCGCCCAGCCGAGACCGAAACGCACCGGTACACCGAGGACTCTGTCGACGCCGTCCGCCTGGACGTCGAAGATCCGCTCGAGAGTGGTGCGCGACAGCGCCGCTCGCCCGCCGACGGCACCGCCTCCGGAGACGAGCGACGCGAGCCGAGCCACCGACCGGGCGTTCCCCTGGCCGTTCGCCGCTCCGATCTCGGCCGCGAGGAAATCGGGGTCGGTGACGATCGACGGCGCGAACGCCGGGTTCAGGAGCGTTCGGCGGATCAGGCTGTCGGGCGGAATCGACGAGTAGTCCGCCGCCGCGGATGACGGAGCGACCATCGAGGCGAACCGCTCCGGCGCCTCGTCCGTCACTCCGATGCGGTAGTCGGCGCCGAGCGGACCGGCGAGTTCCTCGGCGAAGAACCGTCCGAGGCTCGAGCCGGTGACACGCCGGACCACCTCCCCGAGCAGGGTCCCGAAGGTGAGCACGTGGTAGCCCGAACCCGCGCCGGGCGTCCACCAGGGCTCCTGCGCGGCCAGCAGCGCCGCCGCCTCCTCGTGCGAGTAGATGTCGCTCAGGCTGATGTTCGCATCCCAGCCTGCGACGCCGCTCGTATGTCCCAGCACCTGCCGGACCAGGACGTTCTGCTTGCCCGCCGCCCCGAACTCCGGCCAGTAGCGGGCGACCGGCGCATCGAGATCCACCTCCCCGCGATCGGCGAGCAGCAGGACCGCGAGCGCCGTCATCGTCTTGGTCAGCGAATACGTGTTCGCGAGGGTGTCGCGTTCCCACACACGTCCCGAGGGCACGTCGGCCGTGCCGCCCCAGAGATCCACGACCATGTCGTCACCGGAGACCACAGCGAGGCAGGCACCCACCTCTTCGCCCGACTCGAGCTTGGCGGCGAACAGATCCCGCACCGGCTCGAACGCGGACACGCACGTTCCCGAGACCGTCATCGTGCGGCCACCGGGCGCTTGGCGCGTTCTCGCCCGGCCGCGAGTTCGGCCAGCAGATCCACTTTGTACCGCGCGAAATCGACCTGAATCGTGTGGCGCGGCGCGTTGTAGTACTGCCCCAGGTGACGACGCTCGTCTTCGACGATCGCCTTCCGCATCTCGGCGCGGGACGGCAGCACGTACCGGCCCAGAAGATGATCGGCGATCAGTTTGCTCTGCTGCTCGGCCAGATTGACGATCGTGGGAGACGACTGCGCCAGGCCGGCGTAGTACAGATCGTCGACGTCCGGATGAACGATCCGCTTGAACAACGGGAAACGATGCTGCGCATCGGGCATCAGCGCGGGATCGTCGAAGAACGGGAACGCCATGCGATAGCCGGTCGCCATCACGATCACGTCGACCGTCACCCGGCGGCCGTCGGTCAGGATCACGGCGTCACCGTCGAGACGCTCGATCGCAGGTACGCAGGTCAGGTCACCGGAACCGGACTTGGCCAGGAAGTCGATGCTCACCGAGGGGTGCGCCGACAGCGGTTCGTGATCGGGCTCGGGCAGACCGTAGTCCTGCATCCTGCCGATCGACTTCTTGATCGACCGTCGCGCGATCGCCAGACCCAGCTTCTTCGGCATCCACGGCGGCATCATCATCTTGTCGGCGGGCTTGCCGCCGCGGTACTTCGACAGCACCCATACGCCACGCCGCGCCGAGACCCAGACGTGTTCGGCGACGGAGCGGTTGGAGAGTTCGGAGGCGATGTCGAGCGCCGAGTTGCCCATCCCGACCACCATCACGCGCTGACCGTGCATGTCGATCGGAGCGAACGGGCTGCGGTAGTCGTGGCTGTGGATGATCTGCCCGTCGAAGCTGCCGGGGTACTCCGGGACGAACGGATTCCAGTGGTGACCGTTGGCGACCACCAGGGCACCGTACTCGCGGCGCTCCCCGGTGCTCAGGGTCAGCGTCCAGCCGCCTCCCGGTTCACGGTCGGCCTTCTCCACCGCCGTGTTGAACGTGATGGTCTCGCGCAGCCCGAAGTGGTCGACGTAGTCGCGGAAGTACCGGTGCATCAGCGTGTGGTGCGGAAAATGCGGCCAGTCGCGCGGCGCCGGGTAGTCGTCGAACTCCAGCCGGCTGGTGGACGTGTCGATGTGGAGCGACTGGTAGCAGGCCGACATTCCGTTCGGGTTGTCGTAGTACCAGTTGCCTCCGACGTCGTCCGACATCTCGAAACAGTCGTACTCGATGCCTTCGTCCTTGAGTCGCTTGGCCGTGGTGAAGCCGGAGCAGCCGGCGCCGATGATGGCGACGCGATCGCGTGTCATGCTCTGTCCTCTCGTCAGCGGCCGTACGTGTCGACCGTCACAGACCCACGGTAGGGATCTCACTGACACGTGTCTAGTCAGTGGTCACATTGTCAATCGAGATGAGCGGCGAGCATCATGGTCTTCATGCGGGAGGACACGGTCGGGGCGCAGCGGCCCAATCTGCGGGACGAACAGAAACGCCGAACCCGGCTGGCCCTGCTCGAGGCCGCGCGCGGTCTGTTCACCGAGAACGGCTACGCCGACGTGACCGTCGACGACATCACGCGAGCGGTCGGATGCAGTCGTGCCACGTTCTACCTGCACTTCACCAACAAGACGGACATCCTGGCGAGGATCAGCGCCGAGACCATGCAGCAGCGCGCAGCGTCGGTGTACGGCGACCTGGACGCCGTCCTCCGCGACGGTTCACGAGCGGCGTTCACCGCGTGGATCGAACGGGCCCTCGAGTGGTTCGACGCCAATCGCGACATCCTCCCGGCCTGGGACGAGGCCCTCTCCGCCGATCCCGAGTTCCGGAGCGTGGGCCGCGCGTCGATCACCGCGTTGACCGATGCGATGCCCGACTACCTGTCGCGGTGGCCGGACGACCGCCGGGAGGAGGCCCGCTTCCGCATCGAACTGCTCGTGACCCAGCTGGAGCGGTACTTCACACGCTCCACCGTCCAGCGAACCATCGAGTTCGCGCCGGACCGAGCCGCCGACGTCCTCACCGACATCTGGTACCCGGCGCTCCAGCCTCCCGGCACCCGCTGAATCTCGGATGCGCCGAGCACCCGACACGAGTAGCCTCACCGTCGTGGATTGCGAGATCGAGGTCGACAGGGCCTGAAGCCGGTTCTCCGGCACCAGTGTGTCCTCATCCGCCTCGCCGGCGCATCACCTCGCGCGGCGACTCTCGTGAATCGAGCTCCACCATGCCTCACACATCCACCACGCCTGAATCGTCCGTCACGATCGTCTCGCTCTCGTTCTCCTGGCCCGACGGCAGCGTCGCGCTGTCGGGCGTCGACGGCTCGTTCGGCGCCGGCCGCACCGGTCTCGTCGGCCGCAACGGCTCCGGCAAATCCACCCTGCTCCGGCTCATCGCCGGGAGGCTCACGCCGTCGTCCGGCCGGATCGAGACCGCCGGCGACGTCGGCTATCTGCCGCAGACCGTCACGCTGACCGGCGACTCCACCGTCGCCGAACTCCTCGGCATCGCCGACGTACTCGAAGCGCTGCGAGCGATCGAGTCCGGCGACGCGGATGCGCGCCACTTCGAGACGATCGGTGATGACTGGGACGTCGAAGCGCGCGCGGCCGAATCGCTCGATCGTCTCGGATTCTCCGCCGCCGACGTCGACCGTTCGGTCGCGGAACTGTCCGGCGGGGAGGCGATGCTGATAGCGGTGGCCGGTCTGCGGATGCACCGCACGGCCATCACTCTGCTCGATGAGCCCACGAACAACCTCGACCGCCCGACGCGCGCTCGCCTCGCTGAGATGATCGACGACTGGCCGGGTGCACTGATCGTGGTGAGCCATGACCTCGAACTCCTCGAACACATGGATGCGACCGCCGAACTGCACGATGGCGCGCTGGAGACCTTCGGCGGTCCCTACAGTGCGTGGAAGGCTCACGCGGACCAGGAGCAGGCTGCCGCCGTACAGGCCGCGCGAGCGGCGCAACAGGTGTTGAAGACGGAGAAGCGGCAGCGGGCGGAGGCTGAGACCAAGCTGGCCAGGCGTGAGCGGACGGCGAAGAAGGCCCAGCGCGACGGCGGCGTCCCGAGGATCGTCGCGGGCATGCTCGCCGACAGCGCGCAGGGATCGGCCGGTGCCATGCGCTCGGTACTCGACCAGAAGGTCCGGGTCGCGCAGGCCGCACTCGACGCGGCCGACGCCCGGGTTCGCGACGACTACCGCATCAGTCTCGACCTCCCCGACCCGGCGGTTCCGCGAAGCAGGCGCATCGCCGAACTCACCGCCGGCGAGCGGTCGGTGTTCGTCCAGGGACCCGAACGCCTGGCCATCGTCGGACCGAATGGGTCGGGCAAGTCGACGCTGCTCGGGCACATGATCAGCGGCGCCGAACCCACTGCCGGCCGCCCCGGCGGACGCCTGTTCACCGACCGTGTCGGCGTCCTCCCCCAGCGGCTCGACGGTCTCGACGAGAGTGCCGGGGCACTCGCGAACCTCCAAGCCGCCGTACCCGGCACCGCCACCGGCCAGATCCGGAATCACCTTGCGCGGCTCCTCCTGCGTGGCGACACCGTCGACCGGCCGGTGTCGACGCTCTCGGGCGGCGAACGGTTCCGCGTCTGCTTGGCGAAGCTGCTCTTCGCCGATCCTCCGCACCAGGTGCTCGTTCTCGACGAGCCGACCAACAATCTGGACACGACGAGCGTCGACCAGCTCGCCGACGCTCTCAATGCTTACCGCGGTGCCCTGATCGTCGTCAGCCACGACTACCCGTTCCTGAACAGGCTCGGCCTCGACACCGTCGTGGAACTGCCCGGGGACGGGACCCTGAGGCAGCGGGACGATCTGCCGGAGTGAGACTCGATCCTCAATGAGACACGACCACCTGATACCCGGCGAGGCACGCGACGACGAGAAGGACTGGGAGGAAGTAGAGCATGAATGAAGCAATGAGAATGCTGGACCCGATGACGAGGCAGGCGATGACGGAGAACGCGGGCGTTCGGATCCCCAGCGCCAACACGCATGCCAATGGCGGCACAGAGGCCCTGACAAGGAAGTAGCCGCCGTAGAAATCGAGAACGCTTCCCTTGCAATCGGGATCGCTCGCGTTCCATACCTCACAGTCGGTGACTTGCATCAGGGGCTCTGCTGCCGCGAATACAGCGGTAAGAGTAGCCAGCAAGAGTGCAAACAGCCATGCCCAAGCGATCCCGGGACCTCGGGTACGAGCGAACCAGGTATGCCGCGGGTAATCAGCCCGTCGTTGGTGCATTCAGTTGAACCGATCGCCGTCTATCGTGATTCGATGGCTTCGCAGGGTGGGCCAGGACTCAAGAGAACGGCTGAGAACAATCTCCTCAGCACGAGCCGAATCTGCGCCGATATACGTCGAGTCCAGCTCGACGTTCGAGCATACGAACCAACTTTGGTCGACGGCCCACCACATGTTCGGACGGATCCCTTCAAGTACCTCTGACGCACGGCCCACATCCCCCATGGTGAGGTAGTAGTTGAATGCACCGATCCGGACGGTCGGACACATCGACGAAATCTCTTGAAACGCCGTATTTCCTTCCCAGAAGGCAAATACACAACGGGTGTTCAGTCCGCGCCCCAGATGATGTGCGATCTCGTCGGTCACCATCGGCCGAAGAGAGTTAATTCGATGAGGGCCTTCATTCCACCATCCCCCGCGGGGTTCGAATTCACCCTGCGAGATCTTTGACCATTGCATCTCGGCATGAGCTACCTTGCCATTGACTCGCGCAACGTCGGACCATCGATAGTTCCCGATCAGAGCACCGTTGACGACCCTTTCCGCTGGGTGCAACACACGAAGATACCTCTCGTATCCGCCGGGGACAAGTGATCCGACAGTGCCCGAGTATGGCTGAAAGAGCAGCGAGTCAACCCATTCAGCCACTTCGGTATCGTGAATCACTTCATCTCGAGCCCACTCAGAAGCCATTGGCTACTCCCCTCGGCAACTGTCTACTTGGAGCGTAGTCCGATTCGAGTACGGACTTGTCCGCTTGGGAGCGAGAACTCGGCTACTGGCTGCGGCCTTGCCCTCTTGAGTGGAGCCGGTGAACGAGACGTTATCGACGCCGGAGAAACCGCGCCGACGTCGAGCGTGCTGCGCAGAGGTTCTCGACGCGGCGTGCATTAATCTGGCCGGCAGATCGCGCGTGGATCCTCACGAAACGTTGACTACGCCTTCACTTCCATAGTGATCGATGGAGACGATGCCCTCACCGAGATGGCTCGTGGCCCGCGTAAACGCGCCCTGTCGACATATGGCTGGTCGAAGGCGTGGACGATTCGCAGTTGCTCACATCGACGCAAGGCTACCAATTCTACCCAGGCGTAATTCCTCCTGGGCGACTACTCCTGGTCAAGACGGACATATCAGAGGATCGTAGGGATGCGGCGCTTCCCTACGAAGGGAACGATGACCTGTGAGTCGTAGATGTGGGCGACATGAAAGACAGTTCGCCGTCCGATCGCCGATCCGCCTACCCCGAACGCTCCCCCCCGGTTTCACTGACCGTCAGCGACGTCCCCGGCGGGCGGGACGTCCGAGGCCAGCCTCGATCGGATCACGCCGCCCTTGAGCGCATCGATGTCGACGATCACCTGACCGCCGTACGGTTTGGTGGGAAGCTGATCCATCCGCAGTCCGTCGAGCCCGATCGCGCCGGCCGTCCCCTCCTCCAGAACGGCCGGCGCACGGCGACGCCGAGTCTCCACCCGAGCCACCTGCACCAACACGACGCTGTCGCCGATCACCAGCGAGGCCGCCGCACCGGTCACCACCGTCCCGGACTCCACGGTCCCGGTGAACAGCCGTCCCTTGCCCGTGACGGTGAACATGTCCTCGATCCGGAACTGGAACGGTCCGACCACGTCCGCTTGGGCTGCCGCAGACTCCGACTGCCGGTTGAAGAATCGCATCCTCCGACCCTAACGATCCGAGACGCCGCGAGGAACTAGCTGCTGGGTCGCAGCTGACTCGGCAGAGTCTTGTCCTTCTGATCCGGGCAGAACGCGGGAATGGCTGCGCCGACCACCGCGGCGGCCTGCCCCTTGCCTCCCGCCTCGGTGTTCATCGAATCGATGACCTCCATCATCGACTTGCCCGACGCCAGTTCCGAACACGCCTTCTTGCCTGCCGCGACGGCCGCGTCGTCGTCCTTGTACGACGACCCCGACGATTTCACCACCTGGAGATAGACGCTGGTCCGCGCCTCCGACGTCGACTCGTTGGAACTGCTGTTGCTGCTGTCATCGCCGCTGCACGCGGAGAGGAAGACCGCGCCCGCGACCAGCGGGGCGATGACGAGGTATCGAAGTCGCATGAACAGTCCGTTCGGTCGTGGGTGGGTGCATCGAGCGGTCGTCTTGAACAGTATCGCCCGACAGGCCTCACGTCAGCGGACCCTCACACCGCATCGAGGACGAGGCATGAGGGTCCGCTGACCGACGAAAAGAGCTAGACGGCCGCGCCTTCTTCAGCGGCGGTGGCCTTGGCCCACTTGTAGTCGGCCTTGCCGGCCGGCGTCCGCTTCACCTCGTCGACGAAGACCACCGTGCGCGGAACCTTGTAGCCGGCCAGCGTCTGGCGGCAGTGCTCCTGGATCTCCTCGAGAGACGGCTCGTCGAAGCCCTCGTTCAGCGACACGACTGCGGCGACGCGCTGGCCGTACTTGGGATCCGGTGCAGGCACCACGAGGGCGTCGGCCACGGCCGGATGCGCGTGCAGAGCGCCTTCGACCTCTTCGGCGTAGACCTTCTCACCGCCGGTGTTGATGCACTGGCTGCCACGGCCGAGGAAGACGATGCTGCCGTCCTCGCGCAGGTACCCCATGTCGCCGAGCACCGAGATGCGTGTGCCGTCGGCCAGCGTCGGGAAGGTCCGCGCGGTCTTCTCCGGATCCTTGTAGTACCCCATCGGGATGTTGCCGATGCGGGCGATGTGACCGACCTCGTTGGGAGTGGTGATCTTGTTGAACTTCTCGTCCACCACCATCATCCGGTCGGTCGGCGGCACCATGAGGTTGCCGTTCTCGTCCATCTTGATCTCGCCGTCGTTGCCCGACTCCGAGGCGCCGAAATTGTCACGCAGCATCAGATCCGGCTTCACCGCGAGCATCCGTTCCCGGACGCTCTGACTCCACAGCGCGCCGCCCGAGGTGATCGAGAACAGGGTCGAGAAGTCGGCGGTGTCCTTCTGCTTCTCCATCTCGTCGGCCAAGGGCATGCCCATCGCATCGCCGACGATCAGAATCATCTGCGTCTTGTCCCTGCCGATGTTGCGAACGATCTTGGCGGCGTCGAAGTCGCGCTCCAGGATCAGACGCCCGCCCAGCGAAATGAACGTGAACAGCGAGTACGAGGCGGCTCCGTGCATGAGCGGCGCGGCGATCAGGAACGACAGCGACGGGAAGTTCTGGACCTCCTTGGCCAGCTCCGCGAGATCCGCGCGCGGCGGTCCGTAGGGGTTGCCGCCGGAGATCGGCTTGCGGAAGAAGTCGTCATGCTGCCACATGACGCCCTTCGGATAACCCGTGGTGCCGCCCGTGTAGATCAGGTACAGCTCCTCACCGGTCCGCTTCTCGAAGTCGCGCTCGGTGGACCGGGCGATGTAGCCGTTGAAATCGACGATCTCGACGGTGCGGCCGTCGAGGGCGGCCGCCGCGGCGGTCAGCTCGTCCACCGCCTCTCCGATCACGAAGACGGTACGCAGTTCGGGCAGCGAAGCCATCAGGTTCGCGACGCTGCGCTGATGTTCGGGAAGCTCCACGACGATGGCGGCCGAGTCGGAGTTGTCGAAGATGTACTCCAGCTCGGAGTCGGTGTAGCGGTAGTTCACGTTCACCGGCACCGCACGGACTTTGATGAGGCCGATCAGCGAGGTGACGTGCTCGACGCTGTTCTTCAGGAACAGCGCGACGTTGTCGTCCTTGCCGACCCCGTGCGCGGCGAAGTGATGCGCCACCTGATTGGCGAGCCTGTCGAGCTCGGCGTACGTGTAGTCGTGGCCCTCCCAGGTGAGGACCACGCGCTCGGGAACAGCGTCGACGACGGTCTCGAAGACGTCTGCGAGGTTGAACTTCATCTTTGTTGATCTCCTTGGGAGGGAACCGACGGGGTCGGGGTCAGGCGGACAGGATCAGGCCCGAGGTGGGCACGCCGGTGCCCGCGGTGACGAGGACGTGCTCGGCGCCGTCGACCTGGTTGACGGAGGTACCGCGCAGCTGACGGACCCCTTCGGCGATGCCGTTCATACCGTGGATGTACGCCTCGCCCAGCTGGCCGCCGTGTGTGTTGAGCGGCAGCACACCGCCCACTTCGAGTGCACCGGGCTGTGAGACGAAGTCCTTCGCCTCTCCGCGTCCGCAGAAACCCAGTTCCTCGAGTTGAATGAGCGTGTAGGGCGTGAAGTGGTCGTACAGCACCGCCATGTCGATGTCGGACGGCGTGAGTCCGGACTGCGCGAACAATTGCCGCCCGACCAGTCCCATCTCCGCCAGCTCGGGCAGCGCGTCCCGGTAGTAGCTGGTCATGATGAACTGGTCGGTACCGCTGCCCGATGCGGCACCGGCGATCGTCACCGGCTTCTGCTTGAGGTCCTTCGCTCGCTCGGGCGACACGACGACGATGGCGACACCGCCGTCGGACTCCTGGCAGCAGTCGAGCAGATGCAGCGGCTCGGCGATGTAGCGCGAGGCCTGATGGTCTTCGAGGGTGATCGGCTTGCCGTAGAAGAAGGCGTTCGGATTGGTCGCCGCGTGCTTGCGGTCCACCACCGCGATGCGCCCGAAGTCCTCGCTCGTGGCCCCGTACTCGTACATGTACCGCTGCGCGACCATCGCGACGAACGCCGCGGGCGTCGAGAGTCCGTGCGGGTACGAGAAGGCGTTGTCGGTGCCCGACGAATTCTCCTGGTTGGCGACAGCCGCGTTGACCTGGCCGAATCGGTTGCCCGACCGCTCGTTGAAGGCGCGATAGGCGACCACCACGTCGCATACGCCGGTGGCGACCGCCATCGCCGCCTGCTGCACCGTCGACGCCGCGGCGCCGCCGCCGTAGTGGATGCGGGAGAAGTACTTGAGTTCGGGGATGCCCGTCGCCCGAGCCACCGCGATCTCCATATTGGTGTCCATCGTGAAGGTCACCAGGCCGTCGACGTCGGTGGCGCACAGGCCGGCGTCGGCCAGGGCCGCGTTCACGCACTCCGCGGCCAGCCGGAGTTCGCTGCGGCCCGAGTTCTTCGAGAAGTCGGTGGCGCCGATCCCGGCGATCGCGGCCTTGCCGGAGAGCGTCCGGTCCGTCATCACGCCTCCTCGCGGGTGAAGGTGACCTTGGAGATCACGTGCTTGCCAAGAGAATTGGTGCCGGTCACCGCGACAGTGACGGCGACGTCGTCCACCTGCGTCACCTCACCGGTGAAGGTGAGCGTGTCGTAGGCGTACCAGGGCACCCCGAGCTTGAGTTCGATGGCGCCGATCCGCGCCCGCGGACCCGCCCAGTCGGTCACGAAGCGCTCCACCAAACCCGTGTCGGTCAGGATGTTCACGAAGATGTCCTTCGAGCCCTTCTGCTGGGCCAGGTCTCGATCGTGATGGACGTCCTGATAGTCGCGGGTGGCGATCGCCGATGCCACGACGAATGTCGGCGACGCGTCGATCACCAGCGGGGGCAGCGTCTGGCCCACCTGGATGGTCTGCACGGTCACTTCGCCGTCTCCTTCGCTCGCCATGCATAGAGCGACCACGGCTCGCCGCCGGAGTCGTCGTCTCCCGGGAAATCGAGGAACTCCACCTCGACGGGCATTCCGATCCGCACCGCGTCCGGATCGACGCCGCGCAGCTGTCCCAGCATGCGGACGCCCTCGTCGAGCTCCACGAGCGCCACCACGAAGGGCAGTTCCCGTCCCGGGACCCGCGGCGCGTGGTGGACGACGTAGCTGTACACGGTGCCGGTCCCGGCCGCGACCACGTAGGCGGTGTCGGGGTACTCGCCGTCGGCGCCGCGTTCGGTCCAGACCGCGGGAATCGGCGGATGCCGAAGCGAGCCGTCCTGCACCTTCTGAATGCGCAGTTCGTGGGCGGCCACGCCGTCCCAGAAGAAGCGGGTGTCGCGCGAGGCCGACGGTCGAATGAGCTTGGCCGGATCGAGACCGGCGAAGTCGGCGGTCTGCTCCCGCGGTGTCTCCGACACCGGTGCGGCGGGACGGAACTTGAGGATCCGGAAGTCCATCTCGGCGACGGTCTCCTCGCCCACACGCCAGGTGTTGCGCGTGGTGAAGAACCAGCCCTCCCCGAGTGCGGTCTGCTTCGGCCCCACCACCTCGGTCAGTTCCGAGGTGATCGTCACCTCCTCACCCGGACGGGTGTACCGGTGGTACACCGTGTCGCAGTTGGTGGCGACCACCGAGGTGTAACCGGCCGCGTCGAAGAGTTCAGTCGCCAGACCCAGCGGATCGTCGTCGGTACGGACACCGTGCAGCCCGCGCATCGTCCACACCTGCGCCATCGCCGGGGGCGCCACCACGCCGGGATGACCGGCGGCGCGCGCTGCGGTGTCGTCGACGTAGATGGGGTTCTCATCGCCCATCGCCTCCAGCCAGTTGTTCACCATCGGCTGGTTGATCGGGTCCCGGCCGGTCCGGGGAGCGCTGGCGCCCCGGGCGGCGATCTCAGCCGCCGCGGCACGGATCTGCTCAGGCGTCGACTGCCCGGTGATCGCCTCTCGGGTGATCGTCATCCCGCCCCCTTATCGCTTCGTCCGCGGCAGGCCGAGGCCGGCCGTGCCGATCATGTCGCGCATCACCTCGTTGACACCGCCGCCGAAGGTGATGACGACGTTGCGCTTCGCCTGCATGTCGAGCCATTCGGCGAACTCCGACGTGACCGGTTCGGTGAAGTCGCCGAAGCGTCCGACGACGTCGTCGATCAGCCGGTAGATCGTCTGAAGCCGCTCGGTGGAGAAGACCTTCGTCGCCGCGGCATCCGCCATGGAGATCTCTCCGTTCGACGCGACCTGCCAGTTCAGCAGCTCGTTGAGCCGCTCGTATGCGCCGATCTGCGCGAGGAGCCGTCGCACCTGTTCCTGCTCGATCACCGGGGCGCCCTCGTACTGGGCGGACCGGGCCCACGCGCGCAGCCGGTCCTCCAGCCCGCCGATGCGCCCCGACGGCCCGAGCATGACGCGCTCATGATTGAGCTGGGTGGTGATCAGCTTCCAGCCGTCGCCCTCCTCCCCGACGCGCATGCTCGCGGGCACGCGGACGTCGTTGTAGTAGGTGGCGTTGACATGGTGCGCACCGTCGGCGGTGATGATCGGCGTCCAGGTGAAGCCGGGATCCTTCGTGTCGACGATGAGGATCGAGATGCCCTTGTGCTTCGGCACCTCGGCATCGGTGCGGCAGGCGAGCCAGATGTAATCGGCGTCGTGGCCGCCGGTGGTGAAGATCTTCTGACCGTTCACGATGTAGTCGCCGGTGGCCGGATCGACGACGGCCCGCGTGGTCAGCGAGGCGAGGTCGGTACCGGCGTCGGGTTCGGTGTAGCCGATCGCGAAGTGCACCTCGCCGGCGAGGATCTTCGGCAGGAAGAAGTCCTTCTGCTCCTGAGTCCCGTAACGCTGCAGGGTGGGGCCGACGGTCTGCAGAGTCACCGACGGCAGCGGAACGTCGGCCCGCACCGCCTCATTGGTGAAGATCTGCTGTTCGATCTCGCCGAAGCCCTTGCCGCCGAACTCCTTCGGCCACCCGACACCGAGCCAGCCGTCGGCACCCATGCGGGAGATGACGTTGCGGTAGCTCGGACCGTGCCGCTCGGTGCGCATCGTGCGCTCCTCGTCCGGGCTGATGAGGCCGGCGAAGTAGGCGCGCAATTCGTCGCGCAAGGCGATCTGCTCGTCGGTGAACGCTACGAACATGCGAGCGCCTCCTGTCCGGCGGGAACGGTCTCGTCGGCCAGCTTGTCGAGCGTGGCGTGTGCGCCGCCCGCCAGACGAGCGGCGTCCTTGACCAGTGAGAAGTAGCGGTGCAGCGGGTAGGTCACGTCCACGCCGACGCCGCCGTGCAGGTGCGTCATGGTGCGCAGAGTGGCCGGCAGTTCGGCGGCGATCCAATACATCGCCGTGGCGAGATCCTGCTCGGGATCGACGCCGTTCGCGATGTCCCACGCCGCCGCCGTGGCGACCAGATTCATGGTCCGGGAGATCACGTAGACGTCCGCCAACTGCTGGCCGACGGCCTGGAATCCGGCGATCGGCTTGCCGAACTGGTGGCGGGTCGAGACGTGCTCGGCGGTCCGCTTGACAGCACCGGCCACCAGTCCGTCGACGTACGCGGCGAACAGCGCCCGGTACGCGTCGACGGCCGGGCGGGGATCGTCGGCGACGACGTGCGAGTGCGGCACGGCGACACCGTCGAACACGACCGTGTACTCGCCCCAGCCCGACGACGCGGTGGTGCGGCTGATCTCGACGCCGGCGGCGTCGGGCGTCACCACGGCGACGCCTCTGTCGGCCACCACCAGCAGCGCCGATGCGCCTTCGGCCGCGAGCACGCCGGTCTTGACACCGTCGAGCCGGGCACCGTCGACGGTGTCGGTGAGCGTGACCGCCGGCGCCTCACCCAGTGCGCGACCCCGTTCGCCGATCGCGACGGCGTGCCAGCCGCCCTCGGCGATGGTGCGAGCGTGCTCGGCCGCCGAGGACGACCGAGCCAGCACCAGTCCGGAGACCAGGGTCCCGATCAGCGGAGCCACGACGGCGTCGTGACCCGCGCGGGTCAGCAGCGGCACCAGCGAATCGATCGCCAGCCCGTCGCCTCCGAGCGACTCGGGCAGCGGAAGCACGGTCACTCCGGCTCCGGTGAGCGCCTCCCATGCGGCGGCATCGAAGCCGCCGGCTCCTTCGGTGAACTTGCTCTCCCAGTCCGGCTGCAGTCGGCGCATCACCTCGTCGGCGACGTCGCGGACCGCAGCAGCGGTGGGCTCCAGGGTGAAATCCACCCGGCTCCTCCTCCAGCAGTATTAGAACTTGTTCTAGTTTATCAGAGACCCAGAGACCGGTGTCACATCTTGCCGATGCCCTGCGATTTTCGTGCCGTTGTCGACGCGTTTCCCGCTCAGCCGCGGGGTAGACCTAGAATCCGTTCAGCCGCTGCGTTCTTCAGGATCTGGGTGGTTCCACCGGCGATCGAGAGGCAGCGATTCAGCAGCAGCAGGTCAGTGGCGGCGGTGGCGCCCAGCCCCTCGCACCCCAGCAGATCGGTGGCGAACTCGGGCACCGACTGCCGGTGCACCACACCGATCAGTTTCCGGACACTCGACGTGGCGCCCGGGTCGGTGCCACTGAGCCGCTGAGCCACCGACCGCGCGTCGAGCACCCGTCCGATGTGGGCGTCGGCGATGATCCGGCCCAGTTCGAGCGTCTGGGCCCCGGTCAGTTCGACGCCGCTGCTGTCGAGTTGCCGGAGCAGCGCATCCACCTCCTTGCCCAGCCCGGACCCGCCCATGGCGACACGCTCGTTGGCGAGGGTGGTGCGCGCCAGGCGCCAGCCGTTGCCGACGTCGCCGACCACCATGGAATCGGGCACGAAAACGTTGTCGAGGAAGACCTCGTTGAACATCGCCCGGCCGGTCAGCTCCCGCAGCGGACGGATGTCGATGCCCGGTGCCGACATGTCGACCAGGAAATACGTGATGCCCTTGTGCTTGGCCACGTCCGGATCGGTCCGCGCCAGGCACACCGCCCACTGCGACATGTGCGCCTCCGACGTCCAGATCTTCTGTCCGGTCAGCAGCCAGCCGCCGTCGGTGCGGACCGCGCGCGTGCGCAGTGATGCGAGATCGCTGCCCGCCTCGGGTTCGCTGAACAGCTGGCACCAGCGGATCTCGCCCGCGAGGGTGGGCGAGACGAACTTCTCGCGCTGCTCGTCGGTGCCGTGCTCCAGGATGGTCGGCAGCGCCCATCCGGCGATCACCAGGTCGGGGCGGACCACGCCGACCCGGTCGAGCTCCGCGTCGATGAGCAGCTGCAACGCCGGATCGGCCGACAATCCGTAGGGCTCCGGCCAGTGCGGGGCGAGGAATCCGGTGCGAGCGAGCTCGGCGCGTCGCTCCGACTCCGGTACCGCCGCGATCGCCTCGGCGGTGGCCGCGATCGCGGGCCTGCGGGCCTCGGCGTCGGCGAGGTCGAGCGAGAACTCTCGGCGGCCGCCGGCACGGCCGAGTTCGGCCAACGCCGCGCGCTGGGGCTCCCCGGCGGCGAGCTGCGTGCGCGCGGCGAGCGCGGAACGCAGATACAGGTGCGCGTCGTGCTCGAAGGTGAAGCCGATGCCGCCGAGGACCTGAATGGCGTCCTTCGCGTTGGCGGGCGAGAGATCCGCGGTCAGCACCGCGGCCGCCAGTCTGCTCAGTTCCACCTGGTCACGATCCTGATCACCGGTACCGGTCCGCGCGTCGTCGAGCGCGCGAGCGAGGTCCCATGCGGCGGCGGCGAGCTGCTCGCTCCGGCAGAGCATGTCCGCGCAGATCTGCTTGATCGCCTGAAACGACCCGATCACCGCACCGAATTGGGTGCGGACCTTCGCATACTCGACCGCCAGGTCCAGGACGTGCGCGGCGACCCCGGCCTGATAGGCGATCACGCCGACGTGCAGGAGGGCCACGAACCGCTCACCGTCGTCCAGCGCGAGTGTCTCCTCCTCCGAGAGCTCCGACACCCGCACCCGCACCGGGACCGCCGTGCCGTCCAGGGGCCCGGCGACCGCGTCGGTCTCCATGCGGCACGACGCCGGATCGATGAGGCGCCACCGCACGGTGCCGCCGTCGAATGTCAGCGGTGCGGCGACGAGTGCGTCGGACACGTACGCGGGGATCAGACCGAGGTCCACTGAGCCGTCGACCACGCCGAAGCCCGCGGACTCGGCGACCGCGGTGGCGGGCACCACCACCGGGCGCTGTCCGGCCATCACCTCGTCGGCGAGTTCCGCACCCTGCGTGGCCAGCACGTATCCGGCGGCCATCGTCGGCGCAAGCGGACCGGGAACCAGCTCCGAACCGCAGGCGGAGAACATCACGGCGACGTCCTCGACGCTGCCGCCTGCACCTCCCGCACTCTCCGGAACACCGGCGGCGAACAGCCCGAGGTCCGCGATCTGCGTCCACAGCGGACGCCAGGAGTCCGCCGAGTGGTCGAGATCGCCCCGCACCGCGGAGCGAACATCGCGCGCCTGAGCCCAAGCAGCGATACTGTCACTTACAACCCTTTGGTCCGCTGACGTGGCGATTGTCACCGAGACCTCCTCCGAGATTTTGTTGGTAACGTCAATTAGAACCTGTTCTAATATCCATTGGGTGTACACCATCGGAGGGCGGCTGCCAACTGGCGGCCGATGGACGTGACGTAACGGAGGAGACGGAAACCTATGGCTGGCGCGGGAACGACGAAGACCGAGACCGATATGCCGGCGCCGCCTCCAGCCCCCGCTCAACTGTCCGGTGCCGAGGTCGGATCCGCCGCACAGCGTGAACGACGCAGGCGCATCCTCGACGCCACCCTGGCGCTCGCGTCGAAGGGTGGATACGACGCCGTCCAGATGCGAGCCGTCGCCGACAAGGCCGACGTGGCCGTCGGCACGCTGTACCGCTATTTCCCGTCCAAGGTGCACCTGCTGGTGACCGCACTCGCTCGCGAACTCGAGAAGGTGGAGTCGCGCGCCGACCGCAGCGTCCTGCAGGGTGACACCGCCGTGGAGCGACTGCGCTTCGTCCTCGACATGATCACGTTCGCGATGCAGAAGGATCCGCTGCTCACCGAAGCGATGACGCGGGCCTTCATGTTCGCCGACGCCTCGGCCACCAGCGAGGTCAACCGAGTCGCCACCATCATCGACCGACTGCTCGCAGGCGCGATGATCGACGACGCGGACCCGGCGGCCGAGCCGACCGCCCAGGATCTCGCGATCGCCCGCGTCATCTCGGACGTGTGGATGTCGAATCTGGTGCAGTGGCTGACCCGGCGCGCATCGGCCACCGACGTCACCAACCGGATGGAACTGACCGTCCGATTGCTACTCGACCGCGACTGACACCGCGCCACACACTCGTGCCGATCAGGCCGTTCCCAGATCCTTGGCGATCATCGGCCACGTGGTGTGCAGATCCTGCTGCCAGTACTCCCAGGAGTGGGTGCCCAGCGGCCGCGAGATCACCTCGGTGTCGACGCCGGCCGTCTTGAGCGCCTGCTCCATCTGCACGGTGCAGCTGCGGACCGCGGCCTCGATGACGCCGCCCATCACCACTTGATCCACCAGAACCGCCGGGTCCCCCTTGATCAGTCTCGCATCCAGGGTGTCGTACCGGCCCGGCAGTCCGCTGCCGGAGGTCATGTAGACCTTCACACCGCGCAGTGCCGCCGCGTGCAGGTAGGGGTCGTTGGCCCGCCATCCCGGCCCGTCGAGCGGTCCCCACATGTTGGTGATGTCACCGCGGCCGCGGTCGCCGATGACGGTGCGGATGTACGCCTGGCCCAGCGGATCGCTGGTCCGTGCGCATCCGCTGTACGCAGCCACCGACCGGTACAGCTTGGGCGCCGCGATCGCGAGGTTGAACACCGAGGTCCCCGACATGGAGATGCCCGCGATCGCGTTCGCACCGCTGGTGTTCAAGGCCTTGTCGACCAGCGGCGGCAGTTCCTCCGTGAGGAAGGTCTGCCACTTGTTCCGGCCCAGCACGGGATCGTCGCGCTGCCAGTCCGTGTAGTACGAGAAGGCCCCGCCCACCGGCGTCACGACATTGACCCGCTTATCGGCGAAGAACTTCTTGTAGTCGGTCTTGGCGCGCCAGGTGGCGCTGTCCTCGCCGCCTCCCGCACCGTTGAGCAGATACAGGACCGGCGCCGGGGCATCGTCCTCGGGCCGGAGCACGTTGAGCGAGATAGTCCGCCCCATCGCGGCGGAGTACACCTCCAGGAGTGACTCCTGGGGTGCCACGTTCGTCAGCGACACGACACGCGCGGGAAGCTGAGCCGTGGCGGGTTCCTTCGGTGCGGACGTCGCCGGATCGGCCGAGGCCACCCCGGCGCCCGTCAAGAAGAGCGCGCAGACTCCCGCGACCACCGCGGCTCGTGAACTGAATCGTCGCACTGCAAACCCCTTTTGCCCCACCAATCACTTCTGTCACAGAGTATCCCGTCATGGCCGACATACCGAAACCCTGAGCGGACGTTTCGGAATCAGAACGTTGCAAATCCCCAGGGACGGGCCCGGCGAACGTGACCGAACGGACATCGACGCCGTTGCTGATGTGTGTTTACCCAGCCTGGGCTAGTACCCTCGCCACAGCAGCAGCACCAGAGCCAGGTGAATGAACGACAAGACAGGGTAGCCAGGTGGTAAACGCCCAACCGAAGATCGACGACGCGCCCGAGCGTCGGCCCGACGCAATCGAGGAGCCTTCGGCGCCGACGGACACGCAGACACCGCAGCCCGCGGACACCGCTGAGGTGCCGGCCCCCGTCAAGAAGAAGAAAGACGGGCATCTCTACCAGATCGACTTCGTCCGTCTCTTCACCTTCGGCGGCGTCATCCTCGACCACGTCATCCTGGGGCTCGCCCCCGCGACGGCGATGGCGGCCCAGGGTCTGGGTCTGCTCCTGCGGTACACGCGCTACTGCTTCTTCGCGCTCACCGGCTTCGTCCTCACCTACCAGTACCGCAACCGCGAACTGCACGCACCGACCTTCTGGCGCAGACGCTACAAGCTGATCGGCCTGCCCTTCGTGGTGTGGTCGCTGTTCTACTGGACCAATCGCCACTACCAGCAGGGCGGCTGGGACGCGATCCGCGGCATCTTCACCGACGGCGCCTCCGAGCGCCTCGCACTCAAGAGTCTCGCGTACGACCTGATCACCGGCAACGCCGCCTACCACCTGTACTTCCTGTCCGTGAGCATGCAGATCTATCTGGTGTTCCCGGCGGTCCTGTGGGTTCTGAAGCGGACCTGGGGATACCACCGGTACCTGCTCGCGGCCAGCCTGACGTTCCACATCTGGCTGCTGTTCCACATGGTGCGTCCACCGCTCTCCTTCTTCGAGAGCGGTGTGCCCGGCCTGATCTGGCGCTACCTCGGCGTCACGCTGTTCCCGTATCAGTTCTTCATCCTCGCGGGCTGCCTGGCCGCGTATCACTACGAGGCCTTCAGCGGCTTCATGAGGCGCTTCCGCCGGCCGTTGGTGCTCGTCGCCCTCGTGACGATCATCGTGACCCTGGTGTACTTCGTCTACAACGTCGACCAGGGCGAAGAGATGTTCCGCGCCACCAACGTCTTCATGGTGCACAACGCGTTCGCCTTCGTCGCGATCATCGTGATCCTGTACGTCTGCGGAACCATCTGGCAGGACAGGCGGAGCTCGGGCTCGATCGCCGACAGGTTCATGCGAACCGCGGCGGACCGGTCGTTCGGCATCTATCTGGCGCACGTCATCGTGCTCTCGACCGTCCTGGTCAGCTCACGCGAGCACCTCGACGCCCCGCTGTGGATCAATCTCCTGCTGACCTACCTCGTCACCGTTCTCGGCACCGTCTACCTCGTCGAGGTACTCCGCCGCAGTCCGATCAGCCTCATCACCACCGGACGCGAACGGATCGACTGGCGCATCCAGCGCTGGGGCCGGTCGTCGTTCGTCGCAGTGGTGGGCGGAGCGATCGGGTTCGGCGTGTACGAGTCGGTGAACACCGAACTCGGCGTCCTGATCACGGCGACCAGCGCGCTGCTGCTGCTCTCCGCGATCGTCGTGGGCGTCAAGCAGAGCAACGCGGCGCACGACGCGAAGCCCGCGCGTCCCTGACGGCCTGATCCACTGCATCGAGAAGGACCCCGGCTCGGCGAGCCGGGGTCCTTCTTCGCTGAACGTTCTTCACTGAACGGGCAGTTCCCGCTTCCCCCGGGCGTTCACGCTGGGTGCGCCCACATCGTGGTCATCACGAGTCAACGCACGGCCGCGGCCACGAGATCGGCGATGCCGGTCTTTCCCGCGGCATTCGGATGAAACACCATCTTGTTGCCGTAGCCGCGGATCCACGGTTCGGCCGCGCAGGCCGAATGCAGGGGCGCGAGCGAGGCGGTCGTGACGTGCTGGGCGCCGGTACGGTCGGCGACCCGCTGATTCACCGCGGACATCTCAGCGGCGATCTGGGCGTCCTGCTCCACCTCCCACGGCAGCAGCGGCAACAGCCGGCAGGGCGGTGCATCGATCGCCACCACCGGCGTGTAGTCGACGAGCACCACGCGAGCCAGCGGAGAGCGCGCCCGCACCGCTTCCACCGCGTTCACCAGCGACTGCTCGAGACGGCCGAAGTCGGCCGGGCCGGGCGGCGGCGGAGGCATCCGGCCCGACCCGCAGTGAGCCAGTCCGAGCGCACGCATGTTATTGCAGGCCTGAGCGATGATGCGGCCGACGAAGTCGATGTCGTTGCCGCCCGTCGTGATGGTGACCAAGCGGGTGTTGTGATCGACGGCCTCCACCTGCGGACGGATCTTGCCGTGCTTACGCACCGGTCCGGTGACCAGTTCCGCCGCGGTGGAACCCGAGCACGTCACGTCGATCAGGCGCATACCGAGCCGCGCGGCCACCTGGTGCGGATAGTTGTCGCCGGTACGGAGGCAACGCCGATCGACCACCGGACCCTCACCCGGGCCCGCCGCGAAGGAACTGCCCATCGCGACGTAGTTGACCGGCGGCGCGGTACGACCTGCCGTTCCGACCACCGATGCCGAGCTCGGGCCGGCCGCTCCCCGGGAGTTCGACAGGGCGAATCCGACCACCGCGGTCACCACGACCGCGACGACCACAGCGGCGACCGCCGCGGGACGATTGACCGAAGAGCGCATGGAGGAGAGTTTCACATATTCAGCTGTGGAATTCCCTAATCGGATCCGGTTGTCGCCGTTCCGTGTAAGCAATCCCACCCCCGGTTCGTCATCAGACGTCCGGGCTCTACTGCCGCGGCGGAACGCCACCCTGTCCGTGCGGCGGTGTCTGCGGCGGCTGCTGCGGATACGCGCCCGGCTGCGGCGGCTGCACCGGCGGGTACGGGCCGGGCTGCGGCGGCGGGAATCCACCCGGAGCCTGTCCGTAGCCCTGCTGCGGCTGCCCGTAGGGCCCCGGTCCCGGCTGCTGGGGTCCGGGCTGCTGGGGCTGACCGTACTGGGGCTGACCGAAAGACTGTGCCGGACCGGCAGCGCCTGCGGCGGGCTTACCGCCGAACAGGCCCGGACGGATCGTGAGCAGCACCGCAGCGGCCCCCGCCGCCAACGTCACCAATGCGCCCGCGAGCACGAGCCACAACCCGTACGCAGCGCCGAGTTCGGCGCCGGGCGGCATCTCGCTGCTCGTCTTCATCCCGACCGCGCCCGTCGGGTCGGCGACGAACACGATGCCCGCGATCGTGGCCGCGAGACCGCCCACCGCGGCCACCAGCGCGCCGATGCCGGAGTAGCGCCCGATCAGCAGCAGCACCGCGCCCACCGCGACGATGACTCCGAAGACGATCATCCAGATACCCGGCTTCTTCGCCTTCTCATCGGCATCGGAGGAGAACGAGTCCTCTTGCGCCGAGATCTGGTTCTCCATCGCGGCGCGGGCGATGTCGGGCGCTTCGATGACGTACAACGACGCGTCACCCGAGCCCATGCCGGTCACCGTGAAGTCCATTCCCACGGCGATCCTCGCCGTACCGAGGCTCTGCTCGCTCTTAGCGGACCCCGAGACCCACGCCAAGAAGCTGCAGACAATGAGAACGAGAGCCCCGACAGCGGCGACCGGTGTTCCGGGTTGCGCGGGCGGCGGCTGCGGAGGTTGGAACGGCTGCTGTCCGAAAGTCATGAGCTCCCCGGCCGCGGACGCAAAAATTTCGGCTCCCGCACCGGTCTGTGAGACCCGTGCGGGAGCCGAAATTCTGTATCAGACGGTTGTCAGCCCGCCTCGCCGTCGGCTGCCTCGGTCAGTTCCGCCGGGGCATCCGGGATCGCCCGCGGGCGGTCGGATCCGGTGAAGGTGAACGTGGCGTCCTCGCCCGTTCCCTCTCCGTCCCAGCCCTCGACGTCGATGACGACGATCTGGCCGGCCTTGATCTCCTCGAAGAGGATCTTCTCCGACAGCTGGTCCTCGATCTCGCGCTGAATGGTGCGGCGCAGCGGCCGCGCACCCAGCACCGGGTCGAATCCGCGCTTGGCCAGGAGGTTCTTGGCCTTCTCCGTCAGCTCCAGATCCATGTCCTTGTTCTTCAACTGCGCCTCCACGCGGCCGATCATCAGGTCGACCATCTTGATGATCTCGTCCTGCGTCAGCTGGTGGAAGACGATGATGTCGTCGATGCGGTTGAGGAACTCGGGCCGGAAGTGCTTCTTGAGCTCGTCGTTGACCTTCTGCTTCATCCGGTCGTAGTTGGAACCGCGGCCGTCGTCCTTGCTGAAGCCCATGCCGACAGCCTTGGAGATGTCGGACGTGCCCAGGTTGGACGTGAAGATCAGCACCGTGTTCTTGAAGTCCACGGTCCGGCCCTGACCGTCGGTCAGGCGACCGTCCTCCAGCACCTGCAACAGCGTGTTGTAGATCTCCGGGTGGGCCTTCTCGATCTCGTCGAACAGGACCACCGAGAACGGCTTGCGGCGCACCTTCTCGGTGAGCTGGCCGCCCTCGTCGTAACCGACGTAGCCGGGAGGGGCTCCGAACAGTCGCGACGCGGTGAAGCGGTCGTGGAACTCACCCATGTCGATCTGGATGAGTGCGTCGTCCTCACCGAACAGGAAGTTCGCGAGCGCCTTCGACAGCTCGGTCTTACCGACACCCGACGGTCCGGCGAAGATGAACGAGCCCGACGGACGCTTCGGATCCTTGAGTCCGGCACGAGTACGGCGGATCGCACGCGAGACCGCCGCCACGGCGTCCTCCTGGCCGATGATCCGCTTGTGCAGCTCGTCCTCCATGCGGAGCAGACGGGTGGTCTCCTCCTCGGTGAGCTTGAACACCGGGATACCGGTCCAGTTGCCGAGGACCTCGGCGATCTCCTCGTCGTTGACCTCGGCGACCACGTCGAGGTCGCCCGCCCGCCACTGCTTCTCGCGCTCGGCGCGCTCGGCGACCAGTTGCTTCTCCTTGTCGCGGAGGCTCGCCGCCTTCTCGAAGTCCTGGGCGTCGATCGCCGATTCCTTCTCCTTGCGCGCTTCGGCGATGCGGTCGTCGAACTCGCGCAGGTCCGGCGGAGCGGTCATCCGGCGGATGCGCATCCGCGCGCCGGCCTCGTCGATGAGGTCGATGGCCTTGTCCGGCAGGAAGCGGTCGTTGATGTACCGATCGGCGAGGGTGGCCGCAGCCGCGAGGGCACCGTCGGTGATCGACACCTTGTGGTGCTGCTCGTAGCGGTCGCGCAGACCCTTGAGGATCTCGATGGTGTGCTCCACCGACGGCTCGCCGACCTGCACCGGCTGGAAGCGGCGCTCCAGCGCGGCGTCCTTCTCGATGTACTTGCGGTACTCGTCCAGAGTGGTGGCACCGATGGTCTGCAGTTCGCCGCGCGCCAGCTTCGGCTTCAGGATGCTGGCGGCGTCGATCGCGCCCTCGGCTGCGCCCGCGCCGACGAGCTGATGCAGCTCGTCGATGAACAGGATGATGTCGCCGCGGGTGTTGATCTCCTTCAGCACCTTCTTCAAGCGCTCCTCGAAATCGCCGCGGTAGCGGCTGCCCGCGACCAGCGACCCGAGATCGAGCGTGTAGAGCTGCTTGTCCTTGAGCGTCTCCGGGACGTTGCCGTTGACGATCGCCTGCGCCAGCCCCTCGACCACGGCGGTCTTGCCGACGCCGGGCTCACCGATGAGCACCGGGTTGTTCTTGGTGCGGCGCGAGAGGACCTGCATGACCCGCTCGATCTCCTTCTCACGGCCGATCACCGGATCGAGCTTGCCCTCGCTCGCGGCGGTCGTGAGATTGCGGCCGAACTGATCGAGGACCAGCGAGGTCGACGGTGTGCCCGACTCCGACGACCGCGCGCCGGTACCCGCCTCGGCCGGCTCCTTGCCCTGGTAGCCCGAGAGGAGCTGGATCACCTGCTGGCGGACCTTGTTCAGGTCGGCGCCCAGTTTCACCAGCACCTGCGCGGCGACGCCTTCGCCCTCGCGGATGAGACCGAGCAGGATGTGCTCGGTGCCGATGTAGTTGTGACCGAGCTGCAAGGCCTCGCGCAGACTCAGCTCCAGCACCTTCTTGGCGCGCGGAGTGAACGGGATGTGACCCGACGGCGCCTGCTGGCCCTGGCCGATGATCTCCTCGACCTGGCTGCGAACCGCCTCCAACGAGATGCCGAGCGACTCGAGCGCCTTCGCCGCGACGCCTTCACCCTCGTGGATGAGTCCCAGGAGGATGTGCTCGGTACCGATGTAGTTGTGGTTGAGCATCCGCGCTTCTTCCTGCGCCAGGACGACAACCCGGCGTGCGCGGTCGGTGAACCGTTCGAACATTGTTCTCCCTCTATTGCTTGCGCCCCGGCCGCTGTCACGAAAGTGTGACGTACTCCGGCGACCAGCCCTGCCTCCACTGTAGTGGTCCCGGGAGGCGACGAGGCAGTTACATCTGTCCTCAGTCCTCGGCTGTGTACTGCGACGGGGTTCTGTGGTTGACAACGCAACGCTCAAGGGGGATGTTCCCGGCCCGATACGCCCTGAGCGAACGGTGCTCCGACCACCCGGCCGGAGCCCGTGATTGACTGTCTTGCATGTCCTCGCGCTCCTCGTTCGCGGGCCGCCTGCCACACCTGCCCGGAGGCATGGCGGCGGTCGCAGCCCTCAGCGCCGCGGCGCTGGTCGTCACCGCCGGGGTAGTCCTCTCCGGTGCCCCGGAATCCGCACCGGACGCCTCGATCGAAGGCGTGCTGCGCTCGTACTCCGCCGAACCCGACGCGGCGTGGACGCTCGACGACGGCACGTTGCCGGGAATGAGTGGGCCGGCGACGGTCGCGGCCACCGACGGCCACCGCTGGCTGATCTCGTACCCGGTCGGCATCAAGCACGAGTTCATGCTCATCGACGCACGGTCGGGCGAGCCGCAGTGGGACTCCCCGGTCGACGCGGGTTTCGGCGACTGCTCGATCAACGACCGCCGTCAGATCGGCTGCGCCGTTCGGCTGCGCATCGACGGGCCGGAGAACGGATTCTACCTCGTCGATCAACACGACGGATCCCTCACCCGCACCGCCGACGGCGACGACACCGCCGCGGTTCTCGGCCTGGGTCCCGACTTCGTGCACGTCAATCAGAGCGGCTACCAGGTCAGTCTGCGATCACCGGACGGCGCAACCGCGTGGAGCCGCACCTTCGCCGGCGCCGCCGAGGTCCGCAAGGCGCACGGCGCTCTCATCGTCGACACCTCCGACGACGCTCATCACGTCATCGACCCCGCCGACGGTACCGACCGGATCTCCTGCACCCAGTGCACGGTGGACGTCTTCGAATCCGGCATCGCGGTCACCGACACGGCGTACGGCGCCGAGTCGGTCTCGTTCCATCCCTTCACCGAGGCCGGCGTCAGCGACGAGGCCGTCGGAACGGCGCGGCGCATGCGTGTGCTCCGCGGACCGTCGACGCTCCCGGTGATCGCCCCCGCCGGCGAGGGGTCGTCTCTCGACGCCGCCGGGCACTACGAGATCGTCGATCCGGCGACCGGCGACGGGCTCTGGCAGATCGGAGATCCCGAACTGTCGAAGGCGAACGCCCGGCCGTGCGGCCGAGTGCTGTCAGTGGCGCGCAAGGATCGCTCACGCGTGTTCTTCGACCTCGCCGACGGTGCGCGGCGCGGCTCGATGCCTCCTCCGGCGCTCGATGATCCCGACGCCGCCATCGACGCCTCCTCCTGCGTGGGCGCCTCCGACGATGTGGCCGTGTTCGCGAACCCCAACCAGTTGACGGCCTACGACATCGACTCGGGCGCGCAGCTCTGGAACCGGACTGTGCTGGGATCGGCCCGTGACGTCGACGGCTACATCGTGCTGAGCGAGGGCGCGACACTCACCGCCTTGCGACCGAACTGAGTAGACGCGGATTCAGCGCCCGTCGTAGGCGGCACGCGCCTCGGCGACCTCGTCCACCTGCGCCTCCACGAGTTCGATCAACCCGGAGAGCCGCTGCGCCACCTGCGTGCCCGCCTCGGTGAGCGAGTACTCCACCCGCGGCGGAATGGCTTGCAGCATCTCCCGCCGCACGTAGCCGTCTCGCTCGAGCGATTGCAGGGTCACCGACAGCATTCGTTCGCTGACGCCGTCCACCCGCCTGCGGAGCGCGTTGAATCGGAGTTCGCCGTCGAGCAGCGCCACCAGTGCGAGCAGGCCCCACCTGCTGGTGACGTTCTGGAGGATCTCGCGCGAGGAGCAGTTCCGCGAGAAGACGTCGGCCTCGAGAGACGGGTCGACGATGTTCTCCGTGGGCTGCGCGTCGTTCATGCGGCCATTCTACCCTCCTGGACGCTATGTGCTTACCATCACCGTTGCACATTACTTTTCGTAAGTGCATGATGAATTGACAGCGCAAATTCATCGGCGTCATCATTACGCCGACCACGAGAGGACTCCCCATGACCAGGTACGCAGTGACCGGCGCGACCGGCGGACTCGGCTCCGCCGCCGTCCACTCCTTGATCGAGCGAGGCGTCACGGCCTCCGACATCGTCGCCGTGGTCCGCGACGAGACGAAGGCGAGCGGCCTGGCGGCTGCGGGCGTCACCGTGCGCGTCGCCGACTACGCCGATCCGCCGGCCCTGCGCACCGCGCTGGCGGGCGTCGACAAGCTGCTGCTGGTGTCCGGTTCGGAGGTGGGTCGACGCCTGCCGCAACACACCAACGTGATCGAGGCGGCCACGCACGCCGGGGTCGGCCTGATCGCTTACACGAGCATCCTGCGCGCCGATTCGTCACCACTCGTCCTGGCCGACGAACACCGCGAGACCGAGAAGCTCCTCGCGGCGAGCGGTATCGACACGGTGCTGCTGCGCAACGGCTGGTACTCGGAGAACTATGCGCGCTCGCTGGCGCCCGCCGTCGAGTCGGGAGTCTTCGCGGGCAGCGCCGGAGACGGTGTGGTCGCACCCGCGGCGCGTGCCGACTACGCCGACGCCGCTGCCGCGGCGCTGATCAACGCTCCGGCGGGCGCGGTGTACGAACTCGCCGGCGGCGAGCACCTCACGTATGCCGACATCGCGGCGACGTTCGCGGCGGTCTCCGGTCGCCCGGTGACCTACCGGGATCTCCCGGAGGCCGAATACGCCGCGGCGCTGGAATCGGCCGGCGTTCCGGCCGGATTCGCCGCCGTCCTCGCCGATTCCGACACCGGGGCGGGCAAGGGCGCCCTCGACTCCGATTCGACGGATCTGGCCGACCTCCGAGGCCGACCCGGCACACCGTTCACCGAGGTCATCGAGGCCGCACTGAACTGAGCCCCGGGCGGCTACCGACGCAGGAAGGCCGCCAACGCCGCCGAATACATCGGAACGTCGTCGGCTCCCATCAACTCGCGGCAGCTGTGCATCGCGAGCTGAGGTGCGCCGACGTCGACGGTCAGCAGCCCCGTACGCGTGGCGGTGACCGGCCCGATCGTCGAACCGCACGGGAGGTCCGCGCGATGGATGTATCGCTGCAGCGGCACGCCGGCGTCTCGGCACGCCAGCGCGAACTCGGCCTCGCCGATGGCGTCGGAGGCGTACCGCAGATTCTGATTCACCTTGAGCACCGGACCGCCGTTGACCGCGATGCGGTGCGACGGTTCGTGGCGATCGGGGTAATTGGGATGCGTCGCGTGCGCCATGTCGCCCGACACGCAGACGCTGGCGGCCATCGTGCGGAGGAAGTCGTCGCGATCACCTCCGGACGCGGCGACGATCCGTTCGCACACCGTCACGAGGAAGTCCGACGACGCCCCGCGCTCCGACCCCGAGCCGACCTCTTCGTGGTCGAACAGCGCCAGCATCGAGATCGCACCCGACCGCTCGCCCGATCCCGCGTCGAGCAGTGCGCGCAGTCCGGCGTAGCAGGTGCCCTGATTGTCCAGTCGCGGCGCGCTCAGGAGATCCCCCGCCGCACCGACGATCCGCGACGGCGCGACGTCGTGCGTCATCAACTCCCAGCCGAGCACCGCGTCGGCGTCGAGCCCGGCACGGTCCGCGACGAAGGCCAGCAGTGGCTGCGCCTCTCCGACGCCGCGGATCGCGTCGACATGCCGCTGCGGGTCCAGGCTCACGCCCTTGCGGTCCTCCGACAGATGGATCGCCAACTGAGGGATGCGCAGGATGGGCTCGTCGATCCGGACCAGCTCGAAGGCCACCGTTCCGCCGGCGTCGTAGGCCAGCCGGCCCGACAGACCGAGGTCGCGGTCGAGCCACGAGTTCAGCCAGGCGCCGCCGTACGGTTCCAGCGCGACGGTCGCCAGACCCGCGCTGACGCGATCGGGATTCTGCTTGACGCGCAGGTTGGGGCTGTCGGTGTGGCCGCCCACGATCCGGAAGCGCGGGTCGTCAGCGGCGGCCGAGGCATCCCAGGCGATGATCGAGCCGCCGCGGACCACGTAGTGCCTGCCCGAGGCGGGATTCGACGCGGCTCCGTCCGGTCCGGCCCAGGAATCGGTCTCCGACAGCCGCTGATACCCGGCGGCGTCCAGGGTCGCGGCGACGGTCGCGCAGACGTGAAAAGGCGACGGCGAGGCGTCGATGAAGTCACCGAGCCCCGCCGCCGTCGCAGTCGTGTCGACCGTCATCAGACGGCCGCGAGCACCGCGTCCAGTGCCGAGTAGAAGAGACCGAGACCGTCGTCGCTGGGGCCGGTGAGCGCCTCGATGGCGTGCTCCGGGTGCGGCATGAGACCCACCACGCGACCGTCGGCGCTCGCGATGCCCGCGATGTCCAGGCTCGAACCGTTCGGGTTGTCGCCGGCATACGTGAACGCGATCCGGCCCTCGCCCTTGAGTTCTTCGAGTTGGCGCTGGGAGGCGACGTAGCGTCCCTCGCCCGACTTCAGCGGAATGAGGATCTCAGCGCCGACCTCGTAGCGCGAGGTCCACGCCGTGGTGTTCGACTCCACACGGAGCCACTGGTCCCGGCAGATGAAGTGCAGTCCCTCGTTGCGGGTGAGCGCTCCCGGCAGGAGCCCGGCCTCGCAGAGGATCTGGAAACCGTTGCAGATCCCCAGGACCGGCATGCCGCGCTGAGCGGCCTCCACCACTTCGCCCATCACCGGGGCGAACTTGGCGATGGCCCCGCAGCGCAGGTAGTCGCCGTACGAGAAGCCGCCGGGAACGACGACGGCGTCGACCCCCTTGAGGTCGGCGTCGCCGTGCCACAGGCTCACGGCCTCGCCGCCGGCCGCGTCGACCGCGCGAGCGGCATCGACGTCGTCGAGGGTGCCGGGGAAGGTGATGACTCCGATGCGAGCAGTCATGTGGCCGCTACTCCGCGACGCGGGTGACGTTGAAGTTCTCGATGACCGTGTTGGTCAGGAGCTCTTCGGCGATCCGCTCGAGGGCGGCGTCGTCGACGGTGCCGTCCACCTCCAGCTCGAACCTCTTGCCCTGGCGGACGTCTGCCACGCCCGCGAATCCGAGGCGCCCCAGCGCTCCGACGATGGCCTGGCCCTGCGGGTCCAGGATCTCGGCCTTGGGCATCACATCGACCACTACACGCGCCATTCGGGCACTGCTCCTCACACCGATGGTCTCGAATGTCCCACCCACGCGGGCAGAACGGTTACGCGCCTACTCTACCTGGCTCAAGAGGCGTCGCTGAGCGCCGCCTCGATGGCCCCGATCACTTCCGGGGAGTCCGGTTCGGTGCGCGGACGGAAGCGGCGCAGCACCGTGCCGTCGGCGTCGACGAGGAACTTCTCGAAGTTCCATTGGATGTCGCCGGATTCGCCGTCCGCGTCGGGTGTCTGGGTCAGCGCGGCGTACAGCGGATGCCGATCGGCGCCGTTCACGTCGGTCTTCTCCAGCAGCGGGAAAGTGACGCCGTACGTGGTGGAACAGAAGGTCGCGATCTCGTCGGCACTGCCGGGCTCCTGACCCATGAACTGATTGCACGGGACGCCGACCACGGTGAGCCCGCGGGGACCGTAGTCCTTCTGCAACTGTTCGAGCGCCGTGTACTGCGGAGTGAGACCGCACTTGGAGGCGACGTTCACCACGAGCAGCGGGCCGGGCAGGCCGGCGAGGCTGAAATCGCTGCCGTCGAGGGCACGGACGGGGATGTCTTTGATATTGGAGTGACCCATGTCCCACAGCCTAAACACCGGTGAGGCAACTCACCACTCATTGCGTTGCAGCAATAGTTGCGCCAGCGTAAGTTCTTCGAGGTGTCCGAATCCGATACTTCCGTCGAGGCCTGCACCCGAGCTCTTGTGGCATTTCTCGAGCGGGTCGCGGCACGCGCCTCCTGCAACACCGTCGACCGCGTGGCGGCCACCGACATGACCCTCTCGCAGCTCCGGATGCTGATGGTCCTGTCCCGCTGCGATCACGACCTGTCGGTGAACGAACTCGCCGACGCCGTCGGCCTGTCGCTCGCCGCGGCCGGCCGCGGGGCCGACCGGCTGGTGGTGCTCGATCTCGTCACCCGCAGGGAGGACGAGTGCGATCGCCGGGTGAAGCGCCTGTCCCTCTCCGATCACGGGCGCGAGATGATCGCGACTCAGTTCCGGATGCGGGACGACGACCTCGCCGACCTCGTCGCCGAGATTCCCGGCGACGTCCGCGGCGACCTCGCCTCGGCGCTGTCGAGCGCACTGGAGGCGCTTCCTCCCACCCCATCCTTCGCCGACTCTTCACGAACCTAGAAAGAGAACCTCATGACCTCATCCCCACCGGGGACCGCGAGCGACAAGCTGGGACGTGACGTCTTCATCGTCGCCGGCGTGGTGGTGCTCGGCGCGATCATGTCGATCCTCGACGTGACCGTCGTCGCCGTCGCTCAGCCCACCTTCATGTCCGAGTTCGACACCACCTCGGCCGGTGCCGCGTGGTCGATGACCGGTTACACCCTGGCGCTGGCCGCGGTGATCCCGACCGCCAGCTGGGCCGCATCGCGTTTCGGCACCAAACGCGTATACATGGCCTCGCTCATCCTGTTCCTGATCGGCTCGGTCCTGTGCGCGATGGCCTGGAACATCGGCTCGCTCGTCGCGTTCCGCGTGCTCCAGGGCTTCGGCGGCGGTCTGCTCATGCCGATCGGCATGATGATCATGACCCGCGCGGCCGGACCCGAGCGCGTCGGCTCGGTGATGGCAGTTCTCGGCATCCCGATGCTGCTCGGCCCCATCATGGGCCCGATCCTCGGCGGATGGCTGATCGAGATCGCCTCGTGGCACTGGGTGTTCCTGATCAACGTCCCGATCGGTGTCATCGCCCTCGTGTACGCCTTCTTCGCGCTGCCCGGCGGCGGCGCCGAGCCCGGCAAGAAGATCGACTTCCCCGGCCTCCTCATGCTCTCGCCCGGTCTGGCGTTGTTCCTGTTCGGCGTCTCCTCGAGCGCCGAGGAGCGGACCTTCGGCACGCCGCGCGTGTACGGCCCGATGATCGTCGGCGCGATTCTGATCATCGCCTTCGTCTGGCACGCCTTCCGCACCACCAACCCGCTGCTGGACCTGCGCCTGTTCCGCAACTCCACCCTGCGCGTATCGGTGATCACGATGTCGCTGTTCGCGATCGCCTTCTTCGGCGCGTCGCTGCTGTACCCGCAGTACTTCATCGTGGTGCGAGGAGAGTCGACGCTGATGGCGGGCCTGCTCCTGGCGCCGCAGGGCCTGGGCGCGATGCTGACGATGCCGATCGCGGGCAAGATGACCGACAAGATCGGTCCCGGCAAGTTCGTCCTCGCGGGCCTGGTCCTCATCGCCGTCGGCGTGGCAGCGTTCATCACGCTGGGCACCGACACCTCGTACTGGTTCCTGTGCCTCGCGCTGTTCGTCCAGGGCCTCGGCATGGGCATGACGATGATGCCGATCATGTCGGCGTCGCTGGCCACCCTGCGGGGTTCGGAGATCGCCGACGGCTCCACTCTGATGAACGCGATTCAGCAGACCTCGTCGTCCATCGGCACCGCCGTCATCACGGTCATCTTCACCACCATGCTCGCCCCGCTGTCGCGGGCGATCATGCAGGCCGGAGGCGACCAGACCAAGACGATGAACGCGATGATCGAGAACGGCGTCGATGTGCGGGATCCCGCCGCGGTCGGCGCGGCAGGCCAGAACGTGATCTCCGACATCGCGTCCACGTACGGCAACACGTTCATCGTGGCGACGGCGCTGGTGGCCCTGACTCTGATCCCCGCCTTCTTCCTGCCCCGCAAGAAGATGGTCGCCGCCGACACCGAGGAGCAGCCGGTGCCGGTCGCGCTCCACTGATCGCGATCAGCCGACCGACAGTGACGCCCCCGGGAGACGGGGGCGTCACTCGTCTGCGGACCCTGCCGGCCGATTGTCAGCCTCGACCGGCCGGCGCCCCCGACTGCTGGAGGATCCAGGCCAGTTCGAAGGCGGTCTCCTCCCACTGCTTGTACCGGCCGGAGACGCCGCCGTGGCCGGCGGTCATCTCGGTCTTGAGCAGCACCGGGTTCTCCGACGTGGTGCACTCCTGCAATCGCGCCACCCACTTCGCGGCCTCGACGAAGAGGACGCGGGTGTCGTGCAGAGAGTTCTCGGCGAGGATCGCCGGATACGGCCGCGGCGCGACGTTCTCGTACGGCGAGTACGACTTCATGTACGCGTACACCTCGGGATCGTGGAGCGGATCGCCCCACTCGTCCCACTCGATCACCGTCAGCGGGAGCGACGGATCGAGGATCGAGGTGAGAGCGTCCACGAAGGGCACCGCGGCGAGTACTCCGTTGAACAGTTCGGGAGCCAGGTTCACCACGGCACCGACGAGCAGACCGCCGGCACTGCCGCCCTCTGCCACCAGGTGGTCCGGCGAGGTCCAGCCCGTGTCGATGAGGTGCCGGGCGACGTCGATGAAGTCGGTGAAGGTGTTCTTCTTGGAGAGCGTCTTGCCGTTCTCGTACCAGAGCCGTCCCATTTCGCCGCCTCCCCGCACGTGCGCGAAGGCCATGACCATTCCACGGTCGAGCATCGACAGCCGTGCCACCGAGAAACCGGGGTCCAGGCAGGTCTCGTAGGAGCCGTAGCCGTACAGCAGCATCGGCGCGGGCGCGGAGCGGTCGAGGTCGCGGCGGAACACCAGCGAGACCGGCACCCGGGTGCCGTCGCCTGCCACCGCCCACTCCCGGACCGCGGTGTAGTCGTCGGGGTCGTACCCGCCGAGCACCGGCTGCCTCCGCAGCAGTGTCCGTTCACCGGTGGCGACGTCGAGGTCGAACACCTCGGCCGGATCCACGTAGCTGGTGTACACGATCCGCAACCGGGGGGTGTCCCACTCGGCGTTGGCGCCGAGCCCTGCCGAACGCAGTTCCTGGGGGAAGGTCACCTCGACGAAGTCGTCGGGCGCCGGGATGCCGTCCACCCGCCGCAGGTCGGCGATGGCCAGTCGCGGCAGCGCGTCCGCCCGGTACGACAGCACGAGGTAGTCGCGGAAGCAGTCGACGTCCTCTATACGGCGGCCGGGACGGTGCGGGATCAATTCCCGGCGCGCGCCGAAGTCTCCCACGGGAACGAGGTCGACCGCGAAGTCGATCGCCTTGACGCCGTCGCGCTCGCCGTTGTGGACGATGACGAACCAGTCCTGGCCCGCGATCCGCGCGTGCTCGACCGAGTAGTCGACTCCGTCGGTACGCCCCGCCACGGACACGAACTCGCCCGTCGGATCGTCCGCACTCAGGACCAGCGCCTCGGACGTCACCTTGGAGCCCACGCTCAGCACGAGGTAGTCCTCGCTCTGCGTGGTGCCGATGCCCACCCAGTAGCGCTCATCGGGTTCGTGGAACACCTGCACGTCCGGCTCCGCCGATCCCACCTCGTGGCGCCAGACGGTGTCGGGACGCCAGGCGTCGTCGACCGTGGAGTAGAAGACGTACCTCGCATCGCGCGACCAGGTGGCGCCGGCCGCGATGCCGGCGATCGTGTCCGGGAGGAGTTCCCCGGTCACCAGATTCCTGATGCGGAGGGTGTAGCGTTCGTCGCCCTTGACGTCGGTGCTGTAGGCGAGCCAGTCGCCTTCGTGGCTCACGGACGTGGCGCCCAGGCTGAAGAAGTCGTGACCTCTCGCCTCGGCGTTGGCGTCGAAGACGATCTCCTCGCCGGGCAGCGCGACGCCCGGAGTCACCTCGGGCGGCGTCCAGTCGTCGGGCGAGGCGATCGGGCAGCGGCAGCTGACGGCGTACTGCTGTCCTTCGGTGGTCCGGGTGAAGTACCAGAAGCGTCCGCTGCGCGTCGGCACGCTCATGTCGGTCTCCTGGACGCGCGACTTGATCTCGCCGAAGATGTCGCGCCTGAGCTGCGCCAGGTGCGCGGTCTCCTGCTCGACGAACGCGTTCTGGGCTTCCAGGTAGGCGATGACCTCCGGGTCCTCCTTGTCGCGCATCCACTCGTAATCGTCGACGACGACGTCACCGTGGTGGACGCGCGGCGTCGGAACCTTCTTCGCGACCGGCGGGGCCACCCGATCAGCCATGCTGGGCGTCCGGCCAATCGGCGAAACTCTGCTGCGAGATCCGTTCGTACGCCTCGATGTACCGCGCCCGAGTCCGCTCGACGACGTCGGCGGGCAGGGCCGGCGGCCGCTGTTCGCCCGTGCGGTCCCAACCCGAATCCGGTCCGGTGAGCCAGTTGCGGACGATCTGTTTGTCGAAGCTCGGCTGCACTCTGCCCGGCTCGTAGGTCGCGGCGTCCCAGTAGCGGGAGGAATCGGGGGTCAGCACTTCGTCGGCGAGGATCAGTGAACCGTCGGCCGCTTGTCCGAACTCGAACTTGGTGTCCGCGAGGATGATTCCGCGCTCAGCGGCCAGCTGGGATCCGCGGCCGTAGATGTCGAGCGTCGCGTCGCGCAGCCGTTCCGCCAGGTCGGCGCCGACCGTCTCGGCCACCTGGTCGAAGCTGACGTTCTCGTCGTGGTCACCCACGGCCGCCTTGGTGGCCGGGGTGAAGATCGGTTCCGGGAGCTTGTCGGCCTCGCCGAGCCCGGCGGGCAGCCGCACGCCGCAGACGGCGCCGGTGGCCTGATAGTCGGCCAGGCCCGAACCGGTCAGATAGCCGCGAGCGACGCATTCCACCTGCACCATCGGCAGCTTCTTGACGACCATCGACCGGCCGACGAGTTCGGCCGGGATGCGCTCGTCGGCGGGTCCGCCGTCGAGATGGTTCGGCACCCCGAGGTGCTCGAACCAGAAGAAGCTGGCCGCCGTGAGAATCCGGCCCTTGTCCGGGATCGGGGTGTCGAGGATGAAGTCGTACGCCGAGATGCGATCGGAGGTGACCAACAGCAACGTGGCGTCGTCGATCTGGTAGATGTCACGGACCTTGCCCGACGCGATGTGCCGGTAGTCGGCGAGGGTGGGACGCATGCGGGGCTCCTAGAGAATCGGGGCGGGCGTGTACGCCGCGGCGGCGGGGTTCGCGTCGATCCAGGCCGCGGCATTCGCGATCACCTGGGCGACCTGTGCCTCCGCGGCACCGACGAAGGCGGACTTGTCGGCGATGAGCTCGTCGAGTGCCGCGCGGTCGAGGGGGATCCGGTCGTCGGCGGCCAGCCGGTCGAGGAGATCCGGTTCGCGGCCCTCCTCGCGCATGGCGAGTGCCACGGCGACGGCGTTCTCCTTGATCGCCTCGTGCGCCGTCTCGCGGCCGACGCCCGCGCGCACCGACGCCATCAGCACCTTGGTGGTCGCGAGGAACGGCAGGTACCGGTCCAATTCGTTGGCGATCACCTCGGGGTACGCGCCGAACTCCGCGAGGACCGTCAGGAAGGTCTCCATCAGCCCGTCGATCGCGAAGAAGGCGTCCGGCAGCGCCACGCGGCGGACCACCGAGCAGAAGACGTCGCCCTCATTCCACTGGTTGCCCGCGAGTTCGCCGGTCATGGACGCGTAGCCGCGGAGGATCACCGTGAGACCGTTGACGCGCTCGCAGCTGCGGGTGTTCATCTTGTGCGGCATCGCCGAACTGCCCACCTGGCCGGGCTGGAAGCCCTCGGTGACCAGTTCGTGGCCGGCCATCAAGCGGATGGTGGTGGCCAGCGACGACGGCCCGGCCGCCAGTTGCACGAGCGCGGAGACGACGTCGTAGTCGAGCGAACGCGGGTACACCTGGCCCACCGAGGTGAAGGCGTTCGCGAAGCCGAGATGCCGGGCCACCTCCCCTTCGAGCCGGGCGAGCTTGGCGGCGTCGCCGTCGAGCAGATCGAGCATGTCCTGGCTGGTACCCATCGGGCCCTTGATTCCGCGCAGCGGGTACCGCGCGATCAGCTCGTCCAGGCGGGTCAGCGCGGTCATCAGCTCGTCCGCGGCACTGGCGAACCGCTTGCCGAGGGTGGTGGCCTGCGCGGCGACGTTGTGGCTGCGGCCGGCCATCACGATCGACGAGTACTGCGCGGCCCGCTCGGTGATGCGCGCGAGGGTGGCGACGGCGTGGTCGCGGACGTGGCGCAGCGAGACGAGCACCTGCAGCTGCTCCACGTTCTCGGTGAGGTCGCGGCTGGTCATGCCCTTGTGGATCTGCTCGTGACCGGCGAGCGCGTTGAACTCCTCGATCCGCGCCTTCACGTCATGGCGGGTCACCCGCTCGCGGTCGGCGATCGAATCGAGGTCGACGTCGCCGACCACTCGTTCGTAGTCGGCGATCGCCTCGGCGGGGACGTCGATCCCGAGGTCGCGCTGCGCCTTCATCACGGCGATCCAGAGGCGGCGCTCGAGAACGATTTTGTTGCGCGGCGACCAGATCTCGGCGAGGTCCGCAGACGCGTAACGGTTGGCCAGGACATTGCTGATGGCAGGTTTACCCACGTCTACGCAGTGTAGTGCCCGGACGGGCGCCCCCGGAAAACGACAGTGCACGACAGATACCCCTCGGGGTATGCTGGAGACGGTACTCAACCGGACTCCAGGAGAACAGCATGCGCAGTGACGACGAGTCGACCACGGCCGTACTGAACCGGCTGCGCCGCGCGCAGGGACAGTTGGGCGGCGTGATCGCGATGATCGAGGACGGGCGCGACTGCAAGGACATCGTCACGCAACTCGCAGCGGTTTCCCGCGCCCTCGACCGCGCCGGTTTCAAGATCATCGCCACCAACCTGCGCGAGTGCCTGAGCGACCAGAACGACGACGCTCCCGACATGGAGACCCTCGAGAAGCTCTTCCTCACCCTCGCCTGAACTACCCGCCCTGCCCCGACCGCACCGACCGAACCCCGGAGGAAGACATGAAACTCGCCATCTCCACCACCGTCGACGCCCCGCTCGACGAGGCCGTCGCCCGAACGCGCGAAGCGTTGTCCGCCCAGGGCTTCGGCGTCCTCACCGAGATCGACATGGCGGCCACCCTCAAGACGAAGATCGGCGCGGAGATGGAGGATTACGTGATCCTCGGCGCGTGCAACCCTCCCCTCGCCCACCGAGCGGTGACCGCCGAGCGGCAGATCGGGCTCCTCCTGCCCTGTAACGTCGTCGTCCGCGCCGACACCGACGATCCGGGACGCAGCATCGTCGAGGCGATGAACCCGCAACTGATGGTGACCGTGGTCGACAACCCCGGCCTCGCCGACGTTGCGGACGAGGCGACCGCCAGGCTCACCGCCGCCGTCGAATCGCTGTCGGCCGGCGCCTGAACGAGCAGTAGTCAACGATCAGCAGACACCCCCTGAAAGGACTCGACATGTGTTTCCCCGTCACCTGCGGTAAGTGCGGAAAGATCACTTGGGACGGCTGTGGTGAACACGTCGCCGACGTGATGGGCCCGGTCCCCGCCGACCGCCGCTGCACCTGCCCCGATCCGCGGTCGGCCGCTCACTGAGCCGGCCCGCGTCCGAGCGCCGAGGGCTGGGAGGGACCGCTCGTTCGTCGTCGGAACCGAGTCGCCCCACGCGGTAGACTCGCTTCCCGACATGGTCTTGCGCGATCCCTCCCGCCAATCCGCCGCGACTGTCGCCGACGATTCGGCGACGTCGCGGCGTGCGCTGTCCCGGCGTTCGCTGCTGACCGGGGTCGCCGGGCTGGCCGCGCTCGGCGGGGTCGCGGCCTGCAGCACTTCCGATCCGCTGGTCCCTCGCGATGCCGCGAACGTCGGCGGCGACGACCGACTTCCAGTGCAGACCGATCCCCCGGAGATCCCGAACGATCCGCCCGTACTGACCGGCAGCTTCGTCTCGACGAAGATGGCCGGCCGCGACACCCGGTGGGCGGTGAGCCGCCCCAACGGTGTGACCGGCGAACTCCCGGTGGTCGTAGTGGCCCACGCGCTGAACACCGACGAGCGCAGCATCTTCAGCAAGGCGCTCAACATCCAGGGCGTGGTTCAGCAGTACGTGGACGCGGGGAACCCGCCGTTCGCGGTGGCGAGCGTCGACGTGGCACGCAACTATTTCCACGCTCGCACCGACGGCACCGACGGCGCCGCGATGATCGTCGACGAGTTCATTCCGATGCTGGACGGCGACCAGCGGCTGAACCTCCGGACCGACCGCATCGGTCTCTACGGCTGGTCGATGGGCGGATACGGCGCGCTCCGACTCGGCGCTCTCATCGGCGCACCGCGGGTCGCGGCGATCGCCGTGAGTTCCCCGGCGATGTGGGCCGACCCCGCGAACTTCCCGCCCCGGGCGTTCGATTCCTACGCCGACTACCAGGCCAATTCGTTGTTCGGGCAGCAACACGCGTTCAGCAAGATCCCGCTGATGATCTCGATCGGCATGGCCGACCAGTTCTACACCTACACCCGGCAATGGGCCGCAGACCTGCATCCTCCCGCCGCCTTCTCCACCACGCCCGGCGGACACACCAACCGGTTCTGGCGGTCGGTGCTGCCCGATCAGGTGGAGTTCCTCGGCCGCAATCTCGCGCGCTGATCGAGATCGACGAGCGGCCCCGGCGTCAGACCGAGGGCGGGAACTGGCCGCTTCGAACCACTGCCCCGCCGGACAGTGTCGCGGTCACATCGGTCGGACCGCCCTGCGGGCAGCAGAACGGATCGTCGTCGCGCAGCCACCGGTACCGGACGGTGACCGAGTTCAGGGTGTCGCCGGCGACCGAGGTGTACGAGTACTCGTGCGGCTCCACGGTCCCCAGATACTGGCCGCCGGCGAACAGCAGAACCCTCGAGGTGTAGGTGGCGTCGTTGAATCCGCTGCCGTCCACGAGCATCCAGTCCAGTCCGCAGCCGTGCGCCAGCGGGTGCTCGCTGGCACCCCGCGGCACCCACGATCCGCCGTTCGAGTCCGGTCCCAGCGTCGCGATCGCATCCCGGGCGAGCGCCGAGTTCAGGTCGAAGCACAGCCCGTGACCACTGCCCGGCCGGCCGGCGTCGGTATCGGAATCGGTATCGGCGACCGATGTGGTCTGGGCGACGGGCGTGCTCCGGACGTCCCGGTCGGACCCCGCCGGCGGCTGCACGCCGGGTTCGTCGACCGTCTCCTGCTGCTGTGCGGTCGGCTGCTGTGCATCCGGCTTCGGGGCGGAACCGTGTCGCGACTGGCTCGGCACCGTCGACTCCGCGGTGGTCGCAGAGCGTGCCGCGTCGGTCGCCGTGCCGGCGGTGGTGCATGCGGTCAATGCCAGGCCGAGCGCCGCCACCGCGGTCACCCCTCGCACCGATTGACTGATCCTCATCGTCGCCTCCCTCGAATCTCCCGACCTCACGGGATAGATCGACGGCATGCGAAGCGGCGTGACCCCGCGTCATTCGGGCGGTGGACGCGGCGCGATCAGATGGAGATGAGTCCGTCTTCGGCGGCCTTGCCGATGTCGGTCCGGAAATGCGCGCCCGGCAGCCGCACTCCGGCCAGCCGCTCGTAGGCCTGCGCCCGCGCGGACGCCAGATCGGCGCCGCGGCCGACCACCGACAGCACACGCCCCCCGGAGGAGACGATCCGGCCGTCGGCGGAGACCGCTGTTCCCGCATGCAGTACGCCTTCGGCTGTGGCGCCGGTGATCGCGTCGCCGGTCCGGGGGCGGCCCGGGTAGTTCTCCGCCGCGAGGACCACCACCACGGCCGCACCGTCATGCCACCGCAGCGGCGGCAGATCGGCGAGCGTACCGCGAGCGGTCGCGGCCAGCGCCTCGCCCAGCGGCGATTCGAGCAGTTCGAGCACCGCCTGTGTCTCGGGGTCGCCGAAGCGGCAGTTGAACTCGACCACTGCGGGCCCGTCGGAGCCGATCGCCAGGCCGGCGTACAGCAGACCGGAGAACGGCGTGCCCCTCCGGACCAGTTCCGCGGCGACGGGTTCGCACACCTCGTCGACGATCCGATCGACCATCGACTGCGGCAGCCACGGAAGCGGCGTGTACGCGCCCATTCCGCCGGTGTTGGGTCCGGCGTCGCCGTCGCCGACGCGCTTGTGATCCTGCGCGGGCAGCAGCGGGACCACCGTCTCACCGTCCACCAGGCAGAACAGCGACACCTCGGGACCGTCGAGGAAACTCTCGAGCAGCACCGGATGTCCGTGTTCGAGGCAGTCGGCCGCGTGGGCACGCGCCGCATCGCGGTCGGAGGTCACCACGACGCCCTTGCCTGCGGCCAGACCGTCGTCCTTCACCACCCAGGTGGGACCGAAGCGGTCCAGCGCGGCATCCAGGTCGGCGGGGTTGTCGACGATCTCCGCTCGGGCGGTGCGCACGCCCGCCGCGGCCATCACGTCCTTGGCGAAGGCCTTGGACCCCTCGATCTGCGCGGCCGCGGCACTCGGACCGAAGGTGTCGAAGCCTGCTTCGCGCAGGGCATCGGCCACCCCGAGGACCAACGGGACCTCGGGGCCGATCACCACCAGATCCGCGTCGATCTCCCGAGCCAGTGCCACGACGGCGTCGGCCGACGCGACGTCGACGGAGTGGTTGGTGGCCAGCGCGGCCGTACCGGCGTTGCCGGGCGCCGCATGCAACTGCGTCACCGACGGATCGCGGTCGAGTCCGAGGAGAAGGGCATGTTCGCGGCCGCCCGAGCCGATCACGAGTACGCGCACGCCGTTCAGGGTAGTGGGTCCGGCCCGACGGCGATGCCACCGCCCGGCGACGGGGGCGCGATGCCGTCGACCGGGTGGATCAGCGTCGGCGAGCCGACGCCTCCACCAACAGCAACGGCAGGACCGGAGTCAGGCACCCCACCACCACGCAGGCGAGCAGCCCCACGCCGGACACGGCCAGCACCCCGCCGGCGATGAGCGGCACCGACGCCGCGAGGAACAGCGGGATCAGCAGCCGGTCGGCGCCGGCCAGCAGATAGAACATGACGATCGTACCCAGGCAGAACACCGCCAACGGCACCGCGACGGCACCGTAGACCGCAGCTTGGGAGATCTCGGCCTCGCCCTCCAGCCACATCGCCACCACGTGCAGGCCGGCGCCGACGGCCGCGCAGCCGATGACGATCGGCATGCTGCCGTAGCCGAAAACGAAGGCCATTCCCGGCCGCGCCGCCAGCGGGCGCCCCACCTCGAGTTGGAAGTACAGCCACCACATGGCGAACGTGACGCCCATCGCTGTCAGGCCCAGCACCGCGGTCTCCGTGCTCCAGCCGGTTCGTCCGATGACCGCCTGCAACACCGCGACCGTCCCGACCACACCTTCGCCGAGGGTGATCACCACCAGCGTCGAATACCGTTCGACGATGTGCCCGGGGTGCCAGGGAGTGGCCCGGAACCGCGTCTCGGCGATCGCGGGCCCCAGCAGTTCGGCCACCATGCACACCGCGATCGCGATGAGCGTGGGCCCGAGCGTCATCGAGACCGCGGCGACCGCCACCCAGCCCACCTGCGCGACGGTCGTCATCAGCGCGTACGTCAGACACGTGGCGCGGTATTCGGGAGCCTGTACGGCCGCCCGCAGCCACTGCACGATCATTCCGGCGCGCATCACGATGTAGCCGATCACCACCACCGCGAGGTCGACGTGGCGGTTCGCGTCGATCGACGCGAACACCGGCGGCAACCCGATCGCGATGATCGCCACGCCGACCATCTGCACCAGTGTCAGCAGCCGGTACACCCAGTCGTCGGTGTCGAAGGCGGAGGAGAACCAGGCGAAGTTGATCCAGGCCCACACCGCGGCGAAGGTGGCGATGGCGTAGCCGATCACGGCCGCACGGTAGTGCCCCTCGGCGAGGTACTCCGCCAATTGGGCGCCCGCGATCGAGAAGGCGACGACGAAGACGAGGTCGTAGAAGACCTCCAGATCGCTGGCGGCCCGGCCGTCCTCGGCCGGATCGCGTCCGGACATGCGCCGGATGGTGGTCGACACGCTCACGTCGAACACCGTAGAGCCCACCGCATCGGGGGCCAAGGAACCGGCGGAGCGACTGCGCGCCGCGCGCGGTCGCCCCCGCATCCGCCGATCGCGCTACTGCGTCACGTTCTCCTGGTACCCGGTGATCCGATCCACCAGCAGTTCGGCGAACCGGAGCAGTGGTGGGCGAGCCGCGAGCGCGGGTTCGCCCGCGGCGAGGAACACCGTGCTGCTCGGCGGGTCCCGACGGCGGTCCAGTCGCACCAGGGCCCCGCTCCGGACCTCCTCGTGAACCAGATAGCTCGGCAGGACGGTGACGCCGAGCCCGGCGAGCGCCGCGGCCTTCATCGCCACCAGATCGGGCAGGACGATCGTCGGATCGAACCGCGGATCGACTCCGAACACCGTGTTCCAATACCGCCGCAGCAGCGGGAGGTGATCGTCGTAAGCGATCAGACCGGCCGCATCCAGTTCGGCGGGCGGCTCGGTCCCGTCGGTCAGTCCCGGTGCCGCGACCAGCCAGAACCGCTCCCGGGCCACCGGCCACGCCCGGACTCCGGCTCCGCTCGGCCGGATCCCGGAGACCACCGCGAGGTCGAGCCGCCCGGCGTCGAGTTCGGCAAGCATCCGCCGCGAATCACCGAATTCGAAGGCGATTCGCGGCAGACGCGCAGTGTCGCCGGCGAGCGCCGGAAGCAACTGCTCGGTGACGAACTCGCACGGTCCGCCCAGCGAGACCATGAGACCGCCGGTCGGAGACCGACGCAGATCACCGGCGATCAGGCGGTCGATCTCGTCGAGATGCGTCGCGATCTGTGCGGCGATCTCGTGAGCCGCGACCGTCGGCACCGTGCCGTCGGCGCTCCGCTCGAACATCCGGACGCCGAAATGGTCCTCGACCAGGTGGATGTGGTTGGCGACCGTCGGTGCCGAGACCCCCAGGTGCCGAGCGGCCGCATGAAACGACCCCGACCGGTACACGGCCAGCATCGTGCGCAGGTGATCCTGCGAGAGGCGTCTGGTGGACGACACACAACCATCGTCCCACCCGGGCGAGAAGAACGACGGTGCTCCGGCGACGCGGCGTCCCCGGAGCACCATCGGTCAGTTCTTCGGCGACGTGAGGTCGTAGAGAGTCACACCGTCGACCGTCGTGGCGGTGAAGTGCTCCTTGACCCACGAACTGATCTCCGACGACGTCCCGCTCTCCCCCATGCCGGGCATTCCGCCGAAGCCCTCACCCCCGCGATCACCCCGGCCGCCCGAGATGAAGTAGTGAATCCTGCCGTCGGCGACGTACTGCTTGAACTGGTCCAGGGTCGGCGACGGGTCGGTCCCGTTGAACCCGCCGATCGGCATCACCGAGTATCCGCTGGCGATCTGATAGCCGGAGGCCTCGTTGGAACCGATGGCCGCCGCGACCCACGTGTACCGATCGGCGTCGTTCCGCAGGACCGCGACCATCTCGTCAGACGGCGTGGATCCGTTCAGCAGGCCGCCCGCCGGTGAGGCTCCGGGACCTCCGCCCGCCTGGCCCGGGGCGCCCATGCCCGGCGCACCGCCCATGCCGGGGAATCCGCCACGTGCACCGGCCTGCGTCCGGCCCGCTCCCGGTGGCCCGAACGCGCCGTTGAACCGGCCGTGCCGACCGTGCCCGCCCCCCGGCCCGAATTCGCCTTCGACCTGGGGACCGGCGCTGATGATCGAGCCCTGCTTAGCCGTGGTCACCGTGTCGACCGTGTAGGCGAGCGGACCCGCCAGGCCGGCGAGAACCGCGAGCGACGCTGCGACCGCGGCGAGCACGCCACGCTGAGCCCCCAGCATCAGCGCTCCCGCGACGATCCCCACGACGAGGACGACGAACCGCAGCCACGGGACGAAATCGGCCGAGCGGTTCAGCAGCACGAATCCCCAGATCGCCGCGGTCCACGTCGCGGCGGCCAGCACCAGCCGAACCCACAACGCGGCCCGTTCGCGCCAGCACACGACCGCCGACACCGCGATCACCGCCGCCAGAGCGGGAGCGATGGCCGCCGTGTAATAGCTGTGGAAGATGCCCGCCATGAAGCTGAAGACGCCGACCATGATCAGCATCCACAGTCCGAAGACGCTCAAGTAGGCACGCCGCAGATCGGTACGTGAGGCCCGCCCGATCAGAACCAGCGCCGCCACTCCCAGAATCAGGGACGACGGGATCAGCCAGGCGATCTGACCGCCCTGCGCCGGCTCGAACATCCGGAGCCAGCCGGTGGAGCCCCACATGCCGCCGCCCGGGCCGCCGGCGCCGGGACCCCCCGGACCGCCCTGGCCGAACATCTCGGCTGCCGCGCCGCTCATCTCGCGAGCGCGTCCGCCACCGCCCACGCTGCCCTTCTCGTTCCCGTCGAGCCGGCCGAGACCGTTGTAGCCGAACGTCAGCTCGAGGATCGAGTTGTTCTGCGAACCGCCGATGTACGGACGGCTCGACGCCGGCCAGAGCTCCACGGCCAGGACCCACCAGCCGGCACTCACGATCAGCGCACCCAGTGAGGCGAACAGATGCCCGATGCGACGCAGCCACCGTCCGGGACCGAACGCCAGGTAGGTCACGGCCATCGCCGGAACGATCAGCATCACCTCCAGCTGCTTGGTGAGGAAACCGAATCCGACCGCCGTGCCTGCCGCGACCATCCACCACACGCTCTTCGCGCCGGGCTCCATCGCGCGCAGCACCGCGCCGCACGCCGCGATCATGAGCAGGATAAGCAGGGCCTCGGGGTTGTCGAACCTGAACATCATCGCGGCCACTGGGGTCAGCGCCAACACGGCGCCCGCACCGATGCCGGCCCAGTGGCCGAAGTAGCGGCGGGTGATGAAGTACAGCAGCGCCACCGACCCGACACCCATCAGCACCTCGGGGACCAGCACCGACCACGAGTTGAGGCCGAAGACTCGCACCGACAGCGCGGGGATCCACAGGGATGCGGGCGGCTTGTCGACGGTGATCGAGTTCGCCATGTCGGACGACCCGAAGAACCACGCCTTCCACGACTGCGAACCCGCCTGGATCGCAGCCGTGTAGAAGGAGTTCGCCCAACCGTTGATCGAGAGATTCCACAGGTAGAGGACGGTGGTCCCCACCAGCAGCGCCGCCAGCGACAGCCGGCGCCACAGCGCACTGCGCGTCCGGTCGGGATCATCGGGCAGGGGTTCGGCCGGTTGCGGCCGATCGAGGACGGTCGCAGTCATGCGGCACTCCGTTCGATAGAGGTCTGCTCGGCCGGCGCCGCGACGGAGGGGCGCCGGCGGAACACCCACCGCAGCCCGACGAAACGTGTCGCGGTGGCGACGAGGTTGGAGGCGACCAGGACGGCCAGTTCCAGTGCGCGGCCGGCATCCGGGTTCCAGCGGTGCAACGCGAAGAGCGAACCCGCCGTCACCGCCCAGCCGAAGAGGAACACACCCCACCCGAACAGGTGGTGCCGCGCCCGGTCCTGGCGCCCGCGGACGCCGAAGGTGAAGCGGCGGTTGGCCGCGGTGTTCAGCACCGCGGTGATCGCCAGCGCCAGGAAGTTGGCGGCCTGTGCACCGGCCGGCCGCAACAGGAGATACAGAAGCGCGAACGCCACCGTCGACACCAGGCCGACGGCGCAGAACCGGGCCAGCTGACCGACCATTCCGTGCGGCACACCGTCGATCACCGGCCCCGGCAATCGATCCCGTCCGAGTGTCTTGCGCAGTTCGGCCACCGGGATCCGACCGGTGGCGAGCGCCCAGCCGACGCGTGCGCACCCGCGCAGATCGGCGATCGCGGTGGCGACGATGTCGACTGAACTGTCGGGATCGTCGATCCAATCCACCGGAACCTCCGCGATTCGCAGACCGACGCGTTCGGCGAGAACCAGCAGTTCGGTGTCGAAGAACCATCCGGTGTCCTCGACGTACGGCAGCAGTCCGCGGGCCACATCGGTGCGCATCGCCTTGAAGCCGCACTGCGCGTCGGAGAAGCGGGCGCCCATCGCGGTGCGCAGGATCAGGTTGTACGAGCGCGAGATGAACTCCCGCTTGGCGCCCCGGATCACCCGGGACGAGTGCGACAGCCGAGTGCCGATCGCGATGTCGGAGTGCCCCGAGATCAAGGGGGCGATGAGCGGCATCAGCGCATTGAGGTCGGTGGAGAGATCGACGTCGCAGTACGCGACGATCTGAGCGTCATTGTCGCGCCAGACGTGGTTGAGCGCCCGCCCCCGCCCCTTCAAGTCGAGGTGGACCACGCGAACGCCCGGGATCTCCGCCTGCAGCCTCAGCGCGATCGCGAGGGTCGAGTCCGTACTCGCATTGTCGGCCACGGTGATCCGCGCCGGATACGGCACGCTGTCGGCCAGATGGCGGTGCAGCCGGCGAACCGACTGCTCCAGATCGTCTTCTTCGTTGTAGACCGGCATCACCACATCGAGGACCGGTCGGTCGGGCACCGACTCGCCCTCGGTCGATGCCCGGCTCAGAACTTCTGTCATGGCTACGAGAATCGTGCGGTTCGCTCCCGCGGCCCTGGGCCACTGCTGGGAGATTCCTGTGGATGACGGAGTCGTTACAGTCCGGGAGCGGCGATACATTGGGCGCCATGGTCACGTCCCCACCGCAGCAGCTCACTCCCCCGCAGCGGGAGATCGCCGATCAGGTCATCACCTCGCTCGCCGGCCCCGACGCCCGGCTGCGGGCGGACCAGGAGACTGCGGTGGCAGCCCTGGCCGCGCCCGGCGCCCGCGTGCTCGTGGTGCAGGCCACCGGCTGGGGCAAGTCCGCCGTGTACTGGGCGGCCACGGCCGTCATCCGTGCGGCCGGCGGCGGACCGACCCTCATCGTCTCGCCACTGCTGTCGCTGATGCGCGACCAGGTGGCGGCGGCCACGCGCGGCGGACTGCGTGCTGCCACAGTGAATTCGGCGAATATCGACGAATGGTCGGCCATCGAGGGCGCGTTGCTCGACGGTTCGCTCGACGTACTGCTCGTGTCGCCCGAACGGCTCGCCAATCCGGGTTTCGGTCGCCGCGTGCTCGAAGCTCTCGCCGGGCGGCTCGGCCTGGTCGTGATCGACGAGGCCCACGCCATCTCCGACTGGGGACACGATTTCCGTCCCGACTACCGGCGCGTGTCGGACGTGCTGCAGCGGCTGAATCCGCAGACCTCCGTGCTGGCGACCACTGCCACCGCCAACGCCCGCGTCACCGACGACGTCGCGGCGCAGCTCGGCGACGCCACGCTTGTCCTGCGCGGCCCGTTGGCACGGAAGTCATTGCATCTCAACGTGATCGATGGACTCGACCCACTGCAGCGGTACGCCTGGGTGGCACAGGAACTACCGATGCTTCCCGGTTCCGGAATCGTCTACGTGCTCACCGTCGCGGACGCCGATCGCCTTGTCCGGGCGATCCGCGCCGTCCACGGGGACGAACTCGCGGTCGCGGCCTACACCGGCGGACTGCCCGCCGAGGAAAGGCATCGCCTCGAAGACGATCTGCTCGCGGGCCGCGTCAAAGCTCTCATCGCGACGTCGGCGCTCGGGATGGGTTTCGACAAACCGGATCTGGGGTTCGTCGTGCATGTGGGAGCCCCGCCGTCTCCGGTCTCGTACTACCAGCAGGTGGGCCGTGCCGGCCGTGCGCTCGACGAGGCGGTGGTGATGCTCCTCGCCTCCCGGCTCGACGACGCGATCTGGGAGCATTTCGCCACCGCGACGATCCCCGACCCGGCGCGCATGGAACGACTGCTGCAGACGCTGGGCGACGCCGACGGCCCGATGACGGTCCCGGGCCTGGAGTCCGCGACCGGTATCCGCCGCGGCCGCGTGGAACTGATGTGCAAACAGTTGGCGGTCGACGGAGTGGTCGAGCGATCGAGCGAGGGGTGGTCGGTCACCGGGAAGCCCTGGGTGTACGACGCCGAGCACTACGAGGGCGTCCTCGCCGTCCGGCGTCGCGAGGCCGACATCATGCGCTCGTTCATCCGCGGCGAGAAGTGCCTCATGCGGCTGCTGACCGAGTCCCTCGACGATCCTCGCTCCCAGGACTGCGGGCGCTGCTCGGTGTGCCGGGGCGAGATCACCCCCGGGCTCGCCGAGGCACCGGAGACCCGGGTCGTCGCCGAGGTCGGAGCCGTGCTGCGGCGCGACGCCGAACTCCTCGAACCCCGCAAGATGTGGCCGGGCGGCGCCTTCGGCAGCCGCGGCCGGATCCCGCCCGGCGCCATGGCCGAACCGGGACGGGTGCTGGCCTTCGCCGACGCACCCCAGTGGCGCGATGTCCTCGACGCCGCGAAGGCGGGCGACCCGGAGGCGTCGAGCGCGCTCGCCGAAGCCGCCGTGACCGTGGTCGCGCAGTGGGGACGGTCGTCGGGAGTGCGGCCGGACGTGATCTACTCGCTCGACCTCACGGGCGGCACGCTGGCCGCTACCCTCGCTCAACGACTGCGCGAGGTGGGCCGCCGCACCGGCGACGCGCTCCCGGTGCAGCCCGGCCCGCGGCCCGGCCGAGAGGCCACCGGCGCGGACGAGGCGGCGTACTGGCGCGATCACCTCGGGCCCATGCCCGCTGTGTCGGGCGCGGTGCTCCTGGTGATCGACGAGACCGGGTCCGGCTGGCCGGTCACCCTCGCCGCCGCGGCACTGCGCGAGTCCGGGGCCTCCGCCGTCCTGCCGCTGGTGGTCCACAAGACCGCGTGAGGCGCGGCCGCGACGCCTCAGTCCGGGACGTTCTCCCCGTAGCCGAGCGCGCGCAGGCTGACGCGAATCCGCTCGGCGGCGTCGTCGAGTGACTCCGGCGAGGGATTCTGGTCGGCCTTGGTCAGATCGAACGACTCCAGCGAGTGCGCCGGGAACACGTGGATGTGCAGGTGCGGCACTTCCAGACCGGCGATCAGCATGCCCATCCGCGGGGCGTCGAAGGCGTCCTTGACCGCTCGGCCGATCTTCTGCGAGACGTCGGTCATATGCGTGAACGTGGGCGTGTCGATCTGCTCCCAGTGATCGATCTCCTTGCGCGGCACCACCAGCACGTGCCCCGGAGTGACCGGCGCGATGGTCATGAAGCCGACCGAGACGCCGTCCTTCCAAACGAAGCGGCCCGGCAGATCGCCGTTGATGATGTGCGTGAAGACCGAAGGCATGAACCGAGTGTAGGACGAGCCTCAGACCTCCGCAGGCGGGTGGTCCGGCTCGTCGGTTCCGGCGGCGCCGGCGAATCCCGCGGTGTCGATCCGGGGCAGGATGAACCAGAATCGCGCGCCCTCGCCCGGTGCGGTGTCGACCCCGACCCGGCCGCCGTGCGCGTCGACGAGCGCCGCCACGATCGAGAGGCCGAGTCCGTTCCCGGCCCCCGGGACCTCCCGGTGGCGGGAGTGATCGCCCCGGTAGAAGCGCTCGAAGACATGCTCGGCGTCCTCGGCCGTCATTCCCGGTCCGTCGTCGGCCACCGTGACCCGCACGTCCGACGGCGACGATTCCACGACCACCCGGATGTGCGCGTCCGGCCCCGCGTGGGCGACGGCGTTCCCGACCAGATTGCGCACCACCTGTGTCAGCCGGGCGACGTCGCCGACCACCACCGGATCGCCGGTGGCGGACGGAACGTCGAAGGCGATGTCCGATCCGGGCGCGCCGGCCCGCGCCCCCTCGACGGCGTCGGCCACCAACGGCACGATCTCCACCTCGCCGCGGTTCAGCGGGCGCTGGGCGTCGAGCCGCGCGAGGATCAGCAGGTCCTCCACGAGCAGGCTCATCCGGTCGGCCTCCGACGAGATCCGGCGGACCGCGTCGCCGGAGTCCACCGCGCCCATCGAGAGCAGCTCGGAGAACCCCTTGATGGACGTGAGCGGTGTCCGCAGCTCATGCGATGCGTCGGCGACGAACCGGCGCATCTTCTCCTCCGACCGCCGGGCCTGCTGCTCGGATCGGGCAGTCGCCGCGAAGGCCGCCTGGATCTGCGTCAGCATGGCGTTCACCGACCGGCCCAGACTGCCCACCTCGGTGTTCTCCGGCGCTTCGGCGACTCGCCGGTGCAGGTCGCCTCCCGCGATCGCGTGCGCGGTCTCCTCCACGCGGCGCAGCGGGCGCAGGCTCGACCGTACGAGCAGCGAGCTGAGCACGCCGATCACGATCACCACGACGGCGCCGATCCCCACCTGCAGCCAGATGAGACGGTTCATCGTCTCCTGGACGTCGGTGAGCGGGATCGCCACCACCGTGGACCCGAAGTCCGACTGCCGCTTGATGACCCTCCACTGCGGCCCCGGGCCGGCGGAGTCGACGGTCGTCGGCGCCGCGTCGCCGTCGGGCAGTGAACTCAGGTCCGGGCTCGACGAGAAGTCGCTGATCGTCAGGGTCATTCCGGTCGGCAGTTCCGTGGACACGTAGTACTGCGACGGCGGGCGCTTGGGGCCGGGCGGGCCGGTCCGGTGGTCGGTGGAGAGATCGCGGGGCCGGGCCCAGCCGTTGACGGCATCGTCCAGCCCGGCGTCGGTACGCGAGATGAGGTTGCCGCGCATCGCCGAGGTGACCGCGAAACCGGAGAACACCAGACCGAGGGCGACGAGGACGGCGGTCAGCACCACCAGCGAGATCCGCAGCGGCACGCCGCGGCGCCCGCCACGGTGCGGCAGGTGCGGATGCGGAGGGGGTGGCCCGGGCGGTTGCGGAGCGGGGCCGACGCCGGGTGGATTCATCGTCATTCGCGGGGCTCACGCATCACGTATCCCACGCCGCGCAGCGTGTGGATGAGCCGCTTGGGCCCGGTGTCGATCTTGCGGCGCAGGTAGGAGACGTACGATTCGACGACGTTCACGTCACCGCCGAAGTCGTAGCTCCACACGTGGTCGAGGATCCGCGGCTTCGACAGCACGGTCCCGGCGTTGACCATGAAGTACCGGAGCAGGGTGAACTCGGTCGGTGAGAGCGAGACCAGTTCACCGTTCTTGAACACCTCGTGCGTCTCGTCGTCGAGTTCCAGATCGGAGAAGACGATTCGGGTCGGTTCCGCCTCGCCTTCGCCGAAGCCGCTGCGCCGCAGCAGAACGGCCAGCCGCGCCACCACCTCCTCGAGACTGAACGGCTTGGTGACGTAGTCGTCGCCGCCGATCGTGAGTCCGTTCACCTTGTCCTCCACCGAGTCCCGGGCCGAGAGGAACAGGGCCGGAGCGTCCACACCGTCGGCCCGCAGGCGCCGGAGCAGGCCGAACCCGTCCATCCCCGGCATCATCACATCGAGGACCAGGACGTCCGGCCTGAAGGTACGGACGACGTCGAGCGCGCGCGGTCCGTCGGCGGCGGCGACGACCTCGTATCCCTGGAATTTCAACGACACCGACAGCAGTTCCCTGATGTTCTCCTCATCGTCGACGACGAGGACCTTGGCGGGTTTGTCAGCAGAAGTCATGGTTCCAGCTTGCCTGCCCCTCCGGCGGTCCGACTGGCAAGAACCTGGGAGATCACTGTGAGGGTCGCGCCCGGCCGTGCTGCCGCATCAGCGGCGACGGGAATCCCGGCGCCGGCCGATCGTCCCCCAGCCACCGGGTGAGCTCGTCGGCCCGCTCGGCGAGCGCGTCGCGGGCCTCGGCGGGAAGGTCTTCGAGCGGAACCACCCTCACCCCCTGTTCGGTCAGCACCCAGCCGCCGACGATCCGCCCGTCCCACCAGGCCGTCTGTCCTCCGTTGCCGGTACGGTCGAACAGCTCCGGACCGTGGGATCCCAGATAGAAGTCGCGCTCCCGCCAGCCCATGGTGGCCGGGTCCAGGCCGGGCAGCAGCAGTGCCCGCGGCGGCACCGGCTCCACCTCCGCGAGATCGTCGGACATCAGATAGCCCGTGGCACCCGAGTCCAGTTCCACCTCGGTCACCGGCAGCGAGGCCAGTGCGGCGCGCACCGCGGTCTTGGTGGTGCCGAGCCACCACACCAGATCGGCTTCGGTGCCCGGACCGTACCGGCGCAGCCACCGCTCCACCAGTGCGACGTGCCCCGCCGCCTCGTCGACATGCGGCAGGGGCGCCCCCAGCCACGACGACATCGACGTCCACGACGGCCGCGAGCGGTGCCAGTCGGCGGCGTTCGGGCCGCGCACCACCTCTCCCCGCGCGGCCAGATGGTTGAGCATTCGGGGCAGCATCGGCGACGGTCCGCCGTACGACTTGCCGTGGTCGCGCATGATCTCGATGTCGAACTCCGGCAACCGTCTCCGCAACTCCGGTGCCGAAAGTGCGGCCCCGTCGGAGAGCTCCGCGAGAATCGCCTCGCGCGCCCGCTCGATCCAGGCCTCCGGATGGTCCGGACCGTCGTCGCGACGCAGATCGCGAAGGATGTTCGTCCGTTCCGAAGCTGCCACCCGGGGCCCGATCGCGCCGACCGCCTCGGCGAGCACCGGCCGGGTCATCACGAACAGCGTCCGGCGCATCACGAGCTGTTTGACCACCGAGCGCTCGTCGTACAACGCGGTCTCCACCGTCTGCGGGTCGGGCGCCGCACCCCGGGCCCACGCCGCCAGGTGGACCGTCGACGGCACGGTGGCATGAAGTCCGATGACGGCGTCGGCGACCTCGGTGACCCGGTGTCCGGCGGAGCCGTCCAGCAGATGGCGACGCAGCAGCCGAGCGCGCCGCTGACTGTCGCCGACGCGCGGTCGGGCGGTCACACCGAGCCCCGCTCGACCGGGGCGCGCGGGATGTGGCCGCCCGAGACCGCGACGACCGCCTCGATCTCGACCCGCTGCCCCGGGTAGGGCAGCGCCGACACCCCGAGGACTATCGACGGCGGAGTCGCGTCGAACGCGGTGTCCAGCGCGAGCCACACGGCGCCGAGCTCGTCGGCACCGGCGGCCGCGACGTAGACGGTCAGTTTCACGATTCCCGATCGCGCGGCGCCCCGCTCCGCGAGCAGGACGTCGAGACACTCGACGGCGCGGCGGACCTGCGCCTCGGGGTCGTTCGCGCCCACGATCGCGCCGTCGGCGTCGAGTGGCGAGATTCCCGCGGTGAAGATCAGCGCTCCGGGCGCCGTCTGTGCGCCGTAGGCGAATCCGCCGTCGTGCAGGGTCGCGGACCGGAAGTACTCGGGTTCGGTCATCGGAAGCTCAGCACCTCGTCGCCCCACGCGCGCAGCGTGCTGTCGTCCAGTCCGGTCACCGAGGTGTCCTCGGTGCCGCCGATCAACAGCGAACTGTGGCGCTGCGGCACGTACGCCTCCCAGAGCGCGTCGCCGTCCTCCCCGGTGTTCGGGTCGCCGTCCGCGGCGAAACCGAGCCAGCGGTACTGCATCCGGTGCCGCACCTTCTCGCCGGTGGCCCGTCCGCCGAGCGCGTACATCGGATCACGCCGGCTCGACGCCGGGTTGCCCCACACGTACGGCACCTCGGTGGCGTGCGCGGCGCCGTAGCCGAGGACGCGGAGGAGCGGTGTCGCCCAGTCGAATCGGTACAGGTATACCGGCGCCACCTGGGCGTGCGACTCCGCGATCCACACCGCGGGCATCCGGAATCCGATGTCGCGGGAGATGGCCATGCTGCGCACTCCCGAGGGCACGTGACGGTAGGAGGAGTCGAGGCGGTCGGGTTCGGGGACGCGCAGCGTCGGCCGCTCGGTGCCGATCAGGGTGAACATCGCGTCCACACCGTCGTTCTTCACCGGAAGCAGCGGCGTCGACATCCAGCGGAACAGCGAGGTCTCGTGCCGGTTGGTTCCGATGAGCAGCGGGACGCGGTGCGCCTCACCCGAGACGATGGCCTCCATCGGATCCAGCGGCACCAGATCGCCGTCCACCACGGGGGCGAACGCGATGGTGCCGGGGAACCGGTTGGGCACCAGGTTGAAGATCGCCGACGACGCGTTCACCAGATCCAGCGCGGGCGTCCGGCGCAGTTCGCTCGGCCGCACGTACTCGGGCGGGAGCTCGGCCAGCAGCATGTTCGCGTAGCGCTCGGCACGCTCGGCGTCGTACACGGTGGTGGCCGGGGAACTCTGGGCGATCGCCCGATGGAACAGTCCCTTCGCCGCGGGCGAGGCCAGCAACGTGGTCACCACACCGGCGCCGGCCGATTCGCCGAACAGCGTGACGTTGCCCGGATCTCCGCCGAAACGCTCGATGTTGTCGCGCACCCAGCCCAGCGCGGCGAGCACGTCCGAGAGACCGCAATTGGCCTGGAAGGTCTCGTCGCCGGACGAGAGATGACGCAGATCGGCGAACCCGAACGCGCCCATCCGGTAGTTGAGGGTGACGATGATCGTCGGTGTCCCGCGGGTGACGGACGACCGCACCAGGGACCCCGGGTCGTACAGCGGCTGCGACCCCGATCCGCAGAGGTAGGCGCCGCCGTGGACCCACACCATCACCGGCAGGCGTGCGTCGGTGCCGGCCACACCGCGCGGCGTCCCGACATTCAGATACAGGCAGTCCTCGTTGGCGAAGGCCTCCGGCCCGAGATCGATCACCTGCATCACCGGCTGCGGGCACACCGGGCCGAAGTTGCGGGCGTCGATGACCTCGCTGCGCTCACGGGGCGGCTGCGCGTGCAGCCAGCGTCGCGGCCCGGTCGGACGAGCCGCGTACGCGACTCCCAGCCACAGGTCGGCCGATGGTGTGCTGGTGCCCCGCAGCGGACCGTAGACGGTGTCGACGACGTGAACGGTGTCAGTCACGCCTCCATCTTGCCGGGCGATGGACCGGTGTGCAGCATGTGCCGACTCCGGGCCGCGCGGCCGTAGCATGGATTCATGACCAGTTCACTGCCCCTGATCCTGCGCGAGGAGCCGTTCTTCGAAGCCACCGAGGTGTCCCTGCCGGACGCGGTGCGGGTGGTGACCATGGAATTTCCCGAGGTCCGCATGGACGACCTGCCGGAGATCTTCGACGGCCATTTCCACCTGCTGGCGCAGGCTCGGCCGATCGGACCGGGCTTCGCCGTCTACGAGGGCGACGTCACCGACGAGTTCGACGTCACGATCGGTTTCCCCGTAGCCGAGCCCACCGACCTCGAGGGCATCGACAACGGGACCTTCCCCACCGGCCGCGCCCTGGTGATGTCGCACCTCGGCGGCTTCGACGGTCTCGGGTCGGCGTGGGAGCTGCTCATGGAGACCCATTTCGCCAAAGGGGGTGCGGTGCCCCGCGCGGTGGTCGAGATCTACGTGACCGATCCCAGCGTCGTCGCACACGACGACCTGCGGACCGATCTGCTGGTCCTCCTCTGAGGACCGCACCGCCGGGAGAGTGGAGCGGGCCCGACGCATCGGATGCGTCAGGCCCGCGGCGGAGCCCCCTGTCAGGATTGAACTGACGACCGCTCGCTTACAAGGCGAGTGCTCTACCACTGAGCTAAGGAGGCCTGCGGCGGAAGTATATAGGGTCACACCGCGAACCAGTAACGCCCGGTCCCCGGGCCGACGACTTACCTCGGGCACCTCCGCGGGACAACCCTCGCGGGCCGGTGCGTGCGATGCCACGATCGAAGGCGGCGGCCCCACCGGACCGCCTCCGCGACTGACCTGTGAGGAGGCAGGGTGCGTGTGAAAGCGATGTTCCGTCAGGGACTCGACAAGATTCTCGGCGACGCCACGGCCACGATCGACACGATCGAGCCGGGCAGCATCGTCGTCGCACCCCGCAAACCGATCCCGCTCGACGACGAGGCCGCGATCACCGAAGTCCTCGATCTCGCCGCACGTATCGGCGCGGTGCTCCTCGACTCGGGTACCGGCGCCATCGACACCGGCAACCAGATCGCTTTCGTCGCAAGCATTTACGGTCTCGAGGACGTCGTCGTGGACGTCACGTTCAACCGTATCCTGGTGAGTGCCCGGCGGGGCCCCACGCTGCCGCCGGTCACCACCGTGCGCACGGTCCACTACCGGTCGCTCGACTTCACCCGGCTCGCGCACGTCGACCGCCTGGTGCGGCGCATCCGGCAGTTGGCCATCACCCCCGGAACCGCGCACCGGATCGTCGACGGCATCGTCAGCGCCCCCCACCCCTACCCGTACTGGCTCGCGAATCTGGCCTGGGGCGTTCTGGCGCTGGGTATCTCGATCCTTCTCGGCGGTACCACGCTGGTGGTGCTGACGGCTTTCCTGACCACCGTCGTCATCGTCGCTCTCAACCGGCGGCTGGCCCGCATCGGAACCCCGATCTTCTTCCAGCAGATGCTCGGCGGGTTCATCGCCGTGCTCCCCGCGGCCGGCCTGTACCACTGGCGCGAGGCGCTCGACGTGAGTTTCGCGCCGTCGCAGATCATCGCGGCGGGGATCGTGGCGCTGTTGTCGGGACTGTCGCTGGTCGGATCGGTGCAGGACGCGATCACCGGGGCGCCGATCACCGGCACCGCCCGATTCTCCGAGGTCGTGCTGATGACCGGCGGGATCCTGGCGGGCGTGGCCATGGCGATCCGGCTGGTCGAGGCGCTGGGCGGGAGTCTGCCGGGCCTGACGACGACGTCTCCGTTCGGACCGTCGGATGTGGCCGCGACGGTGATCGGCGGAGCGATCGCCGCGGGCGCCTTCGCACTCGCCAGCTACGCCGAGCGTCGCGCGATCCCGGTCGCGCTCGGCGCGGGCGTGCTGGCCTCCGGGGTGATCAGCGGGCTCTCGCTCACGGACGCGGGAGCCATCGTCTCGGGTGCGGTCGCCGCGATCGTCGTCGGCCTCATCGGTGGTCTCGCCGCTCGTCGAGCCCTCGTCCCGCCACTCGTGGTCGCCGTCGCCGGCATCACCCCGCTGCTGCCCGGTCTGGCGATGTACCGCGGTCTCTACGGTGTGATGAGCGGCGAGACGCTGGCCGGCTTCGGCGAGCTGGCCACAGCCATCGCGGTCGGCTGCTCCATCGCCGCCGGAGTCACCCTCGGCGAATTCATCGCACGCACGCTCAAACGGCCCCGGCTGCCCGCGGCGCTGGCGCGCCAACGCGACGCGCTGCGCGACGGCCGGCCGCACGGCTTGACCCTCACGCGACGTAAGCCTCCACGCTGGAATCCATGACGGCGACGAACGGGGCCGACGGCACGGGGACGACCACCTGGACGGTGGGACGTCTGGCCGATCTGACCGGAGTCACGGTGCGCACTCTGCACCACTACGACCGGATCGGACTGCTGTCGCCCGCCAAGCGCACCGGAGCCGGCTACCGCCTCTACACCGAGGCGGACCTCGACCGGCTCTGGCGCATCGTCCTCTACCGGCGGCTGGAGATGCCGCTGGACGAGATCGCGGCACTGCTCGACGGCGACGGCGACCCAGTCGATCACCTGCGCAGGCGACGCGAGGCCGTCGTGTCCAGGCTGGGCGAGTTGACCGAACTCGTCGCAGCCATCGATCGAGCGATGGAGACGCAGATGCAGCAACGACCAGCGACCGCCGAAGAGATGCGAGAGATCTTCGGCGACGGATTCCGCGACGAGTACCAGGCCGAAGCCGAGGAGCGGTGGGGGCAGACCGACGCGTGGAAGCAGTCGGCCCGCCGCACTCGCGACTACACCAAGGCGGACTGGGAACAGATCAAGGCGGAGACCGACGCGATCCACGCGGCGTTCGCTACGGCCATGAGGGCGGGCGAACCCGCCGACAGCACGGCAGCCATGGACGCCGCAGAACGGGCGCGCAAGCACATCGACGAGCGCTTCTACGAGTGCAGCCACGAGTTCCACACCTGCCTCGGCGAGATGTACGTGAGCGACCCGCGGTTCACCGCCTCGTACGAGGAGATCGAGCCCGGACTGGCCCGGTACGTACGGGATGCGATCGTCGCGAACGCCGACCGGCACCGCTGATCGGCTCGGGTAGAATCCCGGCCATGGCAGCTAAGACGACCGACGACATCGCCGATGACGAACTGGAGCCGGTGACCGACGAGACCGCACACAAGGCCCGCCGCGTGGTGGCCGCTTACGCCACCGACGCCGACGAATGCCGCATGCTGCTGTCGATGCTCGGAATCGCTCCCGGCGAGTCCGCCTGACGCGGATGACGGCCCCCGGGCACCCTGCGACGGGTGCGGATTTCGTCGTCGTCGCAAATCGTCTTCCGGTCGACAAGAAGGTTCGGCCCGACGGCTCCGTGGTCTGGACGCGTTCGCCGGGCGGACTCGTGACGGCACTGACCCCCACCCTGGAGACCCGGTCGGGCGCCTGGGTGGGGTGGTCGGGCAGCGCGTCGCAGGACGGGTCCCCCGAGGAGAAGCCCGACGTCGAGGGCATCGACATCCACCCGGTGCCGCTGAGCGCCGCAGAGGTCGAGGACTACTACGAGGGGTTCTCGAACGCCACTCTGTGGCCGCTGTTCCACGATCTACTCGTCAAGCCCGAGTATCGGCATGACTGGTGGGAGGCGTACGTCCGGGTGAACCGCCGGTTCGCGGAGACCGCCGCGAGTGCTGCGGCCTCGAATGCGATGGTCTGGGTTCAGGACTATCAGCTGCTCCTGGTCCCCGCGATGCTGCGCGAGACGCGTCCCGACCTGCGGATCGGGTTCTTCCTGCACATTCCCTTCCCGCCGACCGAGCTGTTCAGCCAGCTCCCCTGGCGCACCGATCTCCTCGAAGGCCTGCTGGGCGCCGACCTGCTCGGCTTCCACCTGCCCGGAGGCGCCGAGAACTTCCTGACACTCGCGCGCCGGCTCCTCGGCACCCGCACCTCGAACGGCCCGATCACCGCGCGCGAGGATTTCGGAGCGGTGGAGTACGACGGCCGCACCGTCAAGGTCGGCTCGTTCCCCATCTCCATCGATTCGGCCGATGTGGCGGTGCAGGCCACGGCCGCCGCCGACCGCGCGGTCGCGATCCGCGCCGAACTCGGCGACCCCGAGGTGCTCCTGCTCGGCGTCGACCGGCTCGATTACACCAAGGGAATCGACGTCCGGCTGGCCTCGCTGGAGCGGCTGTTCGCTTCCGGCCGGCTCGATCCCGCGAAGACGGTGATGGTTCAGCTCGCCAGCCCCAGCCGCGAGCGCGTCGACAGTTACATCGACATGCGCAATCGCATCGAGCAGATGGTCGGTCACCTCAACGGCAAATACGGGACCGTCGCGCGCCCGCCGATCCGCTACCTGCTGCAGCCGGTGGCCCGCGACGAGTTGCTCGCCTATTTCCGCGCGGCCGACGTCATGCTCGTGACCCCGATGCGCGATGGAATGAACCTTGTCGCCAAGGAGTACCTCGCCGCGCGCGCGGATCTCGGCGGCGCCCTCGTCCTGAGCGAGTTCACCGGCGCCGCAGCCGAACTCGGCGAGGCCTACCTGCTGAATCCGTACGACGACCGCGACGTCGACGACGCGATCGAGGCCGCCGTCACCGATCCCGCCGAAGTCCGCCGTGAGCGGATGCGCATCCTCCACGATCAGGTTATGACCAACGACGTCGATCTGTGGGCCACCAGCTTCCTCGACACCCTCGCCGGCGGCGCATGACCGAGACGATGCTCGACGACGCCCTAGGGGCCGCGCTCGAAGCGTTCGCCGCCCGTCCGCGGGTGCTCGTCGCCTCCGACTACGACGGGTGCGTCTCACCCATCGTGGCGCGGCCCGAGGACGCCGTCCCCGAACCGCGCTCGATGGCCGCGCTGGAGCAGTGCGCCGCGGCGCCGCGGACCGCGGCGGCACTGGTGTCCGGCCGGGCCCGCGCCGACCTGCGCGCGCTCTCCGGTGCGAGTGAGAACATCACGCTGGTCGGCAGCCACGGCGCCGAGTTCGCCGAAGGCTTCGACGATCCGGTCACCGACGGGCAACGCGAACTGCTGCGGCGGATCGTCGCCGAGTTCCGCGGTCTGAGTGCCCGGTTCCCCGGCACCTCGGTGGAGGTGAAGCCGGTCAGCACCACCCTTCATGTGCGCAACGCATCCCCCGCCGACGCCGACGCCGCGCTCGCTCTCGCCGAGTCCGGTCCGGCGTCGTGGGACGGGGTGCAGGTGACCCACGGCAAAGCGGTCATCGAACTCGCGGTGATCGAGACCAGTAAAGGACACGCCCTCGACCGCCTGCGCGCGGCGCTCGAGGTGGACGCCGTGCTCTACCTCGGCGACGACGTGACCGACGAGAAGGCCTTCGCGCGCCTCGGTCCGGACGATGTGGGAGTCAAGGTCGGAGACGGCCCGACGGCGGCGCACTTCCGCGTCGCGGATCCGAACGGGGTCGCGACAGTCCTGGAGACCGTGGCCGCTCTGCGCCGCTGACGGTCGTGCGAAGGCGCACTGAGCGACCCTCCAGGCCCGTTGAGCGAGCACAGCGAGTCGAAACCCCAAACAGGCAGTCTCGATACAGCATGCTCGCTACGCTCACAGGCCTACTCGACAACCCTCAACAGACAAACACCACCGAGCCACCCTCCAGGCCCGTTGAGCGAGCACAGCGAGTCGAAACCCCAGACAGGCAGTCTCGATACGGCAACCCTGGAAACAGCTACCGAGCGACCTTTCAGGCTTGTTGAGCGAGCGCAGCGAGTCGAAACCTCAGACAGGCAGTCTTGATACGGCCTACTCGACGAGCCGGATGAATTCAGCCGCCGACGACACCCAGTGGATCGGCGTACACCGCGGAGAGCGCCACGGCCACGGCCGCCGCCTCGGGTACGTGCACCCCGAAGCAGGTCGGGACGATCTCCAGCGGTCTCGGCAACAGGCTGGCCGCGTCGAACGCCGCCTGCACCGGAGCCAGCCCGTGCGGATGGGCCGAGAAGGCGTCGCCGGCCACCGTGATCGCATCGGGATTCAACACATCACGCATCATCGCCACCGCCTCGCCGAGCACACGCGCGCGATCGTCGGCGACCACGCCGGCCGACTCGTCCACGTCCAGCCGGGCGGCCGCGGCCTTGACCGCCGCCGTGCCGATCACCGACTGCAACGGCGCCACCGGCTCGACGGCCAGCACCCCCGGTTCCACCCGGAGCCCGGCGATGGTCCCCGCGCCGTGCGCGGGCTGGTGTACTTCGCCGTCGATGATCAGGGCCATGCCGACCGTCTCACGGGCGTAGAAGAACAGGCTCGATCCGCTGCGCTGAACGGTCGACGCCAACAGTAATTCCGCGGCCGCCATCGCCTGAACGTGTTCGGCCACCGACACCGGCACGCCGAGGGCCGCGTGCAGACGCTCCCCCAGCGGCTGCCGATGCCAGCGCAGGATCGTGTGGTCGACGAGGCCGGTGGCGTCGTCGACCACCCCACCGAGCGCTGCGCCCGCCCAGAGGACCCGCCGACCGGAGAAGCGCCCCGCGAGTTCGGCGAGCAGTTCGCACAATCTATCGACGGCCGACGCGGCGTCGGCGTTCGCGAGTTCCTTCGTACGGATCGCGTGACTGTACAGCGTGCGGCCTCCGACGTCGGCGATGACGAGCGCCGTCCGGCGGGCACCGATGTGCATGCCCGCGACGCAGAACCGGTCGGGGTCCAGGGTCAGTGGCAGCTTGGGCCGTCCGACTCCGCTGTGCCCGAGCAGATCGGGTCGCTCGATCACCAGGCCCGCCTCCAGGAGTGCGTTCACCTGCCGGTTGACGGTGGCGGCCGAGAGCCCGGTGTCGGCGACAAGTCGGTCCCGGGTCGCCGGAGCACTGATACGGACAGCGTTGAGAACGGCGGCGGCAGGGCCGGATCCGAAACGAAGTGGCGCGGCCACCACGCCGGCGATGGTCATGCGTCGAACCTATCAGCAGACGAGTTCGGGGCCCGCGGACTCCGGGCATCGCCGGCACCCGCCGCCACTAGACTCGATGCCATGACTAGCTCCGAGAGTTCCAGCAGCAAGGGCAAGATCGCGGTCGTCACGGGGGCGAGTTCGGGTATCGGTGCGGCGACGGCGCGCAGCCTGGCCCGCGATGGCTACACCGTGGTGCTGGGCGCGCGGCGCGTCGACCGCATCGACGCGCTCGCCCAGGAGATCGGCGGCCGCGCCAGGTACCTCGACGTCACCGACGCCGCCTCGGTGGAACGCTTCGCCGCGACGCTCGACCGCGTGGACGTCCTGGTCAACAATGCGGGCGGTGCCAAGGGCCTGGCCCCGGTGGCGGAGGCGGACCTCGAGGACTGGCGCTGGATGTGGGAGACCAACGTGGTCGGCACACTGCGCGTCACCAAGGCCCTGCTTCCGAAGATCGAGGCATCGGGCGACGGTCTCATCATCACGATCACCTCCACCGCGGCACTCGAAGCGTACGACAACGGCGCGGGTTACACCTCTGCGAAGCACGCGCAGGGCGTCCTGCACCGGACGCTGCGCCTGGAACTGCTCGGCAAGCCCATCCGGCTGACCGAGATCTGCCCCGGGATGGTCGAGACCGAGTTCTCCCTCGTCCGCTTCGGCGGCGACGCCGCGAAGGCCGAGTCGGTGTACGAGGGGCTGACGCCGATGGTCGCCGAGGACATCGCCGAAATCGTGTCCTTCACCGCGTCCCGGCCGTCGCACGTCGACCTCGACCAGATCGTCGTCCGCCCCCGCGATCAGGCCACCTCGCGCCGCAACATCAAGACCGGGTAGGCGCCGGGAGTCGCGGACTACTGGAAGACGACCGTCTTGCGGTCGTGCACCAGAACGCGGTGCTCCAGGTGCCAGCGTACGCCGCGGGCGAGCACGAGCGTCTCGATGTCTCGGCCCTGACGCACCATGTCGGCCGCAGAGTACTCGTGGTTGATCCGGCTGACGTCCTGCTCGATGATCGGGCCGGCGTCGAGATCGGCGGTGACGTAGTGGCAGGTGGCGCCGATCAGCTTCACCCCGCGGTCGAACGCCTGATGGTACGGCCGGGCCCCCACGAAGCTCGGCAGGAAACTGTGGTGGATGTTGATGGCCTTGCCGGCCCAGGCTTCGCACAGGTCGGCGGGCAGGATCTGCATGAAGCGCGCGAGCACGATCGCGTCGGGGTCGTAACCGTCGACGATCGCCCGCACGTCCGCGAACGCTTCTTCCTTGCCACCGGCGGGAAAGGGCACGTGGTGGAACGGAACACCGAATCGCGTGGTCATGGTCTCCAGGTCCCGATGATTTCCGACCACCGCACTGACCCGAGCCGGGAACTCGCCGCGCTCGGCACGGGACAGGAGATCGGTGAGACAGTGACTGTCCTTGCTGACCAGCAGCACCACTGATTTCTCGGCACCGGTGTCGGACACCTGCCATTCGGCCTCGGGCCCGAACATCGCGGCCACCTCGGCGAAACGGCTGCGGAACTCCTCCACCGGCATCCCGATCGAATCGGCACGGACGGCCTGCCGGGTGAAGAACCAGCCGGTGGTCTGATCCGAGTGGTACGCCGCCTCGGTGATCCACCCGCCAACGCCGGCGAGGAAGCCGGAGAGGGCAGCGACGATGCCGGTGCGGTCGGGGCAGCCGAGGGTCAGGACGAAGCGACGGTCGTCGCCGGAGGAGATCTGCGAGTTGCTCACAGTTCTCAGTGTGCCAAGCTCGATTCCGTGACGAACACCAACCTGACCCGAGCGGATGTCGCAGCGATGGTCGACCACACGCTGCTGAAGCCCGAAGCGACCCGGGCCGATGCGCAGGCCACCATCATCGACGGTCTGGAGCTCAGCGTGTACTCGATCTGCCTGTCACCGTCGATGCTGCCCATCGACACCGGGTCCGCGCGCACCTGCGTCGTGGCGGGATTCCCGTCGGGCAAGCATCACTCGCTGGTGAAGGCATCCGAGGCACGCCTCGCTGTGGATTCCGGTGCGGATGAGATCGACATGGTGATCGACGTCGGCGCCGCGGTCGACGGCCGGTACGACGAGGTCTTCGCGGACGTCCTGACCGTCCGCGAGGCGATCGGCCGCGACCGGGTGCTCAAGGTGATCGTCGAGTCCGCGGTCCTGCTCGACGCGGTCGGCGACGACTGTCTCGTGCAGGTCTGCCGGCGCGCCGTCGAAGCGGGCGCCGACTTCGTCAAGACCTCGACCGGTTTCCATCCGGCGGGCGGTGCGAGCGTCCGCGCGGTCGAGTTGATGCGAGCGACAGTCGGCGACGGCGTCGGTGTCAAAGCCAGCGGCGGCATCCGCACGGCGGCAGCAGCCGCCGATCTCATCGCCGCGGGCGCGAATCGCCTCGGGCTGTCGGGCACCCGCGCGGTGCTGGACGGCTTCGCCGAGTAGGCCGCGGCAGTACGGCTGCCGAGCGGCACGGCTAGACCGCGCAGCCTCCGGAACCGCTGGACGCGTTGGTCGACTCCGCGGCCGACTTCAGGTTCACATCGTCGCCGGCGAAGGCGAAGTCGATGCCTGACTTGCCGACGTCGAGCTTGGTGACGTGGATCTGCTTGAACAGCGGACCGAACATCGCCGCGGTGACCTGATCGACGATCGGCTGAGCGAAGTCGGACGGGAGACCGAACATCAGCGCCGTCGCGTCCTTCACCTCGAACGAGACCGCACCGTCCTTCACCACCGGCTTGAGCGTCACGGTGGCGGGGATCGGGATGATCGTGATGTTGACCGTCGTGGAGATCTTGATGGTCCCCGCAGACGGATCGGCGCTGATGGACTCGATGGTCGGGCTGCCGTTCTGGCCCTCCTGGCTCATCGTCTGAATGCGCTCGTAGGGAAGGAACCCGTTGCCCTGCAGCGACTGCACGGTGCCGCCGTCGGTGCTGATCCCCTCGGCCCGGGCGTGCAGTTGCATGGTGGAGTCGCCGCCACCGGTGGTGTCTACCTGGACCCACGGGACGTCGCCGTCGACCACCGACATGAGCATCGGTCGCCGAGACACCGAGACGTCGGTTCCGGTTCCGGTCAGGTTCTCGAAGGAGGTCTGCAGACAGCTGGTGACCTTGTGCCGGACGTAGAGTTCGGATCCGACGCCGGCGATCACCACGAGCAGTACCACGGCGGCCACGATGAGGCCGATCGTCCGGCCGCGTCCGCGCTTGGCCGACGGCGACGACATCACCGGCGCACCGGACGACGGCGGTGGCGGCGGCGGAGCTGCCGCGACCGGCGTGAACGCCCCCGAGTCGAATGCGTCCATCTGCTTGGTCGGCGGCTTGCCGGACTCCGAGTAGGCGTGCGTGGCCGGGTCCGAGGTGTAGCGGATCGGCCCGGTGATGACTTCCCCGGTCGGGGTGTCGTCGGGAAGAGCGCCGTCGGTGTCCGGGACGCTGTGCTTGCCCGTCGCCGCGGGCTCCTCGGACCCTGTGGACTCGTCGGACCCCGCGGCCTGGGCGGGCTCCCCCGCCGCATCCGACTCCGGAGCGACGTGCTCCCGGGTCTCGGATTCGCCGACGGCGGCCTCGTCGGAGGCTTCGTCGTCGGAGGAATGCGACGAGCGCGGAGAGTCAGTCATGCGGGTTCGTCCGATCCAGGCGGGGAATGTCACGGGCATTGGCCAGCACGGCCAACGCGCTGCGCGCCTTGTCTGTCAGGGCGAGATCGATGTCATGGACACCCATCTGCACCGCGGAGTCATAGTCGGCGATCACGCTACCGAATGGATCTGAGAGTCGGCTATGACCTATCCCGGTGGGAGCCAAGGAGTCTCTGATGGCGGGGTCGGAGGGTTCGGCCTGACCGACGCCCGCGACGTAGGCGGTGGAGTCCAGCGCCCGAGCGCGAGTCAGGATCTCCCACTGCTCGAGTTTGCCGGGTCCCGAACCCCACGACGTGGGGACCACGATCATCTGTGCTCCGCGTCGGGCGAGTTCGGTGAACAGCGCGGGAAACCGGATGTCGTAGCAGGTGGCGACGCCGACCGTGCAGTCACCGACGTCGAAGACGAGCGGCCGGTGTCCCGGCGCCACGGTCCGCGACTCGGCGAAGCCGAAGGCGTCGTACAGGTGGATCTTGTCGTAAGCGAGGGGTGCGCGTCCGGGTCGTGCCACCAGGACCGTGTTGCGGATCCGGCCGTCGGGCGCGGGCGTGAACATCCCCGCCGCCACCGCGACTCCGTGAGCGTCCGCGGCGGCCGCGACCGCCGATGCCCACGGGCCGTCGAGTGACTGCGCCACATCGCGGAGGGAGACTCCGAACCGGCACATGGCCGCTTCTGGAAACACCACCAGGTCGGCTCCGGCCGCGGAGGCGTCCCGCACGCCGTCGAGCACGATCTCCAGATTGGCGTCCGGGCTGTCGGTGGAACTCATCTGGGCCATCGCCAGTCGCATGCAGTCTCCCTCGGGCACGAGAACATCACTTCTGATAAAGCGTAGATCCCTCCGGCCCGCGGCTGCTGCTGATGAGCTTGGCGAAGCAGTGGTCCTTGTCGAGCCCGTTTCCGCGGCACCAGGCCAGTGCGTCGTCCGCGCTCGCGAAGCCCTGGGCCGACACCGTCACCCACCAGCCGCTTTCGGAGAACACCGGCCACTCACTCGAGTCGAGCAGCCGCACCTGCGGGTACCGGGACCGAGACGACTCGAACTCCGCCAGGATGGTCTGGTTGTCCCAAGTACGGCCGTCGGCGTACAGGCCCGGGCGCTTCGCACTGATCTGCGCAGCCCAGCGATCGGCGAGGGCACCGCGGAAATCGGCGGCGTCGGCCGTCGCCTGATCGCGCAGGCGCCCGGCGGCATCGGTCTCCGGATCGGCCACCACCGATGTCACGGTGTGCGTGGGAGGTGCCTGCGTGACGACCGTCGGGGCCGGGTCCGCGGTCTTCTCGTCGGGGGCGTTCACGACCTTCATCCAGACGACGACGGCGGCCACCGCCAGACCTATCACGCAGGCGATCGCCAGACCGAGAAGGACCGCACGCCCCGCCCCGCCGGCCGGTGCCGGTCCGTAGCCGGGCGGCGGATACGGGCCGCTCGGATACTGCGTCGGAGCGTAGAGCGGTCCCGAGGATGCGGGGCCGGCGTAGTGCGGACCCGAGCGGTACGGGTCCTCGAGACCGGGGGTGTCGTAGGTTCTGGTCGGCTCCCGCAGCGGCGGCACCGACGGAGGGTCGGGCACCGGCCGCGACATCGTCTCGGCGTAGTGATCGACGTCGGGCGCAGTCTGTGCGGTGTCATTCCGTGCGGTGTCATTCCGTGCGGGGTCATTCCGTGCGGGGTCATCCGGCCGGCCATCTGTGGACATGCCGGAAGCGTATCGGCGAACTCCGACATCTTCGGGAAACCCGACCGAACGGACGACAGTCGCAGCGCGTGGCCTCGGGGCTTCCGCCGCGTGCGGAACTCGTCAGGTCAAGCGGGAGCGACGGCGCCCCACGGCACGGTCAGCAGGTTGTCCACGCGACGGCCGCGAGGCACGCGGACGTCGACCCCCGAGTCCCGGAGCATGTCACGCGCGTACCGCCAGCGGTCGCGCGGGCCGAAGACCTCGCGCCCGGCCGCCCGGTCCCAGCACTGATCGGCGGTCTCCAGGAGCCGATGGATCGCCTCACCGTCCACGTTGCGGTGGATCAGTGCCTTCGGCAGCCGTTCGGCCAGCTCCGACGGGCGGCGGGTGTGTGCGGGCGACCACGCGAGAGTCAGTTCGATCGGTCCGTCGCGGTCGAGGAGGATCCAGCAGCATCGGCGGCCGATCTCGTCGCAGGTGCCCTCCACGATCAGGCCGCCCGGGGCCAGCGCGCTCCGCATCTGCGCCCACGCCGCATGCACCTCGTCCTCGCCGTACTGCCTGAGCACGTTGAACGCCCGAACCAGATGCGGCCGCATACCCGCGAGTTCGAAGCCGCCGAGCGCGAAGCGCACCCCGTGACGCGGTTCCACGATCCGGGCGGGGTCGATCTCCAGGCCGACGAGGTCCAGGTCGGGTATCACCCGGCGCAGCCGGATCGCCATCTCCACCGCGGTGTCGGGGCGGCCGCCGTATCCGAGGTCGACGGCCAGCGGCCGCGGAACGTCGCAGGCGGCACGGACACGGGGGTCGGCGGCCATCGCGCGGTCGACGCGACGGAGCCGATTGATGTTCGTGGTACCGCGGGTGATGCGCCCGCTGGGTCGTCCGGCCGCGAGGCCGGCGCCTCTCACGCGAGGTTGTCCTCGACCCAGGTCGACGTGAACTCGGCTTCGCCGCGGAACAGGTCCACCAGATTCACCAGCATCAGCTGTTCGAGCTTGGCGTTGACGAACGGGATGTACACCTTCACCTCGGTCGTCTTGCGGATGGTGCACCCGGTGTCGGTCGGGAACAGTTCCTGACGCCCGGTGAGCGAACCCGGACCGGCCGGGATGGACGCGCTGTAGCTGCCGTCGGTGTTCACCGGATCGAACACGCCGTAGTTCTCCGTGCGCGTGATCATCATGTCCTTGAGCATGACGGTCTGGGCGATGGGCGGCAGCATGTCCCGCGTGATGGTCTGCTGCAGGACCACGCGGATCCCGTCGTCACCGGTCTCGAACTCCTCGACGTTCGAGATCGGGGTCAGCTCGCGGAACTCGACCATGAGATCTTCCCAGTACTTCTTCTGCGACAGTGCCTGGTAGATCTTCTCGGCCGAGTGCGGGTACCGAGCTGAGTAGCTGAGCCGTCGTGCCATGTGGGACAGCGTAACGTCAGATTCAACCCTGCCGAAATTCGACGGATGCGTCACGTTCGGCGTCGAGCAGCAGTCCGACCTGCTCGATGATCGCCTTCTCGATCTTGCCGCCGACGAACGGGATCGAGACATCGGCCTGTCCGGAATACCGCGCGACCGCCGGGTCCCCGCTGATGACGATGTCACCGTGGATCTTCGCCGGAGCACCGGAGACCGCCGCCTCCATCGAGCCGGTGATCTGCTCGCCGGCCAGCCGGAACACGCTGGTCCGCGGGATCTCCAGGTCGCCGGGCCGGACCGCGGTCACGACGGACGGCAGGTTCTCCGCACCGACGCCCTGCTTGCTCACCACTGTCACCTGATCGCCGTCGAGTGCGAACGACTCGATCGAGCCGTGCCCGGCGTTGGTCGCCTGCACCAGGTCCCGCCAGTACTGTTCGGTGCTGATCAGCGACCACAGTGCGGACACGGAGAACGGATAGCTGACCGAATGCTCGAACTTGCTCGACATGGCAGCCAGGTTACCGTTACTGACGTGACCGACCCACAGCAGACCACCCGTGTGCGCGACGCCTCGAGCGTCCTCTTGGCCGACTTCACCACCCTGCGGCTGGGTGGACCCGCACGCGCCGTCGTCCGGTGCGAGACGACCGACTCACTGGTCGCGACGGTCGCCGGTCTCGACGCCCGGCGCGAGCCGGTGTTGCTGATCGGTGGCGGCTCCAACCTCGTGATCGGCGACGACGGTTTCGAGGGCACCGCGGTCGTCATCGCGAGCGCCGGAATCGAGTACGGAGACGAGGACGGACGGCCGTACGTGACGGCTGAGGCCGGAACCGATTGGGACTCCCTGGTCGCCGACACCGTCGCCGCGGGCTTCGGCGGGTTGGAGTGCCTCTCGGGCATCCCCGGCGCCGCAGGCACCACACCGGTTCAGAACGTCGGCGCTTACGGCGTCGAGGTCGCCGACGTTCTGCGGAGCGTGCGATTGCTCGACCGCGCCACCGGAGACATCCGCTGGGCCGCGCCCGACACACTGGGCCTGGCCTACCGGACGAGCGACTTGAAGGGCCGCCACGATCAGGTGGTGCTGGCCGTCTCGTTCTGGCTCAATCCGGGCGGCGTGTCGGCGCCGATCCGGTACCGCGAACTGGCCCGCACGCTCGGCGTGGACGAGGGCGGCACCGCCGGCGCCCGCGACGTGCGCGACCGGGTGCTCGGGCTCCGCGCCGCGAAGGGCATGGTGCTCGACCCCGCCGATCACGACACCTGGAGCGCAGGATCGTTCTTCACCAACCCGATCGTTCCCGAAGAGCGTGTGGAGGCGATTCTCGAGCGCATCGCGGCGCACGTCGGCGCCGACGTCGCGGTCCCCCGCTATCCGGCGGACGCCGGTGTGAAGCTGTCGGCGGGGTGGCTGATCGAACGCGCCGGTTTCACCAAGGGCTTCCCGGGCGACGGAGCGCCCGTCCGGCTGTCGACCAAGCACACGCTGGCGCTGACCAACCGCGGCGGCGCCGACACGGCGGATCTACTCGAACTCGCCGGGCGGGTGCGGGACGGGGTGCGGGACGTCTTCGGCGTCGAACTGCACCCCGAACCCGTCTTCGTCAACTGCCGGTTGCCGCGCTGACCCCGGAGAGCAGATTGCCGAGCAGTGCGTCGAACTCAGCGGACCGCTCGTAGGGAACCATGTGTCCCGCACCCTCGTACACGTTGTACGAGTACAGGAAACCGCGTCGGCTCAGCACCTTGGCCATCTCCTGGGCGTGTTCCACCGGCGTCAGGAGGTCGGCACTGCCGACGACCACCGCCGTCGGGACCGTCACCTTGTCGAGTCCGGACAGCACGTCGAGCGAGTACATCGCCGAGCCCCACGCACCGCGCGCCTTCGGCGAGCAGGAAGCGATCATCTCGTCGGTGAAGTCGACGTGGGCCTGGCGGGCGACGGGACCGGTCGTCACATAGTGGGAGAACTTCTCGGTCAACGAGTTGCTCGGCAGGGGCAGCCGCGAGGAGGTGAAGGTCCGCTCCAGCACTCGCTTGCCCGGACCGGCTACGGCCGGCATGTCCTCGGGGATCAGATGCTGTCGCTGGACCACTCCGCGTGCAGCCGTGGAACACAGGACGATGGCCGAGACCCGGTCCTCCATGCCCGCACCGAACTGCTTGGCCCACGACATGATCGTCATGCCGCCCATGCTGTGTCCCACCAGCACCGCGCGCTTGCCCTCGGGGATCATCGCTTCGAGGACTGCCTGCAGGTCCTGACCCAGCATCTCGATGGTCGCCGCGGCCGTTCCCATCTCCGAGAGGCCGTGGCCGCGCTGGTCGTAGGCCACCATCGGGCGGCCGCTGCCGAAGTGGTTGAACTGTGCGTTCCAGAATCCGGTGTTGCAGGTCCAGCCGTGAATCAGCACGACGATCTCGTCGGCGTCCTCGACGTCACCGGAGGCCACCACGTGCAGCAGCGTGCCGTCCGGGGTGCCGACCACCGACGACCGCATGGGGTGCGTCGGCGGAGCGAGCATCGGGTCGGGGCCGTCCTGAACGGGATCGGGGTACTTGAACACCTCGCGGACCATGAATCCGCCGGCGACCGCCAGTTCGGCAGCCGCCACTCCAGCGGCGCCCACCGCGCCGATCGTCGCCCAACGGCGCGCTCGCGTCCATGTGTTCTTCGTCGTCATTCGTCGACCTCCGTCTGGCCGCCGGTCGCCCGGCTGCTCTGCGCAGACTGCTGCTGCGTCGCATCGAAATAGGTACTGGCCTCGCCGATCGCCCGCGAGATCTCCTTGTCGAGAGCCCGGCTGAAGGTGGTCTCGACGATCTCGTGGGCCATCGGCCGAACGGTCTGGATCAGCTCGGCCATCTTCGCCAGCTTCTCCTCGCCGAGGTTCGGCAGATTCTCGTCGAAGTACTTGTCGGTGATGATGGATACGAAGCTCCGAGCGACATCGGTCAGATCCGACTCGACTCGCATCCATCGATCGAGCAGGTCATCGATGTCGATGCCGCCCTTCACCAGCACTTCGGCGCCTTCGAGCAGCTCCGGATTGCGGATTGCGTAGTGGGCGCCGTCCTTCGTGAGCAGTCCCAGCTTCTGACTGAGATTGATCGACCGCTCGTCGGCGCCCAGCGTCTTCTTCAATTCGGTGAAGGTGATGGTGGCGGCCCGCTTGATGTTGCGGAACCTTCCGCCCTTCGGAGCCGCGCGCAGCACGTGCTCCACCTTCATTCCGTAATGCGCGGCGTGCAGGAGTTCGCTGATCGTCGCGAACGTGTAGCCGCGTTCCAGCATGCGTGAGATCAGGTTGAGCCGGACGAGGTGCTCGTCGGAGTACCAGCCGGTGCGCCCACGGATCGTCGGCGGCGGGAGCAGTCCCCGGTCCTGATAGACGCGGATGTTCCGGACGCTGACTCCGGAGACCTGCGCGAGGTCGTTGATGCGGTATTCGCTCACCGGTGGGGTCCCCGCGTCCCTACGCGTTCTTCCGGAACCACGAGCGGCCCAGGATCTCGTCGGTCCGAACCCGGACGTCGACGACGTAGACGAGGACCGCGGTGATCGCGGCGAGGAAGAACATCAGTCCGAAGCCGAGCGATGCCTGCACCAGCCAGATCAGCAGCGTCGACACCGCGAGGACGGCCACCCAGAAGGTCTTCGTCTGCGCGTCGACGGCGGTGAAGGCGTCGGGTCGCGTGATCGCGGCGTGCACCAGGGCCACGGCCGCGGTGACGCCCGCGATGACGGTGATGGCCAGCAGGATGTACTGCTGGGCGTAGATGACGAAACTCGCTGCGCTCACGACTCCACCTTAATCACGCGCCGGCTCGGCCGAATCGGCCCGGAGGACGTCGACCGTGCCGGCCGCGGACGCTCCGTCCGACTGCTCGCTCGCTCCGTTCTCTCGGCGGAACGAATCGTAGATCTCCAGCAGCATCTGCTTCTGCCGCTCGCTGATGGAACTGTCGGCGAGCAGTGCGTCGCGCACCGGGCTCGCCGGCCGCGCCTCCAGGATTCCGGCGCGCACGTAGAGCACTTCCGCGGAGACGCGGAGTCCCTTGGCGATCTGCGAGAGCACGTCGGCCGACGGCTTGCGCAGCCCGCGCTCGATCTGAGAGAGGTACGGGTTGCTGACGCCCGCTCGCTCGGCCAGCTGCCGGAGTGAGACCTTGGCGGACAGCCGCTGACTGCGGATGAACTCGCCGATGTCCTGCGCAGCGGTGGCCATGGCCTCGACGGTTCCCGTCTCGGACTGGCCGTCCTGGTGATCATGCTCGGATGTCATACGAAACTCGTGCCTCCCGGATTCCATTATCCGCACCGGGCGCTAACAAGTGCAAGCGCGTCAGGGGAACAGCAGAACCGAGACCGTGTAAATGGCCAGGCCGGCCAGCGATCCGACCACCGTGCCGTTGATGCGGATGAATTGCAGATCACGCCCGACCTGCAGTTCGATCTTGCGACTGGTCTCCGCGGCATCCCATCCCCGGACCGTCTCGGTGATCACCGAGATGATCTCCGCCGAGTAGTTGTCGGCCACGTGACGGGCCGCCCGCACCGCCCAGCCGTTGAGCTTGGCCTGCAGCGGTTCGTCGTCGCGGATCCGTTCCGCCAACTGCACCACCGCGTCGGAGAGCGAGGTACGCAGCGTCGACTCCGGGTCGTCGAGCATCTGCTCGATGACCGCCTTGCCCGCCTGCCACGCGGTCGACGCCGCTCCGGTCACCTCGTCTCGTCCGAGGAGTTCCTCTTTGAGGTTCTCGAACTTGGCGATCGTCGCCTCGTCCTCCTGCAGTTCCCGGGCGAAGTCCTCGACGAAATCGTGCATGGCGATCCGCAGCTCATGCTGCGGATCGGCGCGGACCTTGTAGGTGAACTCGGTCAGTTCGCGGTAGATCCGGTCGCCGACGAGATGGGTCACGAAGCGCGGTGCCCACGCCGGACCGTCGCGGTCCACCACGCGGTCGATGAGCGGCTGACTGCCCAGCGCCCACTCGTGCGCGCGGTCGCAGGCGAGTTGGATCACCGGTTCGAGACGGTTCTCGGCGACGAGCTGCTCGAGGATGCGCCCGGCGGGCGGTGCCCACAGCGGTTCCGCCGCCCATTTGAGGGCGGCCTGTATGAGGCGTTCGACGTCCTCGTCGCGCAGCATCTCCGAGCAGAGCTTGAAGATCCTCGAGACCTCGTCGTTCACCCGCGGCTTGTTCGCCGGGTCGGCGAACCACGTGGAGACTCTGCGCGGCAGGTCGAGCGAGGCGACACGATCCTCGATCACCTCGCGGGTCATGAAGTTCTCCTGGACGAAGCCGCCGAGCTGGTCGCCGATCTGGTCCTTCTTCCGCGGGATGAGCGCGGTGTGCGGAATCGGCAGTCCGAGCGGCTGACGGAACAGCGCGGTGACCGCGAACCAGTCGGCCAACGCACCGACCATTCCGGCCTCGGATGCGGCGCGGACGAATCCGACCCACGCGGCCACGTCCGCTCCGTCCCGGTGTTCGAGCCAGCGCATGCAGAAGTAGATCACCGCGGCGCCGACCAGCAGGCCGGTCGCCACGATCTTCATCCGCCGCAGGTCGTGGGCTCGTTTCGCGTCCGCCTGCGTCAGTCCCGCGGGCACCGCCGGAGACTTCGGGGTGCGCTGTCGATGGTCCAAGGTTGACGACACTCGTCCAGTGTTCCGTACGAGCTACTAGGGTTTCCAGGTGATGCCGAACCCTCCGATACCCACGAGTGCCGCGCGCGCCGCCGTCAACGCGGCGGCGACGCTGACGCGCGAGCTCGAACAACGCATCCTGACGCCTGCGGTGGAAGCCGTCGCCTCCGACGGCCGTAAGCAGCGCTGGGAGAAGCACAAGCAGGAGCGACGCGCCGAGCTGACCGCGGGCACGGTGGAAGCGATCCGGGCTCTCGGCCCGGAGGTCGGAATGGACGACATCGCCCGCCACATCGGGGTGTCGAAGACCGTGCTCTACCGGTACTTCGCCGACAAGAACGACCTCGCCGCCGCCGTCACGCTCTGGTATGTGGAGACGACCGTGATGCCGCGACTCATCGACGCGCTGTCGGGCGACATCGGCGACTACCGCCTGGTTCAGGCCGTCATCAGCGTGTACGTGGAGACGGTGTCGTCGGATCCCAATGTCTACCGGTTCACGATGGCGCGGCCGTCGGGCAGCCGTCCGGTCGCCGCCGAGGCCGAGAAGATCTTCGCGGGGGCCCTCGAATCGACGCTCGAGGCGCGATTCGCGGCCCGCGGCGCCCAGACTCGCGGCGCCCGCACTTGGGCACGCGCGATGGTCGGGGCCACCACCGTCGCCGTTGAGGAGTGGATCGCCGTCCCGGACCGGACCTCGCAGGATCTGGCCGAGGAACTGACGATGCTCGTCTGGGGCGGCATCGTCGGCGTGGTGGGCGCGGGTGGCGATCCGGCCTGCTTCGCAGCCGATCCCCCACAGCTCCCTCCGGACGAAGGGCATCCGCCCGCCGGGTGACCGGGCGCAGACCGGGAGGCTCTCCGCGACCACGGCTCAGGCCGCCGCGTGTCCCGGCCGGGACTCGCGATCGGGTTGGGCCGCGGCCTCCGGCGGCGGATGCTCGCGGCGATGCGGAACGGGAACTTGTTGATCCTCCCGTGGGTGCAGGTGCCGTGCCTGCCCGGCGTGGTGGACGGGGTTCAGGCGCCAGGGGTGATCGGTGGTGGCCGGTCGCCAGCCCATGCGTCCGGCATCGGGTCCGTCGGGGAGGATGGTGGTCTCCCATTGGCCGCGGTTGGTGCCGACGGCGCGGTTGTGGCGCCCGCACGCGGCGCCGAGAGCATCGATGTCGGTGCGCCCTCCCGGGGTGATCCAGTCCGGTGCATGATGGGCCTGAGTTTGCGCGAAGGGGCGGTCGCAGCCGGGGGCGGTGCAACCGCGGTCGCGGGCGAACAACGCCAACCGCTGCGCTCTACTCGCACACCGCGCACCACGACCCTGGTAGAGGACCTCGCTGGTGTGATTCCGGAAGACCGCCAGATGCGGCACAGCCTCGGCAGCGAGCCGCACGAGTTCACCGATCGGAACACGGCTACCTGTCGCGGTCAACGCGATTCCGGCATGCGCGGCGAGTTCCTGATCGGTGACGGTGATGACCAACTCCGCCGGTATCCGGTTCGGTGCACCCAGCCCGCCGCGGGCGAGAACGTAATCACACAACGCCAGCAACGCATCGTGCGTGCGCTGAGCGGCACTGCGCAGATCCCGACCCCGCGCCGCCGCCAAAGCCTCGGCGTCGATGCCGTCGGCGTCAATGGTTCCAGTCGGCGAATCCGGGTCGGCGGGATTGTTCATCCCGGGTGCGGCCCAGGCGGTCAAGATCACCTCGAACTTCGCCCGCAACTCCGGAGTCATCGCGCCGCGGACTCTGCTCATCAACTGCCGATCCTGCGGGAGGATCGTGATTCCGCGTTGGCGTTGCCGGTCGACGTGATCGCTCTCCTGACCATCGGGGTCCAGGTGAGCGAGCAGCCGGTCACCGACCTTGCCCAGATCATCCGGATTCAACCCAGCCGCAGCCTCGGCCAACTCCGCCTCGGCACGGGCTTTGACCTCCGGCGAGATACAGCCGGGCACTTTCGCCAAAACGCCCGAGATCACCAACGCGTGTTCGGCGCCGACAGTCCCGCCCGCCACCGCGGCAGCGGTCGCCGGCTTGCGCGGAGGCAGGGTCTGCCCCTGGAAGTTCGAGAACTCACCGATCGCCTCAGCCATCCGCAACCGCCGACCCGCCTCCCGGGTCCCCAGCCGCAAGCCCTGTGAGAGGTATTGGTACGGATTCAGATAGCCGGCGGTGCGGTGCGCGTTGCGGTCGGAGACCTCCACCAGCAGCGCCGCGGAGATGCCGTCCCAGCGTCGCCGAATCCGTTCGGCAGTCTGTGTGTGGGCCAGCAGTTCCGGTTCGGTCTCCGGCGACAGGGAGGTCTCGGCGAGTTTGACCGCCGCGGCATCGATCAGGGCGAGTAGTTCGGCGGGCCGCCCCGGCAGCGCACCGGTGGCAACGACAGTCGCGATCGAATCGGTGATCGGACCGCTCATCACTGCCACCTCCCCCGAGTGTTTCAGCTGGTCAAACCATGTTTTCTTGACCTACCAGAACTCTACCAACGGGGTATGACAGAACACATTAGGGAATCGATCATATGTGCCAATCTGCCTCAGCCAGTCCCCACCCTCACCGGTCCTCAGCGGCGCCCGACAGCGTCTCCGGCAGGCCCGCCAGCGAGAACAGTTCGGGCTCGAAGAAGGCACCGACGTGCGCCACCCGACCGTCGACGATCGTCAGGACATCGAGTTGGAAACGACGCCAGACGTCGCCGTCGCGCATGAACATCCCGGCCGCCGGCAACCCGTTGCAGGACGTCTTGATCATCCTGATGTCGCCGGCTTCCTTGGCCGGGCACTGGCTGAGGGTGAGCACTCCGATGTTCTCGGCGCCGAGATACCAGCCCGGGAACGGCGGCATCTCCCACACCGCATCGGCGGCGAGCACGTCCACCACGCCGGGGATGTCGTGCCGCTCGAAAGCAGCGCAGAACTCGTCCCACACCTGCCGCTCGTGGTCGGACAGTTCCGCGACGCGCCGGCCCTCTAGCCGGGTGCCCTCGCCGACCGCCCTGCGTGCGCGCGACAACGCGCTGTTGGCCGCCGCGACTGTCATGTCGAGTGCTTCGGCGGTCTCGGCCGCACTGAACGCGAGCACGTCGCGCAGAATCAACGCCGCGCGCTGACGCGCCGGAAGCTCCTGCATGGCGGCGACCATCGCCAGCCCCACCGACTCCCGCGCCGTCACCGTCGACGCGGGATCGCCCAGCGCGCCGTCCGGCAGCGGCTGCAGCCACGGGATCTCATGGTTCGGGATCACCGGTTCACGGGGATCGGAGGCCTCGGTGCCCAACCCGCTCGGCAGAGGCCTCCGCGCCCGGCTCTCCAGGGCGTTGAGACAGGTGTTGGTCGCGATCCGATACATCCACGTGCGGACCGACGACCGTCCTTCGAAGCTGTGAAAGGCCTGCCACGCACGCAGATACACGTCCTGCAGCACATCTTCGGCGTCGGTGGCCGATCCCAGCATGTGATAGCAGTGCACGAGAAGCTCGGCGCGCAGGGCACTGGTGGCCGCTTCGAAGTCACGGTCGTCGGTCATCGCCTCGTCAACTCCTCCGCCGCTCCTGAGCGGTCACTGGTGTCCCGGTCGTCACTGCGCCTGCTGCTGCGCGGCGTACGCCTCAGGTCCGGTCTCCACCGCGGCCGGATCCATCCACATGATCTCCCAGCCGTGGCCGTCGAGATCGTAGAACGAGCTTCCGTACATGAACCCGTGGTCTTCCACGTCCCCGGCCGTCGCACCGGCTTCCAGGGCCTTGCTCACGATGCCGTCCACCTCCTCACGGCTCTCCGCGCTCAGGCACAGGATCGCTCCGCTGGTGGTCGTGGCGTCGATGATCTGCTTGGTGGGCACGAAACTCTGGTAGAAGTCGCGGCGCAGCAGCATCGCGACGATGGTCTCGCCCAGCACCATCGCGGCGGCGTTCTCATCGGTGAAGCGGTCGTCGAACGTGTATCCCATCTTCCCGAAGAACTCCCGGGACGCGTCCAGGTCGGCGACGGGCAGGTTCACGAAGATCATCTTGTGCATCGGGGTCTCCTTGCAGTCTGCGGCGTCCCTCTCGGAGGCCGTCATAGAGATAGACAGCCCGGCCCGGCAGAACTGATCGGTCGACGCGAGATCTATTTCCGCGAAGAGCTCACAGATCCCGGATCGCGGGGGCGTCCGGGACGGTCAGCACCTCGATCGGATCGCCCGCGGTGATCGTTCCTCGCTCGACGACGCGCAGGTAGGGCCCCACGCGGCGGGCCTGAGCGAATCGTTTCACCCACCCGCGGCCGTCTTCGCCCATCCATCGTGCGAACGTCTGACAGGGGATCCGCGGCGACGTGACCTCGACGATCACCTTCTCGCCGATACGCCATCGCTCACCGATCCGCGCACCGTTCACATCGATTCCGACCGTCCGCAGGTTCTCCCCGAAGAAGCCGGGCGGAATCTCCCGGCCGAGCTCGGCCGCCCAGTAGTCGGCGTCCTCCTGCGCATAGACGTACAGCGCCTTGTCCGGGCCGCCGTGATGCTTGCGATCGGCCTGCACATCGGCGAACGCCCCGTATTCGCCGATCCGGACCGGCCCGCTGACCGGCCGCTTGTCGATGGCCGTGGTCCCCACACTGCCTGGATCCGGATGCAGGGCTGCTACGACGCAGATCGCGGTGACTTCGGCCATGCGGTCAGCCTACGGCGAGGATCTCCCGGGGATCGAAGGTGACGTTCACACGAGTGATGAGGCCGGCCTCGACATGCGTCCAGTTCGCGACCGCGGTCGGAGGCGCCCCGGCCATGCCGAGATCGAACCAGGTGATGACGTCGGTGTCGTCGGCGAGCCGTTTGCGGATCTCGAGGCTGTCGGTCCCGGCCGCCATGCCGTTCAGCCCCTGCAGGAACTCATCGGGTCCGGATGCCGTGCCGAGAACTCCGACGAACTCGCAGTCATCCGCCAGATGAGGCCGCAGGTCGGAGAAGTCCTTGCGCCGCCAGCAGTCGACGTAGAGTTCCGCGATCTGGAGCGGAGTGCGTGCGGGGACGGCAGATGATGTATCAGTCATGTCTTCACTGTCCGCCCGCATACGGGTATACGTCCAACAGCTGGTACTTCTGCGAACTAGAATCACTGATTATGGAGTTGCACCAGCTGCGATATCTCGTCGCGGTCGCCGACCACGGCTCGTTCACCGCCGCCGCCGAGGAGTTGCTGGTCAGCCAATCGGGAGTCAGCGCCCAGGTCGCCAAGCTGGAGAAGGAACTCGGGCATCGCCTTCTCGACCGCTCCGGCCGGACCGTCGTCCCGACCGCGGAAGGCGATGAGATCCTGGTCCACGCGCGCGCAGTCGCGCGGGCGGTCCAGGCGGTCCGGACCACCGCTGACGAGCTCACCGGTCTCGTCCGCGGGCACGTTCGGCTGGGCACCGTGATCGGCTGCACCATCCCCGGCTACCTGCGTGGGTTCGCCGACTTCCGGAGTGCCCACCCCGACGTCTCGGTCACCGTCACCGAGGACAGCTCCGACCGGCTGATCGCCGATCTGGAACTCGGCCGGCTCGACGTCGCGGTGGTGGCGCACGCCGCACCGCTGCCGGCCGCCCTCGGACCTCGCACCCTGATTCGCGAGCCGTTGGCGGCCGTGGTTCCGAACCGTCATCCGTGGGCCGACTACGACCGTGTCCCGCTGTCGGAACTCGCCGACGTCACCGTGCTCTCGCTCCCCGAGGGCACCGGTGTCCGGGCGGCCCTCGCCGAGACCGCCGCAGCCGAGCAGGTGCCCATCGTTCCGGCCGTGGCAGCGCATTCGCCCTCCGCGGTGCTGGCGCTCGCCGAACTCGGCAGCGGCGTCGGACTGCTCACCGCGTCGATGGCCGCCGGCCATCCGGGGGTGGTAGCGATCCCGGTGGCGCGCTCGCGGCAGACGTCGCTCTCGCTGGCCCGCCGACCGGACCCCTCCGCGGCAGCCCGGGCCATGACCGCAGCGCTCGCCCGCCGGCTCACCCCCGCGCAGTGATCTGCGACCCGGCGGTCAGCGGATCGTAGTCGCGAACGACCCTGCGGCCAGAACGGTGCAGCCGAACACGACGATCGCCATCGGCGTCGCGCTGGCCTCCCCACCGATACCGACCAGAGGCGAGACGATCGCACCGACCGTGAACTGAAGGGACCCGAGGACCGCGGAGCCGGTGCCCGCGCGCTCCCGGACCTCGCCGAGTGCCAACGCGGTCGCGTTGCCCGCAGTGAAACCGAAACTCGAGGTGAGGCAGAACATCAGCACGAGCAGCAGCCAGTGGATGCCGGGCACGGCCAGTGCGACGACCAGCATCGCGACGCCCACAGCCGAGAGCACGGCCACTCCCGCGGCGAGCAGGGCGTGCGGGCGGAACCGCCCGAGAAGCCGGTTGTTGGTCCACCCCGCGATACCGATGCCCACCGCGTTCACGGCGAACAGCACCGAGTACATCCCGGGCGAGAATCCCATCACCTCTTGGATCACGAACGGCGAGGCCGAGATGTACGCGAACATCGCACCGAACCCGATGCCGAAGGTCAACGTGTAGCCGAGGTAACGGCGGTTGCCGAGAACCGCCCCGATGCCGCATCCGATCGCCCGCGGCTCGATCGGATGCCTGCGCGGCGCGGGCAGCGTCTCGGGGACGAAGGCGACGACGGCCATGAGCATCACCGCCGCCAGGCCGGCGAGGACGAAGAACACACCGCGCCACCCGATCGGCCCCACCAGCGCTCCGCCGAGCAGCGGCGCGACCACCGGCGCCGCGCTGGTGATGATCATCATCACGCTGAACAGTTTCGCCGAGCGGTCCCCCGAGGTCCGGTCCGCGATCACTGCACGAGCGACCACGACACCGATCCCGCCGGTGACTCCTTGCAGGAAGCGGCAGGCGATGAGGACGATGATCGACGGTGCGAGTGCGCACCCGAGCCCCGCGACGGCCAGCAGAACGGTACCGACGATCAGCGGCCTGCGGCGTCCGAGTCCGTCCGAGAGCGGTCCCACCAGCAATTGCCCCGCCGCCAGCCCGAGCATGAAGGCGGTGAGCGTGAGCTGAACCGACGACGGCGACGCCTGAAGATCGTCCGCCACCCGCGGGAGTCCGGGCAGATACATGTCCGTCGCGAGCGGAGCGATGGCCGACAGCAGGGCGAGGCTGAGCAGCATCGCCAGACCGATGCCGCTGCCGGGAGCGCTCGCACCGTCGAGGCGGGACGTCCGGTCAGACGTATCCGATGCCATGAGTCGAAGTTACCGGCCACGGCCGGCGATGCCGGATCCGCCGCCGCGGGCCGGTAACCTGCGGGCGTGGACTTCTCCCTGCTGCGACGTGCCCCCGACGTCGAAGGCCCCGGTCTCGTCGCAGCCGATGCCGCCGACCGGTTGATCCTGGACGAGGCGGCCGATCTGCTCGCGGCCGCACCGGACGGCACGGTGGCGGTGATCGACGACGCCTACGGCGCCCTCGCACTCGGCGCGGTCGACGCGGGGGCGACCGACGTCCGCAGTCATCAGGACCTGATCACCGGCGAACGCGCTCTGCAGCGCAACGCCGAGGCGATGGGTGCGGGTGCGGACATCCGCAGTCTGCCCTCTGTCGCCGACGCCGTCGCCGACGCCCGGGTGGTGCTGGTACGACTGCCCCGCGGCCTCGACCGGCTCGCCGAGGTGGCTGCGCTGATCGCCGCCCACGCCGACGCGGACGTGACCTTGGTGGCCGGCGGCCGGATCAAGCACATGTCGGTCGCGATGAACGACGTGCTCGGCGAGTTCTTCGATCGCGTCGACGTCAGCCACGCCCGGCAGAAGTCGCGAGTTCTGTTCGCCCGCCGACCGCGCGCCCGGCTCGCCGACGAACGAGCCCGTTCGTGGCCGCAGACCCGGCGGGACGGCGACCTCGGTCTCACCGTCGCGGCCCACGGCGGCGTGTTCGCCGGAGCCCGCGTGGACGTCGGCACTCGATTCCTGCTCTCGGTACTCGACGGCGCACGACCCGATGCGGCCACCGCGGTGGACCTCGCCTGCGGCAACGGCGTGGTCGGCGCCGCGCTCGCGCGGTCGCGGCCCGGACTCACCGTTCTCGCGACCGATCGGTCGGCCGCCGCGGTGGCGAGCGCACGAGCGACGGCCGAAGCGAACGGCCTCGCCGACCGCGTCCTCGCGGTTCAGGCCGACGGTCTGGAGACGACCCCGGACGGGACCGAGGAATTCGTGGTGCTGAATCCGCCGTTCCACAGCGACGCCGCTCTCTCGACGGGTATCGCCCACCACCTCTTCGCGGAGGCCGCCCGCGCCCTGCGGTCCGGTGGCGAACTGTGGTGCGTGTGGAACTCGCACCTGCGCTACCGCCGGTCACTCGAACGGATCGTCGGCCCCACCAGGCAGATCGCGCGGAATCCGAAGTTCACCGTCACCGCGTCGGTAGCGCGCTGACCCGCCCGATTCAGCGCGGAAGGATTCCGTCGAGCACGATCGACAGGTACTGGTCGGCGATCTGCTCGACGGTCTTGGCACCCCCCGGCCGGTACCAGCGCACCGCCACCCAGACCGTGTCGCGGATGAACCGATAGACGAGTTCGACGTCGAGGTCTTCGCGGAAGTCACCTTCCTCGACGCCGCGCCGCAGGACCGCCGCCCACAGGGCGCGGAACTCCACATTCCGTTCGGCGATGTAGTCGAACCGCTCCTGCCCGATCAGTTGCCGGGATTCGTTCTGGTAGATCGCCACGGCGGTGTGCTGGGAGTCGATGGCCTCGAAGGACACGATCACGAGCCGACGGATAGTATCTGTCGCGGACAGCCCGGCTTCGGTGATCTCCCGATAGCGTGCGAACAACGCGTCGAGGAAGCTCCGGAGCAACTCGTCGACGATCGACTCCTTGGAGTCGAAATGGTGGTACAGGCTGCCGGACAGGATGCCTGCGGCGTCGGCGATGTCACGGACCGTCGTCGAGCGGAGCCCGCGTTCGGCGAAGAGCTGACCGGCGATCCCGAGCAGTTCGTCGCGGCGGGTGGGTCCGGTCGTGGATGTCTTCGACGCCAACGTGCCTCCTCGTACGACTTCCCCCACCCTAGCAAGTGCTTGTTTGGCTGGGGAACGTCGCCGGGATACGGCCGCGCGCGAACACGTTGCGCGCGCGGCCGCCGGCTCAGCGCTTCTTGTTCGACTTCTTGATCGCGCGACGGTTGAGGAACCGCCACACCTTCATCTGCATCGCGGTCATCCGCGCGTCCCGCTTGGTGAACGGCGGAGTCATGACCTCGGCGAAGGAGATCGGCAGCGACGACACGGTGACGGCGCGGGCATGACTGAACGTGTTGAACCCGAACTCACCGTGGTAGTTGCCCATGCCCGACCGTCCGACGCCGCCGAAGGGCAGGCCCTGCGAGAGCATGTGCAGTCCGAAGTCGTTGCCGGAGATGGAACCGCTGCGGGTGTTGTCGGCGACCGTCCGCAGATTCGCGTTGTCGTCCCCGGCCCAGTAAAGGGTCAGCGGGTGACCCGCCGAGTTGATCTTGTCGATCGCCTCCGACAGTTCGCGGTACGGGTAGACAGTCAAGACCGGGCCGAAGACCTCGTCGTCCTCGATCTTCATTCCGGGCTTCACTCCGGTCAGCAGAGTCGGCGGAATCTTGCGCTCCTGCGCGTTCGGCAGTTCCTCGCCGGCGGGCACCACCTGCCGCTTGGTGGCGCCGAGGCTGACCGCGTCGTCGATGAGGCCGACGATCCGCTGGTAGTTCTTCTCGTTGATGGTGGAGGTGTAGTCGCCGTTCCCGACGATCGTCGGGAAGTTCGCCGTCCACCGCGCGATCACCTTGTCGGTGAACTCGCCCACCTTGTCCTCGGGTACGAAGACGTAATCGGGACACAGGCACACCTGGCCGCCGTTGATCATGCGGGCGTCGGCCAGGAAGTGCGCCGCCTTGGTGATGTCGGTGCCGCGGTCGACGATCGCCGGATTCTTGCCGCCGAGTTCCAGAGTCACCGGCACGAGGTTCTTCGCGGCCTCCTGCGCCACCGACGAACCGACCTCCGGCGAACCGGTGAAGAACATGTGGTCGACCTTCAGCTTCGCGAAGTCCGAACCGCCGCCGTGCTTGCTGGTGATGACCGCGAGCTCCTCGATCGAGAAGTAGTCGGGGGCCACCCGGGCGATGACGTCGGTGGTCTTCGCGGTGATCGACGACGGCCTCATGAGGACACGGTTGCCCGCGGCGAACGCGGACGCGGCGGGCACGATCGTCAGCTGCAGCGGGAAGTTCCACGGCCCCATGATCGCGACGACACCCAGCGGGTCGCGGCGCAGCCGCTGGGTGAATCCGACCATCCCGGCCACCTTCGCCACGTTGGTCTCGCGCATCCACTTCTCGGCACTGCGGCGCTGGTGCGCGAGGTCGATCATGCAGCCGGCCACGTCGGCCGCGATCGAGAGATCTGCGGGCCGGGACCCGAAGTCCTCGGTCAGGGCGGCGGTGATCTCGTCGGCGTGGTCGAGCAGCAACCGCCCCAGGCGATTGATCCGGTCGATGCGCGTCTTCGCATCCGGAATGCCGTCGCGCAGGAATGCGGCCTTCTGGATGTCGACCAGTTCTTCCATGGTGTGCGCCTCGGACGACACCTTGTCTCCCGCACGCACTGCCACATCTGCCGGCTTGGTCATTCCACTCTCCACTCGTGAGTCACTGACGTTCTGTGAGACAAATTCTCGTAGTCATCCCAAGTGTAGCCACCGGGTGGCGCGAATCACAGGGCGGGCGGTACGGCGCCGGTCAGCGACTGTCGCGCCGGGTGAGTGGTCACCGTGCGCCGTCTCAGCTCAGCCGAGGCGCTCGATGATGGTGACATTGGCGGTACCGCCGCCCTCGCACATGGTCTGCAGTCCGAATCGGCCGCCGGTGCGCTCCAACTCGTTCAGCATGGTGGCGAACAGTTTGGCTCCGGTCGCGCCGAGCGGATGCCCCAGCGCGATCCCGCCGCCGTTCGGATTCACCCGAGCCGGATCGGCTCCGGTCTCCTTGAGCCACGAGAGCACGACGGGCGCGAAGGCCTCGTTGATCTCGACGACGTCGATGTCGTCGATGCTCATTCCGGTCTTCTTCAGCGCGTACTCGGTGGCCGGAATCGGCGCCGAGAGCATCATCACCGGATCGTCGCCGCGCACCGACATGTGGTGGATGCGCGCGCGGGCCGTGAGACCGTACTGCTTCAACGCCTGCTCGGACACCACGAGAGTGGCCGACGCTCCGTCGCAGATCTGCGACGCGACGGCCGCGGTGAGCTGCGACCCCTCGGCCAGGACGTCGAGCGAGGCCATCTTCTCCAGGGAGGTCTCGCGCGGGCACTCGTCGACCACGCAGTCGCCCAGCGGCACGTACTCGTTGTCGAAGCGACCCTCGGCGATGGCCGTCTTGGCGCGCTGATGGCTCGCGAGCGCGAACTCCTCCATCTCCCGCCTGCTGATGTCCCACTTCTTGGCGATCATGTCGGCTCCGACGAACTGACTGATCTCCTGATCGCCGAAGCGCTGCGTCCAGCCCTTCGACTCGGCCGTGGGAGTGGTGAAGCCGAACGGCTGACCGGCGATCATCGCCTGGCTGATCGGGATCGCGCTCATGTTCTGCACACCGCCGGCGATGACGACGTCCTGCGTCCCGCTCATCACGCCCTGTGCGGCGAAGTGGATGGCCTGCTGGCTCGAGCCGCACTGGCGGTCGACGGTGGTGCCGGGGACTCCCAGCGGCAGTCCGGCCGCGAGCCATGCGGTACGTGCGATGTTGCCGGCCTGCGGACCGATGGTGTCGACACAGCCGAAGACCACGTCGTCGACCACCTCGGGGTCGATGCCGGTGCGGTCGACGATCGCCTTGATGACATGTGCGCCCATGTCGGCGGGGTGGACGGCGGCGAGTGAGCCGTTGCGCTTGCCGACGGGAGTGCGGACCGCGTCGACGATGTAAGCGGAAGTGGTCATGGGAGAGCTCCTAGAGAATCACGGGGTCGGGTCAGGCACGCTGGCTGGAGACGGACACGATCTCACCGGTCATGTACGTGGTGTAGTCGCTCGCGAGCATCGCGATCACCGACGCGATCTCCCAGACCTCGGCGGCGCGGCCGTAGGCCTCCCGCGCGGCGAGTTCATCGAGGAGATCGTCGCTGGTGACCTTCGCCAGGAAGGGATGCTTGGCGATCGAGGGCGAGACCGCATTGACGCGGACTCCGTAGTCGGCGGCCTCGACGGCCGAACAGCGGGTCAGCGCCATCACGCCGGCCTTGGCCGCGGCGTAGTGGGCCTGGCCGCGCTGCGCCCGCCAGCCGAGGACTGAGGCGTTGTTCACGATCACCCCGCCCCGAGGCGACCGGGACTGCGCCGCGTCGTTCTGCGCCGCGTCGCGGAAATAGCGCAGTGCGGCGCGCGTGGCGCGGAACGTGCTGTTCAGCGTGATGTCGAGGACGCGGTCCCACTGCTCGTCGGTCATGTCGGCGACGGGTGTCTCGCCGCCGAGGCCGGCGTTGTTGACCAGGACGTCGATGCGGCCCAACTGCTCGGCGGCATCGGCGACCAGCGCATCCACCTGTTCGGTGCTTGAGACGTCGCAGACGAAGGAGGCCACCTGCTGCTCGGGGAACTCGGCCGACAGCTTCTCCACCGTCTCGCCGAGGCGGCGCTCATGGAAGTCGGAGACGAGGACGTCGGCGCCTTCGAGCAGGACCCGACGTGCGGTCGAGAACCCGATACCGGTGCCGGCGGCCGCGGTGACGATCACCTTTCTGCCCGTCAGCAGGCCGTGGCCGCCGACCTCCTCGGGCGCGGTCGCCAACGGCGAGACGGGTCGGGTGTCACTCATGCGCGTGCCTCTCGGGGAAGGCCGAGCACCCGCTCGGCGATGATGTTGCGCTGCACTTCGTTCGAGCCGCCGTAGATCGTGTCGGCGCGGGTGAAGAGCAGAAGTCGTTGCCACTCGTCGAGTTCGACGTTCTCGGGGTCGGTGATGTCGTTCGCGCGACCCTCGGTGGTGGCGGGCGGACCGATCAACGAGGGCGCACCGACCACCGCGACCGCGAGCTCGCCGAGGTCGCGATGCCAGTTGCCCCAGAGCAGCTTGGTCACCGACGCCGCGCCGGCCTCCGACACGATGTCGCCGGCGAGCGTGCGCCGCGCATTGGCCTCCATCACGGTGAGACCGACCTTGGCCCGGCGCAGCCGTTCGGCGACGGCGGGATCGTCGATCGACCCGTTGGCCCGCGCGATGGCGACGATGTCGTCGAGTTCCCTCCGGAAGCCGACCTGCTGGCCCAGTGTGGAGACGCCCCGCTCGAACTGCAGCAGCCCCATCGCGACCTTCCAGCCGTCGCCGGGTTCGCCGACGATCAGGTCGGCGCTGGTGCGCGCGTCGTCGAAGAACACCTCGTTGAACTCCGAGGTTCCGGTGATCTGCTGGATCGGCCGGATGGTGACGCCGGGCTGGTCGAGCGGGACGAGCAGAAAGCTCAGTCCCCGGTGTCGCGTCGAGCCCTTCTCCGTGCGGGCGATCACGAACGCCCACTGCGACAGATGCGCCAGCGAGGTCCAGATCTTCTGGCCGTTGACCACCCACTCGCCGGACGCGTCGTCGAGAACCGCGGTGGTCGCGACCCCGGCGAGGTCGCTGCCCGCGCCCGGTTCCGAGTAGCCCTGCGCCCACAGTTCGGTCACGTCGACGATGCCGGGCAGGAAGCGCGCCTGCTGGGCCGGTGTGCCGTACTCGATGAGCGTCGGGCCGAGGAGTTCCTCGCCGAGATGGTTCACCCGCGCCGGAGCGTTGGCACGCGCATACTCCTGGTGGAAGATGATGCGCTGCTCGATGGTCGCGCCGCGGCCGCCGTGGCGCACCGGCCAGCCGAGGCACGTCCAGCCCGCCGCTGCGAGATGGCGATCCCACTCCAGCCGCTCGGCGAAGAACTCGTGTTCGCTTCCGGGGCCGCCGCGACCGCGGAGCTCGGCGAAGTCGCCGACGAGATTGGCTTCGAGCCAGTCCCGAACCGCTGCCGCGAAGACTTCCGCGGCGTTCGGCGTCGCCGCTGCCCATTCGCCCAGATCGACGCTGCGATCGGCGAGATTGATCGTCGTCATGACCGCTAGCTTAACCTACCAAGCATTTGCTAGGTTTTGGATATGCTCCCGAATCCGCTCACCACTCCCGCCGCCCTGCATCGCGCCGAGAGGCAGTGGCCCGACGGCGTCGCGATCGTCGACGACCAGTGGGGCGAGCGCGTCTCGCTGACCTGGCCGCAGTTCGCCGACCGCGTCCGGCGGTTCGCGGCGGGCCTCATCGGACTCGGCGTCGAACACGGCGACCGGGTCGCGGTATGGGCGCCCAACAGTCACCACTGGCCGATCGCCGCGCTCGGAATTCAGTACGCCGGCGCCGTTCTGGTCCCGCTGAACACTCGCTACACCACAAGCGAGGCCGGTGACATCATCGACCGTTCCGGCGCGAGCGTCGTCGTCGTCTCCGGTGAGTTCGCCGGCATCGACCGCCTCGGCGAAGTGCTGTCGTCGTCGATCCCCGAAGGCCGCACCGTGATCTCGATCCCGCTCGGCGACGCTGCCGAGAGTCCGGGCGCGGTGCCGTGGGAGTCGCTGCTGGAGTCCGCGACCGACGACCTCGTCCGGCAGGCCCGGGCAAGGGCCGAGGCGGTGCGGGAGGACGACCTCTCCGACATCCTGTTCACCTCCGGAACCACCGGGGCCCCGAAGGGCGTGATGGCTGAGCACCGCCAGACGCTGCACGGATCACATGCCTGGGGCGACAACGGCGGCCTCCGCGACACCGACCGCTACCTGATGGTGAACCCGTACTTCCACACCTTCGGCTACAAGGCGGGGATTCTGCCGTCGATCCTGTTCGGCGCCACGATGTTCCCCCTGGCCGTCTACTCGCCGAGCGCCTCCATGGAGTCAGTCGCACGCGAGCGGATCACGGTGTTCCCCGGCGCCCCGACCATCTTCCAGACGATTCTCGACGACCCGGCCCGTGCGGACTTCGACCTCTCGAGCCTGCGGCTCATCGTGACCGGTGCGACCATCGTTCCCGTGGTCCTGGTGGAGCGACTGCAGTCCGAACTCGGCGTCGACACCGTCATCACCGCGTACGGCCAGACCGAGACGAGCGGATTCATCACCACCTGCCGCCCGGACGACGACGCGCAGACCGTCGCCGAGACCTGCGGCCGCGCCTTCTCGGGCATGGAGGTGACACTGTCGGAGCAGGGCGAGGTGCTCACCCGCGGACTCATGGTGATGCGCGGCTACCTCGACAACCCCGAGGCCACGGCGGAGACCATCGACGCCGACGGCTGGCTGCACACCGGCGACATCGGCACCCTCGACGACCGCGGCAATCTCACCATCACCGACCGCCTCAAGGACATGTACATCTGCGGCGGTTTCAACGTGTACCCCGCGGAGGTTGAACAACTGCTCTCACGGTTCCCCGACGTCACCGAGGCCGCCGTCATCGGTGTCCCCGACGAGCGCCTCGGCGAGGTCGGCAAGGCCTTCCTGACCGTCCGCCCCGGAGCGTCGGTCGAGCCCGAGGCGGTGATCGCCTTCGCTCGCGAGCACCTCGCGAACTTCAAGGTCCCGCGCGTCATCGAGATCGTCGACGCATTCCCCCGCAACGCCGCGGGCAAGATCCTCAAGCGCGAGATGCACTGACCGCTCGCAGCGCGGCCGGTCAGCCGCGCTGCGAGCGCGAGAACTCCGTCTCGCACATCGAGACGCCGAAGTCGTGCATCCCGAGGACGGCGACGCCCATCGCGATCAGTGTCACCACACCGACGATCACCCACGTCCGCGTGCGCTGCGACAGCGAGACCGCAGCCAGGGACCCCACCACGACGACGGCGAGATAGGCCGTCCACGCGATCCACGCCCCGCGCGCCGCGGCATCGGTATGCGAATCCTGCAGAGCCGGCAGACAGCGATCGACCCCGTCGTCCATCAGGATCAGGCCGCCCACCGACGCGATGGCTCCGACCACTGATCCGAACAACGCGGCGATACCGGTCCGAATCCAGACATTCTGCACATGACAACTGTGCCACATCCAAAACCGGTCAACCGGTACGTTTCCATCTTCGGCGAGTGATCACCCCTCACGGCGCAGGACGAAGCGCTGGATCTTTCCGCTCGGCGTCTTGGGGAGCGCGTCGACGAAGTGCACCGTCCGCGGATACGCATGCTTGGAGTACTCGTCGCGGACCAGGTTCTTGAGCTCGGTCGCGAGAGCGTCGCCCGCGGCGTAGCCCTCCGAGAGCACGACGAAGGCCTCGACCACTTCACCGCGGATCCCCTCCGGATCCGGCCGGCCCACCACCGCGACCTCGTTCACCGCGGGATGGCCCGCGAGGACGCTCTCGACGTCGAAGGGGCCGATCCGGTAGCCGGCGGCCAGGATCACGTCGTCGTCGCGCGACGTGAAAGAGAAGTAGCCCTCGTCGTCGACCTTGCCGGTGTCGGCGGTCAGGTACCACTTGCCGTCGGCGGTGAATCGTTCGGCGGTCTTCTCGGGAGCCGCGTCGTAGCCGGAGAACCACAGCAGCGGGCTGGCCTGCACGTCGAGCGCGATCTGCCCTTCGGCGATGCCGCCGGTGAAGCCCGGCATCGCCTGCCCCATCGAGCCCGGCTTGAGCGGCTCGGCCAGTTCCGGATGCCAGTGGTTGCCGATCACCATGCCGAGCTCGGTCTGCCCGTAGTGGTCGCGCACCTCGCAGCCGAGGTTCTCGACTCCCCACGACACGATGTCGGGCGTCAGCGGCTCCCCCGCCGACGACGCCCGTCGCAGGACGATCCCGTCGAGGTCGGCACTCGCACGCATCGCGCGATAGATGGTCGGCGCCGCCGCGAAGTTGGTGACGCCGAACTCGCGGATGACGGCGACGGTCGACTCAGGGGTGAAGCCCTGGTTCAGCAGCAGGCTCGTCCGGCCCGCCACCATGGGCGCCAGCAGCGCGTAGTAGAGGCCGTACGCCCACCCCGGATCGGCGGCGTTCCAGAACACATCGTCGGCGTTCACGTCGAGCGAGTAGTGCAGATACGTCTGGAACGCCGCGAGGCTGAAGAGCGGAACCGGGACACCCTTGGGCTTGCCCGTGGTGCCGGAGGTGTACAACTGCGCCAGCGTGGCGTCGCCGCCGATGGCGACCGACTCGGCCAACGGCTCGGCCGAGACCGATTCGGCGACCAGCTCGTCGACGTCGAGGACCGTCACCGCATCGATCGGATCCACCTTGTCGCGCTGCGAGGCGTCCGTGATCACGAACTGGGCGCCCGAGCCCTCGGTCCGCAGTTCGATGGCCCCGGTCGCGAAGGCGGTGAACAGCGGCACGTGCACTGCGCCGAGCCGCCACAGCCCGAGCAGCGTCACCACCAGCGCACGACGTTTGCCGAGTAGCACCGGCACCCGATCTCCGCGCCGCACGCCCCGCCCGGCCAGCACGGTCGCCATCGCGCGAGACTCGTGGGCGAGCTGGGCCCAGGTCATCGACTCGAAGGTCAGGTCCGGCTCGACGAGCGTGAACGCGACACCCTCCGGATCGTGCCTGTCGCAGAGCAAGTGGGCCGCACTCGCGTCCGGCGCCCGGTACTCCTCGAGCCAGGCCCGGGTCTGCTGCTCTGCATTCATACGACTCTCCACTCGTGTCGACGGCATGATTTGGGACAATCATTCTTGTGACCCGTGACACCGACAACCCTCCGAAGAGGGGTGCGCCCCACGACGAGCTGGCTCGGCAGCTCCGGCGCCCGCTCGAGCGGCTCCGCCGGCACACCGGCGCCAGTCTCGCCTTCGCCGGCCGCGTGGTGCCCGATGCCGCCTCGGGCGACGGGCACGCCGTCGAGCTCAGCTACTTCGACGGCGACGTGGTCGGTCCGCTCCGGGGAGTCCAGCTCGACTACGGTCACGGTCTCGGCGGACGGGTCCTGACGAGGCGCCGGGCCACCGCGGTGCACGACTACGTCCAGTCGCCGCTGATCACGCACACCTATGACGCGATCATCCGCGCCGAACAGCTGTATTCGATGGTCGCCGCACCGATCATCGTGGGCCGCAAGCACATCGGAGTCCTGTATGCGGCGCGTCGGAGCCGGCACGATCAGCTCGACGCCACACTCGACGTCGTCACCGACGAGGCCCGCGCCGTCGAGCAACAACTCACCGTGGCCGAGGTGCTCGGGGCGATCCGCACGGACGACGAGGAGCGTGAGCTGACCGCGTGGCGGAGCCGCGTGCAGGCCTCGTACACCGAACTGCGGACCCTCGCGGCCGACATCGACGACGCCTCGGTGCGCGCGCGGATGCTGGAGATCGCCGCGCAGTTGGCGGGCGAGGCGCCCGCAGAGGAACTGCCCGTCCGTCTCACCGCCCGCGAACAGGACGTGCTCAGTCTCCTCGGCGCGGGGCTCACCAATCCGGCGATCGCCGCGCGGCTCGGCATCGGACTGCACACAGTCAAGGGTCACGTTAAGTCGCTGCTGGTGAAGCTCGACGCGAACTCCCGCTTCGAAGCGGTCGTCAACGCCCGTCGAATCCGTCTCCTCCCCTGACTGCGCCGTGTGAGTGAAATCGCAGTTCACCGCGACTGAAGCGTCATTCGTTCGACCGACCGACGGGCTAACGGTTCGCCGATCCCTCGTGACATTCCGGGTAGCGGTCGACATACACCGACACACGCAGGACGACACCGCGGCCCGGCCGCTGCCGCTGCACCTGCGAGAGGAGTGGTCATGATGCGAAATCCCATTCGCAGCACGACACGGATCGCCGCGGCGGTCGCCATCGCCGCATCCGTAGCGGTCGGAGCCGGAGCGGTCAGCGCCGGTGAGGCCGCGGCCGACGGCTTCCCGAACGGACCGTACTGCAACGGCCCGGCGAAGGTGCTCGCGGAATCGGCATGGTCGCAGGTCGCGATCTGCCCGGTTCAGGGCCCCACCGGCTGGGAGTACAGCGGGAAGGGCAAGGTCACCGGGAACACCATCGACCTGTGGGGAGCCACCCAGAACGGCTACGGCTTCCACGCCTACAACAACGGCTACACCTACCACGTGCACCGCGACCGGTTGCTGATCACCGGCCCGAACGGAGGTGTGGTCTCCAACGAACCGTGGATCAGCTACATGGAGCGCTGACCGCGTGCGTCGGTCGCCGGCCGGTCGGGACGCGATCCCGGCGGCCGGTGACTGCCGCTACTGAATCGGCTTGACGAGCGGGAACAGCACCGTCTCGCGGATTCCGAGGCCGGTCAGCGCCATCAGCAGCCGGTCGATGCCCATGCCGGTGCCCGCAGTGGGCGGCATGCCGTGCTCCATCGCGGCCAGGAACTCCTCGTCGAGGACCATGGCCTCATCGTCGCCGGCCGCGGCCAGCCGCGCCTGGTCGACGAAGCGTTCACGCTGAATCACCGGGTCGACGAGTTCGGAGTAGCCGGTCGCCAGCTCGAAGCCGCGCACGTACAGGTCCCACTTCTCGACCACGCCGGGGACCGTGCGGTGCGAGCGCACCAGCGGCGAGGTCTCCACCGGGAAGTCGCGGACGAAGACCGGCTCGTCGAGCTGAGAGCCCACCAGGTGCTCCCAGAGCTCCTCCACCAGCTTGCCGTGTCCGTAGCCCTTGTCCTTCGGCACCTCGAGCCCGACCCGGTCGGCGATAGCCAGCAGTTCCTCGACGGAGGTCTGGGCGGGGACGATCTCCTCGCCGAGGGCCTCCGACAGCGACGGGTACATCGACAGCGAGGTCCACTCGCCGGAGAGGTCGTACGTGCTGCCGTCGGGCATGGTCGGCGTCAGGGTGCCGAGCGCACCCATCGCCACCGACTGGACGAGTTCGCGGGTCATCACGGCGGCGTCGTCGTAGGTGCCGTAGGCCTGGTAGGTCTCCAGCATCGCGAACTCCGGCGAATGCGTGGAATCGGCGCCCTCGTTGCGGAAGTTGCGGTTCACCTCGAAGACGCGTTCGATGCCGCCGACCACGCAGCGCTTGAGGAACAGTTCCGGCGCGATACGCAGGTACAGGTCCATGTCGAAGGCGTTGGAGTGGGTCACGAAGGGGCGTGCCGCCGCTCCGCCGTGCAGCGTCTGCAGCATCGGCGTCTCGACCTCGAGGAAGCCGCGGTCGGTCAGGAACTTGCGGAGCTGCGCCATCACCTCGATCCGGGTGCGCGCGATGGCCCGCGCCTCGGGACGGACGATGAGGTCGACGTACCGCTGGCGGACGCGCGACTCCTCGTTCATCTCCTTGTGCGCCACCGGCAGCGGTCGGAGCGCCTTCGACGCCATCTCCCACGAGTCGGCCATGATCGACAGTTCGCCGGTGCGGGAACTGATCACCTCGCCGTGGACGAAGACGATGTCGCCGAGGTCGGTGTCGGCCTTCCACCGCGCGAGCGACTCCTCGCCGACGCCGTTGAAGCTCACCATCGCCTGCAACTGCGTGCCGTCGCCCTCCTGCAGGGTCGCGAAACAGAGCTTGCCCTTGTTGCGGAGGAAGATGATGCGGCCGGCGACGCCCACCTCGACCCCGGTCTCGGTGCCGGCTTCCAGATCCGGGTACTCCGCACGGATCTCGGCGAGGCTGTGCGTGCGCGCGACGGCGACCGGATACGCCTGCCGCCCCTCGTCGAGGATGCGCTCACGCTTCTCCTGACGGACCCGCACCTGCTCGGGGGTCTGGTCGGCGGCTGCGGTCTTGGTGGTCGGCGCGCTGGAAACCTGGTCACTCACGCACCCAAGGTTAAGCGGCCCACCAGGGGCAAGACCAATCAGCGGGTCATTGCGGCGTATCGAACAGTCCGAGCACGTCAGCGCCGACGGAACCGTTGATCCCGCGCTCGCGCAGCGCGGCGTGCCCGCCGACCACGAACCGTGCGCCGAGGACGCCGCGCGCCTGCAGATGCCATGCCAGCATCTCGGCGTCGTATCCGTCGTCGCTCACCAGCACCCACCGCGCGTCGACGGTGGCCGTGCGCAGGCGATCGGGCGAGTCCGGGGAGAGCAGGTCGAGGGCGTTGTCCACGTCGAGCGCCATCGCGCCCACGAGCGCGCCGGCGGCCGATCGTGCGACGGCGCTGCGAAGGTCGACGGCCACGGCGCCGTCGGCGAGCGTCGCGAGGTACTCCTCGGCCTGCAGGGACAGCGGAGCGTCGGTGTACGAGGTGGTGACGGGTGAAGAGAATGCGAGAGTCATGGAGAGGTGATCCTGTGATCGAACGAGCGGGGGTTGGCGAAATCGGCCGACCGCGTAAGCGCGGTGTCAGCCTCGACAACACTCCTGACAACTCTTGATCACGACGACGAGTTTGCCACAGCTTCGCGCCGTTGACCAGACTCCGCGCAGTCGTGAGTTGAATTCGCTGCCTGCGCTTATGCCGTATTGCGTTACCCGAATCGGGTAACGCAATACGGCACAGACTCACTCGAGCCGACAGTCGGCGGAACAGCGGACCACGGTTCCCGGCCAGCCGCGCGCGGCGAGAATCGCGCCGATGCCGGCCGCGGTGCGGCAGGGGCGGTCGACCGTCTGCCCCCATCCGAGCCGGATGGTCCGCTTGCGGCCATAGGCGATCGCGTCCAGGTCGCGCTCGAGGTCGCGGAACCCGCGTCGTCCGACGCCGGTCGGCGTCTGCCGCACCGACGCCGGCAGTCCGTGGGCCCGTTCCACATCGCGTAGATAGCAGTGTTCGAGCACCGAGCACGTGCCGTCGCGGACGTCGAAGAGCACACGCTCGAGGAGATCCCGCCGCTCGTCCGCTGCCTGCTCGCCAGCGCCGCGAGGAGTCGGTTCGCGCCCGGCCGGCCACATCGAGTACCGCGTGCTCGGGCCGCACACGCGGCGGGTGCGTGTGCATCAGCGCCCGCTCCGCCAGGTGACGGCTGTAGTGGACAACCACGCCCGGCCGGCTCGACAGCCGTCGTCGGGCATCCACGACGACATGGATCGGACCCGAGGCGGTCGACGACGAGGCGGCGAGAATCGCCGACTCGTGACTCAGTGCCGCGGGCATCGCCCACAGCACCGCGATCCATTGGCGTTGCCGCTCAGTCGGCGGTCCGGTGTGCGTCACGTAGACACCGGGGCATGCGGCGACCCAGTCCCGGCTCCGCAAGCGTTGCCTGACGAACGCGGACGTCAGTCCGCACTCGAGGACCTGTCGTCGCGCGACCACACCCTCCTGATTCGCCAGCAGATGTGTGAGCGCCACCCGTGGTCGATCCCCCGATTCCCCCATCCGTCGAGTGTGAGCCGGGCCCGGTCGCCACGGACGACGTTCGGGTCGCCTGTGGACAACGGGCGACCCGAAAGTCTTGTGCCGTACGCCGTTACCCGATTCGGGTCAGGAAGTACGGCGTAAGGCGAACGCCCGGTTAACTACTTCTGACACGAATTCGTCGCAGACGCATAATCCGAGTGTGCTCCGCATTACAGTGTCTGCCATGCCGTCGAACCGCTTGTCCCGCCGCCAGTTCCTGCGTGCGAGCGCAGCGACCGCCGGAGCCGTCGCCGCGGGCAGTGTCCTGGCCGGACACGTCCACGCCGACCCCGCCTCCGTCGCGAACACCGCGGGTACCACCCTCGCGCAGGTCGCGGCTCCGGGGCGGGCTCGCAAGGGCGGCTACCGGCAGCTGGTCGCGGGCAGAGGCTGGCCGCTGTTCATCCGGCAGGAGCTGGCGGCTGCCAAGCCCGGACGCGAGACGGCCCGGAGCGCCCTCGCCTCGTTCGTCCAGCTCACCGACATCCACATCGCCGACGTGCAGAGCCCCGCGCGGTTCGAGTACGTCCATCCCGTGCAGGCCCCGGCCTTCCGCCCGCACGAGGCGCTCGGCACACAGGGCGCCGTCGCGCTGGTGAAGCGCATCAACGCTCTGGCGCGCGGGCCGTTCACCGGAAGGTCGTTCGACTGCGTCGTCTCCACCGGCGACAACACCGACAACCACGAGATCGTGGAGCTCGGTTGGTTCCAGCACATCCTGTCGGGCGGTTCCATCACCCCGAACACGGGGGCGAAGAACCGATTCGAAGGACTGCAGGCGCTGGGGTCGTCGCTCTACTACCGTCCCGAACTCGACTCGTGGGACATCTACAAGGACCGCGGCTTCATCCAGATCCCCGGCCTGCTTCACGCCGCGATCAAGACGCACTCCAGCCCAGGCCTCGACATGCCGTGGTACGCGGTGTTCGGCAACCACGACGATCAGCTGCTCGGCACCGTGCCGAACAACATCGTCGACTGGCTGTACCACTCGAACGTCAAGTACGACCTCCCCGACACCGATCCCACGGCGGCCGCCATCGGCAGGGCGCTGAGCACCGACCCGGCGGCGCTCGGTCCGCTGCTCGCGAAACTGCGCACCACCGGCCCCGTGATCCCGGTGACGGCCGACGCCGGCCGACGGCCGTTCTCGCCGCGGGAATTCATCCGCAGGCACTTCGACCCCGCGATCAAGGGCGCGGGTCCGCTCGGGCACGGTTTCGCCGATCCCGACGGGCCGTCCTGGTACCGATTCGACATCTCCGAGAACGTCCTCGGACTCGCACTCAACACGACGAACAGTCTCGGCATCGCCGACGGGTCGATCAGCCAGAAGCAGCTCGACTGGATGAACCGCACCATCGCCGCCAACCGCGACAAGCTCGTGATGGTGTTCAGCCATCACACATCCAAGACGATGACCGCGAAGCTGCCCAACCCGGAGACTCCCGGCGAGCAGCAGTACGGCGGCGACCACCTCGTCGCGCAGCTCCACCGGCACACCAACGTGATCGCGTGGGTGAACGGCCATACGCACCGGAACGAGATGATCGCCCACCGCGGCGCCACGCCGAAGAACAGCTTCTGGGAGATCAACACCGCCAGCCACATCGACTACCCGCAGCTGGCCCGGATCATCGAGGTCGCCGACAATCGCGACGGCACACTCAGCATCTTCACACCGCTGATCGAAGCCGACAGCCGCTACACCGCCGACCCGTCCGACCTGTCACCTGCGGGGCTGGCCAGCCTCTACCGCGAACTGTCGTACAACGACATCCACCGCGACGACGCGCTGCTCGGCGCCCCGAACGACCGCAACTGCGAGCTCTTGCTGCCGAACCCGCTGCACTGAGCCCGCGCCCCGAACACCTTCCCCGAGATCGCTAAGCCCAGAGGTCTTGAGCCCGCGACACCGCGGGCTCGCCGCCGACCTCGGAGAATGCCGTGAGTGCGCGGACCAGTTCATGCCGCTGCTCCGCGGTGAGGCGGCTGATGACCTGCTCGATCTCGGCACGTCGGCGATCAGTGACCTCCCGCACCGTCGCCGCCCCGTGAGAGGTCAGCGTGACGATGAGTTCGCGCCGGGTCTGTTCGCTCGGGGTCCGTTCGACCAGCCCGGCGTGAGAGAGCCGGTCGATCATCCGCGATGCGGTCGACGGCTGGACCGCAAGTCTGTGCGCCAGCGATGAGAGGTTCATCGGGCCACTGTTCGACAGCAGCACCAAGACGCGGAACTGGGCGATGGTGATCGAATCATCCACTTGAGCAATAGATTTCGCCGATAGCGAGACCAGAAGACGCGAGGCGGTCAATACGGCGTCGGCCACGTCGTCGACGCTGATCGAATGTCCGTCCGCGGGGCGTCCTGCTGCTGCCGTCACAAGAGAAAACTACCCTACCCATCGATTAGCCGATGCAACTGTTGCATACTGCAATCGTGCTTGCGTTCACTTCTGGAAGTCCGAACGGCGCGATCATGCCGCGCCGGACGCCGTTCCCGACATGGCTGCGCGAGTCGTCCACCGGCATCGTCCCGGTGGCGGTCTCGGTGGGAGTGGCCGTCGGTGTGGCCGCCGTCGGATTCCGGTGGCTCATCGTCGGCGCCACGATGTTGTTCACCGGTTACACCGACTTCTCGGCGCAGGGCCGGGTCGGGCACAACGGTGTACCGGCGTTGGGCTTCTGGTTCGTCGTGTTGACTCCGGTGATCGCCGGGCTCGTCTACGGGCCGTTGGTGTCGTGGCTGGCGCCGGAGGCGCGCGGCCACGGGGTGCCGGAAGTGATGTTCGCGGTAGCCGAGCGCGGCGGCCACATACCGGCACGGATCCCGATGGTGAAGTCACTGGCGTCGGCCCTGTGCATCGGCGGCGGAGGGTCGGTGGGCCGTGAGGGACCGATCGTCCAGATCGGCGCCGCACTGGGCTCGACGGCGGCGCAACTGCTGAAACTGAACACTCCTCGCATGCGGTTGCTGGTCGCATGCGGCGCATCGGCGGGGATCTCGGCGACGTTCAACGCCCCGCTGGCCGGGCCGTTCTTCGCGATGGAACTGATCCTCCGCGACTTCGCCGCAGAATCATTCGCCGCGGTGGTCCTGGCCAGTGTGACCGCGAGTGTCGTCGGCCGGTCGCTTCTGGGCGACAGTCCGTTTCTGACACTGCCTTCGTTCACTCCGCACGGCGGCGTGGAATATCTTCTGTTCATCGTTGCGGGCGCGGTTCTCGGGCTCGTCGGTGTCGCCTTCTCGAAAGTCCTCTACCTCATCGAAGACGTCTGCGACTGGGCGTGGAGAGGCCCCCAATGGCTCCGCCCCGCCGTCGGCGGGCTCCTGCTCGGCGGCGTGCTGTGGGTGCTTCCGCAGCTCTACGGCGTCGGATACCCCGTGCTGGAGAACGCCATCGCCGGCCGATACACGGTGGCATTGCTGATTGCGCTGATGGTGGGGAAGATGCTGGCGACCAGCCTGACCATCGGTATCGGCGGGTCCGGTGGAGTGTTCGCCCCCACCCTGTTCATCGGGGCCGTCGGCGGCACCGGCGTGGGCGCGGCCGTTCACGGACTGCTGCCATCGATGACCGGCTCGCCGGGGGCCTACGGCTTGATAGGCATGGCCGGCGCATTGGCCGGAGCCACCCGGGCTCCGATCACGGCGGTCGTCATCATCTTCGAGCTCACCGGCGAGTACTCGATCATCCTCCCGCTCATGGCCGCCGTCGCCGTGTCCACAGGTGTCGGCAAGCTCCTCTCGAAAGACACGATCTACACGCGCAAACTGACCCGTCGCGGGGTCGACATCGTCTCAGGGCAGCGTCACCGCCCTCCGACCGTCCGGGTCGCGGACGTCGTGAGCTCGCCACCGACGACGCTGCATGAGACGGCCACGTTGGCAACGGCAGCCGAGGCCCTCCAACGGACAGAGGTCGGCGCGGTACCGGTCGTGGACGACTCCGGGGTCTACCGCGGCATCCTCAGCGCGCAGGCCATAGCGGACGCACTCACTCGCGGATACGGTCCGACCACCGTCCGCGAGATGGTGACGACGTGCCCGACCGTGACGGCCGACGCGCCCCTCGGCCAGGCCATGCCCGTACTGGACGCCGCCCCCGCCATCGGCGTACCGGTGATCTCGGCCGACGGAGCCCGGCTGGCCGGGTGGCTCACGCATAAGGACGTGCTCCATGCCTCATCACCCCCGGCGCAGACATGAGAACGGCGGCGCCTCCCCCGGCCTGGCCCCAGGTGCTGACGGTCTGGACCGCGACCCCCGTGGCCACAGCGCTGATCGCGGTGCTGACCGCGGCATATGTTCTGTGCGTCCTGGTCCGACTGCGCGACGGACGGCCATGGTCGCGATCCTGCCTGCTGTGGTGGTTCGCCGCGGTCGCCACAACGATCGTCGCGCTGAACAGCCCGCTGGCCACGTACTCGGGCAACCTGTTCTGGGCGCACATGATCGTGCATCTGCTGTTGATCACCGTCATTCCGGCGCTGCTGGTCGCCGCGGCACCGATCCGGCTGATCCGCTCGAGTTCGGCGAGAACACGGACGGCCGTCACGTCAGCGGTGTCCAGTACTCCGTTCCAGTTGCTCACTAGGCCGGCTGTGACCGTCCCGCTGTACGCGGCCGTGCTCGTGACCACCCACCTGACCGGATTTCAGCAGGCCATGGCCCAGCACATGTGGATCCATCACGCCGAGACAGTCCTCTACCTCGTCACCGGCTATCTGCTTCTGCTTCCTCTGCTCGGCAACGAGTACGTCGGCCGCCACTTGGTCTTCCCGCTGCGCGCCGCCACGATCATCGCGTGCATGGTCCCCGACGCGATCGTCGGAGTGACATTGATGATGTCGCCGCACATCATCGCCCCCGCGTACAGCCGATCGCGCCCCGACTGGGGACCCACCGCGCTGGCCGACCAGACCGCGGCCGGAGCGATCATGTGGGTCGCGGGAGACGGACTGATGATGATCCTCATCCTGGTCATCGCCCGCGAATGGGTGGCGACGAGGGAGTCGAGCTTCGGCGGCTGGCTTGACGGAGTCCGCGCCCGCGCGACCATCGGCGCGAACACCGCCGCGCTCGACGACGACGCCGCCGCTCTGGACGCCTACAACGCCAGGCTCGCCGCACTGCACCACATGCCACGGCCACACCACCAATCAGAGGAGTCCGTCCATGACGATCGACCACATCGCCGCTGACCGCCCGGCCTGCGGAACCCGGCTGCGGTACGCATGCCTCACGCTGTGCGCATTGCCGCTGCTCGCCGGCTGCTCCAGCGGCGGCACCGAGCAACACGACGCCGCCCCGCCGCCACCGCCCAACGAGGCCGCGATCCTGAACGACGCGTCGCCCCAATCCATCATCGACACCTACCGTCGCGGAGGTCTGCAGGTCTCGAACGACCACGACACGACCGCGACCGCCTGCGGCGAGGCCCATTGTCAGGCTGCCGCCGCAACGGACCAGGTCACGGTGATGCAGTTCAGCACCACGCGCGAGGCCACCACCTATCACCAGACCCACCCCGACACGTTCCTCGTGGAGAACATCGTCGTCACTCTGCCGTCCGCCACGCCGGCCGACGCCCGCGCTCAGTACGAGCACCTGACCACCATGGCCGTCGAGTAGGCCGATCAGCGCTGCCTCCCCCGCCCTCTGCTATACGTTCGTACCGTACGCATTGCAGATGTAACGACGGCGCGTCGGCATCGTAGAATCTGCGGCGGACGAGGAGGAGACGATGAGCGATCCCAGGGCGGGCGAAGCGGACCTGACTGCGAAGGCCAAGATCCGCAACGCGGCACTCGATCTGTACGCCGAGCACGGCGAGGAGCGGGTGTCGATGCGAGCCGTGGCCGCTGCCGCCGGAGTCACCGTCGGACTGGTCCAACACCATTTCAAGACCAAAGACGGTCTGCGGCGGGCCGTCGAAGAACTGATCGTCGAATACCACCGCGCGGCGATCGCAAGCGTGCCGAACGACGGCACGCCGGCGGAAGTGGCTGCGGCACGAGACGCCGCCGTACGCGCGATGCTCAACGACAATCCGGTCGTCGTCGGCTACATGCGCCGCGTTCTCCTCGACCCGAACAGCCCTACGACGCTGCTGCGCCAACTGACCGAACTCGCACGCGACGAGGTGAGTAAGATGCGCGACGCCGGACTGGCCTCGACGCGGCGCAGCGTCGCGGAACAGACCGTGGCCATGATGGTCCGCAACGTCGGACAACTGTTCCTGCAGCCGATGGTCGACGCGATGTGGGGCCAGCTGGTCGACGGTCCGGCCGACGACGCGAAGCCCGCGCTCACGGTCGACGCCCGAAACTGAGGCGCGTACGCCGGGCGGCGGAGGGTTCAGTCGGCGGGTGCCGGCGGACGCGCGTGCAGATAGGACGCCGAGTGCGTGCGCAGGACCGGCTTCCCCTCCACCGTCAGCTCGGTGTCGACCTCGACCAATGCCCGGTCGCGGTCGTCGAAGGTGACGCCGGTGACGGTGAGTGTCCCGGTCAGCACGTCGCCGGGACGCACGGGCCGGAGAAAGGCGACGTCGCGGATCTCCTTGCCCGCGATCACCGCCCAGTGGTCGTAGACGGCCAGGACACTCAGGCGCTGCATGATCGCGAAACTCTGCACACCGCTGGCGATCAGGCCGCCGTAGGGGCTCGAGGCGGCGATGTCCTCGTCCACATGAAATCCCTGGGGATCCCAGCGCTGCGCGAAGTCGACCAGGTCGTCGGCGGTGAGGGTGTACTCCCCGAGCCGATAGACCCGCCCGACCTCGATGTCGCGACCGTACGCGACGGTCCGGCTGCCGGTCTCAGCGGTCATGCCCGCCCCCTTCCGATGCGGCGGCTGCGCTCGTGGACGCGCCGCAGTCCGTCGAGCGCGAGGTACGGGTGATGTTCGGCGATGGTGCGACACTCGCCCACCATCAGCGGCGCCATGAATCCGGTCGCCACAACGGTCACGTCGGGGCCGTCGAAACCCGGCACGTCGCGCCGGATGCGTTCCACCAGACCGTCGACCTGACCCGCGAAGCCGTAGATGATGCCCGACTGCAACGCCTCGACGGTGTTCTTCCCGATGACGCTGCGCGGCGGCATCAGCTCTACTTTGCGGACGGTGACGGTGTGCTCGCTGAGCGCTTCGACGGAGAGGTCGACGCCCGGGGCGATGACCCCGCCGAGGAACTCGCCCTTGGCCGAGACCGCGTCCACCACGGTCGCGGTGCCGAAGGCGACCACGATGCACGGTCCGCCCGGATAGTTCTCGTGCGCGGCCAGACTGTGGGCCACGCGGTCGGTCCCGACCTCCTTCGGGTTGTCGACCAGCAGCGGCACACCGGTGCGGACCCCCGGTTCGAGCAGCACATGCGGACCGCGCCCGAAGTATCGCGGCAGCATCTCCCGCATCTCACGCAGCAGCGACGGCACGGTCGACAGACCGGCCACGCCCGTCACCTGCTCGATGTCGGGCCCGAGGAGCCCGCGCAGCTGCAAGGCGAACTCGTCGGCAGTCATGTGCGGCTGCGTGTGGATCCGCCAGTCGCGGATCAGTTCCGCGTGGTCGCCGGAACCCGCGAACACCCCGAGATGGATGTTCGTGTTCCCGACGGTGACGGTGAGGAGCACGGGGTCCGCCGGCCTCAGACCGCGGCAGTCGCGAGCCGGCGCGGGTCCTTCAGCCCGGAGCCCTCCGGAACGTCGGCGGGATCGTCGCCCAAGGTGACCGGGCGGTTGTCGGCGTCAACGAAGACCACGTGCGGCGCGTACTCGGCGAGCTCGGCTTCGTTCATGATGCCGTAGGCGATGATGATCACCAGGTCACCGGGATGGACCAGGTGCGCTGCGGCACCATTGATCCCGATGACGCCGCTGCCGCGCTCGCCGGCGATCACATAGGTCTCGAGCCGGTTGCCGTTGTCGATGTCGACGATGCACACCTGCTCGCCCTCCATCAGGTCCGCAGCGTCGAGCAGATCGGCGTCGATGGTCACCGAGCCGACGTAGTGCAGGTCGGCCTGGGTGACGGTCGCGCGATGGATCTTCGACTTCATCATGGTGCGGAACATAGCTGTCCTTACCCTTCTTCTCGCTGCGTGAAGCCGGTGCCGATGGCGACGCCGACGTTGTCGATGAGTCGTGCCGGTCCGACGCGGGCGGCGACCAGAAGTCGGCCGTCACCCTCCTCCGGCGGTTCTTCCAGACCCCGCCCACGCAGTTCGAGGTAGTCGACCTCGATCTGCGGGGCGGTGGCCAAGACTGCGTGTGCCGCGGCGAGGATCGCTTCGCGGCCGCCCTCGGCCGCGTGCGTTCCCGCCAGCAGTGCCGCCGACAGCACGGTCGCGAGTTCGCGCTCCTCTGCCGACAGGTAGCGATTGCGCGACGAGAGAGCGAGGCCGTCGGCCTCGCGCACGGTGGGCACCCCGATGATCTCCACGTCCATGTTCAGGTCGTTGACCATCTGGTTGATCAGCACCAACTGCTGGTAGTCCTTCTCTCCGAAGTACGCGGCGTGCGGTGCGACGATGTTGAGCAGTTTGTTGACGACGGTGAGCATGCCGGCGAAATGCGTGGGTCGCGATGCACCCTCGAGGATCGCCCCCGTCTCGCCGGGCTGCACCGTGGTGCGCGGGCCGGTCGGGTACATCGACGACGCCGTGGGCGCGAAGACGAGTTCCACTCCGAGCGGTTCCAGCAGGGCGCAGTCGGCGTCGAAGGTGCGCGGATACGCGTCGAGGTCCTCGCCGGCACCGAACTGCAGCGGATTGACGAAGATCGAGACGACGACGACGTCGCACCGCAGCTTCGCGGTCTTCACCAGCTGGAGGTGCCCCTCGTGCAGCGCCCCCATCGTCGGCACCAGCGCGACACGCTTGCCCGCGGCGCGCAGCGCCTTCGTGACGCGGTGCAACTCGGCCGGGTCGCGATGCACCGTCGTCCGGCCGGGAGCGTAGAGATCGGATGCGGTCACGCGTATTCCTCCAGGAGCTCGTGCAGTTCGCGGCTCGCGCCGCTCTGAGCGGCGGCCCGCGCCGAGAGCGCACGGTAGCCGTCCACCAGATGACGGTCGGGCAGTGCCGCCAACGCGGCGAGATGGCGACGGACCGCCTCGGTGTCGTCACGCGCCACGGGACCGGTGAGCGCGTCGCCGCCCATCTCGAGCACGTTCTCGAGCGAGGCGCGGACCAGCGGCCCGAGCACTCGCTGCGCGATCCCGGAGTCGGGCCCGTCGACGGTGGCGGTGGCGCTCCGCTCCCCCGCCGGCCCGGTGATGGCCGCGGTGAGTGCGGTCAACGCATCGGTGACCAACGCGATCAGATTGTTCGCTCCGTGCGCGAGAGCGGCGTGGTACAGGGTTCGGTCGGCCTCGGCGATGCGGACGGGAGTGCCACCCATCTCGAGCACCAGCGATGCGGCGATGGCGTCGCCGATCTCGTCGGCAGAGGTGATTCCGAAACACGCCGACGCCAGCCGGGCGGTGTCGTCGGACGTGCCGACGAAGGTCATGGCGGGGTGCAGCGCGACGGTGACCAGACCGAGGCGGGCGAGCGGTTCGAGGATCGCCACTCCGTGCGCCCCCGCGGTGTGCGCGACGATGGTGCCCGGCCGCGGACCGGCGGCGGCGACGGCGTCGACGACGCCGGGCAGTTCCGTGTCCGGAACCGCCAGAATCAGAAGCTGTGAACCGGCGACGACGCCGGGGAGATCGAGCACGCGGGCTCGCGGCAGGCGGAGCGCAGCGCGATCGCGCGACTGGGGAGACCGTGCGGTCAGCGAGGCGACATCGTGGCCCGCGGAGGCGAGGGCTTCGCCGAGTGCGGTGCCGACACGACCGGCCGAAATGATTCCGACGCGCAGGCGCGCCGGGGCCATCGGTGAACTCACCGCCGTTCCTCCATTCGTTCCAGTCCCGGCTCGTGATCTCGGAGCCTCGGGTACCAGACGTTCGCCACAACGATAGGCGCGCCACGACGGTCGAGGCTACGCGGTGTGACAACTTTCACCGGATCGGCGCCGGCTGTGAAGTTCAGTCGCGGCGGCGTCGGCCCCCGCGACCGCGGTTCTCCGCCGAACTCGCGCGGAGCTGGCTCAGCAGTTCACTGGCCGGACGTCCCGCCGAGTGCGCACCGTCGTCGCTCGACGGTGCCGCACGGCGGCCCTGCGGCTGCGGTTCCGGCTCGGGTGCGGCGGGCTGCTGCGGCGCCGTCGGCGGGACTGCCGGCGGCTCGTAGGCCTGGGCGCCGTAGGCGACCCGCTCGATGGGTCCGGTCTCGGTCTGCGGCTCGGGTGAGGCCGCGTCGGCCGGATCGTCGGTGACCACCGGGATGATCTCGGTGAGCTCGCCGGGATCGACCTCTTCGACGTCCTGCGGCTCCTCCGGCACATGCCTGCCCGGGTCCGACGGCGGCGCGGTGGTCGCGAAGTCGCGCTCAGCGGCCACGCGATCGTCGGCCGAAGCCGCCGCGTAGCCCGCTCCGGCGAGTCCCGATCCCAGTTCACGCGGGCGCTCCAGGCCGATCGCCGCACGCATGTCGGGCAGCGGGGTGCCGAGCAGTTGTTCGAGGCTCGCGCGCAGTGCGAGCACCTGCGCCTTGAGTTCTTCCAGTTCGACGTTCGACTCGGCCGCGATCTCCTGGCGGATCGCGGTCTCCACATCCGACTCGTACTGGCGGCGCGCCGCGATCTCGCGCTCCAGCTGAAGCTCGTAGACCAGGCGCAGGTCCCGGCTGCGCGACTCGGCGACGTCGGCCTGCCGCCGGTACTTCGTCACCAGCACGGCGCCGATCACCGCGGCCCACAGCGCCGCGATCACGGCCAACGTGGCGGGAACGGAGAAATTATCACCGATCACCATCAGCAGGCTGGCGACCAGCGCCAGCACGACGAACAAACCGATGAGCCATTGTCCGGCCGACGACGGTCGTCTCTTGGCGGCCTCTTCGGATCGTTCCTTAGTGGTCATGAAGGCAAACTTACCGCCCTTGACACGCCGACAGCCGTCACCGGGTGGCCCGTGTCGGAGAATCAGGCCGGTGCGGGCGGACTGTCGGGTGCGGTCTCGGCATTGTCGGCGGACGGGTCGTCCGGCGCTCGGCAGCAGTGTTCCAGCCACAGTGCCGCGGCTACCAGAACCACGCCCCCGACCAGCCCGACGATGGCTCCGACCCGATCGGCGCGCGCCGCTTCCAGGATCCCGTTCTGCAGGAGGAATACCAGGATTCCGGTCCAACCGCCGGTGGCGACGGCGCCGAGGATCGCCGACGCCTTCGCCAGCGCCACGAGACGCGCGGCGTTGATCGGATGCAACTGCCCCTTGGCCGGGCCGACCTCCTTCTCCGCCACCCGTTTGCGGACGACGAAACCGATCACACCTTCGAGCGCCGCGAGCACGTACAACGAGATGCCCGACGGCCACGGCAGGCTCGGGAAGGCCCCGTAGTTGTAGTGGATGAGGATCCAGAGGGCCACTCCGGCGACCACGGCGACCAGCACCAGATCGCGGATCCGAGTGAAGCCGAGCTTGTGACGCTCGCCGTCGTCGTCGCTGTGGGACGGATCGGGTCCGAGGGGGGTCGGCAGCGTCATCCGAGATCTCCCGCTCGCCGAACCCCCGCGACCTCGGCAGGATCGAGCGCGGAGACCAGATCGGCCACCGCCCGCACACTGTCGGAGGTCCACAGCCGCGCCTGCGGCTCCACCTCCAGCCACGGCACGAGCACGAACGCGCGGTCGGCCGCCCGCGGATGCGGCAGCGTCAACTCCGGGTCGTCGGAGACGACCGTTTCTCCGTCCACGTCCACCGAGACGACGTCCACGTCGAGCGTGCGCGGCCCCCAGCGCACCTCGCGCACCCGCTGCGCGGACTCTTCGAGCCGTCGGCACAGCTCCAGCCACTCCCGCGGGGTGCGGGCGCCCTCCGCCACCACGGTGATGTTCGCGAAATCGTCCTGCTCCACGCCGCCCCACGGCGGAGTCAGGTACACCCCCGACACGCCGCGCAGATCGGCACCGAGCACCTCGATCACACTCCGCAGGTGCGCGTGGCGATCACCGATGTTGGATCCGGCCGACAGAACCGCGCGCGAGGTCACGACGTCCCCTGTCTCGCGGCGGCCACCGATCGAGTCTTCACCGACCGGCGCGTCACGACGGCGACATCGTCGAAGGCCAGAGGAATCGGCGCGCACGGCTTGTGCACCGTCACCTCGCACGCCGATATGCGCCCATCCTTCATGACGGCGTCGGCGATCTCCGCGCCGACGGTCTCGATGAGATCCCGAGGCGGGCCGGCGACGATGTCGTGCGCCAACTGCGCCAGCGCACCGTAGTCGACGGTGTCGGCGAGGTCGTCGCTGGCCGCGGCCGCCTGCAGATCGAGCCAGAGCGTCACGTCGATGACGAACTCCTGACCGTCGCGGCGCTCATGGTCGAAGACCCCGTGGTTGCCGCGCACACGCAGTCCGCGCAATTCGATGCGATCAGCCATGGTCCCTGCCTCTCCGGCCGCCGCCCCGCCAGGCGAGGGCCACTTCGATGGCGTCGCGGCTGGAGGCGACGTCGTGCACCCGGACTCCCCACGCCCCGCCCGCGGCGGACAGCGCCGAGATCGCCGCGGTGGCCACCTCGCGGCCGCTCGGCGGACGGTCGACGCCGTCGCGCCGGAGAAGGGAACCGAGGAAACGTTTGCGGGAGGCGCCGATCAGGACGGGGAAGCCGAGTCCCACCAGCGTCGGCAGCGCGTGCAGCAGCGCCCAGTTGTGATCGGCGGTCTTGGCGAAACCGAGTCCGGGGTCGAGGACGATCTGATCGGGATCGACGCCCGCCGCGACCGCCGCGTCCACCTGGCCCAACAATTCGCCGGAGACCTCCGCGACCACATCGCGGTATCCGCCGGCCTCGTCCACCCGATGCGTGAAGTGGCGATCGTCGCCGGGTGCGTCGTCGGCCGGGCGCCAGTGCATGAGAATCCAGGGCACGCCCGCCTCGGCCAGCACCGCGCCCATGTCCGGGTCGGCGCGACCGCCGGAGACGTCATTGATGATCGCCGCACCGGCTTCGAGCGCATCGGCGGCGACTGCCGCGCGCATCGTGTCGACCGACACCCGCGCACCGGCCGCGACCAGCTCGCGGATCACGGGTACGACGCGGGCCGACTCGGTGGCCGGATCGACGCGAACCGCTCCCGGCCTGGTCGATTCGCCACCGACGTCGATGATGTCCGCGCCCGCCTCGAGCAGAGCCACACCGTGCGCCACGGCCCGGTCTCGCTGCAGATAGCGGCCGCCGTCGGAGAACGAATCGGCGGTCACGTTCAGCACCCCCATGATGAGGGTGCGATCGAGCTCGTCGGTCTCCGAACTCACCGGACGCTGCGGACTCACCGCGTTATGAGGTCGAGTGCTTCGCCGCGGGAGACCGCACTGGTCTTGAACAGGCCGCGCACGGCCGACGTGGTGGTCCGGGCGCCCGGCTTGCGGATGCCGCGCATCGCCATGCACAGATGCTCCGCTTCGATCACCACGATGACGCCGCGCGGGTTCAGCTTGCGGACCAGGGCGTCGGCGATCTGACTGGTGAGCCGTTCCTGCACCTGAGGGCGCTTGGCGTACAGGTCGACGACGCGTGCCAGCTTCGACAACCCCGTCACCTGACCGGTCTCGCCCGGGATGTAGCCGACGTGCGCCACACCGTGGAAGGAGACCAGGTGATGCTCGCACGTCGAGTACATCGGGATGTCCTTGACCAGAACCAGCTCCTCGTGGTCTTCGTCGAAGACCGTCGCGAGCACCTCGTCGGGATCGGTGTAGAGGCCCGCGAACATCTCGCGGTAGGCGTTCGCCACACGCGTCGGCGTCCGCTTGAGCCCCTCGCGGTCCGGGTCCTCGCCGACGGCGAGCAGCAGTTCCCGAACCGCGGCCTCGGCGCGGGCCTGATCGAAGACCCGCTCGCCGGCCGCCGCCGGTACGCCCAGCGCGTCGACGGCGTGCTCGTTCAGATCACCGTCGTGATCGATGCTGCTGGTGGTCATCTCCCCCTGCTCTCCGTTCACTGGACTCCGGCGTTCAACTCGCGTCTCCTTCACTGACCGTCGCGCGAATCATCTGCCGGCGGCCAACCGGGTGCCGACCAGTCGCGGGGAGCGCCGTAATCCGGCCGAGTACCGTGGCCGTGCCCCTGCCCGGGCTGCTGATCGGCGCCGGGCGTCCCGTACTGGCGCGGTCCGTCGTGCGGTGCCCCGTACTGCGGCGCCCCGTAGTGGGGTCCGCCGTTCTGGGTTCCGCCGTTCTGGGGTGTCCCGTTCTGGTGCGGCGCGTTCGGTTCCGGCGGCCCGGACGGCTGCTGACCGTAGGGCGTGCCGTACTGCGGTGCCTGCGCGTGAGGCGGAGCACCGTACTGCACCGGCTGACCGAAAGCGGGCGCCGCCGGATCGGCCTGGCGGGCGGGAACCGGTACCGGCTCCTCCACCGGCGGCCACGGCTCGCCGCGCTCGGCCGCCAACTCGCCGGGAGTCTTGATCGGCGGCTTGGTGCTCGGGATCCGCTCACCGAAGATGTCGAATTTGGTGATGCGCGGGCGCTTGCCCACCTCCCCGAGGATCGCCTCGAGATCCTTGCGGACCAGGGTCTCCTTCTCCAGCAGAGCGCCGGCCAGCACGTCCAGCACGTCGCGGTACTGGTTCAGGATCGACCACGCCTCGGTGTGCGCGGCCTCGATCAGATTCCGTACCTCGTCGTCGATCTCCGCGGCGACGCCCACCGAGTAGTCCGGTGTCGACCCCATGCCGCGGCCGAGGAACGGATCGCCCTGCTCCTGGCCGTAGCGGACGGCGCCGAGCTTCGCACTCATGCCGTACTCGGTGACCATCGCCCGCGCGATCTTGGTGGCCTGGTCGATGTCGGAGCTGGCTCCAGTGGTGGGCTCGTGGAAGACGAGCTCCTCGGCGGCACGACCGCCCATGGCCATCACCAGCCGGGCGATCATCTCCGATCGGGTCATCAGGTCCTTGTCCTGCTCCGGAACGGCCAGGGCGTGTCCGCCGGTGCGTCCGCGGGCCAGGATGGTGACCTTGTAGATCGGATCGAGGTCGGGCATCGCCCACGCGGCGAGCGTGTGACCGCTCTCGTGGTAGGCGACGACCTTCTTCTCGTGCTCGCTGATGATCCGGCTCTTGCGGCGCGGGCCGCCGATCACGCGGTCGACGGCCTCCTCCAGCGCCTCGCCGGTGATGACCGTCTTGTTCTCGCGCGCCGTCAACAGCGCCGACTCGTTGATGACGTTCGCGAGATCGGCACCGGACATGCCCGGGGTGCGCTTGGCGAGCCCGTCGAGGTCGGCGTCCGGCGCGATCGGCTTGCCCTTCGCGTGCACGGCGAGGATCGCCTTGCGCCCGGCGATGTCGGGGTTGCCGACCGGGATCTGGCGGTCGAAGCGGCCGGGACGCAGCAGCGCCGGGTCGAGGATGTCGGGCCGGTTGGTCGCGGCCATGACGATGACGCCGGAACGGTCACCGAAACCGTCCATCTCGACGAGCAGCTGGTTCAGCGTCTGCTCGCGCTCGTCGTGCCCGCCGCCGAGTCCGGCGCCGCGCTGTCGGCCCACCGCGTCGATCTCGTCGACGAAGATGATGCACGGGCTGTTCTGCTTGGCCTGTTCGAACAGGTCACGCACACGCGAGGCGCCGACACCGACGAACATCTCCACGAAGTCCGAGCCGGAGATCGTGAAGAAGGGCACGCCGGCCTCGCCGGCCACGGCGCGCGCGAGCAGCGTCTTACCGGTGCCGGGCGGACCGTACAGCAGCACCCCCTTCGGGATCTTGGCGCCGAGTGCCTGGTATCGAGCCGGGTTCTGCAGGAAGTCGCGGATCTCGTCGAGTTCCTCGACGGCCTCGTCCGCACCCGCCACATCGGCGAAGGTGGTCTTCGGCATGTCCTTGCTGAGCTGTTTGGCCTTCGACTTCCCGAAGCCCATCACCCCGCCGCGTCCACCCTGCATCCGGCTCATCACGAAGAAGAAGAGCCCGAAGAGGATCACCATCGGCAGGACGAAGATCAGGATCGACTGCCAGATCCCGGAGTCCTTGGTGACGTTCGTCTGGTACTCGGACCCGGTGTCGACCACGGCGTTGAAGATCCGGCTGGTGACGCCGGCCGGGTACTGGGTCGAGATCTTGCTGGCCTCGGAGTCCCCGACCTTGATCGGATCCTTCAGTTCGATGCGGAGCCGCTGCTCCCGGTCATCGATCTGGATCGACTTGGTGTTCTTCTTGTCCAGCTGGGCCATTGCGACCGACGTGTCGACATCGGTGTACTCGCGATCGGAATTCCGCATCATGCTGAAGCCCCAGATGGCGAACAGAATGACGGCCACGATGGCCAGATTCCGGAACAGTGTCTTGCGATTCATGCGTGTACGCGTGGGCGCGGGTCGTTGTGTTCGGTGTTCACCACGCCGCCGTGCCCATTTGTCCTTCCCGTCGGCTCGAAATACGAGGCTACCTGTAGAGGGCCGGATCGTCGCCGCCGTACGGCCTGCTCCGTCGAGCCCCGGCCCGGGTTGCCGGCTGAAGACTCAACTTCGCAGGTGGTCCGGTTGTTCCGCCGACCGTGCCGCTGCCACCCGATCAGGACGAGTAGACCGACGGATGGAGCCTGCCGACGTACGGCAGGTCGCGGTAGCGCTCGGCGTAGTCGAGTCCGTATCCGACGACGAACTCGTTGGGGATGTCGAAGCCGACGTCGGCCACGTCGAGCGTGGCCCGCACCGCGTCGGGCTTGCGGAGCAGCGTCACCACCTCGAGCGAACGCGGCGAACGCGTCGCGAGGTTCTTGATGAGCCACGAGAGCGTGAGGCCCGAGTCGATGATGTCTTCGACGATCAGCACATCCCGGTCGGTGATGTCGCGGTCCAGGTCCTTGAGGATGCGCACCACCCCGGACGAGGAGGTCGACGAACCGTAACTCGAGACGGCCATGAACTCGAGCTGCGACGGGATCGGCAGGGCGCGGGCGAAGTCGGTCATGAACATCACGGCGCCCTTGAGGACTCCGATCAAGACCAGATCGTCCGGAGCGTTCCGATACCGGTCGCCCACCGCACGGGCCATCTCCACCGTTCGAGCACGGATCTGTTCCTGGGTGATCAGGACTTCTTCGATGTCGTCGCCATAGCTGTCGTCGCGCTCCACCCCTATAGCTTCGCACGGCCCGCGGCGCCGGTGAGTCCGGGTTCTCGATGAGCGAACTGTGGAAGTGAGGGTGGGAGGAGGTCCGGAGCGCGTCCGCAGCGGCGATTCTGTGACACAAGTGACGCGTTTCTCACGCATTCTGCGCATACCTGGTCCGGATCGCCCTGTTCGCGCCCTTAGTAGTGGAACGTTGTCGCGACTGAGCCTCGTGGCGGCGACGTCATCGAACCACCTGGAAAGAAGTACGAGCATGTCTGTCCGAAACGCACCGCGGGCGATCATCGCGGTCATCGCTGCCGTCGCCGCGGTACTCCCCTTCCTCGCCGCGCCCGCGGACGCGGCGCCGAACGAGCCTCGGCCGCACGCCCGAGTGCAGTCGAGCCGCGACCACGTCATCGTCACAGTCGCCAACGCCTCGGTCAGCCGCGAGGACCACACCCTTGTGCTTCGAGACCGTTCCGGACGGGTGCTCGAACGGTTCCCCCTCACGTTCATCGCGCCCGATGACCGCACGTACCCCATCGACGCCGATGTCTCCGGACGCACCGTGCGACTGACCCCGTCCAGGGACCTCGCGCGGTCGTCGCGGACCGACGCGGCGCTTCTGGAGAAGGTCCGCGTCGCCGACGCCAACGGCTACAAGAGCAAGGACGAACGCGACGACGCCGCTTTGTCGCGCCTGAGCCGCGAAGTGACCACCGGCGCCACCGTCTCGACCGTGATCGGCGCCGCCTTGGGCGCAGTCCTCGGAGGTGCGGCCGGCTGCCTGTTCGGTCTCGCGGCGGGACCGCTCGGGTGCTTCTTCGCCGGAGTGCCGCTCGGCGCGACCGCCGGCGCCGGTCTCGGTGTGATCATCTCGGGCGGCGTCGCCGGGGCGGCCGTGCTCCACTACTTCGACACCGTCAACCGGCCCTTCAAGGACCTCACGCCGCCGACGTCCACGTCGCCCTCCACAACGGCACGCGCGTCGTCGGCCACTCCCTCCAAACACTGATCCGTCAGCACTGACTCGGCGACCGCCGAGCCGACCGCGGCCCGCCCGGCTATCCGGGCGGGCCGCTCCGCGTCGTCCGAAGGAACCCTTTTGGCGTATCCCCCGTCACATGAGTCACAGTGTGTGCCGTTCTGGCACATATTTGTCGGGGAAGTCTTAGTTTTCTCTCAGCTCAGTTGCGATCCGGCGTCGAGACGTCACTTCCGTGTGCCGGATCACGATCGGGGGTTCCGGGCTCACAGCCAGTCACATGAGAGGGAGTCATGTCTCTTCGCACATCACTACGCAGCGTCTTCATCGCCTTACTCGCGCTCGCCACGGCCTTGCCGTTCCTGGCGTCGCCCGCGCATGCCGCACCGCAGCAGCCACGCGCACAGGTCCAGCGCAACGCCGACGACGTCACCGTCAAAGTCTTCGGGGCAACGGTCGCCGTGGAGGGCGGCAACCTGGTGTTCCGTAACGCGTCCGGCAAAGCGCTCGACGTGGTTCCGCTGACCTACGTCGGCAAGGACGCCCGCACGTACCCGATCGACGCCACGGTCAAGGGCGACGTCGCCACGCTGGTGCCGTCGAAGGACGCGGCGCGGTCGACGACCACGCCGGCGAGCGTTCTGGAAGCGGGTAAGAGGCCGGCTCAGCGGGTCATCTGCGGACCGCAGACCCGCAAGCAGCGCGATAAGGAAGCGCTGGACCAGATGAACTCCGAGCTCGCCACCGCGGCCACCATCGGCGGCATCGCCGGCGCGATCATCGGTGCGATCATCGGGCTCTCCGGCGGCCCGCTCGTGGCCTTCGCCTCGCCGATCGGCGCACTGCTCGGCGCAGGCGGCGCGGTCGCGGGTGCCGCCATCAACGGCACGTTCGCCCGCTACTTCAAGACCATCAACAGCCCGTTCAAGCCCAAGGTGTGCAACATCTGACTCATCTCGGTACTCGCTTCACCGTGAGCTCTCGAGCCCGCCTCGTCACGACGAGGCGGGCTCGCTCGTCGCCGCCCACCGCGACCGGCCCCTGTCCGCGCCAGTCCGTGATGAGCGCGTCCACGGCACGGACCACCCGGTAGACGGGGTCGTTCGCCCCCACCGATCGGAGCCACCCGCGGAGCACTCGGGTCCGCAGCGCGGCCGGGGCCGAGCGCAGCGGTTCCACGTCCAGCACCCGGCCGTAGGCACACTCTTCGAGCAGTTCGGTGGCCGGTGGGTCCAGTGCGTCGGCATCGTCCTGCAGCTGCGACGCGGTGCGCGCGAGTGACTCGGCGGCACCGCCTCCGATGACCTCGTCGAGCAGAGGCAGCACCTCCTTGCGGATCCGCACCCTGGTGAACCGGGGATCATCGTTGTGCGGATCGTCCCAGACCGGGAGTCGCCACCCGGCGCAGGCCTCGCGGGTGTCCGCACGCCGCACTCCGAGCAGCGGCCGTCCCCAGGGCGCGGACCACTCCCGCATTCCGGCGATCGACCGGGCCCCGGAACCTCGGGCCAGCCCGAGCAGGACCGTCTCGGCCTGATCGTCGAGCGTGTGGCCCAGCAGTACGGGCCGGGCGCCGCGGGCCTCGCCGAGCGCCGCGTACCGTGCGCGGCGCGCGGCCGCCTCGAGTCCACCCGCACCCTCCACGGTCACCTCGCGGACCTCGGCCGAGGCCCCCAGTTCGCGGGCCGTCTCGGCGGCTCGCGCGGCCACGGCGGCCGAGTCGGTCTGCAGCCGGTGGTCGATCACCACCGCGTGCACGGTGAGGCCGGCCCGGATCGCGGCGGCCGTCAGAGCGAGTGAGTCCGCACCGCCGGACAGCGCGACGCACACCGCGTCGTCGTCCAGGTGCCGATCGGCGAAGCCGCGGACCGCGCCGATCAGCGTCTGCTGCGCTCGCCTGGTCATCGCCGCTAGCCGAGCACCCGCTCGATCCAGTCGTCCGGCGCGTCGATCTCCGACATCAGCGGCATCGTCTCGGGCGACGACCAGACGGTGTTGAACCGGTCCATTCCGACGCGGTCGACCACATGGTCCACGAAAGCCTTGCCCCGCACGTACTGTGCCATCTTCGCGTCCATCCCGATCAGCGCGCGGATGAGCCGCTGCAGCGGATTCCGGGGCGCCTTGCGACGCTGGTCGAAGGCCGCGCGGATGGTCGCCACCGTCGGCACCTGCGCCGGACCGACAGCGTCCATGACGTGATCGGCGTGTCCTTCGAGCAGCGTTCCGAGCACCAGCACCCGCTCGAACGCAGCGTACTGTTCGGGCGATTGCAGCAGTTGCATGAGGCCGATCACGCCCTTCTCGCGCGGCTTGCCGCTGCGGACCGACTCGGTGATGCGGGTGACGAGCTCGGCCACCGACTCGTCCCCCTCGCCGGTGAGCGCTCCGACGTTGGTCCTCATGTAGTCGGCGAGCCACGGGTTCGCCGAGAACTGCACCCGGTGGGTCACCTCATGCAGGCAGACCCACAACCGGAAGTCGGACGGGTCCACGCGGAGCTGACGTTCCACCGCGATGATGTTCGGAGCCACCAGCATCAGCACGCCCGGTTCCCCGGTCTGCGGATCGAGGCTGAATGGGTCGTACTGACCCAGGATCGCGCTCGAGAGGAAGGCCAGCAGACCTCCGGCCTGCACTCCCGCGATCCGTCCGGTGAAACCGGGCCGGTGCGGGCGGACCTCCGGTTGCCGCGTGGCCGCATCGTCCGGACCGAGCATCGCCGGCATCGAGCGCGCGGCGGCGTCGATCCACCCCGATCGGTCCAGGATCTGCGCGGCGGGGACGGCGAGTCCGTCGGCCAGACCGGTGACCTCCCGTACCGGGCCCTCCGCACGCACCGCCGCGTCCGACAGTTCGGCGTACACCTGGTCGGAGGTGTAGCGCGTGATCCGCGGGCCGGGCCGGGCGACTCGCTTGCCCACCGTGGCGGCCAGGCCCCAGTCGATGTTCTCGACCGGCGTGGCGGAGGACTCGTCGGAAACCGAGTGCTCGGGAACGTTCATTAGTCTTCCTTCCGGTCGGTCAGCCGCGGCAGCCGCAGTCGCGGAGCGCCCCGACCACCGCGTCCACGGCCGGACGCGCGTCGGCCGGCGAGGTCCCGCCGGAGATCATCGCGAACGCCAGGACTCTGCCGTCGACCGTCTGCACTGTTCCGGTCAACGAACTGACGCCGGTCAGTGTTCCGGTCTTGCCGCGAACCCATCCCGCCCCGTCGGTCGACGCCGGGAAGAACCGGTCGGCCAGGGTTCCGGTGCCGTGAGCGACGGGCAGCGAGTCGAGCAGCGAGCGCAGCTTCGGGTGCCCGTCCCCGGCGGCCGCCGACATCAGTTCGTCGAGCAGGGACGCGGGCACGCGATCGGAGTACGAGAGGCCCGAGGAATCCACCAGCGTCGCATCCCCCACGTCGAACCCGTTGGTGCGGAGGGTCTTCAACACCGCCTGCGCTCCGCCCGAGATGCTCGGCTCACCGCCGGTCGCCTCCGCCAGCTCGATGCCGAGCGACTCGGCGAGGACGTTGTCGCTGTACCGCATCATGTCGCCGACCCGGACGGTCAACGGAGCCGACTTCACCGAGGCGATCACCGGCGCACCCGACGGGGCCGTGGTCTCGGCGACTGGACTGTTGAGACCGAGGGCCTCGGCGAGTGCACGGCCGGCGGAGAGTGCCGGCTGGTCGGTGCGCGGCGAGTACTCGTCGTTCGGCTTGAGTCGGCCGCCGTCGACCATCAGCGACTCGATCGGTGCGATGTCGCCGCCCTCGATGTCCCGACGGTCCCAGGTCTTCTGCATCGTCGGGCCGGTGAACAGCGAGGTGTCGACGGCGATGGACGTGACGTGCGTGCCGCTCCGCTTGATCTGCTCGGCCAGGTCGGAGATCCGGCCGGGAGAGGAGTAGAACGACGGCTCGCCCGCGGGCGTCGACGTCAGAGTCGGATCGCCCGCTCCCACCAGGATCGCTTCACCGTTCGCGCCGAAGACCACTTCGGTGGTGACGCGCGAATCGTGCGGCAGGGCCAGCAGCACGGCCGATGCGGTGAGGATCTTGGCGTTGGAGGCGGGTACGCGGGGTTCGGCGGCACCCTGCGACCACAGCACTTGGCCGGTCAGCGGATCGGACACCTGCCCGGTCAGTTTGCCCAGTGCCGGATCCTTCAAGGGCTTCGCCAGTTGCTTCGCGACCCCCGCGGCCGTGGGGACCGGCGCGTTCGGCGACACCGGGACGATAGCCGGGTCCAGCGATGCCGCGGCCGGACGGGCCGGGGTTCCGGGAGGAACCGGATCGGCCCGGTTCTGGTAGAGCCACCAACCGACGCCCGCGCCCGCCACCAGCACCATCACCAGCACGACGATCAGGATCCAGCGCAGCGCTCTGCGCGGCCGCCGGGCGGCGGGACTTGTCGGCTGGGCCACGTATCCTCCGGTCTGCGGTCTGCGTTCGACGGTGTTAACAGTATCCTTGACAGCCGTTGAAGCAATTTCCGGACAGTCCGTCAGCAACGCCAGGAGGCAGCATGGAGTTCGAAGTCACCGTCGAGATCCCCAAGGGTGGCCGCAACAAGTACGAGGTCGATCACGAGACGGGCAAGGTCTACCTCGACCGCTACCTGTACACGCCGATGGGCTACCCGGCCGACTACGGCTACATCGACCACACCCTGGGCGAGGACGGCGATCCGCTGGACGCGATGGTGCTGCTCACGGAGTCGGTGTTCCCGGGTGTCATCGTGAAGGCGCGGATCGTCGGCATGTACACGATGACCGACGAGGCCGGCGGCGACGACAAGCTGCTCGCCGTTCCGGCCGGCGACCCGCGCTGGGACCACATCCAGGACATCGACGATGTCAGTGAGTTCGAACTCAACGCCATCTCGCACTTCTTCGAGCACTACAAGGATCTCGAGCCGGGCAAGGAAGTGACCCCCGGCGGCTGGGTCGGCAAGGCCGAGGCGGCCAAGGTGGCCCAGGCGGCTGTCGACCGCTACCAGGGCTGATCCATCCCCGCACAGACCGAAGAGGAGCAGAGCGCACCCGCGCCCTGCTCCTCTTCCGTCTGCGGCTCGTCCCCCGTTTCGACTCGCTGCGCTCGCTCAACAAGCCTGAGAAAAGCCACCCAGCCCCCAGGCTCATCGAGTAAGCGAGCGAGCGCAGCGAGCACGCGCATCGAGACCCCACACCGTTTCGACTCGCTGCGCTCGCTCAACAAGCCTGAGAAAAGCCACCCAGCCCCCAGGCTCATCGAGTAAGCGAGCGAGCGCAGCGAGCACGCGCATCGAGACCCCACACCGTTTCGACTCGCTGCACTCGCTCAACAAGCCTGAGAAAAGCCACCCAGCCCCCAGGCTCATCGAGTAAGCGAGCGAGCGCAGCGAGCACGCGCATCGAGAACTCACACAGTTTCGACTCGCTCCGCTCGCTCAACAAACCTGGTGAGAACACTCGCTCAACAAGCCTGAGAAAAGCCACCCAGCCCCCAGGCTCATCGAGTAAGCGAGCACGCGCATCGAGACCCCACACAGTTTCGACTCGCTGCGCTCGCTCAACAAGCCTGGTGAGAACACTCGCTCAACAAGCCCGCGAACAGCCACCCAGCCCCAGGCTCATCGAGTAAGCGAGCGAGCGCAGCGAGCACGCGCATCGAGACCCAGCAACACGCAGCGACTCGCTCCGGTCAGTCGGCCGCGACCGGCTTCGGGTCGTCGCTCTTGCTCTCGGGCGACGGCGGACGGCGGAGCGAGACCTCCGACCACGTCACCGTGCCGATGATCGACAGGATCGACAGGATCGAGACCGACAGGAACACCTTGTCCATCGAGTCCGCGAAGCCGCGCTTGATCGGCTCCGACAACTCCTTCGGGAGCTTCTCGATGACGGAGGTGTCCTTCATCGTCGCCCCGGCGCCGCCGCCGGCACCGGGGTCCTCCGCCGCGGTGATCAACGAGTGACCGAAGGCCGCCACCTGCGGATCATGGCTGGTAGCCGCCTGCTGGACGGCCGCGGTGAACTCAGGAGTGCCCGACGCGTCTTTGAGCTGATCGGCGATGTTGGGGCCCATCGTCGAGAACAGCAGCGAGAAGAAGACCGCGACGCCGAGCGTGCCGCCGATCTGCCGGAAGAAGGTCGCGGTGCCGGTCGCCATACCGGTGTCGCGGACCGGCAGGATGCTCTGCATCGCCAGCATGAGCGGCTGCATCAGGTTGCCGAGGCCGAAACCGAGTCCGGCTGCCGCCAGCATCACGAGGTACAGCTGGGTCTGCGTGTCGACGAAGTGCAGCAGGAACGACATCGTCGTGATCAGGATGGAGCCGATGATCGGAAACACCTTGTATCGCCCGGTACGCGAGATCAGCTGGCCGGCCATGATGGAACCGATCATCATGCCGGCCACCATCGGCAGCATCTGCAGACCGGCGACCATCGGGCTCGAGCCACGGAGCACCTGGAAGTACTGGGGCAGCATCGAGATACCGCCGAACATGACCGCACCGACGATGAGGGAGACGAGGATGCCCTGTGCGAAGACCCGGTTCTTGAAGACGCGGAGCGGGATGATCGCCTCGTCGCCCATCTTGTTCTCGATCACAATGAACGCGGCGATACCCGCGGCGCCGATCAGGTAACAGATGACGCTGTTCAGCGACGTCCAGCCCCAGTCACGGCCCTGTTCGGCGACGATCAGCAGCGGCGCGACGGCCACCGCGACAGCGGTAGCGCCCCAGTAGTCGGTGCGGTGTCCGGTCAGCTTCTGCTGCGGGTAGTTCAGCACCTTGTAGACCACCACCAGTGCGATGAGGCCGATCGGCACGTTCACCAGGAACACCCAGCGCCAACCGGAGACGCCCAGGATCGAGTTCGCGCCGGCGAGGAAACCGCCGAGCACCGGGCCGAGCACGCTGGACGTGCCGAAGACCGCCAGGAAGTAACCCTGGTACTTGGCGCGTTCCAGCGGTGCGACGATATCGGCGATCGTGGTGATCGCCAGTGTGAACAGACCGCCCGCGCCGAGACCCTGGAGCGCACGGAAGCCGGCCAGCTCGTACATCGACGTCGACATGCTGCACAGGAGCGACCCGATGATGAAGATCGTGATCGCGAGCAGGAAGAACTGCTTGCGTCCGTAGATGTCCGACAGCTTGCCGTAGAGCGGCGTCACGATCGTCGAGGTCACCAGGTAAGCGGTGGTGACCCACGCCTGCAGGTCGTATCCGTGCAGGTCGTCGGCGATGGTGCGGATCGCCGTCGACACGATCGTCTGGTCGAGCGCGGCGAGGAACATGCCGATCATGAGTCCGCTCATGATCGTGAGGACCTGGCGATGCGTCAGGTTCCGGCCGGGGAAGTCCGCGGCGGCAGTTGGTGAACTCATCAATCAGCTTTCGTGGTGCAGGGGAAGATTCGGGTTTCGACCGCGTCGACGAACCGGCCGAGGAGGCGGACGAATATCTCGAACTCCTCCGCGGACCAGTCCTCCACGGTTTCGCCGACGAGTCGTCGTCTCGACTCGGCGATCTCGCAGACCTTCTCCCGGCCGTCGTCGGTGAGGACCAGCTGCGACGCACGCCCGTCTTCGGGGTGCGCCTCGCGCCGGACGAATCCTTCCTTCACCAACTGCGCGACGTGCCGACTGGTGGTCGAGGGGTCTGTCACCAGCCGATCGGCGAGGTCGCGCGAGCGCATCGGGCCGTTCCGCAGGACGAAGAGCGCTCGGTACGCGGCGGTCTCGAGTGAGCCATTGCGTCCGTTCCAGATTCCGGTGTGCAGCGCCCGATCCCTGAGCCGCGTGTATCGGCTGAGGGCGACGAACATCTCGTCGAGCTGTTCGGGCGTCGCTTTCACTCTCATCCCTCTTCGTTGCAGTCTGCAATCAACTAATTGCGCTCTGCAAGTATGAGAGGTGCCGACTCCCGGCCGCAACTGAGAAATTTCGGCATAAATGGACGTACGTCCCGCGCCCGCGAACCCCACCGCGCCCGCTGTGAAAGCGGACGAGAAATCTACCGCCGCACCAGATCCGACAGCGCGGCCAGCAGACGATCGACATCGTCCGACGACGTCCCGAGACCGAAGCTGGCCCGGACCGCACCGTCGGGGTAGCCCAGCTTCCGCAGCAGCGGATGCGCGCAGAACTTGCCGTCGCGCACGCCGATCCCCCGCGTCACCGACAGATATTCGGCGACACTGCGCGGGGAATGGTTCTCCACGGTGAAGCCGGCGATGCCGACGCGGTCGGCCGCATCGTCGAAGACCCGCAGCGGATGCACGCCGGGCAGCAGCGCCAACCCCTCGTCGAGACGCTGCTGCAACCGGTGCTCGTGATAGCCGATCTCCTCGAAACCGATGTCCTGCAGGGCCTGCGCCGCCGCTGCGAGCGCCACCACCCCCAGCGTGTTGGGAGATCCGGCTTCGTGACGAGCGGCACCGGTGTGCCACGCGACCCGGCCGTCGAGGTCGACGTCGGCGGTGGCGCCGCCGCCGGCCAGGTACGGTTCCGCCGCATCGAGCCAGTCGCCGCGGCCCACCAGCGCGCCCGCACCGAACGGCGCGTACAGCTTGTGGCCGGAGAAGACGAGGTAGTCGATGCCCCAGGACGCGATCGAGACGGCGCGGTGCGGGACCAGTTGCGCGGCGTCCACCAGAATGCGCGCGCCGTGCCGATGCGCCGCCGCGGCCAGCCGTCCGATCGGCAGCACCTCGCCGGTCACGTTCGACGCACCGGTGATCGCGAGCAACGCGGCGGGCGCGGCAGCGAGTTCTGCTTCGAGCCGCCCCACCGTCTCTTCGACGGTGCGGGCCGCCGGCACCACGCGAGCACGGCCGGTCCGGGTCCAGGGCAGCAGGTTGGCGTGGTGCTCGATGTCGAGCACCACCACGTCGCCGGGGGTGACGTGCGCGGCGAGATTGACGGCGTCGGTGGTGTTGCGCGTGAACACCACCGTGTCGTCGCTTCGACCGCCGACGAACCGCCGGACGGTCTCCCGAGCCTGCTCGTATCGCGCTGTCGTGACCTGAGAGAGATGGCCCGCGCCCCGATGCACGCTCGCATACTCGGTCAACGCGCCGGAGAGCCGTTCCGCGACAGACACGAGAGCCGGGGCCGATGCCGCGTAGTCGAGGTTCGCGTAGACGGTCTCGCCCCCTGCGGTGGTCGGCACCGTGGTGTCGGCACCGACCACCGGCGCGAGGGGACGAATGGGTGCCGGGCACACGGCCCGGTCGAGGATTGCGGTCATGACACGACTCCAGTAGATCTCCGCACTTGCCGGACGTCGGTCGACGCCGGCCGGGTCGTCACCTGGAGCACCCCACCGCGGTGGAGGGTTGCCGACCGGCCAGCCAGGGCTTCGCACCGGTTCTCGTGACCCGCCGTCAAGGATGCCGGTACGCGTCATTCGCGGAAAGCATTAAAACCACGGCGGGTGTAATCACCGGCGGATCCGCAGTTAGCGTGGTTTCAACATCCCTGTTCAGAAAGGCCTCCCGTGGTTCATCCGTCCGACCCGCAGTATCCGAGCGGCGCTCCCGGCCGGCCCCTGCCACAACCGCCCCTGCCACAACCGCCACAGCCGTCGTCGTACGGGCCGCCCCACCGGTACGGACCCGCGCAGCCGCCGTACGCACCGAACCCCTTCCCGCCCGGCCCGTGGCCGCAGCAGCCGCCGGTGAAGGGTCCGAAGCCGATGTTCTTCGGCATCGTGGCGGTGACCGCACTGGTGGTCGCCGGACTGACGACGCTGCTGATCCTCGCCCCCTGGGACTCCGACCGCGACACCGGTGCGGCGCCGGAGACCACGCGAACGTTCGCGCTCAAGGGCGGGACGTCCGTGGAGGTCCGGGTGCCCGCCGGCTGGACCGCCGTCACCGACACCAACGACGGCGCGCCCGTCGTGGTGCTGCGGGCCGCCGACGACGACCGGGTGCTGTCGCAGATGTCCGACGACCTCACCTCGCTCGGCGAATCCGGCTCGGGGACCCCGGTACACACGGTGGTGGTGTTCGCCGACAGTTGCTCCGGAACCGCCTCCGTCGGCGAGTGGAAGACCAAGAGCCGTGACGACTCCGCGAACGGCCACACCGAGCAGTGGCTGTACGCGACCTCGAGCGTCGACGGTCGCACCTGCGTCAACATGTCGGGTGCCGACGCGGGCGCCGACCCCGTCTCCGCCGGATCCGCGGGCCGCGACCTCCTCAAGCGGTTGATCAGGGAGAAGCGCATCACAGCGACGAAGTCCGTCTAGCCTCTCGCGGGTAACCTGGCCAGGTGCCTGCCGGTCTGTCGTTTCTGCTGTCGAACACCGATCTCAACGCCCGCGGATTCGGAGTGCGCGCCGCGTTCGGCTCCGTGGCGCAGGCGCGAGAGGCCCTCGCCGCCGGCACCGTCGACTTCGTCGGCGGCGCCCTCGGCTTCGACACCGGCGGTCCCGCATCACTGATCGCCCCCGAACGGGTCGACTTCTCCCCCGCAGCCACTCCCGCCACGGTCGACGGCTCGGTGGTCGCGGAGGTCTCGGTGACCCCGGACTCGGTGCACCGCGAGCGAGTCGTCCGCGCACTCGACGCCATCGCGTCGGGCGCCGCCGAGAAGGTGGTCGTGGCTCGCAGTCTGGACGCGTCGCTCACCCGGGCCGTCGAGCCGGTCGAACTGATCGGCCGATTCACGGCCACTGCCGGCGGGTCGACGGTGTTCGCCGCCGATCTGAGCGCGGCGCCGGGACACGACGGCAACTGGCTGATCGGCGCGAGTCCGGAACTCCTGCTCCGCAAACGCGGTTCCATCCTCCAATGCGTTCCCTACGCGGGATCGGCCCCGAAGTTCGACGCCGCAGGCCGTCCCGTTCCGAACGCCGCCGAGGAACTCAGCCGTTCGGCGAAGGACTTGCGCGAGCACGCGTACGTCGTCGACTATCTGCGCGACCTGCTCCAACCGCTGTGCAGCCGTATCGCCATCCCCGACCGGCCGCAGACCATCTCCACCAACCACGTCTGGCATCTGGCGACGCCGATCACCGGAGAGCTGGCCGATCCGACGATCACGGCGCTGGAACTGGCGGCGCTGCTCTCCCCCACACCCGCCGTCTGCGGGACACCGACCGAAGCCGCGGCGCGGATCATCGAGGAGGTCGAAGGACCGCGGGAGTTCTACGCCGGAACCGTCGGCTGGTGCGACGCCGCCGGCGACGGGGAATGGGTGGTCTCGATCCGGTGTCTCGAGCTCGACTCGTCACGCACGAAGGTCAGCGCCTGGGCCGGAGGCGGCATCGTCGCCGGCTCCGACCCCGACGCCGAGGTGGCCGAGACCACGGCGAAGTTCCAGACGGTGCTCAGTGCACTGGCCGACGCGGACCGCCCGGTGCGTGCCGACGCCTGAGCTCAGCCCAGCGCCGCGTCCAGATCGCGCAGCAGATCGTCCGCGCTCTCCAGACCCACCGACAGCCGGACCATCGAGTCGGTGAGACCGATCGCCGCACGGCCGTCGGGCCCCATCGCCCGGTGGGTGGTGGTGGCCGGATGCGTGATGAGGCTCTTGGCGTCACCGAGGTTGTTGGAGATGTCGATGATCTGCAGTCCGTTGAGCACTTCGAAGGCCCGCTCCTTGCCGGAAAGACCCGGCCGGTCGGCGAGTTCGAACGTGATGACCGTTCCCCCGCCGGACATCTGCGAGCGCGCCAGCTCGTACTGCGGGTGCGACGACAGGAAGGGATAGATCGCCTTGGCCACCCGGGGATCGGCGTCGAGGAATTCGGCGACTCGCAGCGCGGTGGCGACCGACTGGTCGAGCCGCAGCTTCATCGTCTCGAGGCCCTTGAGCATCACCCACGCGTTGAACGGACTGAGAGCCGGACCGGTGTGACGCATCAGTTCCCGCACCGGGCCGTCGATGAACTCCTGCGTGCCGAGCACCGCACCGCCCATCACCCGGCCCTGGCCGTCGATGTGCTTGGTCCCCGAATACACGATGACGTCGGCGCCCATGTCCAGACCGCGTTGCAGCAGCGGGGTCGCGAATACGTTGTCGAGCACCACCGTCGCGCCGGCCGCGTGCGCCATCTCCGACACCTTGCGGACATCGACCAGCGTCTGCATCGGATTCGACGGCGTCTCGAAGAACACCGCGTCCGTCGGCTCGGCGAGGGCCCGCTCCCACGGGTCGAGGTCTTCTCCGTCGACGAAGACCGTCTCGACGCCCCAGGACGGGAGGATCTCGTTGCAGATCACGAAGCAGGAACCGAAGAGGCTGCGCGCCGCGACGAGGCGGCTGCCCTTCTTCAGCAGCGCACCCAGTGCCACGAAGACCGCGGCCATGCCGCTCGCCGTGGCGAAGCAGGCCTGCGTCCCCTCGATCTGGCGGAGCCGCTCCTGGAACATCGCGACGGTCGGATTCCCGTAGCGGGTGTAGACGAAACGCTGTTCTTCGCCGGTGAAGGCGCGTTCGGCCGCCTCGGCCGACTCGTAGACGTATCCGCTGTTGAGGTAGAGCGCTTCGGAGGTCTCGAAGAAGCCGGAGCGAAGGATCCCACCGCGCACGGCGACGGTCTCTGGAGAAACCCAGTCGGGCAGCTCTCGGCTCATTTCACAGACTCCTTCATGACTGTCGCCAGGGCAGCGACGCGGCGCGCCAACCGGCCCCGCCACGGTGCCCGTCGGCGTCGATCGGGCCTTCGAACCCGTCGAGAATGTTGTACGCCTGCCCGAATCCGGCGGCGACCGCGGCCTCCGCTGCACCGATGGACCGATGGCCCGAGCGGCACAGGAACAGCAGTTCGTCGTCCGGCTCCACGCCGGCCTCGCGCAGTTGGTCGACGAAGCGCGGATTGGGCGCACCGTTCGGGTAGTCGATCCACTCGACGAACAGCGTGCGCTTGCCGAGCGATTCGGTGTCCGGCACTCCGACGAAGTTCCATTCCGCTTGCGTGCGGCAGTCGATGAGGACTGCCTTCGGATTCTCCGCGAGCCGCTGCCATGCCTGCTCACACGTCACGTCGCCGCTGTAAGTCATCGGTTGCACACCTTCCACTCACCGTTCTCCCGGATCAGCCGCAGCGAGGTCGTCTGCTCGTCGTCCGCGGTGTTCTCGCGGTTCCAATGGGCTTTCACGGTGGCGCTGTCGCCGGTGACTTCCACGTCCATGTTCGGCACGACGATCTTGCCCTTGGCCTCGTTCTCGGCGCGGTTCTGCTCCGCGAACTGGACCGACTTCGGGAAGTCGGCGGCGTCCACATCGGCCTGACAGAACGAGCCGACGTACTGGTCGTAGTTGAGCGTGCCCATCGCGCTGTACATGTCGTTGACCGTGTGCTGCACCTGAGCGGAGTCGCTGAGCCGTTCCTCCGGCGGATTCACCAGGGCGGCGATCAGGACCCACGCCAGCAGCACCACCACGAGCGCACCGGCCAGAATCATCGGGAGCGCCGCTTTCCACGACCGCGGCTGGTCGTCCTCCGGGAGGTCGTGAGACGCCGGCTGGTCTTCGTTCATGACAGCCGAGTGTATCGGCCCATGTCCAGGGACTTTCAACCGTGCCGTCCGGCGACGGGCCACCTTCACCGGGCGCGATTCGTCAATAGTTTTCGGCACCCGATCTTCGACTGAGGTATACCTCACATCGAAATTTTGGCGGCGACCTCACAAGACATAACGTAGAGGTATCCCTGTCCAACCAGCTGAGGAAGCACCTGGAAATGAGTGACAACAGCCGCCCGTTGCGGGTCGCGATCGTCGGTGCCGGGCCGGCCGGCATCTACTGCGCCGATGCACTGATGAAGTCCGACACCGCGTCCGAGCGCGGCGTGAGCATCGATCTCTACGAGCGCATGCCCGCCCCGTTCGGTCTCATCCGGTACGGCGTCGCACCCGATCACCCGCGCATCAAGGGCATCATCACCGCTCTGCACAAGGTGCTCGACAAGCCCCAGGTCCGCCTGCTCGGCAATATCGACTACGGCACCGACATCACCCTCGCCGACCTGCGCAAGCACTACGACGCCGTCGTCTTCTCCACGGGCGCCACCGACGACCGCGCTCTGCAGATTCCGGGCGTCGACCTCGAGCGCAGCTACGGCGCCGGCGAGTTCGTGGCCTGGTACGACGGCCACCCGGACTTCTCCCGCGAATGGCCGCTGGAGGAGGAGAAGGTCGCCGTGATCGGTGTCGGGAACGTGGCCCTCGACGTGGCCCGCGTGCTGGCCAAGACCGGCGACGAGCTGCTCCCGACCGAGATCCCGGACAACGTCTATCAGGGGCTCAAGGCCAACAAGGCGGTGGAGGTGCACGTCTTCGGACGCCGCGGCCCCGCCCAGGCCAAGTTCACTCCGCTGGAGCTCAAGGAACTCGACCATTCGCCGAACATCGAGGTCATCGTCGATCCCGAGGACATCGAGTACGACGAGGGATCGGCCGTCGCGCGCCGCTCCAGCAAGATCACCGACCAGGTCGCGACGATCATCGAGAACTACGCGATCCGCGAGCCCAAGCAGGGTGCGATCCACAAGCTCTTCCTGCACTTCTTCGAGAACCCGACGGAGATCCTCGGCGAGGACGGCAAGGTGGTCGGACTCCGCACCGAGCGCACCGAGCTCGACGGAACCGGCAACGTCAAGGGCACCGGCAAGACCCGCGATTGGGACGTCACCGCCGTCTACCGGGCGGTCGGCTATCTGTCGGACAATCTGCCGGAGATCCCGTTCGACGACCAGGCGGGCGTGATCCCCAACGAGGCCGGCCGGATCTTCGACGACGGCAAGCACCTCACCGGCCTGTACACCACCGGCTGGATCAAGCGCGGTCCGGTCGGCCTCATCGGCCACACCAAGGGCGACGCGAACGAGACCGTCGAGTGCATCCTCGAGGACATGCGCAATGGTGTCCTCAACGAGGTCGAGGACGCCTCCGAGGCCTCCGTCGTGGATCTGCTCGAATCGCGCGGCATCCCGTTCACCACCTGGGACGGCTGGTACCGGCTCGACGAGCACGAGCGCAAGCTCGGCGAAGCGCAGGGCCGCGACCGCGTCAAGGTGGTCGAGCGCGAGGACATGCTCGCCGCCTCCGAACCCCACAAGGTGAACCGGGGCTGACGGCCGCGCTGCCCAGCCGCCGGGCTGGTTGAGCGAGCGCAACCCCCAGGCTGGTTGAGCGAGCGCAACCCCCCAGGCTGGTTGAGCGAGCGCAACCCCCCAGGCTGGTTGAGCGAGCGCAGCGAGTCGAAACCACCGTCACCCACCACACCCGAAAACCGAAGGGAGGGCGACCGATCCCGGTCGCCCTCCCTTCGCGTCTGCGACGTCAGTTCACCGCCGTCGCCGGTCTCTACGAGCCGTTGCCGACGGTGGTGGACTTGTCCTTCGGCTGCGCTCGACGCACGTTCTGCCAGAACCCGACGTTGTTCATCGGGTTCTCGACTTGCTGCCCGATGGTGTAGCCGGAGATCGACGCGGGCCAGCAGCCCTTCCATGTGGTGTCGAAGGCGACGAAGGTCTTGCCCGGCTTCAGCTCACCGAGCTTGTTGGTGATCTTGCCGTCCTTGTCCTTCGTCTGCGGAACCCACTTGCTGGCACCGCCGAACTCGGTCACCGTCACACCGGTCATGGTCGAGCCGCCGATGTTCGTGACGCCCATCCAGCGATGCATCTGCCAGACGGGACCGTCGGACCAATTCGGACCCCACAGTTTGAAGGTGCAGGAGATCCCGCCGATGATCTGGAGGTCGCCGGGGGTGCCGGCGTGCGCCTGCGGAACCGCAGCCAGAGAACCCGCGCCGATCGCGCCGGCGGCAGCTACCGCCGCCGCCATCCGTGTCAGGGACTTCTTCATGTCAAGAGCCTTTCGTGTCGTCGGTCGGTAGGTCGACTGGTCCCACCCTTACTCGTGTATCGGGGCTCGCACAGACCTTTGTTACCCAATCGTTCAGGAGACGCACAGGATTGAGACCATCGCCAGACCTGCCCCGGGCCGGGTTCGGCGCCATGACTTAGGTAAGGTATGCCTTTGTGAAAAAGGTGATCGGGGCCGTCGTTCTGGTGGTCGCCATAGGCATCGCGTTCGTCGCATCGATCGCGATCGGCACACGCGACGTGCCGCCGGGTGAGGTCCTGAACGCACTGCTGCACGGATCGAGCAGTCCCGACGGGCTCGGAGTTCTGGTCCACAGCAGGCTGATCCGCACGGTGCTCGGTCTCGTGGTGGGACTGGCGATCGGCGCGGCCGGCGCACTCGCGCAAGGGCATACGCGCAATCCGCTCGCCGACCCCGGTCTGCTCGGGATCAACGCGGGCGCTGCCTGCGCGGTGGTCACCGGGGTCTTCGTCTTCGGTACCTCCGGCCCTCTGGCCAACACCGTCCTGGCGCTGGCGGGCGCGTTCGTCGCCGCGGCGGCGGTGTTCGGGCTGTCGACGGTCACCGGATCGTCGCCGCTGACACTCGTGCTGGCCGGAGCCGGGCTCAGCGCGTGTCTCACGGCGGAGTCCTCCGCACTCGTCCTCTCGGACGGCGCCACCCTCGACACCTGGCGGTTCTGGAACGTCGGAGCCGTCTCGGGCCGCGGCGCCGACGTGCTGTGGACCACGCTGCCCTTCATCGTGGTGGGACTGGTTCTCGCCTTCGCGGGCGGATGGTTCCTCAACCTGATGAGCCTCGGCGACGACATGGCGACGGCATTGGGCGGTCGCGTCGGTCTCATCCGGGTCACCGGCATCATCGGCATCGCGCTCCTCGCCGGGGCCGCGACCGCCGCGTGCGGGCCGATCGTGTTCCTCGGGCTGATCGTTCCCCATATCGCTCGCGCGTTCACCGGGCCCGACTACCGCTGGATCGTCCCCTACTCGGCACTCGCCGGCGCACTTCTGATCCTGGTCTGCGATGTCATCGGCCGGGTCATCGCCCGGCCGGGCGAGGCACAGGTGAGCGTGGTGCTGGCGTTGATCGGCGGGCCGATGCTCATGATCATGGTCCGACGCAGGAGGCTCCCGACCGTATGACCGCCACCGTTCGCCCGCCCATCACGATCGGCGTCGGCAGCGCCCGATGGGTCGTCCGCCGCAGACTCGCGGCCTGCTCCCTCGCCGGCGCCCTGCTCGCGCTGGTCCTCTTCCTGATCGGGCTGTCGGTGGGGTTCACCACGCCCGTCGATGTGGCGCGCATTCTGCTCGGCGGCGGCCGCGTCGCCGAGAACATCGTCATCTTCGACGACATGCTGCCGCGTGTGCTCGTGGCGGCGCTGGCCGGCTTCGGCCTCGGTCTCGCCGGTTGCCTCACACAGGTGATCACCCGCAACCCGCTCGCCGTCCCGGACATGCTGGGCATCACCACCGGCGCGAGTGCCGGTGCCGTACTTGCCCTGACCTCGGCGAGCACCGGATTCGGCGGCTTCTTCGCGAACCTCGGCGTGCCGCTGTCGGCGCTGATCGGCGGCCTCGCGACCGCGGCGCTGATGTACGTGCTGGCCTGGACCAAGGGCCAGGTGGTCACCAGCACACTGCGCCTCATCCTCATCGGTGTCGGGATGACCTGGATGATGCAGGCCGCGGTCGGATACCTGATGTCACGTGCGGACCTGCACGACGCCGCGAGCGCGCAGACGTGGATCATCGGCTCGCTGGCGAATACCGGCTGGAGTTCGGTGCCGCCGGTGGCGGTGGCCGCGGCCATCGGAATCGTCTGGACCGCGATCATCGCGCGCACGCTCGCCGTCAGCGGCCTCGGGCCCGACGTGGCCCGTGCGCTCGGCGTACGTCTCGGCGTCGTCACCTACGGAACGCTGCTCACCGCCGTGGTGGTCGCGTCGCTCGCGGTGTCGGCGGCCGGGCCCATCGCCTTCGTGGGCCTGGCCGCGCCGCAGATCGCCGTCCGCCTGGCCCGCAGTTCTCAACCCACGCCGGTGTTCTCGGGCGTGGTCGGGGCGTGCATCGTCCTGGCCGCCGACATCGTGTGCCGCACGGTCCTGCCCGACGGTCTGCCGGTGGGCGTGGTCACCGCGGCGGTCGGCGGACCGTTCCTCGTCTTCATGATCGTGCAGGCGGCACGCAAGTCCTCGGTGTAGCGGATCGTCGGTGCCGGCGGATCAGCTCATACCCGGCGGGATCCGCCCGGGTCGAGGGGGCGGGGGTCCGGCCGGTCGCTGGCCACCGGGCCCCACCGGTCCGCGCGGTCCCGGCTGCGCCATCGGTCCAGGACGCTGCGGAGGTCCCTGAGGCATCGGAGGTCGGGGCATCGGGGGCGCCTCGCGCCGAATCGGGCGCTCCGGAACCCGGATCGCCTGAGTTCCCGCCTCCATCGCCTCGGTATCGGTCTCGTCGGCCGGCGACGGCGCGGTCTGCGGAATCGGCTTGATCTCGGTCGGCGTCTCCGCGTCGTGGTCCGCGCGCAGAGGCGTCACCAGTCCCGCTGCGCGCGTGGCCTTCTCGCGCGCGATCTCAATCGTGGGTGCGGTCGCCACCGCCACCCCCATCCGCCGGCGCGCGTAGCTCTCGGGCTTACCGAACAGGCGCAGATCCACGTCGGGATCGGCGAGGGCGTCGGCGACGCCTGCGAATCCGATGGCCGTGTCCTCGTGCTCGCCGTAAATCACCGCCGAGGCGCCGGGCGCACGGGCAATCGTGTTCACCGGCAGTCCGAGGACGGCTCGAGCGTGGAGTTCGAACTCCGACAGGCGCTGCGTGGCCATGGTGACCAGACCGGTGTCGTGCGGGCGCGGGCTCACCTCCGAGAAGTAGACCTCGTCGCCTTTGATGAAGAGTTCGACGCCGAACACTCCCCTGCCGGTGGCGACCCCGTCGCCCATCGCGGTCGCGATCCGGGCCGCGATCGAACGCGCTATGTCGTAGGCGGCCGGGCTCATCGGCTGCGGCTGCCAACTCTCGACGTAGTCTCCGTCCACCTGGCGGTGGCCGATCGGATCGCAGAAGTACGTGGCCAGTCGCCCGGTGGCCGGGTCGACGGCGCGGACCGTGAGAAGAGTGATCTCGTAGTCGAATTCGACGAACCCCTCGACGATCACGCGGTCGTTGTTGACTCGGGCTCCGGTCCGGGCCGCCTCCCACGCCGCGTCGACGTCCTCGGGGCCGCGAAGGACCGACTGCCCCTTGCCCGACGACGACATCACCGGCTTCACCACACACGGGAATCCGATGCTCCCGGCCGCCGCGCGCATCTCCTCGAGCGATCCCGCGAAAAGGTACGGGGACGTCGGCAGGCCGAGTTCTTCGTCGGCCAGCCGCCGGATGCGCTCGCGATTGAGAGTCGCGGAGACGGCCTTCGCACTCGGGATCACTTCGGCGATCGACTCGGCTTCCACTCGCTCCAGGGCTTCGGTTGCGATGGCCTCGATCTCCGGGAGCACGTAGTGCGGGCGATGTTTGTCGATCACCGCGCGCACTTGGTCCGGATCCATCATGTCGATCACCTCGGCGTGGTGCGCCACCTGGTGCGCCGGGGCGTCGGCGTAGCGATCAACGGCGATCACTTCGACGCCGAACCGCTGCAGCGCGATCGTGACCTCCTTGCCGAGTTCGCCCGAGCCGAGCAGCAACACCTTCACCGCGGTCGGACTCAGCGGAGTTCCGATCACCTTTGCAACCATGCCCCGGATTCTACGGGTGCACAGCTCCGGAGACGGTCGGCGCTCGCTCGGCCGAATGACCTCGTGAGCGGGCGGTGCACCGAACGCACACGTTCTACGCTGGGGGTATGACCGAGTGGCGTGCACCTCGTGCGGCCGCCGGGGTCAAGGAGCACTGGAGCCTGCTGGCGGCAGCGCAGCAGGATCGGCTCGTAATACCGAACGACTGCAACCCAGATCATCGTGCCGTCGGAGGAACTTCATTCACTGCTGCCGAGTTCCGCTGAGGCCGCTGGCCGCATGCTCCCGGGCCGGGTGTGTCCGGTCAGGCGGCCAGGAGTGTGTCGAGGTAGTTCTCGATCCGGGATTCGCCCGGTTCGGGCGGCGGCTGGGGTTGGTGGTCCGGGAGGAGTTCGGCGTGGTGGATCTGGTTGATCCGCCATCCGGGCGGTCTTGTCCCGCCGCGGCTGGTTATGCCGCTGGGTCGCCAGGCGATGCGGCCGGCGTGGGGTCCGTCGATGAGGATGGTGGTCTGCCATTGGCCGGGGCGGGGGCCGACGGAGCGGTTGTGGCGTCCGCATGCGGCGCCGAGGTGGTCGATGTCGGTGGGGCCGCCGTCGGCCCAGTCGGGGAAGTGATGGGCTTGGGTGCGGGTGAACGGGGCGTCGCAGCCGGGGGCGGTGCAGCCGCGGTCGCGGGCGAAGAGCATCAACCGCTGTGCCCGCGACGCGAGCCGACGACCTCGTCCGAGGTAGAGGGCTTGCCCGGTGTGGGCGGAGAAGACGGCCAGGTGCGGGGTTGCGGTGGCGGCGACTTCGATCAACTCCGCCACCGGCACCCGAGTCCCGGTCCCGGTCAACGCCACCCCGGCCCGCTCGGCCAACTCCCGGTCGGTGACAGTGATGACCAGATCACCGGCCCGCCGACCACCCCCAACACCACTGCGGGAGGCGCGCAGCAGCGCCTGCAGACCATCATGGGTGCGCTGCCCCGGCGTGCGAGTATCACGCTCCACCGCGGCCGCCAGAGCGGCCGGGTCCGCCGACTCCACGGTCCCCGACGGGGAATCCGGGTCGTCGGGATTGTTCATCCCCGGTGCGGCCCACGACGGCAGTGCGGCTTCCATTTCCGCCCGCAACGCCGGAGTCAGATACCCGCGGACTTTGCTCATCAACCGCAGATCCTGCGGCAGCACAGCGAAGCCGCGCAGGCGTTTGCGGTCGCGTTCGTCGGTGACGGTCCCGTCCGGATCCAGGTGCGCCAGCAGTCGGATGCCGGCGGTGCGGACACCGGCCGGACTCAACTCGCGGGCGACCCACGCCAGCTGTGCCTCGGCGCGTGCTCGGGTGTCGGCGTCGATGGCGGTGGGGATCTTGTCCATGACGGCGTCGATCTCGCGGACGTGGTCGGCACCGATCGCACCCTCGCCCACCGCGACCGCGGTCGCCGGCAGTACCGGTTCGCGGGTCTGGCCTTGCAGGTCGGTGAACCGTCCGATCCCGGCGGCACTGACACGTCGGCGGCGGGCGGCACCGTCACCGAGCCGCAACCCCTGCGCCAGATACTGATGCACCGACAAATACCCCGCCTTGCGATACACGGCCCGGTCGGAGACCTCCACCAGCACCGCGGCGTCGACACCGTCGAGACGACGATGCGTACGCTCCAAGGTCTCGACAGTTTCCAGCAGGGCGTCTTCGGTCACCGCGGACAGCGGCAGCGACGCGAACTTGGTCGCCGCAGCCTCCAACAGGCGGGCGAGAGCGGCCGGATCGTCCGGCAGCAGCACCTCCGACGTGACCATCGAACCCACCCCCTTTCGACCTGCACAGTGTCCGAAAACACTTCTGCTGTGCTTCTATGTTCGAATCATACCGCCGCCCTCCGACAAAACCTCTGGCACAGCCCGCCGAAGCGCCTCGGCGAATCTCACCGCCGACGCCGGCGTCAATCGTGCGTAGCTGACGACGACCCCGTCCACCGACTGCTTGTCTGCCAACGGGTAGTCGGAGACGGCGCGCACCAGCCATCCCGATCGTTCCAGTCGATCACGCACCTGGGCTCCCGGAACGCGGTCGATCACGATCGTCGCGTGCAGCCCGGCGTCGACGCCGATGATCGGCATCTCCGGACAGCGCTCAATCACCGCCGCCGACAACGCATTTCGTCGATCACGATAGGTGCGGGCGACCTTCGCCAGATGCGTCGCGAGGTGGCCGCGGGAGATGAACTCCGCGAGGGTGCCCGCCACCGGCTCCGCCACCGACCACGCACGCTCGGCGTACCTCCGCCCTACGGCGTCGGACAGCACGCCCGGCGGCACCGTCCACGCGACCGCCAACCCGACGGTGAGCGTCTTCGACGCTGTGCCCACATACCCCACGAATTCGCGCGCACCGGGAAGTGCCTGCAGAGCGGGCAGCGGCGGAACGTCGTACCGGAACTCGCCGTCGTAGTCGTCCTCGATGATCACCGAGCCGGTCCGGCGCGCCCACTCCACCAATCGCGCGCGTCGATCCACCGACATCCGGTGGCCGAGCGGATACTGGTGCGCAGGCGTCGTGTACACCAGGCAGCGATCGTCCGGCAGCCGGCCGACACACACGCCGTCCGCGTCCACCTCCACCGGTTCCACCGAGAAACCGGCGCGCGCGAGTTCCCGCTGCGCCTCCGCGTATCCGGGCGCTTCGACGAAGGCGCGCCGAATCCCCGAGTCCCACGCCGCCTCGCCGAGCAGTGCGAACCCACATGACGATCCGGGAGTCAGCAGGATCTCTTCGGCGTGCACCCCTCGATGCCTGCGCAGGTGCTCCCCCAGTGCGGCCGTCAGAGCCGTCGTCCCGGCCGTCGACGGCTCGGGCGTCCACGTCGCCGCCCGCACGCAGCTGCGCCACCGACGCGCGTCGATCAGCGAACCGTCCGGCACCCCGGGCCGCAGATCTCCGATGATCCGCGGAACCGCACCCTCCCCACGCACGACGACGGGCGCCGATTCCTCCGTCACATGCGATCTCGCGCCGAGCCGTACCGCCGCGCGCGCACCGGCACGCACCCGTGTGCCCGCACCGGGGATCCCGTCGAGGAAGCCGGCCGCGATCAGTTCGTCGTAGCAACCGGTCACCACCGATCGCGAGCAGCTCAGTTGCCGGGCCAGCACTCGGGTGGACGGCAGCCAGTCGCCCTCGGCGAGCCGGCCGTCGACGATTGCGGCGAGGAGTTCATCCACCAATCGTCTGCTCCGCACCGGCGTGGGCAGACTGATCGGCAGATGGACGTCCCGGGGAGTCCGCGCCACGACGTCACCTCGCCTTCCGGCGACCGACCTCTGACATCCGAGGCCCGACCACCATCGATACTGGTCTCCAGAATTGCTCGATTCTGGATCTTCTCTCAAGTCCAGTATGGCTCTGTACTGGAGTCATGGAGAACTTGACCCGCAAGCGCGACCGCCAGAGCACCGACCGCGACAGCCTCGACCGTCTCCTCGACCAGCAGTGGTGGGGAGTGCTGTCCACGGCCTTCGGTGAGGGAGGCACCGCCGCCGTACGCAGCGTGCCCACCCTGCATGTGCGCGACGGCGACCGCATCCTCCTGCACGGATCCACCGGTGCCGGAGTGATGGGATCACGCCGCCCCGCCGATCAGCGCTCGGCCTTCTGCGTCACCGCGATGGACGCCCTCGTCCTCGCGAACTCGACATTCGACTCCACCGTGCATTTCCGCTCGGCGGTGGTCTACGGCCGACTGGAGAACGCACGGGCCGACGACCGCGCCGAACTGCTGACCCGGTTCACCGACCTACTCACACCCGGCCGGAACGACGAGGTACGTCCGATGACGAAACGGGAGATCGCGGCCACCAATGTGACGGTTCTGCGGATCGAGGAGGGCGAGTGGGTCTACAAGGCGAATGCCGGCGAGGGCGTCGTCCGCCCCGACGACGAGGTCACCGCGTGGTGCGGCGTGATTCCGTTCACCAGCGGCTACGGGGTGCCGCGCGCGGCCGAATGGTCCTCCGACCGTCCGCTGCCGGAGTCGGTGCGCCGGCTGGTCGGAGTGTAGATCCGTGTCTGAGCCGACCGTCCGCGCAGGACGAGCGCGGTGCGCGGCGACCATAGACGCGCCTCGTCGTCCCCTGCCGCCGCCACCGCCCGCTCCGACGCGAACGGCAGGTGCGGAGCCTCTTTGGCGGCCTCCGACAGTCGTGCGCCCTCGTTCACCGGGTCGCCGATCACCGTGAACTCGAACCGCTGAATCGCGCCGACGTTCCCGGCCACCACGGTCCCGAAGCTCACCCCGATACCCGCCTTCAACTCCGGCACGTTGCGGGCGAGACGATCGGCGATCTCGCGCGACGCGGCCAGCGCTGCGCCCGCGGGATCGTCGATCTCCAGGGGCGCGCCGAAGATCGCCAGGACCGCGTCTCCCTCGAACTTGTTCACCAGGCCCCGGTGCGTCTCCACCGCCTCGACAACCTGCTGAAAGAAGCGGTTCAGCACCGCTACCACCTCGGTCGGTGTGTGCTCGGTGGCCAGTGTCGTCGAGCCGATGACGTCGACGAAGATCACCGCGACGGTCCGCTCGGCGCCGCCGAGCTCCGGATCGCTTCGCAGCGCCTGCGCGGCCACGTCGCGGCCGACGTGACGTCCGAAGATGTCGCGCACTCGCTCCTGCTCGCGCAGTCCCGCGACCATGCTGTTGAACCCGAACTGCAGTTCCCCCAGTTCGGAGGCGTCGTAGACGACGAGGTCGACGGCCGGACTGACGTCTCCGCCGCGGACTTTGCTCATTCCGGCCTGAACGTTGCGGATCGGTCCGGTCACATCCCAGGAGAACAGGAACATCGCGAGCAGGCCGACTGCGGCAGCCACCGCCACCAGCACCGTCACCGAAACGAACACGCCGACCAACGACGAGCGACCGCTGGTGGCCGCGAACAGCACCACCATGAACACGCCGCTCAGCGGGACGCCGGTGCCGATGAGCCACGCACTGAGGGCTCGCGACCGGACGGAGCTGCCGCGCACGGAGAAACCCGCCTGCATGAGCTTGGCGTACACCGGCCGCAGCAGCACGTCGACGAAGATGTTGACGATGGCGATCACGACGATGCCACTCATCAGAACGATGAGCACCACTTTCGGGATGAGGATCGGGTCGACCACGCCGTACCAGATACCCAGCATCACCGCGGCACCCACCCACAGGAGTGCCTGGAGCGCAGTCAGCCGACGGCGCGCCCACGCGGTGCGCCGCGCGTCGTCCCGAGTCGGCACTTGGTCGCGCATCGACCACTTGAGTGACCGGACCGTCATCACCGTGCCGACCAGCACGCCCAGTGCCAGCGAACACACGATGTACACCGGCAGGGCCAGGAAGTTGACCCATACGAGATCGCCGCGCAGGAACGAGGGGTCGGGGATACCGACCAGCGCGAGCGAGATCGCCACCACGATCCCGATCAACTGCGCCCCGACGATGGTCGTCGTCAGGAGCAGCTGGATCCGGATGCGCTGCCTGCGCGGCCCCTCATCGACCGCACCGAGCAGCGTCGACCCGTAGTCGCGACTGAGCCCGCGCGGCTCGTTCATCGAGGTCGCCGGTCAGACGAGCTGATGCCGGACGATCGTCTCGTCACGCCCGGGGCCGACGCCGATGCACGAGATGCGCGCACCCGACAGCTCCTCGAGCCGGTGGATGTAGTTCTGCGCATTCTGGGGCAGTTCGTCGAAGGTACGGCAGCCGGAGATGTCTTCCCACCAACCGGGCATCGTCTCGTAGATCGGCTTGGCGTGATGGATGCCGGTCTGTGTCATCGGCCAGTCCTCCACCCGCTCGCCGTCGACCTCGTAGGCCACGCAGATCGGGACCTCTTCCAGACTCGACAGCACGTCGAGCTTGGTGAGGAAGTAGTCGGTGATGCCGTTGACGCGGGTCGCATACCGCGCGATGACGGCGTCGAACCAACCGCAGCGACGGGCACGTCCGGTGGTCACGCCGACCTCGCCGCCGGTCTTGGCCAGGTACTCGCCCCACTCGTCGAAGAGCTCCGTGGGGAACGGGCCCTCACCGACGCGCGTGGTGTACGCCTTCAGAATGCCCAGGACCGTCGTGATCTTGGTGGGCCCGATGCCCGCGCCCACCGACGCGCCGCCGGCGGTCGGATTGGACGACGTCACGTACGGGTAGGTGCCGTGGTCCACGTCGAGCAGCGTGCCCTGCGAACCTTCGAGCAACACGGTCTCACCGCGTTCGAGCGCCTGGTTCAGCAACAGCTGGGTATCGGCGATCCGGTGCTTGAACCCCTCGGCCAGCTCCAGCGTCTCGTCCACCACCTGCTGCGGGTCGAGACCCTTGCGGTTGTAGATCTTGGTGAGGATCTGATTCTTGATCTCGAGCGCGGCCTCGACCTTCTGCGCGAGGATCTTCTCGTCGAGCACGTCGGCCACGCGGACGCCCACGCGGGCGATCTTGTCCTGGTAGCAGGGCCCGATGCCGCGACCGGTGGTACCGATCTTGCTGTTGCCCAGGAAGCGCTCGGTGACCTTGTCGATGGCGACGTGGTACGGCATCAGCAGATGCGCGTCGGCCGACAGCATCAGCGAAGTCGTGTCGACGCCGCGGTCCTCCAGCCCCTTGAGCTCGGTGAGCAGAACGCTCGGGTCGACGACGACGCCGTTGCCGATGACGTTCTTGACACCGGGCGTCAGAATCCCCGACGGAATCAAGTGCAGCGCGAACTGCTCGCCGTTCGGCAGGACCACAGTGTGTCCCGCGTTGTTTCCGCCCTGGTAGCGCACCACCCACTGCAGCTTCCCGCCCAGCAGATCCGTCGCTTTACCCTTGCCTTCGTCGCCCCACTGGGCGCCGATCAGCACAATCGCAGCCATATCAGGTGCTCCTCCTAACGTGCCCACCCTACTGGGTCGCGGTCGAAATGTTGGTCCCCGCTGCCGTATAGCCTGGGTAGGTGCCCTCTCTGCTGATCACGGTCAGCCCCGGCGACGAAGTACCGTCCGCCCTGACCCGCCACCTCGCCGGCCTGCTCGACGACCCGTCGGCCGGCTCCGCCGCCACCGCTTCCGCCGGCGCCGCCCCCCGGATCGTGGTGGCCCCCACCGACTCCGATGCGATGGCGCCGGACGCGTTCTTAGCGCGGGTCGTCGCCGCCCTGATGAAGCTCGAACGTCTCGACGTCGAGGTGGCCTACGTCGCACCGCACGTCACCGCCGCTACCGGGAACTACGGTCTACCGCACGGCGATGCCGCGATGCGTCTCGCCGAAACCGGTACGGCGCAGCAGCTTCCACTCATCCGAGACGATGCCGCGACAGTCCTCGTCGGACGGGCACGACATCTGGGGGCAGCGGGCGAGAAGCTGCACGGCGAGTGCATCGCCGACTCGGCGACGATCTTCGACGGCACCGTCCGCGCGGTGGAGATCGAGCCACTGACCGTCGAACCCGGAGTCCGCGGCCGCCGCGCCCGGGCGCTGCCCGGCGGATGGAAGAGCGGCCGGGCGGTTCAGACCGGAGGCACCAACCTCGTGGTCGAGCGCGAAGGCGAACTGACCGACCGCGTCGTGAAGCGATCCACCTTCTATCGGCATCACATCGACTGGAGACTGGTGCGACCGTGACCACCCCGACCACCGCGGCCCTCAAGTCCGTTCGACCCGGACCGGTGTTCCTCGGGCTGTGCGCGGCCTTCGCCGTCGGCGTGTACCTGCTGCTGCGGTCCGGCGCGGAACGCAGCGCCCTCGGCATGTTCGGCGCCCTGCTCTTCGTGCTGAGCGGATGGGTGATCTCGTTGTCTCTGCACGAGTTCGCGCACGCGTTCACCGCCTTCCGCTACGGCGATCGGTCGGCCGAAGTCCGCGGGTATCTGACTCTCGATCCGCGCAAGTACACCCACGCGGGGCTGTCGATCGCCCTGCCGCTGCTGATCGTCGCGCTCGGCGGCATCGGCTTCCCCGGCGGAGCGGTCTACCTCAACACCGCGGCCTTCACCCCCGCGCAGCGCACCAAGGTGTCGCTGGCCGGCCCGGCGACCAACCTGGTCCTCGGACTGGCGCTTCTGGCGGCACTCGCGTCGACCACTCCCACCACCGCGAACCTGAACCTCTGGGCCGCCACCGCCGCACTGGCATTCCTGCAGTTGTCGGCGACGCTGCTCAACATCCTGCCCGTGCCCGGGTTCGACGGTTACGGCGCGCTCGAACCGCATCTGCCTGCGAACGTCCGTCAGGCGGCGGAGAAGATCGCACCCTTCGGCTTCCTGATCCTGTTCCTGCTGCTGTTCATCCCGCAGCTGAACTCCGCGTTCTTCGGCCTCGTCTACCACGCGTTCGAGGCCTTCGGAATCAGCCCGGCGTTCGTCTCGTACGGGATCCGCTTGTTCGCGTTCTGGCTGTAGGCGCTGCTCCGCACTTCGGGTCGAGACGTTCAGTCCGCTCTCACCAGGTGAGACTTTCGCATTGGGAGCGGTCGCCGGGACGTTCCACCTGGACTGTGGCGTGCTCGAGGCCGCGTTCGGCGAAGACCCGCTGCGCGGCAGTGAGCGCGGCACAGTGATCTCCGGTGCTGCTCAGATGCACCGTCGCCACGTCCATGCCGGTCGTCACCGACCACACGTGCAGGTCGTGCACGTCCTGCACCTCGGGCAGGGCGGCGAGGTCGGCACGCAATTCGTCCAGGTCGACGTGGGACGGCGCCTGCTGGTTCAGGATCTTGAGTGCGTCGAGCGCGAGCTTCACCGCGCGCGGCACCACCCACAGTGCGATGAAGACCGCGACGATCAGGTCCGCATATCCCCAGCCGGTGGTCATCGCGACCACACCGGCGATGAGCACCCCGACGCTGCCAACCGCGTCGGCGAGCACTTCCAGGTAGGCCCCGCGAATCGCGAGCGACGTGCCCGAGTCGGCCCGCAACAGGTACATGACGATCACGTTGGCGGCCAGCCCCAGCAGCGCCACCACGATCATCGGCCCGCCGGGCACCTCCGGATTCGTCCCGAGTCGGACGACGGCCTCGTACAGCACGTAGACGCCGACGCCCAGCAGCAGCACTGCGTTGAGGACGGCGGTGAACACCTCCGCGCGGTACCACCCGAAGCTGCGGCCGTCGGTCACCCGGCCGTGGCGGGCGAGCAACAGTGCCACCAGCCCCATCGTCAGTGCCACCAGATCGGTCGCCATATGCCCGGCGTCGGCGACGAGGGCGAGCGAGCCGAACAGCAGGCCGGTGACCAGTTCGACGACGAAGAACGTGCCGATCAGGCCCAGCGACACCGCCAGCGGCCAGATCCGCCGATGCCCCGCGTCCGGTCGTGCCAAGTCTGCCGCGGTCGGGCCGTGACTGTGGCCGTGTTCGTGATCAGCACCCATGACCTCAATATATGCGAACTTTTGCATATATGACAAGAGTGCTGCGTCTGGTGATCTCGAGTACTCATTTGTTCAGGTGCAACTGCGCAATGGCGGACGAACGCTTGAGTCCGGCGACCATCAACAGATCCACCAGAAGCGAGCGCAACTCCACCAGCAGCGCGGCCTCCGAGAGGTCCTCGACGTGGTCGGCCAGCGACGTGCGCGCTCTGCGCACCACCGAGCGCACCTCGCGCGCGGCGTCTGCCGGATCCGGCGGCTGACCGGGCTCGGCGAGCATCATCGCGCGCAGGGTCTCGAACAGTCCGCCGATGTCCTCGATGATGTCGATCATCGGCTCTTCCACCGCCACCCCGCGCTGCGTCAGCCCCAGCGCCCGCCGCGTGACCACGCGGAAGTTGCGGACAGCGTTGTCGATCGGATCGGCGGTCGCGGCGATCTTGCGCAAACGGTCGCGCGAAGCCCAGTACAGCGGTGAGAGGGTCCCGACCTCACGCCCGGCCAGAATGTCGGCCCGGAGGCCGTCGACGGCGGGCTGGGTGCCACGGGCCGCCGCAAGGACCCGATAGACCGCGTCCTCGTCCCGCGCGCGGAGCGCCTCGGCGAGGTCGTGGCTCAGATCGCGCAGAGTGTTCAGAATGCCCGCGGCGTCGCGGCGCGCCCGCCGAGCCGGATTCACCGGCACCAGCGCCCCCACGAGCAGGCCGATGCAGCCGCCCACCAGCGCGTCGACCGCACGCTGATAGCTCGCCGCACCGCCGGGCGGCAGCAGTGTTGCGATGAGCACCGCCGACGACGCCGCCTGGGTCGGGAGCATCGGGCCGCCGTCGACGAACACCGCGAGGGCCATCGCCGCCGCGACCACAACCGTGATCTGCCACGCACCGGATCCGATCTGGGTCACCACCAGGTCGCCGACGAGGATCCCGATGGAGACCCCGACGATCAGCTCCGCCGAACGACGCCAGCGGCGGGCCAGCGACAGCCCGAGGGACACCACCGCCGCGATCGGCGCGAAGAACGGCCGAGCGTGGTGAAGTAGGTCGAAGGCCACGAACCAGGCCAGCCCCGCGGCGATGGCGCACTGCGCGATCGGCACCAGCGACAGCCACAGTCTGCGCACCCGAACGCGCAGGACCGACGGCAGTCGCTGCACGCCCTGCGACCCCAGGTCGCGGAACGACGCCTTGGACTCCGGTTCTTCAGCGGCCTCGTGCACTCACACCACGACCGTCGGTGTCAGTCCAGCCCCAGTTCGGCGATCGCGCGGGGATCGCTGTCGTTCAACAGGTCGAGGCACCGCAGGTACTCGTCCTCCTCGCCGACGGCTTGCGCGGCACGTGCCAGCGCCCCCACACAGCGCAGGAAGCCACGGTTCTCCTCATGGCTCCACGGGACGGGACCGAAACCCTTCCAGCCGTTGCGCCGCAGCTGATCGAGGCCGCGGTGGTAACCGGTGCGAGCGTAGGCGTATGCGGCCACGACCCGTGCGATGTCCGGTTCGGGGCCGTCCAACGCGCCGTCGAGCGCCGCCTCGGCCAGATGGGCCCAGGCGATCGAGGCCGACGGGTGCGCGGCGGCGACGGCCGCGGGATCGGTTCCGTTCAGCAGAGCCGACTCCGCTTCGTCGTCTCCCGGCAGCAGGGTGGGCGGGGGTCCGAGGAGATCTCCAAATGACGTCACGTAATCATTCAATCACCTGAGTGGGACGCTCCGGAGAAGCTCGAGACCGACAGGTCCGATATCCTGACGCTGCGCGTCTAGCAGTACTGTCCCCGACGAACATTGGAAATTGAGCAGATGTCTGATTCGGACAAAGACACTTCGGCTGCCATCGACAAGGTGGTCGGTGCTTTCCGTGCCCAGCGCGAGCAGGGCAAAGCGGATACGAAGGAAACAGACACGAAGGAAACAGACGCACAGATGACTGCAGAGCCGACCCCGGTCAAGAAGCTCGAGGACGCCCCGGCTCCTCAGGGCGGCGGCAATTCCGAGACGCCCACCAAGGCCTTCAAGATTCCGGCTCAGGCCGCCCCGCAGGGAGCGACGCCGCAGGCGGAGGGCGCACTCGTCGAAGAGACCGTTGTCGGAGACGCGCTCTCGGCCGGCGACGCGGCCACCGGTGACGCGGTGGACGCCGGCACCGACGCGAAGGTCGATCTGGTGAAGGCCGATCTGGTGGAGCAGTCCATCGACCTGCCCGCCGACGATCAGTCCGCGACGCCGACGGCCACCGATGACGAGGCGCCCTCCGACACGGATGCAGCCTCGGCCCCGACCGTCGAGGTCGCCGCCCCGGCCGATCAGCCCGTCGAGGTGCCGGCATCGGAGGCGCCGACCACCGAGATGGCGGTGCCCGCGGCTGTCGCAGCCGGAGCCGCAGCAGCCGGTGCCGCCGCCGCACCTGCGGGTCGGCCCGCACAGGCCAAGCCCGCGCCGCAGGTGGTCGCGCCGGCCGAAACGCAGCGCAAGCGCAGCCGTGGCAAGCTGATCGGCCTCCTCGTCGCCGCGGTCATCGTCATCGCGGCGATCGCGGTCGGCCTCTGGTATGCGCTGGTCGGCAGCTCACCGGAGCACAAGGTGGCCGACGCCGCCAAGGACTACCGGAGCGCGATGACCTCGGGTGACCTCGGCAAGCTGCGCGAGGTGACCTGCGGCGCGGATTACGCGTACTACTCCAAGGTCTCCGACGCCGACTTCCAGAAGGCCTTCGAAGCCCAGAAGAACCGCAATGAGCTGATGACCTTCGACGACGTCAAGGCCGTCCAGATCAACGGTGACACCGCACGCGTCGGCGTCGACATGTACCCGAGCAACGATCCTTCGAAGACCGCGCCCGCGCAGATCACGCTTCACCAGATCGACGGTGAATGGAAGGTCTGCCTGAAGCCGTAACGCCCGCGGTCCCGCACTTCACGAGACGGTCCCCCGGAGCATCGCTCCGGGGGACCGTCTCATCTCGTATCGGGCGCGTGCGGCCCGGCCGGTCAGCGGCCGATCGACTTGCCGGACGACCCGAGGTCGTTGCACGCCTCGACCACGCGCTCGGCCATCGAGGCCTCTGCCTTCTTCAGGTAGCTGCGCGGGTCGTAGACCTTCTTGTTGCCGACCTCACCGTCCACCTTGAGCACACCGTCGTAGTTGGTCATCATGTGACCGGCCACCGGGCGGGTGAACGCGTACTGGGTGTCGGTGTCGACGTTCATCTTGATGACGCCGTAGCCGACGGCCTCCTCGATCTCGCTCTTGAGCGAGCCGGAGCCGCCGTGGAAGACGAAGTCGAAGGGCTTGGCCGACGCGTCGAGACCGAGCTTGGCGACCGCGGCGTCCTGGCCCTCCTTGAGGACCTCGGGGCGCAGCTTCACATTGCCCGGCTTGTAGACGCCGTGGACGTTGCCGAACGTGGCGGCGAGCAGGTACTTACCGTTCTCGCCGGTACCGAGCGCGTCGACGGTCTTCTCGAAGTCCTCGACCGAGGTGTAGAGCTTGTCGTTGATGGCGTTCTCGACGCCGTCCTCTTCGCCGCCGACGACGCCGATCTCCACCTCGAGGATGATGTTCGCCTCCTTGGTCTTGGCGAGCAGTTCCTTCGCGATCTCGAGGTTCTCGTCGATCGGGATGGCCGAGCCGTCCCACATATGCGACTGGAACAGCGGGTTCTGCCCCTTCGCGACACGCTCGCGGGAGATCTCGATCAGCGGTCGGACGAAGCCGTCGAGCTTGTCCTTGGGGCAGTGGTCGGTGTGCAGCGCGATGGTGACGTCGTACTTCTCGGCGACGACGTGGGCGAACTCGGCGAGGGCGACGGCACCGGTGACCATGTCCTTGACACCCAGACCCGAACCGAACTCAGCACCGCCGGTCGAGAACTGAATGATGCCGTCGCTGCCGGCATCGGCGAATCCCTTGATGGCCGCGTTGACGGTCTCCGACGAGGTGCAGTTGATGGCAGGGAACGCGTAACCGTCCGCCTTGGCCTTGGCCAGCATCTCGGCGTACTTCTCGGGGGTTGCGATAGGCATTCTCACGTCCTAAGAGAGCCAGTGGATGTTTTCCACTCGATTGTTAGCTGTCCGATCCAGTATGACGGTTGCCTCGCCGGGCCGGGCCGGTCCCCTGCCAAGGACATCGTTAAGGGTTCTCGAAGCGACTGCCGGTAGGATCGGGGCCTGTGATCGACACTCTGCTTGCCGAGACCACGACGAACGTGGCACTGATGCCCGGCTTCATGGATCCGTTCAATCTGATCGGGTACTTCGGAGCGGCCGCATTCTGGGGTCTGCTCCTCGTCATCTTCATCGAGTCGGGCGTCCTGTTCCCGGTGCTGCCGGGCGACTCGCTGCTGTTCGTCGCTGGTCTGATCGCCGCAGGCGAGGCGGGCGAGAACGCAGCCAAGGTCGCCGACTCGGGCCTCACCCTGTGGCCTCTGCTGATCGGCGTCCCGATCGCGGGCATCCTGGGTGGCCAGGTGGGTTACTGGATCGGCCGCTACGCGGGGACGTCGATGTTCAAGCCGGATGCGCGCTTCCTCAAGCAGCGCTACCTCGACGAGGCGCACGAGTTCTTCGAGAAGCACGGACCCATCACCATCTTCCTGGCGCGTTTCGTACCCATCGTGCGCACGTTGGCCCCGATCGTCGCCGGCGCCGCGCGGATGAAGTTCGCCGTCTTCACGATCTACAACGTGGTGGGCGCGATCGTCTGGGGCGCGGGCATCGTCCTGCTCGGCTACTGGCTGGGCCAGTTCGAGATCATCCAGAAGCTCATCGAGCCCATCTTCATCGTGATCGTGCTGATCTCGGTGCTGCCGATGGTCTTCGAGTGGCTGCGCCGTCGCCGGATCCAGAAGAGCGAGAGCCCGGTCGAACTCGACTGATCTCGGCCGAGCCGTGAATCCTGTCGAGTTGGTACCCGTGGCGGGTACCAACTCGACAGGATTCGCAGTGGAACCGAACGGCACTCCGCCGCGTCTAATCAGATGTGGGGGATACAGGGGACGTCGCGGCCTACTTGGCGGCGCACGACGGCGTCATCACGGCAACGCAGGCGATCGAGCTGGGGCTGACCCGCAGGCAGATCCAGGGCAGGATCGAGCGCGGCGAGTGGTCCGCCCTGGCGCGGGGCGTCTACCGATCGGCGGCGAACGACTTCACTGAGGCCGCGATGGTCCGCGCAGCGGTTCTCGCGCACCGCGGCGTCGCCGACCGGACCACCGCCGCGTGGTGGCACGGCATGGTGGATCAGTTGCCGACGCATCTCACCCTCTCGTGCCGGTCGCAGGCGCCTTCCCTCGAGTGGCCGGTCGGCGTCCGTGCCGTGCGCCGCGTGTACCGTCCCGAATCGCTCACCCGGGTCCGCGGGCTGTCGCTGACACACAAGCCGCTGACCGCACTGATGACCGCTGTCGAACTCGCCGAGGGCACCGCATTCCTCGACCGCATGCTGCAGACCCGGCAGGTCCGGCTCGCCGACCTGGAGCGCGCGCTCACCGACCACGCCGGTCTGGTCGGGATCCGCGAAGCCCGCGGGCTCGTCCGCATCGCGGGGTCCGACAGCGAGTCCGAGGCCGAGCGACTCTTCGCACGTTTACTCAGGCAGTGGCGACTCGACGGGTGGGTGCAGCAGTTCCCGACCGGCGGGTGGCGACTCGACTTCGCCTGGCCCGACCACCGGCTGGCCGTCGAGATCTCCGGCTGGAGTTTTCACCGCGATCCGCGGCGCCACGGAAACGACCTCGCCAAGGCGAACCACCTTCAGTCACTCGGGTGGCGCGAACTGCAGTTCAACTGGCACATGATCAACGACCGCCCGTCCGACTGCATCCAGCAGGTGATCGACGCGCTGAACCACCCCGTCTGAAGCGCGGATGAACGGCGAACCGGAAGCCGATCACCACGCCTGATCGAGGTCGGCGTGCTGGGCGATCCACGAGTGCATGACGATGCCCGCGGCGACGCCCGCGTTGATGCTGCGGGTGGACCCGAACTGCGCGATGGAGACCGTGAGATCGGCGCTGTCCTGCGTCTCGTCGCTGACGCCGGGTCCCTCCTGGCCGAACACCAGCACGCACCGCCGCGGGAGTTCGGTGCGTTCCAGCGCCGCCGCGCCGGGTGTGTTGTCGACAGCGACCACCGTCAAATGCTCCGCGCGAGCCCACTCCATGAGGTCGGCGACGGTGGAGTGGTGCCGGAGATGCTGGTAGCGGTCGGTGACCATGGCGCCGCGCCGATTCCAGCGGCGGCGTCCGACGATATGCACCTCGGCCGCGAGGAAGGCGTTCGCGGTCCGCACCACCGTGCCGATGTTGGCGTCGTGTCCCCAGTTCTCGATGGCGATGTGGAACTCGTGGCGACGCGTGTCGAGGTCCGCGACGATCGCCTCGCGGGTCCAATAGCGGTAGGCGTCGACGACGTTGCGCCGATCCCCCTCCGCGAGGAGCGTGCGGTCGTAGCGGGGGTCACCGGGCAGCGGTCCCTCGCATTCCTCGAGCCACGGGCCGACACCGACGGCTGGACCGACACCGGTGACCCACTCGGTGGGCCCGACGGCGTCGTCGGGCCGGTCAGGCAAGGCCGAGGTCGGCCAGCCCGAGGAGCGACCGGTACGGCACACCGAGCGCGGTGATGACATCGTCTGCGCCGGTCGCACGATCCACCACGGTCGCGACCCCGACCACCTCGGCACCGGCCTCGCGCGCGGCCTCGACCGCCTGCGACGGCGACGCACCGGTGGTCGACGTGTCTTCGACCACCAGCACGCGACGCCCCGCGATGTCCGGGCCCTCGATCCGGCGCTGCATGCCGTGCGTCTTGGCGGCTTTGCGCACCACGAACGCGTCGACGGCCCGACCGTCGGCGTGCATGATCGACGTCGCGACCGGGTCCGCGCCGAGCGTGAGTCCGCCGACGGAGGCGTAGTCCCAGTCCGCGGTCAGCTCTCGCATCAGCTGACCGATCAGCCGTGAGGCCTCCGAGTGCAGCGTCGCGCGACGCAGGTCGACGTAGTAGTCGGCTTCCTTGCCCGACGACAGCGTGACCTTGCCGTGCACGACGGCCAGTTCGGTCACCAGTTCGGCGAGGCGGGCGCGCGCGGCGCCGTCGACGGCGGGGGTGGCATCGGATGCCGACATGGGTCACCAGCTCCTAAGAGGGCTTCGAGAGGTCAGGGGTCCGGGCTGGCGGATCAGCGTTCGCGCGGGTCGTTCAGCGGCGGAAGGTCCGGCGGAGCGAAACGCTCCCGGGACGTGCGGGGATCGGCGACCGGTCGCGGCGCAGGCCGCCGGATCGGCTCGATCCGCGAGGTGCCCGCGGAGTCGGGCGGGCGCGGTGTCGCGTCCAGCCGAGACGGGCGCGGCTCCGGCCGCGGGGCCGGCTGTGATGCCGATGCCTCCATCCGGCGACGACGCTCCTTGTCGCGCAGAGACTCGGTCTTCTCGTCGGCCAGTTCCTCGTTGGTGGGACCGTGCGGATCGCGCGGGTCGGGCGCGTCCTGCGGCACCACGGCGGGCGGCAGCACGCGCAGCAGATCCGCGAAGCGGCGAACGGCGTCGAGTGCGACGTCGAGACGCTCGTCCTCCACCGTCACCGGCATCGCGCCGAGCGCCCAGTTGCCCTCGTTCCACAGGATCTCGACGTAGGCCGGGGTGTCGGTGGCGAGTGTCACCATGCGGCGGTCGCAGATCCGGCGTGCGGCGTCGAGATTGCTCGCGAACATGACGCGCGATCCCATCGCGCCGAGCAGATCCACATCGTCTTCCGCGGGCGCGAGCACATCCTCGTAGCGCAGGTCCACGGTCACCGCCGACGCGGCCGGACGACGCACCGCGACGATGGTCGACGTGTCTTCGAGGTCGAAGACCACGGCTTCGGCACCCTCGTAGACGCCGTAGGCGACATCGCGCACCCGGACGTGCTCCGGCACGTCCATCGCGGCACGATGGAACACGGTGCGAAGCTTGCTGTCGGTCTCGCGGAACTTGAAGGAATGCGTCTCGCCCCACACAGCACGCTGGTGGTGAACCTGTTGCGACCGGTTCCGGTCCAGCCACAACAGGGCGCCCGCACCCAACAGCGCGAGCACCGCAATCACGAAATACACAATGGCCATCGGGCATAGCCTACTATCGAGGGCTCCCTGTGCGCCCGACGACTCGAAGCTGAAGGAGAAAGGCCGACGATGAGGACTGTCAGTCGAGACGTCGTCGACGCTCTGGCAGCCGCTGTCGACGCCGCCGAGGTCGAGGCGCTGACGTGTGCGCTGATCGCCGAGGCGAGCGTCAACCCAGGTGGCAGCGAGGAGTCGACCGTCGCGGTTCTGGCCGATGCGTGCCGCGAAGCGGGGTTCGACGTCGAGGTCTCCGAGGCCGCGCCCGGCCGGCCGAATCTGATCGCGACGGTCAACGGCGACGCCGCCGGCCCGGGTCTGATGTTCCTGGGGCACTCCGACGTCGTTCCGCCCGGGCCCGGCTGGACGGGCGATCCGTTCGTGCCACGTCGTGACGGCGATCTGATCGTCGGACGCGGCGCCACCGACATGAAGGGCGGCATCGCCGCCGTGGTGGCGGCGATGAAGGTCGTCGCGCGTGCCGTCGACGGCGGCGTCGAGGTCTCCGGACCGGTCCGCCTGGTGGTGACCGTCGACGAGGAGGAACACGGGGTCGGGGTGAGGCATCTGGTCGCCGATCCGCCTTCCGGCGAGTACCTCGGATGCATCGTCGCCGAGCCCACCCGGCTCGAGGTGGTTCGCGGTTGCCGTGGCGCGTCGTACTTCGATGTGGCCGTGACCGGCCGCGCGGCGCACTCCGGCCGCCCCAGCGACGGCGCGAGCGCGATCCTCGCCGCGGCGAGGGTGATCGAGCTGATCGACGCCGACCAGCGCCGCATGGCCGCGGACCCGGATCCGCTGCTCGGCTACGGAACGTGGAACGTCGGGACCATCGACGGCGGACAGGGCATCTCAGTGGTGGCCCCGACCTGCGCGATGGGCGTCGACCGTCGGCTGATGCCCGGCGAAGACGTCGATGAGATCGGCAGGCGCCTGTCGGAGGAGATCCGCGCCGCGGGCATCGAGTCCGACGGTGTCGCCGTCTCGGTGACTCCGACGATGTACCTGCCCGGCTTCGCCACCCCGGCCGACGATCCGATCGTCGATGCCACCGCGCAGGCCGTCGCCGACTCCGGGGCGCCCACCCGTGTCGGCGGCTGGACCGCCGCGTGCGACGGCGGCTGGATCAGCACCGCCCTCGGCATCCCCACCGTCGTGATGGGGCCCGGCGACATCAACGGGCAGGCGCATCAGCCCGACGAATCGGTGTCGTTGTCCGAACTCGTCACGGCCGCACAGGCGTATGTGCGGGTCACGCTGTCGTTGCTGGCGCGGGGCGGGTGAGGGTTTCGACTCGCTTCGCTCGCTCAACAAGCCTGGAGAAAGCTCGCACAACAAGCCTGGGGCACCCTCGCTCAATAAGCCTCAGGACACCTCGCGCAACCAGCCTGGAGAACGCTCGCTCAACCAGCCTGGAGAACGCTCGCCCAACCGGCCTGGGGCACGCTCGCACGACAGGCCCTTCGGGGATCTACAGCACGTCGCGGACGCGGATCCCGACCGTCGCCGAAGCGCCCCGGCGCAACGACGATCCCCAGATGGTCAGCCGGCCGATGAGCCCGTACTTGCGGATGATCGCGTCGACGGCTCGCTGCCGGTCGACGATCTCGCCGAGCCCGGCCACCTGAGGTCCGCTGGTGCTGCGCCCGCTCGCGTTGCACGCCTGGACCAGCACATTGTTGTTGCGGCGCAGCCGCTTCACCTTCCACGAATCGCCGACCGTCCACAGCAGCATGTCGTCACCGTCGGGCGCCGCCCACAGCGGCGATGCCACGGGGGTGCCGTCCTTCTTGTAGGTGGTCAGCATGACGTACTTGGCGGCGGCGACTTGGGCGACGGTGGCGGTCATGGCACGAGGGTACTGCCGATCTCCGGCCGTCACCGGACGAAGCGATACCCCATTCCCGCTTCGGTGATGAGGTGCTGCGGATGCGACGGATCGGCCTCCAGCTTGCGCCGCAGCGCAGCCAGGTAGACGCGGAGATAGTTGGTCTGGTTCACGTATGTGGGCCCCCACACGGTGGTGAGGATCTCCCGCTGGCTCACCAGATTCGGTTCGCTGCGCACGAGCAGTTCGAGCACACCCCATTCGGTGGGTGTGAGCCGCACGGGCTCACCGTCGCGCAGGACCCGCTTGCCCATGAGATCGACTTCCAGCGCGCCGGCACGCACCACCGGGCTCTCGGCCGGTGCTCCGGCGACGCTGCCCCGCCTGATCGCCGCGCGCAGACGGGCGAGGAACTCCTCCATGCCGAAGGGTTTGGTCACGTAGTCGTCCGCACCCGCGTCCAGAGCCTGCACCTTGTCGGCGGCGTCGGTGCGCGCCGACAGCACGATCACCGGCACCGACGTCCACCCGCGCAGGCCGGCGAGGACGGTGAACCCATCCATGTCGGGCAGCCCGAGGTCGAGGACCACCACGTCGGGGGTCCGCTTGCTCGCCGCCTCCAGCGCCTGTGCGCCGGTAGCCGCCGTGGTCACGTCGAAGCCCCTGGCGCGCAAGTTGATTCGCAAGGCTCGAAGCAACTGCGGCTCGTCGTCCACCACGAGGACGTGCCCGTGTTCGGCCATCACGCGCCTCCCTCCGGGTCGTGCTCCGCGGGTAGTTCCACGACCATCGTCGTCCCGCCGCCGGGAGTCTGCGCCACCGCCAGCGTTCCTCCGACCGCCGACACGAACCCGCTCGCCACCGACAATCCGAGCCCGACACCCGACGTCTGCCGGTTCTGGTCGCCGTACTGGTGGAACGGAGTGAAGACGCGCGACCGCTCCTCCGCCGGGATACCGGGACCGTGATCGATCACCCGGATTCGGCACCGGCGCTCGTCGGAGTCGTCGGCCGGCACCGACTCGGTGCGGATCTCGATCGCGTCGCCGCCGTGGCGCAGCGCGTTGTCGATCAGATTGGCCAGCGCCCGCTCCAGGAGTCCGGCGTCGGTGACCGCCCAGTCGCATCCGATGTCGACCGTGATCTCCGGAGTCCCCGGCGCCCGACGCGACACGGCGGCGCCCGCGCGGTGGATCACCTCCGGCAAGTAGGTGCGGGTGCGCCGGGGACGGACCACTCCCGCGGCCAGCCGCGACGAGTCGAGCAGGTTGCCCACCAGCGAGGCCAGCTGATCGACGGACTCCTCGATCGTCGCGAGCAGTTCGGCGGTGTCCTCCTCGCTGAACACCACCTCCGGGCTGCGCAGACTCGACGCCGCCGCCTTCGCCGCCGCGAGCGGCGTCCGCAGATCGTGGCTCACCGCGGCCAGCAGCGCGCGCCGCAGCTCATCGGTGCGCGCCAACTCGTCAGCCTCCGCGGCCTCGGCCTCGAGCCGGTCCCGCTCGACCGCCGCGGCCACCTGGCTGGCGACGGCCGCGAGTACCCGCTGGTCGGCGGCTCCCACTTCGGGTCCGCGCAGCAGCAGCTGGTACTCGCCGCCGGCGGCCGGACAGACGGTGTCGGCTTCAGCCGCGGTCAGCGGCGGGTTCTCCCCCACCGAATGCGCGACCGTCTCGGTGCGGTCGTCCTTCCGCGCGACCGCGACCGCGGTCTGCTGGTACGTCTCGCGGACCCGCTGCAGCAGCCCGGAGACCCCCGCCCCGTCGAGGACCGCGCTGGAGAAGAGCGCCAGCAGCTCGGCGTCACGACCTGCGCGCTGTGCCTGCCTGCGTCGGACCGTCGCCGAATCCACCAGTGCCGCAATCGCGACCGCGATGATTAGCATCACCGCGAGGGTGATGATGTTGTCCGGTTCGGCGATGGTGAACGTGAAGGTGGGCGCGGCGAAGAAGTAGTTCAGCAGCAGGCCCGACATCACCGCCGACAGCGCCGCGGGCACCACTCCGCCGAGCAGCGCGACCGCGAGGATCACCACGAAGAACAGTGCGCTCTGACTGGTGAAGCCAAGGTATTCGTTCGTCAGCGCGAGCACCCCGGTGAGTGCGAGCGGCGCGAGCACCGCGAGAATCCAGCTGCCGGGCCGGTGGAATCGCGTGTCGCGGATGTCGAGACGATTCCGCACCGCAGCCTTCTCGTGCGTCACCATGTGGACGTCGATGCGCCCGCTGTCACGCACCACGGCCGCGCCGACGCCCTCGTCGAACAGCCGCCGCCACCGCGACCGCCTCGACGTGCCGAGGACCAACTGCGTCGCGTTCATCGCGCGCGCGAACTCCAGGAGCGTCTCCGGGACGTCGTCACCGACCACCGAATACAGGCGCGCGCCGATGCCCGCCGCCACCTGCCGCAGGCCGCCGACGTCGGCGGCTCCCCGATTCGTCAGACCGTCGCCGCGCACCACGTGCACCACCAGCAACTCGGCGCTCGACCGCGACGCGATCCGCCCGGCCCGGCGGATCAGCCCGGCCGATTCCGGTCCGCCGGTGACCGCCACCACCACCCGTTCGCGCGCCTCCCAGGTCTCGGTGATGGCGTTGGCCGCACGGTAGGCGGCGAGCTTGTCGTCGACGCGATCGGCGAGCCACAGCAGAGCCAGCTCGCGAAGCGCCGTCAGATTGCCCTGCCGGAAGAAGTTGGCGAGGGCGCCGTCGATCCGCCCGGCGTCGTACACCTTGCCCTGGGCGAGTCGCTGCCGCAGTGCACGCGGCTCGATGTCGACGAGCTCGATCTGGTCGGCGCCGCGGACCACCGCGTCGGGCACCGTCTCGCGCTGGGTGACGCCGGTGATGCGGGCGACGACGTCGTTGAGGCTTTCGAAATGCTGGATGTTGACGGTGGACAGCACGTCTATTCCCGCGTCCCGGAGTTCCTCGATGTCCTGCCACCGCTTCTCGTGGCGCATGCCCGGCGCATTGGAATGCGCGAGTTCGTCGACCAGCACCAGTTCCGGCTCACGCGCGAGCACCGCGTCGAGATCCATTTCGAGCAGCACGGTTCCGCGATACTCGACGGGCACGCGATCGATCACTTCCAGCCCGTCCAGCAGTGCCGCCGTCGCCGCTCGCCCGTGGGTTTCGACCACCCCGACCACCACGTCGACGCCCTCGTCGGCGAGTGTGCGAGCCCGCGCCAGCATCTCGTACGTCTTGCCGACGCCCGGGGCACAGCCGAGGAATACCTCGAGCTGGCCCCGTGGTTCCTCAGCTGATGGCATGTCGCCGATGCTATCGGCAGGCGGTGCCATGCGGCTCTGTCCCGGCCCGTGTCTCGCGCGCGCTCTGCAGGTCGCGGTTCACCTGTTGGACGTTGACCCGCTCCTGCCCGAGGAAACCCAGCTGGCGGCCCCGGGTGTGGTCGGCGATGATCTCGCGGACCTCCTGCGGCGCCAGACCCGACGCCCGGGCGATCCGCGGCACCTGCAGAGCGGCGTACTCCACGCTGATGTCGGGGTCGAGTCCCGAGCCCGAGGCGGTGACGGCGTCGGCGGGCACCTGTGCCGGCTTCACGCCCTCGCGCGCGGCGATCGCCGCGCGGCGGGCGTCGATGATCTGGACCAGTTCGGGGCTGTTCGGGCCGAGGTTGCTCGCCCCCGACGCCGCCGGATCGCCCGGCGCCATCGGGTCGTCGACGCCGCCGGCGACCCGGTTGTGCAGGAACGGGTCGGGCTGTCCGGGCGCGGGCCGCTGGTCGACGCCGAGCAGGTCGGAGGATCGGCAACCGTGCACGTCGGACTGGAACGACCCTTCGGCAGCAGTCGTGTGGAACCGCGAGATGCCCCAGACCGCAACGGGATACAGGCCGCCCACGACGACGGTCAACGCGACCAGAGCGAGCAGTGCCACACCGCTCTGCCGGATCAGGCCGAGCAAGACGTTCTTCATGTCCTCATCCCATCCCCGGCAGCAGCCGGACGAGCAGATCGATCAGCCAGATGCCGATGAACGGCGTCACCACGCCGCCGAGCCCGTAGAGCAGCAGGTTGCGGCGCAGCAGATTGGCCGCGCTCGTCGCCCGATAGCGCACGCCCTTCAGCGACAACGGAATCAGCGCGACGATGATCAGCGCATTGAAGACGACCGCGGAGACGATCGCCGACTGCGCCGAATGCAACCGCATGATGTTGAGCGCGTCGAGCTGCGGGTACACCGTGCTGAACAATGCGGGCAGGATCGCGAAGTACTTCGCGAGATCGTTGGCCAGCGAGAACGTGGTCAGGGCGCCGCGGGTGATCAGCAGTTGTTTTCCGATCGCCACCACCTCGATCAGCTTGGTGGGATCGGAGTCGAGGTCGACCATGTTGCCGGCCTCCTTGGCCGCCATGGTTCCGGTGTTCATCGCCAGCCCCACGTCGGCCTGAGCCAGCGCGGGAGCGTCGTTGGTGCCGTCACCCGTCATCGCGACCAGTCGGCCTCCCGACTGCTCCTTTCTGATCAGGTCGAGCTTGTCCTCGGGAGTGGCCTGGGCGATGAAGTCGTCGACGCCGGCCTGGTCGGCGATGGCCTTGGCGGTTAGCGGGTTGTCGCCGGTCACCATCACGGTGCGAATACCCATGGCGCGCAACTGCGAGAAGCGCTCGGTCATCCCCGGCTTCACCACGTCCGACAGTTCGATGACACCGAGCACATGCGACCGCAGCCCTCGCCGGATGCCGACCACCAGCGGCGTTCCGCCGCGGGTGGCGATGGTGTCGACGTCGGCGCGCACCTGCGCCGGGAGCTCGCCGACCCACTTCTCCACCGCGTCTGCGGCACCCTTGCGGTATTCGCTGAGCCGCCCGTTCTCGTCCACGTCGACGCCGCTCATCCGCGTCTGAGCCGTGAACGGCACCACGGTGATACCCGGATCGGCGCCCGATCTCGCCGCGGCAAGCGAGACCTCGTCGAGCGGGGTCACCTCGTAGCGTTCGATCGCCAAGTCGATGATGCTGCGGCCCTCCGGGGTGTCGTCGGCCAGGCTGCACCGGTACGCGACGCCCGCCAGCTCCACGAGTTCCACTCCGTCTGCCGGATGGAACTCTGTGGCCCGGCGATTGCCGTAGGTGATGGTGCCGGTCTTGTCCATCAGCAGGGTGTCGATGTCGCCCGCCGCCTCCACGGCGCGCCCCGACATGGCCAAGACATTGCGCTGCACCAGCCGGTCCATGCCTGCGATGCCGATGGACGAGAGCAACGCCCCGATCGTCGTCGGAATCAGGCACACCAGGAGTGCGATCAGCTTCACCGGGTCGGCGGCTTGTCCCGCATAGCTCTGCATCGGACCGATCGCGACCACCGCGAGCAGGAAGATGATGGTCAGCGCCGTCAGCAGGATGTCGAGCGCGATCTCGTTGGGAGTCTTCTTGCGCGACGTACCTTCGACGAGCGCGATCATTCTGTCGACGAAGGTGCTGCCCGGCTCGGCCGTGATCTGCACGACGATGCGGTCCGACAGCACGACGGTGCCCCCGGTGACCGCCGACCGGTCGCCGCCTGACTCCCGCACCACCGGCGCGGACTCCCCGGTGATGGCCGACTCGTCGACCGTTGCGATGCCTTCCACCACGTCGCCGTCCCCGGCGATGGTCTCGCCCGCCTCGACCACGATCCGCATTCCCGGCTTCAGCTCCGCCCCGGGGATCCGGCTGATGGCGCCGTCGTCGCCGAGAACCCGGGCGACGGTGTCGCGCTTCACCTTCCGCAGGCTGTCGGCCTGCGCTCGGCCGCGCCCCTCGGCGACCGCCTCGGCCAGACCCGCGAAGATCACCGTGAACCACAGCCACACCACCACCGTCCACGCGAACACCGATGGGTAGACGATGGCCAGCACGGTGGTGATCGCCGCACCGAGGTACACCACGAACATCACCGGGTTGCGAGCCTGATCGCGCGGATTGAGCTTGCGCAGCGCCTGGGGCAGCGACGACACGAGCTGCCTCACGTCGAATGCACCGCTCCCCGCCATGCTCGTGTCGTTCGCACTCTCGTCGCTCGTCTGCGTCGCAGTCATCACAGTGCCTCCGCGATCGGTCCCAGCGCCATCGCCGGGAAGAAGGTCAGTCCGGCGACCAGCAGCGTGGTGCCGAGAAGAAGTGAGCCGTAAAGGATTCCGCTGGTGGGCAGCAGCGAGACCGATGTCTCGTTCTGTTTGGGCTTCTGCCTGGCCAGCAGTCCGGCCAATGCGAGCACCAGGACGATCGGCACCAGCCGGCCGAACAGCATGGCCAGCCCCAACGAGATCTGGAACCAGTCGTTGGTGGCGGCGAGTCCGCCGAACGCGCTGCCGTTGTTGTTCGCCGCCGACGCGTATGCGTACATGATCTCGCTGAACCCGTGGATCGCACTGTCACTGCCGCGGGCACCGTCGTTGCCGAGAGCCTCCGGTGTGGATCCGAGAAGAACAGTCACCGCGGACCCCGCGAGCACCAGCGCCGGCATCACCAGTACGTAGAGCGCGGCGACGGTGATCTCCTTCTGACCGATCCGCTTGCCCGCGAACTCCGGCGACCGACCCACCAGCAGGCCGCCGACGAAGACCGTGATGATCGCGAGCACCAGGAGTCCGTAGAGGCCCGAGCCGACGCCTCCGGGGGCGACCTCGCCCAACAGCATGTTCCAGAGCAGCCCTCCGCCCGATGCTGCGGCGAAGCTGTCGTGAGCGGCGTTCACCGCACCCGTCGACGTGCCCGTGGTCGACACCGCGAAGAGAGCGGAGCCCGGAATCCCGAACCGATACTCCTTGCCCTCCAGCATGGCGCCCGCGGCCTGCGACGCGATCCCGTCGGTCCGCGACTCGAAGGTCCAGACCAGCGCCAGCATCGCGCCCCAGATGACGGCCATCACGCCCAGCAGCGTGAGCCCCTGTCGGCGATCGCGCACCAGCGTGCCGTAAGTGCGGGTGAGACAGACCGGAATGATCAGGATCGCCAGCACCTGGACCACGTTGGTCAGTGGCGTCGGGTTGGAGAAGGGGTGCGCCGAGTTGGCCCCGTACGTTCCACCGCCGTTGGTGCCGAGAAGCTTGATCGCCTCTTGGGACGCGAAGGGACCCAATGGGACCCGTCCCGCGGTCCCGTCCACAGTGGTGAATTCCGCTGCCGTGTGCCACGACTGGACCGCCCCTTGGAAGACCAGGATCGTCGCCACGAGCAGCGCCAGCGGCAGCAGAATCCGGACGGTGCCCCGCACGAGATCGACCCAGAAGTTGCCGAGCACTCCGTTGCCCCGGCGGCTGACGATGCCCCGGATCAGCGCGATCGCCACGGCCATGCCGACCGCCGCAGACAGGAAGTTCGCAACCGCCAGGCCGAGCATCTGCGACAGGTTGCTGATGACGGTCTCGGGCTCGTACGACTGCCAGTTGGTGTTGGCGACGAACGAGATCGCGGTGTTGAAGGCGACCGCCGGAGACATGCCGGGCTTTCCGTCCGACCACGGGAGATGCCCCTGCAGACGCTGCAGCGCGTACAGCACCAGAATCGAGACACCGGAGAATCCGAGGACCGACAGCGCGTAGCCGCGCCAGGTCTGATTCGCCCGCGGATCGACGCCGATCACCCGGTAGAGCAGACGCTCCGGCGGAGAGTCCTTCACGGACTCGTACACCCGCGCCATGTAGTCGCCCAGCGGCACATACACCACCGCGAGCACGACGAGAACAGCTGCCAGCTGCAGAATGCCGGCCGAAAGATCAGTCAATGCCCCGACTCTCTAGAACTTGTCCGGGTACAGCAGCGCTGCCACCAGATATCCGACGACGCCGATTGCGGCGATCAACAGCACCACCGACACCGTGCCAGCCCCGGTCATCGCCCGGTCCCCCGCTCCAGTGCGAACAGCAGTCCAGCGCACGCGGCTATCGCGAGCACGGCGATGCAGACCATTACGACGTCAGCCATCTCCCGGCCTCCTCAATCCGACGGCCCGCCGGTCCGGCGGGCTCGGACCTCACGCTCGTCGCACGAGATGCGCTGCGCCAGATGCCTTAACGCGATCTATACGGCGGCGCCGAGGATCTTGACGGCTCCGTTCACACCGCATGCCCCCACGCTCGGCGATTTGCGCGCGGACCGCCGTCTCCGGTGTAGTTGCATGGTCCAGCTCACCCTCAGGAGTTTCACGTGAAGCGCAGCATCCAGTTGGCCACCGTCGGCGCGACCGCCGCTCTCGCCGCGACCGTCGGGGTCGCATTCGCCCCGGGCGACGCCGCAGCCGGCGTCGTCGGCGGGTACCAGCAGCCGGCATCCGGAGCCGTCTCGATCACCTCCGGGACCAACGAGATCAACGTGATGGTGATCAACCGCAAGGACGCGGACCAGTGCACCGTCACCGCCACCCGGAGGGACGCCAAGACCGGCACCAAGACGTTGACCCGCACCGTGAAGCTCAACGCACTGAACCAGCACACCGGCATCGCGAACTTCGCAGGAATGTTCAACAAGACCGACTACACCGTCTCCGGCACCTGCGTCGGAACCAAGGCGACCGAGCCGTCGGACGAGCCGGGAGACGCGAAGTCCGGAGAAGCGAAGTCCGACGCCGCCGAGACCGGCGAGCAGATCACCACCAACCTCCTCGGCGGGACCAACAAGGTCGTCGTGAAGGTCGACAACTCGGTGAACTCGAACTACGCGCAGTGCTTGCAGATCGTCAAGGGTGTGTCGTGGGATCTCGGCCTCCGCGGCGCACCGCTGGAGACCGTCATGAAGATCGCCACGACCTTCTGCCCGCGGTAGCCGCCGCAGTCACGCGGCTGCCGGCGCCGACGTGAGCGTCCTGCGCGCGTTCGACCGCAACTCCCTTCGCGGCCGGTGCGGCTGGTCGGTGTCCGCAGGCTCACGGAACCAGGGATACCGATCGTGGCCGATGAACACCTCCCACCCCGATTGATGAATCAGCGTGTGGTGCATCCGGCACAGCAGAACGCTGTTGTCGAGCGATGTCTCTCCACCCTGCGACCACGGAATGCAGTGATGCGCATCGGTCCATCCGACGGGCCGGCCGCACCCTGGGAATGCGCACCCTCGATCTCGCACTTCGAGTGCCCTTCTGATGCCCGCCGTGACCAGCCGCTGTTCACGGCCGACGTCCAGCGGCACCGACTCGCCGTCGACCACGATGCGCCGCACCGCCGCATCGCAGAGAACCAGACCCACCGTCGCCGACGACACCGGCCCGGTGTAGCCGAGCGACGAGACCCTCTGCTCCGCCTCCGACCGCCTGCCACTCACACGTTCCTCCGTGCGACTCGGCACGACCAGAGTGACGTGCGGAAGGACGCCGCCGCTCGACGGGCGATCGCGTCCGCTGAGGAAGGAGCGGACTATCTGCCCGAACGCATCTGCACGCCGCCGTCCCACCGCGCGCGGATCGGGTGAGCCGTCCGGCAGCGGCACCGGTCGGCACAACCGATCCAGCGCCGCGCTGAGTTCCTCTCCGGTGAGCACATCCACGTCGAGCGTCGCCGAGATCCGACCGTCGGCCCCGACTGCCAGACTCATCTCATTGAGCTCCGAGTTCTCCGCGACCGGCACCGAGTCCGGATCGGATTCATCGAGTTCCGGAGCCCATTCGAGCGCGAGTTCCCGCGCTCGGCGAGCCACATCCGCCGGAGTCTCCTGCACCGTCAGCCGCCGAGCCAGATCCTCACGCGCCGCGGAGTCGAGCGGGATCCGCTTCTCCACGAAAGCGATCCCGCGTCCGACGGCATCGACGTGTTCCACTGAGACCCCGCCTGCGCGCGCCTGCCGCGACAACGACGGGAGCGTCGCCGCGACGCCACCCACCCGAGCGAGACGATGTGCCGCCGCCGGCGAGTGACCGAGTCCTTTCAACAGGTCGACGACCGATCTCACTCGCTTGCGAGTCGGAAGCCCCGATCGCGCGGCAGCCTCCGACACTCCAGCCAACGCCGTCGTCGTCAGATTCAGCAGGCGGGTCAACTCCGCCATCAACACGAGGAGTTCGCGGTCGTCGACGCCGGCGCGAGCCACCGAGTCGATCAGTCGCGCGAGCGAACCTCCCGGCTCGCCTCCCATTGCCGGAGACAACTCGTCCGACAGACGATCGGCGAACTCCTTCACAGCTTCAGTCAGATTCATGATTCCCCCTTTCGCACGGCCTCCCTCGTCGCGATCGAGTCGCAACGCACTGCATCACGCAACAAGCACGCCAGGGTCGCTCAACAGTCACCCCCGAGCCGGGTGCCGGTCCGACGAATCCGGACCGGCACCGACCCCATCTGCACTTTCGATTCTCAAAGAACTCGAAGCGTCCCGAAGAGACCTTCACGCTCGATCTGTGATCTATGCTACATTCGACTTCTAGATAGTACAAGTGTTCGACTCGTCGGGTGGGGGTCTCATCCACGGACTCGTACCCAGGAAGGATTATTCCTAGGCAACTACCGGGCCTGGGCCACGTCAACAGAAGTGGGAAGACTGGATGCAGCGGCCGACAGAGACATACCCATCACATGATCGGCCGAGAATCGACAGAGAGGCGAGCACGTGTCCAACGACATCAAGCACATCAAGTTCCAGAACCCGGACATGTTCTGGGAGATCGCGGCGGACCTCTACTTTCCGCCGTCGTTCGACGAATCCAAGAAGTACCCGACCGTCATCAGCGCGCATCCGATCGGCAGCTGCAAGGAGCAGACAGCGGGCAACATCTACGCCACGCGCCTGGCCGACGAGGGCTACGTGGTCATCGCCTTCGACGCCAGTTTTCAGGGTGAGAGCGGCGGCACCCCACGGCTGATCGAGGATCCGACCCAGCGTGTGGAGGACTTCCGCCGGGTGGTCGACTACCTCACGACGCTCCCCTACGTCGACACCGACCGAATCGGCGCGCTGGGTGTGTGCGGCGGCGGCGGATACGTGCTCGCTTCGGCGCAGAGTGAGAAGCGGATCAAGACAGTCGTCTCGATCACCGGCGTGAACTACGGTCGCATGGTCCGCGAGAACGCGGCGGCAGCCGGCGGCCCGGTGGCCGCGCTCAAGCAGATCGCCGAGCAGCGCACCGCCGAGGCCGCGGGAGCCGAGGGCGCGATCAGTGCTGCTCTGCCGCCATCGGCCGAGGCCGCGCAGCAGATCGGCGACATCGACGTCGTCGAGGCCTACGACTACTACTGCACCCCGCGCGGACAGTCCGCGAACGGCAAGGCGATCTTCGACGTCGCACACGGCGCGTCAGCCATGGTGTGGGACGCCTTCGCCTTCGCCGAGACGCTGCTGACCCAGCCGATCATGGTCGTCGTCGGCGACAAGCCCGGAGCATTCGGCGCCTACCGCGACGGATTCGAGATCAACCGCCGCGCGGCGTCCGAGGTCAAGGAACTGGTGGTGCTCCCCGGCGTCTCGCACTACGACCTGTACGACCAGCCGCGGGGTGCGGGTGCGGCATTGGAGAAGGTCATTCCCTTCCTGGCCGCGAACCTCTGATCCATCCCACACGACGGAGGTCCCGCACTCGAAACCCGAGTGCGGGACCTCTGTGCGATTCCATCGGTACCGCTCAACCGGCGGAACTCAACCGATGAGATTCAACGAGGCTCGGCTCAGCCGACCACGAGGGTCTCACCGTCGCCGCTGACGTCCACCGGGACGGTGTCGCCGTCGCGTACCCTGCCGGCCAGCAACGCCTTCGCGAGCTGGTCGCCGATGGCCTGCTGCACCAGGCGACGCAGCGGACGCGCACCGTAGAGCGGATCGAATCCGCGTTCGGCCAGCCATTCCTTGGCCTTCGGCGTCACCTCCAGTTCGAGACGACGCTGGTGCAGACGCTTGGCCAGGTTGTCGAGCTGGATGTCGACGATCCGGACCAACTGCTCGGGCGAGAGAGAGTCGAAGATGACCACATCGTCGAGCCTGTTGATGAACTCCGGCTTGAACGCCGCGCGGACGGCCGCCATCACCTGATCCTTGTCACCGCCGGCGCCCAGGTTGGACGTCAGGATGAGGATGGTGTTGCGGAAGTCCACCGTGCGTCCCTGACCGTCGGTCAACCGCCCCTCGTCGAGCACCTGCAGCAGCACGTCGAAGACGTCCGGGTGAGCCTTCTCGACCTCGTCGAACAGGACCACCGAGTACGGACGACGACGCACCGCCTCGGTCAGCTGGCCACCGGCTTCGTACCCCACGTACCCGGGAGGCGCACCGACGAGCCGCGCGACGCTGTGCTTCTCGCCGTACTCGCTCATGTCGATCCGGACGATCGCTCGTTCGTCGTCGAACATGAACTCGGCCAGGGCCTTCGCCAGCTCGGTCTTGCCGGTTCCGGTGGGACCGAGGAACAGGAACGAGCCCAGCGGACGGTTGGGATCGGCGACGCCCGCGCGAGCGCGTCGGACCGCGTCGGAGACGGCCTTGACCGCCTCGAGCTGACCGATGACTCGCTTGCCCAGCTCGTCCTCCATGCGCAGCAGCTTGGCCGTCTCACCCTCGAGCATCTTGCCCGCGGGCACGCCCGTCCACGCCGAGACCACCTCGGCGACCTGGTCGGGACCGACTTCCTCCTGCAGCATCACGTCCTCGTCGGGATCGGTGCCGCTCTTCTCGATCGCGGCCTCCAACTCCTTCTCGAGGCCGGGGATCCGGCCGTACCGGAGCTCGGCGGCCCTCCCGAGATCACCGTCGCGCTCGGCCCGCTCGGCCTCGCCGCGCAGACGCTCCAGTTCCTCCTTCACATCGCGGACGGCGTCGATGGCGGTCTTTTCCGACTGCCAACGGGCCGACAGCTCGTTGAGCTTCTCGCGGTGATCGGCCAGCTCGCGGCGCAATGCCTCGAGTCGTTCCTTGGACGCGGCGTCGGTCTCCTTCTCCAAGGCGACCTCCTCCACTTCCAGGCGCCGGACGATGCGCTCCACCTCGTCGATCTCGACCGGACGCGAGTCGATCTCCATCCGCAACCGTGACGCGGCCTCGTCGACCAGGTCGATCGCCTTGTCGGGCAGGAACCGCGACGTGATGTAGCGGTCGGAGAGCGTCGCGGCAGCCACCAGAGCCGAGTCGGTGATGCGCACGCCGTGATGCACCTCGTACCGGTCCTTGAGTCCGCGAAGGATGCCGATGGTGTCCTCCACCGACGGCTCACCGACGTACACCTGCTGGAACCGGCGTTCGAGGGCCGCGTCCTTCTCGATGTACTTGCGGTACTCCTCGAGCGTGGTGGCACCGACCAGCCGCAGCTCACCGCGGGCGAGCATCGGCTTGATCATGTTGCCCGCGTCCATCGCGGACTCACCGGTCGCACCGGCACCGACGATGGTGTGCAACTCGTCGATGAACGTGATGATCTGTCCGTCCGACGCCTTGATCTCGTCGAGGACCGCCTTCAGCCGCTCCTCGAACTCGCCGCGGTACTTGGCGCCCGCGACCATCGAACCGAGGTCGAGCGAGATGACGGTCTTGCCGCGCAACGACTCCGGGACATCGCCGGCCACCACGCGCTGGGCCAGACCCTCCACGATGGCGGTCTTGCCGACGCCCGGCTCGCCGATGAGCACCGGGTTGTTCTTGGTACGGCGCGAGAGCACCTGGACCACGCGGCGGATCTCGGAATCGCGGCCGATCACCGGGTCGAGCTCGCCTTCGCGAGCGCGCTTGGTGAGGTCGGTGGAGTACTTCTCCAGCGACTGGTACGTCGCTTCCGGGTTCTCGCTGGTGACGCGCGCTGTGCCCCGGACGGACACGAACGCGTCACGCAGTGCCTCCGGCGTGGCGCCTGCGCCGGCCAGCAGTCGTGCAGTCTCCGACTCACCGGTGGCCAGTCCGACCATCAAATGTTCGGTCGAGACGTACTCGTCGGAGAGTTCGGTGGCCAGCTTCTGCGCAGCGGTGATCGCCGCGATGGACTCGCGGCTCAGCTGCGGCTGCGCGCTCGCACTCGACACGGTCGGAGCCCGGTCGACGAGGGTCTTGGCCTCGTTCCGGATCCGCACGGGGTCGACGCCGACCGCCTTGAGCAGCGGCGATGCGATGCCGTCGGTCTGCTCGAGGAGTGCGACGAGGATGTGGGCCGGCCGCACGTCGGGGTTGCCCGCCGCGGCCGCGTCTTGGACGGCAGCCTGCAGTGCAGCCTGTGTCTTGGTGGTGGGGGTGAAGCTGTCCACTGACATTCGCCTTTCTGTTGAGCTGTCCGGTTCGGCACTGCCGAACCTAAGTCTACGAGGCTCAGGTTTGCCTCTCGAGTAGTTCAACTATCTGAAAGTTGAGTCCATTCCACTAAACCCCAGGGGTTGTCAGTGATACAGGACACAGGTCGAATGTAGCCCCACCTGCAACTGTCGTCCGACGTCGACGAGTCTTCGACGCCGCGCTTCGACGAACGTTTCGTCCGGAGCACGCATCGCGCTTCCAGCCGCGTCACACCGTCACAAGCTGCACGGCATCTGTGCGTACGCGGAGATGTCGCACACCGACTTGTCGGACAGCTTCCATGCGCTGTCCTTCCACACCCACCGCAGCGGGATATAGCGCGAGCCCGACCCCGGAAGGGTCATCTGCAGTCGGGCGTTCGCCGTGGTGCCGTTCTGCGTCAACGGGCCCACCACCTGGTACCGGAAGCCGGTGTACGAATACTGCTTCACCAGGTACAGCACTTTCGAGATGGGACCGACCGCGCGGGAACCGCCCTCGAGGAGCTTCGCCTTCTGAGCGGACGACGAATTGCCGGACAGCGTCGTCAACTGGCTGTTGAACTCGGCGAGCGTCGGCGGAGTGGGACCGGATCCCTGCGACTGAGCGGTCGTCGGCGCCTGCTGCCTGGTGGCGACGACGGGGGCTCCGGGTGCGAGTCCGGGCTCGTCGGTCGCCGGCGCGTCTTCGGCGACCGACGCCGACGCGTCGGCCGTGGCCGCCGGGGTCTGCGTTCCGCCCTGGACCGCAGGGGCCTGCTGGGTGTCACCGAGACTCACCACGGTGGCAGGCGATTGCGCAGCAGTCGTGGGAGCGGCACCGCTGAGCATCATGGCGACCACGCCGACCACGACGATCAGGGACGAGATCACGGCAGCCAGACCGGCCGCGGCGATCACCGTCGGCGAATTGACACCGGTACCCGACTGACCTGTTCTCCGACTCATTCTTCCTGCACTCCTGATCGCCCCTGGACAACCGTCTGCCCGGCTGTCCGATCGCGCACCACCGCGCGACACAATTTAGGCAAGGCTAAACTATGCAGTCGAATGCGGCAACGCCGACCTCTACCGTTCGCGCTGCGCCGCGACGACGCCGTTCTCATACGCGCAGATGACCAAGTGCACGCGGTCGCGGGCATCGAGCTTCGTGAGCAGTCGTCAGATATGAGTCTTGACAGTGGTGATCCCCAGGTGCAGGCGGTCGGCGATCTCACCATTGGACAGTCCTGCGGCGACCAGTTCGAACACGTCCCGCTCGCGGTCGGTGAGACGGTCGAGTTCACCGCTGCGCACCGCCGGCCGCTCCGGCGAACGCCCGAGCTCGGTGATGAGTCGCCTGGTGATCGACGGCGAGAGCAACGCATCACCGCGGGCGACGGTGCGAATCGCTTCCAGCATCTGCTCCGGCGGCGTGTCTTTGAGCAGGAACCCACTGGCCCCGCCGCGGAGCGCGGCGAAGACGTATTCGTCGTCGTCGAACGTGGTGACGATCAGCACTCGGGCCGCGGCGTCGTCCGCGACGATCAGACGGGTGGCCTCGATTCCGTCGATGCCGGGCATCCGGATGTCCATCACCACCACGTCGGGCGCAAGCCGGCGGGCGGCGCGGACCGCCTCGCCTCCGTCCCCGGCTTCACCGACAGCGGTCAGGTCGGACGCCGAGTCGATCAGCAGCCGGAATCCGGCGCGCACGAGCTGTTCGTCGTCCACCACCAGCACGGTGGTCGTGTCCGCGGGATCGTTCACGGCGCGCCCGCCGCGTCCGTCACCCGCACGGGCAGTCGTGCCCGGACAGTGAATCCACCGTCCGGATCTGGACCGGCGACGACGTCCCCGCCGAGGAGTTCGACGCGCTCACCGATTCCGGCGAGGCCGAGCCCGGCACCGACCGGATCGGACGGCACCCCGTGTCCGCCGTCGTCGGACACGGTCAGCAACAGGTGGTCCGGACGGTGGGTGAGCCGGACGGTCACCGCGGCGCCCGGAGCATGCTTGACGGCGTTCGTGACGGCCTCCTGAACGATTCGATATCCGGAGAGTTCCACCGCGGGCGGATACGACCTCGGCGGTCCGTCCTCGACGACACTCACCGATACCACCCCATCGTCGCTGATCTGCGCCGCGAGCGCGGTGAGGTCGGCCAACCCGGGGGCCGCAGCCGCGTCGTCCGGCGCAGTTTCGCGGATCTCGCGCAACAGTCCGCGGAGATCGGACAGTGCCGAGCGGCCCGCAGTCTCGATGGTCGCGAGTGCGCGACGTGCCTCCTCGGGCTGCTCGTCGAAGACCACTCGGCCGATCCCGGCACGGACGACGATCATGCTCAGCCCGTGCGAGACGACATCGTGGACCTCGCGCGAGAGGCGGAGATGGTCCTCGGCTCGCAATCGACGCTGCCGCTCCAGCGCCGACAGCCGTTCCTGTTCCCGCACCCGAGCCTGGAACTTCCGTCGGCTCCGCGTCGCGTCGCCGATGATCCAGGCCGGGACGGCGAGAAGCAGGTGAACCGCGTCCTGCTCGATCTCGGGGTGCAGCGAGAAGGCGACCGCTCCGCCGAGCGAGACGACCAACACCGCGCCCGCAGTGACCACCGCCGACAGCCGACGCGCGCAGCGGTCCGCAACCGTGTAGACGGCGATCGGGAACACAAGCCCGGCATCGGATACGAACGGCGTGAACTGCACGCGTAACAGCATCGCGGCCACCGACACCGCGGTGATCACGCACAGAACCGCGACGGGGCGTCGCCGTCGAAGTATCAGCGGAGCCGCGGCCAGCGCCCCGAACGCGGCTTGCGCGGCCGGAGACCCGTGACGGTCGACCACCCCGAGCAGCAGTGGCCCGGTGAACAGCGCGAAGCACGTGATTGCGATCGTCAGATCCACCAGCATCGCGAATCCGCCGGCGCCCAACCGGTTCTCGATTCGAACGTGCCACGGCGGTCGCGCCGACGGCACTGTCGACGGATGCACGGGATCTGCCATGTCTCTCAATCTAGAAAGGATGAGACTCCGGCCGCGTCATTCCGGAGTCCTCGCCTGACGTCCTCCCCCGGTACCACCCCGGCTAGCGGATCGTCTCGGAGTACCGCCGAGAAACCGGCTCGTAAGCCGACGACAGCCGAGACCGCCGGCGGCACCGTTGAGTCATGACCATTTCCACTTCACGTCCCTGCAGCAGTCGTTCCCACATCTCGTCGCTGTCGGCAGCCCTGTTCGGTTCCGCTTTCGTGGCGGGACTGATTCACGGTGCACTCCTCTACGCCGGGCGCTCGCCCGTCCACGAGCAGCATCAGGCCGGTACATCGGCGTGGTGGCAACACGCGGTACTGGCCGGGCTCGCGGCCGCTCTCGCGATGGCCGTCGGCATCCATCGCCGTCGCACGGGTCGCCGCAGACCGGCGGTCCTGCTGCCTCTCGGACGACGGGCGGCTCTTCGTGTCCGACGCACGCTCAGAGCCTCAGCCGCGGGGCAGAGCCGTTGGCGCCTCGCGGCCGCCCTCCCGCCCACCGCACTGCTCGTGTTCTGCGTATACCGCGCCGGCGTCCAGGTCATCGGCGGGCTCGACCCGAACTTCACGGTCAACGCCTGGGGCGGACCCGGTTACATCGGCGCGATGGCGTGCCACTACCTGGACGCAGCACTCCTGATGGCGTCCGCCGCGTTGCTGCTGGACGTGATCCTGCTGCCGGCAGACGACGGTGCGGTCCGTACCGGTCACACCGCGTCGCGTTCACGGGGCACCGCCGCGGGAACCGGGGGACGACCGGACAGGACTCCGTACATCGTCCTACCGTGCCAATCGGTGGTCGCGAAGGGCTCGGCCGCCCAACCCGCCACGAACCAGTCCCGCAATTCCGGCGAGCCGGTCCAGGCGTAAAAAGGCCTGTCGCGCTCGGCGCAGTATCGCTCGACGACCCGCATCATGTCGATGAGCGTGCGACCGCCGCGTCCCCCGGGTTCGACCGTGGTGAGGGTGCAGTTGACCGCGTCCTCGACCGGCGACCACAGCGGCGGCTGTGTCCAGAGCTCGGCCAACCTCTCGCGCAGACCCGGTGTACGTGCCGCCACCTCGACGTCCGCGGGAGTGAGCGGCGGCTCACCGTCTGGCGACAGATCGACGTCGTGCGGCTGCCAGACGAGTACTCCGACCAGCCGCCCGTCGCTGCGGGCGCCCGTGACACACCCGACTCTCAGCAACGGACGAAGGAGCAGGCGAGCGAGCCACTCCCGCTTGTCCGAATCGCCGACGTGCTCGCCCAGCAACCACTGGTAGAGCGGAATCTCCCGGATCCCGTGGGCGGCGAGCCGCACGGCCTCGGTCAGGTCGGTGTCATCAAGGGTGACGATCTCGGTCATTCATGCGGTCCCATCGCTGCGATCCGGTGCTCGACCGCACCGGGTGCCGGAAGAAAGCCGAGAGGCCGCTTCGCAATGAGCGAAGCGACCTCTCGTCGAATCGAGCTACGTCGTCTCGAACTACGGCGTCGCCGGGGTGTCTCCACCGCTGCTGCCGCCGCTGGAACCGAGAGCGTCCATGATCGGGGTCAAGAAGTCGATTTCGAGGCGAAGCGGGCCGTCTGCCATTTTCTACTCTTTTCTCTATCGGGGAGGTCGTCCGATCAGTTGTCAACCGAACGCGTTAATCACGTTGCGCCCTCGTGTCAGATCCATCACAGAATGACGGGTTTTCGTTACAAAACCGTTATCTGGACAGTTGTCGGCGTTCGCCGTGAATACCCGGCCCGACCAGGAGTTATGGGAGAAATCGGCGAATTTCGAGCTCTGGGCTCACTTGTTGTCCGCGAACCGCTCCACGGCCCGCCTCGGACCCGCGACGATCAACACATCGTCCTCATGAACCACGGTGTCGACGCCGGCGAACTCGAACGCGCCGTCACCCTTCTTGATCGCGACGATGGTGACGCCGTAGGTGCTCCGCACTCGGCTCGACTTGAGATCGAGACCGACGAGGTCGTGCGGTACCGACGACTTCCCCATCGCGAACTCGTGGTCGAACTCCGCGTAGTCGAGCAGCCGCCGATCGATGACGAGATGCGCCACTCGCTCGCCCATCTCGTGCTCCGGCAGCACGACGTGATGGGCGCCGACGCGAGTGAGGATGCTCCCGTGCTGACGCGACAAGGCCTTCGCCCAGATGTCGGGAACCTCCAGATCGGCGAGCACCGACGCGGTCAGGACACTGGCCTCGAGGTCGGCCCCGATGCAGACGATCACGTGATCGAACGTCTCGACGCCCAACTGGCGCAGCGCCTGTGGATCCGTCGAATCGATCACCGCGGCGTTCGGCAGGTCGTCGGAGTATCGCTGCACGAGGGCCGGATCGCTGTCCATCGCGAGCACCTCGACGCCCTGATTCACGAGCTCGATCGCCAGCGACGCCCCGAACCGGCCGAGACCGATGACGGCCACGCGCCGCTCGTCGTCGCGAGTCCTTCTGAACCTAGCCAACGATCGGGCGCTCCTCGGGTCGTTCGAATCTGCGGGCCTTCTCCCGCAGCGCGAGAGCCGATCCCAGCGTAATCGGACCGAGGCGGCCGAGCAGCATCAACCCGACCAGAAACAATTGCGCCGCGCCGGGAAGATCCGGCGTGATCCCCGTCGACAGTCCGACGGTGGCGAACGCCGACACCGTCTCGATCAGCACCGTATCGAGGGTGTAGTCGGTGAGGTACATCAGCGCGAGCGTGGCGGCGACGACCGCGCCGACGCCGAGGAGCGCGACGGTGATCGCCTGCCGCTGGACGTCCGGCCCGATCCGCCGCCTCATCGCATGTACGCTCGGCTCACCCCGGATCTCGCTCAAGATCACGTAGCCGAGGATCGCGAAGGTGGTGACCTTGATGCCGCCCGCGGTACCCGCACTGCCGCCGCCGATGAACATCAGGACGTCGGTCACCAGCAGCGAGCTCGACTTCATCGAGCCGACGTCGACGCTGTTGAATCCGGCCGTGCGCGGCGAGACTCCGGAGAACATGCCGGCGAGCAGCTTGTCGGAGAGTCCCAGATGGCCCAGCGTGGCCGGATTGGTCCACTCCGTGGCGGTCAGCGCCACCACGCCGACCACGGCCAGCGCCGCGTAGGTGACCAGTGTCATCCGGGTGTGCAACGACAGCCGCAGCCGGGCGGCGCGGCCCACACCCCGCAGCCTCAGTCCGGCGCGGCGCATCTCGCGCGCCAGCTCGAAGAGCACGGGGAAACCGAGTCCGCCGAGAATCAGCGCCGCCGAAACGGGCACGATGATCCACGGATCGCCGACGAAGCCGACGAGGTTGTCGCTGAAGAGGGCGAACCCGGCGTTGTTGAACGCCGAGACCGCATGGAAGACGCCGAGGTAGGCGGCACGCCCCGTCGACTCGCCGTAGCCGGTCGCGAACCGGACCGCGAGAATCGCCGCGACCACGGCCTCGATCACCACCGTGGTGCCGATCACCCCGAGAATCACCCGCCGGCCGTCGCCGAACACCGTGGACTTCGATTCCCGCTGCGCCGCCATCTGTGTCTGCAGCCGCACCCTCCGTGCGATGAGCAGACCGAAGATCGTCGCCAGCGACATCACCCCGAGTCCGCCCACCTGAATCAACACCAGGATGACCACCTGGCCGAAGCCCGACCAGTGCTCGGCGGTGTCGACGACCGAGAGCCCGGTGACACAGGTCGCCGACGTCGCGGTGAACAACGCCGCCACCAGGCCCGTGCCCCGTCCGTCGGCCGACGACGTCGGAAGCGTCAGCAGCACGGTTCCGGCGACGATGACGAGAACGAAGCCGATCAGGATCAGACGTGCAGGTCGTAGCGCCGGGCGTCGCCGGCCCGCGGCGGGCAGCATTTTCAGAAGACTACCCCGCACAGGCCGGAGACCCTTGACGAACCGACTCGCCTGCGTAGGATTGTCGACAATCAACAGACCGCGATCGAGAGAGACGGTCGATGTCATGAGCACACCGCACGCGAGCACCTGCGCACTCACCGCATTGGAGCTGACCGAGGCCTATCGCGCCGGCACCCTCTCGCCGGTGGAGGCGACCGAAGAAGCTCTTGCTGCGATCACCCGCCTCGACCCCGCGCTGAACGCCTTCTGCCTGGTGGATCCCGAGGGAGCCCGTGCCGCGGCGCGCGCCGCCGAGCAACGCTACCGGCACGGCGATCCGCTCGGCCCGCTCGACGGCGTACCCGTGACGATCAAGGACATCTTCCTCACCGCGGACCACCCGACACTCCGCGGCTCGCGACTGCTGGCGGACGGGCAGGCGGCCGCCCCTCCGACCGACGACGCCCCCGCCGTGGCCGCGACGCGCGATGCCGGCTGCGTGGTCCTCGGCAAGACCACCACACCCGAGTTCGCGTGGAAAGCGGTGACCGATTCTCCGCTGACCGGGATAACGCGGAACCCCTACGACCCGGCACTGACTCCCGGTGGATCCAGCGGCGGGTCGGCGGCCGCCGTCGCCGCCGGACTCGGCCCGCTGTCGGTCGGCACCGACGGCGGCGGGTCGGTCCGGATCCCCGCCTCCTTCACTGGAACGGTCGCGCTGAAACCCACCTACGGCGTGGTGCCGATGTACCCGTCCAGCCCGTTCGGGACCCTCGCGCACGCCGGTCCGATGACCCGAACTGTCACGGACGCCGCCGCGTATATGGATGTGCTGGTCCGGCCGGACTACCGCGACTGGTCCGCGGTGCCGGCACAGGCGACGGCCCCCGAGCCCGGGGGATTTCTCGCGGCCGTGCTCGAGGGCACCCGCGCCGACCGCCCGCTTTCCGGCCTGCGGATCGCGTACAGCCGCGACCTCGGCTTCGGCACCAACCATCGAGACGTCGAGCGAGAGGTGAGCGCCGCGGCACGGACGCTCGAGAGCCTCGGCGCGCGGGTCGAGGAAGTGACGCTGGAACTCGCCGACCCGGCCGATGCCTTCCACGTCCTCTGGTTCGCCGGAGCCGCGGCCGTTCTGAAGCCGTTCGGCGACGATGTGTCCGACCGGATCGACCCCTCCCTTCGCGCGGCCCTGCACCGGCATTCGGAGTTCACCGCGCAGCACTACCTCGACGCCGTCGCCGTGCGGATGGCGCTCGGCGTCCAACTCGGCGCACTGCACACGGACTACGACCTGCTGCTGACTCCCACCACCCCCGTGCCGGCATTCCCGGTCGGGAGCGACGTCCCTCCGGGATGGCCCGACGACGACTGGACCTCGTGGACGCCGTACACCTACCTTTTCAATATGACTCAGCAACCCGCACTGTCGGTGCCGTGCGGCGTCACCGACAGCGGCCTTCCGGTCGGCGCTCAGCTCATCGGACCGCGCTTCGCCGATCTGCTGGTGATGCGGGCGGGAGCCGCGTTGCAGGCGGCAGTCGCCGACCGCGTACCGCGACCGCGGATCCACGCATGCTCCGAAGAAGCGTGAAGACGGGAAGCGGGATGACGGGAAGCGTGATGACAGCGAGCGACCGTCCGGCGAGTTCGTTGGAACCCGTCGTCCAGGAATCGACCCCCGCGATCATCGCCCGCGCCCTGCGCCGGGCGATCTCCGCCGGAGAGTTCCCGCCCGGATCCCAACTCGGCGAAGCCACCCTGGCGAAGCAGCTCGGAGTCAGCCGGGGACCGTTGCGCGAGGCGATGCAGCGGCTCACCCAGGAGGGACTCCTGATCTCGCGCCGCAATCGGGGCCTGTTCGTTCCCGAACTGACCGCCGACGCCGTCGCCGACATGTACCTGCTGCGTACGACGATCGAACGCGCCGCGGTGGAGCGGATCCTCGCGGCCGGAACGGGGCCGTCATGCGCCGACCGTCTCGACGCCGTGGTCGCGCGGATGTCGGCGGCTGCGACGAGACGCGACTCCCCTGCGATGATGGCCGCCGACCTGGAGTTCCACCGCACCATCGTGGAGTCCGCCGAGAGCGACCGGCTCTCGCGGGTGCACGAGACGGTGATCGTCGAGACGAGCATGTGTCTTCGGGCCATGGCGCCGACATACGCTCCTGGCTCGGACCGGGTGTCGGAGCACCGCGAGATCGCCGACGCCGTTCGCGCCGGCGACCGGACTCGTGCGGTCGCCGTCCTGGAAGCGCACATGAGCGACGGGCTGGCCCGGTTGACCGGCGGCACAGCCGAACCGGCCGCCGGCCACCTGCCGTAGCGGGCCTAGGTCGCGTTCCGCACCGGCATCGCCACGTACTTGGTCTCCAAGAACTCGTCGATGCCGGAGAATCCGCCCTCCCGGCCGAGACCCGATTGCTTCACGCCGCCGAACGGTGCCGCGGGATTCGAGACCAGCCCGGTGTTGAATCCCACCATCCCGGTCTCCAGTCGCTCGGCGATGGAGAAGCCGCGATCCGCGGACTCGGTCATCACATAGGAGACGAGACCGAACTCCGTGTTGTTCGCGAGTTCGACGGCCTCGTCGTCGGAGTCGAACGGCACCAACGCGGCCACCGGCCCGAAGATCTCCGTGCGCACCATCTCGGCGTCGGACGCGACGCCGGTCAGGACCGTCGGCGGGTAGAACCATCCGCGCCCCTCGGGCCGCTCGCCGCCGCACAGTACCTCCGCACCGCGGGAGACGGCGTCGCGCACCAGATCGTCGACCTTGTCGACGGCGGCGCGGTTCACCAACGGACCCACATCGGTGCCGTCGACCGCCCCGTCTCCGACGGTCAGCTCCGACATCCGGGTAGTCAGCCGCCCGGCGAAGTCTCCGATCACCGAACGGTGCACCAGGATCCGGTTGGCGGCCGTGCACGCCTCGCCCATGTTCCGCATCTTGGCCGCGAGGACTGCCTCGATCGCGACATCGAGATCGGCGTCCTCGCAGACGATGAACGGGGCATTGCCGCCCAGTTCCATCGACGTCCGCAGCACTCCGCGGGCGCATTGTTCGAGCAGCGACTTGCCGACGTCGGTGGAGCCGGTGAACGACAGCTTGCGCGCCTTGCCCGAATCGATCCACGGCTCGACGACCGAGCCGGCCGACGAGGTGCAGACCACCGAGAGGACTCCGTCGGGCAGCCCCGCCTCGCGCAGCAGATCGGTGACGTACAGGGAGGTCAGCGGAGTGAGGCTGGCCGGCTTGTAGACCATCGTGCAACCGGCGGCGATGGCCGGCCCGATCTTTCGCGCGACCATCGCGAGCGGAAAGTTCCACGGCGTGATCAGGATGCACGGTCCCACCGGTTCCTGGGTGACGATGATCCGCGACTTGCCGTCGGGACTGCGCCGCGCATCGCCGCGGATCCGCACGGCCTCCTCGGCGAACCAGCGGAAGAATTCGGCGCCGTACGCCACCTCGCCGCGGGACTCGGCCAGCGGTTTGCCCATCTCCGCGGTCATCACCGCCGCGACCTCGTCAGCCCGTTCGGTGAGGAGTTCGTACGCTCTCCGCAGGATCTCCGACCGCTCGCGCGCGGGGGTCGCCGCCCACTCGCGCTGGTGTGCCGCCGCCGAGTCGATCGCCGCGACCGCATCGCTCTCGCCACCGTCGGCGAGCGTCGCCAGCACCTCCCCGGTGGCCGGGTTCTCGACGTCGAACGTGCTGCCGGAAGACGCCTGGCGCCAGCGTCCGTCGATGTGGATGCCGGAGCCTAGACCGGCGATGATGTCGGCGACGGAACGGGTCATGACATACCTCCTGTGGTGATTGAGCTATCGGGGTCCTCCCCCGCCGGCCGCGGGGTCGGCGGAGTGCGATTCGAGTGGGTCCGGGTCGAGCAGTTCCAGCAGATGCCGTCCTCGCCGGTCGGCGCCCGTGGCTCCGCCGGCGGCCGGATCGGTGACGGCGAGGCGACGGATCGCGGTGGCGCACGAGAAGCCGTCGGTGAGCACCGGAGTGTCGGGATGACGTCGCAGTGCGGGCGCCAGCGATTGCTCGGCCACCGCGTCCGACACCTCCTCATGACCGGCGGTGAAACCGAAATCGCCTGCCACACCGCAACACCCGGTCGCCTCGACGATGCTGCCGACGCCGAGTGCGGTGAGCGTCGCACGCTGGACCCGGTTTCCGAAGGTCGCGTATTCGTGGCAGTGAGTCTGAAGCACCACCGCCTCAGGTGGTCCGTCCGGCCACTGTGGCGCACGCCCTTGCTCTGCGAGGCGCCCCAGGTGCACCGCCACCGATCGTACGCGCGCCGCCACGCGGCGTGCCCGCTCCGCATCGGCCGCACCCACCGACTCCTCCGAGAGCAGTCGCGGCAGATCCTCGCGCAGTGCCGCGGCGCAGCTCGGCTCCACGACGACGATCGGCGCCTCCGGGTCGAGGGCGTCGAGATGCCGGGCCGTGCGCCGCAACGTCCTGCGGGCGGCGTCGAGCCGACCGGTGGTGATCTGAGTGAGCCCGCAGCAGTGGTGCTCGCTGCAGGCGACCGCGGCGTGGACGCCGCCGAGCACCCGGACAGCCGCACCGGCCACCTCCGGACGCAGCCCCCGGGTGAACGAGTCGAGGAACAGCACCACCTCGGCCGGTCCGGGCGCGCCGACACTGTCCGGAGCGCGTCCGAGTTCGGCGCGCAGCCGCGCTGCGGACGCGAACTGCGGCAGCACCCGGCCCTGCGCCAGACCGCCCAGCCGCGCACCGGCGCGGCCGGCCCGCGAGGCCAGCAGCCGGTTCAGCGGTCCGGCGGCGTACGGGGTGAACCGCAGCCACGTGGGCAGCAGACCGAGCGTGTAGTGCGCCCGCGGCCGCAGCCGTCGGGCATATCTGCGGTGCAGCGCCTCGGACTTCATCGCCGCCATGTCCACACCCGTCGGGCAGTCGGACGAGCACGCCTTGCACGCCAGACACAACTCCAACGATTCGGCGACCATCGGTGAGTCCCAGTTCGCGGCGGCACCGCCCCGGACCAGTTCCTGCAGCACCCTCGCGCGGCCGCGCGTGGAGTCCTTCTCGTCGCCGGTGGCCCGGTAGGACGGACACATCACTCCGCCCGAGTGAGTCCGGCACCGTCCGATGCCGATGCACGACTGGGCGGGATGCGGGTCGACGTCGGCCAGCGCGAGGTCGGCGTCGATCGGCCGGGTGGCCCGGAGTCCGCCCGGCGCGAGCAGGCCCCGAGGGTCCCAGATCGACGCAAAGCGGTCGAAGGCCGTCAGCATCTCGTCGGAGTACATGATCGGCAGCAGCTCCGACCGCGCGCGTCCGTCGCCGTGCTCCCCGGAGAGCGAGCCCTCGTAGCGCACCACGAGGTGCGCGGCATCGGTGCAGAACTCGCGGAACACGGTGCGCCCCTGCGAGGTCCGCAGATCGAAGTCGATTCGGATGTGCATGCAGCCGGCGCCGAAGTGGCCGTACATTACGCCGGTGAGACCGTGCCGGCCGAGCAGGTCGCGGAAGTCGGCGAGGTAGTCGGCCAGCAGGTCCGGCCGCACGGCGGCGTCCTCCCAGCCGGGCCAGGTGGAGATGGTCTCGCCCGTCGCGGGATCGGTGAGCCGCGAGCTGAGTCCGGCGCCGTCCTCGCGTACGCGCCACAGGTCGGCGCGCTCCGCGGGATCGTGCACCTGGCGGACGTCGACCGGGTGTCCGGCGGTCCGCAGCTCGTGCACCAGTTCATCGGCCGCGTCGGCACCGCGGTCGGTCTCGATGAACAGCCATGCGTGCCCGGAGGGCAGATCGGCCACCGCGTCGGCGCCGCGCCGGCGGCGCATCGTCTCCACGATCACCTCGTCGACCCCTTCGACGGCGGTGGGTCCGTGGAGCAGCAGCAACGGCACGTCGCGCGCCGCGTCGACGATGTCGGCGTATCCGGCCACGATCAGCGAGGTGGTCGCGGGCCGCGGTACCAGCGCGACCGTGGCCGAGGTGATGACGCCGCACGTTCCCTCGCTGCCGACCAGCGCACGGGCGACGTCGAAGCCCTCCTCGGGAAGCAGATGCCTGAGGTGATAGCCGGACACCTGCCGCGGAATGCGTCCCAGCTCGGTCCTGATGGCGGCGAGGTGGTCGGCGGCCAGCGCGCGCAACTCCGACTCGAGGTGTTCGGCGCGCGCCGCGGCCTGGGTGTCGGCGGGATCGGTGGCCCTGATTCCGTTGCGGGTGGCGGTGACCCGCAGTCCGTCGGCGGTGACCAGGGCGAGTTCGACGACGTGATCGGCGGTGCGGCCGTAGCGCACCGAGTGGTTGCCGCAGGCGTCGTTGCCGACAGCCCCGCCGAGGCAGGCACGGGTCTGGCTCGACGGGTCCGGGGCGAAGGTCAGGCGATCGCCGGTGGACGCGTGCACCGCTGCCCGCAGCGCGGTGAGCACCACCCCGGCCTGTGCCGTGGCCGTACCCGCTTCCTCGTCCACGCGGAGCACCCGGTTCATGTGGCGCGAGAGATCGATGACCAGTCCGTCACCGATCGAGTTGCCCGACATCGAGGTGCCGCCTCCGCGGGCGGTCACCGGCACTCCGAGACGGTGACAGACGGTGAGCGCCGCGGACACCTCTCCCTCCGACCGGGGGAAGAGCACCGCCGCGGGCACCACGCGGTAGTTGGAGGCGTCGTAGGAGTACTCGGCGAGACGCCGCGGAGAGGACTCCGGGGCCAGTCCTTCCGCGCGGAGTGCATCGATCAGCGCGGCGGGGACTGTCATGAGATCAGCCTCCCACTACACGCTCCACGGCGCGAATGAATCTCTCCGTGCCGGTGGCGACCTCGTCTGCGGTGACGGTCAGCGGCGGGATGATCCGGACGATGGCCCCGATGGGTCCGCAGGTGAGGGTCAGCAGATCCTCGTCGATGCACGCCCGCTGCACGGCGCCCGCCAGCCGCACCGCCTCGGCCGAGTCCGGGCTCCCCGCATTGGCCGTCGGATCGCCGAATTCGACGGCCAGCATCAGTCCGGTTCCGCGGATGTCGCAGATCTCATCGACGCCGTCGAGCCCTGCGCGCAGGCCGTCGAGCAATTGCGCGCCGCGTACGCGCGCATTCTCCACCAGCCCTTCCCGTTCGATCACCTCGAGCGTGGCCACGCCGGCGGCCGCCGCGACCGCGTTGCCGCCGTAGGTCCCGCCCTGCGACCCCGGCCAGGCCTTCGCCATGATCGCCTCGGGCGCCGCGATCGCCGAGATCGGAAACCCCGAGGCGATGCCCTTGGCGGTGATGATGACATCGGGCACCAGCCCGTCGGTGTGCTGATGCCCCCAGAATCGTCCGGTGCGACCGACGCCCGCCTGCACCTCGTCGAGCACCAGCAGCGCGCCGTGCCGTCGGGTCCGCTCGCGCAGGCCGGCGAGGTATGCGGGCGGGACCGCGAGGTATCCGCCGTCGCCGAGGACGGGTTCGATCAGAACCGCGGCCAGTTCGTCGGGATGAATCCGAGTGCCGAGGAGGTAGTCGAACTCCTTGAGCGCGTAGTCGACGGCCTCGTCCTCCGACAGTCCCAGCCGCAGGGCGTCGGGGAACGGGGTGGTCGCGACACCGGCCATCAGCGGTCCGAACCCGGCCGAGAACTTGGTGCCCGCCGAGGTGAGCGAGGCGGCGGCCACGGTGCGGCCGTGGAATCCGCGCTGCACCGTGACGATGTACTGGCGCCGCGTCGCCATCCGCGCCAGCCGGACCGCGGCCTCGACCGCCTCCGACCCGGAGTTGGCGTAGAAAACCGAGTCGATCCCGTCCGGCAGATGTTCGCCGAGCTTCTCGGTGAGCCGCAACAGCGGTTGGTGCATCACCGTCGTGTACTGCGCGTGGATGATCTTGGCGCACTGCTCCTGCGCGGCGGCCACCACGTCGGGATGACAGTGACCGGTGCTGGTGACACCGATCCCCGTGGTGAAGTCGAGATAGCGGCGGCCGTCCGTGCCGTGTATCCACGATCCGGACGCGTGGTCGACGACGACCGGAGTCGCCTGCTTCAGAACCGGAGACAGGGACGCGCTGCTCATGTGGTCAGTGTGTCCCCCCGCACATCGACTGTCAACGGTAGGATTGTCGACAATCTGGCGACCGTTACGGTGGAACCATGTCCGACCGCAGACCCATCGTCGTCCTGCTCACCGCCGACGGAGTCGAGCCGCCAGCCGACCTCGACGCGATGGCCCGGATCGCCGAGATCCGCACCGCGACGGACGGCACCCTCGCCGACGCGCTACCCGGCGCCGACGTCCTGCTGGTCTGGGACATCTTCTCCGACGCCCTGTCGCGCGCCTGGCACGCGGCGGACGCGCTGCGATGGGTGCACGTGGCCGCGGCCGGCGTGGACGCGATCCTGTTCGACGGGCTCCGGTCGTCGTCCGTACGGGTCACCAATGCGCGCGGCGTCTTCGACGAGCCGATCGCCGAATACGTGCTGGCCTGCATTCTGGCGCACGACAAGCTCCTCCACGAGACCGAGGAGTTCAGGCGCGAGGAGCGGTGGGTGCACCGGGAGACCCGGCGCGTCGCCGGCCGCCGTGCGCTGGTGGTCGGAACCGGGGGCATCGGGCGAGCCACGGCCCGGCTGCTGCGGCGCGTGGGGCTGCAGGTGCGCGGTGCCGGCCGACGGCCCCGCGAGGACGATCCCGACTTCGGCGTGGTCGTCGACTCGGCCGACCTCGCCGCCCACCTCACCGACGTGGACCACCTGGTGATGGTCGCGCCCCTGACGGAGACGACTCGGGGGATGCTCGGCGCCGGGCAGTTGGCGACCCTGCCCGACGGCGCGCACGTCGTCAACGTCGGGCGAGGCGCCCTGGTGGATCAGTCCGCGCTCACCGCCGAGATCGCGGCCGGACGGCTCTCGGCGCATCTCGACGTTCTCGACACCGAGCCGCTTCCCGCCGATGACCCGCTGTGGACGCTGCCCGGCGCGCACATCAGCCCGCACATGTCGGGCGACGTGATCGGCTGGCGCGGCACGCTCTCCGACCAGTTCCTCGGCATGCTGACCGACTACGCCGCAGGGCGCGATCCCGGGCCCGCCGTCGACAAGCAACGCGGTTACGTTCCCGGCCGCTGACCGCCCGGAGCCCGGAGTCCCACTTCCAGCGCGGCCTCGGCCATCGCGTCGATGAACGCCTGCAGCGACGATCGGTCCGAGTCCCTGGTGCGGTACGCGATCGACAGGTTGCGCTCGAATCTCCCGGCCAGCGGCGTCAGCTCCGCGCCCGGCGGCGGTGTCATCCCGCCGAGGTCGGACACCAGTGTCACACCTTGACCGGCGGCGACGAGCGCCAGCGCGGTCGACTGCTCGCCGACGACGTGCCGCACATCCGGTTCGAATCCCGCCTCCCGGCATGCCAGGCGCACCGCGCGGCCGAAGTGCGAACGCGAGTCGGACAGGATCCATGCGTCGGCAGCCAGTCCCGCGAGGTCGATCGGGTCGGGACCGGCGGCACCCGCGGGCGCCGCGACGTACATCCGCTCCACCGCGATCGTCTGCCGTTCCAGGGTGCGGATCCGCGGCATCGCGTAGTTCGAGTAGTCGATGACGAATGAGAGGTCGAGCGAACCGTCGCGCACCGCATCGGAACCCGCCTCGGGCGCCAGTTCCACCGACCGCACCGAGACTCCCGGCGCTCGCCGTTCGAGAATCGCCAGTCCGGTCGGCAGGAGCCCCGTCGCCACCGACGCCCACACGCCGGCGCGGAGCGTGGCGGACGAGGCACCGCGCAGTGATTCGATCGCGTTGCCCGCGCTCTCGACCGCGTCGAGGATCGACTCTGAGTGATCGGCGAGCACCATGCCGGCCTCGGTGAGTGAGATGCGGCGTCCGTGCCGTTCGAACAACGGAGTCTCCGCCTCCCGCTCCAGGAGCGAAAGCTGTTGGGACACTGCGGACGCCGAATAGTGGAGGGCGTCGGCCACCGCGGTGACCGTGCCGCGGTACCGAAGCTCCCGAAGCAGTTTCAGGCGGTGCAGCGAGACCTCCATGCATCGAGCCTAATCGGTAAAGCTGAACGGTCGTCTTCACAAATTCCACATGGACCCGGGCGCATCCGGAATCCGATGATGAGGACGACGGCGGATGTACGCACCCGCGAGATCGACCGTGAGGAGGACCGGCCATGACGCTCACCCCGACCGACCCGGCTGCCGCAGGCGGTCTGCCCCCGACCGAGGGCGTTCTGCACGAGACCGTCCTGCCCGCGCCCGGCTCCGGCGGGCGTCGACCGCCGTTTCTGCGCATCGAATGGGTCGACGACGAGACCGGCGCCGTGGGCTACCTCGTGATCGACACTCTGGTGCACGGGATGGCGACCGGCGGAACTCGCATGCGCGCGGGTTGCACCGTCGACGAGGTGGCCGATCTGGCACGCGGAATGTCGAACAAGACGGCGGCCTTCGACCTGCCCGTCGGCGGTGCGAAGGGCGGCATCGATTTCGATCCCAAGGATCCGCGGGCCGTCGATGTACTGACCCGCTACTGCGAGGCGATGCGTCCCTTCCTCGACAACCATTGGGTCACCGCCGAGGATCTCGGAGTGTCGCAGGAGCGGATCGACACCGTCTTCGCCCGTCTCGGGATGCGGCAGTCGTATCACGCGGCGATCGAGCGGTCGCCGGACCCGCGCGCGACCGCCGACCGCGTCTTCGCGGGTCTCAACGCCTACGCGCCCGGAGGACGCCTCGGCGACGTGGTCGGTGGCTACGGCGCCGCGCAGGCCGCTCTGGCCGCGGCCGGGGTTCGCGGCTGGGCGGTGCCGGAGACGACGATCGCGGTCCAGGGCGCCGGGACGATGGGCGGCGGCGCCGCGTTCTATCTGCACGAAGCCGGTGCGCGCGTGGTGGCCTTGGCCGATGCCGCCGGGACGCTCTACGACCCGGACGGGCTCGACGTCCCCGGGCTGCTCGACGCACGGGATGAGTACGGCGAGATCGATCGGACCGCGGTGCCGTCGCGGGTGATGCGCCTGCCTCGCGAGGCAGTTCTGGCGACCGCGTGCGACATCCTGGTCCCCGCGGCCGTGTCGTACGCGATCACCGGCGCAGGGTGCGGCGACGTCCGAGCGCGGATCGTGGTGGAAGCCGCGAACGCTCCGACCACCGCCGACGCCGAACTGGATCTCACCGCCCGCGGTATCGCCGTGATCCCCGACTTCATCGCCAACGCCGGCGCCGTCGCCTGGGCGTGGTGGCTGCTGCTCGGCCAGGTGGGCGAGGACTACCGCGACTCGTTCGACCGGTTGCGCACCCGGATGGATGCGAAGGTCTCGTCATTGCTGACCGGGTGGACACCGTCCGCCGGCCCCATCCGCTGGGCCGCCGACGTCTCCGCGCGCTCGCGCTCCGCGGAGCCGCTGGTGGTTCCGTAGCCCGACTCCGCGTAGGCGCGTCGGCGGGGTGACGCCCGACGCCGCGCGACCCGGCGGCGAGCGTAACGCACGCGTACGGTCGAGTGCATGGCTCACATCGCGATCATCGGCGGTCACGGAAAGATCGCCCTACTCCTGGCTCCCCTGCTCATCGCGCGTGGCGACGCGGTCACGTCGATCATCCGCAACGCGGACCATGCCGCAGACGTCGAGGCGACGGGCGCACGGGCACTGATCCTCGACATCGAGAACTCGACTGAGGGTCAGATCGCCGAGGCGTTGACGGGCACCGACGCCGTGGTCTTCAGCGCGGGCGCGGGCGGCGGCGACCCGGCACGCACGTACGCCGTCGACCGCGATGCGGCAATCGCCACGATGCACGCCGCGCAGTCCGCGGGTGTTCGGCGCTTCGTGATGGTCTCCTACCTCGGCGCCGGCCCCGATCACGGCGTGCCCGAGAGCGACTCGTTCTTCCCGTACGCCGAGGCCAAAGCCGCTGCTGACACGGCTCTGCGCTCGGCTGACCTCGACTGGACAATTCTGATGCCCGGCCGGCTGACGCTCGACGAACCGACCGGCGCGATCGACCCGGGCGCGACGCGCTCACCCGACAATCCCGGTACGTCGCGGGCGAACGTCGCACTGGTCGCCGCCGCGGTCCTCGCGACACCGTCGACGACAGGAAAGGACATCGCGTTCACCGACGGCGACGTACCCGTCGATCAAGCGGTGCGCTGACACCTACCGCCGATCAAGCGGACTTCCAGGTGGCGACCGCCCAGATGACGACCAGGTCGAGGGCGATGAGCAAGATGGACCACCAGGGGTAGTACGGCAGCCAGAGGAAATTGGCGATGATCGACAGCGATGCGATGACGATGGCCGCGACGCGCGCCCACACCGCACCGGTGAACATGCCGATCGCGATGATCATCGCGAGGACGCCCACCACGATGTGGATCCAGCCCCACGCGGTGGTGTCGAACTGGTAAACGTACTGCGGGCCGACGACGATCAGGTCGTCGTTGACGACCGCCGAAATACCCTGGAACAGACCGAGAAGACCGGCGACGAAGAGCAGGATCGCAGCGGCGAACGTGGCTCCGCCTGCGAGGCCCTGCCGTACCGGATGCGATTCGCGTTGATCGGGAACGGACATGAGAGAACTCCCATCGTGTTGATCGTCTGGCCCCATCATCGCGCTCGGCCATCCCTCGCACAACACCCTTTGCGAGTGATTCCGACGGCACGGGAGAATCCGGCGTGCTCGGTCCCGGTCAGATCAGCCTCAGCTCCCGCGCCCGCGTTATCGCGTCACGACGGCCGCGCCCCGAGCTTCTGGTAGATCGCGCGCTGATGCGTCTTGACGGTATTCACCGAGATGAACAGCCGATCGGCGATCTCGGCGGTGGTCGTGGCACCGAGCAGATGCCGGAGGACATCCATCTCGCGGGCGCTCAGCCGCGGAACCAGCCGGCCCGCCTCGTCGACGAGCCCGCCGGTACGGACCGGAATCCGATTGAGAAGGTCGAGTGCGAAGCCGCTGTGCTCCGTGCCGCCGGCGACCCGGTCGGACAGCAGTTCGCGCAAGTGGACTCCTCGTTCGAGGAACGACCGGCGAAGCCGATGACCGGCGGCGATGCCCAGGGCTCGGTCGAGGGCCCGCAGTCGCTGATCCCTGCTCGACCCTCCGCCGCTGTTCGCCGCGACGTCGAGGCACTCGGCCACCATTCCCCGGATCGAGTCCGCGTCGCCCGCGAAGCGGATGCCGACACGTCTGCGGTGGCGGTTCCGACTCAGCACCGCATGGGTGCCGATCGCTACGGTCACCAACGAGTCCGGAACGCCCGGGACCGACGCCGCGCGAAGTGCCTCGTCGGCGAACCGGAGCGCCTCGGCGACGGCTCGTCGCGCCATCATCAGCCGCGCCTGGAGGACCACCAGCACCACGGTCGCGTGGGGGCTGTGGACCGATGCGGACGCCGAATCGAGCCACGTCGCCGCATCGTCGAGGTCATCCCGGTCGAGCGCGATGCCCGCAAGCGCCAGATGTGCGGCCCCGGCCTGGACGGCGAGAGGACTGCCGAGCTCGTCGGCATCTGCGACCGCGCGGCGGGCGTGAGTTTCAGCCGCCGACAAGTCTCCGTCCTGCCACTCGAGAAGCGCGAGGTTCGCGCGGGCGTTGAGAACGGGAAGCAGAATCCGCGGGCCGCCCTCATACCGCAGCACGTCGGCGAGATCGGCTCGGCCCGCCACACGATCCCCCGACCAGAGCTCACAGGCTCCGAGGTTGCCGACCAGCGCCGTCCGAATCACGTCCCAGTCCGCCAGTCCGGAAGTCGCCAGCGCCTCTGGGTTCCGGTGCAGTCGATCGCAGCGTGCCCGCAACCCCGCCGGATCGTCGATCCACGGCCGCAATCCCAACTCGACCAATTCCAACAGGAACTCGTACCGGCGACGCCTGCGGCCCTCGAGGCGGCAGACGCGACCGTGCGCCGCCGCTGCCAACTCGTCCAGGTCGGCGGTCCGGCCCGTCATGGCCTCGGCCGTCGCCACCCCGATCGCCAACCCGGGATGAGTGAGAACCGCGTCCCGCGGAACTCGGCTCAACGTCGCCGACAGCCAGTCCGGCGGGCGCGCCATCGCCCACGCGATGATGTGGGTGCCGACGAGTTCGGAGGCCGCCTCCCACTCGTTCGCCTCGATCGCATGCTCCAGCGCCCGTCTGGGCATGCCTTGTTCACGAAACCAGTGCGCGGCCACCCGATGCGAAGTGGCCAGATCGCGCCGGTCGGTGATCCGGGAACGGAGCAGATCGAGCAGGAGCGGGTGCAGCCGGTACCAGCCGGGGGCGTTTGCGCTCTCGTGGACGAACATGTTGAGACCGGCGAGTTCGGCCAGCCGCTCACCGCTGTCTTCACCTCCGCCGAGAGCAGCGGCCAGTTCCGGACACACTTCGTCGGCGACGCAGACCCTGGTGAGGAAGTAGCGCCATTGCAGCGGTGCGCCGAGGAATACCTCTCGCATCAGATAGTCGGCGACGTATCCGTCCCGTCCGGAGAACTCGGTGGCGTACGCGTGCGGATCGGCCGCCGAAGCCAGACCGATGGCCGCGAGGCGCAGACCGGCGGCCCAGCCTCCGGTTCGCTCGACCAGCCGCTCCACGTCGTCCGGACCGACGGTCACCGACGCATCCGCCAGCAGCGCCGCCGCCTCGTGAACACCGAACCGGATCTCGTCGACGCGGACCTCGCTCAGCACCGATTCCACCCGCATGCGGTGCAGTGGCCACGGCGGATCGTGGCGCGTCACCGCGACGATGCGCACGCTGTCGGGCATCCGGTCCACCAGTTCCAGCAACTGCTCGTGCGCGCGGCCCGGTGACCGAGTGCAGGTCGTCGAGCACCAGCAGCAGGGGCCCGGAGTCGGCCAGGCACGACGCCAGCCGCGCGGGCACCTCCGCCGGCGAGCACGCGGAGAAGTCGATCATCGCGGCGAGCGCACGGGGATCACCGATGCCCATCTCGGCCACGGCGGTGACCACCGCCGACCAGAGCGCGGCCGGGTCGTCGCCGACACGGGCGAGATCGGCCCAGGCCGCCGGATGCCGGCGGTCGGTGAGCCATCCGGCGACCGCGGTCGTCTTGCCGTACCCGGCCGGGGCCCAGACCACGGTGACCGGCGTCGACCGGTACTCGTCGAGCAGTGCGTAGACGGTGCGGCGCGGCAACGCATTGCGGACGACGGGACGGTCGAACGGTCTCACCGCCTGCCCGTCCCTGAACCACGCCATTCGCCCATTGTTCTGCGGCAGAGCCGATTTCGAGGGCGATTTCACCCATTTACGGTAATTTCCGCGCCTACCGTCAGACGGAAGACTCGTCAGCGGTATCCGGCTCGGGGCTGGGGGATTCTCGACTACTCTGACGTTCCTGTCCACCGCGGGCGCGGCGCCGATCGCGTCCGGCCGGACGCGACGGCAGAACCGGAAGGGCTCGAGGATGTTTGATGCAAACGGCTTGGTGATCCTGGCAGTCGGCGCGCTGCTGTGTTTCTACGGGGTGCGGTCAGTGCATCTGGGCGTGATCGCCGCGGGATTCGGTCTGGGCTGGATCGTCAGCGGCCTGTTCAACGCCGGCGGTCTGACCATGTTCCTGTTCGGCCTGATCGGCGCGGTGTCGGCCTGGGTGGTCTGCTCGCTGATCTTCCGGTTCGCCGCGTACTTCGTGGGCGGCCTGACCGGAGCGGTGGGCGGCGCACGCCTCGCCGACCTGGTTCAGCCCGGCGACAATTCGTGGGCGGCCAGCGCGATCATCATCGTCGCCATCGCGGTCGCGGCCGCGTTCTGCGCCGACAAGTACCGCGCACGCGCACTGCTGTGGCTCACCTCCATCGGCGGCGCCAGCATGGTCCTGATCGGCGTCGGGCGCGCCTTCGAGCCGTTGAACTGGGTCGACAGTCCCGACTCGGCAGCGGCCAGCATCACCTCGAACGCGCTGTGGATCGCATTGTCGGTGGCGGGCTGGATCATCCAGCGGCGACTGTTCGCCGACCGCCTGGGCATCAAACCCCGCCAGAGCGAGGCCGCGGCCTAGGCCGCGCCTTCGTCGTCTCCGGGTGCGGGGATCTCCTCCCTGCGGTAGTTCGGCAGTCGGCCGGCCGGAATGATCGCGGTCGCGCTCACGGCGGCCAGGAACAGCAGTCCGAATCGCAGGGTCCGCAGACGCGTGTCCTCGTTGACCTCCACCGCGGCGTCGATCTGTGCCGGGGTCGCGTCCGTCTGCTCCTCGAGAGCGGTCCGCAGATTGTCGTTGCTGACGAAGTTGACGTTATCGAGATTCACCTGTTCCACCAGCGAGTCGGGCAGTTCCGGGTGGCTCGCGACCGACGATGCGACCGTGAAGCCGAGGATGGTGACAGCAGCGCGCCGGCCACCGCCGTGCCCACCGCCGAAGCCAGATTCTGTGTGGTGCCGCGGACCGATCCGACGTCACCGGCCAGACGCGTCGGAGCCGCGGTCACGAGCACGTTGAAGACGAGGGTGACGAGGGCGCCCTGCCCGATGCCGAACACGATGAGCCCGATGATCGTCGCCGCCGTCTCCCAGTTGTTGCTCACCACGAATGAGAGCCACAGCAGTGCCGCGGTGGTGAGGCCGAAGGAGAAGACGCCGATGGTGCGGGGACTGTAGCGCCGGTAGAACCTGATCACGAGGAGCGCGGTCACGAACACCGTCAGGTTGAACGGAATCATCGCGATCGCGGTGTCGAACGACGAACGGCCCTGAACGATCTGGATGTACAGCGGCACGGTGAAGTTCAGTGCGGCCTCCAGCGAGACGACGATGAACATGGCGTACACCGCGGCACGCTCACGCGAACTGCCGAGCACCGACAGATCGACCAGCGGAACCTTGCCCGCCTTCATCCGCGACCGGGTCCAGACGAAGAAGCCCTGGCCGACGATGAGACCGAGCACGATCATCAGTGGCGCCGGCGAGACTCCGCCGACGTCGAAGGGCGCACCGGCGTCGGCGAAGAACAGGCCCCACGAGTTGAGGTTGTTGAAGCCGAGCGTCAGCAGCACCACCGAGCCACCGATCAGCACCGCGCCGATCACGTCGATCTCGATACTCGGGTCACCCTTGTCCGAGCGGAGGGTGAAGCTGAGCGCGAAGACGATGACCGCCACAGCCAGGACGATGCCGAACACCGGCCGCCAGCCCACCGACGCACCCAGCGCACCGCCGATGAAGAAGGCGCTCATGCCGGAGACCGCACGAGCCGAGCCGAGCGATCCCACCGCCGTCGCCTGCTGGTCGCCGACGTAGTTCTCAGCGATCAATGCGACCAGCGACGGCACGATGATGGCCGCGGATGCTCCGGCCAGGCCCTGTCCGGCGATCGCCCACCCGACCGACGGCGAGAAGATCATCATCAGCGACGAGCAGGCGAAGGTGACGACGACGATCCGGAAGATCATCACCCATCCGACGCGCTGACCGAGTTTGCCGCCGAGCATCACCAATGCGGCCACGGCCAGCCCGTACATGACGATGGTGGTGCCGACGGCGGTGGGCGTGGCGTCGAAGTCGTCGACCATCCCGCCGATCGAGACCGGCAGCGCCGCGACGTTGAACGACATCAGGACCTGCGCGAAGAACAGTCCGATGAGCGGCAGCCACGAGCGCCGCTCCTCGCTGACCGGGACGGCGGTGGTCGTCATACTGCATCCTTTCGGGCGGCTGGTGCCGAAGAGTGGTGGGCGGGAGCCGAGGCGAAGATGTTCAAGCCGAGTGCACGTGAGAGATACGCGGTCGCCAACTGGCCGCGAACGCTGTTCCCGGCCGAATCCAGGAGGGGCGAGAAGGTGCCGATCGCGCCCTTGCCCGGGGCGATCGCGACGATGCCGCCCGAGACCCCGGACTTGGCGGGCAGGCCGATCTCGAACAGCCATTCGCCGGAACGCTCGTACATGCCGGTCGACGCCAGGACCGCGAGGGTGTCGCGGCAGACCTGGTCGGAGACCACCCGTTCACCGGTCACCGGGTTGACTCCGCCGTCGGCGAGCGTCGCGCCCATCACCGCGAGGTCGCGCGCGCTGACGCGGAGCGAGCACTGGCGCGTGTAGGTGTCGACCGCGTCCGACGGATCGATGTCGATGCGCCCGTAGCTCTCGAGCAATTGTGCGATCGCCCTGTTGCGCTGGTTGGTTCGCATCTCCGAATGGTAGATCTCGCCGTCGAGTTCGAGCTGCCGTCCGGCGAACCGGGACATCCCCGTCCGGATCACCTCCCACTGTTCGGCCGGCGTGGCTCCGGGGACCAGCGCCGTGGTGGCGATGGCGCCGGCGTTCACCATCGGATTCATCGGGTGACCGTTGTTGAGTTCGACGGCGATCACCGAGTTGAACGACAAGCCGGTGTTGTTCACGCCGACCCGATCCTTGATGACGCCGTGGCCCACGGCGTCGCAGACCATCGCATAGACGAAGGCTTTGGAGATCGACTGAATCGAGAACAGCGTCTCGCACGAGCCGGCGCCGTGGACCGATCCGTCGATCTCTCCGACCGCCAGCCCGAACAGCTCCGGGTCGGCGGCCGCCAGCCCCGGGATGTAGTCGGCGACATGCCCGTCGGCATTGGACGCGTAGCGCGCATGCGCCTGGACGGCCAGGGTCTCGACGCGGTGCCATCCCGGCATGGCGCCGGTCGAGACCTGCTGAGCCACATCGTTCACGGTTCTATCCACCGGCGTTCCTCTCGTCGACGCGCACTTCGTCGTCCGGTCATCGTAGGTTCCGCACGTTCCGGGCCGCACACCGGCTTTCAGCGTCGACGAGAGTCCCGAACCTCTAAACTCTTAGCGCAATGGCTGCCAACTCCCACCGGCCACGCGCCGAGCATCTCGGCCCCGAGCGTCGTCGGCCCCAGATCCTCGACGCCGCGCTGGACATCGCCGTCTCCGAAGGCGTTTCGGCCGTGACCGTGGCGTCGGTGGCCGAGCGGCTGCGCGTCACCCGGCCGGTGATCTACGCGTGCTTCGCCAACCGCGTCGACATGATCGCCGAACTGGTCCAGCGCGAGGAGGGCCGGCTGCGCGAATCGATGACGACCGTGCTCCGCAGGCGAGCCGTCGACGCCGACGCGACGGTCTTCATCGACGGTTTCCGCGCGCTGCTCAACACCGTCGCCGAACAGCCCAAGACCTGGCGGCTGGTGTACGGCTCCCCCGACTCCGAAGTCGCGGAGTTCTTCGGCCGGGGACGGGCCGACGCCGTGGCCCGCTGCACCGATCTGCTGCGGCCGACCCTGGCGGCGTGGGGGATGCCGGAGGCGGACATCGACAAGAAGCTGTACCCGCTGGTGGAGTTGTGGGTCTCCGCCAGCGAGGGCGCCGTTCGCTCCCTGCTCGCCGATTCTCGTTGGGCGCCGGACGAATTGGCCGAATTCCTGGGCGAGAGCGTGTACCGCGCACTGCGGACGGCCGTCTGACGCCGCTGCGCGAGCTCGGGCGGTCAGCGGCGCAACGGGGCCGTGGCGTCGAACGCCTCCACACGGCTCCCGCTGTGCCAGGCGTGCCAGCGCCGCCACCGTCTCATAGACCCGGCCTGCCACCACCGATCCACACCCGGCAGTACGCGGCGCGCCACTTCGATCACGGCGATGAAGGGCGCCCGTCCGATCAGCATCGCGACGCCGGGCAGCCCGCTCGGGAGCCGGTGGGCGCGCCGGTTCCAGGGCAGCATGAACAGCCGCGTGTAGCCGGCCTGCAGATGCAGGTGGAACAGGGCACGCAACCGGCCCGGGCCGCGCATTCCCGGATGCGGCGCGAACGCGGGGACGAACGACTCCACCAGTTCGGAACCGAGACCGCCGGAGTCGTGTTTGCGCGTGGCGTCGAAGTAGTAGAGCAGCCGGAGGCCGTCGGCATAGGTATCCGGATACATCTCGTCCACCCGGCAACCGACCAGGTGACCGAGATACCGATTGAAATGGAGGACGGCGCGGACCTCCGACGGACTGGTCAGGAAGCCGAGCGCGGTCAGCCCGAAAGCCGGACCCACGCTGCCGCCGAGGAGGGTCAGCATCATCTCGCTCTGGCTGATCGGCAGACCGTACCGTTCGGCGTCCCACTCCGGATGCGCAAAGACGCGCGCCCGCACCGACACGTGCATCACGCGGACTCGCAGCGAGATGGCGCGCGCCGTCGACCCGGGAGTGAGCACCGCCCCCGGACGGCAGACCTCCAGCCACCACCGACTCGTCTCGAGATATCGGTTCAGCGCACTCGATCCCGCGTATCCGCCGGCGAGTGAGAGCGGCACCGCGAGAGACGCCTCGGTGTAGGTGTCCATCGTGCCCGCATTCCCGACCGCTCCGAGGTTGTAGCCCCAGCGTCGCCACACCGCCGCGCCCTGCTCCACCAGGTCCGGATCCACCCAGTCCGGGACCGTCTCGAACTCGGCGAAGAGAGCCCGCATCGATTCGGGCGCGTCGGGAACGTTGTCGATCCCCACTCGCAGCGCCTCGTCGAGGAGTTCGCGCGCCGCCGCACCGCCCATCTCACCGTGAAAGGTCTCGGCGACGAAGGCCTCCGCCGTCGGGTCGCCGGCGAGAAGTCCCGCAGCGAACGCCGAGCGCACGTCGTCGCCGGGAAACAGATCCACTCCCGTAATCCGCTCGATTCGATTCCGCAACCGCAGATGCGCGGGCGACACGACCAGTTCCATGCGGCAAGAGTAAGAGATGAACGCACCATTTTGAGACTGTTTGACTATATCGTCTCACCGGCTGCACGCGCACCAGCTCCCCGCGGCGGGGTCCCGAGCCACCCACGCGCGTCGGCGACGAAGCATAGGATCGACGTCGACCGTCCCGAACTCAGGAGCACCCATGGATGTCAGCGTCGTCTGGACCATCAATGCCCGCACCGCCTCCGTCGACAAGGCCGTCGAGAGCCTCGCGGAGATCCAGGAGGAGGGCTTTCGCCGAGTCTGGTGCACCCAGATGCCGAATGAGCCCGACGCCCTGACGATGCTGACGGTCGCGGGATGGGAGGTGCCGGAGATCGAGTTCGGTACCAGCGTGCTGCCGATGCAGGTGCAGCATCCGATGCTCCTGGCGCAACGCGCGCTGACCACCAACGCGATCATCGGTCCGCGCCTCCATCTTGGACTCGGCCTGAGCCACCAAGTGGTCACCGAAGGCATGTGGGGCGTCTCCTACAAGCGGCCCGTCCAGCGCACCAACGAGTACCTCGACGGCCTGCTCCCGCTACTGAACGGCGAAAAGGTCAGCAGCGCGGGCGAACTCGTGACGACGCGGGGCGCCCTGACGATCGCCGACGTTCCCGCGCCGCCGGTGTACCTGGCCGCGCTGGGACCGAAGATGCTCGGCATCGCGGGCAGTCGCACGGCGGGCACGGTGACCTGGATGACCGGGCCCAAGACCTTGCGCGATCACATCGCCCCCACCCTGCGCACAGCCGCCGAGGCCGCGGAACGCTCGGCCTCCGACGTGCGCGTGGTGGCGATGCTGCCGGTCTCGGTGACCGACGACGCCGACGGCGCCCGCGCCGCCGCGGCCGAGCAGTTCGCGATGTACGACAACCTGCCCTCGTACAAGGCGATGCTCGACCGCGAGGGCTTCACCGGTCCGGGCGACGCCGCGATCGTCGGCGACGAAGCCACCGTCGCCGACCGCGTCCGGGAGCTGGGAGCCTTCGGCGTCGACGAGTTCGTCGGCATACTGTTCGATCGCGACCGCGAGACTCGCGCCCGCACGCGCGCTCTCCTGCGGACGCTGGATGCGTGATGTCCGACTCCCAACCCAGGGCCGACTAAGCAAAGTTAGGTGAGCCTGGGTTACTATTCGGCTCATGAAGTCGACTATGAAGACCGTCCTGGCACTGGTGGCGGGTCTGCTGGCCGTCGTCCTGACGGTGTCCGCGTGCAGCGCTCCCGACGAGGACGAGGCCTCGGGCGGCCCGATCCAGGTGAACACCGCGCAGGGACCGGTGACGGTGAAGGGCACTCCCAAGCGGATCGTCACCCTCGGCGCGCAGTGGATCGACACCGCACTGGCCTTCGGCGTCAAGCCCGTTGCCTACCTCGACAACATCCAGATCCTCACCGGCAGCCCGTCGCCCTGGACCGGTGACAAGCTGCAGGGATCGACGGCACTGGATCCGGAGAACCTGGTGGCGCAGATCGCCAAGGCCGAGCCCGACCTGATCCTCGCCGAGGGCTACATGCCCAAGTCGCAGCCGGAGAACTTCGAGAAGATCAGAAAGATCGCGCCCACCATCCCCGGCGTGACCGGTCAGCAGGTGGACCCGTGGCAGGACCTTGTCGCGCTGATGGGCACCCTGCTGCGTCAGGACGGCAAGGCCAAGGAGATCACCGCCGGCGTCAACAACCAGATCGCCGACTTCAAGAAGGAGCTCCCGCGTCTGGCGGGCAAGACGTACGCGATGGCGTACATGTACTCCGCCGATCAGATCCAGGTGATGGCCGATCCGAACGACGGCGCCGCGTACCTGTTCAACGAACTCGGCATGAAGGTCGCGCCCAAGCTGCTCGCTCAGTTCGAGAAGACGAAGAACCCGCGCTTCCCGATCTCCACCGAGAACGTCCCGATGCTCGACGCCGATGTCCTGATCGTCACGGCGAACACCCCGGCTCTCAAGAGCGCGCTGCGCAAGCTGCCGGGATACTCGGAGCTCGAGTCGGTCCGCAGCGGGGCCGTCGCCGATCTGTCCGTCGCCGACATCAGCGGACTCAATCAGCCGACGCCGCTGGCGATCCCGTACCTGCTCGACGAGCTGAAGCCTGCCTTCCAGAAGGCGACGGCCTGATCGGATGACGGGTCCCTCGCGGACCGCCCTGCGCAACGTCTACACCTGGCGTCCCGGGAGCAAAGCCGTGCTCGGCGCTCCCGGGACCGCTACGGTTCTGCCGGCGAAACGCCGGTTGACCGGACTGGTGCCCATGCAGGGCGGCGTACTCAAAGCACTCAACGCCGGCCCGGTCGCCTTCGACGCGGCACCGCCTCCGCCGGTCGCCTATCTGCTGCGCGATCTGCTGTCGGCCGGTGCACTCGAACTCGCCGTCTCCCGCGGCGAGACCGAGCTGTACCGCCTCCGGCCGTTCCGCTCCGTCGATTCCACGCGCCCCGAGCCGCGTCACGCCGACGGGGTGCTGTCTCGATTCACGGTGCTCCGCAGGACGGGTGGCGAGGTCGTCGCCGAGAACCCGCGCTCCTGGTGCGACGTGGTGATCGGCGCCCCTTCGGTGGCCGCGATCCTGGCCGGCGGCCGAGACGACGACCTCGTCGCCGACTCGCTGTGGTCGGATCTGCTGTGGACCGGTCACGCCGTTCTCGACGCCGACGGCGAGGAGTCCGATTTCTCAGCGGCCGCGTGGAGTCCCCACGAACTCTGGTTCCACCGTCGGAGCACCGTCGGCGACCGCGGCACCAGTTGGGCCCACTTCGGCCCCACCCGCTGGGCCGACGGGCACTTCGCGCCGGTCCCCGCGTCGCCCGAACCGTACCCGGGCGAGAGCATCCCGCTGCCCGTGCCCGACCTCGACCGCCTGTCGCAGTCGGACGTTCCCTTGGCGCGCGTCGTCGAGGATCGGGTGTCCGTCCGCAGCTTCGACGACGCCGCACCGATGACCGTCGCGGAGCTGGGCGAGCTGCTGTATCGCTGCGCCCGAACTCGGAACGTGGCCACCCTCGAGCGTTCCGGCACCGCCGTCACCGAGCTTCCTTCTCGCCCCTACCCTTCCGGCGGCTCGCTCTACGAACTCGAGATCTACCCGGTGATCCGCACCGTCGACGGCGTCGCACCCGGGATGTACCACTACGACTCGTACCGGCACGCACTGCGCCGGGTGGCCGACATCGACGACCCCGCCGTGAATCGGCTGCTCTCGCCCGCCGCTCTCACCCTCGCCGACGGCGAGTTGCCGCAGGTGATGCTCGCCCTGGCCGCTCGGGCGGGCCGAATGATGTGGACGTACGAGCAGATGGCGTACGCGGTGATCCTCAAACACGTCGGCGTGCTGACCCAGACGCTGTATCTCACCGCCACGGCGATGGGTCTCGGCGGGGTCGCGCAGGGATACGGCGACACCGCGGCATTCGCCGCGGCCACCGGCCGCGACGAGTTGGAGGAATGCAATGTGGGGACCTTCGTGGTGGGCCGTCCCCGCGTCTGAGCCGGGCCTGCGCCTCAGTCCCGGTTGAGCGCGACCGCCGCCTGGACCAGCGCCACGAACGCGTCCGCGTCGAGATCGTCCGATTCGGCGAGGTCGACGGCACGGCGGGTTCCGCCGGTCGCGGGGACGAACAGCCCGGCGGGATCCGGCAGCGACGCGCCCTTGGCGAAAGTGACTTTGACCTTCGCCTTGTAGGTCTCGACGGTGCAGATCAGACCGTCGAGCGAGAAGGTCGGCACTCCGTCGGGATTCGAGGGCTTCTTCCACTTCGCCTCTTCGACGACACCGGGTGCGGCGCGGTGGATCAGTGAACGGATCTCGTCGACGCGGGTCGCCCGCCAATCGCTGCTCATGGGCTCACGGTAATCGATTGCGGCCGTCTCCGATCGCCGCACAGCACGGACACAACGTCTGCCCGGGTTCGATCACCCAGCCGTCGGCTGCGGCGAAGTCGACGGCGGCGGCGCCCGACCGGCATCGGAGCCAGTAGGCGCGCTCGCATCGGGAACATCGGATCTCACTCGTGGGCCGCGGCGCGGCGGACTCCCGTGGAGGCAGGACTGCAGTCATCGAAATGCTCTGATCGTCGTTCTCATGAGAGATCGTGAGGTGCCGGGCGGCCCGGGGTTTCTCCCCGGGACGCCCGGCACACGGTTCGGTTACGGGACTTCGGAACGGTGAGGGAGTGCGTCGGCCTGCGCCGCTCCCCGCACGGTGTGGGGGTAGTCGTCAGGTTCGGCGCCGTCCGCATCGACCGGATGCTGCTGTTCCAGCCAGTCGATCGGATCGACTTCCAAGACACTCGTCATCGACGACCTCCTTCGGTGAAGAGAATGCGCGACGCCTGCGGCGGCTGTCAGCGGGTCACTCCGTCGCAGCGGTGATCGACCGCGGCTCGCCCTTGTGCTCGATCTCGATCTTGCGGGGCTTGGCCTTCTCCGACAGCGGGATGGTGACCGTCAGTACGCCGTTGTCGTACTGCGCATTGATTCCGGACGTGTCGATTCCCTCACCGAGGGTGACCTGGCGCCTGAAGGTTCCGGAGAAGCGTTCGCTGGCCAGCCATTTGGCGTCTTCGGACGGCACGGTCCGGTGAGCCGACAGGGTCAGCACGCCGTTGTCGACGCTGACGTCGATCGATCCGGGGTCGACGCCGGGAAGGTCGGCAGCGAGAACGTAGTGACTGTCGACCTTGTAGAGGTCCATCGGCATGAATCGGGGAGTCCGCGCAGTTCCTGCCTGGCCGGAGAGCAGGCCACGGGCGAGGGCGTCAAAGTCGCTGAATGGATCGAAGCGAAGCACAGCACCACACCTCCTATTCATTTGTCACCAGCCGGTTCGACTGATGATCGTCGACTGTGCACCACCAAATTTAGCACTCTCGATCATCGAGTGCCAGATTTTCGTGTCTCTTGTGCCAGATTTCGGCGATACCGCGCGCGCTGCGGCCCGCGCCCGGTCAGTCTGGTGCAGGCCGTCTGAGAACACGACCGATACCACCCTCACGACATCGAAAGGTCACCCGTGCCCGCTGAGTTCAATCCGACCATCACTCGTCGCCAGGCACTCGCCGCGGGCGGCGCGGCCGTCGCCGCCGCATTGGTCGCGCCGGGTCACGGGATCGCGGCAGCGGCCGGGCCGTCACCGGACGCCGACGTCATCATCGTCGGTCACGGACTGTCCGGACTCGTCGCGGCGTCCGAACTCGCCGATCGCGGACGCAAGGTGCTCATCGTCGATCAGGAGTCGGGACAGAACGTCGGTGCCCAAGCGCACTGGAGTCTGGGCGGACTGTTCTTCATCGACAGCCCGGAGCAGCGTCTCGCCGGCATCCGCGACTCGCACGAGCGGGCACACCGCGACTGGTTCGCCACCGCGGGCTTCGACCGCTCGCCGCACAGCGTCGACGGCGAGGACTACTGGGCTCGGAGATGGGCCGAGAAGTACCTGGAATTCGCCGCCGGAGAGAAGCGGTCGTGGCTGGCGGGAATGGGCGTCTCGTGGGTCCCCGTGGTCGGATGGGCCGAGCGGGGCAACGGCGTTCCGGGCACTCCCGGCAACACCGTCCCCCGATTCCACACCACGCTCGGCACCGGTCCGGGAGTCGTCGAACCGTTCGTCCGGCGGGTGCGCGAGGCGCAGCGCCGCGGACGGATCCGGTTCGCGTTCCGGCATCGGGTCGACGAACTGATCACCGCGCAGGGAGCCGTGGTCGGCGTCCGCGGCTGCGTCCTCGAACCGAGTTCGCTGCCGCGAGGAAAAGCCAGTTCCCGCAAGCAGATCGGGGATTTCGAACTCCACGCCCCACTGGTGATCGTGGCGTCGGGCGGCATCGGAGGCAATCACGACCTGGTGCGCCGCAACTGGCCGGCACGGCTGGGAACGGCGCCGGAATTCATGGTCACCGGCGTCCCGCAGCACGTAGACGGCCGGATGCTCGGCATCGCCGAACGATCAGGCGCCCGGCTCGTGAACCGCGACCGCATGTGGCACTACACCGAGGGCCTGCGGAATCATTCGCCGATCTGGCCCGGACACGGTATCCGGGTGCTCGGAGCCCCGTCGTCGATGTGGTTCGACGCGGCCGGTCGCCGATTCGGCGAACCGGGCATCCCCAGCCACGACACTCTCGGCACCCTCGAACTCATCCAGCGCTCCGGCTACGACTACTCGTGGTTCGTCTTGAACAAGCGGATCATCGAGAAGGAGTTCGTGCTCTCGGGCTCCGAACAGAACCCGGAGCTGACCGCCAAGAACCTCCCGCTGTACCTGGTGCACCGCGCCACCGACGACGTTCCGAAACCCGTGCAGGCCTTCCTCGATCGCGGACCGGACTTCGTCACGGCGGGCAGCGTCGAAGCGCTGACGGCCAAGATGAACGCCCTTGTCGGTACCGATCTGGTCGATCCGGGTTCTCTGAAGAAGCAGATCGCGCACCGCGACCGTGAGGCCTTCAACCCGAAGAGCACCGATCCGCAGATCAAGAGCATCCGGCGGTCGCTGGCCTACGTCGGCGACAACCTCGTGCGCACCGTGCCGATGCACCGAATCCTCGACCGCGATGCGGGACCGCTCATCGCGATCAAGATGAACATCCTGACCCGGAAGTCCCTCGGCGGACTGCAGACCGATCTGTCGGGCCGGGTCCTGTCCGCGGACGGCCGGCCCGTCGAAGGGCTGATGGCCGTCGGTGAGGCCTCCGGCTTCGGTGGCGGCGGCGTCCACGGCTACCGAGCACTCGAAGGGACCTTCCTGGGCGGGTGCCTGTTCACCGGCCGCACCGCGGGCCGGGCCGCCCATCGCCTGCTGTGATACGCGACCGGCCGCGGCCGCTCAGCTGAAGATCGAGAGGTCGACGGCCTCGGCCATCGTGCGGTAGCCGGCCGGACCCGCTGGCGCTCCGAATCGGCCCGCGGGGCGGCGTAGCCGCTGAAGAGCGAGTCGGACGCCGGCAGGATCGTCGCCACGTGAACACGGACGCCGTCGGCCTTCAGGCGGGCGATGATGTTCTTGTACCTGGCGATCACCTGGTCGGCGGTCGAGCCGAGCCGAGGACTTACCGAGACCCCAAACACACAGGAGCGCAGCGCCCCCCAGGCCAGTCGAGTAAGCGGAGGAGCGAAGCGACGAAGCGCATCGAGACCCGTCGTCACACGCTGTGGATACCCGCATTGCACCCCGCCCCGACGTCCGCCACAGTCGCCTCATGCACGGCTTCATGTACATCCTGAAATGCGCGGACGGCAGCTATTACGTGGGGAGCACGCGGAATATCGAGCATCGGTTCGAGCAACACCAGTCAGGTCGCGGGTCGGCATATACCCGGAATCGCTGTCCGGTCGAGCTGGTCTTCTGTGAGGAGTTCGATTCCATCGAGGATGCGTACGCGATGGAGAGACGCGTGTCGAAGTGGTCGCGCGCGAAACGAGAGGCGCTGATCGCCGGCGATTTCGACGCGCTGCGCCGCGCGGCGAAGAAGGGCTTCCGCCCGGGCCAGACGCCGCCGTCGAGGCCGCAGGAGTGATCGCCCAGGCCTATGAGTAAACCGAGGGCGCATCGAGACCCCGTCGGCGGCAACGTCTCGATACGCTTCGTCGCTTCGCTCCTCCGCTTACTCGACAAACCTGAACGGTGCCCCAGGACCGTCGAGTAGAACGAGGCGCAAGCCGAGGACGCATCGAGACCCCGGGCGGCGACGTCTCGATGCGCTTCGTCGCTTCGCTCCTCCGCTTACTCGACAAACCTGTGGGGTCGACAAACCTGATAGAACGCCCCCAGGACCGTCGAGTAGGACGAGGCGCAAGCCGAGGACGCATCGAGACTCGCCCGTCTCGATGCGCTTCGTCGCTTCGCTCCTCCGCTTACTCGACAAACCTGTGGGGTCGACAGGCCTGATAGAACGGCCCAGGACAGGCGAGTAGGGCGAGGACGCATGGAGACCCGTTCGTCTCGATGCGCTTCGTCGCTTCGCTCCTCCGCTTACTCGACAGGCCAGAGGTCGACAAACCTGGGGCACCTCGGGCCAGTGCGATGCCCCGTCTCGGTCCGCTCCTCCGCTACTCGAGAGGCTTTGGGGGTTCGGCGCTTGAGAGGGCGGAGAGGGAGCGGGACCAGAGGGTGGAGAGGCGGGCGATGTCGGCGGGCGAGAGGACCGTGGAGCAATAACGCCAGTTCGTCACCAACTGAGGGCCGTCGTCGGTCGCGCGGACCACGGCGACCACGTCGAGCGCGTATCGCAGCGGAAGATCCGGCTCGGGATCGGTCGGCAGATGCTCGTTCAACTCCAGGTCGACGACCGGCTGCCACGCGCCCGGATCCTCACCCGCGACACCCAGGTCGAAGCGGCCCAGATAGTTGAACTCCACCTGCGGTTCGACGCCCTCGACCAGGTCGGCGTCGCGATCGGCATAGCGCAGCAGCCCATAGTCCAGACCCCGGTTCGGGACCGCCTCCAGCTCTGCGGTGACACGCTCGAACAGACGTCGCCCCTCGCCGGAGTCCGCTTCCAATGCGTCGACCGTGACCGTCGCGCCCGCGGCCAGCCGCACCGGGAACACCGTGGTGAACCAGCCGAGCGTGCGCCCGGTGTCGATGTCGTCCCCGACGGTCGCATCCTCTCTGCCGTGACCTTCGAGCGCGATCAGCGCTCCCGCCGACGGGTCCTGGTCGCGCTCGGCGCGCCAGGATGCGAAGGTCGCCGTCAGCGCGGTCAGCAGGAACTCACGCATCCCGATCCGCTGATCGATCCGGTCCAGGATCTCGGCCGTCACGGCGACGTCGGTCAAGACGGGCGCCGACGTCAACTCGCTCCAGGTGTCGCGGCCGATCTCCGGTCGACGCGAACCGATCACCGGGTCGTCGGCACGCACCTGCGACCGCCAGTAATCCCGCTGTGCGGCAACGACTTCCGTTCCCGACCTCGCGAGCATTCGACGACTCCACGCGCGGTAGTCCGTGTACTCCGCGGGCAGTGCCGGCGGCGCGCCCGCGGCGACGGCCGCGCCGGCCTGGGCCATGTCACCGAAGAGGATCTGCCAGCTCACCGCGTCCACCGCGAGATGGTGGATCGCGAGCAGCAGGACATCGCCGCCCCCGCTCGGCACCACGCGAACCGCGGCCACCATGTCTCCGCGATCGGGATCGACGGCCTCGTTGGCCTGGCGGGCGGCGATGGTGATGAGCGTGCCCAACTGTTGCCCCGGCTCCCCGTCGATCACCCAGAATCGACTCGCCGCGTCCACCGCACCGGGTTCGCGGGTCACGAGCACTCCGCTCTCCCGGGTGGACCGCAGCATGTCGTGCGCATCCAGCACGGCCTGCAGCACCTGGACCACCTCGGCGTCCGTGCACCCGTCGGGCAGTCGGAACAGCACCGTCTGCGTGAACCGCCGCCACCGGCCGCCCTCGTACATCCACTCCACCACCGGCAGCGCGGGCACCTCGCCGTACTCGCGCTCGGCGGCGATCCGCGCCAGACGCTCGCCCCGGCGGACCGCGTCGGCCAAGTCGCGAACGGTGGGAAAGGCCATGACGTCGCGCGCCGCGATCTCGTCGCCGCCCGCACGCAGCGCGGTCACCAACGCCATCGCGACGATGCTGTCCATGCCGAGGTCGAAGAAGTCGTCGTCGGGACCGGGACGGGTGCCGAGCACGCCCTCGACGGCCGCGGCCACCCGCTCCTCCACCTCGTCGAGCGGTCGGCCCGTCTCCCCGCCGCCGGCCAGCGCCGCGCGCGCCGACTCCCCCAGCAGCACCGAATCGAGCTTGCCGTTACGGTTCACCGGCAGCACCGGCAGCACGACGATCCTCGTCGGGATCATGTGCGACGGCAGCTTCTGCGCCAGTTCGCCGCGGACGACGGCGGCGTCGAGAGCCGCCCCGTTGGTCGCCCCCGAGACGAATCCGACCAGCGCCGCACCGATCGGCCGATCGACCACCACCACGGCGGCCTCGCGAACCCCGGGCACCGCCCTGAGTCCTGCCTCCACCTCGCCCACCTCGATGCGGTAGCCGCGGATCTTGACCTGGTCGTCGCCGCGTCCCACGAAGACGATGTCGCCGACTGCGTTGCGGCGCACCAGGTCTCCAGTCCGGTACATGCGCTCCCCAGATCGGATCGGGTCGGCGACGAAGGCTGCCGCCGTCTGCCCCGGGCGCCCCTGATAGCCGCGAGTGACCTGGTCCCCGGTCAGGTACAGCTCACCGATCACCCCGTCGGGAACCGGCCGCAGGCGGGAGTCGAGCACCCGCGCACTCATCCGGTCGGTGGGTCCGGCGATCGTCGGCACCGGCGACTCCGACACGCGCGCGACCATCGCCTCGACGGTGGTCTCGGTGGGTCCGTAGCAGTTGAAGACGGCCGTCCGCGGCAACGACCCCAGTTGGTCCCACAGCGCCGGACCGATCGCCTCGCCACCGAGTGCGAGCACCGTCAACGTCGGCCGACCCGGTTCCCCGGACACCAGCCCGGCCGCCGAGAGCTGGCCGAACATCGACGGCGTGGTGTCGATCATGTCGATCCGGCGCTCGGCGAGCGCCGCGACCAGACGCGTGGCGTCGCGCGTCTGCTCATCGGAGAACAGATGGACCTCGTGGCCGTCGAGCAGGGCGGCCAGCGGCTGCCACGACGCGTCGAAGGAGAACGTCCAGGCGTGCGCCACCCGCAACGGGCGGTCGAGCCGCCGGCGGCCGACCGACAGCACGCGGTCGCGGTGATCGCGGGCATAGCTGGCCAGCGCTCTCTGCGTGCCGATCACTCCCTTGGGCTCGCCGGTGGAGCCGGAGGTGAAGATGAGATACGCCGCATCGGCCGGGGACACCTCGACGGATTCCCCGCCATGCCGATCCCCGCCGTCCCAATCGGTGACGACGGTGCGCCCCGCGAACAGATCGACGAACTCGGGGTCGGTGAGAACCACGTCCGCACGGGACTGGTCGAGCAGATTCTCGATCCGGGCGACCGGCATGGACACGTCGATCGGCACGTACGCGGCACCGGCGAGCATCGCCCCCAGCACGCCCGCGACCGTCCGGCCCGACCGTCGCGGCGCCACCGCCACCACGTCACCGCGTCGCACTCCCGCAGACCGCAGGTCCCCCGCAACCGCCAGCGACCAGCGGTGGAGCTGATCGTAGGTCCACGTGCCGTCGTCGGCGACGAGCGCGACGGACGCCGGAGAGGTCCGTGCCTGTTCGCAGAACAGCCCGATCGCCGTGGTTCCGGCGGGCAGCGGCGTACCGCGCGACGGCCGTGCCGCCCATTCCCTCTCGTGATCGAGCAGCGCGTCGAGCGTGTCGGCAGGAGCGTCCGCGGCGTCGGGCAGCGCCCGGAGCACCGCGAGCACCCGTTCGACGGCCTGCGCCGGATCGATCGGTCCCAGCGATTCGGCGACCGACTCGCTCATCACGATCAGCTCCCCGTCGAGCTCGTAGGCGACGACGGTCAGCGGGTAGTGCGACAGCGACTCCATCGCGAGAGGCAGGAAGCGGGTGCCGTCCGGCGCGGTGACGGGTTCGGTCGCCGAACCGATCGGAGCGTTCTCGTAGACGAAGAGCGTGTCGAAGAGGTTCGGGGTACCGGCCGCGCGCGCGATGTCCGCGAGGCCGAGGAATCCGAGGTCGCGCATCCTGGCCGACGACCGCTGCAGTGCGGTGCAGGCCTCGAGGACGGTCGGCTGAGCTCGCAGGTCGACGCGCACGGGGACGGTGTTGATGAACAGCCCGACCATCTCGCCGGCCCCCGGCAGACTCTGCGGTCGGCCCGAGATGGTGGTCCCGAAGACCACGTCGGTCCGGTCGGCGAGCCGGCCGAGGACCACCGACCACGCGTACTGCGTCACAGCCGCCGGAGTCAGTCCGGCCCGGCGCGCCCAACCCAGAACGCGCGAGGTCTCCGCGGCGTCGAGCGTTCGCCGGTGCCGCACCGGTTCGGTGGCCGGGGTCCCCGGGGCACCGATCAACAGCGGCGACACCCCGTCCAAATACGACGTCCAGGTGTCGAGCGCCGCGGCGGTGTCCTGCTCCGCCAGCCACGCGATGTAGTTGCGGTACGGCTTCACCGGCGCCAGTCCGTCGGCGCTGCCGCCCGCGCCGTAGATCGCCAGCAGTTCGCGGAAGAAGAGCGCGATCGCCCAGCCGTCCATGAGGATGTGGTGTGCGGTGAGCAGCAGCCGGTGCCTGCCCTCGGGCAGTGCGGCGAGCACCACCCGCATCGCCGGGCCGCGACGCAGGTCGAACCGCTGCGAGCGTTCGGCGAGCGCGAGAGCGTCGAAATCGTCGGGATGGGTCCGCACCTCGCGCCACGGCACGGTGACCTGGGTCGGCACGATCTGCACCGGGTGCGGAACGCCTTGATCCCACAGACTGACACGGAGATTGGGGTGCCGCGTGAGGACGGCGGCGACGCTGCGGCGCAAGACCGCGGCGTCGAGCGGTCCGCTGATCTCGACGACGAACTGCATGCTGTAGACGTCGAGGCCGTCGCCGGCCATCTCCGAGAGCGAGAACAGCCCGGCCTGCAGCGGCGAGAGCGCGAGGACGTCTTCGATGGCCGGCTTCGACTGCTGCTCCGGGCTCACTGCTGCGCCTCCCACGCCGAGCCGAGCGCCGAGAGCATGTCACTCGACAGCCCCGACGCCGACATCGGCGACGCATCGACCGGCTGCGGCTCGACGGTGTCGTCGTTCCGGGCCCGCGCGGCGTCGACCGCCTCGGCCAGTTCGGCGATCGAGTAGTGGTCGAAGATCTGCTGCGGATCGAGAGCGATGCCCGCGGCCGCCGCACGCGCCGACCACTGGATCGAGATGACGCTGTCGCCGCCGACCGCGAAGAAGTTGTCGTCGCGCCCGATCCCGGTGACCCCGAGCAGTTCCTCGAGCATGGTCACCAGTGCCCGCTCGGTCGGCGTCTGGGTGCCGCCGCCGGCGGTGTACACCTCGGCGACCGGCGCGGCCGCCGGTGCGGCGGCGTAGTTGTCGATCACCAGCGACGCGGGCGAGAGCGCGCGCAGCGTCTCCGGAAGTGCGGTGGCGGCACCCGGACCGTCGACGATCCAGGTCGCGACCGAGGCGCAGTGCGTCAGGCCCGCGTGCGGCAGGCCGGCGAGTGTCGCGGGCCGCGCCTGAACGCGTCGCGGCGACCGGGCGGCGATGAGTTCGGCGAGCACGGCGGGATCCTCACCGTGCATGGAGGCGTCGAGTGCATCGGGTATCGGCCGGACCGTCACCTCCGACAGCCGTCGCTGCGGATTCTCCGCCAGAGCGTCGAGGAGCGTCGTGAATCGGTCGGCGATACCGCGCGCGGTGTCCTCGTCGTAGAGGTCTGCGCTCGCGACCAGCCGGCCGCTCAGGCTGCCGTCGGCGCATGTGGTCACGATCAGATTCAGATCGAGGTAGGAGGTGTCCACCTCCATCGGGAGGATGTGCATGGACGTGCCCTCCGCGAGCTGGACCACGGGCTCGCCTGCCGTATCGCGGAAGTGGACCATGCTCTGGAACAGCGGGTTCCGGGCCCGGGTGCGGCGCGGGTTCAGCGCCTCCACCAGGCGTTCGATCGGCAGATCCTGGTGGGAGAAGGCGTCGAGCACGGCGTCGCGGGAGCGGTGCAGAACGTCGTTCAGTGTCGGCTCGCCGGCCAGATCGGTGCGCAGAACCACCATGTTCGCGAGCAGCCCGACGATGTCGGCGGTCGCCGGGTCGGCCCGCCCCGCCGACGGAGTGCCGATCGCGATGTCGACGCCGCCGCCGAGCGTATGCAGCGCAGCCGACCACATGGCGGTGAGCGCCATGAAGTCACTGACCGCACTGCCGCGGAAGACGGTCTTGAGCCGCTCGTAGCGCGAAGCGCTGATATCGAAGTCGACGATCACCCCGCGGTGGCTCAGGCCCTCGGGGCGGGGCCGGTCGGCCGCCACCAGGATCTCGTCCGGAAGTCCTTCGAGCCGGTCGCGCCAGAAGTCGATCTGGGCACGCCCGTAGCGGCCGGCGTCGCTGTCGGGGTCGGCGTCGAGACCGAACATCGAGTGCTGCCAGCGCGCCACGTCGGTGTACTCCGGTCCGGTCGGCCGAGGAGTGAGGGCGGGACCGCCGATCCGCGCACGGTAGGCGGCGGCGAGGTCGGCAATGATGATGTCGGTGCTGCCGTGGTCGACCACCATGTGATGAATCACCAGCGCGAGCACCGACGACGACCCGGCCCGCACCAGGTGTGCGCGCACCAGCGGCGCCGCCGCCAGATCGAAGATCAGCTCCCCGGTCTGCGCCGCGATGCGCACGGGGTCGTCGGCATCGGTGGCCTCGGTGATGCTCAGCGGCACCTCGATGTCGGCGTCGTCGCGGATCACCTGGACCGGCAGTCCGTCGATCTCGCTGAACGAGGTCCGCAGCGAGCGATGCCGCCGGACCACGTCCGCGATCGCGCCGCGCAGAGCGTCGTCGTTCACCGGCCCTTCGACGGCGAGGGTCAGCACGATGTTGTTCTCCGCGCTCGCGCCGCCGAACCGCTCGTTGAACCACATGGCGAGCTGGGAGAACGACAGCGGCGCCCGCTCGACCTCGTCGCCGGCCACCAGCGGAGGTCGGACCGGTTCGGTGTGCTGCGGCTCCGGCGTTCCCAGGGCGATCCCGCCGAAGTCGGCGCTGGTCCAGTCCCCGTCGGCCCAGTCGCTCCCCTCCGCGCCGCCTTCTGTCCAGGCGCCGTCCGCCCAGCCGTCCTGGTCCGGGTCCGCGTCGAGGTCGACGCCGAGCTCGGCGCGCGCCTTCTCGACCAGCAGTGCGGACAGCCCGGCCACCGTCGGGGCGTCGAACGGTGCCCGGACGTCGACGTCGAGCCCGAACTCGGCCGAGAGGGCGGTCACCAGGCGGGCCGCGAGCAGCGAGTGGCCGCCGAGATCGAAGAACGAGTCCGCGGACCCGATGGTCCGGCCGCCGAACAGCTCCGAGAACACCGCCGCCACCCGCCGCTCGGTGGGCGTCGCCGGCTCCACGAAACCCGCGGCCTGGGTGGCCGGCACCGGAAGCGCAGCGCGGTCGAGCTTGCCGTGCACGGTGATCGGCACCTCGTCGATGACGACGACGGCGTCCGGAATCATGTGCGACGGAAGTGTCTGCGCGGCGTGGTCGCGGAGCGCCTGCGGGTCGGGGACCGCGCCGGACTCGCCGATCACGTACGCGAGCAGCCGGTCGTCGACCACGGTAACCAGGGCACGCTGGACGTCCTCGTGCGCGGCGAGCACCGCCTCGATCTCACCGGGTTCGATGCGGAAGCCGCGGACCTTGATCTGGTCGTCGGAGCGGCCGACGAACTGCAGCTCCCCGTCTCCGCCGCGCCGGGCGAGATCGCCTGTGCGGTAAAGACGTTCACCCTTTCCGAAGGGGTCCGCGACGAATCGCGCGGCGGTCAGTCCGCTGCGGCGCAGGTAGCCGCGCGCCAGCTGACGTCCGCCGAGGTACAGCTCGCCGACCACTCCGTCGGGCACCGGTTGCAGGCCGGCGTCGAGCAGGTGCGCCACGACCCCCGGATTGGGACGGCCGATCGGCACCACCGCGCCGCCGCGCGGTCCGTCGACCCGGTGATGGGTGGCCGCGACGACGGCTTCGGTGGGCCCGTAGTTGTTGCTGAGGTCTGCGGTGAACGCGGTGGTGAACTCGTCGGCGACCTCACCCGGCAGCGCCTCGCCGCCCACCGGCACGGTGCGCAGCGTGGTCCACTGCTTGACCTCCGGGATCAGCAACAGCGTGGAGAGCATGCTCGGCACCATGTGCATCACCGTCACTTGCTCGCGGACCAGCAGGTCGGCCAGGTAGGCGATGTCGGTGAGCGCGCCCTTCTTCGGGATCACGAGGGTGGCGCCGGCGGTCAGGGTCGCGAAGATCTCGAACATCGACGCGTCGAAGCTGACCGACGAGGTCTGCACGAGGCGGTCGTCGGAGCCGACGACGCTGGTGGCGCCGAATGCCCGCAGATGCTCGGCGATCGCCCGGTGCTCCACGGCCACGCCCTTCGGGGTGCCGGTGGATCCGGAGGTGTAGATGATGTAGGCCAACGATTCCGGCAAGGGCCCGGGAAGGTCGAGACGCCGCGGCGCCTCTTCGGGTTCGGCGCGCAGCCGCTGCACTTCGGCGGCGTCGAGCACCAGCACCGGACGGGCGTCCTCGAGCAGGAAGGCGGTGCGGTCGGCCGGGTAGTCCGGATCCACCGGCAGGTAGGCGGCGCCGGTCTTGAGCACCGCCAGCGCGGCGACCACGAAGTCCTCGCTCGCGGACATGCGCAGCGCGACCACGGCGTCCGGCGCCGCCAGCGCCGGGCCCGCGGCGTGCGCGATCCGGGCCGCGAGTACGTCGACGGCGGTGCCGAGTTCGGCGTAAGTGATCGAGCGGTCGTCTGTGACGATCGCCGGGTGGGCGGGACGCTGCGCCACCGCGGCCTCGAACATGCCGACGAGGGTGTCGGCAACATCGTCGACCGCGGGTCCGGCGGCCGCGGAGACCACCGCCGAGAGCGCCTCGTCATCGAGCAGTCGTGCGTCCCGGATGGGCGCGTCGGGCCGGCCGAGGACGTCGGTGAGGAAGGTCGCGTACGCGGCGAGCAGCGCCTGCGCCTCCGCATCGCGCAAGCGGGACGACTGATACTGCAGTTCCAGGACGGGTTCGGTACCGGACACGATCGCGAACTCCAACGGCAACTGGGCGTTGGGAGCGTGGAGGTGGTCGAGGTGTTCGACGCGGAGGCCGTCGAGCCCGAGCCCGGACAGATCACGGCGCAGCGACAGGCTCGCCGAGACCAGCCCGGCCAGACCGGCGCGGCGGTCGGGCGCGAACTCGGCCACCACTCGGTCGATCGGAACGCGGCAGGCGGCGAGCCCGGCGGCCAACGACTCACGGGAACAGCCGATCAGCTCGGTCAGCGACGACCGCGCGTCGACGTCGCCGCGCAGCAGGACGGTGTTGCCGAAGTAACCGATCAGATCCTCGGCCCCGGCCGGGCGCACGGTGGTCGGCACCGCGATCACCACGTCGTCGGCGCCGTACACGCGATGCAGGAAGGCTTGGGTGGCCGCGAGCAGGACCGCGAACGTGGTGGTGCGCGCAGCTCGTGCGAGTTCGGCTGCCGCAGCCTCGATCTCCGGCGCCAAGCGGCGGTGCACGCGACCGCTGCCGGTGGCGCCGGTCGCGGCGGGCAGGTCGAGCGGTTCGGGTGCGGGACGCAGCACCTGCGCCCAGTGCGCGAGGTCGGCGTCGAGTCGGTCGTCAGAGGGGTCGGGCACGTCGGCGTACGCCCGCGCGAGCGCCGCCGTCTCCGTCTCCCGATAGGCGGCGGCGAGGTCGGCGAAGAACACCGCCCACGAGTCGTCGTCCCAGGCGATGTGGTGGACGGTCAGGAGCAGCACGTGGTGCTCGGGTGCCAGCGCGGCGAGCGTGACTCGCAGCGGAGCGTCGTCGGCGAGCCGGAAGGGCGTCCGCGCCTCCCGCGCGGCCAGCACCTGCAGGCGCCGCTGCGCCGCCGAGCCGGACAGTTCGGTCAGGTCGGCGGTGGTCCAGGAGATCGGGGCGCCGACGCGGTGCTGCATCACCGGCTCGCCGTCCTCGCCCGCGAGGTAGCGGGCGCGGAGCGTCTCGTGTCGCGAGACCACGGACTCGACGGCGCGGCGGAGACGCTCGGCATCGAGTTCCCCGTGCAGCGCGAAGGCCACCGAGATGTTGAGCGAGGTGTCGTCCGGATCGCGGTGGCCGGCGAACCAGAGCCGGCGAGCCGCGATGGGCAGCGGCGTGCGCGCACCGTCGGCCCGGGCCGGCACCGCCTCCGCGGCGCCACGGTGAGTCAGACTCTCCTCCTGGAGACGCTTGCGGAGGAGTTCACGTCGGCGGGCGGCCAGGTCACTCGTCATGGGTCGATTTTAGCCTAGCCTTACCTAAAGGAAGGACCCGGGGCGATCGCCCCGGGTCCTTCCTGGTCCAACGGTCCTTACAGGTTGCAGGGAATGTTGGCGTACGAACCGAGTTCACAGATGGACGAGTTGGTGAGCTTCCAGCGCCCGTCCTTCCACACCCACTTCATCGTCATGTAGGTGGGCTGGTATCCGGGCGAGGACAGCTTGAGACGCGCGCTGGCGATGTTGCCGTTGACCGTCACCGGGTCGACGATCCGGTAAGTCAGCCCCATCGGCTTGAACTTCGCGGCCAGACCGAGGATGCCCTGCGCCTGGTTCACCGCGCGGGCCCCGCCCTCCAGGCGCTGAGCCTTCTGCGCGTTCGAGGCACCGGAGGCGAGGTAGTCCATCTCGGCCTGCAGTTGCGCGGCCGTCGGCTTCGTCGGCCCCTGCGCGGTGGGCGTCTGCTGCTGAGCAGCAGCCGGAGCCTGCGCCGCCGGAGCGTCCGCGGCGGGCGCATCGGCGACCGGCGCATCGGCGGCGGGAGCGTCGGCGGCCGGGGCGTCCGACGAAGGGGCGGCACTGTCGGACGCCGGGGCGGCGGCGTGCGGCTGCGTCTGCTGCGCACCGAGATTCACCACCGTGGCGGGGGCCTCCTGCGCCGCGGCACGGTTGCCGCCGACGTCGCTGAGCATCAGACCGACCAGTCCGATGGAGAGCACGATCGCCGAGACGACCGCCGAGATGCCCGCCGCCATCATCACCGTGGGCCAGTTGATCGACGTGCCCGACTCCTCGGCCGCCGGCGCCGGCTCAGCGGCGATCGGCTGGGTGACCTGCTCTTCGTCATACATGCGGTAATTGAACCAAACCTTAAGAAGGTAAGTCTAGCCTTAGTACGGTTACCCTGGTCACGGATTCGTCCGTTTCGCTGCGCGCCCCACACCCGGAAGATGACGCGAGCGCTACGCGGCCTCGTCCATCAACGCAACCACCTCATCGAGGCTGGCGCCGCCCAGGATCGCCTCCACCGGAAGGTCGCACGCCAGCGCGGTCTGGACCCGTTTGCGGAAGTCGAGTGCCTGCAGTGAGTCCATACCCAGCGCCACCAGCGGCGCAGCGGGATCGATGTCCGTCGCCGCGAGACCCATCGCGACCGCCAACTCGTCGATCAGGTTCGCCGTCAAGTCGCCCGATCGAGCAGGTGCCGGCGGCGTCTCCGGTACCTCGGCCGGCGCCGTCTCGGCTTCTTCGGTGTGCTCCGTCTCGACCGCGGCGTCGGCTGCCGCGGCCTCCTCTTCGTGTCCCGATTCCGGTGCGCCGACGCGATCGGGCACCTCCTCGATCAGCACGCCCGACCCGGTCATCTCCAACAGATGGCGCAGGTCCGGCCAGGACGCCGCCATCACCACGGCATCGCCCCCGTGAACGGCGAGACCCGCGTCGAGTGCCGCGGTCGGCGCCATCGGCACCACGCCCGTCGCCGTGACGCGCGCCAGCCCGTCGGCGTCGAGCGGTCCCTGCACCGCCCACAAGCCCCAGGCGAGCGCGACGGCGTCCACCCCGGTCGTCCGCAGCCGGGCGGCCTCCACCTCGAGGAGACGGTTCGCGGCGGCGTACAGCGCCTGTCCCCGGCCTCCAAGGGTGGCTGCGAGCGACGCACAGAGCACGACCCGCGGTGCGCCCCCGATCCCGTCGAGAACCCGGGCGAGTCCGCTCACCTTCGCATCCACGGCGCGCCGCACATCGGCCTCGGTGATCTCCGACAGCGGCCGCTCGACGTAGTCGAGCGCGGCATGCACCAGAGTGGTGACCGGAGGCAGATCCGCCAGCTGCGCCGGCTCGGTGTCCGAGGTGAGGTCGCAGCGCCGCAGGTCTACGTCCACTCCGTGACGCCGGGACAACCGGGCGGCGACGCGATGAGCCGTCTCGTCGCCGCCGGAACGACTGAGCAGGGTGATCCGGCGCGCACCGTCGCGCGCGAAGCGTTCGGCGACGGCGAGTCCGACCTTCCCGGTGCCGCCGGTGATGACGGCGTGCGTGAGATCGAGGTCGGCGACCGACCCCGCTTCCGTCGGCATCAGTCGCTTGACGAGTACCGCGCCGTCTCGCAGTGCGATCGCCGGCTCGCCCGCGACATGGACGGCCGCTAGCACATCGTCAGCCGAGACCGGCTGCCGCGCAGGGAGATCGAGCTGCGCGACGCGCACCCCGGACTGCTCGGTGGCCAGGCAGCGCAGTCCGGCGACGGCCGCGGCGTGCACCGGGTCGGCGACGTCGCCGTCCACTGCCGTCTCCGCCCCCGTGCTGACGATCCACACGGTCGGCGGGAGTTCCGCGAGACCGCCGCGCCAGGCCGAACCCGCCAGGACCGCGGCGAGCTCGGCTTCGACGTCGTCGCCGCGCGCGGGCAGGAGCACCAGTGCGGCGTCGACCTCACCGATCTCGGCACCGCCGTCGGGTACCTGCCAGGCCACGGCGCCGTGCTGCGGCGCGGCCGAGCAGATGCCGGCGGCGAGACTCAGATCTGATCCGGGAAGCGCCAGCACCGCCATGCGCTGCGGGGCAGCCGAGCGCCGGCTCGCCGGACGCTGCCAGCGGACGTCGAGCACACGCACGTCGTGGTCGGCGGGCGGTGCGGCCCACCCCGGGCGGTTGACGGCGTCTCCGACGCCGGCGTCCGGCCTGGCCCACAGGCGGGTCTTGCGCATCGGCGAGTTCGGGAAGGCCTCCAGCGGGAGCCCGCGAGTGCGCCCGCGCACCTCCCAGCTCGACCAGTCGAAGGTCAGGTCGGTGGCCGCGACCGTCACGACGTTGCGAGTGAAGAGCGTGTGATCGGTGCACTCGCGGCGGCGGGTGCTCAGGATCGTGGCATCGGGCGAGCCCGCCAGCGTCTCCGACAACGCCAGCACCAGCGTCGGATGCTCGGCGATCTCGATGTAGACGTCGGCTCCGGCGTCTGCCGCCGTGTGAACCGCTCGGTCGAACCGGACGCGGTTGCGCAGGTTCCAGAACCAGTAGTCGCGCACCGGGGTCGACGGCTCGATCGCCTCCCCGAGCGTGGCGCCGATGCACGGGATCCGGGGATCGGTGAACGTCCGGCCGAGACCGTAGGCGTCGAACGCCGTCTGGAACTCGTCGGCGAACTTGCTGACGATGCTGGTGTGCGCCGGGTAGGCGACGCGGATCTCCTTGGCGAACTTGCCCTCGGCCTCCAGCGCGGCGATCAGCCCGAGCACCGCCTGCCGTTCCCCCGACACGCACAGGATGTGCTCGGAGTTCACCACCGACAATTCCATCCATCCGGAATTGCGGGCCAGCAGCGCCTCGGCCTCGTCGAGACTGATTCCGACGACGGCCATCGTGTACCCGCGGGGCGCCACCGCGTCCACCGCGCGTGCCCGCACGGTCACCACGATCAGCGCGTCGCGCAGACTGGCGATGCCGCTGCGCACCGCCGCGGCGATCTCGCCCTGACTGTGTCCCACGGTCATCGACGGTCGGACGCCCGCCGCGTCCCACATTGCCGTCAGACCCAGCATGTGCATGAACAGCGCCGGCTGCACCACCCGCACGTCGTCGGTCTGTTCCGCGTCGCCGCGGCCGAGGACGTAGTCGATCGGCGACGTTCCGAAGAGGTTGAGCGAGGCGGCGTGACACTCGTCGACGGCGGCGCGGTAGGCGGCGGAGCGGTCGTAGTCCACCGCACCCATGCCGGGCCGCTGGCTGCCCTGGCCCGGGTAGACGTACGCGAAGCGGTGTGCGGCGGCGGTCCCGCGGACCACCGCGGGGTGCGATCGGCCGGCGGCGAGCGCATCGAGTGCGCCCAGCAGCTCATCGCGGTCGGCGACCGCCGCGATCGCACGGTGTCGGCGGACCGGCCGGGCGTCGAGCAGATATGCGGCCGCCCGCTGCGCGTCGACGGCCGGATGCGCCCGCAGATAGCGCGCGATGGAGGCCGCGAACCGGCCGAGCTGGTCTTCGGCGTCCGCGGAGACGACCACCGGGATGCGACCGTCGGGCAAGAGGTACTGCGCACCGGTCTGAGGCGTGTCAGGCATTCGGGGCCTCCGGCATGTCGACGATGAGATGGGCGTTGGTTCCGGACACGCCGAAGCTGGAGACGGCGGCGAAACGGTGGCCGTCGCGCGCCGGCCAGGGTTCGGTGGCGGCGGGCAGTCGCAGCCCGGCGGTGTCCCAGTCGATCTTGTCGGTCGGCTCGTCGGCGAACCGCGTGCCGACGATCGTGCCGTTCCGGCCGCATTGCAGGACTTTGACGAGACCGAGGATTCCGGCCGCCGCCTGCGCGTGTCCGGCGTTCGATTTCACCGACCCGACGGCGGCGGGACGGTCGTCGGCCCGGGCGGCGCCGTAGACGGCCGAGAGCGCGTCGAGTTCCATCGGGTCGCCCAGAGTGCCGGTTCCGTGCCCCTCGATCAGGTCGATCTGTGCCGCGTCCACGCCGGCGGCGGCGAGTGCGCCCGCGATCACCCGGCGCTGGGCGTCCGCGCTCGGCACCACGATCGGCGCCCCGGAACCGTTGTGGTTCACCCGCGATCCGGCCACCACTCCGTAGATGCGGTGTCCGGCGGACCGGGCCGCGCCGGCGCTCTCCAGAATCACCGCGCCGGCGCCCTCGCCCCAGACGGTGCCGGAGGCCCCCGCCGAGTACGAGCGGCACCGTCCGTCGGCGGCGAGCGCATTGTTGCGGGAGAACTCGAAGAACGCTCCCGGCGACCCCATCACGCACACGCCGCCGGCGATCGCCCAGTCGCATTCGCCGGAGCGGATCGCTGCGGCCGCCTGATGCACGGCGGTGAGCGACGACGCGCACGCGGTGTCGACGGTGATCGCCGGGCCCGTCAGTCCGAGGGCGTGCGAGATCCGTCCGGACACCGAACCCAGTGCGGTTCCGGCGATCCGGTGGCCGGAGTAGTCGTTCACGGCTGCCACCGTGGGTCCGTACTCCATGCCGGAAGCTCCGAAGAAGACTCCGATCTCCCGGCCGTCGAGGGCTGCGGGGTTGACGCCCGCGTTCTCGACGGCCCGCCAGGCCACCCGGAGCGCGACCCGCTGCTGCGGATCCATCGCCGTCGCCTCTCGCGGGCTGAGACCGAAGAACTGGGGGTCGAATTCGGCTGCGCCGTCGAGGAATCCACCGGCGTCGGGCACGGCACCCCAACCGGGAACGCGGTCGAGGGAAAGCAGTTGGTCCACCGGCCAGCCGCGGTCGCGGGGCATCGGCCCGATCAAGTCCTCGCCGGCGGCGAGGGCTGCGTAGAAGTCCTCCGGGGTGTCGATGCCGCCCGGCGCCTCGACCGCCATGCCCGCGATCACGACAGCGTCGTCGGGTGCCGAATCCGCTCCTCCGGCGACGTGCGGGTGGTGCGCGGTCACCGGGTTCCTCCGCCCGTCGCGGTCCGCACCAGCAGGTCGACGAGCGCGTCCGGATGTTCGTTGAGGTAGAAGTGACCTCCGTCGACGAGGCTGACCTCCACCTCGTGGGCGTGGTCGGACCAGGAGTGGAGCTGGTGCGGCCGGATCACCGGATCGTCCGCTCCGCCGACCACCTGGATCGGGGTCGACACCCGCACGTCGGCGGCGCAGTCGTAGGCGTCGAACGCCCGGTAATCGGCTCGGAGCACCGGCAGCGCCATCCGCATCACCGAGTCGCTGCCCATCACCGCGCCGCCGGTGCCCTGCAGGCCCGTCAGGTGTGCCAGCAGGTCCTCGTCGGAGTCGGGATGCTTCGGCAGTTGAGCCACTCGGCTCGGCGCGGTAGCCGCTGAGACGATGAGCCGTCGGGGTGTCGTGCCCTGCGCCTCCAGCAGTCGGGTGAACTCGAAGGCGACGATCGCGCCCATGCTGTGCCCGAACACCACCACCGGACGGTCGGCGAAGTCGGCGGTGGCGGTGAAGGCCTCCGCGGCTTCGGTCGCCAACTCTCCGAGTCCGGTCGCGGCGTCCTCGCGCATCCGGTCCTGCCGTCCCGGATACTGCATCACGCGGACGTCGAAGTGAGCCGACAACCGCCCCGACAGGTCACGGTACGACGACGCTCCCCCGCCCGCGTGGGGGAAGACGAGAAGGATCGGCGCGTCGGCGTCGGCCGGCTTGTGAAACGCCCGGAGTGCGGGTGCCTTGCGAGTGGTCGCGGGTGTAGTCATCTCTTGTTCCCAAAGTCGTGCGGTGTTTCAGTGGTCGAGCAGGTCCTCATGCCGGGGCCCGTTGAGCGAGTCCTCATCGCCATGTTGGTTGAGCAAGCCCTCATTGCCAGGCTGGTTGAGCGAGCCGCCAGGCTGGTTGAGCCACCCTCCAGGTTTGTTGAGCGAGCCTCCAGGCGGGTTGAGCGAGCGAAGCGAGTCGAAACCACCGGACGCAGGCTGAGTCCACAAAACGCGGAGCGGTCCCACCCTGCGCGAGCGATCGTTTCGACTCGCTGCGCTCGCTCAACAATCCTCGGGGGACTCGCTCGCTCAACAAACCTGGGGAGACTCGCTCGCTCAACAAGCCTGGAGAGAGCCACGCTGCCCGCTGGACGAACACTCAACCCCAGGCCGGTTGAGCCACCCTCCAGGCTGGTTGAGCGAGCGCAGCGAGTCGAAACCACCGGGCGCAGGCTGAGTCCACAACACGCGGGGCGGTCCCAGCCTGCGCGAGTGATCGTTTCGACTCGCTGCGCTCGCTCAACAAACCTCGGGGGACTCGCTCGCTGAACGAGCCTGGGGGGAGCCGCTCGCTGAACAAGCCTGGGTGAGGGGTGCTCAGGCATGGGGGGAGCTCCTCTCGCGGGGGAGCAGGTGGAGGGCGATACGGCGGTCCGGGCGGACCTGGAATTCGCCGTGATCGGTCCAGCCGCGCTTGGTCAGGGCTCGGCGCATGGGAGTGTTCGACGACGCGGGTTCCACGGCGATGCAACGACAGTCGGGATCGGCGGCGAAGAGTGCGTCGGCGAGTTCGCGGATGAACGCCGAGATCTCCCCGCGGCCGAGCAACTCCGGATCAGCCGTCGCGACGTGGAGACCGAGGTCGTGCGGGTCCACCGGATACAGGCGGGCGATCTCGTCGCGCGCCACGCGGTAGATCTCCAGGTACCCCGCATCAATGCCCTTGCGGGAGAAGATGATCGGCCGCGAGTAGTCGCCGTCGAGGCGATACCGGGCGTCGTCCCGCCAGCGCGTTGCGGACCATTCCTGTTCCCAGGTCTGCACCAGGTGCGGCCGCGCGAACCACTCCTCCAGCAGTGCCGGGTCGGCTCCCCCTGGCTCCACCGTGCGCAATGCGAACGCGCCGATCGTCGACGGCACCGGCGGGGCGCCCGCCTCGCGCACCGCGTCTGAGACGTCGGTCAGCTCGCGCTCGATGCGGTATCCCGTATCGGACGCACTCATCGCTTCGCTCCCGTCCGCGCCGCCGACCGATCCACCGCACTGCGCAATACCCGATTGGAGAGCTCGCCGAGGCAGCTCAGATTCGGAAAACCGGGGCCCTGCGCGAAGCCGGCCAGATTCGGCAGATACAGCGCCTGCGACAACCCTTCGACCGCCAGATCGTGCCCGATCGCCGTCTCCAGACGCGGTAGGTCGGGCCGTCCGCCCAGCGCCAGCTCGAGTTCGTCGACGCTCTCGGCGTCGAACAGGTCCAGGAACCACAGCGGTCGACCGCCGGTCGCGTCCACCACCAGATCGAACGAGTGCTCGGCCGCCGACCGGCCTGGGTTGCCGAGGGTCAACGCCACCGACTCCCCCACCCGTCGCGCGGCGGTCACTCGGCCTCGCAGGTGGTGGATCCGCTCGTCGGCCAGCAAGTTCTCCTGCACGCTCACCGAGAACACGCCGCGGTCGGTCCGGCGGATCACATCGCGCCGCTCCGCCGCGGGCAGCGACGGCCACCCCGTCGGATCGGAGAACACCGAGTTCTCGAAGTAACTCTCGCCGCGGGTGTAGATCGTCGGTGCCGGTGAGATGACCGAGATCGACATCACCTCGTGCCGGACCAACTCGTCCAGCGCCGACGCCGCGGTCTCACCGCCGCCGATCACCGCGGCCCGCGACGACGCCGGAATCGCCCTGCGCGACACCGCATCCCAGAAACCGGCCACCGACAGTACGCGGGGATCGTCGAGCAGCGGCTCGTCACTCGAACCCGGTCCGGTCACCAGCAGTCCGTCGCCGTCGACGCTGTCGAGACCGCCGTCCGACGTGCGGAAGTCGACGCTCCATCCGCCGTCGACCACGCGGACGCGCTCCACCGTGCCGATGTGCAGTTCGGCCCCCGATTTGGCCGCCGCCCAGTCCAGATAGCGAGCCCACACGTGATGGTGCGGGTTGGGCCGGCCGCGGTCGATCCATTCGGTGTACGTCTGATGCGCCACCAGGAACGCCATCCAGCTGTACTCCAGCATTCCCGCGTTGATCTGCGCGGCATGAGTGCGGTGCGGCGCGCCGCGGTACGGGAAGCCGAGGTCCTTCTCCGGGCTGGTGCCGAGCCGGTGACGACCGTCGGTCCAGCCGCCGAGCGGAAGCCAGTTGCCGCCCACCCCGTACCGGTCGACGATCACCACGCGCGGCGCGGGCAGGCCGAGATCGGCCATCACCTTGGCCTTGGCGGCCACCGACAGCGACTTGGGTCCGGCGCCGATCGCCACCAGCGTGCCGGCGGAGGAGGCGTCGGACGCTCCGGCGTCGGGGCGGTTCACGGTCACTGCGCCATCAACTCCTCATCGTCCATCGCGGCGATCTCCAGGTAGATCGTCGCCACGCGCTCCAGCCGTCCCGCCCGCTCGTCGGCGGCGTCGAGTCGGCGCGCCAGCTCCGCCACGGTCCGCGCCGCGAAGATGTCGGCCACCCCGGCCTGCGGCGCGTCGAGCAGGTCGCGGATCCGGGCGATGACGGTGGTGGCGAGCACCGAGTCGCCGCCCGCGGCGAAGAAGTCGTCGTCGATGCCCAGTTCGCGATCACCGCCGAGGACACCGGCGACGATGTCGAGCAGAGCGCGGTGCAGATCGGTCTCCGGCGACCGCCGGGGCGCGCCGACGTCGGACGCGCCGCTCAGACTCGCGGTGATGGCCGCGCGGTCGAGCTTCCCGTTGCCGGTCAGCGGGAGCTCGTCCCGGACCTGGAGCACCGCCGGAACCATGTACGCCGGAACCAGTCCGGCCAGCCCGGCGAGCAGGCCCTCCGGTGACGGCGCGGCACCCGGTTCGGGTGCCACCGCGGCGGCCAGCGTGACCGGTCCGTTCCCCTTGATCAGCACCGCCACCGCATGCCGCACGTCGGGCAGCGAGCGCAGAGCACCTTCGATCTCGCCGAGTTCGACGCGGAACCCGCGGATCTTCACCTGATTGTCGGCGCGGCCCAGGAACTCGATCGTGCCGTCGGGCCAGTAGCGCGCGAGGTCACCGGTGCGATACCACCGGCGGCCCTCGAACTCCACGAACCGTTCCGCGGTGCGCTGCGGCTCGTTTCGGTAGCCGTGCGCGACGCCGTCGCCGCCCACCCACAGCTCGCCGGTCACCCAGTCGGGGCAGTCGGCACCGAGTTCGCTGACCACTCGGCAGGCCACGTTGTTCAACGGTGTCCCGAACGGGACGCTGGTCCAGTGCTCCGGCGCCCGGGTCACCTCGCACACGGTGCCGTGGATCGCGATCTCCGTGGCTCCGCCGAGACCGGCGAAACGGGCCCGCGGGGCCAGTGCGCGCAGTCGGTCCGGGAGATCGGCGCCCACCCAGTCGCCGCCGAGGAGCACCGCGCGCAGCGAATCACCCAGCGCCGCACCGTCGGCCTCCGTCTCCGCCAACGTCAACAACATGTCGAGCGCGCTGGGGACACAGGTCAGAATGCTCGCGCGGTGGGTCACGAGGAGTTCGCGCCACGCCGCCGGGTCCTTGGCGTCGTCGGCGTCGACGGCGATCACCGCTCCGCCCGCGCTGTACAGGCCGAAGATGTCGTACACCGAGATGTCGAACTCCAGTGCCGCGACCGTGAGCGATCGGTCGTCGGGGCCGACGCCGAAACGCTGATTGATGTCGTCGATGGTGTTCATCGCCGCCCGGTGCGGCACCTCGACGCCCTTGGGAGCACCGGTGGAACCCGAGGTGAACAGCACATATGCCACTGCCTCGGGGTCGGGCAGGTACGGGCCCGACAGCGGTGCCGCCGCCATCGCGTCGCTCAGTTCCAGCGCCGGAACGTCCAGTGCGTCTGGTGCCGCGACCCCGTCGGTCAGCAGCAGCGACGCCTCGCCGGTCCGCAGAATGGCCGAACGCCGCGGAGCGGGTTGATCGTAGGTGACCGGAACCCACACGGCACCGGAGGCGTAGACGCCGAGCGTCGCGATCACCTGGCGGTAGCCCTTGGGAATCTGCACACCGACCGCATCGCCCGGCCGCACTCCCGCCGACCGCAGCGCGGCCGCCACGGCGAGCGCCTGTGCCGCGAGTTCACCGTAGGTGGCGCTCCCGTCGCGCCAGACGAGCGCGGTGCGATCGGGGTGCTGGGCCGAGATCTGGAAGAAGCCTTCGTGCAGCACACGCCCGGAGGTCGGCGCCGCGGTGTCGTTGACCTCGCATCGGACCGCCCGCTGGGCAGCGGGCAGGTGCGGCAGCGCCTCGGCCAGCCAGCCCGCCGTCGAATCGGCGGCGGCGAGCCGGTCGAGCGCATTGGTGAAGTGCTCGAACATGGCCTCCACCACGCCGTCTGGGAACTGGTCGATGCGGACGTCCCAGTTGGTCAGCAGGCCACCGCCCACCTCGGTGACCTGGGCGTCGAGCAACACCTGCGGGCCCTGCGAGACGATGTGCGCGGGCTCGCCGAGCCGGTCGTAGACCTCGTCGGCGAAGAGTTCGCCGAGCCCCAGCGCACTGGTGAAGACCACCGGGGCCAGCACCGTCTCGCCGCGCAGACGGCCGAGGTCGCGAAGCACTTCGAGCGCGCCGTACGCGCTGTGCGCACCGGCTTCGTGCATCCGTCGCTGCACCTCGCGCGCGAGGTCGAGCACCGACCCGCGGCCTGGTTCGGTCAGCGTCCTCAGGTCGACGTCCACCAGGATCGAGGAGCTGAAGTCTCCGGAGACCGACTCGATCTCGTCGTGCATCGGCACTCGCTGGAACAGCGGCACGTTCAGCAGGAAACGCGGTGTGGCAGACCACGCGCCGACGCTCGCGGCGTACACCGCTCCCACGACCGCCGCCGGCGTCACTCCGCGCTCGCGTGCTGCCGCGAGAAGACGTTCGCGGGCCCGAGCGTCGAGCCAGTGGTTCATCCGCCGCACCCGCGGGGCAGCGCTCTGCGACTGCCCGGGCGGGCGGGTCGGCAGGACCGGTCCGCCCGGCAGGTCAGGCAGCCGCGCGGTCCACCACTCGCGGTCGGCGGCGCGTGCCGGATCCGGATGCTCGGCCCGATGCCGCAGGTAGTCGCGGTATTCGATGGCCAGGGGCGGCAGTTGCGCACCGTCGTAGGCCGAGACCAGGTCGCGCAGCAGGGTGCGGTAGCTCATCGCGTCCGCGGCGAGCATGTCGATGTCGAAGTGCAGACGGTGGCGACCGCCGGGAAGCAGAGTGAGCGTGAGGTCGAAGACCTGTCCGGCAGCGATGTCGAGGACCTGGTGGCTCTTGGCCTCGCGCCGCTGCTCGAGGATCCGGTCGATCTCGCCGGGTGCGGCCTCGCGCAGATCGTCGACCGTCAGCGCCGGTCGCGGCAGAGTGTCGAGCACCTCTTGGCGTCCGTCGGAACGGAACCGTGCGCGGAGCATGCCGTGGCGGGCGGCGAGCGCCTGCGCCGCCGCGGCGAGCCGGTCGGGGTCCAGACCCGCGCCGTCGAACTCGACGTACAGGTGCGCGGCCACACCGCCGAGGTCGGCGGCACCGGTGCGTCCGACCCAGTACGCGTGCTGCATGGGCGCCAGCGGGAACGCCGCCTCCGACCACGCCGACTCGTCGAACTCGGCAGGCGCGGAAGCCGCTTCGTCCGCCGGGTCTGCGCCGAGCATGACCGCCCAGTCGGCGACGGTCGGGCGGGCGGCGAGGTCGGCGAAGTTGACGTCGTGTCCGCTCTTGCGCCAGCCGCCGGCCAGCCGCATCATCCGGATCGAGTCCAGGCCGAGACCGATGAGGTCGTCCGTGTCGGCGATGGTGGCCGGATCGACGTCGAGCAGCGCGGCGACGTCCTCGCGGACTGCGGCGGCCGTCGGCCGCTCGGTCGGCGCGCTCACCGCGCCGCCCGCACGACGTACGGGGCCACGCTGCCCAGCTTCTCGCAGGTCTCTTCGAACTCCCGCTCGGGGCGCGACTGCCCGACGATGCCCGCGCCGGCGCGCAGCCACGCGCGGTCGCCCTCGGCGAAGATGGTGCGCAGCGCCAGCGTCGCCTCCAGTTCGCCACTCGAATCGGCGATCAGGACGGCGCCGGAGTAGAGCTCGCGACGTGCGGGTTCGAGACGGTAGATCGCCTCGAGGGCGGGTGCCTTGGGGATGCCGGAGGCGGTGATCGACGGGAACAGCACGCCCAGCGCCCGCCACGGTCCGGCGTCCGGGTCGAGCCGCCCGGAGACCGTGGACGCGAGATGCTGCACGCTGCCGCGTTCGCGGACCACCATGTACTCGTTCACCGCGGTGGTGCCGGGCAGCGCCACCGATTCGATCTCGCTGAAGCAGGCGCGCACCGACATCGCGTGTTCGGCGATCTCCTTCTCATCGGAGAGCAGGTCTTCGCGGGCGGCGGCGTCCGCCTCCGGCGAGCGGCCGAAGGCACGGGTGCCCGCGAGCGGTTCGGTGACCACCGACCCGAGCCCGTCGGCGGCGACCACCAGCTCGGGGCTGAAGCCGGCGGCCTCGAGTCCGCCGAGATGCAGCAGGTACGACCGCGCGGGGTTGTTGCCCTTGCGGCCGCGGACGTAGGTCGCGGGGATGTCGACGTCGAAGCCCACATCGACACTGCGGGACAGAATCACCTTCTGGTATCGGCCGTCGTTGATCTCGCGCACGGCCGTCGCGACCCGGCCGCGGTAGTCGTCGGGGTCGGCCGAGACATCGATCTCCACGGGCTCCGCCCGGCGGATCGACTCCTCCCCGCCGGCGTGGACCGGCAGATCGGCGAGTTCGCGCAGTCGCGCGAGAGTGGCCTCGTCGGCGCCGGGCGCCGAGATCCCGTCCGCGTCCACGAAGGCCTCGAGCCCGGGCACGATCAGATGGGCGAGCACCACGTCGTCACGGACGCGGTCGAGCAGGCCGTAGTGCGGCGCGCAGTAGTCGAATCCGACCCAGCCGTACAGCCGCCACCGGGGCAGACCCAGCCCGGTGAGCGCCTGGTTCAGTGCCGCCGCGGGTTCGCCGTCCCAGGCGATCTCACGAGGCGTGCAGTGGTCGTCTCCGGGCGCCGGATCGACGATGACCATGGTCTTGGTGAGGATGATGCGTGCTTGCGGACGAGCGGCGAACGTCCAGCGTCCGTCTCGTTCGTAGACGACGTACTCACCGAATTCACCCGACGACGCCCATGCGCCGCACACCGCGGCGGCCCGCGCGGCCAGATCGTCGTCGACGGGCGCGTCCCCCACCGGAGAAGCAGGTGCCACAACCATTGTTCAGTCCCATCGTTCACAGCGGAGATCCGCAAGAAAATTAGGTGAGGCTAATCTACATCACCCGCGACTCGTAGGTTAGGCTGCCCTCGTCAACTAGAGCTAGGACCGAGCATGCCATCTTCAGCGGACACTCTCGAAACCGGGTTCGCACCCCATCGGCCCGATCGCGCCGACCTCTACCGCGCCGAGGGCGTCTTCGACGATCTCCCCCTGTGGGCACCGCTCGCCGACCGCGCCGCCACCGATCCCGACCGCCCCGCGGTCACCGACGCGGCCACCGGATTCACCCTGACCTACCGCGAACTGCTCGCCACCGCCGACCGCCGTGCGGCCGGATTCATCGGCGCGGGTCTGAAGCCCGGAGAGCGCGTCGTCCTGCAGCTGCACAATTCCGTCGAGTTCGCCGCCACTGCGTTCGGCCTCCTGCGCGCGGGCATCGTGCCCGTCATGGCGCTGCCGGCCCACCGGATCACCGAGATCGCTCATCTCGCCGCAGGCTCCGGGGCGCGCGCGTATCTGTGCGACGACGTTCGCGGCGGCTACGACTACCGCGGGCTCGCCGCCGATCTGCGCGACCGCGTCCCGTCCGTCGAGCACGTCTTCGTCAACGGCGATCCCGGCGTGTTCTCCCCGCTGCCCGATGCCGACGCCCGACCGCCGGTCACCGTCGATCCCGATCTGCCCGCGCTCTTCCTGGTCTCCGGCGGCACCACCGGACTGCCGAAGCTGATCGCGCGCACGCACAACGACTACGCCTTCAACGCGGCCACCTCGGCCACCGTCGCCGAGCTGACGGCCGACGACGTGTATCTCGCGGCGCTCCCGGCAGCGCACAACTTCCCCCTCTGCTGCCCCGGACTGCTCGGGATGATCGCAGCGGGCGGCCGCACCGTCTTCACCCAGGATCCCAGCCCCGACTCGGCATTCGGCGTGGTGGAGCGATACCGGGTCACGGTCACCGCGCTGGTCCCCGCTTTGGCCCAGTTGTGGTGCGCGGCAACCGAATGGGAGCCCGCCGACATCTCCTCGCTGCGACTGCTGCAGGTGGGCGGCTCCAAACTCGCCGCACCCGATGCGGCCGCGATCGACGCCGCGATGGGCCCGGTGGTGCAGCAGGTATTCGGCATGGCCGAGGGTCTGATCTGCTACACGAGGGCCGACGATCCACGCGATCTGGTGCACGTGAGCCAGGGGCTGCCGATGAGTCCGCTCGACGAGGTCCGGATAGTCGACGACGCCGGCCGGCCGGTGCCCGACGGCGAGGAGGGCGAACTGCAGGTCCGCGGACCGTACACGATCCGTGGCTACTACCGGGCGCCCGAACACAACCTGCGGTCGTTCACCGACGACGGCTTCTACTCATCGGGAGATCTGGTGCGCCGGCTTCCGTCCGGGCACCTCGCCGTCACCGGTCGCATCAAGGACACCATCGTCCGAGCCGGCGAGAACGTGGCCGCCGACGATGTGGAAGAGCACCTGCTGGCGCATCCGCGGATCGCGCACACCGCCGTCGTCGGCCTGCCCGACGACGCGCTGGGCGAACTCATCTGCGCGGTGGTGGTGCCCGGGCGCGACGGCACCGCACCCTCGCTGCCCGACGTCCGCGCCTTCCTCTCCGAGCGCGGCCTCGCGTCGTTCAAGCTGCCCGACCGTCTGCACACCGTCGACGCCCTACCGGTGACCTCGGTGGGCAAGATCGACAAGAGTGCACTGCGTTCGCGCCTGGCGGGTGCGAGCCAGGCGCGATAGCGCGCTCAGCCGCGTTCCACCGGGCGGTCCGGATCGGCCGACCACTGCGAGTACGACCCCGGATACAGCGCCGCGGACACCCCGATCGATGCGAGGGCGGCGATCGTGTGCGCGGCGGTGACGCCCGAGCCGCAGTAGACGACGGCGTCCCGGTCGGCGCCGAGTGCCCGGAAGTGGTCGGCGAGTTCGCCGTACGGCTTGAATCTGCCGTCGGCGGTCACGTTGGCGCCCGCCGGGGCGTTCACCGCACCGGGGATGCGCCCGGGCCTCGGGTCCACCGGCTCGACGTCGCCGCGGTAACGCTCGGGCGCACGGGCGTCGAGCAGGACGGCCGAACCGTCGCGCGCCGCGACCTCGTCGATCGTCACGACCGGCAGATGCCCGCCCGACAGCACCACATTGCCGACGCGGGGGGTCGCATCTCCGGTGGAGACGCGCATGCCCGCGGACTTCCATGCCGCCAGACCGCCGTCCAGAACGGTGACGTCGGCCAGCCCGGCCCAGCGCAGCAGCCACCAGGCGCGCGCCGCCGCCTTGCCCTCCCAGTCGTCGTACACCACCACCCGGGACCCGACGTCGATGCCCCACCGACGGGCCGCGGCCTGCAGGTCGGCGAGGTCGGGCAGCGGGTGTCGGCCCGCGGCAGGCGAGGGCGGTGCCGCCAGTTCGGTGTCGAGGTCGACGTACACCGCGCCCGGCACGTGCCCGGCCCGGTAGTGGTCGTGGCCGGCGTCGTCGCCGAGTTGCCAGCGCACGTCGAGCACCACCGGCGGCCGTGACGACAGCATCGCCTCCACCAGGTCCTCGACTGTGGTGAATACCTGGCCTCGGTGGTCGGAAGTCATCGCTGCGGTTCCCTTCGCCTGCGGGTGCGGCCGTCGTACGGCCGAGGTCACCACGACTGTAGGGCACCGGCGACGTGCGACAATCGGGCCATGTCCGAATCACCGTCCGCGCTCGACCCGCTCCGTTCCCGGTTCCTCGACGCCGGCCTGCGCGTCCTCGCCCGCGACGGCTACGGCGGCTTCAAACAGTCGACGGTGTGCGCGGAGACCGGTCTCACCACCGGTGGCTTCTACCACTCGTTCAAGAGCTGGAGGGACTTCGAGACCGCGCTCATCGAGCACTGGAAGACCGAAGCGACGGCCAACGTGGTGGCACAGCTGCGCACCATCGGCAGCCCGGTGGACCGGATACTCGCAGTGGTCGAGGCGTCGCGGAATCTGCCGCACCACACCGAGCGGGCGCTGCGCGTCTGGTCGTCGAAAGACCCCGACGTCGCCGCCGCGGTACGAGAGGTGGACCGGACCCGGCGCGAGGCCGTCGCCGAGTTCGTCGGCGACCTGATCGCCGACCCCGACGAGCCCGAGCAGATCGCCGCGCATTCGCTGATGGTCCTGGTGGGCTACCAGTGCTCGGATGCCGGGCCCGAAGAGTTCGAATGGGCGATGCGCCGCATCGTCGACCGCACTCTCAGTCTTCCGCGCAAGGCCGATCAGACGTCGGAGTAGTCCGCGACCCGCCCCTTCCTCGGTGCGTTGCGCAACGCCGACAGCATCCGCGGGACGCGCCGCAGCGGCAGACGGGCGGGCCAGTCGTCGGTCCGCAGCAGCGCCTCGGTGCCGCCGTCGACGGTGACCACCGAACCGGTCATGAAGTCGGCCGCGGGCGAGAGCATGATCATCACCCAGTCAGCGATCTGCTCGGGCGTGCCGTACTCACGCACCGGCACCGGGTACGAGCGCACCTGAGCGGCCGTCGAACTGGCGAGCTGTTTGCGCAGCAGAGGCGTGAGCACCGGCCCCGGAGCGATGACGTTGATGCGGATACCGGCGGCGGCCCACTGATCGGACACCGCGTGCCGCCGGCACCAGCGGCTCACCGCGATCTTCGACGCCGCGTACGCCGCGGGTCCCGACAGCGGCCCCATCCGGCGCACGATGCGCACGGCTCTCTCGGTCTCGCCCGCCTCCAGCAGTCTGACGGCCCGGCGCGGCACAAACGGCGTCGACGTCGTCGAATTGGACCCGAACACCACCACCTTGGCTTTGTCGGCCGCGGCCAGTTCGGGTTGCAGACCCATCAGGAGTTCGGTGACGCCGAGCACGTTGACCTCGACGGTCAGCCGTTCCTTGCCGCGCAGCGCGCCCACCCCGGCGGCGAACACGGCGCCGTCGAGCCTGCCGCCGGCCCGGGTCATGATCGCGCGAACCGCATGTGCCCGGCCTGCGCTCGTCGAGAGGTCCGCCTCCACGTCGGCGTCCGCGAGGTCGACGCCGATCACCTCGTGCCCGTCCGCCCGCAGGCGTCGCGCCACTTCGTGTCCCATTCCCGACGCCGCGCCGGTCACCACGTACTTGCCCACGAATACCTCTCTCAGGTGCGATCTCGCTCCCGACTCTAGAACACGTTCTATCCGGCGGCACACCCTTCGGCACCTCGTCGACGCGCCGGCTGACGTCTCAGAATCGATAGATGCGCTTGGCGTTCCCCGCGAAGAGCTGCGTCAACAGGTGGTCGCCGCGGTCGCCGAGGACGTCGAGCAGTGCGCCGACCGTCATGCCGATCGGCGAGTTGGGGCGGTCGACCGGGGAGTCGGAGCCGAAGATCACGCGGTCGGGACCGAACCGGTCGACCAGATGCAGTACCAGCGGCCCGGCCATGTCGGCCAGTACCGCTCGGCTGGCGATGGTGCCCGACGTCTCCCGGCCGTAGCCGAGGAGCGCGAGGCCCAGTCCCGAGACCTTGACCACCACGTTCGGCCGATTCGCGATCATGGCGGTGCGTTCGCGCCACAGACTCAGGATCTCGGCACGCGCGGCAGCCGTCATGCCGGTCTGCGCGCCGACCGGTCCGAACGCACCCGCGGGCATCCCCATGTGCTCGACGATGATCGTGGTGTCGGGGAACCGCCGGGCGAGCATGTCCAGCTGCCCGAGCTGATGGGAGTAGGCCACCGAGACGAACGCCAGATCACGTTCGGCGAGCTCCTCGAAGCCCTTGAGGAAGCTGGTCGAAGCGACCACATCCGGTTCGTCGCACCAGTCCGGCAGTTCGGGATCGGCGTGCCGCGCCCACTTGAACCGGACGGCGCGAACGCGGTCGGAGTACGCGAGCTGACGGTCGAGAGCGGCGCCGAACAGGGGATGTCGCGGGTCGGCTGCCGTGACCGTGGCACCGAGCGCCGGACCCTTCTGACCGTGCGGAAGCGCCGTGAGGTACTTCAGCTCGTCGAACGACGAGTTCATCAGCGACTCGGGGTCCCTCGCCGGCCGCCAGTGCGACTCCACTTGAACCACGCTTTCCACACCGACGCCCGCGATGGAGAGCAGTGCGACGGCGTCGCTGGAATACTGCGCCGGTTCGTAGGCTGAGGTCAGGATGCTCGAATCGAGACCGTACAGGCGGTCGGCGCTGGTGCCCACGCGGGCGGCGAGCGAGAGGGCCGGCGTGGGCACGAACCGTCGCAGCCGGGGCGCCGACAGCCGCGCGAAGCGGGCGAGCGCCCATGACGACCGGGTGGGGTTGAAGTAGTGGACGTGCGCGTCGACGATTCCAGGGAGCAGTCCACCGAGCATCGTCACACCGCTAGCGTGCCACAACCCACAAGCGGCACGCCGAACAATATCGGGGCCAGTCGGTCACGCCGACTACAGTGGACCACGCCCGGCACCGGGCGGCCCGTGAACACCAGCGACGACGCGGAAAGCGAGCAGGAAGCGTGACTCAGCCCGAGCAGCCGATCCTGGCGCAGACCCGGGCACTCCTGGCGAGCGATCCCGACCGTTTCGCGAGCAGCGTCTTCGCCCGGCTGTTCGCGATGCGGCCCAGCCTCCGAGAGTTGTTTCCGGCCGAGATGGGCACTCTCCGAGCCTCATTCGTGGATGTGATCGACCACGTGCTCGACGCGATCGGGGCACCGGACGGCCACGGCGAGCTGGTCGAGTTCCTCGCGCAGCTGGGCCGCGACCACCGCAAGTTCGGCGTCGTCAGCGAGCACTACTGGCTGATCTACGACGCCCTGATGTCGGAGTTCCAGTTCGCCTTCGGCAACCGCTGGACGCCGGAGGTGGAGGAGACCGTCGGGCAGGCGATGCTCCTGACCACCGGTGTGATGCGCGGCGCCGCGGAAAGCGCCGAGGGTCCCCCGCGCTGGCACGCCCGCGTGGTGCAGAAGTTCCGGATCACGCGCGAGCGGGCCGTGATCCGGCTGATCGCCGATGGACCGCATCCGCCGTACGCCGCCGGCCAGTACCTCGAGACGCAGATCCCGCAGTGGCCCCGGACCTGGCGCAACTTCTCCCCGGCCATTCCCTCGAACCCGCAGGGCGAGTTGGAGTTCCACGTCCGAGCCGTGCCGGGCGGCCGGGTCAGCGGCTCCATCGTGCGAGACACCGCGGTCGGAGACGTGTGGACCTTCGCACAGCGCCACGGCACCATGCACATCGATCCGGCGCGACCGGCGCTGCTGATCGCCGGCGGTACCGGGCTCGCTCCCCTGCGCGCGCTGCTGATCGACCACGCCCGCTTCGGCGAGCCGGCTCCGGTCCACCTCTTCTACGGAACACAGAATCCCGGCGAACTGTACGAGCTCGGCGTGCTCGCACAGCTGGCCGGCGCGAATCCGTGGCTGCGCGTCACCGCCGTCACGGAGAACACCGAGGACCCGTGGTGGCTCACCGGCGGCACCGATCCGCGCGGCTGGGGGCTCGAAGTGCGCTACGGCCGCGTCGGCGAGGTGGCCGCGACGTACGCCGACTGGCGGGGCCGCCAGGTGCTGCTGTCCGGCCCGGCCCCGATGGTCTTCCACACCGCGCTGCGACTACGGGCCGCCGGCGTGGATCCCGACGCGATCCAGCACGACCCGCTGAACTGACCGCCCGGGACCGGGCACTGCCTACGACTGATGCCGGGACGCGACCAGCACTGCCAACGCACCGCCGAGCATCGACACGTTCTTCAGGAACTGGATCTGCTGCATCTTGTGCTGCATCGGATCGTCGATCTCCCAGAAGGCGTGCCCGGCGAAGGTGGTCGGAACCAGCGACGCCGCCAGCAGGACCGCACCGGGCCGTGCACCGAGACCGGTGGCGATCATCGCGCCGCCCAGCACCTGGGCGGCACCGTTGGCCCGGACGATCGTCTCGTTGTCGGTCGGCAGCGGGATCACGGTCCGGATCTTGTCGAGCAGCGGCGACGCCGCTTCGACGCGGGCACCCGGCGCCGTGGCGGCGTCGTAGCCCAGGATCATGTACGGGATGCCGGTGAGGGCGCGGCCTGCGGCGTGGATCAGATTCATGGGGACCTCTCGATAGACGGTGGGTGCTCGGGGCACACGCCGCCGAGGATAGTGGAACCGAAACGGGCAAGGCCGCCGACGGCGGTCGGCGGCCTTGTGGTTCTATCGCGTCGTGGTGCTACCGCGTCAGCGGCTCCGTTTTCCCCGCGGCTGCCACACCACGAGGGCGTTGGTACGGGGCACCGGAACCAGTTCTCCGTGACGTGCCCGCGACGCCGACTCCATCTGCCGAGTCAGGTCACTGACCCGTCGGCGCAGGGCCTCCACCTCGTCGCTGAGTTCGATGATCCGTTTGATCCCCGCGAGGTTCACGCCCTCGTCCTGCGACAACCGCTGGATCTCGCGAAGCATCTCGACGTCGCGGTTGGAGTAGCGACGCCCGCCGCCGCGCGTGCGCTGCGGGGTCACCAGACCCAGCCGATCGTAGGTCCGGAGGGTCTGGGCGTGCATGCCGGCCAGCTCCGCCGCCACCGAGATCATGAACGTGGCGGCGTCGCCGACGTCGTCATTGCGCGACCGGTCTCCTCGATCGTCGACTGCCATGGGTCATCACCGCCCCCATCCTGCGCGGGGGTCGAATCCACTGGCCCGTTCGGCCTCCGCATACTTCTTCATCGCTTCGGTCGCCGCGTCGTCGAGCTTGGTCGGCACCGCGACCTTCACCGTCACCAGCAGATCACCGGATCCGCCGGATCGCTTCGGCACACCGCGGCCCTTCAGCCGCAGGGTCCGTCCGTCGGAGGTGCCCGCCGGGATCTTGACGCCGACCGAACCGTCGAGCGTCGGAACCGAGATGGTCGCTCCGAGAATCAGCTCCGAGATGGACACCGGCAGTGAGACCTTGAGGTCGTTGCCGCTGCGGGTGAACACCTTGTCGGCCATCACGTGCACGGTCACGTACAGGTCGCCGGACGGCGCGCCGCGCATCCCGGCCTCGCCCTGCCCGGCGAGCCGGATCCGCTGACCGTCCTCGACGCCCTGCGGGACGCGGACGTTGATGGTCCGCGGGCGCACGGTGATGCCGGTGCCCTGGCAGTCCGGGCACGGATCGTCGATCTTGGTGCCGGTGCCCTGGCAGTCGGGGCAGGGTTCGGAGAATCCGAAGTGCCCCTGGTTGCGGGTGACGAAGGCAGTGCCGTTGCAGGTGGGGCACGTGCGCGGGCTGCTGCCCGGCCGTGCGCCGCTGCCGTGGCACTTGGTGCACGGCGACGGGCTGGTGACGCGCAGCGTCACCGTGGTTCCCTGCACCGCGTCGCGGAATGCAAGGGTGGTCTCGGTCTCGAGATCGTTGCCGCGTCGCTGGCGGGGTCCGCCGGCCGACCCGCCGAAGCCGCCGCCGCGTCCGCCCAGCAGGTCGCCGAGCATGTCGCCGAGGCCACCGCCCCCGCCCGCACCGCCGGCCGCGCCGAACAGGTCGCCGAAGTCGAATCCGCCGGCACCGCCCGGCGTTCCGCCGCCGAAACCGTTGCCGCCGCGGAACCGGCCGCTGGCCATCAGGGTCCGGGCCTCGTCGTATTCGCGGCGCTTGGTCTCGTCGGAGAGCACGCTGTGCGCCTCCGACACTCTCTTGAAGCGTTCTTCGGCCGCCGTGTCGCCCGGGTTGGCGTCCGGGTGCAACTCACGGGCGAGCTTCCGGTAAGCCTTCTTGATCTGGTCGGCACTGGCGTCGGAAGAAACGCCGAGGTCTGCGTAGAAATCGCGTTCCAGCCATTCACGCTGGGGAGCCATCAGGCGTCACCTCCTTGAAAAAAGTCTGTGGTTGTCATGTGTCGCTCCTGTTCGGACACACGGTGGCAGTGGGGCCGCGGGGCCGCCGTGCAACGGCGACCCCGCGCTCGCATCACTGCTCCGGCGCAGCGTCGCTCGGCGCCGGGTCGGTGACCGTCACCATGGCGTGACGGATCACCTTGTCTCCCAGGCGGTAGCCCGTCCGGAAGACGTTGCCGATGACAGGGGTGTCCCCGCTGCCATCATTCTGAATGGCTTCGTGGAGTTCCGGGTCGAATTCCTCGCCCGGCTCCGCGAACTTCGCCAGCTTCTCACCCGAGAGAACGTCGACCAGCTTGTCGGCGAACGCCCGCAGCGGGCCCTCGTCGAGGTCTCCGTGGTCCCGGGCGCGGTCGAGGTCGTCGAGGATGGGCAGCAGCTTCTCCACGAGAATCTGCTTACCGCGGTCGACGGCCTGCAGCTGCTCCTCGGCACTGCGGCGACGGAAGTTCGCGAACTGCGCGCGCTCCCGCTGCAGGGCCTCGGTCAGCTCCGCCACCTGCGCATCGGCCGGGGTGGCCTGGTCGCCGGCCGGCTGGGCCGCCGCGTCGTCCGCGGCGGCTTCAGCCTGCTGGGTTCCCGCGCCGTCGCGCACCTCACCCGTCTCCGGGTCGACGCGACGGTTGTCGGTCACCGTCACCGGCTCTTCGGCGGTGTTCTCCCCGGCGTTGTTACCGGCTGTCACTTGTTCTCACCTTCGGCGGGATCGTCCACGACCTCGGCGTCGACGACGTCGTCGGCTCCGGCGTCACCGGTGGCCGCACCGGCCTCGCCCTCGGCCTGAGCCGCCGCGTAGATCGCCTGGCCCATGGCCTGCGACTCCTCCGACAGCTTCTCGATCGCGCTGCGGATGGCGCCGGTGTCGGTGCCCTTCAGCGCCTCGTTGGCTCCGGTGATGGCCGCGTTGACCTTGTCCTTGACGTCGGCGGGGACCTTGTCCTCGTTCTCCTTCAGGAACTTCTCGGTCTGGTTGACCAGCGACTCCGCCTGGTTGCGGGTCTCGGCCTCCTCGCGGCGGACGCGGTCCTCTTCGGCGTGAGCCTCGGCGTCCTTGATCATCCGGTCGATCTCGTCCTTCGACAGACCCGAGCCGTCCTGGATGCGGATGCTGTTCTCCTTGCCGGTGCCCTTGTCCTTCGCGGTGACGTGAACGATGCCGTTCGCGTCGATGTCGAAGGTGACCTCGATCTGCGGAACGCCCTGCGGTGCAGGCGCGATGCCGCCGAGCTCGAACGATCCGAGCAGCTTGTTGTGCGAGGCGATCTCGCGCTCACCCTGGTACACCTGGATCTGCACCGACGGCTGGTTGTCTTCAGCGGTGGTGTAGGTCTCCGACCGCTTGGTCGGAATGGTGGTGTTGCGCTCGATCAGCTTGTGCATCACGCCGCCCTTGGTCTCGATGCCGAGGGACAGCGGGGTCACGTCGAGCAGCAGCACGTCCTTGACCTCGCCGCGCAGGACGCCGGCCTGCAGGGCGGCGCCGACGGCGACGACCTCGTCCGGGTTGACGCCCTTGTTGGGCTCCTGACCACCGGTGAGCTCCTTGACCAGGTCTGTCACGGCAGGCATGCGGGTGGAACCGCCGACGAGCACCACGTGGTCGATGTCGCTGACCGCGATGCCCGCGTCCTTGATGACGGCCTGGAACGGAGTCCGGGTGCGCTCGAGCAGGTCGCTCGTGATGCGCTGGAACTCAGCGCGCGAGAGCTGCTCGTCGAGGAAGAGCGGGTTCTTGTCGGCGTCGACGGTGATGTACGGCAGGTTGATCGAGGTGCTCTGCGAGGACGAGAGTTCGATCTTCGCCTTCTCAGCGGCCTCGCGCAGACGCTGCATGGCCATCTTGTCCTTGGTCAGGTCGATGCCCGAGCTGGCCTTGAACTTGTCGACGAGCCATTCGACGATGCGCTCGTCCCAGTCGTCACCACCGAGGTTGTTGTCGCCCGACGTGGCACGGACCTCGACGACTCCGTCGCCGATCTCGAGCAGCGAGACGTCGAAGGTGCCGCCACCGAGGTCGAAGACCAGGATGGTCTGTTCCTTCTCGCCCTTGTCGAGACCGTAGGCCAGAGCGGCCGCGGTGGGCTCGTTGACGATGCGCAGAACGTTGAGGCCCGCGATCTGGCCGGCCTCCTTGGTGGCCTGACGCTGCGAGTCGTTGAAGTACGCCGGCACGGTGATGACCGCGTCGGTGACGTCCTCACCCAGGTAGGCCTCGGCGTCGCGCTTCAGCTTCATCAGCGTGCGGGCGCTGATCTCCTGCGGGGTGTACTTCTTGCCGTCGATCTCGACGGTCCAATCGGTGTCGCCCATGTGGCGCTTCACCGAGCGGATGGTGCGGTCGACGTTGGTGACGGCCTGGTTCTTGGCCGGCTGTCCGACGAGGACTTCGCCGTTGCGCGCGAACGCGACGATCGACGGAGTGGTCCGCGACCCCTCAGCGTTGGCGATGACGGCGGGCTCGCCGCCTTCGAGAACCGACACCACGGAGTTGGTGGTGCCGAGGTCGATTCCGACAGCACGTGACATGTGTGTTCCTCCTAGTTCCGGCTTGCTGGTGGGGGCCGGGTAGTTCTTTGGGCCGGGAGGGCCTTGTTGGTCTGTGAAACCTCAGCGCCTTCGACTCAGGTTTAATCGAGGATGTTCACCCCGTCAACCTTGTTGAGCCGCTTTCACTCAAGTTTCTCGATGGGTTCAACTGTACGCAGGGACGATTCATTCCGGAGAGTTGAGCGAAGTTGACTCAATCCTGGGTGATGTCCGTCACCGCAGGGAGACGGTCGGACGTGAAGTCAGCATCTGCGCCATCGGCAGACCAGCCGGGCACGTATCGAGCGTCAAAACCATGACCTGTTCCATTCATACGAACAGATGGTGACGCGCGTCACCGGATACCTGAGAACGACCTGAGCAGAGGCCCCTCGATCCCGTCGACCTGCGGAAACATCCCTCGTTACACATTCGCCCGCGACGCCGCATTTCCGGCACAGAAGTGCTCCCTCGCACTGTGTCCCCAGAGTTAGTGGCACCGTGGGGCGCTGCGGCGTCCCATCATTCTCGGCATGGCACCCATCGCACGATTGACCTCAACCGCTCGACGCGCAGTCGTCGTCACTGCCGCCGGAGCAGCGGCAGTGTCGCTCGCTGCCATCGGCGCCGGCAGCGCTCATGCTGCGGTCGGCGAGAATCTCGACCAGAGTTGCACCAAGTACTCGCAGGACGGCGGAACCACGTGGGGGAATTTGGACGTCCTCTCGTGGAACACCGACCGCCCGGTCCCGGGCCACGAGGTGAAGCAGGCTTCGTTCAAGATCAAGAACTCCTGCGACACGCCCGCCAAATTCCAGGTGTTCGCCGGCAACTGGGAACTCCCGGGCGGAGGTTCGGCCACCGTCCGCGCGAACGCCGGCTCGGTGAAGGGAAGCAAGCACAGCCTGGCAGGCGGCCCCGGAATCCTCGTCGTCGAGACTGGTCGGCTCATCCAGAACACACCGATCGACGTGGAACTGTTCGTCGGCATTCCACAAGGGGAGACCGAACAGAACTTCACGATCAAACCTGACTGGAGCACCTCTCTCGAAGAGGTCGCAGGCGACGCTCCAGTGGATCCCGTGGACCCGACTGATCCCGGAGGTGATGGCGGTTCCGGATCTCTCGACTCGGGCTCGCTCGGTTCCGGTTCGCTCGGCAGCATGTTCGGCAGCCTCGGAGGCGGCAGCAGTGATGCCGCCAAGAGCGTTCAGGTGAGCCTGAACGCCCCGGCCATCCACGCCGGCGGGCGCTGAACGGCGGATCGGCCGGCTCGCGCACCCGTCGTACGCCGGCCGATCACACAAACTTCGGCCATCCACCCCGGTGAATCCCGGCCGTAGACGGTCACTTCGGTGACCGCCCCCGCGCGGGCATCTCCCGCCGCGCGGGTCACCCTCTCCCACACCTTCGGGTGTCCCGATTCAATTAAGGGAAGACATGAACAAGGTTACGAAGGGCGCTCTCGCCGCAGCCGCCGGCGCAGCTATCCTCGCCGGTGGCGCAGGCACCATGGCGGCTTGGAACAGCAACGTCAACACCAACGGCGGCACTGTCACCGCCGGTCAGCTGAACCTCACCGCGGTCGACACCGGTACCTGGACGTGGGTCGGCGGCACGAAGGATGGCGATACCTTCAACCCTGGCACCGACCGTCTCGTGCCGGGCGACACCGTCCGGTACACGGCCAGCTACAAGATCACGGCCGTAGGAACCAACCTGACGGCGACCCTGACTCCCAGTGTGGGCGGTGTCTCCGGCGATCTCGCACAGTACCTCGATCCGACGACCGCAGGTGGTGGCCCCGGAATCACGGTGACCCCTGCCGACAACAACACGACCAAGACGGTCTCGACCGACATCACATTCAAGGCGGACACAAGCGACCAGAACGGCCAGGGCAAGACCGCTGACCTCTCCGGCGCCACGGTCACTCTGCAGCAGAACTAAACCACTCCTCCCGTGATTAAGAGGATTTCGTGAAGCCCCAAATCAAATGGGCGCTCGCAGCGGCGGCGGTTCTGCTGGTGGGATTCATATCTCTCCAGCAGACCGGCGCCCTCTGGCGTTCGGAAGCAACAAGCAACGGAGGCACCATCACGGCCGGCACCCTGGATATCTCTGCCGGTCAAGACGGTGTCAAGCAGTTCACGCTCGACGGACTGACGCTGACTGACGCGAACCCCGGCGACACCGTCCAGAAGCCGCTGCCGGTCATCAATTCCGGCAACGTGACGATGCAGTACAAGCTGAACTCGGTGGCCGTCACCGGCACCACCCCGCTGCAGCTGCGTGTCGCGGTAGTCGGCAGCGAGGCCGCGTGCACCCCCACCGGCGATGTCGGTGACGAGATCTACTCGGGTGCGATGAACACCGCTGCCACCGCAGCCCGCAACGTCCCAGCGGGTACTACCGAAGTGCTGTGCCTGCGTACCACCATCGCGACCAACGCATCGACGTCGCAGTCGGCCAACGCGACCTTCACCTTCGGCGCCCAGTCGGTCAGCAACTCATGATGTTCAGTCGCGGAACCCATCACACCAGCGAGACGGAGGCGCTCCCGTCCGCAAGCGACGCGGAGAACTCCGACGCGACTCCACCCATCTGGTGGGTGAAGACGATCGCGTCGTGGACGCTACTGCTCGTCGCGGTCGGCGTGCTCGCTGTGCTCGTGGTGGTTCCGCGGCTGACCGGTTCCACCGCGTACACGGTGCTCACCGGGTCGATGCAGCCGACGTACGCGCCGGGAACGCTGATCGTGGTGAAGCCGACGCCGGGCGATCAATTGAAGGCCGGCGACGTCATCACGTTCCAGCCGGAGTCGGGCAATCCGTCGGTCACGACGCATCGGATCATCAGCATCGTCTACGACGCGAGCGGTAAGCGCCGGTTCATCACCAAGGGCGATGCCAACAATGCGACGGACCCGGTCCAACTCGTCGAAGAGCAGGTCCGCGGCAGACTGCTGTACTCGGTTCCCTACCTCGGCCGGATCAACTCCCTGATCTCCGGCTCGTCGCGGAGCATCGCGGTGTTCGTGATCGCCGGCGGTCTCGGTGCGTACGCGTTGTGGATGTGGATCAGCAGCATCCGCGACCGCAAGAAGCCGAAGCCTCCCGAGAACCCCGAGCCCGGCGCCGCTCCGCCCGATCCGCCGATGCCGCCGGCTCCCACGCAGGCGGTTCCGGCGCACGCCGAGGTCGGCGGCCGGCACTCCGCAGGATCTGAGAACCGCTGCTACGCGTGCGGCGCCGATCAGTCCGGACGTCCGCCGCTCGCCTACTCGGCGGTCCCCGATCCGCCGTCGGCGGCGCCGGTGATCCCCAGTGCCGAGATCACCCAACCGATTCCTTTCATCAAGTGACTCCCTCCCGAATGATTAGGCAGAAACAGATGTCCTCATCCAACGAAACTCACGACCGCGAGCGGTCGGGGTCGCGACTGCGCGGGCGCCTCGGCGACACCGGTTGGACGCGCGCCCGAGCGATCGCCTCACTCGGAATGGTCTTCGGTCTCGGCGCCGTCGGCACGATGGCCGCGTGGTCGGACACCGCGACCGCGACTACCGGAATGTTCTCGACGAGCGCGGTGAACATCGAGATGAAGCTCAACGGCCAGCGTCCGAATTATGCATTCGCCGCGCTCAGCAAGATCAACCTCGCGCGCGGGGCCACCACCGCCGGAGTTCTGCCGGTTCAGAACACCGGTTCCGACGACTTCAAGTACACGATGAAGGCACTGGTCGCCGATGCCGGCACCGCCACCTACGGCAGTGCCGACGCAGCCACGTTCGCCGACAATCTGACGATCGAGATCCGTAGCGGCGGAACGAGCGACGGGTCCACGTGCAGCGGGGGAACGCAGATCCTGGCGCCGCAGAAGCTGTCCATCGGCACGGTCGACATGATCACCGCGGCGCGGCAGGTGAATGTCTCGGCCGCGGACGATCTGTGCATTCAGGCGAGCGTGAGCCCGACTGCTCCGATCGGAGCCCGGATGTCTGCGCTCTCGATCAACTTCCAGTTCGCAGCCACTCAGGCCTGATCCACGATGAGCCAGCACCCCGACGATCAGTCCGGACCACGGTCCCGGCGTGAGCTCGCGCTCAACGCCGGTGCCGTGATCGGATTGATCTGCATCGTCGCCGCGATCGCCTCGATGGCGTTCAACATCACCCCGCTGGTGTTCCGTTCAGGGTCGATGTCGCCGCAGATCCCCACCGGTTCCCTCGCACTTGCGCGGACCGTACCCGCCACCGATGTGCACGTCGGTGACGTGGTCAGCGTCGAGAACGAGGCGGGCACGCGCATCTCTCACCGCGTGGTCGCAGTGAACCCGATCGGCGGCGGCGAAGTGTCGCTGACTCTGAAGGGCGACGCCAATCGTGCGCCTGACCCCTCGCCGTACACCGTCGCCGAAGCCGACCGCATCGTCGCTCACGTGCCGATCCTCGGCTACGCCGCCGCGTGGCTGTCGAGCAAGACCGCGATATTCCTCGGCGGCATTCTCGCCGGCGCACTGCTGATGCTGGCGTTCGGCCCGATCCGACGATCAATGGACGGCTCGACGTCCGACACCGGCGACGCATCCCAGACACATTCATCCGACGAGCCCGCCGATCACCGCGAGCCGCAGTACCAGGAGGCCGACCGTGCCTAATCTCCAGTCCGTCCGATCCAAGATCCCGGCCAAGCGTGTGCTGCTTGCGCTCGGCGGCGTGACCGCAGTCGCCCTCGGCGTCGTACAGACCACCGACACCATGGCGGCGAGTACTGATGCGTCGACAGCAAAGGTCTCTCAGATCGCGACAGAGAACTTCTTTCCCACGCCGTTGCCGTCATCTATTTCATGCTCGGAAAGCGGCAGTCTGGGCTTCCACAAGGCCAACGTGTCATGGCCAAGCGCAGGCCCGGGGATGAGCTACCGCGTCACCCTGTGGAAGGACGGGATGAGCGGCATCGAGCGTGCGCCCGCATATCAGACCGGCACCACGTGGGTCCTCGCGGTGAACTACGACCTCGCCTGGGGGAACTACGTTCTGACAGTTCAGACTGTGAACGTGGCGAGCGGTACGACCGACGCTTCCCGGCTGGTCTCATCCGGCTACCGCAAAATCACCGTGGGGAGCAACGCACAGCGAAACGGTTCATGCCAAGGAGGTGCGGGAGTCCAGGCGAACGCGACCTGGGAGGATCAATCGAGCTTTACACCCGCAGCGCCAGCCGTTGACGGTGCCAGCGAGTTCAGCCGGTCCCGCAAACTGAATAGCCCGGCGGCTGCCTCGCCTTCGGCGAGTTCCACGGATTCACCGTCCGCGAGCACCACGCCGGAGAACGCCTCACCCACGTCGTCTACGACTGCTGAGACGGAGCCCTCGACTCCGGCTTCCAGCGAGCCCTCCGCGGATGACGAGACCGGATCCCCGTCGAGCACGAGCGATCCAGTTGCCGAGGCAAAACCGGCCGAGGTGACCATCGGTGTCGAGGCGGCAGCCGGTAAGTCGACGCTGATCCTCTTCCACGACGGCGTCGAGAAGTGCCGGGCACCGCTGGCCGAGGACGACACACCGAGCGTCAACTCCGCCACCAACACCGTCTCGATCACCAACGGGACCACGGTGAAGAAGGTCGACACGGAGACCTGCGCAGTCTCCTGACCCACCCATGCGAAGGCGCGTCCGGTGCACCCCGACCCGGACGCGCCTTCCCCATTTCCGGACGACGGACCGACGGTTAGACTAGAACGCGTTCTATTGCGATGGTCGACTCAGGAACGGAGTGGGATGGGACTGCGAGAGCAGATGCTGGCCACCGTCGAAGGGTCGCCGGCGGCCGTGGCCGCGCACGACAAACAGCGGTGGCTGTCGCTGTTCGCGCCGGACGCGATAGTCAACGACCCGGTGGGGTCGAGCCCGCACCGCGGAGACGAGCACCTCTCCCGCTTCTACGACACCTTCATCGCTCCCAACACGATCGTCTTCCATCCGGCGCACGACATCGTCTGCGGCGACACCGTGATCCGCGACCTCACGCTGGAGATCCGCATGAGCGACGCCGTGACGCTGACGGTGCCTGTGCACCTGCGGTATGAGATGGCGTCGGCCGATCTGATCGCGGGCCTGTTCGCCCACTGGGAACTGCCGACCATGGTGCGACAACTCCTTGCCGAAGGAGTCGACGCACTCCCGATCTCGACGCGGCTGACCGGGGCGCTGCTGCGGAACCAGGGACTCGGCGGAGCCGCAGGCTTCGCCCGAGGGTTCGTTCGCGCGGGCGCCGCGGAGAAGCGGCGGACGCTCGCGTTCCTAGACGCGGCGTGCGGAGGGCGGTCCGGGTCCGACGTACGAGTCGAGTACGGTGCCGGGCGCGTCGGGCCGGTCGCAGACCTGCGCGACGAACTGGACGGCTGGCGGACCAGCAAGTGCCTGGCTGCCGGACGATACGTGACAGTGAGCCTCACGCGCGGCGAAGAACACGCGGTGGCGATGGCCACCTTCGAACGCAGGCAGATCGTCGCGATGAAGGTGTACGTGGCGAGCTGAACCCGCCCTACTCGACGGCCGCGCGGTCGGCGATCCCCATCGCCCACCAATACAGACCCGCGTCGGGGCTGGATGCGGAGGCCAGAACGAGGTCGGAGAGGTTCAGATCCTCCCACTCCCACAGGAGCTCGTTGTAGGCGGTCATCATCGGTCCCACGCGGGCGCGGGCCCGAGCGATCTCCGCCTCCGACAACCCGCGATCCCGCAGCCAGCCGTCGGTATCGGCCTGCCGACCGTGGCCGATCGTGGTGTCGAGAAAGGGCTCGAGCAGCCGCATCCAGATGTCGGGGCGGGCGATCTGCGGAATCCGGTGACGCTCGGCGAACTGCCGGAGGTCGCCCTCACGCAGCTTGGACACGAACAGCGTCTCGCCCGCCGTCGTGCGGATCTCCGGCGGGAATCCAGCCGGGTCGACGTCGCGGATGCCGCTCACCGACAGCACCGGCTCGGCACACACCGAGGCCGCCGGGTGAACGTAGTCGACGAAGGTCAGGGCGTCGTCGCCGAACTCCACGCCGCGCGACCACAGTCCGGGTAACGGCACCCGCGAAGGCTGCTGCGCCGGCGGGCGGCGCCGTCGTCGCGGCCAGAAGATCACGTGCCGAGCGTAGGACATCGATCAGGAGGTCGCCTCCGGCCGACGAAACGTCGAGAGCCGTCGCCGCTGTGACGCGCCCCTTGTTAGATGGAGCCATGACGACGTCCCCGTTCCGCGACCGGCAGTTCTGAACCGTGGACCGCCGCGCCCTGCCCGCCGCCGATCCCACCGCCCTCTGGCGGGGTCTGGACGACGCCGACCCAGTCGGCCCCATGTGGCGGGCGGCGCAGATCTTCCGTCTCGTCGCCTTCGTCTACGCACTCGGTTTCCAGGTCGCGATCAACGGCGACCTGGAACATCCCGCCGTCACCTGGATCCTGTTCGCCGTCCTGACCGCGGCCAACATCTGGTGGACCACCGGCTACCTCGCCGGATTCGGACGCCGCCGGTGGTTCGTCGCGAGCGAGGTGATCGTGTCGGCCGCGATGATGCTCTCGACCGAGTTCGTCGCCTCCGGCCAGTGGATCGCCGACAACCAGACCTGGCCCACCACTCTCTGGATGACCAACGCGGCACTGTCCGCGGCGTTGCTTGGCGGGGCGCGCTGGGGTTTCGCGGCCGCAGCGGTGATCGGACTGACGAACTACTACGTCAAGGGCGAATTCCTGCTGAACTTCGGACGCAACGCGACGGCCATCCTGCTCGCCGCCGCGTCGATCGCCCTCGGCATGGCCGCCTCCCGCGCCCGACTGATGCACTCCCGGCTCACCGCGGCCGTCGAACTCGCCGCGGCATCGGCCGAACGCGAACGGCTCGCCCGCGAGGTGCACGACGGCGTGCTGCAGGTCCTCGCACTGATCGCTCGTCGCGGGCGCGAGATCGGCGGTCCCACTGACGACCTCGCGAGTCTGGCGGCCGAACAGGAACGCGTGCTGCGGCAGCTCATCGCGGCGACGCCCGCGCCGGTGGCAGACGGGGGCGCCCTCCTCGACCTCGGACCGGGCCTGCGCGCCCTGGCGACCGACCGTGTTCGGGTCAGCACACCCGGCGAGCGGGTCCTGATCGACGCCGCGGTCGCCGGCGAGGTGCTCGCCGCGGTCGGCAACATCCTCGACAACGTCGAACGCCACGCGGGCGGCGACGCGCACGCCTTCGTCCTGCTGGAAGACCTCGACACCGAGATCGTCGTCAGCGTCCGCGACGACGGTGCGGGGATCGAGCCCGGCCGGCTGTCGGCGGCGGTGAAGGAAGGGCGGATGGGGATCTCGCGGTCGATCATCGGGCGGATCGAGGCACTCGGCGGCACCGCTCGGCTGGAGTCGGCGCCCGGTGCCGGGACAGAATGGGAGTTGACGGTCCCGGCCGGCGAGAGAGAGGCGCAGTCCCGATGAGCGATGCCGCACTGCGCGTGATGGTGGTCGACGACCACCCGATGTGGCGAGAGGGCGTGGCGCGCGACCTGTCGGAGGAGGGCTTCGACGTCGTCGCCACCGCCGACGGCTGCGCGAGCGCGGCCGCGCGTGCCGCGGCGGTGCGGCCCGACGTCGTCCTGATGGACATGCAGATGCCCGACGGCTCCGGTGCCGAAGCGACGGCGGCCGTCCTCGCGGCGCACCCCGGCGCGCACGTGTTGGTCCTCTCGGCGTCCGACGAGCGCGACGACGTTCTCGAGGCCATCAAGGCCGGGGCCACCGGGTATCTGGTGAAGAGCGCGCAGCGGTCGGAGTTGGTCGCGGCCGTCCGCGCGACGGGCGACGGGCAGGCCGTGTTCACTCCCGGACTCGCCGGACTGGTGCTCGGCGAGTACCGGAGGATAGCCCGCTCGCCCGAGCCCGACGCACCGACGCTGACGCAGCGCGAGACGGAGGTGCTGCGGCATGTCGCGAAGGGACTGTCGTCGCGGCAGATCGCGACGCGGCTGTCGATCAGTCCGCGCACCGTCGAGAACCACGTCGGCGCCGCGCTGCGGAAGCTGCAGCTCGGCAACCGGGTGGAGTTGGCGCGATACGCGATCGAGCACGGCCTCGACCAGGAGTAACCGCCGACCCCACGGCCAACTCCCCACACATTCTGCGTAATTCTGCGCATGTCCGCGAGGCGCCGCACCGCGACGCTGGAAGGCATGACGAACAACAACGATCCAGCAGTCGCGGCGGCCCGCCTCGGCGACGAGCTGAAGAGCATCGCGGGCCGGATGTCGGCGGTGTCGGCCGACTTCGAGGCGTTCACCGCGTCGCTCGCCCGAGAGTCGGAGACGCCGCAGGACGCGGATGCGCCCCCGGTCGCGGCGACGGGACCGCAGCCCGCGCCCCAGCCTGAGCCTGAGCCCCAGCCGCAGCCTGAGCCGCAGCCGCATTTGCAGTACGCGACGGTGCCGCCGACGGTGGGCACGCCGTTCACGCGACAGCCCTTCGGTCCCCAGTCGTACGGTGTCCCGTCGTACGCCCCGCAGCCCTACCCGCCTCATCCATACGGCCCGCCGTCGTACGCTCCGCGCCCGTTCCCGGCACCGCCGGCCACGCCGGCGCCCAGCCTCAGCAAACGACTCTCCGACGCCGCCGAACGCGGGCTGGTCGGCCGGGTTCTGGCGGCGGTCGGCGTCGCGATCACGCTGATCGGGATCGTGCTGCTGCTGGTTCTGGCAGCACAGGCCGGTCTGCTCCGGCCCGAGCTTCGCGTCGCCGGCGGCGCGGTCTTCGCCGCCGCACTGGTCGCCGTCGGATGGCGGGTCGGACGCCGACCCGAGAAGCGTCCCGGCGCCGTCGCCCTGATCGCGACCGGCGTCGCCGCGGCCTTACTCGACGTCCTCGCCGCTACCGCGATCTACGGCTGGCTGCCGGAGTCGGCAGCGCTGGTCGCCGGCGCACTGATCGGCGGCGGCGGACTGTGGTCGGCGCACCGGTGGAACAGTCAGGCGCTCGCACTCATGGTGTCGGTGCCGCTGCTGGTCTTCGCGCCGGTGGTCGCGGGCGGCGTCGACGAACTCCTGGTCTGCTTCATGCTGACGTACGCGGCGGCCACCCTGTGGCTGCAGGCCGGTCGGGACTGGACCTCGCTGTTCGTCGTCAACACTGTCGCCACCACGCTTCCGATGACCGTGTTCGTGGTGATCGGCGACGGCCCTGCGTGGTTCCTGGCGGTCACCGCGCTCACCGGGCTCGCCCTGGCGCTCTGCTCGGCGATCATGCTGGCGCCCGCAAGCAGTCGCGCCGTGGTGCTCGGACTCACTTCGGTGGCCGCGGCGATCCCGCTGCCGATGATCGCAGGTCAGTGGACCGCCGGGGCCGGATCGTCGACGGCGGTGATCGGATTGGGCGCCGTGCTCTTCGTCGTCGCCGCGGTGGCTACCCGCGGACCGGCGTCGGTGCCCTTCGTCTGCCGGGTGGTGTGGCTGGCCGCGGGAGCGGTGCTGATCTCGATGGCGCTCGGGGTCGCACTCGACGCCTCCACGATCTCGCTCGGCTTCCTGGCAGGTGCGGTGATCATGGGTCTCGCGGCCCGTTGGGCCGACGATCTGCGGGGCGCAGTGCGGATCGCGGCCACCGTGTTCGCGGGCCTCGGACTGTCGTCGCTGCTGGAGACGGGCGGGGCGCAACAGCTCCTGTATCCCGGCGGGCTCAGTGACTCGGTCCACGCGACCCTCCTCGTCGGCTCACTCCTCGGCCTGGCCGCCACCATGGTGCTGGCCCGCGAATGGGGCACCGCAGCGCCGAGCCGCGCACAACAGATCTGGCTGATCGGCGGCCTCATCGGCCTGTGGCTCACCACCGAACTGTGCGTCGGCGTCGCCGGAGTCGCCACCGGAGGCTCGACCACCGGATTCCGCGCCGGTCACCTCGCGGCGACCCTCGTCTGGTTCGGCTCCGCCGCCGCGGCCCTGATGTGGGCGCGGAGGCTGCAGGGAGCGAGCCGCACCCTCACCCTCGCCACGGGGCTGTCGGTGATCGCGGCGGCGGTCGCGAAACTCTTCCTGTTCGATCTCGCCGCCCTCGACGGAATGTTCCGGGTGATCGCCTTCATCGTCGCCGGACTGGTTCTGCTCTCGCTCGGCGTGGCTTACGCGCAGCGATTCACCTCCGAGGAACCCGCGCACTGACCCGCACAGAATTTTGGCTCCCGGAACGGTCTCACAGACCGTTCCGGGAGCCAAAATTTTGCAGACCGGAACCGATAGCCCGGCACGTGCGTCTAATTGAAGGTGGGGGAAGCACAGTCGACAGCCGATCGTCGGGCGAACAGCCGGTGGTCGGAGCATCCGGAGATCGCGGTCGCACACCATCTCGCCGCTCACGACGGCGTGATCACCACCGGACAAGCACTGGCCTGCGGACTCACCGTCGGCCAGATCCGTTCGCAGGTGGAGCGAGGCCTGTGGATACGGCAGGCCCGCGAAGTCTTCCTCTCCCTCGCCCACCCGCTGGAGGCCGCCGCGCGGATACGCGTGGTCGCGCATGCGAGGGCGGCCACCATCGATCGCACCGCTGCCGCCTGGTGGCACGGCCTGGTCCGGGACGTTCCCGGACCGATCACCGCCGCGGTGCCGCGCTCGGCGAAGCCGAATGCGACCTGCGGGGTGGCTGCCGACCTCAAGCGGCGCACCTACCCGCACGAAGACATCACCGAGGTCCGCGGAATCCAGGTGACCGGCACCGCGCTCTCGGTTCTCGGCGCGGCGTCAGAACACGAGGAGGGTCTGGTCTTCCTCGATCGGATGATTCAGAAGCGCGTGGTGACCGTGCCCGAACTGGTCGCCGCGCTGGACCGGAACCGCGGCGTCCACGGACTCGCCCGAGTGCGCAAGCTGCTGGGTGTCTCCGCCGACGGCTCGGAGTCCGAGGCCGAACGACTCTTCGTGCGGATGCTCCGCAGCGAACAGATCACCGGATGGAAGCAGCAGTTCCCGATCTGCGGTCGGCCGTGGGACTTCGCCTGGCCCGCCGAGCGCGTCGGCGTGGAGATCCATGGCTACGCCTTCCATCGGCACGAGGACCGGTGGAACCGCGATCTCGCGAAGGCGAACTCGATCGCCTGCCTCGGCTGGATCCCGCTGGCCTACTCGTGGAAGCAGCTCAATCTGGCGCCCGGCGACTGCATGCGCGAGCTAGCCAATGCCCTCGCCGCCCGCCGCGCCGAACTTCTCTGAAAACTTTGGCTCCCGGACAGGTCTGTGAGACCCGTCCAGGAGCCAAAATTCTCATCACGCCGCGGCGCGCGCCTGTTCCACAGGCTCAAGGGCCTCCGAGACGATCACCGCGACATCCGTCATCGGCTTCACCTCGAGCGCCTCGAGCACCTCGGCCGGAACCTCGTCCAGATCGGCCTCGTTGCGCTGCGGGATGAAGACCGTCTTCAACCCGTTCCGTTGCGCGGCGAGCAGCTTCTGCTTCACGCCGCCGATCGGCAGCACGCGCCCGTTCAGGGTCACCTCGCCGGTCATGCCGACATCGCTGCGCACCCGCCGGCCGGTCAGCATCGACACCAACGCGGTCACCATCGTGACACCCGCGGACGGTCCGTCCTTAGGAACCGCACCGGCCGGGAAGTGGATGTGCACCGTGCCGTTGAGATCAGCCGGATCGATGCCGAAATCGGCGGCGTGCGCCTGCACGTACGAGAGCGCGATCTGCGCCGACTCCTTCATCACATCACCCAGCTGGCCCGTCAGCTTCAGCTGCGGTCCGGCCGCGTGCTCGCCCTTCTCCGACGTGCCCGCCGCTTTCAGCGCCTCGATGAACAGCACGTCGCCACCCATTCCCGTCACGGCCAGACCGGTGGCGACGCCCGGAACCTCGGTGCGCTCGGCGGTTTCCGGAGTGAACCGCGGTCGCCCGAGGTACTCCACCAGCGCAGTCTCGTCGACGACGATCGGCCCGCTCGCTTCGCTCCCGGCGCCGGCCTGCACCGCGACCTTCCGCGCCACCTTCGCCAGCATCCGCTCGAACTGCCGAACACCCGGCTCACGGGTGTAGTTCGCGGCGATCTCACGCAAGGCGCCCTCGGTGACACTCACCTCGTCCGCCGTGAGCGCGGCCCGCTCCAGCTGTCGCGGAACCAGGTAGTCACGCGCGATGGCGACCTTGTCGTCCTCGGTATAGCCGTCGATCGTGACCAGCTCCATGCGATCCAGCAGCGCCGACGGAATGTTCTCCACCACGTTCGCGGTAGCGAGAAAGACCACGTCCGAAAGGTCCAGGTCCAGATCCAGATAGTGGTCGCGGAACGTGTGGTTCTGCGCCGGGTCCAGGACTTCCAGAAGCGCCGCCGCGGGGTCGCCACGGTAGTCGGAGCCCACCTTGTCGATCTCGTCGAGCAGGACGACGGGATTCATCGAACCGGCTTCGCCGATGGCACGGACGATCCGTCCGGGCAGCGCGCCCACGTAGGTGCGGCGGTGACCGCGGATCTCGGCCTCATCGCGGACACCGCCGAGCGCCACGCGGACGAACTTGCGACCGAGCGCGCGGGCCACCGACTCGCCGAGCGACGTCTTACCGACCCCGGGAGGTCCGGCCAGCACCATCACCGCGCCGGAACCGCGACCGCCCACCACCGACAATCCGCGTTCGGCACGCCGGGCGCGGACCGCCAGGTACTCGACGATCCGGTCCTTCACGTCCTCCAGACCGTGATGGTCGGCGTCGAGGATCTCCCTCGCCCCGATCAGGTCGGTCGAATCGTCGGTCCGGACCGACCACGGAAGGTCGAGCACCGTGTCGAGCCAGGTCCGGATCCAGCCGGATTCGGGGCTCTGATCACTTCCTCGCTCGAGCTTCCCGACCTCCCGAAGAGCGGCCTCACGGACCTTCTCGGGCAGATCGGCGCCCTCGACGCGAGTCCGGTAGTCCTCGGCACCGTCCGGCTCGTCCTCCCCGAGTTCCTTGCGAATGGCGTTGAGCTGCTGGCGCAGGAGGAACTCCTTCTGCGTCTTCTCCATGCCCTCGCGCACGTCGGCCGCGATCTTGTCGCTGACCTCTGTCTCCGCCAGGTGCTCCCCGGTCCAGTCGATCAACAGCCGCAGCCGCTCGTCGACGTTCTCGGTCTCCAGCAACCGACGTTTGCGCTCATCGCTGATCCACGACGCATAGCCCGAGGTATCGGCGAGGGCGGACGGATCGGTGAGGCGGTTGACGGCGTCGATCACCTGCCACGCCTCCCGGCGCTGCAGCATCGCGAGTACCACCTTGCGGTACTCGGCGGCCAGTCCGCGGGTGGTCTCGGTGGGTTCGGTCTCCTCAACCAGCTCCACCTCCACCCACAGCGCCGCACCCGGACCGGTGGTTCCGGCACCGATGTGTGCGCGCTGCTCGCCGCGGATCACCGCGACGTGGCCGTCTCGGCCCTGCATGCGACCGACCTGCACCACCGAGGCGATCACGCCGTGTGTCGGGTAGTGGTCGTCGAGGCGCGGGGCGATCAGGATCTTGCCCGCACCGGGTTCTGCGCTGTCGCTCGCGCGGGCCGCGTCGACGGCGGCCTGCGCGGCATCGTCGAGCGGCACGGGCACCACCATCCCGGGCAGCACCACGAGATCGGGAACGAACAGCACGGGAACGGAAATGTTCTCAGACATCACACCTCCAAAGTTCAGTCTGCTCGACTCAACCGAGGGTGCCCTTTGTTTGTTCCGGAACGGTGTTCGCCCTGGGCGATCAGGCCGTGGCCCCTCCGGCGTCGGCACGGCGAGGTTGCGCCGACAGCGGCTGACCCGATGTCAGACTCGCCGGTGACCAGGCGAAACCGTCGGGATCGACGAATGCGTCGGCATCGGAACCGACGACGAGCCGGTGCGAACCGCTGCCCTCCGGCGGCACACCCGCGTCCTTCGCCGCGCCCTTCCTGCCGTACAGGGCGAGGGTGACGGCGCCGTCGGCGGCCTCGAACTCGACGTACTTGCGGCCGTAGCTCTTCGCCACCGTGAGCCCGTGGTCGACGTAGAAGGCTTTGCTGGCGGTGATGTCGGAGGTGCCGAGCAGCAGTACCAGGGAGTCGACCACGCGCAAGGGCGCACCGGTGGACTTCTTCGACGACGCCGCGATCTTCCACAGGGTGCCGTCCGGTGCCTGAAGCACACCGCCGTATCCCCAGAACGACTTCTTGGCGGGCTTGACGACGCGCGCGCCCGCCGTGATCGCCGGTTCGATGAAGGAATCGACGACCGCGGGGTCGGCGACCACGAGGGAGATCACGAATCCGCGGAAGCCCGACGTCGGCGGCGTGGCCTGTTCGAAGCGCAGACGGTCGCCGATCCCGAACGCCTCGTCGTAGAAGGACTTCGCCGCCTCGACGTCGGCGACCTGCAGGGTGAGTGTGTTGATGTTCGTCATACGACTGACGCTACGAGTGCACGGTTCGCGATGCTTCTCGAAAACTGCTCGATGGGGTGGGGTGGGTGGGCGAGCGGGGCGGCGGTGGTGGTTTCGACTCGCTCCGCTCGCTCAACCAGCCTGAGAGGGCGCTCGCTCAACCAGCCTGAGAGGGCGCTCGCTCAACCGGCCTGAGAGGGTCCTCGCTCAACGAGCCGCGACTACCAGTCGGCCTCGTCGAAGACCACCATGCCGCGGATGTTGTGGCCCTCGAGCATGTCGTCGTAGGCCTTGTTGATCTCTTCGAGGCGGTAGGTCTGGGTGACGAGGTCGGCGAGGTTCAGCTTGCCCGCCCGGTACTCGTTGAGGAGCTTCGGCACCTGAGTGCGCGGGCCGGCGCCGCCGAAGATGGCCCCCTGCACCCGCTTCTGCATCAGCGTCAGATCGAAGAGGTTGAGTTTGACGTCCATCGCCTGGAAGTCGCCCATGCCGACCACCACGGTCTGGCCGCCCTTGGCGGTCATGGCCATCGCGGGCGCGATGTACTCGCCCTTGATCTCGCCGACGGTGAGGATGACCGTGTTCGCCATGGTTCCCCATGTCATCTCTCCGACCGCCGGGATCGCCTCCTCCATGCTCTCGAAGGTGTGCGTGGCGCCGAGCTTCTCGGCCATGTCTCGCTTGAACTTCACCGGGTCGACGGCGACGACGTGCCGGGCGCCGGCCGCACTGGCGCCCTGGACGGCGTTGATTCCGACTCCGCCGATGCCGACGACGACCACCGTGTCGCCGACCTTGGTTCCGCCGATCTCGGTGGCCGAACCCCAGCCCGTCGCGATGCCGCAGCCGAGGAGCGCGGCCTGCTGAAGCGGGATGTCGTCCTCGATCTTGACCAGTGACGCCTGGTTGACGGTGATGTACGGAGAGAAGGTGCCGAGCAGACACATCTGGGTGAGGCCCTCACCGTTCATCGTCACCCGGTGGGTCTTGTCGGAGATCGCCTTGCCGGTGAGCAGGCCGGCTCCCTCGTCGCAGATGTTCTGCTGGCCCCGCGAACACGGTCCGCACACACCGCAGGCGGGGATGAAAGCGGTGACCACGTGGTCGCCCTCCGCGAAACGAGTGACGCCCTCTCCCACCTTCACGACGACGCCCGCACCCTCGTGGCCTCCGACCACCGGCATCGGCGCCGGACTCTGGCCGGTCCGCAGGTGATGGTCGGAGTGACACAGTCCCGAACTGACGAGCCGGACCTGGACTTCACCCGCGACGGGGTCGCCCAGCTCGACTTCTTCGATCTTCCAGTCCTCGTTGACACCGTGCAGAACCGCGGCCTTCGTCTTCATCGCGTCACGCTTTCTTCTCGACTGTGCCGCGCGTCACCTGCGCGCGGCTGACTCCATGGTGCGTCGGACTCGGTGCCGTCAGGCGAGATTGGGCGTATCGGTGGTAACGACTGCGGATTCTTCCGCGATCTCCTGCGGGACGAGAGGTACTCGTCTGCGAACTGTCAGCGGCGACGCAGAGAATCGAGGCGATGAAGTTCAAGCGCGACCACCCCGTCATCGTCGGCGTGGTCTCCACTCTGCTCGCGGCGGCCGCGCTGCTCGGCGTTCTGCTGTGGCAAGCGGGGCCCGGCTCATCGCCGCACGGCGCACCGGCAGCGCACCGAAGCCACTCGACCATCACCCCGGCGGCGCATCGAGCCGTCGTCACGTCGGCCGAGCCCTTCCTCCAGCGCATCGCGTATCCGGCCGCGCACGCCGACCCCACTCAGAACTACGCCGACCTCTATCTGCCGACCGTCTCACCTGCCCACCCGAGGCTTCCGCTGGTGGTGCTGGTGCACGGAGGCGCCTGGGCGCGCGGTGTCGGTGCGCACAGCTTCGACCGTCTGGCACGCGACCTCACCGCCCGCGGCCTGGCCGTCTACAACGTGGAGTATCGGCGCCTGGGGAGCGGCGGCGGCTGGCCCGCCACGTTCACCGACGTCGCTGCCGCTCTCGACGATCTGCCCGCCGTGATCCGCGCGCATCCGCAGATCACCCTGCGGAACTCGGTGCTCGCCGGCCACAGCGCCGGCGCCCAACTCGCGGTGTGGTCCGCACTCCGCACTGCCGACGATCCCGGTCTCGGTCTCGGCCCTCCGCGCTGGCGGCCGTCGACGGTCATCAGCGTGTCCGGGCCGCTCGACATGGTGTTCTCCGCCACGCACGGCGACTCCCGTGTGATCCGCGCCCTCGGCGGACCGCCCAGCGCGGTCGCCGACCGCTACCGCGCCGTGGACCCGCTGGAACTGGCCGCTGATGGCGACGAGGCGTCCGCGCCCGAGATCGTAGCGGTGCACGGCACGGCCGACCGACTCGTGTCGGCGGTCAACTCCGAACGATTCGTCGCCGAGTACCTGCTGCACCGGGGGCACGGTCGACTGCAACTGCTGCCCGGTGCGACGCACACATCGATGTTCGAGGCGCATTCGGCGGCCTACCGTTCACTGATCGACTTGATCGCCGCAGAAGCGCTTCGTCCATGACCGCTGGCGCAGCCGGCCGCCGCCGCGCGTTGCGAATGGAAATCGCCGGGACGATCCCAGTAGCATCCGGCGTGTGAAGTCTGCTGGAACCGACGTTACGGCGGGACCGCCGACTCGACACAACGAAGACGCCGCCACCGGGAACACCTCCGGTTACCGGCCCGACCTCGACGGGTTGCGCGGCATCGCGATCTTCCTCGTCGCCGTCTTCCACGTCTGGTTCGGCCGCGTGTCCGGCGGCGTGGACGTCTTCCTGACGCTGTCCGGCTACTTCTTCGTCGCCTCGCTGCTCAAGCACGTGATCCGAACCCAGCCGGCCGATGTCTCCTGGCGCGCGGCGGTGGATCCGTGGCCCCGGCTGAGCCGGCTGCTGCGCCGCCTGCTTCCGGCGATGTTCCTGCTGCTCGCCTTCATCGCGGCAGGCGTCTGGTGGCTCATGCCGAGCACCCGCTGGGGTCCGCTCGGCGAGGAGATCATCGCCTCGGCCTTCTACTACCAGAACTATCACCTGGCCTTCCTCTCGCAGGACTACGGCGCCGCCGACTCCGCGATCAGCCCGATGCAGCATCTGTGGTCGATGTCGATGCAGGGCCAGTTCTTCGTTCTGACCCTCCTCACCGCGCTCGCCCTGGGCGGCCTCCTCAAATGGGGTGTCGCACGCTGGGAGGCACTGGCGCGCCCGAACGTGATCCGCGCGATCGTCGGGACGTCGCTGCTCGCGGTGACGCTCGTGTCCTTCGCGTGGGCCAACTACCGGCACGGGATCAACCAGCCGTTCAACTACTACGACACCGTGGCCCGCATGTGGGAGCCGCTGGCCGGCGGTCTGCTCGCCGTCTGGATGCCCAGGCTGCGCCTGACGAACTGGCTGCGCACGCTGCTGACGGTGTTCGCCGTTGCGATGATCGCCTCGTCCGGATTCTGGATCGCGGGCGTCCAGGAGTATCCGGCCGTCATGGCGCTGGTGCCGGTCGGATCGACGCTCCTGCTGATCTGGGTCGGTTCGTCGGCCACCGCGACGCGGGCGGTCCCCGGCAACGACCTGAGCCCCGGCGGCCTGGTCCTGGCCCACCCGTGGATCGTCTGGCTCGGTTCCATCGCGTACTCGCTGTACCTGATCCACTGGCCGCTGCTGATCTTCTACATGAACTGGCGATTCGTCGACGACGTGAACTTCGCCGAGGGCACCGCGATCCTGGTGGTCTCGGTGATTCTCGCCTGGTTGATGACGAAGTTCGTCGAGACGCCGCTGCGCGCGGGACGCGGCGGCGGCTTCTCGGCGGGCTACCGGCGCGGGCTCACCGCGATCCTCATCGTCGCCTCGGTCTTCGCCGTGGCGAGTGCCGGTTACTGGCAGCACCGCCAGAGTCAGATGATCGTCGACACCACCAATCTCGACCCCCGCGAGTATCCCGGTGCCCGAGCCCTCCTGGAGGGTGCGCCGAGTCCGGCCGTGCCGGTGGCGCCGTCGCCGGAGGCCGCCGCCGAGGACTGGCCGCTGAGCCACTGGGACCACTTCTCCAACTTCGGCGATCCCGCGATCAAGGTCGGCGTGTACGGCGATCCGCAGGGCGCGCACACCGTCGCCGTGGTCGGCGGCTCGCATTCCGAGCACTGGATGACCGCGCTCGACAAGATCGGCAAGAACCGCGGTTTCCGCGTCACGACGTACATGAAGGCGGGCTGCGCGCTCTCGACCGAGGCCGAGGTGGAACTCGACGGCCGCACCCTCACCGAATGCAACGAGTGGTCGCGGGCGGTGGTCGACAAGCTGGCCGTCGACCGGCCCGACGTCGTCTTCACCACCGCCACCCGGCCCGCCCCCACCGGGCAGAACGGCGACGTGGTGCCGCGCGGCTACGTCGACTACTTCAAGGAGTTCCGCGACCGCGGGCAGAAGGTGGTCGCCGTACGCGACACCCCATGGGCGCACGGACCGCTCTCACCTCCGGAGTGCATCGCTTCCGGCAAGCTTCCGCGTGTGTGCGGCGTGGAGCGGTCACGGGCGCTGTCGCCGGTGAACCCGGCCGACGCGCTGATCCCGGATTTCCCGAACATGACCTTCCTGGACTACAGCGACGGTTTCTGCAACGACACCTACTGCCCGGCTGTGGTCGGCAACATCCTGGTGTGGCACGACTACCACCACGTCTCCACCGCCTTCATGCGCAGCCTGGCGCCGTTCCTCGACCGTGACCTGCAGAAAGCCACCGGCTGGTGGTAGCGGGACCGACACCGGCCCGGCAGCGGGCACACAGTGAGTGCACAGGGTGGGCTGTTAGCGTGTCCGATTGATCCGCTCCCCCGCAACCGTGAGGTCACCCGATGTCGTCCACAGCTGTCCTCCCCGAGGCGGCTACCCCGACCGTTCCCGCCGTAGGCTCCGCGCCGCCGGCGCCGGCGCCGGCCAAACGCCCTTACCTGCATCACGTCGACCTGGTGCGCACGATGACGTTCGCCCTGGTCATCTTCGTGCACACGCTCACGTCGACGACCGCCGAGTTCACCAGCATGGGCACCAACGGGACCGCGCTGCTGTTCCACTCCACCCGGAACATCTTTTTCGCGCTCACCGGCTTCGTGCTCATGTACCAGTACCTCGACCGTCCCGACTTCCGCGCCACGTCGTTCTGGCGGCGCCGGATCAAGCTGGTCATCGTGCCCTACCTGGTGTGGTCGGTGCTGTACTGGACAATCGAGGGAATGTGGGCGAGCGGACGCCTCGGTGACGTCCCGGGCAGCCTGGACGAGTTGTTCGACCGCATCAAATGGGGGACGGCCGCCTACCACCTGTACTTCCTGTTCGTGATGCTGCAGGTGTACCTGTTGTTCCCGCTGATCCGCCGGCTGGTGGCGCGTACCCGCGGCCGGCACTGGTGGCTGCTCGGCGCGAGCGCGGCGCTCCAGATCACCGTCTTCAGTCTCATCTGCTACTGGACTCCGCCGACCGGGATGGCCGAGCTGTGGAGCCATCTGTACGCCACCGTGGTGCCCTACCAGCTGCTCATCATCCTCGGTGCGCTGGCCGCCGACCACCGGGAACGCATCGGGCAGTGGCTGCGAGGGCGCGGCGAACTGCTCGGCTGGCTCCTGCTGGGCACGGGTCTGCTCGCCGTCGGCGCCTACGTGCACCGGGTGCTGTTCTCCGGTGCGCCGATCAACGATCCGGGCAGTCCGTTCGAGCTCACCTTGCTCCCGTTCATCGTGGTCGCGGCCATCAGCGTGTACGCGACGGGACTGCACTGGGCCACGTTCCACCGTGAGCGGACGCCGATCATGGCGAAAGTGGTCGCCTACGCGTCCAACCGGTCGTTCCCGGTGTTCCTGGTACACGTGATGGTGCTGTTCTTCCTGCTGCGCCCGGTCACCGACGACGGCCAGAAGTGGCTCGTCGCCCACATCCCGCAGCCGCTCGCGACGTTGACGGTGTACGTCAGCACACTGACGATCTCGCTCGCCGTCGTCGAAGTGCTGCGCCGACTCCCGGGGTCGCTGTACCTCACCGGACGCCCGCGGCTTCCGTTCCGGCCGACGATCTGACCCGCCGGGCCGACCTTCGGCGCGGCTCGGACTCAGTCGCGCAACCGGCACACCACGGCGGCAGCGTGGCCCGACCCGTTCGCGGTCACCAGCACCACCTCGGAGTGTCCGCCGGCGCGCGCGTCGATGAGCCCCTCGATCGGTGCGGCGGCGTGCGTCGACAGGCTCGTCGCCACGAAGCGACGGCCGGCCGCGAGCCGGATGCCTCCGGGCGCCACGGCCACGATCGGCAGATCGTCGCCGACCGCGGTCAGCACCCGCTCGACTGCGGCATGCGTACCGTCCGAGTCGGCGCTCGACCGCAGAGCCGAACCGTTCCGGTCGCCGCGGCGGTGTCCCGGCTGCGGGGTGCCGGTGAGCACCGCGGCCGCTCCCGCGACCACCACCAGCACCGCGCCGTGCGTCTGCGCCAGCATCGACGATCCCACCGCGATCGACGACGGCACCCCGCAGCCGTCGTCGACCACATCGAGTGCGCGCACCGCAGGGGCTCCCCCGAGTCCCAGTTCGTCGCGCACCCGCTCGGCCGACCAGGTGTCGCCGGCCGGCGGCCTCACGTGGATCACCGCGACCACGTCGCGGACCTCGAGCCCCGCGTCGCCGAGCGCGGCGTGCGCCGGTCCGAGACGGCGGTCGTGCGACGCGCCGGTCGCGACCGCCAGACCCGAGACCCGGACCTGGCCGGCCGATGCGGCGGCCGCACTCGCGCCGCTGCGGGCGGGGTTGTCAGGCATGGACTCACGCTACGGCCGGCGACGGCGGCGATACGCCGTCCGAATGACCGCCGCAGCCCGCGGCTCAGCGGCGTGCGCGGACGGTGTCGATCACCGCGCGCGGCCGTGAGCCGAGCGCCTCGCGGAGCTGGTTGCGGACCAGGCTCAGCGGCGAGCAGCGGTCGCACGGCGCCACCACGCCCAGCGCGTCGACATCCCACGCGCGGCACAGCGTCACCGCGCGCGCCACGTGGAAGTTCTGCGTCACGATCATCGCGGAGCGGACGTCGTACATCGTCGCGGCCCGGCGGCATGTGGCGTTGGTGTTCACCCCGAGCGGATCGTCGACGATGCTCGTCGACGGCACTCCGTGGGCCTGGAGGTACGCGCGCATCACCCGTACCTCGTTGCCCGCGGAGTCGGCGTCGTTGCCGGATACGACGATGCGGTCCACGCGGCCGGACCGGTAGGCGTTCACCGCCACGTCGAGCCGCGGCCCGACGTAGTCGCCGACCTGCCCGTCGCGGACCTTGGCTCCGAGCACGATCATGGTGCGGGGCGCGTCGTCCGGGATCTCGGAGGCCTGCACCACTCGTCCCCGCGCACCCACTGCCATCCACACCGACGCGATCGTGACGACCGCTTCGACGGCGATCACTGACAGCAGAATCACCGGAATCAGACGCCGGATCGCGGGGGAACGCAGGGGCACCGGTCCAACCTAGACGCAGCGCCGGCCACCCGGGCACACCGACCCGGTCCCGGGTCCCCCGGTCATCCCGACCGGAAGGCTGTCACAATCTCTCGCAAGCGGGACGCGCGGTCGCGCAGGGAGGGGAGACGCCGATGCAGTACATGCCGGTGACCGAATCGATGTTCCTGATCGCCGAGACGCGAGATCAGCCGATGCACGTGGGCGGGCTGCAACTGTTCGTACCCCGCGAAGGCCAGTCGGCCGAGGATCTGGCCGACGAGATATCCGAACGCTTCCACGCCGCGACCGACGTCTCGCCGATGTTCCTCAAGCGCCCGGCCACACCCGCCCAGATCGCCGGCTACACCGCGTGGACGCAGGACGACGAGGTCGACTTCGACTATCACATCAGACACATCGTTCTGCCCCGTCCGGGTGAGATCAAAGACCTGCTCCGCTACGTGTCGCTGAATCACGGCGCCCTCCTCGACCGCCGTCGCCCGATGTGGGAGATCCACATCATCGAGGGCTTGGCGGACGGCCGCGTGGCGCTCTACACGAAGGTCCATCATTCGATCGTCGACGGCGTCTCCGCCCTGCGCTTGCTGCAGCGCTCCCTCTCCACCGATCCCGACGACCGTTCCGGTACCGCCTTCTGGGATATGGAGCTGGTGCGTCGACGGCGCCGCCGGCGGCGGGAGCAACGGCCGCCGAAGGGCTCGTCGCGGTTGCTCGGTGCGGTGACGGGCGTGGCCGGAGCGATCGCCGACACCGCGGGCCAGGTGGTCGGCATGGCGCCGGCCGCCGCCCGGATCGCCGCCGCGGGCGTCTTCGACAAGGATTACGTGGCCCCGATGCAGATGGCGCCGTCGACGATCCTGAACCAGTCGATAGGCTCGGCGCGCCGCTTCGCCGCGCAGGACTGGCCGGTCACCAGGCTTCGCGCGGTGGCTCGGGCGCAGCAGATGACGATCAACGACGTCATCCTCGCCATGTGCTCCGGAGCACTCCGCCGCTACCTGAGCGATCACGACGGCCTGCCCGACGAGTCACTGGTGGCGATGATGCCGGTGTCGCTGCACAGCGACGGAGACTCCGACGGGAACGCGGTCACCGCGATCACCGTGCGGTTGGCCACCGACATCGAGTCGCCCGCCGACCGGGTGGCTGCCATCAAGGCGTCCACCCACGGCGCCAAGAACGTGGTGCGCGGGCTCAAACCGCTGCAGGCTCTCGCCCTGGGCGCCGCGACCATCTGGCCGCTGGCCTTCGCGACGGTCCCCGGGTTCGTCGAGTACACACCGCGCGCGTTCAATCTGATCATCTCGAACGTTCCCGGGCCGGAGGAGCCGCTGTACTGGAACGGCGCCCGGCTGGACGGCTCGTACCCGGTCTCCATTCCGATGGAGGGGCAGGCCATGAACATCACCGTCACGACGATCGGCGGCAAGGCCGGATTCGGCGTCATCGGTGCGCGGGCCCAGCTGCCGAGCCTCCAGCGCATACTGGCCCACCTGGAGACGTCGCTGGCCGAGTTGGAGGCACTGCCTCCGGCACGGTGACCGGCAGCGCGAAGCCCGCCCCGCGGTGGCGGGGCGGGCTGTTGATCGCGCTACCGAGTCAGGTCAGTCCGCTCGTGATCAGTGCGACAGCCGATCCCGTCGCGAAGTACTCGGCGAGGCTCCGGCGGATTCTGTTCCAGCTGTTCATCATCGGACTGCTCCCTCCAACGCGGACGGTTTGCGACACCGTCATGGTAGTTCGCAGTGATGGTGGTCACAGCAAATCGCCCGAATCGGTCACGCCGCGGGCGCCTCGGCGGCCGGTGCGGAATCCGCGGTGTCAGCGACGCTCTCGTTCGCGGACGGCTCAACGGCGGGCTCCGACGACTGATCGTCGGAGGGCTGCTCGGCCGCTGAGTCCTGCGACGGCTCGGCGGCGGGCTCGTCGGTGACGGCCGGCGCCTCGGAGGTCGGCGCAGCCTCGGTCGCGGCCTCGGGCGCCGGGGCGGGCTCGGTGGCCGAGGACTCCCCGGACGGTGCCGTGGTCTCAGCGGAGGTGTTCTCAGTGGCCTCCGAACCAACGGTCGTCTGCGCCGAGTCGGCTGCCGCGGCGGTGCTCGTCGCCTGCACATCGGCGACCCGTGTCGCGGTCGACGCGGTGGACGGCTCGGTCGCCGGCGGCGTGGGAGCCGGCTTCTTGGCGAACAGGTCGGTCTCGATCCGCGGCCCATGGTCGGTCATCACGATACGGATGAGGTCTTGCGAGAAGGTCGGGATCACATTGCCGGTGAGGATGCCGGTCACCGAGTCCGGGAAGGGCGCCGGAATGCCGAGCGCACCCACCATGTCGAGCAGGGTCGTCATCGGCGCCAGCGGAGAGCCGAGCGTCAGCGAGAACGGATTCTTGATCGAGTAGACCACCGGCCCGTCGCCCTGCTGCGACTTCTGGAAGATGAACGCCACGCTGGTGCACGACGAGTAGTTCTTTCCGGTCTCCCCGTCGGTGACCTGCGCCTTTCCGTACAGCGCCGTGCATATCACCGAACTCTTGGTCGGGTCCGGCGCGTTCGCGATGCCGTCGAGGAAGCCGGTCGCCACCGCGACGCCGCCGAGCGCCGTGGCGGTCGCGTTCTCGCCCAGCCCCATCGCGATCGCGACGCCGAGCGGGAGTGCCCGGACCGAGGTCTCCGACACTCCCGCTCCGATCGACAGCCCCAGGCCGCCGGTGGCCCGCGAATCGGAGACCGCGCCGAGGCTGCCGACCGAGATGGCGCCGGACAGGAAGGCGTCGGCCTGCGCGTTGGCGGTGCCGCCGACGGCGAGCGCCGACGCCAGACCGGTGCCCGCGATCGTCGCGGCGCCCGGGTACGAGGTGCCGAACAGCGGCGCCAGGCTGATGGCAGTGGCCGAATTCATATCGGCGAGGTTCAGGCCCAGATCGGGCAGCACCAGGCCGATCAGGCCGTCGCCGATCTTCGCGAGCACCGCGGGGCGGGCAGCCCCGCAGTCGACGGTGTCGCCGACGGGGCTGGGCGCGGTCTGCTGCCCCGGCGCACACTTGTACGAGGGGAAATCCGGAAGGCCGTTCGCGGCGTTCGCCGGCGCGGCGCCGACTCCGCCCGCGAGGAGTGCGGCCGACGCCGCGACCGCGGTGAGGCCCGTCGTCAGACGGGTGCGTCGCTGCCGACGGCTTCGAGATCGGGTATCCATCGAGGTCACCTGGGACTCTTCTCTAATCGAAGGGAATGGCTCACACAGGAGCCCGGCACCCCCGTCGCGCGGGGCTGCCGCCTCCCGCCGCCGGACTCGTACCGAACGGTAACTTTCGGGTGATAAGCACCACTTTCAACCGATCAGGTGACGCAGATTCACGGCACGAATTCGGCGTGTCGACTCAGATTCGTGCGCCTCAGCACACTCCCGATACGGACTGGACCCTCTTATTACTCGCGAGTAACGTACCGGTGAACGGTAACCGTGACGGCCGATCTGCAGGCGAAGTTAGGCAAACCTTGGCAGACCCGAGCAGGGTCGAACCTTTACGGTAACCAGGGAATAAAGGTTGACGCGGAGTGCTATGACCCGAGCGCTTTGACGTCTTGGTACGACCTGGACAGAAAGGCCGGTACTTCCAGTGACGACGACTACCGCCGTGATCGGAACCATCGCCGTATTACTCAGCCTCGTATGCTGGGCGCTCTTCCTTCGCGGCGTGGGCACGATGGTCCGATCCATCGCCCAGGGCCAGAAGGTGGAGCCCTCGCGGTTCGCCTACCCCGGGAAGCGTTTCGCGACGATGATGAAGGAATTCGTCGCGCACACCCGCATGGTCAAGTTCCGCACCGTCGGCTGGGCCCACTGGCTGGTGATGTTCGGCTTCCTGATCGGCTTCGTCTTCTGGTTCGAGGCGTACGGTCAGATCTTCGATCCCGAATTCCACTGGCCCGTCATCGGTGCCTGGAACATCTACATCTTCGCCGACGAGGTCCTGGGTCTGGCCACCGTCATCGGCATCGTGGTGTTGATGGTCATCCGTCAGCTGAACCATCCCCGCGTCCCTGCCCGGCTGTCGCGCTTCTCGGGCTCGCGGTTCGGCGCCGCCTACTTCGTCGAGGCAGTGGTCCTGATCGAGGGTCTCGGCATGATCTTCGTGAAGACCTTCAAGATCTCGTCGGGCATCGAGAACCCGCCGGTCTGGACCTCGTTCTTCACGCACTACTTCGCCCAGCTCTTCGAGGGCAGCTCCGTCTACTGGGTCACCGCCGCGGCCGTCGTCAAGCTCATGAGCGGCATGGTCTGGCTCGCCGTCGTCGGCCTCAACATCGACTGGGGTGTGGCCTGGCACCGCTTCGCGGCCTTCTTCAACATCTACTTCAAGCGTGAGAGCGACGGCGGCGTCGCACTGGGTGCGGCCAAGCCGATGATGAGCCAGGGCAAGGTCCTGGACATGGAGACGGCCGACCCGGACGTGGACGCGTTCGGCGCGGGCAAGATCGAGGACTTCAGCTGGAAGGGCTGGCTGGACTTCACCACCTGCACCGAGTGCGGTCGCTGCCAGAGCCAGTGCCCGGCCTGGAACACCGGCAAGCCGCTGTCGCCGAAGCTGATGATCATGTCGCTGCGCGACCACGGCCAGGCCAAGGCGCCGTACCTGTTCGCCGGCGGCCGCAAGGACATGGGCGGCGACGAGGTCGGCATCGTCGACGCCGACGGCAACGTCGACGAGGCCCGCCTGAACAAGGTCCCCGCGGCCGCTCGCGCCGAGGCCGAGCGCAAGCTGGTCGGCGAGTCCGAGGGCACCACCGGTGCCGTCATCGACGCCGAGGCTCTGTGGAGCTGCACCACCTGCGGCGCCTGCGTGGAGCAGTGCCCGGTGGACATCGAGCACGTCGACCACTTCATCGACATGCGCCGGTACCAGGTCCTCATCGAGTCGGACTTCCCGTCCGAGCTCGCGGGCATGTTCAAGAACCTCGAGAACAAGGGCAACCCGTGGGGCCAGAACGCCTCGCAGCGCACTGCCTGGATCGACGAGATGGACATCCACATCCCGGTCTACGGCCAGGACGTCGACTCGTTCGAGGGCTACGAGTACCTCTTCTGGGTCGGTTGCGCAGGCGCCTACGAGGACCGCGCGAAGAAGACCACCAAGGCCGTTGCCGAACTGCTCGACATCGCGGCCGTCGACTTCATGGTGCTGGGCCAGGGCGAGACCTGCACGGGTGACTCCGCTCGTCGTGCGGGCAACGAGTTCCTGTTCCAGATGCTGGCACAGCAGAACATCGACACCTTCGACGAGGTGTTCGCGACCGCGCCCGAGCAGCGCAAGAAGATCGTGGTGACCTGTGCGCATTGCTTCAACGCCATCGGCAACGAGTACCCGCAGGTGGGCGGCAAGTACGAGGTGGTCCACCACACCCAGCTGCTGAACCGGCTGGTCCGTGAGAAGCGTCTGGTGCCGGTCGCCGCACCGGCGGGCGAGCAGGTCACCTACCACGATCCCTGCTACCTGGGCCGCCACAACAAGGTCTACGACGCTCCGCGCGAACTGATGGAGTCCTCGGGCTCCACGCTCACCGAGATGCCTCGCCACGGCGAACGCTCCATGTGCTGTGGCGCCGGCGGCGCCCGGATGTGGATGGAGGAGCAGATCGGCAAGCGCATCAACGTCGACCGCGTCGACGAGGCGCTCAGCACGCTGAACTCCCGGCCGACCGACGCGGACGGCAACAAGCAGGTCCGCAAGATCGCGACCGGCTGCCCGTTCTGCCGCGTGATGCTCACCGACGGCGTGACCGCTCAGACCTCGGGCACCGAGGACGAGGGGCAGGTCGAGGTCGTGGACGTCAGCCAGCTGATCCTGGAGGGCGTCAAGCGCGGCCGTCCGGAGGTCAAGCGCGGAGGCAACTTCCTCGGGCCGATTCAGACCGAGCGCGCCCCCGAGCCCGAGCCGGTCGCCGCTGCGGCGAAGCCCGCAGCTCCGGCCGCCACCGCGGCCCCGGCCGAGGCGAAGCCCGCCGTGGGTCTTGCGCCGAAGAGCGGCGGGCTCAAGAAGCCGGGCGGACTCAAGAAGCCCGGCGGTGCCCCCAAGCCCGGCGGTGCCACGGCCCCGGCCGCACCTGCGGCGCAGACCACCCAGGCAGTTCCCGCCAAGGGGCTGGCCATGGGCGGCGGGCTGAAGAAGCCGGGCGGACTCAAGAAGCCCGGCGGCGCTCCCAAGCCGGGCGCGGCCAAGCCCGCGGCAGCGGCATCGGCGGCACCCGCGAACGACGACACTGCGACCGAGTCAGCGGCAACCGAGTCAGCGACGAGCGGGGCAGCGGCGCCGGTCGAGACCACGGCCACCGAGGGCAAGGCCAAGGGCTTCGGTATGGCCGGCGGGCTCAAGAAGCCCGGAGCCAAGAAGCCGGGCGCGGCCAAGCCCGCAGCCGCAGCACCGGCCGAGCCGACGGCTCCCGCGGCGACCGAGTCGGCTGCGACCGAGCCGGCCGACGAGGCCCCGGCCGATGCAACCGCCGCCGACACCGGCACGGCGGCCTCCGCTGCCGCTGCCACCACGTCGGGCACCGAGGGCAAGGCCAAGGGGTTCGGCATGGCCGCAGGCCTGAAGAAGCCGGGCGCCAGGAAGCCCGGCGCCCCGAAGGCTGCAGCGACGGCGGCGGCGCCCTCGGCCCCCGCGGGGACCGCACCCGTACCGGAGCCTGCTGCGCCGGAAGAGCCCGCCGCGCCGGCGGCCGGCGAGACCGCCGCTCAGACCGACGAGCCCGCCGAGGCTCCGGCTCCGGCGGCCGGCTCGTCCGACAGCCGGACGATCACCGAGACCGGTGCGTCGAAGGCCAAGGGCTTCGGTCTGGCCGCCGGGAAGAAGCGCCCCGGCAAGTAATTCCGGCAGGGAGTCGCCGAGGCGACGACCGCAGAACGATGGCGGCATCGGCCACCCCGAGGGGTGCCGACGCCGCCATCGTCGTCTGTGCGGTCTCGCCGCGGGCCCGTGCGGGCCGTCGGTTCAGCTGGAGGTTCCCGGCGTCGTGGTCGCCGATCCCGACTGGCCCGGCGTCTGCTGCCCGGGAGTCTGGTTCTGATCGGGGGTCTGGTTCTGCTGCCCCGGCGTCTGGCCGTCGCCGTTGGCCGATCCCGGCGGCATCATGCGCCACCGCTGACCACCGAGGCCGTTGCGCTCCTGCCCCATGAATCCGCGCATGGTCGCTCCGCGCTCGTATCGCGCCTCGTTCTGCCTGTGGTGGCCGCCGGTGTGGTCACCCGTGACGTAGCCGGCACCGAAGGCGAGTCCCAGACACGCGATGGCTCCGACAACCGCTCCCCCGACGAGCCACTTGCGCCGCACCTCGACGGTCTGCGGGCCGGTGGATGCCGGAGCCGCGACCAGAGGCGGCCGGTGATGGGCCGCCCCGGGCTGTCCCGGCGCGGCCGCCGGGTCGGCGGGCGGCGTTCCGGCGACCGGTGCGATCGGCTCGGTCGGGGCCGTGGTGCTCGTGGGGTCCGGTCCGGCCTGCGGGTCGGGCTGGTGGTCGGCTTGGGGCTCGGTCTGCCCGCCGGGGGCCTCCGAGTCGTCGTGCTGGGGTCGGTTGGGGTCAGTCATCCTGGTCGATCCTCGTGTCCGGTGGCGACGCAGTCATCGCCGTCGACCATCGAGGGAACCCGCCGAATCTGTGAGGTCGCTGGGACGCCCGTACCGGTTCGCTTCGGGTTCGGCGAGGCGCGGCCCGCACCGATACCGCCCTCACCCGCACGGCGCTCAGCCGGCGAAGCTCACCTGATAGATCACTGTCGAGGCCCCGGCCGATGCCGTCGACGACAGTCCCACGTTGACCCACAGTTGCCTGCCGTCGACGTCCTTGCTCAGCAGCACCGACTTCGACTGGGGGTCGTCGACCCGGGAGGACTCCGCGAAACCGGCATCGGTGAGCTTCGTGACCGCGTTGGTCAACGGGTTGCCGTCGGAGGCGTGCGCTTGCACCGTGACCTGCCACTGGGGCGATTCGCCCGATGCGGTGAGCACCGCTCCGTCGACCATCGGCACGTCTGATTCGGGGAAGTCGGACGGCAGCGCGACACCCGGCCGCGACGGCTCGTCATCGGAACCGCATGCGACGAACAGCGCACCCGCACACACCATGATCAGCGCTGCTGCCAGCAGTCTGCGAAAATCCTTCATATCGAAAACGGTAAGGTAGACCTCAAGTTCTCGTCACCACGACACCCCGCCCGCCCGTCCTCGACACAAGTCGGAGTGCCATTTTGATCCTGGTATTGATCGCCCTGGCCGTCAGTGCGCTCATTTCACCACCGATCATCAAGACTCTCGGCTCCCGCGGTTTCTACGTCCTGGCGCTCGCTCCGGCGGCCGGGCTGGCATGGGTGGTCGCCAACTGGCCGGCCCCGGGCGCACCGCCCCGCGTGGAGACGATCGAGTGGATCCCCAGCCTGCAGATGGACATCGTGCTGCGGTTCGACACTCTGTCGGCCGTCATGTCGGTGCTGATCCTGGGCGTCGGCGCACTGGTGCTGATCTACTGCGCCAACTACTTCCAGCAGATGCGCCGGAGAGTCGCGGTCTTCGGCGGCGAACTCGTGGCCTTCGCAGGCGCGATGTTCGGCCTCGTCGTCAGCGACAACACGCTGGTCATGTACGTGTTCTGGGAGGCGACGACGGTCCTGTCGTTCATGCTCGTCGGATTCAACACGGTTCGCGCCACCTCGCGCCGCGCCGCGACCCAGGCCCTGCTGGTCACCACCTTCGGCGGGCTGGCGATGCTCGTCGGCATCATCATGCTGGGCGAGCGGACCGGAAGCTACCTGCTGTCGGACCTCGTCGCCCATCCGCCGGCCGGCAGCGTCTACATCGACGTCGCGGTGATCCTGGTGCTGATCGGCGCCCTCTCGAAGTCGGCCATCGTCCCGTTCCACTTCTGGCTTCCCGGCGCGATGGCCGCTCCCACCCCGGTCAGCGCATACCTGCACGCCGCGGCCATGGTGAAGGCGGGCGTGTACCTCGTGGCGCGGCTCGCACCGGCCTTCGCACCCCTTCTGAGCTGGCAGATACCGGTCATCGGACTCGGTCTGCTCACGATGGTGCTCGGCGGATGGCGATCGTTGCGCGAACTGGACCTCAAACTCGTCCTCGCCTTCGGCACGGTGTCGCAGCTCGGTTTCATCACCGTGCTGGTGGGTGTGGGCGACGCCAACGTCGCAATGGCCGGCCTGGCCATGGTGGTGGCGCACGCGATGTTCAAAGCGTGCCTGTTCATGGTGGTCGGCATCATCGACAAGTCCACCGGAACCCGCGACATCCGCAAGCTCGCACGCCTCGGCGCACGACTGCCCGGGCTCGCCGCGGTCGCCGCGGTGGCCGGCGCCAGCATGGCCGGCCTGCCGTTCACCTTCGGCTTCGTCGGCAAGGAGACCGCCTTCGGCAGCGTCTGGGACACCGGCGCGCTCTCCCCGATGCAGCGGCACGCAGTCGACGTGGTGCTGCTGGTGGGTTCGGTCATCACGTTCGCGTACACCACGCGCTTCCTGTGGGGCGCGTTCGGACGCAAGGTCCGCCGCCTGCCGACCAGGGCCGTCGCACAGCTCGACCAGCCCGCCGTCATGTTCCTCGTCCCTCCGGCACTGCTGTCGGCGGCCGGCGTGGTCGCGGCGTTCGCGTCGGGATGGATCGGCTCGCTGTTCGAGCCCTATGCGCAGTCGCTGCCCGCCTACGGCGAGGAGATCGAGCATCTCGCGCAGTGGCACGGCTTCGGTCTCCCGGTCGTCTTCTCGATCATCGTGGTCGCCGGCGGCGCCGGCCTGTTCCTGTTCCTGCGTGCGCGCCGCGCGCACGTCTTCGTTCATCCGCCGCGGCTCAACGCCGACCGGATCTACGACGGCGCGCTGCGCACCGCCGACACCGTCTCCCTCTGGGTCACCCGCAACACCCAACGCGGTTCACTGCCCATCACCCAGGGCGTGATCCTCTCGACCGCGGTGATCCTGCCCGTCAGCGTGTTGTTCCTGGGACGCAGGCAGTCGCTGCACCTGGCGGGATTCGACACCGTCGAAGAGATCGTCATCGGCTTCGTGATGGTCGCCGCGGCGATCGCGACGGCCGTGCTGCGCAACCGCCTCGCCGGCCTGCTGACCCTCGGCATCACCGGATACGGCTGCGGCGCCCTGTTCGCCATGTACGGCGCCCCGGATCTCGCACTGACCCAGTTTCTGGTGGAGAGCCTGACACTGGTCGTGTTCGTGCTGGTCCTGCGCAAACTTCCGTCGGAGGCGACCCCGAAGCTGCGCACCGGTCATCGCCCCATCCGCATCGCGATCTCCGTCGCCTTCGGTGCGATGCTGGTGGTGATCGGGCTGTTCGCCGCAGCGGCACGGTCCACCGAGCCACTGCACGTCTACCTCGGCGACGCCGCGTACGAGTTCGGTCACGGAGCCAACGCGGTCAACGTCCTGCTCGTCGACATCCGCGCCTGGGACACCCTCGGCGAGATCTCCGTCCTGATCGTCGCGGCGACCGGAGTGGCCTCGATGGTGTTCCGGAGCCGCCGGTTCGGCGCCGTCCCCCGGGTCACCGACTCGGCACTCGCTCAGCGCCGCAACGGGGACGACGCCGCACACGGGCGCACCACGTGGCTGCGCGGCAGCGAGATGCGTGATCCGGCGCAGCGGTCGCTGATCCTCGAGGCCACCACGCGGCTCGTCTTCCCGACCCTGGTGGTGCTCTCGGTCTACTTCTTCTTCGCCGGACACAACGCACCGGGAGGCGGGTTCGCCGGCGGTCTGGTGATGGGCCTGGCCCTGGTGCTCCGCTACCTCGCGGGCGGACGCTACGAACTCGGCGAGGCGATGAGAGTGGAGGCAGGCACCATCCTCGGCGCCGGGCTCGCGGTCTCGGCGACCACCGCGGCGGTGTCCCTGGCGCTCGGTGCTCCGGCGCTCTCGTCCGCCGTCATCGATCTGAGCCTGCCGGTCTTCGGCGAGTTCCACATCGTCACCGCCCTGTTCTTCGACCTCGGCATCTACCTGATCGTGGTGGGGCTGGTCCTGGACATCCTCCGGAGCCTCGGCGCCCGGCTCGACGTGGCCGACGCCCCGCCGGAGCCCGCCGAACCGGCCGCTCCCGAGCCCGAGGAGGTGAGGTGATGTCGGTGAACCTGGGCCTGTTGATCGTGGCCGGAGCCATGGCCGCCGCGGGCGTCTACCTGCTGACCGAGCGCAGCCTCATCCGCATGCTGTTCGGCCTGCTGCTGGCGGGCAACGCGTTGAATCTGATGATCCTCGTCCTCGCCGGTCCGCCCGGCCATCCGCCGATCCGCGGGCGCGAATCCGACGGGGCGAGCTTCGACACCGACCCGCTGGCGCAGGGAATGATCCTGACCGCGATCGTCATCACCTTGGGCATCGCGGCCTTCGTCCTGGCCGTCACCTACCGGCTCTTCAAGATCAATCAGGCCGCCGAGGAGGAGAAGCTGCCGCCGGGCGCGGAGGCAGCGACCGACGACGAACTCGGCGACGACGAGGAAGACATCAAGATCCTCACGGGAACACCCGAGTCCCAGCCCGATCGCGATCTCAGCGACGATCCGGCCACCGGCGCCGACACCGTCGCGGGCGACCTGTTCGACAAGTACGGCAACCCGCTGACGCCGGAGGAGTTCATCGCGGCGCACCTCAACGTCCACGAGCCGGACCTGATGCCCGAGGACGCCGAGGTCCTGGAGTACCTGCCTTACGACGGCGACGAGATGCCGCGGGACGCGGACGAACCGAACGACGACGAGCACGCGAAGGGGGCACGATGACGCCGCAGACGTCCTGGATCCCGGTCCTCATCGTGCTGCCGACGATGGTTCCGCTGCTGGCGGCCGCCGTGACGCTGCTGGCCGGCCGGAGCCCCACCATCCAGCGCGCGGTCTCGGTGTCCGCCATCGGCGTCGCGCTGATCGCGTCCGGCCTGATGCTCTACCTCACCAGCGCTCACGGGACCTTCGCGGTCAACGTCGGCGGCTGGGACGGCCGCGGCATCGCGGGTACGCCGCTCGGCATCACCTTGGTGGTCGACCGCCTCGCGGCGCTGATGCTGGTCATCTCGCTGACCGTGCTGCTGTGCGTCGTGGTCTACGCGATCGGGCAGGGCATCAGGGACGGAACCACCGAGCAGCCGGTGTCGATCTTCCTGCCGACCTATCTCATCCTGACCGCGGGCGTCTGCAATTCGTTCCTCGCGGGCGACCTGTTCAACCTGTACGTCTCGTTCGAGGTGCTCCTCGCGGCGAGCTTCGTCCTGCTCACCCTGGGCGCCAGCGCCGAGCGCGTGCGAGCCGGCGCGTCGTACATCATGGTGTCGATGGTGTCGTCGCTGATCTTCCTGGCCGGCATCGCCTTCGCCTATGCGACCACCGGAACCCTCAATCTCGCCGAGATGGCCGTCCGGCTCGACGACGTGCCCGACGGCACCCGCAACGCGCTGTACGCGGTCCTGCTGGTGGCCTTCGGCATCAAAGCGGCCGTGTTCCCCCTCTCGACGTGGCTTCCCGACTCCTATCCGACCGCTCCGGCCCCGGTGACCGCGGTGTTCGCGGGTCTGCTGACGAAGGTCGGCGTGTACGCGCTGATCCGCACGCACACCCTGCTGTTCCCCGGCGGATCGATGGACAACGTGCTCATGATCGCGGGACTGCTGACCATGCTCGTCGGCATCTTCGGCGCCATAGCGCAGTCGGACATCAAGCGACTGCTGTCGTTCACGCTGGTGAGCCACATCGGCTACATGGTGTTCGGCATCGCCGTCGGTTCCGAGCTGTCCACCTCGGCGGCGATCTTCTACGTCGCCCACCACATCCTCGTGCAGACCACGCTGTTCCTGGTGGTGGGACTGATCGAACGGCAGGCGGGGTCGGCGTCGCTGCGGCGCCTCGGCGGACTCATCGCGAGTCCGCTGCTGGCCGGGCTGTTCCTGATCCCGGCGCTGAATCTCGGCGGCATTCCACCGTTCTCGGGATTCATCGGCAAGGTCGCGCTGCTGGAGGCCGGTGCCCAGGACGGATCGGTGCTGGCGTGGGTGCTGGTCGCCGGGTCGGTCGTCACCAGCCTGCTCACCCTGTACGTGATGGCCCGTATCTGGACCAAGGCGTTCTGGCGGGCCCGCGCCGACGCGCCCGACGGCGCCATGGCGTCGAGCACCGCGTCCGCGCTCATCGAAGAGGGCACCGACGTCCTGCTCGAGGAACGCGAGGACGTGGGCCGGATGCCGGTGGCCATGGTGCTGCCCACGATGGCGATGGTGGCCGCCGGTCTGGCGCTGACGCTGTGGGGCGGGCCCATCTTCCACTTCACCGACGACGCCGCACACGGCGTCCTCGACCGCAGCGAGTACATCTCGACGGTTCTGCACGGGCCCGACCCCGCGCACGCCACCGACGGAGGCCGGCCATGAGCAACACGCCGTTCCCAGACAAGCCGCACGCGAAACCCGTCGGAAAGCGCCCGGTGGCCGCATTCTTCGGCAACCTGTGGCGGGTCACCCTGGTGCACCTGGCCTGGCCCGCGGTCCGGACCTACGTCTGGCTGAACGAGAACCTGCACGCCCCGGCCTGGGCCGGCGGCTCACTGCGCGAGTTCGGCCTGCGACTGTGGGGCTTCGCCTGGCTCACCTTCGTCTGGGTGCTTCTCTGGGGCGACGTCACCTGGGCCAACATCGTGGTCGGCGCGTTGATCGCCCTGCTGGTGATGGTCCTGCTGCCGCTGCCGCGGGTGCCGGTGGAGGGTCGGTTTCACCCGCTCTCGGCGCTCAAGCTCGTCGGCACGATGATCTACAACTTCTTCCTCTCCAGCGCTCAGGTGGCGTGGGCCGCGGTGAAGCCGGGCGAACCGCCGCTCGGTGCGGTGGTCCGCGTGCACATGGCCATCAAATCCGACCTCACGCTCACGCTGGCCGTCGACTACATCAACCTGGTGCCCGGCACCATGGTGGTCGAGATCGATCAAGACCAGCGGATGCTGTACATCCACGTCTTCGACGTGCGCAAACAGAAGTACATCGACGAGTTCCTGAAGCAGATGGCCTACGTGGAGCGACAGTTCATCAAGACCTTCGAGCGCGACGACGAGTGGCATCCGAGTCCGTTCCACGGAATCGACGACGATTACCATCACGTCCCGTTCGCCGACCGCCGTCGGGTGGTCGAGCAGGAGCGCTCACGGAAGGAGAAGGCATGACCGTCGTCTGGATCATCAGTGCCGCGATGCTGCTCACCGCCGTGCTCCTGACCGTCTATCGCACGCTTCGCGGGCCCTCGACCCTCGATCGGCTCGTCGGCGTGGACGCGCTGGTCGCCATCGCGATCTCCGGTCTGTCGGTGTGGGTGGCCTACACCACCGACACCACCGTGGTCCCGGGCATCGTGGCGCTGAGCCTGGTGGGTTTCATCGGGTCGATCGCCGTGGCCCGTTTCCGAGTGAGGGACGACCAGTGATCCTCGACGTCGTGGCCGCGGCGCTGATCCTGCTCGGCTCGCTGCTGGCCCTCACCGCCGCCATCGGGATCGTCCGATTCCCCGACACGCTGAGCCGGATGCACGCCGCGACCAAGCCTCAGACGTTCGGCATGATCCTGGTGCTCGCGGGCACCTTCATCAGGCTCGACAGCCACCCGGACGGCGGAATGCTGGTCCTGACCGGCTTGTTCGCACTCATCACCGCGCCGGTGGTCGCCCAGCGCGTCGGCCGCCTCGTGTATCGCGAGCAGGCCCTGGGGGAGGACGTTCTGGACGAGGACGAACTGTCCTCGCGAAACGGCGGGTAGCGCCACCGCGGTCGCGGACGCGTCCGCTAACCGAGTTCGGCGACCACCGAGTCGACCACCTTGCGCATGTCGCCGGTCTCGGAGAGGACCCGGCGCTGCCGCTGGTAGCTGGCGCCGCCGGTGATGATGTCGGCGACCGTACCCAGTTCCTCGAGGCAGCCCAGCGACGCCGCCACCGGTTCCAGACGCACCAGCAGTTCGGCGAGGTCCTCGGTCACGAGGCGCTCCGAGCATTCGGCGTCTTGGATGATGATCGCATCGAGCCCGTAGCGGGCGGCGCGCCACTTGTTCTCCTGCACCAGCCACGGAGCCATCTGCGGCAACGTCTGTCCCGCCGACAGGCGCCGGTCGAGGTCGACGATCAAGCAATGGGTCAGGGCGACGATCGCCGCGAGTTCACGCCGGTTCGACACTCCGTCGCAGACCCGCACCTCGATGGTTCCCAGATGGGGCGACGGCCGGATGTCCCAGCGGATCTCGTTGAGGTGGTCGATGATCCCGGTGGTCTTCTGGTCCTGCGCGAAGCCCTCGAACTCCGACCACGACTCGAATTGGAACGGCAGCCCCGCCGTCGGCAACTGCTGGAACATCATCGCGCGGTTGCTCGCATACCCCGTCGAGCGTCCGGCCCACATCGGCGACGACGCGGACAGCGCGAGCAGATGCGGATAGAACTTCAGCAGCGACGACAGGATCGGCAGCACCTTGTCGCGGCTGTCGATGCCCACGTGCACGTGCACGCCCCAGATCAGCATCTGCCTGCCCCACCACTGCGTCCGCTCGATCAACTCGGCGTATCGGTGGCCTTCGGTGAGTTGCTGCGCGGACCACTCCGCGAAGGGGTGGGTTCCCGCCCCGTACAGATCGATGCCGATCTCGTCGCACAGCCCGCGCACCACGTCGAGCGACCCGCCGAGATCGTCCATGGCCTCGCCGACGGTGGTGCAGATGCCGGTGACCAATTCCACCGTGTTGCGCAGCAGTTCGCGATGGATCTTGTCGCGTTGATCGCCGGCGCGCGCATCGACGAGCTCGAAGAGCCGGTCTGCGGCGTTCGACAGGTCGCGACTCGACTTGTCGACCAGGGCGAGTTCCCACTCGACCCCGAGCGTCGGCTTCGGCGACCCGTGGAACGGGATCGCCGCCGGAGTGGTCACCGCGGCTCCTTGCCTCGGGTCGGCGCTAGCTGGTCTGCGAGATCACGCCGCAGGCCAGGCGCGGTGCCTCAGAGCCGCCGTCGGCGAGATCGTGGAGGATGACGGCCTTGCCGCGGATGTCCTGGACGGTGAACGCGTCGGTGGTGGTGCTGGCGCTGGCGGTGCCGTCCTTGAGGACGTTCAGCGTGGCCAGATCGCCCGACTCCGGCTTGCCGGTGTGACCGTCGGCCTGGAAGTGACCGCCGGCGGTGGAGAACCCGGTCGCGGGCTCGCACTTGCCGACCGTGTGGATGTGGATGCCGTGCTCGCCCGGCTTCACACCGGCCACCCGCATCGACACCTTCACGGCCTCGCCCTCCTGCGAGAAGCTGACGAAGCCCACGCGGTTGCCGTCCTTGTTGACCAGGGTGGTCGACGCGGACTGCGCGCTCGCCGGGATGCCGTCGGCGTTCACGACGTCGCCGGGAGCCACCTGGTCGCCGGTAACGACCGCGGGGGTGGTGCCGGGCACGTCACTCGGCTGCTCGTTCGGGGTGCAGGCCGAGAGTGCCAGGGCCGCGCCGCCCGCGGCGGCCACGGCCGCCATGACCCGGACGGTCGAAGCGCGATTGGTGCTACGGACGGTCATGTGTGCTCCTTAGTCGTCGGCGCTGTGGTCGGCTGGGCGGATGTCCATCCGCTTCGCGTGCACGTTGGGGCTGTTGCCGTGTTCGCTGATGTTTACTGTTCGCCAATGATTATGACGGGTGCGTCCGGCCCGCGTGCTACCGGCTCACCACCACGACCGGCAGGCCCTCCGGGCAACGCGTGAAAGCCGTCGGCCGGGGGTTCAGGGCGGCACCGCCCGGCACGGCCGCGGCCACCTTCTTGGCGGCCTCCTCCTGCTCGGGGGAGTAGAAGATGGTGTTCTCGCTGACGCTGGACGTGCTCAGGTTCGCCGTCTCACCGACCTTGAATCCGGCGGCCGTGAGCTCCTTGCTGACCGAACCGGCCAGACCGGTCACGTTGCCGGCATTGAGGACGCACAGTTCGGGCACGCCTTCGGTGTCCGCGGCGGGCGCGGTGCTGCTGGACGGAGACTTGCTCGACGTCGCCTGCTCCTGCTGCTTCTCCGACTCGGCGGCGGCCTGTGCGCTCTGCCCGGCGGCCTTGAGGCCGGCGTCGGGATCTTCACCGCTGGTCGTCAACTGATGGATGCCGAGGCCGAGGCAGACGACCGCGATCGCCAACAGCAGCATGGCACCCGCACGCAGCGGAAGTCGGTTGTTCTCTCGCTCAGCATTCATCACGGCAACTCTAACCCACCGGCCACCCGCGCAGCCCGTGCGCCGGCCGCGCCCGCGTCAGGTGATCTCGAACCCGAGCCGTCGTGCCGCGCGGGCCTTCTGGCGCGAGGCGCGGAGCCGGCGCAGACGCTTCACCAGCATCGGATCGGCGGCGAGCGCCTCCGGGCGGTCCACCAGTGCCCCCAGCACCTGGTAGTAGCGGGTCGCGGACAGGTTGAACAGTTCCTTGATCGCGTCTTCCTTGGATCCCGCGTACTTCCACCACTGCCGCTCGAAGTTCAGGATCTCCCGCTCACGCCGGGTCAGTCCGTCGGGACCCACCTCGTGGGGGTCGAGGTTCGCAGCCTGGTCGCGGGCTCCGTCGATCGCCGAGGGGTCGTCGCCCTGCGGGCTACTCGCCGTTGCGCCGTTCATCTCGCTCCTCAAACAGCTGGACCGTGCATTCACACCGGCTCGCACGCCGCCTCGGCGCACGAATGACATCAGTGTGGTTCCGTCGAACATCTAACCACGATCGCGGCCGCCGTCCGTGCCGACGCACCGCAGCGAAACCGGACCTCTCGCGCAGTAGACTGCTCTGTCATGGCAATTCTCCCGATCTGCATCATCGGCGAACCCGTGCTGCACCAGCCGACCACCCCGGTCGAACTCGACGCCGACTCGAAGCCCTCGGCCGAGATCGTCGCTCTGCTCGACGACATGTACGAGACCATGGACGCCGCCAACGGCGTCGGACTCGCGGCGAATCAAGTGGGCCGGCCGCTCCGGATGTTCGTCTACGACTGCCCCGACGCCGGCGTGCGCCGGCGCGGCGAGGTGATCAATCCGATCCTGGAGACCTCCGAGATCCCCGAGACGATGCCCGATCCCGACGACAACGACGAAGGCTGTCTCTCGGTGCCCGGGGAGGGCTTTCCGACGGGGCGGGCCGACTGGGCCAAGGTGGTCGGCACCGACCGCAACGGCGACCGCGTCGAGATCGAGGGCACCGGATTCTTCGCCCGGATGCTGCAGCACGAGACCGGACACCTCGACGGATTCCTTTACGTCGACGTGCTGATCGGGCGCAACGCGCGGGCGGCCAAGAAGGCGATCAAGCGCAACGGCTGGGGCGTGCCCGGCCTCACCTGGCTGCCGGGCACCGTCACCGATCCGTTCGGCCACGACGACTGACCCGCCCGCCGTGCCGTCGCCGGACCCGTCGCCCGTCTCTCGCGGACCGCAGCCCGCGGTCGGCGATCGAGTGGTGGTCCGGTACCGGCTCGGCGCCGACGCGCCCGCCGATTGGCGGGCCTCACCCAATCCCCCGACCGATCGCTCCCCCAGCCTGTCGGACATCACCGGGCTGCTCCGGGAGCGGACCGGCGAGGCGATCGTCGTCGAGCGCGACGGCGTCCGCCACCGCATCCGCACCGATGCGATCACGTCGGTGCGACTGCTCTCGCGACGGGTGGTGCGCAACTCCGAGATCCGCGGCGTGGAGCGAGCGCTGATGCGCGCCGCACCGGCCGCCGAGCGAACCGAGACCGACGGGTGGCTCGTCAACGGCGCCGGCGACTCTCTGCGGTCGGGAGCCGCGGCACCGGTCGACTTCGGCTCCACCGCGGCCGGTCTGCCCGCGGCGCTGCGCTGGCTCGACGGCCGGGGGCTGCCGCGCCGCGTGATCGTCGCCGACCGGCTGATGCGCGTCGCCTCGCTGGGTGCGGCGATCGCGAGTTCGGCCGATTACGAGGTGCTGATCGGGCCCGAGCCGACGGGCCCCACTCCGCCCGGCGACAGGGCGCCGATCGCCGACGGGGTGGTCGCGGTGACGGTGGCGGCGTCCGACGACTCGGCCCGCGCGGCGTGGCGAGCACTGAACTTCGAACTGCACCACACGTGCCGCCTGCTGGCTCTGTAGCGGCGGCGCGATGAATTACGGTGGACGGCGATGCCGAACTCCACCGACCCCGACCTGACCAGGCGACGAATCATCGCTTCGGCGCTCGCCGTCATCGCGCTGCTCGCCATCGCGGCGTTCACGTGGTGGATCGACGGCCGCGACAGCCCCGACGACGCGTCGTCCGCACCGACGTCCACGGCCGCCGGCCCGCTCCTCGGCACGTCCACGGCGGCGCCCGGCCCGGCGACGGTCGAGGCGAGGGGCGGCGACGCTCCCACCCGGGTCACCAAGACGCTGAACGAGATCGATTCGGGCCGGTGGCCGGAGGCGGCGAACGCCCCGGGCACCCACGGCGGCGACACCTTCCGGAACAACGAGCGCAAGCTGCCGGTCAAGTCCGCAGACGGGCGGCGCATCGTCTACAAGGAATGGGACGTCAACCCCAAGAAGCCGGGACGCGGACGTGACGCCGAACGCATCGTGACCGGCAGCGACGGGTCCGCCTGGTACACCCTCGACCACTATCGGACCTTCGTCCAGATCCGGGGGCCGTCGGCGTGACCACCGCTTCCCTGACCGAATTCCTCGCCGGCGAGGGCCCGGCGACAGCGCTCGCGATCGGCGACGTCACCACTTACCGCACCGGCGCAGCGGTCCGGCGGTTGCCGGGCGACCGGATGCGCACGTTGGACGGACTGTACGACCTCTTCGCCGCCGCATGGGACTTCCCCGGCCACTTCGGGCACAACAAAGACGCGTTCGACGACTGCATGGGCGACCTCCCCACCGGTCTGCGGACCCCCACCGGCGCTCGGGCGACGGCATTGCTGACCGTCGTCTCCGATGCCGGCCGACTCCTGGCCGACGCTCCGGAAGGCGACTTCGATTGGTTCGCCACCTCCCCCGCGCACTGGCGGGAGCGGCTGCGCCGATCGGGCCGCCGCTTCGGACTCGTCCTGCTCACGTCCGCCGACGACGCGGCCGCCGTCGCAGGCCGATGGGAGGGTGCCGGTGCGCCCCTGATGCGGTTGCGGCAGGATTGACGCCATGCGCCTGGCGACGTGGAACGTGAACTCGATCCGCGCCCGATCCGAGCAGGTCGTGGCATGGATGAATCGGCATGCGATCGATGTGCTCGCGATGCAGGAGACCAAGTGCACCGACGATCAGTTCCCGGTGATGAGTTTTCTGGCCCACGGCTACGACGTCGCGTTCCACGGGTCGAGCGGATACAACGGCGTCGCGATCGCGTCCCGGATCGGGGTGCACGACATCCACATCGGATTCGACGGGCAGCCGCTCTACGCCGGTGAACGGGAGGCGCGAGCCATCTCGGCGACCTGCGGTGGCGTGCGCGTCTGGAGCCTGTACGCCCCCAACGGGCGCGAGCCGGGACACGATCACTTCCAGTACAAACTCGACTGGCTCAGCGCCCTCGCCGATGTCACATCGCTGGAACTGTCGCACGATCCCGCCGCCCAGGTCGCTCTCGCCGGAGACTGGAATGTGGCGCCGACCGACGAGGACGTGTGGGACCCCGAGTACTTCGCGTCCCGCACGCACACCTCCGACGAGGAGCGCGCCGCCTTCCGCCGCTTCGTCGAAGGCGGATTCGTCGACAGCGCGGCCCCCTTCACCCCCGGTCCGGGGACCTACACCTTCTGGGACTACCAGGCCGGGCGCTTCGCCCGCAACGAGGGCATGCGCATCGACTTCGCGCTCTGCTCCCCCGCCTTGGACGACCGTATCCACGACGCCTTCATCGACCGCGACGCCCGCGCCGCGGAGGGCGCCAGCGATCACGCCCCCCTCGTGTTCGACCTGAGCTGATCCCGGCGGGTGCGCCGGTCGGTCCGCCTCAGGCGGAGGCCATCGCCACCATGCCGGGATGGGCGTCGAGGAAGTGCTTGGTGAAGGTGCACAGCGGCCGCACCTTGAGCTGGTTGTCGCGCATGTACTGCATGGCGCCGCCGGTGAGCCGAGTGGCCAGCCCGTGGCCGCTGTACTCGTCGTAGAGGACCGTGTGGAGGATCGTCACCACCTCGCCGTCGGGACCGTCGTCGATGCGATAGCCGAGCACGCCGACCAGGTCGCCGCCCACCCGCAACTCGAAGCGCTCCCGCTCCGGATTGTGGGACACCTCGGAGATCTGGTGCAGCAGCGAGCGCGCCGACTGCGGCGGATGCGAGTGACGGACTTTGCGATGCATTCGTTGACCTCCTGTGACCAGCGTCACAAGATTACGTTCGTTCGACGGGGAGACGCAAGTCACATCTGTCACATCTGCATCACGATGCGACGCGACCGGACGACGTGAGTATGGTGGGCACCGCACAACTTCACACGCGGGGGCTCCCACGGAACCGGGGGCTGAGATGGCGACAGGCGGTCGTCGACCGCCTGAACCTGTCCGGATAATGCCGGCGTAGGGAGGATCATCATGGGCACATCCATGCCTGGAACCACACGTGACGACGCCACCGCCGAGGTGACCTGCGGCCCCATCGAGGGCAGCAGCAAGGTCTACCTCGACGTCGACGGCATGGCCGTTCCCCAGCGTCGAGTGCATCTGACGAACGGCGAGCACCTCGACCTCTACGACACCTCCGGTCCGTACACCGACTCGTCGGCGACCATCGACCTCGAGAAGGGGCTGGCGAAGACGCGCGACTCCTGGGAACGGCCGGCACCGGTGCCCGTGGGCGGGCACGACGCGGCCACCCAGCTGGCCTGGGCACGCGCCGGGATCGTGACGCCGGAGATGAGATACATCGCCGCGCGCGAGGGCGTCGACGCCGAGCTGGTCCGCAGCGAAGTGGCCGCCGGACGCGCGGTGATTCCGGTCAATCACCGCCACCCCGAGTCGGAGCCGATGATCATCGGCAAGGCCTTCGCGGTGAAGGTGAACGCGAACATCGGCAACTCTGCCGTCACCTCGTCCATCGCCGAAGAGGTGGAGAAGATGGTCTGGGCCACCCGGTGGGGCGCCGACACCATCATGGATCTCTCGACCGGCAAGGACATCCACCTCACTCGCGAATGGATCCTGCGCAACTCCCCCGTCCCGGTCGGAACCGTGCCGATCTACCAGGCGCTCGAGAAGGTGAACGGCGATCCCACGCGCCTGACCTGGGAGATCTACCGCGACACCGTCATCGAACAGGCCGAACAGGGCGTCGACTACATGACCGTGCACGCCGGCGTGCTCCTGCGTTACGTCCCGCTGACCGCCAAGCGGGTGACCGGCATCGTCTCGCGCGGCGGCTCCATCATGGCCGCATGGTGTCTGGCCCACCACACTGAGTCGTTCCTGTACACGCACTTCGACGAGCTGTGCGAGATCTTCGCGCGGTACGACATCACCTTCTCGCTCGGCGACGGCCTGCGCCCCGGGTCCATCGCCGATGCGAACGACGAGGCGCAGTTCGCCGAACTGCGGACCCTGGGCGAGCTGACGAAGATCGCCAAGAGCCACGGCGTACAGGTGATGATCGAGGGCCCCGGGCACGTCCCGATGCACAAGATCGCCGAGAACGTCCGGCTCGAGGAAGAGCTGTGTGAGGAGGCCCCGTTCTACACGCTCGGCCCGCTCGCCACCGACATCGCGCCGGCCTACGACCACATCACCTCCGCGATCGGCGCCGCGATGATCGCGCAGGCCGGCACGGCGATGCTCTGCTACGTGACGCCGAAGGAGCACCTGGGGCTGCCGAACCGGGACGACGTGAAGGTCGGCGTCATCACCTACAAGATCGCGGCACACTCGGCCGACCTCGCCAAGGGTCATCCGCGCGCCCAGGAACGCGACGACGCCCTCAGCAAGGCGCGCTTCGAGTTCCGCTGGACCGATCAGTTCAACCTCGCGCTCGATCCCGACACGGCACGCGAGTACCACGATGAGACGATGCCCGCCGAGCCGGCGAAGACCGCGCACTTCTGCTCCATGTGCGGCCCCAAGTTCTGCTCCATGCGGATCTCGGCCGACGTCCGCACCTATGCACAGGAGAACGGGCTCGTCACGCAGGAGGACATCGACGCGCGGCTGGCACAGGACATGGCGGCCAAATCGGCCGAGTTCGCGGCGGCGGGAAACCAGGTGTACCTGCCGATCTCCGAGGCCGCCGCGCCGTGACCCTGCGGCTTCCGCAGGCCGGCCCCGGCGTCACCCCGGTCCGGGTGATGACCGTGGCCGGCTCCGATTCCGGCGGCGGCGCGGGCATTCAGGCCGATATGCGCACCTTCGCGATGCTCGGCCTGCACGCCTGCGTCGCGGTCACCGCGGTGACCGTGCAGAACTCCACCGGGGTCACCGGAATCCAGGAGATCGATCCGGCGGTGGTCGCGGCGCAGATGCACTCGGTGGTTCCCGACATCGGCGTCTGTGCGGTCAAGACGGGGATGCTGGCCTCCGATCCGATCATCACGGCGATCGCCGAGGCCGCGACGCAGCTCGGCATCGGCGGTGACACGGGAGTGCCGCTGGTGGTCGATCCCGTCTGCGCGTCGATGCACGGCGATCCCCTGCTGGCGTCCGACGCCCTCGGTGCGCTCACCGAGCGGTTGATGCCGCTCGCCACGGTCGTCACGCCGAACCTGGACGAGGTGCGCCTACTGACCGGGATCGACGTCGTGGACGGTGCGAGCCAACGGGCGGCCGCCGCGGCACTGCGCGAGACGGGCGCCCGGTGGGCCCTGGTGAAGGGCGGCCACCTGCGGGGCAGCGAACACAGCCCCGACATCCTGTACGACGGCCGAGAGTTCCTGGAGTTCCCGGGCAGACGCATCGACACCCCGCACGACCACGGTGCGGGCGACACCCTGGCCGCGGCGATCACCGGCGCGCTGGGCCACGGCTACCGCGTGCCCGACGCCGTGGCCTTCGCGAAGCGGTGGGTCACCCGCGGCCTGGCCGCCGCCTATCCGCTCGGCGCCGGCCACGGCCCGGTGAACCCGCTGTGGCGGCTCGATCCGGCGGCCGACTCCCCGCCGTGACCGGTGCCGGCCCCGCCGCTATCCGCGCACGCGGTGGCGATACTCCACCGGTCCGACGCCGTAGCGCTGCTTGAACCGGTTCCGGAAGGTCGCGACCGTCGGGAAGCCCGATGAGAGCGCGATGGTGCTGATCGAGGCGCCCGCGTTCTGCATGAGCATCTCGTGGGCGGTCTGCAGCCGGCGATCGGCGATCCGGCTCGCGAGCGAGGTGTCGCAGTTCTCGAAGTAGCGGTACAGCTGGCGGCGCGAGAGGTGCAGCCGCTCGGCGATCGCGTCCGGGGAGAAGCTGGGATCGCGGTGGTGGCGGTCGATGAGGTCGCGAGCGGCCTCCTGGACGAACAGGGCGTTGTCCTCGGTGCCGGTCGGAGAACCGTCGAGTTCCGACAGCGCGGCGACGATCAGATCGACGGCGGCCTGCTCCGAGACGGTGCCCGTCGCCTGCCCCGCATTGAGCGCCGAGGTCTCGGCGGCGAATCGGCGGACGAAGACCGCGGCCGCGCGGGCCAGCGGGGTGTTGGCCGCGATGGGACGCTGCAGCCGCTCGGCGATGTGGCGGTGCTTGCCGAGCCGATTGAACGGGATGAGCAGTCCGGACGGGTCGGCCACGGCGTTGGTCACCAGGCTGTGCGGGGTCGCGTTGCTGACGAACACCAGGTCGCCGGGGCCGTAGACGAACTCCCGGCCGTTCTGCCGGATGAGTGACTGTCCGCGCATACCGCTGACACTGACCACCAGAGAGTCCGACGGCTCGTTCCGCACCCGCTCCGCCGTGCGCTCCATCGTCATCGCGGGCTGCAGTGCGCAGTAGGTCACGATCGACGACAGACTCTGTGCGAAGCGCATCGCATGAAAGGTCTCCGGTTCCGCGATGCGGACGTCGACCGTCGGGCTGTAGGCGGTGGTGCCGGAATGGCCGGTGAACCGGTCCGGACGCGGGCGCGTCGGGACACTGCCGACGCCGAGCCGCGCTTCCCATTCGGCGACGGTGCGCGGAGTGAGCCGGGTCGCCAGTCCGGGACGTGCCGCCTGAGGGAACGAAGCGCGCGTATTGGACAGACTTGTCTTGGGCAGGGTTGCACTATGGGGCATGAGGAGACCTTCTACGCATGGGGGACATGGCGAGATGGGCCTGGCTTTGGGAGGGAGCCTTGCTTTCTCATCTGACATACTTGCACACCCAATTATCAGTGTCGAGCGAATCACCAAAAGCGCCAAGGTGATATTCGGGTCACATCGGGCGGGTCCGATCGGCAAACTTGCGTCGCAACTGTCACTACCTGGGGGTAACTGCTAGCAGGCCGGCATCGCGGCATACCCGGCGCGGTACTGTTCTGGGAGACCGCGGCGCGTCGACCCGCCGCGGCCCGCATCGTCTCGTCCTAGGAGCGCCCGTGACCCAGCCGCCGAACGACGGCCCCACGACACCCCCGTCGAGCGAGCCGCAGTACCCGGCGTCCGCGGGACAGACCGCCTACAGCAACCAGCCCGCGGGGTACGGCCCGCCGACCGGCCCTCCGGAACCCGTGACGGCCGCCGCCGCGGAGACCGCGGCCGTCCGGCGTTGGCGGATCATCACCGCGGTCGCCTGCCTCGCCGCCGCTCTCGTCATCGTCAGCTTCTTCCTCGTCGGCCAGAGCCGATCGTCCGACAGCCAGGCTCCGGTCACCGAGACCGTCGTCGACACCACCACGGTGATCTCGACGACCACCGGCAGCGCCGCCACGCGCACCGCGACCGACACCGTGACCGAGACCGCGACCGAGACAGCGACGTCGAACGCCACGGCCACGCGCACCGTGACCGACACGGTCACCAGGACCCGGACCGAGACCGACACCAAGACGGTGACCGAAACCGTCGCCCCGCCTGCGAAGTCGGGTTAGCCCACCGGACGCGAGGTCTCCGCGGACGCGGGCGCCCCTCCCGCCCTCGACTGCGCCAGCCGATCACGGAACTCATTGGGGCCCAGACCGTAGGCGCGGCGGAACCGGAAGCGGAAGGCGCCCAGCGACGCGAACCCGCACGCTCGTGCCACCAAGGCGATCGACGCCGCCGGGTTCGATATCAGCAGCACCCGCGCGGCCTGCAGTCGCCGGTCGGCGATCATCTCGGCGACGCTCCGGTCGCAGTCCTCGAAGTGGCGGTAGAACTGGCGCCGGGACAGGTGAAGGCGCCCGGCCAACACCGCCGGTGACAGCGACGGATCGCGGAAGTGCCGCTCGATGAGTTCGTGAGTCTGCTCCCGGACGTAGGCGGTGGTGCCGGACACGTCACCGGTCCGGCAGCCCGTCTCGGCGACCACAGCGGAGAGCATGTCGATCATCGCGATCTCGGCGGCCAGGGTCGGCGTCCGCACATCGCGCGCGATGACCGATGAGACGAACCCGCGGACACTGCGCGCCGCGACCGCCGCCAACAGGGTGTCGGGAATGAGTACACCGGCCGTGGCGAGCGTCCTCGCCCCGACTCCCAGTTCGTCGGCCGGGATCCGCAGCGCGGCCACGTCCGCCAGGTCACCGGACGACGGCGGTTCCGGCGAGCCGCCGGTCACGACCACGACGTGGTCGCCGGACGATCCCGCGGCGTCGGGCATCGCGATCAACAGGAAGTCGCCGTCCGGTGGGGGTTCGGAAACCTCCGCGTGCCACGTCAGCGGTGTGCGCAGCGCCCGTGTGGCCGTCACCACCGACAGCCTGCGCTGGTGGATCGCTGCGCCGAAAGTCTCCGGGTCAGCGCTCGCGAGCCGGTCGACGCCCACCATGTCCCGGTAGGCCGCCAGTCCCTGCCGCCCGCCGAGAACGAGCGGCGGATCGTCGTCGCACACGCCGACCGACCGGCTCCAGTCCCTGATCTCGTCCGGGGCGGGCCGGGCAGTCATCGTGCCGCCGATGCCCGTGGGAGGACGACGGCCGAGGCCAGGAAGAAGCAGATCGCGCCGACGAAGGTGCCCACGTTGGCGGCCACGGCATCGACGGTGATGCCGCCGACCGTGATGTAGGAGGCGACGGCGGAGACGCCGAATGCCACGCACCCGATGAAGTTGATCTGGCCCGACCACCAGTTCCGGTCACCGGGCGCCCACATCCGTCCCGTGGCGTGGGAGAAGGCGACGAGGACGAAGAACCCGCTCACCAGGAACGCCACCGAGCCGGCCGCGTCCGGAGTCCAGACGAGATGCTTCTCGCCGCGGATGGTGTGCGTCATGAGCGCCCCGCCGGTGCTGACGTTGAACAGCAGTGTGCCGAAGAACTGCGTCGCCGCCGCGAACCACTCGGCGCGAACCATCACCCCCGGCGCATACGAGACGGGGACGGTGGGACTGCCGCTGAGCACCAGTTGGATGAACGCCGCACCGGTGAAGAACCAGGAGCCGGCGAAATAGCAGATGTTCACGACGGACGCGCCGGCCCAGTTCCCGAAACCGGGAGCCGAGCCGATCGCGAACAGCGCAGAGCCGATCATGAAGCCGATGCACTGATGAACCACCGAGGGTGTCAGGATCCGGCTCGTCAGCGCCGTGGTGGCGTTGCGATTGGTCATGGACGGTACGTGTCTCCTGAGCGACTCCCCGCCGCTCGCCTCCCACATTGAGGAGACGAGCAGCGGACCACGGACGTCTAGTGGTGGAAGTGCGAGTTGTTGCCCTCACGCGGCATCGGCGCGTCGAGCTTCTCGAGGAAGTCGACCTCCGCGCGCAGATCGTCGAGCAACTTGTCGGCGAGATCGTGACTGAGCCCGGCCCGCACCACGATCCGTTGCACCGTCATGTCGGCGAGATCGTCGGCCAGCGGGTAGGCGGGCACCTGCCAGCCCTTCATCCGAAGCCGGTCCTGAAGGTCGTACAGGTTCCAGTTCGGGTTCGCGTCCTTCGTGAGCCGCCACGCGAACACCGGGATGGTGTCGCCCTTGCTGATCAACTCGAACGGGCCCATCTCCGCGATCGCCGACGACAGGTACTGCGCCACGTCGAGCGAACCCTGCTGGACGGCGGCATAGCCCGCCCGCCCCAGCCGCAGGAACTGGTAGTACTGCAGCAGCACCTGGGCGCCCGGCCGCGAGAAGTTCAGCGCGAGCGTCGGCATGTCTCCCCCCAGGTAACTGCAGTGGAAGATCATGCTCTCCGGGAGCGCCTCGGCGTCGCGCCAGACGATCCAGCCCACGCCCGGATACACCAGACCGAACTTGTGGCCGGAGGTGCTGACCGATGCGACACGGTCGACGCGGAAGTCCCACTCCAGATCCGGCTGGCAGAACGGCGCGATCATCGCACCCGAGGCACCGTCGACGTGGATGTGCACGTCGAGGCCGGTGTCCTTCTGGATCTGGTCGAGCTTGGCGGAGATCTCCTTCACCGGCTCGTACGCGCCCGTGTACGTCTGGCCCATGATCGCCACCACGCCGATCGTGTTCTCGTCGACGTACTTCTCGAGTTCATAGCCGTCGAGGAACAGATGCTCCTCGGTGATCGGCACCCAGCGAGGCTCCACCTCGAAGTAATTGCAGAACTTCTCCCAGCACACCTGCACCGCTGTCGACATCACCAGGTTCGGCTTCTCGATCGACTCACCCGCGGCCTTGCGCTTGGCCTGCCACCGGCGTTTGAGCGCCAGGCCGCCGAGCATGCAGGCCTCCGACGACCCGATGGTCGAGGTGCCGATCGCCTGGTCGACGTCGGGGTTGTGCCAGAGGTTGCCGAGGATACGCCAGCAGCGGTCCTCGATCGCCGCCGTCGCCGGGTACTCGTCCTTGTCGATCATGTTCTTGTCGACCGTCTGCATGTACAGGAGTTGCGCCTCCTTGTCCATGTAGGTCGAGACGAAGGTCGCCAGGTTGAGCCGGGCGTTTCCGTCGAGCATCGCCTCGTCGTGCACGATCTGATACGCCGTCTCCGGCAGCATCATCTCGTCGGGCATCTCGAACCGAGGCAGTTCGGTCGCCTCTCCCCCGCGGGTGAACACGGGACTGACGATCATCGAGTCGGTCGAACGCGAGTTGGGCATCTCTTCTCCTTCAACAGCGGTGGGTACAGCGCGGGAACTCGGCGCCGGTCAGACCTCGACTGGCGGATACAAGCGGTCCATCGTGTATTGGCGGTTGCGGTGTGCCGCCCATGTGGACCCTGCCATGAACAGCGCGGTCAGGCCCGCCACCACGGCGATCGCGATCCACAGTCGATGGTCGATTCCGCCGAGCGTCAGCTGGCGCAGACCGTTGACCGTGTAGGTCATCGGGTCCACCCAGTGGATGTACTGGAACGGGAGGGTCGTCGTCGGCACCGGATAGATGCCGCCCGCGGACGTCAGCTGGATCATCAGGAACGCGAGCGTGACCACCCGCCCGACGGCCGGCCCGAACAGCGCGTTGAACATCTGGATCATCGCCAGGAACATCGCGACGATCAGCAGCATGAAGCCGAATGTGGCCACCGGATACGCCGGGCGCATCCCGATCGCGAAGACGACCACCGCGTACAGGATCGCCGCCTGGAGGAAACCGACGGCGAAGGTCGGCGCATAGGATGCGAGCACCACCCGCAGCGAGTCGAGTCCCTGCGCCACCGGCCGAGCTTGGATCGGGGTGAACAGCATCCAGGCGATGATGCAGCCGACGAACAGCGCGAGCGAGAAGAAGAACGGTGCGAAACCGGTACCGAAGGTCGCGGCCTCGTGCTCGGTGTTCTCGGTGAGCTTGACCGGCTGCCCGAGGGTGTCGGCCAGTTCCTTCTTCTGCGCGGCGGACCAGTGCGGTATCGCTTCGACGCCCTGGTTCAGGCCCGACGCCAGTTCCTTGGAGCCGGAGGACAGTTCGACGAGACCGGCGGTGAGCTGGTCGGCGCCGGAACTGAGTTCGGCCGATCCGGCGCGGACCTTCACGAGATCGTCGTGCATGACGCCCGGCTCGAGAAGAGTCATCGCCATGCGCACCGGACTCGACGGATCGGCGAGCTCGCGGCTGACCGCGGCGGTGTCGGTGCTCAACTGCGCCAGCTCAGCCGAGCTCGGCAGATCGGGTCGCTGCGGAGTCGCCAGCTGGCGGCGCACGCCCTCGAGCGCCTGACCTGCAGCGCGGACCGCGGGGTCGGGATGTCCCTTCAGTTGCGCGGTGACGCGGGCGAGAGCCTGCGAGGCGTCGCTCTCCGCGGTGGCCGCGCCGCCGCTGATCGTGCTCAGTCCGGCCGCCGTCCGACTCATCCGGTCGGCCGCCGCGCTCAACTCGGCCGCGCTCATTCCGCGGCCCGGCGATTCCGAGAGCGCCATCAGCGGATCGGTCGCCTCGACGATCGCGTCGTTGAGTTCGTTCAACGCCGACGACAGCTTCGCCGAGCCGTCGTGCGCGGTGACCAGTCCGGCGCTCAGCTCGTTGGCCCCGTCGGCCGCCTGGGTCAGTTTCCCGACCATCGACCCCGCGTCGTTCAGAACGATCTCGAAGGTCTGGGAACCGACCTGCGCCGACACTTTGTTGACCACCTGCTGCGCGGCGTCCTGGCCCATGATGGTCGCGAGGTAGTTGTTCGCGTCGTTGTAGGTGAAGATCAGCTCGGCCGAGCCGGGCTCGCTCGACGTCGGCGAGGCCACCTTGGCGCTGAAGTCCTCGGGCAGGGTGATCGAGAAGTAGTACTTGCCGTCGGCGACACCCTGGGCGCCCTCCTCCTCGGACACCACGTGCAGGTCGAGCTGCTTCGAGTCGATGAGCCCCTGCACCACTTGGTCGCCGGCGTCGAGCTTGTTCCCCATCACTTCGGCGCCCTTGTCCAGGTTCACCAGAGCCACCGGGATCTTGTCGACGGCGTTGAACGGGTTCCAGAACGCCCACAGGTAGAGCGCACCGTAGAGCAGCGGCATCAGGATGATGACGGCCAGCGCGAGCCGTGGCATCCGCCCGCGGTAGTAACGCTTGAAATCGCTTCCCGGCGAAAAGGCGGCGAGCATGTCAGATGTTCCGATCTGCCGGCTCGAGCCGGACGAATTCGCGGTCCGTCAGATTGTCGACTCGCTCCACTCGGACGAGTCCCCGGTGCGCCGGCGCGCCGTTCACGTCGGCCGTCACCACCGTCTGTTCGCGCCCGAGCGCGACGAGCCGGTCGAGCAACAGGTTCGAGTTCTCCACCCGCGTCAGGTTGTCGACCCCGCCCACCACGAGCAGCTCCGACCTCCCGATGTTCGCGACCGCGATCCGGAAGAGCGCCGCGGTCAGCTCGGGCAGTTCCTCGACGTACGACATCAGCGGCGGCAGTTGCAGATCGTCCCCGAACACCGGACGGCAGATCCGTTCCAGGTCGTCTTCACGCGCCTGTTTCACCCAGCGGTACCAGGGCGCGTGCCAGCGCAGCTGTTCGGTGAGCACGTCCCGGACGCGAATCGTCTGCTCGATGCCGTCGACCTCGTCGATGAACGCCATCGCGGAGTGATTGAACAGATGGTGGGCGTCGTCGGTGCGGCCGAAGGCCGTCAGCGTTCCCTTCGTCGGGCGCATCCGCCCGCACAGCGTCAGCAGCAACGCCGTCCGGCCGCGGCCGCCCGACCCCTGCAGAACGGTGACGCCGCCGCGTGGCACCGTCACTTCGACGGGACCGTAGATGTGTCCCCACGACGCGTCGACCCCCAGGTCGATGCCGTGCAGCAGCGGATCGGTGTCGAACGCCGCGGTCTCGTACTGGATCGTCACGTCCGTCCTCACACCGCGTTCTTGACGACGACGCCGTCTTTGACGATCAGGACGAACTTCTCGTCGGGCTGTGCGATCACCGAGAGGTCGGCGATCGGATCGCCGTCGATCAACAGCAGGTCGGCCCACGCGCCCTCGGCGATCACGCCGAGCCGGGCCGACGCGTACGGATTGCGCGGACCGGCCATCTCGAACAGGGCGGCGTTGCCGGAGGTGAGCATCTTCAGCGCCTCGACATTCGAGTAGTAGTCGCCCAGCCGCGCGGCCATCACGCTCTGCCGGGGCGCCGCTTCGGGCTCCAGCAGCAGATCGGTGCCGAAGGCCACCTGCACACCGTGCTTGCGCGCCCAGCCGTACACCGCTTCGGTGCCCGCGCAGATCTGTGTGTTCTTCGCTGCTCTCGCGGGGTCCGGATAGTGGTGATCGGCCTCGGCGAAGGGCTGCATCGACAGCCACAAACCCTTTTCCCCGATGAGCGCGACGGTCGCCTCATCCGCCAGGTGACCGTGCTCGATGGACCGCACACCGGCCTCGATCGCCCGGCGCACTCCGTCGACGGTGTAGACGTGGGTCGCCACATAGGTGCCGTAATCGGCGGCCGCGGCGACGGCGGCGCGGATCTCGTCCGGCGTGAACTGCAGGGTGTACAGCGGGTCGTACATCGACGCGGCGCCACCTCCGACGGTGAGCTTGATCTGGCTCGCGCCTTTGCGGAGTTGCTCGCGCACCGCGGCCAGCACCCGGTCGACGCCGTCGGCCACCCGCGTGAAGCCGATCTCATCGGTCCGCGAGGGGCCGCCCCCGAACTCCTGCGGAGTCTGATAGACGAACGCGAAGTCGGCGTGACCGGAGGTCTGCGAGATCATCGCCTGGCTGGGGAAGATCCGCGGGCCCTCGAAGTCGCCGCGGTCGATGGAGGTCTTGATCGGCGCCACGTCGCCGCCCATGTCGCGGACGGTGGTGAACCCTCGGTGCAGCATGCGCCTCGCCTCGGCGAGGGTGTTCGTGTACAGGCTGCCGGTGGGCCCGGCCACGAAGTCCAGGTAGCCGTTCGCATTGCCCATCAGATGCACGTGCGCGTCGGACAGACCGGGCATCAGGAACTTGCCGCCCGCGTCGATCACCGTGGCGTCGGCCGACTGCGCATCGATCGGATCGGTGGACACCGCGGCGATCGTGCGTCCGTCGATCAGGACGTCGACTCCGTCCGCGGCTCGGTCGGCGAGACCGTCGAACACCCGTGCATTCTTGATAAGAGTTCTACGAGAATCCTTCGCATTGCCCATATTTCGGAACGCTATCCGAGAGCCTTGCCCCGCGGGAGGCAATGCACTTTCTCAAATCGGGCCTCCAACGAGAACCGTCGGCCCCGGAAAAATCCTCCTACCTGCAAACATTCATCGTCGCCACAGGTCCGACCAAGCGGGAGTATCGGACCAGTGGCACGAAACGGGACACAGACGGCACGGTTCGGCGTCTGTGCCCCGGAACGCCTCGGCCGGTCAGGCCAGCGCGCGCAGCTTCGGCACCACGTCGGCGGTGAACGACTCGAGGAACCGGCGCTGGTCGTGCCCGGGGTTGTGGAAGACCAGATGGTTGAGCCCGGCGTCGAGATAGGGCTTGATCTGCGCGATCGCGTCGTCCGGATCCGACGCGACGATCCACCGCTTGGCGACCTGTTCGATCGGGAGTTCGCCGGCGAGCCGCTCCATCTCCACCGAGCTGTTCACGCTGTGCTTCTGCTCCGGGGTCAGTGACAGCGGCGCCCAGAAGCGGGTGTTCTCGAGGGCCGTCTCCGGGTCGCGGTCGTAGGAGATCTTGATCTCGATCATCCGGTCGATGTCGGTGAACTCCCGCTCGGCCTTGGCGGCGCCCTCCTTCACCGCCGGGATGAGCTTCTCGGTGTACAGCTCCATACCCTTGCCGGAGGTGCAGATGAAACCGTCGCCGGCCCGTCCGGCGTACCGGGCCACCACCGGACCGCCCGCCGCGATGTACACCGGCACCGGCTCGGCGGGGATGTCGTACATGTAGGCGCCCTGGGTGCGGTAGTAATCGCCGTCGAAGTCGACCTTCTCGCCGGTCCACAGCTCGCGCATCAGGCGGACCGACTCCCTCAGGCGCGCGAAGCGCTCCTTGAACTCCGGCCAGTCGCCCTGGAACCCGGTGGCGTACTCGTTCAGCGCCTCACCGGTGCCGACGCCGAGCATCACCCGGCCGGGGTACAGGCACGCCATCGTCGCGAACGCCTGGGCGATCACAGCGGGGTTGTAGCGGAAGGTCGGGGTGAGCACCGAGGTGCCCATCTGCAGTCGCTGCGTCCGTTCGCCGACCGCGGCCATCCACGCGAGGGAGAACGGGGCGTGTCCGCCGTTGTGCCGCCACGGCTGGAAGTGGTCGCTGACCGTCACCGAGTCCAGACCGAACTCCTCCGCCATCACGCCGACCTCGACCAGTTCGCGCGGGTCGAACTGCTCCGCCGACGCCTTCAGTCCGAGTTTGAGCGGTGCCGCCATGTTTCATCTCCTGAGCGCTGGTGATACAAGCATCGATACGTGCCGGTGATCGAGCGTCGCCGGCCCGACGTGATCCAGCTTACGGTCCGCTCCGGTGAGCTCGTCGAGCAGGCGAAACCGGCTCGGACCCGCAGTGTGCCGCCCAGCGCGACCGTTCGCCCTGTTGCACAATTACCTCGACGTGCCGTGGTGGCCCGTTGCTCGTTCGCGTCGCCTCCCGGAGGTCCATCACCCGTGCCGATCCCGCCCGAGTACCTGCTCTCGTCCCAGGCACCGGCTCCGCGCACCCTGTGCGAGATCCTCGCCGCCACCGCCGAGCGGTACCCGGACGCGCCGGCCGTCGACGACGGCGACCGCATGGTCTCGTACTCCGAACTCGCCGTCCTGGTGCGTCGAGTGGCCCGCAGGCTCGCGTCGATCGGCATCGGACGCGGGCACCGGGTGGGTATCCGGATGCCCTCGGGCGATCGCCATCTGTACATCGCGATTCTCGCGACCCTGTACGCGGGCGCGGCCTACGTGCCGGTGGACGCCGACGACCCCGACGAACGCGCGCGACTGGTCTTCGGCGAGGCCGACGTCGACGCGATCATCGACGCCGACGGCGTCCATCGGCGCACCGACCGCGAGACCCGCACCGATCACGACCCCGCACTCCTGTCGTCCCCGGCGACCACCGCCGACGACGCGTGGATCATCTTCACCTCCGGCTCCACCGGGAAGCCGAAGGGCGTGGCGGTGACCCACCGCAACGCCGCCGCGTTCGTCGACGCGGAGGCCCAGCTGTTCCTGCAGGACGAACCGCTCGGACCCGGCGACCGCGTGCTCGCCGGCCTCTCGGTCGCCTTCGACGCGTCCTGCGAGGAGATGTGGCTGGCGTGGCGCAACGGCGCCTGCCTCGTACCCGCGCCGCGGGCGCTCGTCCGTTCCGGAATGGACCTCGGTCCGTGGCTGGTGAAGCGCGACATCAACGTCGTCTCGACCGTCCCCACCCTGGCGGCGATGTGGCCGGCCGAGGCCCTCGAAGCCGTCCGTCTGCTGATCTTCGGGGGTGAGGCGTGCCCTCCCGAACTGGCCGACCGTCTCGCGACGGACGACCGGGAACTGTGGAACACCTACGGGCCCACCGAGGCCACCGTGGTGGCCTGCGCCGCGCAGATGCACCGGGGACGGCCGGTGCGGATCGGTCTGCCGCTGCGCGGCTGGGACCTCGCGGTGGTGGGAGCCGACCAACAGCCGGTGGAGCCGGGGCAGACTGGCGAACTCGTGATCGGCGGCGTGGGGCTGGCCCGCTACCTCGACCCGGTCAAGGACGCGGAGAAGTATTCGCCGATGCCCTCGCTCGGCTGGGATCGCGCCTATCGCAGCGGCGACCTGGTGCGGATGTGCGACGACGGTCTCGACTTCGTCGGCCGGGCGGACGATCAGGTCAAGATCGGCGGTCGGCGCATCGAACTCGGCGAAGTCGACAACGCGCTCCAGAATCTCCCCGGGGTCAGCGGTGCGGCGGCCGCCGTCCGCAAGACAGCCACCGGGAACGCCCTGCTGGTGGGCTATCTCGCGTCGGCCGACCCGAGTTTCGACGTCGCGGCCGCGCAAGCGCTGCTGCGCGAGGACCTGCCCGCCGCGCTGGTGCCCCGGCTGGTCCTCATGGACGAGCTGCCCACCCGCACCTCGGGCAAGGTCGACCGCGACGCGCTGCCCTGGCCGGTGCCGGGCACGGACTCCTCGGACGGGGGCGGCGATCTCACACCCACCGAGGCGTGGCTCGCCGAACAGTGGACGGCGGTGCTGGGCGTCGGTGTCGCCTCGGCCGAAGCCGACTTCTTCGCCGAGGGCGGCGGATCGCTCTCCGCGGCTCAACTGGTGACGGCACTGCGCGCCCGTTACCCCGAGATCACCGTCGCCGACCTCTACGACCACCCCCGGCTCGGCTCGCTGGCCGAGCTCCTCGACTCCCTGGCACCCGGGGCCACCGTCGCACCGCGGTCGGTGACGCCGGTGCCGCGGTCCACCGGATTCGCGCAGGCGGCCGCATCCATCCCACTCGCCACGCTCACCGGCATCCAGTGGATCACCTGGCTGGGCGTCGCGAACAACGTCGGTCGCGCCGCCGCCGACGCCCTCGGCTACTCCGCGCCGTGGCTGGCGTCGGTGAACTGGTGGCTGCTGATCGTCGCGTTCCTGGTGTTCGTGACCCCCTTCGGCCGGTTGGTGATCGCCGCCGCCGGAGCTCGCGCCCTGCTCGCGGGGGTCGGTCCCGGCACGTATCCGCGCGGCGGATCCGTCCACGTGCGCCTGTGGGCCGCCGAACGCTTGATGCAGGCCAGCGGCGCCCACAATCTCTCGGGAGCCCCGTGGCTCCCGACGCTGGCACGGGCGCTCGGTGCGAGCATCGGCCGCGGCGTCGACCTGCACTCGCTGCCGCCGGTCACCGGGCTGCTGGAGATCGGCGACGGCGCCGCCGTGGAGCCGGAGGTCGACCTCGCGGGCTGGTGGATCGACGGAGACGAGCTCGTGATCGGCGAGATCGCGATCAAGCCCGGCGCCACCGTCGGATCGCGCTCGACGCTGTTCCCGGGCGCCACCGTGGGACGCGACGCGATCGTCGACCCGGGATCGGCGGTGCGCGGGAAGGTGAAGTCGCGACAGCGGTGGGCGGGCTCGCCGGCCGCCAAAGTCGGCAAAGCGAAAGCCGACTGGCCCGAGCACCGGCCCCCGCGGCGTCGCCGGTGGGTGCCGGTATATGCGTGCAGCGCCTTCCTCATCTCCGGGATACCGCTGGTGTCGCTGGCCGTCGGGCTCACAGTGATCGGCTCCTGGGCGCTGCCCGCGGACTCGATGGGCGCCGCCGCGGCACGCGGCCTGGCGATGGCGCCGGTCGCCGCCGTGGCCGCGATGGCCGCGTTCGCACTGCTCATCCTGGTGGCGGTGCGGCTGCTGTCGATCGGCATGCGCGCCGGGGTGTACCCCGTCCGGTCGCGCATCGGGTGGCAGGTGTGGGCCACCGAACGGCTCATGGACTCGGCGCGCACCTACCTGTTCCCGCTGCACGCGAGCCTGCTCACCCCCTGGTGGTTCCGCGCCCTTGGCGCCCGGATCGGCCGGGGGACGGAGATCTCCACCGCGCTGGTGATCCCGAAGTTCACCAGTGTCGGCGACGACTCGTTCCTCGCCGACGACACGCTGATGGCGTCGTACGAACTCGGGGGCGGCTGGATGCGCGTCGGCGAGGCCAAGGTCGGCAAGCGGGCCTTCCTCGGCAACTCCGGCATGGTGGCGCCCTCGCGCAAGCTGCCGAAGAATTCGCTGGTGGCGGTGCTGTCGTCCGCGCCGACGAAGTCCAAGAGCGGGTCGAGTTGGCTCGGCAGCCCGCCGGTGCGGTTGCGGCGGACGGCGTCGGAGTCCGACACGTCACGGACCTTCGCCCCGCCCACCCGGCTCCGCGCGGCGCGCGGGGTGGTCGAGACTCTGCGGATCATCGCGGTGATGGTCTCGTTCGGTATCGGGGTGGGGGTGCTGTTCGCGCTGCAGTCGCTGGCCGTGACGACGAACGTGCTGGTGGCCGCCGCATGCAGCGGGCTGACCCTGCTGGCGGCGGGAGCGGTCGCGGGCGTGATCGCGGCGATCGCCAAATGGACGGTCGTGGGGCGCATCCGCGCATCGGAGCATCCGCTGTGGAGTTCGTTCGTCTGGCGCAACGAACTCTCCGACGCCTTCGTCGAGACGGTCGCCGCCCCCTGGTTCGCCAACGCCGCGGCCGGCACCCCGGTGCTCAACCTGTGGCTGCGGGCGCTGGGCGCGCGCATCGGCCGCGGCGTGTGGTGCGAGTCGTACTGGCTGCCCGAAGCCGACCTGGTGACGCTCGGCGACGGCGCGACAGTCCAGCGCGGCTGCGTGGTGCAGACGCATCTGTTCCACGACCGCGTGATGGCGATCGACTCGGTGACCCTCGCGGCGGGTGCCACACTCGGCCCGCATTGCGTGGCGCTGCCGGCCTCCGGCATCGAGACGTCGGCGACGGTCGGGCCCGCGTCGCTCGTGATGCGCGGCGACGTGGTTCCGGCGCACACGCGCTGGCAGGGCAATCCGATCACGCCGTGGCCGCGCTGACCGTCGTCACGCGGCGTCGCAGGTTCAGCGGTAGGCTCGAACTGCCGCGCCAATCGACCAACGGGAAGGCTGTCTGTGCCAGGCAAGATCGAGAAGTCCGCGTGGCACACCCCCAAACTCAGTGCGGCTTCCCATGAGTTGGATCCGTACCTTCCCCGCAACGGCAACCTCGGGTACCGCGTCTCCCGCTACGATCTGCACCTCGAGTACCGGGTCAGCAGCAACAGGCTGTCCGGGACCGCGGTCATCACCGCGTCGTCGTACCAGCAGCTGAGCCGTTTCAGCCTCGACCTCGCGACGGGCATGCGCGTGGACCGCGTGACGGTCAACGACCGGCGCGCACGCTTCTCCCACCGGCTCGGCAAGCTGTCGATCACGCCGCCGGCGCCGGTGCCGCCGGGCGGTGCGCTGACGGTGGAGGTGCGCTACCGCGGCAGTCCCCGGCCGATACGGGGTCCCTTCGGCGACGTCGGATGGGAGGAACTCGACAACGGCTCGCTGTGCGCCAATCAGCCGAACGGCGCGCCGTCGTGGTTCCCCTGCGACGACCATCCCGAGGCCAAGGCGCCGTTCCGCATCGAGATCACCACCGACAGCCCGTACTTTGCACTCGCGAACGGCCGGCTCGCGTCCAAACGCCGCCGCGCCGCGCAGACCACCTGGGTGTACGAACAGGTGGAGCCGATGGCGACCTACCTGGCCGCTATTCAGATCGGACAGTACGAACACCGGACGATGGCGGAGGAACCGGTGCCGGTGCATGCGCTGGTCCCGCCCACGCTCCGCGCTCGGTTCGACGTGAGCTTCGCCAGGCAGCCGCAGATGATGCGCGCCTTCATCGAGATGTTCGGCCCGTATCCGTTCCGCGAATACACTGCCGTCGTCACCGAGGACGACCTCGACATCCCCCTCGAATCTCAGGGCTTCTCCACCTTCGGCGCCAACCACTGCGACGGCACTCGGGAACACGAGCGCCTCGTCGCGCACGAGCTCGCGCATCAGTGGTTCGGCAACTCGGTGACGGTCGCGCGCTGGCGCGACATCTGGCTGCACGAGGGCTTCGCCTGCTACGCCGAGTGGCTGTGGAGCCAGCACTCCGGCGGCAGGTCGGCCGACGAGTGGGCACGGCACTACTACGCCAAGCTCGCCGCCGCGCCGGTCCGCGTCCCGCTCGCCGACCCCGGCGCCGAGGAGATGTTCGAGGACTGGGTCTACAAGCGCGGCGCGATGACCTTGCACGCGCTGCGTCTGCGGATCGGCGACGGCGAGTTCTTCGCTCTCCTCCGCCGGTGGACGGAGAAGTACGCCTACGGCTGCGTGACCACCGAGGACTTCATCGCGCTCGCCTCCACTTTCTCCACATCGTCGCTGAACGACATCTGGCAGGACTGGCTCTTCACCCCCGCGCTCCCGCCATTCCCGTCCCTGGGCTGACCTCCGCCGAAAATTTTGGCTCCCGGAACGGTCTCTCAGACCCTTCCGGGAGCCAAAATTTCCTGACTCGAGCTCAGTCCGTCAGGAACTCGCGCACGTCATCGAGACTCGGCAGCAATCCCGACTCCCGAGCCTGCGACAGGCCCGGCGCGGCGGAGTCCTTCTTCGACAGCACGTACTCCAGCGGAGAGCCGTCGCGCGCGATCTTCGGCCATTCGATGCCGAGTTCGGGGTCCATCGGGTCGATGCCGTGCTCGCTGCCCGGCCGATATCCGGTGGAGCACAGATACGTGACGACCGATCCGTCCTGCAGGGAGCAGAAGGCGTGGCCCAATCCCTCCGACAGGTAGACGGCGCGGCGGTCGTTGTCGTCGAGCAGCACCGCGTCCCAGCGGCCGAAGGTCGGCGAGCCGACGCGGATGTCGACGACCACGTCGAGCACCGCCCCCGCAGAGCAGGTCACGTACTTGGCCTGACTCGGCGGCACATCGGAGAAGTGGATGCCCCGGACCACGCCCGCCGCCGACACCGAGGTGTTGACCTGGGCGAGCTGGAACGGTCGGCCGATGGTCTCGGCGACCACGTCGGCTTTGAAGGCTTCCAGGAACACTCCGCGATCGTCGCCGTGAAGCACGGGGGTGAAGGCCCACGCGCCGTCGATGCTCAGCGGTCGTACATCCACGCTCACAACTCCCGTCCGCGCTCGAGCAGGTCGAGCAGATAACTTCCGTAACCGGATTTCACAAGGGGCACGGCGGTCGCGCGGAGCCGCTCGTCGTCGAGGTATCCCAGCCGCCAAGCGATCTCTTCGGGCACCGCGATCTTGAGCCCCTGCCGCTGCTCCACCGTCCGGACGAAGTTCCCGGCGTCGAGCAGACCGTCGAAGGTGCCGGTGTCGAGCCAGGCCGTGCCGCGCGGCAGCACCGTGACCCGGAGCTTTCCGCGCCGCAGGTACTCCGCGTTGACGTCGGTGATCTCGTATTCGCCGCGCGCGGAGGGCCGTAGGCCGGCGGCGATGTCGACCACGTCGTTATCGTAGAAGTACAGCCCCGGCACCGCGTAGCGCGACTTCGGCCTCGCGGGCTTCTCCTCCAACGACACCGCGTTCCCCGCCGAGTCGAACTCGACGACACCGTACGCGCTGGGATCGGCGACCCGGTAGGCGAAGATCGCACCGCCCTCGAGCCCGTCGAATCCCTTGAGCTGCGAACCCAGCCCCGGACCGTAGAAGATGTTGTCGCCGAGGACCAGCGCGACGGAATCGTCGCCGATGTGATCGGCACCGAGCAGGAAGGCCTGCGCGAGGCCCTCCGGTTCGGGCTGAACGGTGTAGCTGATCGAGACGCCGAACCGCTCGCCGTCGCCGAGGAGATGTTCGAAGGCGGCGCGGTCGCCGGGCGTGGTGATGACCAGGATGTCCCGGATCCCGGCGAGCATCAGCGTCGAGAGCGGGTAGTAGATCATCGGCTTGTCGTACACCGGGACCAGCTGTTTGCTCACACCCAGCGTGATCGGGTGAAGCCTGCTCCCGGTGCCGCCGGCGAGGATGATTCCGCGCATGCGATCAGCCTATCGGTACAGTTGGCCGCGACAGATTTCGAAGCCACGGGGCAGCGATGCCCGGATCCGGGGGAACCCGTATGCGAGTGCTGGTGACCGGCGGAGCCGGTTTCATCGGAGCCAACTTCGTGCTGCGGACACTGGCCACCCGGCCCGACGCCCAGCTGACCGTTCTCGACAAGTTCACCTACGCCGCGAACCCGTCGACGCTGCAACCGGTGGCCGACCGGATCCGGGTGGTCCGCGGCGACATCGCCGACGCCGCGGCCGTCGATCCGCTCGTCGCCGAATCGGATCTCGTGGTGAACTTCGCGGCCGAATCGCACAACGACAATTCGCTCGCCGACCCGTCGGCATTCGTCCAGACCAATCTCGTAGGCACGTACACGCTGCTCGAAGCAGTCCGTAGGCATGGCGTGCGCCTCCACCACATCAGCACCGACGAGGTCTACGGCGACCTCGACCTCGACGATCCGTCGCGTTTCACCGAGGAGACGGCCTACAACCCGTCGAGCCCGTACAGCTCCACGAAGGCCGGCAGCGACATGCTGGTCCGCGCGTGGGTCCGGTCGTTCGGCATCGCCGCCACCATCTCGAACTGCTCGAACAACTACGGGCCGTATCAGCACATCGAGAAGTTCATTCCGCGTCAGATCACGAACGTGCTGACCGGGGTGCGGCCCAAGCTCTACGGCGACGGGCGCAACGTCCGCGACTGGATCCACGTCGACGACCACAACGACGCCGTCTGGGCCGTCGTCGACCGCGGTCGGATCGGTGAGACCTATCTGATCGGCGCCGACGGCGAGGTCGACAACCGCACGGTGGTCGAGGCGATTCTGACCGCGCTCGGACAGCCCGCCGACGCCTTCGACTTCGTCACCGACCGCGCCGGCCACGACCGCCGGTACGCGATCGACTCCCACCGCCTCCGCACCGAACTCGGGTGGCGGCCGGCGTACACCGATTTCGCCTCCGGCCTCGCCGCGACGATCGCGTGGTACCGCGAGAACCGCGACTGGTGGGCGCCGCACAAGGAGGGCGTGGAAGCCGCCTACGCCCGAACTCAGCAGATCCTCGATTGATCGGAGACCCGACACTCATGCGCGTACTCGTCACCGGCGGCGCCGGTTACATCGGTTCGCACACCGTCCTGCAACTGCTGGCGGCGGGGCACGACGTCCTGATCGCCGATGATTTCAGCAACGCCAAGCCCGCGGTGATCGACCGGCTCGAGGAACTGAGCGGACAGTCGATCAAGGTGCACCGCGTGGACCTGACCGACGAGGCGGCCACCGCCGCGATCTTCGCCGCCGAGGACATCGACGCCGTCATCCATTTCGCGGGATTCAAGGCGGTCGGGGAATCGGTCTCCGAGCCGCTGAAGTACTACCGGAACAACCTCGACACCGCGTTCAGCGTGCTCCGCGCGATGGACGCCCGCGGCGTGCGGAAGTTCGTCTTCTCCTCCTCCGCCACGGTGTACGGCGAGAACCCGGTGCTCCAGCGCACCGAGGACATGCCGACGTCGGCGAACAATCCGTACGGCTGGACCAAGGTGATGATCGAGCAGGTGCTGCGCGATCTCGCCCTCGCCGACGACTCCTGGCGGATCGCCCTGCTGCGCTACTTCAATCCGGTCGGCGCGCACGCCAGCGGCCGCATCGGTGAGGATCCGAACGGGCTGCCGAACAATCTGATGCCCTTCGTCGCACAGGTGGCTGTCGGACGCAGGGAGAAGCTGTCGGTGTTCGGCGACGACTATGACACCGTCGACGGCACCGGCGTCCGCGACTACATCCACGTCGAGGACCTGGCCGCCGGCCACATCGCCGCACTCGACCGGCTCGGTGAGACCGCCGACGCGCTGTCGGTGTGGAACCTGGGCAGCGGTGAGCCGGTGTCGGTGCTGCAGTTGGTCGCGGCCTTCGAGCGCGCCAGCGGCCGGACGATTCCGTACGAGGTGGTCGCACGCCGGCCGGGCGATCTGGCGGCGAACTGGGCCGATCCGTCGAAAGCGAATCGGGAACTCGGCTGGCACGCCGGCCGCGGCATCGACGACATGTGCGCCGACGTCTGGCGCTGGCAGTCGCAGAATCCGAACGGTTATCCGGACGCGTAGTCGGAGCGCAGCTCCACCGGTTCCTCGACCAAGGCGTCGTCCGAGTCGTTCGGCGTGCGGATCACCTGTGCCAGAACTGTCGCGACGACGACGATCGCGGTGAACACGAACAGCCAGCCGATGGCCGCGAAGACCATGCCCAGCGATCCGAACGAGGCGCGCGCGGAGTGGAAGACCTGCGCGTAGCCGATCTGCGTGATCGCCATGAAGACCGTCAGTCCGGCGCCGGCCAGGGCGCCGATGCTCCACAGGTCGGGTGCGGCCAGCTGTCGCACCGTCAGAATCCGCGGGACCGCGGTCCACGCCAGCATCCAGATGACGAAGGTCCAGATCAGCGCGAACACCATGCGTCCGCCGTCCTCGTTGTAGTCGAGCACGACGACCGCCTGCGCCGTGGTCGCGAGGGCGAGTACCGCGACCACGGTGAGCCACCGCCACCAGCCGCGCAGCCCGGTGGACCGCACACCCCAGACGCCGACGTACATGCGGTCGAGGGCGCGGGCGAGCGAAGTCGCGGACACGATGGTCATGAAGGCGCCCGCGATGCCGAACGACGCGTACGACCCCGGCGAATCCGGGTGTCCCAGGACGAGTCCGTCGAGGCTGAACATCATGATCGTTCGGTCCAGGACGCCGTCTCCGGGAATCGTGGTCAGCAGCAACAGCACCGGGAGGATGGAGGTGAACGCCTGCGCCGCGAGGGTCATCGCACGGTCGCTGACATTGCTGACCGCTATCGCGCGGACCATCCGGTACCCGAGGACGAGGTGATCTGCGGCGCTCTCCGGCAGACGCGCGAGCACCGCGTTCAGCGGTCCGGTGATCTTGGTCGGAACCATGCGCGAAATCATGTCACCCCCTCTCCCGGGGCGGGTACGGGAGCCGCTTCAGACGCGTTCGAGGTCCACGGTCTGCTCGGCCGGCTCCACGGTCTGCGGACCGGCCGCTCGCGTGCGGTTCGCGAGGGAGACCACCGCGGCCCCGAGTGCGGTCATCGCGATTCCCGCTCCGAACATCTCGGGATAGCTGATCGACGGGAAACGCTCGACGACCCAGGCCATCACAGCCGGCGAGGCGAATCCGAGATAAGTCAGGGTGTAGAAGACGGCGGTGAGCCCGGCGAGATCGTCGGGTCCGGCGAGACGCTGGACCTCCATGAGGCACGAGATGAGCGCCATGCCGTAGCCGCAGCCCAGGACTATGGCGGTCACCACCGCGAGCACGATCGACGGGTGCAGCACGACGACGATCGCCAGCGCCATCCCCACCGCCACCAGACCCAGTGCCACGAGCAGGGTGCGCACCGACCCCGGGCGGTCGATCCGCTTGCCGAGGGTCTGGATGAAGAAGCCCGCCGTGAGTCCCGCGACGCAGCAGAGACCGGCGAACGCGATCGCGGTGCCGGGCGTGTGTTCGGCCATCATCGCGGGAATCACCGCATAAGCCATCGCGCAGGCGCCGAAGACCCACGGCGCCACCGGCGCCACGAGCAGCCAGAACCGCGGCTTCATCGCCGAGGGAATGCGCATCGCGTCCCGCAGCCGACCGTCCGAGGCACGCGGCCGGGTCTCCGGCGTCCGCAGGATCAGACCGAGCGAGGCCACCGCGAGTGCGACGTTGACCAGGTACGACAGCTGTCCCGGCAGCGGAGCCCACTGCGCGAGCACGGCCGCCAGGCCGGCACCGATCCCGAAGCCCGCGGTCAGGCTCAACGCGGCGCGTCGGGCACCGGCCGACGGCGGATCGCCCGCCCGGTCCGACAGTTCCTTGATCCACGTTCCGCCGACCGCCATCGCCAGACCCAGCGCCACGCCGCTCAGCACGCGGCCGGCGGCCAACAGCGGAACCGAGTGCTCGCCGAGCGCCAGGAGGACGGACCCGGCCGCCGCGATCACCGGCGACGGCAGCATCAGCGCGCGGCGGCCGAGCCGATCCGACAGCGGTCCGCCGACCAGCAGTGCCGGGACGATGCCCAACACGTACAGGAACAGCAGGGCGTCCACCACCACCGCCGACATCTGCGATGCGGTCCGGTACATGACCAGCAGCGGTGTGAACTCATTGCCGCCCCATGCCGCGGTGAAGACCGCCAGCGAGACCGCGGGCCACCCGGCGACCGCGCCGCGTGCGCGTTCGGCCGCGCTCATGCCGCGCTTCCGTCCGTGCCGTGGACACCGGTGAGGTGTGCGGTCAGCAGCGACGCGAAACGGGCGGCGTCGGCCGCTCCGACCACCTGCGCGAGGTCGGCGTGATCGGCCACGATGCGTTCGGTGATTCCGGGGTCGTGACGCAGTCGCTCGGCCGTCATCCGACGGTGCCGTTCGCCCAGCGAGACGTAGAAGTCGGCCAACAGCCCGTTGCGCCCGGCGGCGACGATCAGCTGGTGGAACTCGGCGTCGAGCCGCGCGAACTCCGACGCGTCGGCCGGATCCACCAGCCGGTGCCGCGAGAGGTTGTCCTCCAGTCGGCCGACCAGTGCGGCGATGGCCACGGTGTCGCCCGACACTGACTCCATCGCGTGAGTCTCGAGCAGCACACGGGCGTCGAGGACGTCCCGGGCCTCGCCTTCGCCGATCGGGACGATGAGCGCGCCGCGCTTCGGGTACAGACGCATCCAGCCCTCGGCGGCCAGCCGTAGGAAGGCCTCGCGGACCGGTGTGCGACTCACGTCGAACCGAGTGGCGATCTCGCCCTCGCTGATCATCTCCCCGCCGGGAAGGTCGCAGGTCAGGATCAATTCCTTGACCTCGTCGTACACGCGGTCCGCGGATGAATACGTCATAGACACAAGTTGTATGTTAGCGCTCGGCGGCCTCGACGGCCGCATCGGGGAGGCGACCCCGCAGGCGCGTGCACTTCTCGTGCGCGCCGATGGCACAATCTCATCCGTGCCGCGTCGGCTCCATCCTCTTCGACGCGGGCGTCACCGCCACCGTCGACGGCCGAGCGACCCTCCCCGCGATGTGACTTGCGCGACGACGCGACCGTTCGGCGCCACCGTGCCGCCGAGACGAATACGCTGCACACACTCCGCGGCGCCCTTCACCTCTGCGCGTGTCGGCAGCATCCGCGGAGCAGATCTGACAACGGACAACGGCGTCCGCATCGAGGAGACACAGTGACCAGTACGGCAGACGAGACGATCGCTGCACCGAGCGAGCCGGAGACCACCGACATGCCCATCACCGACGACGAGATCTTCGACGCGCACCGCGGCGGCAAACTGTCCGTCGAACTGAGCGCCCCCATCGCCACCCAGCGCGATCTCTCGATCGCCTACACACCCGGCGTGGCGCAGGTATCGCGCGCGATCCACCGGGAACCCGAACTCGTCAACGACTACACCTGGACCGACCGGTTGGTGGCGGTGGTGTCGGACGGCACCGCCGTCCTGGGGCTGGGCGACATCGGCCCGCGCGCCTCGCTGCCGGTCATGGAGGGCAAGGCCGCCCTGTTCCGCACCTTCGCGGGCCTGAACTCCATCCCCCTGGTGCTCGACACCACCGACCCCGACGAGATCGTCGAGACGCTCGTCCGGCTGCGGCCCAGCTTCGGCGCGGTGAACCTCGAGGACATCTCGGCGCCGCGCTGCTTCGAGATCGAGCGCCGCGTCATCGAGGCGCTCGACTGCCCGGTGATGCACGACGACCAGCACGGCACGGCGATCGTCGTCCTCGCAGCCCTCAAGGGCGCGGTCCGATTCCTGGGCCGTGAGCTCGCCGGACTCAAGGTGGTCGTCTCGGGCGCCGGCGCGGCCGGGGTGGCGTGCGCCAAGATCCTCAAAGCCGCGGGCGTGGACGACATCGTGGTGCTCGACTCCAAGGGCATCGTCGGCACCGACCGCACCGACATGGTCGAGTACAAGAACGAGGTCGCCGCCTGGAGCAATCCGCGCGGGCTCACCGGCGGTGTCGCCGAAGCCCTCGACGGCGCCGACGTCTTCCTCGGCGTCTCCGCGGGGACCGTCGACGAGAAGCTCATCGCCTCGATGGCCGACGACGCGATCGTCTTCGCGATGTCGAATCCCGACCCGGAGATCCATCCAGACGTGGCCGCCAAGTACGCGGCGATCGTCGCGACCGGACGCAGCGACTTCCCGAATCAGATCAACAACGTCCTCGCCTTCCCCGGCGTCTTCGCCGGAGCGCTGGACGCCGGCGCCCGCCGTATCACCGAGGGCATGAAGATCGCCGCCGCCGAGGCGATCCTCTCGGTGGTGGGCGACGATCTGGCCGCTGACCGCATCGTGCCCAGCCCACTCGACGAGCGGGTGGCCCCCGCTGTGGCCGCGGCCGTCGCCGCCGCGGCCCGCGCCGAGGGCGTCGCCGGATAGCGAAATCCACTGGCCGAGGCCGTCGCCGCACCGGCAGACTGGGACGCATGTCCCTCTGGTGCAGCGACGGCCTCGACTTCACGGCGTATCTGGACAGGATCGGTGCGGCCGCACCGCCCGTACCGACGCTCGACGCGCTGCGCGAGCTCCATCGCGCCCACGTCACGTCCATCCCGTTCGAGAACCTCGAGATCATCGTCGGCCGACCGATTCCGCTCGACATCGCTGCCGTCCAGCGCAAGCTGGTCGAGCAATCGCGCGGCGGTTACTGCTTCGAGCACGTCGCGCTGTTCGCCGCCGCACTCGAACGCCTCGGGTTTCGCTTCACAGCCCTGTCCGGGCGGGTGATTCTCGGCGGCGACCCCGAGACGCGGCCTGCGACGCATGCGCTCCTCGCCGTCGAGTTCGACGACGGCAGTCGATACCTGTGTGACGTCGGCTTCGGCCGCGGCCCCCTCGAGCCGATCCCGTTGGCGAACGGCGCGGAGGTGGAGCAGGACGGCTGGGGTTTCCGCCTCACCTCTTCACCGGTCGGCGACCTGTTCGGTACCGCACGCTGGGTCCTCGCCCAGCGGGCCGAAGAGTGGATCCCTCGCAACGCGTTCACGTTCGATCCGCAGTTCCCGATCGATTACGCCGTCGGCAATCACTTCGTCTCCACTTCACCCCGGTCACCGTTCGTCACCCGATCCTTCGTTCAGCGCTTCGACGAACGCACACACGAGACCCTCGACGGGGTCACCTGGACCACGGAGAAACCGGACGGCCTCTCACAGGTCCGCGACGTCGAACCCGCGGAGCTCCCGGTCCTGCTCGCGGACGTCTTCGGCGTGGTCCTGGACCCGGACGATTGTCGCGCGGTGATCGCAGCGGAGACCCGACGCATCGCGGAATCGGTCTCCTAGCACCCGTTTTGCCTGCGAGGCTGACGACTCGGTACCATCATGAGCGCTGTCGTCAGACGGCACGCCGCCTTAGCTCAGTCGGCAGAGCGATTCACTCGTAATGAATAGGTCGGGGGTTCGATTCCCCCAGGCGGCTCCGTGTGATGAGTCGCGACATCGTTTACACACGATGTCGCGACTCATTGCTTTTCCGGGGGTTCGCGGGTTGTCGGTGTGTTCTTGTCTGGCGGCTGGTAGTCGCGGGTGTCGTCGATGTGGTGGGTGGCGATGATTGTGCCGGTCTCTGCGTGGGTGGTGATGACGTCGTGGTCGTGGATCAGCATGAGTACTGGCTGGCCGATGTTGGCTCGGCCCATTCCGAGGTGTCGTAGGCGGCCGGCGTAGCGGAGGCTGACTTTGCCGTGGTTGTCGATCCGGTCGGTCCGGGTACGCCACTCTGGTTCGGTGGTGGTCTGCGGGTGTGCCTTCGCCAGCGCGGTGTAGGCCTGGCAGGGTGTGCGGCGGCCTAGCGAACGGTGCGGACGGTCGGTGTTGTACCAGGTGCGGAAGTCGTTGAGATGTGCTTGTAGGTCCTCGATGGTGGTGGGTCGGGGGCGGGCGCGGAGCCACCGTTTGAGGGTTTGGTGGAAGCGTTCGATCTTGCCTTGTGTCTGCGGGTGTCCGGGTGAGCCGTTCTTCTGGGTGATGTGGTGGGCTTCGAGGAGTTTCTCGAAGCCGTTACGGCCGGCGTTGCGTGCGGTGAGTCGGGTGGTGAACACCATCCCGTTGTCGGTCAGGGTCGATGACGGTGCCCCGTACTGGTTGATCAGTGCGTTCATGACGGTGACGACATCTGTTCCGGTGTATGCGTTCTGCGTGCTGATGTGGAGCAGGAATCGAGAGTGATCATCGAGAAAGTCGAGGATCTCTACCCGGTCTCCGTGGGCGAGGTACCAGTGAGTGATGTCGGCTTGCCAGCATTCGTTGGGCAGGTCGGCTTCGAAGCGGATGTAGGAACTGCGGGGCCGTTTGCGGGGTTCTGGGGTGATCAGGCCCGCGGCGTGCAGGATGCGGCGGATCGTCGAGGCCGCAGGCACCTGCAGTCCTTCCCTGTGCAGGTGCCATCCGATGGTCTCTGGTCCGGCGTCTTTGCCTTCGGCGGTCAGTTGTCGGCGCAGTGCGATGATTCGGTCGGTGATCACTGCCGGGGTCGTTCCGGGGCGATGACGGGGAGCTCGTGAGCGCGGCACCAGACCTGCGGGTCCTTCGCGGTCGTATCGCTTGAGGAGTTCGTACACCCACTGCCGGGACACTCGGTAACGCGCGGCAGCCTGTGTCGGTGTGAGGTGTTGGTCGCGGACCGCGCGGACGATCACCAGTCGTTTGTCTTCGGTTGTCATGCCCGATCGTGGCATCGGCTCACCGTCGAGGTCACTGTCAACGATGTCGCGCTGCAGGTGTCAACGATGTCCGCGGCCAAAACGTCAACGATGTCGCGCCGCAGGTGTCAACGATGTGCGCGGAAAACCCCCGATGAGACGTGTCAACGATGTCGCAGTCTCACACACCCCAGGCGGCTCCGCTGTGATGAGTCGCGACATCGTTTACACACGATGTCGCGACTCATTGCTTTTCCGGGGGTTCGCGGGTTGTCGGTGCCACCCGATGGTCACTGGTCCGGCGTCTTCGCCTTCGACGGTCAGTTGTCGGCGCAGTGCGATGATTCGGTCGGTGATCACTGCCGGGGTCGTTCCGGGGCGATGACGGGGAGCTCGTGAGCCCGGCGCGCCAGCCCTGCGGGTCCTTCGCGAGTCGTTTGTCTTCGGTTGTCATGCCCGATCGTGGCATCGGCTCACCGCGTCGAGGTCACTGCCACCGAGGTCGCAGTCTCACACGCCAGGCGGCTCCGCGAAACTCTCCGGCCATGTGCAGATCCGTGCCACGAACCGTCGTCGATGACGCCGAATCCGCCTTCGGTGGCTATATTTCAGGCGAACTCCCCGTTCCGGACCCGACAGGACGTGCCCCGAATGCTCCGAAATCTCCGAACTCTCGTACTAACCGCCGCGGTCGCGCTGACGGCCGTCGCCGGTGTGACCGTCGCGACTCCCGGCGAGGCCGCCGCCGCCGACCGCTACCAGGGTCCGACCCTGAAATCGGAGCAGGGCTCGTTCAATGGCAAGAACGTGCGGCTGACACTGACCAATCCGAACCCTGCCACCGTGCTGGGGAGTTCCTGCACCTCAGCGCTGCTCGACGGCACTCAGGCACTGCAGGCCTTCGTCGCTTTTAACGCCGGCGACTACGGGACGATCGTCAAGATCATGCTGAACTCCGGACTGCGGTTCGGTCCCGCCGCGAGCAACAACCTGATCAGTCCCGGACCCAACAGCAACTCCACGGACGTCAAGGTCGGCGACGGCGTCTACCTGTTCCTCGGAACGTGCGGCGGTTTGGGCACCCTGCTCGACCCGACTGATGTCGGCGTCACCGTGCGTCCGGTGATCGTCCCGAGCGGCATCGGCAGCATCGGCTCGGTCCTGGACTTCGGCAGCCTGGCGATGCAGTCCGGCGTCGGCAGCTCCGATTTCGCGAGCATCCTCAGCCTGCTCTCGGCCAGCTGACGCGGGCGGAATACCCGGCGGCTGGCCGACGTTCCATTCGCAGTCACACCGCAGATGAGATTGTGAAGCCATGAACGCTCCGACCGCCGACCGCATGCCCGCACTGTTCCTCAGCCACGGCGCTCCTCCCCTGGTGGACGACGAACGGTGGGTCGGCCAGTTGGAACGACTCGCCGCCGACCTTCCGCGACCGCGGCAGATCCTGGTGGTCTCCGCTCATTGGGAGGCCGCACCGCTGACCATCGGAGCCACGGACTCGAGAGTCCCCCTCACCTACGACTTCTGGGGATTCCCGGACCGCTACTACCGAACGACGTACCCATCGCCCGGCGCACCCGATCTCGCTGATCGGGTCGCCGGGCTGATGCCGTCGGGCGAGCAGGTGCATCGCGACGCCGAGCGGCGGCTCGACCACGGCGCATACGTGCCGCTCACGATCATGTACCCGGACGCCGACATCCCGGTGCTGCAGATGTCGATGCCGACCCTCGATCCCGCGCGCCTCATGCGTCTCGGCGAGCGGCTCACCGAACTGCGCGACGAGGGCGTGCTCATCATCGGATCCGGTTTCACCACTCACGGCTTGCCCTTCCTCGACGATCCGTCGCCCGGCGCGACGCCCCCGCAGTGGTCGGTCGACTTCGATGAATGGACACGCGAACGCTTCGCCGCCGGCGACGTCGACGGTCTCCTCGACTTCGCGCACCGCGCACCCGGTATGCCGTACGCGCACCCGCGAACCGAGCACTTCGCGCCGCTGTTCGTCACCCTCGGCGCCGCCACCCGGGCCGACGCCGTACCCGAGCAGCCGATCGACGGCTTCTGGATGGGACTGGCCAAGCGCAGCATCGTCACCGCGTGACCCGCGCCCTCTGCCTGCCGGTACCGGACGTTGAGCGGGCAGTCGCACAGGCTTGTTCGGCGTCCAGCCCCCAGGCTCGTTAAGCGAGCAGCCACCACCCAGGCTTGTTGAGCGAGCGGAGCGAGTCGAAACTCCCGCTGGCTGTGTTTCGACTCGCTCCGCTCGCTCAACTGGCCTGAGAACTAAAGCGGCCTAGGAACCAGACGCTCGCTCAACAGCGACAGCCGGCGTGCCGCTCGCATCCCCGACAGTGCGAGCGGCACACCGGCCGTCACGCCGACGGTCGTGTGCCGACCGTCAGTCTCTCCGACGCCTCCTCGACGTCACGCCCCGACGCGCTAACCCCTCTCATAGCGCGCCGTGGGCGTAAGCCCCGACAGGCCGGCCGCTGCTCCCCGGCGGCTGACCCTCGTCCCTCTCCCCTGCGCACCTATAGTTGAGGCAGGTTCCGCACCGTCCGAGGAGACTCATATGCCCGACTTCATCGACAAGATCAAAGAGAAGGCCGAAGCTGTCTCCGCGGCGATCGACAATGAGCTGACAGTGCTGGAGGGTGCCGGCGGCGACGATCCGCTCGCCGAGCACGACGAGGCGGAAGCCGCCGACGGCGACGACTGATCGCTAGGCGTCCCCCGCCGTAGCGAACCGTCGCGACACGTACCACCCGGCCGCGGCCGGGATGCACATGATGCCCGCGAAGATCGCAGTCCCCGTCAGCGGACGAGTGAACACCTCGCCGCCGGCGTAGCCGACCGTCCCGTGGTACAGGACGGAGACCGCGTAATAGAGGACTGTGGCCAGCACGAGCCTGGACACGATGGCCCAGTTCCGGCCGATCCGGTCCTCCAAGTTCTCCCAAGTGAGCATGCAACCATTTCACGCGCCCACGCGTGACGGATGAAATCGCCGGATCCGAGAATCGGGATAACCTGCTGGTCAAAGGACTGAAGAATTTCTCCGGTCCGGAGAAACCGGCTCCGGTGGAGCCCGCCTTCGGGCGTTCAGCGGCGTGCCAGCTGCCTGCCGATCCGCACCACCATGGCGTCGACGGCGAACTTGGGCTTCACATTCGTCTCGAGTGCCTCACGGCACTCCAGCACCGCCTCAAGGCACCGCAGAAGCTGTTCGGGAGACGCGTGCCGCGCCATCGGGACGGTCAGGTCCTGAGCCTTGTCCGGGTGCATCAGTGTCACCTGTGCTCCCATCGACAGCGAGAGCCCGTCGCGGAACAGAGCCGCGAGGTCGACGAGCGCGCGGTCGAGCACGTCTCGCATCGTCCGGGTGCGGCGCGATTTCTGCCGCTTCTCGAGTTCCTTCACCGCACCGGCCGTTCCGCGGGGCGGCCGTGCGGTGCCCTTGCCGGTTCCGCCGGCACCGAGGGCGGTCATCAGTTCCTCGGTCTCGGCGGCGTCGCGCTCGGCACTGATCTGGTTCGCTGCCTCGGTCGCCGTCTTGACGAGCGTCTCGGCCGCCGCGAACGCGGTGGAATCGCGGGTGGCTGCCCGAGCCAGGCCGAGCGCTTGGTCGCGCTGTGCGCGTGCCGACCCATCGACGGCGAGGCGGCGGGCCCGGCCGACGTGCCCGCCCGACACCGATGCCGCCCAGGACGCGCGGTCGGCGTCGATCCCGTCACGGTCCACCAGGACGCGGGCGATGTCGGCGGCCGCGGGCGCGGTCAGTCCCACATGCCGGCACCGCGACCGGAGCGTGATCGCGATGTCCTCCGGCGCCACCGAGGGCGCGCAGAGCAGGAAGATGGTGCGGTCCGGCGGCTCCTCGACGGCTTTCAGCAGCGCGTTGGCGCCCTGTTCGGTGAGCCGATCGGCGTCCTCGACCACCACGATCTGCCAGCGACCGGTGGTCGGGCGGCGGGCCGCGAGTTGGACGATGTCGCGGATCTGCGCCACCGAGATGGTGAGCCCCTCGGGAACGATGTGCCGGACGTCGCCGTGAGTCCCGGCCAGCACGGTGGTGCACGCACGGCATTCACCGCAGCCCACCTCGTCGGCCGCCTGACACTGCAGCGCGGCCGCGAAGCAGGTCGCGGCCACCGACCTGCCGCTGCCGGGAGGACCGGTGAACAGCCAGGCGTGGGTCATCGACTCGCGCGGACCCGCCTCGGACTCGGATCCCGGGCCCTCGTCGAACATCGACACCGCCCCGGCGTCCGCTTCGTCGAGTCGAGCGGCCACCGACCGCGCCGACGTCGCGGCCGCCAGAAGCTCTTCGATCAGCGCTTGCTGCCCGATCATCCGGTCAAAGACATTTGTCACATCAGCCAGCCTAAAGGCCAGTTCAGACAACACGCATCCCGCACGCTGTTTAACAATTGCAAGCATGCCGCTACCTTGGATGACATGGTAAGACGACGGTCGTGGTTGTCCAGAGCAGCGCACACCCTGCGCTGGCTGGCACACACACCGTGGCCGGTCCTCGCACTCGATATGCTTCGCGCGAACCTGATCGGCGCTCTGTTCACATTCGCCTTCCTGCGTTTCGGCATGCCGCGCGTCGACTCGATCTCGATCAGCGAGTTCAACGCCCAGAATCAGGTGGCCTTCGGGCTGTACCTGTTCATCGCCATCATCGTCGGTGCGTATCTCTCCATCCAGCTGAGCATGCCGGTGCTGATCTGGCACCGTCGGCGGACCAGACTCGACGACGACGCCGCACGCAAACGGGCGCTGAACCTCCCGACTCTGCTGACCGCGGTGAACCTCGGCCTGTGGGGCATCGGCGGAGTGATCCTCGCGGTCATCAACCTGCGCACGTCGATGAAGGACTTCGTCGTCGTGATCATCGCCAGCCTGATCGGCGCCCTCGTCACGGGCGTGCTGAGCTTCATGCAGGCGGAGAAGGTACTGCGGCCGATCACCGTGGCCGCGATGGCCAACGACCCGGACAACTCCAACGCACCCGGCATCGCCACTCGGATCACCGTGTTCTGGGTGGTGTCGGTAGCCGTGCCGATGACGATCATCGCCGCGCTCATCATCCTGCAGCGCACGGCGGTCATCGACACCGACGCCGTCGGCCTGCAGCGGCCCATCCTGTGGATGGCCGCGGCCGCCCTGGTGTTCGGGCTGCTCGCGATCACCCGCCTCGTCCGGTCCATCACCGATCCGGTGAAACAGCTGCGCGTCGCGCTGAATCAGGTCCGCGCCGGCAACCTCAACGTCGCGGTGAAGATCTACGACGGCAACGACCTCGGTCTGCTGCAGGCGGGCTTCAACGAGATGGTCTCCGACCTCCGCGAACGCCAGCAGCTGCGCAACCTGTTCGGACGCTATGTCGGCGAGGACGTCGCCCGTCGGGCGATCGAGACGGGCACCGAACTCGGCGGCGAGGAGCGTTACGTCGGCGTGCTGTTCGTCGACATAGTCGGGTCGACGCGTTTGGCGGTGAACCGGCCGCCGCGCGAGGTGGTGGAACTGCTCAACGAATTCTTCAAGGTGGTCGTCGACGTGGTCGGCAGGCACGGCGGATTCGTCAACAAGTTCCAGGGCGACGCCGCGCTGGCGATCTTCGGCGCGCCCCTCGAGCAGGACGATTTCGCCGGTTCGGCGCTGGCCGCCGCACGCGACCTGCGCGTCGAGCTCGCGCGACGGCTCGGCGACGTGGACATGGGTATCGGCGTCTCCGCGGGCAAGGCGGTGGCCGGCCACATCGGCGCGGAGCAGCGGCTCGAGTACACGGTGATCGGCGATCCGGTCAACGAGGCGGCACGCCTCACCGAACTGGCGAAGGACGAGCCGACCCGCGTGCTCGGCTCCGCCCGCGCCGTCTTCCTCGCCGGCGAGGGCGAGGCCGAGCACTGGCGGATCGGCGAGGGCGTCGAATTGCGCGGCCGCGGCATCGAGACCCTCCTCGCCCGCCCCGACATCGACGTCGCCGAGCCGACGTCCACGCTGGAGTAGTTCCGGGGCGGGCCCGAGGTCACCCGGGGTGGCAGTCCTTGGTCACGTGGTCTCCGGTCCTGTTCGGCACTGTCGGCGATGGGACTCGACGCGCGAGGATGGGTCGATGAGCTACACCCTCGACCGACCCGTGATCGTCGGAGTGGACGGGTCCCGGCGCGCGCTCGGAGCCGCCCGATGGGCTACGGAGTGGTGTGCCCGCACGCGGTCTCCGATCCGGCTCGTGTACGCCGTTCCGGACGATGTGTGGTTCGCCGCCCACGATCCGTTCGCGATGTGCGTCGACCCAGCGCTCCGCCGAGAGGCGAACACAGCCGGGACCAAGGTGCTCACCGAAGCCCTGGCCGCTGCCCGCGAGGTCGCACCGGACCTGGACATCGCCACCCAGGTCTACAGCGGCACCCTCGCCGACCACGTCGCCGAGTACTCCTCCGGGGCGTCGATGGTGGTCATCGGATCGACGCGGTCCGGTCCCATTCGCGACGTCCTGCTCGGCAGCCAGGTGATGGGGGTCATCCGATCGTCGTCGTGTCCGGTCCTCGCATGGCGCGAGGACGATCCCGCCGACAGTGATCGCGACGGACTGGTGGTCGGATACGACAGTTCACCTCACGCCGACCGCGCGCTGACCGTGGCTCTGCATCAGGCTCGGGCTCTCGGTGAAGAGCTCACCGTCGCCTATTACTTCCCGGCCGCCGCCATGATCGGCGCCGGATACGCGCTCAACCTCGTCAACTGGAGCCTGGTGGAGCAGGACGGGATCGCACGGCTGCGGCGTCGGATCGCTCCCGCGTGCGAGCAGTTCCCGGAGGTGGACGTCGACATCGTGTATGGCGACTCGTCCGCGGCACGAGGGTTGGTCGGCGCATCGTCGTCCGCCCGGCTCCTGATCGTCGGCTCACGCGGGATGGGGTCGGTGGCGGGCACGTTCATGGGATCGGTGAGCCAGAACCTGGTGCATCACGCGCGGTGCCCGGTGCTCGTCGTCCCGTAGGCGTCACGGCTCCGGTTCGACGGCCGGATGCAGCACCGCAGCCCCCGCGAACCGGCCGGCCTTCAGGTCACGCAACGCGTGCAGCGCCTCGTCGAGCCGGTACGGCCTCGTCGTCACCTGCAGGCGGTGGTCGTCGGCGAACTGGAGGAAGGCGACGGCGTCGTCGCGAGTGTTGGCCTCCACACTCCGGATCTCCTTCTCGTGAAAGAGATGCCTGCGGTAGTCCAGCGGCGGGGTCGCACTCATATGGATCCCGGCGAGGCACAGGATTCCGCCGCGGTCGAGCGCCTCGAGTGCCGTGGGGATCAGTTCGCCGACCGGCGCGAAGATGATAGCCGCATCGAGCGGTTCGGTCGGGCTGTCGTAGGCGCCGCCGACGGACACGGCTCCCAGATCGGCGGCCAGTCGACGCGCGTGGGGAGCCTGAGTGAGAACGTGAACGCGGGCACCCTGATGAATCGCGACTTGCGCGACGAGATGTGCGCTGCCGCCGAACCCGTACAGACCGAGTCGCCCGCCGGGCGGGAGTTCGGCGCGGCGCAGGGCACGGAAGCCGATGATCCCGGCGCACAGCAGGGGCGCCAGCTCGTCGACGCTGTAGCCCGTCGGCAGGCGCAGCGCGTAGGCGGCGGGCACCACCGCGAACTCGGCGTATCCGCCGTCGGCGTCCCATCCGGTGTAGGTGGAGTCGGGGCACAGGTTCTCTGCTCCGCGCCGGCAGTACACGCACCGACCGCAAGTGCTGTGCAGCCACGGGACCCCGACTCGATCGTTCACCCGGAACTCGGTGGTCGTGCCCGGCGCGATCTCCACCACGGTGCCGACGACCTCGTGACCGAGCACGACATGCGGTCGGTGCACCGGTAGATCGCCCTCCACCACGTGGAGGTCGGTGCGGCACACGCCGCACGCGTCGACGCGGATCAGCAGCTCGCCCGGTGAGGGCGTCGGGACCGGTTCCCGCGTCCATTCGATCGGCGACGTCGTCGACACCGGGCCGGTGTCGGTCACGCGCCAGACCCGCATCGTCGCAGGTCGGGCAGCGCGGTCGGGGGCACTGTGATCCGGAGGCGTCGATCGGGAGTCCACCAGTCCAGTGTCCCCCGGCCGACCGGTCCCGGCCAAGGGTCGCAATGCCTCGATCGGCCGGCCCCGGCAGCCTCGGGCCCCGCTCAGTCCTCGGTCTTCGGCGCAGTCTTCTTGGCGGCCGTCTTCTTCGTAGCCGTCTTCTTCGCTGTGGTCTTCTTCGCTGTGGTCTTCTTCGCCGCAGCCGTCTTCTTCGCTGTGGTCTTCTTGGCCGTGGTCTTCTTGGCGGTCTTCTTCGCCGTCTTCTTGGCCGGACCGCGGGCACGGCGGTCAGCGAGCAGTTCCATCGCCCGCTCGGGTGTGATGGTCGCCACCTCGTCGCCCTTGCGGAGGCTGGCGTTGGTCTCGCCGTCGGTGACGTACGGACCGAATCGGCCGTCCTTGATCACCATCGGCTTCTCGCTGACCGAGTCGTTGCCGAGTTCGCGCAACGGCGGCGCTGCGGCCGCACGACCACGGCGCTTCGGCTCGGAGTAGATCTTCAGCGCCTCGTCGAGCGTGACCGTGAACAGCTGCTCCTCGCTGGTCAACGACCGCGAGTCGGTGCCCTTCTTGAGGTACGGACCGTACCGGCCGTTCTGGGCGGTGATCTCCTCTTTGCTCTCCGGGTCCACACCCACCACGCGCGGCAACGACAGGAGCTTCAGGGCGTCGTCGAGCGTGATCGTCGAGATGTCCATGCCCTTGAACAACGAGCCGGTGCGCGGCTTCGGTCCGGCCTTCTTGGCAGCCTTCTTCGCCGTCTTCTTCGCGGTCTTCTTGGCCGTCGTCGTGGTCGTCGCGGTCGCGACACCGCCCGATCCGCCGCTCGGCACGTCGTCGAGCGAGACCACCTCGTCCGCGCCGCCGCGCGGTGTCGGCCCGGCCGGAATGGTCGGGACGGGCGCCGACGTCCCCGGGTCCTCGTCCTCGTCGTCCTCGGACGGAAGGATCTCGGTGACGTAAGGGCCGAATCGGCCCTCCTTCGCGACGATCTGGTGTCCGGTGGCCGGGTCCACGCCCAGCACACGGCCCTCCTGCGGTGTCTCGAACAGCTTCTCCGCGACGTCGAGCGTCAGTTCGTCGGGCGTCATGTCCGACGGCAGGTTGGCGCGCTGCAGATCGGGCTCGGCGTCCGGTCCCGCGACGTTGCGTTCCAGATACGGGCCGTACCTGCCCACCCGCACGAACACCGGACGGCCCTGCGAATCATCGAACAGCTTGATCGAGTTCACCTCGCGGGCATCGATGCCTTCGAGGTTCACTCCGACCAGCTTCTTGAGTCCGCCGACGCGGGCCATCGCGCCCGCCGCGTCTCCGTCGTCGTCGTGCTGAGCCTCGTCCGCGCCGAAATAGAACTCGCTGAGCCAGCGGGTGCGGTCGGCGTTGCCCGACGCGATCTGGTCCAGGTCGTCCTCCAGCGACGCGGTGAAGTCGTAGTCGACGAGGCTGTTGAAGTAACCCTCCAGCAGCCCCACCACGGCGAACGCGATCCATGACGGAACCAGCGCGCTGCCCTTCTTCACCACGTAGCCGCGGTCCTGGATGGTGCCGATGATCGACGCGTAGGTCGACGGCCGGCCGATGCCCAGCTCTTCGAGCACCTTGACCAGCGAGGCCTCGGTGTAGCGGGCCGGCGGGTTGGTGGAGTGTCCGTCGGCGGTGAGCGACGCGGCGGTGAGCGTCTGCCCTTCGCGGAGGTTCGGCAGCCGGTTCTCGGCGTCGTCGGCCTGGCCGCCGGCCAGCGCGTCCACGGTCTCGACGTAGGCCGACAGGAAGCCGGGGAACGTGATGGTGCGGCCGGACGAGGCGAAGGTGACCTGTTCACCGCTGGGGCTGGGACCGGCGGTCGCGTGCCCGGTCAGCCGCAGGCTCATGGTGGTACCGCGTGCGTCGGCCATCTGCGAGGCGACGGTGCGCTGCCAGATCAGTTCGTAGAGCCGGAACTCATCGGTGTCGAGCGCCGACGCCACCTGGCCGGGGGTGCGGAACGAGTCGCCCGCCGGGCGGATCGCCTCGTGCGCCTCCTGCGCGTTCTTGACCTTGCGCGTGTACTGACGCGGCGTCGGGTGGACGTAATCGTCGCCGTAGAGCTGACGGGCCTGCGACCTGGCGGCGTTGATGGCCGACTCCGACAGCGTGGTCGAGTCGGTACGCATGTAGGTGATGTAACCGTTCTCGTACAACCGCTGCGCGATCCTCATCGTGCGGTCGGACGAGAACCGCAGCTTGCGGCCCGCCTCCTGCTGCAGCGTCGAGGTCATGAACGGCGCGTAGGGACGGCGGGTGTACGGCTTCTCCTCCACCGACGTCACCGTGAGCGACGCGCCCTCCAGTGCGGTCGCGAGGGCCCTCGCGCGCGCCTGATCGAGCACCGTGACCCCGGTGGTCTTCTTGAGCTGGCCGTCGGCACCGAAGTCGCGCCCGGTGGCGACGCGGTCGTCGCCGATGTTCACCAGGCGGGAGGCGAAGGTCCGCGGCGACGAGGACTCGCCGGCGTCCACGGTGGCGGCGATGTCCCAGTAGTCGGCGGAGACGAACGCCATGCGCTCACGTTCGCGCTCGACGATGATCCGGGTGGCGACCGACTGCACTCGGCCCGCCGACAGCTTCGGCATGACCTTCTTCCACAGCACCGGCGACACCTCGTAGCCGTAGAGCCGGTCGAGGATGCGGCGGGTCTCCTGCGCGTCGACCATGTCGATGTCGAGCTCACGCGGATTCTCGGCGGCGGCGCGGATCGCCGACTCGGTGATCTCGTGGAACACCATGCGCTTCACCGGGATCTTCGGCTTGAGCGTCTCGAGCAGATGCCAGGCGATCGCCTCCCCCTCGCGGTCACCGTCCGTCGCGAGGTAGAGCTCGTCGACGTCCTTCATCAGCGACTTGAGTTCGGAGACAGTCGACTTCTTGTCGGCGGACACCACGTACAGCGGCTCGAAGTTGTCGTCGACGTTCACGCCGAGGCGAGCCCAGGGCTGGCCCTTGTACTTGGCGGGGACGTCGGCTGCACCGCGCGGCAGATCGCGGATGTGGCCGCGAGACGATTCGACGACGTAGTTCCCGCCCAAGTAGCCCGCGATCTTGCGGGCTTTGGTCGGCGACTCGACGATGACGAGACGCCGGACGGCTGAGGATGCGTTGTCGGAGGCGGCCACGGGTGCCCTTCAGTCAGAGAATTGCTGCTCGATGCCGTTGTACCTTATATAACGCGTCTTCTGCACGTCACCTCGGATTGTGGGGTCGGGACGTTGGTCCCGAATGACACACGTCGGGTAGTCCGAACGGACGACATGCGGTGGGGTCGCCGCACCTCACGGCCTATGGGGAAGGCCACACACCTTCCGGAGCCCCGTCCGGTGCGATGCCGACGGTCTCGAGCAGCCGGGTGACCCGCTTGCGACTGGAGATCCGCAGCGCCGGGTGCGGCCCGCGCGTTCCGACGAGGGTCGGTGCGATGCCGACCCGCATGAGCGCGGTCGACAGCGGCGCGTGAGTGTCGGGGGCACTCGGGTCGAGGCCGAGCAGGTAATGAGCGCCGTCCGGGCGGCCGGACGCGAGAGTCCACAGGCGCAGCGCGTGCGGGGTCGGCGTCCACCCCTCAGGAACCGCCTTCACTGCACCGGCAGACCATGCACGGTGCAGCGCGGTGATCCGCGGATTGGCCTCGGTCCGTGCGATCGGGCGGCCCTCCTCGGAGGTCACGATCTCCGCTTCGAGACCGGCGCCGCGGATCTCCGCGCAGATCTCCTCCGCGCGCCATTGCTCCCCGATCACCACGGAGACGCGTGCACCCCAACTCGTGTGCACCGACTGACCCTGTGCCGCAAGTAATCCGGCGAGGTCCGCGATGGCCGGGTCCTCGATCTCCGCAGAGAACAGCGACATCTGACTCACACGACCATGGTACGGCCCGAATGTGACAGTGAGGTCTCCGGCCGACGCGGGACGAAAAGACCGGACTCCCGGCCGCCGAAGCGGTCCGGGAGTCCGGTGAAGTCTTGTGTCGAACCCTGGCGGGCTCAGAGAAGACTAGAGGGCGTGAACGCCGGTGGCCTGCGGGCCCTTGGTGCCCTGACCGACCTCGAACTCCACGCGCTGGTCCTCTTCCAGGGTACGGAAGCCGTTGCCCTGAATCTCGGAGTAGTGCACGAAAACATCGGCGTTGCCGTCGTCAGGCGCGATGAAGCCGAAGCCCTTCTCCGCGTTGAACCACTTCACAGTTCCCTGTGCCATTTACTGCATTCCTTTACATTGCATTGCATCACCCATCGCAACGGAGCCGCGACGGGGGCCTGTTCCGACCGCCATACTTCAACAAGCCTCGCCGTAGGGCGATGAAACCAACTGCAGTACACCGGCCGCAACGAACTTCGATCAGATCGGAGCATGCGACCGCCTTAAGCTAATCACGTTCCTCACGCCAATGACACCCTCATTCGGCAGGTCGTTCGGCGACACGCCGGAGGAGGCGCCAAAGTCCCTGCGTACCATGGGTGCTTCGGGCAAGACGAATTGAGGGCAGTGAGGCGAGAACACGGCATGTCGCAGCGAGGTTACGGCAGCGAACTTCTCGGCCGCACCCTCGAGGGAACGCCGGAGGGCACCGCGGGCCTCACGCACATGTCGGTGATCGATCCCCGCGGCGCGGAGTTCACCGATTGGCCCGACTGGGTGCACCCGGCGGTGCGCGAGGCGTTCGTCGAACGCGGAGTGCAGCGTCCCTGGCGTCACCAGTCCGAGGCCGCGAGCCTCGCCGCCGGCGGTCGTCACGTCTGTGTCTGCACCGGCACCGCATCGGGAAAGTCCCTCGCCTACCAGCTCCCGGTGCTCACCACCTTCGCCGACGACCCCGACTCGACGGCGCTCTACCTGTCCCCGACCAAGGCTCTCGGGACCGACCAGCTCCGGTCGGTGGCGCAGTTGATCGCCGGCCGGCCGGAGTTCGCGCACCTGCAGCCGTGCGCTTACGACGGCGACACCGATTCGGAGCTGCGTCAGTGGGCGCGGCAGCATTCCCGGTGGATCTTCACCAATCCCGACATGCTGCAGATCGGCATCACCTCCACCCATCCCCGATGGCGGCCGTTCTTCGCGAAGCTCCGCTACATCGTCGTCGACGAATGCCACCACTACCGCGGCGTCTTCGGCTCGCACACCGCGCTGGTGCTGCAGCGGGCACTGCGGATCGCGCGGAAGTACGGCGCCGACCCCGTCGTGATCGGGGCCAGCGCGACCGTGTCGAACCCGGCGCAGGCCCTGTCTCGGCTGATCGGCGAGGACGTCGTCGCCGTCACCGAGGACGCCTCGCCCCACGGTGAACGGACCGTCGCCATGTGGGAGCCGGGTTTCCTCGAAGAGGTCACCGGGGAGAACGAGGCTCCGGTACGCCGCTCCGCAGGATCGGAGGCGGCACGACTGCTCGCCGACTTCGTCATCGAAGGCGCACGCACCCTGTGCTTCGTACGCAGCCGGCGAGGCGTCGAGGTGACCGCGGTGCGGGCCCGGCAGATCCTGGCCGAGACGGCACCGGAGTTGGTCGACCGCGTCGCCGCGTACCGCGCCGGATACCTCGCCGACGATCGGCGCCGGCTCGAACGGGCCATCTCCGAAGGCGAATTGCTCGGTGTCGCGACCACCAACGCCCTCGAACTCGGCGTCGACATCTCCGGGCTCGACGCCGTGGTGGTGGCAGGCTACCCCGGAACGGTCGCCTCCTTCTGGCAGCAGGCCGGACGCGCCGGTCGGCGGGGCGAGGGGTCGATCGTCGTGATGGTGGCCCGCGATGATCCGCTCGACACCTATCTGGTGCACCACCCCGAGGCGCTCCTGGAGCGCGCGGTGGAGGCCACCGTCACCGACCCCACCAACCCGTTCGTCCTCGGTCCGCACATGCTGTGCGCGGCGACCGAGTTCCCGCTCACCGAGGCCGAAGTCGCGGCCTTCTCCGCTGAGCAGGTGGTGGCCGACCTCGCCGCCGAGGGCAAGCTCAAACGACGCAAGGCCGGCTGGTACGCGGCACCCGGGCTCGACCCGCACGGCGACATCGATCTGCGCGGCGGCATCGGCGGACAGGTGCTGATCGTCGATGTCACGTCCTCCCGTCTGCTCGGCACCGTCGACACCGCCCGCGCCATGACTTCGGTGTACCCGGGAGCGGTGTACCTGCACCAGGGCGAGAGCTTCGTGGTCGACGAACTCGATCTCGACGACGGCCTCGCACTGAGTCACCCCGAGGAACCCGATTGGACGACGTCGGCTCGCGAGGTCAGCGACGTGTCGATCCTCGAGACCGTGGACCGCCGCGAGTTCGGTCCCCTCACCGTCGCTCTCGCATCGGTCGTCGTCACCAGTCAGGTGGTCGGTTTCCTCCGCAAGTCGCTCAGCGGCGAGATCCTCGACTCGGTTCCGCTCGACCTGCCGGAGCACCGACTCGAGACCCGCGCCGTGATGTACACGCTCACGCCCGAGGCGATGATCGACGCCGGCATCGCACTCGACAAGTTCCCCGGCGCACTGCATGCCGCCGAGCACGCGGCCATCGGAATGCTGGGGCTCGTCGCGACGTGCGACCGCTGGGACATCGGCGGACTCTCCACCGCGCTGCATCCGGGAACCGGCTTGCCGACCGTGTTCGTCTACGACGGTTTCCCCGGAGGGGCGGGCTTCGCCGATCGCGGGTACGAGGCGTTCACCGAGTGGGTCGCAGCCACCGAGGCCGCCGTCTCCTCATGCGGCTGCGACACCGGCTGCCCGTCGTGCGTGCAGTCCCCGAAGTGCGGCAACGGCAACGAACCGCTGGACAAGGAGCACGCGATCAAACTGCTCCGCCTGATCGGTCGTCTGCACACCTAGCTCCGGGCCGACCCGCGGCCCTACGGCGACTCGACCGGCCCCGCCCGCGCGACCGCACGCGCCTCACGAATACCGAAGCGACCCAACCGAACCCTGACCGCGACGGACAGCTGCACGTCGTCGCCGTCGACCACGCAACCGGTCATCCTCGGACCCCCCTCCTGCCTCGACATCAGCTGCCGCGCGGCCGCACACGCCTCCCCGTCTCCACTGACCCGCACCGCGGCGGCCGCCAGTGCGGACAGGTCCGCCGCCGACTGCGCCCGATGCCTCGCCACCACCGCTGCTCCGGAATACAGCATCGCCACCAGCAGGAACCCCAAACCCGCGATCACCGCGGCTCCGGCGACGGTCGAGAATCCCTCGTCACCCTCCGTCCGCCGAACGCTCATCGCCGTCCCCCCGGTCCGCCCGCCTCATCGCCGGTCGGCTCGCGAGCGGCCACCGCCTTCGCCGAGACTCTGACGAAAGGAAGCAGCGGGACGTCCGCCGACACCTCGACCACCACCCGGTCGTTCTCACCGGACACCGCGATTCCCGCACCGGCGGGCGCCACCTCCGCGCCCACGCTGCGGGCCGACTCGTCTCCCGCGGCCGTCAGCCGCGCCACCTCGCGTGCCGCATCGGTGCACCGGATCTGCGCCGACACCGCGGCCACCGCTCCAAGGCCGATGAGCAGAAACGCCGCTATCGCCGCGAGTGCATAGGCCGCCTCCACGGTTACCATCCCGGACTCGTCGCGGGCGCACCGCCGGATCAGCGCGACCGTCCGGCCACGCACGGCTCACCCCGCCGACGTGCTCAGCGCCTTGCCGATGATCCCGGTCAGTGCCGAGAGCACCGAATCGCCGGTGACCACCGTGTACAGAAGCGCCCCGAACGCCGCCGCCGCGATCGTGCCGATCGCGTACTCCGCCGTCGACATGCCCTCCTCTTCGACCGCGAGCCGGATCGTTAACTCCCGAATCTCCGTCCAGCGTTGCCGCGCGGTCCCCGGAATCGTCATGACGTCCCCCTTTCGTCGATGAAACCCTGCATCACTTAGACGCGCGAAAGGCCGGACCGGTTCCGACGGCGGCGGTAGGGCGTGTCGGCTAAGAACTGCGCGCGGGCCGACGTCGGCCGGTCACGCCCCGCACACCACCGACCGGCCGAATCTCGTCGAGCACCAGTCGGCGAACCCGGGCATGTGGAGCACCGTGACACCGTCCTCCGCCGACTGCGCCAGGACCGCGGTCCACGACGTGCCGGGCTGGTTTCCGAGCGGTTCGCCCGTGTGCCAGGTCATGGTGTCCAGCGTGACGACGATGCCGTTGCCGTGCGCTCCCCACGTGGCGGTCCACTTCTCCACATTCGCGGCGCCGGAGGCCAGGGTGACCAATGCGGTCCCATCCGGCTGAAGCGTCATCTGCCGTCCGTGCCCGGTCCACTTCCCGTAATAGCTCGACAGATCCGACCTGGGAGAGGTCTCCGTGGCCGCCTCGGTCGTCTCCGTCGACTCAGTCGGCATGACCGTCACCGTGGGCGACCCACTGTCAGTCACGGGCGCTACCGACTTCGTGACCGTGACGACCGTCGACGGGGCGCTCTGCCGCACGGCGCGGTCGCCGTTGTCGCAAGACGCGACTCCGACCGCCAGCAGCGCCGCTCCGGCCGCCACGGCCATCCATCGGGTGACCGCACGTGTATCCATGTACGAAGCGTGCGCGTCCGGGCGGGAAGAGGAAAGAGCGGCAGAACCGAATTCTGCCGTCTGAATGACCCGGGACGCCCTGCACCGGCGCACGCCTCCGTCACACGCCCGCGAGGAGTCCCGACGCCAGGCCGATCACCACCGGCGCGATGCCCAGACATACGAACGCGGGAAGGAAGCACAGCCCCAGCGGTCCGCTGATCTTGACTCCCGCACGTTCGGCTGCTTCGAGAGCGGCGTTCTCCGCACGCCGCCGTGTGCCGTCGGCGAATCCCGAAACCACGTCGGCCACCGCCGAACCCGCTCGCGATGCCCTCCTGATCAGCGCCGCGAGTTCCGCGAACTCCGGGCTGTCGGACTCTGCGGCTGCCCAGGCCTGGTCCGGATCGGAGCCGAGCGCCAGGAGTTCCGCGGCTCTGGTGAGCGACCTGCCCAGCACCGGCGGCGACGTCCGGGCCGCGACCGCCGCCGCGGTCGCCAGCGGCAGTCCGGACCGGAGGCACACCGCCAGCGTGTCGTAGCCCGCTGCGATGTCGAAGGGATCCGGCGATCCTCCGGCCTCGTCCCCCGCACCGGTCTGCTCGGACTCCCGGACCCGGGCGAGCACCCACCCGGGCGGTGGCCACGCGAGCAATGCCGCCGCCAGAAGCACCAGCGCCGCACTCACGGCGCCACCGCCCTATTCGTGATCCGCCCGGCCCATGCGAGTCCGGCGACCGCCAGCAGCGTGCCGATCACCAGCAGAACACCGCCCGTCCCCGTGCCCAGCAGCACTCGAGCCGGATCGGCTCCCATCGCCTGTCCGAGTACCAGTCCGAGCATCGGCAGACCTGCGAGAACCACCGCGGTGGCTCGTGGCCCCGCGAGCCCGGCTCTGGTCCGCGCGGCGAAGTCCTGCCTCGACAGGAGATCCGACCGCAGCGCGGCGAGCACCTCACCGATGGGCAGCCCGAACTCGAGCGACATGGCCCATGCCTGCGCCAGACGCCGGACCGGGTTCGACGCGGTTGACGGGGGTGGTCCCGGATCGCCGCCGAGTTCGGCCCGGGCCGCCATCCGGGCCAGTTCGTCCGCGACCGGTCCGGACGACCCGGACTGCAGCAGGTCGGACGCCGCGGCGCGACACGCCTGGACCACAGGGGCACCGACCGACAGTTCGGCTCCCATCACTCCGAGCGCGGCGATCAGCTCGCCCATGTCGCGATCTCGCGCAGCGTCCCGTCGCGTCTGCCTCCGCTGCCGGGTAATCGCACCGGCCACCAGCGCCCCGGCGACACCGGGTGCGACGCCGAACACGATCAGCGCGCCCGCGGGCAGCGCCCAGACCGTCAGCCAGGGGTCGGTCCGCCGGCGCGAGCCCCGATCGGCACGACCGCAGAGTTCCTCGAGTCTGCGGTGAGCCTGCGGCGCCGGCCACAGCAAGACGGCGGCCGCTGCCGCGAGGAGCAGCGGAACCACGGTCACGACCGACTCCCGATGAGCCGCACGAGAGTCTCCCGACGGTCGGTGAAACCGGTTCCGGCCCGCCACGCGGGCACCACCCGGACCAGCCCGGCTCGATCCCGTTCCACCACTCCGATCTCGGTCATCGACCGTCGACCGCCCGCGGTCCTGGCCATTCCGAAGATCACCTGGATCGCGGGACCGAGTTGGCTGTGCAGAGCCTCGCGCGCCATCCCGCCGAGGGCCGCGAGCGCTTCCATCCGGGCGGGGACCTCGGTGATCGAGTTAGCGTGCAGCGTGCCCGCGCAGCCGTCGTGCCCGGTATTGAGCGCGGTGAGCAGATCGATCACCTCGGCGCCCCGGACCTCCCCGACGACGATCCGGTCGGGTCGCATTCGCAGTGCCTGCCGCACCAGCATCCGGACCGTCACCTCACCGACGCCTTCGACGTTGGCCGCGCGAGCCACCAGGCGCACCACGTGCGGGTGGCACGGCTCCAGTTCGGGCGCGTCTTCCACGCACAGGATCCGCTGACTCGGGTCGACCAGACCCAGCAGACTCCCCAGCACAGTGGTCTTGCCCGCCCCGGTCCCTCCGACGACCAAGAAGGCGAGCCGAGCCGCGATCACGCCTGCGACCAGGTCTCTCACCTCGGCGTCGATCGAGCCGCCCGAGACGAGCGCCTCGAAATCGTGTGTGGCACTCCGCAGCACGCGCAGCGAGATGCAGGTTCCGTCGGGTGCCAGCGGGGGAATGAGGGCGTGCAGCCGCAGATGCGAACCGCTGCGGCCGACTCCCGTGAGCCGGCCGTCGACCCACGGCTGGGCGTCGTCGAGCCGCCGGCCCGCGCTGAGCGCCAGCCGCGCGGCCAGGCGGCGCACGCTCGCCTCGTCGTCGAACACCACGTCGGTCAGCTGCGGACCGTCACCGCGGTCGGCCCACACCTGCCGCGGTCCGACCACCAGTACGTCCGTCACCGCGGGGTCGGCGAGCAGCACTTCGAGACGTCCGACGCCGACCATCTCCGTCTGCAGGTAACGCAACGCCGCGAGCAGGTCGGTGTCGCCGAGCAGCCCGCCGGACTCAGCACGGATCGCACACGCGATCATCTCCGGTCCCGGCGACGGCGCTCCCGGCCCCGCCTCGGCCGCGAGACGATGCCGGACCCGTTCGAGCAGCTCGGCGTCGACGCCGGTCACCGGGCACCCACTCGTGCGCGACGGCAGACGGCTTCGGCTGCTCGGGTCAGCGGGGAGAACCGGCGCAGCGTGAGCCCGCCCGCCTCGCATCGACCGGGCAACGATGCGTCGGCTCGGAAACCGCCGAGCAGTTCCAGTCCGACGGCATCGGCGACCTGAGGGGCGGTCAGTCCGCTCGGCGACGGGCCGCGGACCAGCAGCAGCGGTTCGCGCTCACGGAGCAGACGGTCGAGTGTGCGGCGGGTGGCCGCGACGGCGGCGACCGTCGCCGTGGTCACCACGACGGTCAGGTCGACGGAGTCGACGATCCCGGCCGTGACCGGCCCCGGTTCCCGTCCCACGTCGGCCACCACCGCGTCTCCTGCACCGCGGCTCGCGTCGAGCGCCGCGAGCACGGTCTCCGGGCGCAGACTCGAGGGCTGCTCGCGACCGGCGGAGAGAACCCCCACACCGCGCGTGCGCGGCACGGCCGACCGCAACGCCGCGCCGCCGATGGAACCGGTCTCCCCGTTGACGTCCGACCACCGCAGGCCCGGCTCCGATTCGATACCCAAGAGCAGATCCGCACCCGCACCGGCCTGGTCGACGTCGAGAAGCAGCACGCCGGTCGTCCGTGCGGCCACGAGCGCCACCGCCGCGGCAAGCGTGCTGGCCCCGGCACCGCCGTGCCCCGGCACCACCGCGACCGCACGCGCCGGATGCCGACGCGGTTCGCGCGCCCGCGACAGCGTTGCGACCAGTTCGGCTTCCTCCTCGGGGAGCACGAAACCGCCGTCGGCGCCGAGAACCAGGCCCGACCGCCACAGCCGCGCGTCGTCGCCGGCGCCGCTGACCGCGAACAGCCCGTCGCGCCGCGGCAACTCCTGCCCGGCGAGGACGTCGAGAGCCGCCGAGTCGGCGACGACCGCGGCGGCTCTGAGCCATTGGTGTCTGCAGCGCGCCGGATCGCCGACCACCATCGCGAAGCCGGCGGCCGCACTGCACCGCGCGAGATCGTCGTGGAGAGACTCCTGAGCCAGGACCAGCAGCACATCGCTCATGCTCCGAGCGTGCCCGCAGGCGCCGAGTCAGGAAATCGCGTTGTCCACAGGTCCCGGCGGCGCAGTCGCTACGACTGCCCGGTGAACGGCGGCACGAACTCGCACGGCACCGTGACCGGGTGTGCCGGGTCCAGCGCGTTCAGTGCCAGGTACGCCGCCCGGCGGGATCCCGCGATCGCGAGGTGGTCGCTGTAGTCCTGTGCGCAGCTGTCCTGAACCACGATGTTGTCCACCGACTCGCCCCGGCGGCCGGGGACGAAGCCCGCGGTGTACGGCACCAGCAACTCGTCGTACCTGGTCATGATGTTGGTGTAGTGCACACCCTTCACATACGGGCTTCCGCCGCGCCAGATCTTCTTGTTCATCGACGATCCGCGAAGCATGCCGCCACATCCGATGCACATCGGCATCGGGACGTCGCCGAGCAACCGACCGAGCTGATTCATGGACGGACTCACCGACCCGGTCCCCTTCCACAGGGGCGCGAGGGAGACGTAGTTGGTCACCTTGTCGGCGCCGCCGAGGTACTTGACGTAGTACTCCGGCATGTAGGTTCCCTGCGAGTGGCCGATGATGTCCACGGTCTTCGCGCCGGTGGCCGCCAGCACGCGTGCGACGAATTTCTGCAATTGCCCCGCGCTGACCTCGATCCGGTCCATGCCGCCCACCGCGGTCAGCGGCCACGGCATGCCCGGCAAGGCGCCGTAAGTCAGTGCGAAGACGCAGTATCCGCGGTTCTTGAGCATGGGGACATAGGCTCCCCAGTTGGTGGTGCGTGCTCCGCCGGTACCGTGCACCAGGACCACTGGGCGCGGATGTGCGGCAGTCGGCTTGCAGCGGAAGTCGTTGGATCCGGGCAACGAACCGCCCGGGTGCTGTAGCTCGTAGGGGATTCCGCCGAAGAAGTTGTAGTTCTCGGGCTGGGCGGGGGCGGCTTGAGCAGGTGCCGCCACCAGGGCCGTGGCACCGATCAGCACCGCGCAGATCGCGAGGACGAGACGTCCGAAGGGCTTCATGAGGGTCCAAACTCTAGACGACACGCACCCGCCTCCGGGGTGCACTGGTCTCTGAAGCTACCGCGACGCCCACACCGTGGTGAGACAATCGAGGATGTTCGTCTCGCTTGGGTGGAGTTCGGGTTAAAGGCCAAAATGTGTGTACAGATACGCTGGTTTCCGGTGTCTGACCTCGACTGACAGTGCGCCGGACATGCTTTGAAAGCATGTTCGGTGTCAGGTTCTCGGAATTCCCCCTCATGTGGTGTATGCGGCCGCAAGCTCGTCAAGAACGGAACCACCAGCGCCGGCCGCACCCGCTGGCGCTGCAAAGACTGCGGCGCCTCCAGCACCCAGAAACGCCCCGACATCACCCGCAAAGCCGAACTCACCGCGTTCCTCACCTGGCTCCTGCACGGCCGACAACCCGACCACATCAGCGCCCGCACGTTCCGCCGATCACGCTCCTGGTGCTGGAACATCGAAGTCCCACCACCTGCACCCCCGACTGAGCCGGCCCAGGTATTGATGCTCGATGGCACCTACTTCCAATCCTGGTGCCTGCTGATCGCCTTCGACGGCACCCACGTCGTCGACTGGCAATGGTGCGACCGCGAGAAGAAGATCGCCTGGCAGCAAATCCTGCAACGCCAACCCGCCCCGCACGTCGCGGTCATCGACGGTGGCCGCGGCCTGCTCGCCGCGATCGCTGACGATTGGCCCACCACTCGAGTCCAGCGCTGCTACTTCCACATCTTCCAGACCGTGCGCCGCCACCACACCTTCAAACCCCGACTCGATGCTGCCCGTGAAATTGTCACTCTGACAACCGCTTTGATGAACATCCGCAATTCCGAGCAGGCCGTGCTCTGTGAATCGCCCCGGGTTTCGTGGAGGCTCGGTTAGTTGGATCCGACCTCGGTGAGGACCGGATTCTGACGGTAGTGCTTCGTGGGTTGTGATGCCCAGTGGTTGGCCTCGAATTCAGCTGGCGGGACGAGCCCGATCTCGCCGTGAAGCCGTCGGTGGTTGAACCAGTCGACGTATTCAGCGACCGCGATCTCGATGTCACCGACGTTCTTCCAGCCGCCCTTGGGCCGCATGACGGGGTTGCGGATGCACTCAGCCTTGAACAGCGAGTTGAGCGCCTCGGCCATGGCGTTGTCGTAGCTGTCGCCCTTCGACCCGACGGATGCGACGGCGTTGGCCTCGGCGAGCCGCTCGGTGTAGCGAATCGCTCGATACTGGACTCCTCTGTCGCTGTGGTGGATAAGGCCAGTGAGGTCCTGGTCGGCGCGCTGCCGGGCCCACAGCCCCATGTCGAGGGCGTCCAAAGCGAGGTCAGTGCGAAGCGAGGTCGACACCTGCCAGCCGACGATCATCCGGCTGAACACATCTAGGACGAACCCGACGTAGGCCCACCCGGCGTGTGTTCTGACGTAGGTCAGATCGGCCACCCACAGCTGGTTCGGTGCAGTGGCGACGAACTTCCTGTCGACGAGGTCTTCCGGACGTTCGGTCTCGGCGTCGGCGCCGATGGTGGTCTTGCGGGTCTTCTCCCGACCGATGCCACGTAGGCCCTCATCCTTCATCAGTCGCTCGACGGTGCACCTGGCGACCTTGAGGCCCTCGCGGTTGAGCTCGGCGTGAATCTTGCGGGCGCCATAGACGCCGAGGTTGGCCTTGTGAGCATGCCGGATATCGATGACCAGCTCAGCGTCTCGTACCGCACGTGCCGAGGGTGGCCGCTTCTTAGCGGCGTAGTAGGTGCTCGGGGCGATCTGCACGCCGGCGTCCTTCACCACAGCGCAGATCGGCTCGACCCCGAACCGGTCGCGGTGCTGATCGATATAGTCGACCAGCACCGCGGTGGGTACCTCTACTTGATCTTGCGGTCGAGCTCCGCTGCCGCGAAAAACGCCGCAGATGTCTTCAATATCTCGTTCGCCCGACGCAGTTCGCGGACCTCGCGCTCGAGCTCGGCCAGCCGCTGCGCGTCGTCGGTCGTGGTACCCGGCCGAACACCGCCGTCGATCTCGGCCTGACGGACCCAATTCCGAAGCGCTTCGGGATGAACCCCGAGCTGATCGGCGACCCGCTTGATCGCCCCACGAGCGGACTCGGGGTCCTTCCTGGCGTCCATCGCCATCCGCGTCGCCCGCTGCTGGAGCTCAACGCTGTACTTCCCCGGTCCTGCCATGACTCTCATCATCCTTCCCAGGATTGAGAGCCTCCATCAGACCCGGGGCGATTCACTGGCTTCAGGCCTACAACGACTGGGAAATCAAGCACGACCGATTCCTCCGGCACCGGACCTACGCCCGCCCGCACGCTGTGCGCCCGAAGGGCGTCGCCGAGACCAGCACCTGGTGGTACACCCACCGCGACCTACGCAAGACCCGAGGACTGTTCCGGCGGCTGATCTCAGAAGAGCACCTGTTCACCTGGATCGACCCCCGCCTGACCGATGAAGAGCACCCCCTGCCGCGGACCACCTCACCGCTCGAAGGCGGCCCCAACAAAGGTCTCAAAGACCTGTTCCGCGCTCACCGAGGACTTCTGACCGAGCACGCCCGCCGAGCCGCCGAATGGAAGCTCAACAGCCTCACCGCCCACCCACACGATCCGTGGAGCCTGGTCCGCGAAGAGCACCACAACCCACCACCGCAGCGACCGAAGGAAACGCCCGTCGAGGACGAGCAGATCGGGCCCGCCGCCTACGACACAGGCTTCAACTGGGAAGACGGCAACGGCATCCAACACGGATGGGGAGGCCGAAACCGGTAAACCACCCGACGCCACGCCCGAACCGTACACACATTCTGGCCTTTAACCCTGGAGTTCGAACGGAAGATCCGACCGCAGAAATGGGACGACCCCGGCCAGGGGGGAGGAGGCCGGGGTCATCAGCGTTTCAGCCCCGGGGGGTCGGGCTGAAAGCTACCGGCGTGAACCGGATAACTACAAGCTACACGCGTAGACGCGAACATTGCAATACCAACTATCTGGTTCCAGTGTTTTCTACGTCACACTTCCCGGCGCCCTTCCCCGGGCGTCGGATTCCACCTAGGATTCGGCCTGTGACCTCGACGTCATCGGATCGGATCGCCGCATTCTTCGACCTCGACAAGACGGTGATCGCCCGATCCAGCGCCCTCGCATTCACCCGCCCCTTCTTCGACGGCGGGCTGCTCACCCGTCGCGCAATGCTGAGGTCGGCGGTTGCGCAGCTGCAATTCCTGCTCGCCTCCACCGGCGACGATCAGGTGGAGCGGCTCCGCAAGCATGTGACCGACATGTGCACCGGCTGGGACGCCGGCCTGGTTCGCGAGATCGTCTCCGAGACACTCGAGGAGGTGGTCCGGCCGGCGATCTTCAGCGAGGCCGCAGCCCTGATCGAACAACACAGACGCGCAGGCCACGAGATCGTGCTCATCTCCGCCTCCGGAATCGAGATGGTGGAACCGATCGGCCGCCTCCTCGGTGCCGATGTGGTCCGGGCGAGCATCATGCGCGTGGTCGACGGTCGATACTCGGGAGAACTCGAGTTCTACTGCTTCGGCGAGGCCAAGGCGATCGCCATGCGGTCACTCGCCGACGAACGCGGCTACCGCCTGGACGAGTGTTACGCGTACTCCGATTCGAGCACCGATCTGCCGATGCTGACCGCGGTCGGCCACCCCGCCGTGGTGAATCCAGACAGGGCGCTCCGTCGCCACGCGACCGAGAACGGTTGGGAGATATTCGATTTCCCGAATCCGCTACCCGCATCGCCGTGGTCGTCCAAGGCCACAGTGACGCGTACGGCGCTGTGCGCCACGGGGATTGGCGCCGCCGCCGCGGCAGCGATCGTCTATCAGCTTCGGCACTCGAAAAACGCCAGGTCAGAGGCCGCGTGAAGATTTTTCACGAAGGGCTTGATGTGATGGGAATCACCATGTACAAATGACTTACGGAGCCCCGGACGGCCCAGCTTCTCCCGGAAGAGAAGGGCAGAAGCCCCCGGACCGGCAAGCTCCCAGCACGGGCGGCAAGCACCCACGCGGAGCGCGCCGCATTGGCACAAGTGTTGTGCGCCTGCGACATTGCGGGCATCATTCGCGAAATCTCTTTTGGGCCGACAACCCGACGTTCGATTCACGACGAGATGCCAGCAGTCCCTCGCCGAGGCGGATACCACAACCCACATATGCACGCCTGGTCACTTGGGCCCGTGCTTGCGGGCGGCCGCACCGATCGGAGATCCGATCGGTGGGCCGCCCGCAAATATGTGTGCGGCTCCTACTCTTGACGGCGATCCGTCGGTGACGCCGCCGATCAGCCGCGGGCCGCGTCGGCGATCGCCCTGGCCTCTGCGCCGCCTGCCTCCATCGCCTCGCAGCACAGAACGATCCACGCACCGATCGCCTCCGGATCGCCGGTAGCGAAGCGTGCGGACAGTTCCCGGTACTCACCGAGACGCTTGAGCCAGGTCACCTCCGGCACGCCGAGCAGATGCGGGTCGAGCCCGGTCATCGCCGAGACCAGTCGCGACGCGGCGCGCGCGACCACTCCGTTCGCCTCGGTGAAGGGTGCCAACGCCAACAGTTCCCCGTGCACCACGGCGGCCAGCACCGGAGCCGGCGCCGACGTGCCCCCGGTGATCAACTGCCCGAGCAGGTCGAGACGCTGTGCGATATGCGGCTCGGGGCGGGGACGGCCGAGCAGCTCCGGATCGTCGAGCAGGTCGGCGGCGGCGAGTGTGTGCAGGCGGGCCAGCGACTGGGCGGGCGCGCGCCGGAACACCGCGACTGCCTGATCGATCGCATCGCTGTCGAGCGACTGGGCCACCCGGACCGCTCCGGCGGCGATCGGGTCACCGAGATCCGACCGCGAGATGTCCGTGGTGCCGCCGTCGATCGCTGCCGACGACCGCCCGGCCCGCCACGAGGCCTCGCGGGAGGTCTTGTCCCACTGCCGCAGGTTGATCGGATGACGATGTGCCGCGCTGACCGCGTCGCGGGCCCGGTCGGACGCCTCGCGAACGCCGGGCAGGTCGAGCAGCGGCGACAACGGATCTGAACTCACGCGTTCAACAGTAGCGGCACCTGCGCGAGCGCCGCCGACCGCTGACGACCGACCGCTCATCGCTCGCAACCCGCATGCAACCGTCCCGCCGTCACACTGTCAGACGGTAGTGATTACCTTCACAATGGAAGTCTCTTCGCCCTGCAGACCCGTTCCGGTCTCACCGTGTGGCCGGAGTCGATGAACGAACAGAGGAAAGGCAAACGACGATGTCTTCGAGCGCAAATCAGGTCTACCCGCCGTCTCCCGAATTCGCTGCCGACGCGAATGCGACGGCCCAGCTGTACGACCGCGCCGAGGCCGATCCGCTCGAGTTCTGGGCGCAGCAGGCACGCCGCCTCGACTGGGACACTCCATTCGGCGAGGTCCTGGACTGGTCCAACGCCCCGTTCGCCAAGTGGTTCGTCGGCGGCAGGCTGAACGTCGCCTACAACTGCGTCGACCGTCATGTCGCCGCGGGCAAGGGTGATCGCGTCGCCATCCACTGGGTCGGCGAGCCCGGGGACTCGCGCGACATCACCTACAGCCAGCTCAAGGACGAGGTCTCACGCGCCGCGAACTATCTGGCGTCCATCGGGCTGCAGGCAGGCGACCGCGTCGCCATCTACATGCCGATGGTTCCCGAGGCCGTCGTCTCGATGCTCGCCTGCGCCCGGCTCGGCCTGACCCACTCGGTGGTCTTCGCGGGCTTCTCCGCCACCGCCCTCCGGTCGCGAGTAGACGATGCCGAGGCCAAGGTCGTCATCACCACCGACGGCCAGTACCGACGCGGCAAGCCGGCACCGCTCAAGGAAGCCGTCGACGAGGCCCTCGGCACCGGCGACGACGCCGCGAAGTCGGTCGAGAAGGTGCTGGTGGTGCGGCGCACCAACCACGACCCGAACCTGAACTGGGTGGAGGGCCGCGACGTCTGGTGGGACGACACGGTCGGCGAGTCGTCACCCCATCACGAGCCCGAGGCCTTCGACGCCGAGCACCCCCTCTTCCTGCTCTACACCTCCGGCACCACCGGCAAGCCCAAGGGCATCGTCCACTCGTCGGGCGGCTACCTCACGCAGGCCAATTACACCTTCCACAACGTCTTCGACCACAAGGAGGGCCGCGACGTCTTCTGGTGCGGCGCCGACATCGGCTGGGTCACCGGACACACCTACCTCGTCTACGGACCGCTCTCCAACGGCGCCACCGAGGTGATCTACGAGGGCACGCCGAACACTCCCAACGAGCACCGGCACTTCCAGGTGATCGAGAAGTACGGCGTGACGATCTATTACATCGCGCCGACTCTCATCCGCACTTTCATGAAGTGGGGACGCGAGATCCCCGATGCGCACGACCTCTCGTCGCTGCGCCTCCTCGGCAGCGTCGGCGAGCCGATCAACCCCGAGGCCTGGCGCTGGTATCACGAGGTCATCGGGGGCAGCCGCTGCCCGATCGTCGACACCTGGTGGCAGACCGAGACCGGCGGCATCATGATCTCCCCGCTCCCCGGCGTCACCGCGACCAAGCCGGGATCGGCCATGCGCCCCCTGCCCGGAATCAGCGCCAATGTGGTGGACGACAACGGCAATCCGGTGCCCGACGGCGAGCAGGGCTACCTCGTTCTCGACCGTCCGTGGCCGGGGATGCTGCGCGGCATCTGGGGCGACGACGAGCGGTTCAAGGAGACCTACTGGTCGCGCTTCGCCGAGCAGGGCTGGTACTTCGCCGGCGACGGCGCGCGGTACGACGAAGACCACGCACTGTGGGTCCTGGGCCGAGTGGACGACGTCATGAACGTGTCGGGGCACCGCATCTCCACGTCCGAAGTGGAATCGGCGCTGGTGGCGCACTCGGCCGTGGCCGAGGCCGCCGTCATCGGCGCCGCGGACGAGACCACCGGTCAGGGCATCGTCGCATTCGTCATCCTCATGGAGGGCGCCGACGCCTCCGGCGATTCGCTGATCGCCGAACTCCGCGAACAGGTGTCGGTCGACATCTCGCCGATCGCGAAGCCCCGGGAGATCAACATCGTCCCGGAGCTTCCCAAGACGCGGTCGGGCAAGATCATGCGGCGCCTGCTCAAGGACGTCGCCGAGGGCCGCGAGTTGGGCGACACCTCCACCCTCGTCGATCCGTCCGTATTCGAAGCCATCCGGTCGCGCAAGAGCTGATCGCCGGACCGTCCGCATCGACACCGCCGACCTGCCCGGGTCGGCGGTGTCGTTTCGCGGTACGACCCGACATGGCAACATGAGACCGACCAACGATCTTCAAGGGAGTATTCGTGAGCGGAAATTCCGACACCTGGCCGAGTGAACCGAGCAACGCTCCCCGCGTTCCGTCGATCCCCATGTCGGACGCGAACCTCGGACCGAGCGGCGAACCGACGATCGGCAATCTGGTCAAGGACGCCGCCGCGAGCGCCTCCACCCTGTTCCGCGCCGAGATCGCGCTGGCCAAGTCCGAGCTGGTCCGCGAGGCCAAGAAGGCCGGCGCCGGCGGTGGACTGATGATCGTGGCGGCCGTGCTGCTGCTGTACGCGAGCCTGTTCTTCTTCGTGTTCCTCGGCTTCCTGCTCGACATCTGGCTGCCGACCTGGGCTGCGTTCGGCATCGTCTTCCTGGTGCTCCTGGTGGTCTCGATCGCCCTGATAGTCGCTGGGTACGTGTTCCTGAAACGGCTTCGAGCGCCGGAGAAGACGATCGAATCGGTCAACGAGCTGGCGACCGTGATCCCCGGTCACCACGAGTCGACCGGCGGTATGGCGCACCCGCAGATCCCGCCTGCGCGCGACCCGATGCGCAACTGATCCATCACCGCCAGATTGACGAGCACTCCTCCGGACCCGACCCTGGTCCGCTTCGATGGACCGTGGCGGCACTTCGACGTCCGCGCCAACGGTCTGCGCTTTCATGCCGTGGAGACGCAGCGGTTCGTGGCCGACCGTCCGTTGGTGCTGCTGCTGCACGGCTTCGGCGAAGTCTGGTGGTCGTGGCGACACCAGCTCGAAGCACTGACCGAGGCCGGCTACCGCGCCGTCGCCGTCGACCTGCGCGGCTACGGCGACTCCGACAAGCCACCCCGCGGATACGACGGGTGGACGCTGGCCGGCGACACCAACGCACTCGTGCGCGCACTCGGCCACACGAGCGCCACGCTGGTGGGTCACGCCGACGGCGGACTCGTCTGCTGGGCCACGGCCACACTGCATCCCGCGGTCGTCGAACGGGTGGCGGTGCTGTCGTCGCCACATCCGCGCGCGCTCAAGCGCGGCGTTCTCTTCAACTCCGAGGAGCGGTCGGCGTTTCTCCCGCTGTTCCTGCACAACCAGCTGCCTCGCCTGGGCGAGCGTCGCCTCACCCGGGCGGACGGAGCCTTCATCGAGGAGTACTTCCGGGAACGCTCCGGACCGGCTTGGCAGCAGAGCCCCGACTTCGCCGAGACGATCGCCCGCAACCGGCTCGCCATTCAGATCCCCGGCGTGGCCCACTGCAGCCTGGAGTACCGGCGGTGGGCGTTCCGATCGCAGTTCCGCAACGACGGCCGGCGTTTCATGGATCTCATGGACAAGCGGCTGCCGATCCCCATCCTCGCCGTGCGCGGCCACGACGACGAGTACATCCTCGACTCGGTGATGGTCCAGAGCCGCCACTGGGCAGCCGACATGGACTACCGGATCATTCCCGACACCGGGCACTTCGCACACCAGGAAGCACCCGAGGAGTTCAACGCGCTGCTGCTGCAGCTCCTCGGCCGGTGACGAACGCCGCCGCTCGAGAGTCCGATCGATCCCGGATCAGCCCGAGACGCATTGCTGCGTCGCCGCTTCGGAATCGCTCTGCTCCGAAGCCGCGAGATCGCGCTGAACCTGTTCCGCGGTGAGGACGAAGCCGGTGTCCTCTGTAGGGTCCTCTGCGGCGCCGAAGACCACGCCGAGGACTTTGCCGTCGGTGGAGATCATCGGACCGCCGGAGTTGCCCGAACGGATGTTGCCGCGCACCGTGTACACCTGGCGCTGCACCTGGCGCGGGCTCTGATAGATGTCCGGCCCGTTGAGCTCCACCACATTCCGCACGCGCAGCGGCGTGACCGTGAAGGGCCCGTTCTCAGGGTAGCCGAGAGCGATGGCGTCGTCGCCCGTCTGCGCCTGCCCGGAGGCGAACTCGAGGGCCGGCGCGCGCAGTCCCGGCACGTCCAGGACCGCGACGTCGTTGCGCGGGTTGAACCAGACGACGGTGGCCTCGTAATCGCCGCCCGCCGACGTCTGAACGCTCACGGTGTCGGTACCCGCCACGACGTGCGCGTTGGTCATCACGCGCTCGGGCGAGACCACGAATCCACTGCCCTCCAGCGCCTGACCGCAACTGCGGGCCACACCGCTGATCTTGACGACGCTCCGCTTCGCCGAGCGCACCGTGGGCTGGTCGACCAGAGCCGCGTCGGGCGGACCGACGTTCGCCACGCGCGTCTGCCCGAACGGCCCGATCACCTCCTTGAGCCCGGAACTGTCGACCAGACCGGTGAACTCGTCGGGCAGGTCGCGCACCCACTGCGGGGCCACCTTGTCGACCGTCTGAATCACCTTCGAGCCGTCGATCGCCGACGAGAGACGGAATTGGTCCGTACTCCGCAGAGGGAAGGCGAGCAGCCACGCAGCGATCACGATGGCGATCACCTGCAGCACCGAACCGATCCAGCTGTCCACGCGCCGCAGTCCCGGGGAGTGGATACTGCTGCGCACCGCACCGCCGAGGACCATGCCCGCGACTTCGCCGATGATGACGAACACGACGATCAGCACCACGCCGATCAACAGCCTCAGCCGGGCGTCGTCGAAGCGTTCGATGACGACGGGAGCCAGCAGAATTCCCGCGACCGCACCCAGGACCACGCCGAAGAAGGCCAGTGCGGACGCTGCCGCACCCTGGCGGTATCCGCTCAGCGCCGCCAGCAGGGCGACGACGAGGATCACCAGGTCGACCCACACCGATCCGCTCATCGATCTCCGTTCACGTCGGCGGCGAGGCCGCCGTCCCGGGGGTCGGAGAACCCCGACACCTGCCGACCGCCGGTCTCGGCGATCATCTGCTCCAGTGGGCGCACGTCGTCGGTGTCCCACGGGACGTCCCAGCCCGCGGCTTCGCTGATCGCCGCCAGCAGTCCACCGGTGAATCCCCAGACCAGCATGCCGTCGTAGAGAAACGCCGGGCCCTTGTACACGGTGGTTCCCACGAGCGACCGGCTCACCTGGAAGCGGTTCTCCGGTGCCAGGAGTTCGCGCAGGTTCACCCTGGTTACCCTCGCCGTCTCACCGTGGTCGACGGCGTACACGTGGCTGGGGCGTTCCCAGTGTGCGAGCACCGGGTGCACTTCGAAACCGGTCGGCACCGGGAAGGCGGGCAGATTCGCCAGCACTTTGACGCCGTCGTCGGTGAGTCCGGTCTCCTCCCGCGCCTCTCGCAGCGCGGTGCCGACGGGATAGTCGTCGCCGGGATCGCGGCTGCCGCCCGGAAAGGCGATCTGTCCGCTGTGCGTCCGCAGGGTGGCGGCGCGCTCGGTGAGCAGCACGTCCGCGTCGGCGGGCAGTCCTCCGGCCGCCAGCGGGTCGGCGGCGAACGACCCGGCGAAGAGCACCAGAACGGCCGCGGCACGGTGTCCGCGCAGGCCCGCGACGAGCCGTGCCCGACCGCCGCCTCGGCTGAGCACCTTCTCGTTGACGACCTCGGGGTCGTCGGTCACCGGGCGCAGCCACGGCGGGATCTGGTCCCGGGACACGAGCGGCCCCACCGGAACTCCGCTCACTGCGCTCCCCCTACGTCGACACCCAGCTTCTCACGGACCACCTGTGCGAGCTGCGCCTCCGAATCGAACACTCGCGGCAGCACATCGGCCACGGTGCCGTCCGACCGGATCAGAACGGTCGACGGGAACACCCGGGGCGCCCCGATCGCCTTGGCGACCGCACCGTTCGGATCGGTGACCACCGGAAGATGCACCCCGACCTCCTGCAGGAATTTCAGGACGAAGTACGGTTTGTCGCCGCCCTGGCTTGCGTGAACGGCGAGCACGTTCAGGCTCTCGCCCGCGTCCGTGGAGAACTGGTCGAAGATCGGCAGCTCACGACGGCAGGGCAGACACCACACCGCCCACATGTTGATGACCAGAGGCTTTCCCGCCGTGGTCACGCCGAGGTCCACGGGTGCGCCGGTGGCCATGCACGGAACCGTGACACCGGCCAGGACGGAATGCGGGCCGGCCGGCCCCGTGCCGTCGGGACAGGGCTGCAGTGCGGCCGCCGCGCGCTCCTTGCTCAGCTCGTCCTCGGACACCTGCTGATCGGTCACACCAGAGGTGGAGGTCGCCGCCGTCGTCCCGCCGCCGTCCGCGGTGTCATCGGGCCCGCCACGGGGCCAGAGCGCCACGATCAGCGCGACCGCGACGATGACGAACGCCAGCGTGGCCCGGGCCGCGGGCTCCTTCAGGATCTTCACTGAGCCGCTCCCGACTGCTCGACTCCGGCCAAGGCGAGCAGATGCTCGGTCTCCGGCCCCTTCACCAGTGCCGCCGCCACGCCCTTGTCAGTGGGCCCCTCACCGTAGGAGGGACAGTCCTTGGCGAGCACGCAGACACCGCACGCCGGTTTGCGGGCATGGCAGACGCGCCGACCGTGGAAGATGATGCGATGCGACAGGTCGGTCCAGTCGCGCTTCTCGAACAGCGCGCCCACCGCGTGCTCCACCTTCACCGGGTCGGTCTCCCGAGTCCAGTCCCAGCGCCGGACCAGCCGGCCGAAATGCGTGTCGACGGTGATCCCCGGCACGCCGAAGGCGTTGCCCAGGACGACGTTGGCCGTCTTGCGCCCGAAGCCGGGAAGGCTCACCAGATCCTTGAGATTCGCCGGCACCTCGCCACCGAACCGTGAGACCAGCGCCTGCCCCAGGCCGATGATCGAATTGGCCTTGTTCCGATAGAAGCCGGTGGACCGAATCATCTCCTCCAACTCGGTCCGGTCGGCCTCGGCATATGCGCGCGCGTCCGGGTACCTGGCGAAGAGCGCGGGCGTCACCTGGTTCACGCGCACGTCGGTGCACTGTGCCGACAGGATCGTCGCGACCGACAGTTCCAGCGGCGTTGTGAAATCCAGTTCGCAGTAGACGTGCGGGAAGGCCGCCTCCAGCGCTCGGTTCATCCGCCGCGCCCGCCGGACCAGGCCCAGCCTGGTCTCCTCCTTGCGTCTACTCACAACAGACCAGGTTAGCCGCCGTGCCCCCGGCCGCGCGGTCGGCTGACCTCGCCGGCCCGGGTAACCGCAGGTCACAACTCGGTGACGAGAGCCGTCTGGGTTTGCGGCACCCCCACGGCCCCGGTGTTTACTGTTCCTCATGCAAGGACTGGCCGGACTTCTCTTCCCCGCTGTGCTGATGCTCTTCGCACTCGCGATGGAGAGGGTGCAGGCGGGACTCGACCGACTGTCAGTGGGCCCGGCCCACGTCGAGGAGTTCCTGGAAGCCGCGGATGAGACCGACGTGAGCAACCTCGCGAAAGACGGGCTGCCCGCCGCACTCGACGAGCTCCGGAGCCGGCGCAGCAAGCCGATCGCGGAAACAGACGAACCGGAATCCAGTCGCGCGTCCTGAAGTCCGGTGAGCGTGCAGGCGGCCCGAGCCGCAGGTACGACGCGCGCTAGTTGCCTACTAATGCGAACAGTGATCAATCCAACATCTATGATCTTTCACGTAGTCTTTATCACTGGACGCGGCAAAAGCATTTGAGAGAGGTTCTTTAGGTGGAAGAAGTACTAGCACGGGCCGGCATTTTCCAGGGTGTCGAACCCACCGCCGTCGCAGCTCTCGCGAAGGAACTTCAGCCGGTCGAGTTTCCGCGCGGTCATGTCATCTTCCACGAGGGCGAACCCGGCGACCGTCTTTACATCATCCTGTCCGGCAAGGTGAAGCTCGGCCGCCGCTCGCCGGACGGTCGCGAGAACCTGCTGACCATCATGGGTCCGTCGGACATGTTCGGTGAGCTGTCGATCTTCGACCCCGGCCCCCGCACCTCGTCGGCGACCACCGTCACCGAGGTCCGCGCGGTCACCATGGACCGCGACGCGCTGCGCAAGTGGATCAAGGACCGTCCGGAGATCGCCGAGCAGTTGCTCCGCGTGCTGGCACGTCGCCTGCGCCGCACCAACAACAACCTCGCCGACCTGATCTTCACCGACGTCCCGGGTCGCGTCGCCAAGCAGCTCTTGCAGTTGGCGCAGCGCTTCGGCACGCAGGAGGGCGGCGCACTGCGCGTCACGCACGACCTCACGCAGGAAGAGATCGCCCAGCTCGTCGGCGCCTCGCGCGAGACCGTCAACAAGGCGCTCGCCGACTTCGCACAGCGCGGATGGCTGCGACTCGAGGGCAAGAGTGTCCTGATCGCGGACTCCGAGCGCCTCGCGCGCCGCGCACGCTGAGCAAGCGCAACAATCAGTACCGACAAACAGGTCCGAGGGCATTTCGCCCTCGGACCTGTTTGTCAGTCCTGATCTCCGCCGCACGCGCTCACAGCGTGCGGAGATACTCCAATTGAGTCTTCACCGACATCTTCGCGGCCGGCCAGAGCTTCTGATCGACGTCGGAGTAGACCTTCCGGACCACCTTCATCGGCTTGGCCTTCTCCGGTGAGACACCGAGTTCGTCGAGCGCGGCGACGATCTGCGCGAGACGTTCCTCGCGATGCGACTTGTAGTAGCGCGCAATGGGTTCCAGCTCCGGATGGTCGGGGCCGTGTCCGGGCAGCACGACCGCGTCGGAGGCCTCCACCAGCAGCCGATTGAGCGAGTTGAAGTAGTCCTTCAGCGAACCGTCCGACGGATCGAGCACGGTGGTGCCGAAACCGAGAATGGTGTCGGCGGTCAGGATCGCACGCTGCCCCTCCCACTCGACGAGGAAGCTCGTGGAGTCGGCCGTATGTCCCGGGGTGTGCATCACCGTGATGGTCACACCCGCCGCCTCGATGACTTCACGGTCCCGCAACCGCGGGGCGCCCACCGAGTACTCGTCCGAGTAGGCCCGCTGCGGTGCGCCCACGAGTTTGCGCATCCTCTTGCATGCACCGACGTGATCGTGATGGCGATGGCTGATGAGGACGAGTTCGACCTCCCCGGCCGCGGCCGCGACGGCCCGCACGTGTTTGCCGTGCTTGGTCGGTCCCGGATCCACGACCACCGCGGTCGACGAACCCGGCGCTCGCAGGATCCAGGTGTTCGTGCCGTCGAGTTCGAACGAGCCGGGATTGTGACACAGCAGCACAGAGGCGAACGGCGTCACCTCACGCACTACGCCGTATGCGGGATGGACCGGCTTGTCGTCGGCGGAAGCGTCGGCATGAAGGGGCATTCACCGAGCCTACCGAGCGACCGCCGCGTCACCACACCACCGGTGCCAGGAACTTCGTGGCGTAGGCCCGGACGGTCTCGACGTCCGCGATGTCCAGACGCGAGGTCCGGATCTGCGTGAGCGACAGCGCGACGCGTACGAAATGCTCCGACACCAGCAGAAGATCGTCGTCGGGCATGGTCGCGCCCGCACGACGCAGCGTGCCCGCGACCGCGGCGCCGGAGGCTTCCAGGAACTCTCCGGCGGTACGGGAGGTCTGGCTCACCAGAACGTCGGCGACGTCCGGCTCGTCGAGCAGCAGTCGGCGCACGAGCGGATCCTCGTCGACGATCCGCGTGCATTCGACGAAGGCCTCGACCACCGCCTCGCGCGGCGGCAGGCCGCGGACGGCCGCGGCGAGATGCCGCATGGTCGCGAGTGCGATCGCCTCGCCGACCTTCGCGAGCAATGCGTCCTTGTTCGGGAAACGCCGGTACAGCGTGCTGCGCGAGACGCCCGCGGCGCGCGCCACGGCGTCCATGCCGGCCCGCCGCACTCCGACCTCCGCGAACTCGCGGCGCGCCGCCGCCAGGATCACCGCTTCCTGTTCCTCGGGACGCACGCTGGTCCGCAGCCTCCGGGCACCGCTCCCCGGTCGGGTCATTTCACCTGGACGACGATTTCCACCTCGACGGGCACGCCCAGGGGGAGTTCGGCGACCCCGACGGCCGACCGCGCGTGGACGCCGGCCTCGCCGAAGATCTCACCCAGCAGGTCCGACGCTCCATTGATCACGCCGGGCTGACCGGTGAATCCGGGTGCCGAGGCGACGAATCCGACCACCTTGACCACCCGGACGATCGAGTCGATGCCGACTTCGGCGTGCACGGCCGCGAGCGCGTTGAGCGCGCAGAGCCGAGCCGCCGCGTTCGCCTGTTCCGGCGTGACGATACCTTCCGCGCCCTCGGACACCTTCCCCGTGACGCTCACCTGACCGTCGGCCACCGGGATCTGTCCCGAGGTGTACACGAGATCGCCGACGCGGAGTGCGGGGGTGTAACTGCCGACCGGTGCGACCACCGTCGGAAGATCGATTCCGAGTTCCGCCAAGCGCTTCGACCACTGCCCGCTCATCGGTCAGGCCTTCGGACGCTTGAGGTATGCGACGTGCTGTTCTCCGGTGGGACCGGGCAGAACGCTCACCAGTTCCCAGCCGTCCGAGCCCCACTGGTCGAGGATCTGCTTGGTCGCATGCGTGAGCAGCGGAACGGTGACGTATTCCCAGGCGGTGACTTCACTCATGGTGCCAACCTTAACGGTTAACCGCGGTCACAGTAGACACGGTCGATAAGGTGATCGGCGTGGTCAACGAAGTTCGCAAGGACGGTCCCGGGGCGTGGCCGGCGCAGGCGGCGAGCGCGCGTCTGCATTTCGTGTCCGGCAAGGGCGGCACCGGAAAGACGACGGTGGCCTCAGCGCTGGCACTCACCCTCGCCTCCGAGGGTAAGAAGGTCCTGCTCGTCGAGTGCGAGGAACGGCAGGCCATCGCCCAGCTCTTCGACGTCCCCCCGCTTCCGCCCACCGACACTCAACTGGTCGGGATGGACGGCGGTGGCTCGGTGTGGGCGCTCGCACTTCAGATCGAGCACGCCCTGCTGGAGTATCTGGAGATGTTCTACAACCTCGGCTTCGCCGGGCGGGCGATCAAGAAGGTCGGCGCGATCGACTTCGTCACGACCGTCGCCCCCGGACTCAAGGACGTCCTGGTGACCGGCAAGATCAAGGAACGCGTCATCGCCACGGACAAGAACGGCGCGCGGACCTACGACGCGATCGTCGTCGACTCACCTCCGACCGGCCGAATCGGCAACTTCCTCGACGTGACCACCGCGATGCGCGATCTGGCGAAGAGCGGCCCCATTCGGAATCAGTCCGAAGGTGTTGCGGCACTGCTGCATTCGCCGGAGACCGCGATACACCTATGCACCCTCCTGGAAGCCATGCCGGTGCAGGAGACCATCGAGGCAGTCGCCGAACTGCGTGCCAAGAACCTCAACATCGGCGCCATCGTCGTCAATCGCGTCAACCCGTCCTATCTTCCCGAAGCCGAGGCGGACGCCATCGCCGAGGGCCGCATCGACTCGGCGCGGATCGAGAAGAGCCTGGCGGAGGCCGGCGTTCACCTGTCCGACGACGATCTGGCCGGTCTGCTGACCGAGACCATCGACTACGCGGCACGGCTTCAGGCGCAGCAGATCGCGCGCGCCGAACTCGACGACGTCGACGCCGCGCAGGTGGAACTGCCGACCGTGGAGAACGGTGTCGACCTCGGCGCCCTGTACGAACTGTCCGCCGTGCTCAAGGAGGCTGGAGCGTAATGCCCGACCTGAAGATGGGCGCGGTCCTGGCCGACCCTGGAACCCGCGTCGTGGTGTGCTGTGGGTCGGGCGGCGTCGGCAAGACGACGACCGCCGCGGCGATGGCCCTGCACGCCGCCGAGCGCGGCCGCAGAGTGGCGGTTCTGACCATCGATCCGGCACGTCGCCTCGCCCAGTCGCTGGGAATGTCGGAGCTGACCAACGAACCGCAGCCGGTTCCCCTCGACAGGGTCGACGGCGCGGGCAGTCTCGACGCGATGATGCTCGACATGCGGCGCACCTTCGACGACATGGTGATCGAACACTCGACGCCGGAGCGCGCCGAGTCGATCATGAACAACAGCTTCTATCAGACAGTGGCGTCGTCGTTCTCGGGCACGCAGGAGTACATGGCGATGGAGAAGCTGAGCCGACTCCTCGACGAGCAGCGGTGGGATCTGATCATCGTCGACACGCCGCCCTCCCGGAATGCGCTCGACTTCCTGGACGCCCCCCAGCGCCTCGGCTCGTTCCTGTCCGGTCGACTGATGCGCATGCTCGTCGGCGGCGGTCGCGGCGTCGGCCGCGTGCTGACCGGGGCGATGAGCCTGGCGATGCGAGGCATCTCCACGATCGTCGGCGGGGAGATCCTGCGCGATGTGGCGACCTTCGTACAGTCCCTCGACTCGATGTTCGGCGGATTCCAAGAGCGCGCCAACCGCACCTACGAACTGCTCAAGCAGCCCGGAACCGAGTTCGTCGTGGTGGCCGCCCCCGAGCCCGATGCGCTGCGCGAGGCCTCGTTCTTCGTCGAACGGCTGTCGAAGGACTCGATGCCGCTCACCGGCCTGATCGTGAACCGGACCCACCCGACCCTCACCTCCATGACGGCCGCTGCGGCCGAGACCGCGATGACCGGCATGGACGATGAACTGACGCGCGGCGTGCTGAAAGTGCACACCGAGCGCGCCGCCACCGCCAAGCGCGAGGTGCGCCTGCTTCAGCGGTTCACCTCGTCGCACCCGAGCGTTCCGCTGGTGGGTGTGCCGGCGCTGCCCTTCGAGGTGGCCGACATGTCGGCCCTGCGCGCAGTCGCCGAACAGATCACCAGCCGCGGCTGACCGAAGGACCGCACAGCCCCAGACGACGAGGAGCCCGGCGCGTGCCGGGCTCCTCGTCGTTCAGTTCTGGTCGGGAACTGCGCCGAGACGCTGTCGTCGGCGCTGCGCTTCGAAGAACGCCGCCCACGACGTCACTTCGGGATGCTGACGGAGCAGCGCGCGACGCTGCCGCTCGGTCATTCCGCCCCAGACGCCGAACTCGACGCGATTGTCGAGCGCATCCGCACCGCACTCGAGTTGCACCGGACAGTGTCTGCAGATGGTCGCAGCCTTCCTCTGAGCAGCTCCGCGGACGAACAGATCGTCCGGGTCACCTCCACGACAACGCGCCTGGGAAACCCAAGCCAGTCGAGCCTCTGAGTCAACGGTGGTCAACGGCGCCAGAGTCATTGCGCAATCCCGCCTTTCACAAACCCATCGACATGCCCCTGGTTGAGCGCATGCATAAGATCCTGCTGTGATTCGTACCTACCAATGAGTTTCTTTGTTAGGTAACTCACGTTTCCAATCTATTGAGGCGGCCGATGCAACGCAAGTCGGTGGGCTATGGTCCTGAGTTCGACGCAGGTCGGGCCGACATCCGCGCAGGTGGATACGGCGCCCCGCGGCGAATCACACGTATCCTGGCCATCGTGCGCAAGACTTCGAACCTCGCAGGCCTGGCCGTCGCCGTCGTGATGGCCGCGGTCCTCGTGGCCGGACTCCTGTTCCCCGTCGCCACCGGAATGGGCGTGCTCTCGAACCGGGCAGCCGCCACGATGGAGAACTCGTCGTCCGAGCTGCTGGGCGGAACCGTCCCCGAAGTCACCACGGTGACCGACGCGAACGGCACACCGATTGCGCTCCTCTACGACCAGTACCGCTACCAGGTCGGATACAACGACATCTCGCAGGACATGATCCGGGCGATCATCTCGATCGAGGACCGGCGTTTCCTCGAACACGACGGCGTCGACTGGAAGGGCACCATCCGTGCGGCCCTGAAGAACTCGTCGTCGGGTGAGGTGCAACAGGGTGCCTCGACGCTCGATCAGCAGTACATCAAGAACTACCAACTGCTGGTTCTGGCCCGGACCGAGGCCGAGCGCGAAGCGGCCACGGAGACGACACCCGCGCGCAAACTGCGGGAGGTGCGGATGGCCCTGACTCTGGAGCAGACGCTCACCGATCAGGCCAAGCGGGAGAAGGGACTCGACGACGCCGCCGCGAAGCAGGACGCGAAGAAGCAGATCGTGACCCGCTACCTGAACGTCGTACCGTTCGGCAACAACGCCTACGGTGTGGAGGCCGCGGCCCAGACGTACTTCGGTCACTCCGCGAAGGAGCTGACGGTGGAACAGGCGGCCATGCTCGCCGGCATGGTCCAGTCGAGCTCCGGGCTGAACCCGTACACCGATCCGCAGGCCACCATGGCGCGGCGGAACACCGTGCTCGACACCATGATCGAGAACTTCCCCGAACGTCGCGCCGAACTTGAGGCGGCGAAGAAGAAGCCGCTCGGCGTGGTGCCCGCGCCGAAGACCCCCGTGCAGGGATGCATCTCCGCGCACAACAACGGCTTCTTCTGCGACTATGTCCTGCAGTACCTGGCCGACAACGGCATCCCGCGCGCACAGGTGATGCGGGGCGGTTACCTCATCCGAACCACCCTGAATCCCGAGGTCCAGGCCGATGCGGTGCGGTCCGCGCAGCAGCACACCGCTCCGGACACCGACGGCATCGCGACCGTGATGAGCATCGTCGCTCCCGGCAAGGACTCTCACGACGTGCTGGCGATGGCCTCGAGCCGCAATTACGGCCTCGACGCCAAACGCGATGAGACAGTTCAACCGCAGCCCTTCTCTCTCGTCGGCGACGGCGCCGGCTCGATCTTCAAGCTGTTCACCACGGCCGCGGCGATGGAGAAGGGGTTGGGCACGGGCAGCGTGCTGCCGATCCCGTCGAGCGTCGCGGTGTACGGCATGGGCGACAGCAACGGTGCGTTCGGTTGTCCGGTGAACGCGTACTGCGTCAAGAACGCCGGCGCGTATCCGCCGTCGGCGTCGGTGACGCAGGCCCTCGCCACGTCGCCGAACACCACCTTCGTCCAGCTGCTTCAGCAGGTCGGGGTGAAGCCCGCGGTCGACATGGCGGTGCGGCTCGGACTGCGCTCGTACAACGAGCCCGGTACCTCGGGTGTTGGCGATCAGAGCCTCGCCGAGTATGTGAAGAAGGGCAATTTCGGCTCGTTCACGCTCGGCCCGTTCGCGGTGAACGCGCTCGAACTCTCCAATGTCGCAGCGACCCTCGCCTCCGGAGGCACGTGGTGTCCGCCGAACCCGATCGCGTCGATCCAGCAGGTCAAGCGCGATCAGTACGGCAACGCGGTGCTCGACCAGAACGGACAGCGCGCGATGGTCAACGTCCCGTTCAACCCGCCCAAGTGCGAACAGGTCGTCGAGTCCGGGCTGGCCAACACGCTCGCGAACGCGATGAGCGAGGACGACAAGGGCGGCGGCACGTCGGCGGCCGCGGCTTCGGCGGCGGGCTGGAACCTGCCGCTGTCGGGCAAGACCGGCACCACCGAGGCGCACCGCTCGGCGGCCTTCCTCGGATTCACCAACCGCCTCGCCGCCGCCGTCTACACCTACAACGACGGTTCGCACCCGGCGGGCATCTGCACCTCGCCGCTGCGCCAGTGCGGCGACGGAAATCTATACGGCGGCTTCGAGCCGGCACGGACGTGGTTCTCGGCGATCGGACCGATCGCGACCAAGTTCGGTCCGGTCGCGCTGCCTCCCGTGGATCCGCAGTACGTCGCGGGCAGTGACCGCGGACGCATCCCGCAAGTGAGCGGACTGCCCGCCAGCCAGGCCACCTCGCGCTTGCAGGAGGCCGGTTTCAAGGTCACCGAACTCGAAGTCGACAGCACTCGCCCCAAGGGCACCGTCGTCTTCACCGCTCCTTCCGACAGCGCGATGCCGGGAAGCACCATCGCGATGTACGTGAGCAACGGCCGCGGCAAGACCTCCGGCGACGGCACGTCAGACAAACCGGCGGAGAAGACGGTGCAGGTGCCGGGAGTGGGTCCGGTGGTCATCGAGGTGCCCGGCGGCTGACGGCGCAGCGCGGGGTCGGCGGGCGTCTTCGGCGCGTATCCTGAAGTCCATGGTCTCGGTTCCCGGATTCGGTGCGCCCTCGCGCACCACACGTGACGCCTCAGCTCTCACCCGCGTCGTGGCCGGTGCCGCCGGTGCGGCCGCCGCCGGTCTCGTGTATTCGACGGTGATCGAGCGCAACGCATTCACCCTGCGTCACGCGACGCTGCCGGTGCTGGAGCCGGGATCGTCGCCCTTGCGCGTGCTGCACATCAGCGACATCCACATGATGCCGAACCAGCATCTCAAGCAGGCATGGATCTCCGAGCTGGAGCGACTCGAGCCCGACCTGGTGGTCAACACGGGCGACAACCTCGCCCATCCCAGCGCGGTCCCCGCTGTGGTGCAGGCACTGGGCGGGCTGCTCGCGCGCCCCGGCCTGTTCATCTTCGGCTCCAACGATTACTTCGGCCCGAAACCGAAGAACCCGTTCAAGTACTTCAAGAAGAACCACACACGCACGCACGGCGAGCCGCTGCCGTGGCAGGATCTGCGCGCGGCCTTCACCGAACGCGGCTGGCTCGACGCCACGCACACGGTGCGCGAACTCGAGGTCGGCTCGGTGCGCATCGTCGCGGCCGGCGTCGACGACCCGCACATCGAACGCGACCGCTACGAGGCGATCGCCGGGCGACCCAACCCGCTCGCGCAACTGCGGCTGGGGCTGACGCATTCACCGGAGCCCCGCGTGCTCGACTCCTTCGCCGACGACGGGTACGACCTCGTGCTGGCGGGCCACACGCACGGCGGTCAGCTGTGCCTGCCCGGCTACGGCGCGCTGGTGACCAACTGCCATCTCGATCGTTCGCGGGTCAAGGGCGTCTCCAACTGGGGTTCGACGATGAAGCTGCACGTCAGCGCGGGCCTCGGTACCTCGCCGTACGCGCCCGCCCGGTTCTGCTGCCGCCCGGAGGCGTCGCTGCTGACGCTGACCGCGGTGTCGAACGGCGGCGACGTCGACAGCGTTCAGCAGTCGTTGCCCCAGCTCGCCGACCAGTTCAGCTGACCGAGACGGCATGACCACCGACCGGGAACGGATGCTGGCCGGCGAGTTGTACCGCGACGCCGATCCCGAATTGGTCGGGTTGCGCAAGGCCTGCGCGCGGCTGCTGGACCGATTCAACGCGACCGCCGCCGACGAGGACGGCGTGCGCGACGCACTGCTGCGTGAATTGCTGGGCGGCCTCGGCGAGGGCAGCTGGGTGATGCCGCGTCAGATGAGAGCCGGGAGCGTCGTCACTCGCGATCTCCCCGACCATGTATTCGCCGCGGGCAATCCCGCGCGAGTGATCCGCGAGTTGCCGATCGAGGCTTGAGGTCGCGGCGTAGTTCCCGGCGCACGAGACCGGCTATTCGAGGGCGGTCCGTCCGGCTCCCTCCCCTTAGACAGGAGCGGGACGGACCGCGTCATCGCACCCGTCCGGTTCACTACCCTCCCCAGAGCAACCGCCGGACGGGGCGGCGTCCGCTTGCATCAGTTAGCAACGGACTTTTTCAAGTGAATCAGGCTCACGAGTTCAACACAAGACTGGGTGCGTGAACTGCCACCGGAGTCCTCCTTCTGAACGACTCGAGTGGGTGCCTGTCCCATCGCTGATGAACTGGCCGGGCGTCCGCCGTCAGCCCGAATCCGCCCAGAAGGCGGCCGTAGCACGATCACTGACCGAGAGAACTCCGATGGAACAGTTACGCCGCGGTATCGAGCGTCGGGGTCGGCACGATCTGCTTGAGCAGTAAGCTCGCGGAAGCCTGACCTCTACCGCAAGGCCGGGTCTCAACGACGATCTGACACCTGAGCAGAACGGACACGCACGATACGAGGAAGCCCCCGGCTCGCATCTCTGCAGGCCGGGGGCCTCAACTGCTTCTCAACCAAAGCGTCGGGGTAGCGGGATTCGAACCCACGACCTCTTCGTCCCGAACGAAGCGCGCTACCAAGCTGCGCCATACCCCGTGTATGACCTGCAATAGCGTACAACGAGCTCGGCCGAACTACTAAATCGTCAGGTCAGGACGGGTTTTCGAGGGCACCGGAGCTGACCGACCCGTCGGCGACCGCGGCATCGAGGCGTCCGTGGTCACCGATGTTGATGCGGCTGTACTCCACCGAGAAGTCGGCGATCGCCGCGTCGAAGGCCTTTCCCGCGTCGGCCAGGTATGCCGCGATCTCGTGGCGGGATGCGGTACGCGCGTGCGCCTGCGCCAGCACCTCGCCGCACAGCGCCCCGTAGTACTCCATCCCGGCCGGAAGCAGCGACTCCACGACCACCGACCCCTTGCCGTCGCGCAGCTGGCGCACGTAGAAGTCGGTGTCGACCGTCGCCTCCCCGCCGGCCGCACGGACCCATCCGAGGAAGATGTCGCTCGACGCCTGCAACAGTTGCTGACCGAACACGACACGCTGTCCCTGATTGGTGTACTCGCAGCCCGGCACGAACGGCGCGAGGACCGATTCGGAGGCCTCCTTGAATTGAAGAAAGAGCGGATCGGTCCCCCGCGCCCCGCCGAAGAGCGCGATCCAGCACCGGGTGCCGACGCTGCCGACGCCGACGACCTTTCGCGCCGCCTCGATGAAGGAGTACTGCGAGAACAACTCGGCGACGTGCGCGGGCAGGGTGCGCGCGTAGCGTGCGAAGGCCTCACCGAAGTAGTCGTCGAGTTGGACCTTCGACATCGACGGCGCGACCTCGGACGCCGGCACCAGCAGCGGCGGATCGCTCTTGATGTGCGCCCCCGCGAGATCGACGTAGCAGAGCTTCTCGAGCGCCTGCGCGCTGTCCCGGTGCCGCGCCTTCCGGAGCGCCTTCTGCGTCCGCTTCGACGCGGCGGTGTCGAAGCGGTCACCGAGATCGGCGACCACCTCGTCGGCGTCGACTCGCGCATACCAGCATTCGAGGGCGGGTTTGGCCTCGCTGGCGATCATCGTCTTCCGGTACGCCTTGGCCGCGAGGCGCGCCATGCTGCGGCCCGTCGTCTCGTCGAAGCCGTTCGCCTGCGACGCGATGACCATGCTGGCCGCGAGGCGCTTCACGTCCCACTCGAACGGGCCGGGGTGCGTCTCGTCGAAATCGTTGAGGTCGAAGACCATCGCGCGTTCCGGTGAGCGGAACAAGCCGAAGTTGCTCAGATGCGCGTCTCCGCACAACTGGGTCACGATGCCGGTGCTGGGAGTCGCCGCGAGGTCGGAGGCCATCACCGCCGCCGCACCGCGATAAAACGTGAACGGCGTGGCCGACATCCGCTGATGTCGCACCGGGGTCAGTTCCTGCAGCCGCGTACGGTCCTGTTCGAGGATGATCTCGAGCGAGTCCCTGCGGGTCGCGGCCTCCGGCACCGCAGCCAGTTGGTCGACGGGCAAAGCCATTGGCCGGTTCCCTTCTCTCTATTGATAGGAGACGAACCAGGGAACGGGGTCGACGTTCATGGTCCGGCGTGGAGAGAACATGGGCTTGTCCTCCGTGTAGAAATTCTTCCACCCGAGCCACGTCCGGGGAGGCAGGCCCGCGACAATCCGGTTCCACGTCTGCATCTTGACGTTCGGCACACCGTGGCCGTCGGCGTGAACGAGGAACGCGAGTTCGGTGCGCGAGGTGTCGATCTTCGATCTGTCACCCAGCATGTCGGCGTCGAACTGGTGCAGGACAAAGGCCTTCTGCGGCAGATTCCGACTCTTGACCAGGTCGGCGAGCCAGGTCGAGACCCGGTTCACCTCCGCGGGCGAGACGGACCCGATCTGCTGCAGGTGGACTTGATTCGGCTTCAGCCGCCACTCCGGGTCGAGGGCCAGGCCGACGTGCGGCTGCAGCAGCAGTTCCCGATACATCTTGGCCTGGTCGAGAAAGTCCATCCGGCCCGGTTGCAGGTCGAGGGTGACGTAGACGCCGGCCTTGCGCGCGGCGTCGACCCACGGCCGCACCGCCGCCACGTCGAGCGCCGAGGTGTAGTTGCCGCCCGGGCCGGGATCGGCGGACGCGACGGTCACGATGATCTCGAAGCCCGGGACCACCGGGACGGGCGAGAGGCGGTCGTACTGCGCTGCGACGGCTTTCGCGCGCCGGATGGACGCACTGATGCTCTGCCTGCCCAGAGGCCCCAGTTCGGGCGCACCGGGCGATCCGTAGAGCGCGACGACGCGGCGCCCCGGGAACATCAACTGTCCGCCGCCGGGGAGTTCCGGGAGGCTCCGCGCGAGTTCGACGCGGCGCGCCAGGAGCCGGGGGTCGCCGAATCCCGATCCCACCGCGAGGATCGGCGCCCCGGGCCGCGCCTTGACGAGGTTCACTGCGCGCCCGGAGCTTCTCGGATCGGGCGACGGCACGGCCGCGACCTCCGCGTGTGCCGCCTCGGCGGTCGCGATCGCGTCGTCGCCGGCCGCCGAAAGCAGCACCACGGTGCCCTCACCGCGCGTCGCGGCACCGCCGGCGAGCAACCGGACGTCGTCGGTGACCGGAACCGGCAGTGCCGGGACGCGGCCGACCCGGACCGCGCGCTCGACACCGAGTCGCTCCAATTCCGCTGCGACAGTGCGGGAATTCGTGTCATCGACCGCGAAGACCGGCACGCCATTGACGCGCGCGGCCTCCGCCGCGGCGCGGCGCTCCGACTCTCGTGCCGTCGGAGCGACCACGACCGCGGTCGGCGACGAGGCGAACAGTTCGCGACTCACGAGGACGGATCCGGGCGCACCGGCGTCGTCGACGACGCGGATCGACCCTCTCGCAAACGCCACGGCCGCGGGGTCTCCGACCACGGGAATCGCCGATGCCGTCACCAGTGCGGCGACCGCCAGCGTGACGACTGTGATGTAGAACAGACGAGCGCGGCCCGTGGTGGTGCGAGCCGGCGTCATTCCTCGTCGGACTCGTACGAGTCCGCGAAGGACACCCGCGGGGTGGTCAGCGCCGAGTATCCCGCCACAGCGGCGTGCACCACCGCGGCGAGGGTGAATCCGATGGCGAAGACGATCGCGGCGGCCCAGGCCACGACGCCCACAGCACTGTCGATCCCATCCAGGAGCAGCACCGCGGACGCCGCGAGGACGCCCCCGAGCAGGGCCCAGACGGCCGATCGAATGCGCGGACCGATCGCTCGGCTGAAGAACAGCCGCTCGTAAACCGCTGTCTCGAACTCTTCTACCGCGGCGAGCCGGACGGCGTCGGTGCCCGCCAGCTCGCGCAGCGACGCGGCGAGTTCGGCGTCGCGTTTGAGTACCGCGGTCTCATTCTGCCGGTATCGCACGAATGCGATGGTCGCGATGGTGGCCGCCAGCACTGCGGCGGCGGCGACGATAGCCCAGTTGTTCACGAGAGTTCACCGTACCGGGCCCCGTGCCGCGAATCACACGCGCGATGTGACAGTGCTCGCGATATTGCCGCGCGTGGCCTTCGAGTACGGGCAGAAGGCGTGCGCGGCCTGTGCCAGTTCGGCGGCCTCGGCGGTGTCGAGCCCGGGCAGATACACCTCGATGTCGGCGGTGAGTCCGAAGCCGCCGTCGGCGTCGTCGCTGCCGATGCCGATGTTCACCTTCACCGACGTGGCGTCGGTGAGAGTGGCGCCCTTGCTCTTGGCGACGTGCCGGAGCGCACCCATGAAGCACGCCGCATAGCCCGCGGAGAACAGCTCCTCGGGATTGCTGCCCTCGCCGTTGCCGCCCATCTCGACGGGCGGAGCGAGCACCAGGTCGATCCGGCCCGACTCGGAGACCACCTCGCTGTCGCGGCCGCCGCCGGTCGAGGTCGACGAGACGTGGTACACGGGGGTGACGGTCATTGCGTTCTCCTTAGTTCGGTCAACTCGAAACGGGAACGGTTCCAGGCGCATGGCCGAACCGGACCCGCTGTCCCCAAGCTACCCGCCGGAGGCGCGCCGGAAGGGTTTCATGGCCATCGACTTCGGCAGCCACTCGTTGATCGGCCTGCGCAGGGTGATGAGCGCGGAGAGGACGAGCACCCCGCATTGCACCCACGCGAGCACTCGCAGCGACGCCGAGACCTCCGGATAGTGGAACAGCAGATCCGCACCGACGACGGTGAACAGGACCGTCACGGTGATCACCGAGAGATAGATGCTGCGCAGATTGCGGCTGTGCGCCCGCGCGGTACCGACAAGCAGCGGATATCCCAGTGCCGTGAACAGCGGGATGCCCACGAGCAGCGCGGGCGTCCAGAACGACGCCATCGAGGCCGCCTTCTCTCCCGGATCCACCCCCGGGACGTTCTGCAGACCTGGCTGCAGACGCTCGGCCATCAACCCCTCGAGCCAGGAGAGATTGGCGAATCCGTACACGACCCACGCCAGGCACGCCACCGCGGCGATCGCCCAGACCACGCGCGCGTCACGGACGAGCGCGACCGGCGGCGGGCCGGGGTCGACGGGACGCGCCGGATACCTGCCGCTGAGATCGCTGTCCTTCGACCGCCGCGCGATCTCGGCGAGGTCCTCGGCGTCGAGTTCGGCCTGCGTCGGAATCCGATCGCGGTCGGCGTCGTCGTCGAACGGTCCGGGAGTGGTCATGTCATTGATGATGGCACGACGCGCACGCCGGTCCGGTGGGCACTAGCCGGAGATCTTCAGCATCCGGGTCACGGTGCCCTGCCAGAGTGTTCCGCCCGGCGCGATCATGCCGGTGAGCTGCATCGGCTCGTCGATCGGCGCGGTCCCCACGCGCCGCGTCGCCACCCGTCGACCGGTCTGGAAGTCGACAGCGACGTAGTCGACCGGTCCCGACTGCTGCGGTCCCGGCACGTACGGGCCGTAGGCGAGACCGTGAATCAGACCGTCCGCCCGGGACAGCCGCGGCAGCGTGGCCATTCGGTCGGTGGTGTTCTCCCATACTCTCGTGCACGCCCCGTCGCGGACGTCGATGCGCGTCATACCGCCGCGGAAGGGAGCGAACGCCGGATCGCTCGGCCCACCGCTCACCGCCATCGGCGGGTACTGGAATCCGTACGTGCTGGGGATCACCAGGCTGTCGCCCCACGCCATCGGGGAGTTCTCGGTCCCCTGGTTCGGTGATGCGAAGGCCCGCGTCCGGCATACCTGCGAACCGTCGTCGGAGCGGTAGACGATCAGGTTCGGCACCGCGGCGTTGTCGACGATCGCGACCCAGCCGTCGCCGCCGGGACCGAAGTAGGTCGGCGTGGTGCCCGATCCCCAGGTCAGCTGTCCCGGCCGGCGGGCGGCACCGCGATCGTAGGCGCGCCGCCACACCGTCCGCGGCACGCCGTGGGCGTCCGCGCGCATCTCGTAGAGTGCGTGCGTGGTCAGCACCGACGCACCGGAGCGACGGACGGTGAGCCCGTTGCCCAGTTCTTCGCCCTTCGGCAGGCGCGTGGCCCCGACCCGGCCGTCGGGCAGCACGGTGCCGATGACGCCCTCGGTGGTCGCGAACCAGGTGCGCCCCTGATAGTCGGGGGCCAACCCGGTCACGCCGTCGCCGCCGAGGTATTTCGACACGTCGGTGCTCTCGTCGACGCGCAGCGCCCAGCCGGACCGCGTCCGGTGGTGACCGACCCGCAGGATCTTGCCCGAGCCGTCGGCCACCACCACCCGGTTCCGGTCGTCGAGGAACCCGTACACCCCGCCGAGGAGCTTGCCCTTGGTCAGCGGCAGCCGCGCGACGACCTGGGCGGTCCGCGGATCGAACATGGTCACCACCGGGGTGGCGAACTGCGGCGGGGTACCCGCGACGTAGGCCGTGCACAACGAGACCGGGAAGCCGTCCGAGCCCACGAAAGTCGCGGCGCACACACCGCCGGGAACGCTCGACGCCGCGACATGCCCGGTCTTGCCCGGCCCGCGCAGGACGGTGCTGTCGGTCGATTCGGGATCACCGTGCATCAGCGAAGTGGAGGCCGGGCCGACGCCGGGAACGGCCGGGCTCGCCACGGCAGTCGTCGTCGACACCGTGACGAGCCCGATGACCGCCGCCGACAGGGCGATCAGGAAGCGCTTCATGTCAGTCATGACCAGTAGTCGATCACATGATCGCCGATCACGGGCGACCACTTGCACACGACCGACTGGTCAGCTGTTCAACTCACTGAGGATGTAACTCGTCGCCGGCAGCATCTTGGCCAGCATCGGCAGTGCGTGATTCACGACCAGCCCGGGGAAGATCGGCGGCGTGAAATCGTTGTCGAGCCGCACGTCCGCCCCCTGGGCCTTCCAGTCGCGGTACAGCTGCACCACCTGTCCGTGCGGGATGACGTCGTCACTGACCCCGGTGGAGATCAGCACCGGTGCGTTCGGCTTGAGGCGGCCGATCCGCTGGTCGTCGAGCATCTTCTGGACGCGGGGGTACTTCTTGATGACCGCGCTCAGCGACTTCCCGTTGCGAGTCCACTGGTCGGTGCGCTGGAATCCGTGCGTGAGACCGGTGTCGGCGATGCATTGCGTCGCGACGTCTTTCAGGGCGCGGCGCCCGGTCGCGCTGGTCTCCTTCTTCAGGATCGGGTCGAGCGCCGGATACCGCGCCACGAGTCCGTTGATGGCGTAGCCGATCGCGCCCGAGATGAAGGTGCCGTCGATCTGGCCGATCACCTTGGACAGATCCGCGGGAGGCGCACCGGCGTAGGTGGCCTTCACGTTGAGGTCGGAGGCGTAGGTGGACGCCAGCTCGGCTGCCGACGCGGTCGCACCGCCGCCCTGGGAGTAGCCGGAGAAGGCGACAGGAGCGTCCTTGGGTGCCTTGGCCACCTTGAGTGCGGCGCGGGCGGCGTCGAGCACGGCCCGACCGGACTCGAGACGGTTCACGTACGTGTGGATGCCGGGCGTGCCCATGCCGACGTAGTCGGTGAGCACCACCCGCACGCCGTTGAGCAGGAAGAGGTTCATCTCGAGCCCGGAGTAGTTGACGCCGAGACTCGGCTTGGTCGGGTCGATGGACATCGGCAGCGAGAGCATCTTCGACCCCGCGCACTGGTCGCCTTGTCCGACGGTGCCGGGCGCCAAGACGACGGTGGGCCGCGGCCCCCTGCCGTGCCACGGCGCGGTCGGCTCGACCACTGCGCCGGTGACGGCCGTCGGCTTCCCGTCCTGCCGCGTGGTCGTGTACATGATGCGGGTCGCGGTCCCCGGCCATTGGTTGCGAACGCCCGGGATCTGCAGCAGGAGCTGCGTGGGCTGGGTGCGAACCACCGATCCCGGGGCCTCCGACAACCGAGCGGGAGGGCGATAGAAGTCGCCGACGGCACCCGCGTCGCCGGTGCCGGCGACGAGCCCGGAGGCCGCGACCGCACCGACGACGGCGATCGAACCGGTGCGCCTGACGACGCTGGAAACGGATGAACTTCTGGACGAGACGAATCCCCGAATTTTTCTCACGGGAGTAATCTACGCCATAAGTTACCGCTTGGTAAGTCCCGATTTCGACGTTCGCCGCCGACGAGCGAACCCGCCCGCCGCCAGGCGCGCGTCGTCAGACCAGCAGTTCGGCGATCTGGATCGTGTTGAGCGCGGCACCCTTTCGCAGGTTGTCTCCGGAGACGAAGAGCGCGAGGCCACGCCCCTCCGGAGCGCCCGGATCCTGACGGATACGCCCGACGAGAGAGACGTCGCCGCCGGCCGCGTCGAGCGGGTTGGGCACGTCCGCGAGCCGGACCCCGGGCGCGCCGTCGAGGATCTCGCGTGCCTGCTCGGGGGTCACCGCTTCATCGAACTCGGCGTTGATCGACAGCGAATGGCCGGTGAAGACCGGGACGCGGACGCAGGTTCCGCTGACCAACAGCTCGGGGATGCCGAGGATGCGTCGCGACTCGTTGCGCAGCTTCTGGTCCTCGTCGGTCTCACCGCTGCCGTCGTCGACGAGGTTGCCCGCGAGCGGCACCACGTTGAACGCGATCGGCGCGACGTAATTGATCTTCTCGCCGAGATCGACGGCGTGCCCGTCGTAGACGAGCTGCTCGGCGCCGTCGACGCCGGCGCGCACCTGCCCCGCGAGTTCCTGCACGCCCGACAGCCCGCTGCCCGAGACCGCCTGATAGCTGGAGACGATCAGCCGGCGCAACCCCTTGGCGTCGTGCAGTGGCTTGAGCACCGGCATCGCAGCCATCGTGGTGCAGTTGGGGTTCGCGATGATGCCCTTGGGCGGGTTCTTCGCGAGCTCACCGTTCACCTCCGACACGATCAGCGGCACATCGGGATCCTTGCGCCAGGCCGACGAGTTGTCGATCACCGTTACTCCGGCGGCGGCGAACCGCGGCGCCTGCACCTTCGACATGGTTCCGCCCGCGGAGAACAGAGCGATGTCGAGCCCCGCCGGATCTGCGGTCGTCGCGTCCTCGACCACCACTTCACCGCCGCGCCACGGCAGCTTCTTGCCCGCCGACCGCGGCGACGCGAAGAACCGCACCTCGTCGGCCGGGAAGTTCCGGTCTTCGAGGATCTGACGCATGACGCCGCCGACCTGGCCGGTGGCGCCGACTACTCCGAGTCGAATACCCATCTGAGCGTCCTCCTATCGTCCGGTGCCGCCGTAGACCACGGCGTCCTCGTCGGCGCCGAGACCGAAGGCCTCGTGCAGAACGCGGACCGCCGGATCCAGATCGGATTCACGGACGAGGACCGAGATCCGGATCTCGGAGGTGGAGATCAGTTCGATGTTGATGCCCGCGTCGCTGAGCGACTCGCAGAAGGTCGCGGTGACCCCCGGATGACTCTTCATTCCCGCACCGACCAGCGACACCTTGCCGATGTTGTCGTCGAGCACCACCTCGCGGAAGCCGATCTCCGACTTGAGCTTGCCCAGTTCGGCCACGGCGACCTCGCCGAGCTCCTTCGGCAGCGTGAAGGTGATGTCGGTCTTCCCGGTCTCCACCGCCGACACGCCCTGCAGGACCATGTCGATGTTGATCTCGGCGTCGGCGACGGCGCGGAACACCTTCGCCGCGTAACCGGGCTTGTCTTCGATGCCGACCACGGTGACCTGAGCTTCGCTGCGGTCGTGGGCGACGCCGGTGAGGATTGCTTCTTCCACGGGGATGTCCTCCATCGAGCCGGACACAACGGTGCCGGGCTTAGTCGAGTACGACGAGCGCACATGAACTGGAACGTTGTATCGGCGGGCGTATTCCACGCAACGCAGCATCAGCACCTTCGCGCCGCATGCGGCCATCTCGAGCATCTCCTCGAAAGAGATGTGATCGAGGTGCTTGGCATTGCTGACGATGCGCGGGTCGGCCGTGTAGATGCCGTCGACGTCGGTGTAGATCTCGCAGACGTCGGCCTCGAGAGCGGCGGCGAGGGCGACGGCGGTGGTGTCCGATCCGCCGCGGCCCAGCGTGGTCACATCCTTGGTGTCCTGCGAGACGCCCTGGAAACCGGCGACGAGGACGATCTTCCCCTCGTCGAGCGCACTGCGGACCCGGCCCGGAGTCACGTCGATGATCTTGGCCTTGCCGTGGCTGCTCGTGGTGATCACGCCGGCCTGCGAGCCGGTGAACGACTGCGCGTTCTCCCCGAGGCCCTCGATCGCCATGGCGAGCAGCGCATTGGAGATGCGCTCGCCGGACGTGAGCAGCATGTCCATCTCACGGTCGGGGGGATTCGGGTTCACCTGTTCTGCCAGATCGAGCAGTTCGTCGGTGGTGTCACCCATCGCAGAGGCGACGACGACCACGTCGTTCCCTGCGCGCTTGGTCTCGACGATGCGCTCGGCGACCCGGCGAATGCGCTCGGCATCCGACACCGAGGATCCGCCATACTTCTGGACGACCAGTGCCACGTCGTGCAACCTTCCTTATCTGTACAGCTGTCTCGTCTACATGAGCTTCTGCAGCTTCTGCGGGAATCGCGCGGGGTTCACCTTACCCGCCGGACCTGGCGCGGCACATTTCGCGGAGGCCACCGTAGGATCACCTCCGATGACTACCGTGCGCCCGATGTCCACCATGCGACGCTTCGGCATCACCCACGAGTTCGCCCTTCGATGCGTCGGGGTGTACCTGACGATTCGCGTCGTCGGCATCGTGATCCTCACGGTCTTCGCCGGACTCCACCACACCGGTCTCACCGCGCTGCTGTCCATGTGGGACGGCGAGTGGATGCTCGGCATCGCCCAGCACGGCTACGGCGGAATCCCCCTGTGGTTCACCGACGGAAACGGCGTCCACACGGAGTTCACCGCGTACGCATTCTTCCCCGGTTATCCGATGACGGTGCGGACCGTCGCCCTGGTCCCCGGCCTGTCGCCGTTCGCCGCGGCCATGATCGTCAACGTGGTCGCGGGATGCCTCGCCGCGGTGGCGGTGGGTCGTATCGGAGTGATCTGCTCCGGGCGGATCCGTTCCTCGGTTCGGTCGACGCCCGACCAGGCCTCGACGGCCGGACTGGTCCTGGTGGGCCTCTTCGCCGCCACGCCCATGTCGGTGGTGCTGAACATGGCCTACACCGAGGCGGTGTTCTGCGCACTCGCGGGCTGGGCGCTCGTCGGAGTCCTGGAGCGGCAGTGGCTGCTCGCCGGACTCTGCGCCCTCGGTGCCGGACTCGTCCGGCCGACCGGCGTCGCGGTGATCGCCGCCGTGATGCTCGCAGCGATCGTGGCCCGGCGCGACGGCCCTCGTGCGTGGGCCGCCGTGATTCTCGCGCCGCTCGGTTACCTCGGCTACCTGGCAGTGGTGTGGGCGCAGACCGGCTCGGCGACGGGCTGGTTTCAGATCCAGACGACGGGGTGGAACACCACATTCGACGGCGGCGCGGCCACCTGGCGATTCCTCACCCAGACGCTCGGCAGCGGATCGGACTTCTCAGCGATCGCAACGGCCCTGTTGATCATCTCGGTGCTCGTGTTGTTCGGTTGGTCGGTCGCCGACCGCGTGCCGTGGCCGGTGCTCGTCTACGCGGCGGCCGTGCTGGCGTCGATCCTGCTGTCGGACGGCCTGATGATGAGCCGTGCGCGACTGCTCCTGCCCGCGTTCGTCCTGCTGATCCCGGTGGCCGTGCGGATCGCACGACGGCCGCGGACCGAGATCATCGCCTTCCTCGCCGTCGCCGCCCTGTTCTCCGGCTGGTTCGGTGCCCGCATGCTCACGGTCTTCCAGTACGCCATCTGACGACGGCGCGCGGCTATCCCTTGATCTGAAGCCACGCCTTCGACCAACCGTCGTAGCCGACGCACTCGACGTTCTTGCGACCGTCGACGCAGTCGCGCATCGGCGTGGTCCAGTACCAGATGTGCGAGGCGTACTCGGGGTCCGCGGAGTGGTACACCGCGCAGTGCGTCCGGTCCCGCATCAGTTCGCACGCCTTCGCGTTCGCGGGTGACTCGCCGAAGTACTCCGCGACGCGCGCGTTGACCCGCGCGCTCACGATGTAGTCGACCCAGCGGTACGCGCAGTTCGGATGCTCGGCCCGGGAACTGATCATCCACGAGTCCGACCACCCCGTCGATCCCTCATCGGGCAGCACCGTCGCCACCGGAGCACCGCCGTCGCGGGCGAGGTTGGCCGCCATCTGCCACGTGGAACCGAGCACGCTCCAGCCCGCGCTGAACGCCTGCACCTCGCGGACGATGTCGTTCCAGTACTCGCCGACCGCTCTGCACTGCTCCTCGAGCAGCGCGACGGCCGCGTCGAACTGCCTCCGGTCGAGCGCGTAGGGATTCGTGATGCCGAGATCGGGCCGGTGCCGCATCAGATACAGCGCGGCGTCGGCGATGTAGATCGGCGAATCGTAAGCTGTCACCCGGCCCGCATAGCGCGGCGCGTCCTCGAACACGGCCCGCCAGGACGTGGGCGCGGGTCGCACGACGTCTGTGCGATACATCAGGAGATTGGCACCCCAGCCGTGCGGCACACCGTAGGTGATCCCGTTCTTCGCATTCCACGGCTTGCCCTTCAAGAAGGGATAGATGTCGGAGTACGAGGGGACCAGCGCGGTGTTGATCGGCTGTACGTCACCGGCGTCGATCAACCGCAGCGACGCGTCGCCCGATGCCGAGACCACGTCGAACTGACCGGTCCGCATCAAGGACACCGCTTCGTCGGAGGTGCCGAAGGTCTTGACCTCCACCTGGCAGCCGGTCAGGTCCCGGAACGGCTGCACCCAGTTCACGGACCGGTTGTTGCTCCCGTCCTCGGCGTAGCCCGGTCATGCCAGGACGTTCAGCACGCGCTCTGCCGGACCGAGGACCGATCGCATGGGCACCGGGCCGGGACCGGCGGTGCCGCAAGCGGCCACGAGGGCGGTCGCCGCGACGAGGATCGTCGCGGCGGCCAGCCTGCCGATCGTGGCCACGCCTCTCCTTGCCGGCCGCCGTGGGCGGCCTCCACAGCCCGTTGTACTCCACCCGGGCCCGTCGCGGTCCGCGATCGAATCACCGGTGTGCTTCTGATGTCGATCGGCCGGAAACGAGGTCGCTGACCACCGCATATCCGGCGTAGCCTGAACGGGCCGCGGTCGCGCTTGCATCGCCGGCCGCGCCCGCGATCCACCCCTCACAGATCTGGAGCCCGCACGCATGCCCTCGGTCCCGCCGCCCACCGGCACCGCACCCGCGGCCGATCGGAAGACATGGTTCGGGCTGGCGGTTCTGATGCTTCCGGTGCTGCTGGTCTCGATGGACTTCTCAGTGCTGTACCTGGCGATGCCGACGATCACCGCGGCGCTCGACCCGTCGGCCACACAGCAGTTGTGGATCCTCGACATCTACGGGTTCCTGATCGCCGGGCTGCTCATCACGATGGGCAACCTCGGCGATCGGATCGGGCGACGGCGGATTCTGCTGTGCGGCGCGGGTGTATTCGGCGGTGCGTCGGTGCTCGCCGCGTTCTCGCCCGGTGCCGGGGCTTTGATCGCGGCCCGCGCGTTGATGGGCGTGGGAGGTGCGACGCTGATGCCCGCGAGCCTCGCGCTGATCGCCAACATGTTCAAGCGCAGTCACGAACGCGCTCGCGCCATCGGGGTGTGGACCTCGGCGTTCGCCGGCGGTGCCGCCATCGGCCCGGTTCTCGGAGGCCTTCTGCTGCACCACTATTGGTGGGGAGTGGTGTTCCTGATCAACGTGCCGGTGCTCGCGGTGCTCTTCGCGGCGGGGCCGTTCGTCCTCCCCGAGTACCGATCGGCCCGCACCGGTCGGTTCGACGTCGTCGGTGTCGCGCTGTCACTGCTCGGCATCCTCCCCGCCGTCTACGCGGTCAAGGCGCTCGCGACCGAGGGGGTCTCACCGCTTGCGGCGACGGCGGGTCTGGTCGGCATCGCGATGTTCGCAGTATTCCTCCGCCACGAGGCGCGCACGCGCGATCCCCTGCTGGACTTGAACCTGTTCCGCAACCCCACGGTGAGCGTGTGCCTCGCCATCGCGCTGGTGGGAATGATGGCCGAGGGCGGCATCGCCTATCTCTCGAACGTCTATCTCCAGTCGGTGCTGGGCCACGACGTTCTGGCCGCGGCGCTCGCCGGACTCCCGATGGCGGTGACGATCGCCGTCTTCTCCGTCGTCGCCGATCGCATCGCCCGACTGGTCGGAAAGCGGTACGCCCTGGCCGGCTCGCTGGTGGTCGCCGCGACGGCGAATCTCGGATTCATCGCACTGGGCACCACGTCGTCGCTGTGGGTGTACATGGCCCTGAGCGCTCTCGCCGGAATCGGATACGGTGTGCAGTTCTCGCTGGTGACCGATGTGGTGGTCGGCGCCGTGCCGCCGGAGCAGTCCGGTGCCGCGTCGGGCATCTCGGAGACCTGTTTCGAACTGGGAACCGCCCTCGGCCTGGCTCTCTTCGGCTCGCTGGCCACCGCGGTCTTCCTGTCCCGCGGCGGCGACAGCGGGGTGACGGGATCGCTCGGTGAGACCCTCGTCCGCGCCGACGCCATGAGCACCGGCGGAGACGCCCTGGCAACGGCCGCGCGAGAAGCCTTCGTCGACGGACTGCACGCGACCACACTGGTGAGCGGTCTGCTGCTCGCGGTGTTGAGCATCGTCACCGTCCTCGCGATGCGCCGCAGCGAGCACCGCGCCGAAGCAGCCGTCGAGGTGTGACGACGAAGACGCGGGCCCCGACGTCCACAGTCGAGACCCGCGCCCTGCCGCAGGAGTGCGCCTACTCGGCGCATCCGTTCACGGATCAGCGGTGCCAGAGAATCTCTTGCCCGAGAATCGCATTCACACCCATGGCGAATCCGTCCCACACCGGCAGCCAGACGCTGTTGTAGAAATCGGACTGTGCGAAGGCGACCCCGAGGTCGCCGATGATCGGCACCTCATGCCACTGCACGCTTCCGCTGCTGCCCATCTCGTCTCCATTTCTCTAAAGAATTTGTAAACAAGGTGATCCTAACCTAACTTCTTGTGATGGCAACCGGCCCCGGCATCGCCGGACTCAAGTGCTATCGTTGATGTCATGCAGCGTGCACTCCTCCTCGGTTGCCGCGGCGGGGTCTGATCCGACCGGCCCTCCGTCGCGGGGCCTCTTCACGCGCCGGTCAAAACCCCTTCTTTTGATCAGGAGATTGACCCCTCATGGCACCAGCAGACGCTTTCACCTCCGGTCCGAGCCGCATCGTCGAGCCCAACGGACCCATCCCGGACGGCCAGCCCAGCTGGAACCCGCAACGCAATTCGGCGATGCCCGTCCACCGCTACCGCAGCTTCGCCGATGAGGTCGAGAAGATCGCGCTGCCCGACCGCACTTGGCCCGACAAGGTGATCGACCGGGCACCGATGTGGTGCGCCGTCGATCTGCGCGACGGCAACCAGGCTCTGATCGATCCGATGAGCCCGGCCCGCAAACGACGCATGTTCGATCTGTTGGTCCGCATGGGCTACAAGGAGATCGAGGTGGGCTTCCCCTCCGCGAGCCAGACCGACTTCGACTTCGTCCGCGAGATCATCGACGAGGGCGCCATCCCCGACGACGTGACCATCCAGGTGCTGACCCAGGCCCGCCCGGAACTGATCGCCCGCACCTACGAGGCCTGCGCCGGCGCGCAGAACGTGATCGTCCACTTCTACAACTCCACGTCGGTCCTGCAGCGCCGCGTCGTATTCCGCGCTGACAAGGCCGCGATCACCAAGATCGCCACCGACGCGGCCGAGCTGTGCCTGGCCGAGGAGCAGAAGTACCCCGACACCAACTGGCGTTACGAGTACTCCCCCGAGAGCTACACGGGCACCGAGTTGAGCTACGCCAAGGAGGTCTGCGACGCCGTCTCCGAGGTGATCGCCCCGACCCCCGACAAGCCGTTGATCATCAACCTGCCCGCGACCGTCGAGATGACGACGCCCAACGTGTACGCGGACTCCATCGAATGGATGCACCGGAATCTGGCGCGCCGTGACTCGATCATCTTGAGCCTGCACCCGCACAACGACCGCGGCGAGGGCGTCGCGGCCGCCGAACTGGGTTACATGGCGGGCGCGGACCGGATCGAGGGCTGCCTGTTCGGCAACGGCGAGCGCACCGGCAACGTCTGCCTGGTGACTCTCGGCATGAACCTGTTCAGCCGCGGTGTCGACCCGCAGATCAACTTCTCGGACATCGACGAGATCCGCCGGACCGTCGAGTACTGCAACCAGCTGAACGTTCCCGAGCGGCACCCGTACGGCGGCGACCTGGTCTACACCGCGTTCTCCGGCAGCCATCAGGACGCCATCAACAAGGGCCTCGACCAGATGAAGGTCGACGCCGACGAAGCCGACAAGGACGTCGACGACATCTTGTGGCAGGTCCCTTACCTGCCCATCGACCCGAAGGACGTGGGCCGCAACTACGAGGCCGTGATCCGGGTGAACAGCCAGTCCGGCAAGGGCGGCGTCACGTACATCATGAAGGCCGACCACGGACTGGATCTGCCGCGTCGACTGCAGATCGAGTTCAGCCGCGAGATCCAGAAGATCACCGACGGCGAGGGCGGCGAGGTGAACCCGAAGGCGATGTGGGACGTGTTCTCCCGCGAGTACCTGGAGCCCGTGAAGCCACTCGAGCGGGTGCGGCAGCAGGTTTCGGCTGCCGAGACCGACGACGGCGAGGACTCGGTGACCGCGACGGTTCTCGTCGACGGCACCGAGAAGGAGATCTCCGGATCGGGCAACGGTCCGCTGGCCGCTTTCGTCGACGCACTGTCGACCATCGGGTACGACGTCCGGGTCCTCGACTACTCGGAGCACGCGATGACGGCCGGCGGCGATGCCGAGGCCGCGAGCTACGTCGAGGCGGAGATCAACGGCGAGACGGTATGGGGCGTCGGCATCGCCTCGTCGATCACGACCGCGAGCCTGCGCGCCGTCGTCTCCGCGGTGAACCGGGCCTTCCGCACCGAGACGCCGGCCGAGACCGTCGCCGAGGGCGCCCGCACGTGGGCTCCCTGACGCGCCCGCGTCGCAGCCGAACCGAGCACTGAACCCCGAACGCACCGAACCCCGCGAGCCGAAGCTCGCGGGGTTCGGTGCGTTCACGCCCGGTGCCCGGCTGTCAGAAGAGTCCTCGGACGAGGTCGGAGACGACACCGCCGCCCAGACTGCCGCTGCTGCTGCCGAGGCTTCCGTCGCCGTCGGGAGTTCCGGGAGTCGGAGGATCGGCGTCGTCATTCACCGAGACGATGACCGGACCGGAGATAGCACCGGAATGGCCCGCCGTGCCGCTGTAGACCGCGGTGACGGTGAAGTCTCCGGCGGCCGCGAACGCGTGCTGCAGCTTCGCCGCGCCGCCGGAGACCGTCACGGGCCCGCCGACGTCGTCGCCGTTGACCTTGAACTGCACTGTCCCGCCGGTCAGGTCGGCCGGCGTCAGCTCCGCCTTGAGCTCCACTGCGGCACCCGGCTTCGCGGTCGCGGGAGCGATCACCTTCACCGTGGTCTCCGTCTCGCTCGGCTCGGGATCGGAGACCTTGATGGTCTTGGCCTCCGACGTCGAGCCGGAGAACCCGGCCGCACCCGAGAACACCGCGGCGACCTCCTTGTCCCCGGCCGAGGCGAACGAATGCTTCAGCACAGCCGCACCGCCGGAGACAGCCACCGGAGCACCCAGATTCGCTCCATCAGCCTTGAACTGCACAGTGCCCCCACCCGGATTCGGTGACACCGACGCCGACAACGTCACCTCGTCACCGGTCGTCGCGGCGCCCGGCACCGACAAGGTGGTCACCGTGTCCTCATCCACCGGCGCGGCATCCACGCGAATGGTGGCGAGCGGACCGGCGCCGGCATTGGTCGGGCCACCGTCGCTGTCGCGCGGCGAGCAACGGGTCGGGGCCCACTGAGTACCGAACAGACTGGCCTTCGCCAACTGTGTACTGAAGTTCTCGTTCGCGTTCTGGTTCGCGGCGTTACCCGCGATCCGCACGGTGGGCTCGATGACGCCGGCGGTGCCCGCCTTCAGCGTCACGTCGATCGCCGGCATGCGGAACCACGTCTCACCGCTCGAATTGGTGGTGCCGTCGAGGTTCTTCTTCGTCTTCGGGATGACGATGCCGCCCTCGCTGTTCGTGCTCGACGTAGGGCTGTTCGCGATGACCTGGTTGTTGCCCGACAGCCTGATGACCGAGCCCGTCGGGCTCACATTCCCGCTGTTGTCGACCAGCAGAACATTCGGCGCCACGCCACTGAGGCCGACGGACGATCCCGCCACCACATCGGCGCTGACGAAGGTGGAGTTCGCCGGGACGGCGAAGTCGTACTTCAAACGCGACAGGTTGGTGGTGGTGGCACCGGAATCCTTGTCGGGGAACGAGGACGGGTTCGGCTGAATCCGGATCGTGAACTTCTCACCCTCGGACACCGACTCCGGAGCGTCGACGGTGATCGTGTTGCCGACAGGCTTCTTGACCGTCACGATCGAACTCGCCACGCAGATCGACTGGAAGGTGGTGTCGGTCGTCGCCGCCGAGGCCGGCGCGTCGACGACCACCATCGCTCCGGCTAGAAGTACCGATCCGCTCGCCACGGCGAGCACTCGGCTGGTGGACAGTCTCATTCAAGAATCCTTCACTGGGATGATTGACAACGTTCGTAGGACAGGTATGTCAGGAAAGCCGTGGCCGGGAATCGCGAAATGTGACCAGAGGCACAAAAGTCCTCTTTACCGGCGGGTCGTCGTCCGAATAGACGACAGAACTGGTCAAAACAGTGCGAGTGCGAACACCGAATCCGCCGCCGTGGCTCGCCGGTGGGCCGTACGGCCTGACGATCAGTCACGAGGTCGGTTGCGAGATCTCACCGCGAGGCGCCGCGTACCTGGATTGGCTCACAGCTCGCTGACCGGAAGCTATCGCTCCGACAGGTACAGCGCCCGAGCCTCCCGCACGTTGCGTCCACGCAACGCGCGCACGACGTCGGCCGGAACCTCGACGAACTCGTAGTCGGCGTCCAGTCCGCCGAGCGCCAGCGCGATCCACCCCGGATCGTCGGTCTGCATGGTGACCAGGCAGCCGTCGGGGTGCTCGGTGACCTCCGACCACCGGCCGATGCGGCCGCGCACCGCCTCCGGCTCGGCGTGAACCACGGCGCGCACCTGGAGTTGGTCCCGGCCTCCGCGCAGGCTCTCACGCACATAGGCCGCGGGGTCGCCGCCCGGCACCGCACGCGGCGCGAACCGCCGCTTCTGCGGTTGAGCAGCGCTGAGCCGGTCGAGCCGGAACGTGCGCCAGTCCTGACGATCGAGGTCGTACGCGAGCAGGTACCACCGGCGACCGACGGGAATCAACCGCAGCGGCTCGGTGCGGCGAGTGCCGGACGCACGTCCGGCCCGCGGTGCGGGCGCGTAATCGAAGGTGAGCTCCGTCGCGTCCCGGCACGCCAATGCCACTGTCGTCAGGGTCTCGGCGTCCACGGCCGGCGCCTGCTGTTCGCCGGGGAGCAACACGCTCATGGCCCGCAGCGCATCCGCACGCCGGCGCAGCCGAGGCGGCAGCACCTGCATCACCTTGGCCAGCGCCCGCACCGAGGCCTCCGCCATACCGGCGGCCGAACCGTGCGCGGCCGTCCGCAGCGCACTCACGATCGCGACGGCCTCCTCCTCGTCCACAACCAGCGGCGGCAGCGACCCGCCGGGAGCCAGTTGGTATCCGCCGCCGCTGCCCCGCACCGACTGCACCGGATAGCCGAGATCCCGAAGCCGTTCGACGTCGCGGCGCACGGTCCGCTCGGTGGTCTCCAGACGGTCGGCCAGTTCCACCGCCGACCACAGGCGGTGCGCTTGGAGCAGCGCCAGCAGCTTCAGCGTCCGCGTCGTCGTATCGGCCATGACTGCATCATGCCCCAAACAACGGACAGAAACTGACCGGATTATCCGCCGCTCTTCCGGACGGGAATCGTCCGCAATGGTTCGTAGCGTCATCGGTGCAACAGACCCCCATCACCACAGGAGTTCCCGATGACCGTCACAGCCGAGCCCCCTCCCCTGGCAACCGCGTCCACGAGGAGTTTGGACAGTCCGCCGATCGTCGGGCGCGCCCGGACCGTCGCCTTGGTCTGCCTGTTGGCGGCGTCGTTCATGGAGTTGATGGACGCCACGGTCGTCAACGTCGCACTGCGGACGATGAGTGCCGATCTCGGCGCGTCGCCGACCGCGATGTCGTGGATCGTCGCGGGCTATCCGCTCGCCTACGCGACCGGGCTCGTGCTCGGTGCCCGTCTGGGAGATCGGTTCGGTCGACGCCGACTGTTCCTCATCGGTCTCGTCGCCTTCGGCGTCACCTCACTGGCCTGCGGTCTCGCCGACACGCCGACGCAACTCGTCGTGTTCCGGATCCTGCAGGGTGCCGCGGCGGCACTGATGATCCCGCAGGTGCTGACCAACATCCAGGTGCTCTATCCACCCGCCGAACGCGGCCGCGCGATGGGACTGTTCACCTCCGTCATCGGGATCGCCGCCGTGGCCGGTCCGGTGCTGGGCGCCGTCATCACCTCGGGCGACTGGTTCGGACTCTCGTGGCGGCCGGTGTTCCTCATCAACGTCCCGGTGGCGCTGCTCGCCCTGGTCGCGGCGCGCGTCTTCATCCCGGAGACTTACGCTTCCCGTCCCGCGCCCATCACGCCGATCTCCGCGGCGCTGCTCGGCGGTTCGCTGGCAGCGTTGATGGCGCCGGTCACACTGGGACCGGAGAATGATTGGCCCGCTTGGGGATTCGTCATGATGGCGGCGGGCGTCGCCGGCCTTGCACTCTTCGCTCGGCGGCAGGTCATCACTGCTCGCGCAGGCGGAACACCGCTGGTTCCGCCCGCGGTGTTCCGGTCTCGTTCGTTCACCGCGGGGCTGACCGCGTTCACCGCACTGAGCATCCCGACCGGCGGGTACTTCCTCGTCCAGTCCCTGCACGTCCAGGCCGCGCACGGCTGGTCGGTCCTGCACACCGGCCTGATGTGGGTGCCGTTCTCGATCGCCGTACCCGTCTTCGCCGGTCTGTCCGCGACTGTCCTGGCCGCCCGATTCGGCAAGCACGTCCTGCAGGGCGGAGCGTGGGTGTTCATCGTCGGGATGACGTCCATGATCGTCGCCGACCGCTCGGCCCATCCGGCCCTGTGGTTCACCGTCGCACTCATCGTCGCAGGCGCTGGTTTCGGACTCATCGTCGGGGCCGCCGGCCTGCTGGTTCTGAACGACGTGCCGGTCGGGCTCGCCGGCGCGGCGTCCGGCGTGTTCAACACCGTGCAGGCACTGTCGGTGGCGACGGGTGCGGCGGTGATCGGCACGGTGTACTCGTCGGTGTCGAGCGCATACGGCCTCGCCACCGGCTACCGGGTCTCGTTCCTGGTGATGATCGGACTGGTCGCGGTCGGTGCAGCGGCCGCCCAACTGATGCCGAAGCCCGTGCGGATCGCGGTGTAGCGGCCCAGGCGGGGCGAGGACGTCCGCCCGGCGGGAGCGCCGGGCGGACCCTCTATCCGGCCGAGGCGACCGCCTTCGCCACAGCCTCGCCCATCCGCCGGACGGTGGCCTGCGCGTCCGGGCTCAGCAGCGCCATATTCGCGAATCCGTGGATCATCGTCCCGGCGCGTTCCACGGTCACCGGGACGCCGGCCTGTTCGAGCGCAGCCGCGTACTCGAGGCCTTCGTCCCGCAGCGGGTCGAACCCGGCGACCACCACGTGGGCGGGCGACAACCCGGAGAGATCTTCGGCAAGCAATGGCGAGACCCGAGGATCGGACAGTTGGTCGCGCGAGGCCAGGTAGGTGTCGCAGAAGTAGTCGATCTGTTCCTCGGTGAGGTAGTAGCCGGTGGAGAACTCATGGACCGACGGCCGCTTCCGCGACATGTCGACCACCGGATAGATCAGCAATTGCAGACACGGGGTGATCTCCTCGCCACGCACCTGCTGTGCGACGACCGCAGCGAGATTGCCTCCCGCGGAATCACCGGCCACCGCGATCTGCCGCGGATCGACGCCCCAGTCCGGCGCCTTCTCGACGGCGTAGCGCCAAGCCGCCACGGAGTCGTCGACCGCCGCCGGGAAGAGGTGCTCGGGGGCCAACCGGTAATCCACCGACAGCACGTCGGCGCCCGAGGCGATCGCGAGCGCCCGGACCACCGAGTCGTGGCTGGCCCGGCTGCCCAGGACGAACCCGCCGCCGTGATAGAAGACGATCAGTCCTCGGCCCTTGCCCTCGAGGCTGTATCGCGTGACGGGCACGCCTCCGGCGTCGGTGTCGATCACCAGATCCTCTTCGACGGCGAACGGCTCGAAGGCCTCCGCCATCATCGCGCTGTGATAGTCCATCGACTGCCGTGATCGGGAAACCAGATCGCCGACCAGCGCCAACGATGGAATGTAGGCCGCCGCGGTCACGACCAGTGCGAGCATCGGGTCGAGACGATCACCGTCGCCGTTCACCGTCGTCAGGCGGCTCATCGCCTTCCGCACGGGTGCGGGCAGTTTGGCCGACGCCTTGAGCGCGGTCCGCTGGATCTTGAATGACATAGGCAGTTCGACTGCTGTTGCGCGACTCACAGTGCAGAACTTATCACCGTCAACTCATCGGGTCACCCCTCAGATAAGAACAGTTGACTGTGCAGTTAGCTGTCTAATTGCTAGAGTTGCACTCATGGTCCAGCACTCGTCCGCCGAAGTCGGAAACCGTCTGCGCGCAACGATCGCCGAGCTGAACCGGAAACTGAGGGCCAATTCGTCGGTCCTGGACCTCACCCGTTCGCAGTCGGCCGTGATCGGCTACCTCGATCGCCACGGCGCCTGTTCCACAGCCGATCTCGCCCGTGCGCACGGTATGCGTCAGCAGTCGATGGCCGCGATCGTCGCCGCCCTCACCGACGCCGGCCTGGTGGTCGGCTCCCCCGATCCGACCGATCGCCGCCGCACCTTGCTCGCCCTCTCCAAGAACGCCCGCACGGAACTGACCACCGGACGGCTCCAGCGAGCGGACTGGCTCGCGCACGCCGTCGACGCGGCCCTCACTCCGGACGAGGTGGCCCGCCTGGCCGATGCGATCGAGTTGCTCGGCCGCATCGCGGACCAGCCCTGAAGCACCTCCGCCCCACGAAAGGATCACCATGCCTGTCACCGCACTCGACCGCGACGCCGCCCTGATCGTCATCGACCTCCAGAAGGGGCTGTCGGGCCGCGACCTCGCACCGCACAGCTTCGCGGACGTGGTCGAGCGTTCCGCGGCGCTGACCGACGCGTTCAGCGCGCGACGGCTGCCGGTGGTCATCGTCACCGTCGACGCCGTGCCGCCCGGCCGCACCGACCTCTCCGGCCCGCCCATGGAGTTCCCCTCCGGCTGGAGCGACTCGGTAGCGCCCTTCTCCGACGCCCCGGACGCGTGGCGCGTCACGAAGCGGTCGCCGGGCGCCTTCACCGAGACGCCCCTGCACCGACTGCTGCGCGAGCGTGGCGTCACCCAGGTGGTGGTGGTCGGCGTGTCGACGTCGATCGGCGTCGAGATGACCGCGCGGCAGGCCTACGAGCTCGGATACAACGTCACCGTCGCCCTCGACGCCTGCTCGGACAGCGAAGGGGCGCGGCACGCCTACAGCGCCGCCTCCGTCCTGCCGAAGGTCGCCGAGACGGGATCGGCCGCGGACGTCATCGCTGCGCTGACCCGGGCGTGAGAACAGACACCGACCGCCGCCTCGACGCCCATCCGTTCGGCATCGGATTCACCGCGCCGCTGATCCTGGCGTCGGTCCTCAACCCGATCAACAGCTCGCTGATCGCGACCGCGATGGTGGGCATCGGCGTCGACTTCCACCGCGGCCCCGCCGACACCGCGATCCTGATCTCGGTGCTCTATCTGTGCAGCGCCGTCGCCCAGCCCACCATGGGCAAGCTGGGCCCGCTGTTCGGCGAGCGGCGCGTGATGATCGCGGGGATCGGGCTCGTGCTGACCGCCGGCGTCATCGGCGCAGCGGGCTGGTCGTTCGGGGCGCTGGTGGCCTCCCGCGCACTGCTCGGCGTCGGCACCTCCGCCGCGTATCCGATGGCGATGTCGCTGATCCGCAAGCGGTCGGACGCCGCCGGCGTCGGAGTGCCCAGCCGGATCCTAGGCGTCTTCTCGATCACCGGACAGGTGATCGCGATGGTCGGACTGCCGATCGGCGGCGTCCTCACCGGCGTCTTCGGCTGGCGAGCGGTGTTCTTCATCAATGTTCCCGCCGCCCTCGCCGCTCTGCTCCTGGTGCTCACCGGTGTGCCGAAGGACACCGTGGCCTAGCCGACCGACCTGCGTCGGACTCTGACCGCCGTCGACCCTCTGGGCATCGTGGCGTTCGCCGTGGCGATCGTCAGCGCACTCCAATTCATCGACTCGCCCAGCGCGTCGACGTGGTGGCTCGCGGCGGTGGCCGTGGCGGCGACCGCCGTCCTCATCGGATGGGAACGCCGGTTCTCGACTCCGTTGATCGACGTCCGGATGCTGGTGTCGAACCGCCCGCTGATCCGCACCTATCTGCGGCAGACGCTCGCCTCGCTCGGCATGTACACGACCATGTACGGCGTCAGCCAGTGGATGGAGGACGCGGCCGGCTACCGGCCGACGCAGGTCGGCATGCTCCTCGCTCCGATGTCGGCGACGAGTATCGTCGTCGCCGCCGTCTGTTCCCGGCGCAGCACCGTCCGCAGCCCGCTGATCGCAACCGGCATGGCATTCTGCGCGGCCGGAGCCGTGATGCTCGCGCTGCGCCACGACGCCCCGGTCTGGGCGATCCTCGCCATGTCGCTGCTGGTCGGTCTGGCGAACGGCCTGAACAGCTTCGCCAACCAGGCGGCCCTCTTCATGCAGTCCCCGGCCGACCAGGTGGGCGTCGCATCCGGCCTGTACCGGACCTTCGCGTACATCGGCGCCATCACCTCCGCGGGCCTGATCGCCGCGGCGTTCGGCAGTCGGGCCACCGACGCCGGGTTCCACATCGTCGGATGGGCCACCATGGCGATCGGCCTGTGCGCGGCGACCCTGACATTGACCGACCGCACGCTGCCGCGACACGCGTGAGCTGGGCTGTCACCGCCCTCACAGTCGGCGCCGGGCGATCGTGCTCCCCGGATATGGGAAACTCGTGGAATGTCGGAAGCCCGCCGCATCCCTGACCGTCCGCGCCCGCCCGTCCGCACTCGCGTGGCACTCACCGCCGCTGCCGCGGCCCGCTGGGCCTCGCGTGCCGCCGGCCGTGGGAAGGGCTCGATGATCGGCGGCCTCGTCGCTGAGAAGATCGATCCGCGCATCATGCTCCGGCTCGCCGCCGGCCGCGAGATCGCGCTGATCACCGGAACCAACGGCAAGTCGACGACCACCCGCATGACCGCCGCCGCCCTCGCCGGGCTCGGCGAAGTGGCGACCCAGGCCGACGGCGCCAACATGGACGCGGGCATCATCGCGACGCTCAGCCTCCAGCCCGACGCCCCGGTCGCCGCGCTGGAAGTGGACGAACTGCACGTGGCCCACGTCGCCGACAACACGTCGCCGCGTGTCTTCACCCTGTTGAACCTCTCCCGCGACCAGCTCGACCGCGTCGGCGAGATCAACATCATCGAGCAGAGTCTGCGCGGGGGAATCGCCCGCCACCCGGACGCGGTGGTGGTCGCGAACTGCGACGACGTGCTCGTCACCTCGGCGGCCTTCGACGCTCCGAACGTGGTGTGGGTGGCCGCGGGGGCCGGCTGGGTGGGCGACTCGGTGAGCTGCCCGCGGTCGGGAGAGCCGATCGTGCGGCACGGTGAGGGCTGGTACTCGACCGGCGACGAGCGCTTCCGGCGCCCGGCCCCGCAGTGGTGGTTCGACGACGACAAGATCTACGGCCCGGACGGGTTCGTCGCACCGATGGCGTTGAGGGTGCCGGGCCGGGCCAATCGCGGCAACGCCACCCAGGCCGTCGCGACCGCCGTCGCGATGGGCGCCGACCCCGCGGACGCCGTCGCGGCCGTCGGCACCGTCGGCGAAGTGGCCGGCCGATACGGGACCGTGCAGCTGGGCGACCATCGGATCAGGACCCTGCTGGCGAAGAATCCGGCCGGCTGGCAGGAGGCCCTGGCGATGATCGACACCGACGCCGACAGTCTGGTGATCGCGGTGAACGGGCAGGTCCCCGACGGGGAAGACCTCTCGTGGCTCTGGGACGTGCGCTTCGAAGAGTTCGAGCAGGTCGAGGTGGTCGCCTCGGGCGAGCGCGCCGCCGACCTCTCGGTGCGTCTGCTGTACGCGGGCGCCGAGCACACGGTGACCGACGATCCGTTCGCGGCGATCGCCGCCTGTCCACCGGGCCGAGTGGAAGTGCTCGCCAACTACACCGCATTCCGCGACCTCGGCGTCGCACTGGAACGCGCCGGAGCCCGGCCGGTCGAGAACACTGTGGAGGACAACGCCCGATGAGCGAATCGACCCTGCGGATCGGTCTGGTGCTTCCCGATGTGATGGGCACCTACGGCGACGGCGGAAACGCCCTCGTCCTGCGACAGCGTGCGCGCATGAGAGCCATCGACGCCGAGATCGTCTCGATCACGCTCGACGACGAGGTACCCGAGTCGCTCGACGTCTACACCCTCGGCGGCGCCGAGGATTACGCCCAGCGGCTCGCCACCCGTCATCTGCAGCGGTATCCGGGGCTGCAGCGCGCGGCGGACGCCGGACGCCCGGTGCTCGCGATCTGCGCGGCGATCCAAGTGCTGGGTCACTGGTACGAGACCGCTGCGGGCGAGCGCGTCGCGGGGATCAGCATGCTCGACCTCACCACCTCTCCGAGGCAGTCCCGGGCGATCGGCGAGCTCGTGACCGCACCGATCATCGACGGTCTCAGCCAACCGCTCTCCGGGTTCGAGAACCACCGCGGCGCGACCTCCCTGGGCGCCGCGGCCGCACCGCTGGGCCGGGTCCGCCGCGGTGTCGGCAACGGCGCCGGCGCCGGCGTGGAAGGCGCCGTGCAAGGCAGTGTCGTCAGCACCTACATGCACGGCCCGGTCCTCGCACGGAATCCCGAACTGGCCGACTATCTGCTGTCGAAGGCGGTCGGCACGGAACTGGAGCCTCTCGACCTGCCGCAGGTGGACCGGCTGCGCCGGGAACGGCTCGCCGCCGCTCGCTAACCGAGCACCCGGCACCTCGCCCGCGTGTCGTCGACCGCGAACCAGCCCTCCTCGAAGTCCTGCCACCGGGCCAGATGATCGCGTTCGGCCTCGCCGTCACGCTGCACGGTTCGGCGCAACCGGTCGGCGGCGGGAGGACCGTCGATCCAGAACCGATGCGTGAAACGATCGGCCGTGCAGCGCCGCGCCGACGTCACGCCCTCGACGATCAGAATCGGCTGCCACCGCATCCAGACCTCCGGCCCCACCTCCGGTCGGCCGTCCACCCAGACCCGGGGCCGATAGAAGTAGTCGTGACGCCGTTCGTAGGCGCGGATCACATCGTGAACCAGTTCCGGCCACCACGAGGCGGGGTCGTCCCACGTCGCGTAGTCGTCGGTGCTGACCAGCACTGAGGCGCGGCCGCGCTCGGCGAGCGCACGGACGAGCTGCGCTGCGAACGTGCTCTTGCCCGCCCCCGACGGACCGTCGATCGCCACCATGGCGTCGGTCAGCCCTCCGCGGACCGCGATCTCGTCGGCCAGCCACGCCCAGTCCTGCGGTGAGGGATCGCGCTCCGCCGGTGGAAGGTGGTCGTCGGCCAACGCTCAGACCAGGATGCGCCGACCGGACAGCGCGCGGCCGAGGGTCAGTTCGTCGGCGAACTCGAGGTCGCCGCCCATCGGAAGTCCCGACGCCAGACGGGTCACGGACAGCCCGGGGAAGTCTTTGAGCATGCGCAGCAGATATGTCGCCGTCGCCTCGCCCTCGGTGTTGGGATCGGTCGCGACGATGATCTCGGAGACGTCCTGGCCGTCGGGCTGGTCGCCCAGACGACGCAGCAGTTCGCGGATCCGGAGCTGGTCGGGGCCGATGCCGGACAGCGGGTCGAGCGCACCGCCGAGGACGTGGTAGCGACCGTCGAACTCCTTGGTCCGTTCGATCGCGTAGATGTCCTTCGGCTCCTCGACCACGCAGATCTTCGTGACGTCCCGGCGGGGGTCGCCGCAGATGCGGCACAGCCGATCGGCGGCGACGTTGCCGCACTCGACGCAGAAGGTGACGTCGTCGCGCACGTGTCCGAGGGCGGCGATCAGCCGGTCGATCTCCACGTTCTCGCCCGCGAGCAGGTGGAAGGCGATCCGCTGAGCACCCTTGGGACCCAGCCCGGGAAGTTTCGCGAGCTGGTCGATCAGATCCTGGATCGGGCCTTCGTACATGCGCCAGTCCGTCAGCCCAGGCCGGGCAGTCCGCCGCCCGCCAGCGGCCCCATCTTCTCCGCGACCAGCGCATCGCGCTGAGCCACGAAGTCGGCGAACGCACCGACGATCAGATCCTGCAACGTCTCGACGTCCGCGGGATCGACCACCTCCGGCGAGATCTCGACGGCGGAGACCGTCCCGGCGCCGTCGCCGGTCACCGTTACCAGTCCGTTGCCCGCCGACCCCACCACCGACGTCGCGGAGATCTCCGCGTGCGCCGTCTCCATCTGGGTCTGCATCTGCTGAACCTGGGCCATCAGCCCGGCCATCGGGTTGTCGCCGCCGGCGCCGCCGAACAGCGCACTGGGGTCGAATGCGTCAGTCACGACTCCCAGGGTAGTCGCCGGGACCGGCCAGGAGACGCTCGACGTGTTCGGCGAGTTCGGCGACCGTGGTGCCCGAACCCGGTACCACGCGGAACGACAGCACCTCGTCGCCGAAGAGTCGAGCCGCCCGCGGTGCGAGCGCGAACTCGAAACGGTCGTCACCGACACGGCGCCACTGCACGACGCCCCCGTACACCGGGGCGCTCGCGCCCGTGGTCACACAGTATTCACCGGCCCGGGGACCACCGGGAAGATCGCGCAGCAACTGGAAGCAGGCGTCCGAGTCCTCGTCGAGGAACACCACACCCTCGCAGCCGAGGTCCGGGTGCCGTTCGAAGGATCCGATGATCGCCACGACCGCGAGGATACGCGCCGCCGATCCCCGCGCCCGACGCTCAGCGGGCGGTGCGGAACTCCCGGCGCTCACCGCTGAACGGATCGGTGAACTCCAGCGCCGCGGCGACGAGCCGGAGGGGCCGGGAGAAGTCACCGCGATCCGGTGCGGCCGCCAGGTCGGCGTCGACCTCGGGGTACAGCGGATCGCCGACGATCGGGACGCCGAGCTGAGCCATGTGCATCCTGAGCTGGTGGGTGCGGCCGGTGTGCGGCGCCAGACGGTATTCGGCCAGCCCGTCGCCGAGCCGGGTCGACAGTTCGATGTCGCTGATCGCGTTCACCTCGCCCTCGACGACGCGGGCACGCAGGTCGCCCGCGGTCTTGACGATCCGGTTCTCGATCCGCACGCCGCCGGCCAGAGCGGCGTCCGCCGGCGCGATGGCCCGGTACTCCTTGCGAACGCGCCGCTGCGCGAAGAGTTCCTGATAGGCGGCCCGCACCTCGCGGCGGCGCGTGAACAGCAGCACGCCCGCCGTCAACCGGTCGAGCCGGTGTGCCGGGGCCACGTCGTCGGAGCCGAGTTCGCGACGCAACCGCACCAGCGCCGTCTGCGCCACATGCGCTCCGCGCGGCATCGTGGCGAGGAAGTGCGGTTTGTCGACCACCACGAGATCGTCGTCCAGGTGCAGGATCGGCATGTCGAAGGGCACCGGCAGCTCCCGCGGCGGGTCGCGGTACAGGTACACCGGAACCGGTCGGAGCACCGGCGCATCGAGATCGACCGGACGGCCGTCGGCGTCGACCAGTTCACCGGTGCGCGACCGCAACTCCAGATCGGCCGCAGTGACGCCGGTCAGGACCGGAGCCGCGAGGAGAGCCTCACGCACCGACCACCCGCCGGGGCCGTCCGGCAGACGCAGAACCACCCGGGTGGCATCGATGCCGTCCCGGGCGGTCAGCGGTTTGACGCGGCGGCGTCCCCTGCGGCTCAGCTCAGCTCTCGAGACGCTGCTTGAGATTGGTGAGAAGGGCCGTCTGGATGCGGTTGAGTCCCTTCGGGGCGAAGGTCTTCTCGAAGAACCCGCCGATGCCGCCCGCGCCCTTCCAACTCGTCGTGGTCTCGACGCGCGAGCCGGTGCCCTCGGCAGTGACGCGGTAGGTGGTGACCATCGTCGAATTGCGATCGGTCTCGGTGATCGTGTCGCCCGCGACCGTCACGTCGGCCAGCACGTCGCGCTTGCGCTTCTCGGTGGCCTGCAGAATCCAGTGGACCACCGTTCCCGAACCGTTGCCGCCCTCGTCGACGCGATAGTCGCGGTAGTTCTCGGGAAGAACGCCCTCGCGCACGTTCGCGTAGTCGGCCAGGGCCGCACTGACGGCCTCGGGAGCTGCGTTGATCTGGATTGCTGCGCTGGCTGTTACCTGTCCCACGTCGGAAGGCTCCTTCTGAACTCGTCTTGGGTCCGATTCACTTCGTTCACCGTACGGCGATCAGGCTACGGTAGGAATGTGGCTTTGAACGCATCCGAGTACGACGATGCCGCCTTCGCGCGCGGCAAGCAGAAACTTCTCGACAGCTACCGAGCTATCCCCGACGGCGCCACTGTGCGACTGGCGAAGAAGACGTCGAATCTGTTCCGCAAGAGGGCCGAGACGTCCGCTCCGGGTCTCGACGTCTCCGAACTGCATCGCGTGATCTCGGTCGATCCCGAGGAACAGACCGCGCAGGTCGCGGGGATGTGCACCTACGAGGACCTCGTGGATGCGACTCTGCCGTACGGCCTCGTGCCCCTGGTGGTCCCGCAGCTCAAGACGATCACCCTCGGCGGCGCCGTCACCGGGCTCGGTATCGAGAGCACCTCGTTCCGCAACGGTCTCCCGCACGAGTCGGTGCTCGAGATGGAGATCCTGACCGGATCGGGCGAACTGATCGTCGCGACACCCGACAACGAGCACCGCGACCTGTTCTTCGGATTCCCCAATTCCTATGGGACGCTTGGGTATTCGGTCCGACTCAAGATCAGGCTCGAACCGGTTCCATCCTTCGTCGAGTTGCGTCACGTTCGCGTGCACAGCACCCGCGAGCTCCAGGATCTGCTCGACCGGGTCGCGACCGACCGCGAATACCGCGGCGAGCGCGTCGACTATCTCGACGGGGTCGTCTTCACCTCCGACGAGGCGTACGCCGTGCTCGGACGGCAGACCGACGAGCCCGGCCCGGTGAGCGACTACACCAACGCGAACATCTTCTACCGATCCATCCAGCACGACGGCGCCGAACCCAAACGCGATCGGCTGACCATCCGTGACTATCTCTGGCGCTGGGACACCGACTGGTTCTGGTGCTCCCGCGCATTCGGTGCCCAGAATCCGCGCATCCGCCGGTTCTGGCCCGCCAAGTACCTGCGCAGCAGCTTCTACTGGAAGCTGATCGGATACGACCAGCGGTGGAACATCGGCGACAAGCTGAACGCCGTCAAAGGTCTGCCGCCCACCGAGCGGGTGGTTCAGGACATCGAGGTCCCGATCGAGCGAACGGCCGATTTCGTCGACTGGTTCCTGGCCGAGATCCCGATCGAACCGATCTGGCTCTGTCCGCTCAAACTGGCCGAGCCGTCGCCGATCGCCGTCGCCGGCGACGACGAGACCGTCCAGCCGTGGACCCTGTATCCGTTGGAGCGCGGGAAGTTCTACGTCAACATCGGGTTCTGGTCCGGGGTGCCCGTCACCCCCGGCCGGCCCGGGCACACCAACCGGATCATCGAGCAGAAAGTCAGCGAGCTGGGCGGACACAAGTCCCTCTACTCCGAATCCTTCTACGGCCCGGAAGAATTCGACGACCTCTACGGCGGCGAGGCGTACGACGATCTCAAGCGTCGCTACGATCCCCGCGGCCGTCTGCTCGGCCTTTACGAGAAAGCGGTGAAACGCGCATGAAGCTGGCCCAGATCTTCGAAACCCTCGTCGGCGACGATCTCGCCGTACGGATCACGGCATACGACGGCAGCACCGCGGGCCCCGAGGACGCCGAGTACGGACTGAATCTCAAGACCTCGCGCGGCACCACGTACCTCGTGACGGCGCCCGGCGACCTCGGGCTCGCCCGGGCCTACGTCTCCGGCGACCTCGAGCTGATCGGCGCGCATCCCGGCGACCCGTACAGCGCACTGCAGGCACTGGCCGCCGATCTGAAGTTCTCCAAGCCGAGCCCGCTGGAGATGGCTCAGGTGGCGAGGGCCATCGGGCTCGAGCATTTCAAGCTGATCCCACCGCCCCCGCAGGAGAGCCTGCCCCGTTGGCGCCGGTTCGCCGAGGGGCTGCGACACAGCCGCGAGCGTGACGCCGAGGCCATCCACTACCACTACGACGTCTCGAACCGCTTCTACGAGCTGGTGCTCGGCGAATCGATGACCTACACCTGTGCGGTGTACCCGAACGCCGACGCCACCCTCGAGGAGGCGCAGGAGAACAAGTACCGGCTGATCTTCGACAAGCTGAACCTGCAGCCCGGCGACCGTCTCCTGGACATCGGCTGCGGCTGGGGCGGGATGGTCCGGTACGCCGCGCGCCAGGGCGTCCACGCACTGGGAGTGACCCTCTCCAGCGAGCAGGCCAAGTGGGCGCAGCAGGCGATCGAGGAGCAGGGGCTGTCGAAGTTCGCGGAGGTCCGCTTCAGCGACTACCGCGACGTCACCGAAACGGGTTTCGACGCCATCTCGTCGATCGGACTCACCGAGCACATCGGCGTCGCCAACTACCCGAAGTACTTCGGATTCATGCGCGACAAGGTCCGCACCGGCGGCCTCATCCTGAACCATTCGATCACCCGCCCCGACAACCGTTCGCGGAGCAAGGCCGGCCCGTTCATCGACCGCTACGTGTTCCCCGACGGCGAACTCACGGGATCGGGCACCATCATCTCGAAGATGCAGGACGTCTCGCGCCTCGAAGTGCTGCACGAGGAGAACTTTCGCCACCACTACGCGATGACGCTGCGCGACTGGAACGCCAACCTCGTCGCGAACTGGGACGAGGCGGTCGCCGAGGTCGGCGAAGGCACCGCCCGTCTGTGGGGGCTGTACATGGCGGGATGCCGCATCGGCTTCGAACGGGACATCGTGCAGCTGCACCACGTCCTGGCGACCAAGATGCAGCTCGACGGAACCACGAATCTGCCGCTGCGCCCCTGGTGGCAGCCGTAGGTCCGAGTTCGTGAACGAATCCCCGATTCGCCGTCCGGCCTGCGCGGCCGAGTAGTCGGCGGGTCGAGGATTCGTCTACGCGCGGCTACTCGACCGGCCGAGCGCCGAGCTCCGACTTGAGCAGCTCCAGAGCCACCTGGTCGGGGTCGAGACGGTCGTCCGGGGTCCCCGACTGGGCCTGCGCCACCATCTCGTCACGTTCGGCGTCGGTCAGCTCCTCGTCGGGCACCGGCGGCTCCGGTTCGGGTTCCTCCGGCGCGGGCGGCGGCGCCGGCTGCTCACCGTGCGTCTGCTCCGACCGGGGCTTGCTCGGCCGGGTGTACGTCTGACGGCGGGGCTGTTCCCGTTCCGGGGTGCGCTGCGGGGTCGGCGCCGCCGCCGGTGCCGACCCGGGCTGGGCGTGCACGACGGCGACGCTGAAGCCCTCGCCGAAGACCTCGACCACCGCGGCGGTCAGGGCACGCAGTCCGCGATCGTCGGACAGGCGTCCCACCAGCGCGGGATGCGGATGTCCGAGCACCACCTGGGTGCCGTCGACCTGATGTACGAAAGCGGCCGAGAGCATCGCTTCGAGGACGGTGCTCTGCGTCCGCACAGCCGCACGGATGTCCGGCCACCGAGCCGAGACGGCGTCCACCGTGAGTCCTGTCGGGGCCTGCGGTTCCGGTTCGGGAGCCGGTTCGGACGCAGGATCGGGCTGGTGCGGCTCGTCCGCCGGCGGGAGCTGATCAGCGTCCATCGGCGGTTCGGGCGGTGGCGGGATCTCCTCGTCCGCGGCGGAGCGCTGCACCTGTTCGCGCTGCGTGTGCTCGCGTCCGACGGGCTCGCGCTGCTGCGGCGGCTCCGGAGCCCGTGGATCAGACACCTCCGGCGGATGCGGAGCCGAGACCGCAGGCTCCTCGGCGCGCGGCGCCTCAGCGGCCTCGGAGGCGGGAGCGCTGGATTCGGGAGCGCTGGGTTCGGGTGCGGGCGTGCTCGGCCGCGGAGCGGGAGGCTCAGGCGCGCGGGGCTCGGATGCCGGCGTCGGCGCATCGGCCGTGTCGACGGCCGCACGCGCTTCTTCGACGGCCTTGCGCTGCGACGGCCGGACGAAGCGCGGTGCGGGCTCGTCCGCGGCGGGGGCGGCGGGAGCGTCCGTCACCGCGACGGGCACGGAGCCCGGGGCGGATGCTCCCGCGGGACGCCGTTCCAGCGTCTCGATTCGCTGCAGCAGCGCAGCGTCGTCGGCCGAGGCCGCAGGCAGAAGCAGACGGGCGCACATCACCTCCAGCAACAGGCGCGGCGACGTGGTACCTCGCATCTCGCCGAGCGCGGTGTGCGCCACCTCGGCGTACCTCGTCAGAGTCGCGGGCCCCAGTTCGGCCGCGGCCTCGCGCATCGCGGCCAGTTGATCCTCGGGGGCCTCCACCAGCCCGCGCTCGGTGGCGTCCGGCACCGCCTGCACCAGGATGAGGTCGCGGAAACGGTCGAGCAGATCGATCGCGAAGCGTCGCGGATCGTGCCCGGCGTCGACCACCCGCTCGACGACGCCGAACAACGCTGCGCCGTCGCCCGCCGCGAGGGCCTCCACCGCGGCGTCGATCAGCGCCGAGTCGGTGACACCGAGCAGGGCGAGCGCGCGGTCGTAGGTGACGCCCTCGTCACCCGCACCGGCGAGGAGCTGATCGAGGATGCTGAGGCTGTCGCGCGGGGATCCGCCGCCGGCGCGAATCACCAGCGGATACACCTCGGGCGCCACCACCACGCCCTCCTTGGCGCAGATGTTCTCCAACAGACCGCGCATCACCGGCGGCGCGAGCAGACGGAACGGATAGTGGTGCGTCCGCGACTTGATGGTCGTCAGCACCTTCTCCGGCTCGGTGGTCGCGAAGATGAAGATCAAGTGCTCCGGCGGCTCCTCGACGATCTTCAGGAGCGCGTTGAAGCCGGCCGACGACACCATGTGCGCCTCGTCGATGATGAAGACGCGATAGTGCGACTCGGCCGGCGCGTAGAACGCGCGGTCGCGGAGATCGCGGGTGTCGTCCACGCCGCCGTGGCTGGCCGCGTCGAGCTCCACCACGTCGAGATTGCCCGGTCCGCCGGGACCGAGCGAGACGCAGGACGAGCACGTGCCGCACGGGGTCGACGTCGGGCCCTGCTCACAGTTGAGTGAGCGGGCCAGGATGCGGGCCGACGAGGTCTTGCCGCAGCCGCGCGGACCGGAGAAGAGATAGGCGTGATTGATGCGGCCGGTATCGAGGGCTCGGCTCAGAGGCGCGGTGACGTGCTCCTGGCCGACGACTTCGGCGAAGGTTGCCGGGCGATAGGTGCGATAGAGAGCCACGACGCAAGACTACCGGCGAGCCCCGACAGCCGTGCCGGCGCTCACGACCGGCCGGCCGCGGGCGCCGGTCGCCCGGGTCCGGGCCGTCGATACGCCACGATCGTCACCACCGAGGTGACGACGAGGATCAGTGTCAACGGCTGGGTGGTGAACCAATCGAACGGCGGGGGGTGCTTGAAGAACAGGCCCGTCAGGTACGCCTCTTCCACGCTGCGGTTGGCGTACCACATCGGGAAGGCGAAGTGCGTCCGCCAGGCGATCGCGGATGCGAACCCGCCGAGGGCGAGCGCGGCCAGCGCGAAGGCGCCCGGGCCGGGGATCCGTTCGGCGATCTGGTGGATCGCGACGACCAGCAATGGGACCAGCCACACCCAGTGGTGCGACCACGCGACCGGGGAAACCGCGCACGAGGTCATCCCGACGATGGAGAGCGCCAGCAGTTCCTGACCGTGCCGATGCGCCAGGACGCAGGCACGGCCCGCCAGCAGCACCAGCGCGGCGGAGAGCACCAGCCACAGCAGGGTGCTCGGGTGGTCGGTGTGGGTGAAATTGGCGATCGCGCCGCGAATGGACTGGTTGCCATAGGTCTGCGGCGAGGAGACCCGGTCGGAGTCGAACATCGTGCCGAACCAGAAGTCCTTCGACGCCGACGGCATGAGGGCGAACCCGAGCACCACCGACGCCGCGAAGCCGGCGGCCATGCGCGCCGCGGTCCGCCATTGCCGGATCGCCAGGAGGTACGCACCGAACATCAGCGGTGTCAGCTTGATGCCCGCGGCGATACCGGCGCCGACGCCCCGAAGCCGGCTGCCCTCGGGCCGCGCCAGATCGGCGATCACCAGCAGCATCAGGAAGACGTTGATCTGTCCGAACCAGATGGTCGACCGTACCGGCTCGAGCAGCGCGCTCAGCAGCACGATCGACACCGCGATCGCACGCAGCCGCCAGGTGACCTCGTGTCCGAGACTCTTGAACCCGAGCACCACCACCAGATACAGCGCGACGAAGATCGCGATGGTCCAGACCAGGTGCGCCGGGCCCGCCGCCATCCACGCGAAGGGAGCGAAGAGAACCACCGACAGCGGCGCATAGGTGAAGTCCATCTGGCCGAGCAGCTTGGCCTGGTAGAGATCACCGCCGTCGAGCACCACCTGGGCGCCCGCCCGGTACACGTCGAGATCGAGGAAGTTCTGGAACAGCCCCCAGTACGGCTCGGTGAAGGGGATCAGGGAGTGCTGTGCCCAGACCGAGAGCAGCCCGGCGAGGAGGAATCCGACGACCGCCGGCGTCGACCGTTCGAGCTTCACCGGGAGTCGCTACTCGGAGCCCAGCAGCACCTCGGTCGCGGCGAGCAGCGCGCAGGTGGCGACGCCGTCCATTGCGGTGGCGAGCTCGTCGATCGACGGGAAGGTCGGGGCGAGACGGATGTTCTCGTCGCGCGGATCCTTCTTGTACGGGAAGGTGGATCCGGCGGCCGTCAGCGCGATGCCGGCATCCTTCGCCAGCTCGATGGTGCGTTTCGCGGTGCCGTCGATGACGTCCAGGCTGATGAAGTAGCCGCCCTCGGGGTGAGTCCATGAGGCGATCTTGCTGTCGGCGAGCCGGTCCTCGAGGATCTCCAGCACCTTCGCGAACTTGGGTGCGATGAGCTCGCGGTGCCGGGCCATCAGTTCACGCACGCCGTCGGCGTCGCGCAGGAACATCAGGTGCCGCAGCTGGTTGAGCTTGTCCGGACCGATGGTCGAGACGCTGACGTTCTTTGTGAACCAGTCGAGGTTGGTCTTCGACGACGCGAAGAACGCCACGCCGGCGCCGGCGAAGGTGATCTTGCTGGTGGACCCGAAGACGTAGACGCGGTTCGGGTTGCCGGCCTCGGCGGCCAGATCCAGGATCGGCAGCGGTTCGGGTGCGCGTTCGACCAGCGTGTGCACCGCGTATGCGTTGTCCCAGTAGATGCGGAAGTCGGCGGCGGCGGGCATCGCGACCAGCTTGCGCGCGACCTCCTCCGACACCGAGTACCCGGTGGGGTTCGAGTAGGTCGGGACCAGCCACATGCCCTTGATCGACGGATCGGCGGCGGTCAGCGCCGCGCAGGCATCGACGTCGGGGCCGTCGGGGTTCATCGGGACGGTGATCATCTCGATGCCGTACCGCTCGGTGATGCCGAAGTGGCGGTCGTAGCCGGGAGCCGGGCAGAGGAACTTGATCGGCTCGGCCGACCACGGCTTGTCGGAGTCGGGGTTTCCGCCGAGCAGTGAGTGCACCGTGATGTCGTGCATGATCTGCAGGCTGGCGTTGCCGAGGGCAAGGGTGCGGTCGGCGCCGGTGCCGAGCAGTTCGCCGAAGATCGCACGGAGTCCTGGCAGACCGGTGACGCCACCGTAGTTGCGGCAGTCGGTGCCGTCCGGGCTGGTGTACGTCTGCCCCGGCAGCGACAGCATCTCGTTGGAGAGGTCGAGCTGGTCGGGGGCCGGCTTGCCGCGTGTCAGATCGAGCTTGAGTCCGGCTGCCCGGAGGACCTCGTAGCGCTTTCGCAGATCGTCTTGGGTGGTGCGGAGTTGGTCGACACTCATCGAGTGAAAGTTCAACGTGAACCTCTCCCACAGACGCGGCCTCGCGGCGGCTGCAGATGTAACGCGCGAAAAAAGTTAAGCGGACCCCGCGCACCCGAGAGAGCCCGTTGACCCTTGCTGCCTTCCGGCCCTGGGGGAGTTCACAGGATGCACGCCGCGCGGGATCCGTAGAACAGTGTAGCGGGTCGTTTTGGGTTCCATGCACCCCACCCGCTACGATCGTTCTGCCTGGAGGATTCGCCTAGTGGCCTATGGCGCTCGCCTGGAACGCGGGTTGGGTTAACAGCCCTCAGGGGTTCGAATCCCCTATCCTCCGCAGAGAAAATGCAGGTCAGGAAACATTTCCTGACCTGCATTCTTCTTTCTGGCGGCATCAAATCCCAGGAATATCCCAGGGATTGACCATGAACTACCGCCAGTGAACGACGAACCGGTCCCGGTCCGACGACTCCCGCAACGGCAGGATGTCGACGTGATCGATCACCGAAGCGATCAGTGCACGCCGATCCTCAAGCGGCGTCGATTCGTCCGCCCACCATCGAACGACGTCCTCGTCCGTCAGCGACGGAAACCGGTCCACGACGTCGATCAACGCCAGCGACGACTCCGCCTCCGCGCGCACTTCTCGCGCGGCCGCCACGCCGGCCTCAAACGCCGCGGCATCGGTAGTGCCGCCGCCGAACGTCTTCGCGAGGACCTCGATCCGTTCATCGGCCATGCTGATGACCGACCTGTAGTGATCGCTGCCGCGGTCGATCTGCTGCTGGACAGCGTCGAGCCACGGCCGCGACGTCACGCGCGCCAGGAGCCGCTCAGTGATCTCGGATTCGGCGGCCGCCGTGGTGGCCTGCACATGCGAGCAGGAGGCGCGAACCGTCGTCCCGCTCGGGTAGGCGGGCTCACCGCAGACCCCGCAGCGGCAGACACCGGTCAGGAGGTGCTTCCTGTGCGGCTTCCGCGTGTGCTTTTGCCGGTCACTGTCGGAGAGGATCTCGTTGATCCGGACCCACCGGTCCTCGTCGAGGATCGCGGGCACCGCGGGGTTGTCAACGAGATGCCCGTCCTCGTCGCGTTTCCCGATGAGGCGCGGGTTCTTGAGCATGCGAGTGATCGGCGGGATCGCCCACGATGCGCCGGTCCCGGTCGTGATGCCTTCGCGGTTGAGGGTGTTCGCGATTGCACGGACCGGGGTACCGTCGAGGACCAGGTCGGCGACCCGGCGGATAGTGTCGGCCTCGGTGTCGATGATCTGGCCGTCGACGGTCCAGCCGTACGCGCGACTCACGCGCCACCCACGATGTAACAGTTCATGGACTGTTACATTACCGGGTCACGGGAGATACTGGCGCAGTTCTTCCGGCGGCTCCGGGAGCGGTTCGCCCCGCTGCAGTCGATCCACCGACTTTCGGTAGTGGCCGAGGAGGACGAAGAACTTCCTCGACACCGCGGTCACCCGGTCCTCGAGTTTCTCGACGCGCTCAGTCAATGCCTGGCTGACCGCCCTCGACCGCCGGGCCTCTTCTGCGCAGTCATCCGCGAGACCCTTGTAGAACGCCTTGAGTCGCTCGATCTCGCGGTCCGCGATCAGCGCTGACGGAGACGGTTCCGCGGCAGCGCGAGCCTCTGCGACCGCTTCCCGCCGTCGGCGGTCCTTGCGGTCCTGCCACCACCGGGCGGCAGATCCGAGAAGTCCCGGGATCGTCGCGGCACGCTGCGAGGTGCCGGCCGGGACCACGACGCCGAAGACCACCAGGATCCCGATCACCCACCACGGCGCTCCGGCCGTCGCCAAGTCGTTCATTCGGCAGCCTCACGCTCGACCTCACGGTCGTCCGGCTGCGCGGCGTACCCGATAGCCATCCCGAGCTGCGCGAGACACAGCAGGGTGACGATCGACGGGCCGCGGAGCCCATCGAGCCAGGGCTGGTGAGCGACCGCAATCCACTGCCCGACAGCCAGCGCGGCGTACACCGATCCCCCGATCCACAGGCCGACGACCGTCAGGCGGCGCCAGCGGCCGAGGAACCCAGTCAGGGCCGTCAGCCCAGCGATCAGGCACAGGGTTCCCCACAGCCAGAGAGGCATTGCCTGCTCGACCTGGGATAGCTGAACGGCGGGAGGTACCGCGCCCGGCAGCACGTAGTCGAGTCCTCGCAGGATCGGCTCGATCGGGACAACGATGATCACACCGAATCTGGCTCCCTCGGGAAGGAGCGGGACCCATGTGCCGCGGCGGATCATTCGTCTGTCCGGGAGTGTCGGCCGCCGGGCGCGGCCACTGGTAGTGCCGCCGCTGTCGCGCGGTCGCCGACGCGGGCTGACGCGATCGACGTCGCGATCGAGAACAGGGCCGCGAACCCGGCCGTCTTGAGTGCCAGGCCCCAGTCGCCGCCGGACATCGTCGCGGCGGTCGCGGCGGAACTCACGACGGCGAGCAGCGTCTGGATTGCGGTCTTGACCGCACGCTCGGCAGCGTCCTCCCAGAATGTCTTCGTCCACACGTCATGCTCCCTTCGCGAGGTCGACGGTCACTCCGGTCGGCGACCAGACGAGTCGGCCGCGCTCGAACTGCTGCTCACGGTTGTCGGTTCCGTCGACCGCGCGTTCGTCGCCGATCGGCCAGCCGAGCGGGCCCTGCTCGTAGCCGTGCGCGGCGTAGGCATCGAGGATCCGGCCGTGGACCCGCCAGCCCCGCGGCGTCCCGTTCTTGCGGAACAGCTGCCCGTCCTCGAACGTCTGGACGGCGCCGTTGGTGACGACGGAGTGCGCGACCTTGGGGAATCCGAGCGGCCCTTGCTCGTAGCGGTAGTCGGCGCCCCACGTCTCGAACAGCCCGGAGCCGGGGATCTGCGGGTCGGCGTGCGGGATGGCGAACGCGGATGTCGCACCGGTCCGCCAGTAGATGTGTGCGTTCTCGTACGGGACGAACCGGCCGATCTCGCGGCCGTCCTTGCGGATGATCGTCTCCCCCACGGCCCCCACGGGTGCCAGGCGCTTCCCGATCCACGCGGCGGCGCGGGCGGCTTCGGCGTCGATGAGGTTCGGTGCCGGTGCGAGGAACGATCGGATATCGGATTCGAACAGGTCCCACGGGAACCCTGACCACGGTGCCTGCATCGGCCCACCGACGTCGGTGTGGGTGCCGATACCGAGCGCACGCGTGACGTACCGGTGGTCGCTGATGCCGGAGCCGCGATTGTACGGCGGCGCGATGACAGTGGTCGGAATACCGAGAGCCTTGCAGTCGCGGACCGCGATGTAGGCGGCGATCCGGATGTCGTCGCGGCAGTTCGCTATCCACTGCTCGCGTGTCCACTCCGCATACGATCCGGCGAAGCACAGGTTGACGGTGTACGCGTTGGCGTCGAGGACCGACCAGGAGGCGCGATCGAGCGGCACCATCTGGACGAGCTTCCCCGCGCGGAGCGAGTAGTGGTAGCTGACACCGTTGGCGGTGTTGTTGCAGTACCGGGCCAGGCGCTCAGCATCCTCCGATGGATTCTGGCCGCCGCCCTGCTCGGTGTGGATCAGCCAGTTGATCGGCGTCTTGGTCCGCGGCTGAGACGCCTGGCCGATCCGGCTGATTGCCTCGAACCTCGGCGCCACGCCACCCGTCACGGGCGGCTCCGGGGTCGGCGCGGCGCCGGGTGTGCGGTCGATCGACCACTGGCCCCAATCCGGGCGGTAGACGTCGTTGACGTCAACGGTGATGCCGCCGACCGTCGGCCCCGGATTGCTGGGCGTGTCGATCACCCGCTGGTAGAGGGCCGCGTAGCCGCGGCCGTCGTCGTCAGACCAGGCGCGCGTCACCCACAGCCGCCGCGGGTCGACGACACCGTCCTCGACCGCCCACTCCACGACGCGGGAGTGCCCGTAGATCCCGACCCAGGCCTGCCCGATCTCGTCGCAGCAGCCCTTGAAGTACTGGCTGGCCGTCGCGTTCCATTGGTCGAGGGTGATGTCTTCGTCGACGGCGAAGTAGATCGGGCACCAGCCTGGCATTCCGGCCGCGCGCGCGTTCGCCAGCGCCTGCTTCGCCATGCGTCGGCCGCCCGCGTATCCGGTGGTCCAGTCCGAGGGCGTCTGTGGGTCGCCGGGCTTGCCGAGCTGCCACACGACCGCGATGTCGACGCCGCCCGCGCGGTAGCTGTCTGCGACCGCGCGTGTGATCGGCTTTCCGGCGAAGTTCGTGCCGGGCCGGGACGGCGACACGTAGGCGATGATGCCGGTGTGGCCGGCGTTCTTGATGGCTGTCGCTGACGGGAATCCCGCGGCGGTGTCGATGACGGTGACCAAGGTGCTGCTCCGATGCGAATGATGCTCGCTCGGCCCCTACCGCCAGCAGCTATGTCGAGGGTATCGCGCAGTGTCCTCTAACCGTGCGATGCGGACTGGCCCGCTCGGCGACGCCCATCATGACGATGAGCCTGCGTACCGCCAGACTCCACCGTCATCGGGCGCGTACGCCGCGATCTCGCCGAGCTCAGGCGCTTCACCGCCTGCGCCCGGCATCAGGACCGGCAACCGCAGCGGGACGCTCGTGTCGGCGTCGATGATGCGGCCGTCGTGCGGTCCGCCGTGAAGGGTGACGAGCATGCGGAGAAGTGTCGCACGAGTAGTCCGTTTGGGTGATTCACCGTCAAGTATGTACACCGGTATCCATAGTGTGTATACTCGTATACATGAGCAGCTGGTTCCGAATCCAAGAGGCAGGCTACGAAGCCGCCGACCTCCTCGTCGCCGACAACCAGATCAGCCGACCCTGGGGAGGTGACGAGGAGCGCGACTCCCGCGAAGGTATCTCGGTCTGCGGCTCCCGCGAAGAACTCGCCGAGTACCTCGTACAGGCCGCGATCCCCTTCGGCGCTGGCGAATGGAACCTCATCGAACTCGAAGGCCAGATGAGCGGAAACGCCGCGGTCGACGCTGAACTCGGCGAGTACCTCGTCTACCCCACCGCCATCATCTCGGTCGAGAACATCAACGACGGCTTCCTCGACGAAATCGACGCCGCAGCCGACCGCATCTACGGAGAAGGAGCATTCTGATGCACAACGACGACACCGCGATCGACGCCTGGCTCGGTGACGCCGCTGACACCCTCACCGACGAGCAGCGCGACCGTTTCATCACGATCTGGGACGACACCGGCACCCGCTACCCCGAGCCCGAAGACCAGGACCTCCGCAACGCTGCCCTGTCGGCCGCGACTCAATACCTGCTCGGCGAGGCGACAGCGACCGACGCCGGCCGCGAAATCGGTCGGCTGAATGCGGCCCTCGAAGATGCCAAGGCCGCGGCCCGCGCGATCGCACTGCTCGCGGTCGAAGACGGTGCCAGCGAGTACCAGCTGCACCAGGACCTCGGGGTCACACGCCGTACCCTGCGCCTCTGGCTCGGAAAGGACAGCTGACGTGCCGATCCGTGGGGAGCGCGGCCCGGTCGAAATCTGCGAAGCGTGGGAATGCGACCGTCCCCAGCACGCCAGACGCCTGTGCCTCATGCACTACAAGCGTGAGCAGCGCGGCGTCGATGTCCGATCGCGGCCCGAGAAGATCTTCGGAGACCCGTCGGGACATGGCCTGTACGGGGTCCTCGACGACGACGGCACGACCGTCCTGTGCCACGAGTGCGGGCAGCGATTCGAGTCGGTCGGAGCGCATGTGGGCGGTGCGCACGGCATGTCGGCTGCCGAGTACAAGGCCAGGCATGGCCTCGCGCGCGGGACCGCACTCGTCTCCCAGGCCAGCCACCAGCGGCGCAGCGAGGCATCCAAAGCCCGGCTCGGATCGGCTGGATGGCGACGTTTCGAGGCCAAGCGGGATCCGCTCGCAGCGTCCGCATCCCGCGACATGGATCAGCTCCGCGGTTCCGGGGTACGCGCGCAGACACAAGCCTCCCGGGCGGAGTCATCGGCGAAGAAAGGCAAGGCGACTCGAGTCGGCCGCGTCTACGAGTGCGTGATGTGTGGGGCGACCTGGTGCCAGTTCGGCGGAGCACGACAGGCCCGTACATGCAGCTACGAGTGCTGGGCCGCGTGGGAAACGGCCGTGTCAATGCAGGAGGCCCCGCCGAATGCGGATCGTGATCGCCAGATTCGCGATGCGGCCGCCCAGGGAGTCTCGGCTACCGACCTCGCCGCACGGTATGGGGTGACGCCGGATCGGATCAGGCAGATCGTCCGCCGCGACCGAAAGGATCGGGAGGCTCTCCTGATGACGGAGGTGCGAGAGCACGCCGACGATGAGCGGACGTTCTACACGCAGCGGGCGGCTGCGGCGTATGTGGGCAGGTCGGACACGGCGCTCAGGAACTGGATCAAGCGAGAGATACTGCCGCAGGGCCCACCGTGGTTCGCGTCTGATCTGGTGTGGGCGCGAGATGAGGCGTTGCGGCGGCAGGCCAGACAGAATGAGGCGATGCGCGCGCTCGGCACGACGGCAGAGCACGGGACAGTAGCGAGATACTCGTACGGGTGCCGGTGCGACGCATGCCGTGCCGCGTCCTCGGACGAGCGCCAGTACTACCGCGAGCGGAAGCGGCGAGAACAGCAGGGGCAGTGACGAAAGCCGCCCCGACTCCCTCGAAATGAGAGTCGGGGCGGCTTGTCTGCCCGGTGACCGATCACCTATTCGCAGGCGACTCCGTCGCCGTCGCGGTCGAGGCTGCTGCTGTACCCGGGCGACCCGCGATAGAGCGGCGCCGCGCCGGCCGCACGCGCCGCTGCGCAGTTCGCGTAGTACGCGCTCTCCGGCGCAGCGGGCGCCGCCGGCACATCCTCTGTGGTCTGCGGGATCAGCGGCTGCACACGCTGCCGCGTCGTCTCCGGCTCGTCCTGGATCGGCACCGCGGTCGTGTCCTCGGTCGTCTCCGTCGCGGTGACCGGAGCAGCGGACACTGACGTCGACTTGGTGACGGTGACGGTCTCTGTTTCAGTCTGGACGCTGGTCACCGTGGTCGGTGCCGCTGCCTTCGGTGCGTCGTCACCACCGATCGCTGTTCCGACACCGCACGAGGCGAGCAGCGCGAACAGGGCGCCGACACCGATGATCGCGTTGCGCTTGGTGTTCTTGGCCGGGGTGGGCTCGGGGTACGTCATTCGCACGCCACGCCGTCGTTGTCGCGGTCGAGAGCGGACCGGTATCCGGGCTCACCGCGGTACAGCGGGGCCTTGCCGGCGGAGCGGACGGCCGAGCAGTTCTGGTAGTACACGCCGGACGGCTGCTGCGGCTGGGGCTTTACCGGTGCCGGTTGTGTCTGCGGGGCGGGCGCGTTGTCGCAGTTGGACAGCACGGTGCGCATTGCGGTCTTCTCGGCCGCGGTGACCCACACGCCGTACTTGGCCTTCACCTGTACCTGGGTGCTGACGTAGGTGCAGCGGAAGCTCTTGTTGGCGGGCAGCCAGGTCGCGGCGTCACCGTCGCGCTTCTGCTGATTCGAGGGGCCGTCGACGGCCAGCAGGTTGAGCGGGTCGTTGCCGAAGTCGTGGCGCTTGGCCGCCGACCAGGACTGGGCGCCCTTCTGCCAGGCGTCGCTGAGTGCGACGACGTGGTCGATCTGGACCTTGCTGGACGTGCTCGCGCCGCGCTGGAAGGCGATCGTCTTGCCGGTGTACGGGTCGGCGAGGGTGCCGGTCAGGACGACGCAGTTGCGGGTGCCGGGCTTGTACGTCTTGTTCGTCAGGTCGCGGTTGAGGATGTCGTTGCGGGTGTCGCAGCCGTTGTGACCTCCGGCGACGTCGACGTCGTCGGACCACACGTTGAACTGGTCGCGGTCGTACCCGGTTTTGGGTGCGCGGCCCTTGACCTGCAGTGTGTCGAGGGTGTGGAGCGCTTGGGTGGCGGCGGGGGCTGCGTCGGCGACGGCGGGGGTCGCGATGACGGGGATGCTGATGAGGCCGGCTGTTGCGGCTACTACGGCTAGTAGTGATCGTGTACGCACGCTCGGGAGGGTCGCACAGAATGTCGGTCTTAGGCGAATAGTTGACGAACGTTAACCCGAACGGACGATACGGCACGTGGAGCGAGGATGCATCGAGACGACGAAAGGCCCCCGACCTCAAAAAGGTCGGGGGCCTCGTTGCGCGTATCTTCCCTACGCGCACTGTGCACAGTACCGCCAGGGTGTGACAGCGGGTCAGGTCAGCGGCAGCACGACAGATCCTTCCGCACCGGAGATCGATGACTGGGCGCCCTCGACGATGGAGACCGAGCACGACCAGCCGCCGCCCTTGTAGGCGGTCGCCCGAAGCGTCCCTGACGTCGTAGATGACACCTGGCCACCGGTTGTGAAGACCGCGACCTTCATGTCGGCGGCGACGGACGCCGAGGTAGCGCCGTTCGTCCACACCGGTGTACCGAGCGTCGCCGTACCTCGGTATGCGGCCGCCACGATCGCCCGATCCGAGTCACTGGTGATCGTGTGTGTCCCTTCCGGCAGGTCGAATCGCGCCACTGTGAGACGGATGTTGTTTCCGGCGTGCGTGTACACCTGAGTGCCTGTGATACCTCCGCTAGTCATCGTCGATGCCTCAGGCGGTCCGCCGCCGACTCCTGCCACAGCGGCGAAGACTGTCGCCGCCTCCGGGAGGGTGATCGTGACAGTCGATGATGCGGAGGTTCCATTCGTCGCCGACGCGATCGGGTCCAGCGGATACTGGGCGCCCTCCGGCTGAATCTCCACCGTCAGATTCCGCCAGTACTGCGAGAAACTCAGAGACGCGGTACCGGCCTCGACCGGGTCCGGCGTCTTCTCGCCCCACAGCTTCACACCGTTCCCGATAGACGAGATCAGCGCGTCAGGTTCCGTCGACGGATCTGCCGAAATAGCCTCGCCGCCGTTCGAGCGGGCGTGCAGATACCGGATGGTCCACGAATCCGGCTTCGTCCCGAGCGCCGGCCAATTCACCGACGTCAGACCGACGTTGCCTGACGTGTCCGTGGCGGTCGCGCCGATCTGCGCGCCCCGCCACACCATCGCGATCATCCGCGTCGCATTCGTCCACGTCCCGGACGTCTCGCTGCCCGAGGCCGCGATCTTCCATCCGGCACGCGCACCCGACGACGCCACAACTGCCGACGTCCACCCCGACGGCAATGTGGGTGCCGTAGCCGTATTCGACGACAGATTCGACGCGAAGACGAGGATGAGATCACCAGACTGATGCGCTGGCAGTGGCACTGTCGTCGACGACGAGGTAGTGGTGCCCACCAGGTCCGGTCCGGTACTGACTTTCACTTCCGGTACGTGAGCGACCGCCGACGCCATTGCCTGCGGGACGGCGACCTCCGCTCCGGCTGAGACCGTCGGCTTGCTCCCAACTGCGGTCGCGGTGGCCATCGGTGCCGCCACGGCCACCGTGGCCTGCACGTCTGGCAGGTGGGCGAGCGCCGTCGCTTCGGCGAGTGGCACCAGCACCTCAACGCGCGACCCCACCTCCGGGACATGCGCCTCCGCGTACGCGCGCGCCTGCGGGACAGCCGCGTCGACCGCCGCGGACACTTCCGGAACATGCGCGACAGCCGTCGCTACAGCGGTCGGCGCGATGATGCCCGCCACCACAGCGACCACCGGGACATGTGCCTCGGCCGACGCGATAGCGGTCGGAATGTCGAGTACGTGACCGTTCGTCAGACCCGGCACATGCGCGACCGCCGATGCGGTGGCAGTCGGCGGAGAAATCCCGACCGCGCCCGCCACCGTCGGGACGGCCGCCTCGGCGTACGCGACAGCGATCGGAGCGACCAAGAGCGCCTCAGCCGCGACCTCCGGCACGAACGCGACCGCCGACGCCCGGGCCCGCGGGACCTGGATGAGCTGTGGAATCCGCCCATCCCACACCGCGACGCCGTCGAGGTAGGCGAGGATGATGACGTGCTCCTCGCCTACCTCGTCGACGTACCGGAGACCGCGGATCGAGCGTCCGCCGAGACTGATCGACATGCGTCAGGCCACAGATACTGACAGGATGCCCAACGTGTTCCAGGTCGCCTGGAAAGCGGCCGACGTAGAGCTGACGGTCTCACCGAAATCGACATACGAGATCAGTGGACGCTGTGCATCTGATCCGGGCGTCGCGTCGTAGATCACCAGATACCGGCCGGAGACCGTCGACGACGGCCACGACACGTTGTCGCCCTTGAGCGTCACGGTCTTGCCTGATCCCGAGATTGAAGCCGTACCGAGAGTGACACCGCCGGCCGTGTAGCCGGGGCCCGACGCCTCGTTGGTGACCGACGACTTGTAGCGGTGCGCCGCCTGGTCCGGCGTGTACCCGGCTCCGACCAGCATCACCTTGATGATGTCGGAGTCGAAATCGATTTCCTTGTTGAATACCGACTCGAAGAACCCGCGGTAAATGTTGTGGGTGATAGCCATGATGTGCCTCTTTCTATTTCCAGGTGAAGGACCAGTAAGTGCCCGGCTGGGCGAATTCGAGAGTGCAGCCAGAAGCCGCGAAAACAGCGAGCGCGCCGTCGTCCCACACACGCATCAGAACCGCATCCGGGTACTCGACCTCAGTGCTCTGAGTCGGGGTGCCGTAGCGGATCACCGCCGTCGTCATCCCGTCAGACGGTGTCGCATCAAACCGGACCGCACTCACTCCGTCACCTGCGCATCCTTGATGATGTACATGGTGCCTGGATCCCACACCATGTCCTCGTAGTCTTCGAGGTTCACCGCCTGGACACGGACCAGACCGCCACCATTGCGAACAAACTGATACTGCTCAGACGGTGGAGGTGCCGGCATCCCAGCGTCGATCAGCGGCCACAAACGAATCGGGTCCGGTGATTCCGGAATTGTGATCTGGTATTGCCGGACACCGATCTGCACGACCGCCGGACCGGCATCCATATCCGGTGTCGTGAACTCACCGTTCTCCGCGTACACCGAATGATGCTGCAACGTCACAATGCCGTCGCCGCTATCAGATTCCCGCAATTCAGGAGCCCAGAACACAATCGGCGTGTGCTCAGTCGCACCCGCGATGTCACTCACCCTGTCGAACAGAACAGTCATGACAGCCTCAATCCTGGATCTGAAAATCAGTCGAACGCGTGATGTGTTGCGCGGTAAGACGGTTCAACTCAGAGCCACCTTGAACAGCGCGGGCCGCCGCAAGATTCGTCACCCACACCTCAGCCCGATATCCGGCCGAGGGGATCACGACAGTCGTGTTTATCTCGCGCGAGTTCACCGCAGTGTCCTCGACCTGATCGCGCTGCACTGAGAAGATCGACCCGTCACTGTCCTTGACGATTCGGATTTCCCAGTTGATGACCCCGTTGAGCGGCGACAGGGTATAGCTGAACCACAACCGGGCCCGAATATCCCACAGCCCTTTGTCGTCCAGAACGATCCCATTTGAGGCGAGGTGGCAGCCGGTCATAGGTCCGATCTGCTGGTTGAACGGGACCTTCCCCATAGTAACGAGACCGCCGACGCCCTTGGCGTAGCACGAGCCGTAGTCCTGCAGCGGGCTCAACAGGTCCACGCTCTCGTTCAGGGCAAGCTGCCCGTCGACGATGTCATTCGACCAACGATCGAGATCACCGAGCGTGCCGCCGAGAATCCCCGTGATCGCCTCCACGATGGACGTGATCCCGTCCGCAACGGCACTGACCGCGGACGCGAAACCGCCCAGGATCTGGAAGAAGAAGTTGTTCTGCATCAAGCCGAGCAGAGAGTTCATCTCGGCGTTCTTGCTGCGCCCGATCGCCGAATTGTCGGCGTTCTGGTAGTACGGGCCGACAGTCGTCCCGATCTGCGTCCCGTCAGGCCTCAGGTGATCCGGTGACGTCACGACTCATCACCGCCGTCGAGACCGAACTTCTCGCGCCGCCACTTCTGCCACTCGGTCTCGGTCGGCTGCGCCTGCGCATCCATCGCCGCCAGACGAGCATCGTCCTCGAGACGCTGATCGACCTTCGCCTGCAACGCCGCGAACTGCGCCTCCGTCAGATCATCCACGTCCGGGACGGCGGCCAACTCGTCCTCGTCCATCTCCGCAGGCACCGCAGCCTCGGCCGGAACCGCGTGCGCAAGCCACGTTTCGCCGTTGCCGCCCATCGGCTTCGAGTCGCCCGTAGGGTTCACCAGCCGGTACCGCGACGACCCGACGTCCGCGACGTGATTGCCGTCCGCGTCGGTGATCGTCCACGACTCCCCCTCGGCCGGAGGTTCCGGCAACCCCGGATAGAGGTTGTCGAAGACGTGGATCGCGATGAGCTGCTTCATCTCCGCCGGCATGTTGAACGGCGGCATCCCCGGATAGTCGGGGTTCGCAGTGGGGATCGCGGTCAGCAGATGACTGTGCGGATGCTGAGTGCGGCGGCCGACGACGACGCCTTGGTCGTCGCGGAGGATGCCGCGCTGCAGCGGAGACTTCTTTCGGCGGGACAACCGAGCACACCTCACACCTCAGGTGGCTCGGCCCCTACCGCCAGCAGCGCTGCACCCAGTGTGTCACGAAACCGCTGCAGCGCTCACGAGGAGACGCCGACGGCCTGCACTATCTCCTTCACCGACGCCAACTGCCGCGACAGCATCGCGCCCGGGGTGTCCTCGATCTGCCCGTCACCGATCGTGACCGGGTAGTCGACGTCGGAGTCGCGTGACCACTCGCACCCGATCGCCGACACATGGTCGGTCCACAGGCGGCCGGTGTTGCCCATCTCGACGTTGACGCGGTCGCCTTCGATGAAGTGCGCGCCCGGCCAGTACGGGCGGCCGGCCTGCACGGTGGCTTCGAAGACACGGTAGGCGCGGGTGCGGTAGAAGCCGACGCGGATCGCCTGCAACGCGGACAGGCTGAATCCCTTACCGCCGGTGGATTCCCACCGCTCACCGTACGGTGGCCCCCACTCCCCCATCTTCTCCGCTCGCACCTGGTTGTGGACGCGATGGAACGCGAGGACGACGTCCTCGACCTGCTTGTCGAAGATCCCGAGCGCGAGACCCGGGTTCCCGAACAGGGCGCCCAGATAGCCGAGGGCCGCGTTCATCAGGAGCTTGATGCCCGCGTTGATCCAGTCCGGAGAATGGCCGCCAGTGATGATCGTCGACGCGGTCGCCTTGTTGACCTTCGACTTCCACGACGTCACCCCTGAGATGCCGTATGTGCTGCTCGGCGCGCGGAAGGTGACCCACGGGTTCTCGCGCGTCGTGCCGAGCCACCCACCGACCGAGTACTCCGGGGACTCTTCGTAGGTCCACTCGTTGACGACCTCGTTGATCATGTCGTCGGCGACCTCGGACACCAGACGCAGCGCGCCGTCGAGGAGGGTGCCCGTCGGGCCGACGTATCCGGACACGTCCTCGACGTCGATCACGAGTGTCGACTTCGTGAGCGTGTAGTGATTGGGCGCGGGTTGCGCCATCCCGGGGAACCACCGGTACACCCGCAGACGCAGGCCGGCGTCCTTGAGTGTCGGCGCGACGACGTCGTAGACGTTCCCGAAACGCGTCGCCAGCACCGTCCACCCGGACGTGTCGGTGAACACCGGCTTCGGGACGACGACAATCGGCCAGTTCGCCGGGTTGAAGTTCGCGACCCACGACGCCGGGTCGAACAGGTTGTCGCTCATGGTCCACGGCAGCGCGAACCGTCGCAGGAGGTTCAGGAAGATCATCGCCGTGATCCCAAATTGGGACGGGCCGGCGTACGCCCAGATCTTCGGCCACTGCAACTCGGCCGGGAAGAACGGATTGCAGTAGGCGATGATCTTCTTGACGTGCTCGAACTCGTGCAGGAACTTGATCGAGATGTACTCGAACCCTTCGGCGTCCTCCTCGTGCTCGATGCTCGAGGCTTTGCCGGTCCACTCCCAGTAGCCGGTCCGGACGCGGACGTGGAGGTCTTCCCATTCGCCGAGTTCGTCGACGATATACTGCCGGGCCGCCGCGGACCCGAAGATGACGAGCGTGCCCTCCCCGGTGTCGTTGTGCTTGCGCAAGAAGCTGGCCTGCGTCTCCGACAGGATCGGGATCGACGACTCCCAGTTCTTGTCGTAGATCTCAACGATCGGCCGGGACCGGGCCGTCGTCATCCAGTCCTGGTAGTCCGTCATCAGCTGCGCGCGCATCTCCTGCGCTGTCGCCGGCATCAGGCGCTCACCATCTGCGCTGCCAGCGGGAGTTCCCCGCCGAATGGGCGGTCCCAGCGCCGCGGGATCGTCAGCAGCATCTCCGACGCCGGGGTGCCGCCCACCAGACGGGCCCGGATCGGGCGTTCGTGCGGGGTGTTCGCCGCGATCGCCTTCGTGAACGTCCGGCTGCGCATGCGCGCCCACTGTTGCGACGGTTCACCGCCGTCGGAGCGACGCACGAATAACTGCATCTCGGTCGGATACGTCTGCACCCAGAACGCGGCGGTGACCGGCGGCGCGAGCGGCGGAAGCGGAATCATCGCGGGACCGCCGTTGTCGAGCGTCAGTTCGCCGTCCTGGAACGACCAGGTCTCCGTCGTGGTGAGTTCGCCGCTGTTCCACTCGATGAAACCGAGTTGGTCGGTCGGGTTCGTGATCGGGACGTCGATCTCCCAGCCGCCGTTCACTGCGGTCATGTCGGCGCGCGTGAACCGCTTCTCGTACGGTGGCCCGTACCAGAACGGGTCGCAGGCGAGGAGTTCACACTGCCACTCGGAGTAGGTGATCGACCCGTGGTATCGGCGGACCTGATCATCCGGCTCGTTCAGCAGACGGACTTTCAGTTCACGCCAGGTGCCGTCAGGCTCGAACGACCGCAGGTAGCAGTCCCACTTCACCGACAGGACTGTCCACAGCAGTGTCTCAACCTGCGCGTATGCCTCGGGCGTCGATGCTTGCGCATGCAACGTGACCTTCGGGCGGCGTTCCTTCTTCCGGGGGTACTGCGACGGCGTCGCACCTTCCTGGTACGCGGCCGATTTCAGCGGCTGATCGATCGGCACCCGATACAACCCGCTCATGTTCTCGCCGAGCGTGATCCCCTGAAACCCCGCCGAACCCAACGCCGCATGCGGCAAGACATCGAGAACGACCAGGTCCTCCCTCGTCCTCGGGTCCCGCAGGATCAGCTGGACGACCTTCGCTGCGTTCGTGATGCCGCTCGTACACGCCGCCATCGATCAATCTCCCCTGTAGGTGTCCATCACCGCGGTCATCCCGGCGGTGGTCTTCTGCTTCGTCTCCTGCGGGTCCCCGTAGTTGTTGACGGTGTCGGCGAGCTTCACCGTCGACGGCGCAGGCTTCCTCTCCGCGATCTGCTTCAGGTAGGCGACGGCCTGATCGATCCCCTGCTCGACGTACGGCTTCACGCCGATCAGGTCGCCGAACTCGCCGAAGGTCTCCTTGAGGCCGGCGACTCCGATGTCCTGCAACGCCGGGCCGAGGTTCTGCTCGCGCAGGTATTGGTCAGCTCGGGCCTTCCCGTACGGCATCGACTCCGACAGCGGCTTGTCCGCGGCGGGCGTACCGCCGGGTGACAGTCCGGCATCAGCAGGCGGGGTCGTCGTCGCGGGCGGAGGTGTCTGCGGCGCCGTCGTCTGGTCATCGGTGACAGTGACCGGGACGGTGCCCTGCGGAGTCACCGGCACCTGCCCGACGAGGTCCTTCGCTTCGCCTTGGCGGGACTGGATCTCGGACAGGTACGCCTGCCGGCCGTTGCCGTACGCGGCCTCCGCCGACGACTCACCCGGCCGCTGCTGCAGCCAGAAGATCCGCTTCCAGATATCGCTGTTCGGGTCGGCCTTCGTCTTCTCGTCGAGACGGTCGAGGAACCCGTTGACGTTGCCCTCGGGGTCGTCGCGGTCCGGGTAGGACTCGTCCTGCTGGAAGTAGCCGTGCCACGCTCCACCACCACCGGACGCGTTGGCGTCGAGGTTGGATTCCTGGATCGCCGTCGACACGATCGCCAGCGCCTCTTCGTGGCTGTAGCCGCGGTCGCGGGCCTTCGCGTAGATCGCCGCCGCGACGTCCTTCTTCGACGACGATGCCGTCAGCTTCGGCGCCGGTGGCGTCGCTGCGGGCGCGACACCGGCGTTCGGTGTCGTATCGCCCACCGACAGACCACCGGTGCCACCGCCTCCGCCGATCTGGGCGGGCCAGTTCTCCACCCACACCGGCGTCAGACCGATCCGCTCGGCGTCGGCTGCACTGTTCGCCTTCGACGAGCCGCCCGAGTTGCCCCACGACGCACCGCCGCCGGACCCGGAGCCGATACCGGACCCGATCGGCGTCGACCCGCCACCGCCACCGGTGCTTCCCGGGGTCAGGCCGCCGCCGAGCGCACCCGAATCGGTGTCGCCGCCCATCGGCAGCGACATCACGTTCGGCAGACTGTCCGCGCCCTTCGCGTCCGCACCAAACGACGCCGGCGCACCCTCGGGTCCGGTGTGCTCGATGTTCTCGCCGGTCGGCAGCGTCGCCGCCGAATGGGTGTCAGACCAGCCGACCTGCAAGGCACCGGGAATCGCACCGTCCTGGAAGTTCCTGGCTTCCAGGAACGCCCGCATACCGCCGGTCGCGGTGCGCTCACCCTCACCCGGACCCGATGCGCGGCCGGTCGCCATGTTCGCCAGGCTGCTGGTGAGGCCGGAGCAGTCGGTGTTCCAGCCGTTGCCCCAACCGCCCCACACGTAGCCCGACTGCACGGCTTGGCGGGCGCGGTCCCGTAGCTCGGTCGGGATCATGCCGCCCGGCGCGAACGCCGGCATCAGCCCACCCGCAGCCCTCGCCAGCGCGACGGTCTTCTTCCCGGCGTTGACCGCCATCAGCAGCGGCAGGATCTGCGCGGCATCCTGCGGCGGCGCGTACCACTCACCCTTCGACACTCGAGCGACCGCGCGCCCGTTGTAGCGGCCGGTGATCGAGTCCGACGTACCCGTGCCGGGGCCCGACAGGACACGGCCGCGGGGCGACAGTTGCTTCAGCAGGCCCTTGTTCTTGCGGGTCGCGGCAGCGTTGACGATGAATCCACCCGGCCGGATCGTGGTCGTCGCTCCGGTGACCTCACCGCCGCCGAGCGCATCGAGGATGCCGCCGGCCGCCAGTCCCGGCACCAGGCCGCCGAGTGCCAGACCGAGGACGCGGCGGACGGGGCCCTGGATGATCGACGGGAAGATCGAGACGATCGCGTTCCCGAGCGAGGACAGCATCGACTTGATGCCGTCGATGAGGCCGCCGATGATCTTCTTGCCGGCGTCCCACAGCCACTTTCCGGCGTCGGCGAATGCCCCCATGATCTTGCCGGGGAGTTCCTTCACGAAATCGACGGCCTTGCTGACACCGTCGGAGAACCCCGTCGTGACGCGCTGCCACATGTCCGTCACGAACGAGATCGCGCGGGAGACGAGGTCGCCGAAGAACCCCAGGATGTTGCCGACCCATCCCGACACCGTCGACACGACAGTGGTCACCATGTTCAGGAATCCCGCGATGATGCCTGCTACCCAGCCGATGATCGTCGCGAGTGCCTGAGCAGCGAAGTTGATGATCGTGCCGAGAAGCTGCACGAAGAACCCAATGACCTTCGCGATGATCGCGACGACCGGCATCACCGCGGACACCAGCGACGCGAACATGGATGCCAGTTGCACGAGCACCGGGACCAGGGACGCGATTACCGACATCAGTGTCGGCAGCAGTCCGATGATCGGCTGCAGGCACGTCAGCACCAATTGCAGGAGGATCGGCACCAGCGGCATGACGGCGTCGAGGATCTGCATGAATGCCGACGCGATCTGCGGGATGAGCGGCGCGATCGTCTGGATCGCCGCGCCGAGTGCATCGCCCAGCATCGTCGCCAGCTGCTGGATGAACGGCGCAACCGCCGAGATCGCGCTCACCAGGGCCTCGCCGATCACTGGAATGATCGGCGACAGAGCCGCGAACAGTTGACTCATCACGTCGAGCCACGTCTGGAACAACGGCATCAGCGCGGTAATCGCAGACGCGAGCACTTGCCCGAGCACGGTGGCTATCTGCGCGATGATCGGCGCGAGCGTGGCGAACAGGTTACTGATCGGCGCGATTGCAGGCATGAGAGCTTGGAACGCAGCGATCAGCGCCTGACCTACGGCCTGCAGGATCGGAGATAGTGCCTGGGCGAGGGCTCCTAGGATCGGCCCCGCGAGCTGCACGAACTGTGCGATCAGCTGACCCAGGATTGGCAGGACCGGAGCGAGCGCTGCCCCGATCTGCGAGAGCGCGGCGCCCAGCGGTGCGATCGCGGGCTGGAGCGCGGCTACCCCATAACCGAGTTGGGTGACGATCTCCCCAACAACCGGCCCGATCATCGTGACCAACTGCGCGATCATCGGGGCAACCTGGCCTCCGATGATCCCGGCGACCTGCAGCAGAATCGGTGCGAGTGTCGACGTGACCTGACCGACCGAGGTAAAGAACGATGTGAGCGCTGCCTGGCCGGGCCCGTTAACCCAGTCCGACACCGCAGTCAACGTCCCCATGATGTTGCCGAGTGGGTTCCCGTTGCCGGCCGCAGCAGCAGCCCGGAACACCCCGCCGACGATCTCGCCGACCTTCATCAGCGCCGCGCCGACCTGCCGAGCGGTGTCGAGCAGACCCTGCATCTTCGCTTGCAGGGTCCCGTCCTGCTGCATCCGCAGCATCGACTCCGACCAGCGTTGCGCCATCGCGCCGATGCCATCAGTCAGCGGCGAGATCACCGAGGATGCCGCGGACCCGAGGGATAGGAACCCAGGGATCGATGCGGTGACCGCGGCCCCGAGGTTCGCGCCCATGTTCCCGGCGTCGGCGAGAAGTGACTTCACCATAGACATGCCGGACGCAGAGTTGATCATCCGAAGCGCGCCGTTGGCGCCGTCGTTGAATCCTTCAGCGACTGTGCGCAGCGATTCCCGAAGCGGCACGATGAGGCGACCGAGACCTGCGATCTTCGGTCCGAGGCCAGCGAACATCGCCTCCTGTACCGCGGCTTTGACCCCGGCTTCCTCCCAGGCTTGTCCGAGTCCGCGTACCGATCTAGCGACCGACTGGGCTGCCGGAGACAGACCTTCGATGGCCTTGGCGAAGTCTTCTGGCGATGCTTCCGGGTCGAGGGCGGATTTGATGGCGTCACCCATCCCGTTGAATGCGACCATCACCGCCGCGCCGGCCGCTCCGAGCGCGAACAATCCGCCCACCGCGACCGTGCCGGCCGCCCCACCGATAGCGACAAGACCGGAACCGAGTGCGCCGATGACAGGAACGAGTGACCCCGCAGCGATCGTGGCACTACCGAGGATGCCCGCCCACTTACCGAGGAACTTCGCCCCCGTCAGAGCCTTCCCACCGACGGTTCCGAGCATCGATCCGATGCTTCCGAGGGCTGCACGCCCTAGCCCTCTGCGATCAACGTCGATATCGACCTTGACCTGGCGGCGGGACGTTTCGCGTTGGAGAGTCCCGAGAATCCCTCCGAGAGCGGACCGCGCGCCGCGGTGGTCCACACTGACGCCGAACTCGATCGGGTTCGCAGACGCCCAAGCCTGCATGGCGCGGTGTGCCCCGCGGACCTGCCCGACTGCCTGCGTGTCGTCGACGTCGACGTTCAGCGTGATGTCGCGGTCGCGGATCTTGCCGAGGTTCTTGTTGACCTGCCGGGCCGCGACGTCTGAGCGTCGTTCCATCGCCCGCATCTGCGAGTCGAAACCGCGCTCCACCTTGTCGAAGGTGCGTTCGGCGTTCGTGGCGATCTTGTCGAGATGCTTGTTGACCGCTCGCTGCGCGATCTGGGCTGACCGCTCGAGACGGCGAATCAGTTCCTCGTCGAGGTTGCCCCAGTCGAGTTCGACGTCGACGTGTGCGGAGGCCCAAGCGCCGCCGGGTGCGGTCATGCTGTGGCCTCCTGGACCTACAGCACCCGGCCCCTACCGCCAGCAGCGCAAAGCTATTTCTTGCTCAGGATACGTGGTCAGGCATCGTGATCGTGGACTCCGGCACCGCGGTCGCCGGTTTCGGTTTCCGCGCTGTCAACGCCTGCAGTTGACCGAACACCGCCGGGTCCATTGGCTTGGACGCTTCCCGTTCCAGGATCCGGCGGGGTTCCCGGGTCATGTCGCGGGTGAACTTCTTCCACGCCTGCTCGTCACGGCCGAGGTTCTGCCTCCACCATGAGTAGGCGGTGTTGGTGGCGCGAGCGGGTGGGATCGCGGTGATGTCGACGCCGCGGCTGGTGAGGTCGCCGTCGACGATGGGCCACGCCTCGATCGTCTTGCGCCATACGAATGTCGCTTCCCACCGCTTCCAGCCGATCAGTTTCTCGACGAGAGTGTCGGCGACGTCATCGAGGACATCGAGGTCGGTGCCGTCGACGAGGATCGATTCGATGATCACCGACCGATCAGCAGGATGAGTGCATTCGATGGTCGTCCAGAGGCCAGGGCCCCGATCCTCGGGGACGATCAGCGCCATGACGAAACCGGCGGTCGCTGGCTCTCTCACTCTCAGGAGGTGATGGTCCAGCAACCACCGGTCCGGTGGGGGCGCCCACGGCGCTCCGAGCGCCAAGGGACGCTACTTGGCGCGTGCTGCGGCGCGACGCTGTTGCCGGGACGCCTTCGGCTTCGACGACGTATCGAGGTCCGCGGCGTCGAGCGTGTACGGCGCCCACTTGTTGATGATCGTCGCGACGAGCTTCCCCAGGAGTCCGTCGTCGAAGCTGTTGTCGCGGGCGAACATCCTCGCGCGGACGAGACGCTCAGCTTCGGAATCGAGGCACTGGGATACCAGGTTCAGCATGGTGCGGAGACGGTCCTCGATCGGGGCCTCGGCCGACAGGCTTCCAGCGACCAGCATCAGCAGCGCGGTCGACGGCTGGTACAGGTACGTCGGCTTCCCGTCGATCGAGATCAGCAGCTTCTCGGGGTCGCGGCGTTCGCCAGAATCGGTCGAGAACGAGAGGTCGTCGGGGACCTGATCGGCGAGGCGCTCGTCGGGAGCAGGCCGGAAATACTCGAGCGAACCGGCCTCGGCCGGCGCATCGACGTCGTCGTCATGGTCGTCCTGGTTCAGTCGCCACAGGTCGATCATGTCGGCGCGTGTCGCGCTGTCGGGGACATCGATGCCTTGCTCGTTGAGGAACTTCGCCCAGCGTGCCTTCGGTGCGGTGTGAGCGGGAGCAGTAGCCATTCGGGGTGTCTTCTTTCTATCGGGTGCGGCGTCGGACGACGCCCATGACGGACTGCAGTGCGTCGGCCAGGAACGGGTTGGGCTTGATGCCCTTGACGGACTTGGCGAACACGTAGCCGCGTTTGTCCTTCGAGCGGGTCGCGCCGCCGGGCCCGTCCCACTTGAACTTGAGGGCCTGGCGGGTGACCGGCGTGATCGGTGTGCCCTTCGGCCCGTAGATGCCGGTGCCGGTGTGGAAGTACTCGGCGTACGGCAGCGGTGACCCGACGACGACCTTGGCGGATCCGTCTCGGACTGTGGTGACGTGAGTGATCGACGCCCGCAAGGTTCCCTCATCGACTGGGCACCGCTTCCGTGCCTCGTCGACGACGTCGTTGCCGACCCGGTCAGCCCAGCGGCGGCCGGCGGCCTGAGTCGCGCGCTGGTAGTTCGCGCGGTTGAGGCGGACGCTAGCCATCGGTGTCCTTGTCGAGGCCTGCGAGCTTCTTCACCCGCTTGACGCGCGGCTGCTCCGACTGGGCCTCAGCGGTTTCCGGCTGCGGACTGTCGTCGGGCACCGGTTCGGGGTCGTCGCTCGTGGTGCCGACGTCGGTCGTCTGGACCGGCTGGTCCTGGACGACGAGACGGCCTGCCTTGATCGCGGTGTCGATGCGGGGTGTGCGTTCGATGGTGACGACGTCGCCGTCGGCGAGGCCGAGCACGGGCTGGATGGCTTTGACGGTCACTTCACTCATACGGTCCACAGTAACTGTTGAACTGTCACTCGTGCGGTATCGTCGGTGGTGCATCTGGTTCTTGGTCGAGTTTGGTGCAGAGGGCCCGCACGGTTTCAGGGGAAGCGTGCGGGCCCTCACCGTTCTCGTCACGGCTGACGCGGGTCTCCCGGCAGCATCGGCGCCCGCGGTTCGGTGTACGCGCCCCAAGCCATTTCGACCTGGACGTCCATCCGTGATCCATGCGACCCGCCCTGCGGCGGGACCGGCCGCCATCCCGTGATCTGGGGCTGCTCGTCCTCGAACGCTGACGTGACCGCGCGGCGCATCGCTTCGCCGTCATCGAGGATGTCGCGGGCCGCTGAGTCCACCGCGGCCGCATCCGGTGCCGATCCGTCCTCGGTCACCGGGTAGCAGCGGTGCACGCCCATCGTCAGCGTGAGTCGCCACGTGAGAACTCCGCATCCACCGACGGGTTTCGTCTGCGCTGGGGCGATCGCACCGATACCGACCCATGCCATCGAGTCGCAGAACTCGACCGCCGGTTCCTGGTGCGGGTACACGGCGATACGGTCAGCGGCACCGGCCCGGGTGTCGGCCAGGTTTGCCTGCAGGTTCGCAAGCAACGACGCCGCGAGCACGTACGGGGAGCATTCCATCACTGCATCCTCACGACGGTGCGGCGACGATCCGGCGACGTGACTCGGGCTGGTCGCTTCGACCGGTTTGGGTTGACGGCCATGATCCACAGGTCGACCTCCGCGACGCCGGTGACACCGTTGGTGAACCACTCGCGGATGTCTGCCAAATCGATGGATACTCCCTGCCGGGACACCGATGTCGCGCGGTCCGGGAGCTTGCACGACCCACCCGCCATCCCTTCGAGGAACTCGACCGCCAGGCGCCCGGCGGCGGCCTTCGCGTCATCAGTGAGCGGGATACCCCGCTGATAGCGGATCGTGAACGCACCCAGACCGTCGTCCGGGGCATGAAGATCTTGGTGCGTCGGCCACAGTTGACCGTCAACCCGGTGCACCCACCGACGATCCTGCACCCGATAGGTGGCCGGATCGATCGTGACGCCATCGATCATGACCTCGTCCACCGCGGCGACCGGCCCCGGCAGGGACACGCGGTCATAGCCGACCTCGGTGCAGCCGTCGGAGCAGCCGCACGGACCGGATGCCCCCGGTGTCACCGACACTCCGGGCCAGAACCCGCGGTACAGGGAGCCGCCGCGCTGCGGCTGAAAGCACGGCCGCACCGTCGCCGAACACACCCCGAACACCTGCCCGGTCAGCGCCCACAAGACGCGGCCGGCGAGCGCTGTCGCCCGGTCCTGCTGCTCGGGCGTCGCCTCGGCCCACCGCTCCGCGTACTCGGCCGGGATCGTCACCGGCCACCCGCAGAAACTCATCTACTGTCTCCCTCTGATCCGATACGACGAGAGGGCACGCACCGGCCGTCCGGCCAGTGCGCGCCCTCCGTGGGTGTTCAATTACGGTCCGGTCGGCGGGGTCACCGGCGTCAGTTCCACTGCGCCGTCCGTCGGGGTCGGCGGAGCCACGGTCACCGTCTGCATGATCGCGTGATCCTGCGGTGTCAGCGCCTCGAGCAGCGGCACGGCGGCGTTGTCCTCGTCGCGGACAACCGCGTACGGGCCGACGCCCCACCCGGTGCCGGGCTTGGTCTGCGCCGACAGCGTGAACTCGGCGGCCGACACGGACAGTTCGATGTCGCCGACCTTGCCTGACCCGACGAACGGGAGCAGGAAGTATCCGAACGGCTGATTGCCTCCCGCACCGCACGCGGCGCCGGGAACATCGGTCCACACCTCCAACGCGAAGTTCGCTTCGATCGGCGCCGAGCTGATCTTGATGCCGGCCGCATCGCCCGCGCCGTCGAGGACGAGTGGCTGCCCGGTGATCATGGACCACGCTTCGGGGTCGACGCCGCAGAACTCGATCTCGGGGGCGAGGTACTTGATCTGGTCGGGGTCCTTGTGCTGGACGCAGATCTCGCCGTTGCCGTTCTTCTTGACGGTGTCCTCACCGTCCTCGGTTTCGGCGGTGATGCTGATCTTGACGATGCCCTTCGTGACGAGCATCGACTTGTTGGATGCCCCGGTGATCGGCTGTCCGCAGCTGTCGAGCTTGGTCAGTCGCATGATCTTGGCGTGGATGGAGGGCCATACGTTGTTCGGCATGACGGGGACCTCTTCTGGTCGTTGTCGATGCCCGGCCCCTACCGCCAGCGGCGAATCTCGATGTGCAGTTGTTGGTCGATCGGACCGTTAGTCGGTGGTCTTCGCGCTGGTCTTGCGTGGTGCGCGCTTCTTCGGCGCCTCCGGCGGCGGTGCGTAGTCTCCGGTGCCGACCGCCGCGGCGAGTTCGTCGTCGACTACGAACGCCAGGCGCCCGCGCGGGTTGATGGTGCGGACCCGCTCCGGTCGATCGCCGGCCGCGTCGAGCAGAGCGCGAGCGAGACGCTGTGAATCAGCGCGGTCCTTCGGGATGATCGTCGGCATCAGGGAGCCTCCTCGAGAGTGATCTGAACAGCGGCGGCCAGGTGTTCCCAACTGACGACGTAGAGGCGTTCCGCCAGGCCGATCACGCTGTTGTCGCGGTGGTCGAAGTAGGCGGCCCCGTTGTCGGTGCGGACCTTGGTTTCGGAGCGTCGGACCTGGACCGCGGCGGTCGCCGCGATCCACGCCGCGCCGGCCGCGGGCTCGGCGGCGGCTGGCCCGGTCCCGGGATAGGCTCCGGCGCTGACCTTGGTGCCGAGCACGGTCGTCAGGGAGCCTCCACTGCCGACGACGATCTGCTTCGCCTTCACCAGGAACGGCAGCGCGCCGCGGGGCACGTGAATCACTCCGGTGCCGCCGTACGACTCGTAGAGCCACGCTTCGAGGTCGCCGAGCCCTGCGAGCAGCGACACCGCACCGGTTCCGGCGATCGTGGTCGCGTCGGCGATGATCGTCGGCCACACACTACGCTCGACGGCTGGCCCCTCACCGGCGGTCAGCTTGTTACGCGCGTACGCCTGGATTTCGTCGCGGGTCAGTCCGGGGTGCTTGCATGTGAATCCGGTGTGGACACGGAGCGGGTCGTCGGTCACGACCGGGACGCCCTCGGGAAGGTCGGCCGGGTCGATCGGGTCGCATGACACTTCGTCGGCGACACCGCCAGGCGTGGGATTGGTGGCGTACTCGACGCCGTTCTGCCAGTGCAGATCCCCTGGGGCGACGATGTCGGCGACCGACAGCAGGCCGCCCCGCGGCGGCGCGAGCTGCGGGGTGGGGATCAAGAGGGGCGGGGCGACTGCCATCAGATGTTCCTCAAGTCAGAAGGGGCGGTGGTTGCCGGGCCGGGTACCGGACGGGGGCGGTCATCGGTACCCGACCCGACGTCACTACGGCGTCGCCGGGACGACCTTGCCGTTGCTGTCGAGGACCTGCGCGGCACCGACGGTGCCGTTCACCCCGAGCGCCAGCTTCACCTTGAGCGAGCTGTACGCGCGCTTGGCGACGAGCAGCTTCTCCTCCATGAACATCTGCAAGTAGTCGTTCTTCTGGACCTCTGCCGAGTCGTAGACCATGTCGAGGTTGACGACCTCACCGCGGCCGCGGACGAACGTGCCCGACACGTAGATCAGTGCCTCCACGCTGGTCGGGTACTCGGTGATCGCAGTCGTCGACCCGAAGCCGCCGGTGACACCGGTGTAGGCGTCCTGCCAGTCGTAGACCCACTGGACTCGGCCGCCGCGGTCGGCGATCCACTTCGCGATCATCTGATCGGTGACGTTCTCGAGCGGGATGCCTTCGCGCAGGCTGTAGTCGGCGCGTGCGACTTCCTTGGTCCAGATCGGGAGGACGACGTCGAGGACCAGCGATTCCGGTGCACGGTACTTGTACCGGTAGTCGGTGATCTGCAGGCCGATGCCGTTGAGGATCGACCCGGTCGCCGACGGTCCGATCTTGCCGGTCAGGTCGACGGCGGTCGACGCGGCGGCCATCCGCTTGATGGTCTCGGCGTTGAAGCGGTGCGCGTGCACCGCGGTCACGCCGGCGAGCGCGTCCTTCGTGGTCTCGGGGTAGGCGTCGTTCTGCAGGAACCCGACAGTCATGCCGGAGTACATGACGTCCGCGCGGACATCGGTGAACTCGGGGCAGGTGGGCCGGTACAGCGCCTTGGTTTCGTTCGCTTCGGCCTGCGCTTCGGTCTGCATGAGGCCGGCGTTGCCCGCCCACACCGATGCGAAGTCGACTCCCTGGGTGAAGTTGATGCCGCCACGCTTCACCTGCGTCTCGGGGACATCGATGAGTCCGGCGTTGGGATCGGCGAGCATCGGAGCCAGGTCGTACAGCGTCTCGCTGGGTGCGCACCAACCACCGGATGCGACCAGTCCACCGTCGAGACGGTTCTGGTCTCCGGCGTGATTGATGACTCGGGTGTCGTCACCGTCGCCGGACGCGACGAGGTCCTCGGGGAAGGTGACCGCGATCTGTGCGACACCGTCCTTGACGTAGCCGTTGCCTCCGCGCGGCATGCCCTGGATGCGGGCCTGGACGGCGGCGACGAGGCCGTCCATGTCGAGGTTGGCGCCGTTCTCGACGCCGCGGACGCCGGCGGCGGCGGTGATCGCCAGTCCGGACGGAGTCTCGACGGGCTTGGGTTCGGGCGCCTTGCCCTTGATGGTGGCGAGGTTGATCCGGGGCAGCGGCTTCGCCGATGCGGTCACCGGTTCCGGCGCGGCCTCCGGGGTTGCGGCCTCGTCAGCAGTGTCGGCCGCGGTGTTGTCGGTCTGCGCGTCGTCATCGCTGGGGTCCTCCGCCTCGGCGGGGGTCTCGGCGGTCTCGTCGGTGCCGAGGACCTTCGCCGCGAGTTCGTCACGCTTGGCCTTCGCCGCGGCGTCGGCCTCAGCGAGTTCGGTCTGTACGGCGCGGGTCGCGGTGATGACCTCGCCGATCAGTTCGAACGCTGCGAGGTCGTCACCCTTCAGGTCGTCCTGATCGTTGAGCGCCTGGAACTTCTCGACCGCCTCGTCCATGACTGCGGTGATCTGGTCCCGGTCGACGCCTTCGGCGGATGCTGCGGCCTTGACGATGCCAGCAACGTCTTCCGCGGTCTTGCCCGCGGTCTGATCGAGGATGGCCTGGAGGTTGAGAGTAGCCACGGGGTGCTCCTTGAGGCTCGGGGAGCGCATTTCGCGCGTGCCCGGCCCCTACCGCCAGCGGCTATCGAGTCTCAGAGTAGCGCGTTCACCGCACGGTCTGCGTCACCTGCCGCCACGAGCCACCGTTCTTGGCCACATCAGACTCGGCCTCACGCTGAGTGAGATACCGCTTCACCGTCCCGTTGGAGCGCGTCGCTTCGTACACGACGACCTTACGGCCCGACCCGCAGTTACATCCCACCGCGCGCCCTTGCCATCATGGCCTCACGACGCTCGGCGACCATCTCTCGACGTGCATCCCGCCATGCCCGCGCGAGAAGACCTGTGTACGGGCAGGTGTCATCGAGCGACGACGTTGCCCCGGCGTGCTGCGCCTGCGCAAACTGTTCCCGGGTAGTAGTCATTGGAGGTAGTCCCCTCGACGGAATCTGGTCTCCGAGTTGGAGAACGCTGCCTGGATAGAGTCAGGCTCGAAGTTCTCACTCAGCTTACCCTGCTCTATCAGCGCGACCACATCTGATTTGGTGACGCGTCCACCGATCGAATCCAGGTACTCGCGAGCTTCAGGAGACAGGTACTTGCGAGCCTCAGCATCAGTCATCGAGAACAGTGATTTCCCGTTGTTGTTCCACCACTTCCAGAACTCGGGGTTGTTCTTGTGCTCAGTGGCGATGAAGTGCCCGTTTGTGGCGTCCTCCATCCGGAGTTCCATCTCGGAGACGTACTGATGATGGATCTCGTCGACAAGCGCGTTGAAACTCGTCGACGAGTACCCGAGTTCGGTGCCGCGACGGACTGCTTCACGACGTCGTACCTGTTCGGGGTCGAGGCCCTGAACGCGACCGAGCGCGTCCTCGTAGCTGATCCCCTCGGCTTCGGCGAGTTGGTCGGCCTGCTCCATGATCGCCCACCGTTTCCGCGTCGCGGCTGAGACCTCGACCGTCGATGCGCCGTCACCTTGCGGCCGTTCCTCTACCAGACCCGGAACCGCACCCTGCGGCGTCGAGTTGGTCGCGGCGAGTTTCTGCTCGTTCGCGATGAGTTCGGAGTACACCTCGTAGCGGTCGGCGTCGTCCTGCCACTCGCTGTCGGTGACGTGCGCGCCGGACGCCAGTCGCGCGTAGGCAGCATCGCGCTCGGCGGTCATCATGTCGAGTCGGTCGGTGCGCGTTGGATCGGGCTCATCCCACGGATCGGGGAACGGTGCACTCGGTTCTTCCAACGGGGGCTGCCGGCGCGACCATTCAGCGGCGGCCGCCTCGTAGATGTCCGGGTTCTTCTGCTGCGCGATCTGGTCGTGCATGAGATCCATGAGGTGCCCGTCGTCCATGTGCGACAGGTTCAGCGGCTTCTTGCCACCGCCTTGGGTGACGATGATGGATCCGATGGGCTGCTTGTAGCGTGCGGCGCCCGCTGCGGTCCGGACGCGGCGCACACCAGCAGCGGTAAGTGCGCGCCGACGTCCGGCAGCGGTCAGGCTTTTGGGCGGGGGTTCGCGACCGTGTACCCGAGTCTGCGCATGATGCGGGCGTGGCGGACTGCGGACGCGGCAATCGTTTCCGGGTCCTCGTAGGGTTCGGAGTGCCGCCACGTCGTGCCGTCGGTGTCGGTGCCGTCGTCGTAGAACGCGACGCCGTCGCTGTAGTCGACGAGCGCGCCACCGTAGGCGCCGGTCTCCGGGACCTGGTCTTCCTCGAGGTAGCCGGAGCCGTCCGTACGTGCAGGGACCTCGGTGTCGGTGACCTCGGTGCCCGGCGTCGGAGAGCCTTCATCGATGCTGGCCCCGTCCGCTGCGCCTTCGGGGTTCGCTGCCGGGTCTCCCGGGTCGTACACGTCGGCTTCGGTCAGTGCCGCGGCCGGATCAGATTCAGTCTGGGTCGGAGCGTCGCCGATATGCCACTGCTCTCCGTCGGTCCAGGAACCGTCGTCGTAGTACGCCTTACCGTCATCGAACGACAGGAGCTTTCCGCCGAGCGCGCCCGAGTAGGGAGACTGGTCCTCGTCCATCGGACCGGTCCCCTCGAGTCGGGCCGGAGGGGCGTCGTCGGGGACGACAGGTGCACCGTCTGGGCCGTGATCGAGGTCCTCGGCCTTCTCCGCAGGCGCAGGAGTGACATCCTGCGTAAACGGTTTCGCGGCCTCGTCACCTTCAGGGACGAGGGCGCCGGGGCCGCTCTTCGGAGCGGCGACCGGTTCGGCCGTCTTCGCCTTCGATTCAGTCTTGGGGTCGGGCTTCGGCGCTGGCTCCGAGACCGCGTCCTTCGGTGCTGGCGGCTTCGGCTTGTTCTTGCGGCTCGGGTCGATCATCTTCGCGATGTCGTTGCCCGCGGCCTCTGCGAAGTCACCACCGACTTGCTGGGCCTGCTCGACCGCCTCCGGGATCAGATCCCCCACCGACACACCGAACCGATCTGCACCCTCCTGCGTGCGGACACGGCGACCCGACGCCGCGGTGAGTTCCTTCCGCTGGCCGGGGTAGATCCCGAACACCGCCTTGAACAGGTTCGCCGCCAGCCCATTCACCATGTGCTGCGCCTTCGCCGGCAACTCCGATCGCAGGGCACGAGTCAGCGCGGTGTACGGATGAGGAGACGTCGCCCACCGCGACAGTCCGGCGCCCTTGGTCCAATAGTTCTTCAGATCGCGGGGCAGGTGGCCGGGGATCCCGGAATCGACCGCGGCAGTCAGCGCGTCGACGTCCTCGGCCGCGCGCGCCGCCTGCACCCGCTCTACGTTGGCGACCACACGCTGACGGCGGTCCACACCCGCCGACGCGACGATCGGCTCGACCCGCGCGACGATCGCGGCCCGCCGCCGCTGCTCCGCGAGGCGCTCGTCGACGATCCGTTCGGCCGCCGACGCGACCATCTGCTCCAAGTCCTCCCCCGACATCGGAGCATCCGGAGCGACCACACCCGCCGCTACCAGCGATGCGACCCCGCCGGCGGCGACGAGTTCCTCGGTCCGCGGAACCGGGAAGCCCGGCACGTTCACCGCGAGCGCCGCGACGAGCTCCATGTTCCCGTCGATTCCGCGCCAGTCCCCCGATACTCCGGATCGGCGGAGTTCGTCGATCCGTTCCGGCGGGGTGCCCGGGACGATACGGCCGGCGAGCCAGATGCCGTGTGCGTCTTCTCCGGCGCGGACTGCGGCGACGACCGTACCGGTGTTGTCGTAGTGAGCGGCCGCCGCGACGGAGTCCTGTCCGAGGCTGGCGTGTCCGGTGCCGATCGTGAGCTTCCCGACCGGGAGGTCACCATCCTTGGTGCGGACCACTCCCTGGTGGAAGTACTTGTATCCGCTCTTGCTCGTCGGTGGGGTGACGCAGCGATCGCCGTACCCGATGTGGCAGGTACCGGCGGCGGCGAGGTGACCGAAGACTCGACCGTCCGCGGTGACAGTGAGCGCGGTCGGCCCGTCGAGGTGCGGGTCGGCGAAATCGGAGCGGTCGTAGACGACGCCAGCAGCGGTGATCGCGGCGAGAGTGTCGGGCATGGCGGGACTCCCTGGTGTTTCGGGTGTCCGGCCCCTACCGCCAGCGACATTCTCGTCTGCCAGTATCCACCACCGCCGGTACGGTCCGGTGGACGTCAGTCGTCGCGGTCGTCCTGCCTGCGGTCGTACTCGGCCATCGCCGCCTCGTACACGCCGTCGTCGGAGCGGACCTTTTCGCGCATCAGGTCCAGCAGTTCGTCATCGGAGAACGACGCCAGGTCTGGTGCCGGACCGACCGGTGTCTCTCGTTCGTCGGTCAGTTCGACGGGTTCCGGAGCGGCCGGCGGTGTCTGCCCGTGGTCTTCTCCGCGGTCATCCGGTGCGACTGGTGGCGCACGATGCTCGTCCTCAACGACCTTCTCGACCGCGGCCTGCACATCGTCAGGATCATCGGGGCCGATGCGGACACCTTCGGGCCGTACCTCCCCCATACTTCCGTCGGGCCCTTGCAACTCATCCTGCAGCGCATCGTCGTGGTAGATGAGGACGGTGCATCGACAGTTGTGGACGACGATTCCGTTCGCAACATAGGACTCGTCCTCATCGACTGCGAAGTTGAACAACTGGACTTGATCAGCGCGTTCAACCCAGTAACGCACCACTGTGCGAGGTAGTATAGTGGGATGAAACTCGATCCCGTCACTGCCGCCTACATCGCTGCTTTCATCGACGGCGAGGGAACGATCACCATCGGTCGTGCGCGCAGCAAGGGACAGGACCCCGCTCGGCCCTTCAACTACCACGCGAAGGTTCTGGCGGTGAACAGCCACGAGGGCATCATCCGGTTTCTCCACGAGGTCACCGGTGTCGGGATCGTCTACACGAATGGGAAGCCGTTCAAGGACGGCTGGTCCAAGATGTTCCGCTGGCAGGTCACCAACTCTCAGGCGACCGAGCTGTGCGCGGCACTGCTCCCATACCTCGTCATCAAGAAGCGCCATGCCGCACTCGTCGCGAACTGGCCCGTCGGGGTCCGTGGCGGACGTGGTCCGCGCGCTGCTGCGGCGCTCGCCGAGCAGACTCGGCTCTTCGAAACCATGGCCGAGCTCAATCGGAGAGGCGCAAAGGACGATCCGGCCTCGGCTGAGTTCCCCAGCGATCACCCAGCCCTGGTCCGTCAGCACCGGATGGTTCTCCGTCAGGCGAAGAACGCCGTCGCCGACGTCGAGGCAGACGACGTCGCCTGAGTGAGTCCGGGACGGTGCGAGCCGAACCACGGGGCGGAACCGCCCTCGGTGCGTCAGCACGCGGTCGCCGATCTGGATGTCGGCCACCCGCTTCGGCCCTCTGTCTGTGGCGATCGGCGTATCCGGGTCGGTTAGGCAGTTGATCGTCTCGTGCGGCGCGATGGTGATCGGGTCGCCGGGAAAGTCGAGGAGGAATCCGCCGACGCGGAACTTCTCATCGAGTGGCACCGTCTGTCCGTCGGCGACGCGATGGGATGCGCGGGTGCGGACGTCGTCAGTTGCGAGCCACCGCTTCCAGTAGCGGTCGCCCGTGGCTGCCTGTGATTGTCTGGCGGCGGCCAGCGCGCCCGCGTTGACGGCGCCGTGTGCTTCGGTGCGTGCGATGCGTCGCGCTTTCCACCGCCAGCGGGTTTCTTCCTCGTCGTGGGCTTCCCACAGGGCGCGGCGTTCGGCGCGGAGAGACTTGATTTCGTCCTTATCAAGCCCGTTGTCTTGATCGTCGAGGATCGTTTCAATCTCGTTGATGCGGGCCTTGATCGCGCGCTGGTCTTTGTCGATGCCGAGGACCATGCCGACGCGGTCGGTGATCTGCTCGATCGTCTCTGCGTTGGCGAGGGCTTCAACGAGTTCGGGCCGGATCTCTTCGAATGCTCCTTCCGGCCAGATTCGGAGGCGGTCGGCGACGGTCTCCATGTACTGCATCTGCGGGGTGAAGCTGCCGGTGTCGCGGTGTTCGAGGCGGTACTGCTGGAATGCGTCGCCGAACGCGATCGACACCGCGGGGAGGACGTTGTTGTCGATCGTTCGTCGCCAGTCGTTCCAGGCTCCGGTCGCGGCCTGTACTGCGGCTTCGGGGTTGACGCCGGGTGTCGCCATCGGGACGTCCGGGCCGATGGGTTCGGGCTGGCGGTGCCGTCCGGCGGCGGTGAGTCCGAGTTGGTTGGCGGCATCGGCGATGATCAGGACGCGTGCGGCGTCGAGCCAGGCGCGCATCGCGGCGACGACTGCGTCCTCGATGCTGGTTTCGGCGAGGACGAGCCGGTGTTCGGCTGCCATGCGGGACAGGCTAGCGGGCGGGTGCGACCGCATCGGCTTCTGCCAGGAATGCGTGGAGGGCGTCGACGTCGTGCGGTGTCTGCGACAGGATCGCCGCGCGCACGTATTCGTGGCAGGCGACCATGTAGGCCCGTTGCCGCGGTGTGTCGGCGAGGACGGACGGCAGGCCCCACCAGCGGGTGAATGTGTCGGCGAAGCGTTCCCATTCGGCGACTGTTGGTGCTGGTGTGAGCGCGAGGTACAGCTTGTCGTCGGGGACTCCGTCGTAGAGTGCGCGGGCGGCGCGGCCGCGGCGGTTGCGGATGGAGCGGGCTGCGGCTTCGAGGGTGAGGCGGACGGCCATGTCGCAGGCGAGGAGCACGTCGCGGGCGGTGTCTGTCACTGGCTTGCCTCCGTCTCCCCCGGAATCGGTGGGCCGTTGTCCGCTTCGGGTGCCACCGCGGGTGTTGTGTCGGGGGCCGGCGGTGTGCTGTTGTCTTGCTGCTGTTCGAGGACCGCGTCGGAGAGGGTGTCGTCGACGCGGACAGGGTTGTCGGTGACACCGGGTACGACGATCCCGAGGGCGGGGAGCCATTTGTCGATGAGGTCCGAGCGAGTCGACAGGAGTTCCCGGATGATCGCGCGGGTGCGTTCCTCATCGCTCGGGGCGTCGGTGTCGTCGAACCCGTTCTCGCGCCGCAGGACCGCATCGGAGATGACGCCCTTGTCATACAAGGCTTGGGCGTCCTTCGACCGGTCCGGGCGGACCAGGAGCGGCGTCGTGTCGTACCAAACCGAGTACAGATCCGGGTCCGAGACACCCTGCTCGACGAGCAGCGGCCGCAGCAGACCGACGGTGAGGGCATGGCAGATGATCGCGACGATCGGCTGCACCCCGAACTTGATCTCGTTCTCGTCGACAGCCCACGCGGACCAGTGGTTGCTGGACGCCTGTCCGAGGAGCACGCTGGGGTCGGAGTCCATGCCGAGGCCGATGCGGCGGATCGACTCGTCCCTCAGGTCTGGGACCTGCTGGTCGAGTTCGGTGGAGAATGTCATGTGCCGGACCTTCTCGATGAGGTCCGGGGTACCGGTCAGCATGAACGGCACGATGCTCGATGCGAGGTCTCGGTCCTTGACTGTTTCGACGAGGTAGTCGGTCAGTTCGTCGGCGAGGTCGAAGTCGTCGTCATCGTCGCCGCCTTGCGAGTGCATCGACTCGAGACCGTCTGGAATGAGCAGCAGCCCGGAGCCTGCGAGGCGGGATTCCATCTGCGCGGACACGTACATGCTCATGGCGCGGAGTTCACGGGCGGTCGAAAGGATCGCCCGGACGGGTGCGTCGGCGCGCGCCGAGTATTCGGGGTCGGCACGCCATGCGCGGATGAGGATTTCGTCGTCGCCGATGTCGCGGGGCTTGTCGACGCCGTTGTTGAGCTTCCAGCGGCCAGGGCTGCCGGTGATCTCGGTGATCGAGTGCGCGTCCCAGGTGAGTTGCCCGTTCTCGTCTTCGCGGATGAGGAGGTTCGATTCGCCGTTGAAGATCAGGTGCTGCGCGGCGCGGCGGAGGGTTTGTTCGACCATGCCGGCGTTCGCGAACAGTGCGGCCGATAGTTGTGCGGGGATGCTGCCGTCGTCGACGGGGACGACGTCACTGCTCGGAGTTTCCTTCTTCCCGACGTAGAGGCGGGCCTGGGAGCAGGCGTTGGCTTGGCGGTCGCCGATGAAGCGGAGTTCGCCGGTCTCGGCGCGCATCGCCCATGCTTCGTTCTGCCAGCCTTCGACGGGGGCTCGTTTGACCTTGCGGTCCATCTTCCGCTTGGACAGAACTTGGGCGGATGCGGTGATCGCTGGCCACGGGGTGTTGGCGTCTTTCGCGGCGTGCATGACTTGGGCGCCGTCGGGTACGCGCAGGCGGCGGCCGAGTGGTGCGCGGCGGCGGGGCGCGTACATCGATGCGTTGGAGTCGGGTGCGCGTCCCATCACGCCTCCTTCGTCGGGTGGTGGCTGGTGTTGTGGGCGTCGAGCAGGCGGGTGTCGACGGACAGGACTGTGGTGGGGTTGGTGTATCCGGTGGGATGCACGGTGGTCGGCTGGACGAGCAGTGCGATGGTGTCGCCGCACTGGCCGCACGCGATGTGCAGGGTGCCGGGCAGGTGTGCCATCACGCGTCCTCGCTCTCGGGTGCGGGGTCGAGCCAGTTGGCGGCCCATCCGGTGATCAGTGATGCGGTGCCAGCGAGTGCGACCATGAACCACCAGCGGGTGTCGGCCCAGAAGTATGCGGCGCAGCTGACTGCGGCCCCGATCCACACGCTCAGGCACCACGAGCAGGTCGCGAGGTACGAGAGTGGGTGGTCGGGGCCGAGGCGTACGACGATCCGGGCGCGGATGCCGTAGGTGAGTTGGTCGGCGACGCAGAGCCTGGTGAGGCGTGCGATCAGTCCGATTGTGAGGACGGCGACGAGCGTCGACAAGGGATCTCCTCGGGCGGGGCATCAGTAACAGAGTTAACTGTAACTGCCGTTTGTGTCTCGCAGCGATGGCAGACACGGACTACCCAGGAGTTGAGTGTGCTTCCGCAGATGTCGCAGTGGGGGTGGACGCCGGCGGGCATTAGATGGCGGTCACGATGACGATGGCGAGGATGAGGACGAGGAGTGTCCAGATCGCTGCGCCGATGAGGACGCAGGGATCGGAACGGTCAGGCTCGGTCATGTGGAGTGTCCTGTCGGTGGTGCGCGTTAGGGTGCGCGCGTGGATGGGGTGTCGTGGTGCTGGTATTCGCCGGGCCTGGTTGAGGCGCCCGGTGGTGGGTGGGTGTCGACGATGCCGCTCGACTGCCACGGTTGCGGTCTGCGGTGGTCGGATCTGGGATTGCAGATCGTGCGCGGGAACGTGGTCCGCTCGTGGGGTGCACCGCCCGGGCATCCGTCCGCGACCGTGTTCTACGAGTGCCTCGGGTGCGGGCACCGGACGTACTGCCGGCGGGCGTGAAGTCACCCACGGCCGGACTCCCCGTCGAGTGCGCGGAGCAACGAAGTCGCACCGCAGTGGAGGCACTGCGAATCCGTGTCGTTGCCGTCGGGGATGCGATAGCCGCACACGCAAGGATCAGCTTCCCAACGCTCGGCCATCTTCTGCACCCGATCGACGGTGGCGCATAGCTTCTCGACCTCAGCGTCGACCTTGCCGAGAGTGTCGGCGTGTTCTTCTGCGACCGCTTCCCATCCTGCGGCGTCGGCCAGGAGTTGGGCCGATAGCTCTACAGGCTGTGCCCGCAGTTTCTCCACCTCAGCAGCCAGTTTGCGCACGAGGTCGGGTGCGGCGGCGATGAAGCGGGCGTCGTCACCCAGCGATCGCGCGACCTCGACCCACCCGCCAAGTCGGTCGTCGGCGACCGACACAATGGAGGCGAGCGCCGATTCATCGTGCTCATCGATCTTCCACGGTCCGGGCGTGATGCCGTCGAGTGCTTCCCGTGCACGCTGCACGATGTCGGTGGTGTCAGGCTCCGCAGGCTGTTCAGTCATCGGTCGCCTCCGCTTCGATGAGGACCTCGAAGCACGCTGCGTTGGCATCGGCGCTGTACCAGAACTGCCCGGACAGTCGCGACGGATCAACGTTGCCTTCGTCGTCGTACAGGCCCCACCGCCTGATCACCGGGATGACGGTGTCGACCTCGTAGAGCGGGACGTCACCGAGCACTGCGCCGCGTTTAGCGAACTCGTGGCGGATACGGATTTCAGTCATTGGTTCAGTTCCTCGTTGGTGTAGATGAGGCGGGCGGTCGAGCACGGCCACTGACCGTTGCAGTGATCGCACCCGGTGATGTGCGTAGGAGAGTCGTAGCGCCGGAAGTACGGCCAGGGGATCGTCTTCGCTTGTGTAGTTCGCGGATCGAGGCGAAAGCCTCGCGGACGGCGGCCACGGCGAGCCTCCCCTCGCTCATTCCTTCTTCGAGCGGACGACCGGGGCCGCCCCAGCCCTCGGACTCCCACGCCCGCTGCGCCGCCAGGATCGCGGGATCAGTGCCGGTCATGCCGTCACCACCTCGATGAAGTGTGCTGACCAGAGGACTGCCGGATTCGCATTGCCGCGCAGCGGCACCTCCCAGCCGCAAACGCACATCGCGGTGCGAGCTATCCCCGCTACTCGCTGATGCTCGGCCAGTGCAGCCCGTATCACCGCAGGCTCGACCAACCCGATCTGCTCGATGGTCATCTGGTCACTCATCGCTCTCACCCGCCTCAGCGTGAGCGGCAGCAGCGAGGATAGCGGCGGCGAGAGTGCGCCCCTCGTCGGGCTGGTAATCGCCACCGGTGACTGAGAGTTCGCCGCAGCAGGTCGATACCACCGCGACTAGGCCGTCGCCGAGCGCCCAGAGGGGCACCTCGTGCTGGGACTCGGGCGTGGCGTGTTCGCTGGTCATGTCCCTCTCGGGCAGGCGCACGATCGCGTAGCCGGCGTCGGTGAGCGCGTCGAGTGCGGCTTGAGCAGTGTGCGTCTGCGCGTCTCGGCACGGCGTGCACTCGCCGAACCGATGAGGCTCGTGCACGTCGCACGTCCAGCCGTCGTCGTTGATCGCTTCGGCGATGACGTCCCGCGCGTCCTGCCCGCTCATGCCTGCTCACCGCCGTCCGACTCCGGGGCGGGTCGCCAACCAGCGTCCACGAGAGACGCCGCACGACTACGCGCGACCTCCACGCCACCAGGGTGGTAGTCGTCGGGCCATGCCTGAGGTTCCGTGATGTACCCGTCGTACAGAAGCGGTGCCGCCTGCTCGATCAGCTTCTCCCGCTCAGCCTCCGCAGCCTCCGCCTCCTGCGCGGCCTGGTGCTCGGCTTCGAGGCGCTTCGCCTCGTCGCGCAAAACCCTTTCCGCTGGCAGCCACATCCCTGTCGGGTGCGACTTCGGGTGTATGAGGTCCGCCGCTTCCCGCAGCACCTCCCAGTCGGGACGTGCCTGTGTGTGACGGGCCTCCACGCGTCCGTGCTCGTCACACTGGGCGATGAGTACGCCGTCGATCTGCACGGTGTGCCCGTCTCCGTCCCGCACGTCGCGGACCAACTGCGCTAGGGCTTCTCCGTCTGCCGTCTGCTCGGCAAGCGCTCCGAGGTCGCCCGAGCTGTATCCGGGGCGATACTCAGCGTCGAGGGCGAGGTCCACGACAGCGCGGACACATGCCTCCCACCCGAGTGTGTCATCGACTACGGCATACGCCTTCTGGTACAGGTCTTCGGTGGTGGTCATGCCTGCCCCTTCCCTGCCGGAAGCCATTCCCGGCCGACGAGGCGACCGTCCCAACGGCGAATGCTGAACCACGCCCTGCCGCACCGCGGGCAGGTCCAGTCGCGGCGGAACCACGCCGTGAAACGCGGTTTGCGGGGGCACCGGCAGACTGCCGGATTCGTGATGCTCACAGGGTTTCTCCTTCGGAATCATGTCGGGGCGGTGTGAACCCAACCATCACACAGTAACAGTGCTCACTGTTACTCACGTTCCGTTCAGCGGCGACGCCCCGCCAAACCACGACCAGACCCACCCTCACCACGACGCCGACGCACCGGATTCGACACCTCACTGCCGCGTGGCGACGCCGGCAACACCTCCGTCACCGCATGCACACCCGCATCCAACGCACCCGGCGACCACGTACTACCGGGCTCCCACATCGTCCACTCCGTCGCCAACTGCTTGAGGTCGACACCGCGAGCGAAGAACACCCGCCCGGTGAGGATCGCCTGCGCGATCGGCTCCGCACGCAACACCTTCGACTTCTTCGCCGTCACCTCCGACACATGCGGACACAACCCCGACACCGCGCCACGATCCGCGAGCTTCTCCCACGCCTGCGCGATCAACTGCTTCGCCATGTCGCCGCCGAAGTTCTTCTCCACCACCACGGTCCCCGCATCATGCTCAGCCGCCGCCAGACACACCGCTTCCGGCCACTCCGCCGCCGACAACTTGCCCGTCCGGTCGTCGAGAAACCATGCATGCCGCTGACTATCCAGACCGACCGCCACGATGCCGACACTGTCCCGGCCACCACCCGCAGGGTCGACCCCGATCACTACCCGCTTGAACGTATCCGGCCGCCCCATCGTCGCTGCACGGATCGCATCGTCATCGAGCAGTGATCCTTCCGCCGACCACGGCGTGCCCTGATACATCGACCCCCAGTCGCGGGCCGTCGACCGCTGCTTCTGCCGCGCCCAGTGCGCCAGCAGCGCACCGTGGTCGCCGTCGGCGATCTTCGGATGCGACAGCGGCTCCCCCGGCTCACGCCCGAGAGGGTCCGCGAACACTCCCTTCGCGGGTTCCGGCTTCAGTGCGAGCGCCGGCATATGCAGGACAGTCCAGTCGCCGCCTTCTTCGATGCGGCCGTCGCGGTCGAGGAGCCGCCCAGCGAGGTCGTCTTGGTGCCAGCGCGTCATGATGATGACCTCGCGGGCCGTCGGCGACCGTCGGGCCGACCACACACCCGAGTACCAGTTCCACACTGCTTCCCGCATCGTCGGGCTGTCCGCTTCGGCGCGGCCGGCGAACGGGTCGTCGATGATCCCGAGGTCCATCGGGTGACCGGATAGGCCGCCGCGGACACCGACGGAGCGGAGGCCGCCGCCGGTGGTGAGTTCCCACGCGGCTTTCGTTGACTGCGTCGAGGACAGTCGGAGTCCGTAGTCGGCGCCGTACATGCGGATGTACTCGCGGACGGCGCCGCCGTGCGTTTGGGCGAGGGACGCGGCGAACGACGCGAGAAGGATCCGGTCGCGGGGTCGCATGGTGAGCCACCAGAACGGGAACCAGCGCGCACCGCGGGAACTCTTGCCGAGCTGGGGCGGCGAGAAGATCATGACGCGCCCGTTCTCCTGCGTCAGGAGCGGGGTCAGTGCGTTGTCGATCGCGGTCGTGTGGGGCCGTTCGACGGTGAGGCCGAGGTCGCAGTGCGCGGCCAACGCGCCCGGCGATGAGGCGGACGGCAGGGTGAGCCCGGCTTTGACGACGCGTTCCGCGAGGTCGCGTTTCAGGGCGAGCTTCTGCTCGTGCGTCATCCCGGCGAGGACGGACACGCGTCAGTCCTCGGTGACGGATTCGACGATCCCGTCGAGGACGGGGAGGTCCGGCGCGGGGAGGCCTGCCGCCTGTGCGTCCTTGATCGCCTTGTCGCGGAGTTTGGTGGCGAGGTCGGCGAGTTCGCGGTCGACGTCGCTGGTTTCGGTGACGGTGACGTCGACGCGCATCGGTTGGTCGAGGCCGTGGAGTTTCGTGAGGGAGTCGAGGACGCCGCGGCCGGCGCTGATCAGTTGGGCGACGCCGACTTCGCGGTTCGCTTTGGCGTCGGCGAGGGCTTTGACGGTTTCGGTCCAGAGGAGTTCGTAGCGGCGGGCTTGGATCTCGTAGAGTTCGTCGGCGAGTTGGTCTCGTCGTTCGCGTGCTGCGGCGAGTTGCCGGTGGATGACGTGGTGGACGGCGGGGTGCGTGACGCCGTGCTTGGCTGCGATCGCGCGCAGGCTCATTCCGCTGATGTAGTCGTCGAGCCATTCGGCGTGTGCTTCTGTGCGGGGGATCTGCACTCGCGGGCTCTTGTTCGCGTCACCCATGACGATCATGGTAGTGACAGTCAGACTGTCACTGCTGGTTGTCTGGCGGCTATTTGGTGTCGCCGATGTCGTCGGCGAGTTGGTCGCGTACGTCGCCGTTGCGGCACGCTTCGCAGCGGCGGCGGTGCGCGCGGTAGAGGGCGATGTCGATGCGGACCCAGAGTCGGTCGGTGAAGTTCTGCCACCACCACATCAGGTGCCTCATGCCGTGTCTCCGATCGGGATGGTGTGGGTTTCGCGTTGCAGGAGAGTTTCGCAGTCGCGGCACACGATGCTGACGTCGACGCGCAGCACGCCTGCGGACCGGACTTCGACGATGTCGGTGTCGAGTTCCTCGTGCATGCAGATCGCCGGACTGTTCGGGGTGATCCTCATGGCTCCACCAGAGGGATGCGGATGGTCTTCATCTCGACGACGAGGCGCGTACCGGCGCTGTCGCTCTCCATGCCGACGGTGTCGACCCACCGCGGGTTGATACCAGCCATCTTGCAGGCCTGCTCGTGCATGTCCTGCGGGGTCGGTGCGTCGCCACCTTCGGTCGCAGTGAACACGATCGGCAGCGGGATCGACTCGACGACCTCGCCCAGCTTGTTGGGCTTCATGCTGTTCTCCTGACTGGCCATTCGCCGTCGACCGTCGCGGCGGCTTCGTGGTTGCCCTGGCGGAGGAAGTACTCGTGCAGGGACTGCTGTTGCTCGGCGCGCCACTGGGCCTGCGCGCGCATCAGGGACTCGACGTCGTCGAACGACGCCATGTCCGGTAGGCGGAGTTGCTTCCATGCGACGCGCGCCGCCGACAGGCAGTCTCCCGTCGCGTCGTGCGCGGCTCCCTGGTCGACGCCGTAGTGCTCACACAGCGCGGTGAGGGTGCGCTTCCCGCGCCGGAACCGGTCGATCTGCTTGTCGATCACGTATGGGTCGACGACGGCGCCGACGACGAGTTCGGGGTGCCCGAGCCGTAGGCCTTCCCAGTGCAGCATCGACAGGTCGAATGCGGCGTTCATGATGACGACGGCGTGCCCTTGGGCCCACACGGTTTCGAGGCGGTCGCGGATCTGCCGGTAGCCGTCGCTGTAGTCCTGGCCTTCCGCGCGGGCCTTCTGGGTGGTGATGCCGTGGATCTTGGCGGCGCCTTCGGGGATGTCGATGCCGGGGTTGAGGAGCCATTCGTCGGCGTTCACTTTCGCGCCGTCGATGGTGATGATGGTGGCGGTCACGATGCGGTCGTGGGTGACGTCGGTTCCGGTGGTCTCGAGATCGAACGCGGCCAAGGGCATGTCGGCGATCATCGGCGTCGTCCTGTCCGTGTGTAGCCGGCGATGCGGCGGGCCGCGCGGCGCTTCATCTTGGGGCGGACGACCCAGTTCCATGGGGTACGACCGACGAGCCAGGTGACGACGTCGTGGTTGATGTCGATGAACTTCACTTCGATCGGCACGGTGAATGGCCCGGTCAGGATCCATGGTGAATCTGGGATGGTGCCGAAGTTCGCAGTGTCGGTGTACTCGGGCGTGTGCGGGTTGTCTCCGCTGATGGTTCCGGCGTCGGCCCATCCGGGTCCGGGGGGCAGTACCTCGTCTGCGACCGGGATCGGCAGCCGCTGAATCCGCATCGCGGGAGTGTAGAAGTCGCGGCCGGCCAGCTTCGGTGGTCCGTCGGGGACGTGCGTGTAGGTGTCGTCGGGCTGCTGGAACATCCCGGTGTTCTCACTCATGTGTCGCCGCCTGCGGGGAGTTCGTTGGTGATGACGTGGCCGTCGATCGTGTTGGAGATGCCGATTGTGAAGCCGTAGCTGTAGTAGAACGGGTTGCCGCACGACCAGTCGACGTCGAGCTCAAGGACGTCGCCGAGGTCTGCGAGGATGTGCCACTTGGTGTAGCCGTTCTCGGTGGCGACGCCAGTGATGGCGTGGTTGACCTTGTCGGGGTGCAGCAGGAACTTCTTGATGTCGGTGAACGCGCAGCAGTCACCCTGTTCGACCATGGCGACGCGGCGCCCGTCGTCGAGGGTCAGCATGAGCGCGGCGAAGCTGTCGTGCCACCATTCGCTGTCGCCTGCTGCTTCGAAGTCGTTGCTGTTGAACGAGACGTGCGGCTCGACGCTGACGATGCGTCGGCCGATGACGGCGGCGGCGAGGTTGTTGACGCTGTCGGGCATGGTGCCGTTGTCGTCGGCCGGCCAGTCGGGGTAGTTGTCGGCGCTGTCGGGTGGGTACGGGTTGTGTGCGGGAACGGTCACTGGTCTTCTCCGTCCTCGCCACCGGTGGTGGTGGTGTTTCCGATCGCGTCTCCGAGGGCTGTTGCGGCGGTGTCTGCGGCCGCGGTGGCGATGCGGGTGATGGAGGATTCCCATGGGTCGTCGCCGGTGACGATGTACTGGGCGAGGTTGACGAGGTCGATGGGGTCTGGTGCGTTGAGGACGCCGTTGGCGGCGCGGAGTGCTGCGACGCGGGCGCGCTGCTCGGGGGTGAGTGCGGGCATGTCGACGGCGGTCGACGCGGGCGAAGGGTATCGGGGTGCGGTCGGGACGGTCATGTCAGGTGCCTTTCGGGTAGCGGGCGGAGTAGGCGGGGCGGCCGGTGGGATCGGTGATTTGCCAGGGGCGGCCGGCCCAGATTGCGTATTTGGTGGCGCGGTCGAGGGCTTGGCTGATGGTTCGGTAGGTCTCGGGTTCGAGGACGTTCTCGAGGTCGACGAGCGTGAACATCAGCAGGTTTCGGGCTCGCTGGCTGCTGCGTCGTCCGCTGGTCCTGCCCAGGTGCCGGGCAGGGACCATCCGGGCCACGCGCGGCCGGCCGGGACGAGGCCGACCGTTTCGGGGTCGACGCAGTGTCGGGTGCTTTTCGCGTGCGATCCGGAGCGGTGCTTGTCGAAGGCGGCGATGCTGGTGAAGGTGCGGTGGCAGGCGGTGCAGTGTCCGGACCTGGTACCGGTCCACCAGCTCGGGCATCGAGGGCAGCGGATCGCCGTATTGGGGATCGGCTGGGGGTCGGTGCCGGGAGAGGCGGTTTCGTCCGCTGTAGCGTTTTCGCTCACGCGGGAATCGGCATCTGTGGTCACTGCCCTGCCCCGTTCTGGCGGAGTTGGTGGGTGTCGTGGTTGATCTGGCCCTGCTCGTCGCGGAGGTCCTTCGCTGCCGCCGACATCGCGTCCGCGAGCACCGCCACGTCCGGGAACGCGTCGGGATGCACGATGACCTGCCGCACCACACCGCCGCGGTCAGGGGCGAAGAATGCTGCTGCCCCCGGGGCCATGCCGGGGGTGAAGCCGGCGGCGATGAGTGCGGTCTGTCCGATGTCGGCGAGCATGTCGACGGTCCGGTCGGCGTCGGTGCCGGTGCCGTGGTGTCCTCCGCAGCCGTGGCAGCGGGTTGCGTTCGACGGGGCGCGCGGCGGTGTGGGTAGCCAGCCGCGGCGCATGGCGGTGGTGGTGAGCAGGTATCCCCATCCGAGGCCTGAGGTGAGTGCGGCGATGAGGTTGATCCAGGTGGGCATGTGGTGGTTCTCCTTCGGTGTGGTTCGACAGTAACAGTTGCTATCGTCACTGTTCTTTCATCGGCCTGAGTGTCCGCAGGAACGGCCGGAATCACCCGGCGGGCACCGACCTGCCGGGAGCGCCTGAAAGTCGCGCTCCGTTGCCGCCAGCCGGTCGGAACCCATGCCGCAACTCGACCGACGGCCACGCGATCGCCGACACCACCTCCAAGTGCCGCTCCAACACCCTGACGGGAAGCTGCCGCCGCGCCACATGAATCGCACCGAGAGTGGCAAGTGCCGCCGCGTCGAACTGGTTGTTGTCGCGGGCCTGCAGCTGCTCGCCCCATAGCCGCGCCATTCCGGCCGCGACGGCCGCCTTGTCCGCGTTGCCCTTCCCTGCCGCCAGTTGCTTCACGCGCTGCGGGATCACGTCGACGTACGGCACGCCGAGGTGGTCGAGGGCACCAACGACCGAATGCCACAGGCCGGCGCGGTCCCACACGCTGCCGACGTTCCGTGAGTACGCCGGCGCCTCGATCACGACGAGTTGGGAGTGGCGGGCTTGGTCGACGATCGCGTTGCGGAGTTTCCGGATGCGGGCGACGCGTTGGGGGAGGGTGTCGTCGCGGCGTCCGGTCGAGGTAATGGTGTGTGTGGTTACCTGCGTTTTTGGGTCGAATGTTGGTGGTCGGTCGATGGTGATGTGGGCGATGCCGCTGCTGGTGAGGCTGAGGTCGAGGCCGGTGATGCGGATGGTGTTCATGCGTTGTCCTGGGCTTTCCGTCCGGTGATGACGCGGGCGATGCAGGGGATCTTCCGGGCTTTGCCGTTGACGGGGTTGGTGCAGGATTCTTCGGGTGCGGCTCCGCAGGTGGTGCATGGGTGCGCGATCGCGTTGTGGGCGTGCTCGTATGCGGTCCAGATCGGTTTGCCGTCTGCGCTGCCGATGGGGAGTCCGGCGAGTTGTGGGTCGGGTGGGGCGATTTCTGCGGCTGCGATCTGTTCGCCTTTGTCGATCTCGCCTGCGAGGGCGCGGATGCGGCGGTAGTTGGCGATGAATGTTCCTACGCGGAGGGTGTCGGGGTCTCGTTGCTCGTAGTGGGCGTCGACTGCTTGGCATGCGAGTTGGGTGTCGTCGATGCCGTGTTTGGCGCAGGTGTCTGCCCAGACGCGGATGCGGTTGGCGTCGCTGGTCATGCGGTCGTCGTGGATTTCGGCGCGGCTGATGGCGGCGGCGACGGCGCGGATGGTGTGTTCGGTGACTTCGGGTTCGGGGTTCATGCGGTTTCTTTCTGCATTTCGGCGATGATCTGCTCGGCGCAGGCGTGGGTGTCCATGGCTTTCTGGGTGGCTTTAGTCGGTTGAGCTTCGCGTTCGGCGGGGCGGGCGGCCTTGGACACGAAGTGCGGGATCTGCGACGGGTAGAGCCGGTCGGAGTGGTGCCAGGCTTTGATGCCTTGCGCGATTTGGATGGGGTGGATGCCGTCGGTGATGAGCCGGTCGACTTCGATCGCGACCTCGACGAGGGTCTGTGATGCGACGCCTCCACCGGCCCATTGGTTGAACTGGCGGGCGACGGCGTCGGCGTCGGCGGATCGTGCGGTCCGGTTGAGTTCGCGGAGGCGGGTTTCGGCTCGGGATTCGCGTCGCGCTGGCGCGCGCTCCGCGTGCGCGAGGTGAGGTTCCTCGTAAACGATTTCGCGTGGAGTTGGAGAAATGGAGGTAGTAGCCGGAGAAGGAGCAGGAGTAGGGCCGGGGTTAGCCGTGGGGTTGGGGTTAACCGTTGCGTCGGGGGTTGACCCTATGGGTTGACCCCAAGGGTTAGGCGAGGGGTTAGCGACGGGGTTGGACGGGGGGTTGAACGGTTCGAGTTCCGCGGGATCGACTGCTCGCTGGTCGAGCATCGACATGACTGCTTCGCGCTGCCACGACGTCGATTCGGGGTGCGCATCACGGACGCGGCGAACCTCGTGGACGATTACTCCTCGCAGCATTCGAGAGGACAGTTCCGCGCGAGCGTTCGCGAGGCTGACGGCCATGTTCGGGGTCTTCCAGAGGCCGTCGTGCTTGATCCATGACCGCAGGAGGTATTCGTCGGTGTCGGTGTCGATGATGAGGAACAGGTTGCGGGACAGTCCGGCCGCGGCATGCTCGACGCGGTCGCGTGTCCAGTCGGCTGCGAGGTTGGCGATACGGCCTGGGTGCCAGTCTCCGGCGCCGCAGTATGACAGCCCGGGGCTGGTCCACAGGGACAGGTAGAGGAGTTGTTCGTCCACTCTGAGGTCGAGGAAGTCGTCGTCGCCCCAGAGTGCGAGGTTGACGCGCGCGTGGTCCTTTCCGGTGGCTCTCATCTACGCGCTCCCCAGGGCTGCGAGGGGATCGCTGGGCTGGATGACGGCGTAGGTCCCGTCGCCGTTGGCTCGGATCAGACCGGCTTCGATGAGGGTTTCTCGGTGATCCTTGCGGGTCAGGTGGGCGAGCGTGTTCGCGTCGACGCGGTCGGGGTCACTTCCGGTGTCGGCGAGGAGTTCCACGTAGGCGATGCGCGCTCGGAATGTGAGGCTGCGGACGGCGGGGTGCCGGAGCGTCCACGGGTAGAGGCGCGTGTAGTTCGCCATGGTGCTGCCCTTTCGGTTTGTTGTCACTTTTCCTATTCACTTTCCTGCCCGTATCAGCCAGTAACTGTTACACCGTTACTGTTGTTCGGCGCGCCGAGGAGACATTCCGACAGTCTCCCCGGCGCGCCTCCATCAAGCTGCTTCCTCGACGGACAACTGCCCGGACATCGGGCATCTCGTTCCCGCGGTATCGAGGTGGGTCCACACCGTGCGACTGACGCGCACATGGCAGAGGCAGACCGGGCAGATCCGGATCGCGACGGCCGCCATGTCAGACGACCTTGAACGGCTGATTGTGGTTCGGGCCGTCGCCTTCGGGGTCGTCGATGGTCGGCTGGTCAGCGTCGAACTGCGGCGGACTGTAGTCGCCGTAGTCGTCGCTGCTCCCCTCGCCCATGTCGTCGATCGACGTCTGGTTCGGGTCGTTGCCGTCGGCCTTGGCGACCATCTTCCCGAGCTGCGAGTCGATGACCTTGAACCCGATCGTCTGACGGCGGCCGTCCTTGACCTCGTCTTCGACGACCTTTACGACTTCGGCGCGGACGGTGAGGACGAAGACGTCGCCGATGTTCGCGCGGGGGTCGCCGTCGCTGTTCGGCCACTCGTACTGATCGATCGGTTTCCCGGAGTACTGGTGGAAGAACAGGCCACTGCTGGTGCCGCCTTCGCCGTTGTGCTTGGTGACCTTGGCCATGGTCTACTGCTCCTTCTGCGCCTGCAGCGCGTTGAGGGTGTTGAGGAGTTCCTCGTCGTTGAGGTCTGCGAGGGCTTCGAGCTTGTCGCCGAACTGCTTGGACAGGTAGGCGGCGATGTCGGTGACGCCGGCGTCCGCCAACGCGGCGAGGACCGCGGCCTCGAGCGATTCCCGATCCATCTGCGGCTCGGACGCGGCCTCGACTTCGGCCGGCGCGGGATCGTCGGTGTCACCTTCGATGTACGAGGGTGCAACGTCGACGAGATCGCCGTGATCGGTGCGGACGGTGCCGTCACGGACGACGGCATCGGCGAACTCGGGTGAGAGGGGCATCCACTTCGCGAGCTGCTTGGTGACGGTCTTGCGGGCCATGGCTGCCCAGTCGGTCTTCCACGGGCCGTTGTTCGATGCCTTGGAGCGGCGGCGGATTGCCTCGATGTCGTCGACCGACATGACTTCGAAGACGTTGCCTCCGTCCTTGAACACGGCCGCGGCGTACGCAGCGACCGGCTGGCCGCGGTCCTTCATCGCCGGCTTGTGCGACAGGGTGGGTGCGAGTCCGTACTCGTAGTCGAACTGGTCGTTCTCGTACACGATGTGAGCGTTGAACGATGCGAGTTTCCCGGACTGCCAAGCCAGCTTGACCAGCCCTCTGTAGCCGGGAATGAACGTGACGTCGCGGCCGTACGGGACGAGGTACGCCTCGCCGAGGGGCCCGGGTTCAAGGCCGAGCTGGGAGGCGGTCATCAGGGCACCGAGGAACGACTCGGGGGTGCAGCGTGCGAGGGCCGGCGTCTGCCGCAGAACGGTGGTGGCGATGCGGGCCATGCGGTCGGGGTTCATGTGCTTCGGGAGGGCCCGTGCGATCTCAGGCTTCATCTGGTCGATGAGTTGGGTGAGCGTCGGCTGTCCCTGCTGGGCGGGTGCCATCGCACGCTGTTTGAGGTTCGAGGCCATCGGTTAGTTCTCCTTCTGGTTGCCGCCGAGGACCCAGGTGGCCCACTGTTCGGCGGTGGTCTTGATGTCGGTGACGGGCATGCCGGTTTCGGCTGCGAGTCGCAGGCAGCCGAGACGGACGTCCTGGTGGCGGTTGCGGTCGCCGGGGGTGACGTACGGCTGGTCGACGGGCACCTTGTCGGGGTGTTCGATGGGCATGGGTTCTCCTTCTCCTTCGGGGGTTTCGTACGTGCAGGTGTGCACGTCACGGGCGGGGTAGATCGCACCGCAGATCGAGCAGACAGTCGATGCGATCGGGAGCGTGCGGGTCTGGATCATCCGGCACCCGCCTCGGCGCGTCCGCGCCCCGGGATGCGGACGCGGAGGTGGTCGGCGTTGCAGCCAATGTGTTGCGCCGCGATCCGGTACGACACTCCGGACTCGAGAAGCGTGCGGGCGACGGTGATCTGTTCGTCGGTGAGTAGCGCCGATCGCTTCTTTCCGATGCCGAGGCGCTTTCGCCAGCGGACGACGGTGCGGGCGCTGACACCGATGCGTTGTGCGATCAGTTCGGCCGATTCGCCGCGGCGGGTGCCTTCGGCGATCCGGTCGACAAGCATTTCGTCGATCGGGGCCGCCATCACGCCACCACCCCCAGCGATTCAGCAACGACGGCGAGGAGATCCCGTGCGGCGCAGGGAGTGACTGCGTTGCCCGCCATCCGGACCTTCTCGCGGCGGTTCCCCAGGACTGTGTATGTGTCGGGGAAGTCCATCGCGCGGATGATCTCGGTCGGCTCGAGCATCCGGAACAGGACGTCGTTGATGTCGATCGTTGGAGCGGGTGCGGCGAGTAGGGACTGGTGGCCGGCCGTCGTCATCGTCCGCGCGGGCTCGGCAACCGGAGTGACATGCTCCGCACCGCTCCCCTTTGTGCTGTTGTTCCGCATGAGCAGGGCGTGGTGGTTGCCGCTCGCGGTTACGGTGGACAGCGGGTCGGTGGTCGATCGTGCGTCCGATCCGCCGCCGCGCAGCTCGGCGATGAACGGCGGCGTCTTGGTGAACGCGATGCCGTCGGTCTCGACGGTCGTTCTGGTCGGGAGCGGGTCAGCGAGCGAGCTCGCGGTCTCTCGCCATGTGCCGCCGCACGGGACCGCGATCCCTGTCTCGTTGCGGGTGGTCATGGTGCGCAGCGGGTCGGCTGTCGACGTGGCGGTCTTACCGACGCGCCCTTCGACCGGGACAACGAGCCCCTTCGACGCTGTCGTGTGGACAGTGCGGAGCGGTTCGTCGATCGGCCATGCTCGCATGTACGCGCCGCTCTGCCCGTGGTTCGGGTGCTTCGGGTCGGCACTGTCGTAGGTGTTGCCCGCGGCCTCGACGATCAGCGGCCGCCAGTAGCGGTCGATCCCGGCTTGGATCCGCGCGAGAGTTTTCGGCGCCAACGGATGGAATCCGAGCGACTTGGTCTTCTTCTTGTCGGCCCAAAACTCCTTGAGCGGTCGGTCCCCGATCCGCTGCCCCTCGAGCGTCCAGTCGATGATGTCGGCCGCAGGCCTGACGATCGGCTCGACGATCGCGTTCCTGCACGTGACGTTCGGGCAGCGATAGACGTACTGGGCGCGGTAGCGTCCCCAGGCTGGCCGGTCCGGCTTCTTCCATGACTGCATCGCCTTGACCGGGCCGCAGGTGTCGCAGACCGCGAGCGGTCGGCACAGACGGTTCAGCTTCGGGACTGGGTTGCCCTCGAGCGTGAACACGACGTACATGCGGTCACGGGACTGCGCGGCACCCGCGCCAACGTAGTTCGCGTGCATCGAGTTCATCCACACGATCTGGTGGCGGTAGCCGAGCGAGTGCATCGCCATCAGCCAGGCGTCAAACATCACCCACCGGGCGGCGTCGACCACGTTCTCAACGATGATCGCCCTGTACTGGTGGTGTTCAGCAAACCGAGGAACGTCCCACATCGTCGCCCTTGATCGTTCAGCTGCGGCGTCCGGAAGGACCTCGCCGAACAAGTCCGGCTGGTTACCTGCGCGCTTGCGACCTTTCGCGACACTGTGGTTGGTGCACTCGGGCGAAGCCCAGAGAACGTCCGAGGTCGGGAACAGCCGAGGGTCGATCTGCGAGATGTCAGCACAGATGTGGTCGGCGTCCTGATGATTCTCGTTGTGCGTCTGGACCGCGAGGTCCCAGTGATTCGACGCCACGCGTACCGACACACCGGGCACCTGGATCGCGCCCGTCGAGGATCCGCCGGCGCCGCAGAACAAATCGGTCATGGTGAGCATGGGTCACGCTCCTTTCGGGATGCGGATTGAGCGGGACTGGAATCGTGCGAAGAGATCGGGATCCTCCGCCTTGAGCGCGGCGGTGTCGACGTCGATCACCTTCTTCTCGAAAAGCGGTGCCAGGTCAGGCTCTTCCTCCCGGAACCGCTTCTTGGAGAACACACCCCGCTGCACCTTGAGAACCGCGTGGAGGACGTCGCCGGTCTGCTCGAGCAACGTCGAATGCCCCTGCGCGAGAACGAGGAGGTTGTTGCGAGCCTCGTCCTTCTTCGCGACCGCGGCCTTCTCCTCGGCGCGCGCCTGCTCGTACGCTGCGACCCAACGGCGGACCTCGCCCGCTGCCGCCGGATCGAGGACCAGCTCGTCGACGTCAGGAGTGCCCGCGGCCGTGATGATGTCCGACAGCGACTCCCGCGACGTGACCGGCGGAGTCGTACCGTCGACCACATGCGTCCAGAACGCTTCCTCCTCGCGGATGATGTGGTCGATCAGTTCCTGGTCACGGTCGACGCGACGCGTCACGATGCGCGATCCGCCGATCATGCCGGCGACGTAGCCATACGGTGCGCCGCACACGGCGAGCTGATGCTGAACCTGCAGTTCCGCGGCGTCCGGGACCTGGTCGTCAGACCAGTCGGAAGCGAGGTACTGCGAGGTGTTCTTGACCTCCATCGGGATCGGACCATCGTCCGGGGTGATCACCACCGAGTCGAGTGACGCGCGCTGCCACGGACGTTCCCGCGAAGCGAGGCCGCCGATCGTCATGACGTCGAACCCGAGGCGCGCTGCCGCGGTATCGCGGATGACGGGCTCGAGGATGTGGCCGAGTTCCATCTGCTCGGTCATCGCCGTCGACAGCGGGATCTGACCGGTCTTGTCGAGCCAGACTCCGTACTGTGTCTGTCCGGTCCACTTCCCCATCCCGAGGATCGCGGCGCACTCGCTGGCGCCAACGCCTTCGCGTCGCTGCATCAGCCAGGCGATCTCGTCGGCCGGCGTCGGCAGCAGCGTCGCGTGAAGCTCGTACGGGTTCCAGTCGGTGCTGGGCTTGAAAACGGTGGTAGTCATCAGAGTTTCTCCTCCCATGGATCGGGACGGTCAGCGGGAATCAGGACGTCGACGGGGCGGCAAGCACAGTGCTCGCGGCCGCAGTCCTCGCACCACGAGCGGCCTTGGGAGCGCGGGCAGAACCCCTCATGTCTGCCCGCGCTGTGAAGGCCCGCAGCGCACCGGCACGGCAGCAGTCGGTGACCGGTCACGACGGCACCCACACGATCAGGTCAATCCGGGTCACGAGTTCCGGCTGACCGAGCAGGTCACAGAGCAGCGTGACGAGGCCAGGTTTGGTGTCCGAGCTGTTGAAGTCGAGGACGTTGCCCATCACGGTGCGAGCGGTCAACTCCCACGACGGGTCCGACTCCCCCGGATTCGCGGACTTCAAGACCGTCCGCAACCTCGGGTGGTCAAGGTCGATTTCGATGATGCTCACAGCGGGACCCCGTTCCGGATGATCGGGCCGACCGGCATCTGATCCGGGTCGACCGTGAACCGCGGCGCCGGCCGATCGGGCATCAGCGACCACAGGGCAGCGACGCCGAGCGTGAACAGCATCGCCTGCGCGATCACAGTGTCACCGCCGTCTCGACCAGCGGCTGCTCGGTGAGGATGTCGATCGCTTCGTGCAGCAGCTGCTCGACGTCGTCGCCGACATCGCCGGTGATCCGAAGCAACGCGTATGAGCCGCTGTGAGTGATCCGGATCCGGTCGCCGAACTCCCCGCGCGGCGGGAATGCGTCGAGGTCCAGTAAGGTCGCGACGACGCGCGGCAGTACCGTCCCGGGCGTGACTTCGACGTCGACAGACACGGACGAGGCGAGGGACCCGGACGCGTGTTTCGCCGCGGAGTCGGCGAGCGCGATCAGATTCACGAGGTTCGTGTTGGACATGTGAGGGTTCTCCTTCGGTGATTGCCGTGGTGAGCGGCTACGATCGGTGGTCAAGGGCACGATCTCCTTCGGGCCCAGGCCGGGTAGCTGGCTCGGGGGTGGTGCCCCGGGCCGCATAGCTGCCCGGCCGAACTAGTTCCGGGTCCCGCTGATGAGGTCGGCCAGGAGGCGTGCCTGGTCGGCGCGGGGGGCGGGGATGTCGTCGCCGTCTTCGGCGCGGCGCGCTCGGACGCGGGCGAGGAGTTCATCGGCGTCGATCACAGGAACTCGCCTCCCATCCACGTCGCGGTCACCCGGTGCGGGCCGCGGTGCCCGTCGATCCGTTCGCATCGCGCTTGCATGCCGGACATCACTGAGACGTGATGGCACCGGACGGGCATGTCGTCGACGTGAGTGTCGAGGACTTCACCGTCGGCCGACTGGTCAAGGTTCTGCATGCTCATGCCTTCTCCTTGAGACTGTTGATCCAGGTTTCGATGTCGGCGGGGTCCCAGCGGACGTAGCGGCCGATCTTGATGGCGGGCGGCAGTTGGCCGCGGTACCGCATCTGGATGATCTGGCCGCGGCTCACGTTGAGCCGCGCGGCGAGATCGTCCGGCGACATCAGGGTGTTCGGGTCGATCGGTGCCGGTTCGGGTGTCGGCTCGGGAACAAGGGCGAGACCGGTCATGACTGCTCCTTGAAGTCGGAGAAGTCCTTGGTCCATCCCTCCACAGCGATCCCCGTCATCGCGTCGGTGAGGCCAGCTCGTTCGAGGATCGACCCGATGAGCAGGTTCATGCCTCGAAGGACATTGGCGAACATGATCCCGGCGAGTTCGGGCGACTGCGCGAGCTTGAGGACGAGGTTGATCCACTCCTCGACCGAGTCTTCGTCGTGGCAGATCGCGAGGTACTCGGTGCCGAGCTTCGCGGCCACGATCTGCATGTCGCCGAGGTTCGGCATCGTGAGGAACCCTGCAGGCATCCCGTCGAGGTCGTGACCCAGCAACGCGTTCTCGTGCGGATCGAGGGGGTGCTCGGCGAGGTACTCCTCGCGGGCTGCAGCGATCCGCAGTCGCGCAGCGATCAGATTGTCGGTCATGGTGCCTCCGTATCGGGCCAGATGATGGGGTTGGATCGTTCGATGACGGCGGTCGCGCCGTAGGATTGGTCAGCATCGGACAAGTCGAGCGCCAGATCGGTGCTCATGCCGACACCGCCTGGATCGGCGCATCGTCGAGGATCAGCACCTTGTCCGGTCGAGCTCCAAGGTTCGCCAGTGCGGCGAGAATGTCCGGGGTTGCGCGCCGCGTCTTGAGAGCGGTCGTCCACGTCTTCCGGGAGACGTTCGTCCGCTCCGCGAGTTCGGTGGTGTGCTCGATGCGATGCGCCTTCTTGACCCGCGCGATCTCATCGAGACTGAGTAGGAAGGTTCCCACTGTTGCCTCCTTCGGTGAGTTGGTGTCACCGAATCTAAACACTACTCAGACCATTGGCAAGGAAACGACACACCTCGGATCACAACGGTGTGAGATATGGCCAGGTAGGTACACACTTGATGTGTAGAAAATTACCCACTACAGTTGTTGGGCATGGACGAACAGCAGGAGCTACTTGGAGCCCTCGCAGGTCGACGGATCTACGTCGCAGACATCGCGCGCATCCTCGGAGTCAGTCGAAAGACTGCACACAAGCGGCTCACCGACGGGCTGACCGCCGACGACGTCATCACGATCTGCCGGGCAGTCGAAGTGAATCCCGTCGAAGCACTTGTCGAGATGAAGTTCGTAACCATCAACGAGGCCATGGACTACGTCGACTCCGACGGCGAACTCCTCGCGACCGCCGACGAGGAGAAACTGTTCGCGGAACTGGTCGACCGAAGGCTGACCACGCCTCAGCTCGCCGCGCTCCTTGCCGAGCGCACTAACAAGCCTGCGCCGGCAATCACGATTGGCACAGACGACACAGTCGCGTCGCTCGAACTGAAGCTGGCTCGAGCCGAACGCGCGGGGCTCACAGGCACCCCGCCAACCGACCAGGAACGCTGGGCCGCGCGCAAGATCGATGGGATGTCGCAGTCGGAGCACATCAACCGAGAGTCCTCCCGCCGCGGTGAGCAGCCGGACCCAGAAGGCCCAGAGTTCGGCGCATAACCGCAAAGCTGTCGGATACGACCGATACGATCCGCTGTACCTCAGATCACCCGACCAAGGAGAACACCATGGGAATCACCCGCAAGCTCATGTCCATCAGCACGCTCGGTGCCGTCGACTTCCGCTCCGACAAGGAACGAGCGGCCAGCAACACGGGCAAAGCCGCCAAGGCGGCGAAGAAGCAGAACAAGCTCATCGCGGAACAGAACCGCCTGCTGGCCGAGCAGAACGCTCTTCAGCGCGAACAGCGCGGGTAACCCGATGCCGAACGTAAAGTGGCCGGCACCCTTGCCGCGGCGCGCACCTCGACTGCACTGGTCGATCGCCTGGATCTTCTGGATGCTGTGGCTGACCTGGTTGGCCTACGCGTACATGGCCGTCGCGATCTTCTGGCTCTTCCAGGCGGTCGGCGAATGGTGGCAGGCGAGACAGGACGCTCGCGCAGCAATCGCCGCGCGCGCAGACGCCGAGAATCAGGCATGGCTCGCCGGCCGCCCCGGCGCCGAGTACGGCCAGTACCAGCCTCACCCGCTGACGCGACAGGACTTACACGACCAGGACCGTCGCGCCAGCTAGCCCCGACTACGACCCGGGCACGGTCTCACCAGCCGTGCTGCCCGAAGGAGATCATCATGCGCTACCACCCGTGGCGGGAGGCATCCCGAATCAAGGACCTCGAGATCGTGTTCGTCGACAACCTCCCGCCGGGGGTGCGCGGCCAAAGCTGCGGGAACCGCATAGAGATCAGCGCCGGTGCGCTCAGCGACGAGCGGCGCTCGACACTGTCCCACGAGATGGGCCACATCGAACGCGGCTGCCTCGTCCCCGTCGACCCGGTTCTGCACGCTCGCGAGGAAGCCACCGTCGAACGCATCGCCGCGCGCCGCCTCGTCACCCTCGACCAGCTCCTCGATGTCCTCTGCTGGTCCCAGCACATCGGCGAAATCGCCGACGAACTGTGGATCGATGTCCCCATGCTCAAAGCACGCGTCGCCGACCTCACGCCAGCCGAACGGCGGTGGATCGAAGACGAACTCGAACGGCGGGCAGCCTGATGGGGCGCCGGCGCCTCGAGGTCGGCGAGCACGGACAGATCAAGGTCACCCAGCTCGCCCCGAAGAAGTACCGCGCACGTTGCGAAGTCCGATGCCGCGACGGGAAGATCCGATCAGTGCAAGCCGACGGCCCGTCCAAAGGCGCGGCAACCGACGCAGTCAAGGCCCGAGCAGCCGAACGAGCAGTGGCGGCCGGCCGCCCGAGGCCCGGCGCCGCAGCCGCGACCATCACGCCGACGACACCACTGTCGGTGCTGGCCGACAAGTGGATGCAGCAGAAAGAGAACGAAGGCAAACTGTCGCCTCAGACGATCCCCGACTACCGCGGATACCGCGACACCATCAAGAAGAGTCTGGGCGAACTCCGCATCGGTGATGTCACGCCAGGAACCCTCGAATGGTTCATCGAAACGGAGGCCGGCGATCGCCCCGCAAAGGCCGCGAACCTGCGCCGCACGCTCCGCGCGATGTTCACCATCGCGATCAGACATGACGCCTACGAAGGTGAGAACCCAGCCCGCGAACTCACTGTCGGACCATCCAAGCGCGAGGACGCCCAGGAGATCACCACCGACCAGCTGAAGGCATACCGCCAGCGCGTGCTCTTGTGGATGACTGAGTCGACACCGGAGGACATCGAAGCACGCGAGCGCCGCGGTGGTCGCAAACGATCCGGCCCGCCGCGCACCCAGGACCTGCTCGACATCGTCGACATGCAACTTGCGACCGGCGCCCGCATCGGTGAAGTACTTGCCTTGCGCTGGCAGGACGTCGACCTCGAGGCTGAGAAGCCGACGGCGACGATCGGCGGCACTATCGTCCGCATCCCCGGAGGGAAGAAGGCTGGCGGCGGACTGACCCGTCAGGAGCATCGGAAGGCGAAGGACCGGTTCTCGGTGACGCTGCCGAGGTTCGCTGTGGACATGCTGCTGCGGAGGAAAGTGCACGCTGTGCCGAACGACTATGACGTGATCTTCCCGTCGTCGACTGGAACTCTCCGAGCTCCGAAGAACCTCGCGACGCAGCTTCGTGCAGCGCGCGGCACGGAATGGGAGTGGGTGACGCCGCATACGTTCCGGCGGACTGTGGCGACGCTCGTGGAGCGGGAGATGTCACTGGAGGATGCAGCGGCGCAGCTGGGGCATGCGGGTACTGAGGTGACTGCTCGGCACTATGTCGCTAAGCCCAAGGAGCGTCCGACGGCGGACTCTTCGGAGGTGCTGGAAGTGCTGGCCCCGGCGGATAGATCCCAGGAATATCCCAGGAATTGAATCTGATCTTTCGCTGTCGATCATGACCCCCGTGATGCACGTATCCACTGGTAGTGGCGTTTTATGACACGTTTGAATCACAGTCAATCTCACCCGATAGTGCGGTGAACCTTAAACAGCCCTCAGGGGTTCGAATCCCCTATCCTCCGCAGATGTGGTCCCCTGCCCGTTTCCGGGCAGGGGACCACTTGAATTTCGCGCGCAGAATCCTGTCGAGTCGGCACCCTCTCAGGTACTCAACTCGACAAGATTCTGGCGCTAGCTCAGAAGAGCCGCTTGAGCAGGTTCGTCTCGGCGAGGTCGACCAGTTCGTCGCCGCGGCCAGACATCACGGTCCGCAGCGCGTACAGTGCGAAGCCCTTCGCCTGAGCGGCGGAGATCGCTGGCGGAATCGACAGCTCCTGCCGCGCGGTGGTGACGTCGAGGACGGCGGGGCCGTCGTGCGCCAGGAAGTCGCGCACCGCGGCGGGCAGGGCCGAGGCATCGGTGACGCGGCGGCCCCAGATCCCCACCGACTCGGCCAGCGCGGCGAAGTCCGGATTCTCCAGATCGGTGCCGAACGTGACGAAGCCCGCCGCCTTCATCTCCAGCTCCACGAAGTTGAGCGACGAATTGTCGAAGACGACCACCTTGACCGGCAGCGAATTCTGGACCAGCGTCAACAGCTCGCCGAGGAGCATCGCCAGTCCGCCGTCACCGGCCATCGCGATCACCTGACGCGCGGGGTCGACCGCCGAGACTCCCACACTCTGCGACAGCGCGTTGGCCATCGATCCGTGGTTGAACGATCCGATGAGACGACGCCGGCCGTTCATCTTCAGGTAGCGGGCCGCCCAGACCACCGGCGACCCGACGTCCGGGACGAAGACGGCGTCGTCGGCGGCCATCTCCGACAGCAGCTTCGTCAGGTACTGCGGATGGATCGGATCGCCGTCGGCGGACGACGTCGCCAGTTCGTCGAGCCCGGCGCGAGTGCGCGCATAGTGGTCGAGTGCCGTGGTCAAGTGCTCGTCGCTGCGGCCGCCGGAGATGAGCGCTGTCAGCAGGGGCAGTGTGTCGGCCGCGGATCCGATGAGCGGGAGATCCACACGGCAGCGCCGACCGATCTGGCTGCCGCGGACGTCGCGCTGAATCGTGTACGCCTTCGACGGCAGGAACTGGGAGTACGGGAAGTCGGTGCCGATCATCAACAGCGTGTCGCAGTGCTCGATGGCGCGGTAACCCGACGAGAAGCCGAGCAAGCCGGTCATGCCGACGTCGTAGGGATTGTCGTACTCCACGAACTCCTTGCCGCGCAGCGCATGCACGATCGGCGCCCGCAACGCCTCGGCCAGCGCCACGAGCTCGTCGTGGGCACCCGCCACTCCCGCGCCGGCGAGAATGGTCACGCGCTCGGACTCGTTGAGCCGGACGCCGGCGAGCTGCAGCGACTCGTCGTCCGGGCGCATCACGGTGCCCGCCGCCCGAATCCGGGACACACGGTCCGGCCTGTCGATCTTCTTCAGGAACAGTTCGCCCGGAATCACCAGGACCGACACGCCGCGCTCCTCCACCGCCGTCCGGACGGCGATGTCGAGAAGGTAGGGCAGCTGGTCGACGGTGCTCAGCGTCTCGCAGAAAGAACTGCATTCGGCGAAGATCTGCTCGGGATGAGTCTCCTGGAAGTACCGCGTCCCCACATTGCCCGCCGGGATCTGCGCCGCGATCGCCAGTACGGGCACCCGCGACCGATGCGCGTCGTACAGGCCGTTGACGAGATGGAGGTTTCCCGGACCGCAGCTGCCGGCGCACACTGCGAGCCCGCCGGTGATCGCGGCCTCACCCGCCGCCGCGAAAGCGGCCCCCTCTTCGTGACGCACATGCGTCCATGTCACGTCCTTCGACGTCCGCAGGACGTCGGTGAAGCCGTTCAGCGAGTCACCCGGGATGCCGTAGATCCGTCGCACCCCGGCTGCCGCGATGGTGTCGACGATGAGGTCTGCGACCGTGTAGCTCATGGATTCTCCCCTCCGGAGACGTCGACGGGCTCCTCCAGGAGCCAGTCCTGATCGAGGCCCTCCTGGGGCCGGAAACTCACCGCGGTGTTCGCGAAGGCCAGCAGCGGGACGGCGAGCAGGCCGCCGACGATTCCCGCGACCATCAGGCCGATCGCGATCACCAGGATCACCGCCACGGGGTGCAGCTTCACCGAACGCCCGAGCAGGAAGGGCTGCAGCACATGCCCTTCCACCTGCATCACGACGATCAGCACGACCACCACCAGCACCGCGGTGAACCAGCCGTGCGTGGCCAGCGCGACGAGGACCGCGAGCGATCCCGCGGCGACCGATCCGACGATCGCGATGAACGCGCCGAGGAAGATCAGCGCCATCAACGGCATCACCATCGGCACCCGCAGGATCGCCAGGCCGATGCCGATGAACACGGCGTCGATGAACGCCACCAGCACCGTCGCGCGGACGTACGACTGCAGCGTCCGGTAGCCGGCGTCGCCCGCCCCGCGCACGTGCTCCCGGTGCGCCGACGGCACGATCCTCGTCACGAACTCCCAGATGCGGTGGCCGTCGTACAGGAAGAAGATCAGCAGGAACACCGTCAGCAGTGCGGCCGTCACCAGTTTGGTGGCGACGGTTGCGGTGTCGAGGGCTCCGGTCGCGATGCTGGCCTCGTGAGCCTTGAGCCAGTCGATCATGTCGTTGCTGACGTTGCGCAGGTTCTCCGAGTCCATGTGCAGCGGCCCGGTCTCGAGCCAGTTGCGGGTCTTGGAGATGGAATCGGCGATGTCGCCCGACATCCGGGGGATGCCCACGATCAGCTGCTGAACGACGAAGGTGAGTCCGGCGGCGATGATCGCGAAGGTCGCGACCACCGCGGTGAGAACCCCCACTGATCGCGGGATCCGGTGCCGCTCAAGCCATCCCACCAACGGTACGAGGAGCGCCGAGAGCAGGATCGCGACGGCGACCGGGACGAAGACCTCCTGTGCGAAGAGGAAGAGCTTGCCGAGCGCGTACAGCCCCGCGGCGAGGATCAACAGACGCCAGGTCCACGCGGCGGCCGCGCGAACGCCCGGATGGACCTGTGCTGCGGCCCACGACGGGTCGTTCGGGGACGGGCGGTCGCCCGGTTCGGCGCTCACACGGCGAGCTTACTTGGGCTCGGCGATCCGCGAGCGGTGTCGAGGCCGCCGATCCGCCGTCAGAACCGCACGGTCACCGGCGACGCCTGCCCCAGCGACAGCACGGCGAGGGAGACGGGAGTGATCCCCGAGCGGAAAGCGGCGGCGATCGCCGTGACGTCCTCACCGCGCGAGAGCCGCTCCACCTGCGACCGCGTGAGCGTCAGATCGGCGACATCGACGCGCCGCAGAACGTCGTCGCCGTTCATGTCGGTGGTGGACGTGCGCATGCTCAGCACCGCGCGGGTGCCGTCGACGCGGATGATCGGATCGGCGAGCGCGATCTCGAGCAGGTGGAACTTCGTGGACGCGACGACGGTTCCGCGGTACCGCAGTTCTCCCCGCCCGTTGCGGACCGTGTTCTCGGCGAGCGCGAACGACATCGCTCCCGCGTCGTCCACCCCCGCGCCGCCGCTCCCCGACAGCGCACCCGAGGTGGTGCCGCGGACGGTCTGCGCGAAGCTCGGCGAATACGCCCACACCAGGTTCTTCGGTGCGGGCTGAGGCGTGTTCGGGCCCGGCTGCGTCGAATAGTCGAGCGGCACCGACAGCTCCTGGGCCGCGTTCACCGCGTCCGCAGCACCGAAGGTGTAGATGCCCCAGCGGCCGCCGGCCGGCGAGGTCTTCGGCGTGGCCAGCGTGATGCGGGCGGTGAACTCGCCGCTGCGGCTCAGCGGCACCCACTGCTGCCGGACGGTGCGGCGCATGTCGAACGGAACGTCGGGCACCCGGTCGAGCGCGTCGCGCGAGAGCACCCACTTGGTCTGGGCTCGGACGGTGGTCCGCGACGATTCGGGAGCTCCCTGCGACGGCCGCCAATCCGGCGCGAACGCACCGAAGGTCACGAACGTCCCGTGCGGCACGCCCGGCGGGACCGGAACCGGAAGACCGGAGGTGTTGGCGCGCGGATCGAAGCCGGTGCCCTTGACGACCACCTGATCGCCGGGGTGCAGTCGCGTCGCGCCGGCCGGGGTGACCCCGTCGGCGAGGAACACCTCGATGGCGGGCTTCCACGTCTTGGCGTCGGCAGTCCCTACGCAGAATGCGGTCAGCGACAGTGCCGTCAGGCCGGCGGCGAACAGCACGGCCACCCGAAGGAGCTTGTTCATGAGCCGAGCCTAACCTATGTCCACTTCCGGTCGAATGGGGCTTAAGTCCCGCGACCGAGACTGCACCGCGTGCCGATTTCTTCAAGAACACGGCGACGCACGGGCCGACACTGGAGACATGAACGAGAGAAAAGACACCAACATCTGGGCAGGCATCACCTCCGACGACCCCGTCGCACTGCGCGAATGGCTCGAATCCATCGGCTTCGAACCCGGAATCCTCGTGGAGGGCGACGGCGACGGCGAGGTCCTGCATTCGGAGATGCTCTGGCCCGACGGAGGACGGGTCATGGTCCACTCCGCGTGCAAGAAGGACACGACGTTCTCCACTCCGGTCGGATCGGCCTCCCTCTACGTGGTCGTCACCGACCCCGACGCCGTGTACGCGAAGGCGACGGCGATCGGTGCGCGACTGGTCCGCGACATGGCGGAGGAGGACTATGGATCACGAGGGTTCTCCGTCGCCGACCCGGAGGGGAACACATGGAGCTTCGGAACCTACGCGGGCTGACCGGCGTCGGGATCGTCCCCTACGACGTGACGGGCAGCGCTCCAGGCGAGCACCTGGGGCTGCCCGGCACCAGCGCCACCCTGGTCGTCGACCTCGCCGACGGCCTCGTCCTCAGTTCCGGCGACAGCCCGGTCACCACCACCTTCCGGTGCTGTATCGCCGGGATCCACCTGCGACCGGTCACGATCCACCACAACGGCGTCCAACGCGGCGTGCAGCTCGACCTCTCGCCGGAGGCGGTACGCGCACTGCTCGGGATGCCCGCCGGCGAGCTGGCCGGGCAGATGGTGGAACTGTCACAGATCGACACCGCGTTCGCCCGCCGACTTCACGAACGACTCGCGCAGACTCCGGCAGGCGAGCGGGGCGCGGTGTGCGCCGCGATGCTCGCCGAGACGGTCTCCGAGGACACACCGCGGTCGGACGCATTGTCGGTCTGGGAGGTGATCGCCCGCCGCCGCGGTGATGTCACCGTCTCCGAACTGGTCGAATCGTCGGGCTGGTCGGCGCGGCACCTCACCGCGATGTTCAACGCAGAGTTCGGCATCGGCCCCAAACAGGCGGCCCGCCTCACCCGATTCGAGACCGCCCGCGCACGGCTGGAGTCCGGGCGCCGGGCCGTGGACGTGGCCGCATCGTGCGGTTACGCCGACCAGGCCCACATGTCACGGGAGTTCACCGAACTGACCGGATACTCGCCGCGCGCCCTGCTGAAGCGCAGGGCCGAGGAGTTCGCGTGAGCGCTGCTCCGACTGCCGGTCACTCCACCCGGTTCCCCGCCTCATCCCAATGCTCGGCGACCTTCTTGCTCGGCTGGACGCGCGGCGGTTCGCCCGGCATCTTCGGGTAGTTCGGCGGGTAGACCACGTCGCCGAGACCGTTCGCCTCGTCGCGCTCGACCATCTCGAGCAGGCGCTCGAGCCCCGAGGGGTGCTCGTCGATGCCCGACCACGGATCGCCGCGCCGCTCCACCAGAGCCGGGACGGTGGCGACGGTGAGATCATCGGGATCGACGTCGACCAACTCCTCCCACGTCACCGGTGCGGAGACGCGGGCGCGCGCGGACTTGCGCACCGAGTAGGGCGAGGCCATCGACCGGTCGCGCGCGTTCTGGTTGTAGTCGATGAAGATGCGGTCGCCGCGCTCCTCCTTCCACCACGACAGGGTCACGGCGGCGGGGTCGCGCCGTTCCAGTTCGCGACCGAACGCGATCACCGCGCGCCGCGTGGCGATGAAATCCCACTCCGGGCGGATCGGTACGAAGACGTGCACCCCGCGACTGCCCGAGGTCTTCACGTACCCGGTCATCCCGAGATCGTCGAGCAACGGTCTGACCAGATCGAGCGCCACCCGGCGGACGTCGTCGAAACCCTTGCCGTCCGGCGGATCGAGGTCGATCCGAAGCTGATCGGGATGGTCGTTGTCGGGCGCCATCGTCGGCCAGGTGTGGAATGTGACAGTCCCGAGGTTGGCGGCCCATACGACGTCGGCCGGGATCCGGGGGCAGAAGGCGTCGCCGGTCCGCTTGGACGGGAACACGATTCGCGTGGACTGCACATGATCGGGGTGATGCTTCGGCAGGTGCTTCTGATAGATCTGCTCACCGTCCACGCCGTCCGGGAAGCGCTGCAGGAAGGTCGGGCGCCCGCCGATCGCGCTCAGCAGCGGTCCGGCGAGCGCCACGCTCCGGTAGTACTCGACGAGATCGGCCTTGCGACCGCCGTGCTCGCCCAGTTCGGGGAAGTAGATCTTGTCGGGGTTGCTCAGCTTCACCTCGATCCCGTCGACGTCGAGCAGGACCGGCTTCGGTTTCGGCATGTCACTGTCCTCCGGTCACGAGAACGTCGAAGACGTCGTAGGTCAGGGGCACGTCGAGCTGGTCGTAGCCACAGCTCTCCGGCTCCCGGTCGGGGCGCCACCGGAGGAACTTCACCGTGTGCCGGAATCGCTGATTCTCCATCTGGTCGTAGGCGAACTCGGCCACCAGCTCCGGCCGGATCGGAATCCACTCGCCGCTGCCCGCCGCGCGCCAGCGGCTCACCTCGCCTTGTGCGACGCGATCCGGATCGAGCCGCATCGGCTCGAGCATCTCCTGCAGTTCGATCCGCTTCTTGTCGGAGAACGCACTGGAACCGCCGACCATCCGCAGTTCCCCCTCGGCGTACAGCCCGAGCAGCATCGACCCGAGTCCGGTGCCCGACTTGTGAATGCGATACCCGATCACCACGCAGTCGGCGGTGCGCTTGTGCTTGACCTTGACCATCTCCCGTTTCCCGGGGACGTAGACGCCGTCGAGCCGCTTGCCCACGACGCCGTCGAGCCCGGCGCCCTCGAACGCGGTGAACCAGTCGGTCGCGACCGCCGAGTCCCGGGTGACGCGGCTGACCTGGATGCGGTCGTCTCCGGATTCGGCAGCGGCGTCCAGCAGCGCGCTGCGCCGGACCTCGAATCGCTCCGCCGTCAGGTCCATCGAGTCGGTGGCCAGGGCGTCGAAGCCGATGAACACGGCCGGTGTCTCCTCCGCCAGTCTCGCCACGCGCGACGCCGCGGGGTGGATGCGTTGCGAGAGCGAATCCCAGTCGAGCCGGTTCACCCCGCCGATGGGCCGGGCGACGGCGACCTCGCCGTCGAGGACCACCCGCTCGGGAAGCACCGCATGCGCCGCGTCGACCAGCTCCGGAAAATAGCGGGCCAGATCCTTGCCGCCCCGCGAGGACATCACGACCTCGTCCCCGTCCCGGAAGATCAAGGCCCGGAAGCCGTCCCACTTGGGTTCGTACGACCACACCGGCTCGCCGCCGGGTTGGTCGGGCACGGCGGTGACCGCCTTGGCCAGCATCGGTTGCACGGGCGGGTTCACCGGGAGGTCCACCCGTTCATCGTCGCCGAGCAACCGGTGGTTGGCAATCACCCCGGCCGTCGGCGGCACGGCTCAGGCGATGTCGGCGCGTTCCCGCCCGGCGCCCACTGCTCGCCGGACGAACTCCGCCACCCTGGCCACAGCGTCCCTGGTCTGCGCCGAACCGGGGACCGCGGCGGGGAAGGCGTGGATCTGACCGGCGTACAGGTGGAGTTCGTTGGTCACCCCGGCGCGGTCGAGGGCGGCGCACAGGTCCATCGCGTCCTTCTGCAGCGCCTCGCCGCGACCGCAGACGACGATCGCGGGCGGGAACAGCCGCGCCACCGCGTCGAGCGTCACGTTCAGCTCGCCGTCCAGCACCTCCGGGCCCTGGTCGTAGAACTGTCGCAGCTTCTCGATCTTCTTGATCGGCAGCATCGCGTCGTGACGGCTCGTCCGATCGGCGCCCGGCGAGAGGTTGAGCAGCGGCGACAGCCCGACGTACGCGTCGGGGCAGGCGAGGCCGTCCCGCGCGGCGTACTCGACGATCTTGGCCGCGATGTAGCCGCCCGCCGAGTCGCCCGCGACCACCACGGCGTCGAACTCGCCCGACCGCCGCAGTTCGCGGTACACCGCATAGCCGTCGCGCACCGACGTGCCCACGCCGACTTCGGGGCACTGCCGGTAGGCGACGTTGACCACCGGCGCTCCGACCGCCCGCGCGATCGCGGCGGCGATCGGCCGGTGGGTGTCGAGGCCGCCCGCCAGGAACGCGCCGCCGTGCGTGTACAGCACGGCGATCCGCGAATCCTCGATCCCGTCCGGCGTGATGCGCTCGACGCGAACCTCGGCGATCGTCTCCGGCGTCACGACGACGCCTCGGATCGGGCGGGCGTTCCGCGCCGCCCACTGATCGAGGACCGCCAGCCGGCGGAGGGTGGAGGGCGTCGCCGGAATGATGCGCATGAGCGTTTTGACGATCAATCGACAGAGCCAGAACACCAGGAAGGAACGGGCGTCTCGCTCATCGTGTTCAACCAACGGCATCGTCTCATCCTCCCCCACCTGCGCGCGGCGGAGTCGATCGACCCCAACCCGTCCCCTTCGCCAACTCCGCCAGCGCCGGCACCGCACGGCGCGGCAGCGGCTCGGTCAAGGTGAGCCAGGTGGTGGAGTGGATCACGCCGGGGTACCCCACGATGGTCTCGATCAGCTCCAGCAGCTCGGGCTGAGTGGCTGTCGCGACTCGCACGAGCAGATCCTCCCGCCCGGTCACCGTGTGCACCTCGATCACCTGCGGTATCTCGGTGACCTCGCGCGCGATTCTGGTGAGGCTGCCCTGCTCGGTCTCCAGCGCGAGGAAGGCCTGCACCACCAGACCCGCCTGCGCCAGGTCGATCTGTGGACGGTAGCCGGCGATCAAGCCGCCTTCTTCGAGCCGCCGGATCCTCGACTGCACCGTGTTCCTCGAGATCCCGAGAGTCGTCGACAGACTCGCCACGCCCTGGCGGGCATCCCGCTCGAGCAGTTTCAACAACTCCACGTCGAGCTCGTCGATGCTGAGCATATTCGTCACCTCTCACTGAGATCCACGTCACCAACTGAACAAATCTACCAGTTGTAGATCGATCAGTTGACCACCTTGCCACCCGATGGCCACCATTTAAGCATCATCCGGTGATCCGCCTCACAGATGCGGACCGACAGATTGGTGGCCCATATGACCTCCGTCGCCGAACCGCAGGCACCGACGTTCGATCTGGCAGACAAGTACCGCCCCAATTCGGGACCGGTCCTGCTGACGGGCGTCCAGGCCGTGGCACGCATGCTGATCGAGAACCACGAACGCGAGCGCCGCGCCGGCCGCGACGTGGCCGCCTTCGTCTCCGGCTATCAGGGCAGCCCGCTGGCCGCGGTCGACAAGGTCTTCGGCGAGGTACCCGATCTCGCCGGGCACGGAATCCGGTTCGTCCCCGGCCTGAACGAAGAACTCGGCGCGACCGCCGTCTGGGGCAGCCAGCAGGAGCTGCCGAAGGGCAAGCGGACCCACGACGGCGTGGTCGGCGTCTGGTTCGGCAAGGGCCCCGGTCTCGACCGCGCGAGTGACGCCTTCCGCCACGCCGCGATGTACGGCGCGCACCCGAAGGGCGGCGCCCTGGCGATGGTCGGCGACGACCCGGCCGCCAAATCGTCCACCGTGCCGGCCGCCAGTGAACGTTCCCTGGCCGCGCTCTCGATGCCGGTCCTGTTCCCGCGCAACGCCGAGGAGATCATCTCGTTCGGCATGTTCGGCATCGAACTCTCGCGTGCCTCCGGCTGCTGGCCTGCGATGAAGCTCGTCGCCGATGTGTGCGACGGCCTGTGGACCCTGAACCGCGACTTCGCGGACCTGCACATCGAGGTTCCCGACCTGGAGTGGGAGGGCCGCCCGTGGACGTACCGCCAGCGCGTCATGGCGGCGCCGCCCGACAGCGTCCTGGCCGAGGCCGACCTGTACGGCCCGCGCTGGGCGATGGTCGAGAAGATGACCACCGCGAACGACATCGACCGCATCGAGGTCGATCCGCCGCACGCCTGGCTCGGCATCGTCGCCGTCGGCACCGCGTACGACTCCGTCCGCGAGGCACTCGGCGAACTCGGACTCACCGAGGACGACCTCCTCCACGCCGGCATCCGCATCCTGCGCGTGGGCATGCCCTACCCGCTCGGCTCGGAGAAGGTGCGTCGTCTGGCCGACGGCGTCGAGAGCGTTCTCGTGATCGAGGACAAGACCTCGTTCGTCGAGTCCCAGGTGATCGACATCCTCTACGGCCGAGCCGACGCGCCCCGGATCCTCGGCAAGCGCGACGCCGACCGCCGGCCGCTGGTGCCCGCCGACGGCGAGCTCACCGCCGCCCGTCTGCTCGCGCCGCTGCGCCGGGTGCTCGACGGGCGCGTCACGATCACCGTGCCGAAGCCGGCACCGCCGAAGCTGACTCTCCTCGACACCAAGCGCACGGCCTACTTCTGCTCGGGCTGCCCGCACAACCGCTCCACCGCGGTGCCCGACGGCTCCCTCGCGGGCGGCGGCATCGGCTGCCACACCCTCGTCACCATGAGTTCGCGTACCGACTCCCAGGTCACCGGCCTCACCCAGATGGGTGGCGAAGGCGCACAGTGGATCGGCCAAGCGCCGTACACCGACGTCGAGCACATCTTCCAGAACGTCGGCGACGGCACGTACTTCCACTCCGGCCAGCTCGCGGTCCAGGCATGTGTGGCCGCCGGGGTCAACATCACCTACAAGATCCTGTTCAACGCGGCCGTCGCGATGACCGGCGCGCAGGACGCCGAGGGCGGTCTCACCGTCGGACAGCTGACGCACAAGCTGCGCGCCGAGGGCGTCGCCAAGATCATCGTGTGCGCGGAGGATCCGTCTCGCCACCCGAAGGGCTCGCTCGCCGCGGGCACGCTCCTGTGGGACCGCGACCGGCTCGACGAGGCCCAGCGACTGCTGCGCGAGGTCAAGGGCGTCACCGTCCTGATCTACGACCAGCAGTGCGCGGCAGAGGCGCGCCGCAAGCGCAAGCGCGGCACCCTGCCGACCCGTCGCACCCGCGTCATCATCAACGAGGCGGTCTGCGAGGGCTGCGGCGACTGCGGCGTGAAGTCGAACTGCCTGTCGGTGCAGCCGGTGGACACCGAGTTCGGCCGCAAGACCCGGATCGACCAGACCAGCTGCAACACCGACTACAGCTGCCTCGACGGCGACTGCCCGTCGTTCGTCACCGTCGAACTGCCCGAGGACGGCGCGGGGGCGAAGGCGCCGAGCAAGCCGGCGCCGGTGCCGCCGGCGGTCGCCGACCCCGAGGTCGACACCCTGCGCGGCACGCACAACATCTTCCTCGCGGGTATCGGCGGCACCGGCATCGTGACCGTCAACCAGGTGCTCGGCACCGCCGCCCTGCGCGCCGGGCTCCACGTGGAGGGCCTGGACCAGACCGGCCTGAGTCAGAAGGCCGGTCCGGTCACCTCGCACCTGCGGCTCAGTGACGACACCGCGTCCAACGGAACGGCCCGGACGACTGCCGGCGCGGGATCGAACCGGATCAGCCCGGCCTCGGCCGACTGCGTCCTGGCGTTCGATCTGCTCACCGCCGCCGACGCGAAGCACGTGGGCGTCGGCGACGCCGAGCGCACCCTGACGGTGGCCTCCACCAGCGCGGTCGCGACCGGTGAGATGGTCTACGACCGCAACGTCGCCTACCCCGAGGACGACACGCTGCTGCGCCGCGTCTCCGACCACGCGCGACGAGTGGTCTCGTTCGACGCGCTGAGCGCGGCCGAGGCGATCTTCGGCCACACCGCGGCGGCGAACTTCCTGCTGGTGGGCGCCGCCTACCAGGCGGGTGCCCTGCCGATCCCGGCCGCCTCGATCGAAGAGGCGATCGCGGTCAACGGCGTCGCGGTGAAGGCCAATCAGACGGCCTTCCGCTGGGGCCGGGTGGCCGTCGCCGATCCGGAGGCGTTCGCCGCGGCCACCGCGGCCGCCGAGGTGGTCTCGCGCAGCGACACCGTGGTGCCCACGCATCTGTTCACCCGCACCACGCTCACCGGGACCGTCCTCGAACTGGTTCAGCGGCGCGCGGCGCAGCTGATGGCGCATTCCGGAGAGCGGGCCGCCGCTCGGTACGTCCGGGATGTGGAGCTGGTGTGGCAGCGTGAGCGGGCGGTCACCGACAGCACCGAGCTGTCGGCCGCCGTCGCCGAGAACCTGCATCGCCTGACCGCCTACAAGGACGAGTACGAGGTGGCGCGCATGCTCACCGACCAGGCGTTCATCGACTCGGTCGCCGCCGAGATCCCCGGTGCCACCGGCCTCACCTACAAGCTGCATCCGCCGGTGCTGCGCGCCATGGGCCGCGAGAAGAAGATCGGTCTCGGTCCGCGCTCGCACGTCGCGCTCCGCGTGCTCGCCAAGGGCAAGTTCCTGCGCGGCACCAAGCTCGACCCGTTCGGCTACGCCGAGGTGCGCAAGATCGAGCGCCGCCTGCTCGCGCACTACCGCGATCTGGTGACCGACTTGGTCGCCGGCCTCACCGCCGCTCAGTTCGACGAGCAGCGGTACGCGGCCGCCGTCGACGTGGCCCGCGCCCCCGAACTGGTGGTCGGCTACGAGGACGTCAAGCTCCGCAACATCGACCGCTACCGCGCGCGTCTCGCCGAACTCGGCGTCGACACCACCCCCATCCGCTGAAAACCGACCGTCTCAACCGCCCCGGAGGAACCACCATGACCACTGCGCACTCATCGTCGGAAGCCACTCGCGTCCTCGCCCAGACCAGCGTCTTCTCGCACCCGGACATGTCGATCGATCCCCCGCACGAGCAAGTGGTGTTCTGCCGCGACGCCGAGACCGGACTGCGCGCGATCATCGCGGTGCACAACACCGCCCTCGGGCCGGCGCTCGGCGGAACGCGCATGTATCCCTACGCCGCGGAAGCCGATGCGGTCGGCGACGTGCTGCGGCTCTCGCGCGGAATGACCTTCAAATCGGCCGCGGCCGGACTCGACCTGGGTGGCGGGAAGGCGGTCATCATCGGCGACCCCGCGGTGCACAAGACGCCGGATCTGCTCCGCGCCTACGGCCGGTTCGTCGACACCCTCGGCGGGCGCTACATCACCGCCGGCGATGTCGGCACCACCTCCGACGACATGGACCTGATCGGCGAGGGCACCTCGTATGTGGCGTCGAAGACCGTCGCGGGCGGCGGTTGGGGCGACACCGCGCCGATGACGGCTCTCGGAGTCTTCTACTCACTGCTGGCGGCCGCCGAACGCGTGTGGGGTTCGGCTGATCTCACCGGCCGAACGGTCGGCGTGGAGGGCGTCGGCAAGGTCGGCGTCCAGCTGGCCGAACTGCTGACAGGTGCCGGAGCGACCGTGTTGGCGGCCGATCCGTACGCTCCCGCCCGCGAGGCCTTCGCCGCCCGCTTCCCGCAGGCGCGCATCGTCGACGACGTCCGTTCGGCCAAGCTCGACGTGTACGCGCCGTGCGCGATGGGCGGCACCGTCACCGAGACGCTCGCAGGCGAGACCGCCGCGGCGATCATCTGCGGCGCGGCGAACAACCAGCTGACCAGCCCGTCGGTTGAGCAGGTTCTCGGCGCACGCGGCGTCACCTGGGTTCCCGACTACATCGCCAACGCGGGCGGCGTGATCCAGGCCTTCGGCGAGCAGCAGAACTGGACCCGCGACCGCGCCCAGGAGAAGGTGGAGGCGCTGCGCGACCGTGCAGGCCACGTCCTGGACACCGCGGCATCGAAGAAGATCACCTGCGGCGACGCCGCCCGGCTGATCGTCGCCGAACGGCTGTCGCAGGCACGGTAGTGCCGAGCTCCCGTAACGGGAGCCGGGAGGAGACGCCGGGCGATACACTTGCGCACTCATGGCGACTCCTCCCGAACGGATCTCCGAGTACTCCCGCAGGCACTTCCTGGGCCTGACCGCGAGCGCGGCCGGAATCGCAAGCGCCGCAACGCTTCTTCCTCCTTCGTTGGTGTCGGCAGCGGCACAGGACCGGCCTGCGGGATCGCTCGAGGATGTCGAGCACATCGTCGTCCTGATGCAGGAGAACCGTTCCTTCGACCATTATTTCGGGACGATGCGCGGGGTCCGCGGCTTCGCCGACAATTCGGCGAAGCCGGGGGTCTTCCTGCAGAGCGGCGTCCACCCGTTCCTCGCCCGCGAGGCCGCCAATCGCGGCTCCCTGTCGGTGGAGTACCTCGCATCTCTGCCTCACGAGTGGGCCGACGGACAGCAGGCCCTGGCCGGCGGGCGGTGCGACGGCTGGGTCGCGGCGAAGGGCAAGGCCACGATGGCCTGCTACGACCGCCGCGACATCCCGTTCCACCACGCGCTCGCCGAGACGTTCACCGTGTGCGACGGCTACTTCGCATCGTCGCCGACCGGGACCGGCACCAACCGCAACTACCTGTTCTCCGGCACCAGCGGATTCGAACCGTGGGGCGCGAGGTCGGTGGGCAACGAGATGTACGCACCCGTCCATCCCGGTCTCACCTGGGAGACGTACGCCGAGTCGCTGCACCGCGAGGGCGTCGACTGGCGCGTGTACCAGGAATGGGACAACTTCACCGACAACAACCTCGACTTCTTCGCGCACTTCCGAGGCATAGGACGCGACGCGGTGGCGTGCGCCGGACAGCTCGGAGTGGATCTCACCGGTTTCTACACTCTGCTGATCGAGACCGGGGCCAAGGACGCGCACGGCAACGTGGTCCCGTCGGCGGATCAACGCTCCCGGGCACGGGCGGTGCATCGGGCCGCCCGCGGCCTCGGCGAACAGGCCGCAGAGCTCTACGACCGCGCGCTGTATCGCAGCGAACCGGGCACTCTGGTCCCGCGCTTCCGCCGGGACGTCGAGAGCGGGCGACTCCCGGCGGTGTCGTGGATCGTCACCTCCGAGGCCGACTCCGAACACCCCCGCAGTTCATCGCCGGTCCAGTCGGCGGGCATCACCTACCGACTGCTCGACGCGCTGGCGTCGAACCCGGAGGTGTGGCGCAAGACGGCGGTGCTGCTCAACTACGACGAGTTCGACGGCTACTTCGATCACGTGGTTCCGCCGCTGCCGCCGGTCGGGGAGGCCGACGAGTGGTGGGAGGGAAAGCCGATGGGGCTCGGATTCCGGGTGCCGATGACCATCGTGTCCCCGTGGACCGTGGGCGGCCGGGTCTGCTCCGAGGTCTTCGACCACACGTCGGTGATCCGGCTGATGGAGGCGGTCACCGGCGTGCGCTGCCCCAACATCTCCGCCTGGCGCCGCGCGGTGTGCGGAGATCTGGTGTCGACCTTCGATTTCGGCCGCACCGACGGACTGCGCGTTCCGGCACAGCCCGCACCGCCGCCACCTTTCCGTCGCCGCTGGACGGCTCGGCCGGGCGGCGCCGCTCCGACGCAGGAGACTGGAACCGCCACGGCGCTGCCCACGCCGTACCGGCTGTCCGCGAACGTGGTCGACGGTGTCCTGGAACTGGTGAACACGGGCCGTCGCGCCGCCGTCTTCGGCGTCTTCGCAGACGGCGACGCCGCTCATCACACGGTGCTCGGACGCCGCCGGGTCCCTCTTCCTCAGCGCGCGCGACGGGTCGTCGTCACCGGTCCCGACCGCTTCCTGCGCGATCTGTCCCTCCGCCCGGGAGGATCGTCGGCGCAGGTGATGCCCGACCACGACCGCGGGCGCCTGTCGGTCGACGGGCGTGACGTCACCGCAACGCGCGTGCACGGCAGCTGGTACGAGGTGACCGTGGTCGGCCCCGAGGGGAGGCAGTACTTCACCGGCCGCCTCGAGAGCGGAGCCGTCACCCGTACGAGTCCCCTGCGCCGCCCGCCCGGCTAGTCGAACCGTCGAGACAGCCTCCACCGCCCACACCATCCGATTGACCGAGACCACCCAGCGTCATATAGTCCACATGGACTAATTGATCTGGAGCATTCGATGTCGGCTGAACAACCGCGGCTCACGCCGCTCGGTGTGATGGTCCTCGCGCTGCTGCGCGAGGGCGCCATGCACCCGTACGAGATGGTCCGCCTGCTCAGGCAACGGCGCGACGACCGCATGGTGTCGATCACGAACGGCACGCTGTACCACACCGTGGACCGACTGAATCAGCAAGAACTCCTGGTCGAAGTCGGAGTGGACCGCGAGGGCAACCGCCCCGAGCGGACCACGTACCGACTCACCGACGCCGGGCGCGACGCGGTCACCGAGTGGGTTCGCCGAGAGTTGCCCCGGAGCGACCGCACGGCGCAATTCCGGGTCGCTCTCGCCGAGGCCCACAACCTCGACCGCGACGAGGTGATCACTCTCCTGACGCTGCGGCGCGAGGGGCTCGCCGCCGATCTCGAGGTCCACCGCCGAGGCCTGAGCGATGCCACCGGCCGCGGTGTGCAATCGCAGTTCCTCATCGAAGTGGATCGTCAGGCCGATCTGATCGAGACCGATCTCCGCTGGACCGACCGCCTGCTCCAACGCCTCGCCGATCCCGACTACGCGTGGGGCGTCGACTCCGCGACATCACCGACACCCATGCTCCGCACCGACTCGAAGGACTCGAAATGACAGTCTCGTCCGGCACCGCCGACTCGCAGCGGAGCCCGTGGCCCGCACTGTGGGCACTGGTGATCGGCTTCTTCATGGTCCTCGTCGACACGACCATCGTGTCGGTCGCGAATCCGGCCATCAAAGAGGCGCTCGACCCCGACACCGACAATCTCGACAACGTCGTCTGGGTCACCAGCGCCTACCTGCTCGCCTACGCCGTGCCGCTGCTGATCACCGGGCGGATGGGCGACCGCTTCGGTCCCCGCAATCTCTACCTCATCGGCATCACCGTCTTCACCCTGTCGTCACTGGGCTGCGGTCTGTCGAATTCCCTGGCCATGCTCGTCGCGTTCCGCGCCGTCCAGGGTCTCGGCGCCGCGATGATCACCCCGCAGACCATGGCTGTGATCACCAGAACGTTCCCGGCGCATCAGCGCGGCGCGGCGATGGGTCTGTGGGGTTCGGTGGCGGGTGTGGCGATGCTGGTCGGCCCGCTGGCCGGCGGTCTGCTGGTCGATCACGCCGGTTGGGAGTGGATCTTCATCATCAACGTCCCGGTGGGCGTCATCGGCTTCGCCGCGGCGTGGCGCTTGGTTCCCCGCCTCGAGACCCACCAGCACCGGTTCGACGTCGTCGGCGTGACGATCAGCACGATCGGCCTCTTCCTCATCGTCTTCGGTCTCCAGGAGGGCGAGAAGTACGACTGGGCCGCCTGGGTGTGGACGATGGTGATCGGCGGTGTGGCGATCATGGCGCTGTTCCTCTGGCAGCAATCCCGCACCGCGAGCGAACCGCTGGTTCCGCTGGCACTGTTCCGCGACCGGAACTTCTCCATCTCCAACCTCGGCATCGCCGTCGTCGGCTTCGCGGTCACGAGTATGACGCTCCCGATGATGTTCTACGTCCAGGTGGCACGCGGACTGAGCCCCACGAAGTCGGCGCTGCTGCTGATTCCGATGGCCGTCCTCGCCGGGGTGCTCGCCCCGCTCGCCGGCAAGCTCCTCGACCGGACCGATCCCCGATTCCTGCTGGTACCCGGCCTCGGCCTCTACAGCGTCTCGCTGTTCTGGTATGCGTCGATGATGAACGCGGACACCGCCATTCCGATGTTCCTGCTGCCCGCCGCGCTGATGGGCATCGCCAACGCCGGCATGTGGGGACCGCTGGCGACCACCGCCACCCGCAATCTCCCGCCGCGGCAGGCCGGCGCCGGAGCCGGCATCTACAACACCACTCGACAGATCGGGTCGGTGATCGGGTCGGCCGCCATCGCCGCCGGCATGCAGTCCCGGCTGGAGGCCAACGTGCCCGGCGCGGGCGACAGCGGCTCGGTGGGCGTCGGGCAACTGCCGGACTTCCTGGTGGCGCCGTTCTCCACCGCCATGGCGCAGTCGATGCTGCTGCCCGCATCGATCCTGATAGTCGGCGTGGTCGCGGCGCTCTTCCTGGTCCGGCCGGAGAGCACGAGGCCGGGGTACCGGGCGGAGACGACGGCGGCGGTCGACACTACCGTGTAGACATGCTGCCGCCGAGCCCCGCGGGCCGCTTCGCACCGTCGCCGTCGGGCGATCTGCACATCGGAAACCTGCGCACCGCGGTCCTGGCATGGTTGTTCGCCCATGCCACGGGCCGCGGTTTCGCGATCCGGATGGAAGACCTCGACCGCGTCCGACCGGGATCGGACGTCCGGCAGCTGCGGGATCTCGCGGCGCTCGGCCTCAGCTGGGACGAGCCTGTCGTCTACCAGTCACAGCGGCTCGAGGAGTACCGCGCCGTGGTCGACGAATTGGTGGCCGCCGGACGCACGTTCGAGTGCTACTGCACTCGCCGGGAGATCCTCGAAGCGCCGAGCGCACCGCACGCGCCGCAGGGCGCTTACCCCGGAACGTGCCGCGACCTCAGCGAGGCGCAGCGCGCGCAACGACGGTCGGAGCGGCCCGCCGCGATCCGCCTGCGCGCCGAGGTCTCGTCGTTCACCGTCCATGACCTGCTGTACGGCGAGTTCACCGGCGACGTCGACGACTTCGTCCTGGTCCGGAACGACGGAACCCCGGCGTACAACCTGGCGGTGGTGGTCGACGACGCGGCCACGGGTGTCGACCAGGTGGTCCGCGGCGACGATCTGCTCAGCTCCGCACCCCGGCAGGCCTTCCTCGCGACTCTGCTCGGTCACCGCCCGCCCGAATACGCCCACGTGCCGATGGTCCTCAACCGCTCCGGTGCCCGCCTCGCGAAGCGCGACGGCGCCGTCACCCTGACCGATCTCGCCGGCCACGGGGTGGACGCGGCATCGGCGCTGTCGATGATGGCGGAGTCGCTGGGACTGGCCGCCGCCGGTGAACCGGTCACGTTGAGCGTTCTGGCGGAGCGATTCGACCCGTCCACGCTGGTTCGCACACCCTGGGTGTTCGTCCCGCCGGAGTGAACGGCGGTCCCGGCCGCGTTTCCCGGGGCCGACCGCTGCGACGAGAGGCCCGACCGGGCGAACCGGTCGGGCCTCTCGTCAGCGGACTCTGAGCGTCAGCCCAGGCGATCGCGCAGGTGCTTGAGCTGGTCGGCGAGCTCGGCGGGGAGCTTGTCCTTGCCGTCCTCGACGAACTCGAACCACTCCTCGATGGTCGGCAGTTCGTCGCGCCATTCGTCGGCGTTCACCGCGAGTGCCTCGGCGAGATCGGCCTCGGAGACGTCCAGTCCGGTGAGATCGAGCTCGCCCGGCGCCGCGACGATGCCGATCGGGGTCTCGACGCCCTCGACGTTGCCCTCGATGCGATCGACCATCCACTTCAGGACGCGGCTGTTCTCGCCGAAGCCCGGCCACAGGAAGCGGCCGTCCTCGCCGCGGCGGAACCAGTTGACGTAGAACACCGCGGGGAGCTGCGCGCCCTCCTTGCGGCCGATGTTCAGCCAGTGCTTGAAGTAGTCACCGACGTGGTAGCCGAGGAACGGCAGCATCGCCATCGGATCGCGGCGGACGGTGCCCACCTTGCCCTCGGCCGCGGCGGTCTGCTCGGAACCGACGGTCGCGCCCATGAAGACCGCGTGCTCCCAGTCGCGGGCCTGGGTGACCAGCGGCACGGTGGTCTTCCGGCGACCGCCGAAGAGGATCGCCGAGATCGGCACGCCCTGCGGATCGTCCCACTCGGGAGCCAGCGTCGGGCACTGCGACATCGGGGTGCAGTAGCGCGAGTTCGGGTGGGCGGCGTTGGTCCCGGACTCGGGGGTCCAGTCGTTGCCCTTCCAGTCGATCAGGTGCGCCGGGGTCTCGCCGCCGATGCCCTCCCACCACACGTCGCCGTCGTCGGTGCGCGCGACGTTGGTGTAGATCGTGTTGCCTGCCTCGACGGTCTTCATCGCCGTCGGGTTCGAATCGTAGCTGGTGCCCGGTGCGACGCCGAAGAAGCCGAACTCCGGATTCACCGCGTACAGCCGGCCGTCCTCGCCGAAGCGCATCCAGGCGATGTCGTCGCCCACGGTCTCCGCACGCCATCCGTCGAGAGTGGGGTGGATCATCGCGAGGTTGGTCTTGCCGCACGCCGACGGGAACGCCGCGGCGACGTAGTAGACCTTGTCCTCGGGGCTGATCAGCTTCAGGATCAGCATGTGCTCGGCCAGCCAGCCCTCGTCGTGCGCCATCGCCGAGGCGATGCGCAGCGCGTAGCACTTCTTGCCCAGCAGCGCGTTGCCGCCGTAGCCCGAGCCGTAGGACCAGATCACCCGGTCCTCGGGGAAGTGGACGATGTACTTCTCGGTGTTGCAGGGCCACGGCACGTCGGTCTGTCCCGGCTCCAGCGGGGCGCCCACCGAGTGCAGGCCCTGGACGAAGAAGCCGTCCTCACCGAGCGCCTCGAGCACCTTGGGGCCGACGCGGGTCATCACGCGCATCGACAGCACGACGTATTCGGAGTCGGTGATCTCGATGCCGAGCTTGGGATCGTCCGATCCGAGGGGACCCATGCAGAACGGGATGACGTACATGGTGCGTCCGCGCATGCAGCCGCGGTACAGCTCCGTCATGGTCGCACGCATCTCGGAGGGCTCCACCCAGTTGTTGGTGGGGCCTGCGGCTTCTTCGGTCTTGCTGCAGATGAAGGTGCGAGATTCGACGCGGGCGACGTCCGCGGGGTCCGAGAGCGCCAGGTACGAGTTGGGCTTGCGCTCGTCGTTCAGCTTGGTGATGGTGCCGGACTCGACGAGTTGCGCAGTGAGGCGATCCCACTCCTCGTCGCTGCCATCCGACCAGACAACTCGGTCGGGCTGCGTCAATTCGGCAACCTCGGCCACCCAGGCGATGAGCCCGGCGTGCTTGGTAGGGGCGCTCCCGGGCTCGACGCCCGGAATTGTCGCAGCGGTCATGCGGATCTCCTCATCGAAAACTCACGGGTGCCTGCGCGCAGTGGCTGTGCGAACGCATACTGGCCCCAGGATACGCCCCATACGCCGTGGACCGAACCCCCGGGCATCGCGACCAGCGGCTATTCGAGTCGGCCCAGCGTCGTCGGACTCCACTCGGCGTCATGCTCGCCCAACGCCCCCGCGTCGACTCGGCAATCTGTTCGCAGAACGGACACCCGGTCCACTCGCCCGTCCCCGTCGGTATCGGCGACGATCGCCGGGGAACCATCGACCTCGCAGGTCAGCGAGTCACGGACACCGTCTCCGTTCGCATCGAACTCCGCGGGCCCGAGGTCCCACAGGGCACCGTCCGAGTACCACCACAGGTGGTCGTGAACATCGACACCCGGCGAGTTCTCAGCGTCGGACATCACACCGAAGCCGGACGGGTGGTGCACCCCTCCCTCCGGGGAGATGAGACCATCCTCACTGTCTCCGGCGAGTCCTCCGGTCAATTCGTCCATCGGTTCCATCAGACGCGAGCGGGTCGCGTCCGGTTCCATACCTCTCTCGTGAACTGAGCTTCGGCCGCGCCGGCCCTGGTGCCGATGCGGTGTTCCATGCCGAGCCGCCTCGACGCGATCACCTCAGCGGCCCACCGTTCCAGCCGCGCGCGATCGGCGGATGCGCGGCGGACGGACACCACCCATGCGGCGAGCGCGACGCCGCCCAGGAGGGTGAGCACGGTCCCGGCGATGCCCAGTCCGGCCCACTGCAGGGTCGGCGCGATCACCATCCGGCCGATTCCGAAACCCATCGATGCGCCGAGGAGCAGCACCATGACGTCCTCGGTGCGGCGACCGCCCTGCGGTCGAGGCACCACCCGCGTGCCGTTCCCGAACGGCTCGGGCGGAGACGGCGGAGACGAGCCGCCGGCCAGTCCGCCGACGGCCGCTGCCCGTACCTGATCGAGCCGCTGCGCGAAGTGGTCCATCACCCGGTGTTCGAGCGCGTCGAGCAACGACGGCAGCCAGTCGGTGAAACCGGGAGCGGCGCTGGCGTCCGGCACGCAGCGATGCACATCGGACGTCGCGGCCCGCAACGATTCGATCGCCTCCGCCCTGGAGGCGACGATGCCCGCTCGCAGTCCGGCGAGCCGATCGGCACGGATCAGCGCGACCGACTCCGAGGGCGGCTGCGCCCTCTGTCCGCTCTCGGCCTGTCCGTTCTCGGCCCGCGCGGGAGCCCGGGGAACGGCTTCACCGTCGGCCCGATCGCGGCACCAGCGTGCCAGTTCCGGGACACCCGACGCGGAACCGGACGCGCTCGCGAGCGCCGCGGAGGTCGCGAACACCGGAAGTCCGCGCTGCGGATCCAGGCGGCGCCGCGTCTCGGCCAGCGCTTTCGGCCATGCCGGGAAGGCGTCGACGCGACATGCCACGAGTGCCGTCGGCAGGCCCGCCGCGGCGAGTTCGGCCAGCAGCAGGTCTTCTTCTTCGCACGCCGGCATCGACGAGTCGATCGCCAGCACGGCCGTCCGCGCCCGCGCGGCCTGCGACGCGGCGTCGGCGGGGCTGCCCGCGACGAGGATCTCCTCCTCCCACAGCCCGGCGGCCGCCAGTGCGGCGGCGAGTCCCGCCGGATCGGCTCCGGCGGTTCCGGCGATCAGCAGAGTCATCGGACCCGCTCCCCCGCCAGACGCCGTTCGACCGCGACGCGGTCGAAGCCGCGGGCCGCATGCAGGCGCAGTCCCGAGAGTCTGCGCACCCGGCGGCCGCGCGCGATCTCCGCGGATGCGGCGGCGATCGGCGCGACCAGCGCGTCCAGACCGCTCGCCTGCCGCAGCCGCACCGCCAGCGCCTGCGCGTCCAGGTCGGGGTCGGTCGATACGGCGGCCAGCGACTCCACGAGGCCGGCGCGACCGAGCAATGCGAGGAGCCGCGCTGCGGAGCCCTGGTCGGGCGCGGCTGCGGCGAACGCCGCCGCGGACTCGGGAACGCGGACCCCGGCGGCCGCCCACGACCGCAGAACGTCCACGTCAGCTGAAGTGATCCGCGCCGCGGCCGGCAGTGCGGACACCGGATGCACCGGACAGGCGAGATCCTCGCTCGCGTTCGCGGCGAGCCGGTCGGCGTCGGGCCGGGTGTCGGCCTTCGTGGCGACGACGACCACCGGCACCTCCGCTGCCCGGATCGCGGCGCGATCACAGGCGCGCGCCTGTGCGCCGATGACCCGGATCAGCAGATCCGCGGGGTCGTCGAGGCGCCGGTCGTGATCCGGACCGTCTCCCCGGTCCTGACCGACCGGTCTGGCGACCACGCCGAAGCGCGCGGCGAGCGCGGCGACCATCGTCGAACTGCCCGCGCCGGGCGCCCCGGAGACGTCGACCACCAATGGTGTGCGTGCGAAGTCCGGCCCGTCGAATGCGAGGCCGCTGAGAATGGGTTCCACCCCGTCCACCTCCCCCAAGGTGTCTGCGTGCACTGAACCTACCCCGCAGGTCCGACATTGTGCGGCGGTCGCCGGAATCGGGCGGCCCGAGGCGGCTGATCGGGGTGTCCGTTGTGAGCGAGCACCGTAAATAGGACACCATGGAACGGTGAACACCGACGCCGCCGATGGATCGGCGCCCGACACCGACCGCTCCCGCCTCTACCCGAGAGTCACCAGCTTCCGGTTCCGGCGCGGGACTCTGACCCCCGGACAGCAGCGCAATTGGGAGACTCTGTGGCCCCGGCTGGGTCGCGACCTGCGCACCGGACCCGACCGCGCGGACGAGCCACCGCTCGAGGCGGCGGAGTGGTTCGGACGGCAGGCTCCCCTCATCGTCGAGGTCGGCAGCGGCACGGGCATCTCCACCGCGGCGATGGCCGAGGCCGAGCCGGACGCCGACGTCGTGGCCGTGGAGGTGTATCAGCCCGGGCTCGCGCAGTTGGTCGGCCTCGTCGACCGAGCCGGACTGACCAACGTCCGCATGGTCCGCGGCGATGCGACCGTCGTCCTCTCCGAGCTCATCGGTCCCGACACCCTCACCGGCGTCCGCGTGTTCTTCCCCGACCCGTGGCCCAAGTCGCGCCATCACAAGCGGCGTTTCCTGCAGTCGGGCACCATCGAACTGATCGCCGATCGACTCAAGCCCGGCGGCGTCCTGCACATCGCGACCGATCACGCCGATTACGCGCTGTGGATCGCCGAACTGCTGGCGACGCAGCGTCCGGACCGGCCGCATGTGGTGCCGCTGACCTTCGACTCGCCGATTCTGCTCGACCGCCCGACCACCAAGTTCGAGGGCCGCGCCCAGGAGGAGGGCCGAGAGGTCAACGAGTTCGTCTACGTGAAGCCGCATCCCAAACCCACGCGCACGGAGACCAGGGAGGACGACGCATGAGCCCCGAGTTCGCGGAGACGATCTCCGGCGCGAGCAGTGCTCGCCGACTGCTGCTGGTGTGGGACGCCCCGAATATGGACATGGGTCTCGGAGGAATCCTCGGCGGCCGCCCGACCGCCGCGCACCGGCCGCGGTTCGACGCCCTGGGCCGCTGGATTCTCAAGCGGAACGCCGCTCTGGCGGCGAGTCTGCACGCCGAGGTCGAGCCCGAAGCCACCGTCTTCACCAACATCGTGCCCGGCAGCGCCGACGTGGTGCGCCCGTGGGTGGAGGCGCTGCGGAACGTCGGTTACGCGGTGTTCGCCAAGCCGAAGCTGACCGAGGACAGCGACGTCGACGCCGACATGCTCGACCACATCCAGGTGCGACGTCATACACCCGGCCTCGCCGGTGTGATCGTCGCCTCAGCCGACGGCCAGGCCTTCCGGGAACCGCTGCTGGAGATCGCGGCCGAAGGCGTGCCGGTCACCGTCATCGGTTTCCGGGAGCATGCGAGCTGGGCGTTGACCTGCCAAGAGATCGAGTTCATCGATCTCGAGGAGATCCCCGGCGTGTTCCGCGAACCGCTGCCGCGGATCAGTCTCGACTCGCTGCCGGACGAGGGTGCCTGGCTCACCCCGTTCCGTCCCCTCACGGCGTTGCTCAAGTAGACAGGTCTTCAGAGACCTGAAGCCGTGCGCAGGTTTTCTCAGTTTAGGCTGCGAGAATCGCACTTTCGGTACCCGCAAGTAGGAAGGACACCGGCGTGTTCGGATCCATCGGCTCATTCGTCTACCGAATGCGCTATACCGTCATCGCCGTCCTCGTCGCATTGATGGGCGGTCTGGGGCTCTACGGCATCAACCTGCCGCAGTACCTGTCCCAGAGCGGATGGTTCGACCCGGGCTCGGAGTCGGCCCAGGGATCCGTCATCGCCGACACCGCCCTCGGGCGAGACCACAAGTCCGACGTGATCCTGCTGATCACGCCGCCTGCGGGGACCAAGGTCGACGATCCGGCGTTCAGCGCCAAGATCGAGAACATCGTCGACGACCTGGTCAAGGAGCATCCGGACATCGTCAGCCGGGAGTCCGGCGACGGGCACGCGGGCATCATCGATCCGTTCGAGAAGGCCGACGCGGGCGCCGGTCAGACCGCTGCCGAGATCAAGCAGTCCCGGATGTGGACGGCCGACCGAAAACACGGTTTCGTGTCCATCGGCGTCGCGGGTGACGACGACACCACGATCCTGAACAACTACAAGACCATCGAGCCGTTCTTCGACGGGCTCGCCGACCGGTACGACCTACCGGGAACCAAGTTTCAGCTGGCCGGTCTGCAACCGATCGCGGCCGCGATGAGCAAGGGTATGGAAGACGACATCTCGCGTGCCGAGGTGATCGCGCTACCGGTGGTGGCGATCATGCTCCTGTTCGTCTTCGGCGGCGTGGTGGCGGCCGTGCTGCCGGTCTTCATCGGTGGTCTGACGATCGCCGGCTCCCTCGGCATCATGAAGGTGCTGGCGCAGCTCACCGAGTTGAACATCTTCGCCCAGTCGGTGGTCACGCTGATCGGTCTGGGCATCGCGATCGACTACGGCCTGTTCATCGTCAGCAGATTCAGAGAGGAACTGGCCGAGGGATACACGGTCAAAGCCGCGGTCCGAAGAACCGTGATGACCGCGGGCCAGACCGTGGTGTTCTCGGCGACCATCATCGTCGCTGCGCTGGCCTGTCTCCTGATGTTCCCGCAGGCCTTCCTGAAATCCGTGGCGTACGGGGCGATCGCGTCGGTCGGTCTGGCCGCCATCCTGTCGATCACCGTCCTCCCGGCGATCCTGGCGATCCTGGGCCGCCGGATCGACGCGCTGAGTCTGCCCTTCCTGCGTCGGACCAAGACGCGCGAAGAGATCGAGGCCGGATTCTGGGGCCGCCTGTCCGGATGGGTGATGCAGCACCCGGTCAAGACCGCGGCACCCACGGTCCTGCTGCTGCTGGCGCTGATCATCCCGTTCGGCAACATCCAATTCGGCGGCATGACCGAGGCCTATCTCCCGCCCGACAACGCGAACCGCGTCGCGCAGGAGGACTTCGACAAGTACTTCCCGACCGAGCGCACCGAAGACCTCAAGCTGATCGTCACCTACGACCAGAACACCGACGACGCGGCGGGCAAGATTCAGCGGATCGCCGACGAGGCCAACCAGATTCCCGGGTTCACCAAGCAGTTCTCGCCCACGGCCGACGGCGGAGCCCTCGAAGGCGTGTACGGCGACGACGAGACCGGGCTCGGCGTGACGCAGATGTCGGCCGGTCTGGTGGACCGCAACACCGCACCCGAGGCGATCAAGAAGCTCCGCGAGATCGACGACCAGGGCATGACCGTCTACGTCGCCGGCACCCCGACCCTGACCCAGGACTCCATCGACGCGCTGATCAAGCTGCTCCCGTGGATGGCCATCCTGCTGGTCCTGGTCACCGGCCTGCTGATGTTCCTGGCGTTCGGTTCGGTCATCCTGCCGATCAAGGCGGCACTGATGACCGCGCTGGGTCTGGGCTCCACGCTCGGGATCCTGACGTGGATCTTCATCGACGGTCACGGCTCGTCGATCGCGAACTTCACTCCCGGGCCGCTCTTCGCGCCGGTGCTGGTTCTGATCATCGCGATCATCTACGGCCTGTCGACCGACTACGAGATCTTCCTGCTCTCCCGCATGGTCGAGGCCCGGCAGCAGGGTGCGTCGACCACCGAGGCGATCCGGGTGGGCACCGCGCACACCGGCCGCATCATCACCGCGGCCGCGGCCATCCTGGTGGTGGTCACCGGCGCGTTCGGCCTGTCGGACATCGTCATGATGAAGTACATCGCCTACGGCATGATCGCAGCGCTGATCCTCGACGCGACGGTGATCCGCATGCTGCTGGTGCCGTCGATCATGAAGTTGCTCGGCGACGACTGCTGGTGGTCGCCGCGCTGGATGCAACGACTGCAGCAGAAGATCGGCCTCGGCGAGACCATCCTCGAGGACGACCCGAGCCAGAAGCGCCCCGACTACTTCGACGCGGTGCCCGCGGGCACCTCGGGCGGCGTCGTGGCCGCGGCGGAGGCACCGACCACCGCGATGCGGGTACCGGCCGGAGTGGCCGAACGTCCAGTGGCCGGACGGGCCGAGCCGACGGGGCCCCGCCGCGCGCTCTCGCGGCACGAGACGCCGGGTGAGTCCGACAGCGGACCCCAGCCCACCGCCGACAGCACGCTCGACGAACTCGTCGACGACGAGGTGGTCGCGCCGTCCGCCGCGCGCACCGACCGCCGCGGCTCCGGCCCCGACACCGGCTCGTGGAAGCTCGGACTCGGCGGCGTCCGCCAGGTGAGCCCGGATCAGCGCCCACGACCGCAGGCAGCCCCGTCGGCAAGACCGCAGACCGCACCGCCTGCACCGCAGCCGCGTCCGGTGCGGACGCCGATCGCACCGACGACGGGCGGTGCGACGCCCGCTGCACGGCCACAGGGACCCGCTCCCACCGCCCCGGCGACCGCGCGCCGCCCGATCGGTGCACCGCCGGTACCGCCGCGCCGGGTTCCGCCGCGCCCGGTGGTACCGGGTCAGAGCGGCCCGCAGCCCGTGGCTCCTCGCCCGGCGACCGACCAGCCGCAGGCTCCCGCGCCGCGCCGCGCCCGGGCCACTCCCCCGGCACCGACACCGCCCCCGCGCCCGACCGCACCGGCACCGGAGGCCCCGGCCCGTGAGCCCGCGGCACCCGAGCCGCAGGCCCCTTCGCGCGAGCTCCGCGCCGACCGCGGCGAGGAGGGAACCCAGATCAGCGTGCAGGATCTGCTGCGCCGGAGCCGTCGGGCACAGCAGGACGGGGAATAGGTCCCTCGCTACCGGGCAGTTACGCTGTAGCGCATGCCCAACGACGACGCCGACCACGTCGCCGCGGACCCGACGCCCGAGGGCGGGTCCTCGCGACCGTGGCGCCGTTGGCTCCGATGGGGTCTGATCGTCCTCGTCGTCGCCATTCTGGTCACCGAGGGCGTGATCGTCTGGCCCAAGCTCACACAGACCTGGGCGCGCATCGGCGAGCTCCGGTGGCAGTGGGTCTTCGTCTCCATCGTGGCTGCTCTGCTGTCGATGGACAGCTACGGCCAGGTGCAGCGCGTCCTGATGCGTTCGGCAGGCGTCCGGGTCCGGCAGCGCGAATCACTGGCGGTGATCCTGGCCTCGAACTCGGTGTCCCAGACCCTGCCCGGCGGACAGGTCCTCGCTCCGGCGTTCATCTACCGCGAGAGCCGGCGCTGGGGCGCGACACCGGTGGTCGCCTCCTGGCAGCTGGTGATGTCCGGGCTGCTGGCGGGCGCTGGACTGGCGCTGCTCGGCCTCGGCGGAGCCCTGCTCGCCGGCGCCAAGACCAGTCCGTTCTCGGTGATCTTCAGCGTCTCGCTGTTCGTCGTGTTCGTGGCGGTCGTGCAGTACATGGCCAGTCATCCCCAGGTGCTCGAGACCATCGCCGCCCGGCTGCTCGGCTGGTTCAACGAGTTGCGCGACAAGCCCGCCGACTACGGGACAGACCGACTCCACCAGATCATCACCCAGCTGCAGGCGGTGAAGCTCGACCGGCGCAACGCCGTCGAGGCGTTCAGTTGGAGCCTGTTCAACTGGGTCGCTGACGTTCTCTGTCTCGCCGCCGCCTGCTATGCGATCGGCGCGCATCCCTCGATCTCGGGTCTGATGGTCGCCTATGCCGCGGGCAAGGCGGTCGGCACCGCGGTTCCGCTGCTGCCCGCCGGCATCGGCGTCGTCGACGGCGTCCTGGTGGCGGCCCTCGCCTCCGCGGGCATGGGCGCCGCGGATGCGCTCACCGCCGTCCTGATCTACCGCATCATCAGCTACATCCTGATCGCACTGATCGGTTGGGTCGTCATCGCGGTGCGGTACCGGGGTGCGTTCAAGTCCCGGCGCAGTCTGGACGACGAGATCGCCGAAGACACGACGCAGAAGTATCCGGTCATCGACCCCGGACAGCTGGATCGACGGTCCGACGACGGTCGCGATCCCGGTGCCGGCGAGACGCCGAACACAGGGTAGGGAAGGCCGGCCGGTCCGGGGATACGGTGGGGACATGACCGCACCCGTATCCGTCGCGCCGGTTCAGCGACGTCTCGTCCTCCCCGCCGTCGCCGACTTCGCGGCGATCTGCGTGTTCGTCGCCGTCGGCCGCAGCAGCCACGAAGAGGCCGGCTCGTTCACCGGATTCCTGACGACCCTGTGGCCGTTCCTCGTCGGAGCGATCGCCGGCTGGGCGATCGCCGCCGCGACCACCCGGGGCCGAGACCTCGCGCCCGCCGCACTCTGGCCCGCCGGCGTCGCGGTCTGGGTCTCGACCGTCGTCGTCGGGATGCTGCTGCGCGTGGTCTCCGGGCAGGGCACGGCCCTCTCGTTCTGCATCGTCGCCACCATCGCGACCGGTGTCCTGCTGCTGGGCTGGCGCGCCGTCGCCGGTCTGGTGACGCGGCGCCGCGTCACTTCAGCGTGAAGTACTTCTGCGCCACCTGAAGGGCCGCGGTACCGGACTTGTCGCCCTCGCAGTAGATGACGATGATCTTGCCGCCCTGAGAGCCGACGAACCAACCGGGTCCCTGTGGCCCGTTGGTGCCGACCAGCGCCTTGAGGCCGGGAGCACGGGTCAGATCGCTGGCGTCGCCGGTCTTCGCCGTGGTCGTCATGGACGCCTGGATCCGCCGGACCACGCCGTCGTCGAGTTTGCCCAACTGGCCCCCGGTGACCTTGGTCTTCGACCCTTTGATGACGAACGGCGGAGCCGCGGTCCGGTCACCGCCGGCTCGTTCCAGGGCGACTCCCAGGGCCGCCATGTTGATCATCGACGCCGTGTAATCCTTCGGGTGGTAAGCGGCGGCGGACACCTTGGGCGCGGTGCCGCTCGGCAGGCTCATTCCCGGAACCGTGAACTGCAGGCCCAACCCGAGTGAGTGCAGCACCGACTCCGCGCTGTGCTGATCGGCGCCCTTGCCCTCCGCCGCGATCGCGTCGAACACCGGGTCGAGGGTGCTGCCGACGGGATAGGCGATGCCCGCCTCGATGTTCTTGGCGGCCGCGGCGTCGTTCTGCGCCATCCCGCGGATCGCTCCGGTGGCGGCGTCGAGGGTCATGATCGTCGCCGGCTGCGCCACCTCGACGGCGGCGTCGCCCAGGGTGAGCTGTTCGTTCGGGTCGATCGTCGTCACGATGTCCGGGCCCGCCCCGCCCTGATGCCCGGCGAGTTTCTGCGGCGGCGCCCCGGGCGCCACGAGCTGCACCTGCCAGCCGGCGGTGGCGTCGCGGATCGCGTTCCAGTAGTTCGTCAGACCGGCGCTCAGCGGGGTCGACAGCCGGCGGTCGGTCATCACGAGCATGCCCGACTTGTTGACGTTGACTCCCGCGATCCGAGCCGGATCGGAAGTGAGAATCTGCATGTCGGAGTCGCGCAGCGTCACCGCGACCACCTGCCGTCCCTGGGAAGCGGCGAGCTTGTCGTCGATCGATTTCACCGTCACCATCGGGGCCACCGGAGCCACCGCGTTCGCCAGCGCTCGCACCGACTTGTCGAGATCCTTGGTCGCGGCCGGGTCGATGGTGATCTCGTTGACCGGCTCCATCTGCATGAACGGCTTGCCCGACGCGCTGCGCACCACCGGCGCCGGAGTGGCGTCGGTGCGGACCTCCTGCAGTCGGCCGTCCGGGGTGAGGCCGGTGTACAGCAGCCCCGGATCCCACTGGACCTTCCAGCCGGAGGAGAGCCGGCGTGCCGACCCCGAGGTCTTGGTCTGGAAACTCCGGTCGCCCGCCCAGTTCCACGTGATGGTCAGGGTGAACGAGGCGCTGCCGTCGCTGTACTCCACGAGCCGCCCGGTGTCGACGGACACCTCACGCGGATGCATTCCCGCGAACGTGACGCCGAGCAGCTCGGCCGCCTGACTCGGCGACGTCGTCAGGTCGGCCGCTCCCTGCGTGTCCTGCCTGCTGATCGCGTCCGCGAATGCCGAGACCGCACGCGAAGCATCCGAATCGTCGTCGGAAGAGCACGAGACCATGGCGAGAACCACGGCCAGCGCAGCGACGACAGCGAACACCGCTCTTCCAACCCGCGAAACCATAGTCCCAATTATCACTTCATTCCCACCCGTTTCTCTGGCCACAAGCTCGCATTCCGGGAACTATGTGGTCACAATCGCACAACGCGCCGCTCACGGCATCCGTTCCGGGCGACGGAGGACAATGGACTCCATGAGCACGTCCATCCTGCGTTCCACGGACCGCGCGCGCACCACCACCGGCTGGCTCGACTCGGCCCACTCCTTCTCGTTCGGCGACCATTACGACCCGGCGAACACCCACCACGGCGTGCTCCTGGTGCAGAACGAGGACGTGATCTCACCCGGTGAGGGCTTCGACACACATCCGCACGCTGACACCGAGATCGTCACCTGGGTGCTGTCGGGATCGCTGGTCCACCAGGACTCCGAAGGACACAGCGGCGTCATCTATCCCGGCCTCGCACAGCGGATGAGCGCAGGCACCGGCATCCTGCACTCCGAACGCAACGACGACGCCGAGTCGGCGGACGAGTCGGTGCACTTCATCCAGATGTGGGTGATGCCCGACGAGTACGGCATCACACCCGGCTACGAGCAACTCGACATCTCGGGCGAACTGCGACCGGGACGCCTCGTCACCGTCGCCTCCGGTTCCCCCCGCCACGACTCCGCGATCCGAATCGCCAACCGCGGGGCCACCCTCTCCGCGGCCAGACTCACTCCCGGACAGACCGTCGCGGTGCCGTCGTCCCGCTTCACACACCTGTTCGTCACCCGCGGCACCGCGCAGGTGGAGGGCGAGACGCTGGAGGCCTCCGACGCCCTGCGCGCCACCGACTTCGGCGGAACCGTCGTCCGGGCGGCCACCGATTGCGAACTGCTCGTCTGGTCGATGGATGCGCGGCTCGGGGAATAAACCCCGGCGTGATGTCACTATGGAGGGCGTGACTATCGAGCAGACCTCCGGGCTCGACCTCGAGTGGGTCGAACCATCCGTACGCGCCGCAGACGACCTCTTCACCCACGTCAACGGGAAATGGCTTGCCAGCCACCGGATTCCGGACGATCGCAGCATCGACGGAGCGTTCCACGTGCTGCGCGACAACGCTGAGGAGGACGTCCGCGCGATCGTCGAGGAGTGCGCCGAGGGCTCCCCCGAGTCGGGCACGCCCGCAGCCAGGATCGGCGACCTCTACGCGTCGTTCATGGACGTCGATCGGGTCGAGGAACTCGGGGTCGCACCGATCGCCGATCAGCTCCAGGAGATCGCCGGCGTCTCCGACACCTCCGAACTGGCCGCTCTGATGGGGCGTCTGCAGCGCGAGGGGGTGGGCGGCCTGTTCGGCTTCTACGTCGACACCGATGCGCGACGGTCCGACCGCTACCTGGTGCACATCACCCAGAGCGGTCTCGGACTGCCCGACGAGTCCTACTATCGCGAAGACAATCACGCCGCCGTGCGCGAGGCCTATCGCGCTCACATCGCCGCGATGCTCGGACTGGCCGGTGTCGCCGACGCACAACGGCAGGCGACGGCGATCTTCGACCTCGAGACCGCGATCGCATCGCATCACTGGGACGTGGTGCGGCGACGCGACGCCGAGGCCGCCTACAACCTGCGGACCCTCGCGGAGTTCGGCGATCTCGCCGCCGGTTTCGATCTCGCCGGCTGGCTGACTGGTCTCGACGCGGGCGAGACGTTCGCGGAGGTGGTGATCGGTCAGCCGTCGTTCATCGAGTCGAGCGCCGGACTGCTCACCTCGCAGCCGCTCGATTCATGGAAGAGCTGGCTCGCCTGGCGGCTGCTGCGCACCGTCGCACCGTATCTCTCCAGCGACTTCGTCGACGAGAACTTCGCGTTCTACGGCAAGACCCTCACCGGTGCCGAGGTGATCCGCGACCGATGGAAGCGCGGTGTCGGTTTCGTCGAGCAGGCGGCAGGCTTCGCGGTCGGCGAACTATACGTGGAGCGACACTTCCCGCCCGAGGCGAAGGCCCGGATGGACGAACTGATCGCCAATCTCGTCGAGGCGTATCGCCGCAACATCGGCGATCTGCCCTGGATGACCGAGGCGACGCGCGCCCGGGCCCTGGCGAAACTCGACAAGTTCACCCCCAAGATCGGCTACCCGGCCAAGTGGATCGACTACTCGACGCTGGAGGTCGACCGCACCGACCTCGTCGGCAACTCCCGCCGCGCCGCGGCTTTCGAGACCGCACGCGAGCTCCGCAAGATCGGCCGCCCCGTCGATCGCGACGAGTGGTTCATGACGCCGCAGACGGTGAACGCCTACTACAACCCGGGGATGAACGAGATCGTCTTCCCGGCGGCGATCCTGCAGCCCCCGTTCTTCGATCCGAACGCCGACGACGCGGCCAACTACGGCGGCATCGGCGCGGTGATCGGCCACGAGATCGGCCACGGCTTCGACGACCAGGGCGCGAAGTACGACGGCGACGGCAACCTGGTGGACTGGTGGACCGACGACGACCGGGCCGAGTTCGGCAAGCGCACTTCGGCACTGGCAGCGCAGTACGGCGAGTTCACGCCTCACGGGCTGGACGAGAAGTACAAGGTGAACGGCGAGTTCACCCTCGGTGAGAACATCGGCGATCTGGGTGGGCTGTCGATCGCCCTGGTGGCGTACGAGATCGCGCAGGAGAAGTCCGGCGCCACGCCGCCGGTGATCGACGGACTGACCGGACGGCAACGGGTCTTCTACAGCTGGGCCCAGATCTGGCGTACCAAGACCCGGGACGAGGAAGCCATCCGGCGTCTGGCCATCGACCCGCACTCGCCGCCGGAGTTCCGCTGCAACGGTGTGGTCCGCAACGTCGACGCCTTCTACGACGCGTTCGACGTCGTCCCCGGCGATGCGCTGTATCTGCCGCCCGCCGATCGCGTCCGCATCTGGTGAGGCAGCCGACCGGCGCTCTCGATGGTGCGAACACCGCATAGCCGGTAGACATGGAGGCCATGACCTCCTCGCGGCTCGCCCGCACGCTGGTGCCCGCCGTGCTCGTGCTGATCTGGCTTGGGGTGGCCGGGGCCACCGGACCGCTGGCCGGAAAGCTCAGCACGGTCACCACCGACGACGCGAGCGCGTTCCTGCCCTCGTCGGCCGAGTCGACCCGCGTGGCCGAGCAGCTGCCCGCGTTCACCGACACCGGCTACTTCCCGGCGATCGTCGTCGCGGAGAAGCAGGACGGCGGGCCGATGACTGCGGCCGACACCGCCTTCGTCTCCGACGCCGTGACTCCACTGGCCGGAACACCGGGCTTCGCACCGCAGTTCTCTCCCGCGATCGGGGCGGCGGACGGTGCGGCCGTCCAACTGTTCGTCCCGGTCTCCACTGACGGGAAACCGAAGGAGCAGATCGGGAAGCTGCGCGATGCGCTGGCGAATCCACCGCCCGGAGTGGCAGTGGCCGTGACCGGCCCCGCCGCCCAGGCCGCCGACCTCTCGAACGCCTTCGCGGGCATCGACGGCGTCCTGTTGCTGGTGGCCGGGGCGGTGGTGCTGGCGATCCTGATCGTCGTGTACCGCTCGCCGATCCTGCCGCTGGTGGTGCTGCTCTCCGCAGTCTTCGCCCTCGCACTGGCGTCGGGCGTGGTCTACTGGCTCGCGTCCGCGGGCACCCTGGAACTCAACGGGCAGAGCCAGGGAATCCTGTTCATCCTGGTCTTCGGCGCCGCCACCGACTACGCCCTGCTTCTGGTGGCTCGCTACCGCGAGGCGCTGTCGGCGGAACCGGACGCACGCGCGGCCCTGCGCACCGCGTGGCGCGCCACCCTCCCGCCGATCTGCGCGTCGGCTGCCACCGTGATCCTGGGCGTCCTCTGTCTGCTGCTGTCCGACCTGAACTCGAATCGCAGCCTCGGCCCGATCGCGGCGATCGGCATCGCCGCCTCGTTGCTCGTCTCGATCACCTTCCTCCCGGCCGCCCTCGCGCTCATCGGACGCACCGCGTTCTGGCCGCGCCGGCCCGGGCCGGCCACAGGTTCGACGCACCGGATCTGGCAACGGGTCGCCGCATTCGTCGCCCGTTCGCCGCGCAAGATCTGGGCGCTCACCCTCCTGGTGCTCGTCATCGGCGCCGCATTCGCCCCCGCGTTCCGCGCCGGCGGCGTCTCCACCGACGACTTCTTCCTCGGTGAGACCGAATCGGTGACCGGCGCGCAGATGCACGGCAGGCACTTCGACGCCGGGTCGGGCACCCCCACCTGGGTGATCACCGACGATGCGGCCGCGGTCCGAACCGCGGAACGGGTTCGTGCGGTCGACGGCGTCGCAGCCGCCGAGATCCTCGCCGCCGCATCGGGTCCCGTCACCCACGATGGGAGGCAGGCGATTCAGGTGACGCTGAGCGATGACCCGAACTCCCTCGCCGCACAGGACACCGTGGTGCGGATCCGGAACGCCGTCTCGTCCGTCCCCGGTGCCGACGCGGAGGTCGGCGGCGCCACGGCTGTCGACCTGGACACCCGGACCACCGCCGAACGCGACCGCAACGTCATCATCCCCATCGTGTTGGCTGTGGTCCTCGCCGTCCTCGTCGTCCTGCTGCGGAGCCTTCTCGCACCGCTGATCCTGCTCGCGACCACGGTTCTGTCGTTCGGGACCGCGCTGGGCGTCGCGGCACTGATGTTCAACGGCCCGTTCGGCTTTCCCGGCGCCGATCCCGTCGTCCCGCTGTTCGCGTTCGTGTTCCTCGTGGCGCTCGGCATCGACTACAACATCTTCCTGATGACCCGGGCCCGGGAGGAGGCGCAGGCACACGGCACCCGCGACGGGATGATCAGAGCCCTCACCGGCACCGGCGGCGTCATCAGCGCAGCCGGTCTGGTGCTCGCCGCCACGTTCAGCGCCCTCGCGGTGATCCCGCTGCTGTTCCTGGCCCAGGTGGCCTTCCTCGTCGCGTTCGGCGTCCTCGTCGACACGCTGATCGTGCGATCGCTGCTGGTTCCGGCGCTCACCCTCGACATCGGACCGCGGATCTGGTGGCCGGGCGCCATCGCCGCCGACACGTCCCAGGACGCGCGCGCGGCAGACTGACGCGCTCCTCGCGCGAACCGCCCGGCGCCGGGTCAGTCGCGCGGCGTCGTCCCGAAGACCGCCACGGCCCGCTCGGGCTTGGCCTCGGCGTAGTACACCTCGGCCGTATCGCCGACCAACGGCCGAGCGCCGAGGGGGAACTCGTCTCTGCCGGTCAACTGATGGGTTCGGCCCTCCGCGTCCCGATACTCGATCCGGTAGTGGACGGTGGCGTGGGTGCTCTCGATCGCCTCGGCACGGTCGCCGTCGGACTCGACCACTGTTCCGCGGACCCGCGTCCCCTGCCGATAGAGCCAGATCCGCGGAACCACCCGAAACAGCCAGATCACGACGCAGATCACTCCGACCAAGGCGGCGGGGACGGCGACCCACGGCACGCCGCCGGCCGCCGCGCCGATCGCCGCACCGACGCCCAGCGCGCCGACGGTCAACGACATCCACGCCGTCGGGATCGCGAACCCGCCGGCGATCGCGGCGAGCAGTGCCACCGTCGCCAGCGTGAGACTCTCCGATCCCCGGATCCCCGCGGCGAAGATCGCGCACCACACCGAGCACCACAGGGCGGCGCTCACCGACACCACCAGGGTGCGCGTCATCGTCTCGGGACGAGGCCACATGCTCCCAGACTAACGATCCCGACCGATCGGACACCGAATCCGCTTCGATCCCGTGCGGAACGCACTAGCGTCGGCAGCACCCAGCCGATACGACCTCCGGAAGTGATTCCCGTGACCACTGCCTCCCCAGAATCCGATGTGCGCCATGACTTCACCTCACTGCGAGCGGGCGGGATGAACTGGCAGTCGTTCCCGCTCCGACTGTTCACCAAGGGCAACGCCAAGACCTGGAATCCCGCGGCGATCGATTTCTCCCGAGATGCGCGGGACTGGGCCGCGCTCGGCGACGAGCAACGCCGGAGCGCCACCTACCTCGTCTCGCAGTTCGTCGCGGGAGAGGAGGCGGTGACCCAGGACATCCGGCCCTTCATGGACGCGATGGCGTCCGAGGACCGGTTCGGTGACGAGATGTACCTGTCGCAGTTCTGCCTCGAGGAGGCCAAGCACGCCCAGGGTTTCCGACTCTGGATGGACGCCGTGGGCCTCACCGGCGATCTGCACCCGTACGTCGCCGAGAACCCCTACTACCGGCAGCTCTTCTACGAACAGCTGCCGCAGTCGCTACGGGTGCTCTCCGCCGACCCGTCGCCGGTCAACCAGGTCCGCGCCAGCGTCACCTACAACCACGTGATCGAGGGAAGCCTGGCACTCACCGGCTACTACGCGTGGCGGCGCATCTGCGTCGAAACCGAGATCCTGCCGGGAATGCAGCAGTTGATCGGCCGAATCGCCGAGGACGAGACCAGGCATATGGCCTGGGGCACGTTCACCTGCCGCAGGCACGTGGCGGCCGACGACTCGCTCTGGCAGGTGGTCACCGACAGGTTCGGCGAACTGATCCCCCTCGCGATGGGCATGATCGCCTGGGTCGACGATCAGTTCGACGAACCGCCGTTCGGCATCGACAACGACGACTTCCTCGAGTACGCGGCAGATCGCGCGCAGCGCAGGCTGCACGCGATCGAGTCCGCGCGCGGAAGGAACGTCGAAGACATCGACGTCGATTACAGTCCGGCGACGCTGGAGGAGACGTTCAACGCGGAGGACGAGGCCTCGCTCGGTGGCGACACCGAGGCTTGAGCGCCCGCGTCAGCTCGTCAGGCGTTGCCCGCCTTCCACTGATCCCAGCTGAGTTCCCAGTCGCCGTAGGTGTCCCAGACGGGCAGCGGCGGGCCGCCCGAGTTGGTGATCTCGACGACGTCGCCGAGACCGAAGTGGTCGAACATCCACTGCGAGTCGGCCGGACTCAGATTCACGCAGCCGTGCGAGACGTTCGAGGCGCCCTGCTGACCCACCGACCACGGCGCGGAGTGCACGAACTCACCGTCGTTCGAGATCCGCAGATCGTTGTAGACGGTCTCGCGGTAGTAGCCGGGATCGCCCTGGCAGACACCGAAGGTGCACGAGTCCATGACGGTCTGCGCGGCCTTCTCGGACACGACGTGCGGACCGGTGTGCGACGGATTGTTCGGCTCGCCGAGGCTCATCGGCATCTGTTTGACCTGCTCGCCGTTGTGGAAGACGGTGAGCAGTTCGGTGGCGCCGTCGGCCTTCGCCACCCAGGAGTCGTGGACGGTGTAGTCGACGGCGTTGTCCTCGGCGCCGTAGACGCCGCCGCCGAGATCGACGCCGTAGACGTCGGCTTCGATGTGGATCTTGGTGCCCGGCTTCCAGTATTCGGGGCCGCGGTAGTGGACGTTCTGGTCGTCGATCCAGTACCAGGCACCCGGCTGAGCGGGTGTGGTCGTCACTTTGAGGTGTTTGGTCACTTCGGCCTTGTCCTTCACCGGCTTGGTGAACTGGAAGACCATCGGCTGACCGACGCCGATGCCGACGTCGGAGACCACGTCCGGCGCCGGGACGACGTTGGCGTACGCGGTGTCGTCGGGGGTGATGGTGGTGACGGTGAACGACTTCGTAGTCGGCTTCTTGTCGCTGTTGACCGCTGTGGCGTCCACGGTGTAGGTCCCGCCGTACCCGAGGTCCTCGGAGGTGGTCCAATGCGTCGCGGTGGCGTCGAGCTTTCCGTCGACCTTCTTACCCGCCGCGTTGGTCACCGTCACAGCGGTGAGTTCTCCTCCGGTCGCGTCGACGACGATCGGCGTCGTCGGATTGATCGGCTTGCCGTTCGCCACGGGCACGCCGATCGCCGCGGGAGCCGGAGGCGGGGCCGAAGTGCCACCGCTGCACGCGGCGAGCACCATCGCCACGCCCACCAGGCATGACACCAGCGCGGCGGAATTACGTCGAATCACCATCTATCCCCTCGAGAGCAAAGAGCGGTGCCGTGCACCACTCGACGATTCTCCCCCGACTTCCTGTGAATCACTGAGCCGATCTGTCAGCGAGCGTCAAGGCGACCGCCGTCACACCTGTGGCCGCGCCCGTCACGACCAGCACGGACGGCCATGCGCCCAGCTTCTTCGCCAGCGGGTGTGAGATTCCGAACGCACCGAGGTACGTTGCCGACAAAGCTCCCGTAACGGCTGCGCCGCGATGGAGCCAGCTGCGGCCGGCGCCGACGCCGGCGGCGGCGAGCACGGCACCGCCGAGGGGACGGATCCCGGAGTATCGGGCGGCGGCGAACCCGCCGATCAGACCTGCGGCGACGAGCGGAACTGAGACATCGATCTTCACGCGCTCCAGGATACGTCCAACCAGCAACTAGAACACGTTCTATTATGGCGGAATGGACGTGACCTACGAGGGAACCAGACGCGAGATCAGCACCGACGAGGGAGTAATCCGGTATCACGAGGCCGGTGAGCACAACGACGACGTGCTCATCCTGCTTCACGGATCCGGCCCCGGCGTCAACGGCTGGCGCAACTACCGCGGCAATCTCGGCTTCTTCGCCGAGACGCACCACTGCTACATCATCGAGTTCCCGGGGTTCGGCGTCTCCGATCCCGTCGACGGCCATCCCGTCCTGACCGCGGGCGCATCCGTCATCCGGTTCATGGACGCCCTCGGCATCGCCTCGGCGGCGATGATCGGCAATTCGATGGGCGGCGTCGTCGGCATCAACCTCGCGATCAAGTATCCGGACCGGGTAGAGAAGCTGATCACCATCGGCGGCGTGGGGCCGAACATCTTCAGCCCCAGCCCGTCGGAGGGAATCCGTCTGCTCCAGGAGTTCACCGACGCACCCGACCGCGACAAGTTGGTCCGGTGGCTCAACTCCATGGTCTACGACCGCGCACTGGTGACCGACGACCTGATCGACGAGCGGTGGGCCGCCGCCAACGATCCGGCCGCACAGAAGACCGCCGCGATGATGTACGGGTCGAAGGCCTTCGAGATGATGCAGCAGTACCAGGCGAACGCCGACACTCCGCCCTACTGGGCGATGATGCACAAGGTGAAGTGCCCCACCCTGCTGACCTGGGGCCGCGACGACCGCGTCAGCCCGCCCGACATGTCGATGGCGCCGATGCGGCTGATTCCGGAAGCCGAACTGCACGTCTTCCCCCAGTGCGGCCACTGGGTGATGATCGAAGCCAAGGACGCCTTCGAGTCGACCGTTCGGGCCTTCCTGGCCCGCTGACGCCGGGCGCGGCGGCTCAGGACGCGCCGTCGCGCTCGGACGCGCGGGCCGCGATCACGGCCGGTGCGAGCACCGACGCGAGGTCGTCGGCGACGTCGCTGTCGGCGTCCGGGGCGGGCGGCATGGCCACGTAGCTCAGTGCCGTGCGCGCGATCATCCGCGCGATCCGGCCGGCCGTCTCCGCGTCGATGGCGATCCACGACTCCACGAGGATCACCTCGAGGCGGTCACTCGCCGCGGCGATGATCGGCGCGGCGTCGGTGGTGATCAGCTTCAGCAGGTCCGGTTTGGCCTCGCCCGACAGCAGCGACTGGATCATCGGGTCGTCGGCGGCACTGGCCAGGAAGCGGGCGAAACCCGATCGCAGCGCACCGGTCACGTCTCCGACGTTCGCGGCCACGGCCGCGCCGATCTCGCCGGTGAACTCGTCCGCCAATCGCAGCGCGTAGGCCTGCGACAGGCCGGCGCGGGAGGCGAACTCGTTGTACACGGTCTGCCTGCTGACACCGGCCTGCCGGGCGACGTCGGCCATCGTCACCCGAGCCCAGTCCTTCTCTCGCAGCAGAGTGCGGAGACCGTCCAGCAGCGTCGTACGCAGCAGCTGCTTGCTCGCGACCGCGAAGCTGGACGAGGACTGGGCTGGGGCACTCACACCTTCGAGACTAGCGCCGCCGCGATCTCCGAGCGGCACGCGCGGGCCGCCGCCGCCCGACCGATGGTGACCGCGCCCACCAGTTCTCCGTCGACCACCGTGCGGACGGTGGCGTCGGCGTCGTCGATGGAGCCGTCGAGCTCCACCTCGCCCTCCGCGGTGGGCCACCCCACCATCTGGACGTTGACTCCGTACTGCACGGTCCACGCCCGGGGCACCTCGACGAACGGTGCCGCCGGCTCGCCGCGCAGTCCGGCGAGCACCGACTGCGCGACCGCCCTGCCCTGATCGGTGGCGCCGAACCAGTGCTCGCCGCGAGCGGGCCGTCCGGTCCGCAGGTCCGGCGGTCCGGCGGCGTCACCCGCCGCGAACACGCCCGGCACCTCGGTGGCCAGCGTCGAGTCGACGACGATCCCGGCCGGGCCGGTCGGCACGCCGGCGGCGGCGGCCAGCGCCACTTCCGGCGAGGCGCCGATCGCCGCGACGACGGTGCCCGCCAGCTCGGCCCCGCCTGACAACTGCACCCGCTCGGAGGTCGCCGAATGCGCCGCAGACCCGAGGTGCAGTCGCACCCCGTTGCCCTCGTGGAGCCGCTGCAGGTAGTCGGAGACCACGGCGGGCATCACTCGCGATGCCACGCGCCCGCCCGCCTCCACGACCGTCGCCGACATGCCGTGAGCCGCGGCCGAGGCCGCCAGTTCCAGGCCGATCAGCCCGCCGCCGATCACGACGAGCCGCTGCGAGTCGTTCAGACCGTCGCGGATCGCGATCGCATCGTCGCGCGTGCGCAGGGCCGGCACGTCGGCGGCGAGCCATGACGGGCGGATCGGCCGGCCGCCGGTCGCCAGGACGAGGGCCCGGTAGTCGAGCCGGGTGCCGTCGTCGAGTGCGACCGTCCGCGCCGCGGTGTCGATCGCGGTGACGCTGACCCGCGTGCGGATGTCGATGCCGCGCGAGGCCCAGAAGTCGGGCTTCTGCAGGGCGATCCGGGACTCGGAGAGGTCCGCGCCGAGCAGATCCTTCGACAGCGCGGTCCGCCGGTACGGCGTGCCGGGCTCGGCGCCGATCAGCGTGACCGGTCCGTCGTACCCCTCGGCCCGCAGCGTCGCCGCCGCGGTGACGCCGGCGGTGCCGGCTCCCACCACGACGACGCCCGCATCGGATGCGGTCTGCCCGGTCATGGGCGGGCGACCTCGACCATCTCGAAGTCGGCCTTGGCCGCCCCGCAGTCGGGGCAGCTCCAGTCGTCCGGGATGTCGTCCCAGCGGGTGCCGGGGGCGATGCCGTCCTCCGGCCAGCCCTCGGCCTCGTCGTATTCGAAGCCGCACTGCATGCAACGGAAGAGTTTGTAGTCGGTGGTGCTCATGTCACTGTCCAATCAGTTCGAAATCGATCTTCTCGCGGACGCCGCAGTCAGGGCAGGCCCAGTCATCGGGGACGTCCGACCACGCGGTACCGGGCGGGAAGCCTTCGCGCGGAGCGCCTTCGGCTTCGTCGTAGACGTACTCGCACACTTCGCAGCGGTAGGCGCTCATGCCGATGCCTTTCCGTATCGGGCCTGGACCCTCCGTTCCTTGCCGGGCTGGATGTTGATCTTCGAGAGGTCGCCGTCGTAGTGCTCGAGCACCCGATGGTCCATGACTCCGCGCCACACCGGCGGGAAGTAGGTCAGCGCGATCATGCTGGCGTATCCGCTCGGGAGGTTCGGCGCACCGTCGAAACTCCGCAGCGTCTGGTACCGCCGCGTCGGATTGGCGTGGTGATCGCTGTGCCGCTGAAGGTGGTACAGGAATATGTTGGTGCAGATGTGGTCGCTGTTCCAGCTGTGTTCCGGCGTGCAGCGCTCGTAGCGGCCGCGCTCGTTCTTCTGCCGCAGCAGTCCGTAGTGTTCCAGGAAGTTCACCGATTCGAGCAGCGAGAAACCGTAGACGGCCTGCAGTGCCGCGAAGGGCAGGATCTGCCATCCGAAGATCGCGGTCAGCACGCCCCACAGCACGATCGACATCGCCCAGGCGTTCAGGACGTCGTTGCTCGGATGCAGGACCGGACGCCCGAGACGCTTGAGACGGGTCGCCTCCAGCTCCCACGCGGACTTGAGGCTGCCGAACACACTGCGCGGCAGGAATCGCCAGAAGCTCTCACCGAATCGGGAGGTGGCCGGGTCCTCCGGGGTCGCGACGCGGACGTGGTGGCCGCGATTGTGCTCGATGTAGAAGTGTCCGTAGCAGGTCTGCGCCAACGTCACCTTCGACAGCCAGCGCTCCAGCGAGACCTTCTTGTGTCCCATCTCGTGGGCGGTGTTGATGCCGATGCCGCCCATGACGCCGATCGACAGCGCCAGACCGATCTTGGAGACGAGCCCGAGGCCTCCGTCGACGCCGAGCCAGCTCAGGTCGTCAGCCGTCCACAGGTAGCAGGCCAGGACCACGCTCGCGAGCTGGAACGGAATGTACGCGTAGGTGCAGTACCGGTAGTACTTGTCGTTCTCCAGCTGCTCCATCAACTCGTCCGGCGGATTCTGGCCGTCCGGACCGAAGAAGATGTCGAGGATCGGCAGCAGCACGTACAGCAGCAGCGGGCCGATCCACCACCAGACGGGCGACACCGTCGACACCCAGCTCCAGCCGAGTGCGTCCGATGCCCAGTTGAACAGTGCCACCAGACCGGTGGCCATGAACACCGCGGTCGGCGGGACCAGGCCCAGCAACCACAGGTATCGCTTCTTGTCGCGCCATTCCACCACCTCGGCGGTGCTCCGGTCGATCGTCGGGTTCGCCATGTGTTCCTCCTCGTCCAGCGAACTAGTGACGTTGACATTAGATGTTGTTACGTACGATGTCTAGACATTCACAATAATTTTGTAAAGTCACCCAGGGCACCCCGCCTCCGTCGCCGGAATAAGATCGTCCGCATGCACTACTCACGGTTCGTCGCGATCGGCGACTCCCAGACCGAAGGAATGTGCGACGGCGACCCCGCGAGCGGCTACCGAGGCTGGGCCGACCGTCTGGCGGAGCACCTCGCCCGGCACAACCCCGACCTGCGGTACGCCAACCTCGCGGTCCGCGGCAAGAACACCCGGAACACCCGCGACGAGCAGCTGGAACCGGCCCTCGCGCTGGAGCCGGATCTGATCGCCGCACCACTCGGCATGAACGACGTGATCGGCCGGATCGATCTCGGCGAGGTGCACACCGACCTCGACTACATCTACCGGCGGCTGGCCGGTACCGGAGCCGACGTGGTGGTCTCGACCTTTCCCAACATCGCGGAGACCATCCCGTTCTCCGGCCGCATCGAAACGCGGCTCGCAGCGATCAACCAGATGATGCGCGACTTCGCCGACGCCTACGGCTTCGTCCTGGTGGACCTGCATGCGGCGCCGGTCCTCTCCGACCTCCGGTCGTGGTCGCCCGACCGCCTCCACGCCTCGCCCCTCGGCCACGACCGCTTCGCCGCCGGAGCCGCGCACGCGCTCGGTCTGCCCGACAGCTCACCCGATTGGGGACGGCCGCTGCCTCCGGCCGGCGATCCGAACCGGGTGCTGCGCACCCTCGGCGACGCGCGCTGGTTCGTCGAGTTCTTCACGCCGTGGATCATCCGCAAGGTCCGCGGACGCTCCCTCGGCGACGGCCGACTGCCGAAGCGGCCGGAACTGACGCCGGTCGCGCCTCCGGCCGCCGCGGCGGACGCACTCAGCATCCGCGTGGTCCCGAACGCGGACGTCGCCTCGGAAAACCCGATGGAGGCGTGAGGCATCTCGTCGTACGGTGATCGAGTGAACAGACGACTGACCGACTCGATCGCCGTCGAAGCCGTGGACCTGGTGAAGAAGTTCGGTGACTTCACCGCGGTCGACGGGATCAGCTTCGCCGTTCCCACCGGAACCGTTCTCGGCATGCTCGGGCCCAACGGCGCGGGCAAGACCACCACCGTCCGCATGATGACCACCTTGAGTGCACCCACCTCGGGCACCGCGCGCATCAACGGCTTCGACGTCCTCGACGAGCCGGACGGCGTCCGCCGCAGCATGGGCCTCACCGGCCAGGCCGCCACCGTCGACGAACTGCTCACCGGCCGGGAGAACATGCGCATGATCGGCGGGCTGTACGGTATCGGCCGCCGCGTGCTCAAGGAACGGACCGAGCAGCTCCTCGCACAGTTCTCGCTCACCGACGCGGGCGACAAGACCGTCCGCGAATACTCCGGCGGCATGCGCCGGCGCATCGACCTCGCGGTGAGCCTCCTGGCGTCACCGCCCGTGCTCTTCCTGGACGAACCGACCACCGGCCTCGACCCGCACAGCCGCAACGAGTTGTGGGAGGTGCTGCGCGGTCTCGTGGACGACGGAACCACCCTGGTGCTGACCACGCAGTATCTGGAAGAGGCCGATCAGCTCGCCGATCGGATCGTCGTGATCGACGCGGGCAAGATCATCGCCGAGGGCACCCCGCTCGAGCTCAAGCAGCAGGCCGGAGCGGCGAGTCTGGTGGCCACCGTCACCCATTCCGCCGACCTCGCGGCCGCGCAGGCACTGCTCGCGCCGATCTCCGACGACCTGTTCGTCGACCGGCACGCGCGCACCCTCACCCTGCCCGCGGGCGGCCTCGCGGACCTGACGCATGTCGCGCGGGTTCTCGACGACTCCGGCATCGCCATCGACGATCTCGGCCTGTCGCGGCCCAGCCTCGACGACGTATTCCTCAGCCTCACCGGACACCGCGCGGAGTCCGTTCCGGAGGCCGACTCCGAAGGAGCCGACGCATGAGCGCCCCCGCCCTCGACCGAACCATCGCGGCCCGGCCGCCGTCTCTCTGGCGTCAGACGTCGATCATGGTGCAGCGCAGCTTGATCCACACCAAGCGCATGCCGGAGATGCTGTCGGACGTCACCGTCCAGCCGATCATGTTCGTGGTGCTGTTCGCGTTCGTCTTCGGCCCCGCCATGCCGGTGCCGGGCGGCGGAAGCTATCGCGAGTACCTGCTGCCCGGCATCATGGGCCAGACCATCGTCTTCACCGCCTTCATCGTCTCCAACGGCATCACCGCCGACGTCGACAAGGGGATCGTCGACCGCTTCCGTTCTCTCCCCATCAACCGGACGTCGTATCTGCTCGGCCGGGCGATCGCGTCGCTGATGCACTCGTCGATCGGGATCGTCGTGATGGCGCTGACCGGCCTGGCGATCGGCTGGCGCATTCACACCTCGTTGCTCGAAGGAGTGCTGGGATTCGTCCTCGTCCTGGTGTTCGGTTTCGGGATGATCTGGTTCGGCATCCTCATCGGATCGTGGCTCAAGTCCGTCGAAGCCGTCAACGGTTTCATGTTCACCGTGCTGTTCCCGCTGACCTTCCTGTCGAACGCCTTCGTCCCCACCGCCCCCATGGCGACCTGGCTCCGCACCATCGCCGAGTGGAATCCGGTGTCCTCCCTGGTCCAGGCGATGCGTCAGCTGTGGGGGAACGGGCCGCACGCCACCGACGCCTCCGCGCTGCCGCTTCAGCACCCGATACTGGCGACCATCCTGTGGTCGGTCGCGCTGACCGCCGTCTTCGCACCCTTCGCGCTGCGCGCGTTCCGGCGCCGCACGGCGGACTGAGCGTATCTGCCGATACACGCCGAAAGCCCCGGTGAACGCCGGTTCACCGGGGCTTTCTCGCGTCGTGTGCCGCTAGCGCGTCACTTCTTGACGAGGTTCTCGTTCGTCAGCTTCTCGACGCCGGCGTCCGCCTTCTCGACGAGCGAGGCCGGCGGCTCGAAGTGGCTGCCGTACTTCGACGCCAGGTCGCGAGCGCGGTCGACGAAGCCCTTGAGGCCGCCCTCGTACTGGTTGATGTACTGCACCACGCCACCGGTCCACGCCGGGAAGCCGATGCCGAAGATCGAGCCGATGTTCGCGTCCTCGACGGAGGTGAGCACACCCTCGTCGAAGCACTTCACGGTCTCGAGGGCCTCGGCGAAGAGCATGCGCTCCTTCATGTCCTCGAGCGGGATCTCATTGGTGCCCGAGGCGAAGTTCTCGCGCACGCCCGGCCAGATGAGGCCGCGCTTGCCGTCGGCGTAGTCGTAGAAGCCCGCGCCGTCCTTCTTCGAGGTGCGGCCCAGGTCGACCATCTTGTCGATGACGGCGTACGAGCCGTGCGACGGGAACTCCTGACCCGCGGCCTTGGCTCCGGCCTCGGTCTCCTTGCGGATCTTCTGCATCAGGGTGAGCGTCAGCTCGTCCGACAGCTGCAGCGGCGGAGCCGGGTAGCCCGCCTGGCTGCCGGCCTGCTCGATGAACGCGGGCTCGATGCCCTCACCGACGGCCGCGATGGCCTCGTTGATGAAGGTGCCGATGACGCGCGAGGTGAAGAAGCCGCGGCTGTCGTTGACGACGATCGGCGTCTTGCGGATCTGCAGGGTGTAGTCGATGACCTTGGCGAGGACCTCGTCCTTGGTCTTCTCACCGCAGATGATCTCCACCAGCGGCATCTTGTCGACGGGCGAGAAGAAGTGGATGCCGATGAAGTCCTCGGGACGGTTGACGCCCTCGGCCAGGATGGTGATCGGCAGGGTCGAGGTGTTGGAGCCGAGGACGGCGTCCGGCTCGACGATGTCCTGGATCTCCTGGAACACCTTGTTCTTGACCTCGACCGACTCGAACGCGGCCTCGATCACCAGGTCGACGCCCTTGAAGTCGGCGGCGTCCACGGTCGGGGTGATGCGGTCGAGCAGAGCCTTGCTCTTCTCCTCGGTGGTCTTGCCGCGCGAGAGAGCCTTCTCCTCGAGCTTCTCCGAGTAGCCCTTGCCGCGCTTGGCCGCCTCGATGTCGATGTCCTTGAGGACCACCTCGATGCCTGCCTTGGCCGAGACATAGGCGATCGCCGCGCCCATCATGCCCGCACCGATGACGCCGACCTTCTTGGCCTGGTACTTGTCGAAGCCCTTCGGCCGCGAACCGCCGCCGTTGATGTGCTGGAGGTCGAAGAAGAACGCCTTGATCATGTTCTGCGCCACCTGGCCGGTGACCAGCGACACGAAGTAGCGGGTCTCGACCAGATCGGCGGTGTCGACGTCGACGTACGCGCCCTCGATGGCAGCGGCCAGGATGGCGCGCGGAGCCGGCATGTTGGCGCCCTTGATCTGCTTGCGCAGGAGAGCCGGGAACGCCGGCAGGTTGGCGGCCACCGACGGGTTCGTCGGAGCGCCACCGGGCATCTTGTAGCCCTTGACGTCGAACGGCTGCTGGGCCTCCGGGTTGGCGGCGATCCAGGCCTTGGCGGCGGGGATCAGTTCCTCGACCGAGCCGACGACCTCGTTGACCAGGCCGATCTCCTTGGCCTTGGCCGGCTTCAGACGCGGGCCCTGGAGCAGAACGCCCATGAGCGCCTGCTGGAAGCCGAGCAGGCGCACGGTGCGGACCACGCCGCCGCCGCCCGGGAGCAGACCGAGGGTCACCTCGGGCAGGCCGAGCTGGTTGCCCTTCACATCCGCGGCGACGCGGTAGTGGCAGTGCAGCGCGATCTCCAGGCCACCGCCGAGTGCGGCGCCGTTGATAGCGGCGACGACCGGCTTGCCGAGGGTCTCCAGGCGACGCAGCACGGCCTTCATGGCGTTGGTGCGCTCGGTGATCTCGGTGGCGATCTCCTCCTTGGACTTGTCGCCGCGTCCCGCGGTCATGTCCTTGAGGTCGCCGCCGGCGAAGAAGGTCTTCTTCGCCGAGGTCAGGACGACACCGGTGATGTCGTCCTTCTCCGCCTCCAGGCGATCGACGGTCGCCGCCATCGACTCCATGTAGAGGTCGTTCATGGTGTTGGCGCCCTGGTTCGGGTCGTCCATGGTGAGGATGACGACGCCGTCGGCGTCCTTCTCCCACGTGATCATGTTCGCAGTCATGAGATGAGTCTTTTTCCTTCTAGTTCCGGGGCGATCAGAGACGCTCGATGACGGTCGCGACGCCCATGCCGCCGCCGATGCAGAGGGTGACCAGGCCGTAGCGGCCGCCGACGCGCTCGAGCTCGTCGAGGGTGCTGCCCATGATCATCGCGCCGGTGGCGCCGAGCGGGTGGCCGAGCGCGATGGCGCCGCCGTTGATGTTGACCTTCTCGTGCGGAACCTTGAGGTCCTTCATCCACTTCATGACGACCGACGCGAACGCCTCGTTGAGCTCGAAGACGTCGATGTCGTCGACGGTCAGGCCGGCGCGCTTGAGCGCGAGCTCGGTGGCCGGTGTGGGACCGGTGAGCATGATCGACGGCTCGCTGCCGACCTCGCCGTACGACACGATGCGGGCGCGCGGGGTGAGGCCGTTGCGCTTGCCCGCCTCCTCCGAACCGACCAGGACCAGACCCGAGCCGTCGACGATGCCGGAGCTGTTGCCGCCGGTGTGGACGTGGTTGACCTGCTCGACGTTCGGGTACTTCTGCATCACGACGTCGTCGAATCCGGCCATGGCCGCCAGGCCCGCGAACGCCGGCTTCAGCTTGCCGAGGCTCTCGACGGTGGTGCCGGGACGGCGGTGCTCGTCGTTGTCGAGCAGCGTGACGCCGTTGATGTCCTTGACGGGGATGATCGACTTCGCGAAGCGGCCCTCGTCCCATGCCTGGGCGGCGCGACGCTGCGACTCGGCGGCGTAGGCGTCGACGTCCTCACGCGAGAAGCCCTCGATGGTGGCGATCAGGTCGGCGCCGATGCCCTGCGGAGCGATGTAGTTGTCGTACGCGGTGGCGGGGTCCATGAAGAGCGCACCGCCGTCGCTGCCCATCGGCACACGCGACATCGACTCCACGCCGCCGGCCAGGACCAGATCGTCGAAGCCCGAACGGACCTTGGCCGCGGCCAGGTTCACGGCCTCCAGGCCCGAGGCGCAGAAGCGGTTGATCTGGGTGCCCGGAACGCTCTCGCCGAGACCCGAGGTGAGGGCGGCGGTACGCGCGATGACCGCACCCTGCTCCCCGACCGGCGACACGACGCCGAGGACCACGTCGTTGATGTCCTTCGGATCGAGATCGCTGTGGCGGGTCAGCAGTCCGTCGATCAGACCCGAGACCAGGTCGATCGGCTTGACGCTGTGCAGCGAGCCTCCGCGCTGCTTGCCACGGGGCGTACGGACCGCCTCGTAGATGAATGCTTCGTCGGACACAGGTGTTCCTTTCACACGAACCGAGAATGGTTTCCCTCGTAGGCTAACCCGCAATAACGTATTTGGCTATACCCAGTGGTCAAGTGGTTCATATACAGCCATCCATCGGCTATGGTCGGTTCATCATGACAACCACCAAGGCGACCCGGCGCACGCGGTCGACGGATCGGCGCCGCCAGCTCATCGATGCAGCGACAGTGCTGTTCGCCGAGCGCGGCTACCCGCATGTGTCGGTCACCGACATCGCCCGCCGGGCGGGCGTCAGCGCGCCGACGGTGTACCGGCACTTCGCCGACAAGCAGGCGCTGCTGCTGGCGGCGGTCCAGACCCGCGTCGACGAGCTCGAGGAGAGCACCGCGGGCGCCGACCTCGCGAGCAGCGACCATCCGGCCGACGCCCTCGCCGCCAGCGTCACCGAGCTGAGCATCTCCAACCCGCATGCCACGTCGCTGTGGCGCTGGTCGGGACAGCACCTGTCGGCCGACGAGAACGCCGATGTGGTCCGCCGCACCCGCGCCGTGCTCCGACAGTGGGCCTCGGCCATCCGCGCCGACAGACCCGAGCTCACCGAACGCGAGTCGATGTATCTGGCCGGCGCCGTGCTCAGCGTGGTCGGCAGCGGCGCCGGGCGTGCCGTTCGCAGCGGTGCGCACGAGATGGAGGAGATGGTCCTCGCACTGGTCCGCCAGACCATCCGGCTCACGCCGAGCCACGCCGTCCCCCTGCGCCAGACCGCCGGGCCGGGCGACGACGCCCCCACCCGCCGCGACGAGATCCTCGACGCCGCCGCCCGCCTGTTCGCCGAGAACGGCTTCGCCGGAACGGGAATGGACGAGATCGGCGCGGCGGTCGGAATCACCGGGCCGAGCGTCTACAAGCACTTCCCGTCGAAGCTGGCGATCCTCGTCGGGATCAGCCAGCGCAGCGCCATGCGACTGGAGGCCGGCGTGATGGCCGCGTACGCGATCACACCCGATCCGGCGGGGCGGCTGAACGCACTGGTCGACCACTACGTCGACGCCGTCACCTCCTCTCCCGACCTGCTCGTCGGCTTCGTCAGCTCCTATGTCCTCGCGGGCGAACCGCAGGCCGCCGAACTGCTGGCGGTGCAGCGCCGCTACGTGGCACGCTGGGTGCAGCTGCTCACCGGCATCGACGCCGACCGGCCGCCCGGATCGGCGGTCCTGGCTGTGCATGCAGCGCTGGCGATCGTCAACGACGCGGTCCGGCTGCCGCGCAGCACGCCGCGCCCCGAGTTCGCCGCCCGCATGGCCTACCTCATGAAAGGTGTGATGGGTGTCTGACCCTCCGCTCGAGTACTCGCGGGACGAACTGATCACCGCCCTGCGGCTCGATCCGGAGTACGCGCAGCGGTTCTGGAACGCCTTCGGTTTCGCCCGCGGCGAGGGCGGCTCGGGTCAGCGCTTCTCCGAGGAGGACCTGGCCGCGCTCGGCGTCTTCGCCGGCAACGATCAGGCCATGGACTCCACCGCCCAACTCGCCGCGGCGCGGGCGATCGGACAGGCCACCGCGCGACTGGCGCAGTGGCAGGCCGAGGAGATCACTCGGTTGGCGGCCGACCCCACCGTCGACGCCACGGCCGAGGAGATGGTTGAGGCGCTCGCACGAGTGCAGGATCTCGTCTGGCGGCGGCATCTGGCGGTGGGACTCACCGACGCCGGCCGGGCAGCCGAGCACACCGAGGTGGTCGTCGGATTCGCCGACATCGTCGGCTACACCTCACTGTCCCGGCGTCTCGGGATGGCCGAACTCGAGACGCTGCTGGAGACCTTCGAGTCCGCGGCGCACACGATCATCACCGACCACGGTGGTCAGATCGTGAAGACGATCGGCGACGCGGTGCTGTTCACCGTCATCGACGTCGGCGCGGCCGCGGAGATCGCCGTCGAACTGCACCGTCTCAGCACCGACGGCGAGTTGCCGAGCCTGCGCATCGGCATGGCCCGCGGCGACGTGCTGATGCGGATGGGCGATGTCTTCGGCGAGCCGGTGAACATCGCCTCCCGGCTGGCGAGCGCGGCGCGGTCGGGCACCACATTGATCGACGAGGCCCTCGCCACCGCACTCCGCGACAACGCCGCGACACACGTCGGGCCGATCCCGTCGCTCTCGGTACGCGGCTACCGCAAGCTGCGCGCGTACAAGCTCGTGCGCGACCGCAACTGGACGGCGTGAGGCGGCCGGATGGGCCGGGTGCGCCGGACCGCCGGCACCGCACCTTCTAAGGTCTGAAGGCATGAGGACCAGGAGTTCCACCCCGCGCCGCAGCGCACTGGCGGGGGCCGCCGCGCTCCTGCTCACGGGCGTGACGACCGCATGCTCGCCAGGCACGGAGGACTCCTCCATCACGGTGTCGGCTCCGTCGTCGCTGCAGGCCGTGATGGCGGCGATCGCGACCGAGTTCGAGGAACAGCACCCCGGCGCCCGGGTCACCGTCGCCGGCCCCTCGGCTGCGTCGGCCGATGTCATCGCGACCGACGACGAGGCGTCGATGGACAGGCTCGGCCGGCGGGTGATCGGCCCCCGGCGCTTCGCCTCCAACTCGCTGGTCATCGTGGTTCCGCCGGGAAACCCCGGCCATGTCACGGGGTTCGCCGACCTCGCGCGCTCCGGTCTCCGGGTGGCGGTGTGCTCCGACCGGTTGCCGTGCGGTGCGGCCGTGGTGGACGTCGAACGGATCGAGTCGGCCGCGCTCACCGATCCGATCCACGTCGACTCCGGCGAGGCCGCGGTCGCGTACGTGGCGTCCGGGCGCGCCGACGCCGCTCTCGCCTACCAGACGCAGGCTCGCCCCGGCCTCGGCGTGAGCGTCTCCACGGTGGACGATCCGGTGTTCGCCAAGGCGATCAACAGATATCCGATCGCCGTCGTCCGGTCCAGTGACGACAAGTCGCTGGCCGAAGACTTCGTGAAGACGGTCATCGGTCCCACCGGCGGCGAAGTCCTCTCCCGTGAGGGCTTCGGTCCGCCGTCCGGGTAGGCCGCGCGCCGCGGCGTCGTGTGGCTACGCGGTGTACGACAGTGCGTCGAGCGGGTCGGCGTAGATCGCGTCGAGTGCGACCGCACCCGCCGCCTTCTGCTGCACCGTGATGGCCGAACGTGCCACGCGGACGTCGCGCTGGGTGATGACCGTGGTGGCGCGCAGCGCCTTGCTCACGGCCGGCAGCGCCTCCGGGTAGTCGGTGAAGCCCTGTCCGCCGAGGATGACGTGGTCGGGATTGAAGATGTCCGAGATCAGCGCCACCGTGCGGCCGAGCACCTCGCCGCGTTCGGTCAGGACGTCGTTGGCGACCGTGTTCCCGGTCCGTGCCAGCGTCCGCAGCTCGTCGAGGGAATCGACCTCGAGTCCGGCTCGCTGGGCCGCGTAGAGGATGCCCGAATCGCTGACCGTCGGCTCGAGGCGTCCGGTGCGGTCGGGATCGAGCAGGGTGGTCGGACCGGTCGGGAAGTGCCCGATGGTGGGCGGGCCTGCGGCCGGCGTGTGCACGGCACCGTCGACGCTGAACGCGATGCCCACCATTTCGCGAGCGTAGAAGTAGAGGAAGTTCTGGCTCTGGTCGGCGGGATTGACGACCTGTTCGGCTGCGGCCATGGCCTCGACGTGCGATGCGACCGATACCGGCAGTCCGAGCGACTCGGCGATCAGCCTGCCGACCGGGACGCCCTCCCAGCCCAGACGGGGATGGTCGACGAAGCCGCCGTCGGCCACGCGACCACCGATGGCCACGCCGGCCCACAACAGGCGCTTGCCCACCCAGCGGTCGGCGAACCGGCGGGCGCTGGCACCGATCTGAGCTACGACCGCCTCGGGGTCCTCGGCCTGGGGAGTGGGAATCGCGATCGCACCGGCCACCCGATGCTGGAGATCGTGGGTCGTGATCGAGGTGACCTTGTAACCGATGTGGATGCCGACCGTGAGGTATCCGTCGGTGTTGATCTCGAACGGAACTCGCGGACGCCCGACCGCACCGGGCGGGGTCAGATCGGCGCGCTCACGGATGAGGCCGGCCTTGAGCAATGCGCTCACCTGACGGTTGACGGTGGAGATGGACAGCCCCGTCAGGGCGGCGGCGTCGTCGCGGAACACCGGTCCGGACACCCGCGCCGTGCGCAGCACCAGCGCGGCGGCCTTGGTGGAGAGTTGCAGCTTCGCCGTGGTGACGTGCGGGGCGGACGGTTTCGCAACGGGTCGGGAGGCGGCGCCCGCGACGGGGCGAACCACGACGCCGACGGGAGCGGATTTCGACAGGATCGGACGGTCGAGAGCAGAAGTCATGTTTCTTTGGAGTCCTGTTGCCTGGGCGGACCGGCAGAGGCGGTCACGCCGCGAGTGGTCTCGCGCAGATCAGCGCGAGGCGGAGCTGGGTCAGCGCATTCGGCAACAACAAAGGACCCGGGCCAGCGGCAGACGGCATCCGAGAGCGGTGGTCACATACGTGACCTCCCCGATGGCGGCGAGCTGACTGGTCATGATCGCCAAAAGTAGCAAGCACCCTGTCCGCGTGCAAGTGAGGAGCACCCGATAGGTTGAGAATGTGGCAGCCGCCTCAGTCGCCCCGGGCGCGAGACGGTGTGATCGGTTCCGGCTCGCGGTTCGCGGGCCACGGCTCGGCAGCGAGGAATGGCGTGGGAGTTCTGTACATCGTCCGGCACGGTCAGGCTCCGGCGCACGCCTACGGACCCGACGCCGACGCCGTGAGCGGCCCCGGCCTCACGGAGCTCGGCTTCGCTCAGGCTAGCGCCGCCGGCCGAGCGCTCGCCCGACAGGTGACCGGATTCGATGCCATGTTCTGCGGCGATCTCCCCCGACAGCGCGCGACGATGGCCGGCGTCCTCGAAGCCTTTCCCGACGCCGCAGCGCCGACGATCGATCCCGACTGGAACGAGTACGTCACGCCGCCCCTCCCGGAGGGAGACGACATCTACCGTGACGGCGGCAGACCCTTCCAGGACGCCATCACCAGCGCCCTGCACGAATGGGTCGACGGCGCCGACATCGGCCCCGAGACGTACGCGATGTACGCCAAGCGGACCCGCGCCGCAGCCGACCGTGCCGCTGATGCGGCCGGGTCGGGAAAGAACGTGCTCGTGGTGTCGTCGGCCGGTTCCATCACCCAGTTGGTGGCACAGTTGTGGGACATCCCGCCGCAGTCGTGGCCACAGATGTCGCGCACCTTCGTCAACACCTCGATCACCAAGATCCTCGCCGGCCGCAGCGGATTGACCCTCGTCTCCTTCAACGCCCACGAACACCTCGCCGCCCTCGACTCCGGCCTCCTGACCTACCGCTAGCGCCGCCCGATGCTCGTCCCCTGGCTCGTTGAGCGGCCCCCACACGCTTGTTGAGCGAGCGCGCCCTCCCCAGGCTCGTCGAGCGGCCCCCACAAGGCTGGTTGAGCGAGCGCAGCGAGTCGAAACCAAACCCCACCAAGTTTCGACACGCCCTCCACTACGTTCCGGACGGCTCAACCAGCCGACAAGAGCCGACCCAGCGACAAAGCCCACCGAGCGAGACCACCCCAGGCTCGTCGAGCGAGGCCCCCGCAGGCTCGTCGAGCAGCCCCCAAAAGGCTCGTCGAGCGGCCCCCACAAGGCTGGTTGAGCGAGCGCAGCGAGTCGAAACCAAACCCCGCCAAGTTTCGACACGCCCTCCACTACGTTCCGGACGGCTCAACCAGCCGACAAGAGCCGACCCAGCGACAAAGCCCACCGAACGAGACCACCCCAGGCCCGTCGAGCGAGACCTCCGCAGGCTCGTCGAGCAGCCCCCCAAAAGGCTCGTTGAGCGGCCCCCACAAGGCTCGTTGAGCGAGCGCAGCGAGTCGAAACCAAACCCCACCACGTTTCGACACGCCCTCCACTACGTTCCGGACGGCTCAACCAGCCGACAAGAGCCGACCCAGCGACAAAGCCCACCGAGCGAAACCACCCCAGGCCCGTCGAGCGAGGCCCCCGCAGGCTCGTCGAGCAGCCCCCCAAAGGCTGGTTGAGCGAGCGCAGCGAGTCGAAACCACCCGACACCCCCACTACGTTCCGGACGGCTCAACCGGCAGGCAGGGCCGACCTCTACCTCAGCGCGCGCAGACCCGCGGCGATGAACTCGGCGGTGGCTTCGGCGGCGCGTTCGGCGCCCGCTGATCCGGACGAGCCTCCGGAGAGTGCTCGGTGCGTGATCCCCTCCGCGATGACGCCGAGTTTCAGATTCGCCAGGGCGAGGTAGAAGGCCCAGTCGCCCAGGTCGGCACCGGTCGCGGCGACGTAGCGCTCGGCCAGTCCGTCCGCATCGGGGTACCGGTCACTCGTCCACGCCGCATCGAATCCGAGAACCGACGAGAACACCGGCTCGCGGTACACGCACATCAGCGCGATGTCGGTGATCGGATCGCCGAGCGCGGACAGTTCCCAGTCGACGACCGCGGCGACGGTGCCCGGGTCACCGGGAGCCAGGATGGTGTTGTCGATCCGGAAATCGCCGTGGACGATCGAGTTCCGGGTCCGCGCCGGCACCCGCTCAGAGAGCGCCGTCGCCAGGCGCTCCACGTCGTCGAGCTCACGCGTCTTGACCAGCGCCCATTGACGAGCCCACAGCTTGACCTGCCGGCCGGCGAATCCGTCCGGCCTGCCGAAATCGCCCAGGCCCACTGCTTCGTAGTCGACGGAATGCAGAGCCGCGAGCGTCCGCACCAGTGCGTCGGCGCTCGCGGTCACCTCGGCGTCGGAGAGTGTCGCGAGGTCGTCCACCGAGCGGATCACGGCGCCGTCGACGAACTCTACGACGGTGCACGGAGCACCGATGAACTCGCCGTCACGGTCGATCGCGACGGCCCGCGGCACCGGCACATCAGTCGCCGCCAGCGCCGAGGTCACGTTCCATTCGCGATTCATGTCGTGCGCCGACGGTGTGAGCCCGCCCATCGGGGGCCGTCGGACCACCCAGTGGCTGCCGTCGTCGCGGACGTCGAACGTCAGGTTCGACCGGCCACCGCCGATCAAGTCGATCCGCAACTCACCCGCGACATCGATACCGTTCGCCGCCAATAGCTTTCGCAGGCTATCAGCGCCCAGACCGGGATGATCCGCCGTCACCTCGTCGCCTCACGAGCCCTGCGTGCGCGTCCGACCGCCCGCCTCGCGATGGCCCACCGGTGGACTTCGCTGGGACCGTCGTAGATCCGGAACGGTCGTAGCTCCGCGGCGAGCCGCGCCAGCGGAAGGTCTTCTGAGACTCCGAGGCCTCCGCACATCTGCACGGCCCGGTCGGCGACGCGCGAGAACGCCTCCGCACCGAAGGTCTTCGCGATCGACGTCGAGTCCGAGGCGTGCTCGCCGAGATCGAGTTCGTAGCAGGCCCGGACCAGCAGCGCCCGCGCCGCGGCGAGGTCGATCTCGTTATCGGCGATCATCTGCTGAATCATGCCGAGGTCGGCGAGTCGCCCGCCGAAGCCTTCGCGCTGCTCGACGTAGTCGACGGCGATCCGGTGCGCGCGCACCGCGGTGCCCATCCAGCGCATCACGTGAGTCATGCGCGCCGGGCCGAGCCGCACCTGCGCGTACCGGTAACCCTCGTGCGGGGCGCCGAGGACGTCCTCGTCGGGTACGAAGACATCGGTGAAACCGACCACGCAGTGCCCGCCGATCATCGACTTGTCAGTGGTGTGGATGTGCCGCTCCACCTCGATGCCCTCGGTGTGCGCGGGTGCGAGGAACATGGTCGCACCACCGCGATCGCCCCGTTGCCCGACGGTGCGGGCCATGATGATGAAGAATCCGGCACCGTCGGCTCCAGTGATGAACTGCTTGCGGCCGTTGATCTTCCATCCGCCGGCGACCCTCTCCGCCGTCGTCGACAGGGCGTTCGGGTCGGAGCCTGCGCCGGGGGCGGGTTCGGTCATCGCGAACGCGCTGCGCACCTCCCCAGTGGCGAGCGGCGCCAGGTACTTGTCCTTCTGTTCCGACGTGGCGATGTGCGCGAGCATGTGCACGTTGCCCTCATCCGGTGCACCGATGTGCAGTGCGACGGGCCCGAACGTCGAAGCTCCCGCGGCCTCGAACACCGGTGCGCGGTCGCTCATGTTGAGGCCCAGTCCGCCGAACTCCACCGGCGCGTGCGGCGCGAAGACGCCCGCGGCCTTGGCTTTCGCGTTCAGTTCCCGGCGCAGGTCGTCGCCGCCGGCCGCGGCGACGTCGCCCGCGAAACGGTTCTCGATGGGGAGAACTTCCTCGGCGATGAACGCCGAGGTCCGTTCGACGAGGTCGCGCACCTGCGCGCTGTATGCGAGATCGACAGCCATCTGAGCCTCCGTGTTCATACCGAGCGAACGTTCGGTCAGGGCTAGGTTGTCATGCGGCCCCGCACGACGTCAAGCATTCGGCGATCGCCCCTCAGCCCGCCACATGTCCGACGATCGACCGGGCGAACACCAGGTTCTGAGCGATCAACTCGTCGGCGCTCATCGGCCCGTCGACTCGATACCACGTGGAGACACCGACGCACATCGTCGCGACCGCCCGGGCCGCACCCTTCGGCGCATCCGTCGTGAACGCGCCGGACGCCACGCCGTCCTCGACCACCTCGTCGACCATCCGCTGCTGCCGGATCCGGTGACCGATGTAGACGCGGTGGTACTCGGGATCGAGACTGCGAAGCTCGGTGGATCCGACGAACGCCTGCTCACGCCGGTACATGTGGAATCGCAGGAGCGACTCCACCACGGCGTCGAAGCGCGCCAGCGGATCGTCGCCCGCGGCGGCCAGCGCCTCCTCCGACCGGCGAAGGAGGTCGGACATCGTCAATTCGAGCAGCCCCTGGAGCAGCGACTGCTTGGACGGATAGTGGTGGTAGAGCCCCGGGACCGACAACCCCGCACGCGCGGCGATGTCGCGGACCGAGGTGCCGTGATAGCCGTGCTCGACGAACGCGTCGAGCGCCGCGGCCAACGGCGCCGGAAGGTCGGGCTCGCCGTAGTCACGCCAGTTCGTCATGCACTCAACTTAGCCGGGCCCCAGACGCATCCGCGGCGCGACTCTCGGGAAGCAGCATCCGGACGCAGATGTCGACGAGCGCCGGGCGGTCGAGATCGATCAGCCCCTCCGTCCACGACGCGAGCAGCCGGCCGAGGCCGCCCACCTGGAAATGCGCCGCGGCGAGAGTCTGCTGACCTCCGCTGACGTTCGCGACCGCGGGCGCACTCTGGAAGGTGAGTTCGGTGAAGATCTTCAGCATCTCGAGGCGTTTGCGCACCAGCACCGGACTGCGCAGGGTGTCGGAGAAGATCACCCTCCCCTTCCGCGGGTCGCCCTCGATGACGTCGACGATCGCCTCGACGGCACCGACGACCTTCCCCCGCGCACTCGAGCCGGCATTGAAACCGGCCAGGGCGCGGTCGGCGATCTGCTCGATGATCATGTCGAACGCGGCGCCGACCAGCGCGTCCGCGTTCTCGAAGCTCTCGTAGAAGTAGCGCGGCGTGAGCGACGCGCGGGCACAGATGCCGCGGACGGTGACGGCGCCCGGCTCGGACTCGGCGAGCATGTCGAGTGCGGCGTCGATGAGGGCGGCACGACGGCGGGCCACCCGGGCGTCGCCGGATTCGCCGCCGTAATCGCGCAGCCCTCCCGGAGCGTCGTCGGATTCAGTCACGACACACATCTTGACACCTCGGCCACGCGGGCGTTGAATCAAAGGGGAAACAGTCGTTATCAGTTTATCCGCCCGGGAGGCGAACATGACCGCGGAAGCACTCGATCCTTCAGTCGCGGAACGTCATTCGAAGCGGAGTGAACTCGATGCGCAGACCGTCGACGACCTCGACATGCTCGGCCTGGCTCTGCTCGCGGGCCCGGCGAACGTCATCATGCAGTTGGCCGTCCCCGCGGTCGGATACGGCGTCTACGAGAGCAAGGTGGAGTCGGGCAACCTCTTCAAGGTCCCGGTGAAGCGAACCCGGACCACACTCACCTACCTCGCCGTCGCGGCGATGGGCACCGCGGACGACCGCCGTCGGTACCGGCAGGCGGTGAACAAGGCGCACGTCCAGGTGCGCTCCACCGACGACAGCCCGGTGAAGTACAACGCCTTCGATCCCGAATTGCAGCTGTGGGTGGCGGCATGTCTGTATCGCGGGTGGGAGGACACCCAGCGATTCTTCGGCGATCCGTCGAAGATCACCGAGGACGCCTACCGCCAGGGCGCGGTGATGGGAACCACCCTGCAGATGCCGCCGGAGATGTGGCCCGCCACCCGAGCCGACTTCGAGGCCTACTGGAACGAGACGGTCGAGGGCATCGAGATCGACGACACCATCCGCGACTACCTGTTGAAGATTGTGCGGATGGAGTTTCTTCCGCGTCCGGTTTCGCTGATGGCGGGCTGGTGGTCGGAGGCCATGACCCTCGGCTTCCTGCCGCCCGAGTTCCGCAAGAAGATGGGCGTGCGGATGTCGCGACGGCAGGAACTGCTCTTCAACACCCACAACGCGATCGCCCGGCGCGTCCTCCGGATCCTGCCCCGCCCGCTGACCGCCTTCCCGTTCAACCTGCTGCTCGCCGACGTCCGGTGGCGGATGCGGACCGGCCGGCCGCTGGTCTGACCCGCCGGCCGGTCCGCGTCAGCCGAGGTGCTTGAGAGCGCTGCGGTCCAGGTCGGCGACGTCCCGGTGGCCCGACAGTCCCAGCGTCAGATCGAGTTCGCCGATGATGTTCGCCACCGCGTCGCGGGCTCCGGCCGTGCCGTCGAGTGCGAGTCCGTACATGTGCGGCCGCCCGATGCACACCGCGTCCGCTCCCAGCGCCAGCCCCTTGAACACGTCCGACCCGGTGTAGAAGCCGGAGTCGACGAGGACCTTCGCGCGGCCGTCGACGGCGTCGACCACGTCCACCAGCGCGTCGGTCGAGGAGATGGAGCCGTCGACCTGCCGACCGCCGTGATTGGAGACGATGAGGCCGTCGATTCCGGAGTCGACCGCCTGGCGAGCGTCGTCCGGATGAAGGATCCCCTTGAGGACGATCGGCAGCGAGGTGCGGTCGCGCAGGGTCGCGATGTCGTCCCAGTTCAGTGACGGGCGGGAGTAGATGTCGAGGAAGGTCTGCACCGCCGCGCGCGGTTCGGGTGCGGTCAGGTTGGTGCGGAGGTCGCCGGGTACGTTGCGGGCGATCGAGAACAGGGTCTTGATCGCGCCCACCGAGATCTCCGGCTTCTCCGCGGTGGCAGCCTTGATCCGCTCGGCGACGATCTCCCAGAACGACGGATCCGAGGTGTACTGGCTGATGCCCTCGGCGCGGGCGAAGGGCAGCGAACCGAGGTTGAGGTCCTGGGGCCGCCATCCGAGCATCGTGGTGTCGAGGGTGACGACCAGAGCCGCGGCGCCCATCCGCTCGGCGCGGTCGATCAGGCTGGTGACCAGGCGGTCGTCGGTCGACCAGTACAGCTGAAACCACCGCGGCGCGCCGGGTCGCACCGATTCCATCGCTGCCGCGACGTCTTCCATCGGCGCGCAGCCCTGATTGGAGAAGATGTACGGGACACCGAGTTCAGCGGCGGCCTCGCCGATGTGCACGTCGGCGTTCGGGTGGGCGAGGGCGCCCGCGCCGACCGGGGAGAACAGGACCGGTGCGCTGAGCTTCTGCCCGAAGAGTTCGATCTCGAGGTTGCGCTGCGAGGTGTCGCGCAGCATGCGCGGCACGATCGCCCAGCGGTCGAGCGCGTCCCGGTTGGCCTCCATCGTTCGGCCCTCGCCCGCACCTCCGGCGATGTACGCCCAGCCGCGCCGGCTCATCACGGCCTTGGCGCGACGCTCCAGTTCCGCGAAATCCGCTGGGACCGTGGGTTTCCGCCCGTGTACCCCCGCGGTGTAGATGTCGTTCTGCCGAGCCCTGCCGAAGCCGATCGAAACCATGCGGCCATTGTTCCCCACAGACGGCTCCCGCACACCGGGCAGGCCGGATCGGCGGCTGTGCGGCGTCACCCCCGGACGAGGAAGAAGTAGAAGTGCCGGTCGCGGACCAGCGACGTCTTCCCGTTCATGATCCCCATCAGCGTCCGCTCGTCGACGCGCTTGAAATGGTCGATGACCGGCTGACCGTCGTAGACCATCGAGGCCGTCGACTCGCCTCGGAAACCGACCATCCACGCGCTCGCCTCGCCCTTGCCGATCTCGGTGTCGGAGTACAGCGAGCCGTCGTCGGCCACGCACACCATCGGCTTCACGTCGTGCCACGAGTGGAAGGTCTTCCCGTGCCACCTCACCGCGGCCAACCGGCCGTCCATCGGGTGCCCCGAGGGCAGTTCCCCACCCCGCCACGAGCCGATCAGCTCGTCCACCTGCACCACCGGAAGAGCGGCCCAGATCCGGTCGAGGTCGGCCGGGTCGCTCACCTCCTGAGATTCGGCACGACGGAAGAAATCGGCGACGGCTTCGTCGCGCGTCAGCTGAGACATGACTGCACTGTACGTCTCAAACTCCTGCTACGGAACCCGTCGACCGTCGTTCAGGCGAAGGTCATCTCCTCGGTCACGTCGTACTTGCGCGCGTCGATCGCGTCCAGAACCAGGTTGTGGCGCACCTGCCAGGGTGCACGGTCGCCCGCCTTCGGCAGTCGGGCCCCGGCGCGCCGCACATAGCCCGAGTCGAGTTCGAGCAACGGGTGCGTCTGAGGCTTCGCGCCGTGCAGGGACGGCACCGCGCGGGTGTACCCGTGCCGGCGCATGTACGCCAGCAGTTCGGCGACCGCCTGACTGGTGAGGTCCACCCGCAGCGTCCACGAGGCGTTGGTGTACCCGACCGACCACGCGAGGTTGGGAACGTCGTTCAGCATGTATCCGCGGTAGGCGTACTTGTCGCCCGCCTCGAAGTGCTCGCCGTCCACCGACAGTGAGGCGCCGCCGAAGGTCACCAGGTCCAGGCCGGTCGCGGTGACGATGATGTCGGCCTCCAGATGACGGCCCGAGTCGAGGTCGATGCCGGTGGGAGTGATCTGCTTGATGGTGTCGGTGACGACGTCGGCGTCGCCGGCCTTGACGGCGCGGTACAGATCGCCGTCGGGGATCACACACAGTCGCTGGTCCCACGGCTCGTACTTGGGCCGGAAATGAGTGTCGACGTCGAATCCCTTGGGCAGCATCGACTTCGCGATCCGCCGCATGAGCCGCCGCGAGAGCTTGGGGAAGCTCCGGCAGAACAGGTACAGGCCGAGGGTGATGAAGGCGTTCCGCCACCGGATCACATCGTGCGCGAGCTGCGGCGTCAGCACCCGCTGCAGCAGCTTCGTCATCCCGTCCTCCCACGGGTACGGGAACATGTAGGTCGGCGAGCGTTGCAGCATGGTCACGCTGCCTGCGGTCGGCGCCATCGCCGGAATGAGCGTGACCGCGGTGGCTCCGGAACCGATGACGACCACCTTCTTGCCCGCGTAGTCCAGATCCTCGGGCCAGAACTGCGGATGCACGAAGGTCCCGGTGAACGTCTCCTCGGCGGGGAAGTCGGGCCGATACGGGGCGTCGTACTTGTAGTAACCGGTGCACATGTAGAGGAAGCGGGTGACGATCGTCTGCGGCACCCCGCCGATCAGCGCGTCCACGGTCCACAGATCGGTCGAGGTGTCGAAGTCGGCGCCGGTCACGTCGACGTCGAAGGTGATGTGGTCGTAGATGCCGAAGTCGCGGGCGGTCTGCTCGAGGTAGTCGCGGATCTGGTCGCCTTCGGCGATCGTCCGCGAGCCTCGCCACGGGTTCCAGGGAAAGCTGAGGGTGAAGATGTCGGAGTCCGAACGCACGCCCGGGTACCGGAACAGATCCCACGTGCCGCCGATCCGCGACCGACGCTCCACGATCCGGTAGTCCAGCCCCGGATTCCGATCCCGGAGCCGGTAGGCGGCATCGATTCCGGACAGTCCCGCTCCGACGATCAGCACGTCGAGCGGCTGGTCAGTCGACCCCCCACGCTGCGCATCAGCCATTTCCGCCATCCTCCATCACCCGAGCGACATCTATGATGTGCATCACTGTACAGATCGGTGTCCCGCAGAGATTTCGGCTCCCGGAACGGCCTGAGAGACCGTTCCGGGAGCCAAAGTTTTCAGGCCGACTTCTTCTTGGCGGCCTTCTTGGCCGGAGCCTTCTTCGCCGCCTTCTTCGCGGGCGGTTTCTCGTCCTCGACCTCCCGGCCGCGGCTCTTGACCGACGCCCGCAGCGCCGCGAGAAGGTCCGCGACCTCCGAGTCGTCGTCGGGCGCTTCCTCTTCGGTCTCCGAGAATGCCTGGCCACCGTCGGCTCGCGCCTCGATGAGCTTTCCGAGCTCCACCTGATAGGTGTCCTCGAACTGGCTGGGGTCGAAGTCCGAGGCCATCGTCTCGATGAGCGAGGACGCCATGTCCAGTTCCTGATCGCGGATCTCGACGTCGGCGTTCAGGAAGTCGAAGTCCGGTACCCGGACCTCGTCCGGCCACAGCAGCGTCTGCAGAGTCATCACGCCGTCGATGACCCGCAGCGCTGCCAGCCGTGTCCGGTTCCGGAGCGTGAAATTCGCAATGGCGAGACGCTCGGTGGTCTCCAGCGCCTTCGCGAGCAGCACATACGCCTTCGGCGACTTGGACGCCGGCTCCAGGTAGTACGGCTTGTCGAAGTAGATCGGGTCCACCTGGTCGATCGGCACGAACTCGAGGATCGAGATCTCCGGGCTCTTGTTGACCGGCAGGGTCGCGAGGTCCTCCTTGGTCAGCACCACCTGCTCGCCGCTCTCGGACTCGTAGGCGTTGGCGATCTTGGAGAACTCGACCTCGGTATCGGTGCCCTCCCGCACCCGCCGATACCGGATCCGGGCTCCGTCGGCGGAATCGACCTGATGCGAACTGCGGTCGTGGCTCTCCGTGGCGGAGTACACCTTGACCGGCACGTTCACCAGACCAAAGCTCAGATCACCTCTCCAGATCGAGCGCATGTCCGTCATTGTGCCAGGAAAGAGAGCCTAGAGGCAGGTGTGCGCGTGGACAATGGTCTCCTATGACGCGATCGCATCTCGACGTGGACGGGCGCAGGATTGTGCTGACCAACCTCGAGAAGGTGTTGTATCCGGAGACCGGGACTCGCAAGTTCGACGTCGTCGACTACTACATCCGGATCGCTGACGCGATGGTGCCGCACATGGCCTCGCGCCCGGTGACCCGCAAACGCTGGCCGGGCGGAGTCGAGTCGGCGCCGTTCTTCGAGAAGACCCTCCCCGCAGGCGCACCCGACTGGGTGGCCCGCTTCACGATCGAGCACTCCGAGCGCCGGACGGTGTACCCGGTGGTCCGGTCGGCTGCCGATCTGGTGTGGCTGGCCCAGGTGGCCGCGCTGGAGCTCCACGTGCCGCAGTGGCGCATCGACCTGTCCGACGACGAGGAGCGCCGCACCGACCGCATCGTGCTCGACCTCGATCCCGGGCCCGGCGTGACACTGGACGACTGCGCCGCCGTGGCGCTCGACATCCGCGCCATGCTGACCGACGCCGGTCTCGAGTCGTTCCCGGTCACCAGTGGTTCCAAGGGGATTCACGTCTACGGGCGCCTCGCATCGCCCGTGCGGTCCGAATCGGCGCGCACCGTGGCCCGCCAGATCGCGACCGCCCTGGCGCAGGCGCACCCCCGCACCGTCACCGCGACCATGGCGAAAGCCGAGCGCGAGCGCCGGGTCTTCATCGACTGGAGCCAGAACACCGCCGCCAAGACGACGCTCGCGCCGTACTCGCTGCGTGGACGCGAACGGCCGTGGGTCGCGGCGCCGCGGTCGTGGGACGAACTGTCCGAGTCCGGACTCGCCCATCTGCTCTGCACCGAGGTCCTCGACCGCTACGAGAACGACGGCGATCTGCTCGCCGGACTGTCGGAGGCGAGCCAGCCGGTCCAGACGACCACCGTTCCCGGCGACGCGGTCGTCGACCTCGGCGAGTATCGGAAGAAACGGTCCTCACGCTCTCGGAGGGAGAGCGTCGCGCCGCCTCCGCGAGAGAGTGCGCCCGCCCGCGACAGCGAGGTCGACGATCCGCTGCCCGGTCTCGTCGGACTCCGCCCGATGCTCGCCACCGACGACCCGATCGAGTCCCTGACCGACGACTGGGCGTACGAGGGCAAGTGGGACGGTTTCCGGGCACTGATCAGGGTGGTGGGCGGCCGGGTCCGGTTGATCTCGAGGTCGGGCAACGACCTCACCGGCGACTTCCCGGAACTGTCCGTGTTCGGTGACCTCCTGGTCTCCGGCGGCCGACCGGTCGACGCCGTGCTCGACGGTGAGATCGTCGCGATCAACGACGCCGGGCTCACCGACTTCTCGCTGCTCGCATCGCGGAGGCGCAGAGCCGAGCCGCACGAGCTCCGGGTGCACCTCTTCGACGTCCTGTATCTGGACGGCGTCCGAGTGTGGGAGCAGCCGTGGGAGGTGCGGCGCGAGATCCTGGAGTCCCTCGACTACTTCGACGGCGAACCGCTGATCGACGTGCCGCCGCTGCTTCCCGGGCCGGCGGACACCGCGATCCGCACCGCACGGGACCGGGGGTGGGAAGGGGTCATCGCGAAACGGCGGGCTTCGACCTACGCGAGCGGACGCCGCAGCCCCGACTGGCGCAAACAGAAGAACTGGAACGACATCGAAGTGGTGATCGGCGGCTACCGGCCCGGTCGCGGCTCCGAGTCGAAGATCGGATCACTGCTGGTCGGCCTGCCCGCCGAGCGCGGCCTGCGCTACCTCGGCCGGGTGGGCACCGGTTTCAGCGACGCCGAACTCGACGCACTGCTCGAAGAACTCCGGCCCCTGCGGATCAGCATGTGCCCGTTCATCGACGACATCGACAAGCCCGTCGCGGGCAGCGCGACGTGGGTGCTGCCGAAGATCGTGGCGGACGTGCAGTTCATGGACTGGACGTCGACGGGGCACCTGCGCCATCCGAGTTGGCGCGGAATCCGCCGTGACAAGCTGCCGGGCGACCTGTGAGCGCTCTCAGGACTCGCTGAGCAGAACCGCGATCGTCCCCTCCTCGAGAGCGTCGAAGATGTGCTCGATGTCGCCGGGATAGTTCACGTAGTCGCCGGGCGACAGTTCCACGGGCGCCTCCGTCGGCCCCACCGACGCCCGGCCCGAGCAGAGCACGACGTGTTCGACGACTCCTCTGGCGTGCGGTTCGGAGACTCGGGGACGGCCGGGCTCGGCGCGGATCAGATAGGCGTCGCGGCGCGTGCCGTGCCGCGCCGCTGACAGCAGGGTGGCGCTGTAGTGATCGGCCTCGCCGGCGGAGATCGTCGCACCCTCGCCCAGCCGGATCACTTCGACGGTCGGACGAGGCGCGTCGACCAACGCCGAGAACTGGATTCCGAGTGCGACGCTGAGTGCCCACAGCGTCTCCACGCTGGGGTTTCCCTCCCCGGACTCCAGCTGTGACAGAGTCGACTTCCCGATTCCGGCACGGCGCGCGAGTTCGGCCAAGGAGATGCCCGCCCGCGCCCGCTCTCTCTTCAGTGCCGCCGCGACGAGTTTCTGCGGACTCACATCGTTCGACAGAGCGGACGAACGTTCATTTTGACGAACCTCTTCCATAGGTTCATCATAGTGGACATGCGTTCATCATGGAGAACACTCGTGCGGCGCGCGCCCCGCGAGATCATCGCCATCGCGTTCTCCCTCTGGATCGTCGGCGTCTCGTACGGCGCCGCCGCACACGGGATCGGCATGGCATGGTGGCAGGTCCTGCTGATGGCCTGCGTCGTACTCGCCGGATCGTCCGAGTTCGTCTTCGTGTCGGTGGTGGCCGGCGGCGGGCTGCCCGTGGTCGGCGCACTGGCCGGCCTGCTGGTGAACCTGCGCAATTTCTCGTACGGGCTCTCCGCCGGCCGATTCCTCCGGGACGACCGATCGGCATACGCCGCAGCCCACATGGTGAACGACGAGACCGCCGTCTACTCGGCCGGTCACCGCGATGTGACGGCCGCACGGTCGGCCTTCGTGATCTGCGGAACCGCGGTCGTCATCGCATGGCCACTCGGCGCGCTCACCGGTGCGATGGTCGGGCAGGTGATCGCCTCGCCCGAGACGCTCGGGCTGGACGCCGCCTTCCCCGCTCTGCTCATCGCCCTGGCGCTTCCCGCACTGCGCGACCGGGAGACGCGTTGGGCGGCCCTGTTCGGCGGGACCATCGCGCTGGCGACGGCGGGCTTCGTGGCCGCCGGACTGCCGATTGTGCTGGCGTTGTTCGGAATTCCGCTCGGGCTGATGGTGACCGGCCGCCCGCGCGTTGACCGGAGTCGCGAGCCGGAGAGCGTGCCGTCGTGACCGGCTGGGAGTTCGCCTGCGGCGTCGCGATCCTCGCCGGAGGGACCTATCTGATCCGGGTCGCCGGCGTGCGGCTGCGCAGCCGGATCACCGTCTCACCGGCGGTGGAGACCCTGCTGGAACGGTCGACGATGATCCTGTTGATCGCCGTCGGTCTCACCGGCGCCCTGTTCGCCGGCACCGAATTGAGCGATCCCGCCCGTCCGATCGGAGTCGCAGCCGGTGCGGTGGCGGCCCTGCTGCGCGCGCCGCTGGCCGTCGTGATCGTCGTCGCGGCAGCGACCACCGCGGCACTGCGACTGGTGCTGTGACGGCGGGTCACTCCAGGACGAAAACCGGAATCTGACGGTCGGTGTTCTGCTGGTACTCGCCGTACGGCGGGAATGCCTCGACCGCCAGCTTCCACCAGTGCTCGCGCTCCTCGCCGGAGACCTCGCGCGCAGTGAGGTGGAAGACCTCCGTGCCGTCCTGCACGGTGACCTCGGGGTGTGCCTTCACGTTGTAGTACCAGGACGGGTTCGACGGCGCGCCGCCCTTGGACGCCACCATCGCGTACTTGCCGTTCTCCTCGACCCGCATGAGCGGGACATACCGCTGCTTGCCGGACTTGGCGCCGAGCGTGGTGAACAGCACCACTCTCATGCCGTTGATGTCCGCGACGTCGGTCGTGCCCGCGGCCAGGATCTTCTCGGTCTGATCGCGCACCCAGTCGGTGGGGCTCAGTTCGGGGGAATCACTCATGGTCCCGATGGTAGGGCGATCGCCCGCGGCAGGGCGTCGACATCGGCAGGTTCGACCGACTCGACGTTTGAGAGCCGCATGGACGGGGTATCCCGGCACTGCATGTCCGCCGCAGCACAGCTGGAGGGAGTTCGCCATGACAGTGCACCATCACGACCCCGACCTGAGCGGACGGGCCGTCGCGTTCCTGGTCGCGCCGGAGGGCGCCGAGGAGCGCGAACTCACCGACCCGTGGCAGGCCGTGCGCGAGGCCGGTGGCACTCCGACTCTCGTGTCGACCGTCGGCGGAACGGTACAGACTTTCCGCCACCTGGACCGCGCCGCCTCATACCCGGTCGACGAGGTGGTCGAGAATCTCGACTCCACGGATTTCGATGCGCTGGTGCTTCCCGGCGGTGTCGCGAATCCGGATTATCTGCGGACCGTTCCCGGCGCTGTCGAGTTCGCGGCGCGGTTCCTGGAGTCGGGCCGCCCCGTCGCCGCGATCTGCCACGCGCCGTGGCTGCTCATCGAGACGGGTCTGATCGGGGGTCGCCGGCTCACCGCCTGGCCCAGCCTCCGAACCGACGTGCGCAACGCGGGCGCCACGTGGGAGGACGGGCCGGTGGTGGTGTGCGACTCGGGCCCGGGTCCGTTGATCACCAGCCGGGCGCCGGACGATCTGCCCGCCTTCGACGAGGCTCTGCTGCACCGGTTCTCGGTCGCGGCCACGGGCCGGCCCTGATGCCTTTCGTTCAAGGAGGTTCACATGAGACGCAGCGAATCCACGCCGGGAGGAGGCCCGCCCATGACCGGAGACCATCTGAGCGCCGCGACCGTTCGTCCACTGAAGGCGCTCGGGCTGATCGGCTACGGGCTGCTCCTGATCGCCCTGGTGCTGATCGCCGTGACCTTGACCACCGCGGCGGCCGACGACGCGCTCGCACCGTGGATCGTGGCGACGGTGGTCTGCGCTGTGGCCGCGGTCGGATGCCTCGGTTGGTCGCGGGTGAGGTTGCGGTCCCATCGCGCGCTCGACCGTCCCCAGCACGACCCGCTCATCCCGGAGACGACGGCCGAGGAGGCCGACGAGTACGAGCACCTGCATCATCCACGCGGCCGCCGCAGGAGGGCATGATCGCCGAGCGATCACCCGCCCGTGCGACGGCCGACCCGACAGACGAGGAGGCACCATGTCACTCATCAACACCCATCAGCCGGAGATCGGCGGTCTCTCGCACACCGAGTCCGATGCACTGATCTCGATCCTGCAGCACCGGCTCAGTTCCCTGATCGATCTGCATCTCACGCTCAAGCATGTTCACTGGAACGTGGTGGGCCCCAACTTCATCGGAGTCCACGAGATGCTCGACCCGCAGACCGCCACGGTCCGCGGATTCGCCGACGTGCTCGCTGAACGCATCGCGACGCTGGGCGGCTCGCCGAGCGGGACATCGGCGGGTATCACGAAGAATCGCGACTGGGACGATTACGATCTCGGCCGCGACACCGTCCAGGCGCATCTCGCGGCCCTCGACCTCGTCTACACCGGGGTCGTCAAGTCCCATCGCGACGCCATCGCCGAGGCGGGGATGATCGATCCGATCACCGAGGACGTCCTCATCGGCCAGACGCGCGAACTCGAGCAGTTCCAGTGGTTCCTGCGCGCCCATCTGGAAGACCGTTCCGGCGAACTGGCACACGCGGGGTCGCATACCGAACTCGGCGCCGCCGACGCAGCTCGCTGAGGAGGTCGCTCGCTCAGCAGCTCGGTAGAAACGAGACAGAGGCACATGAATCGGCGGCGCTGCTCGGGCAGCGCCGCCGATTTCGCTGGTTCATCTCGCTGGTTCCGGAAGCCGGACTGCGATCTGGCGAAACGCGTCCAGTGACCTCAGACGAGCCTCGCGCGCAGCAACTTCTTGCCCATCTCTGCGCCCTTGAGGCTGTCGCTCTGCGCCTTCGTGAACAACTCCACCGTCTCGTGGTCGCCGTCGCGCTCGGCGTCGGCGATGAAAGTGTCCATCCGAAGCGCGTTCGACAGGCACTTCTCCACGTACCAGATCAAGTTGTACGTCTTGTCGCGTGTTCCGGTCACTTCCCCGGACTCGGTGCTTGCAGACATGCCGCGTCCTCCCTTCACATAGTCGGTATTCGTCCGTCCGGAAGCGAACTCCGTTCCGGACATCGATCGGGTTCCCGATCGCCGAGGCCCCGAAACATGGGCCCGGGCGGCGGATACGCTGGCCGAATGTCACCCCGCCGCCGAAGGCTCACAATCTGGCTCGCAGTCGTCGTCGTGCTCCTGGGCGGCGCGACCGCCGTGGCCGTCCACGAAGGCGCAGTGGGTTTCGTCCGGACCTGGTGGAACAACCGCGACCGCGCCTATCCGGACCTGGACACCACTGCTCTCGGCCCCACGCAGAAGCGCATCGTCACCGTCACCCGCGCGGAGTTCGACGCCCAGCCGCCGGGCACCAAGTACTCCGAAGGGGTCGACGAGGAGTGGTGCGCCGACTTCGTCAGCTGGGTGATGCGCGAGTCGGGCGTGCCCTTCGAGAATCCGTTCTCCGGGCACTGGCGGATCCCGGGGGTGTACACCCTGACCGAGTACTTCCAGTCGCAGGGACGTTTCCGCGCCGCAGACTCGGGTTACCGTCCCGTTCTGGGCGACGTGATGCTCTACTCCACGAAGAGCTTCTTCCGTCAGCACACCAACATCGTGCTCGACTACTCCGACGGGGAGGTCACCACCGTCGGAGGCAATGAGTGGGGCGGACACGTGAAGGTGAACCGATTCCGGATCGGCGGATACGTCGGACTGGTCGGCTACGGCGTCCTGCCGTCGAAGCGCGCGGCCGAGTGACGGTGTCATCGACCACGCGCCTCGACGATCAGACCGGGACGAACTCGGAGATCTTCCAGGAGTCGCCGTCCTTCGTCAGGTCCACCCGGACGCGGCTGCCGTCCAGGCGCGGACCCTCCATCCCCTTGCTGGTGGTGGTCTGATTGACGAAGAGCAGGACGGTCACCGCATCGGCCTTCGCGGACACCACCGATGCTTCGACGACCTCGGCCTTGGTGACGATGTCATCGCGTTTGGCCGCCGGCTGGATGACCGAGGCGCCCAACTCGGTGTACTCGGTGAGGAACTTGCCGGTCAGCAGGGTCTTGGCCGCCTCGGGAAACGCCTGATCGATCGTGCGGTAGTCGTAGCTGAGCAGTTGCGGGACGTCGCGACGGGCCGACGCGAGCGCCGACTGGCCGGCCGCGACGTCGGCGTCGGCACTCGCCGCGGCCCACCACACGTAGCCGAGCGTCCCGGTGCCGGCGATCGTCACCGCGGCCAGGACGCCGACGACGATCCGGCGCATGCGCACCGTCAGGCCCGCGGGCCACAACAGCACGCGGTGCAGCAGTCGTCGGCGCGTACCCGTCTCGGCGACGTCCGGTTCCCGACCGGCCGGCTCGGTCGCCGCTTCGGTCGCCGCTTCAGTCGTCGTCATGACACGAACTCCACATTCCCGACTTTCCAGTCGTCGCCCTGCCGTTCGAGGTCCACCAGCATCCGGTAGACGCGTTGCTGCCCGTCGGGCGCCTCGGTGTTCTTCACCACCGAGCTGACCGCCGCCAGGACCTTCGCCGAGTCGTCGTCGGCTTCGACGATCCCGGCCTCCTTCACCGCGCCCGTGGAGCGGACCTCGCCGGACGCCAGCACCTGTTCGAAGGACGTGGCCAGCTGGCCGAACTGCTTCTGGAACGAGCCGGTCGCCACCGCTGAGATCCGGTCCAGATCGGCCTTGGACCGCTTGTAGTCCAGACTCACCAACCCCGCGACCACCTCGCGTGTCACATCGAGGACCTGGGCATCGCGGCTCTGGTCCCGTCTCGCGTGGTACAGATCGACGCCCTTGACTCCCAGCATCGTCAGCACGACCGCGGCGGCGATCACCAGCGACCACACCACGACCACCGCCGAACGCCGCGACTGAGCCCCGGGCGCCGGCTGCCCGCCATCGGACTGCCCGTCATCCTCCTCGTGGTCGGCGTCTACCACTTGATCAGCAACGACTGCCATGTCGCGTTCCCCTTTCCGGATGCTGTGCTGGTGGGCGTGCCGACGAAGTAGGTCACCCCGTCGGGTCCTCGGAATCCGCCCGTCTTCTCCGAGTAGGGAATCGGCCTGCTCGCCGCCGCGGACGTGCGCCGGCGCGGGCTCGGCGGGTCGCCTGCGCTCGCCGAATGCGGCCGCGCGAGCATCTCGGGCCACGTCGAGGGCAGCCCGCGCGGACAGTCGGCGACGAGTGCGGTCCGCACCGAGAGGTCGGTCGCACACGGCACGTTCCGGGCGCCGCGCGCCACCTTGGGGTTGGCGGCGAGGACGTCGCAGTACTGGTCCGGGACCACCGGGACCTCGCGCATATCCGACGGATCGCGGCGCTGCGTGCGGCCGTAGCCCTCCGTGCACGGCGGCGGGTTCAGCGTGTTGCCCAGCTTCACGTCGAGCGGTGCCTGCGGGCTCTCCCCCAGCGCGAAGTCCTTGACCGAGTACAGCGTTCCCGACGTGAACGCCGGGTACACGGTCAGGATGTGGCGCAGGCCCGGCACATTGACCCGCAGCACCTGTCCCACCGTCTGCAGGTTCGCGAGCAGGGTCGGCAGCGTCGGCGTGAGTTCGCCCAGGGTGGTCGACACCTCGTCGGCGGCTGCGGGGGCGTCTTCGAGCAGGGTCCGGATCCGGCCGTCGCTCATGGCGAGCTGGTCGGTGAACGAGGCCAGGTCGGCCACCGACGACCGCAGGTCGGCGGCCACCTTGTTGCCGGTGCGCAGCAGCGGATCCGCGTCGCCGATCAGCGTGGTCGTCGGCACGAGGTCGATCTGGGCGAGCCGCAGCAGTTGCTGCGACGAGTCGATCAGGCGGGCCAGCCGGTCCCCGGACTGCCCGAAGCCGTCGGAGACCGCGTCGATCGTGGTCTCCAGATTCTGCGGTGACAGCGCCGCCACCAGATTCATCGTCCGGCCCAGCACGTCCTTGGTCGGGGTCGGCGTCACATTGCCGGCGGCCGGCAGGACGTCGCCGTCCTCGAGCGACGGACCGTCTGCGGAGCGCGGAATGAGGTCGACGTACTGCTCGCCGACCGCCGACTGACTCCTGATGTGCGCGGAACTGTCGCGCGGGACCTTGCGGTCGGAGTCGATGCGCAAGGTGACCCGCACCGGAGCCGACGGGTTCGCCAGATCCAGGTCGACGCTGTCGACTCGTCCCACGGTGACGCCGCGATAGGTGACCAGTCCGCTCTCGTACACCCCGCCCGCGGCACCGAACTCGGCGACCACCCGATAGGTGCCGAGACCGGTGACCCGCCCGATGCCGATGTAGGTGATCGCTCCGTAGACCACGCTCACCACGGTGAGCAGAGCGAACACGATCAGCTGCCATTTGACCAGGCGCGTGAGTCTCATCGCCGGCCTCCCTTCGGCGCCGCGAACGGCGCACGCAGCGGGTCGGCCGCCTGTCGGGACAGCATCATCTTCTCCACATCGATCTTCGGCAGGCTGCCGATCACCTTGTCCCGGATGGCGCCGACCGACAGGTCGAGCGTGAGGAACAGATTCTGGAAGTCGCCCTTCATTCCCTTGTCGATCGTGGTGACCGGAAAGGGAATCGTCAGACCGACGAGCAGCGAACCGACCAGGTCGTCGCCGGACTGCTCGAGTCCGTTCAGGGCGGGCCGCAGTTCGGAGACGATCGCGGTCAGATCGTCATGGCTCCGGGAGAGCACCGAGGACACCTTCTCACCGAAGGTTCCGACGCGGCCCAGCATCGTCGTGAGGTTCTCCCGCTGGTCGGCGAGGACGGTGAGCGCCGGCTCGAGTCCGTCGATTCCCGCGGCGATCGTCGAGTTCTGATCGGCGAGCGAACCGCTGAGCCGACCGAGCGCGTCGATCGCCCGACCGATGTCGTCACGCTGCTCGTTGAGCCGGGTCACGAGCGTCTTGAGTCGGCCGATCGCCTCGTTCGCCGTGGCCGTCCGGCCGTCGGTAGCGGTGTTGAGTTCGGTCATGATCGACCTGAGTTGTTCGAGTCCGCTCCCGTTGAGGACGAGAGACAGCGCCGCGAGCACCGACTCGGTTGACGGGTAGGCCGACGACGAGTTCACGTCGATCGTGTCGCCGGGCAGCAGGTGGCCCGCGGCCGGCCGCTCCGGGCGAACGAATTCGAGGTACTGGGCACCGAGAACCGAGGTCTGGGCCAGCTTCACCGTGGCGTTCGAAGGGATCTCGACGCCTTCGGACAGATCGACCTCCACGGCGGCGACCGATCGGACCACCGAGATCGATCCGATCTGTCCGACCGTCACGTTGTCGTACTTCACCAGCGAGTTCGACACGAGGTTCTGCACATCGGCCAGGTGCACCGTGACGCGGTACGGGTCGCCGGTGATCGCGTCACCGGGCAGGGACAGCGAGTTCGCGCCGTCGAACCGGCAGCCGGTGAGTGCCGTCGACACCACCGCCAGGAGTGCGGCCAGCACTGCCGTGATCCGGGTGCGCCTCATCACCGGCCTCCCGTCTGGGTCGACGCGCGCGCGAGCTCAGAGGTGAGGACGCGAGTCAGTGTGGTGTTCACCTTCTGGCACTCCTTCTTGGGTGCGTCGACCGTGGTCAGCAGCGCACAGATCAGCGAGACGGGGTCCGGGAAGTCCGCGATCGCCAGCCCGGCGGTCAGCGAGTTCGAGTCCGGGTCGTAGATGTTGTAGAGATTCGACAGGGCAGTCGGCGCCGTGTGGAGGATCTGGGCCAGATCGTCCTCGCGGTCGACGAGCAACCGCGAGACCCGGGTCAGCTCCTTGACGTCGGAGCTCAGCGCGTCGCGGTTCTCCGACAGGTACTCGCGCAGATCCGGAACCATGCCGTTGAGCGCACCGACCGCGGCGTCGAGCTGGGTTCGATTGTCGTCCAGCAGTGCCGACGCGTCGTTGAGCTGTGCCGAGAAGGACACGATCTGATCGTCGGAGGCGCGCAGCGCGGTCACCACCTTCTGCAGGTTCCGCACCGTGCCGAACAGGTCCGGACCGCCGGCCGCGAGGGTGCTCGCCGCATCCGAGAGCGCATCGACCGCATGCCGGAGCGACTGTCCGTTGTCGCCGAGGACCGACGCGGAGGTGTCCACGAACCGGCTGAGCGTGCCCTTCTGATCGTCCGCGGTGGGGCCGAGCTGAGCGGCGAGATCGGTCACCTGCTTCTTGATCTCGTCGTACCCGACCGGCACCGCGGTCCGCGTGAGACCGACGACCGCGCCGTCGGCCAGCGCGGCCCCGCGCGAGGCCTCCGGATCGAGCGGTTCCGGATTGACGAACTGGACGTACCGTCCCGACACCAGGGTCGGCGAGACGATCGCCGCGCGGGCCGATGCCGAGACGAAGACCGAGTCGTCGTAGGAGACCTCGACGGTCACATCGCTCGGCGCGGGTGCCACCGATTCGACCGTCCCGATCGCCACGCCGCGCATCTTGACCGGATCGCCGGGGAACAGCCCGGTGGCGTCGGTGAAGTGCAGTGTGGCCCGCGCGGTGTGGGTGCGTTCCCAGACCACGGACACCGTCAAAGCCACCATCGCCGTCACGACGATGCCGATCACGATGAGCGCCGGGACGCCCAGCCTTCTGACTGCGTTCATCGTCCGCCTCCCGGGCTGCCCGGCTGCTGTCCGCGCAGGTTCGCCGGCGTGATGTTCTCGAGCAGTACGGCGAAGAACGGTCCGCTGCCGAGGACGTCGGTGAACTGCATGACGTACGGACGCATGCCGGCGATCGACTTGTCGAGGTTGGTGTAGTTCGCGTTCAACGTGTCGGTGACCTTCCGGAGCTCCTCGAGCATGGGCGGCGTCGAAGTGCGGTTCTCGACCGTGACCCGCTCGATCTCATCGGCGACGCCGCGCAGGCTGACGAGCACCCGGCGGATGACTGCGGCGCGGTCGTTCAGTGCCGCGAAGAGCGCATCGCCGTCGTCGATCAGCCGGGTCAGGTTTCCCTTCCGCTCGGCGAGGACGCCCGAGAGCGAATCGGTGTGCTGCAGCAGGGTGCGGATCCCCGCGTCGCGGCGCGAGACGGTCCGAGCGGCGTCGGCGACGTTCTCCAGCGAACCGCCGAGATCGTCCGGGAGCCCCTTCAGCACCTGGCTCAGGCTCTGCACCGCATCGGTCACCTGCTTCTTGTCGGTGTCGCCTACCTGCTCGGTGAGCTGGTTCAGCGAATCGGTCAGGTCGAATCCCGAGGTGGTGCGCGAACGCGGGATGCGGTCGCCGAGTTCACCGCTCCCGCCGGTCGTCAGTTCCACGTAGCGACGGCCGAGCGCGGTCTCCACCTTGATCGCGGCACGCGTCTGCGAGCCGAGATCCCGCCACCCCTGTGTGAGCCGGAGCCCGACGTCGACGTGGTCGTCCGCCAGGGAGATCGACGTGACGCTGCCTGCGGCGACGCCGGCCACGTGCACCTCGTCGTCGACGTTGAGGCCGCTGGCGTCGGCGAATTCGGCGACGACGGTGGTGGTGCCCGGCCAGAACGGCAGCGACCGATAGTTGAAGGCCAGCGCGAGGACCACCAGGATCGCCGCGGTGCCGATGATCCCGGCCCGGACGGCACGGGAGGAGTCGTCAGGTCTCATCATTTACACCTCTGAGCGGGGACTTGGATCATCGGAGTGTCCTGGTGCCCGCCGTCGAGCGTCGGGTACCGGATGGCCAGACCGCACACGAAGAAGTTGACGAAGCTGCCGTAGCCGGAGGACCGGCCGAGCAATCGGTAGGCCTCGGGCAGCTTGTTCAGGAGCATGTTGATCGTCGTGGTGTTCTTGTTGAGGTTCGCCGCCAGCCCGCGCAGGTGCGCGATGTCCGCGGTCAGATCCGGCCGGACCTGCGACAGCAGGCTGTCGAGCTGCGAGGTCGCCGAGTCGATGTGCGTGAGACCGTCCATGATGGTCGTGCGGTCCGCGGCGAGCCCCGAGACCAGTCGCTGCATCTGGCCGATCATCGAGCTGAACGCGGCCTTCCGTTCGTCGACCGTGCCGAGCACGGTGTTGAGGTCGGTCACCACCGAACCGATGGTCGCGTCGCGGTCGGCGATGGTCTTGCCGAGTTGCCCGAGCTGGGTGATGACCTCGCCGATGTCGTCGGTGCGGCCGTTGAGGACCGACACCAGGGCCGCCGAGAGGCGATTGGTCTGGTCCGGGTCCACGCCGGTGAGCAGCGGCTTGAAGCCGTTGACCAGGGCGTCCATGTCCAGGGCCGGTCGCGTGTGCGCCACCGGGATGACCGACCCCTCCGGCCGCTCCGGCGCCACGGGCGTCGACGGCGTCTTCAGCTCCACATAGCGATCGCCGATCAAGTTCTTGTACTTGATGCTCACGTCGGTCGCCTCGGTGACGGCGATGTCGGAGTCGACGTCCATGGCGATCTCGGCGCCGAGGCCCGGTCCGGTGCTCTCCTCGCGCACCACCGTCACATCGGTCACCTTGCCGACGACGACTCCCGCGAGCTTCACATCGTCTCCGGTGCGCAGTCCGGAGGCTGAGGTGAACACCGCCCGGTACGACTTCGTCGGACCGAACCGGAGGTCGCCGACGATGACGAACAGCACTCCGGTGATCAGTGCGCTGACGAGCAGGAAGATGCCCAGCTTGATCGCGGGCCCGGTCACGTTCATCGAGTCATTCCGTAGATCATGGAGGCGAACGGGTTGCCGATGACGTCCTCCGGGGTCTTCACATCGCGGTAGGCGTGACTGCCGTCGTCGAAGTCCACATGTCCCGGGGCCTTTGCTCCGGGCCCGCGCGGATACCCGTAACAACTGGGGCCCGAGGCACCGGCGTTGGTGCGCGGGGCGTCGACTCCCGGACGGTAGGGCGGATCGCCCATGATGAGCGTGCCCACGATGTCCAGGCCCGCGCGGGCCCCGCCGAAGGCGCGCTCCAAGTACTTGCGCCCGAGGTTGAGTCCGGAGAGGAAGCACGGGAGGATCGGGCCGTAATCGCCGAGGACCTGCGTCGGCGGCGCGAGCGCTTCGGCCGCCTTCACCAGCGGCGTCCCCGCACCGGTCAGGAACCGGTCGCCGGTGTTCCCGAACCGCGTGAAGCTCAGCAGGAACGCGGTCAGCTCGGTCTGCTCGTCGACGACGGTCTTCGAGGTGACGGTCAGATTCCGCACCGTCGTCATCAGGTCGGGTGTCATCGCGGCGAACGTCTCGAGATTGTCGGCGCCGAGTCGGAGGTCGCGCTGCAGGGTCGGCAGCGATCCGTTGAACGTGGCCAGGTAGCGGTTCACATCATCGATGACGGCGCCGAGTTTTCCGCCGCGGTCGACGGTACCCGTCTGCACCGCGGCCAGCGTCGCGTTCACTCGGGCCGGATCGACTCGGTTGAGGATCTTGACCAGCAGGTCGAAGGTGTCGAAGACCTCGACCGGAGTCTTCGACGTGTCGATCGTCGAGCCCTCGGTCAACCTGCCGGCAGCCGGAGCGGACGGGATCGACAGCGCGACGTACTTGCGCCCGAAGAGGGTCGTCGGCTCCATTTCGGCCAGCACGTTGGTCGGCAGCTCGCCGGTCACGCCGGAGTCGATCTCCATGCGGATCCGCGCCTTCTCGTCGGCGACGGTGACTTCGGACACTCGCCCGACGACCACGCCGTGGAGTTTCACGTCCGATCCGGGGAGCAGCAGGAGTCCGGCCCGCGGGGCATTGAGGTAGACGGTCTTGGTGTTCTGGAAGTCGCCGCGGTACGACATCAGCGCGAGGACGACGAGAGCGACGACGACGGCCGCCGCGGTGAAGGCGTACAGCAGGTGGCGGACGCGGGAGTGTTCGATCATCCGGACACCCGCACCGTCGCGTGAACGCCGCCGTAGAGCGCGATGCCGACGACGAAGTCGACGACCATGATGATGATCAGCGAGGTCCGTACGGCGTGGCCGACCGCCACCCCGACCCCGGCCGGTCCGCCGCTCGCGTTGTAGCCGTAGTAGCAGTGCACGGCCATCACCGCCACCGCCATCACGATGACCTTCAGCAGCGAGATCGCCACGTCACTGGGCTGCAGGAACAACTGGAAGTAGTGGTCGTAGGTGCCGGGCGACTGATCGGAGAGGAAGACGCTGACGAACTTGGTCGCCGCGTATCCGGTGAACAGTGCGATGGCGTAGAGCGGAATGATCGCGACCAGACCGGCGGCGATTCGCGTCGAGACCAGGTACGGCAGGGACTGGACCGACATGACCTCGAGGGCGTCGATCTCCTCGCTCACCCGCATGGCCCCGAGCTGCGCGGTGAAACCCGAGCCGACCGTGGCCGTCAACGCGACTCCGGCGATCACCGGGATCGCTTCGCGGGTGTTGAAGAAGGCCGAGATGAAGCCGGACATCGCCTCGACACCGACGCGTCCGAGTGAACTCGAGCCCTGTTGGCCCACCTCGTAGCCCGCGGCCGCGGTCAGGAAGCCGATGATGACGACGGTGCCGCCGATCACCGCGAGGGCGCCCGCGCCGAGCGAGACCTCCGCCAGCAGACGAATCGTCTCCCGGCGGTAGTGGGTGAAGGCGCGCGGTACCGCGCGCAACGACGCGCCGTAGAACGCCAGTTGACGTCCCAAGCGGTCGGCGGGCGTCAGGAGCCGCCCCGGCGCCAGCCGTTCGAACCGTGCGCGAGAGGGTTCCCGCGTTGGTGCACTCGTCATGATGATGTGGTCCTCCGATTCACCGGTGCCCGCCTAGTGCAGAGACAGGGTCGTGATGACGGCGTTCGCCAGGAACAGCAGCACGAAGCTGAGCACGACCGTTTGATTGACGGCGTCTCCGACGCCCTTGGGTCCGCCGCCCGCTTTGAAACCGAGGTGGCATGCGACGACGGCCGCGAGGAGTCCGAAGATCCCCGCCTTCAGTTCGCTGATGAGCAGATCCGAGGTGCCGGTCAGGATGGGAATGGCGGTGATGTACTGACCGGGCGTCGCCCCCTGCAGAAAGACTCCGTACAGATATCCGCCGGTCAGACCGATGGCAGTGACCAACCCGTTGAGGAACACCGCCACCACGCAGGAGGCGATGACGCGGGGCACGGCCAGACGCTGGATCGGGTCGATGCCGAGAACCCGCATGGCGTCGATCTCCTCCCGGATCGTTCGGGAGCCGAGATCGGCGCAGATGGCGGTGGCACCCGCTCCCGCGACGACCAGCACGGTCACGATCGGGCCGATCTCGCGGATGACCGCGATGCCTGCGCCCGCTCCGCTCAGATCGATGGCGCCGATCTCGTTGAGCAGCACGTTGATCTGGAAGACCACCATGACGCAGAACGGAATCGACATCAGCATCGTCGGGACGATCGAGACGCTGGCGATGAACCATGCCTGGGCGACGAGTTCGCGCCACTGGAACGGTCTGCGCGGCAGGGCCTTGAGAATCTCCCAGAAGGTGAGGAAGAAGGAACCGACCGTCTGAACGCCGTTGCGCGCCTTCCCGATTGCGGGAGCGAAAGCCGTCGTCATCGATTCACCGGACGCCCGACGGGCGTGATGGGCAGACGCAGCGCACCCGGTGCCGACTCCGGTACCGCCGGTGCGGCCGGCTGTACCGGTTCCACCCGCCGGTAGCCGAGGTACTGAGCCGGGCGGCTGTCGGTCTCGCCCTTGTTCGGCCACAGCGCCGCCGCGCGCTCGGCTTGCGCGGAGATCGTCAGCGAGGGATTGACGCCGAGGTTGGCCGAGACGGCCGAACCGTCGACCACACTGAGCGTCGGATACCCGTGCACGCGGTGATAGGGATCGATCACCCCGGTCGACGCATTCTCGCCGATCACGCAACCACCGAGGAAGTGCGCGGTCATCGGCACATTGAAAACCTCACCCCAGGTGCCGGCCGGAACGCCGCCGATCTTCTCCGCGATGCGCCGGGTGGCCTCGTTACCCGCCGGGATCCACGTCGGGTTCGGTCGGCCGTGGCCCTGGCGGCTCGACAGCCGCCGGCCGAACAGTCCGCGCCGGGTGAACGTGGTGATCGAGTTGTCGAGGTTCTGCATCACGAGCGCGATGATCGTGCGCTCGCTCCACCCCTTGACCGCGAGAATCCGGGCCGTGGCGATCGGGTGCCGCAGCATGATGCCGAGAAAACGCAGCCAGCGCGGCAGCCGCTGGTCGCCGTCGGTCATCGGCGACTGGAGCATGCCCATCGCATTCGATCCCTTTCCGTAGCGGACGGGTTCGATGTGAGTGTCCGCGGCAGGGTAGAACGACGAGGTAATCGCGACCCCGCGCGTCAGGTCGAGCGATTCGTCGACGCTGTAGCGAATGGCGCCGAGGATGGATTCGGAGTTGGTCCGGGTCAGTTCCCCCAGCCGCGACGACAACTCGGGCAGGCGCCCGGAGTCCTTCAGGTCGTGGAGCAGCCGTTGCGTGCCCCACGTGCCCGCTGCGAGGACGACGTTGCGCGCGGTGAACACCCGGCGGCGCTTGCGCATCCACGCACCGGTCCGGACGGTGTGCACCTCCCACGTACCGTCCCCGGCCAGCCGAAGGTCGGTGACGGTGGTGAGCGGATGGACCACCGCACCGATCTTCTCCGCGAGCCCCAGATAGTTCTTGAGAAGGGTGTTCTTCGCACCGTGCCGGCACCCGGTCATGCACTCACCGCACTCGATGCATCCAGTGCGGTCCGGACCGACGCCTCCGAAGTAGGGATCGGCCACGGTGCGGCCCGGCTCACCGAAGTACACGCCGACCGGTGTCTGGATGAAGGTGTCGCCGGCGCCCATATCGTCGGCCACCGACTTGACGATCGCATCGGCCGGAGTCATGTGCGGATTGGTGACCACGCCGAGCATCCGCCGCGCCTGGTCGTAGTACGGGCTGAGCTCGTCCTCCCAATCGGTGATGTGAGCCCACTGGGGATCTTCGAAGAAGGCGCCCGAGGGCTTGTAGAGAGTGTTCGCGTAGTTCAGCGAGCCACCGCCGACGCCCGCACCGGCGAGGATGACGCAGTCGCGGAGCAGGTGAATCCGCTGGATGCCGTATGCACCCAGCTTCGGCGCCCAGAGGAACCGCCGCAGATCCCAGCTCGTCTTCGCGAAGTCGGAGTCTTCGAATCGCCGTCCGGCCTCGAGCACGCCGACCCGGTAGCCCTTCTCCGACAGCCGCAGAGCGGTCACGCTTCCGCCGAAGCCGGAGCCGATGACGAGCACGTCGTATTCGGTCCGACTGGCGTGATCGGTCCGGTCGACGGCGGCGGTCGGTTCGGACTGAGCGGACTGTCGCGGTTCAGGCATGGGCGTCTCCGTCTGGGGTGATCGAAGCCGGGGCTGGCGGCCTCATCGGATGAGGTGATCTGCGCTATCGGTCATAGACACTGTGATTTGTACTGCACATTGTTTATACATGCGAGCGTCATATGTCAATCACATCGCCAGTTGTTCGATAGTTGTCAACGGCATTGGGTCATCGAGAATCGGGCCGTTCGCCCGAATCGTGGGAGGCGCGTCCGCACGTACACTGACGCCATGGGCGAGAGTCGGACCTTTCACAGCGAGGTCCGCACCCTGCTTCGGAACCGGATACTCGACACCGTCGGAGATCTCGTGATCGACCAGGGATGGTCCTCGGTCAACATGTCCCGGGTGGCGCGCGAGGTCGGGATCAGCCGGGCCGGCCTCTACAACGAGATGGGCACTCGCCGGGACCTCGCGGCGGCACTGGTCGCCCGCGAAGCCGATCGGTTCCTCACCGGCGTCACCGATGCGATCTCGGCGCACGCCCCGGACCTGGTGGAGGGGCTCGCGGCCGCCGCAGCCGCGACACTCACGACCGGCGAACAGAATCGCCTGCTGCTGTCCGTAGTCAGCGAGGGTTCCCGCGCTCGCGAGAACGAACTCCTGTCGTTGGTAGCGGTCGACTCCGAGACGGTGCTGGGGCGAGCGATGGAAGCGGTGGCGGAGCAGTCGCGGGCAGTGGCTCCCGGACTGCGCGACGAGGATCGGGCGACACTCGTCGAGGTGTACGTTCGTCTCACCGTGAGCCACCTGCTGCAGCCCCGCGGCGACCACGGCGCCGCCGTCGATCAGATCCGCTCCACCGTCTGCGGTCTGATGTCCACCTTCGATGTCAGAGGCGCCTGATACCTTTCAGACAATCAACAAAACAAGGTGTGAACAGCTGAAACACTCGGGGGAGGTGGCAGTGATGGACCACTCGCTGACGCTGCCGGATTCCCCCGCCGAACTGTTGGCCGACGCTGGGACGGCATCTCCACCGGACTGCTGGTCGAGGTCTCCGACCGCAATGCGCATCGCACCGCCGGTTACTTGAATCCGCACCAGTATCTGTCGCAGGGCCTGCGGTTGGGGACGCGGGAAGCCGGACGTCGGGTGCGCCTGACCGAGAACATCGGCAGCCTCTCGAACTTTCAGGGTGAAACGCTGCCGCCACGCAAACCCGCGACCGCCGCGGCGGTCGCCGATGGTTGCATCGGTGCCGAGCATGCCCTGGTGATCTCGGCGGTGCTGGCGAAGGTGCCGGGCTGTATCTCGCCGGAGGTCAAAGCGCGGGCTGAGGCGGAGTTGGCCGCGGCCGCCAGTGGGTTGAACCCGGATGATCTGGGGAAGGTCGGTGACCGGCTGCTGGCGCATTTGGATCCGGACGGGCAGGAGTCCGATCACGTCGACCGGCAACGCCAGCGCGGGTTGACGATCCTTCCGCAGGATCGGCAGTTGATGAGCCGGGTTCGCGGTGCGATGACTCCGGAGTTGCGGGCCAAGTTCGAAGTGATCTTGACCGCGTGGGCGGCGCCCGGGATGAACAATCCCGCCGATCCGGAGTCACCCACCGGAGCCATCGACAGCAACCACATCGACGCTGATGCTCTGGCTGGCGCACGAAGCCGGGACCTGCGCAGCGCCGCACAGCGCACCCACGATGCATTGCTGGCGTTGTGCGACTGGGTACTCGGTCACGTGGGGTTAGGTCGGCCGGACCGGATTCCGGCGGAGTTGGTCATCACCGTCACCGATCAAGAACTCGCCGCACACGCCGGGATCTCCCTGACCGCGACCGGTACCCGCGTTCCGATCGGTGAACTCGTGAGCCTCGCCGCCGACGCGGTGCCGCACCTGGCCGTGTTCCGGAATCACACCAGCGAGGTGCTCTACCAAGGCCGCGGAGCACGCTTCGCCGCCAAGGCGCAACGACTGGCCCTGTTCGCGCGTGATCGGGGCTGCACGGCGCCGGGTTGCGACCGCCCGTTCGCGCAGACTCAGGCTCATCATTCGCCGGACTGGATCACCGCGGGTGGTCGTACCGACATCGATGCTCTCGGTGCCGCGTGCGGACGCCACAATCGGGCCGTCGGCACCAGCCGCGGACAGTGGGAGACCACCGTCCTCACCGACGGACCCGACACCGGACGCATGGCCTGGCGACCGGCCACAGGCAGCGAGCCGTGGCGCCTGAACCCCACCCACCACGCCGGACAGGCACACCACCTGCACCCACCGCCCGCATCACGGGCAGCACCCGGTCGCCGCGCCCCGCCGCATCGTGCGGCCTGACCCGGAGCCGCCGGCGCCGTCGTTCCGCTCAACTCAGGTGATGCACTTCCTGCAGTCCGTACACCGGTGTGTCCAGCCCCTCGAACCGTGCCTTCAACTGCAGCGCCAGATACAACGAGTAGTGGCGCGACTGATGCAGGTTGCCTCCGTGGAACCAGAGTCCCGGCTGCTGCGTCGGCTTCCACATGTTCCGCTGCTCGCCCTCCCAAGGGCCGGGGTCCTTGGTGGTGTCCGAGCCCAGACCCCACACCTTGCCGACGCGATCGGCCACTTCCTGGCCCATCAGATCCGCCGCCCAGCCGTTCATCGAACCGTATCCGGTGGCGTAGACCACGACGTCGGCCGGAAGTTCGGTCCCATCCTCCAGAATCACCGAGTTCTCCGTGAGACCCTGCACTCCGCCCTTGGCGAGTTTGATGGTCCCGTCGGCCACCAGCTCGCACGCCCCGACGTCGATGTAGTAACCCGAACCGCGGCGCAGGTACTTCATGAACAGACCCGAGCCGTCGTCGCCGAAGTCCAGGTCGAATCCCGCGGCCTCAAGCCGCGCATAGAAGTCCTTGTCACGCTCCCGGATCTGGTCGTACAACGGGATCTGGAACTGATGCATGATCCGGTACGGCAACGATGCGAAGGTCATATCGGCCTTCTTGGTCGTCATCCCGTCGGCCACTGCCTGCTCGCTGTAGAGCGCCCCGAGACCGATCTCCATCAACGAGTCCGATTTCACGATGTGCGTCGACGACCGCTGGACCATCGTGGTGTCGACTCCCGCTTCCACGAGCGCCTTGCAGATGTCGTGGGCGGAATTGTTCGCGCCGATCACCACCACCTTCTTGCCCACATACTCATCGGGTCCCGGATGTCTGCTGGAGTGGTGCTGCTCGCCGGCGAACACGTCCTGTCCCGGGAACTCGGGGACGTTGGGCTTGCCCGACATTCCGGTCGCGAGCACCAACTGCGTCGGGTGCAGTGTCATCGGCTCACCGTCGCGGACGAGTTCGACGGTCCAGCGTCCGGCCGCCTCGTCGTAGGCGGCGGATGTGCACTCGGTCCTGCTCCAGTACGGCACCTCCATCACCTTGGTGTAGAACTCCAGCCAGTCGCCGATCTTGTCCTTGGGCGCGAACACCGGCCAGTTGGGCGGGAACGGCAGATACGGCAGGTGGTCGTACCAGACCGGATCGTGCAGGCACAGCGTCTTGTACCGGCCACGCCACTGGTCGCCGGGCCGATCGTGCTTGTCGACGACGATCGACGGAACGCCGAGCTGCCGCAACCTCGCACCGAGCGCGATTCCGCCCTGACCGCCGCCGATCACGAGGACATAGGGCTGGACGGCTCGGCCGAGTTCGGCCTCCTCGTCCTCCTTCTTCTCCGCCCACGACCGGCGGTCCGGGTCACTGCCGTGCACCGCGCCCCTCGGCCGGCGCACGCCGCTGGGCTCTTCGAAGCCCTTCAACTCCTGCAGGGTGGTGAGCAGGGTCCACGCTCGGTCGACGCCGTCGTCGTCCTGCTTGATGCGCAAGTGACCGTCACCGCGACCCACCCGGGTCTCGAACTCGATGAACGCCTCGACAACCCCGTCGGCCTCATTCGCCTCGTCCGTGCGCGCGAAGCCGCCGGCCGCTGCATCCGTTTGACGCGCGGCGAGCATCGCGACGATCTCGTCGTGTCCTTCGACCGTCTTCAGGTTCCAGGTGAACGCCACCAGATCACGCCAGAACGAGTCCGTCACGAACAACGAGGCGACCTGCTCCGGATCCCCCGAGGCCAGGGCTCTATCGAACTTCTCGAGCCAGGCGTCGATGCGTTCGGACGGGGTGCGCCGCCCGGTGTCCACCGGCCGATCCATGGTCTGCGTCATGACTGTGTCCTCTCACTGCGGTCATTCCAAGTTGTGATGCACAGCACACTCCTTCCCGTTGGGGCCGACAAGCGTTGCAGGGGGTTGCAACCGGCTTGACGACCGCGCGGGTGGGGGCGAAGCTGAATCCGTCATGTGACGACCACCACAGCGGCATGAGGGAGTCCGATGTCGAACGCGACGACCCGGCCGGTGCCGGAACCGGCGATCTCCTCCGGCGACGATCCCCGCGAGTTCGCGGCCGTGCTCCGCGCGGTGTACGACGCCGCACGATCGGGCGACAGACTGCCCGCCCGGCCGAGGTCGGTGATCGGGCAGTCGTGGGACCGGGTCACCACCGCGGGCGTCGATCCCGATCGCGGAGCCGGACACGACCCGCTCGATCCGGGTGAGGTGGAATGCCGTCGCGCCGAATCCGGACTGGCCGACGTCCTCGAATCGGTCACCGGCAACCTCGACGTCCTGATCTCCGGCGGGGAGAATCTCCTCGTGGTCGCGGACGCCTCCGGCCACGTTCTCTGGCGGTCGGGCGGGCCGCAGGTCCTGCGCCGCGCCGACCGACTCGGGTTCACCGAAGGAGCGTCGTGGTCGGAGCGGAATGTGGGGACCAACGCGATCGGAACGGCGCTGGTCTCACGCCAAGCCGTCCAGGTGTTCTCCGCCGAACACTTCGTCCGCACCCACCACACCTGGACGTGCACCGGTGCGCCGATCCGCGATCCGCGGACCGGCGACGTGATCGGCGTCGTCGACGTCAGCGGCCCTGCTCCGTCGATTCATCCCGCGACCCTCGCATTGGTCGACTCGGTGGCACGACTCGCGCAAGCGCAACTGCGTGATGCCCACCGCACCCGCCTCGACCTGCTCCGCAGCGTCGCCGCACCGATTCTGGCCCGCGCCGGAGCACCGGCCCTCGCGGTGGACCCCCACGGGTGGGTCGCCGCCGTCGACCGACTGCCTCCCCGCACCCGCGTCTGGCTTCCGCGCGACTTCAGCGCCGGGCGCGCACACATCGGGGATCTGGGACCGTGCGACGTCGAGCCCCTTCCCGGCGGGTGGCTGCTGCGCGTCACCGATCCGGACGAAACGGCCGCCGCCGTCACGCATGTCGTCCTCGTCGAAAGCACCGACAGGCCCGCGACAGTACATGTCGACTCCTCGGATGCGGCATGGGTTCTCCATCCGTCACCGCGGCATCTTCAGATCCTCCGGCTCCTCGCCACTCATCCCGATGGACTCAGCGCGGCCGAACTGTCGGCGCACCTGTTCGGAACCGCGGATCGAACCGTCACGGTCCGCGCTGAGATGTCCCGGTTGCGGCGCAAGCTCGGCGGGCTGCTGGTGGCCTCGCCGTACCGTTTCGCCGACATCGTGAGTGTGGAAGTGTCACCGGCGCCGGCGTGATCTGACTCAGGTGCATCGGTCGTCTAGCCTGGATCAGGTATCGGCCGATGCCCAAAGGAGACGCATGTTCGTCATCGCACAGATAAGCGATCTCCACTTCGACGGCAGCCCCGACCACCGCAGGCGGGTGGCCGCGCTGATGGATTATCTCAACGGTCGCTGCGGCGGCCCGCGGAACGTGGACGCACTGCTGGTGACCGGCGATATCGCCGACGAGGGGCTCCCCGAGGAATACCGCGAGGCCCTCGACGCGCTCGTCACCGACATTCCGACTCTGATGACCCTCGGCAACCACGACGAACGCGCCGCGTACAACTCGGTGGTGACCGGGACCGAGTGCAGTGAACCGGTGAACTCGGCGCTCCGTCTGTCCGGACTCCTGGTGCTCGCGCTCGACTCGTCGATCCCCGGCCGCTCCGACGGCTACATCTCCCGCGGCACCCTCGACTGGGCGCGCGCGCAGATAGCCGAAGCCGGCCCGGGCACCGATGTGCTGGTGGCCTTCCACCACCCGGCGGTCCCGGTCGGGATACCGTTCATCGACGACCGCAGACAGCTCGATCCCGGCCTGCTCGCGGAGTTCGTCGGCGAGCACCCGAACATCGTCGGCTGCGTGGCGGGGCACGCGCACACACCGGCCGTGACCACCTTCGCCGGGCGGCCGCACGTCATCGCACCCGGCGTCGCCTCGACCCTGAACCTTCCATTCGAGGGCACCGACGTCCTCAACATCGCTCAGCGTCCCGGCGTCGCCTTCCACCTGATCGACGACGACCACCGGCTCACGACCCATTTCCGCGGAGTGCCGGTGTAGCTCGTCGGCCCACCGCGGATCACTCGTCGTTCAACTCGAACGCCAGCTGGTTGAGCCCTGGATGCTCGGGGTCGAGCCGTAGTCCTTCGAGCACCAGGTCCCACGCCCGTGCGCGCCCGTCGTCGCCGCCCGCCTCCACGGCCATGAGTGCCTGCAGATTCAGTCCGCTCAACGCCAGCGGAAGCCAGTTGGCCGCCGACGACCGCTCCACCACCGACTGCAGCAGCGACTCGGCGCGCTCGGGGTCCGTGGACCGGAGGATGTCGGCGCGAGCGAGATCGAGCCGGGTTCGCTCGAAATCGACCGGACCGTCGACGCTCAGCTCGTCGTAGACGCGCTCGGCGCGCTCCAACAGGCTCTCGGCCGTGGCGTCGTCGCCCCCGAAGTGAGCGGCCAGAGCGGCGGATCTGAGTACCTCGCCGAGATCGTGCTGCGCGCCGAACTCGGCGAACAACTCCGCTGCATGGTCGAAGTCGGCCATCGCCTCGGGGTGCCGTCCGAGATCCATCAGCTCGCCCGCACGCGCCTGATACAGCTGCGCGAGGTACCCGGGATGTTCGTCGCCCACCACCGTGTCGAGCACTCGGGAGAACGAGATCACCGCGTCGTCCGGGAGCCGAGCCGACGATTGCGCTCGGCCGAGCACCGCGAGACCGGCAGCGACGGCATCCTCGTCGCCGCGCTCGGACATCCGGTCGATCACCGGCCGTACCGCCTCGATCACCCGCCGCGCGTCGTCGCCTCGCGAGAGCTGCATCCGGGCCAAGTCGATCAACGCGGCATCGGCTTGATGATCGAGGCCCTCCACCATCCAGACGGCGATCGCCTGCTCCTGATCGGTCACCGCACCGTCGAAGTCCTCGGCCGCCGTGATCCGGAGTTCGGCCCGCTGCGCGAGCAGCGGCGCACGCTGCGCGTACCGGGAGTTCTCGACGGCCTCGTCCAGCAGACGCAACGCCGCCTGCTCGTCGCTCATCGACTGCAGTTGCGCGGCGAATCCCAGGACGCCGGCCAGCTGGGCGTGGGCTTCGAGGCGTTGGTCGGGCGTCGAGGCGGCCGCGACCATCCGGCGGGCTGCGACGAGCGCCGCATCGATCTCGGCGTCGGGAGAGTATCCGGCGGCGGCCCGCATCGACGCCGCCATGATGTGCAGCGCCGCTGCGATCGAGTAGGCATCGGCCTCCGCCGAGCCCGGGCGCGACGCCGTCTCGTCCTCCACGAGGCGGATCTCGCCCGCCAAGCCGCGTCGCAGCGTCTCGATCCCCGCGTCCACCGCACGGCCGGCTCGCTCACCGTCCACGGGTTCGCTCGCCACGGCGACGAAACGCCAGTAGTTCGCCTGAGACAGCGCCGCCCACGCCGGATCCGGGTCCGGCGCCGACAGGAGCCGCTGCGGATCGAGGACGCCCTGTGCCGCCGCCTCCACATCGGCCATGAGTTCGGCCTGCGCCGCCATGGCCGGATACTCCGCGCGCGCCGCGGCCGCAGCCTCCCGCAGTGCCGCCTCTGCGGCGTGACGATCGCTGCGGCGCAGGTCGGACGCCAGCATGATCCGGGCCCGCGCCAGGCTGCGGCCGGTGAGTTCGCCGATCCGGCCCGCGAGTGCCTCGGCGCACGCCTGCGCCCTGCGACTCGAGACCATGGAGAACACGGCCATACCGCTCATCAACTCCTGGGCCGTCCGTTCGGCGACCGGCTTCACCCGGTCGTCGGGCCGACCCGCGGCGCGGAGCGCCAGGGTCTGCTCGACCCACGTCGAGACCGCGCCGTTGCCGTTGCGGATGTCGAACCCGCGGGCGATGTCGTGCGCCACATCGGCGAGTTCGGCCGCCAGATCGGCCGCCGGTCGGGACCGGGCCGGACGCCCCGGATCGGTGTGATGGGAGATCACGGCGTCCCCGTCGACCGCTGCCGCCGAAGCGAACGCCGCCGACAGCGCCGCCGCCAGCCGCGCCCGGTCGAGCGGCGTGAAGCAGGCGTCCAGATGGGGCAGGCGGCTCACCGCCAGATCCCGTGCCCGCCCGAGCTCACCGACGCGCAACAGCGCGGGAATGGCTTCGGCGTGGCCGGTGGAGCCCGGGAACTCGCCGTAGATCCGGTCGATGTGCTCGGCCGCCAGTACGACGTCGTCGCGCCGGCCGGCGGCGGCGTAAGCACCGATCAGCGCGACATGCGTCTCGGCGGGGAAGAACCCGCATCGCTCGCCGTCGTCCACTAGATCCGGCTCCGACAACTCGAGCGCTCGCGCGTGATCGCCGCACCGGCTGTAGAGCGCCGCGACCATCGCTCGCGCACCCTCCCGGCAGGTGCCGGCCGGCGGAGCGAAGTCCCGGCACTCGTCGAGGAACCGGCGGGCCGCGTCGGGGTCGCCGCGGTGCAGTGCGATCTTCGCGCGCACCACCGCGACCAGCGCATCCGACTCGTAGCCCGTCCCGCGGGTCCGCCGGATCCAGTCGTCGAGCAGATCTCGCACTTGGTCGAGCGACAGTTCGGGGACGTCGGGCACCGATTCGAGGAAGTCGACGAGCGTGGTGTTGAGCTGTTCGAGCTGTGTCGGCTCCAAATCGAGCGTCGCCGCCCGGCGGTCGTGGGCCCGGAGCATCCACGCCAGCAGAGTCAGCACATCGGCCGCGGTCCCCGACCACAGCGCGGCGTAGGAGGCCTCGAGCCGGACGACGAACCGCCAGTAGTCGTCGCCCAGTTCGTCGGCCCGGGCGATCAGCGCGGGAAAGGCCCCGAAATCCTCATGGCCGAACCGCGGATCCCCGTACCGCGCGTGCCAGAGGTCGTTGACGAAACTCTCCAGACGCGGATCGTGCGTCGGTTGGTCGGTCACCTGGCGCCCGCCCGCGTAGCGAGATCCGCCAGCAGCATCACGGCTTCGTCCACGTCCCTGGCCGCATCCGAGGACAACGATCGGTGCGCTCGCACCAACGCCTGGCTGTAGACCGTCCGGACCAGGGCGCCCGCCACCGTCGGATCGGTGATCGACGGCAACCGTCCCACGAGCGTGTTCGCCACGTTCAGCAGCAGCACCGGCCGGCTCGGCACCTGATGGTCGTGCGCGTCGACCGCCGCGACCGCGGCCAACCACGCGTCGGGGTCCCCGGCGACCTCCGACAGCATCTCGCGACGGTCGCCCGCGAGTTTCGCCGAGTCATCGGTCAGCAGCACACCCGAGAGTTCGCCGGGCTCGATGGCCGTCAGATCCACGTCGCAGCCGTACGGCGCCAGCGCGGTTCCCGCCAGGGCGAGGGCACCGGCGAACCGCGTCCGCACATCGTCACCGACGTCTCCCAGCGCGGTCAGCAGCATCTCCTGCGTCACGTACTCGCCGGTGATGTCGGGGTCGGCGGCGATCAACGCGCGGACCACGCCTGTCTCGAAGGCGTAGCCGGCGTTGACCAGGCCGAAACCCCGGCTGCCCAGGATGTCGCCGAGGACGCGGAAGTCATCGACGCTGCCGGTGTACCGCAGGTCGCCGAATCTCGCTCGGAAGGTCGCGAGCGGCATCGGCCCGTAATTGGTCTCGAAGACGCAGTGCCGGTCGACGAAACCCAGCAGTTCCGGCCGGTGGGCCGCGAGCGCCTTGATCCCCTGCTCGTGGACGCTGAGGAACTTCGCTCGTGTGGCCGGCCGCTGCTCGAGCCCGGCGAGCCAGGCCAGAACCTGCGCGCCGAGCGACTCGACGACGTCGTGGAACAGATCGTCGCGCACCACGCTCTCCCTCGACGCGGTCGGAGTCAGTCCGGTGGCATCGACGACGACCCGTACGAAGAACGCCCACTCCGGGAGCAGCTCCGCGAGGTCGCCGACCAGGAGTCCCTTCACGTGGACGCGGTGCTCCGACCGTGCCACGAGGTCTCCGCCGCTGGGCGGAACGAAGGCGACGCCGCGCAGACCCGCTTCGGGGATGTCGACCTGAAAGGTGTCGAGCGGAGTGAATCCGAACTCGTCCTGGCAGTAGGCGACCTGCGCGGCGATCCGGCGGCCCGCCTCCGCCGCGAAGACCTCGACCGGTGGATTGACTCGGCGCCCGTTCACCATGACCGGGGTCGGGTGCAGGGCGGTGTATCGCGCGGCCAGCGAGGCCACGCGGTCGGGATCGAGCCACTGCTCGAAACCCGGACGTGCGCAGATCCGCACGGTGGTGCCGGTCTCGCTCCGGTCTCCCGGTCCGGTCTCGACGGTTCCGGACGCGTCACCCACCCACCGGACCGGGTCGTGTCCTTCGGCCTTCGACGAGACCTCGATCCGGTCTCCGGTCAGGAATCCGCTGAGCAGCCCGACGCCGAACTGGCCGATCGTCGCCTGCTCGGAGAATCCGAGCTCGTCCCGTTTCGAGCTGCGGCCGATGGTCCCCAGCAGCTCGGCGATCTGGTCCGCCCGCATCCCGACGCCGGTGTCGGAGACGACGAACTCGGCCCCGTCGGCCGTGATGACGATGGGTTGATCGACGCTCGGGCGCTCGGTCTGGGCGTCGATCGCGTTCTGAAGCAGCTCCCGGACGAATACGCCCGGGTTGGTGTACAGATTGTTCCCCAGTACATCGATGAGTCCGCGCAGGTCCACATCGAAGACCCCAGTTTGCTCCATGTCTGTCGATGGTAGGGGTCGCCGGTGACACTCCCGGGCCCCGGGATCGGCGAATCCAGTCGCCCGGGCGAGCCGAGGCCGCACCGCCCCGGGACGACGAGCACCCCGCCGATCCGCACGGATCGACGGGGTGCTCGGGTTCGGTGCCCGGTTACAGAGCAGCGATGATGTCTTCGACGCGGTCCTTCGCGTCGCCGAAGAGCATCTGCGTGTTCTCACGGAAGAACAGCGGGTTCTGGACGCCCGCGTAGCCGGCCGCCATCGAACGCTTGAAGACGATCACGTCCTTGGCGTTCCAGACCTCCAGCACCGGCATGCCCGCGATAGGCGAGCCCGGATCCTCCGCGGCAGCCGGGTTCACGGTGTCGTTGGCGCCGATGACCAGCACGACGTCGGTCTCGGGGAAATCGTCGTTGATCTCGTCGAGTTCGAGCACGATGTCGTACGGCAGCTTCGCCTCGGCCAGCAGCACATTCATATGGCCGGGGAGACGACCGGCCACCGGGTGGATGCCGAACCGGACATCGATGCCCTTCGCGCGCAGCCGGGACGTCAGATCCGCGACCGGGTACTGCGCCTGGGCCACCGCCATGCCGTAGCCCGGGGTGATGATCACCGACTTGGCGCCGGACAGAAGCTCTGCGGCAGCCTCCGCGTTGATCTCGCGGTGCTCGCCGTAGTCGGTGTCGTCGGCCGGCCCGGCTTCGATGCCGAAACCGCCGGCGATGACCGAGATGAACGACCGGTTCATCGCCTTGCACATGATGTAGCTCAGGTACGCACCCGACGAGCCGACCAGCGCACCGGTGACGATCAGCAGATCGTTGCCGAGCAGGAAGCCCGAGGCCGCGGCGGCCCAACCGGAGTACGAGTTCAGCATCGAGATGACCACCGGCATGTCGCCGCCGCCGATGGAGGCGACCAGATGCCATCCGAGGAACAGCGCCAGAGCGGTGATCACCGCGAGCAGGATCATCGACGTGGTGTTGTCGTGGGTGTCGGACGCGACGTACACGCCGGTCAGAACCGCGAACACCACCAGCGAACCGACGTTGATGAAGTTCTTGCCCGGAAGCATCAGCGGAGCCGACTTCATCTTGGCCGACAGCTTCAGGTTGGCGACGATCGAACCGGTGAGGGTGACCGCACCGATGAAGATGCCGATCGCGATCTCCGCCTCGTGGATGTTGGTCAGCGACCGCACGTTTCCGGGATCGACGCCTGTGACGTCGAAGCCTTCGATCGCCCCGTTCCAGCCGATGAGCACGGCGGCCAGACCGACGAACGAGTGCAGCAGCGCGATGAGCTCGGGCATGCCGGTCATCTCGACGATCTTGGCGCGCCACAGACCGATCAGCGCGCCGACGACCACGGCGCCGAACATCAGGACGATCGGCACCCACTTCATGTCGAGCGAGTCGAGGTCGACGATGTTCTTCAGGACCAGGACGATGGTGGCGACCAGCGCGATCGCCATGCCGACGATGCCGTAGGTCAGACCGCTCTTGGCCGACTCATGCTTCGACAGTCCGGCGAGCGAAAGGATGAACAGCAGCGATGCGATGACATACGCCGCAACGGTGATTGCAGTGATTCCCATGAGTGATCACGCCCCCTTGCTGAACATGGCGAGCATGCGACGGGTGACCGCGAAGCCACCGAAGATGTTGATCGATGCGACCAGAATCGCGATCGTCGACAGGATCTGAACGGTCACATTGTCGGACGCGATCTGCAACAGCGCACCGACCACGACGACACCGGAGATGGCGTTGGTCACCGACATCAGCGGCGTATGCAGCGCGTGCGCCACATTGCCGATGACGTAGTAGCCGATCACGATCGCCAGCATGAGCACCGTGAAGTGCTGCGGGATCGGCGGCGGCGCAAAGGCCACCACCAGACCGAAGATCACGATCCCGACCAGCGAGAGCGCGACCTTCTTGGCGGGCGACATCGGCTCCTTGGGCGGGGCGACCTCGGCCGGTTCCGCGGCGGCGGCCTTCGGTGCCGCCGACACCTGCACCGGGGGCGGCGGCCACATGCCCTCGCCGTCGCGCGTCACCGTGATGCCGCGCTGGACGACGTCGTCCATGTCCAGCGTCAGCTCACCGTTCTTCTCCGGCGTCAGGAGCTTCAGCAGGTTGACGATGTTGGTGCCGTACAGCTGCGAGGTCTGCGCGGCCAGCCGGCCCGCGAGATCGGTGTAGCCGAGGATCGTGACACCGCCGGGGGTGACGACCTTCTCGTCGGCCACGGTGCCCTCGGCGTTGCCGCCGTTGGCCGCCGCCATGTCGACGATCACCGAACCGTTCTTCATTCCGGCGACGGTGTCGGCGCTCAGCAGTTTCGGTGCCGGACGTCCCGGGATCAGCGCGGTGGTGATGACGATGTCGGCGGCGCGGGCCTCCTCGTCGTACATCGAGGCGGTCGCGGCCTCCTGCTCGGCCGTCATCTCCTTGGCGTAGCCGTCCTCGGACTTCTCCGCCTCGAAGTCGACCTTGACGAACTCGGCGCCCATCGACTCGACCTGCTCGGCCACCTCGGGACGCACGTCGAAGGCACGCACCACGGCGCCCATCGCCGAAGCGGCACCGATCGCCGCCAGACCGGCCACGCCGGCACCGACCACGAACACACGCGCGGGCGGAATCTTGCCCGCCGCGGTCACCTGACCGGTGAACATCCGGCCGAACTCATGTGCGGCCTCGACCACTGCGCGGTAACCCGCGACATTGGCCATCGACGAGAGAACGTCCATGGACTGCGCACGCGAGATACGAGGTACCGCGTCCATCGCCAGCGCGGTGATGCCCGCACTGCGCAGCTTCTCCAGCAGTTCCGGATTACGGGCCGGAGCCATCATCGAGATGAGGACCGCACCGCGCCGCATACGCGCGATCTCGTCGTCCGTCGGGGCGTTGACCTTGACCACGACGTCAGCGGCCCACACCTCGTCGGCCGAACCGACACGGGTGCCCGCCTCAGCGAATGCCGCATCCGGCTGCTCGGCGCGGTCACCGGCGCCGGCCTCGACGATCACCTCGTAGCCGAGCTGCTGCAGCTGCGCCACCGTCTTAGCGGTGGCGGCGACGAGAGTCTCGCCCGCCTTTGATTCCCGGGGGATACCGATCAGCATTTCACTGCCTCTCCCACACTCATATTCAGCTTCACCTTGTCTTACAGAACATGGCGCACGATGATTCGACGCCAACGCTGTAGACGACAGGCGGGAGCCCCACGGGATGTACGGGCGTCTAAGCCTGCGTCGGCCAGTGCTTCATCGAACTCGCGCGACACGCCGCAGGTGGCCACGTGACCGACCCTGCTGATGGAAAACGTGGCATGACGTTAGCACGCCCTGCCACGCGGACCAGGGGCCGGTTAGATACGTCACTTACCGGACAGTAACCCGATTTCGCACGGTCGCTGCATGTGCCGCGTGACGCCCCGCCCGGCGACCGAAGTACGAGCCCTCCCCCAGTTGGGTGCCGCTGGCGTAGCCCTTTCCGTCCTGCGCGAGGTTCGCCGCACAGGCTCCGGCGGCGTACAGTCCGTCGATCACGGAACCCTCCTCGGTCAGCACCTGGCCGTCCAGCGAAGTGGCCATGCCGCCGACGGTGAACCCGGCGTACAGCGCCTTCCCGAGACTCATGTCGAACGCCGCCCAGGGCCCGGTGTCCTGCGGCGCCAGGAACTCGGGGCTCTTGTGGAAGTCCGGATCCTCGCCCTTGGCGGCGTACTCGTTGTACCGATCGAGGGTCGCGTGCAGCGTGGCCCGATCGAGGCCGAGGCCGTCGGCCATCTCGTCGACCGTCTCCCAGCCGTCGATGAAGGGCGCCAGCGGGAACTCTGGCCGCTGCATGTGCGCCTCGTCGACGATGAGGAAGGCGGCGCGGTCGGTCTGGTCCATCACGAATCCGGACGTCCGCGAGTGATAGGAGTCCTCCGCGACGAACCGCTTGCCCTCCTTATTCACGATCAGGCCGGTGAGGAGGATCGACGGCGGGTACACCGGCGCGGTGATGAACGCCTGGTCCATGTGCTTGAGTCCGGCGCCCACCGAGGCGCCCATTCGGATTCCGAGACCGTCGTCGTAGGTGCTGCCGAGCGTGAACGGCTTCTCCGCGAGCTGCGGGACGTACTCGGCGACCATGTCGGGGTTCATGACGAATCCGCCCGCGGCGATCACCACGGCGGAGGCGCGAATGAAACCGTCCTCGCCGCCGGCCTTCCAGTAGGCGCCGACCACGGCACCGGAGTCGTCGACGACGAGCCTGCGCGCCCCGACCTCGTAGCGGATCGGCACGCCCCGCTCGCCGAGACGCTTCACCAGGAGCTCGATCACCATGCCCGCGCCGCCGGTGTCGCCGGGCACGGGCACCTTGTGACCGCGCGGCGCCGGGACGGCCTGTTCGCAGAACGGCCACACCTTCTCGTTGCCGGTGTACATCAGTCCCTGGGTCTGCGGTTGGATGACCGCCTTCTCCGGGTAGTACGAACGCTCGAACTGGAAGCCGAGCGACTCGAGCCAGCCGAAGTGCTCCACGCTGTCGTCGCAGTAGGCCTTGATCTTGTCCGGCTCCGGGTCGCGCGAGACGGCGGTGATGTACTTGGCCATCTCCTCCGCGCTGTCCTGGTGTCCGGTGGCCGTCTGCACCGCGGTGCCACCGCCGAGGTAGAAGTGTCCTCCCGCCATGCAGGTGGTGCCGCCGGCCGCGGCCGATCGCTCGAGCACCAGCACCGACGCCCCGGCCTCCGCCGCTTCGAGCGCCGCGCAGCAGCCGCCGATGCCTGCGCCGATCACCAGCACGTCGACGGTGTCGCTGTACTCGGCGACGTCAGAGGCATTCACGATTTCAGGGAGGTCCAGTCTACTCATGGGAGACAGCCTAGACCAGAAATAGAACGTGTTCTAGAGACTTGGGCCGGCCGGTTCCGGGCCCCTATATAAGAGGAATGGCCCGGCACCCCGTTGGGGCGCCGGGCCATCGGCTCGTTGATCTGTCAGACGTTCGACGACGCCAGCTCCGCATCCATCCGAAGGAGGCCGGAGCCGTCCTCGTTCACCAGTTGCAGGCGACCGACGATCTCGCCGACCGTCGCCTCCTCTTCGACCTGCTCGGAGACGAACCAGTCGATGGTCGGCCGCGAGTCGATGTCGCCCTGCTCCTGTGCGAGCCGGTACAGCGCGCGGATCGCTTCCGAGACGTCGCGCTCGGCGTCGAGCGCCACCTCGAAGATCTCGGTGACCGTGTCGGCCTTGACCGACGGAATCGTGATGTCGCCGATGAGCGGGCGGTTGTCGCGGTTGGTCATGTGCTCGATGAGGCGGTCGGCGTGGCTGAGTTCTTCCGAGGAATGGCTGCGCATCCACGAGGCCATTCCGGGAAGGTCGCGCAGTTCCAACTCGATTGCCAACTGCCGGTAGAGCATCGCCGATTCGAATTCCCGGGTGATCTGCTTGCTGAACTCGACTTCGAGTTCCTCATTCATTTTCATATCCGCTCCCCTGCATATGAATTCCTCGACGAGACCTTCGCCGCGATGATTTCACAATAGGCCCGTAAACCGTCTCTGACCAGCGAGGAAAGGTTTACCGAAATGATCTGAGGTTTGGTAATCCTAAGACTTCGCCGCCATCCGCTACGGCTTACGCGGAGACGCGACGAGACCGGAATCCGCGCAGCCGCAGACTGTTGGCGACGACGAATACGGAGGAGAAGGCCATCGCCAGACCCGCCATCATCGGATTGAGCAGAGCCGCGGCGGCCAACGGCAGCGCCGCCACGTTGTAGGCGAACGCCCAGAACAGATTCCCCTTGATGGTGCTGAGTGTCTTGCGCGACAACGCGATCGCGTCCACCACCGCCCACAGGTCGCCGCTCACCAACGTGAGATCGCCCGCCTCGATAGCGACGTCGGTGCCGGTTCCCATCGCCAACCCCAAGTCGGCCGAGGCCAGTGCCGCGGCGTCGTTGACACCGTCGCCGACCATCGCGACCACGCGGCCGGACTCCTGCAGGCGGCGGACCGCGTCCACCTTCCCGTCCGGCGTCACATCGGCGATCACCTCGTCGATGCCGACCTGCGCCGCGACATGCCGCGCGGCACCGTCGTTGTCGCCGGTCAGGAGTACCGGACGCAGCCCCATCCGCTTGAGTTCGGCGATCGCCGCCGCCGACGTGGGCTTGACGGTGTCCGCCACCACGATCACGCCGGCCACCGCGTCGAGATAGGTGACCACGACGGGCGTCGCCCCCTCCGCCGAGGCCGTGGCGATCTGTTCACGCATCCGCTCACCGAGCTGAACGGGGACGTCACGGGGACCGGTCACGGTGACGCGCAGTCCGTCGATGAACGCGGTCACGCCCGCACCGGCGAGATTGCGGAAGTCCGCCGTCTCGGGAACCTCGAGCCCGAGTTCGGCGACGTGCTTGCAGACCGCGCGGCCGATCGGGTGCTCCGACCCGGACTCCACCGCCGCGGCCCGCGCCAGCAGGTCGTCCGCATCCACGCCGTCGGCGGTGATCACGTCGCGGACGGCCATCTCGCCGGTCGTCACGGTGCCGGTCTTGTCCAGCGCCACGGTATCGACTCGGCGAGTCGACTCGAGCACCTCGGGCCCCTTCAGCAGGATGCCGAGTTGGGCTCCCCGGCCGGTCCCGACCATCAGCGCGGTGGGGGTCGCGAGACCGAGCGCGCACGGGCAGGCGATGACCAGGACCGACACCGCGGCCGTCAGCGCCAGCGTCACACCGCCGCCGACACCGAGCCAGAAACCGAGCACGCCCGCCGCGATCGCGATCACGACCGGGACGAAGTACGCCGAGATCCGGTCGGCCAATCGTTGCACCTGCGCCTTTCCCGCCTGCGCGTCAGCGACCATCTTCGCCATGTGGGCGAGTGCGGTATCGGCGCCGACCGCCGACGCCTCCACTTCGAGGCGGCCGTGCGCGTTCACCGTGCCGCCGACGACCTTGTCTCCCACCGCCACCTCGACGGGGATCGACTCGCCGGTGAGCATCGACTGATCGACAGCTGAAGCTCCCGAGACCACCCGGCCGTCGGTCGCGATCTTCTCACCCGGCCGGACCACGAATCGCTCTCCGACCTGCAAGTCACCGATCGGAACCGTGACCTCCCGACCGTCGCGCAGCACGGTCACGTCCTTGGCGCCGACTTCGGCGAGCGCGCGCAGCGCGTCACCCGCGCGGAGCTTGGCGCGCTTCTCGAAATAGCGGCCCGCCAGCAGGAAGGTGGTGACTCCCGCCGCGGCCTCCAGGTAGATGTTCGACGATCCGTCGCCGCGGGAGGCGATCAAGTCGAAGCCGTGGGTCATGCCGGGCACGCCGGCGTCACCCCAGAACAGGGCGTAGATCGACCACCCGAAAGCGGCGAGGGTGCCGACCGAGACCAGGGTGTCCATGGTGGTGGTGCCGTGCCGGGCTCCGGCGAGCGCCGCCCGATGGAAGGGCAGCGCACCCCACACGACCACGGGTGCCGCGAGGGTCAGCGACAGCCACTGCCAGTAGGTGAACTGCCATGCGGGGACCATCGCCAGCGCGATCACCGGAACCGTCAGCACCGCCGATACGACCAGCCGCTGGCGCAGAGCGGTCAGCTCGGCCTCGGCCCGCGACGGCGCCGGATCCTCGTCGGCCTGCTCGGCGTCCGTGGCCACCGGACGCACCGGTTCGGCGTCGTATCCGGCTGCCCGGACCGCCTCGATGAGGTCGTCGGAGGTCACGTCGCCGTCGTATTCCACGTGCGCCTGCTCGGTGGCGTAGTTGACGGTGGCGGTGACTCCGTCGAGTTTGTTGAGTTTGCGTTCGATCCGGTTGGCACACGAGGCGCACGTCATCCCGATCAGTTCCAGATCGAGTTCCCGGTCGGCGGCGATCGGCTGCGTCATCTGTGCGTTCCCTCCTGGTCGTGCTGCATCTGGGTGCCGTGGGACGGCTGCGGCGCGGTGTCCCAGGGGCCGACGGCCCGGCCGACGCCGAACATCGCCCCGAAGACCACCGCGAGACCGGCGGCGAATGCGGCGATCCGCACGCCCGGTCTCGCCGACGCGGTCACTGGACCCGGTAGCCGGCCTCGGCGACAGCAGCGCCGACGGCGGCCGGATCGAGCGGGGCGGCGCTGGTGATGTCGACGCGACCGCTGGCCACATCGACGTCGACCTTCTCCACTCCTGCGATCTCGGAGATCTCCTCCCGGACCGAAGCTGCGCAGTGGCCGCAGGTCATGCCAGTGACGGTGACAGTGGTGGTGGTGCTCATGGATTCTCTCCTCATTCGTGTGATCTGGTTGATGTCGTCTGTCGGGAAACGGACGCGCCCGCGGTCAGGACTTGACCAGGCGGGTGATGGCCTTCATGGCCTCATCGACCTTGGCCGCGGCGGCCTCGTCGCTTTCGCGTGCGGCTTCGACCACACAGTGGTTCATGTGGTCGTGCAGCAGCCCGAGCCCCACGGACTCGAGCGCCTTGGTCATCGCCGACACCTGCGTGAGGATGTCGATGCAGTACGCCTCCTGCTCGACCATTCGCTGCAGACCTCGGGCCTGACCCTCGATCAGCTTGAGTCGACGGATGAACTTGTCCTTCTCGGGCAGGTATCCGTGGCCGGTGTGCCCGCCGCCTGCATGGTCGCGGGCGGTCGCCGTCTCGTCGGTGGTCATCCCGCCTCCCTTCGATACCCCCTGTGGGTATCTCAGTCACAGTTCTACTCCGAATTTCGGCGTACGTCTACCCCCTAGGGGTATCGAATTTCAGGAGGGCATGCGGTACACGAAAACTTTGGCTCCCGGACCGGGCTGACAGAACGGTGCGGGAGCCAAAAAATCCGGCGACGGGCCGAAGTCGATTCAGCGGGAGGGTTTGAGCGCGTCCGCGAGACGGCCCAGCGATTCGGCGACATCGAGGAGCGCCGCCGACACCTCGCCGTCTTGAGCGGCCTCGGGAAGCGACCGCACGTGCGCGGCCGCGTCTTCGACGACTTCCGCCACCGACCACACGTCGGAGTCGCCCGGCAGTGGTCGGCGCGCGACCGGGATGCCCATCCGCACGGGATCCCAACTGGAGGAGATCACCTCGACCATCGGGGTGGTGAGCACCGAGGCCGCGCCGGGCCGGACCTCGAGCATGTTCGGGTCCACAGTGGCCGCACCGGCGGAGTCCTCCGCATCGTGCGCCGCCCGATGCCTGCTGCGGCCGGCCTCGGCCGGCCGAGGTGCCGGATCCGCGTCCTCACGCAGCCGCCGCCGACGCCCCCGCTTCGGTTCGGCGTCCGGCGCCTCCACCACCTCCGCATCGATCACCTGCTCCGCCGGTTCGAAGCGCGCGGGACCGGAGACCACCGCCTCCGGCGCGCGCGGACCGTCCGGACGGTGCTCGGCGACGTAGTCACCGCGCGACTGCGGCCAGGCGGGTGCGGCCGGGTGGAAACTGCTCTCGGGAAAGACCAGCAGATCCGTGGTCGGCAGATCCCGGAGGCTGGGCATCCCCGCGAAGAGATCGTCGAGCGCCGAGACGCTGAACGACTCGTCCTCGGGCGGCAGCGGCGGCGGTGATGCCGGGGCGGACCGAGGCTCCGGCACAGGCGCCGGTGCGGGCGCGCTGTCCACGACCGGCTCGGCCGGGAAGTCGCGGCCCACCGGCGCGGCGTACCGGTGCGGACCGCCGTGACCGGCGAAGAACAGACACGGCGCACCGTCGAGAGCCTGCGAGGGACACTCGAACTCCTCGGCGAGGGTCTGCGCACCGCGCGCGTAGTCGTCCCACATCAGCCAGCGACGGCGACCGGAATGGCTCTGCGCGCCGTCGGATCCGTGGGCGCCGTCATGACCGGCGGGCAGCACGCAGGCCACGAGCCAATCGTGGGAGGGCGTCAGATGCAGTGCGCAGCGCTCATCGGGAGTGGCGACGATCGACGACCAGCAACCACCACCGCGCATTGCACATCACCTTCCCGTGAGTTCCCCGATCGAGTCTACGGAGCCCCTCCGACACTGGCCATAGGCTCGGCAGATCCGGCACAGGTCACCGGCCGGAGGCGCGGGACGCTGCGCATCCGGCCTTCGACGAGGGCGAAGTATCGCGGCTGCGGCGCCTCCTCGCTCCCGGGGAAGTCCGAACGATAATGACAGCCGCGCGACTCCCGGCGCTCGAGCGCGGCTGCGACCACCGCACGCGCCGCCAGGGTGAGGTTGGCGTCCTCGATGTCGGCCACGCTCGCGAGGCGACGAAGGGGTGCGGCCTCGAGCAGCGCACCGACCGTCGCCAAGCCCTCGGCGTTCCGGTCGAGCGCGGCCGCCACCGACATCGCGTCCTGCAACTCGGTCCTGTCGCATGCGGGCAGGGCGGTCGGCGCGGAGGCCGGCACGCGCGGCGGCTCGACCCCCGCGAGTTCGACCGCCGCCAGTGCCGCCGACCGGCCCATGACCAGACCTTCGAGAAGGCTGTTGGACGCCAGCCGGTTGGCGCCGTGCAACCCGGTGCGCGCCACCTCCCCGGCCGCGAGCAGACCCGGCACGCTGGTACGACCGTCGCTGTCGGTCACCACACCTCCGCAGAGGTAATGCGCGCCGGGGACCACCGGCAGCCGCGCGCCCGCGAGGTCGAGCCCCGAGGCCCGCACACCGGCGGTGACAGTCGGGAACCGGCGCTCGAAGTCCTCCACCGCCGAGATGTCGAGCCAGACGTGCGGCCGACCGGTCCGCCGCATCGCCGCGGTGACCGCCCGTGCGACCACGCCGCGCGGGGCGAGATCGCCCTGCGGGTGCACGCCGGCGGTCACCGGGGCGCCGTGGTCGTCCACCAGCACGCCGCCCTCCCCGCGCACTGCCTCGCTGACCAGCGTGCGCCTGCCCCGCCCCCCGGGCACGTACAGCATGGTGGGATGGAACTGGACGAATTCGAGGTCGGCGACCTGCGCTCCGGCCCGAAGCGCCAGCGCCACGCCGTCACCGGTCGACGCAGCGGGGTTCGTGGTGGCCGAGTACACGTGTCCGAGACCGCCGGTCGCGAGCAGCACCGCCGGCGCCCGGACCACCCCGCGACCGCCGGCGGTGACGAACTCCAGCCCCGCGGCGCGACCGTCGCCGGTGAGGATCGCGGTGGCCGAGGCGTGATCGATGACTCGGATCGGTGCCGCGGCGACCGCGGAGGCGAGCGCCTGTTGCACCCGTGCGCCGGTGGCGTCGCCGCCTGCGTGGATGATGCGACGGACGCTGTGGCCGCCCTCCCTGGTCCGCAAAAAACGGCCGTCGGCTCCCGTATCGAACTCCGCACCCCAGCCGACCAACTGGGTCACCGCAGGCCAACCCCCGGCCAGGATCGGCTCCGTCGCCAACGGGTCGGTGAGTCCGGCACCGGCGGCCACTGTGTCGGCCAGATGCAGGGCCACCGAGTCGCCGGAGTTCCCGGGCTCCACCACCGCGATGCCGCCCTGCGCGTAGAAGGTGGACGCGGAGTGCTCCGCGCCCGGCTGCGCCCAGGTGCGCCCCTTGGTCAGCACTGTCACCGTCAGACCGCGGGCCGCAGCCGTCAGCGCCGCCGTCAGCCCCGCCACACCCGCACCGACCACCACGAGGTCGGCCCGACTCTCCTCGACCATGCTGAGCTCCCAACCAGAGGCGATCGACAGGTTATCGACTGTCGATCGAAAACATGCGGTCGAGACTACGCCGCCGTGAGGCGGAGCACTAGTGACCCCCTGCCTCGACCTCGACACGACGACCGCCGCGTCGGCCCGGTGGTCGGTGCGCATTCGCCCACTACACTTGGGCAACTGTGATGGCCAATCAGGAATCCCCCAGCGCGCAGGCACGCCCCGGCCTGCCCAGCGTCTCGGCGGTCACCGAGGTCACCCGCTTCACCACCACCGCGGGCCACGCCGCGGTCGGCGCCGGGCGGCTGACGCTCGGCGCGGTGACCGGACTGCTGCGCGGGCGCCCGCCGGGCACCTCCGACGTCGCCCATGAGGTGCGCCGGACGTTCGAGCACCTCGGTCCCACCTACGTGAAACTCGGTCAGCTGATCGCGTCCAGCCCGGGAGTGTTCGGCAAGACCATGGCCGACGAATTCGAGACCCTGCTCGACCGAGTCCGACCGGCCGACCCCGCGCTGGTGCGGCAGGTCTTCGTCGAAGAACTCGGCGCCGAGCCCGAAGAGGTCTTCGCACAGTTCGATCCGGTGCCGATCGCGTCGGCCTCGATCGCCCAGGTCCACACCGCGACGCTCGCATCGGGCGACGAGGTGGTCGTCAAGATCCAGCGGCCGGGCATCGCCGACCGGCTGGCGCCCGACGTAGCGATTCTGGAACGTCTGGCCGGGCTCGTGGAGATCTCCGAGTACGGCCGGATGCTCAGCGCCCGCCACGTGGTCGAAGACTTCGCCGACGGACTCGGTTCCGAGCTCGACTTCCGCAACGAGGCCGCCACCATGGCCGAGTGGTTCGAATGCCTGCAGCCGGGCCCGTTCGGTGACCGGGTCCGCGTGCCGCGGGTGTACGGCGAGCTGACCACCGCTCGGGTGCTGACGATGGAGCGGATCCACGCCACCCGCATCGACGACGTCCGCGCGGTCCGCGCCGCGGGGCACGACGGCGTGGCACTGTGCCGCAATCTGCTTCTCTCACTTCTCGATTCGGCATTCCACGGCGGACTGTTCCACGGCGATCTGCACGCGGGGAACGTCCTCGTCGACGACCAGGGGAAGCTGGTGATGCTCGATTTCGGCATCGTCGGCCGGTTCGACGCACGCACCCGCCGCATCCTCCGGCAACTGGTCGTCGACCTCATCGTCAAACAGGACTACGACGCCGCCGGACGCGCGATCTTCCTGTTGGGCGCGGTGCACAATCCGGGGTCGACGGCCCAGGGTGGCGCCGACATCGAGAAGGTGGCCGCACCGTTGTCGGCCACCGACATGGCCTCGATGTCGTACACCGACCTCGGACGGCAGCTCGCAGCGGTCGCCAGGGCCCACGACGCGCGGCTTCCGCGGGAGTTGGTGCTCGTCGGCAAACAACTGTTGTATGTAGAGAAGTACATGAAGCTGCTGGCTCCGCGCTGGAAGGCGATCTCCGATCGCGAGATCTACGGCTACATGGCGGGAATCATGAAGGAAGCCGAACGCGATCGCCGAGCTCCCCGCCCGGCGTCCCGACCGGCCGAGAGCTGACCGAAGCACGCAGATCGACCGAACAAGAGGAGACGAGAAGGATATGAAACGTGCCGCGCTGGCATTGCTTGCCTTCCTCGGCGTCGCGTGCATAGTCGCGGCCATCGCCATCCCCACCTATCTGGTGCCGAAGCTGAAGGTGGTGCCGCTCGATCTCGACATCACCTCGGTCGCGACCACCGTTCCGAGCGACGGGGACGCCGGCAATCGGTTCCCGGCGACCATCTTCGACCGCTGCTCCGTCAGCAAGTCGAAGGCCGCCACCTTGGAGGCGCATCTGACCCAGCAGCGCCGGTCGGTCATCGTCGACCCGTCGAACAAGGACCAGGCCACGTTGCAGTCCGGCCAGACGGTCCAGATCGACCGCGTCCGCGACACCGCGGGCAAGGAGAGCGACCCGACGATGGCGTCGAGCGACGGCGACCGCAAGTGCAACGACGGCCTGCTGACCGCGACAGTCGACCGAGTGTCGGTGAATCGCAAGACGTCCGCGCCCAACGGCGCCGTGAGCGAGCTGCAGTTGGAGGCTGTGCCGGAGGGCGGCAACGTCGAGGAGGCCTCGGTGAAACTGGAGGACCGCAAGGGCTTCCAGTACAAGTTCGGATTCGACGTCGGCAAACGCGAGTACTACTACTACGACACCACCACGCGTCAGGACGCGATCGCCAAGTACGTCGGCGAGAAGACCATCGACGGCGTCAAGACCTACCATTTCGTCGCCGACGTTCCCGAGACCGACCTCTCGAATCTCCCGAATCCGCAGGGCGACGCACCGCTCGGCACCATCCTGGACATGCCTGCCAAGTGGTGGGGCATCAAGGGCAAGGGCGTCAAGCCGAACGACATCATCACGATGCACCGCTATGCCAAGGCCACTCGCAATGTGTACGTGGAGCCGGTGACCGGAACCATCGTGTACGGCGAAGAGGACCAGGCGCAGTACTTCAAGTCACCCGACGACAGCGAGGACTCGCCGCGCGCGGTCCGCGACTTCCGCATGGACGCGCTCAAGGGCACGTTCAAGTGGAACGACGAGACGGTCTCGCACCAGGCGCAGCGGGCCCAGGGTTACCTCGACCAGCTCAAGTGGGGCGGCACGATCACTCCGATCATCCTCGGTGTGCTCGGTGCGCTGCTCCTGATCGCCTGGGCCGTGCTGGTGTGGCTGGGGCGCCGTCGCGGCGACGGGCCGGACGACGCCGACCAGACCCGCGGCGACGAACCGACGCCGGATGACGGTGGTGCCGGCGAAGCCGCAAGCCGTCAGGCCCAGACCACGGTGATTCCGACGCCGCAGGGCGGGCCGTACGAGGAGTATTCCGCCGGTGAGACGACGACGGTGCTGCCGCAGACTCCACAGGAGCCGTCCACCCAGGCCATCGGCGCCCACGGTGCGATCTCGTCACCGATGGATGAAGCCCAGACCCAGTCGTTCGGGGCTCCCGCCGATGGATTCGCCCCGATCCCGGGATCCGAGGGCGGGCAGTCCGGTTCGCCGTATCCGTTCGCCGATCCGACGCGCCCGATGCCCGACGTGGAGCGCTACCGCACCCCCGACCAGGATCAGCCGGGCCGGCACGAGCGCTGACCGACGGGGTCACCTCAATTGCGGGCCACCGCCCGTCCCGCGGCGCGCCCGGAGAAGATGCAGCCGCCGAGGAAGGTGCCCTCCAGCGCGTTGTAGCCGTGAACGCCGCCGCCGCCGAAGCCGGCGACCTCGCCCGCGGCGTACAGACCGTCGAAGGCGCTGCCGTCGGGACGCATCACCTGCGAGTCGAGATTGGTCTCCAGACCGCCGAGGGTCTTCCTGGTGAGGATGTTGAGGCGCACCGCGATCAGCGGACCGTGTGCGGGATCGAGTAGACGGTGCGGCTTAGCGACGCGAACCACCTTGTCCCCGAGGTAGTTCCGCGCATTGTGCACCGCCATCATCTGCGCGTCTTTGCTGTAGGAGTTCTCTACCTGTGAATCTCGCGCGGAGATGAGCCGTTCGAGGGACTGGAGATCGACGTGGCCACCGCGGCCGATCTCGTTCATCCCGGCCACCAGGTCCGAGAGGTTGTCGCGGACCACGAAGTCGACGCCGTGACGGGTGAACGCCTCCACCGGTCCGGGCATCCCCTTCGCGAGCCTGCTCTTGGCGGCGGTCTTCAGTGACTTCTCGGTGATGTCGGGATTCTGCTCGGACCCCGACAGCGCGAACTCCTTCTCGATGATCGACTTGGTGAGCACGAACCACGAGTAGTCGTAGCCGGTGTCGAGGATCGCCTTCATCGTGGCGTTGGTGTCGAAACCCGGGAAGTTCGGCGCGGGAAGGCGATTGCCGTTCGCGTCGAGCCAGAGCGACGACGGTCCGGGAATGATACGGATGGCGTGGTCGGACCAGATCGGATTCCAGTTCTGGATGCCCTCGGTGTAGTGCCACATCCGATCGCGGTTGACGATGTTCCCACCTGCGGCCTCCGTGATCTCCAGCATCCGGCCGTCGACGTAGTCGGGGACGCCGGCGATCATGAACTTCGGCGCCGGGCCGAGACGCTCGGTGGGCCAGTTCCGGCGGACCAGGTCGTGGTTGTGGCCGATGCCGCCGGAGGTGACGATCACCGCGCCCCCGCGGAGCTCGAAATCCTTGATCTCGGTACGCGAACTCGGCACGCCGCGAGCTGTTTCGGTCGGCTCCAGGACGCGGCCGCGCACGCCGACCGCTGCGCCGTCCTCCACGATCAGGTCGTCGACCCGATGACGGAACGCGAAGGTGACCAGACCGCGCTTCTCCGCTTCGAGGACCGGCTCGGCGAAGATGCGCACCACCTCGGGTCCGGTGCCCCACGTGAGATGGAACCGCGGGACCGAATTACCGTGCCCGTCGGCGAAACCGCCACCGCGCTCGGCCCATCCGACCACCGGTGTGAAGCGCAGACCCAGATCGTGCAGATACTGCCGCTTGATCGTCGAGGCGAACTCGACATACGCCCGCGCCCACTGGCGGGGCCAGTAATCCTCGTCGTCGCGGTCGAAACCGGCCGATCCCATCCAGTCCTGCAGCGCCAGATCGGGCGAGTCCTTGATGCCGAGCCGTCGCTGTTCGGGACTGTCGACGAGGAAGAGTCCACCCAGCGACCAGAACGCCTGTCCGCCGAGATTCTGTCGATTCTCCTGATCGACGACGACCACCGTGCGCCCCGCCTTGGTCAGTTCGTAGGTGGCGACAAGTCCCGCCAACCCCGCGCCCACCACAATGGCGTCCGCCGCTTGCGTCTGCTTCAACACCCGACTCGTCCTCTCCGCGAAAGATGTGTGGCCCATCGCACAGGCCGTCGGGACCGACACTACCCGCGCCGGCCTGGGCCGCCGACGGGCGGAAGTCCCACGCGCACCGGGCGAGAGCGGGGACGTACCGCGGTGACCGAACTCGCCACGCTGCGGCGCGCACGGCCCGATACTGAGACGACACGCACGATTCGTCTGACGAGGAGGCACCCGTGGCCGCACCGACCCCGACCGTTCATTCCGAGGCAGCTGATCCCGTCACCTGGGCGTCGATGGCGCGAGGCGTCCTGGGGCTGCTGCGCGACGTTCCGGTCCTGGCCCGGCAACGGCCGTCGCTCATCCATTTCGACGAACACCGGAGATGGAGTGTGGGCCGGGCCTTCGCCGCGGCGGCGGCACGCCATCCCGATCGTCCCTTCCTCCGCACCGGCGGCACCGTCCACACGTACGGCGAGTGCAACCGCCGCGCCAACCGGTGGTCGGCCGTGCTGGCCGAGCACGGGGTCCGCCGCGGCGACGTGGTCGCGGTGATGGCGCACAACAGTCCGGAATGCGTGATCGCGATGCTCGCGATCGTCAAGCTCGGCGCGGTGACGGGAATGGTGAACCACACGCAGCCGGGTGACGCACTGAATCACAGCTTCGGCGTGCTCGACGACGCGAACCGCCGCGGCGCCCGGCTCGTCGTACTCCACGACGACGAATGCGGCGAGCAACTCGGCGCCCTCACCGGCGTCGACACCGATCCGATCGCCCTGGCCGAGATGGACGCGCGGGGCTCCGCGCTCGCGGCCCGGAATCCCGCGGTGCAAGCGGACCCGCGTGCGACCGCGGATGTGCGAGCCGACGACCCCGCGTATTACATCTTCACCTCGGGTACCACCGGCTGGCCCAAGGCCAGCGTGATGAGCCACGGGCGCTGGCAGACCGCGATGAACGGATTCTCGATGGGCCTGCGGCTGCGGTCCGACGACGTCCTGTTCGTCACGCTGCCCTTCTATCACAACAACGCGCTGACGGTCTGTGTCGCGACGGCGCTCGCGGCCGGCGCCTGCCTGGCCGTCAGTCCGAAGTTCTCGGCGAGCCGCTTCTGGGACGAGGCCATCGAGAACGAGGCGACGGCCTTCTGCTACATCGGCGAACTCTGCCGCTACCTGCTGGCTCAGCCGCCCCGGCCCACCGACCGCGCGCATTCGATCCGGCTGGCCGCGGGCAACGGCCTGCGCCCGGAGATCTGGGACGAATTCGCCGACCGGTTCGGGATCGACCGGATCGTCGAGTTCTACGCCGCGAGCGAATCGAACATCGGGTTCGTCAACATCCTCGATCAGCGCAAGACCGTCGGCTTCTGTCCGCTGCCGTACATCGTGGTCGAAGCGGACGAAGCGACCGGACTGCCGGTCCGCGGCCCCGACGGCCGCGTGATCGAGGTCCCGAAGGGCACACCCGGACTGCTGCTCGGGAAGATCACCCGGCTGGCCCGGATCGACGGATACACCGATCCCGCCGCCACCGAGAAGAAGATCGTCCGCGACGCTCTCAAGGACGGCGACTCCTACTTCAACACCGGCGATCTGGTGGCCGACGTCGGGTTCCGGCACGTCGCCTTCGTCGACCGCCTCGGCGACACCTTCCGCTGGAAGGGCGAGAACGTGGCGACCACCCAGGTGGAGGCCGCACTGAACGCGGTGCCCGGCGTCGCCGAGTCGGTGGTCTACGGGGTGGCGGTGCCGGGTGCCGACGGTCGCGCCGGGATGGCCGCGGTGGTCGTCGAGGACGACTTCGACCCCCGGCTGGTCGCAACCGAGCTGCGCGCCCGGCTACCGCACTACGCGGTGCCGCTGTACCTCCGGGTGGTGGCGGCGCTGGCCCGCACGTCGACGTTCAAGAATCAGCGCGTTGCGCTCCGCGAGGAGGGCTACGCGAAGACCGGCGCGGACCCCGTGTACGAGCTCGGCGATGACAGCTACGTCCGGATGGCCTGAATCCGGCGCCGTCGCTGACAAATCCCGCGAGGTTTATCGATTTGTGACCTGACCGCTGCAAACGGGTCCCGAAACGGCTACTACCAGCACCGAATCGCCCTCTTGCCTTTGCGGCAGCGTCGGGAGTCCGTTAATCTCACCACTCGTGCGGGGGTGCTGCGGGTCGATCGACCCGCGGCGACTCGGGCCGATCGGCTCACGGATCGAGATCGGGGCACCGCTCCGGCCCCGATCCGGTGACACGACAGTCGCTCCCGCGACCGAACAGACCGAAGGATTCATATGCGAAAGAGCGTCGGCAAGCGCTTGACGATCGCGGTCGCCGCCCTGGCGACCCTCGTCGGCACCGCAGTCTCCGTCACGCCGCAGGCACAGGCCGCAGGCACCACCGAGTACGTGTACTCGAACGCGATGCACCGCAAAGTCCCGGTCCGCATCGTCGACGGCGGCGGGAGCGGCCCGAAGCCGACGCTCTACCTGCTCGACGGCCTGCGCGCCCCGAACAACACCAGCGGCTGGCTGCAGAACACCAAGGTCGACAGCTGGATGGTCGGCAAGGGCACCAACGTCGCGATCCCGTTCGGCGGCGGCGGCAGCTTCTACACCGACTGGGAGCAGCGCGACCCGAAGCTCGGCGTCAACAAGTGGGAGACCTTCCTGACGCGTGAGCTGCCCGCGTACATGAAGAAGCACCACAACAGCGACAACCGACGCAACGGCATCGCCGGCCTGTCGATGTCGGGGACCGCGGCCCTGAACCTGGCCTCGCGGCACCCCAGCTTCTACAAGGCGGTCGCGTCCTACAGCGGCTACCCGACCGTCACCATGCCCGGCTTCACCCAGGGCATCCAGGCCTCGGTGGCCGAGATGGGCGGCAACCCGACCAATATGTGGGGCTTCTACCCCGCAGGCGAGTGGTTCGCCAACGACCCGTTCCTGTCGGCGGGCAACCTGGCCGGGCACTACGTGTACGTGTCCTCCGGGACCGGCGTCGGCAGCAAGTACGACTCGAGCCTGACTCCGGGCAGCGGCAGCTTCAACCCCGTCAAGTTCGCCCAGATGGTTCCGCTGGAGGTCGCGGCGTCGACCAGCTCCCAGCTGTACATCGCCCGCGTCGCCACCGTCCCCGGCGTGCACCTCACCACGCACATCACTCCGGACGGCGCGCACTGGTGGGACTACTGGCAGGACCGCTTCAAGCAGTCGTGGGCCACCACGTTCCGCCCCGCGTTCTTCTGATCGGACACACCGCTCACGATGGCCGGCACCCGCCAGGGTGCCGGCCATCGTGAGTCTGCGCCGGAAACTGTCCGATCGCCGCGTTAGGCTGGTTCCGTGCCCACGCCTCAGACGATCCTCACCCGTAAGACCGGCGCCGCTGCCTTTCTCGTGTTCACCGTCAACGACGGCGGCGAGGCCGCGGTGCGCGACGCGCTGGCCGAGTTGCCCGGACTGTCGACGGCGGTCGGCTCCCGCGCCCCCGAGTCGGCGCTGACGTCGATCGTCGGAATCGGATCGCAGGCATGGGATCGGCTGTTCGCCGGCCCGCGCCCGAAGTCGCTGCGGCCGTTCACCGCGCTGGCCGGATCCGTGCACTCGGCGCCCGCCACCCCGGGCGACCTATTGCTGCACGTGAAGGCCGACCGCATGGACCTCTGCTTCGAAGTGGGCCAGCGCTGGACCGAACGCCTCGGCGACGCCGTGACCACCGTCGAGGAGGTTCACGGCTTCCGCTACTTCGACATGCGCGACCTCATCGGTTTCGTCGACGGCACCGAGAACCCGGTCGGGCAGGAGGCGATCGACGCCATCACCGTCGGCGACGAGGATCCGGATTTCGCCGGCGGCAGCTACGTCGTCACGCAGCGGTACGTCACCGATTTCGAGTCGTGGAACGGTCTCCCGGTGCCCGAGCAGGAGAACGCGATCGGCCGCACCAAACTCGAGAACATCGAGATGGACGACGATGTGAAGCCGGCCAATTCGCACATCGCGCTCAACGTCGTGACCGACGACGAGGGCAACGAGATCGACGTGGTGCGCGACAACATGCCGTACGGTGACATCTCCGGAAGCGGAGAGAAGGGCACGTTCTACATCGCGTACTCGAGCGCGCCTGATGTGAGCGAGGAGATGCTCCGCCGGATGTTCATCGGCGAGCCCGAGGGCAACTACGATCGTCTGCTCGACTTCACCACCGCGGTCAGCGGAGCGCAGTTCTTCGTGCCCACCCGCGACTTCCTCGAGGAACAGCCGCCCGCCCCCGGCCCGGTCCCCGAGACCTCCCCGGAACAGCCCGACGCCCGGTCGGACGGCTCGCTCGGAATCGGCTCCCTCCGATAGCCGGCGATCACCGGCCGCTCGGGCCGGTGAGCGTTCCCAGTCACAGTTCCCACAGTCCCAGTTCCCTCCGACCACCGCACGACCACACCGAGTTAGGAAACACGATGAACAATCTGCACCGCGAACTCGCTCCCATCTCCGCCGCTGCGTGGGCCGAGATCGAGGAGGAGGCGTCCCGTTCGTTCAAGCGGAACATCGCCGGTCGTCGTCTCGTCGACGTGAAGGGTCCGCTGGGACTGGACGTCGACTCCGTCACCCGCGGGCACCGCACCAAGATCGACTCGCCGGCCGACGGGATCACCGCCTTCCTGCGCCACACTCAGCCGCTGGTGGAGTTCAAGGTGCCGTTCACCGTCACCCGGGAGGCGATCGACAACGTCGACCGCGGCGCCTCCGATTCCGATTGGGACCCCGTGGTTCGCGCCGCGCGCGAACTGGCTCTGGCCGAGGACCGCGCGATCTTCGAGGGTTATGCGGCCGCCAAGATCAACGGCATCGCCCACGAGTCCGGCGTGAACTCGATCGCGCTGCCCGACGACGTCCGCGATTACCCGGAGGCCATCAGCCAGGCGATCAGCAAGCTGCGTCTGGAGTCGGTCGACGGACCGTACTCGCTCGCGCTCTCGGCGGAGCACTACACGCAGGTGAACGAGACCTCCGATCACGGCAACCCGGTGCGCGACCACTTGCGCCGGATCCTGGTCGACGGCGAGATCGTCTGGGCGCCGGCCATCTCCAGCGGCTTCCTGCTGAGCACCCGGGGTGGCGACTTCGAACTGTCGATCGGTCAGGACGTGTCGATCGGCTACGACTCGCACGACGCCGACACGGTGAACCTCTATTTCTTCGAGTCCTTCACGTACCTGACATACACCCCGGAGGCTGCGGTCGCGCTCACGTAGCGCCGCACGGGCGGCGCGCGAATCCCGATCGCGCGTGTCACACACCGCACGTAATGTGGACCCGTGCTCATTCGCCTACTGCGGACGTATGTCCTCCGTTATCGTGGCGCGGTCGTCGCGGTGGTCTGCCTCCAGCTGGTGGCGACCGCCGCGATGCTGTATCTGCCCACCCTGAACGCCGACATCATCGACATCGGCGTCGCCAACGGCGACACCGGCTACATCCTCTCCACCGGAGGCTGGATGCTGCTGGTGTCGCTCGCGCAGATCGCGGGTTCGGTGGCCGCGATGTACTTCGGCTCGCGGGCCGCGCTCGGCGGCGGCCGCGACATCCGGCACGATCTGCTCCACCGGGTGAACGGATTCTCCACCCGAGAAGTCGGCAGGTTCGGTGCCCCCTCGCTCATCACCCGCACCACCAACGATGTGCAGCAGGTACAGCTGCTGGCGGTCATGGCGATGTCGATCCTGGTGACGGCTCCGATCATGGGCATCGGCGGCATCGTGATGGGCGTACGGGTGGCAGCGCCCATCTCATGGGTGCTGGTGGTGGCCGTCCCGGTTCTCGGGATCACGATGGGCCTCATCATCTCGCGCATGATCCCCGGGTTCCGCGCGATGCAGACGCGCATCGACAACGTCAACCGCATCATGCGCGAGCAGGTCACCGGCATTCGCGTGGTGCGTGCCTTCGTCCGTGAACAGCACGAGACCGAACGCTTCGGCAGCGCGAACGACGACCTCGCCGAGGCGTCCCTCCGCGTCGGCCGCATGATGGCGCTGATGTTCCCGTCCGTCATGCTCATCACCAACCTGACGCTGGTCGCAGTGCTCTGGTTCGGCGCGCACGCGGTCAACGACGGATCGGTGGAGATCGGCGCGCTCACCGCCATGATCAGCTACGTCATGCAGATCATGATGTCGGTGATGATGGCCTCGTTCCTCGCGATGATGGCGCCTCGGGCGGGCGTCTGCGCCGACCGCATCTGCGAGGTCCTCGACACCGAGACCACCGTGACCGCGCCGGCCGCCCCGCAACCGATCGTCGGCGATCCGGCCGTCCTGCGCCTCGACGACGTCGAATTCCGTTACCCGGGCGCCGACGAGCCCGTGCTCAGCGGGATCAGCTTCCAGACCGCGCCCGGCACCACCACCGCCGTCGTCGGATCGACGGGATCGGGCAAGACCACCTTGATCAACCTCCTGCCGCGGATGCTGGACGTGACCGGCGGATCCATCACGATCGGCGGCACCGACCTGCGCGACGCCGACCCCGACGCACTGCGCAGGCACTTCGGTCTCGTCCCCCAGCGCCCCTACCTCTTCTCCGGCACCATCGCGAGCAACCTCCGGAACGGCAAACCGGATGCCACCGAGGACGAGATGTGGGAGGCCCTGACGATCGCGCAGGCCGCCGATTTCGTCCGCGCCATGCCCGACGGTCTCGACACTCCGGTCGCACAGGGCGGCACCACGGTCTCCGGCGGTCAGCGTCAGCGGCTGGCGATCGCGCGAGCACTCATCCGGAAGCCGTCGATCTACCTGTTCGACGACTCGTTCTCGGCGCTCGATCTCACCACCGACTCGCGTCTGCGCGAGGCCCTGGTGCCCGCCACCCGCGATGCGGCGCTGGTCGTCGTCGCACAGCGCATCTCGACGATCACCGCCGCCGACCAGATCGTGGTCCTCGACCGCGGAACGATCGTCGGTCTGGGCACCCACACCGAGTTGCTGCAGTCGTGTCCCACCTACGCTGAGATCGCGGAGTCTCAGCTGTCGATCGGAGCAGGCGCATGACCCGCGGCGGACCTCCCGGAGCCGCTCCCACGCTGGAGAAGGCCAAGTCGTTCAAACCGTCGCTGAAGCGCCTCGTTCGTCGTCTCGGTGATCATCGAGGAAAGATGCTCGTGGTCCTGGGCTCCATCGTGGGATCCGTCGCATTGACCGCGTACGCCCCGCGGGTGCTCGGCGACGCCACCGACGAACTCTTCGCCGGTGTGGTGGGGGCGCGGCTGCCGTCGGGCATCTCGAAGGAGCAGGCTGTCGAAGGCCTGCGCGCCAAGGGCCAGAACACCTTCGCCGACATGGTCTCGTCGATGGACGTGATCCCCGGCCACGGAGTCGATTTCACCGCCGTCGGCCGGATTCTGGCGACCGTGCTGGCCCTGTACGCGGCCTCGGCGGTGCTCGGCTGGCTCGGTGCCTATCTGCTGAACAAGGTCGTCGTCGGAACCGTGACGAAGCTGCGAGCCGAGGTGGAGAGCAAGATTCACCGACTTCCGCTGTCGTTCTACGATGCCTCGGCGCGCGGCGATCTGCTCAGCCGCGTCACCAACGACCTCGACAACCTGTCGCAGTCGTTGCAGCAGACCATCAGCCAGCTGCTCAACTCCCTGCTGATGGTGGTCGCGATTCTGATCATGATGCTGACGATCTCGCCGCTGCTGTCGCTGATCGCGATCGCGACCGTTCCGGTCGCGGCGATCGCCACCGCACTGATCGCCAAGCGGTCCAAGCCGCACTTCGTGGGTCAATGGACCAGTACCGGCGCCCTCAACGCGCAGATCGAAGAGGCCTTCACCGGCCACGAACTGGTCACCGCCTTCGGCAGGCGAGCCGAGGTCGAACGCGTCTTCGACGACCGGAACGAGAAGCTCTTCGCCTCGTCGTGGCGCGCTCAGTTCATCTCCGGCATCGTCATGCCGACGATCATGTTCCTCGGGAACCTGAACTACGTGGCGGTGGCGGTGGTCGGCGGTCTGCGCGTCGCTTCCGGACAGCTCAGCCTGGGCGAGGTGCAGGCGTTCATCCAGTACTCGCGCCAGTTCACCCAGCCGCTCACCCAGATCGGCTCGATGTTCAACCTCATGCAGAGCGGCGTCGCCTCCGCCGAACGCATCTTCGACGTTCTCGACGAGGACGAGGAGCAGCCGGATCCGACAGCGCCCAAGACTCCCGCGGTGGACGAGGGACACATCGTCTTCGACGACGTCTCGTTCCGCTACCGCGCGGACCAGCCGCTGATCGAGAACCTCTCACTCGAGGCCAAGCCGGGCGACATGATCGCGATCGTCGGACCGACCGGTGCCGGCAAGACGACCCTGGTGAACCTCATCATGCGGTTCTACGAGATAGACGGCGGAACCATCTTCGTCGACGGTGTGGACTCGTCCGAGATGACCCGCGATGACCTGCGGGAGCGCACCGGCATGGTGCTACAGGACTCGTGGCTGTTCGGCGGCACGATCTACGACAACATCGCCTACGGCGATCCCGCCGCCAGCCGTGAGGACGTCATGGAGGCGGCCTGGATCAGCCACGTCGATCACTTCGTCCGCACCCTGCCGGACGGGTACGACACCGTGATCGACGACGAGGGCGGCGGAGTGAGCGCGGGTGAGCGTCAGCTGATCACCATCGCGCGCGCCTTCCTCGCCAAGCCGACGATCCTCATCCTCGACGAGGCCACCAGTTCGGTCGACACCCGCACCGAACTGCTCATCGGCAAGGCGATGGCGAATCTCCGCAAGGACCGCACGAGCTTCGTGATCGCGCATCGGCTCTCGACGATCCGCAACGCGGACCTGATCGTGGTGATGGAGAACGGGCAGATCGTCGAACAGGGCGACCACGAGTCGCTGCTGGAGCGTCGTGGCGCGTACTTCCGGCTGTACAACGCCCAGTTCTCGGCGCCGATCGAGGATGTGGACGCTCCCGTGTGAGCGCTCTCGTCGTTCTTCGTTCCCTCGTGTGGTGCGGTGAGGTGCGGGGTCCTGTCCTAGCCGTCCCGCAGCCTTCGGGCCGCACTCGTGGCCAGGGTGTCGGCGATCTCGTTGTACTTGTCGCCGGCGTGGCCCTTCACCCAGCGCCACTCGACGGTGTGCACGTCCTCGGCGGCGATGAGCTCCTGCCACAGGTCGGCGTTCTTGACCGGTTGTTTGCTCGCCGTCTTCCAGCCATTGCGCTGCCAGCCCGCGACCCACTTCGTGATCCCGTTCCGGACGTAGCTGGAGTCGGTGTAAAGGATCACGGTCGACGGTCGCTTCAGCGCACGGAGCGCCTCGATCGCCGCGGTCAGCTCCATCCGGTTGTTGGTGGTGTCGGCCTCGCCGCCGGAGATCTCCTTCTCGATGTCGCCGTAGCGCAGGATCGCTCCCCAGCCCCCGGGGCCCGGGTTTCCGAGGCACGCACCATCAGTCGAGATCTCCACTATCTTCGAAGTGGTTCCGGCGTCGCTCATGACGTCCAACGCTACCGGGTGAGGAGATCCGAATGGCCGCTGGCCGCATCGTTCTGATCCGCGCCGTGAACGTCGGCGGCGCCAAGCTGCCGATGGCGCGCCTGCGCGAGATCGCCACCGCACTCGGTGCCGACGACGTCAGCACGTACATCGCCTCCGGCAATCTCCTGTGCACACCGCCGGGAGATCCCGAGGGGTTCGACCGCGCCCTGGAGCAGGCGATCTCCGACGAATTCGGGTACTTCCGGGAAGCCATCGGCCGCACCCCCGACGAGATGTCCCGAGCACTGGCCGACTATCCGTTCGGCGACCCGCCGCACGGACTCATCTACTTCCTCACCGGAGTACCCGATCCGGACGCCGCCGCCGAGTTCTGCGCCCGCGACTTCGGGAACGGCGAACGCATGCGAGTGATCGGCAGGGATCTTCACATCGACTATCCCGCGCCCGCCGGCGTGGGCAATTCCAAGCTGACGCCCGCGCGCATCGCCAAAGGGCTCGGTGTCACCGGCACCGGACGTAATCTTCGGACGACGGCGAAGCTGATCGAACTCGCACAGCAGACGTCAAGACAGTGACATCACGACCACGACGTCACGGAATGATGAACCGGCACCGCTATGACTGAGCAGGATCGAACCCCCTCGCCGCCGCCCCCGGGCGCCACCGACGCACGCTTCACCCTCGCCGCGGAACGGACCATGCTCGCATGGCTCCGTACCGCGCTCGGACTCATCGCGGCCGGCGTCGCGGTCCTGCACATCGTGGACGACTTCGGGGTCACCGGTTCCAAGACCGCCCTGGGCGTCTCGCTCGTCGTCCTCGGCGCACTGGCAGCCCTGACCGGTGCGTGGCGGTGGCAGCGGGTCAACCACGTCCTCGACAACGGCGGACAGATGCCCGGTCCCGCCGCGGTGTGGGCACTCACGGTCGCCATGGTCGTGATCGCCGCGGGCTTCGTCATCTTCGTTTGAACCCGCGCCGTTCAGGGTTGGCTCGGACCGATTTCCCCGCTCAGCGCTACCACCTCCCCTACGGGGCATGGTGCCGCTGAGCGGGGAACCTGATCCGCCCGGCACGATGCTGTGGAGAAGCCCCGATCGGTCCACAATCTGCATTTGAGCGGCCGAAAGCCATGTACCGCATCCGTATTCGGATGATCGTGGCGACATGGAACGCATTCCGGACGGGGTGTATCCGCACCGCGATCTCCTCGCGATGCTCGGGCGCGCCGACCTCGACATCCTCATCCGCGAGAAGACCGCGCGGCGAGTACGGCACGGCTGGTACGCGGTCGGCGAGCCCGCTGCCGCCGATATCGCCGCAGTGCGGCGAGGCGGCGTCATCAGTTGCGTCACCGCACTGAATCGGCACGGGGTCTGGACGCCCGAGGACCATCGGTTCCATGTCCGCGGGAACAGCTCGGCGGTCCGGAACCGAAAGGGACCGTTCTGCCGCCAGTTCGGTCGGCCCGAGCCCGAGTGCGGACTCGTCGACGACGTCCCCACTGCCCTCCGGCATGCCGCGCGATGCCTCGACGACGAGGGCTTCGTCGTGGTCTGCGATTCGATTCTCAACAAGCGTCTCATGACCGCCGAACAGATCGAGTATCAGTTCCGCGCCGCGCCCCGGCACATCACGAAACTCATCGACCGCTGCGACGGCCGGGCCGAGTCAGGACCGGAGACGATGACGAGATTCCGGCTGCACAGCCAGAACGTCAAGGTCCGGATACAGGTGACGATCGACGGTCTGGGGCGCGTGGACCTCTTAGTGGGCCGCTGGATGAGCATCGAGATCGACGGATGGGAGTTCCACAGCGACCGAAGGCACTTCCAGAACGACCGAACCCGCGATGCCATTGCTCTCGAACTGGGTTACTACCCACTGCGATTCACCTATGACGATGTGGTCTTCCGCTGGCCGGAGACCAACGCCCGGATCATGACGGCAATCCGCCGCGGCGCGCACCTTCGCAGCCACTTCACGGATCAGATTCCCCGATGAGGACCGGCGACCTCGACACGAGCTACGCCGCGTCTCACCGGGGAATCTGGCCCGGCTCACACTTCGATGGGCGGATACAACTGCGTCATGGTGTACTGCCGGTTGCGTCTGGCCGCCCAGGAACTGATCGCGAGCGACACCACCGTCACCCCGGCCAGGACCGCCACGGACACCCACAGCCGGTGATCCATGCCGCCGCTGACGACCTGGCGGAGACCGGTGACGGCGTAGCCCATGGGGTCGTAGGGGTGGAACCATTGAGCCGGTGTCGCTGTGGTCTCAACCGGATAGATGCCGCCCGACGCGACGATCTGCACCATCAGGAACGCCAGCGACACCACCCGGCCGACGGCCGCTCCCAGGACCGCGTTGAACATCTGGATCATCGCCAGGAAGGTGACCGACACCAAAAGCATGAAACCGACCATGCCCAGCGGATGGAAGGCGTCGAGTCCGACCGCGAAGTGCGCGACCACGAACATGACCACGACCTGCGCGACGGCGATCAGCACTGCCGGCCAGTACGACGCGAGGACCGATCGCAGACCGCCGAGGCCGCCGATCACCGGCCGCGACTGCAGCGGCTTCAGCATCATCCAGATGATGATGGCGCCGATGAACATCGCCAACGACAGGAAGAAGGGCGCGAAGCCGGTGCCGAAGGTGGGCGCGCGATTCTCGGTGAACGTGCTCAGCGCGACCGGCTGCGACAGATTCGACGCGGTCTTGAGCCGCTGCTCGGTGCCGCCGAAGTTCGGGATCTGCTTCACCCCGTCGGCGAGCCCGCTCGACAGTTCGTCGGCACCCGAGGACAGTTCGGTGGTGCCGTCGGCCAGTCGACCGGCCCCGGTCGCCAGGCGTTCACTGCCGTCGGTGAGCTGGATGAGTCCGCTGTGCAGTTGCGCCGCACCGGTTTTCAGCTGTCCGGCACCGTCACGCAGTTCGCCCACCTTGCTCGCCAGACCGCCGTTCTCGAGCATCGCCAAGGTGCTGCGCAACGGTGAGTTCGCGTCCCCGAGCTGGGCCGACAGGGCGTCGGACTGTTTCGCCAACCGATTCACGGTCGCGGTGGTCGACGGCGTCACACCCTGGGTTCGGAGGAAGTCCTGAACCGGCGCGAGCCCGTTCGCGAGGGCGCGCATGTTGGGGTCGGAACTGTTGCGGAGAGCGGTGGCGACCTGTGAGACGGCTTTCTCCGCCTGCGATTGTCCGGCACCGGCAGCGCTGATCAGGTCGAGCACGCCGGAGAGGTCCGACGACAGTTTCGCGGCGTCGTTCGCGTACGCAGAGGGCTTCACCCCCGACGACTGCACGCTGTTGAGCAATCCGAGCAGTGGTGTGGTGGCCGCGTCGATCCCGTTCGCGAGTTGTGCCGTCCCCGCGGCGAGTTCGGCGGAGCCGTCCCGGGCGGTGACCATGTTGGTCGCGAGTTCGCGTGATCCCGAGGCCAGTTCGTGTGCGCCGGAGTTCGCCGTGTGCAGTCCGTCGGCGAGTTGCGCCGATCCGTCCGCCGCCTTCTCGATGCCCTTGCCCGCCGTGGTGAGTCCGACCAGCACCTGGTCCACCGCCTGCTGGCCGACCTTGTCGTTGATCGCCTGGGTCACCTGCGCCGCGGCGTTCTGCCCGATGATGCCCGCCAGGTAGTTGTTGGCGTCGTTGAAGGTGAACTCGATCTTCGCCTTGTGCGGATTCGGTGTGGTCGCCGACGTGATCGCCGACGTGAAATCGTGCGGGATGGTGATGGTGAAGTAGTAGTCTCCGTGGGCCAGGCCCGTGGCCGCCTCATCGGCGTTCACTTCGTGCAGGTCGAGCTGTCCGGAGGTCAGCAGCTGGTCTGCGACCTGATCGCCCGCGTTGATCTCGAACGCGCCCGATTTCACGCCCTGGTCCTCGTTCACCAGTGCCACCGGGACCTTCGAGACCTCGTCGAACGGATTCCAGAACACCCACAGGTACATCGCACCGTAGAGCAGCGGCATGAGGATGATCGTGACGATGGCGATGCGCGGCATCGCCCCCTTCGAGTAGCGCTTCAGCTCGGTGCCCAGCGACATTCCCGCCAGCATCAGATCTCCCCCTCGGAGTCGGCGCCTGCGGGCGCGTGGAAAGTCTCTCTCGGCAGCATCGACGGAACGTCGATCAACGCCCGGTACCCGAGTGCGGGATCGATGCGGTTCACCGTGGTCGTGACGACCGTCTGTCCGGTTCCCAGCTCGGCCAGACGGGAGATCAGGATGCGCTGATCGTCGTCGCTGGACACCTGGTCGATGTTGCCGACCACCAGCAACGGGAGCCGCCGGGTGTTGGCCAGGGCGACGCGCAGCAGCAGGCCGTCGAGTTCGGAGAGCTCCTCGACGTATGCGGTGAGATCCGGCAACGGCAGGTCGCCGAACACCGGACGGCAGATCCGCTCCAGATCCTGTTCGGTCGATCTCCGGATCAGCCGGTACCACGGCGCGTCCCACCGCATCTTCTCGGTCAGCAGGTCGACCACTCGGACCGAGGCGTACACGTCGTCGAGGGCGGCGACCCCCGCGAGCGAGGCGACCTTGAAGATCGCTCGCGCGGACGTGCGGCCGAGCACGTCGAGCCGCCCGGTCTTGGCTTTCATCCGGCCGGCGATCGTCATCTGCAGCGCCGTGCGTCCGGGACCCGGCTCGGCGCGCAATACGGTGAGCCCGCCCATCGGGATGTCGAGGTCGAGGGGACCGTACACCTGTCCCCACGGGCCCTTCTGGGCGATTCCGCGCGCGACGACGGCCATGGCGGCCGTCTCGGGGTAGTCAGTCATGAACCAGGAGCGTAGTCGGATGGCAGCACTTCGCAGGTCTCCACACTCACGCGAGTGTGCAAACACACGTTATCAGATGGTGCTGTGGCGAGGGCCACGCGATGCAGTGGTCCGTGCATACGCAGGTCAGGCCGTTTTGTCGTAGGGCCGGGATAGTGTTCACCCATACCGACGATCACACAGTCGTCGAGCACCACGGGGAGGCGGTGAGCAGGATGGATGCACAGTCGTCGCTGGTGTTGCCGGAGGACCCGGCCGCGCTAGCCGCGGTCATCGAAGCCGCTACGACCCGGCTCGCCGCCGCTCGCTTCGCCGCCGTGACTGAACGCGAGTTGCTGGAGACCGCCGAAGCCCTCGAGCACGTGCATCGCCGGCTGGACGGGGTAGACGCGGCCCTGCTGGTGGAAGTCTCCGACCGCGGCGCCTACCGCAAAGACGGCTTCCTGTCACTGCATCAATACCTGTCGTCGGGGCTTCACCTCGGCGACGGTGAAGCCCGTCGTCGGCGGACCTCTGTCGCGGCGATCGGCCGATTCACCGGCATGCAAGGCCAAACTCTCACGCCGGCGTGTCCGGCCACGGCCGAGGCGGTCAATGCCGGAGCCATCGGTACCGCGCATGTGCTGGAGATCGACGCGATCATGGACAAGATCCCCGCCGCCGTCGACACTCAGACCCGCAAACTCGCCGAAGTCCAGTTGGCTTCGGTGGCCCGGGAGCTGACCCCGGAAGGAGTCCGCACCGCCGGACACCGACTCCTGGCCCATCTCGACCCGGACGGGTCACTCACTGACGAGCGGGACCGCAAACGCCGGCGGAAGTTCGCGCTCATGCCGCAGGACCGGCAGCTGATGAGCAAAGTCACCGCCTCCCTGACCCCGGCTCTGCGGGCCAAGTTGGAGGTAACGCTCGAGTCTTGGGCCGCGCCCGGCATGAACAACCCCGCCGACCCCGACTCCCCATGCGGCGCACGCGAGGCAGCCGACCCAGCAGCGCTCGCCGCGGCCGCCGAGCGCGATGATCGCACCGCCGGGCAACGCGGCCACGACGCGCTCGTCGCCCTGCTGGATGCTGAGCGGGCGTTCACCGCCGCAGGCACCACCGGCGGTGGGCGGCTGTCGTCGCAGCTGGTCATCACCGTCACCGACAAAGAACTCCGCGAACACGCCGGAATCGCACTCACCGCGACCGGAACAAGGTTGCCGGTGGCCGAGCTGGTCGAGGCGGCATCCGGCGCGACGCCGCATCTGGCGGTGTTCTCCCCGCCAGGGTCAGCCGCTCTACCTGGGTCGGGGACGGCGCCTCGCCTCGAAGGCTCAACGTCTGATGCTGTTCGCCCGCGACCGCGGCTGCACCGCACCCGGCTGCACGGCGCCGTTCGCGCGAACAGAAGCCCATCATTTCCCGGATTCCGCCGACGGCGGCCCGACGAACATCGATCACCTCGGCGCCGCGTGCGGACGGCATAATCGGTCGGTCGGCAAGATGCTCGGCGACTGGGAGACCATGATCCTGAACGACGGCCCGCACGCCGGACGCGTCGCCTGGCGTCCGATCACGACTGGCCACGGGCGGAAAGCGTGGCGGGTCAACCACATTCACCACGCGGAGCTGCTCCCCGATCAGGGTCCACACGCCCCGCCCGGACCGGAGGACTCCCGCATCGAGGGCTACCTGGCCCGCCTCACCGCCGCCTGACGCTACTGCCCCGCCGACGTCGTGACGGGGACAGCTCACTCGAACAGATCGAGCAGCGAGGTCTCGCTCTCGGACCCCACCACACCGAGCGGCTTCGCCGAGCTGTCGTCGAGGATCTCCTCGAGATGATCCTTCACGTCCTCCGGAGTGATCTCCGTGTTCGTGTAGCCGTCGTTCATCGCGAGCGAGAAGCGCTGGATCAGTCCGCCCTGCGCAAGGATCGTCTCTCCGCTGATGCTGCACTCCTCGTACGCGAGGTAGGCGACTATCGGCGACACCATCGCTGTCGTGTAGTTGGCTTTGAGGTTCTCTTTCAGCGCATCCGGCAGATCCGCCTCGGACGCCATCCGGGTGTACGCGGTCGGGGCGATCGCGTTGACGCGGACTCCGGACTTGAGCGCCGCGATCGACACCGTCCGGGTGAAGACGTACACGGCCCCCTTCGACGCCACGTAGGCGCTCTCGCCCTCCCAGCCCGACAGCGTCGGCGAGCAGGTGTTGACCACCCGACCGCTGTTCGCCACCAGGTGCGGCCATGCCGCCGCGGTGACGGCGACGGTTCCGAGGAAGTTGATCTCCATGTGCCGCCTGATCGAGTCGACCGCCGTGGGGCCGAACGGGGACGGGCTGTCCACGCCTGCGTTGTTCACCACGATGTCGAGCCGCCCGAAGGCGTCGACCGCCGCGTTCACGACCGCCTCCGCGTCCTTGGTGATGTCGCCCGTCGCCACTGCCGCGCGTCCGCCCGCCGCGGTGATCGCGGAGACGGCCTCCTGCGCCGCAGCCGAATCGAGGTCGTTGATCACCACAGCGGCTCCCCGCTCGGCGAGCAGTTCTGCGTGCGACCGTCCGAGGCCGCGACCGGCACCCGTGATCAGTGCGACTTTGCCGTCGAATCTCAGCATTGGTAATCCTCCCAATCGGATGAGATCTTCGCCGGAACGCCGCTGGTCGTGCGTCCGCGCATACGGCACCATTCTTCAAGAGACCGACCGCACCGGATTGTCCAAGAAATTGGACACTTCTCGGACACTCGAAGCCCGGCCGGTCGGCTCACCTCGAGTTCGACAGACCTCGGAAGACCTTCATCGTGTCGCCGGCCGGCGCCTGCGCGGTCACCGCGTAGAACACCAGGACGATCTGTCTCCACGCGCCAGCTGATTCCTGACCCGACGTTCGCTGCGACGGCACCGCCCCAGCCAATCGGCCGTCAGTAGAGTCGAAGCGAGACGACGTCAAGCTGCTGAGTCGTCCGAGCACCGCCGCAGCCCCCGGCGGAGGTGGAGAATAGAGGAGAGGATGTCGAGATGTCGTCAGCCGATGCCCCCGTCGTAGTCGCCGTCGACGGTTCCGTCGAGGCCCTGAACGCCGCACGTTGGGCCGCACTGGCCGCCGCTCGCCTGCACCGCGACCTGCACATCGTCAGTGCCGTCCACCCGTTCAGCCCACAGTTCAGCTTCGCCGGCCTCTCCGCGGAAGACGCCGCCATCCGTGCCGCCCGGGCATTCGCCGAGACCGCGACGCAGACCGCGACCGACCTCGCGGCGGAGGTCGCGCCTGACGTCACCGCTCATCGGCACATCGTCGAGGGCAGGGCCGCGCTGGTCCTGCGCGATGCTTCGACGCGGGCGCACCTGCTGGTCGTCGGACGCCGCGGCCTCGGCGGAGTCCAAGGGCTGCTGATGGGCTCGGTGAGCACCGACATCACCGCGCACGCGAACTGCCCGGTGGTCGTCGTGCCCGGCAGGGACGACGCGGTGGACGACCGCCCCGGCACCGGGCCCGTCGTGGTCGGCGTCGACGACTCCCCACTGTCGGAGGCGGTCATCGCGCACGGTTTCGATCAAGCCGCGTCGCTGGGCACCTCGCTGACCGCAGTGCATGCCTACGGCGGACTGACCGGCGAGGAGTTCTACGACGACCCCAGCGTCTTGGAGCGCGCCCGTACGGAAGCCGACGAGACGCTGGCAGAGCATCTGGCCGCCTACGCCGACGATTTCCCCGGCGTCGAGACCACCACCGTGATCACCGCCGGCACCCCCGCCGATGAGATCAACCGGATTGCAGCGGATGCTCAGCTGGTGGTGATCGGCAGCCGCGGTCACGGAGGCTTCCGCGGTCTCCTCCTCGGCTCGACGAGTCAGGCGGTCCTGCAGGTGGCGGGATGCCCGGTGATGGTCGTTCACGAAGACCGCTGACCGCACACTGATCTCGGGCCAGGGCTACGCGATGACGCCGTCCTCCCTCAGACGGGCGAGTGCGGGCGCGTCGAGACCGAGGACCTCGGAGAGGACCGCGTCGGTGTCGTGTCCGAGGTCGGTCGCCGGCGCGGTGCCCGAGTACTCGGAGTCCCAGCGGGCCGGGGCGTTCGCCGAGATGACCTCACCGATCCCCGGCTGGTCGATCGCCGTGAGGACCGGCTCGGCCGAGGGGTCCTCGGCGAATTCGGCGGCGACGTCGGCGGTGGTCTTGTACGGGCCCCACAGGACGCCGGCGGCCGAGAGGCCGGCGTGCACCTGCTCGGTGGTGTGCGCCGCGAACCACGGCCGCAGGACGGCTTCGATCAGCTCACGATGGGCGTAGCGGCCCTCGTCGGTGTTGAAGTCGGCGCCGAGCGACTTCTCCAGGGCGGCCAGCACTTCGGTGGTGCCGGTCGCCGCCCCGATGGCGCTCCACTGGCGCGGGGTGAGCGCGACGATCATCACCCGGTCGCCTTCGGACGAGGCGAAGTCGGTGCCGAAACTGCCGTACAGGTGATTGCCGTGGCGGGCGCGCGGGCCGCGCTCGGCCGCTTCGGAGAACCAGCCGAGGTTGGCGACCGCCGCCATCGCGACATCCGAGAGTGCGATCTGCACGTGCGCGCCCTGACCGGTGCGGTCACGACGGCGCAGCGAGGCGAGTACCGCGGTCACCACTTCCTGCCCGCACAGCAGATCCCACGCGGGAAGGATGTGGTTGACCGGCCGATCGGTGTCGGCCGGACCGGTCAGTGAGGCCACGCCCGAACCGCCGTTGACCGTGTAATCGACCGCGGCCGAGCCGTCGGCCCGGCCCTCCACCCGCACCGCGATCACGTCGGCGCGACGCGCGGCGAGCGCCTCGTACGAGAACCAGCTGCGTCCGACGGCGTTGTCGACGACGATGCCCGCGTCCGGACCGGGGGCCGTGGCGAGCGCCAGGAGCAGGTCCCGGCCCGCATCGGCGCGCAGGTTCAGTGAGACCGATTTCTTGCCGCGGTTGAGCGAGTTCCAGTACAGGCTCTCGTCCGACCGCACCGACAGCGGCCAGCGCTTGAAGTCCGCGTTTCCGCCGATCGGATCGACGCGGATCACCTCGGCGCCGAGCTGCGCCAGTGCCATGCCGGCGCTGGGGCCGGCGACGAAGCTCGCGAATTCGACGACTCGAATACCGTCGAGCGGACGTGCGAGAGCGGTGCTCATGCTTCCTCCCCAGAAGTGGTCGCGGACGCGGCGGCCTGGCTGAACTCGCCGCGGACGGCGTCGGTGTGCTCGCCGAGCGCGGGCACCGACCCGGACAGTCGCGGCCAGGAGCGGGCGGCGGCCGGCGGCAGCAGCGCCGGAACCTCGCCGCCCGGCGTCCCGATGGTGCGCCAGCGTCCGCGTTCGGACAATTGGGGATGCTTCGCCAGATCGCCGACGGTGTTGAACCGCGCGTTGCCGATGCCTGCGGCATCGCCCGCGGCGGCGATCTCGTCCAGCGTGTGCTCCCGCGTCCACGCGGCCACGGCCTCGTCGAGCTCGGCCCGGTGCACCACGCGGTCGTCGTTGTGCGCGTAGGTCTCGTTCGCCGCCAGATCCGGCCGATCGATCATCTCGCACAGCCGCTGCCATTCGCGATCACTCGTGGTGCCGAGCACCGCGGTCTGACCGTCGGAGGTGGGGTACGCGCCGTAGGGCGCGATCATCGGCGATCCCATGCCGACCGGGATCGGTTCGACGCCGGTGTGGATCACCTGATTGAGCGCGAATCCCATGAACTCCGAGACCACGTCCAGCATCGAGACCTCGATGACCGCCCCGGCGCCGGTGCGGTCGCGATCGTAGAGCGCCGCCAGGACCGTCGAGTAGACGTACACCGCGGTGCCGATGTCGGCGATCGGGATGCCGGGCTTGGCCGGGGCGCCTTCGGTGCCGGTGATGGCGCACGATCCGGTCTCCGCCTGGATCAGCAGATCGTAGGCGCGTTTGTGATCGGCGGGACCGCCCTTGCCGTAACCGGAGACGTCGGCGATGATGAGCCGCGGAAACCGCTCCGCGAGACTGTCGATGCCCAGGCCGAGCCGGTCGAGGGCCCCCGGCGCCATGTTGCTGACGAGCACGTCCGCCCGGCCCAGCATGGCGACGAGGATCTCCACGTCGGCGGGATCCTTGAGGTTGAGCGCCGCCGACTCCTTGCCGTAGTTCAGCCAGGTGAAGTGCGCCGAGGTGCCCTTGACGACGCTGTCGTAGTGCCGGGTGCTGTCGCCGTAGCCGGGGTTCTCGACCTTGATGACGCGCGCGCCCAGGTCGGCCAGGTGACGGGTGGCGAGCGGCGCGGAGATGGCCTGCTCCATCGTCACCACGGTGATCCCGGCGAGCGGCCCCTCCGAGCGAGTCGCGGTCATCGACGCTCCACCTTGCCGGTGAACAGCGGACCGGGGGCGTTGAAGTCGGGATCGCGCTTGGCGCGGTGCGATGCCACGCCCTCCTGCACGTCGGGTCCGCCGAATCCGTAGAACTCGTAGCCGAGCGAAGCGTCGAAGATCGCCCAGTTCTGTCGATACCAGTTGTTCAGCGCGTGCTTGCTGAACTGGATCGACGATGCCGAGCCGCCGGCCAGCCGCTCGGCGATCTCCATCGCCTTGTCCTGCACCTGGTCGTCGTCGACGCACAGCGAGACCATGCCGAGTCGCTCGGCCTCCTCGCCCGTCATCACCTCGTTGAGGAGCAGGTGGTACTTGGCCTTCGGCATGCCCGCGAATAGCGGCCAGGTGATCGCCGCGTGGTCGCCCGCAGCGACCCCGAGGCGGACGTGACCGTCGATGATCTTGGCTCGACGGCCCGCCACCGAGATGTCCGACAGCATGGCGGTCACGAGGCCGGCGCCGACCGCGGGACCGTTGATCGCCGAGACCAACGGTTGCGGCAGGTCGATGAGATTGCGGACGAGGTCGCGGGCTTCGCGGAGCACGCGGGTGCGGTCGTGCCAGTCGCCGACCATGTCCTCGACGAGGTCGAAGCTGCCGCCGGCGGAGAAGACCCGGTCGCCCTCGCCGCGGATCAGCACGGCCTTGACCGACTCGTCGCGGGCGATACGCGTCCAGATGTCGGCGAGGTCGCTGTGCCGCTGCGGGCCGACCGCGTGCATGTCCGGCCCGTCGAGCACGATGCGGAGCACGCCCTCCGACGGGCGGTCGATGGTCAGGGATTCGAAATCGTCATACGTCTGCATGGGCCGACGACCTTCCAGCTATAGGTGAGGGGTCCGGGAACTGCGCTCGGAGCCATGATTATGGATTATGCATTATGCGTTGACGCGGGACCATCGAGCGGCGACTGCGCCGCGTCGGCCCTACCACTCAGATCATCAATAATATATTATGCGTAGGTGGCAGTCGCCACGAACGAGCGCGAGGAGATTTCATGTCACAGGTCAGTCCCGAGGACTTCGCCCAGATCAAGGACGCTGTTCACGAGTTCATCCGGACCAGGGTGGTACCGCGGGAACGGGAGATCGCCGACAACGACGCGATTCCCGCTGATCTGGTCGCGACCGCCAAGGAGATCGGACTGTTCGGCTACGCGATTCCTCAGGAGTGGGGCGGCCTCGGCCTCGACCTGACGCAGGACGTCGAACTGGCGCAGGAGTTCGGGTACACCGCACTCTCGCTCCGGTCGATGTTCGGCACCAACAACGGCATCGCCGGACAGGTACTGGTGAACTTCGGCACCGACGAGCAGAAGGCCGCGTGGCTCGAGCGCATCGCCTCGGGCGAGGTGGTCGCCTCGTTCGCACTCACCGAGCCCGGCGCCGGGTCGAACCCCGCGGGTCTGCGCGCCAAGGCCGTCGAGCAGGAGAACGGCGACTGGGTCATCGACGGCGCCAAGTGCTTCATCACCAACGCACCGCTGGCGAATCTGTTCGTCACCTTCGCGCGGGTCCGTCCCGCCGACGAGAACGGTCCCGGCATCGCCGTGTTCCTGGTGCCCGCCGAGACGGCAGGCGTCTCGGTCGCCGAGCACGACCGCAAGATGGGCCAGGAGGGCGCCTGGACCGCCGACGTCCACTTCGACGGTGTCCGCGTCCCTGCGTCGGCACTCGTCGGCGGCAACGTCGACGTCGGCTACAAGGCCGCGATGACCTCCCTCGCCCGCGGGCGCGTGCACATCGCTGCCCTCGCCGTCGGCTCGGCGCAGCGCGCGCTGGACGAGTCCCTGCGCCATGTCGCCGTGACCACCCAGGGCGGCACCCCGATCGGCGACTTCCAGCTGGTGCAGGCCCACATCGCCGATATGCAGGTCGGCATCTCCGCCGGTCGTGCGCTGGTGCGCGACGCCGCCGCGAAGTACGTCAGCGGCGAGGACCGCCGCATCTCGCCGTCGGTCGCCAAGGTGTTCTGCACCGAGATGGTCGGCCAGGTGGCCGACAAGGCCGTCCAGGTCCACGGCGGCAGCGGCTATATGCGGGAGATGCCGGTGGAGCGGATCTACCGTGACGTCCGACTGCTGCGCCTGTACGAGGGCACCAGCGAGATCCAGCGCCTCATCATCGGCGGCGGGCTGGTCCGCCAGGCCAAGAAGGATGCGACGAAGCAGTGACGACAGCTGCGCACCACGCCGCCGGCGACCTCGCCCGCGGCGCTCACACCCTCCTGTTCGTCCCCGGCGACCGCCCGGAGCGGTTCGAGAAGGCCGCCGCCGCGGGTGCCGATCTCGTGGTCGTCGACCTCGAAGACGCCGTGCCCGCGGCCAATAAGGCGAAGGCTCGTGCCGACGCCGCGGCGTGGATCGCCGCCGGTCACACGTGCGCGGTGCGGATCAATGCCGCCGACACCGAGCACTTCGACGCGGACGTGTCCGCCCTCGCGGGCAGCGGTGCCGCGATCATGCTGCCCAAGGCCGAGGATCCCGCGGCGGCCGCGCGGCTCACCGAGACCACCGGCAGCGCGGTGATCGCCCTGATCGAGACAGCGCGCGGCGTCTTGGCGGCCGCGTCGATCGCATCGGCTCCCGGCGTGGTCCGTCTCGCGATCGGTACCTTCGACCTCGCCGCGCAACTCGGCGTCGACCCGACCGACACCGAAGCCCTCGCGGCCTCCCGTGGCGCGCTGGTCCTGGCCTCGGCGGCCGCCGGTCTCACCGGTCCCGTCGACGGCGTCACCGGATCGGTGGACGATCCCGACCGGGTCCGCGCCGACGTCGCGTACGCGCGACGTCTCGGCTTCGCGGGCAAGCTCGTCATTCATCCGAAGCAGCTCGACCCCACTTCGTCGGCGTTCGCCCCCAGCGCAGACGACATCGCGTGGGCGCGGCGGATCATCGAAGCGCTGGGAACCGACGGCGTAGCCGTGGTCGACGGCCAGATGGTCGACAAACCCGTCGTCGATCGCGCGCGCAGCATCCTCGACCGCGCGTAGCGCCCGACCTCGAACTCGAAACTCGACAAACCTCAACCCACAGGAGCACCGCAAAATGTCCGGACCACTTCTCGAAGGCAAGACCGCCGTCATCACCGGTGCCGCGCAGGGCATCGGCTACTCGATCGCTCAGCGCTTCATCGCCGAAGGCGCCCGCGTGGTGCTCGGTGACATCAACCCCGAGCAGGTCGCCAAGGCCGCCGAGGCGCTCGGCGGTCCCGAGGTCGCCGTGGGCGTCGCGGGCGACGTCACCTCCTCCGACGACGTCCAGACGCTCGTGCGCACGGCCGTCGACACCTTCGGCTCCCTCGACGTCATGGTCAACAACGCGGGCATCACCCGCGATGCGACCATGCGCAAGATGACCGAGGAGATGTTCGACCAGGTCATCAACGTGCATCTCAAGGGCACCTGGAACGGCACCCGCCTGGCCGCCACCATCATGCGCGAGCAGGGCAGCGGAGCGATCGTGAACATGTCCTCGCTGTCGGGCAAGATCGGTCTGGCCGGCCAGACCAACTACTCGGCCGCCAAGGCCGGCATCGTCGGTCTGTCGAAGGCCGCCGCCAAGGAACTCGCCCACGTGGGGATCCGCGTCAACGCGATTCAGCCGGGCCTCATCCGCACGGCGATGACCGAGGCCATGCCGCAGAAGGTCTGGGATCAGAAGATGGTCGAGATCCCTATGGGCCGCGCCGGCGAGGTCGACGAGATCGCCAAGGTGGCGCTGTTCCTCGCCTCCGACCTGTCCTCGTACATGACCGGAACGGTCATGGAGGTCACCGGCGGGCGGTTCATGTGACCATGACCGGCACCGCCGACACTCCCGTCTTCGAGGGCTGGACCGCTCACACCGTCACCACCGAGGAAGTGGTCGACGCCGGCCGGGTCCGCGCCCTGGCGCATCTGTTCGACGACGGTCTGCCCGTACCGCAGACCGGCGATCCGCTGCCCCCGCTGTGGCATTGGGTCGCGCTCCCGGAGTGGTCCGTCTCGAGCAGCCTCGGTCTCGACGGACACCCGCGGCTCGGTTCGTTCCTGCCGCCGGTCGGTCTGCCCCGGCGCATGTTCGCCGGCGGCACGGTCTCGTTCCCCGGAACCATCCGGGTCGGCGACACCATCACCCGCGAGTCGACCGTCGAGTCGGTGACCGACAAGACCGGTCGCAGCGGCCGGCTGGTGATCGTGGTGGTCGCCACCACGCTGTACGCGCCGGACGGCACCGCCGCGGTGCGCGAGAAGCAGAACCTCATCTACCGGGAAGCGGCACCCGTCTCCGCGCAGCCGGCGGCCGACCCCGCTCCGGCCTCGGCCTTCGTCCCGGTCGGCAGCCCGATCGTGCCGTCGGAGACCCGCCGGTGGGATTTCCTGACCGACCCGACGCTCCTGATGCGGTTCTCCGCCGCCACCGCGAACGCCCATCGCATCCACTACGACTGGCCGTACGCCACCCGTGTGGAGGGCTATCCGGGACTGGTGGTGCACGGACCGTTGATGACGCTGTCGCTGGCGGAGACTCATCGCCTGCTGGCCGACGGCACCGTGGTCGACACCGTCTCGCATCGCAACTCCAAGCCGCTGTTCTGCGGAGACGACGCCGCGCTGGTGTACTCGGGCACGGGCATCGACGCCCGCGTGGAACTCGTCGGCGCCGGTGGCGACGTCCACACCGCGATCGACCTCGCCTTCGCCACCGGAACCACCACCGACCAGGGAGCCTGGTCATGACCCGCGTGTTCTCGTCGCTCGATCAGCTCCGCGACGCCCTCGGCGAGGAGATCGGCCCGAGCGCGCCGCTCGTCGTGGAACAGGAGCGCATCGACGCCTTCGCCGATGCGACCGGCGATCACCAGTGGATCCACGTCGACACCGAGCGCGCCGCCGACGGCCCGTACGGCACGACCATCGCTCACGGATTCCTGACGCTCTCGCTGATCCCGCTCTTCGGGCGGGATCTGTATTCGATCGAGTTCGGCTCGGCCCGACTCAACTACGGCCTGAACAAGGTCCGGTTTCCGGCGCCGGTCCCGGTCGGCAGCTCGCTGACCGCCACGGTGACGTTCACCGACATCGCCGAGGGACCGGCCGGTGCGACGGTGACCGCGAAGTACGTGATCACCGCGGAGGGCGCCGCCAAACCCTCGTGCATCGCCGAGTTCCTGGTGGTCGTCACCGGCTGATCGGCGAATCCGCTCAGCGGCAGCCGACGTGCCGCCTCCGATCCCGCCGCCGCCGTGAAGCCGACCATCTTGAGTCCGTGGGCGGCTCGGACGTCGAAGAGGCTGGAGTCTTGTATCCGCCGATCTCCAGGATCCGGATGCCTTCGAGGGGCGGGTGTTGCATGGCGATCCCCAATGACAGCTTGCTAATACTATATACAATAAGGAACGGAACCCGGGACCGAAATCCCGGGAACCGCTCTGTCAGACCGCTTCGAACGTGGCCGCCATGCCCTGGCCTCCGCCGATGCACATGGTCGCGAGGCCCTTGCCTCCGCCGCGGCGATGCAACTCGTGCAGCATCGTCGTGACCATCCGGACGCCCGTCGCACCGATCGGGTGCCCCAGCGAGATGCCCGAGCCGTTGACGTTGACGCGCTCCTCGTCCCGCCAGTCCCAGCCCTCCAGGACCGCCAGGACCTGGACCGCGAACGCCTCGTTGAGCTCCACCACATCGAGCGCGTCGAGCAGTTCGTGCACGGACACGCCCGTCCGGGCGGCGAGCCGCTGGACCGCGGGTACCGGACCGATGCCCATGCGCGCCGGATCGCAGCCCGCGGCGGCCCAGCCGGTGAGGAAGCCGAGCGGTTCCAGACCCAGCTCGTCGAGCTTGTCCTCGGCCACGATGATGCAGGCCGCCGCCGCGTCGTTCTGCTGGCTGGCGTTGCCCGCGGTGACGGTGCCGCCCGGGCTCACGGTGCGCAGCTTGCTCAGCGTCTCGACGGTGGAACCGGGACGGATGCCCTCGTCGCGGGCGAAGACGATCGGATCGCCCTTGCGCTGCGGGACGGTCACCGGGACCACCTCGTCGTCGAACTTCCCGGCCTCCCACGCCGCGTGCGCACGCTGATGACTGCGGGCCGCGTAGGCGTCGGCGGCCTCGCGGGAGACGCCGTAGTCCTTCGCGAGGTTCTCGGCCGTCTCGATCATTCCGGAGATCTTGCCGAAGCGATGCTCGGGCTGGCTGCGCTCGCGGCCGCGGTCGAGGCGGTCGTAGAGCACCGAGTTGCCCGCGCGCGAACCCCAGCGATTGCTGGTGGAGTAGTACTCGATCCGGCTCATCGACTCGATGCCGCCGGTGAGCACGGCATCGGCGGCACCGGTCTGCACCATCATCGCCGCGGTGACGATGGCCTGCAGTCCGCCGCCGCATCGACGGTCCAGCTGCATTCCGGGCAGGGCGATCGGCAGGCCGGCGTTCAGCGCCAGCCATCGGCCGACGCACGGCACCTCGGAGTTGGCGTACGACTGCGCGAACACCACGTCGTCGAGGCGCTCCGGGTCGATGCCCGAACGCTCGACGACCGCGTTGATGATGCCGGCGCCGAGATCCTCGACCGGCACATCCTTGAGGGAACCGCCGAACGTGCCGACGGGGGGTGCGCAGCGGACTCACGATGGCCGCGCGGCGAAGGGTCTGCTGAGTCATGGTGAAGTCCAGTTCCTTCTCGATCAGATCTTGTTGCGCGCGATGTGCTGCGCGGCGATGACGTTGCGCTGGATCTCGTTGGTGCCCTCACCGACGATCATCAGCGGTGCGTCGCGGAAGTAGCGCTCCACGTCGTACTCCTTGGAGTAGCCGTAGCCGCCGTGGACGCGGATCGAGTCGAGAGCCAGCTGCATCGCCGTCTCCGACGCGAACAGCTTGGCCATTCCGGCCTCGAGGTCCGCGCGCTCGCCGCGGTCGAGCTTCTCAGCGGCGTCGACGGTGAGCAGGCGGGCGGCCTGCTGCTTGGTCGCCATGTCGGCGATCATGTTGCCGACGCTCTGGTGCTTCCAGATCGGCTTGCCGAACGACTCGCGCTCCTGCGCATACTTGGTGGCCGCCTCGAGCGACGCCTGACCGACGCCGAGCGCACGGGAGGCCACCTGGATGCGCCCGACCTCGAGGCCGCGCATCATGTGGCCCCAGCCCTTGTTCGGCTCTCCGCCGAGGACGGCGTCGGCGGGCACCTTCATGCCGTCGAAGACCAGCTCGCAGGCCTCGACGCCGCGGTAGCCGAGCTTCGGGAGCTTCTTGGAGACGGTGAAGCCGTCGCCCGGCTCCACGAGGATGACGCTCATGCCCTTGTGGGCCGGGCTGGCGTCACGGTCGGTGATGCACAGCAGGCCGAACAGTCCGGAGTGCGCCGCATTGGAGATCCAGGTCTTGGATCCATTGATGGTGAAGCCGTCCTCGCCGGGCGCCGCGTAGGTGCGCATGGCCTGCAGATCGCTGCCGCCGCCGGGCTCGGTGAGAGCCATCGTCGCGCGGATCTTGCCCTCGGCCATCTCCGCCAGGTACTTATCCTTCTGCTCCTGGGTGCCGAAGGTCTTGATCAGATACGTGATCACCGAGTGTCCGCCGATCGCGCCGGCGAGGCTCATCCACCCGCGCGCCAGTTCCTCGCAGACCCGGGCGAAACACGCCATGCTGACGTCGACGCCGCCGTACTCGGCGGGCGCGAGCAGACCGAAGAAGCCGAGTTCCTTCATCTCTTCGATGAATTCCTCGGGATAGATGTCGTCGGCTTCGAACTCCCGAACACGCGAGGCCACCCGCTGGTCGATGAAGTCGCGGACCAACGACACCATCTCTTGTTCGTCCTTGGTCAGTGCCATGAGCTGAAAGCCTTTCTAGCCGGGATCGTCGTCTGGATCACGTCCATCATCGGTAGCATAATATATTATGCTACCGGTGACCCAGTGGCCCGGGACACAGCAGCAGCCCCGGTGCGCCGGCCGGATCGCATCGACCCGGATCGCGTTGAAGAGGAGCCGAGACAGCATGAGCACCCGACCGTTCTCCGCCGACTACTGGAGCGCCGTCGAGGTGATCGGCCCCGACCAGGCGCGGGCGATGCAGGAGTCGCGGCTGGCCGAGCAGCTCGCGTACCTCGCCGCCAACAGCGAGTTCTACCGGGCGAAATTCGCCGAGCACTCGGTGAACATCGACCGAGTGACGACGCTCGACCACCTGGCCGATCTCCCCTTCACCGAGAAGCAGGAGCTCCGGGACAGTCTGGCGGAGCATCCTCCGCTCGGCTCGCACGTGGCGGCGCCGATGTCGGAGATCGTCCAGATCCAGGCGTCGTCGGGCACCACCGGCAGCCCGTCGTACGTCGGCCTCACCGAATCGGACATCACGATCTGGAGCGAACTCGGCGCCCGGGCCCTGTACGCCAACGGCTTCCGGCCGGGCGACCGCATGTTGCACGGATTCGGCATGAGCAAAGGCTTCGTGGGCGGGCTCCCGGTGGTCCAGATCGCCAGGCACATGGGCATCGTCGACATCCCTATCGGCGCGGAGGCCGGTGCCGAGCGTCTGCTGCGCGTACAGGCCGACCAGCGTCCGGAGGCGCTCATCGGCACGCCCAACTTCCTCGCCTACCTCGCCGAACAGGCGCCGGACATCGTCGGTGTGCCCGCCGCCGAATTGGGCGTCCGCAGCATCAGCGTCGGCGGCGAGCCGGGCGGCGGACTGCCCGCGATCCGCGACAAGCTGCAGTCGCTGTGGGGCGCCACCTCGCGCGAGATGCTCGGCGGCACCGACCTCGGCTGCATCTACTGGGGCGAATGCGAAGCCGGGGAGGGCATGCACTTCCACTCGCCGGATCTGATCATCGCCGAGATCATCGATCCCGCCGACGGGCAGGTGCTCGCCCCCGCGGCCGGCGTCGAGGGGGAAGTGGTGTACACCGCCCTCGGGCGTCGGGCGTCGGGCGTCGCCGCTGCTGCGCTTCCGCACCCGCGATCACGTCGTCGTCACCGCCACCGACTGCGCCTGCGGTCGGACCGGATACAAGGTTCGGTGTGTCGGGCGCACCGACGACATGCTCATCGTCCGCGGCATCAACGTGTTCCCGTCAGCGGTGAAGCAACTCGTGGAGGAGATGGCGCCGCTCACCACCGGGCACATCCGTATCCGCCCCGACTTCGAGGGTCATTCCACCCAGCGTCCACTGCCTGTGGTGGCCGAAGTCGCCGACGCCGTCGACCCCGCACGCCACCCCGAGGTGAAGGCCGCCATCGAGGACCGGATCCGCTCGGCCCTCAACATCAAGGCCGATGTGGAGCTGATCGGCGAGGGCACGCTGAAGCGGCCGGATCACGTCAAGGTCGCACCGGTCGAGCGCGACGCAGGCGCGGCCGCGCAGTGAGCGGGCCGCGTCCGGGCCTCTCTCAGGCGTCGACCCAGCGCACCACGTCCGACAGCTCCGCACGCGAGGTGCGGTAGGTGTTGGTCGGGGTCGGCGTAGCCGAACGAGATGCCGAGCAGGACCTTGCGATCGTCGGCGATCGCGAAATGCGACCGGATCAGCGGAGACGCCATCGCGAGGGCCGCCTGCGGAATGGCGCCGAGACCGAGTGCCCGCGCCGCCAGCAGGAAGTTGCTCACGTAGAGCCCGGAATCGACGGCACCGTACACATCGTGCACCGCGTCGGTCGTCACGATCGCGACGTGCGGCGCACCGAAGAGCCGGAAGTTCTCCATCGCCTGCTTCGCCGATCCCACTCGGTCAGAGCCGCGCGGGATCGCTCCGTTCCCTCGCCCTCGGGTGACGATGACCTGCCACGGCTGCGTGTTGCACCACGACGGCGACCGCTGAGCGATCGACAGCAGCCGCTCGATGTCCGCACGCGGAACCTGCCGGCCCTCCTGATAGCCGCGGCAGCTCCAGCGGCTGTCGAGCAGCGCCTCGAGGACGCGACCGTCCTCGTCCGGCGACTCGAGCGTCGCGGTGCCGGGTTTCGTAATGATCGATCTGTGCAGGCAGAAGCACACCTGCATCAGCGTAGAAACGCAACGCACTCGCCGTCAGACCGCTCCGCCGCGCGAACGATCCGATCGACATCAACCTGGAATCTGCCACCCGGACATCATCCGGCTTCGACCTACTTGAATGTCAACCGGCGCGGACGCCTCGACGGACGTCGTGACCGGCAACGCCTACTCCGCGTCCTTCCACAGTCCGCGCTCCTCGAGCATCTGGACCACGTAGTCGGCGCTGTTGACGATGTGCTTCTCGGTGATCTCGCGTGCGCGCTGGGCGTCGTGCGCGGTCAGCGCGTCGAGCATCTGATGGTGTTCGGGCGTCACCGTGCGCACATGCGACTCGATCGACGCGTAGAACGAGTTGGGCAGGTGCTTGACGATGGACGCCAGCAGTCGAGCGAGCCGGTCGGAGTCGGCCGCGAGATTGATCAGCCGGTGGAACTGGTGTCCGAGGTCCCCGATGGCCTCGGTATTGCCCGAACTCACCGCGGCATCGCACTGCGCCATCACTTCTTCGAGCTGCTGGAGCTGGACATCGGTGATCCGCTCGGCCGCACGCGCGGCGAGTTCCCCCGACAACTGTGCCTGCGCCCAGAACAGATCGCGCACGTCCTGCCGCGTGAACTCGGCGACCACGAAACCACGGCGGGGCACGGCCGTGACGAATCCTTCGTTCGACAGGCGCAGCAGACCCTCGCGCACCGGAGTGATCGAGACGCCGACCGTCTCCGCGATCGGCTCCATCCGCAAGAACTCGCCCGGCTTGAGGTTGCCCGACATGATCTGTTCACGGACGTAGCTCGTGACCGCGTCCGGCAACTGCTTATGCCGTCCACGGCCGCTCGACACGGGTGCACTCACGATGATCTGCCGCCTCACTGGTGTCGGTTCTGTCACCTGGATAATATCTTTCACACAATGCGTACGACGCGCCGGGCACTCGAGTGTCCGGCGCGTCGTGCGTTGCAATTTGATTGACCCGTGCGCGGGGTTCAGCTGATGGCACCCGATGCGTGCAGTGCGGCGAGGCGCTCGGCGTCGAAGCCCCAGTCGGTCAGTACCTCGTCGGTGTGCTCACCCGGTTCGGCCGGAGGCCGCGAGATGGAGCCCGGCGTCCGACTGAACCGCGGCGCGGGCGCCGGCTGCGGTACGCCCTCCACTTCTACGAAGGTCTCACGTGCCACGAGATGCGGGTGCACCGGCGCTTCTGCCAGTGACATCACGGCAGGTCGAAGAGCTTCCGGGGCGGCGTACGTCACCAGATCCGCCTCACCCCGAGGCAGAACCGCATATTATGCACGATGGTTGGGGCAGCGAACAGAGACGAGGACCCATGGGCAAGTTGTGTGCGACCGAGAACCTCAGCACCGAACAGCGAGACATCCTCGCGACGGTCCGGGATTTCGTCGACCAGCAGATTCTGCCCATGGCCACCCATCTGGAACACGCGGACGAGTACCCGACGGAGATCGTCGCGCAGATGAAGCAGATGGGGCTCTTCGGCCTCACCATCGACGAGGAGTACGGCGGACTCGGCGAGTCGCTGCTCACCTATGCGCTGGTCGTGGAAGAGATCGCCCGTGGCTGGATGAGCGTCTCCGGCATCATCAACACGCATTTCATCGTCGCCTACCTGCTGCAGCAGCACGGCACACCGGAACAGAGGGCGAAGTACCTTCCCCGCCTCGCAGCCGGCGACCTCACCGGCGCCTTCTCCATGTCCGAGCCCGGTCTGGGGTCCGACGTCGCCGCCGTCACGACGTCCGCCACCCCCGACGGCCGAGGACGGTACACCGTCAACGGCCAGAAGATGTGGGTCACCAACGGCGCGAGCTCGTCACTCGTGGCCGTCCTGGTCCGCACTCCCGAGGGGCGCGACCGTCCGCATCAGAACCTGACGACCTTCCTCATCGAGAAGACGCCCGGATTCGGCGAGGCGGCACCTGGCCTCACGATCCCCGGAAAGATCGAGAAGATGGGGTACAAGGGCGTCGACACCACCGAACTGCTCTTCGACGACTATTCGATCGACGCCGCCGAGATCCTCGGCGGCGAGCCGGGCCGGGGCTTCTACCAGATGATGGACGGCGTCGAAGTCGGCCGCGTCAACGTCGCCGCACGCGCCGTCGGCGTCGCCCACCGCGCCTTCGAGCTCGGCACCTCGTACGCCCAGCAGCGCGAGACCTTCGGCAAGCCGATCGCCGAGCACCAGGCCGTCCTCTTCCGCATCGCGGAGATGGGGACGAAGGTCGAAGCCGCGCATCAGATGGTGGTCCGCGCCGCCCGCGTCAAGGACGCGGGCGAACGGAACGACCTCGAAGCCGGAATGGCGAAGTACCTGGCCTCCGAGTACTGCCGCGACGTGGTCGAGGACGCCTTCCGGATCCACGGCGGATACGGTTTCGCCAAGGAGTACGAGATCGAACGCCTCTACCGCGAGGCCCCCATGCTCCTGATCGGCGAGGGAACCGCCGACATCCAGCGGATGATCATCGGCCGGCGGCTGCTGGAGAACTACTCCGAACGGTGACGGGCTCCGGAACACGCGGAAGGCGGACCCGGCACACCGCCGTGATCCGCCCCGCCGTCGTGTCTGTCCGTCAGGCCAGCCCGAGCTGTCCCAGGAGTGCGAGATTGTCGTAGTAGACGCGGTGCGCGCTCACCTTTCCGTCGGTGACGAGAAAGGTGTCGATGAGTCCGAACTCCACCTTCTTTCCGGTCAGCGGCACCTCCCCGTTCGGCGTGGCCAGCGGGCCGGTGTGCGTCCCCGTGAAGACCTGCTCCACCACGACGCCGTTGTCGTCGGCCCAGATCTGGCGCGGCGTGAGCCGGATGTCGGAAAGGCGGTGTAGAACGCGACGGCTGTCTGCACGATCCCGTCGCGGCCCTCGAAACTCGTCCCGCCCGGCAGTTCCACGGCGACGTCATCGGCGAAGATGCTGCCGAACAATTCCATATCCTTCTCTGCAAGTCCTCGGTTGTGGGCATCGACGATATGGTCGGATAACGCGGTCATAGGAGTCCTCCTCGATTGGCTGATTGAGAGTGAACCCACTATGCGCGCGTAGTCCGCACGCGAAATGTCCAAGATTCTGGACGTCGACGAAACGAGCGTCAGCCGAGTTCCACCAGCAGCACGCCGGCGATGATGAGGGCCATGCCCAGCAGCATCCGGCCGGTCAACGGGTCCTTCCAGATCACGCGGGCGAGCGTCGCTATCGCCACGATGCCGACGGCGGTCCAGATTCCGTACGCGACACTGACCGGCACGCCGGCGTCGAGGGCGAAGCCGAGGAAGACGAAGGCACAGGTGTATCCGATCCCCACCAGGATCAGCCAGCGACGGCGACCGGCACCGGCCGCACGCAAGCCCAAGGTGCCGGTGACCTCCGAGGCGATCGACAGCAGCAGCCACACCCAGCTCACAGCACCTGCTCCTCGCTCGCGGCGCCGACGGTCTTCGCCCCCGTCTCCACCACGACCACACCGAGGATGATCAGCGCGATTCCGATGATCGCCCGCGCCCCGAGCGTCTCACCGAAGATCACCACGCCGAGCACTGCGACGAGTGCGACGCCGGAAGCACCCCAGATCCCGTAGGCGACGCCGATGTGCATACCGGCGCGCAGGGTCTGCGCGAGCAGAGCGAAAGCCGCGCAGTAGGCGACGATCACCACGGGAATCCAGCCGGGATGGTCGACGGTGGCGCGCAGGGTGAGCGTCCCGGTCACCTCGGCGGCGATGGCGCCGCCCAGCAGCAGCCACTTCACCGCTCCGCCCCCTCGGCGGCGTCGATCAGCGCGAGCGCGTGGCGTCGGACGGCGGGAAGATCGTCGGCGGGGAACACGCCGGTGGCCTCCGACATCCACGCCCCGTCGGCGCAGAAACGCGCGGCCGTCAGCCGTGCCCGCGCCGGTACGGGCACGTCCTCGAGTGCGAACCACGGTCCGAGGACACGAGCCCAGGGTTCGGTCAGTTCGGGGTGGTAGAGCGCATCGGTGAAGATCCAGTAGTCGGCCCGGGATACGTCGGCGGTGGTGGCGACGGTGACGTACGCGCGGTAGCGGTCGAAGACGGCCAGGTCGGCGGGACCGGCTCCGGCGTGCGCGCGCAACAGCGAGTCCCAGTGGCGCGCAGCGTATTCCACCAGACCGAGCATGAGTTCCCGTTTGGTCGGGAAGTGGTACATCAGGCCGGGTTTGGTGATCCCGGCACGAGCGGCGACCGACTCCAGGGAGATCGTCACCCCCTGCACCGATTCGCTCTCTTGGGCCAGTTCCTTGGCCGCCTGCAGGATGCGCACCCGCGTCTCGGACTCCATCCGGCCACTTTACCTTCCAGAAGGTAAAGTGCGGACACAAAGAAGCGCCGGCCCGCCGGGGAGTTCCCGACGGGCCGGCGTGCGATCACTTGTCGCCGGTGAGCTTGTCCTTCACCTTGGCGGCCGCGTCCTTGACCTCTTCGACGCCCTTCTTCACCGCGGCCGCGGCCTGATCGGCCTTGCCCTCGTTCTTGAGGTCGTCATCGCCGGTCAGCGAGCCGCCGGCCTCCTTGGCCTTGCCCTTGAGCTCGTCGGCCTTGTTGCTCATCTTGTCTTCCATCGCCATTGCGGCAACTCCTCTTCTCGGATTTCACTTCGGTTATTGCAGCGCGTCCAGGTGAATGAAGACCTGGACGTGCACATCCGAATCCCCCAGCGCGATTCGGAGGTCTTCGATCGTCGGCGTCACAATGCCGACGATCTCGTCGTACGAGCGCTCGGGTGCGACGTCGACCGTGATGCGGATGATCGCCTCGCCGCGGTCGTCGATCGCCTGCACGCGCACCTGGCGCAGGACAGTCTGTGTGGCGAGTTGTTCTTCGACGGCCGAGGCCACCTGCTTGAGCGAGACCGTCATCGTCCCCTCGGGCCCGCTGCCGTTCAGCACCAGGAGTTCGGGTCGGCGCGGCGCGATCGTGGTCCGGATCAGCCTCCAGCCCCAATACAACGCGAGCAGTGCGACGGCGACCAGGACGGCGGCGAACCAACCGGCGGCGGTCGCGTCACGGATGCCTCCGGTGTCGATTCGGTCCACCCACCCCTCGACCGGGTGCACCGACAGTTGGTGCAGGATCACCCCTGCGGCCAGTACCAGACACAGAAGCCCGATCACACCGATCGACAGTCGGTGCAGGGCTGCGGCTCCGCGGTTCATTCGACGAACTCTTTCCTCGGCCCCCGGACCTTCACCACCACGTGCTTGCCGGAACTCACCGCCCCGACCGCGTCATCGGCCACTTGCGCGATGCGATCGCGGTCGACGGGCCCGGACGTGCGGACGGTCACCCTGATGCGGCGGCGTCCCACCGTCGTCAGCGCATGCCGGACGTTGGGCACCTCGGAGACCGCCGCGCTCGCGCGGCGCGCGACGTCGACCGGGCGGGTCCACACCACGCGGACGCCGTCGACGTTGAGGTGCGTTCGCCGGCGGGGCTTCACCGCGAGCCAGAGCAGGACGAGGCCGACCACGGCGCAGACGGCGGGGATCGCCCACATCCAACCGCTCCAGGTGGACGACCCGAGATTGTCGGCGGCACGGTGAGTCCAGGTCTCCCCGGAGACGGCGCCGGTGGTCACCAGTAGGTCCCGGATCATCGCCCCGCACAGCACGAGCAGCGCCACCCCGAGCAGCCCGCCGGCGATGGCGGCTCCGGGGAACCCCGCCGGATCGCGAATCGGTTCATCGCTGATGTCCCGCAACTCGTCGTCACGGTCTTCGGCGGCCGACGGTGTCATGGTCTTCCCCCTTCGTCAACGGCTTCGCCTGCAGCGGGCCCGTCGTCGGGATCGGGCAGTTGCACGAAGCCGTTCTTCCTGAATCTCGCGGCGGCTCCGGGCACCACCGCCTCCACCGCGACGTTCACGCGCACCGGGCGGTTCCCGGTGAGCCGGTCGAGTTCGTCGCCGACCTTCTGCCGCACCCGTGAGCAGGTGGCGGAGATCGGTGAGGGCCACGCGAGCGCCAACGTGAGGTCCACGACGTGGGCGGCGCCGCCCGCGCTCTCCACCCGCACCCGGGGATAGTCGGAGCCCGCGGTCGCCTCACCGCCGACGAACGCGCCCAGCCGACCCGCCATCGATCCGTCGTGACGGACCACGCCGTCGACGCTCAACGCGGCGGCCAACGCGATCTTCTCGAAGACGCTGTCCGCCATCGTCAGCCGACCGGGCGCGGTGGTGTCCGGCACGTTGGCCGACGGGGCCGAGACGTCAGCCACGGCTGCGTCCGCGCGCGATCGCGCGCACATCGATGGTGCCGTCGACCTGCAGGCCCACGATCAGCCCGACGGCTCCGAGGATCAGCGCCAGGATCAGACCGCCGAATCCGCCGGTGGTGGCCGCCAACGCCAGCAGCAGGCCCGCGAACAGGCCGATCGTCGCAGCTTTAGTCATCGAGTTCTCCTTCAGATTCGGTCGTCGCGGTCCCGGCGGCGGCGGGTTCTCCGGTGGTGACGTCCTCGATGGTCACCGAGAACCGGCGGCCGCTGATCTCACTGGCCGTGTCCGCCACCTGCGCCGCCACCTCGCGCAGGTCGTGGCGCAGATCGACCACGATGTGCACCGAGCCCTCCTCGTCGGAGAGCCGGATGCCGCTGACCCGTTCGCCCGGGAGATACGTGGCGACCTCGCCGAACATTCCGCCGTCGAGTTCCACCACTCCGGGTACCGCGAGCACGGCGGCGGCGATGTCCTTCACCAGCGCGTCGTCGGCCGAAGGCGGCGCCATCACTGGACCCGCGGTTCGCCGAAGTCCTGGTCCTCGTCGTCGAAGTGGATGTCGTGCACGGTCACGTTCACTTCGGTCACTTCCAGGCCGGTCATCTGCTCGATCGCGTTGATCACGTTGCGGCGGATGGCCCCGGCGAGTTGGTGGATGGCCACGCCGAATTCGGCGACGATCGAGATGTCGATGGCGGCCTGCCGCTCCCCGACCTCGACGTCGATTCCCTGAGTCACGCTGGTGCTGGTACCCGGCAGCACGTCGCGGACCTTGCCGACAGCGCGTTCCGTGGTACCGCCGAGGTCGTACACACCGTCGATCTCGCGGGTGGCGATTCCCGCGATCTTGGCGACGACGACGTCCGCGATCGACGTGGTGCCGAGGCTGCCGTTGAGCGCGGTCGTCGAGTTCCGGGCCAGTTGGACGTCGCGCCCGGTGGTGCGCGGACCGTCGGTGTCGGTGCCTGCGTCGGTCGACTTCGCGGTGGTCTGTTCGCTCATGCTGGTCCTTTCCAAGGGACCCCGTCGGTTCCGGGGTTGTATATAGTCAGTCGCAGCCGAACAGAAAGTTGCACGCGAATCGGTGAATGATCTGAATCACACCAACGGTCACCGGGCGAGCCCTGGTCTGGACGACTTCTCCGACGAGGAGTTGGCCGCCGCCGCAGGTGCCGGTGATCCGGAGGCCTTCGACGTCCTGATCGGCCGAACGGCGCCGCTCCTGCTGCGATTCGTCCGGCGCATGATCGACGATCCGCAGGTCGCCGAGGACGTCGCGCAGGAGACGATGATCGCGGTGTGGCGCGCACTGCCGGACTTCGAGTTCCGCAGCGCGGTCCGCACCTGGGTGCTCGGCATCGCTCATCGCAAGGTGATCGACCACTATCGCCGCCGCCGGGAACTGCCCACTGAGAACGAGCAATTCGCCGACCTCGAGTCGGCCCAGCCGCTGCCGAGCGAGGCCGCCGAGCGAGCCGAATTGGTCGAAGCACTCCGCACCGAACTGACGCACCTGCCGCCCGTACCGCGGGCGGTGTGGTGGCTTCGGGAGGTCGAGGGCCTCTCTCTCGGCGAGATCGAGTCGGTACTGAAGATCAGCAACGGTTCGGTGCGTGGGCACCTCCAGCGCAGTCGGACCTTCCTCACCACTCGCCTCGCGCCGTGGAAGCCTGGGAGTAGCGGGATGCCGAGCCCGGAGGAACGCATCGGCGAACCCGAAGCACAGCGACAGAGTCGAGAGAGGAGGACGCGGACATGAATTCAGAGGCTGTAGGCGGAGATCCGACCGACGCCTGGCTGGTGGACGCGAGCCGCCGCCTCGATGAGCCGACCGGCGACGTCGCACGCCTGGTCTCGGCGATCGCGTCCGGACTGCCCCGGCTCCGTCGGCCCGGCCGCGACCTCGCCACCGACGACCCGAGGGTCCGCGTCAACGACCGCGTCCTCAAGCAACTCTTGGCCACGCGGGTGCGGAACGCCGTCGGCCGCCTGGTGGTCCACGTCCGGCTGGACGGCGACGACGATGAACTCACCGGCCTCACGATCGGGCTCGTCGCCCGCTACCGCGACGACCTCCACGCCGAGGCCGACCGAGTCCGCGACGCCGTCGAACAGGTTCTGGGCCAGACCCTCGGCCCGGACCGCGCACGGCGGGCCGGCGCCCAGGTGCATGTCCGTTGGCAGGACGTGTACAGCCGGGAGTGGCTGAACTGAGAAGGGGGTTGGGGCGAGGCTCAAGCCCGACAACCCGCGTCGCGCCGCGCCGCTCATGTCGAGATGCAGCGGAGATTAGCAGCGCTACCCCCGGAAGTCTGACAGAACATGCGTGCCTCGATGAGTCGTGTCAATTTTGATTCTCCATGTGGTCGGCCATCCAAGTCACTTTCGGCGAACATTTGGCGTAGATCGATCTCTTGCGGCGCCCATGCAGCGGCAACCCCTCTGCTCTGACGACCGAGCATCGCCTCACACAAGTCAGCATGTCGCACATATGCCAAGTGCCATAACGCCAATCGGAGAAAGACTCATAGACAACTGCACAAGCCGGTGCTTTGTCCACGCTATCTTGCTCATCTCCACGAGCTGTTTCGACAGTACCGGAAGAAGAGTCGGGCCCTCGAGCCGATCCTGAACGGCTTCGGGCGTCAGGTGCCGCAGGTGTCCGAAATAGACAAAGTTGTCCGGCGCCTCAACCTCGAGGTTGGAGGCCCGTAGCCGGGGACGCACAACCCAGGCCGCACATAGGACGCTAGCTACTAAGAGGAGGATGCCAACGACGTACCAGACTACGGCCCAGCCCCCAAGGTCATGGAGCACCCGCCCCTCGCCCGACAGCGTGATAACTCCCACGAGGAGCGCGGTCTCAATTGTCAGTGCAAATGGCGCCTTCGTATCGGAGATATTGTCAAGACCTGTGGATGAGGTTGTTTCAGGCGGCCTCCTCTTGCGATGTTGATGGGGTGTCGGATTCGACGAGTTTGCCTTTCTCGAAGGTCTTGCCGGCTCGGACGAGGGCGACGACGTGGGGTGCGTTGAAGCGCCCTGGGTTCCGTTCCGAGTCTCAGCAAGGAGAATCGGAGTATGCCCAAGAAGTTCAGTCCAGAGCTGCGTGAGCGTGCCGTGCGCATGGTCTACGACCGCCAAGCCCGCGAGGGCGGCCCTCGCTCAGCATCGATCCGTGCCGTCGCGCCGCAGCTCGGTGTCGGCACAGAGACGCTGCGGATCTGGTGCAATCGCTACGGCGCCACCGAGCCGGTCGGACCGGGAGAGCCGCTCGAGGAGGAGAATCGCCGTCTCCGGCGGGAGCTCGCCGAGGCGCGACGTGCGAACGAGATCCTGAAGGCCGCCTCAGCGTTTTTCGCAGCGGAACTCGACCGCCCCACGACGAAATGATCGCGTTCGTCGACATGCATCGCGAGAAGTTCGGGGTCGAGGCCATCTGCCGCATCCTCAGTGCGACAGAATGTGGGTTCATCACCTCCCGCGGATACCGCGCTGCCAAGAACAGGCCGGCCTCCGCTCGCAGCGTTCGGGACGAGATGCTGGCGGAGGAGGTGCAGCGGATTCATCAGGCGAACTACAGCGTCTATGGGGTCCGGAAGATGTGGCACGCAATGCGCCACGCAGGATGGAACGTCGGTCGCGACCAGGTCGCGAGGCTGATGAAGATCGCCGGCCTGCAGGGCGTTCGCCGAGGTCGAAAGCCCGTCACCACCTGCTCCGCAGACGGAGATGACCAGCGCCCGGACCTCGTTGAACGGCGGTTCGTCGCGGATCGACCGCAGCAGCTTTGGGTCGCCGACATCACCTACGTCCGGATGCTCTCCGGGTTCTGCTACGTCGCATTCGTTACCGATGTCTTCAGTCGCAGAATTGTCGGCTGGGCGGTCGCGCCCACGCTCCACACGGAGTCTCTGCCATTGCTCGCACTGGAGCATGCACTGCAGTCCACCGGGGTGAGCAGGAACGAAAGCGGATTGATCCACCATTCCGACAGGGGTAGTCAATACGTTTCGCTCGCCTATTCGGACGCTCTGCTCGCCGCGGGAGTTACGGCTTCAGTAGGTACCGTCGGCGATAGCTACGATAACGCGCTGGCCGAGACAGTGAACGGCCTATACAAGGCGGAGTTGATCTACTCCAAGCGGATCTGGGAGTCAGTCAGCGAGGTTGAGCTCGCCACGATGGGCTGGGTCCACTGGTGGAACACCTCCCGGCTCCACGAAGCTCTCGGCTACCGCACCCCGGCGAACGTCGAAGCGACCTACACTCACACCACGACGACCGCGCCCGCGACCGTGTAACCACGGAACGAAACCCAGGGCGCTTCAGGTCGTGGTGGGGGTGGGCCGGGGTGTGCGTCCGGGGGCGAGGATGGCCAGCGCGAGTGCTCCGGCCGCGGTGATGGCCGCCAGCGCGAGCGCGGCCTGGGTGCTGCCGTGTACGAACGCGGTCTTGGCGAATTCGGCCAGTGGCTGGGCGGCGGGTCCGGCGCGGTCGGCGACCTGCAGGGCGGCGGCGAGGGAGTCGGCGACCGGGCCGCGAGCGGGTTCGGGCAGCTGGGGCAGGGCGGGTTGGATGTGGTGGGTGTATCCGGCGGCGAGCACGCTGCCGGATACGGCGATTCCGATGGCCGCGCCGATCTCGCGGGCGGCGTCGTTGACGGCGGCGGCGACACCGTGTTTGGCCACGGGGGTGTCGGCGACGATGGCGTAGGTGGCCGGGGCGGTGCACAATCCCAGCCCGGCGCTCAGGATCAGCAACGGCCACAACAGGTCTGGGTAGTCGGCGGCCAGGGTCAACCGGCTCACCAGGAAGAGTCCGGTCGCGATGGCGAGCAGCCCGGTGACGGTCATCGCCCGCAGCCCGACCCGGCTCGACAGCCACGGCGCGATCACCGAGATCGCCACCAGCGGCACCGCCATCGGCACCAGGCCCAGCGCCGAACCGAGCGGCCCGTACCCGAGGATCAATTGCAGGTATTGCACCAGCAGCAGGAACACCCCGAAGGTGACCAGGAACTGGATGGTCACCGACAGTGACCCGGCCCCGAACCCCCGCCGGGCGAACAACCGCACATCCAGCAGCGGCGCGGCGACCCGCAACTCCATGATCACGAACACCACCGCCGCGGCGACACCGAGCGCGAGGGTGGGGGTCACGAGCGGGTCGAGCCAGCCGCGCGCGGGGATCTCGACGCAGGCGAACACGATCGCCGCGATCGCGATCGCCACCGCCACCGCGCCCACCCAGTCCACCGGCGGGTGTTCCCGCTCGCGGGATTCGGCGATGGTGCACGCCAGCGCGGCCAGCACCACCCCGGCCACGGTCAGTCCCACGAACACCGATTCCCACGACCACCGCGCCAGCAGCAGTCCCGAGCCGAGGATCCCGAGCACCGCACCGGACCCGGCGACCCCAGCCCACACCCCGACCGCGCGCCCGCGATGCGCTTCGGGCAGCCCCGCGGTCAGGATCGACAGGGTCGAGGGCATCACCAGTGCCGCGCCCGCGCCCGCCGCCGCGCGGGCCGCGATCAGCCACACCGGCCCCGACATGAGCAGCGGCAGCGCCGAGGCCACGGAGAACACCGCCAGGCCCGCGATCAGCACGACGCGGCGCCCGTAGCGGTCACCCACCGCGCCGGCGGGCAGGACCAGACACGCCAGGATCAGGGTGTAGCCGTCGACGATCCAGGTCAGCTGCGATTGGGTCGCCCCGGTCGCGACCGCGATCAGCGGCAACGCCGAATACAGTGCAGCCATCGCCGCGACGACCAGCGCCACCGCCAGGCACGACACCGTCAGCATCCACCATTCGGCCCGCGCCAGCACACTGTGACCGTCAGTCGTTTCCGGTGCGTTCACCGGCACCTCCCACCCGACGAAACCATCGGTATCGCTTCGCTACCATGAGTATCACAGGCGAGAGTGGTTGCGATAGAGTCGAAATCGGACACATTCACCGCCGCCCGTTTCCTTGGAGGTCTTCCCGACCATGACCACCCGCGACCAGGCCGACACCCGCACCGGACCCGCCGCGCCCCACTCCGCCACCGGCGAGCAGGACGCGGATCTCGATCAGGCCGATCCGCGGTTGGCGCGCTCGCGGGCACGGTTGCTCGACGCGGCCACCCATCTGCTGGCCACCGGCGGTATCGACGCGGTCACCATCGACGCGGTCACCCGCACCTCGAAAGTCGCGCGCACCACCCTCTACCGGCACTTCGGCAGCAGCACCCACCTGCTCGCGGCCACCTTCGAACGCCTACTCCCACGCGTGGACACCCCACCCGACGACGGGCCCGTGCGCGAGCAGTTGATCGCGTTGCTCACCGCCCAAGCCGACCTGATCGAGAACGCTCCCCTCCAGCTGACCACCCTGTCCTGGCTGGCCATGGGATCCATTACCCCCGACCCCGGCGCACCCCCTGACTCGGGCGCGGTCACCTCCCTGCGCGCCCAGGTCATCCGCCGCTACCGCGAACCGTTCGACCACATCCTCACCAGCCCTGAGGCCCGCGCCCACCTCGGCGACCTCGACACCACCTTCGTCATCATCCAGCTGCTGGGCCCGATCGTCTTCGCTCGCCTCACCGGGCTGCACAGCATCGACCACCACGACTGCGCACGCCTGGTCGACGATTTCCTCACCGCCCACCACAACCACAACACCCGCAAGTAAAACCGACAAAAGCCCGCACGTACGGAGGTCGGGTCAACGGCTCTGGCTCAATTCGGGTGTGAGGGATACCAGAGCCGTTGATCGAACACTCCTGGACGAGGCCGCTGCTGCGTCGTCGTGTCCCGTGTCAAGTAGTTGGCAGGTTTTCGGTCTCGGGGAAAGTTGGGGATCCGAGGGCCGACCAGGCCAGGGTGGATCTGGATCGGCCGGTTCCAAGCGATGGCTTCGTGCGGCCGGACGGTGTTGTGCTCGACCCGGTAGGCGTCAGCGTGCTTCACCACGGCCAAGACGTCATCGATCTCCTCGAGGAACAGTCGCTCGTACTTCAGCGACCCGAAACCGCGTTCGCGCGAGCCGTTCTGGCCCGGCGACCTGACTCGGGTACCGACGTGGCGCAGTTCGGGGTGTGCGGTGACGAACGCCTCGAAGCGGAACGACCGGAACGGGCCGCCGTTGTAGGTCACGATCGTCGCCGCGGGCTCGAGACCACGGCCGGGCTCGCGTGGGCACGTTTCGGCCAGCGGGTGGTCGTACGACTGCTCGTAGTCGGCCAAAGCGCGCTCGATCGCGGTGATCGCGTTCGTGCTGGTTCGCCGTCGGCGACACATGCCAGGGATGCTCGTATTTGCTCCAGTAGTCCCGGCAATCCGCGATACGCCACGTCCCGCCAGCGGTGGTCTCGAACTCACTGAAGTCCAAACGCTACACCTGATTCGGGCCGGTGGGCTCGGCGGCGAACGCAGCCTTGCGGCTGGCGGCAGCAGACCCTCGTCTCGCAGGCACCGCAGCACGGTCGCCTGCGACACCGGGTGCCCGTCGCAACGGCACATCGCCCACACCTTGCGATGGTCGAACCGGACCGCCGCCAGCACTGCAGGTGGGAATTTTCGCAGGTACCAGCAGGAAGTATCCAGGGCCGCCAAGTGGCCGCGATCGCGCGGCAGTCGAGGTTTGGCCTGCGAGGTTCTCGGCTGACTCAGCGTGGGGTATGTCGCACCACCCGGTCTGCGTTCGCGGCGTGACTGAAGAGAGGCGTGACCACTAAGGCCGGGCAAGGTACTCGAAGTCGGACTGTCCGCCGCGGATCCTAACCCCACGATGTGAGCAGGGACCCGTGCTCGATGATCTAGAGAGGATTCCTAGATTTCGACGACGGCAAGCTCTCCTTCGGCATGCAGGGAGCGCAGGCGCTTCTTGTCGAACTTGCCGACCGAGGTCTTGGGCACCTCGGAGACGAAGCACCAACGCTCGGGCAGCCACCATTTGGCGACCTTGCCAACGAGGAAGTCACGCAGATGGGCAGGTGTGGGCTCGCGCCCGTCACGTACGACGATCACCGCGAGGGGACGTTCCTGCCACTTCTCGTCCGGCACCCCGATCACAGATGCCTCGAGCACATCGGGGTGTCCGGCGAGCAGCAGTTCGAGCTCGACCGAGGAGATCCACTCCCCGCCAGACTTGATCACGTCCTTTGTGCGGTCGGTCAGCGTGACGAAACTGCGTTCATCGATCCGACCGACGTCGCCGGTGCGCAACCAACCGTCCTGAAACTTCTCCCCGTCATCCTCTTCGCCGATGTACGAGCCGGTGATCCAAGGTCCGCGCACCTGCAGCTCGCCGACGGCTTCGCCGTCGTGCGGGAGCTCATTGCCCGCGTCGCCGACGATCCTCAATTCCACACCTGGAACCGGACGGCCTTGAGTGGCTCGCAGGCGCCACCGCTCCTGCGTGTCGAGCGATGCCGGCGGACGCGCGACGGTGGCCAGCGGCGAGGTCTCGGTCATTCCCCACGCCTGGACAACCTGTACGCCGTACTTCTCCTCGAAGATCTCCATCAGGTGAACGGGCACGGCGGAGCCACCGCAGGCAACCAGGCCGAGAGAGGAGATGTCGTAGCTGGGGTTGGCCTCCACGAAGTTCAGCACGTCGTTCCAGATCGTCGGGACCGCGCCTGCGACGGTTGGCTTCTGGGCATCGATGAGCCGTACCAGCGGCTCGGCCTGCAGGAACCGGTCAGGCATGAGAAGGTCGGCACCTGCCATGAGGGCGGCATAGACCAGTCCCCAGGCGTTGGCATGGAACATCGGCACAATAGCGAGGATCCGGTCATCGCAGCCGACTCGCAGTCCGTCGGCGGCGCAGGCCGCCATCGAATGCAGGTAGGTCGACCGGTGGCTGTAGGCGACGCCTTTGGGGGTCCCGGTGGTACCGGAGGTGTAACACATGGCGGCTGCTGACTGCTCATCGAGGTCAGGCCAGTCGAACGTCTCGGGCTGAGCGGAGATGAACTCCTCGTAACCCACGACTGTGAGCCCGTCACGGTGCAGCGGGGTGAGGTCCACCCCCCCGGTCACGACGACGGTGTGCACACTGGTGATGTGCGGCAGCACGGGGGCCAGCAGCGGGACCAGGCTTCCGTCGAGAATCACGACCCGGTCCTCGGCGTGGTTGCCTATGTAGACGAGTTGATCTGAGGCGAGGCGTAGATTGAGAGTGTGCAGTACCGCGCCCATCGAGGGCACCGCACAGTAGGCTTCCACATGTTCCTGGTTGTTCCACATAAAGGTTGCGACGCGCTCATCGCCTGTGATCCCGCAACCGCGCAACGCGTTGGCCAACTGGGCGGACCGCCGTCCGATCTCGGCGAACGAGGCGACCTTCACGCTCCCGTCGGGCTGCAAGGTCCGCACGGTTGCCGAGCCATGCACACTCGAGCCGTGGCGCAGAATCGCCGCAGTTGTCAACGGGACGTTCATCATCGTGCTCTGCATAGCATTCCTTGTTGAGAGAGTTGCCTTCGAACACAGCGATCCGGAGACCGAGCGTCCGGGGAAAAGTGGGGCTGTCAGCGATCTGCAGCCATAAGCGAGCTTGAAGCAGACTCCAGGGACTCGACCAGGTCCAACTCCAGCTCTGGCAGCCGGCTAGCCGCCAAAGACATCCCGGCCGCGCGCGCTCGCACATCAACGTCGCGCCGGATACCGGCACGTGCAGTCTCGGTCCATGCCTGCGCACAACGGCTGGCGGAGACGGCGAGTTGAGCGGTGGCGAAGTCGCCGGTCAGGCGTGCGACATCCGCGCAGCCATCGGCGAGCAATCGGCGGAACAGCCCGCCGCCGGTACCTGCCTTCTCGATAAAAGCGCTCAGGCTGAACAGGAGGATCTCGAGGTCGTCTATCGGAAGATCGGCCCAGGTCCGAACGTCGGCCGCCAGCTGTACGACCGCAGCTAGGCCCTCGGCCCCGGCCGCCGCTGTCGTGAGATCGACGATCCCGGGCTGCGACGGGCGGCGCATACTGGCCGCGGACTGGCGAAATGCCTCTGCCGCTACTTCCGCCACGTCTGGCAGCGCGTCCGGCCAGATGATGCGGTAGGTGCAGTGGCGCGTCGGTTCCGGGAAAGACTTCGAGGACCGCGCCCGAGCCAGCGCATCGAGCGGGACCTCCTGCACCTCGGCGCGGTCATTGTCCACGACAAAAGCGATCCCCTCGGCCTCGTCGTGACCGATCACGACGATATCGTGGCGACTCATCCGCAACTGGACCCGCAGGTACGGCAACTCACCGATGTCGCCCCACACCAGACTGGGTCTGCCTGCTTCGATCTCGTCGAGAACCCATGACCATCCCTCGCGAGGATCGTCGGTCGTGAGAACGTGGACCTGTCCGCCGAGTCGGCGGGGTAGATCGACTTCGAAGTCGGCACCTCGTCCCACCAGGTACAGCGGTGGGACGAGGTCGCTCGACCGGAGGTAGGATAGCCCCACCGCGCCACCGAGCGCGAACACCAGACCTTCGTCGGGCGGTCCATCCCACCCCAGACCATGCCAGTGCAGAAGATCGCGCATCGCGCCAGAGCCGCAATGCCCCGCCATCCGATGCGGGTAGTCCTTGATCAGGGTTCTGCGGGGCATAGGAGTTCCTCTTCGGTGGATCGGCGCACGACGGGGTTCGAAGACTGGATCAGTTGCTCCGGATTCTGTCCAGGTAGGCCTGGCGTATCCTCATGTCGACGTCGTCGAGGAACACCGAGTCCGTGCCCAGGGCCGATCCGAGCCAGGTAGCCAACCGACCGGGGACGAACTTCATCGCGGCGACCATGCCGCCGGCGAGGCGGGTGACACGCACGAAAGAACGCGGATTCTCGATCAGATCGGCTGTCGCTCGAGCGATCTCCTCGGGCTCGGCGTTGCGCAGTCCCTTGGCCCCAGCCGTCCCAGCGACGAGCTCGGTGTTGGTGAACGTAGGCCGGACCGTGGACAGCTGGACCCCGGACTTGCGGTATTCCTGTCGTGCTGCCTCAGTGAACCCGATGACCGCGAACTTGGTGCCGCAATAGGTCGCCAGACCGGGTACGGCGAGCTCACCGGCCAGTGATGCGGTGTTGATGATGTGCCCGGCACGCCGCGGCAGCATCCGTTGGAGGGCGAGTTTGGTCCCGAAGATGACTCCCAGGACGTTGATCTCGACCTGCCGCCGGGTCACCGCGTCGGCTTCCTCGTGGGCGTGCCCGGTGGGCATGATGCCCGCGTTGTTGATCAGCACGTCGAGGGGGCCGAGGCCCCCCTCGACCAGGTCGAGAAATTCGCGGAACGAGTCGGGATCGGTGACATCGAGGCGGGTGACGACCTTCACCCCGAGCTCGACGGCGGCCTCTTTGGCACGTGCCTCGTCGACGTCGCCGATGGCGACGCGGTGGCCTCGTCGGATCAGCTCCTTCGCGGTCTGGTAGCCGATGCCGCGGGCTCCGCCGGTGATCGCCACAGTCTTGGCGGCAGTGTGGGGGATGTGCGTCGTCACTTGCTGTTCTCCTTGTTCAGGCCGAGGCGTTGCCACAGGCCGCGGCCGGCTGCCGCGCGCAATACTCTTTCGGCGATGGCCGCACGCCGGGAGGTGTACGGGTACCACGTGAGTTCTCGTGCCGGGACAGGAATCCGCGGCTCGGTCACCGCCTGGACCCGGCAGTACTTGTGCAGCCCGTAGGCACCGCCGAGCCGCGCACCGATACCCGATGCCTTCCATCCACTGTGCGGCAGTGTGGTGGCGAAGAGGTTGCTGAAGACGTCGTTGATGTTGACCGCACCCGCGTCCAGGCGTTTCGCAATGCGCTGTGCCCGAGCGTGGTCGCGGGTCCACACCGTCGCAGACAGGCCGTACGCCGAGTCGTTGGCCAGACGGATGGCCTCGTCTTCATCCGCGACCAGCATCACCGGGATCGTGGGGCCGAAGGTCTCCTCGGTCATGCAAGCCATCGTGTGGTCGACACCGACCAGGACGGTCGGAGCGTAGTAGTTCCCGACCGCACTCCGGGTCCGCCGGCCAGGACCCGCGCACCCGCCGCCACCGCCTGGCTGACGTGGCGATCGGCGATCTCGACCTGCCTCGCAGTGACCATCGCACCCACGTCGTCACCTGTCGCCGCACCCTGGGCCAGGGAGCGCACCCTCTGCGTCAGCCGGGCCACGAACTCGTCGTAGATCTCAGCTACCACGTATACCCGCTCGACGGAGATGCAGACCTGCCCTGCGTTGAACAGACCGCCCCACGCGATCCCCTCCACCGCACGAGCAAGGTCGGCGTCCTCCAGCACTATCGCCGGATCCTTACCGCCCAGCTCCAGGCTCACCGGCTTCAGGTGCTCGGCGCAGCGGATCGCGACCGCACGCCCGGTGGCTGTCGAGCCGGTGAACTGCACGAAGTCAGCGGCGTCCACCACCGACGCACCCGCTTCGCCGGCACCCACAACATGGGCCAAGACCGGAGGGGCGCCGATCTCGTGCCAGCCCTCGACGACCCGCGCACACGTCAGTGGCGTCTCCTCCGAGGACTTCGCCAGGACCGCGCATCCGGCAGCCAACGCGGGCGCTGCATCCATGAGGAAGAGGGTGATCGGGAAGTTCCAGGGCGTGATGAGCCCGACAACCGGATATGGGTGGTAGGTCTTGGACAGCCGCTTCGGCAGACTCAACAGACTCGAGGACCTGACCTGCTCGCCAGCGAGAAACCTCTCGGCGTTGTCAGCGTAGTAGGTGATGAATTCGCACGACGCGGTCGTCTCCACGAGGGCATCTGGGCGCACCTTGCCCGTTTCGGCTTGCAGCAGATCGGTGAGCTCGTCGGTGTGAGCCAGGATCCAGTCCCGCCAGCGATGCAACCATCTGGCGCGTTGCCGCGGGCCAGCCTCGACCCACCCGACCTGGGCGCAGCGGAGGTCAGCCGCGACACCGTTCACGGTCTCGCGATCATCCACAGGGACGGTTGCGATCAGCCGGCCATCGGCTGGGTTGCACACGTCCAAGGCGTCCGCTGCGGTCGCCGTGCTCATCGGTCCTCCAGGGGTGAGTGGAACCCACCGGAGATCCCGTCGGGCTGGGTGCGGCTGGTGGGTGTGTCGGTGAAAGCGTCAGCGATCACGTCAGCGCGCTTGAACATCAACGGTCCATAGGTATGCCGAAGCTCGGTCAGGATCGCGTTCAAAGGCAGATCGTCGAAGATGCCGCGCTCGCGGACGTACTCCATATGCTGGGCTCCGTCGGCGGTGAAGGCGTGCAGGAGTGCGTCGCGATCACCGTCGAAATCCACCGGCGGCACACCGAAACGCGCACACAACTCGGTGTTGAACGCAGGCGTCGCCTTCAACCACCGGCCGTCGATGTAGAGACGGCTGTAGCCGTGATAGACGAACAGGTCTGTGCCGCCCATGAGCGCTCGCAGCGCTTCGGTCTGCAGGTGATTGCGGACGTCAGCGAAACCCAGCAGCGCCGGAATCCCTGCCGCTCGGCACACCGCGGTCAAGAGCACCGCCTTCGGGACGCAATAGGCGCGCCCGGACTCGAGGACGAAGCTGGCTCGATAGTGGGCGGGATTGTCCGACACCGTGTAGGGGTCGTACCAGATCTGGTCACGGACGGCGGTGAAGAGGCGATTGGCCTTGTCCCGGTCGGTGCTCGCATCCCCAACCGCGGCGGCGGTGAATGCCCGGACGGACTCGTGCTCGATGTCGAGGAAGTCGGTCGCCCCCAAGAACGCCACCGGTGCCGGATTCATCTGCGCTCCAGGGTGATCGGCAACCCGTCGACAGGAATGGGGAGCGAGGTGTTGTCCCATCTCACTTCATACTGGTCGGGGACCGACCAGGTGTAAGTGCGCAGCATGTGGTGCAGGATCGCCTTGACCTCGAGGGTGCCGAAGTGCAGACCAATGCACTTGTGCACTCCTCCGCCGAAGGGGATCCACCCGAAACGGTGATTCTGGTCCTCATGGCGCGGCTCGCTGAAACGGTCGGGGTCGAAGGTGTCGGGCTCGGTCCAGCACGACTCGTCGAAGTGGTTCACCGCAGGAGCCACGGCCACCAGGGTGTCCGCCGGGATGTGGCGTCCGGCAATCTCCACGTTCTCGATCGTCTTGCGCATCACGATCGGCACGGGCGCCACGAGGCGCAGCGTCTCCTTGATCACCAGGTCGAGAGTCGCCATCGAGTCCAGGTCGTCGATGTCGGGGCGGCGTTCACCGAGTCGGTCGGACTCGGCCCGAGCCCGTTCCTGCCAGGCTGGGTGCTTGGCGAGGAAGTAGGCGGCAGCGGTGGTGGTGATGGTCGAGGTATCGTGGGCCGCCATCATCAAGAAGATCATGTGGTTGACGACGTCCTCATCAGTGAACGCCTCACCGTCGGCCGTGCGCGCATGGCACAGCCCCGCAAAGAGGTCGTCTCCCTGGGCACTTCGAGCCGTCGGCAGATGCCGGGTGAAGTAGTCCTCCAGGAGCGTGCGCCCATGGACTCCGGCGCGCCACCGAGTCCCCGGCAGCGGGAAACGGATGATCGAGCTGGCTGCGCGCACGGTGGCCACGAAGGCGTCGTTGATGGCGTCAGTGTCCTCGCTCCCTCCCCGACCTGCCATGAAGACCTCCGTTGCGACGTCGAGAGTCAGGGCCTTCAACAGTGGGTAGATGCGCGTGGACCGGCCCGCTGTCCACCTGCGGATGCTGGTCTCCAGCGTCGGGCCGAGCTGGTCGACGTAGCCGGCGAGCCGGTCGCGGGTGAACGCCTCCTGCATGATCCGCCGATGCATCCTGTGCTCGTCGAAGCTCATCAGCATCAGGCCCCGGTGAAAGAAAGCATCGATGAGATAGGTCCACCCGTCCTGGGAGAACGACTTCGCCTTGGTCGTCAGCGCCTCCTGTGTGGCATCCGCGCCCGCCACCATCACGATTCTCGTGCCGAAGGCGCCCATCCACCAGACCGGTCCGAAGCGTTGGTACCTGGCCCGGGTGAAGTTGGAGCCGAACCTGATGTAGTCCAGGGTGTGACCGAGCAGAGGCATGCCCGCGGTCCCTCGGACGGGCTCGAGCCCCGACCCCGCCGGGGGCGGGGCGAGCTCACGAACAGGCCACTGGTCGCTGACCCCTAGCAGGGTCGCGTCGGCCCGACTCGGCAATGGTGCCAGGAATACCGACGAGAGCCGCTCACGACCCTTCGCCAGCGGGAGCTGGATGATGTTCGTCACTGACGTTCCTTTCCGAAATGTGGGCCCGTACTCGCTGTTGTCGTACCATCGCCGCCAAGGGACCGATCACCTCAGACAGAGCCTGCGAGCACCAGTTCGGTCCGGCCAATGGGGAGTCGCTGCGTGATGACCCGCTTGCTGAACATGAAGTGACGGGGCCGGTTGATGCAGTCGGCGGCGATGAGCTCGCCCGCACGCAGGTAGAAGCAGGTGAAGTCGCGGTCCCGGGTCGGGTCGCCGCTGAGGACGACTTCGTCGTACCCGGTGTTGAGACCGGCGATCTGGAGCTTGAGATCGTATTGATCCGACCAGAACCATGGAAGCGCCGCGATCATCTTGGACTTGCCGCAGACGGTCGCGGCCGCCACCTTGGCCTGCTCACCCGCACTCGGCACGGACTCCAGGCGTATGCGACGGCCGTAACGGGCCATGTCATGGCTGGCGCAGTCCCCAGCCGCCACGATGTCGGGGTCGCTGGTCCGGGTCTGGTCGTCGATCACGACGCCGTTGTCGACGACCAGACCCGCGGCGGCGGCGAGCTCGGTGTTCGGCTCAACGCCGATACCGACAATGACGAGGTCGGTGGGAATTGATTCGCCACTGGACAGGAACACCTCGCGGACCCTGCCGTCACCTGATAGAGCTTCGACCAGCGCGCCCGTCCGGATGTTCACGCCCTCCTCCCGGTGGATCCGGTCGAAGAACGCCGATACAGCGGGGGCGGTGACCCGTTCGAGGACGCGCTCGGTCGCCTCGAGTACAGTGACCTCCAGACCGAGCGCACGCAATGAGGCGGCCGTCTCCAGTCCGATGTAGCCGCCGCCGATGATCACAGCCCGACACCCGGGGCTGGTGGCCTCTCGGATCATCTCGACGTCCGCAGCGGTGCGTAGGTAGTAGACGCCGACCAGGTCGGCCCCCGGGATGGAAAGCCGTCGAGGGCGGGCCCCAGTGCACAGCGCGAGCTTGTCGTAGGGCAGCGCGTCGCCGGTGCTCAACACGAGATGACCAGCCGAGCGGTCGATCGCCTCCACCTTCGCATTCAGGAGTTGGATCCCCTGCTCGGTGTAGAATTTGGCGCTGCGGATCGCGAGTTCGTCGAGCGTGCTCTTCCCCGCCAGGTAACCCTTCGACAGCGGCGGGCGTTGATAGGGCAGCGCCGACTCCTCGCCGATGAGGACGATCTCACCGGTCCACCCTTCCTGGCGCAGACTGGCCGCGAGTTGGGCCCCGGCATGGCCGGCCCCGACGATGAGGGCCCGCTGCGAGGTCATGCGCTGGATTTCGGGGTGAGGCGGACCATCATCTTGCTGATGCCCCTCACGAAATTGGACTGCACGTACTCTGGCTCGCCGACGACCTCGATATTGTCGAAACGGGGAAGCAACTCCTCCCACAGGATCCGCAGCTGGAGCTCGGCCAGCCGGTTGCCCATACAACGATGGACGCCGAAGCCGAAGGAGATGTGGTTGCGGGCGTTGGCCCGGTCGATGATGAACTCATCGGGCCGTTCGAACACGCGCTCGTCGCGGTTGCCCGAGGCGTACCACATCACTACTTTGTCGCCCTTGCGGATGAACTGCCCGTTCAGAATGGTGTCGGCCTTGGCGACCCGGCGCATATAAGCCAGCGGGGTTTGCCACCGGATGATCTCCGAGCCCATGTTGGGGATCAGGTCGGGGTTTGCCTTCAGCTTCTCGAACTGATCGGGGAAGCGGTTCAGCGCAAGAACACCGCCGCTCATCGAGTTGCGGGTCGTGTCGTTGCCTCCGACGATCAGCAGCACGAGGTTGCCCAAGAATTCCATCGGGCGGTCGATCAGGTCCTTGGTGTTCTCGTTGCTCTGCAACATGGTGATCAGATCGAAGCCGGGTTCCTCCCCGGCAGCCATCCGCGCTGCCTTGTCGTGCCAGAGAGCGCTGAGACCTCGCGCCATGTCGCGCATGCCGGGGAACACCTCGTCGTTGTCCGAGGGCCCGCCGTTGGCTTGCTCCAGCGACGTCGCGAGATCTGACCAGTAGACGAGCTTGCGACGCTGCTCGTACGGGAAGTCCAGAAGGGTGGCAAGCATCCGAGCGGTCAACTCGATCGAGACGTTCTGCACCCAGTCGAACGGCTGATCCACGGGCAGGTCGTCCAGCACCTCCTGCACACGCGATCGAATCAGCCCCTCCATCTCACGCAGGTTCTTCGGCGCAACAACGCCTTGGACAGCGGCCCGCTGCGCGTCGTGGCGTGGCGGATCCATCGCGATGAACATCGCGATATCAAGGAAACGAGGCGGGGCCCCGATGACAATGAACGGCTCGGCGGAGAAGAGCTCGTGGTTCTTGTCCACGGCCACGATGTCGGCATGCCGCGTGACAGACCAGAACGGACCGAACGCACTGTTGGGCTGGTAGTGGACCGGCGCCTCGTTGCGCAAGCGCTCGAAGTAGGACTGCCAGCGCCCCTGGCGATAGAGAAAAGGGTTGCTGAGGTCGATGTCGGCGAGCTCGACGTCCTCGACCGGCGGGATAGGACTCTCGACGAAGAGCTTCTCTCCGTTCGTCCCGGTCACCCATCGCCGGGTCTTGTCATACAGATGCGCGCCCTGGATCTGCAGATCCATCGGGATGGTCGACTGAACCTTGGCGGTGATTGCTTCAGGAATCTTCATCAGGTCTTAACCGTTTCTCGCCGTCACATCTGGAATTCGGGTAGTTCGACGATCAAGCCGTCCCACGCCGCCGACGCCGCCATCTGGCAGGACAGCCGGGAGGTCGGCTGGCGCTCGGGGTTCATCGCGAGCATCTCCTCCTCCTCGGGACCCGAGAGGCCGACCTGCTCGGACCATTGCGGATCGACGATCACATGACAGGTACCGCACGCGGCTTCGCCTCCGCAGTCGCCGTCGATGCCGGGCACCGCGTTGTTGGTCGCGACCTGCATCAGCGACTGCCCTTCCTCGATGGGCGCCTCGTGCTTCTGGCCATCGTGGGAGACAAAGGTGACAACTGCCATAGCCAACTCCTGGATACGTCGTCTTCAATGTGAACTTGGTCAAAGTGTTGTCGAAGACGAGCGCGGCGGCTATGTTCGGCAGAGTCAGAAACTTGTGAATTCGGCTCAAAGGGGACCAGGGTGAACCTCAACGAGGAGGGTGTGCCTCCACTCATGTTCGCGCAATTGCTCGAGAGCCAAGCACTCGACTCAGACGCTGTCGCGCGGCTTCGCAACATCATGGCTCGCGAAGGAATCGACGAGACGACGTTGATCCAGCGGAACATCCAGGCCCCGATACGGTGGTTTCGCGAGGTGTACCCCGCACTCGATGTCGACCAGGCAACTACGCTCGGCTTCGCGTTCGCCGAGCAGGCTCAGTTGACGTCCTTTGGCCCGTTGAGCTTTCCTCTGGTCAGTGCAGGTTCGGTAGCCGAGATCGTCGAGCTGCTCACCTATCTGCCTTTGATCTCGACGGCCCTCAGCCCACAGTTCCACCCAAGAGACGAGGGGCTTACTGTGGGGCTCAGCGCACATACAGGCGATCCGGCCCTGAACTGCCTGGTCGTCGCGTACAGCGGGTCGGCGCTCCTGCGCCTGCTTGACATGCTCGCTGGCGATGTGCCGACCGTCACCCTCCATCTGAGCTGGTCGGCGCCGAACTTTCTGGCCAATCATGAGGACGCCCTAGCTGGGCGCCTGTACTTCGACGCTCCGACGTCATTCCTTCGTGTCCCCGCGGATACCCTCAACGAGGTATGTAGGTTCTCCGATCCCGTCGCCTATCGCCTCGCCATCGTTGATCTGCAGCAAACCCTCGAACAGCGAAGCAGAACCACGTCTTTCTCGGAGAAGGTGCGACGGCTCCTGGAGGAGGATCCCGGCAAACGAAGTAACGACTGGGTCGCACACGAGCTCTCGATATCCCGTAGCACACTCAAGCGGCGCCTGTCCGAGGAGGGGACCACCTTTCGCGAGTTGCGCGAATCATTCCTGCGTGATCGTGCGATGCTGCGGCTGCTCGACCGATCGATGTCGGTGAGTGAGATCGCTGCGGATCTCGGATACAGCGACCTCGCCAACTTCTCTCACGCCTTCAAGCGGTGGACTGGTCGCTCTCCACGCGAATTTCGGCACGAATAACCTACCCGTCCCGCCGCTGGTATAAAAAAGGCTGCGCGAAGTGGTGGACTTCGGATCAGCCTCGAACATGCACAGTGATCAGCGAGTCATATTGAGAATACTAGCTTGCCCGACCGCGGCGCCCAACTATCGGCTGTCCGCCAGATGTCGGCGCATGTTCGGCCCGTCCAGGGCGATGATCTCGGCGCCGGCGACGATCCGGTTGAGGATCGATTCGGCGATGACCGCGTCCTGGAGCGACTTGTACCAGTCCGGCGGATCGAACTGCGAGGTCACCAGAGTCGAACCTCGACCTTCACGAGCGGCCAGGATGTTGAGCAACTCGGCCGCGGTGTGCGCAGCCACCGGCGTCGTCAGGAAGTCATCCAGGACCAGCAGGTCACAGTTGTGCAGATCCGTCAGGAAATCCAACCGCCGCTGCGAGGTCGGTTCCAACACGGCGAGCCGGTTGGCCAGATCGTCGAGCCGGAAGAACCTCGCGCTGTAGTACTTTCGGCACGCGGCATTGAGCAGTGCCAGAGCCACATAGGTCTTGCCCACGCTGGACTGACCGAGCACGACAAGATTGCGGGTCGACTCGATCCATTGACAGCTGGAAAGCCGTGCGATTAGCTCCCGATTGAGGTTGCGGTCAGCCAGATAACGGATCTCTTCTACGCAGGCATCAGGGTTTGGCGTTCTGGAGGCCTTGAGTAGTTTCTGGGTCCGACGTTCCTGTCTGGCCGTGATCTCCTTATCCAGCGCGTGGAAGATCTTCTGGGAGAAGGTCCACTCGTCGCAGGCGGGATCGTTGGCCAGCTCGATGACGGTCTGCCCGAACGCGGTCATACGCAGCTGCGTGAACAACGGCATGTCCGCGTCGGTGAGGTGACGATCGATCACTTGGCCCCTCCCTCATCCGTCAAGTCGGCTCCGGTGGCTCCGGTCAAGGCAGAAAGGCTGAACTGCTCGGGCCCGGCCAGATGCGCCCCGGTGGTGTCGCGCTGTCCCGCCGGTGGCGCTACCGACGCAGCAGTCGCTGGTTCCGCCGCGGTGGTCGGTCGTGCGGCGGCCTGGGCCCGCAGCGCCGCCAGGCGTTGCTTGACCGCGGTGTAGGAGATCGCCCGTCGGGTCTGTTCGGAGACAAGTTGCCCGCAAGCCCGCTCGAGGAGTTGTTTGTCGCTCTTCCCCAGGGCGAGGATGTTCTGGCACGAGCGGTAGCCCTGGGCCTCTGTCAACGGCCAGTTTGATGTCCCCGCTGGTGGCCAGGTAAAAGTCCCCACCCTGTGCGGGATGTTCTAGGTGGGTGGTACCTCCGTTCGGTGTGTCATGCGGTAGGAATCGCCGTCGGTGATGACGATGGTGGCGTGGTGTAGGAGCCGGTCGAGGATGCTGGCGGCGGTGGTGTGTTCGGGCAGGAATCGTCCCCATTGTTCGAAGGGCCAGTGACTGGCGATCGCGAGGGAGCGGCGTTCGTAGGCGCCGGCGACGAGCCGGAACAGCAGTTGGGTGCCGGTGTCGTCGAGCGGGGCGAATCCGATCTCGTCGAGGATGAGCAGGTCTTGGCGTAGCAGGGTGTCGATGGTTTTGCCGACGGTGTTGTCAGCCAGTCCGCGATACAGGGTCTCTACGAGGTCGGCGGCGGTGAAGTACCGCACTTTGTGCCCGGCGTGCACTGCGGCGATCCCCAGCCTGAAGCGCCCTGGGTTTCGTTCCGTGGTTACACGGTCGCGGGCGCGGTCGTCGTGGTGTGAGTGTAGGTCGCTTCGACGTTCGCCGGGGTGCGGTAGCCGAGAGCTTCGTGGAGCCGGGAGGTGTTCCACCAGTGGACCCAGCCCATCGTGGCGAGCTCAACCTCGCTGACTGACTCCCAGATCCGCTTGGAGTAGATCAACTCCGCCTTGTATAGGCCGTTCACTGTCTCGGCCAGCGCGTTATCGTAGCTATCGCCGACGGTACCTACTGAAGCCGTAACTCCCGCGGCGAGCAGAGCGTCCGAATAGGCGAGCGAAACGTATTGACTACCCCTGTCGGAATGGTGGATCAATCCGCTTTCGTTCCTGCTCACCCCGGTGGACTGCAGTGCATGCTCCAGTGCGAGCAATGGCAGAGACTCCGTGTGGAGCGTGGGCGCGACCGCCCAGCCGACAATTCTGCGACTGAAGACATCGGTAACGAATGCGACGTAGCAGAACCCGGAGAGCATCCGGACGTAGGTGATGTCGGCGACCCAAAGCTGCTGCGGTCGATCCGCGACGAACCGCCGTTCAACGAGGTCCGGGCGCTGGTCATCTCCGTCTGCGGAGCAGGTGGTGACGGGCTTTCGACCTCGGCGAACGCCCTGCAGGCCGGCGATCTTCATCAGCCTCGCGACCTGGTCGCGACCGACGTTCCATCCTGCGTGGCGCATTGCGTGCCACATCTTCCGGACCCCATAGACGCTGTAGTTCGCCTGATGAATCCGCTGCACCTCCTCCGCCAGCATCTCGTCCCGAACGCTGCGAGCGGAGGCCGGCCTGTTCTTGGCAGCGCGGTATCCGCGGGAGGTGATGAACCCACATTCTGTCGCACTGAGGATGCGGCAGATGGCCTCGACCCCGAACTTCTCGCGATGCATGTCGACGAACGCGATCATTTCGTCGTGGGGCGGTCGAGTTCCGCTGCGAAAAACGCTGAGGCGGCCTTCAGGATCTCGTTCGCACGTCGCGCCTCGGCGAGCTCCCGCCGGAGACGGCGATTCTCCTCCTCGAGCGGCTCTCCCGGTCCGACCGGCTCGGTGGCGCCGTAGCGATTGCACCAGATCCGCAGCGTCTCTGTGCCGACACCGAGCTGCGGCGCGACGGCACGGATCGATGCTGCGCGAGGGCCGCCCTCGCGGGCTTGGCGGTCGTAGACCATGCGCACGGCACGCTCACGCAGCTCTGGACTGAACTTCTTGGGCATACTCCGATTCTCCTTGCTGAGACTCGGAACGGAACCCAGGGCGCTTCACGTTGACGGCTCGCCATTTCACTTGTGCGGCTTCGATGAGCTTGTAGGCCATCGCCAGTCCCGCGGCTCGGGAGCCGGGTCCCTTGGTCACCTTGGTCCGTAACCGCACGGTGGCGAAGGTCAACTCGATCGGGTTGGTCGTGCGCAGGTGGGTCCAGTGCTCGGCCGGGTAGTGGTAGAACTCCAGCAGCACATCAGCGTCGTCGACGATCTTGGCGACCGCTTTGGGATACTTCGCCCCGTAGGTCTTCTCGAAGGCGGCGATGGCCTTACGGGCGTAGCCGATGTCCTCGGCGTTGTAGATCTCCTGCATCGCTTTGATCGCATTCGGATGGGCCGACTTGGGCAGTGCGGCAAGCACATTGCCCTGTTTATGAAACCAGCACCGCTGCTCTCGGGTGTCCGGGAACACCTCGCGCAGCGCAGCCCAGAACCCCAGCGCCCCGTCCCCGACGGCCAGGTTCGGGGCCGCCATGCCGCGGCGTCGGCACGACCGCAATAGATCGGCCCATGATTCGGTGGATTCGCGGTACCCATCGGCCAGGGCGACGAGCTCTTTACGGCCGTCGGCACGCACGCCGATCATCACCAGCAGACACAGCTTCTCCTGCTCGAGCCGGACTTTGAGGTGGATGCCGTCGACCCAGAGGTAGACATAATCGCTGGTGATGTCGCGGTCGTCGAAGGCGGCCGCTTCCTTCTGCCACTGGCTGGCCAGTCGAGTGATCGTGGCCGCCGATAACCCCGCACCCGAGCCAAGAAACTGCTCCAGCGCCGGCCCAAAATCTCCCGACGACAACCCGTGCAGGTACAGCAGCGGCAACACCGCGCTGACCTCGGGGCTTTTACGTGCCCAGGCCGGGATGATCCCCGACGAGAACCGTTGGCGTTCACCAGTTTCAGGGTCGACCCGTTTGTCGTTGACCCTTGGTGCCCGCACCGGAACCGCACCGGCGGCGGTCATCACCTCCCGCGGGTTGTGGTAGCCGTTACGCACCACCAGCCGGCGCCCATCCTCATCGTGAATCGCCCCGGCGTGTCCGGAGACTCTGTTCGTTGGGAAGGATGGAGTCATGTCAGGAAGTGGGACGAAGAGGTACCCGGCCGAGATGCGTGAGCGGGCGATCCGGATGGTCGCTGAGATTCGGGCTGAGGATGACTCGGAGTGGGCAGCGATGGGCAAGGTCGCTGAGCTACTCGGGATAGGTACGCCAGAAACGGTCCGCAAGTGGTGTCGTCGGGCCGAGGTCGATGCTGGCCAGCGGCCGGGAACAACGACTGAGGAATCGGCCGAACTCAAGCGACTCAGACGCGAGAACACTGAATTGAAGCGGGCTAACGGGACTGCTGCACGTATAGGTGACATCTGATCTGGCTTGCCCGAGGGTGGGCCTGGAAGGATGACTATCGTGCCTAAGCCTTATCCGCAGGAGTTCCGCGACGATGTGGTCCGGGTAGCCCGAGACCGTGAACCTGGCGTGACACTCGCGCAGGTCGCGAAAGACTTCGGGATCCATGAGATGACCCTGGCCAAGTGGATGCGCCGCGTCGCCATCGACGACGGACACAAGCCTGGAACAACGTCGACCGAATCTGCCGAACTGAGAGAGCTTCGGAAGCGGAATCGGTTGTTGGAGCAGGAGAACGAGGTCCTGCGACGGGCTGCGGCATATCTGTCGCAGGCGAACCTTCCGGGAAAAGGCTCTACCCGCTCGTGAAAGAGCTCGCCGCCGACGGAATCCCCGTCACGGTGACGTGCCGGGTACTCAAGCTCTCCAGACAGCCCTACTACCGGTGGCTCAGGGACGCGGTCACCGCGGCAGACTGGGTCGAAGCGGAGCGGGCGAACGCCCTGTTCGACGCGCATCGTGATGACCCGGAATTCGGGTACCGCTTCCTCGCCGATGAAGCCGAAGCTGCTGGTCAGCCGATGAGCGGGCGGACGGCATGGCGGATCTGCTCGGCCAACCAGTGGTGGTCGAGCTTCGGCAAGAAACGTGGGAAGAACGGTAAGAAGCCGGGCCCGCCTGTGCACGACGACCTGGTCGAACGCGACTTCACCGCCGACACACCGGACCAAGTGTGGCTCACTGATATCACCGAGCATTGGACCGACGAGGGCAAGCTCTACCTCTGCGCGATCAAAGACGCCTGCTCGGGGCGGATCGTCGGCTACAGCATCGACTCCAGGATGAAGTCCCGTCTCGCCGTGACCGCTCTGGACAACGCTGTTGCCCGCCGAGAGGACGATGTTTCGGGTTGTATTGTCCATTCGGACAGGGGCTCTCAATTCCGGTCGCGGAAGTTCGTGTCCGCGCTCAACCGACACGGCCTGGTTGGGTCCATGGGCAGAGTCGGTGCCGCCGGCGACAACGCAGCGATGGAATCGTTCTTCGCGCTCCTCCAGAAGGACGTCCTGGACCGGCACCGCTGGAGCACCCGCGAGCAGTTGCGGATCGCGATCGTCACCTGGATCGAACGGACCTACCACCGACGCCGTCGTCAGGCCCGCCTCGGCCGGTTGACCCCGATCGAATACGAGACGATCATCAACACAGCCGCCTCAGCGGCATGACACCGAAACTGTCACCTGGTCGTGCAGCAGTCCCCCGGCTTTATGTTTGCTTTGCGGGGTGGGGTCGGTGGCGGCGTTGGGTGGGAGGGGTCGTTGGCTTTTGGGGCCACCAGCTTGCGTTGCCGAGGAGTGTGGCGATGGCTGGTACCACGATGGTGCGGACGATGAAGGTGTCGATGAGAAGGCCTACGCCGATGATGAGTCCGACTTGGGTCATGATGCCGATGGAACCGGCGATGAGGCCGAACATGCTGGCGGCGAAGATGAGGCCTGCTGAGGTGATAACTGAGCCGGTGTTGGTGACGGTGCGGAGCACTCCGACTCGGACGTTGTGATGTGATTCTTCGCGCAATCGTGAGACCAGCAGCATGTTGTAGTCGGCGCCGACGGCTACCAGGACGATGAACGCTAATAGGGGCACAGGCCAAGCGATGTCGGTGTGGAGTATGTGCTGAAAGATCAGGACGCCTATGCCCAATGCTGCGGTGTAGTTGAGTACGACGGTGCCGAGTAGGTAGATGGGTGCGACCAGTGAGCGCAGCAGGATGATCAGGATGATGCCGACGATGGCCAGGGTGGCCAGGGCCAGGAGGCGGAAGTCGTTGGTGAGCAGTCGTTGCAGGTCGGCGTTGATAGCGGGGAAGCCGGCGACGGAGACGGTGGAGTCGGTCAGGGTGGTGTTGGGTTTTGCGTCGTTGGCGACGGTGGCGATGGTGCTGGCCAGGCGCATGGCGTCCGCGCTGTAGGGGTCGAAGCTTGTCTGGACGGCGTAGCGCACGGTGTGTCCGTCCGGGGAGATGAATTGGCGCGCAACGTCGGCGAATTGCTGGTCAGCGAAAGCATCTTTGGGTAAGTAGAAGCCGGTGGCCGAGTCCGAGCCGCGGGTTTCGCGCGCGGTGGTCTGTAGTTGGGCGGCGAGCGTGGCCATGCCGGCGAGTTGTTGAAGGTTGCTGTCGACGAGTGCAGATACGCCTTCGGCGAGTGTTCGCGAGCCGGCGGCGAGTTGGGAGACCCCGGTCTGCAGTTGGGCGAGTTTGGTTGGCAGGTCTTGGGCCCCGATGGTTCCCAGCGTGGTCTCGAGGGTGGCGACGGTGGCGTTGAGTTGGTTGGTGACCGCGGTGAGGGGGGTGTCCATCTGCGCGAGCTGGGTGGACAGTGTCGTGATCTGGGTGAAGAACCCGCTGTCGCGGAGTGCGGCGAGATCGCGGGCTTGTTGGCGCAGGGTGCTGCATTGGGGTAGTTGAGTGCACAGCGCTGAGTTATCCAGTAACGGGAGCACTGAGGTGATTGTGGCTATGGCGGCTGATGACTGTTCGGCCAGGGCTGCTAGCTGAGGGGCGTTCTGCGCGGCTTGGTCGAGTTGGGGTGCGGCGGCGGTCAGTGTTTGTAGAAGTGGTTGGTATTGACCTATTTCGGCCCCGATGGTGGTGACTTGGTTAAGAATGCCAGCCAGTGGGGTGAGATTGGTGCGGATCTGTATGTCGAGTTGTTCGAGGCCGTCGGCGAGTTGGTCTGCACCAGAACGCAATTGTTCGAGGTCACCTTTGCGGGCTTGGCCCTCACCCACTGAGCCGGCCACCCGATCGCCGATCTGCCCGTTCTGCCAGGAGAGTTGGGCTTGTTCGAGTTTGGCTCCGGTCGGGCGAGTGACACCGACCACACGGGTGACGCCGGGGATCTGCGCAATCCGAGCTGCCATCTGATCAAGGTCGGCAAGTCCGTTGGTTGTTCTCAGATCGGTGGGCGAATCCACGACGACAAATTCCGCGATGGTGATGTCTTGCGGGAAGTGCCGGTTGAGCAGTGCGTAACCTTCGTTGCTGTCGGTGGTTGTGGGTTGACCGTCTCGGTCGTCGTAGGTGATCTGAATGCCCAGCGCGGTGACGCTCAGGATCGTCAATCCGACGAGGCTGACGGCCAGCAACGGCGCCGGGCGGCGTACGACGAGGACCGCGATGCGGTTCCAGTAGCGCCGCGTGAGGTCTTTGCGCGGGGCACCCCACCCCCATCGCGCAGCCCACAGCAGCACTGGCGGCAACAACGTGACGGTGGCGAGGAATCCGATGAGGATCGCCACTGCGCAGGCGGGGCCGAGGGTGGCGAAGACGCTGAGCTGCCCGAAGACCATGGCTAAGAACGCGAGAGCAACAGTGCTTGCCGACGCAAGGATCACCCGTCCGATGGTGGCGGTGGCATCGATGAGAGCGTCGGACGCGGCGGCGCCTTGGCGCAGCCTTTCGTGGTATCTGCTGATCACAAAGACCGAATAGTCCACACCGGCGCCGAGCAAGATGACGGTCATGAACGCAACGGTGAATTGCGAGACTGGCATGCCCAGTTCGCCTAACGCAGACATGACTCCGCGGGCTACGGCGAGACTGATACCGATGACCAGAAGCGGTAGCAACGCAGTGAACACCGACCGATAGACGATCAGCAAGATTATGGCGATCAGCACGACGGTGGCGATGGTGATGACCACCAGATCCTTTTCAGCGGTGACGATTTGGTCGCTGAAGGTCGCTGTTGGTCCGGTCACGTGGACTGTCGTGCTGGTGCCGGTAAAGACCTCTGCTGCGGTCTCGCGGATCGATTCCACAGCGTGGGCCGCCGTCGGCCCGCCGAGGCTGCCGCTGACCCCGACGGGCAAGTACCAGGCTTTGCCGTCTTCGCTGAGCGCTTGTCGGGCAGTGATCGGGTCGGCGAGCAGGTCGCGTACGGCCTGCACATCATCGCGGTCGGCGCGGAGCCGGACCACGAGGTCGTCATAGCGTTGGCGGGCGGGCTCGGTGAGTCCGGCCGGATCTTCCATTGCCACGAACACCGTGGTCTTCGCGCCCTTTTCGTCGAACGCCTCGCCCATGCGATCGAGCGCCTGAAACGACGGCACGCCCTTAGGAATTGGGTCCACCGATTGCTGGCGCACAACTGTTTCCAACTGGGGAAACAGCACAGCCAACACCACGGCAACAGCCACCCAGACGCCCGCTACCAGCGCTTTGTGCGACAAGACGAAGCGTCCCACCTGCCCCAGCGACCGGCTGTACTCACCGCGACCGGTCGATCGCCGAAGCTTCACCACTGCTCACGCATCCATCGCTGCGTTGGCATCGCACACCCTTCGACAAATGAATCAATCGGTATCACTACGCTACAGCATGTAGCGAAAGGAATGTATTGTTCGGCGACGCGGGACTATCGGATCAGCGGCGGTGGGCGGCGAGAAAGTCGTCGACAAGCTGTTCGCAGTCCGCGCCACTCATCGAGCGAAGGCCGGACAGCCGCGCGAAGACCAGCGGGCCCACGAGCTGGGTGATGGCCACGCCGGGATCGAACTCGTCGATTTCCTTCTGGGCGGCGGCGCTCTGCAACACCTGATCGAACGGTTCCCGGTACTGCGCGATGACACGAGCGCGCAGCGGCGCGAGGGTGTTCTGCTGCTCCCCGGGCTCCTCCGGCACCATCGCCAGCCACGCCAAGGCGGTCAATTGCAGTGGCGCCTGCTCGATCAACGCAGCCTGAGCACGGACCAACCGCACCAAACTGTCGCGGATTGGTCCGTGCGCGTCAGGGACGTCGGCGTGGGGCAACAATCGTTCGAACGCCGCAGCCAACAAATCGGTGGTGCCGTCGAAATGCCGGTAAAACGTCGTTCGAGCCACCCGCGACATCCGGGAGACCGCCCCGACCGTGACCGCATCAACCCCGCCGGTCTTCAACAGGGCAGATGCCGCATCAACCAACCGGTTGCGTGAACGAACCAAACGCGGGTCTTTGTCATCCATCACGTCCTTGGACCGAGGACCCGCGCCGCGCCTGGCCGCCATCACCGCACCCACACTCCCATCCCCGAGACTGCTCTCGGGCGCCTGGCGATCTTGGTTCGCACGAAGTGCTACTGATAATAGCGAAAGTCGAGGAGTGTCCGCCGGGCTAGTCGTGCAATTCACCTGTTCGACACCCCGACCCGGCAGGAAGGTCGGCGCCACGGTGCCCGCCTCCGGGGTACCTTCGGCGAAGGGTTGGTAGATCAATTCGGGGCTTGGCGGCAGGGCTGGGGTGGGTACTGCTGAAGGGTGAATCGCCCCGGGTCTGGTGGAGGCTCTGAATCCACGGGAGGATGAGGAGCATGGCAGCACCGAGGAAGTACCCCGACGAGCTTCGGGAGAGAGTCACGAGGATGGCTGTTCAGTCACGGCGCGATCCATCGACGAGGTCGGGCACGTTCCGCCGTGTGGGCGAGCAACTGGGGATCAATCCCGAGACTTTGAGGAACTGGGTTGTGCAGGCCGAGGTCGACGAGGGGCACCGTCCCGGGACCACGACCAGCGAGTCCCAGCGCCTGGTCGAGCTGGAGAAGGAAGTGCGTGAGCTGCGCAGGGCGAACTCGATCCTGAGGTCGGCCTCGGCTTTTTTCGCGGCGGAGCTCGACCGCCCACAGCGTTGATCGTGGAATACATCGACCAGTACAAGCATGAGTTCGGCGTCGAGCCGATCTGTCGGACGCTGACCGCAGCGGGCACGCAGATCGCGCCGAGCACGTACTACGCGTTCAAGACCCGACCACCCTCGAAGCGAGCACTGCGCGACGAGGAACTGCTGATCGAGATCCACCGCGTCCACTCGGCGAACTTTGGCGTCTACGGGGCGAAGAAGGTCCACGCCCAACTGCGTCGCGAGGGCGTCGTCGTCGCGCGCTGCACGGTCGAGCGGCTCATGCGCGTTGCGGGGTTACGAGGGATTAGCCGAGCCAAGGGCCCGCGCACCACGATCTCCGGTCGCGGCCCGGATAGTCGGCCTGACCTGGTCGATCGCGACTTCACTGCAACCGCTCCGAACCAGTTGTGGGTCGCGGACATCACCTACTGCCGCACCTTCGTCGGCTGGGTGTATGCCGCGTTCGTCATCGACGTGTTCTCTCGCCGCGTGGTCGGCTGGCAGCTCTCGAAGTCGCTACGGACCGACCTTGCGCTGGACGCGTTGGAGATGGGCATCTGGACCCGCGATCGCGCAGGCCAGTCGGTCACCGGGCTCACGCACCACAGCGACAAGGGCGTTCAATACGTCGCCATCCGCTACACCGAGCGTCTTGCCGAGGCTGGCGCGGCCGCCTCGGTCGGTTCCACCGGCGACTCATACGACAATGCCCTGGCCGAGGCCTTCAACTCGCTGTTCAAGGCCGAGCTGGTCCGCAACCGCGGGCCCTGGAAGAATATCGACGACCTCGAGATCGCGACCGCGGAATACATCGACTGGTTCAATCACCGGCGATTGCACGGCGAGATCGGCATGATCCCGCCCATCGAGCTCGAGGACACCTATCATCACAACCACCCCGCACCGGTACCCGCCGACGCGGCACTTGCGAGCCTCTGACAAACCCGGGGCGATTCAGTCTTGATCGACCCGCTTGGGTTCGACACCGGAATCCATCTCTGACTCCGCACACCGGAGCACAACGGCCAAGACCTCTGCGACAGCGGGGCCGCTCTGCGCGCTGGCGGGCGGCGAGACGCCCGCCGGGGCGAACGGCAACGTCATCATGCGAATGGCCTCAAGCGTTCCCAGAGGGTCGTAGCCAGCGAACCCCTCGACGAACTGCGTCGCCGCATCATCGATGCGCCGCTCAACCTCCGCTGCAGGGTCGGTCGCTTTCGAGACGTCTGAAAGCAACCCAGCAGTATCGAAGGCGCGCTCCAGCACTACCTGAACGTGTTGGTCGGCGTGCCCGGCTTTAGTAGCGTCCTGGCGGCGCTTCTTGTTCCGCCGTTTTCGGGAGGACTTGGATGCCATCAAAACGGCGCCTTCCCTTTTGCCCACTGCTTGGACCAATCGCCTCGGATGCCGGTGGCGTTGAAGTCACCGAGGTCGGTGGTGGCGAATGGGTTGTCGAGGTAGCGGACCTCGTCGTGCTGGGCGCCACGCGGGTCGACGCGGACGAGAGCGAGGCGGTAACGCGGGGCGGCGTTCTTACCAACCATCACCTCGTTGTGGGTGACGAAGAAGTCGGTCGCTCCTTCGATACGCGCTTTGACCTCGATGCGGTAGGTGTCGCCTTTGGCGTCTGTGGAGAGGATGTCGAAACCGGGATTGTTGAAGGCCTGCTCGACGGGCTTGCGTCCGAGTTCACGTTCACGGGCCATCACCAAGTCGACACCGCGGCGTTCGACCTCTTTGGTCTCCTTCGCGTGGATGGGCGCGGTCGCGGGTAGGTCGGTCTCCAGTATCCCGACGGGGAGCACCAGTGCTGCGGTGACGATGCGTGGTGGCTTGGTCGACATAAGCTGCTGGTGGTCAAGCAGTGCGAGCCTCTTGCGTAGACGGGCGTCGAGTTCGACGGCTTTACGATTCAGGCTCTCCGATGATTCTTTCGGTTTCTCACCGGCGCGTTCCTTTTCCGCCGCGACGGCGGCATCGAGGATGAGGCGGTCGCGTTCACCTTCGAGCCGCTTGATGACCAGGTCACGTGCCTTACTCAACTCCGCGAGGCGCCTCGGCTGAACGTCGTCGAGGTAGTCGGGGAGTTGGTTGGCGATAATCCAGCTCGTGGTTTTGTCTTCAGCACCTGCCAGCCACGGGAGGGTGCGGGCTGTATCGGTGACAGCGTTCTCGGGTGCCGCCACGCAGTCCAGGTAGGGCGCGGGGCCGGCAGGCGTCACGGTGCCGAAGCTGTCGACGTATGCGTAGCCGAAGCGGCGTGCGACGGACTCTCCGGTCGCGTCGGCGACCTCTTCGATCACGCCGACGAGCAGGTGTGTCTCCTCCAGCGTCGAGGAAACCAAGATCGTGCCTCGGTTGAGGGAACCACCGAACTGTCGCACGGACTCGTCCATGACCGCGTCGTGCAGCGGATGATCCGGGGCGAGAAGGTCGGCGCGGCTGAGTTCGTCGGCGTGGACCTTGCCAAGATCGAACGTGACTCGGTCGTACTTGGTTGCGATCGGCCCTGTGCCTGCGGCGCGTATTTGCTGGGGCACGTTCGCGATCTCGTAGCGACCCTGTTCGCGCCTCACGATGCGGCCGCCGAGGCGGGCGAAGGCGGCCTTGAATGCCATCTCGATGTAGTGCGGTTGAAGGCGGCGGGCGCGTGCTTCGTCCATTGCCGCGCGCAGTGCATGCAGGTCGGCCTCGGCCAGGTTCTCCGACGCCAATGCCCGTTCGTCGAGGAGATCCTTGAGTCCATCCCCGACCGACGCGTCGATGACCTCATGCATTTTAGCCTTGACGTCGGGGCGCTCGCCGTGCTGGATGGCATCGAGCAGGAGGTTGCGCAGCGGGGTCTCGGTGAACGCCTCGCCGAGGACGTCGAAGACTTTGCCACCGTATGTCTGACGCATCTGGTCGAGCTTCTCCAGCAGGCGGGTGAAGACTTCACCCTCGCGGGTGTTGGAGGCTACGAGGTTCCAGAGTCGGCAGACCTCTTCTTGGCCGATGCGGTGGATGCGGCCGAAGCGTTGCTCGATGCGGTTGGGGTTCCACGGCAGGTCGTAGTTGACCATCAGGTGCGCGGCCTGAAGGTTAAGCCCCTCTCCAGCGGCGTCGGTTGCGATGAGGATTTGGACGTCGCGGTTCTTGGTGAACTCCTCGGTGATCACGCGCCGCTCACCTCTGCGGACGCCACCGTGGATCGCCTTGACCGAGTCGGGCTTGCCGAGCAAAGAGCCGATCTTGGACTGGAGATAGTCAAGGGTGTCGCGGTGCTCGGTGAAGATGATGAACTTCCGTGGCCAACCGTTCGAATCGGTGACCAGCGCATTGTCCTGGAGGATCGTGGAGAGTTCGGTCCACTTGCGGTCGGTGCCAGCCTCGCGGACCTTCTTGGCGGTCGCAATCAGATCGGCGAGTTCGACAAGTTCTGCGTTGAGCTCCTCGACGGTCTGGGCGGCGGTGGCCGCGTCCATCACGTCTTCCTCAAGCTGCTCCAGTTCTTCGGCGTTGTATTCATCTTCGTCGAAGTCGCCCGAGCCGATGACGTCGTCGGGTTCCTTGTAGGTGCCGTTGAGGATCTCGGTCTTCTTGCGCTCCAGCCGTTCGGTGCGGCGGACGAGGCTCTTGTAGATCGCCTCAGGGCTGGAGGCGAGTCTGCGCTGAAGGACAGTCAGGGCGAATCCGACAGTGTTCTTACGCTTGCCGCCAAGCCTGTCGGCACGGTTCATGCCCTCGCGGACGTAGCGAGTGACGTCCTCGTAGAGGCCCTTCTCCCGCTCGGTCAACTCGTAGGGCACAGTTTCGGCGATGCGTTCAGGGAAGAGCTTCTTACCTTCGAACGTCAGCAGGTCTTCCTTGACCATGCGCCGCATGATTCCGGTGACGTCGACAGACTTCTTCTGCTTGCCCTCGAACCGATCGCGGTCGAGCAAAGTGAGGAAGAGCTGAAAGTCCTCTTCCTTGCCCGAGTGTGGAGTCGCGGTCATCAGCAGGAGGTGGCGGGTAATTTGGCCGAGCAGCTCCCCCAGCAGGAAGCGTTTGGTCTTCTCCAGCTTCCCGCCGAAGTAGTGCGCTCCCATTCTGTGTGCCTCGTCGACGATGATCAGATCCCACTCCGTCTCCTTCAGTTGGGCCTGGAGTGCCTCGTTGCGGGAGAGCTGATCCATGCGTGCGATCACGAGTGGGTTCGTTTCGAAGACGTTGAGGTTGATGTTGGCATCGATGAGCTGGTTGGTCAGCAGGTCGAACCGCAGCCCAAACTTGAAGAACAGTTCGTCCTGCCACTGCTCGACCAGTCCACCGGGAGCGATGATCAGGCACTGCTTGACGTCGTCGCGGAGCAGCAGCTCCTTGATGTAGAGGCCGGCCATGATCGTCTTGCCGGCACCGGGGTCGTCGGCGAGAAGGAACCGAAGCGGGGTCCGCGGTAGGAGTTCGCCGTACACCGCGCGAATCTGGTGCGGCAGCGGCTGCACGTCGCTCGTGGCGACGGCCAGCATTGGATCGAAAAGGCCGGCCAGCGAGATACGTTGGGCCTCGGCGACGAGCTTGAAGTCGCTGGCGGTGGCGTCAAACGCGCGGCTACCGCTGGTGGCGACGCTGAGGTTGTCCTGGTCCTTGCGGAACACAACCTGTTGGCCAAGTCCACCTGAGCCGTTCTGGTAAGTGAGTGCGAGTGCGTCCGTGCCATGCCATTGAGCAGCGATGACAGTGATCACCTCTGCGGGAATGAGACCCTCGACTCGCAGACCGGGCTTCAACTCTTCAAGCTGCACGCGTGGACCTCCTCATTGCCAGCCCTCGAACGCTACCCGCCGATACTGACAGGTTTGGACCGTTCCCGCTCTGGTGGACACCCGGAGATGAGCGGTGAGTTCCCCCAAGATAGAGGGAGCGGATTATGGGATCTACTCGTCGGAGCTTCACTGCCGAGGGCGGTGTCATACCGTCGTAGCAACACTGCAGGCCACGAGGGGTTGCGGGTAGCGCGGTAGGAGACCCTGGGTGGGGCTGGGACGGATGATGTTGACGGTGGCGGACCGGACGGAGATCGCGGTCGGACGGCGTGCGGGGATGACGGTCACGGCGATCGCCGAGCAGATCGGGCGCGACAAGTCGGTGGTGTCTCGCGAGATCAAACGCAATGCCACCAAGACGGGCGCGTATCAGGTGGTGCACGCCGACAAGCACGCCCGCGCACGGCGGGCCCGTCCGCAGACGAGGGCGATCGATGCTGACTCGGTGCTCGCCGACCGGGTACGGTCCGACCTGCGCAGGTCGCGGACGCCGCGCCAGATCGCGGGGAGGTTGAAGCTCGAGGCCCAAGACCCCACAGTGGATCCCATGACGGGTTCACCGAACGCGCAGGGCCGCCGCGTGTCACACGAGTCGATCTATCGGTGGATTTATGCTCTTCCGAAGGGAGAGTTGGCTGCTCAGGGCATCCTGTTGCAGTCCAAGCGCACCGCGCGTAAACCCCGCAAGTCAGTCGGTGAGCGGTCGGCGCGGATCGTGGGCATGGTCAGCATCGACGACCGCCCCGAGACCGCGGCCGATCGGCGGGTGCCGGGCTGGTGGGAAGGAGATCTGATCGTCGGGAAGGCCGGCCAGTCCGCGGCGGTGACCTTGGTCGAGCGCACCAGCCGGTACACGCTGATCCTGGGTCTGCCGGACGGGAAGAAAGCACCCGGCGTTGCTGATGTGCTGATCGATCACCTGCGAGGACTGCCGGAGTTCATGCGACAGGGCCTGACGTGGGATCAAGGCACCGAGATGGCCGAGCACGCCAGCGTCACCGTGGCCGCCGAGTTGCCGATCTACTTCGCTCATCCCCGCTCGCCATGGGAACGCCCGACGAATGAGAACACCAACGGCCTGATCCGCGAGTACCTGCCCAAGGGCACCGAAATCCCATCCGATCAGCTGTACCTCGAAGCGATCGCCCGCGAGCTCAACGAGCGGCCACGGCAGTGCCTGGGCTTCTACACTCCACGGGAAGTCTTCGAACGCCTACTGAAGGACAACGTTGCTTCCACGAGTTGACACCGCCGAGTACAAGGCCAACGCGGTAAGTTTGGTCATCGATGATGGCCGTGCGATCGCCGAAGTTGCACGCAGTATCGGCGTTCACGAGATGACGTTGGGGAAATGGGTGAAGAAGACTCGAGACGAGGGAAACGGTGAGTCTGACCGCCCGTTGAATGAGGACGAGCGGGCGGAACTCGAGCGCCTTCGCGAAGAAGTGAAGCACGCCCGGATGGAGGTGGAGTTCGCAAAAAAAGTAGCGACCTGGTTCGCGAAAGACCCGCGGTGAAATTCGCGGCTATCGCGGACTGGGCTGAATCCGATTCATATACGGTCACGTTCATGTGTGCTCAACTCGGCGTATCGACTTCTGGCTACTACAAGTGGCGCGGCAAGTCGCGCTCAGCTCGAGACCTCCGAGACGACGAGTTAACAGCGCTGATCGAGTACCACTACGAGCACCTCAACGGCCGTCCCGGCGTTCGGCGCATGCGTGCGGAACTCGCCGCCGGCGGCCACCGGGTCTCGCACAAGCGGGTGTGGCGGCTCATGAAGGTCGCAGGTCTGGAAGGCCGCCACCCGAAGGCGTGGAAACGCACCACCGTCGCCGGAGACAGCCCCGTTGGGGCACCTGACCTCATCGGCCGCGACTTCACGGCGGCCGAGGCGAACACCAAATGGTGCGGCGATATTACTTACGTACGGACCTGGAACGGCTGGGCGTACCTGGCCACCGTCATCGATCTGCACTCCCGGATGGTCGTCGGATGGGCCGTGGCCGACCACATGCGAACCGAGCTGGTCACCGACGCACTGGACATGGCCATCGCTCGTCGTCGACCACCCGGAAAAGTCATATTCCACAGCGATCGCGGAACTCAATACACGTCCACCGACTTCGATAAGTACTGCACGAAAAACAATATCCGACGATCATTGGGGCGCACTGGCATTTGTTTCGACAACGCGGTCGCAGAATCATTCTTCGCGAGCTACAAGAAGGAACTCATTCACACGCGCCCGTGGCCCACTCTAAAAGCACTCAAAAAGAGCACATTCACCTGGATTGAGGAGTACTACAATAGGGCCCGACGACATTCCACACTGGGCTATTTGACACCAGCCGAGTTTGAACTAGGATTCAGAGACATATACGACTCGCCGCTTAATTGCAGTGGCCACTTTAGCGGGAACACTCCAGTTCGCCATCGCCAGGAATTCAACGAGACCAAGCCGAGTGGCATTGCCAGGCCTTCGAACGCTTGCTGAGAAGCTGTCGAAGACTTCGCTGAGGTGCCGCCCGACGCCCGTCACCTCGAGTTCCCATCGGCGAGTTCGCGCAATGCTCGCCCCAACTCCTCCGGAAGCGTGTCACGAAACACCCGATAAGCCGCCTTCGATTGTCGGGTCACCGGCGGCGGCCACGCCGGGCTGGTGTCCAACCCCCCCTGAGCAACCTCGCACCACATCCATGTCACCGCGTACGGGAGTGCGGCCGCGCGCCTCCTCGGACTCGCCGACCGCGCCCAATCGGTGAACCACGTGTCGGGCGTACTCGCGAGCTCGATGACTCGTCGCTCGAGCGCCCGAAAATCCCGTCGACGCGATAGTTCCCTCGCTGCCGCGCTGGCGGCTGCCGCGATCTCTGAAGGACTCGCGGCCAGTCGCGTGCTCGCCGCTCGCGATGTCCGTCTGCCAATGTCCGGGTCGAGTTCGATACTCGCTGCAGCAGTGGACCACGTCGACCCTGGCCGTTGTGCGCGCGCAATACACAGGGAGGCGTACAGCCGCCCCGTGCTTTCCTGCGTTGTCAGCATCCCAGCGAAATGACGACGGTAGGTGTGCTCATCGAGGAGTTGAGGGATCGCAGACAGCGGCAGATCGATCAACGCGTCGTGATGATCGATCTGCAGGCCGACATGGCGGCGGGCTGAAAGCACCTGGACCACCAGCCAGCTCAACACCGGACTCTTTGCCGCGCGATTGACGATCCATCCTCTCGGGCCGCCCGGGACGTCCGGGATCAGATCGAACCACTCGGCCAACCGTGCGACGGCGTCCGCACTCTCCGGACTGGACAGAATCCCATCCGCCTCCGCCAGTGCTTCACCGCGGGTGACTGCACTTGTCGGCGGCTGAATACCCCACCGAGGCCCTCGAAGCTCAGTTGTGCGACCAGCGGCTTCGGCTTGGAGATCTCCGGCCCATTCGACGAAACCCCTTGCGCGAGACCGGGATGCGAGGTGAAGTAGAAGAGTGGTTAAGTTTCGGACTTCTGCGAGGTACGCGGGGGGCGCGAGAGCGCCATCGAGAACGCTCGTTTCTTCGCCTTGGATAGCGGCCGTAACCCGTGTTGCGGTCCGAATTGCACCTTCGGATGCAGCCGTCGGTTTCTCTCTCAGGATGGAGTGTCGGCAGGGAGCCGAGAATCCGAGCGGATTCCCGCACGGCTGGTGTTCATCGAGCCGAGGACGCAGCGGACTGTGGTGTCGCGTTCGAAAGCGCCGGCTACATCTTGAACACTCAGCGACCAGGTAGACGCCGTGGTCGGGACACACTGTCGACACCGGTAGCTTCCACGACAGCTGCCAGATTCCGTCGTGCGATAGGCAGAGTGGGCATAGTTGCGTCCCATGCTGCGGGAACCACCCCTGGCAAACGATGGCGCGGTAGCTCGCCCGATCGAGCGGGTCGAAGCCGTCGAGGTTGAGTGGCGCGCCTCCGTCGTAACGCAACAAGGTCGAATTCTCGACGGCCGATGCCCCCAGCCCAGTGAGATCCACTATTCGGCCGACGAGCTCATCGCTAGGCCGGACCAGCATGAAAGCCGTCGAGACCGACGATCCGTCCCGGTTCTCCTTGAGCATGCGGACAAGACTCTTGGTCGTCAGATCGTTCACAAGTGCAATCCGCTCGAGGTACGAATCAAGCGACTCGCGTGGATCGATTGCAACTCGAGCGGGGAGCATTAGCTCAGAGGCTCCATCGCCGTCGCGGTTTGGTAGCGCCCGCAGTGGGCGAGCGACTGGAAGTCACGCGCCCACACGAGTCCGGTCCTCTTCTGAGACTCGGTCCGAATCCACCACACCGAAGTCTCCACTCCCAACCTGACGCACAAGATCTTCGTCGGCGACGCAGATCGCTTCGGCGGCACTGCGGAGGATGAGACGGCCTTCGGGGTTGAGCGCAGCGTCAAATGCTTTCAGGTGTTCGGCGTCTGGCCATGTACGCGGGCTATCACAGGTTGCATCGAACCACATCCAAGATGCGGCGAGCCGGGCGCAGCCATCGAAGTTCCGGGCGGCTGCGGGCAGGGTGCCGACCAGGTCCGGCGGGGCGGCTTCAATCCGTCTTAACGCGTCGCGGCGCTCACGGTAGTTGACGAGCTCGTCGAGGCATAGAGCTCGCGCCAGATTCATCGCATGGGCAATGTCGCTCTCGCGGTGGAAGATCGGAGTCCATTTCGGCCACGCCCCTATGCAAATCGAGTAGCTACCAGCTTTCGTCAGACGGTAGGTCGGCTCGTCGGCAAGGCTCCAATGATCGCGCAACCGAACACATTGACTGAGAAGTAGCGCGACTCTGGAACGCCACAACCACTGGGCGGGGTCGAGCACGAACGGTTCGCCTTCTTGCCGGTAGATCCCTGGGATGTGGTCAAGCGTCAATTGCGTATGGCCAAGCGCCAGCCGCATCAGATCTTCGCCGCGTGGATGGCGGACTGAGCTCTTCGGTAACCGCATGGTCTTGACAGTCTTCGCGCCTGTGCGGAGTACCCGTCGAGTGAAGACCTGCGAATCGGGTATTTCAGAATTCTCTGGTCGGACAGGAGTGGGACGTGGATGTGGAGATACTCGTGGTGTCAGCCACGTTCGCTGTTCTTCCCAGGCCATTGCGATGGCCAGTGCACGAACGGCAGGAGATCGCGGTAGCTCTTCCTCGGACTCGTGACTCGTCGCAAGATCTGCCGTCGCAGTGGTCACCAACTGAGCATCAGCTGGGATCCAGTGTGCAGATCCTCGACTGAGCCGACGAGCCACCGAGGGTAGTTCCGCACGGAGACACTCAAGTCGGTCGAGTGCATCGAAGTCAGTCGTAGATCTGTGTGCAGCGGACGAGACCTCCTTGCAGACCGACAGAATCCGATTGGGAACTCTGGTCAACTGCGCAGTGCCACTACCGGGCATCCCGATGAGGTGCCCGCAGTAGAAGCAGACCGGAGACAGAGCCAAAGCCCACTCTCGCCGTGCCACTCCGTTTGGGGCGCAACGGCAATGCTGACCCCACTCACTTGCCAGCCAGCCTTCCTTCGCGAGCACTCGACTATGGCAGTCATCAAGGGTCATCGCCGAAATGCGCGAGAATGGCTGGCGCGTCAGCGTGGCCAGGTGCCGCAGAATCGGCTCGTAGTCAGACGCTGATCGCGATAACTGACTTCGACCAAGGATCTTGGTGACGGTGGTGCAATTCGCCGTCGCCGCGCGCAATACGAAGGACTCCAGCGATTCATCGTCGGCTGGAATCGGTCGAGCAGGCAGATAGCCGATACGAGGCTCTCGCATGGATAGCCCCCTTCCGTTGTCTGCCGGTGACATCACACCCTGCTCTGCTTGCTGCGGCGCCGAAGATCGATTTCCGCCTCTGCTGCGTGCGCTCGTTTACTGAGGCGGACTTCCTTCAGGTGTTCTGGGTTGATCGTGTGCGTGCCGTCGGCGATCGCTGCAAGTGTCGCAATGCGGAGGAGGCGTGTCGCGTCACCGACGTAGCCCTGAGATCGCTTCCAGATGGGCCCCGCGAGCTGTGAAGTGAGAAGCCCTTCGCTTGCCCGAGGGAGATGCGGAAGGAGATAACCTTCCAGCCCGTAGAGCAGTTGCTGCCACGCGTGTTGCTCCTCCGAAGTCTCGATTCCGTAAGGACTGAAGCTCATTGGCTGGAGGCGGCCGATAAGCTGGGCATCGCTCATGGCTTCACTGGATTCGAGGTCTGTCCCAACCAGAATTAAGCTGGCGTTGAATTCGCCGAGCTCGGTGTTCATGTACTTCACGTGATCGAGGACCTCCCGGCCGCCCTTCCAGTTGGTACGCAGTAGATGGAAGTCGTCGATGAGAAGGGTGCGCACGCCGTGGCGTGCCAATGCCCTGACCGCGGCGGTTGACGTCTGGTGGGCGGCGCCGCTGGCGGATAAGCGGAAGAAGTCAAGGACTTGGGAGTTGAATCCTTTGACCATCGAGCCAGATTGCAGGTTGACCCAAACGACGGGGCATAGGTCTGCGTCGATCGTTGGCTGAGGGTTCCACGTGGGCAGTTCTGCAGGGCCTTTCGGTGCGCCTACGATCCATTCCACGTATTTCCTTGTGGCCCAGCGGCGGACCGCCGTGCTCTTCCCGAGCGTGCTTGCGCCTGTGACCGACGCTATTGCCTTCGCACCGGGGCCCGTTTCAGAATTCTCCTGCACGATCTCAGTGAGTCGGTCTGCGACTGCGCGGGTCTCGGCCGTTTCGACGTAGAGTCCATTCATCCATTGACGCAGCGCATCGACCGCCCGCGAGCGGTCCTCGGATGTCATCCTGTCCCAACCAGCCGACGTGTACAGAGGTGGTTCTGGCAACTCCGTTTTGGTGCAAGCCAAATGCCAAGCGAGAGAGTCCATCAGGAGTCGGCCCGCATCGTCGGCCACGGGACGTCGAGGATGTCCAAGGGAACGTCGTCCTGGGGTGAATCGGTATGGGGCGTCTTGGTGCGTGCTTCGTTGCCGCCCGACTGAGTGGCTTCGTCGCGGGTTGCACCTTGGGCTGCCTGAGCTTCTTCGTGGTCTTTGCGCGATTGTTCAACTCTGCGGTGCGCGGCTGACAGTTTGGCAGTCCAGTCAGTTGGAACGGGCCCAGAGGTGAGTTCCGTGAGCTCGTCGAGGATCTGCCGCTGCGCTGAGCCCCGACTCAGAATGTGGTTGCCGCCGCGTTCGCGGACGCGCCGCCTAACAGCCTGAACGATCGTATCGGTCATCGGCGCGTCAGTGAAGAAAGATCCTCGCCACGCAACGGGGCGTACACGGCCGGTCTCGGGGTGCGGGAACCAGATGCTCGACAAGTCGTGCGGGTCGACAAGAAAGGGAACCTTGTTGTCGTCGTCCCTGAACTGGCCCCGTGCGACATTCCGAAAATCATCGAGCAGCTTGCCGTCGTAGACCATCTCAGCAAACTCGACACCTGCGACTCCGACTGTGCCCCACTTGACCGGAAGCATCTGATAGATCATGTCTGCACGCTGCGGTACGTCGATACGGCCGGTGACGTCGAGCATGATGTCCCAGAGCTCCAAAGGACTGGTGCGAGCGGTGGGCTCACCACCGATAACCAAGCCTGTGTGCCACGACCGGTGGTAGTCCAAGGCGACGAATCGCCGAAGGTGTTCTTCCAGTTCGGCGGCCGTGACCAATGCCTCCTCGGCGACCAATCGACCGCGCTCCGAGGTATTGCGACCTTTGTAGCCGGGGAGCTGTTGAACGGCCCGTTGTAGCGTCTCGTGCCAGCGTTCAACGTGGGGGTTGTCCGTTGGCTTCTTCCCGCGACTGAGCAACAAGTCAATCCCGAAGTCGCGCAGAATCGCGCGGAAGTGATCGGACACGAAGATCGAACCGTGGTCGGCGCGGATCGCGTCCGGCATGACGCCAGGGATGTGGTGCTCTCCTTGAAGCGTAGTGAAATCGGGTGCAACACTTCTGCGCCCAACGTTGACCGCGACATCAGAAGCGTCGACGACTTGGGGCAAACCGGCCCAGCGCCAGTGACTGATGGTGGTGCCCTCCACCATCATCGAGAACGGGCGGCAGATGTCGTAGAGAAGTAGCCCGGCATCGATTCCATCGGCGCTCTTCGGCACCACGCGCAGTGCGAGGACCACTCTGGTGGCGACGTCGATTGCAGTGAGGATTTCGACGCTGAAGGGTCGCCCGAGAAGCGGGTCGTATACGAGGTTGTCCGCCCTCGTGGCGTCGATGGCGACTATTTGCCCAGGCCTGATTGCGGGGAAGTGCTCTTTGCCCGACACGCGCTGTAGCGACCGGCTTCTCTGGGTGCGGGTTGTTGCGCCCGCGCCCCGTTTGAGGTGCGCGAGATACTCTGCCGTCAGACGCTGCGGCGTGGAGACATCCACGTGCCCTGCACGCTTGAGCTCAACCTTGATCCGCCGATCAAGCTCGCTGATGTTGGCGTCCGCCCGATCTCCGTCCAGGGTGGCGAAGACCAACTCAGCAACAGTCCGATAGCGCTCATCGATTCGCTCCCACGTCTGTTCGCGACGCAGGGATCTGGCATCGAGGAGCCCGAGTAGTCCGTCGCGTTTCCATGCACGCACCCAGTTGCGGATGGTGCTGTCGACCGGAGCCGATCGCTTGATCTCACCGTTCGCGATGCGGCGTTGTAGGGCACGATCTCCCACAGCTTCTTGCTGCAACGCGACCGCCATCGCGCGACAGCGCGCCGCCTCGGAGACGCCGAAGCCTTCGCCGAAGGGTGGGCGCGGTTCGCCATCGCGCGCGAGTTCGGCGTGACCGTCCCGGTAGCCGGTCAGTATCTCATGCACGATTTCAAGTTTGTCGAGGGCGGCTCGGCGCGTTTCCTCAGACAGGCCATCCCAGTACGGGCGGAGCGCCGGTCTGATTGGCGCTACATCGCCATCGACCACGACTCGCACCTCTGCGAGTTCGGGCCAATCGACGTGCAAGGAATCGCCGACGCTGGTGCGGAGGTCTACGCCGGCCGCTGATACCGCTGTCACCAGACCGGTTCCCCACTCAGTCAGAAGTCGGCCACCGACCTCAACCACTGTGCGACTTGTGTCCACTACGCCACCAGTCCCGCGCGCACTGGCGTTTCCATCGTCAATCGCTTCGAGAGGTTGGTATCCAGCTCACCGGACCAGACCATGTGCCAGACCACGGCGATGGCCTCCCCGTTTCCGGTATCCAGACGAAATAGGGAGCCCAGAGTCGCGGCGTCGTTACTTGCTTCCTTCCCGATCTCGCCAGCCACCTGGTCATACCAGGAAGGCCTTCGGCGGTAGCCGTGCAGCCACAGAAGGTTTAGGCGTTCTACGCGGTCGAGTCCGTTGAATACCTCGTGACGCCATCCCACATTCGCGCAGGCGGCCTCGACCATTGCGACCTGAAGCTTGAATTTGTCGTCCATCTTGTGCGGCAGGCGTGCATTCCAGAGCGTTACCGCCCCGGTGTCGTCAAGGCTGAGTAAGTCGGGCGTGTTTTTCGCCGAGGACGATCCGCCCCGCTTCAGCTGACACGGTTGCGGTATCAGCGCGACGATATCGTTGAGCCGGTCCAGGCGTCGCAAGAGGTCATGCTCGAGGCCCGACTCGAGTTCTAGGTGGTCGCGCATGGTCAGTGAATACGCAGTGACAGGTATGTGCCGGTGACGTTCCGAGGATCGAGGCTTGCGAATCGGAACTACACGTGCGAGATCCGGCGGACCGTCGGACCGCCAGTTCAACACGCGGGACACCTTGTCGCCAGCGAATCGGAACCGCCACGTCACCGCCGCGCGGGAACTCTCGGTCAAGTGACACCTCCGCTTCCGCAGGAATTAGCACCAAATCTAGCAAGAAATCGAGGTCGAAGGGCTACTAAGGGAGCAAGTCGACAATCGGTCAGCGAGGCATTTCGGGTGATAGGCCGACGTCTCCTTCGCCCCATCAGCGGTCCGTGTCGGAAGGCTGCGATAGGTTGCTCCCATGGCCAAAGGCAATCAGGTCGCTCCGTCGAGGAAGTTCGAGCAGACGCTGCAGGCATCGGCTCAGCTGCCGGGTGTGCAGATCAACCGGGAGGCCTTCCTCCGCAGAGAGCTGAAGCGATACTGCACCGACGAGCAGATCAAACTCGCTATCGCCACAACACCGGCCGAAGCAGGCGTAACACCTCAAGTGATCGACAAGATCGCCAACAGCGTGATCAAGTTCGAGACCGGCAAGGTGACGACACTTTCCACGGCAGCCGGCATCCCTGGAGGCCTCGCAGCGATCGGCACGGTCCCGGCTGATATCGCGCAGTACTATGGGCACCTTCTTCGCGTCGTCCAGAAGCTCGCCTACATCTACAGCTGGCCGGAGCTCTTCGACGACAGCGCCGACGGAATGGACTCCGCGACCGAAAGCATGCTCACGCTGTTCATCGGCGTGATGTTTGGCGTGAACGCGGCCCAGGCCGGCGTGGCGCAAGTCTCGAAGTTGATCGCAAGTGAAGTGGCCAGGAAGCTGCCGCAGAAGGCTCTCACCAAGGGTGCGATATATCCGGTGGTCAAGAAGGTTGCAGGGCTCCTGGGCATTCAGATGACCAAGCAGGTCTTCGCCAAGAGCGCAGCCAAGGTCGTGCCGCTGGTAGGCGCGGTTGTCTCGGGAAGCCTGACCTTCGTCACGTTCATGCCGATGTCGAAGCGGCTCCAGAAGCACCTCGCAACCCTTCCGCTGACCAAGCCCGGTCACGGAGTCACCGAGCAAGCGTCGAATCCGCCGAGCACATCCCCAAAACCAGCACCAACGTCATCTGCGAATTAGACGAGCTCATCCCACAAGCCAATCGCCGATAGCCTGCCGCCAGCCGCCGGTCACTTCAGCCCCTTCGTCGCCCGGTTTCACCCGCGCACTCGGCGATTTCCAGGAATAGATTCCCCGGCAAAATTAGCAGGAAATCATACCGAAACGCGGGCTACGGGCAACGCTCGCCTGACCATGTTTGCCCTAGTCAGGGCGATTCTTACGCCGTGATCAGGCTTGTTAAACAAGCGGGACCACCTTGCTAATCTTCGCTGCATCTCGACAGCTCAGCCCCGCGCCATGTCGACGAACCGAGACAGGTGCAACTGGTGCGCCACCGTGATCGTCGCAGTGGGACCGTTGCGGTGCTTACCGACGATGATGTCCGCTTCACCCGCGCGCGGGTCGTCGCGTTCGGTCGAGTCGGGACGGTGCAGCAGGATGACCATGTCGGCATCCTGCTCCAGCGATCCCGATTCGCGCAGGTCGGAGACCTGGGGACGCTTGTCGGTCCGCTGTTCGGGGCCACGGTTCAGCTGGCTGATCGCCACCACCGGCACCTCGAGCTCCTTGGCGAGCAGCTTGATCGATCGCGAGAACTCCGAGACCTCTTGCTGACGTGATTCGACCTTCTTGCCCGACGTCATCAGCTGCATGTAGTCGATGACGACGAGCTTGAGATCGTGCTTCTGCTTCAGCCGTCGGGCCTTGGCCCGGATCTCCATCATGGTGAGGTTCGGCGAGTCGTCGATGAACAGCGGCGCCTCGGTGATCTCGCCCATGCGGCGCGCCAGCCGGCTCCAGTCGTCGTCGCTCATGTTGCCCGACCGCATGTCGCCGAGCTTCACCTTCGCCTCGGCCGACAGCAGTCGCATGACAATCTCCGTCTTGCTCATCTCCAGCGAGAACATGGCCGAGGTGAGCCCGTGATGAATCGACGCCGAACGGAGCCAGTCCATGGCGAGGGTGGAGTTGTGAGTCGGCACCATCGCCTCACCCGCCAGGTACAGGTGGCTCATGTTGTCGACTTCGACGCACCGCACCGGGACACTCGGCACCGAGCGCACCGACACCACCCGCCGCGCCCGCACGCTGCTGCGCAGTTCCTTGTGTCGCTGGGCCTTCTCGAAGACGGTGAACACGTCGTCGGGCGCGTTGAGCCGGATCCAGCCGCTGCTGGCCCGGCGGAAGGTGTAGCCGAGGCCGGCGGCGAGATCCCCGACCACGGAAGACATGTGGTTGGTGGCCGCGGGCACGGTGATCCAGCCGTCGTCGTCCACACGCGCGCGGGAGTCCAGGATGCCCGCCAGCAGCGCGCGCCGCTGCGGCACCGAACCGCGCAGGTACTCGTGCGGGATGCGGCCGCCCAGATCCGTCATCAACGTCATGACGTCGACCGGACCCTCGGCCTCGATCCGCGCGCCGATCTCCGGGTCGTCATACGCCATTCCGGCCAGCGCGCCGACGGTGTACGGGCCGTAGGCCAGCGGGCGGTACGGCAGTTCGAGCGGCGCAGCGTTGGCGATGCTGGCGCGGCCGCCGTAGATCTGGAGCTGTTCGGTGGTCAGCAGCCGGTCCTCGCCGTCGACCTCCACGGCCCACTGATGCTGTTCATCGGCGACGATCACACCGCCGTCGTCGAACTCCACCGCATAGCAGGGCCGGCGGGTCATCACCTCTGTCGCGGCGACGACGGTGGTCGGACGACCGTCGGCCCCCAGGAGCAGGTCACCCTTCGCGACCCGGCCCATCGTGGTCCACCCGCTCGGAGTCGGCAGCGGCGTGTCGAGCGCCAGCGCCTTGCCGACGCCCGGACGCGCCGCCACGATGATCATCTGACCGGGATGAAGACCGTTCGTCAGCTTGTCGAGGTCGGCGAAACCGGTGGGCACGCCCAACGACAGTCCGCCCCGCGACGCGATCGAATCGAGCTCGTCGAGCGTGGGCTGGAGCAGTTCCTCCAGCGGCACGTAATCCTCGGTGGTGCGACGCTCGGTGACCTCGTAGATCTCCGCCTGCGCTCGGTCGACCACCTCGGCCACGTCCTGGCCGTCGGCCCCGGCGTAGCCGTACTGCACGATGCGGGTACCCGCCTCCACGAGCCTGCGCAGAATCGACTTCTCGCCGACGATCTCGGCGTAGTAGCCGGCGTTCGCCGCGGTGGGGACTGTCGAGATCAGCGTGTGCAGGTACGGCGCGCCGCCGACCTTGCGCAGTTCGCCCTTGCGCTCCAACTCGGCGGCGACGGTGACGGCGTCGGCGGGTTCGCCGCGGCCGTACAACTCGAGGATCGCGTCGTACACGGCCTGGTGAGCGGGCTTGTAGAAGTCGCCGGGACGGATCCGTTCGAGCACGTCGGCGATCGCGTCCTTCGACAGCATCATGCCGCCCAGAACCGACTGCTCGGCCTGCTGATCCTGCGGTGGCTGTCGTCCGAACTCCTCCGTCGGAGGTTCTGGCGGGAGATCGGGCTCGCGCCCGAGGTCGGCCTCAATAGCCACTCACACACCCCCTGGTACAGCAACGACAACCGGTGATTTCCGCAAGGGAAACCGAACACTTCAGAAAGGTTAGGGCCAGGGGCGCGATGCTGCCAACCACCCCCTGTGGACAGGGCTGTGGAGCCCGTGTGGACAACTGTGGACGTTGCAGGAAGACATGTGCACAACCCTGTGGAGCAGGTGGGGAAATGTCGTGGAATTCACGTCGTAACCCCAGGTCAGAGCTTGTTGACGAAATCCACAGAACCCGGCTGCGGAATCACCGGCGTGTCGGCTTGCGCCACGCCGAAACACCGTCCAGCAGCACTTCAGGTGATCCACCGTGCACCCGAATCCGCGGTCGCGCACCCGGTGCGATCCGCCCGATTCCGCGCGCCGGACGGGCTGTCGTGCTCAAATGGGAAACGTGCGTGTGTCCCATCCTGCGCGAGCGAGCATCCGGGCGACTGTCGTCGCCGTGATCGCGCTGCTGGCCGCGTCGGTCCCCGCGATCGCACACGCGGCACCGCGGGCGTCGGACTTCGACTTCTCGCCGTACCGCTCGGTGAACGCCGACGACTACCGCTCGGTGGCCTACGTCGACAACGGACGCCACTACTTCACCGCGGGCGGCTGGCGCTGCCAGATCGGTCCGCAGGCGAATGCGATGGCCTGCCGGGGACGCCCCGCCACCGCGCCGCCCGGGACGATCGGCGTGGCGGTCAGCGGCGAGAGCCAGGGTCCGTACTGGGTGCGCAAGGGAACGTCGTTCCAGCTGGGCCCGGTGAGCGGCTACCGGCCCCGCGTGCTCCCGGTAGGCAGCCGGATCACGGTCGCGAACGTCACCTGCGCGGCGCCTCGTGCCGGGGTCGTCGCATGCCGGAACTGGAATCGCGGATTCCTCCTCAGCCGCGCCGGCCATCGGTTCCTGTACCCCGCCGGCGATACCGCGCACTCCGCGAACCCGAAACGTCACCCGCAACCCGCACGTCGGTGACGACGGTGTCGGATGCGAGCGGCGCACCGGACCGACGTCAGAGGCCGGCCACCCCGTGGGGTGACCGGCCTCCTTCGATGCTCTACGTCAGCTGACGACGGCGAGGCTCAGCTTGGCCTCCACCTTCGGGTGCAGCTTGACGACGACGGGGTACTCGCCCAGAGCCTTGATGTGGCCCTTCGGCAGCTCCAGGCTGCGCTTGTCGACGACGGGGCCGCCCGCAGCGCGGATGGCGCCCGCGACGTCCGACGCCGAGACGGAGCCGAACAGCTTGCCCGAGTCGTGGGTCTTGACGGTCAGCGAGACGTTGTCGAGGCCCTCGAGAGCCTGCTTGATCTCGTTGGCGTGGTCGAGGTCGCGCACCGCGCGAGCCTCCTGCGAGCGGCGGATGCCCTCGACCTGCTTCAGCGCACCGCGGGTGGCGACGATCGCCAGTCCGCGAGGCAGCAGGTAGTTGCGGCCGTAGCCGTCACGCACCTCGACGGTGTCGCCGGCCTCGCCCAGATTCTCAACCGATGCGGTCAGGATCAGCTTCATTGTCTTCTGTCCTTTCCCGCTCAGCGTCCGGTCGACGTGAACGGCAGCAACGCCACCTCACGCGAGTTCTTCACGGCCACAGCGACATCGCGCTGGTGCTGCACGCAGTTGCCGGTGACGCGACGCGAACGGATCTTGCCGCGGTCAGAGAGGAAACGACGCAGCAGCGCGGTGTCCTTGTAGTCGATGACGGTCTTCTTGTCCTTGCAGAAGGTGCAGGCCTTGGCCTTCGTGACCTTCTCCACGCGGGGCTTGCGGCCCTTTTGCTTTGCCATGTATTGCTCCAGTCAATGGTCTCCGGGTGGCGGCCCGGAATCAGAAAGGTGGTTCGTCGTCCCCGCCACCGAAGCCGCCGCCCGCTGCGGGCGCACTGCCCCACGGGTCGTCGGCCGGCTGGCTCGCGGCCTGCTGGGGGCGTCCGCCCTGCGGTGCGCCGAAGCCACCGCCTGCGTTTCCGCCACCCTGATTGCCGCCGTATCCGCCGCCACCGCCGTAGTTGCCGCCACCACGCTGGGTGCGGTTGACCTTGGCGGTCGCGTAACGGAGCGAGGGACCGATCTCATCCACTTCGAGCTCGACGACGGTGCGACGTTCCCCTTCACGGGTCTCGTACGACCGCTGCTTGAGCTTGCCCTGCACGATCACTCGGGTGCCCTTGGTGAGGGACTCGGTCACGTTCTCGGCGGCGTCGCGCCAGATGCTGCAGCGGAGGAACAGCGCTTCGCCGTCTTTCCACTCGTTCGTCTGACGGTCGAACGTCCGCGGAGTGGAGGCCACCGTGAAATTGGCGACCGGCGCACCGGAAGCGGTGAACCGCAGTTCCGGATCGGCGGTCAGATTTCCGACGACCGTGATGACCGTGTCCGTCATGAGACTCCCCTAATCGTGTCGAAGAACGCTGACTGGCGCGCCCTGTGAAGTGGTTGACACCACCCTAGAGGCGGGCACCGACAATGTCAGCGTGCTCCGCAGGCTGTGGATTACTTGCGCAGGACCTTGGTGCGGAGCACCGACTCGTTCAGCTTCAGCTGACGATCGAGCTCGCTCACGGTCGCCGGAGTCGCGTTCAGCTGAACGACGGCGTAGATGCCCTCGTTGTGCTTCGCGATCTCGTAGGCCAGGCGGCGCTTGCCCCAGATCTCGACGTCGTCCACCTTGCCGCCTTCGTTGCGAACAACGTTGAGGAAGGTATCCAGGGATGGGGCGACGGTGCGCTCGTCCAGGCTCGGATCGAGGATCACCATCAGTTCGTAATGACGCATAAGACCACATCACCTCCTATGGGCTTTCGGCCACGGACGGTCCGTGGCAGGAGGGTCGCCTGCGTCGGCAACCTGTCAAAGATACATGAGAGCGGACTGACCTGCGAAATCACCGCCGGGCCGCACCGGCGGACGTCACCGGGCTGCACTAGGCTCATCGCATGCCATCGGCCCGCAATGCCTTCGCCGCCAAGCGGCTTCACTTCGGTGAGACCGCCGTGATCCTCGTGACCGCGATGCTGTTCACCGCCGCGTCGGCCGCGGCCTCTTATGCGACGAAGGTGCGCTGCACCACCCCGACGTCGGGCGCCAAACGCGAATGGCTCTACGGCAGCCCGTACGACGTCGTCCCCTGCTACTCGGATCTGATGACGATGTGGCACGGCCGCGGCCTGGCCGACCACGTCTTCCCGTACATCCACGGCGGGATCACGCCGAGCGGCGAACTGTTCGGCGGCGTCGTCGAGTACCCGGTGCTGTCGGGACTGATCATGTGGTTCAGTTCGCTCGGCGCCCACACCGACCGCGAGTTCCTCTGGCACAGCCTCGTCATTCTGTTGCCCTTCGCCTTCATCACGACGATCCTCCTGGCGCTGATGACGCGCTGGTGGGTGCTGCTCTGGGCCGCGACCCCGCCGCTGATGCTCTACGCCCTGCACAACTGGGAACTCCCGGTGGTCTGCGCCGCGGTAGCCGGTGTGGCCGTCATGGCCTGGGGCGGCTCCGCGGATCCCGCGACCGGCCTGCGACGCTGGTCGGTGCGGACCACAGCGATCGTGGCGGCGATCCCGCTCGGGGTGGGGTTCTCCCTGAAGATCTATCCCGGACTCTTCGTTCTGCCGTTGATGCTCTACGTCCTCACCCGTGGAGAGAAGACCGATCGCAGGCCGCGGGGGCTCGACTGGGCCGGTGCGGCCTATGTGGCGCTGTCGGCCGTGGTGACGGTCGCGGTGACGCAGGTCCCGTTCATGATCGCCGGCTACGAGGGATGGAAGGCCGCAATCGACTTCCAGAGCAAGCGCGAGGCGAATCTCTCCACCAACTCGATCTGGTACTGGGGGCTGCGTTTCCTGACCGGCGGTGAGACCTCGACCTACAACAGCATCGTCGACGTCGCGTCACCCCTGCTGATCATCGGCTCGTTCGCCCTCGCCTGCTGGCTCGGGTGGCGCGTCTATCGGCGCGACGGCGTGTTCCCGTGGCTGGGCGTCAGCGCCGCGATGCTCGCCGGATTCATGGTCTTCCACAAGGTTCACTCGCCGCAGTACACCCTCTGGATCCTCCCGTTCTTCGTGCTGCAGCGGGTCCGCTGGTGGCTGATCGCGCTGTACCTGGTGGCCGACGCGGCCCTCGATCTGACGATCTTCCACCTCCTGATGAACTACTCGGCGACCACACGCGCCTGGGTCCTCGCCGGAGTCAACTTCGGCGTCTGGACCCACGCCGTCCTGCTCGTGGCGCTCATCTTCGTGTTCGTCAGAGCCCGGCCCCGCGAGCCGCTCGCCTCGTATCTGACCGGCGGTGTGCCGCCGAAGGGACCGCTCACCCGACTCGCCGTCGCCGATGCGGCCGGCGCCCGCAGCTGGCTCGGCGCGCCGACGCTGGCCAACCGGCACGTGACCCTTCGACCGCTCGTGCCCGCGGACGCCGAAGCGCTCGGCAGGGTTGCCGGCGATCCCGAACTGTACAAATGGACCGGCGACCTGCCGCGCGACACGGCAGCTGCCGCGGCCTGGATCACCGCGGCGCTCTCGGATCCGCGGCGCATACCGTTCGCCGTCCTCGACGCGCAGGGACGGCTCGTCGGCACCACGAGCTTCTACGACGTCGACTCCGCGAACCGGTCCCTCGCGATCGGCTACACCTATTACGGCCCCGCGGCGATGGGAACCGCGGTCAATCCGGCGGCCAAACTCCTGCTCTGCGAGTACGCGTTCACCGTGTGCGACGCGGTGCGGATCGTGTGGCACACCCACGCCGAGAACGCCCGTTCGCGCGCCGCGATCACCAGACTCGGCGCGGTTCCGGAGGGCGAGCTGGGAAAGCACCGCCGATTCCGCGGCGGATGGCGGACCACCGCCCAGTTCGCGATCGTCGACGACGACTGGCCGGCCTCGCGGGATCTGCTCGCGGCGCGGCTCGGAGCTCGATCAGACGCTCGGTGACCCGGTCGCGGCTTCGCCTGCGACCGGCGAACGCATCAGCCGGGACGATGAGGGTTCGTCGTCGTCGACGCGGAGCAGCTGCCACACGACCACCGCGCACAAGCCGACCAGAACCGCACCGCGAAGCGTGTTGACGGCGTAGAAGACGTCCGGCGGAAGCCATTTGCGGCTCGGGTCCAGGAACAGGCCCATCCGCGGAATCCAGACGAGCGCGTCGAAGGTCATCCACGCCAGCACCGCGCTCGGGTACGGGACCGCCAGCACGGCGAGCGGGACCAGCCACAGCGACGACTGCGGTGTCCATTCCTTTCCGAACAGCAGGAAGCCGGCCACCAGCAGGAACATCAGCTGCGCCAGGGTCGGTTCGCCGCTCGCGCGCAGCCCGATGTATGCGACGGCGGCGACCACGGCGATCAGCAGCAGCAGGACGATGCCGTTGAGCAGGGCCGTCGACGGGTTCCATCCGGTCGCCATCGATATCAGGCGGTACAGGGTGTCCGGTTCCACGCCGCGGTCGCGCCAGACACGGAAAGCCTGGCTCCATCCCGTCGGGTACAGGATCATCAGCGGCAGATTGATCGCCAGCCAACTCGCCGCCGCCGCTCCGACGACGACCGCCAGCCTGCGGAGCTCTCGCTGCCGGACGCACAGGACCGCGATCGCGGGCAGAAGCAGAAGCGGATACACCGCCGCGGCCGCGCCGAGGCCGGCGAAGACACCCGTACAGCCGGGGCGGCCGCGCGTCCAGCACAGCATCGCCACGGCGACCATCGCGATGGCGATGACGTCGGTCGAGGTGAAGGCGTGGAAGAACAGCAGGGGCGAGAGCGCCATCAGCGCGCCGAGCCACAGTCGGCGGCGGTCGGTCATCATCGTGGCCCACACCGCGAGCAGCCAGAACAGCGACAGCAGCACAGCGCTGATGTTGAAGTAGTTCACCACGTCGAGCGTCTTCGGCAGCCCCAGGGTGTCGGCCAACAGGCCCCAGCCCCGCGCGGCCTGGGCGCTGACGTACATGAACAGCCCAGTCAGCGCCGGCTCGGCGAGATAAGCCTTGGTCTGGGCGCCGTCGCCGTCGCTCTGCGTCCAGTGGGTGCGGTACGGGAAGGCGCCCTTGGCCAGGTCGGCGGGAGTCAGCTTGTCCTGCTCGTACGACGCGACCAGATCGGAGTAGCACAGGCCGACGAACTGCCGCTGGTTGTCCCAGTTCAGACGCACCTGACCGGGTGCGTCCCGGACGGGCGCCTGCTGGATGCAGCCGGCTTTGCCGAACCAGCTGATCGACAGCCCCACCAGGGCGAGCAGGAGGACCACCCGCACCGGCGTCCAGGTCCGACTGCGACCGACGGCGGCGTGCAGTCCGACAGGCCCGCCGATCGAGTCGCTGGCCGCCGCCAACTGGGGGCTCGACCACGACGGCACCACACGCTCGGTCTCCACCCGCAGATCATCTGCGAGCGGTTCCGGCGAGTCCCACGTCGGCTGCTGCGTCACTACGTCGCGGGCACCGGTGCTGCTGGAGCGAGTTGCTGATCGGTCGGATTGCGGCCGCGATTGTTGTTCGCGGTCCCGTTGCCGTTGCCGGTTCCGTTGCCCGGACCTGTTCCGGTTCCGTCGTCACCGCCGGTGCCCGGCTCCTGGGTGGGCGACTCATCGTCACCGCCGCCGATCGGGATCGTGACGCCCGGAGCGATCACCACGTCGCCGTTCTCGTTCTGCCCGGGCAGACGCGGAAGTCGAGGACGCTCGCGGGTGGTCTGAGTCTCGGTCGGGGTGTAGGTGGTGGGCGGCGGCTCATACGGGACGCCCGCCTGTCCGCCGACCGCCTCGGGGGTCGGGAACTGCTCGATCGGCTCGCCCTCCAGGGCGGCGTCCATCGAGGCCTTCCAGATCTGAGCGGGCAGTCCGCTGCCGTAGATCGACGATCCGGAGTAGTTGCGCAGCGGCGCGCCCTTGTCCGTGCCGACCCAGGTGGCCGTCGACAGCTGCGGCGTGTAGCCGGCCATCCACGCGTCCTTGTTGTATCCCGTGTCGCCGAGCTGGGCGGTACCGGTCTTGGCCGCCGACGGCCGCGGCCCGTAGGTCGAGTCGTACAGCGAGTTGCCGTTGGAGTAGGCCGCGATCGGCATCATCGCCGAGGTCACGTTGTCCGCGACGGCCTCCGAGACCACGCGCTTGCCCTTGTCCTTCTGGCGTTCGAAGAGCACGTCGCCGGTCGAGGTCTCGACCTTCTGGACGAAGAACGGGTCGCGGTGGATGCCCGACGCGGCGAGCGTCGCGTAGGCCGAGGCCATGTCGAGCACGCGGGACGGGTACTGGCCCAGGACCACGCCGCCTTCACTGTGGCCGTTCTTCTCCTGCAGGGTGTGCTGGATGTCGCCGAAGCTCTCGGCGATGCCGAGCCGGTGCGCCGTGTCGGCGACCGCGTCGGCCTGACCGTTCAGGTCCATCATGAGCCGGTAGTAGACGGTGTTCAGCGACATCTTCAGCGCGGTGGCCAGGTTGCAGCTGCCGCAGCTCTCGCCGTCGGAGTTCTGGACCACCAGGCCGCCGGGCGCCTCGTACGGCGCCGAGCTGTAGTACTTCGAGAGCGGGATGTCCTGCTCCAGGGCCGCGACCAGCGCGAAGACCTTGAAGATCGAACCGGTCTGCAGGCCGGCCGAGGCGTAGTCCCAGCCCTGTCCGTCCTCGCCGCCGTAGTAGCCCTGGATGCCGCCGGTCGCGGGATCGATGGACACCGACGCGGTGCGCAGGTTCTTCGGCTCGCCGTCGAGCTTGTTGCGCGCGGCGGAGACCAGCGCCTTCTGCACCTTCGGATCGATCGAGGTGGTGATCTTCAGACCGGAGGTCTGCACCTGCTGCTCGGTGATGCCGAGCTTCTCGAGTTCGGCCAGCACCTGCCGCTTGATCAGGCCGTTGGGTCCTTCGTTGGCCTCGGCCGTCTGGTCCTTGACCTTCGCGACCTTCGGGAACTTCTGCGCGTCGCGGTCAGACTTGCTGAGTGCGCCGATCGAGACCATGCCGTCGAGCACGTAGTTCCAGCGGCTGACCGCCAGATCCGGGTTCACCGCGGGATCGTAGATCGACGGACCGCGGATGATGCCCGCGAGCAGCGCCGACTCCGACGGGGTGAGTTTCTTGAGCGGCTTGTTGAAGTACGCGCGCGCGGCGGCGTCGACGCCGTAGGCGCCGCGGCCGAAGTAGATGGTGTTCAGATACGCCGCCATGATCTCTTCCTTGGACCACTGGCGGGACATCTTGGTGGCGATCGCGAGTTCTTTGAACTTGCGCTTGTAGCTGACCTCGTCACCGACGATCGCGTTCTTCACGTACTGCTGGGTGATGGTGGAGCCGCCGCCCGCACCGGACTTGCCGAAGGCCTTGCCCAGCACGGCCCGGGTGAAGCCGGAGGTCGAGAAACCAGCGTTCGAGTCGAAGTCTCGGTCCTCGGCGGCCTTCACCGCGTCGACCATGGACTGCGGGATGTCCTCGTACTTGACGTCGGTCCGGTTGCCCTCGGGTGGCACGATCTTGGCGATCGTCCCGCCCTTGCTGTCGGTGATGGTGGCGACCTGGTTCTGCTTGATGTCGCCCGGCGACGGCACGTCCACCGTCAAGTAGGTGAACAGGAAGGCCACCACCAGGAAGACGGCGACCAGCGGCACTGCTCCGGCAAGAATGCCCAGCGTCCACGCCGTGGCCTTCACCGCCGTCGATTTCTCCGACGTCGCAGCACCTTTACCGCTGGTCATCGCTCACCCACTTCTCTGCGCTGTTGCGCGGACGAAACTAACACTCTCAACTGTGACGTATGGCTGCGGCTGCGCCAACTCCGGTCACATCACTTGGCGACCCGGCGACGCCGTCGACCGGCGCCCTCGGGCAATCCGGCAACGTACGACTGCACGAGATAGTTCCACCGGCAGGTTCGGCAGACTTCGACGACGTGAACCGTGAAGGCGCCGGCGCTCCCGTCGAGGGCCTCGATCTCGCCCGCCGAACGAGCCGAGCCGTGGATGTGTCCGAGGTGCTCTCCGAACACCCAGGACACCACCGTGACCTGCTCTTTCCGGCACACGGGACAGACCTCGTCGGTCGGCTTTCCGTGGAACTTGGCCGCCCGCAAGAGGTAGGGGTCGGCGTCGCACACCTGGGACAGAGCCGTGCGGCCCGTCCGCACACGCGCTAGGCACTCGCGTCGCGCGAGTGCGTAGTCCACGATCTGCCGGTGCACGTTCCCAAGCCTAGACGCGAGCCCGCCACGACTGCCCTGTGATGCAGATCAAGCCGCTGCCGTACTCGCAACTTCACTGCGAGTTATATCGATGCGATACATTAGATGCTGCATCAAGGCGCGATAACGCATCGAAAGGGGGCCGAGTCATGCTCGAAATGGCGATTCTCGGCCTGCTGCTCGAATCGCCCATGCACGGGTACGAACTGCGCAAGCGGCTCACCGGGCTGCTCGGCGCGTTCCGCGCGTTCTCGTACGGCTCGCTGTATCCGACCCTGCGCCGCATGCAGGCCGACGGGCTGATCGCCGAAGACGAGCCCGAGACCTCCACGGGAACCAAGGTCCGCCGGGCACGCCGCGTGTACCGGCTCACTCCGGCGGGCGAGTCGCGCTTCACCGAGTTGGTCGCGGACACCGGCCCGCAGAACTACACCGACGACGGCTTCGGTGTGCACCTGGCCTTCTTCAGCAGGACGCCCGCGGTGGCTCGCATGCGCATCCTCGAGGGCCGCCGCAGGCAGGTCGAGGAACGCCGCGAGGGTCTGCGCGATCTGCTCGGCCGTGCGACGCGCTCGAACGATCACTACACGCGCCAGATGCACGAGCTCAGCCTGGAGACCTCCGAGCGCGAGGTCCAGTGGCTCAACAAATTGATCGCCGACGAGGCCTCCGGGTCTGTCGGCACCCCGGATTTTCGTTCCTCGTCGTCGGAGACGACGACGCAGGACGAAGTAGGAAAGAACTCGGCGGCACAGCATTCCGCCGTACCGCTGCAACAAGAAGGAGATCCCGACCATGGGTGAAACCAACAAAGTGCGCGTGGCCATCGTTGGCGTGGGTAACTGCGCCTCATCCTTGGTTCAGGGCGTTCAGTACTACCGCGACGCCGATGAGAACGCGACCGTCCCCGGTCTGATGCACGTCAAGTTCGGCGATTACCACGTCCGTGACGTCGAGTTCGTCGCCGCTTTCGACGTCGACGCCAAGAAGGTCGGCTTCGACCTCTCCGAGGCGATCGTCAACAGCGAGAACAACACCATCAAGATCGCCGACGTCCCGCCGTTGAACGTGACCGTCCAGCGCGGCCACACCCTCGACGGTCTCGGCAAGTACTACCGCGAGACCATCACCGAGGCCGACGGCGAAGGCGTCGACATCGTGAAGGCCCTCAAGGACAACGACGTCGACGTCCTGGTCAGCTACCTGCCGGTCGGTTCCGAGCAGGCCGACAAGTTCTACGCTCAGTGCGCCATCGACGCCGGCGTGGCCTTCGTCAACGCCCTGCCCGTGTTCATCGCCTCCGACCCCGAGTGGGCCGAGAAGTTCCGCGCCGCGGGCGTCCCGATCGTCGGCGACGACATCAAGAGCCAGGTCGGCGCGACCATCACCCACCGCGTCATGGCGAAGCTGTTCGAGGATCGCGGTGTGGAGCTCGACCGCACCTACCAGCTGAACGTCGGCGGCAACATGGACTTCAAGAACATGCTCGAGCGTGAGCGTCTGGAGTCGAAGAAGGTCAGCAAGACGCAGGCCGTCACCTCGATCCTCGACGGCCCGCTCGCCGGCAAGGTCTACGACAAGAACGTGCACATCGGCCCGTCGGACTACGTCCAGTGGCTCGACGACCGCAAGTGGGCCTACGTCCGCCTCGAAGGCCGCGCCTTCGGCGACGTGCCGCTGAACCTGGAGTACAAGCTCGAGGTCTGGGACTCCCCCAACTCGGCAGGCATCATCATCGACGCCGTCCGCGCCGCCAAGATCGCCAAGGACCGCGGCCTCGGCGGCCCGATCCTCCCGGCCTCGGCCTACCTGATGAAGAGCCCGCCCGAGCAGATCGCCGACGACAAGGCGCGCGCGCAGCTCGAGGCGTTCATCATCGGCGCCGAGTAGGACGTCGGTACTGACGAATCGAAGGCCCGGCACTCCCCCTCGGAGTGCCGGGCCTTCGTCGTCTTCCGGGCCGTCGGGTACTACGGTGACGGTGTTCGATTCCTTCCTCTGGGGTCTATGTGCGACCTGCGCGGACTTGTCCGGTCTGGACTGCGGCGATCGTGAAGGAGCGGACAGGATCCCGGATCCGCGGCGTGCGGAGATGGCTTCGCGACGTGAATCTCGCCCCTCAGTTCAGCGATTCGAGGTGCCGCGCAAACTCTTCGGCGGCCTTCTTGGTGTTGTGCAGGTTCACTGACAGCCTGTCGATGTCCTGGTTCGCCTGATCGAGCGCGTACGAGAGTTGTCCGATCGGCCCAGAACCGCCGCGGCCGAGGACCGCCTGAACCTGTCTGATGTTGCGGTTCAGGGACTGCTTCAGACCGGCGGCCTGCCGATTCGCGTCCTCCGACTTCCGTGCCAGCTGTTTCACCTGGCGGGTGAGTTCCTCGTGTTTCGACCTCAGAGCCTCCTGGCGATGTCTTCGGCCTGCCGCATCGCAGCGGCGATGCGCTGCTGCAATGCATCCAGGCTCACCGAACTGGCCTGCAGAGCATTGACCATCCGGTCGTCGGCCTTGGTCGAGGTCGAACCGGCGACCCTGCGGACCTCGCTCGACAGGTTCCGGACTTCCCCGTGCTGGCTGCGAATCAGCCGTTCTAACTGCTGCAACGTCGAAACCGCCTGCATGACCGCCTGTCGTTCAGCCTGTACTTCACTCATGAAGCCTCCATTGTCTCTAAAGAATCAGGACCAGCACGATGATGAGAACGATGAGCGTCCCGACCGCGCCCGCCACGATCGCACCCGTACGGCTCGGTGCCGGCGGTGCGGGCAGCGGATCGGTGGCCACCGGCTTCGCCACGCGGGTCGGCTCGTGCCGTCTACGCTCGTCGACCGCACGTTCCCGTGCCTCGGCGAGCTTTCGCTCGCGCTCGGCCTGTTTCGCCGTGAGTTCTTCACGTCGCACCGCCCGGTCGGCCTCGTCTCGCGCGATTCGCTTCTTCGCGCGCTCGTACCCCTCCACGACCGACGCGTGCTTCTGGAGGCGGCCGACGACGAGTTCGAGGTCGGCCAGCACCACGTGCGCGTGTCTGGCCTGCTGTGGAACGGCCGCGGCCGGCACCCGATCGAGCCCGATCGTCCGCGCCGCCGCATCCAGCTGCTCGGACAGTGCGTCGCGCCGCCCGTCGAGCCCGGCAAGGCACTGTTCGCGGTCTGCAGCCTCCACCGCCACGTTCCGTTCCCGTTCCTGGAAGAGGTGATCCGACCTCCGCCGCTCGTCGATCAGCTCTCCGTCGATCGCCGCGAGATCGTTCACCGCCCCCAGATACCGGTCCCATGCCGTGTCCGTCATATCGGGATGCTCACCTCCGTCTTCTCGATACCGTTCTGCGGCAACGCAGCCGGATCGAACGGAACCAACAGATCCTGCCGACCGCTGCTCCTGTCGACGACGACGACGCGCGGTCCGCTGAAGTCCATGCGCCCGGTGCCCGGCGCCAGCAGGTCGGTCTGCGATCCCGGTTCGGTCAGGACGATCGTCCGGAAGCCGTCGCGAAGTTCGCCCGCCGTCCTCGCGTCGTATGAGCTCATCGAGCGGAACCTGATCACGAAGAGCATGCCGCAGGCAATCGATCGCTTGATGAAGCGCTCCACCGCCTCGATCGGACGCGGGTATTCGTCTGAATCGACCAGCGACGCGATGTCGTCGGGGTCGTCGAGGATGATCACCCGCTCGATGCGGCTGCTCGGCACCGCCGTCCGCGCTGTCAGGGTACGCAGGAAGCTATCCGCCTCTTCCGCTGAGATCCGCTGGATTCCCGCTTCGTTCGCCCACGGACCGACGTCATCGAGCCCAACGCCCGAGCTGTCGATGACGGTCCACTGCGCGGAGGCGAGATCGGACGCGCGAATGGATGCGTGGATCGACGACAGCACCGCCCTGGTGCGGTCGAGGTCGTCGCCGATCAGCGCGACGTTGCCGAGTCGGCCGCGCTTCAGCGAGAATCCCTGCGCGGTTCCACCGACGCTGATCGGGACTCCGACCGTGGCGATATCTCGATCGTCAGCTGGGATCACTCGGCGTAGGCGGAACTCACGAAGGTGCTGGGACGCCGGGGAGTGAAGCCATCCGCCATCGCCCGGCTGAACAGTTCCGTCTGCAGCCGGTCCAGGTAGGCGGGATCGGCCCACACCACCGAACCGATCCGATTGGCCGCCAGATGTCCGAGATCATCGTTGAACACCGCCTGACCACGCCCGTGCAGATCTCCCGCGGCGAGGTTCCCCGCGCCGAGGATCGTCTCCGACTCGTGTTCGGTGTTCCGCAGCGAGATCCGGTTGTGGAACTGACCGAAGATGGCGTCACGCTTGAGCGCGAGCGCTTGGATACCAGACAACGTCTGCGATGCGAGCACCAGGTGGACCCCGTAGGCGCGGCCCTTCCGAGCGAGGTGTTCGATCAGCTGCACCGCTCGTTGCGCGACATCATCGTCCGGTTCGAAGAGCACCTGAAACTCGTCGGCCACCAACACCAGCCGCGGCATGTCCCGACCTGTCAGCGCCCGATAGTCCGCGAGCGAAGACGCGCTCGCGGACTTGAAAGCGTCCGCCCTGCGGTCGAACTCGGAGGCGAGATGCTCCAAAACTGCCACTCCGTACGCTCGATCGCTCTCCAGGCCGAGGGAGTCGACGTGCGGCAACCAGGTCTCGTCGCCGGTCGGTGCGAGCCGCGCGAACTCGACGCCCTCTTTGAAATCCAACAGGTGAAAACGAACGTCCCGCGGCGAGTACCGGCTCGCGAGACCATAGATCAAGCAGAGCAGCAGGTTCGACTTTCCCGTGCCGACGGCGCCGCCGATGAGCGCGTTCGGCGCGGGCGGATTCGCACTCCGGAGTTCCAGGCCGCCGAGTCCGCCGGGCATTCTCGCGAAGATGCCCGATAGCCCGTCGTCGCCGCGATCGGACCATCCGGCATCGATCTCGGCGAGGACCGCCTCCAAGGTCATCGTCCCCTGCGCCGCGGCCTCGATCGCTTCGGCCCTCGCGTGGATCAAGTTGTTCCGCGCCGCTGGGGTGGGCGACGGATCAGCCCGAACCGTCAATCCGGGCACGGCCGCGAACGAATCCGACCGGATCTCGCCGGCCGCGTCGACCCGGACCAGCCCGCGGTCGACGTCGACCTGTGCCCGATCACCCACGCGGATCGGGCCATCGACGTACCCCGGGCTCGCGATCAGCAGAAACACGCCGCGCCCGGCCGCCGATTCGACGATCCTATTGAGATCGTCAGCGGCGGTCTCGGTGACTCCGCTCGGTGCGTCGAGCAGGACCGCGAGTTCGAGACGCCCCGCCTGCGACAGCGGCAGGTCCCGATGATCGGCCGCACCCGCCGTGCTCATCGTCTCCGCAGCCCGGCCGATTCTGTCGATGAGCCCGGACAACAGCCTCCGCAACCCGTCCTCGGTCTGGATCGCGGGCGGGTACCCGATCGGATCGGTGTCGCGGAACAACGACGTGAAGCCGAGGATCCCACGGAGCCTGGGATCGAACACCGAGACCCGCAGGGACTCCGGCGGCGCCGACAGCGCCAGTCTGAGCACGGTGTCCGCGATCAACTGCTCGGCACCGCTGCCACCGACGACCCACCCCGAGACGCCGATCAACGGAAGAAGCGCCGGCGCACCACCCGGGAGGGTGCCGACCCGGACTGCCGACGGTACCGCCCGCGCCGGCTGCGGCACGCTCAGCGCCCGCGCAGCCCATCCGGCACCGGCCGCACCGGGCGCGAGTTCCTCGGCTGCGGCGCGCAGCGCCGCCCCAACAGCCCGTGTCCGCCGCACGGCATCAGCCTGCAGCTTCGCCTCCGCCTCTTCCTTCTCGCGCCGGAGTCGCCGTCGCTGCGCCGCCAGCTCGTCGTCGAGCGTTGTCCGCGTGATCGACAGCGCGATGTCGATCTCCCCGAGGAGCCTGCAGGCTTCGGCTGTGAGGCCGCCGGCCTCGGCCATCGTCGCGGCCATCGCGTCGGTGAGGCGGCGACGAGCGTCCTGCTGATCGTCACGGCCGGTACCGCCACTAGTCATCCGCCGCGCCGTTCTGTCCAGGAGCCCTCGGTCCCGCGGCCACGACCACGCCCGCCGGGCGCAGCACGCGACCGTCCAGTTCGAAACCGCGGACGGTGCGTCCGGTGATAGCGCCTTCGGGGGCGTCGGCGACAACGACCGACTCGATGCGATGTCTCCGCGGGTCGACATCTCCGTCGACGCCGATCTGCTCGACCCCGAAGTCCTCCAGGATCTGGATCACCTCGTCTCGAACGGACTCTGCGAGCGGGTCCGCCTCACCGTCCCAGTTGTCGACACGGTCGATGACATTCATCAGCCGGGTGGCGACGGGCCGGAGCACTCGCCCTACCAGCAGGGTCTCGTCGAGCGCCGACTTGGCCCGCAGCTCCCCGAGCAACTCCTGGCCACGGTTGTCGTTGAGGAGCCGTCTCCGGAAGAGCTCCGTGAGGTCGTCGAGCCGCTTCGAGACATCGGCGAGCGTCTGATCCACCGGTTCTCCGATCATGTGAACTGCGCGGACGCGACCAACTCGCGCGCTTGCGCCATCCGCTTGGGATCCATCTCGCCGGGACGCTTCACTTCCATCTCGCCGAGGTTGATCCCTTCGGTCAGATCGATGACCTGGACGTGAATGATCCCGTCGATGTCCGCCGAGAAGATCACCCGCACGCCACTGCCCGCTGCACGGCCCGGCGGAACCTTCAGCATGCTCTCACCGAGACTCTTGACCTGCGCTTCAAGCACCCCGTCGACGTCATGCGACACGATCTGCAGCCTGATCTCCTGCTGATTCTCGACGGGTAGGCCGAAATCATGCTCCGCCTGAGCCGGAATGGACGTCTGCGGCGGGATCAACTGGGTGTAGGCAAGCTGTGAGGCGGCGTTGAGCGCCAGCACCCCGACACCTTGCGAGATGACATCTGAGAAGTCGATGCTGCCACCGGCCGGCATGTCCGGCGCCGCTCCGGCCCTGTCCGCCGACACCTTGTCGGCGACGATCGCCGCACCGAGCGCCACCGCCTGATCCGGGTGGACCGACTTGTCCGGAGTCTGACCGGTCAACCGTTCCACCAGATTCTGGACCATCGGCATACGAGTGGATCCGCCGACCAGAAGGACCTTGTCGATCGCCGAGTACGAGACCCCCGCCGTCTCGACCGATTCGTCGACCAGGAACTCCGTCGTCTTGAGCAGGAACGACGCCGCCGACTCGAACTCCTGCCGTGTCACCTGAACTTTCACGTTCTGACCCAGGGCCGAGATGAAGACGGTCGCCTTCTCCGCCTGCGACAACCGGCGCTTGGTGTCTTCGACGGCATCCATGACCTGCAGATACTGGTCGGTGGGAATCGGCTGACCGGTCTGCTCCTTGAACTTCTCGTTCACCACACCGAACAGGGCGTTGTTGAAGTCGAAACCACCGAGGTTGCGGTCGCCGAGCGAGGCCAGGACGGTGAAGTCATTGTTCTGGCAGCGCAGCACCGTGACGTCGAAAGTGCCGCCGCCGAGGTCGTAGACGAGGAGGGTTCCGGAGAATCCCGAACCGACTCCGAAGCTCAGAGCCGCTGCGGTCGGCTCGTTGATCAACTGCAGCACGGTGAGGCCGGCGATCTCCGCGGCCGTCCGCGTCGCGTTGCGGTGTTCGTCCTCGAAGTACGCGGGCACCGTGATGACCACGTCGGTGATCTCCTCGCCCAGGACGTTCTCGGCGCTGGCGACCAACTTGGTGAGGATCAGAGCGGACAGGTCCTCCGCGCGGTACTCGTTGTCGTTGCTGTCCGGAACGAAGACGAAGTCGGTGTTGCCCATCTGGCGCTTTATGAGCGACGCCACATCGCCTTCCGCCTTCGCCCGCATGTTCTCAGCGCAGACGCCGAGGGAGACCTCCTCGCCGTCGAAGTACAGCACCGACGGCGTCGTGTAGTCGCCGTCGTCGTTCCGGATCACCTCCGGCGCCCCAGCCTCGATGGCTGCCACCGCGGAGTACGTCGTCCCGAGGTCGATTCCAACGGCTCTACCCATGTCCATGAACCTTTCGTCGCAGTCGGTACCCAGCCGGCCAGGTCAGCCGATGTATCCCTGCAGGTAGCCCTTGCGCAGGTCGTCACGGTCGTTGGCCTTGTATCGCGGCACCCAGCAGGTGAAGTAGATGCCCGCACCGGCCGCGACAGCGAGGAGCACACCGATCACCGTGAGGCCGATGATCGCGCCGATGACGATGCACAGGATCGGGGAGGCGAGGATCAGCGCCTTCTGACCCCATCCGTCGCCGGGGACGCTGAAGACCTGCTCCTCGCTGGTATCGAGGAAGCGGCTGATCTTGTCCAGTTCCTTCGCCATCTCCGGATCTCGGTTGTGCGCCATCGCCTCGGCGATCAACGGTCGCATCTGCTCGATCTCGGACTTCGACGTGATCATGTACTGACCGCGCCCGTTGTATCGCGGGATGCTCTCCGCCTTGAGTGCGAGGAGGGTTGCGTAGTAGTCGAAGACGATCTGCGCGCCCTGGAAGCGCTGCAGGTGCTGCCGGATGAAGTCGAGCGCATCGTCGAGCTGCCCGTTGTCGGACATGACGTTGGCGACCGCCACCATGTACTGCGGCGCGGAAGGATCCAGCTGCATCGACACTTGGTATGCGTTGATCGCATCCTGGAACTGCGCCAACTTCTCGAAGATCATGCCCAGCTGGAAGTGGTACTCCGGGTTGTTGGCCTCGATGGTGGTCGCCTGGCGTGCCTCGTACAGAGCGTCCTGAAGGTTTCCCAGACCGGCATTGGCGCGAGAGCGGAGACCCCACGACTCCGCGCTGTTGCCGATCGAGTGAGTGGCCTCGCGAGCCGAGTACGCCGCAGAGTGGTAATCGCCTCGGCCGAGCTCCTCCCGCGCCCGAGCCACCCAGTCCGTGCCCTCGCCCGCCGCCTGCTGCGTCTGCGGCTGCGCGACGCCGGCGGTCTGCAGTTCGCGGTCATAGGCCGCGCGGCGCTGCGGATCGAGCAGCGTGTCGCTGGCCTCACGAAGCCGCGCCATCCACGTCTCCGCCTCCTGCCGAGTACTGAGGTCCGGAGAGTTCGTCGCTTTGCGCCACAACCGCAGTTTCGATTTCAAAGCCGCATTGATGGTGTCATCGTCGGCATCGCGCGCGATCTCGAGCACGGCATAGAAGTCAACACTGACTGCCATCAGGAAATTCTCCTCAAATTCGAGATACGACTTCCGGTTCGCATGGAGAATCCGGTAAATCAGATACGCGGTCGATGGTATTCGGCCATCCCAGACCGTGTCAGTCGTCGGCGGTGTCAACTCGTGGAAGCAACGTTGTCCTTCAGTAGGCGTTCGAAGACTTCCCGTGGAGTGTAGAAGCCCAGGCACTGCCGTGGCCGCTCGTTGAGCTCGCGGGCGATCGCTTCGAGGTACAGCTGATCGGATGGGATTTCGGTGCCCTTGGGCAGGTACTCGCGGATCAGGCCGTTGGTGTTCTCATTCGTCGGGCGTTCCCATGGCGAGCGGGGATGAGCGAAGTAGATCGGCAACTCGGCGGCCACGGTGACGCTGGCGTGCTCGGCCATCTCGGTGCCTTGATCCCACGTCAGGCCCTGTCGCATGAACTCCGGCAGTCCTCGCAGGTGATCGATCAGCACATCAGCAACGCCGGGTGCTTTCTTCCCGTCCGGCAGACCCAGGATCAGCGTGTACCGGCTGGTGCGCTCGACCAAGGTCACCGCCGCGGACTGGCCGGCCTTCCCGACGATCAGATCTCCTTCCCACCAGCCCGGCACCCGCCGATCGGCCGCGGTCTCGGGGCGGTCGTCGATGCTGACCATGCCCACGATCCGCGCCGACCGCTCACCGACTGACTTGCGGGGTTTACGCGCGGTGCGCTTGGACTGCAACAGGATGCCCTGAGCAGCCAACTCTCCCTTCGGAAGAGCATAAATCCACCGATAGATCGACTCGTGTGACACGCGGCGGCCCTGCGCGTTCGGTGAACCCGTCATGGGATCCACTGTGGGGTCTTGGGCCTCGAGCTTCAACCTCCCCGCGATCTGGCGCGGCGTCCGCGACCTGCGCAGGTCGGACCGTACCCGGTCGGCGAGCACCGAGTCAGCATCGATCGCCCTCGTCTGCGGACGGGCCCGCCGTGCGCGGGCGTGCTTGTCGGCGTGCACCACCTGATACGCGCCCGTCTTGGTGGCATTGCGTTTGATCTCGCGAGACACCACCGACTTGTCGCGCCCGATCTGCTCGGCGATCGCCGTGACCGTCATCCCCGCACGCCGTCCGACCGCGATCTCCGTCCGGTCCGCCACCGTCAACATCATCCGTCCCAGCCCCACCCAGGGTCTCCTACCGCGCTACCCGCAACCCCTCGTGGCCTGCAGTGTTGCTACGACGGTATGACACCGCCCTCCATTGCGAGTAACCGTTTCTGGTGGACCGAACCGCGTGTCCCATTTCTGGGGTCAGACGTTCAATCCAACTGCCAGGTAAAATGGGCGGGTGTAGACCATTCGGTCGACACCCGCCCATTCTTCCGATTCGTCAGTTCCCCGCGCCGCAGTGCGGACAGTTCACCGTGACCCGGTTCCACGACCGCTTACCCCAGAAAGCTCGGCTGCAACTCCGGCATCTGTGCGGTTCCGTGAAATCGCCTGACCGCGACGATGATCCAGTCTCTGCCATGGTCGTCAGCTCTTGGACGCAACCGAACAGCGCGGCAAGTTCTTGCACTGATGCACGCTCCGGTCGTTCACATTAGCCTCTTTGCAGTATGCACAACTGCAGTTGCACTGAGCCATTCTCAATTCTCCTTCTTCGGTGTCAGACAAGCATATTTTGAAAGCTCGGAAGATTGCGTCGGCCAAAGCAATGGCGGTGTCAACTCGTGGAAGCAACGTTGTCCTTCAGTAGGCGTTCGAAGACTTCCCGTGGAGTGTAGAAGCCCAGGCACTGCCGTGGCCGCTCGTTGAGCTCGCGGGCGATCGCTTCGAGGTACAGCTGATCGGATGGGATTTCGGTGCCCTTGGGCAGGTACTCGCGGATCAGGCCGTTGGTGTTCTCATTCGTCGGGCGTTCCCATGGCGAGCGGGGATGAGCGAAGTAGATCGGCAACTCGGCGGCCACGGTGACGCTGGCGTGCTCGGCCATCTCGGTGCCTTGATCCCACGTCAGGCCCTGTCGCATGAACTCCGGCAGTCCTCGCAGGTGATCGATCAGCACATCAGCAACGCCGGGTGCTTTCTTCCCGTCCGGCAGACCCAGGATCAGCGTGTACCGGCTGGTGCGCTCGACCAAGGTCACCGCCGCGGACTGGCCGGCCTTCCCGACGATCAGATCTCCTTCCCACCAGCCCGGCACCCGCCGATCGGCCGCGGTCTCGGGGCGGTCGTCGATGCTGACCATGCCCACGATCCGCGCCGACCGCTCACCGACTGACTTGCGGGGTTTACGCGCGGTGCGCTTGGACTGCAACAGGATGCCCTGAGCAGCCAACTCTCCCTTCGGAAGAGCATAAATCCACCGATAGATCGACTCGTGTGACACGCGGCGGCCCTGCGCGTTCGGTGAACCCGTCATGGGATCCACTGTGGGGTCTTGGGCCTCGAGCTTCAACCTCCCCGCGATCTGGCGCGGCGTCCGCGACCTGCGCAGGTCGGACCGTACCCGGTCGGCGAGCACCGAGTCAGCATCGATCGCCCTCGTCTGCGGACGGGCCCGCCGTGCGCGGGCGTGCTTGTCGGCGTGCACCACCTGATACGCGCCCGTCTTGGTGGCATTGCGTTTGATCTCGCGAGACACCACCGACTTGTCGCGCCCGATCTGCTCGGCGATCGCCGTGACCGTCATCCCCGCACGCCGTCCGACCGCGATCTCCGTCCGGTCCGCCACCGTCAACATCATCCGTCCCAGCCCCACCCAGGGTCTCCTACCGCGCTACCCGCAACCCCTCGTGGCCTGCAGTGTTGCTACGACGGTATGACACCGCCAATTAATTTCTTACCATGCATGCCATCGCGTGTCCGAGCCCGATTGCTGGACTGAGTGCCGCAAGTTTCATGAGTGCCTCCTGACTCGAACTGTCAGTCAGTTCCCGTTTCCCCACGGCCTGGCCGGCTCGCCTCCGGGAAGCGCCAGCGACGCCTCGCCCGGGTACCGTTGCCTGTCATGAAGGTTGGGATCCCCGCGTGACGCTTCGCATCTTCGGGATGTCGTTCGTCGTCTCGATCGCGGCGCTGGTCGCCGCGTTCCTGTACGGCGGTTCGACGGCCGTACTGCTCACCCTGGTCCTGGGTGTGCTGGAGGTCTCGCTCTCCTTCGACAACGCCGTCATCAATGCCACGGTCCTGCAGCGGATGAGCGACTTCTGGCAGCGGATGTTCCTCACGATCGGTGTCATCATCGCCGTGTTCGGCATGCGCCTGGCCTTCCCGCTGGGGATCGTCTGGCTCACCGCGGGCCTCGACCCGGTCGACGCGCTTCACCTCGCGCTCAACCCGCCGACGGACGGCTCGCCGACCTACGAGAGCATCGTGACCGCGGCGCACCCGCAGATCGCCTCGTTCGGCGGGATGTTCCTCCTCATGCTGTTCCTCGGGTTCCTGTTCGAGGACAAGGAGCTCACCTGGCTGTCGTGGATCGAGCGGCCCCTGCTGCGCATCGGCCGGCTCCGCGAGGCACCGGTGGTGGTGGCGTTGACGATCTTGGTGCTGGCGGCCACGCTCGTCGCGCCGGATCACGATACGTCGACGGTGATGGTTGCCGGCGTCCTCGGCGTGATCACCTACATCGTGGTCAACGGGCTCGGCCGTCTCTTCCACATCGAGACCGAGTCGGGGGACGGCCCGACCGCACTCGCCAAGGCGACGGGGCGCGCGGGCTTCTTCCTGTTCCTCTATCTGGAGGTGCTGGACGCGTCGTTCTCGTTCGACGGCGTGATCGGGGCCTTCGCCATCACGGCGGACCCGATCATCATCGCTCTGGGTCTGGGCCTCATCGGCGCGATGTTCGTGCGGTCGCTGACGATCTACCTCGTTCACCGGGGAACCCTGACTGAGTACGTCTTCCTCGAACACGGCGCCCACTGGGCGATCGGCGCGCTGGCGCTGCTTCTGCTGTACTCACTCGGCACCGAGGTCCCCGAGACGGTGACCGGTCTCATCGGCCTGGTGCTGATCCTCGCCTCCCTGGCGACCAGCATCGTGTACCGCCGACGGAACCACACCGAAGGTGTCCACATCTGAGACCACCGCAGACGCCGCACCGTCTCCGGCGCGTGTCACCGCGTTCTAGAATCAGCCGGTGAGCCCCACCGCGACCACCGTGCTCGTCGTTCCCCTCCTGGTCTTCGCAGCGCCGCTGCTGGCGAGATCGGTCTCTCGATGGGCGGCGATTCCGGTGGTCGTCTTCGAACTCGGCCTCGGCATCGTGGCCGGCCCCGCGCTGCTGGGCTGGGTCGGTGAATCGGAACTGTTCGGCCGGCTCTCCGACTTCGGTGTCAACCTGCTGTTCTTCATCGCAGGAACCGAGATCACCCGGTCGGCGGTTCGCGGACGCACGGCTCGGCGCGCCTGGCTCGGCTGGCTGATCAGCATCGCGGTCGGGATCGCGGCGGGCTTCGCTGTCTCACCCGGATTGGGCGCGGTGATCATCGGGATCAGTCTGGCGTCGACGGCTCTGGGAACCCTGCTGCCGATCCTCCGCGACTCCGGTGACCTCGCCACACCGTTCGGCGTCGCCGTCGGAGCGATCGGCGCCGCGGGCGAGTTCGGGCCGATCATCGCCATCTCGCTATTCCTCGGCGGCCGCTCGTTCGGTACGGCGAGCGTGGTGCTCTTGGTCTTCGGCGTCATCGCGGCGGCCGCCGTGATCCGGGCGCGCCGCACCTCTCATCGCCGCCTGCACGCCTTCGTCGAATCGACCCTGCACACGTCGGCGCAGTTCGCCGTCCGCACCGTGCTGGCCATTCTGGCCGTGATGATCTTCCTGACCGTCCAGCTCGGCATCGACATGCTGCTGGGCGCATTCACCGCGGGGATCGTCTGGAAGCTCCTCATCCGAGATGCCGACGAACAGACGCAGCGGTCGGTGGAGGCCAAGATCGACGCCGTCGCGTTCGGCTTCCTCGTCCCGATCTTCTTCGTCTACACGGGTGTGAAGTTCGATCTGCAGTCGCTGCTCGATCATCCGCTCGCCTTCGCCTGGATCCCCGTCGTCCTGGTGGCTCTGCTCCTGGTCCGCGGGCTGCCCTCGATGCTCGCCGCACCCGAGGGCGCCGGCCGCCGCGAGCGAATCGCCACCGGGCTCTACGGCGCCACCGGCCTTCCGATCATCGCGGTCGCCACCGACATCGGTGTCCGCCAAGACGTCTTGACCGGCACGCAGGCAGCGGTCCTCGTCGGCGCCGGCGTGCTGTCGGTGCTCCTGTTCCCGCTCGCCGCGAGCGCACTGCGCCCGGGGTCGGTCGAACGGAGTCCGGCGGCGTCGGTGGTCGAAGAGTGAGACGCCGCTAGTCGCGGGGGTGCCTGACGCCGCCCGTCGGTCATCGAGCCCGTCGGCTCTTCACTCCAGTCGAGGCCCGCCCCTCACGCCACCTCGACCGCGGACGCGGCCGGCTCCGATTCGGGAAGCACGCCGTCGAGCTGAATCCAACCGTCGGCGACCATCCGCAACAACAGGTGGGTCTTGTTCGCCACCGGCAGCCCGGCGTCGTCGTACCTGGCCGAGACGCGCCGATAGTGAGTGCGAACCGTGCTGGCGGCGACGAAATGCCGGGTCGCGGTCTCCTCGACGGTCGCACCCATCACATACGTGGTCAGGATCTCCCGTTCCCGCGCCGACATCGGAGTCCGGCCGGACGTCGGGCCCAGCGCTCTGGTCAGCAGGAGGTTAAGACGGTGGTCGATGTCTGGGCCTTCAGTGACATGATGAACGCCGGAGCGGATATCGGCCTTCTCGACCGTACCGCCGACGACGATGACGCGTCCGGCCATTGAGCGGCCGAACCGACGCAGCGCGAGACGATCGCCGGCTCCGACCACCACGACGCGCGTCGCCCCCGCCAGGAGTCCGGCCGTGTCGACAGCGACCACCGGATACCCGAACCGATTCATCCACACCATGAGCACTTCCCGCTGCCACGGATTCTCACTCCACACCCCGACCGACTGGCCTGTCCCCGACTGCCGCGCCACTGCCCCGGAGCCCGTCATTCTCCTCGCCTCCTCGCCGATGTCCCGCCGCCATGCCTTCCCTTCGGACGGTATGGCGACATCGGCGCACGAGAAAGACCCCAATTCCTCTGTCCTCCTAAGAGGCGACAGAGGTCAGGCCTGCTCCCGGGGTCAGTCGCTGCCGACCAGACGACCTTCGCCGTCGTACTCCTCGCGGACGACGACGTCGCCGGCGACCTGCAGAACAGTCGCCACCACGCGACGCCGCGGCGGCAGGATGCGAATCGTGACGGTCCCCGCACGAGCCGCGGCGAGCGCGGTGACGGCACCGCCGATCACCCGCTCGCGGACGTCATCGTCCGCACCGACGAGCCCGTGATCGTCGAGCAAGATCACCTCCACCCCTCGACGTCGTGCCTGCCGCGCCGCGTCGGCAACACTGCGGACGTCGAATGTCGGCGCCCGCAGCGAATCACGCAACCGCGCCTCGACCAGACTGCACTCATCGCGTTCGTCCGCCGAGAGCGGCGCCGCGTCGACGAGCCGCTCGAGCAAGGGGCGCGCTTGGTCGTCGAGTCGGCCGAGTTGCCGGTCGCGTTCGTCGAGGACCGCGCGCCGCGCGGCCTCCGCAGCCGCGGCCTCGGTGCCGGCCCCCTGCATCAGAAAGATCTCGCGCGCCGCCGGCCGGATCGTGATGGCGAAGAAGGACGACATCACAAGCGGCGCCAGGTTGATCAGCGAGATCGAGATCCCGTACCCGGCGCCTTCGCCGATGCCGACGGCCCACAGTGCGGTCGCGCCGATCGCCACCAGCATCGAGAGCCACGCGACGCCTGTGCGGCCGCGTACACAGAGGTAGGTGCACAGCGCCGTTGTCGCCGACAAAGGCCAGAAGGTCAGGATGCGCACCCCTGGATCGTCGACCACCAGCAGCACCGACACCGTGGCCACCGGGCCGGCGGCGGCGACGACTGCCGTCACCGACCGCCGTAACGGATCTCCCGGCACCTGGATCAGTGCGACTGCCGCAGCGCTCGTCACCCCCCAGGCGACGATCTCCGCCAGCCATCCGGCCACCCCGCTCCCTGCGGGGCGCGTCATCACTCCCACCAGCGCAAACGTTCCGATGAAGACCGCCACGAGCGCCTTCGCGGCGGCGGTCCGCAGGCCCATCAGATCACCGATATCACCGCCGGCCGGAAGTTGCTCCATCAGCGTGTCCATCCCAGTCGGACGGTGGTTCCGGCGCCGGGCGACGACTCGATGGCGGTCGAACCTCCCGGGACCCGGTCCATCCGGGCCCGGATGCTGACCGCGATGCCGAGTCGATGGGCCGATACCGCACCCGGGTCGAAACCGACGCCGTCGTCGGTCGCCGCGATCCTGATCGAATCGGCGTCCACTCGGCCACGCACGGTGCACCGCGCATCGGCCCCGGCGTGTCGGCGACTGTTGCGCAGGGCTTCGGCCAGTGCCGCGCTCACCGCACGCACCGCCTCGCTCGGCAGCTCCGCCTGTGCGGCATCAGAATCGGCAGCGGGTGCGTCGACGGCGAACTCCGCCCTCGGGTCTGCCTCGGTAGTGGTCGCACGCAGGTGCACCACGGCGGCCTCGAGGCCGAACGGACGGTCGGTGGGCAGTCCCGAACGGATCTCGTCGAGTTCGGCGAGGGTGGCGGCCGCCAGCCGCGGCACGTGCTCCTGCGCCCCGCCCCGGGAGGCGGTCAGCAGGGTGGACATCACGCTGTCGTGAATCAGCGCGTCGAAGCGTTCGCGTTCGGTGTCGCGGGCCCGCTCGGCTGCGGCGGTCGCGGCCGCCGCATGGGCACGATCGGTGGTCTCGTCCAGAATCCTCCCGGTGCGCAGCGCCATCACGGCCGCACCGACGAATAAGCTGCAGAACATGATTGCGAAGGCGATCTCGGGAGCGAGCTGTCCCGGATCCACTTCGCCGCGGATCACGAAGTTGATGAGCTGCACGCAGACGCAGCCGAACACCATGTGCGCAAAGGCCGCCCAGGCCGGCCACGCCAGCACCGCGGCGATGCTGGCGAGCCCGGGAAACGCCGCCAGCCATACGCCGTCGCCGGCCGGGACGGTGGTGCCGTCCCAGGCGATCGGCCAGGTGAGGACCGCGACGAAGAAGCTGAGGGCGGCGACGGCCGCCGTCGCCCGCGTCCAGCGCGGCACGCCGATCAGAGCGGTCACTCCCAGCGTCAGGCCGGGGACGAAGACGATCGCGCACATCGCCGGCGTCCACCAGGAGCTCATCAGCGGTGCGAGCTGGAGGATCGCCGGCAACAGGAGGATCAAGTACCCCACGTAACCGACCGCCGCGAACAACGCGAACATCCGCCTGATCCGGTCCAGGTTGTCGTGCCGCCGCTCGGGAGCGGCGTATCTGACGGCGCCGCTCACTGGTCGCGCTCGGGGATCGGCAGCAGTCCGTCCTCGACGGCCCGCTGATAGAGATCCACCTTGGTGCCTGCGGGCCGACCGGCTGCGGCGTACTTCGCCCGGATCCGCGCGACGTAGTCGTTGACCGTCTCCGTCGACAACCCCAGCATGCGCCCCACCCGGTCGGCCTTCTCCCCCGAGGCGTACAGCGAGAGCACCTCCTGCTGCCGAGGACTCAGGCCGGTGGCATCGAGGTCGGGGTCGCCGTCGACGGCCGCCGCCCACTCGGTGGTGATGACCGGGTTGCCCTCCGCAGCCGTGGCGATCGCCTCGACGACCCGCTCCACCCGGGCGGATTTACGCACGATGCCGAGCACCCCCGCCTTCGCCGCCAGACGGACCAGGTACGGGTTCTCCGCACCGGTGTAGACAAGGACCGATAGACCCGCGTCGTGCAAGGCCTCGATGTTGGCCGTCGGCGACGACCCGTCGGCCAGCCGCAGATCCAGCAGCACCAGGTCCAGGCAGACCTGCTGCGCGAGCAGCCCTTCGACGGTGTCCGACGACGCCATCAGCGACAGGCCGACGTGGCCGTCGAGCATCGCCCGGACCCCCAGCACCATCGACTCGTGATCTTCGACGATCCCGATCCGTTTGGCGGCCATGAGCGCTAGTCGACGCCGGAATCGATCGCCGCGCGGTCGAGCGACTCGGATGCCGCGTCCTCCGGCTGGCCGCCGGCGATCGCCTGCGCACCGCCCGCGGACAGCTCGCCGACCAGGTCTGCGGTCGCGCCACCGACGATGCCGAGCTGCGCGTACTGCTCCAGGCGCGCACGCGAATCGGCGATGTCGAGGTTGCGCATGGTGAGCTGGCCGATGCGGTCGGACGGACCGAACGCGGCGTCGCCGACGCGCTCCATCGACAGCTTGTCCGGGTGGTACGAAAGGCCGGGTCCGGTGGTGTTGAGGAAGTGGTAGTCGTCGCCGCGGCGCAGTCGGACGGTCACCTCGCCGGTGATGGCCGAGCCCACCCAGCGCACCAGCGACTCACGCAGCATGAGCGCCTGCGAGTCCATCCACCGGCCCTCGTACATGAGGCGACCCAGGCGACGGCCCTCGTTGTGGTAGTTCGCGACCGTGTCCTCGTTGTGGATCGCGTTCACCAAACGCTCGTAGCCGATGTGCAGCAGTGCCATGCCCGGTGCCTCGTAGATACCGCGCGACTTGGCCTCGATGATGCGGTTCTCGATCTGATCCGAGACGCCCAGCCCGTGGCGGCCGCCGATCTCGTTGGCCTTCAGGACGAGAGCGACGGCGTCGTCGAAGACCTCGCCGTTGATGGCGACCGGGCGGCCCTGCTCGTATCGGATGGAGACGTCCTCGGTGGCGACCTCGACGTCGTCCCGCCATGCGGCGACGCCCATGATCGGCTCCACCACGTCGAGACCGTGGTCGAGGTGCTCGAGGGTCTTGGCCTCGTGGGTGGCGCCCCAGATGTTGGCGTCGGTGGAGTACGCCTTCTCCTGGGAGTCGCGGTACGGCAGATCGCGTTCGGTCAGCCACTGGCTCATCTCGTGGCGGCCGCCGAGCTCCTCCACGAACTGGGTGTCGAGCCACGGCTTGTAGATCCGCAGGTTCGGGTTCGCCATCAGTCCGTAGCGGTAGAACCGCTCGATGTCGTTGCCCTTGTAGGTGGAGCCGTCGCCCCAGATGTCGACGCCGTCCTCCTTCATGGCGCGGACCAGGAGCATTCCGGTCACCACGCGGCCGAGCGGCGTGGTGTTGAAGTACGTCTTGCCGGAGGTGCGGATGTGGAAGGCACCGCACTGCAGTGCGACGAGGCCCTCCTCCACGAGCGCGGCGCGGCAGTCCACCAGGCGCGAGATCTCCGCACCGTACTGACCCGCGCGGCCGGGCACCGAAGCGATGTCCGGCTCATCGGCCTGGCCGAGGTCGGCGGTGTAAGTGCAAGGGATAGCGCCCTTTTCGCGCATCCATGCAACGGCGACGGAGGTGTCCAGACCACCCGAGAACGCGATTCCGACGCGCTCTCCCTTCGGCAACGAGCTCAGCACTTTCGACATATGTCCAGCTTAAACAGTACTTCGGCCGCAGTCACAACCCGGTCCCCTCCGGTGGTCGAGGCAAGCGCAGCGATTCGAAAACCGCTAGAACGAGCTGGGATCGGCGCCCCGGGTGATCCGCCGGCAGGCGAAGCTGTCGCGATGACCTGTCCACCGTTGATGCGCAGGATCGCTTGTGGGCGGTCTGAGACAACGAACGGGATGTGGGCATAGCGCACCGGCAGCACGCATACCGAGACCGCTGTGCCAAGTTCAGGACGCAGACGGGCCTTCGAGGGAACATTGCCCTCGAAGGCCCGTCTAGTGACTGATCTTGGAAGCGCTACGCCTCGACCTCGCTGCGATCACCGCTCCAGAGCGTGTGGAACGAGCCGGGCTTGTCGACGCGCAGGTAGGTGTGCGCACCGAAGTAATCCCGCAGCCCCTGGGTCAGAGCGGCCGGCAGCCGCTCGGCCCGCAGCGCGTCGTAGTACGACAGCGACGACGCGAAGGCCGGCACCGGGACACCCATCGCAGTCGCGGTGACGATGACCCGCCGCCAGCTCTCCACCGAGTCCTCGACCGCGTCGCGGAAGTACGGAGCCAGCAGCAGCGCGGGAAGCTCCGGATTCTCGGCGTAGGCCTCCCGGATGCGGTCCAGGAACTTGGCCCGGATGATGCATCCTCCACGCCAGATGGTGGCGAGCTTGCCCGGATCCACGCTCCAGCCGTACTCGGCGCTTCCCGCCGCGATCTGGTCGAAGCCCTGCGAGTACGCCACGACCTTCGACGCGTACAGCGCCTTCCGGATGTCTTCGACGAAAGCCGCCTTGTCGGCCGGGGCCTGCGCGCCGGTGGTGCCCGCGACGAGCCCTCGCGCGCTCTCGCGCTGGGACGTCGAACTCGAGAGGGCGCGCGCGAAGACGGCTTCGGCGATGCCGGTGGTCGGGATGCCGAGGTCGAGTGCCGACTTCACCGTCCAGCGGCCGGTGCCCTTCTGGCCCGCGGCGTCGACGATCACGTCGACGAGCGGCTTGCCGGTCTCGGCGTCCACCTGCGACAGCACCTCGGCGGTGATCTCGATCAGGTAGCTGTCGAGGGTGCCGGTGTTCCATTCGCGGAACACGTCGGCGATCTCGGCGACCTCCATGCCGAGCACGTTGCGCATGAGGTCGTACGCCTCGCCGATGAGCTGCATGTCGGCGTACTCGATGCCGTTGTGCACCATCTTGACGAAGTGGCCCGAACCGTCGGGACCGATGTGCGTGCAGCACGGGACGCCGTCGACGTGCGCCGAGATCGATTCCAGCAGCGGACCGAGCGACTCGTACGACTCGGCGGGTCCGCCGGGCATGATCGAGGGACCGTTGAGAGCGCCCTCCTCGCCGCCGGAGATGCCCGCGCCGACGAAGTTCAGGTTCCGCGCGGCCATCGCCGCCTCGCGGCGGATCGTGTCGGTGTACAGCGAGTTACCACCGTCGATGATGATGTCGCCGGGCTCCATCAGGTTCGCGAGTTCTTCGATCACGGCGTCGGTCGGGTCGCCGGCCTTGACCATGATGAGGACGCGGCGCGGCCGCTCGAGCGCGCCGACGAACTCCTCCATGGTCTCCGTGCGGATGAAATCGCCCTCGTCGCCGTGCGCCTCGATGAGCGCATCGGTCTTCGCGATGCTGCGGTTGTGCAGCGCGACGGTGTGCCCGTGCCGCGCGAAGTTGCGGGCGATGTTGGAGCCCATCACCGCGAGCCCGGTGACGCCGATCTGCGCCAGACGCTGTCCTGTTTCGACCATGAAGTTCCTTCTCTGTCTCCCGGTCGCGCCGTGCGGCGACCCGGCAATTCCACCACTCTCAGTACTACCGTCCCGATTGTCTCAGCATTCGTCGAACCGCAGGAGTCGGGACGCGCACGGACCGCATCGGGCCCGCCCGTCCGGATCCGGAACCGGCGGGCCCGACAGCCGTCAGAAGGAGCCGTTCAAGAACTCCGCGTAGGCGGGCAGATCGAGCTGACCGTGCCCGGAGAGCCCGATCACGACGACCTCCTCCTTGTCGCTGTTCGCCACGTGCTCGGCGCACGCGGCGATGGCGTGGGTCGACTCCGGGGCGGGCACGATGCCCTGGGTGCGCGCAAACGTGATGCCCGCGCTGAAGGCGGCGCGCTGGTCGATCGCGACGCCCTCCACCAGACCCAGCTCCACCGTGTGGCTGAGCGCGGGCGCCATGCCGTGATAGCGCAGACCGCCGGCGTGGATGGGGTCCGGGACGAAGTCCATACCGAGCGTGTGCATCTTCAGCAGCGGCGTGAGGCCCGCGACGTCGCCGTGGTCGTAGCGGTACTCACCCTGAGTCAGAGACGGACAGGCCGACGGCTCGGCCGCGACGATCCGCGGATCGGAACGGCCGTGCAGCTTCTCGCGCAGGAACGGGAAGGACAGGCCCGCGAGGTTCGATCCGCCGCCCGCGCAACCGAAGACGACGTCGGCGCCGCCGGGCTCCACCGCGTTCAGCTGGTCGACGGCCTCGAGGCCGATCACGCTCTGGTGCAGCACGACGTGGTTCAGCACGCTGCCGAGCGCGTAGCGGGTGTCATCATTCGCGGCCGCCACCTCCACCGCCTCCGACACCGCCATGCCGAGGCTGCCGGTGGTGTCGGGGTCCTTCGCCAGCATCGCGCGTCCGGCCTCGGTGAGGTCGGAGGGACTCGGGTGCAGCGTGCCGCCGTAGGTGCGGATGAGAAAGCCCCGGTACGGCTTGGAGTCGTACGACGCCCGCACCTGCCACACCTCCACGTCGAGACCGAACTGCGCGCCCGCGAACGAGAGAGCGCTGCCCCACTGACCTGCGCCGGTCTCGGTGGTGAGCTTCTTGACCCCGTCGATGCTGTTGTAATACGCCTGCGCGACAGCCGAGTTCGTCTTGTGGCTGCCGACCGGGCTGACGCCCTCGTACTTGACGTAGATCCGCGCCTTCGTGTTCAGCGCCTCCTCGAATCTGCGGGCGCGGAACAGCGGCGACGGCCGCCACATCTGGTAGATCTCACGAACCGGCTCAGGGATCTCGATGTAGGCCTCGGTGGAGACCTCCTGGGCGATCAGACCGGCGGGGAAGAGCGCGGCCAGATCGTCGGGCCCGACCGGTTCCTTGGTTCCGGGGTGCAGGTGCGGCGGAATCGGCTCGTCGAGCTCCGCGGCGAGGTTGTACCAGTGGGTGGGCACGTCCACGGTGACCAGATCGGGGTTGGACGCGTCAACATTGCTTGTCATGCAGGTCACCATAATGTGCGCAGTAGGCTGCACGTCATGACGGGCATCAGGTGGGTGGCGGACGGCTTCGGCGGGCTCGACGACTTCCGGGCCGTCGCCTGCGAACCCGCAGCTCCCGGCCCCGGACAGCTCACCGTCCGCGTCACGGCCGCCGGAGTGAATCCCGCCGACCTCAAGCACACGCTCAGGGCCTCCGACCCCGCTCTCCTGCCGCTGCCGATCGGCTACGAGATCGCGGGGGTGGTGACCGCCATGGGACCGCGGACCCGCGCCGGGTCCGGGGCGGTGTCGGTGGGCGATCGCGTCGCGGCCTTCCGCGTGCACGGCGGCTACGCGTCGGCGATCACCATCCCCGCCGAGAAGGCCTTCGTCCTGGCGGATGCGGTGCCCGACGACCAGGCCGCGGGGCTGCTTCTCGCGGGGTGCACGGCGGCCGAGCTGCTGTCGCGGTCCGGTGCGGTGTCCGGCGAGACGGTGCTCCTGCACGGCGCCTCGGGCGCAGTCGGCGCCGTCTTCCTGCAATTGGCGCGTCGAGCCGGGGTCACCGTCGTCGGCACGGCCGGTCCCGGTCGGTCGGACGCGGTCGCACGGTTCGGCGGTATTCCGGTGACCTACGGTCCCGAACTGCCTCGGCGCGTCCGCGACGCCGCACCCGGTCCGGTGGTCGCAGCGCTCGACGCGGCCGGAGGCCCAGAGGCGACGGCCGCGTCACTGGAACTGGTGGCCGATCGCGATCGGATCCTCACCGTCGTCGACCGCGAAGCCGCGCGCGAGTACGGCTTCGACGCGCTCTCGGGCGCCGACCCCGCCAGCGCGGCGTTCCGGGACGGTGTGCGCGGCGAACTCCTCGATCTGCTCGCGGCCGGCGAGCTGACGGTGCCGATCGCGCGCACCTTCCCGCTCGATCGTGCGGTCGAGGCGCTGCGGCTGGTGGCCGCCGGGCACGCCGGCGGCAAAGTGGTCTTGATTCCGTGAACCCATCAGACCGTGACCCCCAGACCGGGGCGCCGTCAATCCGGCAGCATCGGGCTCTCGGGCAGATGTGGACGACCCACTAGCACTCCCCGCGTCACCGCACCCTTCCCGAATCTCGACCGCAGCGAGTCGATGGCCAGGTCGAGGTCGCCGGCGTGGTCGGCGCCGTCGAGCGGTAACGCGAGCTGAACGGCGCCGTGATCGGCGAGGTTGGTCAGCGACAGCCCGATCAGCGTGCAGCCGCGCTCACGAATCAGCGGCATCGCCTCGTCGAGCAGACCCCGCGCCACCGCGAGTACGATATCGGTGCGGTCGGTCGGTTCGGATAGCGTCCGCGACCGCGTCACTCGCTCGAAGTCGTGGAAGCGCAGACGCAGCACCACCGTTCGCACGAGCCGCTGCGCCGACCGGAGACGGCGGCCCAGGCCGTCGACGATCGCGACGAGTGTTGCTTCTATATCCGCCTCCGACCGCCACCGACGACCCAGCGCCCGTTGAGCCCCGATGGAACGTCTGCGTCTGCCTGTCTGAACGCGCCGTGGATCGCGAGCCATCGACAGTGCGTACAGGTGCCTGCCCGGGCCGCGACCCAGGAGCATCGACAGCCGTTCCTCGCCCAGCGACGCGATCTGGCCCACGGTCTCGATCCCGGCCTCGGCCAGGCGTTGCTCGGTCTTGGCGCCCACGCCCCACAGCCGTCGCACGGGCAACGGGTGAAGGAAGTCGAGTTCGCCTCCCGCGGGGACCTCGAGCAGACCGTCCGGCTTGCCCACCGCGCTCGCCACCTTGGCCACGAACTTGGTGCTCGCGACCCCGACAGTGATGGGCAGGCCCACCTCGCGGCGCACCCGCTCCCGCAGCCGTGCCGCGAGCTGAACGGGCGATCCGGCGATCGCGTGCATGCCGCCGACGTCGAGGAAGGCCTCGTCCACGGAGATGCCCTCGATAAACGGCGAGAAGTCGGAGAAGATAGCGAAGACCGCGCGGCTGGCCTCGGTGTACGCCTCGAACCGAGGGTGCACCATCACCGCGCGAGGACAGAGCGCTCGGGCTTCACGACCGGCCATCGGCGAGCGGACACCCATCGCCTTGGCCTCGTAGCTCGCCGCCACCACCACCCCGCCACCGACCAGCACCGGACGGCCGCGCAGTGACGGGTCGTCGCGCTGCTCCACGGACGCGTAGAAGGAGTCGAGGTCGGCGTGCAGGATCGATGCCTGCTTGCGTGTGCCCGCGTCCACTCTCATACCGCGAGGGTCTCACCGGGGTCCGACATCTCCCAGCCGCGGCACCACCGACCGGCGGAAAGCTCAGACCCGGCGCATACGGAGGACCACATCCCGCACATGATGGCCGCCGCCCGCCGGGATGCCGCGGTCGCGCGCCTCGTCGGTCACCACTTCCCAGCCCTCGCCCAGCAGACGTACCATGTCGCGGGGCCAGAGGAACCCGTCCGGGCTCCGCCCGTGCGCGCGTATCCCCTCGGGGTCGTGCATCACCACGAGCAGCGTGCCGCCGGGCCCCACGGCATCGGCGATCTTCTGCAGGACCGCGACGTCGTCGCTCGCGATGTGGAAATAGCTCAGGGCCACCAGGTCGTACGTGCGGTCGAACTGATCTGCGGTGACGTCGAACGGCAGCCAGGTGATTGTTTCACGTGAATCAGTCGCGGCCGCACGCTTGAGAGCCACGGTGGAGATGTCTGCTCCCACCACCGTCCAGCCGTGGTCGGCGAGCCACCGGGCGTCGGCGCCTTCGCCGCACCCGAGGTCGAATGCCGAACCGGCAGGCAGATCACCGACTTCCGCGATGAGCGCGGGGTTCACGTTGGTGGTCCACAGCCGGTCCGACGACTCGTAGAGTTCGTCCCACTCGGCCGCGGAGACGGGATGACGGGGAGCCTGCTGCTGATCGTGGTCGTGCTGATGTTCACTCACTCCTCGACGCTCCCACAATCACCGGCCACGCCGCGACGCGGCTTGCGCGCGCGGCAAGAACCGGCGCCGCGGCGGACCGCACGGCACACTGGAGCCATGAGTCACCCCATCCGAATCGGCGTCCAGCTCCAGCCCCAGCACTCACCGGAGTACTCCCTCATCCGGGACGCAGTGATGCGTGCCGAAGACGCGGGAGTCGACATCGTCTTCAACTGGGACCACTTCTTCCCGCTGTCGGGCGACCCCGACGGCGCCCACTTCGAATGCTGGACCATGCTCGGCGCCTGGGCCGAGCAGACCTCCCGCGTCGAGCTCGGCGCTCTCGTCACCTGTAACAGCTACCGGAATCCGGAGCTGCTGGCCGACATGGCGCGCACCGTCGACCACATCAGCGGCGGTCGTCTCATCCTCGGCATCGGCAGCGGCTGGTTCCAGCGCGACTACACCGAGTACGGATACGACTTCGGCACCAAGGGCAGCCGACTCGACGCCCTCGGTGCCTCCCTGCCGCGACTCACCGAACGGCTCGCGAAGCTGAATCCCGCACCCACGCGCCATATTCCGCTGCTGATCGGCGGCAGCGGCGAGAAGAAGACACTGCGGCTCATCGCCGAACACGCCGATCTCTGGCACGGGTTCGTCGACGTCGAGTCCTATCGCCACAAGTCTGGTGTCCTGGCTCGGCACTGCGCCGACGTGGGACGCGATCCGGCCGAGATCGAGCGGTCGGCGGAGGTCCGCTTCGACGGCGACGTCGGCGCCATGCTTCGGTTCGCCGACGACATCACGGCCGAGGGCGTCACCCTCCTCACGGTCGCCACCGGCGGACCCGACTACGACCTGACGGCGGTCCGGGAACTGGTGCGCTGGCGGGATTCGCGCACCGCATAATCGGTGCCGGCCCGATGGGCCGAAGCGGACACCGCCCGGGACGCGCCCGATATAGTCCGGATTCATGACCCGACCCCGGAACCGGCTCTCCCGAATCCGTCTGGCGACGGCGCTCTCCGGCATCGTCATGACGATCGTTCTGCCACTGTCCGGCGCCCCGGCCGCGCACGCCGGACCGGCGTCGTGTGTTCCCTTCGGCACCGCACAGATTCCGCCGGGCGTTCCGTCCACCGGTGATCGCACCGGACTGACGACCTTCGCCGAGTACACGGGCAAGCAGGCGCCGTCACGCGTGGACCTGCGGACCGAGAAGACTCAGTTCAATCGATTCTGGGAGTTCGCACTCACCGACGCCGGCACGCTGGTGACCCGGCCGCGTCCCCCGCGGTCAGCAGCGGACAGCCGCTGGCGGACGGTCCCCCTGCCGTCCTGCCTGCGCGGACGGCTCGTCGCGATCTCACTGGACGACGACGAACTGGTCGGCGTGGATCGAGAAGGCTGGATCTACACCATGGACAACGTGACCCAGTCCCCTCTGCTGTGGAACTGGACCTCCGCGTGGGGCGCCATGCTGTGGACGGGGCCCGGCCGCAAGCTGCCGGACGACCGCCGCGGCGGCTGGGCGCTCAGCGTGACCTCGCCTTCGGACAACCGGGCGTACCTGGATATCGCCGGCCGCGTCCACCCCTCCGGTCAGGCGAAGATGACGATGATCCCGGCGCTCACCGGCGACGGCAGCCGGATCACCTACGCCGATCCGTGGCTGCCCAACGACGACAGCTACGAGATCGGCAGCCCGCTCGGCGGCCGGTTTCAGTCCGTGGCCCTCTCGGCCGCCGGATCCACCACCTTCGTCGTCAACCGGTACGGCGACATGTTCACGCGCACTTTTGATTTCGACTCTTCCGGATCGGATTCGGTGTTCTTCCGCTACAGCTGGGACCCGCAGACCGGGAAGCCCAGCGCCACCAACCTGACGGTCGAGGCCTTCGATCGGTCGACCGCCGCGGTCCAGCTCCCCGCACCCGACTGGACACGCCAGCCCAAGATTCCCGGCGAGATCACCTCCGCGATCACCGTGATCTCCACCGGTCCTGGCCCCGAGAAGCGCGAGCTCCGGGTGGAAGGCCGGAGCAATGGCCGAACGGGCTTCTGGCACAAGGACCTTCACGCCTCGACATGGACGTTCACCCCGACCGGCAGCACGCTGCAGGGCCGGCTCCTGGAGAACTCGCCCGGCGATCGGTCCGCGGAGACGCTCGCCCCCGAGAAGCCGTGGAATCTGTCGGCGTCCCTCCCCTCCCGCTCCGCGCTCGTCGACGGGCAGACACTCATCGATATCGGTATCCCGTACAGCGTCATCGACCCGCGGATGCTCGACGAGGTGGGACTCACCGCGGCGCCGTCCGGCTACCGACTGTCGGTGTCGAGTTTCGATCCCGCGGTCACCACTCGGCCGGCCACCGTCACCACTCCCGACGGCCATCGGATTCCGGTGCTCCTGCACACCGCCGACGGTATGCGGATGACGCCCGGGCACGTCGGCCTCACCCGCACCCCGCGCCATCTGGTCGGCGCCGTGGAGATCCCCCGCGAGGCCTTCGCGAATCGCGACCGGGACCCGGAGCTGCGCCGCTTCGTCGACACGTGGATGCGAGGCAAGTCGATCGCCCCGATCACGCTGAGCGCCACCACCACCGACCTGGTGGTGCGCTGAGGCATCGCACGGGTCCGCGACGCCGGATCAGCCGTCCCGGAGCGCCGTCTTCGCCGCGCGGTAGCCGGACATACCGTGGACACCGCCACCCGGGGCCGTCGCCGACGAGCACAGGTACACGCCGGGTACCGGAGTCCGATGCGGCCGCGCCGACAGCACCGGTCGTGCCAACAGCTGCCGCAGATTGGCTGCGCCGCAATTGATGTCGCCTCCGACGCAGTTGGCGTTGTAGTCCTCGTAGCCGGACGCGGTCGTGACGATCCGACCCTCGATCGTGTCGGTGAAACCCGGTGCGCACCGTTCGATCTCGGCGACGATCCGGTCGGAGACGTCGCTCCCGCAGCCCGCGGGGACGTGGCAGTACGCCCATGCCAGGTGAGTTCCCGCCGGCGCACGCGAGGGATCGACCCGCGTGGGTTCGCCGCCGAGCACCCACGGTCGGTCGGGCACCCGGCCGGCCGCGACGTCGGCCTCCGCGCCGCTGATCTGCGCGCGGTCGCGCGCGATGTGAAAGGTAGCCGTCGACAACAATTCCTCGGCGCCCGCCCCCGACCAGGGAATCGGCTCGCGCAGCAGGAAGTCGACCTTGCAGACACCGCCGCCGTACTCGAAACGCTCGAGACGCCGGACATACCGGGACGGCAGCCGCTCCCCCATGATCTGCACCAGCGCGCGGGGCGAGACGTCGAAGAAGACCTGCCCGGCGGTCGGCAATTCGCGAGCCGAGCGCACTCGCCGGCCGGTCTCGATCCGCCCGCCGTTGCCGAGGATGATCGCGGCCAGCGCGTCGACGACGGACTGGGATCCGCCGGCGGCAACGGGCCAACCCGCCTCGGTCAGCGTTCCCAGCAGAAGTCCGGGGGCGGCCGAACCGAGCGCGTCCGAGGGCCGGATGGCGTGCGCGGCCACCGCCGCGAACGCGGTGCGCACCCGTTCGGTACGGAAAGCCCACCGGACCAACGCGTCGACGGGCATCAGGGCCTGCGGACCGAAACGCGCCATTCGCGGCAGATGCCGGGGAAACGCGGGCATCCGTAACGCGTCATGCGCCGCCCCGGTGCCGAGCGCGACCGTCCGACGCCACGCCCGGGCATCGTCGCCCAGCTCACTCGCCCGTCGCACCGGATCGCGGTACACGCCCAGGGCATCACCTCGCGAGAAGACGTGGGCGAAAGAGACTTCCGGCACCAGCCACTCGACCCGGTCCGCCAGGCCGAGTTCGGCGAACGCCGGCGACGCGTACCCGGTCGGATGGACGGCCGCGCAGACGTCGCGCCGAATTCCGGTTCCGAACGCCTCGTCAGTCCGCGAACCGCCGCCGATCGTGTCCTCCGATTCGATGACCAGCACCGATCGGCCCGCACGCGCCATCACCGCTCCCGCGGTCAATCCGTTCGGACCGGAACCGATCACGATCGCGTCCCATTCGTTACCCACCGTGCCCCGCTCACCGACCCAGAACCGTCAGACTCACAAGCTAGATTGAGTCCATGGTTTTCGCGAGCATCCAGCGTCTGATCCGGGCCCGCCTACTCATGGTGACGGTCTCGGCTCTCGCGGTCCTCGCGGCACTGCTCTTCACCGGGGCCGGCAGCGCTCGGGCTCAGGCGCCGCTGCGCATGGCCGATCAGGTGGTCGACACCGCCGGCGTCTTCAGTGAGGCCGACCACGACAAGATCGCCTCCGCGATCGACGCTCTCTATAACGACCACAAGATCCAGATGTGGGTGGTCTACGTCGACTCCTTCGACGGCATGAAGGCGGCCGACTGGGCCCGCCAGACCGAAGACCTCAGTGATTTCGGCGACCGCGACGTACTGCTGGCGGTGGCCACCGGGGACCGCGGCTACCGGCTCACCGCGCCGGCCGCGATCGACGGTCTCACCCAGGACGAGATCAACAGCATCGCCACCGACACGTTGGTCCCGGATCTGAAGCGGGGACGGTGGGCGGCGTCGGCGCTCGACACCGTCGACGAGATCGACGCGGCGGCGGCCGGCGATGAGTCCCACGCCGGAGCGATCACCGCGGGGGTGGTCGGCGGCGCGGCCGTGGTCGCGGGCGGCGGCTTCCTCTACCTCCGCAGGCGGCGACGCCGGGCTCACGCCGCGCACGTGGACGATCTGCGTGAAGCCGGCGACTCGTTGACCGTCGACCAGTTGTCCGAGCAGCCCCTCGAAGTACTCCATGCATGGTCGCGGGAGGTGCTCACCGACACCGACAATGCCGTCAAGACCAGCGCCGACGAACTCGTCCTCGCGATCGACGAGTTCGGTGAGGCGGACGCCGCGCCGTTCACCGCGGCGCTCGGCGCCGCCCAGCGCGCGCTGGCGTCGTCGTTCGCGCTCCGTCAGAGATTGGACGATCACATCCCGGAGACCGCCGACGAGCAGCGGTCGATGCTGGTTCAGATCATCACCTCGTGCTCGGACGCGGATGCGCTGCTGGACGAGCAGGTGGAGAAATTCGACGCCATGCGCAACCTGCTGATCAACGCCGAGGAACGGCTCGACGAGCTGACACGGCGGATCGTGGAGACCACGGCCCGCCTGCCCCGATCCGAAGCCACCCTGGCCGAGCTGACCGAGCGGCACGGCGGAACCGTGGTCTCCTCGATCAGCCAGAACGTCGCCCTGGCGCGTGAGCAACTCCGGTTCGCCGAGGACAGCACCGATCAGGGCCGCGAGGCGATCGCCCTGCCCGCCGGACAGCAAGGACCCGTCGTGGCCGACATCCGGTCGGCCGAGGGAGCGCTGGAGACCGCCGCCAAACTGCTCGACGCGATCGACTCGGCCGACGCGACCCTGGCCCGCGCTCGTCACGGCCTGTCGCCGCTGACGGCCGATGTCACGGCCGCGGTGGCGCAGGCCGAGGGACTGCCGGCTCCCCCATCCGATCTCACGGCTGCGATCGGGAAGGCGAAGACTGCGCTCGCCACCGCGGACTCGGAGGCCGACACCGACCCGCTGGGCGCCTTCGCTGCCCTCTCGGAGGCCGACGCGGATCTCGACGCCGCACTGGCCGCCGCACATCGGACCGCCGACGAGACGTCGCGGCGCACCCAGCTGGTAACCAATGCGCTCGAGACGGCCGAAGCCAAGACGCAGGCCGCGGCCGACTTCATCGAGACCCGGCGCGGAGCCGTCGGCTCCGTCGCCCGGACCCGCCTGTCGAGGGCGCAGCAACTCGGCGCCGAAGCGGTTCGGCTCTCCGACACCGACCCCGACCGGGCTCTGGAGCAGGCGCGGCAGGCGTCCCGGAACGCCGACGAGGCGCTGATGGCGGCACAGAACGACGTCGTCGCCTGGCAGGACCAGCAACGGGCTGCCGGCGCGGCCGACCGGACCGGTCCTCCGATCGCCGGTGCCGTCCTCACCGGCATCCTCGTCGACAGCGTTCTGCGCGGCACGATGCGTCCGGGATCGTTCGGCGGCTACAGCTCCGGCGGACGCAGTCCCGGTTCCTACGGCGGGTCGTCGAGTTCGGGCCGCATCGGGACCGGCGGTCGCTTCTGACCGGCGTCGGTCCGTCTCACTCCGGTGGTCGAGGTATCCCGGACGTGTGACGTTCCCCATTTTCCTGACGTGAACTCCCTGTTCACACGGCGATCGATGGCTCCGCGGTCTTTTATTTAGGCTTACGAAATATTAGGCTTACGAAGTATGACCGATGAGAACGCCCCCGACCTCGCCTCAGGACTGCGGCACACGGTGACGCGGTTGTACCTGACCCTGCGACGCAACTCGCCCATCAGTGAGCTCAGCGCCGCCCAGGCCTCGGGACTGGCCTCACTCGTGGACTACGGGCCGATGAGGATGGGCGAGTTCGCCGAACGCGAATCGATCCGGATGCCGACCGCGACCGCACTGATCGACGGCCTGCACCGGGGCGGATACGTATCCCGCGAACCCGATCCCGACGACCGCCGGGCAGTGATCATCGCAGCCACCGACACCGGCTCCGAGATCGTCAGCGACATCCGGACCCGTCGAGACGACAGTGTCACGCGCGCACTGCAGACCCTGTCCGACGATCACCGCGCAGCCCTGGCAGCCGCCCTGCCCGCCCTGCGTGAACTGCAGACTCGAATGGAGCTTTCATGAGCACTGACTCCCACTCCCTCACCGCGGCCTTCAAAGGGCAACCGCGGACCGTCTGGGTGACCGCGTTCGCCGCGGTCATCGCGTTCATGGGGATCGGCCTCGTCGACCCCATCCTCAACACCATCCGCGAGGCGCTCGGCGCGCCCGAGACCAAGCTCACGCTGCTGTTCGGCGTCTACATGGGCGTCCAGGTGGTGGCCATGCTGCTGACCGGATGGTCCGCGTACCGGTTCGGCCCCAAGCGGACCCTGACCACCGGACTGGTGTGCATCGTCATCGCGGCCGGCCTGTCGACCTTCGCCGGAAACATCGACCAACTCATCGCCCTGCGCGTCATCTGGGGTCTGGGCAACGCACTGTTCATCGCCACCGCGCTCGCCTTCATCGTCGGACAGGCCACAGGCGGCCAGCAGGGAGCGATCCTGCTGTACGAGGCCGCACTGGGAGCGGGACTGGCCGTCGGTCCGCTGCTCGGCGCCGTCCTCGGCGAGTGGACGTGGCGCGCACCGTTCGCCGGCACCGCACTGCTCATGCTCGCGGGCGCCGTCCTGTGCGCCGTCATGCTCCCCGCCGACGGACCTCGTGAACAGCGGCAACCGGTCAAACTACTCGATCCGATCAAGGCGCTGAAGAACCGCAGCCTGCTCATCAACTCGATCGGCTCGGCCTTCTACACCGGCGCACTGTTCACCGTCATCGCCTGGGCACCGATCGCGATGGGCCTGCGCCCCATCTACGCCGGAATGGTCTTCTTCGGATGGGGTCTGCTGACCGCGCTCTCCGGCGTCTTCGTCGGGCCGCGCATCGCCTCGGCCATCGGTGCTCGCGGCGGCGTCCTCTCCGCCATCGGCGCCTACCTGGTGACGATGGTGCTCGCCGCGATCGGCGTCGTCGATCATCACGTGTGGCTGATCGGTCTGGCCGTGGTGCTCTCGGGCATTCCCTCCGGTGTGCTGAACACGCTGTTCACCGGCGTCGCGATGTCGGCCGCCGACGACTCCACCCCGCGGTCGGTGGCCAGCGCCGGATACAGCTTCCTGCGCTGGATGGGCGCCGCCGCCTCTGCGGTGATGGTCGCCTACCTCGCCGAGTGGTTCGGCATGGCCGCCCCGTTCTGGTTCGCCGCAGGCTACTGCGCGGTGGCCGTGGCCGCCCTGGTGCTCGCGGGAGGCAGCAAGCCCGACGAGCACACGGTGGACCCGGAGGCCGTCCTGGTCGGCGCCGAGGAGTACTGAGCCGAGAGACGTCATGCAGAGCCGGCATTCAATAGGATCGACGGTATGCCTACCGCTTTGATCACCGGTGCCAGTCGTGGGGTCGGTGCGCAGATCGCGAAAGCGCTCGCACCGACCCACGACTTGATTCTGGGCGGCCGCGGGTCGGCCGAACTCGACCGTGTAGCAACGGAATTGGACGGCGCCGTGACTCTTCCGGTGGACCTCACCGATTACGCCGCCCTGGAAACCGCTCTGGAGACCGTCGCCCGTCTCGATGTGCTCATTCACAGCGCGGGAGTCGCGAGCAGCCTCGAGGCCGTCGCCGACACGCCCGTCGAGGAATGGCGGCAGGTGATGGATGTCAACGTGATCGCGGCCGCCGAGGTCACTCGACTGCTGCTCCCGGCGTTGCGGGCCGCCGACGGGCACGTCGTCTTCCTCAACTCCGGCGCGGGAATGAACGTGCGGGCCAATTGGACGCCCTATGCCGCAAGCAAATTCGCGCTCCGGGCCCTGGCCGACGGGCTGCGCGCCGAAGAACCCGCACTCCGGGTCACGTCCATCTTCCCCGGACGCATAGACACCGATATGCAGCGCGACATCGTCGCCTTCGAGGGCGCCGAGTACGACCCGTCGAAGTACCTGCGCGCGGAGACCGTCGCCGCGGCGGTGGCGTCAGCGGTGAACGCACCGGCCGACGCCCACCCCACCGAAGTGGTGCTCCGGCCGCGCGGCTCACGCAACCGATAGCGGGCGTCGGCCGACCGTCCGACCTACAGCTGCTTGAGGTCCGACTGCTCCCACACGGCCCGCATGCCGGCGATCTTGCCGTCGTCGTCGAAGACCATGATGTCGACCGGGGTGATCTCGAACTTCATCCCCGCGGTGCCGGTCACGAGCGTGAACTCGAAGACCGCGGTGTCGCCGGCGATCTTGGTCCACTTCAGCGTCGCTTCGCGGCTCTCGAGGCCGGTGATGATGCTGTAGAACTCGACGAGCTCGTCACGCGTGCTGCGCACGGGTGCGCCGATCGGGTCCTCCACCGTCGCGCCGTCGGCGTACAGGTTCACGATGTCCTCCGCCGACCCCGAGTTGAGGCCGTCGATGTAGGCCTCGACGGTGGCCGCGATCTTGTCGGAAAGTCCGGTTTCCTGCTGCTCAGCAGTCATTTCCACTCCCTGAATTGAAACATGTTCTAGTGGGAAGGCTAACAGGAGCGCCCCACTGGCGCGAGGGTCCGCGAAAGATTGCCGCGACCGCGTCCGCGAGCCCCGATTCCGGTCCGCTGGCATGATCGACTGCCATGACCGTCGCCCGTTCGCTCATTCTGTTCGCGCTAGCGGCCGTCGCCGAGATCGGCGGGGCCTGGCTCGTATGGCAGGGCGTGCGCGAACACCGCGGTTGGCTGTGGATCGGTGCCGGAGTCGCCGCACTCGGCGTGTACGGATTCGTCGCCACATTGCAGCCCGACGCCGAGTTCGGCCGCATCCTCGCAGCCTACGGCGGCGTCTTCATCGCGGGCTCCCTGCTGTGGGGGATGGTTGCCGACGGCTACCGGCCCGACCGCTGGGACGTCATCGGCGCGCTCATCTGTCTCGTGGGCGTCGCCGTGATCATGTACATGCCGCGCGCGGTGGACGGTTAGCCCCGGGCACAGCCGGAACAGGTCTACTTCAGCTCGGCACTGGTCTTTCCGAGCACCCGACGGGCGATGATCAGCTGCTGAATCTGCTGTGTGCCCTCGAAGATGTCGAGGATCTTGGAGTCGCGAGCCCACTTCTCGAGCAGTTCGGTCTCGGAGAACGCGGCCGTGGCACCGATCTCGACGGCCTTGTTGGTGAGTTCGGTGACGGTGCGGCCGGCCTTCGCCTTCGACATCGACGCCTCGGTGGAGTTGGGCTGCTTGTTGTCGGCCATCCACGCCGCGCGCAGCGTGAGCATCCACGACGACTCCCAGTCGGACTCGAGCCGGATGAACTCGGCGACGGCAGCGTGCTGAGCGGCGACCGGACGGTCGTAGTCGACCTGGTGACCGGACTCTTCGAGCATCCGGCGCAACTCCTCGAGAGCGGCCCGCCCGAGGCCGACGGCCATCGCGGCCACCACCGGCCTGGTGTTGTCGAACGTCTGCATGACGCCACCGAAACCCGTCTTCACCTGGATCTCCGGCGTGCCGAGCAGGTTCTCGGCCGGCACTCGAACGTCCTCGAACCGGACCACCGCGGTATCGGATGACTTGATGCCGAGCTTGTGCTCGAGCCGCGCGACGGTGACGCCGTCGGCGTTCATCGGCACCACGAAGCTCTTGATGGCGGCGCGGCCGACGCTCTTGTCGAGCGTCGCCCACACCACGACGTGGTCGGCGCGGCTTCCGGCGGTCACGAAGATCTTCTCGCCGTTGATCACGTACTCGTCGCCGTCCAGGACGGCGGTGGTGGAGACGGCGGCCGAATCCGATCCGAAGCCCGGCTCGGTGATGGCCATGGCGGCCCAGACATCGGCGAAACGCTCGAGCTGCTCGTCGTTCGCCACCGCGGCGATCGCCGCGTTTCCGAGGCCCTGGTACGGAATCGACAGCATCAGACCGACGTCGCCCCAACCGAGTTCGCGGGCGTTGAGCACTGACCGGAGGTTGGCGCCGTTGACGGTCTCCTCCGCGGACTCGTCCGCCTTGTCGGCGTCCTTATCGCCCCCGCGGGCCTGTTTGGCGATCTTCCCGAGCTCGTCGAGTTCGACGGGGTACTCGTGCTCGGCCTTGTCGTACTTGCGGGAGATCGGCCGGAAGATGTGCTCGGCAGCGAGACGGGCGCGCTCGACCGTGGAGTTCAGCTTCTCCGGGAGCTCAAGGTTGATAGCCATGGCGCTACCTTACTACTGAGTAAGTTCGTTGCCAAGCGTCTGCAGGCTCCCCGTTTCGGCACAATCGTGAAATGGTCCGATTCACGGCGAATCCCGTGCGTGCACTCGCCGGGACCGATCCCGGCCGTACCCGGCTGCTCAACGCGAGCGGGGTAGCGGTGGCTGTGCTGATCAGCACCGGGTGCGCCTGGCTGATCGTGAACGCGACCCACGCGGACGGCGGCTACCTGGCGGTCGGAGCGTTTCTCGCGATGCAAGCGGGTCTGAGCGTGCGCGACGCCACCGCGCCGGCCCGGGTCGTCACCACGGCCCTGTTGGTGATTCCCGTGGTCGGCGGCCTCGCCGGCACCACATTGCTCGCACACAACAGGTACGTCGAGATCGCCGCCTTCGTCGTGATCGGCGGCGTCGCCACCTGGATGCGACGCTTCGGTCCGCGCTGGTCGGCGGTGGGAATGATCGCGTTCTTCTCCAGCTTCTTCGCGTTGTTCCTGCGGCCGACGGTCGACGATCTCGGCCCGCTGCTGCTCATCGGCGTCGGCGCTGTGGCGGCGAGTCTGATCGTCAAGTCGACCATGCTGCTGCACGCACCAGACCGGTCGCTGCGACTGCTGATGCGCCAGTTCCGCGGCGCCGGGGACGCGGCCGTGCGCGCGGCGGAAGGCTCCGTCGGCCGGCCCCGCGCGACACTGCAGGCCCGGCTCGACCGCCTCGGCGACGTCGCCATGGCGATCACCGACTGGCAGAGCCGATACGACACCGCCGCCCGTACCGGATTGACAGCACACGAACTGACCCGGTTGGTCTTCGACGCCCGCACCGATCTGGTGCAGGCGTGTCTGCATCTGGCGCAGGTCCCAGAGCCGAACGCCGACCGGGAACTGACCGCACTGCTGGACGCCATGCATCGCGTGCTGGACACGGACCTGCCGGCGTCCGAGCGGTCGGCCGCGTCCGCCCGCGCTCGCCGGACGCTGGAGGCCGTCGATCCCGACGTCCCCGGGCGATTCGCGGTCGCGCTCCTCGCCCGCGCGGTCGAATCGCAGGTCGCTCTGCGCGAGGCGCTCGAGTCACCGCATCCGGCGGCGACTGCCGAACCCGACACGGACGTCTCGAGCGACGAGCCGACGGACGCCGAACCGGCGGTCGCGCGCGATGCCGAGATCGCTGAGGCCCCAGACGCCGGAGGCGGTCCGCATCGTTTCTGGCGCGAGTGGACTCCGACCACGCGGATGGCCGTGCAGGTGATGCTCGCGGCCACCCTCGCCACCGTCGCCGGCGAGGCCATCTCGGCATCACGCTGGTACTGGTCGGTGCTGACGGCGTTTCTGGTGTTCGTGGGCGTCAACACCCGTGCCGCGATCCTGACCAGGGCCTACCGCCGAGTGATCGGCACCGTCTGCGGAGTCTTCGTCGGCTTCGGCTTCGGCATCGCGGTCGACGGCGCGGAGCTGCCCCTCATGCTGCTGTGCGCGGTCAGCGTCTTCTGCATGGTGTACCTGGGGCCCCTCAACTACGCGGTGATGGCCTTCTTCGTCACCGTCCTGCTGTCGTCCATGTACGGCCTCCTCGGGATTCTCAACCGGCACATCCTCGAACTGCGGCTCGAGGAGACCCTCACCGGAGCGGTGATCGGCGTCGCGTGCGCCTTCCTGATCTTCTCCAGCAGTTCCCGTCCCGAGCTGATCACCCGCATCCGCGCGTACTTCGCCTCGCTCGAGGAGGTCCTCACCCGATCCGGCGACGTCCTCATCGACCACGGGCCGACCACGGCGGTGCTCGACGCGGCGCATCGGCTCGACACCGATCACCGCGAACTGGAGACCTTCGTCTCGTCGATGGCGGTCTCCTTCGCAGGCGGTCAACGCCGCACCCTCCGCCGATCGGCCACCGCGCTGCTCAAGAACGCCGGTGTTCACGCCGACCGGCTGGCCCAGGAATCGGTGATCCTCGGAAAGGAGGGCGGTACCGCGGCCTTCCACGGCGACGCCGCCGACGCGGTGCGGCGCGGCATCGACGCAGTGGTCGCCCAGTCGGACGCCGCATGCCGCTCGTTGCTGCACCGCAGACGCGACAATCCGGCCAAGAGCGAGGCGTCCGAGACCTTCGACGCCGTCCGTCGGGTTCCGTGCCGACCGCACACCCCGCAGTATCGGGCCATGCTGGCGCTGTCGAATCTGAGCATCACCATGGCGAACATCGAACGACTGCGGGAGCGCGACTGACGCCTCGGCCGCATCATCGGGTCGCGGCTTTTGCCACGAATCGGCGACTGCGCGATCATCGGTGACCATGACACTGTTTCCGCCCGTCGCCACCGAGCCGCCCGCGTCCCTGGTGACCCGCGGCCGATACAACTTCGGCACCTACGACGGCCCGATCGCCGACATCAACCCGCTCGACGCCGCCGGCTCCGGTCCGCTCGCCGGCACCCGGCGCGCCGTGCGCAACCTCGGGTTGAAGGAGTGGGAGGCCTTTCAACTGGGGGACGACGACCTCTTCGTCCTGGGTGCGGTCTACAACGCGAAGACCCTCGGTCTGCTCCAGGTCCTGGTGGTGGACAAGCACGCGGCGACCATCCGGCGCTGGGAGACCAAACTCCCGTCGCCGCTGCTGACGGTCGCGCGCGGACTCGACGGCACCGTCTCCGAGGGGGAGTTCGCGGGACTGGAGATCGAGATCGGCAACCAGCTCCCCGGCGGCCGGGTCACCGTCGACGCGACGCACCACGGCACCGCGCTGACACCCGAACTCGACCTGCACATCACGGGCGACTGCGAGCCCGGTGCGGCCGGTCATCTGGTGATCGTGCATCCCTTCGACGAGAACCGGGCCCTGTACTCGCACAAGGCGATGATGCCCGCGTCGGGCTCGCTGCTGATCGGCGGAGCCGACGTGGGTCTCGCCGACGGTCGCGGCTTCCTGATCCTCGACGACCACCACGGCGACTACCCCCGGCCGATGAAGTACGACTGGGTCACCGGTGTCCGGCGCACGCCCGCCGGCGTGGTCGAGGGCTTCAACCTCACCGACAATCAGGTCCGCAATCCGGGTGTCTACAACGAGAACGCCATCTGGATCGGCGATCAGGTGCACCGCCTGCCCGCGGTCACCGTCGACCGCCCCGACGGCCCATGGGGCACCTGGTACATCCGCGACTCGGGGGGCGCGGTGGACGTGACGTTCACACCCACCGTGCAGTCGACGATGCACGTCGGACCACGCAAGATCCTCGCCGAATACTACGCGCCGTACGGGTGGTACGAGGGCACCATCCACGCGCAGCATGCGACGCTGAGGGTCGACGGCATGTTCGGCGTGGGGGAGTCCAAGCGCATCTCGGTGTGACCGTCGAGCGCGGTCAGGGAACCACGTTCACCATCTTGCCGGGCACATAGATCACCTTGCGCGGCTCGCCGTCGAGCAGCGCGGCGATCTTCGGGTCGGCCAGCGCGGCGCCGACGACCGTCGGCTCGTCGGCGTCCGCGGCCACCTGGATACGGCTGCGGACCTTGCCCTTGACCTGCACCGGGATCTCGATGCTCTCCTCCACCAGCCACTGCTCGTCGACCTCGGGGAAGGGTCCCCGCGCCAGCGAACCGTCGTGGCCCAAGCGGCTCCACAGTTCCTCGGCGAGATGGGGAGCGAGGGGAGCGAGCATCAGGACCAGCGACTCCACCGTCTCCCGCGGCGCGCCGCCGGGGTAGTTCTTGGTGAGGAAGTTGGTCAGCTCGATCAGCTTCGCACCGGCGGTGTTGGTCCGCAGGTTCGCGAAGTCGTCGCGCACGCCCTCGATCGTCCGGTGCAGCGCCTTGTTGGCCTCGTCGGACGGCGCCTCGTCGACGACGTGGACTCCGCCGGTCTCCTCGTCCACCACCAGGCGCCAGACGCGCTGCAGGAAGCGCTGCGCACCGACCACGTCCTTGGTGGCCCACGGGCGCGACTGGTCCAGCGGACCCATCGACATCTCGTAGACGCGCAGGGTGTCGGCGCCGTAGTCACGGCAGATGTCGTCGGGAGCGACGGAGTTCTTGAGCGACTTGCCCATCTTCCCGTACTCCTGCGTGACCTCCTGGCCCTGGTAGAAGTACTTGCCGTCCCGCTCGGAGACCTCCTCCGCCGGAACGTAGACGCCGCGCGAATCGGTGTACGCGTAGGCCTGGATCATGCCCTGGTTGAACAGCCGGCGGTAGGGCTCGCTGCTGGTGACGTAGCCGAGGTCGAACAGGACCTTGTGCCAGAAGCGCGAGTACAGCAGGTGCAGGACCGCGTGCTCGACGCCGCCGATGTACAGGTCGAGGCCGCCGGGATCGTCCGGCCCGTGGATCGCCGGTCGCGGACCCATCCAGTATGCCTCGTTCTCCTTGGCGCACAGGGTCTCGTCGTTGGTCGGGTCGATGTAGCGCAGCTGGTACCACGAGCTGCCCGCCCACTGCGGCATCACGTTGGTGTCGCGGGTGTAGGTCTGCAGACCGTTGCCGAGATCGAGTTCCACGGTGACCCAGTCGGTGGCCTTGGCCAGCGGGGGAGACGGCTCGCTGTCCGCATCGTCGGGATCGAAGGAGACGGGCTGGTAGTCGGCCACCTCAGGCAGCGCGATCGGCAGCATCGACTCTGGCAGCGCGTGCGGGGCGCCCTGGGCGTCGTACACGATCGGGAAGGGCTCGCCCCAGTACCGCTGCCGGGCGAACAGCCAGTCGCGCAGTTTGTACTGCACGGTGCCGGTGCCGGTGCCGTCGGTCTCCAGCCGCTCGATCATCGCGGCCTTGGCCTCGTCCACACCGAGCCCGTCGAGGAAGCCGGAGTTGATCAGCGGACCGTCGCCGGTGAACGCCGACTCCTCGATGCCCTGCTCCGAACCGATCACCTCGAGCAGCGGCAGCCCGAAGGTGCGCGCGAATTCGTAGTCGCGGGTGTCGTGCGCCGGAACGGCCATGATGGCGCCGGTTCCGTACCCGATGAGCACGTAGTCGGCGATGAAGACCGGCACCGGACGACCGTTGACGGGGTTGGTCGCGAACGCACCGGTGAAGACGCCGGTCTTCTCCTTGTTCTCCTGACGCTCCAGATCGCTCTTGGCGGCGATCGACGCGCGGTAGGCCGCGACGGCCTCGGCGGGCGTTGCCGCGCCGCCGGTCCATCGCTCGTCCACCTCGTCGGGCCACTGGTCGGCGACGATCTCGTCGACCAGCTCGTGTTCGGGCGCCAGGACCATGTAGCTGGCACCGAAGAGGGTGTCGGGCCGGGTGGTGAAGACCTCGATTGAGGCGTCCGTCCCCGGGACCGGGAACTGAACCTGCGCACCGCGCGAGCGGCCGATCCAGTTCCGCTGCATCGTCTTGACCTTCTCCGGCCAGTCCAGCAGCTCGAGATCGTCGAGCAGGCGGTCGGAGTATGCGGTGATCCGCATCATCCACTGACGCAGGTTCTTCCGGAACACCGGGAAGTTGCCGCGTTCGCTGCGACCGTCGGCGGTGACCTCTTCGTTCGCCAGCACCGTGCCCAGGCCGGGGCACCAGTTCACCAATGAGTCACTGAGGTACACCAGGCGGTACTCGTCGAGCACCTCGCGACGCTCGGCGGCGCTGAGCGCCACCCAGTCGCGTCCGTCCTCGAGCTCGCGCGAACCGTTCTCGAACTCCTCGATCAGCTCCGAGATGTGACGCGCCTTCTTCGCCTCCGGATCGAACCAGGCGTTGTAGATCTGCAGGAAGATCCACTGCGTCCACCGGTAGAAGTCGATGTCGGTGGTGGCGACGCGGCGGCGCTCGTCGTGCCCGAGACCGAGGCGGCGGATCTGCTGCAGGTACCGCTCGATGTTCGCCTCGGTGGTGGTGCGCGGATGAGTGCCCGTCTGGACGGCGTACTGCTCGGCCGGCAGGCCGAACGAGTCGAAGCCCATGGTGTGCAGGACGTTCTTGCCGGTCATCCGCTGGTAGCGGGCGAAGACGTCGCTGGCGATGAAGCCGAGCGGATGGCCGACGTGCAGACCGGCGCCCGACGGGTACGGGAACATGTCCTGAACGAACAGCTTGTCCTCGGCATCGGGGGAGTCGCCGGAGAAGTGCGAGAAGTCGCCCGCCAGCGGGCCGACCGGGTTCGGGGCGGCGAAGGTCTGGTTCCGCGTCCAGAACTCCTGCCAGCGCGCCTCGATCTCGCCGGCGGTCTGCGCGGTGTACCGGTGGGCGGCGCTGTCGGCCGGACGATTCGTCGAATCAGCAGAAGTCACCCGACCAGCGTAAATCCTCGCGTCCCGGTGCCCAAAAGCGACCAGTGCCCACCGCGAGGTGAACCCGCCGCGGCCCGCTCGCCGTTATCCATTTCGCCCGGACGACGAGCCCGTCGTACAGTGACCGTGTGTCTATCGCGTCCACCGTCGTCTCAGTTCTCGCGCTGGTGCTTGCGGCCGGATGGCTCGGAGTCGGCGTCGCCGGCCTGACCGGTGCGCTCCGCCGCAACCGCTGGCTCGGTGTGCGTTCTCCGGAGACGCTGCGGTCGGAGGAGACCTTCGCCGTCGCCAACAAGGTCGCGGCGCCCGGCTTCCTCGGGGCTGCTCTGATCCTCGCCGTCACCGGCGGTCTCGGACTCGCCTTCGGCGGCTGGGGCCTGCTGTTCGCGGTGTTCGGCATCGTGGTCGCGGTCGGGGTGATCTCGGCGGTCGGGGGCATGGCCATCCAGGCCGCGCAGAGCGTGCCGGTGCCCGACGCGGGCGGGTGCGGCTGCTGTTCCGGCGCCGCCGATACGACGGCGGGAGGCTGCTCGGAGACCGCGGGCGACGACGACGCGGCGGCCGCGGACTGCGGCGAATCGAGCTGCGGTACGTGCGCACTGAGCGGCATGTGCCTGTCGGAGGACAACCCGCACAACGCCGGGTAGCTCGATGCGCAGACTTCTCGATCGTTCCCCGATCGACGGTTTCGTCCTGTCGATACTGCTCGCCGTGGTCGTCGCCGCGGTCTTCCCGGCGCGGGGCGCCTTCGCCGACGTCATGGACTGGGTCGTCACCATTCTGATCGGACTGCTGTTCTTTCTCTACGGCGCCCGGTTGCATCCGCGGGAGGCGCTCGACGGTCTCACCCACTGGCGCCTTCACCTGACGATTCTGAGCTTCACCTTCGTCCTGTTCCCGATCATCGGGCTCGTTCTGCTGCCCCCGCTGACACCGGTCATCGGCGATCAGCTCGCACACGGCGTGCTGTACCTGACCCTGGTGCCCTCGACCGTGCAGTCGTCGATCGCCTTCACCTCCATCGCCCGGGGCAACGTCGCCGGCGCGATCGTGAGCGCCTCGGCCTCCAACCTCCTCGGCGTCTTCGTGACGCCGCTGCTGGTGGTACTGCTGATGAGTTCGGAGGCCGGCGTCCACATCACCGCGGCGTCGGTCACCAAGATCGTGCTCGAGATCCTGGTCCCCTTCATCGCCGGTCAGCTGTGCCGGCCATTGGTGGCCGGATTCCTGACGAAGTACGCGGCACCGACGAAGTACGTGGACCGCAGTTCCATCGTGGTGGTGGTGTACGTCGCCTTCAGCGAGGGCGTGGTCTCGGGGATGTGGTCGATCGTGAGCGTCTGGGACGTGATCGCGGTCTGCCTGCTGTCGCTGGTATTCGTGATCGCCATGCTGGCTCTGACCGGCTGGTTGCCCAAGCGTCTCGGCTTCTCCCGTGAGGACACGATCGCGATCCAGTTCTGCGGGACCAAGAAGTCACTGGCGACGGGACTTCCGCTCGCATCGGTGATGTTCGCCGGAAGCGCCGTCGGCTTCATCGTGCTGCCGCTGATGATCTTCCATCAGATCCAGCTGATCCTGTGCTCGATGCTGGCCAGCCGTTACGAGAAGCAGGCACTGGCGGTCACCGAGGCCTGAGGCGGCGTGTCCCGGAACCGGCGTCGCCGCCGGTGCGTCCAATCGGTATGGACACCGCCATCGAGTACTACTTCGGCACCGGACACGCACCGCCGACGCACTGGTGGACCGCGCCCGACCTCGACCTCGACGGTGACGGCCGGCTCGATGCCGTCGCTCTCGACTTCGACGGCGACGGTCGTAGCGACGATGCGATATGGGATACCGACGGAGACGGCGTCGCCGATCTGGCAGCCCTCGATCTGGACGACGACGGCGTCCGCGAGAGCTTCTACGCCGACGGCGGCGGGGGACTGTGGGAGACGGCCGCGGACCCGCCGCCCGATACCGGCGCCGTCTCCGCCCGGCCTCCCGCCGAGACACCGCTCGACACCGACGGCGACGGCAGACCCGACACCGTCCTGCTCGACGGCGACGGCGACGGTTTCGCCGATGCCTACCGGCGCGTCGGCTACCGTGCCACCGGCTCCGACAGCAGTACGGGCGGAGCCGATCCCTCGGCCCGCTGACCGGACCGCCAGACGCCGGCGGCGGCGACGGCGTACAGCGCCGCACCCGCGAAGATCAGCGGCACACTGAAGCCGGTGGGCGGAATGACGAGTGCGGCCACGAAGATCGCCGCCACGAAGGCCGTGTTGAACAGCGCGTCCTGCACCGCGAACACCTGCCCGCGATAAGAGTCGTCGATGTCGCATTGCATCGCGACGTCGCCGCAGAGCTTGATCGTCTGTCCGGCGAGACCGACCAGCAGCGCCGCGATCAGCACCGGGACCGGACGGACCGAGAGCAGCATCAGTTCCGCGAACGCCCCGATCAGCAGGGCCCAGACCACTGTGCCCCGACGCCCGGCGCGCCGGACCGACACCGGCGTCGTCCCGGCCGCGATCAGCGCTCCGACAGCGACGAAGGCGCCGATCATGGCGATGGCCCGAACGTCGGCGCCCAGAGCGTCTCCGAGTTCGGTGTTCCGCACCAGCATGAGGAACATCAGCGTGTTCAGCCCGAACACCAGCCGGTGCGTCCCGATCGCGCTCAGCACGATGGCGACACTCGGCGTGCGCACCACGGCGCCGAGTCCGTGCGAGAGCCCCCGGACCACCGAATACGCCGCCGTGTGACCGACTCCGTCCGGATGGTCCGGTCCCAATTGACGAACCGCGAACCTGGTGGCCAGCAGCGCCGAGCACACGGCGAAGACCGCTCCCGCGAGCAGGGTGGCGCCCGAACCGCCGTTGTCGGCCCCGAAGATCATCCGCAGCACCCCGGAGACACCCGCTCCGGCCGCGAGCATCGCGGCGCCCACCGTCGTGAACACCGCATTCGTCTCCACGATCAGTTGCGGCGGCGCCACGTGCGGCAGGCTCGCCGACAGGCCCGACGCCACCAGCCGGCTGCAACCGGTCACCAGCAGCGCCGACAGCAGGACGACGGGTTCGGCGGTGTCGGTGCTCATGGTGATCGCCACCACGACCACAGCCGCGGCCCGCAGCAGGTTGACGAAGACGAGCACGCGTCGACGATCCCAGTGGTCGAGCAGGGCGCCGGCGAAGGGACCGAGGAGCGAGTAGGGGAGCAGCAGCACGGCGAAGCCGCCGGCGATCGCCATCGGATCGGTGTGCCTGTCGGGGTTGAAGAGGATCGAGAAGGCCAGCGCGGCTTGGAAAGCGCCGTCGCTCAGCTGGCTCAGCAGACGGACCGCGAACAGCCGGAACAGCCCCGGGGCATGCGTTACCGACTGCAAACTCTTCACCAGTCGAGTTTACGGCTCATCTTGAGCCGGGGTGGCGGCGTCACCGGGCGCTGAGTGTCATTATTGAGGTGTGTCCGGCGCCGACTATCTGACCGATCAACCCGAGGTGAGTGCGGGAAGCCTGCTGATAGCGTCCACCGCTCTCACCGGGCCGACGTTCGCCCGCACGGTGATCTACGTGATCGAACACGATGAGCAGGGCACTCTCGGCGTGGTTCTGAACAGGATGTCGGACGCCGCGGTGTACAACGTGCTGCCCGCGTGGACCGAGCTCGCCGCCAGTCCTCGCGCGGTCTTCGTCGGCGGTCCCGTGGCGACCTCGTCGGCGCTCTGCCTCGGAGTCGCGAAGACCGGCGTCGACGTCAGCAAGCAGCCGCGTCTGCACCAGGTGCTCGGTCCGGTGGCGATGGTCGACCTCGACGCCGATCCGGACGAACTGGCACAGGTGCTCACCGGCGTCCGGATCTTCGCCGGCTACGCAGGCTGGGATGCCGGTCAGCTCGACGAGGAACTGGCGGAGGGCAGCTGGATCGTCGCCCAGGGCCTGCCCACCGATCTGCTGGCCGAACCCTCCGTCGACGTATGGCAGCGAGTGCTCGCCCGGCAGCCGTGGCCCCTGCCACTGCTGTCCACCTACCCTCGCCATCCCGAGGAGAACTAGGGCAGGTCGCCGGTCACCGCTTCGCCACCGGAACGACCATCATGTCCTCGCCGACGGTGACCCGGCCGTCGTATCCGCGTTGGGCTTCCTCGGTCCATACCTTGGGTCGATCGTGCGTCCCCCGGTTTCTTCGATGTGTGACAGGACCAGAGACGGCACGTTCGCCTTTTGGGCGATGGGACCGACTCCGTTCACGAAAACGTGAGACTTGCGGTGGTGATCGATCACGTCCTCGGTGAGCCCGGCATCCGGCGGGATGCGGAGTGCCTCGTGGACGAGAACGTCCGACGAGTTGAGGTTCTCCGAGTGTCGAGTGTCGCCGGAGAACGTGACGGCGCCGTGGTCGGTGTCGAATCGGAAGGCGAAAGAGGGAAACACCGGGCCGTGTGGAACGAGCGTGGCCGTCACCTTGACCCGATCGTCTTCCATCACGGTGAACGGTGCCATGTCGGGGGCAGTGTTGTCCCACCGCGCACCGGTTGCCGCCGGGATGGCGATCTCGTGGATGTCCGGGATGTCGCGGGGGTCACGGAAACCCGCATCGCGCATGAGGACGTTGCTGTTGTATGCGAAGGCCTCGTGGAGCCTGTCTGTCATCTCGCGGGTTCCGGGCGTCGGACTCTGCGGGGCGACAGTGGTCACCTGCCGGCCACCCAGCGCTTCCGGAAGCCCTCCGGCGGATCCGGGTCCGTAGACCGGGATACCGGTCGGGACGACGTCTCCGTTCTTCTCGCCGGTGGTACCGGCCATCATGAAGTAGTTGTAGTAGTCGGCGACATGGTCGGCGTGCAGATGGGTCAGGAAGACTCCCGCCATTTCCCGGTAGTGCAGTCCGGACCTCTTGTACTGCGTCACCGAGCTGCGACCGCAGTCGATCAGGTAGGTCTTCCCGTCCACCACCAGGGCCGTCGAGATGCCCACTCGCTCGGTCGCCGGCGGCGGTCCGGCCTTCGTGCCGAGCGGAACGAGCGTCGACTTCGACTGCTGCAGATCGGGTGGCATCGCCGTCGGCGTCGGCGAACTGGCCACCGGTTGGGTCGATCCGCATGCGGCGACCAGACCGGCCCCGGTAAGCGCCGCCCCGCCTGCGAGCGCGGCGCGGAGGAAGTTCCGGCGGCCGAGATTCGACGAAGCCTTCTCGGCCACAGGCCGGCTAACGTGCTCGTGATGTGAACCGCAATTCATTGCGGATTCCTTTCGATCAGTGGCGAAGAGAGACGGCGTGAGTCACAGCGGCGTCCGTGCGTCGCGGGCGTGCTGTGCCGGGCGGACGAGGAGGGCCTCGACGCCGTACTGACGCCCATATGATGTGTACCCGGTCACAATTAGAATAGTCAATAGACTTTCTAAAGTTTCCGATGTTTTCGATGTTGTGGCGCGGTTCCGCATCACCGCTGAGCCGGGTGACCCACCGCCGAGTTCCGATCGTCAGCCATGTCTTAGCCGCCGCTGCCCCGACGGCGTTCGGCCCGGCCGGCCCGGACGCGGCGGAAAATGAGGAATCCGAACGCCGCGACACCGACGGCGACACCCACGATCAATGCGACCTCGGCGCCCAGAGTGGCGCCCACGCCGTACGAGACCAGCAGCACGGTCATCGTCCAGCTGATTCCGCCGATCGCGGAAGCGAGAGCGAACCGGGTGTATCTCATCCGCCGGGACCCCGCGAGCAGTGGCGTCACACTCCGGACGTATCCCACCCAGCGCGCCGAGGCGATCGCCAGGACCGCGTCGCCCGACTCGGGCGCCCGATAGCCGGAGGCGATCGCGCGGCGGACCACCTTCCGGCCGAGCCGCGTCCGGGCCAGCCGCGGGCCGGTGACCACGCCCACCGCGTAGCCGGTCGAGTCGCCGGCGATGGCCGCCACGGCGCAGACCGCGATCAGCACACCGATGACGGGCTTGCCGACGGCCGCCACCACGCCCGCGGCGATGAGCACTGCCTCGCTCGGGGCCACCAGTCCCACCACCGCGACCGCCGTCTCGAGATAGACGACCCCGCCCGCGATGAGGTAGACCGCCCATGCCGGGGCGGAGTCGACGAGATCGGTCAGCCGATCGGTCAATGTGTGCATATCCGCGCTTTTCGGGGCGAGACCGCGCGTGATGAGCGGCCGAATGGTCCGGCGGCTCAGTACCCCATGGTCCGGATGGCGTTGGCGAGCTGATCCAGCTGTTCCGGGCGCACATCGAGGTGAGGGCTGATCCGCAGCAGCGAATCCTCACCGGCGAGGGGCGCGCGCCAGGAGTCCGCCGCCGTGACCAGAAGCCCGATCTCCCGCAGTCGGTCGCGCGCGGCCTGCACGTCGGCCGGTCGCCATCCGGGCGGCGGCGCCAGGGTCACCAGTGCCGAAGGCTCGTCGACCGGCTCCATGACCTCCCAACTGCCGATCCCGTGCAGTCGTTCGCGCGCGATCCGTCCGATACCGGCCAACTCGGTGTACACACGCTGCTGTCCGATGTCGAGGAACTCGGCGACCGCCGTCGAGAGTGCCAGCTGGCCGGCGATGAACGATTCCGACGGCAGCAGTCGCACGTCGATGCGCGAGTCGGGCCGGATGGCGATGAATCCGACGCCCCGGGGTCCGGTGAGCCATTTGCGCGAGGTGCCGTAGACCACATCCGCGCCGGTCACGGTGGGCACATGCCCCACCGACTGCGCCATGTCGACGATCACCGGAACGCCCGCGTTGTGCGCCACCTCGACGATCTTCGCCACCGGCTGCACCAGTCCGCTCGCCGAACCGATGTGGCAGACATGGATGAAGTCGGGCTGCTCGAACTGCAGCATGTTCTCCAGCGAGTCGACGTCGACGTGCCCGTACACGTCGCCCTCGGGCATGGTGCGGACCGCGAAGTCGCGGCGTTCGAACTCCAGCAGGTTGGGACCGAACTCATTCTTCGCGACCCATACCGTGGGGGAGAGCGGGAGCGCCATGGTGTTGAGCAGCGCCCGCAGCGCCGACCGCGCGCTGTCTCGGAAGACGATCTCCTCGGCGCGATGGCCGATCAGCGAGCCCAGTGCGCGGCGGCCGGCTTCAAGGGCCTCTGCGCGTTCGTCGGCGGCGATGTAGGAACCGTTCCTGGCCTCGCGGATCAGGTGTTCGTGCAGAGTCGTGATGACCGCGTTCGACGAACGCCCGGCCGAGGCGGCGTCGAGATGCCCGATCGAGGGTTCCACTCTCGCTGCATGCCACTGTTCACCGAGTTCGCTGCAGTACATGCCTTGAATCTACCCTGTGGCTCCGGGCCCGATCAGTCGCCGTTGCGGTCCGCCCACCATGCGCGCAGAGCCGCCTCGGCGTCCTCGCGGCTCATCGGCCCGCTGTCGAGCCGAAGCTCCTTCAGGTACCGCCAGGCCTCACCGACCACCGGGCCGGGCGGGAGACCGAGCAGCTGCATGATCGCGTTGCCGTCGAGGTCCGGTCGGACCCGATCGAGGTCCTCGGCCTCCCGCAGCACGGCGATGCGGTGCTCGAGATCGTCGTACGTCTCCTGCAGACGCCGGGCACGGCGCTTGTTGCGGGTGGTGCAGTCGGCGCGCACCAGCTTGTGGAGCCGGTCGAGGAGCGGACCGGCGTCGTTGACGTACCGGCGAACCGCCGAATCGGTCCACTTGCCGTCGCCGTAGCCGTGGAAGCGCAGGTGCAGGAAGACCAGTTGCGAGACGTCGTCGACGACCGCCTTCGGGTACTTGAGCGCCCGCATCCGCTTGCGGACCATCTTGGCGCCGACCACCTCGTGGTGGTGGAAGCTGACGCCGCCGCCCTCCTCGTGCCTGCGGGTGGCGGGCTTGCCGATGTCGTGCAGCAGCGCGGCCCAGCGCAGAACCGGGTCGGGGTCGCCGGTCTCGAGGTCGATCGCCTGCTTGAGCACCGTGAGCGAATGCTGGTAGACGTCCTTGTGCTGGTGATGCTCGTCGATGGTGAGCTTCATCCCCGGGATCTCGGGAATGATCAACTCGGCCAGACCCGTGTCCACCAGCAGGTCGACAGCCTCGATCGGATGCTCGCCGCAGATCATCTTGTCGAGTTCCACCCGGATCCGCTCGGCGGTGATCCGCTCGATCTGCCCGGCCATCTCACCGATGGCGCGGCGCACGCGGTCGGAGAGCCGGAAGCCCAGCTGTGAGACGAAACGCACGCCGCGCAGCATTCGGAGGGGATCGTCATTGAACGACGACTCCGGCGCGGCCGGGGTGTCGATGACGCCGGCGAGCAGATCCGCCATGCCGTCGAGCGGATCACAGAACTCCTGACCGCCCCCCGGGAGCAGCCGGACCGCCATCGCGTTGATGCGGAAGTCCCGGCGGAGCAGATCGCCTTCGAGCGTGTCGCCGAAGGTCACGACGGGGTTCCGGCTCTGCTGGTCGTAGATGTCGGAGCGGAAGGTGGTGATCTCCACCGTCTCGCCCCCGCGCGCGGCGCTGACCGTGCCGAACTCGATGCCGGTGTCCCATACCGCGTCCCCCCAGGTCGAGAGGATCTCGGCGATCGTCTCGGGCCGGGCGTCGGTGGTGAAGTCGAGATCGCCCGCCAGTCGGCCGAGGACGGCGTCGCGCACCGAGCCGCCGACGAGGTACAGCTCGTGCCCGCGCTCGGCGAACCGGTCCGCCAGCGGAGTCAGGACGTCGCCGAGAGAGTTCAAGGTCACCGCCGCCGACGCCAGCAGTCGCGTACGCCGTTCGGAGCGCTCGGCGGCGCTCATCTGTCCACGTGGCGCTGTGTCGGTCATGGGATGACAGACTACCGACTGCCGACCCGCTCAACCTGTTCGGCTAACACCCGGTTACAAGCGGCTAGCATCGGGGTGTGTCCGCTGAACCCTCGCTGCAGCGCCCGGACGTCGATTCCGACGCTCCGGTGTCCGAGGGTGCCTCCGGGCCGAACGGCTCCGGCTCTCAGGATAATGCGGCGCAGGCCGCGGGCGGAAGCACCCAGGCCGGACGTTCCCGGCACAATCGGCGCGGCCGACGCCGGCGCGGCAGGCGTTCCGGACGCGGAGGCGGGCAGCAGCAGAGCACGGACTCTGCGGCCGAAGGGGGGTCCGGCGAATCGGCGAAACCGAAACCGGGACCGCGAAACGCGGGGTCGAAGGGCAACGGCGGCGCCAAGAACGCGGCGCCGAAGAACCTCACTTCGAAGGCAGGGTCGCAGCAGAGCGCCGACGACGGGCGGACCAAGCCGTCCGATCTCGCCAGCCGGGCGCGCCGCAGCGGGTCCAACAGTCCCGCGGCCATGCCCCGCACCAAGCGCCGTACCGCACGCAAGCCCGAGGCCGAGGGCGGACCGCGGCTGCACACGGTCCGCGAGACGTCGGCCGGCGGCCTGGTGCTCTCCGACATCGACGCTCCGTTCGGAGAGCTGTCGGCCGCGCTGATCGGCCGCATCGACAGGCGCGGGCGCATGATGTGGTCGCTTCCGAAGGGGCATATCGAGACCGGCGAGACGGCTGAGCAGACCGCGATCCGGGAGGTCGCCGAGGAGACCGGCATCGAAGGCACCATCGTCGCGCCGCTCGGCAAGATCGACTACTGGTTCGTCAGCGAGGGTCGCCGCATCCACAAGACGGTGCATCACTACCTCCTGCGATTCACCGGCGGCGAGCTGTCGGACGCCGACTACGAGGTCAGCGCCGTGGCGTGGGTCCCGTTGAGCGAGCTGCCCCGTCGACTGACGTACTCTGACGAGCGACGTCTGGCGCGGATGGCCGAATCGGTGATCGCTGATCTGCAGAGCGACCCACACCGGTTGGCGCAGTCAGAAGCCAGCTGCCTCCGCACCGAGCCGAACGACTATGAGAAAGCCGCAGCCGCACGCAACCAGCGACGCAACGAGCCGCCGCCGGCGCCGAAACCTCGTCGACGCCGGCGGCGCCCGCGTCGCACCGCATCCGGTGACAGCTGACCGAATCCCGTCGCGGCGTTCGTCACTTCTGTTCGTGCTGTCGGCGGTCGCCGTCCTGCTGGCCCTGACCGTCGGCGCAGTGCCTGTGGCGCACGCTGATTCGGCTTCCACCTCGTCGTACGCCACACTCGGACTGACCGAGGTCACTCCGACCACCGTCACCAGTTCCACCGGCGATCGTGTGACTGTCCGCGGTCGCGTGGTCAACACCGCGGGCAAACCGATCAGCGACGTCAGCGTGCGGCTGCAGCGCGGTCACGCGCTCACCGAGTCCTTCCAGCTGCGCAGCTCACTGACCTCACCCTCGGCCGACTACTCGGTGAGCAGCACCTCGCGGCACGTCACCGGCACCCTGGGAACCGGCGAGTCGGCCGATTTCACCATCTCGGTCCCCGTGAACGGCCCCACCGGTCTCGATCTCACCGAGGCCGGGGTGTATCCGCTGATGGTCGACGTGATCGGCACTCCGCGCGACGCGGGCACCGTGTCGATCGCGGATTCGCGCACGCTGCTCCCGGTGCTGTCGCTGCCCGCCAGCCGCACCCGCGCGCAGAACTACGTCGACCCGGCCACCGGTGCGCCCGGCGCTCCACTGCTCGGCCGGGACGGATCGATCGCGCCGAACACCTCCCGCCCCGCACCGTTCACGATGATCTGGCCGCTCGCGGCCGCACCGCAGGAAGCCGCGGGCATCCTCGGCGGCGGCACCGCGGAGCTGCGGCTCACGAGCGACGCCCTGGGCCATTCCCTGCAGCCCGACGGCCGCCTCGGGATGTCGTTGCAAGCGCTGGAGCAACTCGCGGGCACCGCGTCCTCCGACACTCCGCCGACCGTCGGCCCCGGAACCACCGAACCGGCGGCGAGTCCCGACGACCCGGTGCGCGACTCGACCTGTCTCGCCGTCGACCCCGACCTGCTGCTCACAGTCACGAGAATGGCCGACGGCTACGTCGTCACCGACGATCCGGCAGACCCCGAGGCCCGCACCCACGACGGGCAGGGCGCCTCGGCGGCCAAGTCGTGGCTGCGCGGCCTCACGCAGGTCGCGAGCCGAATGTGCGTCACCGCACTGCCTTTCGCACAGGCCGGCCTCGACTCCCTCCGCACCGTCAACGACGCCGGGCTCGCGCGGCGCGCCGTGCTGAATCCGTACGACACCGTCGATGCGATCCTCGGCGTCAAGACCGTGCGCGGTCTCACCATTCCCGCCACCGGAACGCTCACCGACGCCGGCCGCGATCTGCTGTCCGAACTCGGCGTCACCTCGGCGGCCATCGCAGCCACGTCGCTGACTCCTCTCGGCGCCGACCGCGCACCCACCTCGGGATCGGCGTCCGGCCGTTACCGGAGCCAGGCGACGCATCTGCAGAGCTACGACATCGCGATCAGCGCGGCCATCGGAGGCGCCGGGCTCACGCCGGTGGTGCCTGCGATCGTTCCCAACTGGCAGCAGCCGAACCTCTCGGGCGAGTCGGCGGTGAGCCGCAGGCAGGCGGCCGCCGCCGCCCTGGCCTTCCCGATGCTCGACGCTCCGGCGCCCACCGCGTCGGCCGAAGCGGATTCGACCAGGCTCCCGACCACCGGGCGGTCGGCGTTCATCATGCCGCCGACCTATTGGTCACCGACCGTGCAGGACGCACAGGCACTGCACGACACCGCCGAGCTCATGCTGTCTTCGGGCACCGCCCGCCCGGTGCCGCTCGCGACCGTGGTGGACGAGCTGCCTGCCGCCGCCACCCCCGCCGAACTCGACGTGCCCGGCGACATCTCGCCCGACTCGGCGGCGGGATACCCGATCACGCAGAGCGACGCCGAGACGGTGCGTCAGCGGCTGGACCGTATCGACCACATGCAGGCCGCCCTGGTCGGAAACGCCGAGACCGTCACCACGCCGGCCGAATACCTGGCGCCCTTGCGCGACGACCTGCTGCGCGCGGTGTCGAGCGCGTCGACCACCGATAACGCGGTGGCGCGCGGCCAGCGCACCGATCGGCTGACCGCGGTGGGCATCACTCTCGGCAACATGCAGCAAGCGGTCTCCCTGCTCGATCCCAGCGGCCGATACACCCTGGCCTCCGAGCGGAGCCCGCTGCTCCTGGTGGTCCGGAACGATCTGGCGCTTCCGATCCGGGTACGGCTGGACATCGACGCACCCAGCGCCCTGGAGGTGGGCGACGTCGGCACCGTCGAGATCCCGGCCGCCGGAACCCGGCAACTCCAGATCCCCACCCACGCGTCGAGCTCGGAACCGGCGACGGTGCACATCTCGCTGGTCACCTCCAGCGACGTGCCGCTGAGCACGCCCATCGAACTCTCGATCTACGCGAACGCGTACGGCAAGCCGCTGTTCTGGATCACCGTCGGTGCGGCCGTCATCTTGATCCTGCTGACCGCACGCCGGCTGTGGCATCGGTTCCGCGGCGAGCCCGACCCCGCCGACGAGGACCGGCCGGAGCCGGACGAGGAGGACCTGGAACAGGCGACGCTGAGCTATCAGGACAGACTTGAGGCGGAACGGGCCGCGGATGGGCAACTCGACGGCGAGTTGCCCGGAGAACGCGCGGCGGGGGACTCTGGGCCGTGGGACAGTGGGCCGAGGGACAGCGGGGAGCGTGAATGAGCAATCGTCCGAACCAGCGCACCGGAGATCCGCGCGACGCCGGGCCGGGCGCCGCCAGGGCTGAGCCGGCGGCGGTGAGCCCCGGGGCGGCGAACGGCGGCGGAGCGGACGCTCCGGCGGTGAAGCCCGACGACTCCGACGTCGGCATCATGCGCACCGGCGGCTCCATCGCCATCGCGACCCTGATCAGCCGGATCACCGGATTCATCAGGACCGTCCTGGTCCTGGCGATGCTCGGCGGCGCGGTCGCGTCTGCCTTCCAGGCCGCCTACGTGCTCCCGAGCATGATCGCCGAAGTGGTCCTCGGCGCGGTGCTGACCGCCATCGTCATCCCGGTGCTGGTGCGCGCCGAGAACGAGGACGCCGACGGCGGCGCAGGCTTCATCAACCGCATCTTCACCCTGACGCTGGTGCTGCTCGGCGTCGCCAGTCTCATCGCGATCGTCGCGGCGCCCCTGCTGACCCTGTTGAACGTCGGCGACGGCCAGGTGAACCGGCCGCTGACCACCGCACTCGCGTATCTGCTGCTGCCCGAGATCCTCTTCTACGGACTGTCGGCGCTGTTCATCGCGATTCTGAACATGAAGGGCCTGTTCAAACCCGGTGCGTGGGCGCCGGTCCTGAACAACGTCGTTCAGATCACCACGCTGGTGCTGTACTGGGCGATGCCGGGCGAGATGACGCTGAACCCGGTCCGGATGTCGGAGCCGAAACTGCTCGTCCTCGGCATCGGCACCACGCTCGGCGTGGTGATGCAGGCCGCGATCCTGATGCCCTTCCTCCGCAAGGTCGGCGTCCATCTGAAGCTCGAGTGGGGTATCGACGCCCGACTGCGGCAGTTCGGGGGCATGGCCGTCGCGATCGTCGCGTACGTCCTGGTACTGCAGGTCGGGCTCGTGATCACTTACCGGATCGCCGCCCACGCCACCGCGTCGGGAATCTCGGTGTACGCGACCCACTGGCAACTGCTCCAGCTGCCTTACGGCGTCCTCGGCGTCACCATCCTGACCGCGATCATGCCGCGTCTCTCGCGCAACGCGGCCGCCGACGACACCGACGCCGTCATCGATGACATGTCCCTCGCGACACGACTGACGATGATCGCGCTGGTACCGACGGTGGCCTTCATGACCTTCTTCGGCCCGGCCATCGGCATCGCGATCTTCAATTTCGGCAAGTTCGACGCCGATACCGCGTCTCAGCTGGGGTCGGTGCTGTCGTGGGGCGCGTTCACGTTGATTCCGTACGCGATGACCCTCGTGCAGCTGCGTGTGTTCTATGCGCGCGAGGACGCCTGGACCCCGACCCTCATGGTCGTCGGGATCACGGCCGTCAAGGTCGCGTCGTCGTATCTCGGTCCGGTGATCTTCGACGATCCCGAGCTCATCGTCCGGTGGCTCTCGCTCTCCAACGGTCTGGGCTATCTGGTGGGCGCGATCGTCGGTCAGATGCTGCTGCACAAGCGCCTCGGCATCACCCGGCTCTCCGACGTCACCCGCACGACATATCAGGCGATCGGAGTCTCGCTCGCCGTCGCACTCGCGGTGTGGCTCGTCGCCGATCTCACCGGGCTCGACGAGATGTCGACGCAGGCGGGCAAGATCGGCTCGGTGGTCTATCTCGGATTCACCGCGATCATCGTCCTGGGCGTCACCTACCTGCTGCTGACCGCACTGAAGATCCCCGAGATGGTCACCATCAGCAACACGGTGCAGCGTCTCCTCGGACGGTTCATTCCGGCACTCGCCCCTGCACCCACACCGTCGGCCGACGACTCCGACTCGCGGACGATGACCATCCAGATCCCGCGGATCACCTCGGACGATTCGGTCCCGTACGCTGGTCAAGTAGACGTCCGTCGCCGGTTCGATCGAGGCACCGCGACGTGGCAGGAGTATTCGGTGTTGTCCGGCGGGGCGGTGGGCGAGACCATGGTCCTCCCGGTTGTGGGAGGTCCCGGTCCTCGACCTCGGCCCTACGGGCCACCACGTCAACGAGGAGTTCCGCCGATGGGCCAGAACGGCAACAAGGGCGGCCGTCCGACCGGCCCGGCCGCCGGTTCGCCGACTGGTCCGTCCAGTGAGGCCACCCGCATCATGGGACCGCCGCGCGGACCTCGCCTGGTTCCGGGCGCCGCCATCGCCGGTGGGCGCTACCGCCTCCTCGAGAAGGAGGGCGGAACCCGCGGCCTGGAGTTCTGGCGCGCCAAGGACACCGGACTCGACCGCGAAGTCGGCCTCACGTTCGTCGACCCCGAACAGAAGGCGCCGCCGATCCGGCCGGGCGACCGCGACGACGACACCGGTCCTCGCGCGATTCTGAATCGCACCCGTCGGCTCGGCCAGCTCCACTCGGCCGGCGTGGCCCGGGTGCTCGACGTGGTCCGCAGTGCTTCCGGCGGCGTGATCGTCACCGAATGGATTCACGGCTCCTCGCTCAAGGAGGTCGCGGCCACGTCGCCGTCGGCGATGGGTGCCGCGCGCGCGGTCCGGGCTCTGGCCGCGGGCGCCGAAGCAGCGCACCGCACCGGTGCGACTCTGTCGATCGACCACCCGGACCGGATCCGCGTCAGCACCGACGGTGATGCGGTCCTCGCCTTCCCGGCGGTCATCCCCGGTGACGACCGGACCGGCGACGTCCGCGGTCTCGGAGCGGTCCTGTACGCGCTGCTGCTCAACCGCTGGCCGCTCGACGCCGCCACCGGTGCGGTCGCGACAGCGGGTTCCGCGCCGGTCGGCGGGATTCCGCCCGCCGAGCCCGATCCCGAGCATCCGTCGCGTCCGATCGCACCGCGCGCGGTGAAGCCCGAGATCCCGTTCGAGATCTCGGCCGTCGCCTCGCGCGCTCTCGAGGGCGACCGGGGCATCCGCACCGCGGCCACCGTCCAGCACGTCCTGGACCAGGCGACCGTGGTCGATCTCAAGACCGACATGATCCCGCGCGTCGAGTCCCGGGAGGCTCCGGTCTCCGTGGCGCCGCTGTCGAGGACGCGCAAGGAACGCCTGCTGGGCGAGGGTGAGGCGGGTCGCCGCAACACCGCGCTGCTGGCGGGCGCCGGTCTGTTCGTGCTCTTCCTGATCGTCGCCGTGGTGGTCGCGATGACCAACGTCTTCGGCGGCTCGGGCAACACCGAGTCCGATATCGACTCGATCCTGCCGAGTGAGAGCGCATCGGCGACGTCGGCACCCGCTCGCACTCCCGCGGCTCCGGCGGTGAGCCTCAAGTCGGTGACGCTCCTGGACGTGTCCGGCGAACCGCCCGACTCCGCACCGAACATCCAGAACCTGCTCACCGGCACCCCGCCGGCCTGGCGGACCGACGCCTACCGTGGCAGTCCGCAGTTCGGCGGTCTCAAGTCGGGGATGGGGCTGCTCTTCGCCACCGGCGGCGACAACACCGTGCGATCGGTGACGATCACGACCACCACTCCCGGCTTCCAAGTGGAGCTGCGGACGTCGGACCAGAGGTCTCCGACCAGCCTCGATCAGACCACGCAGGTCGGCGGCGGAACCGTGGACTCCAAGTCCACGACGATCAAGGTCGACGAGCCGGCGTCGGCGCCGTACTTCATCGTCTGGCTCACCACTCTGCCCGTGGGGCCGAGCGGCGACTACCAGGCCGTGATCTCGAAGGTCAGCGTCTCCTGACGGCTCACGACGAGACCTTCTCCGGAGCCGGCGCCCACCCGGGCGGACCGAAGACGTAGCCGAGCTTGGCGCGCAGAGACGGGGCCTCGCGGACGTCGCGGGCGATGTTCACGTACTCGTGCGTCTGCAGGGTCCAGATGTTGTAGGTCTCGACGGGCTTGGTGAGCCCGTAGTGCGGCCGGTCGAGTTCGGGCTGGAACGAGCCGAAGAGCCGGTCCCAGACGATGAAGGTGCCGCCGTAATTGCGGTCGAGGTATTCCGGATCGCTGCCGTGATGCACTCGGTGGTGCGAGGGCGTGTTCATCACGAACTCGAAGGGTTTCCACATCTTGTCGATCCGCTCGGTGTGGATCCAGAACTGATAGACGAGGTTCAGCGAGTACACGGCGAAGACCACCGCGGGCGGGAAGCCGAGCAGGGGGAGGGGCGCCCACATGATGATACCCATGCTGTTGTTCCACTTCTGCCGGAGCGCCGTCGCGAAATTGAAGTACTCGCTGGAGTGGTGGGCTTGGTGAGTGGCCCAGACCAGGCGTACCCGGTGGGCGATCCGGTGCTCCCAGTAGAAGAGGAAGTCGAGAGCGATGAAGCCGATCACCCAGGTGTACCAGGCGTCGACCGGCAGATGCCACGGCGCGACGTACGCGAACAGCGCGCTGTACCCGAACAGAGCGACGAACTTCCAGAAGGCCGACGTCCCGATCGAGACGAGCCCCATCAGGATCGACGTCCGCGCGTCCCTGCGCTCATAGGAGCCCTTGGGCGGCCGGCCGTCGCCGTCCTCCCGCTCCAACTTGGCCGCGGCGTAGGTCTCCAACAGCAGCAGAACCGCGAAGAACGGGATCGCGAGCACCGTCGGCTCCCGCATCGGTTCGGGCAGGAAGTCCAGCAATCTCCACCCCTCCAGAACGCACGGACGGATTGTTCTCGTCCGATTTATTTGACACAGTACCGTGTCAGATATGCGGTGCCAACCCCTGGCCCGAATCGCCTCGGCGGTAGAATCTGATTCGATGAACAAAAACAGTGGTGGGCGAACATACGGGGGTGTGTCCGCCGCGGAGCGACAGAAACAACGACGATCCGCGCTCGTGGAAGCGGGTGTGGAGTTGTTCGGCACCGAGGGATACGTCAACGTCTCGGTCAAGAAGATCTGCGACGAAGCCGGTCTGACGCAGCGGTACTTCTACGAGTCGTTTCCCGACCGAGTGAATCTTCTTGCAGCGGTGTACCAGCGTTGCGTCGACATCGCTCGCAGCGCGACGATCGCGGCGGCCACCGAGGTCATCGATCGCGCCGGCGTGGCCGACGGACCGGTTCCGGCGGCTGTCATCCCGATCCTCGCCGAGGAGGCATTGGGCGGCTTCATCAACAGTCTCGTGGAAGATCCGCGGCGGGCGCGGGTCATCCTCATCGAGGTGGTCGGCGTGGCACCCGAGATCGAGAAGTTGCGGCTCGGCGCCATTCACGACTGGGCCGATCTGATCGCCGGATTCGCGAGCAACGGACGGCCGACCACTCCGAAGCAGAAGCTCGCGGCCATCGGCCTCGTCGGCGCCATCACGCAGTTGCTCGTCGACTGGCAGATGGCACTGACCGACCCGATCAACGAGCAGGCCGGCCCCGATCTGTTCCAGGTGGACTCGGTCCACGATGTGGTCACCGAGATGTTCGTCGCCACCTACGACAAGATCTTCGGCTGAGCCGGCCGCCGTCGCACCGGGCGACGGTCAGCGGTTCGCCGTGAGACGCTCACGGATCCGTGTGCACGCGTCGTCCAGTTCCGCGATCACGAACAACCACTCCGAACCGTCACCGAGGGTGAGACACAGACGATCGGCCTTGCCGCCGGAGAGCAGCCTGCCGGTTCCCGGCGCCGACCCGACGGCTGCCACGAACTTCAGCGCGACCGAGAAGCGCGCGCCGGCGGCTCGCTTCGACTTCGGCTCGAAGACGACGTGCGTCTTGGTCAGCGCCAGCTCACCGGGAACGGCCATCCGGCCCATCGATCGGGCGGCCCGCCAAGCGGCCAAGGGCTTGTCGTCGCTCATGAGACCAGCCTAGTAAGAGCGGCGGCGACAACGGCACCGAGGCGGACAGAGCCTCGAGAACACACTCTGATGTGCATAAGTCGGCTTCACCGCGCGATTCGTCCACAGGTTCGCCAACAACCATCCACAAAGTGAGGAAAAGCTCGAATCCGGCACTGTTTCGCGCTTAGTGTCGTCGCATGACTCGGGGGATCATCGATCAGAAGACCGATGCGCACTTGCTTCGCGCACACATCGGGGGCGACGCCGGAGCGTTCCGCGAACTGTACGAACGGCACCGGAATCATCTCTGGGCCATCGCCTTACGCACCACAGGCAATGAGGACGACGCCGCGGACGCGATGCAGGACGCGTGGATCTCCATCTACCGCACGGCCACCTCCTACCGAGCCGACGCATCAGTGTCGAGCTGGTTGCACAAGATCGTCGTGAACTCCTGCCTCGACCGCCTGCGCCGCATCCGCTGTCACGAGACCATGCCCCTCATCGAGTTCGAGTCGGCACTGCTCGCCGACGAACGCGACTACACGGTCGGGATCGACGTCGGACTGTCGATCGGCCGAGCTCTCGACGTACTGCCGCCCGACCAGCGGGACGCCGTCATTCTCGTCGACTATCACGGATACTCGATCCGCGACGCCGCGGCGATCCTGTCGGTGGCCTGCGGGACGGTCAAGAGCCGCTGCTCCCGCGGCCGGGCCAAGCTCGCGATGGTTCTCGAGTATCTGGACGATGACTGTTAGGGCTCCGGCCGACTCACCGGAGATCATCGCCGGAACCGATTCGTCGGCACGTGCGTCTAAGTAGTGTGGATGGCGACGACGGACGATAGGCGATTCTCAAAGATCATGGTTCCTTCAGCGAAGCACCGGGCGGGCCGCCCCGCGCCTGAGCCGCCGTACTCGACGGAGCTGCTGGCGGATCTGCACGCGGACGCACTCGAGCCCGAAGTCGCCGCACACGTCCGGAGTCGGCTCGCCGCCGATCCGCACGCCGCTCAAGTGCTCGCCGCGCTCGATCGCGTGCAGACGGAGCTGCGAGAACGCGGGCAGTCGGCGGCGCCGATGCCCGATGCGATCGCGGCCCGTCTCGATTCCGTGATCGACCGACTCACCGGTGGCTGAACCGTCGCGCCGAACGGCTCCTCGGTGAGGTGCGCCGCACCGGAACGCACACGCGGGAACATCGCGCCATACTCTGGTGTTGACTGATGCGTCTGCCCGGCGTCATCGCACGATGCAGGCCGCACCGAGCGGACTACGCGACAACGGAGGATTGATGAGCGACAACCAGAACCAGATCCATGACGTGATCATCGTCGGGTCGGGGCCTGCCGGCTACACGGCGGCGATCTACGCTGCCCGGGCCGAACTGTCGCCGTTGGTCTTCGAGGGCATCTCCTTCGGCGGCGCCCTCATGACGACGACCGAGGTCGAGAACTTCCCCGGCTTCCAGAAGGGGATCCAGGGTCCCGAACTGATGGACGAGATGCGCGAGCAGGCGCTCCGCTTCGGAGCCGACCTGCGCATGGAGGAGGTCGACGCCCTGCGGCTCGAGGGCGAGATCAAAGAGGTCGAGGTCGCCGGCGAAGTCCACCGGGCCCGCAGCGTCATCCTCGCGATGGGGGCGGCGGCACGTTATCTGAACGTCCCGGGCGAGCAGGAACTGCTCGGCCGCGGTGTCTCCGCATGCGCCACCTGCGACGGCTTCTTCTTCCGGGACCAGGACATCGCGGTGGTCGGTGGCGGCGACTCAGCGATGGAGGAAGCGACCTTCCTGACCAAGTTCGCGAAGTCGGTCACGCTGATCCACCGCCGCGACGAGTTCCGCGCCTCGAAGATCATGCTCGAACGCGCTCGCGAGAACGAGAAGATCCGATTCATCACCAATGCGACCGTCTCGGCGGTCAAGGGCGAGAACACCGTCACCGAACTGGAGCTCACCGACACCGAGACCGGAGAGGTCCGGACGCTCGACGCGACGGGAATGTTCGTCGCGATCGGTCACGATCCGCGAAGCGATCTCGTCAAGGGACAGGTCCAGCTCGACGACGACGGTTACGTCAAGGTCGTCGGCCGCACCACGTACACCAACCTTCCCGGCGTCTTCGCTTGCGGCGATCTCGTCGACCACACCTACCGACAGGCGATCACCGCCGCCGGCAGCGGCTGTTCGGCCGCTATCGACGCCGAACGATGGCTCGCCGACCAGGCCCACGCCTGACCGAACCTCACGCCGGCCATCCGAGCCGACGACCATTCAGGAGGAAGAATGTCTGAGAACACCGTTGCAGTCACCGACGCGACCTTCGCCGGCGACGTGATCGAGGCCTCCGGGTCCAAGCCCGTCCTCGTCGACTTCTGGGCCACCTGGTGCGGCCCCTGCAAAATGGTGGCTCCGGTGCTCGAGGAGATCGCCCGCGACAACAGCGACAAGCTGACCGTCGCGAAGGTCGACGTCGACCAGAACCCGAACGTCGCCCGCGAGTACCAGATCATGAGCATTCCCACGCTCATGCTCTTCTCCGGCGGTAAGCCGGTCAAGACCATCATGGGCGCCAAGCCCAAGGCGGCTCTGCTTCGCGAACTGTCCGACGTCCTCGCCTGACATCGCTGCCGATCGGCCCACGCCCGCACCCGGGCCGTGGGCCGATCGTCACAGAACGGCGCGATCATTTGTCGCGCCCGGCGCTGGCTGAGAGAATGGTGCGAGTCTCGGATCAGCAATGCCTCGGTCCGGGTCGGCGGTATCGAGAGAGTGGGAAGTACGTATGCAGGTGTTGCGTCTGGGGGACCACGGTTCTGCGGTAGCCGAGATCAGGGCCATTCTGGCCACCCGTGGATTACTGCCCGACGCTGCACCCACCCCGCCGTCCACCACGCAGGGCCCCTGGTCGCCGCCCGAGGCGGTCTTCGACAAGGCCTGCGACCGTGCGGTGCGCGCCTTCCAGCAGGAACGCGGACTGATCGTCGACGGGATCGTCGGATACGCCACCTACACCGCCCTGCGCGAAGCCTCGTACCGTCTGGGCGCCCGCATTCTGCTCTACCGGCTCTCCGCGCCGATGACGGGCGACGACGTCGCCACGCTCCAGTCGCGCCTGCAGAATCTCGGCTACTACCACGGACTGGTGGATGGAATCTTCAGCGAGGTGACGCACCACGCCGTCTGCCTGTACCAGACCGAGTACGGTCTCTCGTCCGACGGCATCTGCGGGCCCGCGACGCTGCGATCACTGGAACGTCTCGGCACCCGCGTCACCGGCGGCTCGCCGCACGCGATCCGCGAGGAGGAGCACGTTCGCAAGTCCGGTCCGCAGCTCACCGGTAAGCGAATTCTGATCGATCCCGGCGACGAGAGCCCCATCGGGAACGAGAACACCCTGCTCTGGGATCTGGCGGCCCGTCTCGAGGGCCGGATGTCCGCCGCGGGTATGGAGACATTCCTGTCGCATGACGCGAAGACGACCCCGACCGACGACGACCGTGTGCGGGTGGCCAATCTCGCCGATGTCGACCTGATGATCTCGTTGCGAACCGGCCATTACCCGAACGAGAAGGCCAGCGGGCTCGCGACGTTCTACTTCGGCAACACGCACGGTTCCTACTCCACGATCGGGCGCAATCTCGCCGGGTACATCCAGCGGGAGATCGTGGCACGCACCGGCTTCCTCGACTGCCGCAGCCACCCACGGACCTGGAACATCCTGCGCTCCACGCGGATGCCGGTCATCGTGATCGAAGCCGGCTACATCACCAATCCTCACGACGCCGCGCAGCTGAGCGACCCCGCCATCCGCGACACCATCGCCGAAGCCGTCCTGGTCGCAGTCAAGCGGCTGTACCTGCTCGGTGAGAACGACCGGCCGACCGGAACTTACACGTTCGCCGAACTGCTTGCGGCAGAACAGGTCACCGGCTGACTGATCGGGTCCGCCAGCATTTCCGCCGGCGGGGTCTCCACCAGTTTCCGGAGCGCACGCTCCACCTGGCTCTTCCAACCCAGGCCCTCGTCGAGTTCGAGCCTCAGACGCGGCAGGTACGGGTCGTCGGCGACCACCTCGAACCCGAAGTCCGTCAGCAGTCGGGTCGGCAGAATGCACCGGCGGCACACGTCAGCGGCCAGGCCGCTGCCGAGAAGCAACGTCACCAGATCCATCGCGAGGGACTCGTCGTCGCCGCTGAAACCGAACGCCTCCACCGCGCGCACTCCGCGCCGGACGAGGTCGGCCACGACGGCGTCGAGCAGTGCCGTCGACTCGCTCTCGAAGCCCGGTTCCATGCGAATCGTAGTGAGTAGAACGGCATCCGCACCGACCGGGGCGGTGGGGAAGTGCTGCGCGCGGGGCACCCGTCCCGGCGGGGAGTAGAAGGCGGCACCGACGACTCGTCCGGTCGTGGGTTCCACAGCGACCTGACAGCACACACCCCATTCCAGCAGGAGTCCCGACAGCCAAGCCTCTTTGTCGAACTCACTCTCGGGTCCGGCGGAGTCCGTGCGCTTATCACCTCCGGTGATCACCGTGTCGATCGCGGGCGACCCACCGGTCCGATCGACCTCCCAGAAGACGCAACGACGGGAATGCAGCGGCAGAGTCTCGAAGTCTTCGAGCTCCAGTGGCACCACAGACAGACCCATCGCTGCGGTCTCCTCCTTCTCGCGGCGGAAGATCGTCAAGGTTTAGCGCCACACATGGACGCCGTCACAGTGACGAAACAGCCACGTATTCTCGTATACCCCTTTGCGGGACTACTTTTCGGTCTGTTCGGCGATCACATTGACGATCCGCTCCAGATCGTCGACCGATCCGAATTCGATCGATACGCGTCCCTTCCGCTTACCCAGGCTCACCGTCACCTTGGTATCGAGACGATCGGACAGCCGGTTCGCCACATCCTGCAGCCCCGGCATCTCCATCGGCTTCCGCTTCTTCGCGGCGGGCTTGTCGTCGACGCCGTCCCGATTCGCGAGAGTGACTGCTTCCTCCGTGGCTCGGACCGACAGTCCCTCCGCGACGATCCGCGCCGCCAGTGCCTCCTGTGCGTCGGCACCCGCTTCCAGAGCGAGGAGTGCGCGAGCATGCCCGGCGGAGAGGACACCGGCCGCAACCCTGCGCTGGACCGGAATCGGGAGCCGCAGCAGCCGGATCATGTTGGTGATCACCGGGCGTGATCGACCGAGCCGAGTGGCGAGCTCTTCGTGTGTCACGTCGAACTCTTCGAGCAACTGCTGATAGGCGGCGGCCTCTTCGAGTGGGTTCAGCTGTGCTCGGTGAATGTTCTCCAGCAGAGCGTCTCGGAGCAGATCGCCATCCGGGGTCTCCCGAACGATGGCCGGGATGGTCTCCAGGCCCACATTGCTGCCGGCGCGCCACCGTCGTTCGCCCATGATGAGCTGATAGCGCGCGCCATTCGCGCCGGGGGAGGGGAGCTCCCGCACCACGATCGGTTGCATGAGACCGAACTCCCGAATCGAGTGCTCGAGTTCGGAGAGCGCCTCCTCGTCGAAGACTGTGCGCGGCTGCTTCGGGTTCGGCTCGATATCGCTCGGTGCGATCTCACGGTAGACGGCGCCGATCTCGTCTGCTCCACCGCTCGCGGAAGAGGCCTGTGACGCTGAGGGCGCGGGACCGGTCGGCGCGAGGAGATCCGACGATGGCTTCTCCGCCACCGCAGCACCGACCTTCGGTGATCCGCCACCGATGACGACGTCCGCGGCGGCGGAACCCATCTTCGTGGTATTCACACCGTGATCGTCATCGCTCGGCCCCGTAGGAATCAGCGCTGCCAGACCTCGTCCCAGACCTCCGCGACGTTGAGTGTCTCGCTGACTCATACCGTTCCTCCTACAGCAGCGCCTCGCTCCGCCAACTCACGGGCGGCGTCGAGATAACTCATGGATCCACGTGAACCCGGGTCGTACTCGATGATCGTCATACCGAAGCCCGGAGCTTCGGAGACCTTCACACTGCGGGGAATGATCGTCGACAGCACCTTGTCGCCGAAGTGATTCCGAACCTCCGCAGCCACCTGATCCGCGAGCTTGGTGCGGCCGTCATACATGGTCAACAGAATGGTCGACACATGCAGTTCTTTGTTCAGATGTGCCTGGACGAGTTCGATATTCCGCAGCAGCTGGCCCACGCCCTCGAGCGCGTAATACTCGCACTGGATCGGAATGAGGACTTCACGGGCCGCGACCATCGCGTTGACCGTCAACAGCCCGAGCGACGGAGGGCAGTCGATCAGCACGTAGTCGATCTCGAGTTCGGCCAGCACGGCCGGATCGAGGGCATTTCGCAGGCGGCTCTCGCGCGCTACGACGGAAACCAACTCGATCTCGGCGCCGGCGAGATCGAGAGTTGACGGAACACAGTACAGCCGATCGTTGGCCGGCGACTTCTGGATCGCTTCCCGCAGCGGCACGTCGTCGAGAAGCATCTCGTATACAGACGCGATCCCCGGCTTGCGATGGTCGATGCCCAGGGCCGTACTCGCATTACCCTGCGGATCGAGATCGATGACCAGGACCCCGAGGCCGTGCAGCGCGAGGCCGGCCGCGAGGTTCACGGCGGACGTCGTCTTCCCGACTCCACCCTTCTGGTTCGCGATAGTCATCACCCGCGGCTGTGGCGGTCGGGGGAGCCTGCCGGTGCCGCCGGGGGTCAAAACCTGGCTCGCGCGGGCTGCCGCGGTCGCTATCGGGGTGTCGTCGTAGCTCTGCACTGGCGGTACTGGTGGCGTTTCACGTGAAACGCTGGGCTCGTGGTTGGGCACCCCGGAACTCCTTCGGTCAGTGCTTCCATTGTGCGCCCTCCGGCGAAATGACACCAATTCTTGAGCCTCCATCAGTTCCGGCGGGCAGCCCGACGGGCCGCCCGCGCATCACGTGCTGTCTCATTCCGCCGCCCGACTATCAACGTGGTCGGCGTCTCCAGCATCGTCCCGCATTGAGCCACTGCCAGATCCCGGATCCCGGACCTCATCACCTTCTCCCAATCGCGAGCGATCTCGTCAGGCGCAGACTGCCCCTTCAGTGCGACCAATCTGCCGCCTCCTCGGATCAGGGGAGCGGACCATTTCGCCAGCCGTTCCAGCGGCGCGACAGCCCGCGACGTGACTACATCCGCCGGCTCCACGGCCTTCAGCACCGCCTTCTCTTCGGCGCGACCGCGCACCACCGTCACGTTGTCGAGCGGAAGCCCGGAGACCACTTCCTCAAGGAAGGTGGTCCGGCGAAGCAACGGCTCGATGAGGGTGATCGCCAAGTCCGGACGAGCGATCGCGAGGGGGATACCGGGCAAGCCCGCGCCGGACCCGATGTCGATGACGCTCGCACCATCAGGAATCTCCTCGGAAACCACGGCACAGTTGAGCAGGTGCCTGGTCCAGAGTTGCGGCAGTTCACGGGGACCGATGAGTCCGCGGACCACGCCCTCCTCAGACAGAATCCGCGCATAATTCTCGGCCAGCGGCAGTCGTTCGCCGAATATGGCCGCAGCGATCTCCGGCGTCGATTCGGCAGCCGCCGGCGTCGAGTCGTCCTCTGACATCTATCCATCCCTTCGATGTTCCACGTGGAACACGGCCGTTGTGGTGCCCGATCGGTTGAGTGGTTTCACGTGAAACCCGCTCCGCTCGCGAGCCGCGATCCTGAAGCACGCAGCAGATCCACGATCGAGACAACTACCGGCCACCCTGCTAGGGGAGCGGACACGCTCAGAGCAAGCACAGGTCTGAGGACAGACTTCGCACCGTAGCCGGACAGCCTCATTCAGTTTAGTCCGCACCGACCCGCCACCCGACGTCGGGAACCGATTTCCACAGGTTGCCGATCTAACCCACAACCTGACGCCACGCGTCGACCGGAGCTTCAGCCCCTGGTCTTGTTCCACGTGAAACACAGGGCCAGCCGCGAACGGTATTGATCGAACTGGGCAGTCGGACACGAGCGGGGTTTCACGTGAAACTCGTTCAGAGCATCAGATGACGCTAACCCGGAGAATCACACGGACGTAAGTCAAAACAACCGAATGGGAGAGTTACGGACAAGGCCTTAGACCCTGGACCCATAAAGTCACTGTGTCGAAAAGACGATCCCCGCGACACCCTGTTGTCAGAGCGTTGCGGGGATCGTCTGCGGATATCCAACCGGGGCTAACCCCGGATCAGGGGAGTCGTCATTCCTTGATGACGACCACACGGCGGTTCGGCTCCGCCCCCTCACTCTCGCTGTAAACTCCGTCAACCGCGGCGACGGCGTCGTGCACGATCTTCCGCTCGAAGGGAGTCATCGGGTCGAGCGACTCACTCTCGCCCGAATCCCGCACACGCTCGGCGACCTCGTTGCCGATGCGAGCGAGACGGTTGCGGCGATCAGCACGCCAGCGGCTGATGTCGAGCATCAAGCGGCTGCGGTCACCGGTCGACTGCTGCACAGCCAGTCGCGTCAGCTCTTGGAGTGCGTCGAGCACCTCGCCGTTGCGACCGACGAGCTTGGTCAGGTCCTTGCCGCCGTCGATGCTGACGATCGCTCGGTCACCGTCGACGTCGAGATCGATGTCGCCGTCGAAGTCGAGAATGTCGAGCAACTGCTCGAGATAGTCGCCGGCGATCTCGCCCTCCTCGACCAACTGATCCTCTTCATCGATCTCGTCGAGATCAGCGTCCTGCTCGATGGGCTCCACAGGATCGACCTGTTCAGTGTCGTCACTCGACACAGTCTGGTCCGTCATCTTCTACCTCACTTAATGGAAACGTCTGAATGAGTCGCGGCGCCGTCAACGGCCGCCGGGCCGACCCTTCTTCTTATTGCGCTTGCTGCCGGATTTCCTGGCTCCGCCCGGCTTCGCTTGACTCGGCTTCTGCCCCGGAGACGGCTTGTTGGCCGCCGGCTTGGTCGTGCCCTGTCCCTTGGCTGGACTCGACTTCTTGCCGCCGGCGGACTTCGTCTCATCTGACGCGTCGTCCACTTCACCGTCGACGACCGCAACCGTGGTCGGTGCCCTCTTCGTCTTGTCGGGTCGGGCGCCGGGCTTCGGTGCTGCGGCCCTGAGCCGCTCTTCCTTCGCGGCCTTCGCCTCTTCTTCTTCACGTGCGATGCGTCCGAAGACAATGTGCTGCTGGCCGTAGGTCCAGAGGTTGTTGCTGACCCAGTACAGGAGGATGGCGACCGGGAAGAACGGACCGGTGACCAGAATGCCCAGCGGGAAGACGTACAGTGCGAGCTTGTTCATGATCCGTGTCTGAGGATTGTCCATCGCCTCAGCACTCTGCCGCGCGACCGAGGCCCGCGAGTTCATATGCGTGGCGATCGAGGCCACGATCATCAGCGGGATCACCACGGCGGCGATCTGCCAGCGCGAGAAGTCGATGGGCTGGCCAGGATCGACGAACGCCTTGAACTGGTCGACCGGTTCGGTGATGTACGACGAGAGCGGAACACCGAACAGTCGCGCATCCAGGAAGTTCTGCACCTGGTCGGCACTGAAGACGTAGTTGGCGGTATTGCGGGTCTGCTCGGCAGTCATGCCGCCGCTGGCCGAACCGCCGATCGGCATCGAAGTGCCCGCACCCATCCGGTTGAACGAACGCAACACGTGGAACAGACCGATGAAGACCGGGATCTGCATGAACATCGGCAGACACCCGAGGAGGGGATTGAAGCCGTGCTCCTTTTGGAGCTTCTGCATCTCCTCGGTCATCTTGACCCGGTCGTTGGCGTACTTCTTGCGAATCGCCTGCATCTGCGGGTTGATTTCCTGCATCTGCTTCGTCGTGCGGATCTGCTTGACGAACGGCTTGTACAGAATCGCGCGGAGGGTGAAGACCAGGAACACCACCGACAGGGCCCACGCTATTCCGTCCCAGCCGGGGGAGTTCGGCATGATGCTGTCGAACAGCCAGTGCCAGACCCACATGATCCAGGACACCGGGTAGTAGATGAAGTTGAGCACGGCTCACTTACCCCTATCTGAAGTTGGTGCGGTGGCACCACTGTTTGAAGTCTTGCTGCGCAGCCACTCCACGGGTCCTCGTTCGGGGACCGGGTCGTAACCGGGCTTGTGCCACGGGCCGCACTTCAGCAGGCGCCACGTCGCGAGTACCGAGCCCCACACGAATCCGTGTCTGTCGAGCGCCTCGACGGCGTAGCCGCTGCAGGTGGGTTCGAACCGACAGGTGGGCATTCGAGTCGGCGAGATCCACGTCCGGTAGAGCTCGATGACGAAGATCAGGCTCGCCCGCGGGAGACGATAGAGCCGCTGTCCGAGACTCATGGGACGACCGTTCCCCGGTCCGCACGCGCACAGGCAGCGGCCACCTTGCGGTGGGCGAACGCGCCGAGCAGCGTCTCGGCCAGTTCGGAACTCGAACGATCCACGATCCCGGGGTGCGCTCGCAGTACAACGAAGGTCTCCGGCGGGAGCACCGAGGGCGCACTCTCGGCGAAGGCACGACGAAGTCGTCGTGCGGTCCTGTGACGGATCACGGCGTTACCGACCTTCTTCGAGATGATCAGGCCGAGCCACGGCCCACCGTGCAGGGCCACGTCCGGGCGCAATCCACTCCCGTCCGGCCACGCCGGTGCGACCGGCGCCACGTGAACTGTCAGATCACGTGCCGAAACCCGCACACCCTTGGAGAGTGTGCGGGTGAAATCGGACTTCCTAGAAATCCGCGCCGAGTCGGCCGACACCGATTGCCCGGGCCGGATTCGCGACTCAGGCGGTCAGCTTGGCGCGGCCCTTGGAACGACGTGCGTTCACGATGGCGCGACCGGCGCGAGTCCGCATACGCAGACGGAAGCCGTGCACGCGAGCGCGACGACGGTTGTTCGGCTGGAAGGTGCGCTTCCCCTTGGCCACTGGAAACTCCTCGTGTTGGAACTGCAGGCGGTCTTCGGCCCCTCATGGATCGGCCGGGGCCGAGCTCGTGATGAGCGCGCGTTACCGCAGTCCATGTACAGGCGACCTTTCGAGGGTACTGGCCCCCGGAAACCAAATCAAACGACGGGTTACCTGCAGATATCTCCAGACCCGAATTACACCTGTGGGATTTGTTCACAGAACAATCCACAGGTGTGGACAACTTTGTGGACAACTCGCGCCGAGACCCGCGTTCGTGGCACCCTCTAGGTCTGAAACGATCCGATTCGACCAAACGAGGGGGAGCCA